>NZ_LGQW01000015.1:0-208 GCF_003116035.1 Azospirillum sp. TSH64
GTCGCAGCTGGAGACGCTGACCGGCGGGGCCGGGCTGGACATCGTGACGCTCGCCACCGCCGGCTTCGACAGTGCGGCCGACATGAACCGGGTGTCGGGCACCGGAGGCAACACGCTGCTGGTCTCCGGTCTGGAGACGCTGACCGGGTCGAGCGGCAATGACGTGGTCTATCTCGGCTCGGCCGGCAACACGCTGCTGGTGTCGGGG
>NZ_LGQW01000015.1:218-710 GCF_003116035.1 Azospirillum sp. TSH64
ACGCGAAGGAAGCTGGCTCGAAGCCCGCATCGACCCGGCCATGCCGGCGCGGACGCCGCTGCCGCGCGCCGACATCCGCCAGCGCCACATCGCGCTCGGGCCGGTCGCCGTGTTCGGTGCGTCGAACTTCCCGCTCGCCTTCTCGGTGGCCGGCGGCGACACCGCGTCCGCCTTTGCCGCCGGCTGCCCGGTGGTGGTCAAGGGCCATGGCGCCCATCCCGGCACCTCGGAGCTGGTCGGCCGCGCCGTCCAGGCTGCGGTGGCATCCTGCGGCCTGCCCGAGGGCGTCTTCTCCCTGCTGTTCGGCAATGGGCGGGAGATCGGCACGGCGCTGGTCGCCGATCCGCGGATCAAGGCAGTCGGCTTCACCGGCTCGCGCGGCGGTGGGCTGGCGCTGATGGGGGTGGCGGCCAGGCGGCCGGAACCGATCCCGGTCTATGCCGAGATGAGCAGCATCAACCCGGTCTTCCTGATGCCGGCGGCGCTGGCCTC
>NZ_LGQW01000015.1:720-916 GCF_003116035.1 Azospirillum sp. TSH64
TACCCACACCGCAACTTTCACCGGCACCGGCGGCGGGTCGGGGGGCTCGACCACCGTTCCGTTCACCGCCACCGTGAGCGTTCCCATCACCACCGGCGGCACCCCGGTGTCGGCTCCCACCTCGGGCACCGTCTATCTCGGCGGCACCGTCTTGGACGATGGCGGCAGTGGCATCACGCTGACGGGGCCGTACAAC
>NZ_LGQW01000015.1:926-1120 GCF_003116035.1 Azospirillum sp. TSH64
GAGAAAACAGCAAGTTAGCTGTTTAATCTTCCGGCTTCGACCGAAATTCTCCGGTCACTCTGATCCGATCCTCTGAAGAAGGGGATGCGGAAGAGCGGCCGGTGCGGCACGTTTCAGTGCTGCGGGTTCTTTGACAAGTTTATACCGTGTTGTGAGAAGGGATGCGCAGGCGGCGGCAGTTGGTAGCCGTTGCG
>NZ_LGQW01000015.1:1130-3171 GCF_003116035.1 Azospirillum sp. TSH64
CCGTCAGCGCACCGCTCTGGGTCAGCGCGCCGCCACTGGTGATCGACACCGTGCCGGTCGTGTTCAGCGCCGCGAGGTCCAGCGCCGTGGCATCGGTGTAGCTGAGCGCACCGGCCGCATCGGCGGTGTCTGCGGCGTTCCTTGAGCGCAGGTCCAGCGTGGTGACGTCGTTGCCGGCATTGCTGAGCGTGATCGCCGCACCGCCGTTCTTCAGCGTCTTCACCGTCAGGCTGTTGGCGCTGACCGCCCCGGTCTGCGTCACCGCATCGCTCGCCGTGGCCGTCAGGGTGCGGCCCACCGTCGTGGCACCGAAACTCAGCGTCCCGCCGATGCTCACCGTCAGGTCCTGCCCGACCGTGCCGCTCAGCGAGGTCGCCAGCGTGTTGGTCAGCGACACGTTGTTGGTCCCGCTGTTGCTCAGCGTCACCGCACCCGTCAGCGCGTTACTGGTGTTGCTGAGCGTGATCGCGTTGGCGCCGGCGGTGAAGGACGAGGTTCCGCCCACCGTCAGTGCGCCGCTCTGGGTCAGCGCACCGCCGCTGCTGACGGTGAGATTGCGCCCGACCGTGCCGCTGAACGAGGTTGCCAGCGTGTTGGTCAGCGACGCGTCGTTGGTCCCGCTGTTGCTCAGCGTCACCGCCCCGGTCAGCGCGTTGCCGGCATTGCTGAGCGTGATCGCGTTGGCACCCGCGGTGAAGGACGAGGTTCCACCAACCGTCAGCGCACCGCTTTGGGTCAGCGCGCCGCCGCTGGTGATCGACACGGTGCCGGTCGTGTTCAGCGCCGCGAGGTCCAGCGCCGTCGCGTCGGTGTAGCTGAGCGCACCGGCCGCATCGGCGGTGTCGGCGGCGTTCCTTGAGCGCAGGTCCAGCGTGGTGACGTCGTTGCCGGCATTGCTGAGCGTGATCGCCGCACCGCCGTTCTTCAGCGTCTTCACCGTCAGGCTGTTGGCACTGATCGCCCCGGTCTGCGTCACCGCATCGCTCGCCGTGGCCGTCAGGGTGCGGCCCACCGTCGTGGCGCCGAAGCCCAGCGTCCCGCCGCTGACCACCGTCAGGTCCTGCCCCACCATTCCGCTCAGCGAGGTCGCCAGCGTGTTGGTCAGCGACACGTCGTTGGTCCCGCTGTTGCTCAGCGTCACCGCACCCGTCAGCGCGTTACTGGTGTTGCTGAGCGTGATCGCGTTGGCGCCGGCGGTGAAGGACGAGGTTCCACCAATCGTCAGCGCACCGCTCTGGGTCAGCGCGCCGCCGCTGGTGATCGACACGGTGCCGGTCGTGTTCAGCGCCGCGAGGTCCAGCGCCGTCGCGTCGGTGTAGCTGAGCGCTCCCGCCGCATCGGCGGTGTCTGCGGCGTTCCTTGAGCGCAGGTCCAGCGTGGTGACGTCGTTGCCGGCATTGCTGAGCGTGATCGCCGCACCGCCGTTCTTCAGCGTCTTCACCGTCAGGCTGTTGGCACTGATCGCCCCGGTCTGCGTCACCGCATCGCTCGCCGTGGCCGTCAGGGTGCGGCCCACCGTCGTGGCGCCGAAGCCCAGCGTCCCGCCGCTGACCACCGTCAGGTCCTGCCCCACCATTCCGCTCAGCGAGGTCGCCAGCGTGTTGGTCAGCGACACGTCGTTGGTCCCGCTGTTGCTCAGCGTCACCGCACCCGTCAGCGCGTTACTGGTGTTGCTGAGCGTGATCGCGTTGGCGCCGGCGGTGAAGGACGAGGTTCCGCCAATCGTCAGCGCACCGCTCTGGGTCAGCGCGCCGCCGCTGGTGATCGACACGGTGCCGGTCGTGTTCAGCGCCGCGAGGTCCAGCGCCGTCGCGTCGGTGTAGCTGAGCGCTCCCGCCGCATCGGCGGTGTCTGCGGCGTTCCTTGAGCGCAGGTCCAGCGTGGTGACGTCGTTGCCGGCATTGCTGAGCGTGATCGCGGCACCGCCGTTCTTCAGCGTCTTCACCGTCAGGCTGTTGGCACCGATCGCCCCGGTCTGCGTCACCGCATCGCTCGCCGTGGCCGTCAGGGTGCGGCCCACCGTCGTGGCGCCGAAGCCCAG
>NZ_LGQW01000015.1:3181-206207 GCF_003116035.1 Azospirillum sp. TSH64
TACGCTCGGCACCACGCTGTTCACCGGCGTGCTGTTGGTGATGGCGGTGTAGGCCGAATAGGCGGTCGTCGTGTTGGAGTTGCCGTCGTTGGCGACCACCGCCACCCGCAGATATTTGTGCGCGTCGGACGTCGTCAGCGTGTAGCTGGCGCTGGTCGCTCCGCTGATCAGGGTCAGGTTGGTGCCGCTGTTGTCGTCGGCCCGGTACCATTGATAGCTGTAGCTCAGCGTGTCGCCGTCCGGGTCGCTCCAGTTGCCTGTTCCCCCGGTCAGGGCGTTGCCCACCGTCGCCGTGCCCGTCACGCCCGGCACCACGCTGTTCACCGGTGGGCCGTTGCCCGCTGCCGCAACCTGCGACGAGTAGACCGACGTGGCCGTCTGGGTGCCGCCCTGTCCGTCGTTGGCGGTCACCACCACGCGCAGGTACTTGTGGCCGTCCGAACTGGTCAGCGTGTAGCTGGAACTCGTCGCGCCGCTGATCGCGGTCAGGTTGGT
The DNA here is from genome assembly GCF_003116035.1 of Azospirillum sp. TSH64. Classification (GTDB taxonomy): domain Bacteria; phylum Pseudomonadota; class Alphaproteobacteria; order Azospirillales; family Azospirillaceae; genus Azospirillum. The sequence goes on from NZ_LGQW01000015.1 coordinate 3,677, forward strand.
GCCGCTGTTGTCGTCTGCCCTGTACCATTGGTAGCTGTAGGTCCGGCCATCGCCGTCGGCATCGCTCCAGGTGCCGTTGGTGGTGCTCAATGCGTTGCCGACCGTCGCCGTGCCCGACACGCTCGGCACCACGCTGTTCACCGGCGCGCTGTTGGTGATGGCGGTGTAGGCAGCGGTCGCCGTCTGGGTGCCGCCCTGTCCATCGTTGGCGGTGACCACCACGCGCAGATACTTGTGGGCATCGGACGTGGTCAGCGTGTAGCTGGCGCTGGTCGCACCGCTGATCGCGGTCAGGTTGGTGCCGCTGTTGTCGTCTGCCCTGTACCATTGGTAGCTGTAGGTCCGGCCATCGCCGTCGGCATCGCTCCAGGTGCCGTTGGTGGTGCTCAATGCGTTGCCGACCGTCGCCGTGCCCGACACGCTTGGCACCACGCTGTTCACCGGCGCGCTGTTGGTGATGGCGGTGTAGGCCGAATAGGCGGTCGTCGTGTTGGAGTTGCCGTCGTTGGCGACCACCGCCACCCGCAGATATTTGTGCGCGTCGGACGTCGTCAGCGTGTAGCTGGCGCTGGTCGCTCCGCTGATCAGGGTCAGGTTGGTGCCGCTGTTGTCGTCGGCCCGGTACCATTGATAGCTGTAGCTCAGCGTGTCGCCGTCCGGGTCGCTCCAGTTGCCTGTTCCCCCGGTCAGGGCGTTGCCCACCGTCGCCGTGCCCGTCACGCCCGGCGCCACGCTGTTCACCGGTGGGCCGTTGGAGGAGGAGCCGCCGCTGACGGTGATCTGGCTGGTCCGCGCGGTGCTGGTTGTTTCGCCGTCGTTGACGGTGATCGTCGCGGTGCGGGTGCCCGCGGTGGCGCTGCCGGCGGTGTTCTTGTACTGGATCAGCTGGATCACCGCCTGATACCCCGCCACGCTGGCGGCGCCCCGCAGGGTGATCGTCGACGAGTCGTTGCCGGTGACGCTGATTCCGTAGGTCTTGGCCGTCGCCACGGATGCCGTAAGCATGCTCAGGACTTCCGCCGCGCCGTCCGACGTGCCGGATAGGGTGATGGTGGCGCCGAGCAGGCGCGTGTCGCTGTCCGTCTGGGTCAGGGCGGCATTGGGAGCGATCAGCACACCGGAGGAGGGCGTGGAGGTGGTGACGGACTCCCCGGTACCGGTGCCCGCCCCGTTCAGGTCGACCGACGGCTCGCCCGCGTTCCAATGCACCTCATAGGCGCCGAGGTCGAGGGCGCCGTCGCGGATGCGGTCGATGCCGCGGATGTCGTAGCTGCCGCCGTAGCGGTTCGTGTTGCTGCTGTCGCCGGCGTTGAGGAAGGTCGTCGCGGTCGAGGCCGGACGATAGTCGCGCAGGCTCTTGGTGGCGTTGGTGGAGTCGACGAAGATCGCGTTGCCGGTTATGGCGCCCTGGTAATTGCTTCCTGTGTTGAGGGTGACCTTGCCGCTGTTGTAAATGATCGCGTTCGGGTCGGAGAAGTTCGTTGTGCCAAGTTTTCCCGAGTTTCCGGCAATGATCGTGTTGTAGACATTGACCGTGGCCGTGCCCGTCGATCCGCCGTAATAGGTGCCGATCGCCGCGGTCTGGATGGCGGCAGCCGCGGTATCGTTGTTGATGTAGCTGTTGTTGGCAATGGTGACGTTCCGGATATTGGCCGTAAAGGCCGACGTGGTGCTTTGCACCATGATGACGCCACCCGGATAAGAGACCGAGGCTGCGCCAGCATTCATCAGGTATGTGTTGTCGACAAAGAGGCTGTTTTCGATCGTGGTCGTTCCTGTCACCAATGATTTTATCGTCGAGAAAGCAGCGGTCCCGACCACAACGCTCGAATTCTCACGGAATACGGAATTTTTGACTGTCAAATCTGTGGCTGTATTTGCTGTAGCGATGATGTTGCTTAAATTATTTTTGAAGGTCACGCCATCAACTACGAGAGACCCGTTCTGCAACATCAGAAGGCCCTGGTTACCAAGCGAGGTGTAAAATCGCTCGAAGACCAAATTCTTGACCGTCAGCGTCTTGCCTGTCGCGTTGAAGGAGATGCCCCGGTAGTCACTCGACGTTGTTGTATTGTCACCATTGTCGCCGGAGATCGTGATATCGGCGATACCGTCGCCATCCACGTCGCCGTTGATCGTGAAGTCCTGAGCCGCCGCCGCCACAAGGGCCGTCGTGTTGCCCAGGGAAACCGTGCCGGACGTCAGCGTCGAGCTGAACTCGATCACGTCCCCGGCGGCCGCGTTCACGATCGCGTTGTTCAGCGTCCCGGCCCCCGTTCCAGTCGCCGTGGTGACGACGACGGTTGTCAGGCGACCGGTGAAGCTGTCCATGGAGGAGCGGGCGAAGGGATTCGTCGCCTCGATGGCTCCGCTCTGCACCTCCAGCGTCCAGTTCTGCCCGGCGGCGTTGCCGGTCTCGTCGTTGGACACCGCCACGTCGGCGCCGGTGAGCCGATGGACCGTCTGAACGAACTTCTGCCCCGCCTGTCCGGCGCCGACGTTGCAGGCATAGAAAAGAATGTCGCCGCCGGGCTTCAGCGCGGCGCCGATCGCCTGGAGATCCTGCCCACGGTTCGCCAAGCCGTCCGCCCAATAGGAGCGGCCGGCGATATAAAGATGGCCTTCGTTGCCGTGACTGACGACCTGGACCGAATCCAGGCCGGACATCCCGGACAGGGCGTCCGCCATCTGGCCCAGCGCTTCCTTCTGGGGATCGAGCAGGACGACCTTGGCATCGGGGGCGATGTCCTTGATCAGCGTCTGGTAGTCGGGCACCGACGTATCGACGAACACCACCGACCGGTAGCTTTGCTCGTTCTGCGGCTGCGCGTCCGAGGGCAAGCCCGGAGCGGGGAAAGACGCCCTGTCGGCCGCCGGCGCATCCGGTGCCTGTGGCGTCGCCGCGGCATCGGGTTGCAAGGCGTCGGTGGCATGCGGCTGGCTGTCAGGCGTCGGTTGGTCAGGCTGGACATGCTGCTCTGCCGCCGTCGCCGCACCGGCGGCGTCGAACATGAAGCGCGGCTCCAGCGCCATGGCAAACGATGGGGTCGGTTTGCGCGCCATGCCGGAACCCTTCTTCCCGCCAACGCCCTTCGCATTCCAAATCCGCATAGTATCCCCCACCGCTAGACCGCCCGGTCCCATGCCGAAATCGATTATCTATGAGTGTGCAAAGTGGGTAAAAATACCCTTTATCTGGCGCATAGCAATAGCTTGAAAATCCAAATTGAAGCTGTCATCCGGACATTTTTTGGATATCTGCACGCATGTTGTGTAAAGTTGTTTCATCAAGAGACAAATGGTTTTAAGTCCTATACATATGACAATTTTGTCATAATCGCGTCGGCCCATCATTGGTCGGGGTCTGGCTCAGGGTCTTTTCCGTGCTGCATCAGGCACTTGCAGTCACAGCGGCAAAACCGGATTTGGATTGGAAATCCCGATTTCCGCCATTCCGGCCGGATGAAAACCGCGTGGAAAAATGATTTGATATCAATGATTTATTCCGAGAGAGGCCCCCAATTGTACGGTAGGGATCGGGACGCCGCATGGGAGAAGCGCCCCGGTCCACCGGACGGAGCCGGGGCGCTCCGTATCAATCACGCGACGGGAAATAGCCCAGCATGAAGATGAAGAAGAACAGCGACTGGTAGGGTTGCAGGTTGTTGAGCGGGACCGGGGTGGACACGACGCCTCCTCCCGGGCTCACCTGCACGGTGGCGCCCGTGGGGCCTCCGCTGACCGTAGCCTGCGTGGAGAGCGCCCCCATCAGCGAGCTTCCAGTGGGTGGCGTCGGCAGGTTGGCGGCGTGGATGTACGGTCCGTCGACGGTCACGTCGGTGCTCGGGTCGATGAACGGTCCGCCCAGCACGGCAGGAATGGAGGACGGGATGTTGCTGGTGCCGACCGCGGGGTTCAGCGGCACGGTGACTGTCGCGTTGAACGGAACGGTGCCGCCCGCGCTGCCGCCCTGGAAGGTGGCGCCGTGGGTGTGCGCCGGCAGGTTGTTTCCGATGATCCCCGTGAACTGCGAGCCGCCCGCATTGCCGGTGTTGATCGTGCTGCTGGTGTAGGGGCTGGTGCCCGGCCCCACCATCACGCGGCCGCGCAGGTCCGGCAGATTGAACGTCGAGTTGTTCGATGCGCTGCCGAAGGCCCCGGCCGTGATCGCCCACAGGGCCTGGAATTGAGCGGAGTTCACCGCCTGCCCCAGGCATTGCTGCGTGTTCACGGGGGCAAAATTGCCGGCGAATGGAAAGACGGATCCTATGTAGAAATCCATGGCGAAATCTCCGGTGGAAACGATGCGCTGGGACGGACGGTGCGCGGTGTCGTGCGAAGGCGCCTGGCTGCCGGGGCTCAGTTCAGGATCAGCTCGAAGCAGCCCCGCTCGGGGTCGCGCGGAATGACGCGCACGATGTAGAATGGCCCCAGCGGTCCCATCGTCGGATGGTCGATCTGGAAATTGCCGTTCCACAGCTGGCTGGGGCCGTAGGTTTCGAACAGAGCCGAAAAGGACGTGCGTTTCGCCCAGCGCGGCGTGCATTCCGGACGAACCGTCAGCTTCGTCAGCTCGACGTCCATGATCACGGACCCGTCTTCCGGGGCCAGGAAGCGGAACGTCTGGCCGAGATGCGGGGCGAACATCTCGTGAGAGATGGTGGCAATGTCGATGGTCATCTCAAAGGTCCGGGCTCAAGTTCTGAAATCACGGCTGTCGTTCCGATCATGCGGAGCCAACGCGCCGCGTCCGTCCATCCGGTGTTCGACGATCGGGGAAGACGTCCGGATCAGTCGCGCATCGGGAAGATGCCGCTGGTGACGATCAGCATGGTCAGTGCCAGATAGGGCTGCATGTTGTTCACCGGAGACGGGTTGGTGACGCCGCCGCCCGCCGCGATGCTGACCGTGCCAGTCAGTCCGCCCATCGTAACGGTGCCGGTGGCCGAACCGACCAGGGCGGAGCCGTTCGGCGCGGTGCCGGAGCTGTAGGGGCCCTCCATGGTGATGCCGGAGCCGTTGGGGTCGTTGATTTGAAAGGCGCCCAGATAGTTGCTGCCGCTCGCCGGGATGTTGCTGCCGCCGACGACGGTGCTCAGCGGGATGGCTGCGGCGGCGGTGACGGTCGCGCTGGTGCTGCTGCCGACCGGAGTGAAGGTCGCGGCGTGTGTGTGCGCCGGCAGGTTCTGCTTGGTGAGCGTGTTGTTCGCGACGCCGCCGAAGTTCCCTGGATTGAGCGTCTGGTTGTTGAGATAGGGGCTGGTGCCCGAGCCGACCATCACGCGGCCGCGCAGGTCCGGAAGGTTGAAGTTGGTCGTGCCGTTGCCGCCATACATCGCGCCGGTGATCGCGAAGAGGGCCTGATTCTGACCGACCTGCATCTGCTGGCCCAAGCACTGCGCCGTGTATTGCGGAGCGTAGGCTCCGGTGAACGGGAAAACCAAACCGAGGTAAACTTCCATGGCGAAACCTCCTGAATATGAAACCCGTTGCGACGAGCTGTGAACGGCACCCCTCCGAGGACGCGTCACCACGTCGAATGCGATAAAAGCATGCAGGCACACTCTCTTATCAGGTTGATTGGGTGGCAATGGCCGATACAAAAAGTTACTTTTCTTCACAAAAATTTTTGATGATCCCGCCCTGATTGCATACTTTGATATGTATAATGGGCCGCGGCGCTTTCCGGTGAGCTATCCGGGGCGTCCCGCTAAGGGGCCCGTCCGTTTGTCTGTCCGGCAGCGCGGGAATCATTGCGCAGAGCGGCCGTTGCCTCTGTCGACCCGCATGACGCGCCGATGGGCCGGGTGGCGATTCTTGCGTTGGATGCGCGTCATCGGCTATGCAGAACCCTCGCATATGCTACCGGGAGGGGTGTGGCCGATGGCCGTTCTGAATGGGTCGCTGCCTCTGCTCGGCGGGCTGACGGTGCGTTTCCCGCGCCCGTCGGACGATGACTTCCTGCTGGGCCTGTTCATGGACGCGCGCCCCTGGCTGGGCAAGGCGCACCACGACCGCGACTTCATCCGGACGCTCTACGAACAGCAGTACAGCGCGCGGCGCATGGGGCAGGAAACCCGCTATCCGGAACATCTCGACTTCGTCATCGAGAAGACGGGACAGCCGGTGGGACGGATCGTCATGGATCTCGGCCGCTACGACTGGCGGGTGTCGGAGGTGGAGATCCATCGTCTGGCGCGCGGCAAGGGCATCGGTACCGATCTGCTGCGCAGCTTTCAGGGAACTGCGGCGCAGATGCGCATTCCGATCACCCTGTCGGTGGCCGAGGTGGATACGCGCGTCCACTGGTTCTACCACCGGCTTGGCTTCGATCTTCTGGCGAAGACGTCTCCGTCGCTGGAACTGATCTGGCTTCCGCCGGGCCATCCCGGTATTCAGCACCTGCCGCCGCAGATCCTGCCCGCCCAGATGCGGCCGGGCGGAGCCTCCTGACCTGACCCCGACGGTCGGCAGTGACGGCCGGGCGGACCGATGTCGCGGAGGTTGAACGCACCCCCTCGCTCCATGGCTCCGCAAGCTGGGTGGAATTGATGAGGTCGACCTGGAACGCCGCTGTGCCCTGGTGGCAGGCGTTCCGCCAAGGACGTCTGCACAAACGGCAGCGCTTGCGCTATGATCGGGGAACAATCCTCGGAAAAGAGAGCCTCCGATGCGTGCCCACATCCGCCCCACCCGTATCGCTGCCGTTGCTGTGCTTGCGCTGTCCACCGCACTGGCCGGCTGCCAGACCGGCTCGATGGGGACCAAGGAGGGGGTCGGCACCGTCGGCGGCGCCGTCGCCGGCGGCCTGATCGGGTCGCGCTTCGGCGGCGGTTCGGGCAAGCTGGTGGCGGTCGGCATCGGCACGCTCTTGGGCGCCTTCGCCGGCCGCGAGATCGGCGCCTCGCTCGACCACGCCGACCAGCAATATGCAGACCGCGCCGCCTATCAGGCCTACAGCGCGCCCATCGGCCAGCGGATCAGCTGGAACAACCCGCAGTCCGGCAACCAGGGCACCGTCGTGCCGGTCCGCGACGGCTATGACGGCTCCGGCTCCTATTGCCGCGAGTTCCAGCAGACCATCGTCGTCGGCGGCCGCACCGAACAGGCCTTCGGCACCGCCTGCCGCCAGCCCGACGGGTCGTGGAAGATCGTGGGGTAGGGGAGCAGGAGGGAGCGACGGCTTTTCTGCGTCCACTTGCCGACCTCCGCTTGACAAAGGAAGATGGGCGGCGCTTCCCGTCGCTCCCTCTGTCTAACGATCCCGGCCAGCTCCTATGAACCTGTCCACCATTCTCGACCGCCAGCCTCTGCTGGTGTCGTTCGACGTCTTCGACACCCTCCTGCTGCGCCGGTTGGAGCAGCCTGGCGACCTGTTCGAGGTGGTGGGAGAGCGGGCGCGCGCCGCAGGGCTGATCGATCCTGGATTGACGCCCGTGCTGTTCCGTCTGGCACGCGAGGAAGCGGAGCGCCGGGCAAGGACAAGGGTCGCAAGCGCAGAGGTGGGGCTCGCGGCCATCCATGCCGAACTTCGCCACCTCCTGTCCGAAACGGTCGATCCGGCGATGCTGGCCGCCCTGGAACTGGAGGTGGAGGCCGAATGGATCTTCGCCAATCCTCTGCTGCTGACCGTGCTGCAAGACCTGTCGGCAGCCGGGGTTCCGGTGGTCCTGCTGTCCGACATGTATCTGGAACCTGCCGATCTGGCGCGGCTGCTGACGGGAGCCGGGATTGGGCCGGAGCTTTATGGCCGCCTTCATGTCTCCGGTGTCGAAGGCTGCTCGAAACGGGATGGCGGCCTGTTCCGGCTGCTGCTGGCCACCCATCCAGGGATCCCTCCCGGACGCATCATCCATATCGGGGACGATCCGTTGGGCGACATCGCCATGGCGCGCGCCGCCGGGGTGGAGGCGATCCATTATGTGCCGGGACCAGGACTGACGCGCCTGCGCGAGCGAGAGCGCAGCGTGATGGGGCTGGTGGGCGAGGCATCCCCCCCGCCCCGGCGGCTGGCCGCACTAGCCGGACAGGAAGACGGGGCAGACGAGGCCTTCCCGCTGGAGTTCGGCGCCCTGGTGTTGGGACCGGCGGTGGCGGAATATTGCCGCTGGGTGGTTGAGGAATGCCGGCGCCAGAACATCCGCCGCATCGCCCCGCTGATGCGCGAGGCTGTGCTGTTCGCCCCGTTGATGCGCGACTGGATCGCCCATCGCGGCTATGACATGGAGGTGGTGGCGCTCCACCTGTCCCGTCAGGCGCTGATGCCGCTGGAGTTGGCAGGGTTGGACGCCGCTGCGGCCCGCCGCATCCTGGGGGAAAGGCCGCATCTGCCCTGGGACAGGCTGCTGGTCCAGGCGGGTGGGACGGTGTCGGCAGCTTTGCTGGACCTCGCCGGACTGACGCTGGAAGAACTTCTGGCCAAGCCGGCGACGGATGGAGGGAGTGCCGTTGACCGGGTGCTGACCCTGTTCGATGATCCGGAGCTGCGTTTCCGCGCCGCACGTCTGGCGGAGGAGGCGCGTGAGCGGCTGCTCGACTATCTGGCGCAGGTCCTGGGGCGGGAAGAGCCGGTGGCGCTGGTCGATCTTGGCGCGCGCGGCAGCACGCCCGCCGCGGTGGCCCGGCTGCTGCCGGAGGGGCGGCGGCGCTGCCGCATCTTCCTGGCCTATGCGGTTGCCGACATCGTCGCCGCCCTTGCCGACGGCATCAGAGTCCAGATTTTTGCCGGACAGGACAGGACGGGGATGGCCCTGGGCCGGGTGCTCTATCGCAGTCCGCAAATCCTGGAACGGGTGCTGACCGGGCTGGACGGCACGACATTGGGTCATCGGCGGGATGCCGATGGACGGGTGGTTCCGCTTTTGGCCCAACCTCCAGCGGCTGGGGAGGAGCGGCAGCTTTTGGCTCTGCTGCAGCAGGGCATTCGCCGCTATGCCGGCCTGATGACCGCCGTCTATCCGGCACGGGGGGAGACGGTGGCGGTGACGGGGGTGCAGGCCCTGCTGCCGTTGGCCGCGACCCTGCTGCGGCCGACCGGACTGGAGGCGGACATCCTGGGCGGCCTTGCCTATGACCAGAATGACGGCACGGACGGAGAGCGCATCCTCTGCGATGCCACGGCTTTGGCAACCGTGCAGCCGCTGATAGAGATGGGGGAGGGGCCGGTCTTGGCCCTGGCTCTGGGATTGCGCCCGGCTCTTGCCCCCTGGCCGCAGGGCGCATTGACCCGCCTGGTTCCCGGGATCTTCCACCAGCCGGCTGATCGGCTGGGGCTGGAAGGCGGGCATGGCCCGGTTTGCCGGGCACTGGTGGAGCGGTTGCGGGGACGGACGGACGGCCGCTTCGGCATCCTGGCCGTGGGCGGCGATGGTGGGATGGGGCCGGACTTCATCCGCTATGCCCGCGAGGCCGAACTGGAGCTTGCGGCCTATGCCGACCTGATGGGGCATCTCGTCCCGCCCCCCTTGTTCCATGGGGTGCCGGTGCGGGACATGGGCGAAATGGCCGGCTTGGAGTTGCCTCTGGTGCTGGTGACGCTGGGCTATGCCGACCGGCTGGCGGTGCTGATGCGCGATCAAGCTGTGGCCGGCGGACTGTCGCCGCCGCGCCTGATCACCCTGGGCCGACCGGACTTGGAGCGGGCCTGATCAGGCATTGGCATCGCAAAAGGGCCTCTTGTTGCGATGCCGATGCTTCCCTTGGCAGCCGTGAGGGCGCATCTATGGGATCATTGAGCCAAAGAGGTTGCGGCAAGCGGTCAGCACCTCGTTTACAGTGACGGCTGCAATGCAATGCGGGCTGTCGACCACACAGCCCTGCGCACAACGGGGATCAGATGGCTGTGCCGGTTGAACAATGACGGTGCGCACTCCCAATGGGCCAAAGCGTTGGGGATCATTGTCGTGCATGGGAGACGCTCCGTGGGGGTGGCACGAGATCTCCACCACGGGGATGCCAGCCGCCGCCGCCAGATGCAACGGGCCTGAGTCGTTTCCAACAAACCCTTGCAGATAGGACAACAGCGCCACCGACTGCCGTAAGGTCGTCCTGCCGCACATGTTGAGAACTTGGCGACGCAAGCCTGCGTCCACACCAGCCACAATGGCTTCGCCAATCGGCCGGTGTTGCGCGGCACCCAACAGAAAAATCCGCGCCCTTGGGTTGGTACAGAGGGTTTGCGCCACAGCGGCGAAGCGGTCCGCTGGCCAGCACCGCCGGCCATTTTGCGCACCAATGCCAAAACCAACCCCCTGGATGGCCTGTCCTCCCGCCTCCCAAAGCAGCGCCATCGCGACGGCTTGGTCGTCTGGTGTCAGGGTCAGGGTGTAGCGCGGTGTTATGGGCGCGCCCCCCAACTGCTCAACCAACAGCCCCATCGCCTGCGCTTCATGGCAGGAGGTGTTCAGGATCAGTCGATCTGACCAACTAGCCTGATAGCCCGTGTTGAACCGTTCAATGTCCTGAACATAGCTAGAGGTAACGGCCATTATGCGGGGGACTTGGGCCAGGACAGCAAAGTGTAGGGCGAAATAATGATCAGCGGCTGGGCGCAGAATGACGGCTGCGGCGACGCCATGCAGAAAGCGGCGCACCACAGGCAACCAGCGTGCAAGATGGGCTGCGCCCTGGGCCGGGTTTTGGAGGCTGCCCCCCCCCTCGATGAACAGAGTGCGATCGACATCAGGGCAGGTTTCAATGAGATTCCGGACCTTGTCGGAACCCAAGTATCGGATCTCGCCCTGCCACGCACGGCGTAATGTCTGCAAGGCCGGTGTTGCCATCACAGCATCGCCGATCTCATCCAGCTTGATCACGGCCAAGGGAGCCGTATGGTCCAGCATAGGCTGTGGGGGAGGCGGCTCTACTGGCGGGAGTCGCTGGCAAAGCTCGGCGGTCAGATCGGATAACGCGGCATCGACTGTGGCCTTGTCAGCCTCCGCCATTTCTCCGTCCCAGACATGCGCGCTGGGAGCAGTGTGCCGCTCCAAAACAGACAGAGCCTGTGTCAACCGTGAGCTCACCGCCATGGTGGAGGACTGAACACTGTCCCGCAACAGAGGCAATGCCAGCGGACGGGATTTGTGGCAATCGCGTCCGCTCCATTGCAAAGGAGCCGGCAAAACCAGCCAGTCTTGGGGCAGGCGCCCTAGGCGCCCACCTGCAGTGAGATGGCGCCAAGCAATGACGTGACCCAACCAGCGGTCCAAAGCAATGGGAGTATTGGCACACAGATGGGCCAATCTCTCACCGCTCAGCAGTGCACCTGCCAGATAATGCTCTGGGCGGCGAAAGGATGGGGGGGCATACGCGCCAGATGGTGGACAGGGGAGGGCTGTTCGGACCAGACACAGGTCGGTGGCGATTGGGAACGATGCTTGTGGACAGACGAGCAGTCCGTCATCGGCCAAGCAGAGAAGTATCGTTTCTTCGGCAATTCCGCAACGGGACAACACCTCAGCGTCCAGTCCCGTCCTGGGGGCTGGCAGGACACGCGTGCGCTGATCAACAAGCTCATCAGCATCACCTCGGCCATCCAATACAACAACTGACCAGTCCGTGGGCAGACCGTCGCGCCAAGCGGCAATGACGGCTGCCGGCCAAGCGCCGGTTCCAATCAGCACATGGGGCATGCGTCGTCTCTGCCAGCCAGCCGGTTCTGCAAACGCTCATTCATAGCATCACGTCGACCATACCTATGGTTTCCACCAAAACGCCATGGTCGGCCGCCTGTGTCGTGATCGCGGCAAAGATGTCGTCCTCAAACTGGTTCGCGGCGATGATGAACCGCCGTGCACCGGCATCCAAGGCTTGGGAGAGGGAAAGGACAGGCACTCCAGTTACGCTTTGCCCCGGTTTGGCATTGGCATCACTGAACATGCCCACCGTCAAACCATGACGGTGGGCATAAGTCAGCACCGCATGTCCAATAACACCTGCTCCGGCGATGCAGACATTCTGCCAACCACGGCTGAGCGCGGCGGCGACCATGCGTCGGGCTGCATCATCATCCCGCCGCAGGCGCTCCTGCTCCCAGTCCGTTTCCAAATGACCAGGAATATAGGTATCAAGCCGCTTGTAAAGCTCATGTGACCAATAATGCTGTATATAGCGGCCTTTTCGACGTTGCAGAAATTGATCTGCTGGAAGATCAATCCGCTGCGCAATATTTTGCTTTTTGGAAATCAAAAATCCTTCAATCGCTAAATAGTCGATATCTGTATACAAGAAACATTCCAAGGCGTCCTGTGGTGTCTCTACAATCGTTTCTCCGTTCACATTAAAAGATGTGTTCATGATTACAGGAATGCCGGTCAAGCCCTGAAAAGCTTTGATAATTGCATACATGCCTGGATTGGCATCTTGTCTGACAGATTGCACGCGAGCCGTACCATCGACGTGAACCACAGCAGGGATACGGTCACGTTTGTCCGGTTTGACCGGACAGATCAGCAACATGAACTCCGACCGATCGGCGACGTCAAAATACTCATTCACAAACTCCGCCAGACAGGCAGGCGCAAAAGGACGGAACATTTCCCGATGCTTGATCCGGGCATTGAGAATGTCCTTCATCTCAGCATGCAGTGGACTTGCCATGATGCTGCGATGCCCCAAGGCACGCGGTCCAAACTCTGAGCGCCCTTCAAACCGGGCCACCACCTTGCCCGCAGCCAAATGTTGCGCCACAGTCCAGGCAATGTCCTCTGGCTCGTCCCACGTTAAGCCCAGCGCGCGCATACTGGCCAGCAGCTCATCAGGGCCATAGTCTGGTCCAAGAAAGACATGCTCCAATCGTCGACCGGGTCTGCACCGTCCTTTTTCGGCAGCGATGTGGAGTGCAGCTCCCAATGCCGTACCATCATCGCCAGAGGCGGGTTGAACAAAGATGTGCTTGAAGCCTGCCTGCTGATAAATCCGTTGATTCATCAGACCGTTCAGCCCAACACCGCCAGAAATGCACAGCGCGTCCACCTCAGAGGGAAGGCGGGCGCGCAGATTTTGGGCGAGCTGCACCCCGATCCCTTCGATAAAGCGTTGAAGGCTGCACGCAATATCGAAATGTCTGGGTTCGAACGGAGTGCCGGGAACGCGCGCGCCACCCAGCAGCCTCTTAAATTTGCGACTGATTCCAGGCCAGAACTCCCCTGGGCAGTAGGGCATTTCTTGGCGGATCAGTAGATCATCAAATGTCAGATGCAGCGCGCCGTTGTGATCGACCGCTCCCAAACCGGCAAACAGGTCAGCGTAGCGGGGAGTGCCGTAGGCCGACATGCCCATGACCTTGTACTCGTCCCCCAGCCAGCCGAAGCCGAGAAATTCGGTGAAGTTGCGATAGAGAAGTCCGAGGCTGTGTGGCCAAACAGTGTTCCCCAAACGCCGAATGCCTTGAGCACTCCCTTCCGCCAAGCTGATGGTCTCAAACTCGCCGTGACCATCGATGGTCAAGATGGCAGCCTGGTCAAAGCCGGAAGGGTAAAAAGCACTAGCGGCATGACAGTCGTGATGGCGCACTCCAATGACTTCAGCATCAGGAAACTGGCTTACCAAATACTTCTCGACGTCAGCAAGTTGGAAGTAACGGTTAAGATTCCAGCGAATACGGCGCAAGGTCTCTTCTTTGACATCCTCATCCATTCCCAAACGATCACAGAGGGCCGCCAAATACGTAAAGGGGTACATCATGGGGCGGCACACCGTGGCGTGCGGTGCCACTTCACAAATGGCTGTCTTCAATACAGTGGCGGCTTCGGCGGGCAAGGCGCTGTCCAACCAGCTGAACAGCTTTTCCTCTAAGATCAAAATTGGCGCGTAGTTGAAGGCAACATAACGCACGCGGCCCCATTGATGCCGGTCTGCCAAAGCCAAGATTTCGCGAATACATGCTGATGGGTACCCACCATCATGCTTGATGTTGGAAAAGCGTTCTTCCGTCATGCAAGCCAGACTGTCGCCCTCAAGCGACACCAGCGCTGCCGATGAGTCGTGGTACAGGCTGAGACCGAGGACAAGATCGCGCATGATGGGCACTCGTATGATGAGCTATCAGAACCCGGTCACGACCAGAACCGGCCTGGACGAGGGCTCGGTACATGGCCTGCCATGCCTTTATACCCTTCTGTTAGGTAATACCGAGCTGGGTGATAGTAGTCAGCGGGATTATTGCTGATCAGAAAGCGTGACGTCAGGCAATCTTTGCGAACAAAGAAGGCGTTTGTGCCATTCAAATTGCACCCCACCATTTGATAACCTTTTTCCTGTCCAAGGTCGAACAATGCAGAGAGACTAGCTCCTTGATAGTCATCCAATTTCCAAGAATGATCAGGATCATAATCAATGGTCCACCGCAATGGTGGTGGGAACTTGCCATTATACTCAATAATTGTTACTAGAGGATTGACAGCAGAAATATTTTCCCAAACGTAGTAGTCATTTCCGTCAATGTCCACACTTAGGACGCCTATTTCACCACTATAAGCATTGGAAATCAGGTCATTGATATTGTCTCTATTAATAAAGCTATTCATGAGTTTTAATTTTCCGTCAGAAATATATGCAGAAAAATTGTTGCGAATTGAAGCGCAGCTAACTGAACTGCCTTCAATCCAGAGCCCCTCCCACCCCTGCTTTAGAAGGAGGAGACTGTTGTTTTCCATTCCATCGCCAACACCAAACTCAACAAAGCGACGCGGGATTGGCCGCTCCAGGCGATTGATGATTTCCGCCAGGATTCCATCCTCGTCATGCTGGGAATAACATTTGTAGCCATGCCTCTCAACCCGTCGCGGGTCGGACAGCCGCGGCTCTGACAAAAGCTTGCGGATTTCAGCCTGACACAACAGGGTATGAATGTGCTCCAGGCGGCGGGTATTGGAAAGCAGATCACCAAGATGCGGAGCTATTTGTGTGGCAGAGGCTTGAGTCTCGGCCATATCGAGCACTTCGATATTGGCAGAAACACAGCCAGGAATGAGCTGAAGAAGAATTTCTTGCCGGAAAGACAAGGAACAAACCAAAACGACGTCAGCTCCGCTTTGGGGCAGAGCATCTGGATGGATAACAGGCAGGCCAAAAACGCCCTCCGAATTACCCTCTGGTGCACGATCAACAACAGCCACAAGATTCAGTCCTGCCAGAAATCCGGAGGTCAGCAATGCCTTTGTCAAGGAACCTGCTGGCGAGAGGCAAACCTGCCGCTGATCTCGAAGAAGATCAGGCAAAATATGAATTAATTTTTCCAAGACAAAATCTGGTATTTTGATCTGGTTATTAAAAGGTGATTTCATCATATTTACGGTCCTGTGTGAGATGTTGAAGGTCAACAAGAAGACATAGAAGAAGACGTGAATTTCCAAAATCTGCTGCAGGGAAATTAATAAGGATGGATTTCCGATATGTTGAATATCACATTTATATTTTCCTAGGCTGCTTTATCTTATTAAATTGTTCTACAAAAGGGGAACGACAGCTTTGGTTACCTGCTCAACAACCTGCTCGGAGGCTGCCCGAATGCAGGTGTGAGGCCAGCCTGGATAATCGAGATGCCAATTTTCTCCATCATCGGGCACCCAAATCACACTGGGCACTCGATATGCGGAGGCAATGTGGGCACTGGCAGAACGCGGCGCCATCACCAGACGCGCATGCCGAACCGCACGGAGCATAGTCATTTCATCCCCCATTCCCAAGGGAATAACCCGTTGTAGCGCGATGCTCTGATCAGGCTTCCCAACCAAAACGACCGGAAGTGGACACTGGTCGATGATTTGTTGCAAGGCACTGTTTGACAGATTGGGACGAGCCCAATTGGCAGCGGTCTGCAACACGGCATACCGGCCCGGCTCCAATCCAGGCAGTGGGGGAACGAGCGGCAGGTCTAGATTGGGTAAGGCGTCGAAGTCTAAGCCTATACCCAAATAATAGCATCCCAGATAATTCCCTGCGGGTGATGTGTCTTTCTGCCTATGAAACAAAGAGGAGTTTTCCGGTATCACCAACCCATTATGCCCATGGATCAGGAGGGTATCGGAGTAAGCTGTTGCTATATCCTTCAAATACCGGAAGTGCACACGGTGCATGGGAAAGCGACGGGAGAATTCGCGAGCTGTGCTCAGCGCGCACAACCGATCGCCCAATCCCCAACCAGCGGGAATGGTGATGGTCAAGTCGCGCGGCAACGCTTGATCTTCGCCGACCCGCTTGGCCAACGTCTGACGGAAATCCAGATGTGCCGCCAACTCACTCCGGTAAGCCCGCTGGTCATAACGGTCACAAAGGGAAACGAGTTCAAATCCCAATCTTTGCGCTTCCGGTGTGAGGGTTCGCAAGATGTCCCCCCCATACCGGGTATGGGCAACCACCACAGCGTCGGGTCGCAGTCGCTCAATGTCATCATACGCAAAGACGTCCAGGTTTCCGATGATCTCACCCCGCTTCGCCACGTTGCGATCCAACGTTCCCAAAATGGTCGTCCCCAGGAACGCACCGCGCAGATACAGCACAGTCACCAGATCACAATGGGGAGCGATCAGAATGCGCGCACCCCGCTCGGAAAGCCGCGCCAAGTGCTGGCAGGCGTCATCAAGAACCACCTGAGGGGGCGGCATAAGCTCATTTTCGACAAAATAGACCATGCGGTCTTATTCCCTATCTCGTGCAGTCCACGTGATGCCGTCAGTCGAGATATCCGCCCAAAACGACCAGCTCCAATCCCTTTTCGCGCCAATGTCTCTGATCGAAGTAAATTTCTGAGCTGTAGGCGGGAGAAAAAACGAACATCAGATCAGGAGCAAAGGCACCAATTTCATCGTAGGAGACAACAGGGATGCCATGACTGGATGTTTTCCCCCTGGGCTCCCGATCAGCCAGGGCCACCACGTTCACGTCTCTCAAGGCGGTATTTTCCAACAGCTTGAGGATCATTGGATTGGTTGGAGCCAGCACCACACGCCGCTTATCGCGAGCCCATTCGCCAGCCCAGGCATTGATGCGCTCCGCGATACCGAACAGAGAATCAGAGACAGGACCAGCGCACCGATCGCACAAGGACAGCTTGCCGTTTACCCCATCTTTCAGTTGCCGTTGCATTTCACGATGGCGATGACCGTGCCAAATCGCACCAATATCCTCGTCAGGAACTTTGCCGATCGGTTGTTCGCCCTTTGCATCCCAACAGCACGGCACACAGGTGCCATCGACCAAAATACAGAGTTCTGTCTTGAGCTTGACGCAATTGCGGCGGTTTTCAACCTCATCTTCCGGCAAGAACAAGGTCAGATCACCCCCATTGGGGTGCTTGTCTGTACGCTTTTCAATAAATTTTACGTTCTGATGGCGGCCAAAATGCTCAGCCATCATTGAGAAATCTTCATCTTGATTGTATGATGTCCGCAAAAATTGGACAACGATTGTGGTATTGCTGCCGCGACGCTCATTCTCCCGAATAAACTTCGAAATGTTGTCCTTTACCTTTTCAAAATGATTGTTATTTCTAATTCTTCTGTAGGCTTCTGGTTGCATACTGTCCAAGCAGCAGAGAACATAGCTGGCATTTTCCAGCAAGAGATCAATTTTTTCATCGTTCAACAGAATAGCGTTGGTCGAGACCCGGCCAGGACCATAGCCATGCTCTTTAAAGTAACTCAATGCCTCGCGTAGGTATGGGTAGGCTAGCGTCTCGCCGAAGTGATGAAACCAATGAATAGGCATCTGATTGACCCAAGATTGGTCCACAATGGTCTTGAAAAGGTCAAGATCCATATGCCCAATGTTTCGATTGAGGCCGGCAGGCCGCGCGCACATCGCACAGTCGATATTGCAGACATTGGTGATCTCGACCTGAAACAGACCTGGAGGTGCAACACGGAAGCTCATAGTTATGTTCTCCTATCAGGCCTGACTTTGGCCGAGGGAAGGCTGACCATGCGATTGGTATAGGGCAAAAAATGCGAGGATGTCACGAGGTCACAATGAGATTTGATTCTACTACGGTATAAATGTCGCTTTTGTTAACAATAGCGGCATTGGTTGAGGCCATGGTGCGCCCCTCCTCCGCGGCAGATGACACGCGCCTGAAGAATGTCGAGTTTGCAACGGCCATACGTTTGCCGCTGCATGCAGCGTTTTCCCCCTCGGCGACGGCAGCGGATGCTGGTGATGATCCTGGTTGAAATCCGTACCCCTCTGCCGAGCACCGCCTTGTGACCGAGCGGGGAAGCTGAATCATGGGGCCTGTCCCTATGGCTATCCCTATGGCAGTCCCTATGACTATCCAACGCGTCGAGGTGATTACGGGTCTGGAGAAGCGGCGGCAGTTCACTGATGAGGAGAAGCTGCGGCTGGTCGAAGAGGCGTTCCGGCCCGGCGTCAAAGCGACCGAGGTTGCCCGACGCCAAGGCGTGGACGTCAGCCTGCTGTATCGCTGGCGCCGCCAGTTCTTCGGTCAGCAACCCCGGCTGCCGGCCTTCATGCCGATCACCGTCGCCACCGATGAGCCGTCGCTAGAGGACGCGCCGGAACCGACCCCAGCCTCCTGCACTCCGCCCGACGGCATCATTGAGGTTGAGTTCGCTGCGGCCCGCCTGCGGATCACCGGCCCGGCCGATCCGGCTCTGGTCGGAACGGTGATCGCCGCGTTGTCGGGGTGGTCAGCATGATCCCGGTGCCGTCAGGCGTGCGGGTCTGGCTGGTCGGCGGGGTCACCGACATGCGTTGTGGAATGAACTCGCTGGCGCTGAAGGTCCAGGAAGGGCTTGGCCGCGACCCTCATGCCGGCGATCTATACGTCTTCCGTGGGCGTCGCGGCGACATGGTGAAGTGCCTGTGGCACGATGGGCTCGGCATGTCGCTGTACGCGAAGAGGCTTGAGCGAGGCCGCTTTATTTGGCCCAGTCCGGCTGACGGAGCCGTGGCCATTTCCGCGTCTCAGCTCGCGTATCTGCTCGACGCAATCGACTGGCGCAATCCCCAGCAAACCTGGAGGCCACGCTCGGCCGGATAGGCTGCGGCACAGTGAATCAGCCCGCCGTGATCCGGCAGGAAGAGCAAGGATCGATGCGGGTTTCAGGGTATAATCCGGCCCTATGGACGCCTTGCCCGACGACATTGCCAGCCTGCGCGCCGCCTTGGCGCAGGCCGAGGCGCGGGCGGACGCGGCCGAAGCCGAAGCGGCGCGGGCCAGGGCGATGGCGTCGAATACCGAGGCGCTGATCGCCGGCCTGAAGCTGGAAATCGAGAAACTCCGGCGCGAACTCTATGGCACGCGCTCCGAGCGTAAGGCGCGCCTGCTGGACCAGTTGGAGTTCCAGCTCGAAGAGCTGGAAGCAACGGCCAGCGAGGACGAGTTGGCGGCCGAGCAGGCCGCTGCCAAAACCACCGCGGTGGCGGCCTTCACCCGCAAGCGGCCGTCGCGCCAGCCCTTTCCCGACCATCTGCCGCGCGAGCGCGTCGTTGTGCCGGCTCCGGTGAGTTGCCCGTGCTGCGGCTCGGACAAGCTGTGCAAGCTGGGCGAGACGATCACCGAGACGCTGGAGGTGATCCCGCGCCAATGGAAGGTGATCCAGACGGTGCGCGAGCGGTTCTCCTGCCGGGCCTGCGAGACGATCAGCCAGCCGCCGGCGCCGTTCCACACCACCCCGCGGGGCTGGGCCGGCCCCCACCTGCTGGCCACCCTCCTGTTCGAGAAGTTCGGCCAGCATCAGCCGCTGAACCGGCAGGCCGAACGCTTCGCGCGGGAGGGCGTGCCGCTCAGCCTGTCCACCCTGGCCGACCAGGTGGGCGCAGCCGCCGCGGTGCTGAAGCCGCTGCACGACCTGATCGCCGCGCATGTGATGGCGGCGGATCGCCTGCATGGCGACGACACGCCGGTGCCGGTGCTGGCCAAGGGCAAGACCGACACCGGGCGGCTGTGGGTGTATGTGCGTGATGACCGGCCGTTTGCCGGCCAAGCCCCACCGGCAGCACTGTTCCACTATTCGCGAGATCGCAAGGGCGAACATCCCGAACGGCACCTGGCCGGCTTCACGGGCTGGCTGCAGGCCGATGCGTTCGCCGGCTACAACCGGCTGTACGAACCCGACCGCAAGCCGGGGCCGATCCGCGACGTGCTGTGCTGGGCGCATGCCCGGCGCGGCTTCTTCAAGCTGGCCGACATCGCCGCGAACACCAAGCGCGGCAAGGACGCCCCGCCGCTCTCACCGCTGGCACTGGAAGCCGTGAAGCGCATCGACGCCCTCTTCGATCTCGAGCGCGCCCTGAACGGCAAGCCGGCGGCCGAGCGGCTGGCGGCCCGCCAGGAGCACGGCATCGCCCTGGTAGCCGCGCTGGAGGACTGGATGCGGACGGAGCGCGCCCGGCTCTCCCGCCATGCCCCCGTGGCCAAGGCGATGGACTACATGCTGATCCGCTGGGGCGGCTTCACCAAGTTCCTCAGCGACGGCCGGCTGTGCCTGACAAACAACGCCGCCGAACGCGGCCTGCGCGGCATCGCTCTGGGCCGGAAAGCGTGGCTGTTCTGCGGCTCCGATCGCGGCGGACAGCGAGCGGCGATCATGTACGGCCTGATCACCACGGCAAAGCTCAACGACGTTGACCCGCCGGTGTGGCTCGCCGACGTGCTGGCCCACATCAACGACATCCCCCAAACCCGCCTGCATGAACTGCTGCCCTGGAACTGGAAAGCAATCCGCGAGCAGACGAAAGCTGCCTGACCGCGGCACTCACCGGATGCTTACTGAAATCCGGGCGGTGCCCGCGGAATGGAGCCGCGGGCGCCACAATCCGCGCGTGGTGAAACGCAAGATGAGCAACTTTCCCACCCGCAGCCGAGCCGCCGCGCCGGACCATCGCCGCTGGAGCTACGAGGACCACATCCACATTCTACCGCCCACTGACCTGCAGTCGCTGGCGCCCCTTCCCGAAACGCCTGAACCAGTGTCCGCGGCCGAACTGCAACCACCACGGCAGATCGCCGTGCCGCAACACCAGACCGCCAACATGTCAAGGCGTGGCGCGCCAGCGGCCTACCGCGAGCCGACTACTGCCGCCGCCACGCCCTCAATCCAAACACCTTCAATCGTTGGGTGGACTGCCAACACCCCAGCGTCAGGCCAAAATACTGCAAGGTTCAAGGCGACGCTTAACAACACGGTATTGCGACTATGATACTAAAGAACCCTCAGGGGCAACACAATAAAGAACCGTTTCCCACGGCCCCCAGTGATGATGACGAATATACATCTCGTAGTCTGGATATATATCCTTGATCAAGATTGGAAGTGTCCAGAGATCGTTCCCCCAATGATAAATGCTAACTGCAAGCGTTGGGCGGTAGCGACGAATGAGCTCCTGGCTACCCAGTAATGCGCCCTCTTCGGCACCTTCCACATCATACTTGATGAAATTAGGAGGCGCATCAGCGAGGATAGCATCTAAGGTCACAACGGGGATAGCCTTTCCACGCCCCTGTTCGCCGGTAAGCTTTGCACATGCCTCTCCATCGTTTGACAAATAGTAGAGGCCGTTTTTGGACCAAGCTCCACATGAATAAGTAAGAAAACTTGTTTCCGGATATTCCGCATAGAGAGCAGACGCGGTTTTCTGTAGCCTTGTAAAGCAGCGGGGATCAGGTTCGAATGACGCAATGTAAGAGACAGGTACTCGACTGTTATTCATTACGTGCATCATAGTATCTCCATCAAACGCGCCAACGTCGGCGAATTTCAAGGAGTCAATTCCCCGATAGATATCAATTGTCATAGGAAAATAATGAGGTATTTGATCTGGCAAATCGATCAATGGTCCTTTGCGAAGATCAGAACGCAGTTTTAGAACTTTTTCAAGTATACTTATGCTTGTCTGGTCGCTTAAAAATGACCTAACCTCAGATATCGCCCGATGGTCTACATGGACATCTTCATATTGCGTCAGGCCAGGGTAAAAGCGTTTCAAAAAGTCCTCATAGTCACAATTTTTCCACGCCATATCCCAAGCAATGCGTAATCCAGGATAAGGCCACATGAACTTATCCCAGGTCAGTATACGGCCAAAGCCCTTTTCTTTTAATTCTTCAATTAGAGTCTTTTCTGGGAATCTTTCTGATTTGTGATCATTCCCAAGCGTAAATAGTAATTCAATGTTTTTGCGTTGCTCAACCTCAGAAATCCTTAGGACAGGCTTGCCTAGGACCTCACGCGCTTCAATGAATTCGTCCACAAAAAATTCGACATCATCCCCCCTAAGGTGCATGTTTTCCAAAACAGTACGTCCGCCGTTACCGGCACCGTAGATCGCCCTCTTCATAGGCAAGCTTCCCTCACATGAAAATGCACTGCATGACGAGATAACATTAAAGAAAGAGAGAATAGATTAAAACCCGAGAAAGTGTTTTTCAAAATTTTCCAACATTCCATGATTCTACCAAGCTATCATGGTCAAGGAGTTCGGCCATCCGGCTTTCGCCCTCGCAGATCCGGGTATGCGGGTTTCTTGCAAACGGCTGGTAATCCCCTCATACAGGACATCGCGTCCGTGGGGACGTGATACAAGGCGTTGGCAAGGCGAAGCGAAGCGCCTCAAAGCCTCGAACCTGTCCCCACCTGCCGGCTTTTCTAGTACTACAGCCGGGATTATTTGTCTGGCCGGCTGTTGAAGGGTTCATCCTACCGGAGGGAGGTCGGGATGACGACAGTGACGGAAGCGGCGAGTCGGGCAGGCGATCTGGAAGCCTTGGCCATCCGGATCGGTCCACGATTTTGCCGGCCCGAGGCGCGCGAGCGGCGCGCGAGCGGGCACGGCGCTATCTGGCCGGGCTTCTGGCGCCGCTGGAACGCAAGAATGGTTGGCATCTGGCTGAAGCTGCCGGCGATGCCAGCCCTGACAGCGTGCAGGATTTTCTGGCCCGGATGCGTTGGGACGCCGATGCCGTTCGCGACGACTTGCGGGCTTACGTCGTCGAGCATCTGGGTGCTCCCGACGCCGTGCTGGTGCTGGACGAGACCGGGTTCCTGAAGAAGGGCGAGCGTTCGGTCGGCGTGCAGCGTCAATACTCCGGCACGGCCGGGCGTATCGAGAACTGCCAGATCGGCGTCTTCCTGGGCTACGCCGGCCGGCACGGCTATGCCCTGATCGACCGAACCTTGTATCTGCCGCAGTCCTGGGCCTGTGACGAGGAGCGCCGCCGCACAGCCTGGGTGCCCGAGACGGTCGCGTTCGCCACCAAGCCCAAGCTGGGGCTGACGATGCTGGAGCGGGCGCTGGACGCCGGCGTCCCTTGCGCCTGGGTAGCGGGCGACAGCGTCTACGGCACCGACAGCGCCATCCGGCGAACACTGGAGCGCCGTCGGGTCGGCTACGTGCTGACCGTCACCAGCGGCCAGCGGCTGTGGCCTGGCACGGTGAGCGACTGGGTCGAAGAGGTGCCGGCCGATGGCTGGCATCGGCTCAGCGCGGGCGATGGCGCCAAGGGGCCGCGCTTGTATGATTGGGCCCGCCTGCCGTTCCGCGGTGCGCCCGAGGGCTGGAGCACAAAGCCCTGTTGATCCGGCGCCGCCTAGGGGATGGGGATTTGACCTTCTACCTGACCCTTGCTCCAGAAGGGACCGCTCTGGCCGATCTGGTACGGGTGGCAGGCGCGCGCTGGACCATCGAGAGCAGCTTCGAGATGGCCAAGGACGAGGTCGGGCTCGACCAGTACGAAGTCCGCTCCTGGACCGGATGGCACCGGCACATCACCTTGGCCATGCTGGCATTCGCCTTCCTCACCGTCTTGCGCAAGGCGGCCATCGGGGGGAGAGGACCCGCTCGATCTGGCAGCCGATCTCCTTCCCCTGACCGTGCCGGAAGTCCGTCGGCTCCTCTACCATCTCGTGGCCAGCCCACCACCCAATCAAAGCGCCGTTATCGCTTGGTCACTTTGGCGAAGACGTCACCAGCAACGGGCAAGACGGGCACATTGGAAACGACGCACCCAAGCCCATAATGCCCGGCTGTAGTACTAGAGCGGATTCCGATCATTCTGGTTCATAGCCTGCGGCGGTGAAGTAGGATCGGCAGTCATTGGGGGTGACGGCGTCGATGGCGTCGCGGATGGCTTCCCAGAGATCGGGCAGGGTTCGGGCGGCGGCTTTTCTCAGCCGGGTCTTGATTTTGGAGAAGGCCATCTCGATCGGATTGAAGTCGGGACTGTAGGGCGGCAGGAGCATCACCGTCGCCCCGGCTGTTTCGATGGCGTTTCGAACAGCGGGAAGTTTGTGGGGTGGCAGGTTGTCCATCACGACGATGTCGCCGGGCGTCAGCGTGGGCGCCAGAACGCGTTCGACGTAGGTGAGGAAGGCCGCACCGTTCATGGCGCCGCCCAGCGTCATCGGCGCGGTGACGCCGGACAGCCGTACCCCTCCGCCGAGCACCGCCTTGTGACCGAGCGGGGAAGCTGAATCATGGGGCCTGTCCCTATGGTTATCCCTATGGCAGTCCCTATGACTATCCAACGCGTCGAGGTGATCACGGGCCAGGAGCGGCGGCGGCAGTTCAGCGACGAGAAGAAACTGCGACTGGTCGAAGAGGCGTTCCAGCCGGGCGTCAAGGCGACCGAAGTCGCCCGGCGCCTGGGCGTGGACGTCAGCCTGCTGTACCGCTGGCGCCGCCAGTTCTTCGGTCAGCAGCCCCGGCTGCCCGCCTTCATGCCGATCACCGTCGCCGCCGACGCTCCGGCACCGGAGGAGGTGGCGGAGCCGACAGCGGCGCCGGCGGCCTCACCAGCCGGTCTCATCGAGGTCGAGTTCGCGACGGCGCGCTTGCGCATCACCGGCGCGGTCGATCCGGCCCTGGTCGGCACGGTGATCGCCGCGTTGTCGGGACGGTCGGCATGATCCCGGTGCCTTCAGGCGTGCGGGTCTGGCTGGCCGGCGGGGTCACCGACATGCGCTGCGGGATGAACTCGCTGGCGCTGAAGGTCCAGGAGGGTCTTGGCCGTGATCCTCATGGCGGCGATCTGTACGTCTTCCGTGGGCGTCGTGGCGACCTGGTGAAGTGCCTGTGGCATGACGGGCTCGGCATGTCGCTTTATGCCAAGAGGCTTGAGCGGGGCCGTTTCATCTGGCCCAGCCCGGCCAGCGGAGCCGTGGCCATTTCCGCGTCCCAGCTCGCGTATCTGCTCGACGCCATCGACTGGCGCAATCCACAGCAGACTTGGAGACCGCGCTCGGCCGGATAGGCTGCGGCACAGTGAATCAACCCGCCGCTCTCCGGCGGGAAGAACGAGGATTGGTGCGGGTTTCCGGGTACAATCCGGCCCCATGGACGCCCTGCCCGACACCATCGACGCCCTGCGCGCCGCGCTTCTCGAAGCGCGGGGCCGAGCTGCGTTGGCCGAGGCGGACGCCGCCCAGGCGCGGGCCGAACGGTCCGGCGACCAGGCGCTGATCGCCACCCTGAAGCTCCAGATCGAGAAGCTCCAGCGCGACCTCTACGGCCGGCGCTCCGAACGGACCTCCCGACTGCTCGACCAGCTCGAATTCCAGTTGGAGGAGGCGGAGGCAAGCGTCGGCGAGGACGATCTGGCGGCGGAACAGGTGGCCGAGGCGACCGGCGCGGCCCGCATCACCCGCAAGGCGCCGTCGCGCAAGCCGTTCCCGGCGCACCTGCCGCGCGAGCGCGTCGTGATCCCGGCGCCGGCGGTGTGCCCATGCTGCGGCTCGACCCGGCTGTGCAAGCTGGGTGAAAGCGTGACCGAGACGGCCGAACGCATTCCCGCGCGGTGGAAGATCATCCAAACGGTGCGTGAGAAATTCTCCTGCCGGGACTGCGAGACGATCAGCCAGCCGCCGGCACCGTTCCACACCACGCCGCGCGGCTGGGCGGGACCGAACCTGCTGGCCACGCTGCTGTTCGAGAAGTTCGGCCAGCATCAGCCGCTGAACCGCCAGTGCGAGCGCTTCGCCAAGGAGGGCATGGAGATCAGCCTGTCCACCGCGGCCGACCAGGTAGGGGCGGCGTGCGGGGTGCTGAAGCCGCTGCTCGACCGGCTCGAAGCGCATGTGCTGGCGGCAGAGCGGTTGCACGGCGACGACACGACCGTGCCGGTTCTGGCCAAGGGCAAGACCGACACCGGCCGCATCTGGGTCTATGTGCGCGATGACCGGCCGTTTGGCGGCGAGGCGGCGCCGGCAGCGCTGTTCCATTACTCCCGCGACCGCGGCGGCGGGCATCCCGAGGCGCATTTGACCGGCTGGACCGGGGTGCTTCAGGCCGACGCCTATGCCGGTTACAACCGCCTCTACGATGCGAGCCGCCAGCCGGAGCCCGTGGCCGAGGCCCTGTGTTGGGCACACGCGCGTCGGAAATTCTTCGAACTGGCCGACATCGCCGCCAACAAGCGGCGCGGCAAGGGAGCGCCGCCGATCTCGCCCTTGGCGCTGGAGGCGGTGCGGCGCATCGACCCGCTGTTCGACATCGAGCGTGAGGCGCTGGGGCGTTCGGCGGCCGACCGTCTGGCGGTGCGCACCGAGCTGTCCAAGCCCCGGATCGAGGAACTGGAAAACTGGATGCGAACGGCCCGGGCCGGGATGTCGAAGCACGCGCCGGTGGCCAAGGCGATGGACTACATGCTGACCCGCTGGGAAGGCTTCACCCGCTTCCTGCGTGACGGACGGGTCTGCCTGACCAACAATGCTGCCGAACGAGCGTTGCGCGGCATCGCACTGGGCAGACGGGCATGGCTATTCTGCGGATCGGATCGAGGCGGGCAGCGCGCCGCCGCCATGTACAGCCTGATCGTGACGGCAAAGATGAACGACATCGATCCCCAGGCGTGGCTGGCCGACGTTCTGGCCCGCATCAACGATCTGCCTCAGACCAAGCTGCACGAACTGCTGCCCTGGGAATGGAAGCGGCTGCACGAGGCGACCACGGCGATCTGAGGAACCATGGCCAGAACCCGCAACCTCGTGACCATGGAGCGCGTCGCCGAGATCCTCGGCGAGGACGTCGAATGGCTGATCGACATTGCCATCGAGCTGGAGCCGGAGGACGGTTGCCTGGCCGTGTTCGGCCCAGGCGAGCAGTGGTTCTATGCCCTGACCGAAGATGGCGTCGAAAGCCTCAAGGAACTCATCCAAATCCACCGAGCAGCACGCTGAACGATTCGATCCGCACCCGCGTCACTCACCGGATGCGTACGGACAGCCGGAGCGCGCCGACGAAGGTGGTCGTGTTCCAGTGGCCATGCGGGACCGGAGCGCGGCATCGCTCGCCCCTTGGCGCGCGGCCGTACATCCGGGCCATCTTCGTGGAGGTGCCGCACTCGTCGATGAACACCAGACGCTCCGGATCGAGGTCCGGTTGGCCGTCGAACCAGGCTTCGCGCTGTTCTGCTATGTCCGGCCGGTTCTGTTCGGCGGCATGCGCCGTCTTTTTTTCCGCGTCACGCCGTGGCGCTGGAAGAACCGGCACACGATGCTGGGCAAGGGGCGATAGCCCGTTGCCGCGTCCAGACGCTCGGCTACCTCCGCCAGGGTCAGGTCCGGCTCCGCCGTGATCAGAGCCAGGAGGAACTCCCGGTGCTCATCGATCCGGCGCGAGCGCACGTTCCCGCCGCGCTTGTCCGGTGTCAGGTCACCCCGCGTGCGCGCCCGTGCCACCCAGCGGATCGCAGACGATACGCCAACACCGAAGCGCGCCGCCGCCGCCCGACAGGAAGACCCGGCATGAACGGCATCGACAACGCGCTGACGCAGATCGACGGAAAGCGCCTTGGACATGCGGGCCAGCCTCCTTCACCAGCCCGAATCTTGAATCACATTTCCGACCTCACGGGAATCACCCGATTCACATGCACGTCAATCCGCTCTAGATGTTCCGCCATCGGTAGCCGGGCCAGATGCTACAATTACGATAGGCTACACAATTAGATCAGCATTACTCATTATACATTATGACTGATCATTTCCAAGAAAACATCTATAATGGAACTGATAACTTCTGATGACACATGGCGTGAAACACCATCGTCGTTACCGTAAACTTGGCCAATATGAGGATATATCCAGCGTACAACCTCGAAACTCGGCCAATAATATACATTCTGAAGGTTCTTCTTCATCACTTCATGGACCGCCACCCGCAATATAGATTTGCTCACACAATCGGCCAGGACCGCAGAAGCTCGCTCAAAGCTGACAAGAAGAGGAATCGGAGAAAGAGTAAGGACAATTTTGACATCTGGATTGATAATGCGAATCAATCTGATAATTTCCATTATATTTTGGACATTCTCATCCACTCCGGTCGTTCTAAATGTATAGGATTCTGATAGAATCCGACTCCCAACCCAGGTTGAATTCGGAATAACGGCGTTCCCTCCAAATTCTGCGTCAAAGAATGCCGCTCCTAATCCCAAGGTATATATAAAGCAATCAGCCTTTTTTAGTTGTTCTATAGTTTGTGCTTGAGATAGACCTAGAAGACTTTTCAGATTTTCAGAAGATTTCTCATCTAAATTTATGGTCCCAGAGGCCCATTCAAAAAAAATGCGATTTGTAAAAGTGTTGTTGATATCTTCTCCAATCGGCAGATGCCAGACCGATCGGCCATGACGCTTTAACTCTGCCGCGACATTACCAGCAAAGCAGGAACCAAAAGTCACGAAATGTGCCTCCCGTCCAAGTATTGGAGGAGAGTGGAAGAACTCGTTAGCCACATGCTTTCGAATGACATTGACAAAATTTTCTTCAAGATCTTTTTGTAGCGGATAACGAGCAAACGATTTTCTTCTGCTCCTGGCTTTTGGGTGATTGACGACGACAGTCGAGGAAACAGGAAGACCTGCCGCGACAACAGTCTCCAAAGGCTCTCCCATCCGCGCCAGCAGACTTCCAAGATCGTGTTGCGCCTCCCTATCATTTGGATCAAGCTCTAGCAACCGCTCATATGCTACCCTTGCTTGGGCCCATTCATCCACATACATCGATACCGTAGCCAAAACTCGCCACGCTTCCGTCCAGTGGGATGCCAGCCGAACCGCCCATCTCGCCAAACGAAAAGCCTCACGGTTTTTCGCTGGAATGCCGAGGCTCATTAAACATTTGGCCGCCCGCACCTGGGAGTGGACAGCACCTGGCCTTAGGACCGCTGCCAACATCAATTGATTGGCCATTTCCCTCAAACGGCGCTGGAAATAGAAAATTTCTGCCCGCAACTCGCAGGCCTTTGGGCAGGGTTTGACAGACTCAAGAGCATCGAGGCCCTCTTGATATCGGCCCAGGCGCAGCAGAGATTCCGCCAAGAGAACTCGTGCCTCTGCATCGTCTGGTTTTAGCAGCAAATAGTCGGTTAAGGCTGCAGCCACTTCCTGATCACCGTCCAGTCTGGAGAGCAGAAGCGCCAAGTTGTCACCGTTCATCCCAACCGTCCGTCCATATTCTGATAAGAATTCCTGTATTTCGAGTACCGAGCCGCCAATCCAGTGTACTGACACAGATCAAAGATCATAGACTGTCCAAGCGAAGCAATGCGATGCGTTGAGGATGGGCCACAAGCATCCTCCCACTGCACCCAAGCCCTATCGCTTCGCCACAGATACCATGACACCTCACACTAGACATCAGCACCGCCATCTATGGAGCACAGTGATGAAGCTTGAAGTGCTTATCGAAACCCCGCTCCGGCGCATTCAACCAATGATTGTGGTTGGCTTCAGACCAGTCGTGATATACCCCCTAGGAAAGAAACCGAATACCTCCCTCTTCATAGGCAGAGGCTAACTCTGCAAAAGCCCAAGGTCTCAGACAGGCTGTAAACCTAGACAACTGAGGAGTTAGACCCGTCTTTTGCAGCAACTCTACAGCTTCCTTGCGATTTCCTTGACGCAAGCGCAGCACTGCCATGGAAGAAAGAACCCAATGATTGTCTTCCGCAAGATGAAGGGCGGCATTCATCCATTGCTCCGCATTGCCCATGTCTCCAATTTGGAGCAAAGCTAAGCTCATGGTACTAGCTGCCATTGGATCTTTCTGACACCAGTCGCTTTCCGCATCACCCAGCGGCATTTTCAGCAACTCAACAGCCTTTTCAGGCTGGCCCTCAGCAATAGAGATTAGCCCCAAACCAACTCGTCCTCGCAGTTGGTAAGGGCTGTTTGATCTAGCAGCCTCTCGTTGATAGTGGGTTTTGGATTCGACGAGGTCACCTTGAGCATGCAACACTTGAGCAAGGTCGATTGTTCTCGCGCTGTCATCAGGGTGATGCGCCAAATGGTGACGCAAAGCTTTTTCAGCGGCAGGCCACTCACCCGCGACCAGATAAGCCCAAGCCAATTGATCCATCATGGTCATGTTGTCTGGATCCACGGATGCCAGTGCTTCCAGACAGGGCAAAGCACACGACCATTGCTGCTGCACAATCAAATTGTGCAGCACTTCGGCGATGTGGTCCGAAAAGTTGTCCGGAATGTCAGACGGTGATGGTCGAATCTTACTGGCCAACCTACGGGCCTCCTCGATTCGCCCCGAGAAGCTGAGAGCTATGGTCATTACTGACTGGACCCATGGGAGATCGCTTCCTGCTTGCATCGCTTCTGATGCGAGCCGCAACGCTCCATCACAATCTCCATCCTTTAGTTGGCGGATCGCAATAACGACCAAGCCCAAGGCAAAATAATTGGGTGACACCCGCAACGCTGCTTGTTCAGCAACGGTGCTATCCTGCCCAACGGCTTGAAGCAAACGGATCAGACGAACCTGACCCTCTAGCCGATGAGGCTGCAGATCAACCGCTCTACTGTAAGAAGAAAGCGCATTGGCTATGCTTCCCTCTCGCTCAAGCGCAATGCCCATTTCCAAACAATAATTGGCAAATGTAGACACACGGATATTTTGACGCCATTGCTCAATTGCTTTCGGAGATAAATCAATGGCTGATGCTTTATGAGAAAACATGTATGTACCCTTTGGTGCGCGGAAACGACCGAGGCAGCTCCGACCGTAAGCCACCTCACCATAGCAATAAGGGATACATCAAACCAGAGACTGTCACGAATCAGCACCGCTGTCTCGTCCTGCGCGGACAATGGCTGATACTGCATCACGAGAAAGGTTGGCTTATCAGGGCGCGGAAAAAGGGCTGTGCACGGCTCTCGTGTCGTGATTCCCTCCTGTGAGGGAAAAGGTGATGGGCGAGGGAATGATGCGGGGCTTGGACGAACGTAGCGAGGGTCTTTTCAGCTAAGTGAGCTGCGAGGCGCGGGTTCCGGCGACCCATCCATTGTGGGCGATCCGGCATCGTGGACGAAGCGCTGGAGGTGATGTCACGACCTTTGAGGGTCTGTACCCCAAGATCGGGCAGCCTTCGATCCCACCGGAGAAGCTGCTGCGGGTGTTGCTGCTCCAGGCCTTCTACTCGGTGCGCTCGGAACGGCAGTTGATAGAGCAGCTCGACTACAACCTACTGTTCCGCTGGTTCGTCGGCTTGTCGATGGACGCTCCGGTGTGGGACGTGACGGTGTTCACCAAGGGCCGGGAGCGTCTACTGGCCGGAGATGTGGCGGCCAAGTTCCTGGCCACCGTGCTGGGCCAGCCGAAGGTGAAGGCGCTGCTGTCGGACGAGCATTTTTCGGTGGACGGCACGCTGATCGAAGCCTGGGCCTCGGTGAAGAGCTTCCGGCCCAAGGATAGCAGCGGTGAGGGGCGTAGCTGGCATGGTTTGGGAGTGTCAGGAATTCCGTGCTTGGCGGGGTTATCCTAGAACTGAAGGAGACCCGACATGGCCCGACGCAAAGAGCCCGTTATTCCGGACGCGATCCTCGACCAACTGCTGGCTGGAGCTGACGCCAAGACGGCATTCGACCAGAACGGCTTGCTAGGGCTGGGACTCATAACCAGTAGCAGACGGCAGCGGCGATGCAGACGGCGGCATGGAAGTTTGTGGCCAGCCGGTCGTAACGGGTGGCGACACGTCGGAAATCCTTGAGCCGATTGAACATGCGCTCGATGGCGTTGCGGTTTCGATAAAGGTATGGCGAGAAACAGTTTTTCCAGATGCGGTTGATCTTGGGCGGGATGTTTGGCGCGGCTCCAATCGCCTCGATCTTCCGGCGCACGGCGTTGGTGTCATAGCCCTTGTCGCCATGGATCAGATCTGCGGCGGCGACTTTGTCGAGCAGGGTGTCGGCAGCGACGCAATCCGCGACCTGCCCGCCGGTGAGTAGGAAGGCGATGGGGCGGCAGTTCCGGTCGGTCAGGGCGTGGATTTTGGTGGTGCGACCGCCGCGCGAGCGACCGATCGCTTGGTTCCGCTCCCCCCTTTTCCGCCCGAGGCGCAGCGATGCGCCTTTACGGCGGAGGAATCGATCAAAACCTCCGCGGGCGGTCCTCCGGCGGTGGCCAGAGCGTGAAACAGGTTCGACCAGACACCCTTGGCCGCCCAGCGCTGGAAGCGGTTGTACAGCGTCTTGCGCGGCCCGTAGACCGCAGGGGCATCCTTCCACCGGCAGCCGGAGATCAGGACATGCACGATACCGCTGATGACCCGGCGATCATCGACCCGGGGCTTGCCACGGGTGTCCGTCGGCAGATGTGGTTCAAGCCGCGCAAACTGCGTGTCGGTCAGCCAAAAATAGTCTCGGTCCAACAGCGGTCTCCTTCCGGAGACCTTGAATCACAACCCCGAACCCTTGGGAATCCCTTTATGGGTCCCAGCCCTAGACCAGCTGAAGAAAGCGCTGACGGAGCGTGCTCTGAAGGCGGAGCTGGATCATCACCTGGCCGGTGACGAGAGCGGCAACCGTCGCAACGGCTACGGCCAGAAGACGGTGCTGACCGAGGGTGGCTCGGTGGGCCTGTCCATTCCCCGCGACCGGACGGGAACGTTCGATCCGGCGCTGATCGGCAAGTACCAGCGCCGCTTCCCCGGCTTCGACGAGAAGATCGTGTCGATGTACGCGCGGGGCATGTCGACACGGGAGTCAACCGGCAGCTCTACCGGCGGCGCAACGTAGTCGACCGCTGCGTCGGCTGGCTCAAGCACTGCCGTAATCTCGCCAGCCGCTCCGACAAGCTCGCTCTCAACTTCCTGGCCTGGATCAAACTCACCATAATCCGCCGGTCGCTGCGCAGGCTCTGTCCGTCAGACACTACCCATGCCTTCAGCCAGCTCGGTAAGCAAAAACCGAAGAAGGGGGTTTTTCAGCAGCCTGTTAGATGATAATCATCCTGGTATACGGTCTCATATAGATGGAGCTTAGAGAATGACTTTGGCAATTTACGGCGCTGGAAAAGGTGGCCGCCTTTTGCTTGATGTCGTACGAAGCAATGGAGGAACTGTTGATTTTTTCATTGATGAGCTTATCTCTATCCGTGAAATCGACGGCATACCCATTATAAGGGTATCAGATATCCAGGAAAAAACAAACTTAACAGTTTATTTTACCATTAGTGAAGATCAAGAAGACGTGCATAATTGTGAAAAAAAAGCAATAGATTATCTTCGCGATAGCGGGGTAAGAGAAATCATTACCTGGAGCGGCATTGCAGAAATATATCACGAAATCAAAGAATTTAACGAAAAATGCTATAATACCGTTGATTATCAAAAATTTTGCTATGAACGCCAGAATGGCTTGCGAAAATTCTCAGAAAATATTCCAAACGATAAAGAGATTTCTGAAATAAAGTCCATTCTGAGCGACCAGAAAAGCATTGAATTAATGGGAAAACTTATTCGCCATAGGAAAGAAATGTATGAAGGCCCATTGCTTAATCTTCCAGACCAGTTAACTCATTATTTCCCTAAATCTATTGATATATTTAGAGGAATTAAGCGGCTAAGGTTCGCCGACTGCGGCGCTTTCAACGGTATTACAGCAAAAAACGCTTTAAAGCTTTCTAAGGTTCCTGTTGATTACGTGGCTTCATTTGAGCCATCACCCACTTCATTTTTGAGGCTGCTACAGACGTTTAAGGATCTAAAGCACCTATATCCTCAGACGAAATTTTTTGCATATTCTTGCGGTGTCTGGTCTGGAAATGAATTTCTCCGCTTGGCAAATGAAGGCGTAGAGTCTGCTGCTATAGTTGGAAAAAAGAGCGATGGGTCAGATATTGCTGTTGTATCTCTCGATGCCATTCTGTCCACAGAACCCCCAAATTTCATCAAGCTTGATGTCGAAGGGGCAGAATCGGAAGCTTTGCAGGGTGCGCGTTTCTTGATCTCAGAATATCAACCAACTTTGGCCATCAGCGCGTATCACAAGGGTGATGATCTTTGGAAACTGCCAATGTTGGTCAAGAGCCTGTACTCCGATTATCAAATTTATATTCGACACCATCATTGGAGCCCTTTGGAAACCGTCCTGTACTGCGTCGCTCCGAATGGAACCAAAATTTCAGGGTGAAAATCCTTTCTAATCGTGGTTAGCGGGTCAAGGCGCAGATATCTTGTTAATGCTGCTTTGATCCGCGCTCTCATTTTGGCGCTGCTATACCCAGCACCGGATACCCCTCCGGCAAATCCATTACCTGCGGCTCCGGCATCGGCCCTAGCTCCGCCACCATCGCGCCCCAGGACCAGCCAACCCCGAATCCGGCCATCAGTGTCTTCACCGGCCCAACCGCCAGCACCCCCCCCATGCTGTGGCAGATCGCCAGCGGGATGGAGGCGGAGCTGGTGTTGCCGAAGCCCTGCATGTCGATGACGAACCGGTCGGCCGGCGCCTTGATGCGCTTGCGCAGATGCTCCAGCATGAATGCGTTGGCCTGGTGAAGGACGAAGCGGTCGATGCCGTCCACGTCGGTGCCGGCATGCTCCATCGCCTCGCGCAGCAGCGGCGGCACGGCGCGCAGCGTGAAGGAGAACACCTCCGCCCCGTTCAGCGTCAGGCGCGAGTCGCGCTCCAGCT
This sequence comes from Azospirillum sp. TSH64, assembly GCF_003116035.1. Taxonomy (GTDB): domain Bacteria; phylum Pseudomonadota; class Alphaproteobacteria; order Azospirillales; family Azospirillaceae; genus Azospirillum. The sequence continues at coordinate 38,559 of NZ_LGQW01000015.1, forward strand.
GAGCGGCTGCCTCCGTGTCAGTGATTCGACCGGCTGTGCCGACCGGCGGGATCAGGCTATGGCGCTTGCCGCCAGACTTGACGAAGATGTGCGGCGCGCCGGCGCCGTCGGTGCCGATCACCACCGGGATGGGGGACGCTGCCGGGTCCACCTCCAGCGCGGTGGCCGATCCGGCATCGCCGAACAGCGGCAGGGTGGCGCGGTCCTCCGGGTGCAGGTGGCGGGTCGGGTTGTCACCGCACAGAACCAGCGCCCGCTTGGCTGTCGATCCGCCCAGCAGCTTTGCCGCGATCCACAGGCCGTAGACATAGCCCGAGCAGCCCAGCGGCACGTCGAAGGCCGCCGCACTGGTCGGCAGCCCCAGCCGGTGCTGCATGATGCAGGCGGTGGCCGGCAGCACGTAATCGGCGTCCTGCGAGACGAAGACCAGCACCTCCACCGTCGCCGGTTCCCAGCCCAGCTGCTCCATCAGCCCTTCAGCCGCGGCGAGGCAGAGATCCGACGCGCAATAGGGATGCTGCAGCACGCGGCGTTCCTGGACGCCGATGGTGGCGGCCAGCTTCTTCGCCTCCTCCACCGTGAACATGCCGGGGTCCTCGACGAAGGAATGGCGCTGGGGCGGCACCACCGCGCGCAGGCCGGCGATCCGGATGCCGTCGATGATGGCTTTCATGGCTGTCCTGTCCTTCGCGTCTTCGCAGCCCGGCAGGGGCGCTTGTCTCGGCCGGTGTCCGGCACCATAGCGCACAGTGACGCCGGATTGGTTTCCGAAAGATTGATTGCGCCGCATGGCTCCGCCGTAACCGCTGCTGCCGATCGGGAAAGGGGCATGGCGCCCGGCACCAAAAGGCCGCAGCCCCGGACGCGCTGATGTCGGCCGCCCGTCGTGCTATGGTCCGCATCCCGATCCGCCACCACCCTGGATTTCCTCACCATGACAGCCGCCTACAACCCCATGGACCTGACCGGCCGCCGTATCCTGGTGACCGGGGCGTCGGCCGGGATCGGCCGGGCGACGGCGGTGGTGCTGGCGAAGCTGGGCGCCCGGCTGGTGCTGAACGGCCGCGACGAGGAGCGGCTGGCAGAGACCGCCGACCGTCTGGAAGGAGACGACCACGCCATCGCCCCCTTCGACCTGTCGGACCTCGAAGCCGTGCCCGGCTGGGTAAAGGGGCTGTGCGCCGACGACGCTCCCCTCGACGGCATCGCGCACTGCGCCGGCATCCAGGCGCTGCGGCCGATCCGCATCTTCTCCGCCGCCTTCTTCGACGAGGTGATGCGGGCCAATCTGGGCAGCGCCTTGGCACTCGCCCGCGGGCTGCGGCAGAAGGGCTGCCATGCCGAGCGGGCGGCAATCGCGCTGATCTCCTCCACCGCCGCCACGGCGGCCTCGCCCGGCAACGTCGTCTATGCCGCCAGCAAGGGCGGCATCATCGCCGCCACCAAGGGGCTGGCGGTGGAGCTGCTGAGCGACGGCATCCGCGTCAACTGCGTCGTTCCCTCCATCGTCGAGACCGAGCTGATCGAGCGCGGCAAGCAGAAGCTGACCGCCGAGCAGTACGAGCATCTGCGCACGCTCCAGCCGCTGGGCTTCGGCCATCCCGACGACATCGCCCACATGATCGCCTATTTGCTCGCCGACACCAGCCGCTGGATGACCGGGTCCATCGTCACGGTGGACGGCGGCCGCACCGCCTGAGGCCCCGCGATGCCGAACGAAGCTCCCGAAAGCCGCCGGCCCGAAACCCGCTGGTTCCACCTCTGCCTGGCGGACAACCTCGCCAGCCCCAACGCCTTCGTCACCACGCGGGTGGGGGCGGTGCCGCTGGTGGTGCAGAACATCAAGGGGCGGGTGGTCGCCTTCCGCAACGTCTGCACCCACCGCTTCGCCGTGATCCATGGCGAGCCGGCGGGCTGCGGCCCGCTGCGCTGTCCCTATCACGGCTGGAGCTTCGACGCCGACGGCCTGCCGGTCGGGCTGCCCTTCAACCCGACCGACTTCCAGCTGGAGGCGGAGGGGCGCCGGCGCCTGGCCCTGCACCCGGCCTCCCTGGCTCGCTGCGGCCGGCTGGTCTTCGTCCGGGTGGCCCTCGACGGTCCGTCGCTGGAAGAGGAGTTGGGCGCCGACCTCTTCGCCCGGCTGGCCGCTTTGTCCGACGCCTTCCCCCACCGCGGCGTCGCGTTGGAGCCGGCGGACGGTTGGGAACGCATCGAAGCCGCCAACCTGCGCATCCATCGGGCGCCGGACGGTGCTCTGGTGCTGCACAGCGCCGCGCCAGACGGTGCAGACAGCCGCTTCTCCCGCACCGTCACCCTTTATCCCGCCACCGCCCTCACAACCGCCCCAACAACCGCCGATGCGGAGCTGCCGGCATGAGCGCGCATTCCGTCCACAGCATCGTCCCCGAAAACGGCGCCTTCCTGCCCCACAGCCATTTCTGGACAGAGGAAGCCTTCGCACAGGAGCGTGAGCGGCTCTTCGGCCGCTGCTGGCTCTACATGGGCGTGTTCGACGCCACGAATGTCCTGACCGCCGAGATGGCCGGGCTGTGCTTTGAACTGCGGCGCCAAGGCGAGGCCATGGACGGCGTCTGCCGCGACGGGGATCGGGTGCGGCCCCTGCAGATCGACCGCTGCGGCGCCCTGGTCTTCGCCCGCATCGCACAGGACAACGGTCCCACCCTGGCTGAACATCTGGCGCCCTATGGCGAGCGGCTGGCGACGATGTCGGCCAACTGCCTCAACCCGCAGGCCCCGGTCGGCATCGCGTTCCAGGCCAACTGGAAGGCGCTGGTCGAGAACACGATGGACGATTTCCACGGCTCCACCGTGCATCCCGACACCATCCATCCCGCCGTGCATCCCGACTGGCAGAACGGGCTCGTCACCGAACGCCATGGCGCCAACAGCGACTCCCGCTGGCTGCTGGCCGACGGCACCGCCGGCTGGTGGGCGAAGCTGGACGCCAAGCTGCGTATGCGCCGCTTCGCCGAAGAGCCCGTCTACCGCCACATTTTCATCTTCCCGAACTTCTATCTGGCGACCTTCTACGGTGCCACGGTGATCCCGCACCGGGTCGATCCGGTCGCTCCCGATTCCGCGGTCCTGCGGTGGCAGCTGTTCCTGCCCACCACCCGGCTGGAAACGGCGCGCGAGCAGGCCTTCCACCGCTCCACCGCCGCTTATCTGATCGAATCCGCCAGCACTGTGATCGCCGAGGACCGCCCGGTCTGCGAGGCGGTGCAGCAGGGCCGCCCGGGCATCGCGGACCTTCCCCACATCACCGGCATCTACGGCCGGCGCGAGCGCCGCATTCTCGACTTCCATCAGGCGATGCTGCGCCAGTTGGGAGAGGCTGCATGAGCGGAACCCTCACCTTCATCGAGCCGACGGAGGACCACGCCCAACTTATGCTCGACTGGCGCACCCGGCCCGACATCGCCGGCCAGATGCTGAGCGTCGTACCCTATGACGTGGAGCGCCAGAAGGCATGGCTGCGGCGCTGTGCGGAACGGGACGACTATGTCCACCGCATCCTCTGCGTCGACGGCGTGCCGGCCGGCCATGTCTCCATCACCATCACCGAACCGGAGTGGCGGATCGCCACCATCGGCGTGCTGATGGGCGAGCGGGCAGGGCGGACGGGGGCGGCCCCGCTGAACTTCGCCTACATGCTGAACCACGTCTTCTTCACGCTGGGGCTGCGCAAGGTGGTGAACCACATCCTGGGCACCAACAGCCCCCGCCTGCTGAAGGGCCAGCCGATGATCGGCTACCGCCCGGTCGGCGTGCTGAAGCGCCAGGTGGTGAAGGACGGGCAGGAGATCGACCTGCACATCTTCGAAATGCTGGCCGAGGACTGGCTGGCGGTGCGCGACCGGTTCAGGGTCTATCAGGACATGGACGGGCGGGAGTGGCGGTGAGGGAGAGAACGCTATCATTGAAATCGATGCAATCACGACCTAACCTTCTTCCCAACATGCCGAGGAGCACAGGATGGCCAGCCTCACGATTCGGAACTTGGAGGATCCGTTGAAAGCCCGGCTGCGGATCCGTGCCGCCCATCACGGGCGTTCCATGGAGGATGAGGCCCGCCACATTCTGCGTGCAGCACTTACGGAAGAGCGGCAGCCGGTTCCGGATCTCGGTGCAGCAATCCACCGGCGCTTCGCGCGGCTCGGCGGCGTCGAGGTAACGGAGGCAAGACGGGAAGCCCTGCGACCTCCGCCCAGCTTCGACTGATGATCGTCCTCGACACGAACGTGCTTTCGGAACTGATGCGCCCGGCCCCGTCCGAAGCCGTACTTCGCTGGTTCGCCGGACACCCCGCCACCACCCTGTTCACGACGACGATCACCCAAGCGGAAATTCTCTTCGGTCTCGCCCTGCTGCCGGAGGGGCGGCGGCGAAGCGACCTGCTGATGGCGGCGGAGCAGATGTTTGCCGAGGACTTCGCCGGCCGGGTGCTGCCCTTCGACAGCATGGCGGCAAAAGCCTTCGCGCCCATCGCTGCGGGACGACGGCAACAAGGCCGGCCAACCGGGGCCTTCGATGCGCAGATCGCTGCTATCGCTGCATTCCGTGGCGCTTCCTTGGCAACCAGGAACGTGGCGGATTTTCTGGATTGCGGGGTGCCAATCATCAATCCGTGGGAAAGTTAAAGTCAGCCGCCCTGCCAGACCGCGACCATTTTCCCCTCAACTCGCTGCCCCCGGATGCGGAGAAGCGGCGCAGCGCCGACATCCAGAATGTTCCCGTCGATCCGCGGCTCTTCACACCAATGTCGGCGGACTGACCGCCTTACCCCCGCAGCACCCCCAGCGGCGCCCCCTGGAATCCTGGAAAGCCGCGCGCCGCCGGTGCGCCGATCAGTTCCGACAGCACCGTCCGGTAATCGGTGGTGACCGCCAGATCGACGCCGCGGTCCAGCTGGTGGCTGGCCAGCCCCGGCCAGCGGCCCAGCATGCGCCCGCCCGCCACCCGGCCGCCCAGCACCAGCATGGCGCCGCCATGGCCGTGGTCGGTGCCCTGGCTGCGGTTGCCGCGCAGGCGCCGGCCGAACTCGCTCATCACCACCACCGTCAGGTCGCGCTCATAACGCAGGGTATCGGCATGGAAGGCGGCAAGCGCGCGCGACAGCTGACCGGCGGCACTGGCGAAGCGCCCCTGCTGGTTCTCGTGGGTGTCCCATCCGCCGACATCGACGCAGGCCGCCCGCAGGCCGATGTCCATCTTCAGCATGCGGGCCACCGTCTGCAACGCCCGCCCGGCCTCGGTCTCCTCATAGACGGCCCCGCCCTCCGCGTCATAAGCGGCGACCTTGCCGCCAGCCTCCCGAGGCAGCCGGCCATCGACCGCCGACAGCCCGTCGAGCGCCGCCCGAGCCGCCCGCTCATAGGCGCCGTCGCCCTGCCGGCAGAGCGCCGCCAGCACCGCCGCCGCCTGCGGCCCGCCGGGAGGGGCCAGCCCGCCGCGCAGGTCGGGCACGGCAAGCGCGCCGCCCATACCGGCCAGGGCGGCGGCCGGAGCAGCGGCGGTGCCGATGGCCGGAACGCGTCCTTGCAACCCCTCACCATGCCCGCCCTCGCCAAGCCAGCGGGCGACCCAGCCGCTGCCGGTGCGGGCAAGGTCCTCCTCGCGGGCGATGCCGCGCTCCATCAGGTCCTGGGCGACGAAATGGCTGCGGGTGCCGTCGGTCAGCCCCACCGCATGGACGATGGCGAGCCGGCGGGCGGCATACAGCTCCGCCAGCGGGGCGGCGTCGGGATGCAGGCGGAAGTCGAGGGAAGGGGCCAGCGTCTGGTCCAGCCGGATGCCGGCCTTCGGCCCCTCCGCCATCACCCGCAACTCCGGCGTCCGCGCGGCGCGATAGTCGGGGTCGTCGGCCGGCGCCACCAGTGCCAGCATGTCCGCCCCACCGCGCAGGAACACCACCACCAGCGTGCCGGCCGGCGCTTCGGTAGAAAATCCATCGGCGGCAAAGGCGAGGCTGCGGACGCCGGGCAGCCCCGTCAGCACGCTCCCGGCCAGCCCGAGACCGGCCGCCAAGCCGCCCTGCATCACACCGCGGCGTGAAATCGTCATGGCTCAAGCCTCCCTCAACGCTGGTTGAAGCGTGGCGCCATCGCCACGAAGGCGGCGACCCGCCGCAGCCGGCCATCGTCGGTCTTGGCGCCCGCCGTCGTGCCGGGCGTCAGAATCGCGTCGGCCGCCAGCCCCATGCCGGACAGGATGGCGGCGGTGGTCGCCCGCTCCGGCTCGCCGCCATGCAGGATCTCCTGCCAGCGGTCCACCGCCGCCGCGGCCGACAGCGGGGCCGGGAAACGGGCAGCGAGGTCGATGGCCCCGGTCTCCCAGCGGTTCTCCGCCAGCCCGAGCAGCAGCGACCAGCGCCGGCGCATGGCGGCGGCTCCCAGCCATGCCTCCATCCGGTCGGGATGGCCGACCGGGGCGGGCCAGCCGAACAGCCGCTGGCCGCTGCCGTCCAGCTCGCCCAGCAGGGCGTTGGTGGGGACGAGATCGATGCCGGCGCCGCGGGCGAAGGACGCCACCAGCTCCAGCGGGCGCTTCACCTTGGCATCGCGGATCCGGGCGAAGTCGGGGGACAGCGCGATGGCGCGGACGACGCGGGCGATCTGGTCCGGCTTGCTGCGGCTCTCCGTCCACACCCGCGCCGCCAGGGCGACCAGCCCGGCCGGCGGATCGTCGGCGACCAGCCGGCGGCACAGCGCGGTGCAGAGGTTGCGCGCTGTCGCCGGATGGTCGGCGACGAGGTCGAGCACGCGGCGCCCGTCGTCCATCGGCGACTGGAAGGGGTCGAACTCCCGCCCCAGCACCCGCTTCTGGTAACTGTCGTGCCAGCCCTCGACATAGGTGAAGCGGCCGGTCACCGGCAGCCTGGCATCGCCGCCCAGCCCGGCGCCGTCCTCCAGCGTCCAGCCGGTGAAGGCGCGGGCGGCCTCGTAGACATCCTGGTCGATGTAGCCGTCGGGGGCGCCGCGCAGCGCCCCCGGCACGTCGCGCCAGCGGTTGTAGAGCGCGTTCAGATAGGCGTCGCGCCCCAGCCCGTGCAGCTCGAACAGTTCGCGGGCGTAGTTCTCGTTGGCGGCGCCGGCACGGGACGAGCGGTTGTTCAGATAGACCTGCATGGCGCTGCTGGTCGCCACCGCCTCCAGGAAGGCGCGGAAATTGCCCAGCGCATGGCGGCGGATCACGTCGCGGTCATAGACGGGGAGGGCGGCGGCCACCGCCGGCTCGCCCGCCGCGTTGACGTTGAAATGGTTGTGCCAGAAATCGACCAGCACCTCGCGCAGCTGCCAGCGGCTGTGGACGGCGCGGATCAGGGTGGCGGCTGCGGTCTCCAGCCGCGGCCTCTGCCGCTCCGGACCGGCGACCGCCGGACGGTTGGCGGCCAGCGGCCACAGCGCCTCGATGGGTTGGCTCAGGCAGGCCAGCGGCCGGTCCTCGTCCACCGCTTCCCAGCCGTCCCCGGCGGGATAGCGGATGCGCAGCCTGGCAGCTGCGAGATGGCGCTCGACCTCGGGGTCGTCATGACCATCGGAGGAAAGATCGGGAGACAGCTGCCGGTCGAGCCAGCGGGCCAGCCAGTCGGGCCGGCCGGTATCGATATCACCGGCGCCGATTTCCGCGGTTCGTGGACCGAAGGCAAGCCGGCCGAAAACGACGGCAGGGGGAATCGTCATGGTGCCGCCCATGGTGGATGAACCTCCGACGACCAAGCCCCCTGCCCGATGATGACAGACCCCCAGTTCCCCGGACAGCGACAAAAAAGCGGCGGCAGGGGGGAGACGGCGTCAGCCCATCATTCCCCGCCACACCGCGTGGAACTGCTGGATGCGCTCCTCGTTCAGGCCGAGCATCGCCGGGCGGTCCGTCTGGCGGCACCCCCGGAAGGCCAGCTCCGACGCCTCTTGGTCCTCGCGCAGCAGGGCGACGTTGAGGTCGCGGGCACCCTCCTCGATCAGGCGGCGGGCGGCGGGACCGCCCCTGCCGGCATCGCCGTCCGGATCGGCCAGGAACAGGCGGAGGCTCAGCGCGCAGCGGTCGGGCCCCCGCGGATCGTAGGTCTGGACGCTCATCACAGCACCGCGGGTGAAGCCGATCTCCAGGTTGGGGAAGATGTGCAGGTGGTCGTACTCGCGCAAAACCGGGCTGGGGCGGAAGCCCAGCCGGTCCGACACGCCGTCCCACCAGCGGGCACTCCTGTCCGACACCGACGTGACGCCGCGGGAATGGGCGCCGTCATAGTCGCAGCGCCAGTCGCCCTTCACCAGCTTGCGGAAGGTGGTCGGGTGGGTGAGGTCGGCGTGATAGACCTCCAGCACGCTTTCCACCCCCATCTTCCAGTTGGCGGCCCACTCCATCGATTGCTCGTCGAAGGAGCGGACGAAGATCTCCGAGGCATGGCGCAGCACGTCGGCAGTGACGCCCAGCCAGTCGTCGAGATCCGGCCCCTCCGCCGCCACCCGCAGGAAGACGAAGCGCCCGCACACCCCCACCGCCACCGGGGTCAGGGAGCGGCCGCAGCGGCCCTCCCGGTCGAGACCGAAATTCGCCTCGTTGCCGGGGATGCCATAGGGCACGCCGTCGCGGTCGAAGGTCCAGCCATGATAGCCGCAGCGCAGCATGCCGTTGCCGCGCTGCGCCCGGTGGATCAGGGCGAAGCGGTGGGTGCAGACATTGCGGAAGCCCCGCAGTTCCCCCTCGAAATTCTGCACCAGCACATCCAGCCCGCCGATGCGCCGGGTCAGATAGTCGTTGGGCCGGGCGAGGTCGTCGGTGAAGCCGGCGAAAACCCAGGACCGGCGGAAGACCCGCTCCTCCTCCGCCCGGAAGATCTCCGGGTCGTGGTAGGCGGCGGGGGCGATGCCGGGAACGGCCTTGGCGGCGAAGAAGGGGAGGGGGCTTTCCATGATGCAGGAAGGGTAGCCTGCGCCCCGCCGGCCGGTCCAGGGCACAGCGGGTCGCAGGCACTCTCTCCCCTCACGGCCGGAACAGCGTCGCCTCGATCCCGCGCAGCCCCGTGGCGTCGCAGATGTAATAGGCGACCATGGCACGGCCGTCCGGCAGCACCGCCGCCCAGGGATATCCCAGATCCGGTGCCGGCCCGTCGTCGCGCAGCACCAACTCCGTCCCCTCGTCCGGCTGCTGGCGGCGCGGGTCGTAGAGGCGGGCGCGGACTCCATAGGGCGCATGGCGGTAGCCGCCGGCGAGCAGCAGCCGGCCATCCGGCAGCGGGCAGGCGTCATAGGGATGGCCGACCACCGCATGGCGCCGCCAGGGCTCCCAGCTGTGGCCCATGTCGGTGGAGCGCGAGGTCGCCAGATGGTCGTCCAGCCCGGTGGTGCGGTGGAAGGCGTGCAGCACGCCGTCGGCGTCCAGATGCAGCGCCGTCTCGCAGAAGCCGGCCCTGGCCTCGGGATCGATGGCGATGACCGCCCGGTGCCCCCAGCTTTCCCCCCGGTCGGTGGAGGCGAAGAGATGGCTGGCATAGGTGCCGGTGGAGGGGTGGTGGGTGTAGCCGGTCTGCAGGATCGTGCCGTCCGGCGCCTCCACCGCCCGGCCGCGCACCGCCCCGCCATGGAAGGGCCGCCGGCCCGGCACGATGTCGGGATGGCCGGGCAGCGGGGGCAGGTCGCGGTGCGCGGTCCAGCTCCGCCCGCCATCGTCGCTGTGCCGGCTGTAGCCGCCCCAGAAGATGTAGAGGTCGCCGGTCTTCTGCGGGTTGCCGGTCAGCCCGATCCCCAGCGCGCGCAGCGCGTCCCCCTGGGACGACGGCACCGGATACCAGCGGAATCCGGTCAGCAGGATGCGGCCGTCGCGAAGAATGAGCAGGCTGGCGTCCTGGTCGGCCGCCTGCGGATCGGCGGGCAGGGCCGTTTCCTCTCCCAGCGGCTCCGCATCGGGGCCGAGCCGCAGCAGGACGGTATGGGAGCGGGAATCGAGATGGTCGACATGGTTGAACCCGGTCTCTCCCGCCCGGTATTCTGCCCCGCGCAGCCAGCGATGGTCGCGGGCCCGCCGGAAGGCCAGCAGCATCGTTCCCTCCTGTCCCGGCACGGTCGGGGCCAGCGACGGGAAGGACGCATAGAAACGCGGGTCGCGGTACAGCACGCGATGCTCGACACCGGTCATGGCCATCGGATTCCCTGCCTTCTTCAGTCCTCACAAGACCGCAAGGCTTATAACCCGTAACGCCGCGCCTCGGCAGCAGAGCGGCAAGGCGAAGGCCGACGGTTCCGGCCCGACGGCCCGCAGGGGCTGGAGGCGGCGGGAGTTTCGGCGGACGGGCTGGCCCCTTCGTGAACCGGCTCTCCGCGGCGGCCTGAAGCCCCATCCCGGTCCTTCCCCATGAGGGGGACTGGACGCCGGTGGGCGGGGGCTGATAGGCGATAGGGCCAACCGCACCTGACACAGAACAGCCCAGCCTATGCCCGGACACCGCCCCTACCGCCTGCACCGACCCTGGACCGTGCTGGGCAGCCGCGAGCTGCTGGACGCCGATCCGTTCCTGAAGGTCCGGGTCGAGACGGTGGAGCTGCCGGACGGGCGGCGGATCGACGATTACTACCAGTTCGACCAGCCCTCCTTCGCCTGCATCTTCGCCGAGACGGCGGACGGGCGGATCGTCACCTACCGCCAATACCGCCACGGCCCGCGCAAGGTCGGGCTGGTGTTTCCAGGCGGGCATCTGTCGCCCGGCGAGGATCCGCTGGCCGCCGCCAGGCGCGAACTGATGGAGGAGACGGGGATGGAAGCGGAGGCCTGGACCGACCTCGGCGCCTATATCGTCAACGCCAACCAGGGCGGGGCCTGGTCGCACATGTTCCATGCCACCGGCTGCCGCCGGGTCGCCGATCCGGTCTCCGACGATCTGGAGGACACCGAGATCCTGTTCCTGACGCGGACGGAGCTGCAGGAGGCCATCGGCCGCGGCGAGATGCATCTGCTGACCCAGATCGCCCTGGTCAGCATGGTCTGGCAGGCCGAGATCGCCCGGGCGGTCTCCCGTCCCCAGTCACCGGACACAAGCAGCCAAGGATAAAGCCGGATGATCCGCTCTCCCCATATGCCCCTGATGGCCGCCCTGCTCCTGGCCGCCGCCCTCCCGACCGCCTCGCCCGCCGCCGCCGAGCCGATGAAGGGCCGCTACGAGCTGCGCTGCCAGGACCCGCAGACCCGGCAATGGACGGTCGCCGGCCAGGTCACCGACCCGGAGATCGCAGAACAGCCGGCAGCCGGCGGGAAAGCCGGCGGACGCGTGGTGCGCGGCACCGGGGCGGACGGCAAGCCGGTGGCGCTGCCGATGCCGTCGGACCGCACCTGCATGCTCAGCGCCCGCTGACCGTCAAACTGTAACATCCCCGCGGTAGCTTCCCGACGCTCGCCAAGAACAAGGCTGCGCCGAACGGGCTCCCATGGCCCGGCGGCGCGCCGCATGCCAGCCGCTTGCCCTGATGAGGGTTCGGGAGACATCCGCCATGACCGATCTGTCCGTCCATCTGCCTGAAACGTCGCGCCGTTCGGTGCTCCGCGCCCTCGCCGGGCTGCCGCTGCTGCCGGTCGCCGGCATCGGCGCCGGCGAGCTGCTGTTCGCCTCGGGCGCCGAGGCCGCCGCCGCCAAGGGTGCGCCGGTCGCCGTCGAGTTCGTCGGCATGGCCGCCCCCACCGCCGCCGCGGCGCAGGCGAAGACCACGGTCGAATCCAGCATGGTCGTGACCTGGGCCGACGGTTCCAAGCAGAGCTTCGCGCTCGGCTACCAGCCGCTGTTCATCACCGGCGATCACGTTCCGGACGGCAAGGGCGGCACCATCCTGGCCGGCGGCTACGTCGACATCGCCGGCAAGCCGATCCTGGACGCCTCGCTGGCGACCCCGTCGCAGTTCTTCTCCGACTGCCCGGACGGCTGCAACCTGCTGGCCCCGATCCCCGGCGCCAAGGTGGCCGGCGTCACCGGCAACACGCTGTTCGCCGTCGTCCAGTTCGAATACACCACCCGCGATTCCAAGGACGCCTCGATGTACGGCAAGCTGCCGTCGCCGATCGCCGTCCTGACGCTGGACCAGAACAAGGAGACGGGCGCGCTCAAGCTGGTGCAGTACCACAATGTCGACACCAGCGGCGTGCACGGCCTGTGGATCACCTGCGGCGCCAGCCTGTCGCCCTGGAACACCCACCTGTCGAGCGAGGAGTACGAGCCGGACGCGGCCGCGCTCGACGACCAGTTCCGCGCCTACAGCAAGAACCTGTTCGGCGACGAGACCAAGGCCAACCCGTACCATTACGGCCACCTGCCGGAAGTGACGGTGAACCTGGACGGCACCGGCAGCATCAAGAAGCACTATTGCCTCGGCCGCATCTCGCACGAGCTGGTGCAGGTGATGCCGGACGAGCGCACCGTGCTGATGGGCGACGACGCCACCAACGGCGGCCTGTTCATGTTCATCGCCGACAAGGCCAAGGACCTCTCCGCCGGCACCCTCTATGCCGCGAAGATGGAGCAGGAGGCCGGCAAGGATCTCGACAAGGGCGGCGCCTTCGGCCTGAAGTGGGTCAAGCTGGGCCATGCCACCAGCGCCGAGATCGAAAAGCTGGCCGACAGCCTGAAGGCCGCCGACATCGTCGAGGTGAAGAAGGAGGATCCAAAGGACCCGTCCTTCACCCTCATCCCCTTCAGCGGCAAGACCCAATGGGTCAAGTTCAAGCCGGGCATGGAGAAGGCCGCCGCCTTCCTGGAGACCCACCGCTACGCCCCCACCGTCGGCGCCACGCTGGCGCTCACCAAGCTGGAGGGCGTCACCGTCAACGCCAAGGACAAGACCGCCTACATGGCGGTGTCCTACATGTACAAGTCGATGAGCGACGGCAAGAGCGGCATCAAGGTCGACGCCATCAACGCCGGCGCCGTCTATCAGCTGCCGATGAAGGCCGGCCAGACCGACATGGCCGGTGCGGCCATCGACAGCGAGTGGGTGCCGGTGCATTTCAGCGCCGTCCCGGCCCTGGTTGGCCGTGACCTCGCCACCCCGGACGCCATCGGCAACACCGCCGACGCCGACCGCATCGCCAACCCCGACAACCTGAAATTCTCCGAGAAGCTGCGCACGCTGCTGATCGGCGAGGACAGCGGCGCCCACGTCAACAACTTCCTGTGGGCCTACAACGTCGACACCAAGCAGCTGTCCCGCCTGCTGTCCTGCCCGGCGGGCGCGGAGTCGACCGGCCTGCAGGCGGTCGACGACGTCAACGGCTTCTCCTACATCATGAGCAACTTCCAGCACCCCGGCGACTGGGAGAAGGGCCTGCACGACAAGGTCAAGGACAGCGTCGCCGGCCTGATCGACGATGCCTACCGCAACCGCCGCAGCGGCGGCGTCGGCTACATCCACGGGCTGCCGCAGGCGGTCTGAGAAACACAGCCGGGCAGGGTCTCTGCGGGGGCTGGAAGGGCAGGGAAGAACGCGGCCGGGCAACCGGCCGCGTTTTTTCATGCCTGCATCGTTCATGGCCGCATCGAAAGAAGTAACACTACCGCCAAATCGCGCAGCTGCGTTTTTCTTGGAAGAGGTAATCACCAATCGACCTAGGACCAATCGGTGATCTTAACACCTCGTTAACTGGCGGAATGGCTCAATAAGCTCATCAGAACGGGCAAGAGCCTCCACCTCGAATACAGGGATCGCCACCATGTCCAAGATCGAATGCGCCGCCGGCATCTTCGCTTCTGCTTCCCTGCACCTGGATGTGGTCGATGAGTTCATCGCGATCACCCAGTCGAAGCTGGACGGCAGCACCAGCGATTTCACCCGCGACAGCCTGGCCGACCTGCTCGCCGGCCTGACCGAGCAGCGCGAGACCTACCGCTCCGTTCTCGCCGCCGCCGACCCCATCGTCACCGCGCTCGCCGCCTGATCCGGCCGCTCCGGCCCGCTCCCGCCGCCCCCTCTTCCTTCCGCGAAAGACCGCCATCATGACCGCCCAGAACGCTGCTCCCACCGCCGCTCCCATCGCTCAGGACGTTCTCGCCTCAGCCACCCTGCACCTGGACGTGCTGGAGGAGTTCATCGCCGTCGTCCGCCGCCGGCTGGCCTCGACCACCGACATTTTCGCCCGCGACAGCCTGACCGACCTGCTGCTGAACCTGACCGAACAGCGCGACGGCTATCAGGCCTTCCTGCCGCTCGCCGCCGCCGAACCGGTGTGAAGGCTCAGAAAGCCTTCAGCTTCTTCCAGGCGAACACCACCATGCGGGCCAAGAGCCAGCCGTGGGTGAAGCGGGAGATCTGGGTTTCGCCATAGCTGCGGTCGGCGTAGCGCACCGGCACCTCGACGATCTTCAGGTTCTGCTTGGCAGCGCCGAAGATCAGGTCGAAGTCGCCGAACGGGTCGAAGTCGCCGAAGTAATGGCGGTTGGCGACGATGGTCTCGTAATCCTTGCGCCACAGCACCTTGGTGCCGCACAGCGTGTCGGTGAAGCGCTGGTTCAGCAGGAAGGAGAAGATGCGCGCGAAGGCCCGGTTGGCCAGGAAGTTCAGGAAACGCATCGCCTCCGGCGCCATCGGGTAGACGAGCCGCGTGCCGTTCACGAATTCGCCGCGCCCCGACACCATCGCCTGGTAGAATTTCCCCATCGTCTCCGGCGGCACCGTCAGGTCGGCGTCGAGGATGATCAGGATGTCGCCGCGCGCCACATTGAAGCCGGCGCGCACCGCGTCGCCCTTGCCCTTGCCGGGCTGCTTCATGACCTTGATGTCCCAGTCGGGATAGGCGTCGCGGACTCGCAGGCATTCCTCGTAGGTGTTGTCCTGGCTGTTGCCCTCGACATAGATCACCTCGACGTCGGGAGCGAAGCGGGGCAGCCGGCGGATGGCGTTCTCGATGTTGCCGCGCTCGTTGCGGCAGGGGATCAGCACGGTGACCGAAGCCGGCTTGCCGTCGACCGTCACCGCCTCGACGGTGGGTTGCGGCCGGGCGACGACATAGTTGCGCACGCACAGCCGGCGGATGCCGGGCAGGGGGGCGATGTAGCGGTTGACCAGCGTGCCGAGCCCGAGCAGCCGCTTCGGGATCAGCTGGCGCCATTCGCGGCGCACCGGCTCCCAGCCGGCCAGATCCAGCAGGTTGACGATGTCGCTGGTCGACAGCCAGTTCTGCTTGCCCTGCGGCATGCGCATCCCGAGCTTCTCCGCCGCCCACAGAATCGGTTCCCAGACGCGCGAATGGTAGCTGACGATGATGCGGGTCTTCGGCGTCGCGACCCGGCGCAGCAGGCGCAGCGTCTCCTCGATGTCGTCCAGGAAGCCGATGGTGCCCGACAGCAGGATGTGGCTGAACGGCCCTCCAATGGCCGCTATGCTGTCGATGGTCGCCGGATCCTCGGCATCGGCGGCGATCAGCTCCAGCTGCGGATGGCGGGCCTTGGCCTCGGCGATGGTCGCCGGGCTGAGGTCGATGCCGACGCCGCGCGCCGGCTTCAGCGCCGCCAGCGTGTCGCCGACGCCGCAGCCGATCTCCAGCACCGTCGCCCCTTCCGGAATCAGGAAGCGCAGATAGGCGCGGTCGGCGTCATGGAAGGCGCGGTTGCGCTCGGCCCAGCGGTCGCGCAGGGGAGCCATGGCGTCGAACAGCGAACGGATGCGCTGCTGGCGCGGGGAGAGGCCGCGCGTCCCGGCAGCGGCGTGGGGCGTGGCATCCGGCATGGCAGCCGTCACGGTGACGGGCTGGGAAAGCGTCGAGGTCGGCTGGTCGGTCATCGCGAAAAATCCGTGGGAAAGGCCTCAGCCCCGCCGGGAGCGGTCTGAAGGGACGTTTGGTCGGCCGTTTGGGACGGTGTCTGGGCCGGTGTCCGGTGGTCTGGCTGGATGGCGGTCTCGTTGCGCAGCAGCAGCCAGAAGACGCCGCCGGGCAGCGACAGGACGGCAATCGACAGTCCGATCAGCAGCGAGACCAGAAGGGCCGCGTCGGCATTGAAGCCGAGCAGCGCGAAGCCGGCGACCATCGCGCCCTCGCGCACGCCCCAGCCGCCGAGCGAGACGGGCAATGCTGCGGCGACGATGGCGGCCGGCACGATGGCCAGCCCATCGAGCCAGCCGACCGGCAGGCCGACGGAGCGGGCGAACAGGATGGTGGCGCCGATGGTGGCGAGGTGGACACCGATGCTGTGGCCCAGCGCCGCCCAGGCGGCCGGGTTGCCGCCCATGGCGCGCAGCTGCGCCACGGCGGTCCACACCGTCCGCCCCAGCGCCCCGTCGCGCAGCCGCTTCGGGATCGGCAGCCGGTCGCGCGGGATGCGCCCGGCCAGCAGCAGAAGCCCCATGGCCACCGCCAGCACCAGCGCCCCGGCCAGCACGGTGGCGGCGACGGCGGGCGGTGCCACCGCGGCCAGATGCGGCAGCCCGACCAGCCCGATCAGCACGACGCCCAGCAGGGCCATCAGCCGGTCGACCAGCAGGGCCAGCATCACCGGGCCTGCGGGATGGCCGAGCCGCCAGGTGAACCAGCCGCGCAGCAGGTCGGCCCCAACCGATCCCGGCAGGATCTGGCCGAGGAATCCGCTGGCCATCTGCAGGCGGAAGGCGGTCCAGCGGGTCAGCGAGAATCCGGCGGCGCGGCCGACCGACCGCCACCGCTGCGAGGCGAAGGGGAGGGTCAGCGCCTTCACGGCGAAACCGGCGGCGAACAGCAGGGGATCGGCGGCCGACAGGCGCGCGGCGATGCCGGACCAGTCGGCTCCGGCGGCGAGCGCGCCCAGCACCGCGACCGTCACCGCCAGCTTGACCAGCACCGGCCACCGCCGTCCGGCCGGCTTCTCCGGATCCGGTTGGCCTGGGCTGGGTTGCCCCGGACCGGGAGCCGGGCCGGAACCGGGCTTCGCCGATTGGGCGAAGGGGGTGTCGAGCAGAGCCTGGGCCATCATTCCCGCATGGAAATCCGGGTGCCGCGGGACAGCGGCGCCGAACGGGCCGTTGTAACGGCTCACGCCCGGCTTGTCACCCGGTCAGGCGGGAGAGGGGGCTGGCGGGCAGGGGGGCTGGCGGAAGGGGAATCAGCCTGCCGTGCGCCCGGCCGCCCCTTCCTTGAGGATCGACATGACCGTATCGACCAGCTTGCCGGCATTCTCCTGGACATAGCCCGGTTCGCTTCTCGACTGGATCATCAGCCAGGGCTGGGCGCTCGTCCCCTGCTCGGGATCGAAGAAGCCGAGCCGAGCCTTGGACTTCTGGAATTCCGAATGGTGCTCGCTGTCAGCCCGCATCGCGGCACCGAACGCACCATTGTCCACCGCCGCCTGCGACGCCGCGGCATCGGGACCGTTCAGCATGTCGACCAGACCGGCCTTGACCTCGTCGGCCGACATCTTGCCCAGCTTGTCGAAGGCCCGGTTGTCCAGCCAGATCTCCACCTGCTTGTCGTCGGTTCCCTGGGATCCCGGCAGGAACAGCGTGATCAGGGAGGATTTGTCCCAGCCTTCCGGCGGTACCGACGCTCCCGATTGACGTTTGGCTTCCCAGTCCTTCACCTCCTGGGATTTTTCCGGCATGGCGATGCCCCTCGACACCGCCTGCCGCTCCACGACCTTGCCGATCTCGCCACTCAGCAAGACGTTGCCGGTGCTTTCGCCCTCCGCCTCGAAGCCGAACTGGCTGCGCAGCGACTGCATGCTTTGTCGGATGAATTCTCCTCTCGCCAGGTGATAATCCATGACCTTCTCCATGCGCGCACTCATCGCCTTGAAATCCGCGAAACTGAGCTCGCCTTCGATCTTCAGCTGGACCGGCGGTGCGGACGGACCTCCCGGAGCGTCGGCTGCCCCGGTCATCTTCGAGATCGCCTGTGCCGACAACGACACCGTATCGCCCGCAGTCTTGGTCTGGGGCGAGGCTGGCGACGCGGTCTTGGAGGATGCGGGAGAGGAGGATGGAGCAGGAGGAGGCGCGGAAGGCGGTGCCGACTTCAGCTTCGTCAGCAACGAGAGCGGCGACATGGCGCCTTCCGGTATAACCTTGGCAACCATGTTATCCCCCCCACGAAAGGATGTATCCGTGGAAGGATAACGTCGTTATCGGCTAAAAATTTATTAATTCCTGCAATCTGCGGTAAACGCCCCTCTCGGTCGAAGGGCGCCCCGGATCGATGATGCCGTGCATGCTCACCCCATTCCGGCGGCGGCCAGCATGGCGCTGTCCGGCAACAGGCCCGCCGCCCCCGCGCGCGCGGGGGCGGGGCTCAGCGCCCGGCCTTCCAGCCGGCCGTTCAGGATGTAGTGCCGCATCGCCGCCGTCAGGTCGCCGCCGGTGGCCGCCGCCACGTCGGCGTTGGCCGCCAGATAGGCCGAGGCATTGAAACCGGTGCTCCGCCCCTCCGTCCGGCCGCTGCCCAGGTAATGCAGGTCGGCCCGGGTGGTGTCGGTGCCGAAGGCGGCGGCGAGGTCGGCATTGGCCGCCAGATAGGACAGCGGGTTGAAGCTGACCGTCCGCCCCTCCGCCCGGCCGCTGCCGATGTAATGCATCGCCGCCGCCGTCCGGTCGGTGCCGAGGGCGGCCGTCAGGTCGCCATAGGAGGCGATATAGGCCAGCGGATCGAAACTCACGGCTCGCCCCTCCGCCCGGCCGCTGCCGATGTAATGGGCGGCTCCGGCATCGCCGTTGGCACCGAAAATCGCCGACAGGTCGCCGTAGGAGGCGATGTAGGCCAGCGGGTCGAAACTCACGCTCCGGCCTTCCGCCCGGCCGCTGGCCGCGTAATGCGCCGCACCGGCGGCGGCGTTGGCGCCGAAGGCGGCCGACAGGTCGGCATAGGAGGCGATGTAGGCCAGCGGCGAGAAGGCCGGCCCGGCCGCGGCGGCGGGGGTGTTGCCCGTGCCGGTCGCCGGGGCGGTCCCGCTTCCCGATCCTCCACCGGCGCCGGGGCTGGGGATCCCCGGCACCGTCAGGGGAGCGAAGCCCATCCGGCCCCAATCCAGGTCATGGATGCCCAGCGCTGCCGCAGCACCGCTGCCCAGCCGGAAATCGCCGGCCGCCGGGTTGGCGAACAGTCCCGACGACAGGGTGTCGCCGCCGTTCAGCCCGCGGATGCCCTGCAGCAGGTTGCCGCTGACGGTGTAGGAGCCGGGGGTCCAGAACTCCCAGTAATCCGTCCCGGTGGAGGAGGAGATGACGTTGCCGGTCACCCGGTTGTTGCTGAGCAGCCCGATGGTGCCGGCGCTCGGCACCCATTCCAGCCGGATGAAGCGTTCGCGCGGGTTGGACAGGGTGGCGAAGTTGTTGGTGACGGTGTTGGAATCGCCGCCATGGATGAAGACGCTGGCCCAGCCGGTGTTCTGGATGAAATTGTCCTGGACGGTGACGCCGTTGGCCATGTCGTCCAGATAGATGCCGAAGCTCTTCTGGCGGTCGAGCCAACCCGACCCGTCGGTCGCAAGCCCGCCGACGTTGCGGATGTCGTTGCCGCGGATGACCGTGCGGGTGTCGACGTTGGACCGGCCCAGCATCTCGATGGCGCCGCCGTCGGCGGTCTCGGTCATCGTGTTGTAGAGGCGGTTGTACTCCACCACCGTGTCGGTGTTGACGGTGGCGCCGTCCCAGTTCTTGATCGAGATGCCGTAGCGCGTGCTGTTGCGGATGTCGTTGCCGGAGATCAGCGTGCCGCTGGTGCCGTAGAGCTGGATGCCGGCGACGTCCTTCAGCACCTCGCCGATGCCATCCATGCTGTTGGCGCCGATGCGGTTGCCGTTGCTGCCGTAGGTGACCTTGATGCCGCTGGCTCCCAGATGCTCCATCCGGTTGGCTTCGATGGCGTTGGCCGACGATCCGGTCAGCGTCATCCCGGTGCCGACATTGACGAAGCGGTTGCCGGCGATGCTGTTGCCAGACGCGTTGGTCAGCGTCAGGGCCGAGCCGTCCCACGTCGTGTCGGCGAAGGTCAGCCCCTGGAGGGTGACGCCGCTCGCCCCGTTCAGCGAGATGAGCGTTCCCAGCCGCGCCACCACGGCACCCTGGCTCAGCAGGGCGCCGGGGTCCTGCGGCTTCACCACCAGCCGGCCGGTCTCGGCGCTCCAGGCGAATTCGCCGGTATCGCGGATGAAGGCGTCGTCGTTCAGCAGGCGGTAGGTGCCGCCGCTGCGCAGGGCGTATTTCGCCGCTTGCGTGAAATTGACGGTCCGGCTGCCGGCATCGATGGAGGCGACGCCGACGATGTTGTCGGACAGCCGCTCTGTGTCGAAGGTCTGGACCATCGTGCCGGGCTGCACGCCGGCGGCCAGCACCGCCGCCATCGCCCCGTCGCCGGCGCCGATGCGCAGGCTGGTTTTGCTGGCGCCGCCGGCCGCCGCCTCCAGCACCGACCAGCCGGACTTGGCATCGCCGGCATTCCAGTCGCCGGTCTGCGCCACCTTCTGCCGGATGCCGCCGATGGAGAGGTCCAGCCCCGTCGCAGAGGTCGCCGCGGCATAGAGGCCACCGCCGATGGCGGTGAAGCCGCCGACCCGCTCGCCGCCGCTGAACACCGGCGTTTCGCCCGGAAAGGCCATGATGCGCACGCCGTTGTCGGCCGCGGTCAGCGTCACCGTGCGGGCCATGGCATAGGTGCCGCCGCGCACATAGGTGTCGCGGATGCCGGTCGCCCGCATCGCGCCCTGCGCGCGTTCCAGCGTGGCGAAGGGACCGTCGGTGCCGTCGGCGTTGGGGGCCGCCAAACGCCCCGACCAGGAATCGTTGCCGTTGGTCGCGACGTAGAAAGCCTGCTGAGTGTCTGTCATTGCCGGATTGCCTTGCCGATACCGGGCAATCTCACGGCAGAAACACTTAATAAGGAGGTAGCCTCATCCTTTCGGAGATACTCTTTCGTACGAAAACGCGGTGTTCATTTCGTGACAAATGGCCGCGCCGCCGCAGTTGTCACTTGCCTTGTCTTTTTCGGTGTCTGCGCCGGACTTTACTCAACCCGGTCAGCGCAGCTCGACCCTCCGCTCCTCCCGCAGCACCGTTTCTTCGCCATGGCTCAGCGTCACCGTCACCCGGTAGGAGCCGGTCGCCCAGGGGGCAGGGGCGGGTTTCTTCACCTCGGTGCCGAAGAAGAGGACGGCCAGCGGACGCGGCACCGCGCCCTCTTTGCGGAACAGGCGGCGGCCGTCTGGGCCGGTCACCTCCAGCGTCACCCGGTCGCCCTGCCGCCCGCCCATCAGCTCCGTCCACACACCCAGCACCGGCGTGTCCGCCGGCACAGGCTTGCCGCCATAACCGCCGTTCCGGGCCACCTCCGCCTTCGGCGCCTCGGGCGCCAGACCGGCGCCGAGCACGGCACTCGACCGGTAGGCGAGCGTCCGGCGCGCCTCGGCGCTCCACAGCGTGCCCGACGGCACCGGCGCGGCGCCCTGATCGGCGGTGCAGGCCGGCGCCTCCGCGGCCCCGACCTCCTTGCCGGTATAGGGGTCGAGGGTACGGCCGTCGTGGCGGATGCCGAAATCGACATGGGGGAATTCGGTGTTGCCGGACAGCCCGACCTGGGCCAGCGGCGTGCCGGCCTCCACCCGGTCGCCCGGCTTGACCGCGATGCTGCCGCGTTTCAGGTGGCTGTACTGGGTCTCCCAGCCATTGCCGTGGTCGACCACCACCGCATTGCCAGCCTCGCGCCCGGCCGGCGCGCCGCCGCTCTGGCGGATGCTGACGTCGTCCATCCCGTCGCGCACGCGCGCCACCGTTCCGGGAGCGGCAGCCACCACCGCCACCCCGCGCCGCATCGCCTCCAGATCGGGCAGCCGGAAATCGGTCCCCTTGTGCCCGTCATAGGTCAGCCGCCCGCAGGCGAAGTCCCGCATCCCCGGCCCCGGATCGGCATCGACGTAATTCTGGACAAAGCAGTCCGCCCCGATCCGGCAGCGCACCGGCACCTCCAGCGCCGGAGCCCCGGCGGAAAGGGCGGCGGGAGAATCGGCGAAGGCCGCCGATGGCAGCAAGGCCAGGGCGGCAAGACCCCAGCGGTAATGGACCGGCACCCTCATCCAAACCCCTCGCACCATACAGCTCCAGCTTGCTTGATCGTCCCCAACAGGTGGGATGCCTGAGGACATGGGCCAATCTCTGCCGGCTTGCCATTGCAATGTACATTACAAAAAGCAATAATTCTGCCATGCACACGATCAGATACACTGCCGCGGCCTTGAAGGCTTTGCGCCGGATACCGCGCAACGTCGCGGATCTGATCCGTCAAAAAGTGCAGGACGTGGCGGCGGACCCAGCGACAGCCCGAAACGTGAAGAAGCTCAAGGGCCGCGACGGCTACCGGCTGCGCGTCGGAGACTGGCGGGTCGTCTACGACATCGAGGATGGGGTTCTGGTGTTGATCGTGATCGATGTTGGACCGAGAGGAGGCATCTATGACTAGCCCGGCGCAGATCATCCGCGACGGCAACGGCAAAGCCGCCTTCGCCGTGCTGCCGATTGCCGAATATGAACGCCTGCTGGAGGCCGCCGACGAAGCCGCCGCGATCCAGGCTTACGATGCCTACCGGCATTCCTCACCGGAAACTTTTCCCGACGAGGTCGCGGAACGACTGCTCGAGGGAGAGCACCCTGTGAAAGTGTTCCGCGACCACCGCGGCCTGACGCAGACCCAACTCGCCGAAGCCGCCGGCCTCAAGCAGTCCTACGTCTCGCAGATCGAGGCCGGCACGCGGAAGGGCTCGGTAGACGCCTTGAAGCGCATCGCCGAAGCGCTGCGCGTGGAGTTGGACGACCTGACCTGATCTCCATGCGCCCCCTATGCGCCGTCGCATAAGGGGCACCACGTCCGAAATCCGCCCCGTCCTTATCATCCGAAAGCCACATCGCCAGACGGCATACTCCACCCTGCATCTTCATCGACGACGGCAGCAGGACGGGGACCGACAGCATGGCGAACAGCACCTATACCGGCCGGGGCGAGACGGTCGTCGTCATCGACAGCGGCTGGTCGCCGACCTGGGAATCCGCGTCGCGCATCGTCTATCAGCACGACTACGCCAACAACGACGCCGATGCGCGCAACCCCAACGCCGACACCCATGGCGCCCTGGTGACCTCCAACATCCTGTCGCAGGCGCCGGACCTCAACATCGTCGCGCTGAAGGTGATCCCGGACGGCACCTCAACCGCGTCGGGGGCGGCGATCGAGCAGGCGCTGCAATGGGTCGTGGCCCATGCGTCGGACTACAACGTCGTCGGCGTCAACCTGTCCCTGGCCGGCGGCTCCGCCGCGTCGGAGATGACGACCCTGCTGTCGGACGAGCTGGCGAGCCTCGCCGCCAAGCGGGTGCTGGTGTCGGCCGCCGCCGGCAATGCCGGGCAGAACGGGACGGCGACCGACGTGTCCTATTTCGCCGCCGACCACAACACGATCTGCGTCAGCGCGTCGGGCGGCGACGGCACCATGCCGGGCTGGGCCCAGCGCAATCCGGGCATCACCGACCTCTGCGCCGACGGCACCGACATCCGGCTGACCGATCTGGCCGGGCGGACGGTGACGGCCAACGGCTCCTCCTTCTCGGCCCCTTCGGTGACCGCCGCGGTGGCGCTCGCCCAGCAGGAGGCCATCGCGCTGCGCGGCAGCGCCCTGACCCAGGACGAGTTCCTGTCGCTGGCGAAGCAGACCGGCACGCCGATCGCCGGCACCGGCTACACCGACCTCAACACCCAGGCGCTGCTGGCGAAGATCGGCCAGCTCTATGGCACGACGGCGACGCCGACGGTACCGGATCCCGGAACCGGCGCCCCCGCCACCACCACGGCCGCCATCCTGGTCAACGCCAAGGGCACCGCGGCGGCCGGCGTGAACGCCCATTTCACCCTGCTGGTCGACGGCCATGCGGTCGGCAGCGCCACGGTGGGTGCTGCGGCCAAGAACTACGCCTTCACCGCCACCGTGTCGGCCGACAGCGCCCACACGGTGCAGATCCAGTACGACAATGACGGCTTCTCCGGCGGCCAGGACCGCAACCTGTTCGTCAACAGCGTCAGCGTCAACGGCCACGGCTATGCCGCCACCGACGCCGCGGTGACCTACGACAAGGGCGCGCTCGACGGGCACGACGTGGTCAAGGGCCAGAGCGGGATGTGGTGGAACGGCACGCTGGTGGTCGCCGCCGACAAGAGCCTGTTCGGGGTGCAGGCCCCCGCGCAGGCGCAGGTGGCGGAGCTTCAGGCCGGCGACCTGCTGGGTCACGCCGTGTCGGCCGATGCGGCCTCGCCGGTGGCAGCCGACGGCGCCGGCTGGACGCCGGAGCTGCTCCCGGCCTTCGAGTATGCCGGCCACGGCCTGCACGCCTGGTACGACACGCACGACATGGCGGTGTAAGGAGCCGAGACCGGAGCGTATCCCCTCTCCCCGGGAGGGAGAGGGGGATCCCCGAGAAGGCACACATCTCACCGCTCGTGCATGGCCTCCTGGGCGCTGCGCGACAGGGGGGAGAGCAGATAGTCGGCGATGCGGCGGCGGCCGGTCTTGATCTCGGCGCTGACCGTCATGCCGGGTTGCAGCCGCGTCTGCTTGCCGTCCACCTCCAGCGTGTCGCGGTCCAGCGCGATGCGGGCGGCATAGACCGATCCCGCTTCCGGCGTCTTCGCCGTGCTCTTGTCCGTCCCCTTGTCGGCCTGCTGCTGCTGTTGCACGGCGTCGCTGGACAGCGAGGCGACGCGGCCGGGGATCAGCCCGTATTTGGTGAAGGAGAAGGCCTCCACCTTCACCTCGGCCACCTGTCCGGTCTGGACGAAGCCGATGTCCTTGTTGGGGATGAAGGCCTCGACCTCCAGCCGGCTGTCCTCCGGCACGATGACCATCACCGGCTGGGCGGTGGTCACGACACCGCCCACCGTGTGCACGGCCAGCTGCTGGACATAGCCGTCCACCGGTGCCGTCAGCCGCAGGAGGTCGACCTGCTGCTCGGCCTTGGCCAGCTCCTGCTCCAGCGAGGCGGCCTTGCGCTCGGCCTCGGCGAGGTTGGTGTAGAGCTGGCGGCGGAACTCGGCCTCGGTCTGGCGGCGCTGCTCGGCGGTGGCGGCGATGGAGGCGTCGGACTCCGTCAGCTTGATCTTCTGGACCAGAAGCTCCTGCTCCTGCCCGACCAGATCCTGCTGGAGCTGGAGATACTGGAAGCGGGACGAGGTGCCGCGCTTCGACAGGTCGTACAGCGCCTCCGCCCGCTCGCGGATCAGCGGCAGGGTGGCGTTCAGCTTGGCGATGGTCTGCACCACGGTGGCGCGGTCGGCCTCGCGCCGGGCCTGCTCGCGGTCGAGTGCGGCCAGCTTGGCGCGCTGCTCGGCGATCTGGCTGGCGAGGAGCTGGCCCTGCATCCGCGCCAGTTCAGGCGACAGGCCGGCCGGGGCGGCGAATTCGGCGTTTGGGTTGCCGTTCACCACCTCCAGCGCCGCCCGCAGCCGCGCCGCCTCGGCCCGCGCCGCCGACAGGTCGGAGCGGATGCGGCCCCGGTCGGCCACCGCCTCGGTCGGGTCGAGTTCGATCAGGGTCTGGCCGGCCTTGACCAGCTGGCCGTCCTCCACGGCGATGGCGCGGACGACGCCGGTCTGCATCGGCTGGATGGTCTTGGTCCGGCCGCTCGGCACCACCCGGCCCTGCGCCACCGCCACCACGTCGACATGGCCGAACCAGGCCCAGGCGCAGGCGGCGGTGAAGGCCAGCATGATCACCGCGGTGAAGGTGCGCGCGGTGGGGGAGGGCGGACGCTCCAGGATCTCCAGCGCGTCGGGCAGGAAATCCATCTCGTCGCGGCGGCGCTTCTGCAGCCGGCCCTGGGGTTTGGTCGGCGGACGCGGGCCGCCGGGCGTGCCCGGCGCGTTGGCGGGCGGCTTGATGCCGGGAGGGGTGGAAAGAGGGGCTGTTCCGGCAGGGGTGGTCTGCACCGCGGCGGTCGTCTTGCTCATGGCGTTCATTCCCCCGTTAGCCCGCGGCACGCTGTTCGATCAGCCCGTCGGCGGGCGGCGGGTTCGCACCCGACAGCTGCCCCATCTGGCCGCGGAACAGCGTGGCGTAACGCCCGCCGCGGCGCAGAAGCTCGTCGGGCGCGCCGTCCTCGACGATGCGGCCGCGCTCTACCGTGACGATGCGGTCGGCGATGGCGACGGTGGACAGGCGGTGGGCGATGATCAGCACGGTGCGGCCGGCGCAGATGCGGCGCATGTTGGCCTGGATGATGCGTTCGGATTCATGGTCGAGCGCCGAGGTCGCCTCGTCGAAGATCAGGATGCGCGGGTTGGTGACGAGCGCGCGGGCGATGGCGATGCGCTGCCGCTGCCCGCCGGACAGGCTGGCACCGCGCTCCCCCACCACCGTGTCATAGCCGTCGGGCAGCTCGACGACGAAGTCGTGGGCGCCGGCCAGCTTGGCCGCGGCGACGACGCGGGCCATGTCCATGGTCGGATCGGTCAGCGCGATGTTCTCGCGGATGGTGCCCGAGAACAGGACATTGTCCTGGAGGACGACGCCGATCTGCCGGCGCAGCCACACCGCGTCGGCGGTGGACAGATCCGTGCCGTCGACCATCACCCGCCCGCGCTCCGGCACATGGAAGCGCTGGAGCAGCTTGGCCAGCGTGCTCTTGCCCGAGCCGGACGTACCGACGATGCCGACCACCTGCCCCGCCGGGACATGCAGCGACACGTCGCTCAGCGTCTCCGGCCCGTCATGGCGGTAGCGGAAGGTGACGTGGTCGAAGCTGAGGTCGCCCTTGATCGCCGGCATGGCGGCGCGGCCGGCGCTCTGCAGCGGTTCGGGTGCGGTGTTCAGGATGTCGCCGATGCGGTGCATCGACAGCCGCACCTGCTGGAAGTCCTGCCAGAGCTGGGCGATGCGCAGCACCGGTTGGACGACGCGGCCGGCGAACATGTTGAAGGCCACCAGCTCGCCCACCGTCAGGCTGCCCTCGATCACCAGCTTCGCCCCCAGCCACAGCACCAGCATGGTCGAGATCTTGGAGACGAACTGCACCGACTGGCTGGCGACGTTGTTCAGGTTGCCGGCGCGGAAACCGGCGCGGACATAGCCCGAGAGCTGGTCCTCCCAGCGGCGCTGCATGCGCGGCTCGACCGCCATGGCCTTGACCGTTTCGATGCTCGACACCGTCTCGACCAGGAAGCTATGGTTCTCGGCGCCGCGGGCGAACTTCTCGTCCAGCCGGCGGCGCAGGATCGGCGTCGCCACCAGGCTGATGGCGACATAGACGGGGAAGGAGGCCGCGACGATCGCCGTCAGCATCGGGCTGTAGACCAGCATGACGCCCAGGAAGACCACGGTGAACAGCAGGTCCAGCACCAGCGTGATGGTGGAGCTGGTCATGAAGTTGCGGATCGTCTCCAGCTCGCGCACCCGGGCGACGCTGTCGCCGACCCGGCGCGAGGCGAAATAGCCCATGGGGAGCGACAGCAGCCGCTGGTACAGCTTGGCCCCCAGCTCCACGTCCAGCCGGTTGGCGGTGTGGGCGAAGGTGTAGGTGCGCAGGCCGCCCAGCACCGCCTCGAACAGGATGACGGCCAGCATGCCGGCCATCAGCACGTCGAGCGTGCCCAGGCTGCGGTGCACCACCACCTTGTCGACCACCACCTGGAAGAACAGCGGCGTCACCAGCGCGAACAGCTGGATGAAGAAGGAGGCGAGCAGAACCTCGCCCAGGATGCCGCGGTATTTCCAGGCGACCGCGCCGAACCAGCGGGCGTCGAAACGCGGCTGGCCCATGCCCATCGTGCCCTTGCGGCCCAGGCAGATCAGCCGGCCGGTCCACAGCGGCTCGAACCCCTCGCGGTCGAGGATGCGGGTCTGGTTGGTCGCCGCGTCATGCACCAGCACGCGGTCGCCGCCGGCCTTGGCCAGCACCAGGAAGCCGCCGTCCGGGCCGGGGACCAGCGCCGGCAGCGGCGTGCGCTCCAGCCGTTCCCATTTGGTCTTCACCACCCGGGCCTTGGCGCCCAGCCGGTGGGCCTGGCGGACCAGCCCGGTCAGGTCGGGGGATTCGCCGCCGCAGGCATGGCGCACGCCGTCGTAATCGGCCGGAATGCCCAGGATGCGCAGCGCCGACACCAGCCCGGCAATGCCGGGATCGAGACGGGGCCCAGGGTTGGAGCCGGGGTTGGGGCCGGTATTGAGACCGGGGCTTGGACCTGCCTGGGCTCCAGGGGGAGGAGGGGAGGAGGGGTCCCGCGCCGGATCGGCCGGCGACCCGTCTCGCATCTGTTCCATGAAGGCTTCCCGGTTCCGAAACTCTAAGGGGTGCCGCCGGACGGCTGCGGCCAACCGAAGGTGAGGATCGCGTCCCCGCGCGGCCACCCGAACGATGGGGTACCCCGCATCGTCGGTGTCCGAAGGGAGGGAGCCGAAGGGCGGCCGGGCGCTCTTCCGGGGTTTCCCCGATGGTCCGCCTCGACAGGCTGCTTTTTCTAGACCCGGTGCGGTGCTTGGGAGTAGGCATGCAGGACAGCCGGGCCAGCGGGACCGGCGCCGTTTTCCCTACACCGGACAAAAGCCGCCTTGTCGCCGATTCCCCAGCTCCTGCGCCTTCTGATCCTGCTGCTGACGCCCTTCTGGCTGTCGCTGGCGGTGGAGGGGCTGGGCCTGTACGGGTCGATGCCGTCGCTGCTGTCCAGCTGGCGCCGCCCCGCGGACGTGGACACCGCCACGGCGCAGCCGACCGGCTGGCGGGAACGCGCCTATCTGGCCGCCAATCCCGACGTCGCCGCCGCCGTCCGCAGCGGGCAGCTCTCCAGCGGCTACGCCCACTATGTCCAGCAGGGCCGCGCGGAAGGCCGCCGCGGCGGCTTCGTGGAGCAGGTCAGGAAGCCGGCGGAGGCGCAGCCCGCCGCAAGCCAGCCGGCTCCGGTACAACCTGCTCCCGTCCAGGCTCCTCCCGGCCCGGAAACTCCGGTCCAGACGGCTCCGTCCCCCGCCTCCGTCCCGGCTGCCCCGCTGCCGGCGGCGAAGCCCGGACCGCAGGACCCCGCCCCACGGACGGAACCGGCGGTAGAGTTTCTGCGTCCCGGCGTCAAGCCGGTCCCCGACGCGCCGGCCCGGCCAGCCGGCATCCAGACCGTGGCAAGCACCGCGGCCCCCCGCACCGTGGAGCGCATCCGCACCGCCAACGGCGGCGACGGGCTGCGCG
Source organism: Azospirillum sp. TSH64 (assembly GCF_003116035.1). Lineage (GTDB taxonomy): Bacteria > Pseudomonadota > Alphaproteobacteria > Azospirillales > Azospirillaceae > Azospirillum. Next base: position 67,714 of record NZ_LGQW01000015.1, read on the forward strand.
TCGTGATGGATTTCGACCAGGAACCGCGCTTCGAAACGCCGGTGCGCCGCCCCGACGGCCGGCTGGAGCTGACGCTTCCCGGCACCCAGTGGCAGGCCCCGGCGGCGGGCCGCCTGCCGGCGACGGCGCTGGGCTACCGGGCGGAGCGCACCGGCAGCGGCACCCGCCTGCTGTTCAGCGACGAGGATGGCGGAAGCGACGGCAGGGGAGATGGCAGGGGGGATGGCAAGGGCGAAGCGGTCCGGCTTCTCGCCGTCTCCACCCTGGCCCCCGACAAGGACCGAGGCCACCGTCTGGTGATCGATCTGATGCTGCCCTCCACGGCGAAGGCCGACAGCAAGAGCCGCTGAAACACCCGCTGGGCGGGCTGTGCCGATGGCGCTTGGCCGCGGCCATACCCCCATTGCCTTCGGGGTTGTGCTGCTTGACCGGATCGGTTAGCTGTCTGTCAGTCGTCAGTCACACTGGCCGTAAGCGTTCAACGTCAACCAACGCACTCAACGATCCCCAGCGGTCGGAGTGCGTTCGCTTGTCCGGAACGCGCGTCGACCGCGGACCAGTGTGGAGCACACCATGCGTCCCCAGCCGACATACGATCCGGCACGCGGCCAGCCGCAAAATCCCTCGCACAACACATCGCCGGACCGGTCCCAGGCCCGCCTGTTCGTCCTGGCCGCCATCCTGTTCGTCTCCTATCTCTGCGTCGCCATTTCCCTTCCGGTGACGCCGCTGTTCGTGACCCAGACCCTGGGACTGGGCAATTTCTGGGCCGGGCTGGGCGTCGGCAGCGCCTTCCTCGCCACCATCCTCACCCGCAGCTTCGCCGGCAATCTCGTGGACGGCGGCGGCGCCAAGCCGGCGGTCGCCCGCGGACTGGCGCTCTACATCGCCGGCGGGCTGGTCTCGCTCGGCGCCGGCATGCTGCCGCACCTGCCTTGGGCCGGCCCCTGGACGGCGTTCGCCGTGCTGGTGGCCGGGCGCCTGCTGATCGGGCTGGGCGAGAGCCTCGTCGGCGTCGGCGTGATCGCCTGGGGGATCGGCATCGTCGGGCCGCAGCGCTCGGGCAAGGTGCTGGCCCTGGTCGGGGCGGCGCTCTATGGCGCCTTCGCAGCGGGCGGGCCGCTGGGTCTCCTGCTGCTGGACGGCATCGGCTTCGCCGGCACCATGGCGATCGGCGCCCTGCTGCCGGCGCTGGGGCTGCTGGCGCTCCGCCCGATGACGGGGGTCGCGGCGCATCCCGGCGCGAAGCGCCCGCCCTTCCGCAGCGTGCTCGGCCGGATCTGGCTGCACGGCGCCGTCGTCAGCCTGCAAGGCATCGGCTTCGCCGCCATCGGCGCCTTCTTCTCGCTGCACTTCGTCCATGAATCCTGGCCGTTCGCCGGGCTCGGCCTGACCGCCTTCGGGGTCGGCTTCGTCCTTGTCCGCTTCGCCTTCGGCCATCTGCCGGACCGCATCGGCGGCCTGCCGGTGGCGATGGGATCGCTGGCGGTCGAGGCGTTCGGCCAGCTGCTGGTCTGGAGCGCCGGCGACCCCACGCTGGCCCTGGTCGGCGCCTTCCTGACCGGGCTCGGCTGCTCCCTGGTCTTTCCCGCCATGGGCCGGGAGGTGGTGCATCTGGTGCAGCCGCATCTGCGGGCGACGGCGCTCGGCGCCTTCGCCGCCTTCCAGGACGTGGCCTATGGCCTGACCGGCCCGGTGGCCGGGCTGCTCGCCGACCGGGCCGGCTACGGCAGCGTCTTCCTGCTGGGCGGGGCCGCGGCGGCGGTCGGCTTCCTGACCGCGCTCCATATGCGCCGGACCCTGGTCGCCGCCGGCCCCCCGCCGGCCTGAAAACGCCGGCTTGAAAAGGCCGTGTCTGGTCGCGCGAAACCGGATCCATCCAGAAGCGTGGGAGGCGGAATTTTCCAGCACTTCACATCGAATGCGGGAAATTCCGGCGGGGACTTGCCGTTGCGCCGTGGCATGATCGCCCCCTTCGCAGCCTTTTCCGCAGGACCGTGACGCCCTCCATGAAGATCCTGTTCATCCATCCCAGCTTTCCCGGCCAATTCAAGGCTCTGGCCCCGAGCCTGGTGCGGCGCGGACACACGGTGCATGCCCTGAGCCGGACGATGGAGGTGCCGTCCGGCTGGGGCGGGATCACCGTGGCCGCTTACGCACCGTCACGGGCGCCGGCCTTTGGCGTCCATCCCTGGGCCACCGAATTCGAAATCAACACGATCCATGGCGAGGCCCTGTTCCAACGGGCGCTGACGATGAAGGCGGAGGGCTATGGTCCCGACGTGATCGTCGCCCATCCCGGCTGGGGCGACAGCCTGTTCGTGAAGGACGTCTGGCCGCAGGCCCGGCTCGGCATCTATTGCGAATTCTATTACCGGATGGAGGGCGCGGATGTCGGCTTCGATCCCGAATTCCCGTCGCAGGATGTCGGCGAGCCGTGCCGCCTGCGCCTGAGAAACGCCATAAACCTGCTCCAGTTCGAGACCGCCGACGCCGGCCTGTCTCCCACCCGCTGGCAGGCGGACAGCTTTCCCCGTATTTTCCGCGACCGCATCACCGTGGTGCATGACGGCATCGACACCGGGACGGTGGCCCCGAACCCCGATGCCCAGGCCATCCTGAACGGCACCCTCACGCTGACGCGGGCGGACGAGGTGGTGACCTTCGTCAACCGGAGCCTGGAGCCCTATCGCGGCTATCACAGCTTCATGCGTGCCCTGCCGCGGCTGCTGGCCCAGCGCCCCCGGGCCCATGTGCTGATCGTCGGCGGGGCCGGCACCTCCTATGGGGTGCCGCCGCCGTCGGGAAGCTGGCGGGACATCTTCATTGAGGAGGTGCGCGGCTCCATTCCGGACGCCGACTGGGCACGGGTGTTCTTCCTGGGCAACCTCCCCTACGACCACTTCATTCCTCTGCTCCAGCTTTCCTCCGTCCACGTCTATCTCTCCTACCCCTTCGTGCTGAGCTGGAGCCTGATGGAGGCGATGAGCGCGGGCGCCGCCGTGGTCGCCGGCGATACCGCTCCGATCCGCGAGATCGTCGAGCATGACCGGACGGGGCGGCTGGTGGACTTCTTCGACCATCGCGGACTGGCCGACAGCGTGGCCGATCTGCTGGCGGACCGGGCAGCACGCGACCGGCTGGGCGCCGAGGCCCGCGCCTCCATCCGCGCCAACCACGATCTGCACAGCGTCTGCCTGCCGCGCCAGTTCGCCTGGATCGATGAGCTGGCGGACGGGCGGGGCTAGGCGGCCATTATTAATTCATTAAATCATGATATAAAATAATGATTGTAAGTCCCGGTTATGCCGGTTCTTTTCCGCCCGGACGGGAAGCACTGAAGCAATCGCGCACCCGCATCGACTGAGACGGAAGCCTCCCAAAAAGAAGGGCGGCTTGCCGCCGCCCTCCATGGTTCCACCCCGATGGGTCCATCCCTTGTCCGCCGGCGACCATGGGCTGCCGGCGGACAGGCGGGAGGGAGGTTACGCGGGAAGCTCCGTCCGCTGCCGGTTGGACAGCCCGCCGTCGCCCGCCGCCAGCAGGCCGGACGCCGTGCCCGACGAGGCATCGTGGAAGCCGCCGTCTATCCCCAGCGACTGCGACCCGGTCATCCCGGCCGCCAGCATGGTGACGGCGATGGGCGCCTCTGCGTTGGCCGCTGCCACGGCCTCCGCCGCGGTGGAGGTGCTGCGCTTGATGTAGGCCAGCTCGACCGCGGCGGCGCTGGTGCCGAACTCCGCGGCGATCTCCGGATTGCTCGCCAGATAGGCCGCCGGGTCGAAGGCGGTCAGCGACCGGTTCTCGGCATAGCCGCTCTGGACATAGTGGATCTCGGCCGCCTGGACGTCGGGACCGAAGGCCTGGATCAGGTCCGGGTTGCTGGCGATGTAGCGCAGCGCGTCGAAGCCCTGGGCCGGCCGGCCCTCGGCCTGGCCATGCTCGATGTAGTGGCGGGCGGCGGCATCCGCGTTGGTGCCGAAGGCGACCGCCAGGTCGCGGTTGGCCGCGAGGTAATTGTAGCCGTCGAAGGTCGTGCTCCGACCCTCGGCATAGCCGCTCTCGATGTAATGCCGGGTGCCGGCATCGGCGTTGGCGCCGAAGGCCGCCGACAGGTCCGGGTAGGAGGCGATGTAGGCGAGCCCGCTGAAGTTGGGGTGCCGGCCCTCGGCATAGCCGTGCTCGATGTAATGGCGGGCGGCGGCGTCCGTGTTGGTGCCGAAGGCCGAGATCAACTCGGGATAGGAGGCGGTGTAGGCCAGCGGGTTGAAGCTCACCGTCCGCCCCTCCGCCTGCCCGGCCTGGAGGTAATGCTGGGTCGCGGCGGCGGTGTTGGTGCCGAAGGCGGCGATCAGATCCGGATAGGAGGCGATGTAGGCGAGGGCGTTGAAGCCGGCCGGCAGCCCGCCGGCGGCCGGCGGGGTGGTGGAGGCGGGATCGGCCGCCGGCACCACCTGCAGGGCGATGCTCTGCGCCGCGACGCCGCCATGGCCGTCGGCGACGATGTAGGAGAAGGACCCGGCATCGCCGGCAGCACCGGCGGCGGCCAGGAAGGTCAGCCCCGGCAGGTCGGCCGCCGTCAGGGTCTGGTTCGCCGTCACGGTGCTGCCGTCGGCCATCCGCACGATGCCGCCACCGGGCAGGCCGGCCACCGTCACCGTCAGCGCGTCGCCGTCGATGTCGGCGGGGGCCGCGATGCCGAGCGACACCGCCGTCCGGTCCTGGGCACTCACCGTCTTGTCGGCCTGCACCGTCGGAGCATGGTTGACGGCCGGCTCCACAACGGGATCCACGACGGGATCCGGCGAGGAGGTGACGGGCGGCGGCGGGGGAGGAGGAGGAGGCGGGGGCGGCGAGACGACCGGCGCGGCCTCCACCGTCAGGGCGACGCTCTGGGCCGCCGTGCCGCCATGGCCGTCGGCGACGCTGTAGGCGAAGGAGCCGGCGTCGCCGACCGTCCCGGCCGCCGCGGTGAAGGTCAGGGCCGCGAGCTGGGCGATGGTCAGGCTCTGGTTCGCCGTCACCGCCGTGCCGTCGGCCAGCCGGACGGTGCCGCCGGCCGGCAGGCCGGTCACCGTCACGGTCAGGGCGTCGTTGTTGTCGTCGGTCGGAGCGGCGATGCCAAGCCCGACCGTGCCGCCGGCCTGGGCCGTCATCGTCTTGTCGGCCTCCGCCACCGGGGCGGCGTTCACCGTCAGCGCCACGCTCTGGGCCGCCGTGCCGCCATGGCCGTCGGCGACGCTGTAGGCGAAGGAGCCGGCGTCACCGACCGTGCCGGCCGCCGCGGTGAAGGTCAAAGTGGCGAGCTGGGCGGTGGTCAGGCTCTGGTTCGCCGTCACCGCCGTGCCGTCGGCGAGCGCCAGCGTGCCGCCGGTCGGCAGGCCGGTCACCGTGACGGTCAGCGTGTCGTTGTTGGCGTCGGTCGGAGCGGCGATGCCGAGCCCGACCGGGAAGCCGGCCTGCGCCGTCACCGTCTTGTCGGCCTCCGCCACCGGGGCGGCGTTCACCGTCAACGCCACGGTCTGGGCCGCCGTGCCGCCATGGCCGTCGGCGACGCTGTAGGCGAAGGAGCCGGCGTCGCCGACCGTGCCGGCCGCCGCGGTGAAGGTCAATCCTGCGAGCTGGGCTGCGGTCAGGCTCTGGTTCGCCGTCACCGCCGTGCCGTCGGCGAGCGCCAGCGTGCCGCCGGTCGGCAGGCCGGTGACCGTCACGGTCAGCGTGTCGTTGTTGGCGTCGGTCGGGGCGGCGATGCCCAGAGCGACCGGGGAGCCGGCCTGCGCCGTCACCGTCTTGTCGGCCTCCGCCACCGGAGCGGCGTTCACCGTCAACGCGACGGTCTGGCCGGCGGTGCCGCCATGGCCGTCGGTGACGGTGTAGGCGAAGGAGCCGGCGTCGCCGGCCGTGCCGGCGGCGGCGGTGAAGGTCAGGGCCGACAGCTGGGCGAGCGTCAGGCTCTGGTTGGCGGTGACGGCCGTGCCGTCGGCCAGCTGGATGGCGCCGCCGGACGGCAGGCCGGTGACCGTCACGGTCAGGGCGTCGCCGTCGGCGTCGGTCGGCGCGGCGATGCCGAGAGCGACCGGGGCGCCGGCCTGGGCCATCACCGTCTTGCCGGCTTCCGCCACCGGCGCGTTGTTGGCCTGGACGATGGTGACGCTGCCGCCAGTGCCGACCTGGAACTGGCTGGCGGCGAAGCTGCCGGTCAGCGTCACCGCCAGATCGGTGCCGACCCGCAGAGTGGTGGAGGTGGCGCCCGTCTCGACCTGCATGGCGGTCAGATCGGCGCCCGTCATCACCAGCCGGTCGCCGACGGCGGCATCGGCGATGGTGACGGAACCGGTGGTCCCGGCGGCGATGCGGATGACGTCGTTGCCGCCATTGCCGGTGACGGTCGCCCCGGCCCCGACGGTCAGGTCGTCGGCCCCGGCGGTACCGGTCAGGGCGACCCGGTCGAAGCCGGTGGCGCCGGACAGATCCACCGAGGCCCCGGTCCCGGACGCCGTCACGGCGAGCGCGTTGCCGGTGCCGGTGCCCGTGCTGGTCAGGGCCAGCCCGGCCAGCTGCGAAGCGGCGAGCGTCAGGGTGGCGTTGCTGCCGGTCACCTCGATGGCCTCGATGCCCGACATCGCCACCCCGGACAGGTCGGCGCTGCCGGCGATGCGCAGGGTGTCGGACGCGGCACTGCCGGCGATGACCTCGAAGCCGGCCGCCTGCGCGCCGGTCAGGGTGACGTCATGCGCCTTGCTGCCGGTCAGCTCCAGCCGCTCCACCCCGGTCAGCGTCATCCCCGTCAGGTCGATCGCGGGGGAGGCGACGGCGGTGTAATATTCCAGGTCGTAGCCGTTGTAGCTGCTCAGGTCGTCGGAGTGGATCTCCAGCGTGTCGGTGCCTTCGCCGCCGTCGAAGCTGACGGTGCCGGCATCGTACTGGCTGACCACGATGTAGCGGTCGTTGCCGGCCTCGCCGAAGATCTGATCGGCCTGGAGTTGGCCATAGCTGCCGGCGCTGACGATGCCGGCGAGGATGGTGTCGTCGCCGTCGCCGCCATGGATGGTGTCGCGTTCCCAGTCGCCCTTCAGCAGGTCGTTGCCGGCCCCGCCATAGATCAGGTCGGCACCGCCGCCGCCGGCCACCGTGTCGTCGCCGGCGTCGCCGTGCAGCTCGTCATTGTCGGCGCGGCCATAGATCAGGTCGTTGCCGCCGCCGCCGAACACGGTGTCGTTGCCGTCGCCGGCCTCCAGCGTGTCGTTGCCGGCCCCGCCATGCTCCAGGTCGTTGCCGCCATGGCCCCAGAACCACACGGCGGTGTCGCCGGCGGTCAGGCTGTCGTCATGCTCCGACCCGACCCAGCGCTGGATGTCGACGAAGGTGTCGCCGGCGGCCTCGCCGGTGTTGTTGGCACCGTTGGTCAGGTCCAGCGTGATGCCGGTGGTGGCGTTCTCGTAGGTGACGATGGTGAAGCCGTTGCCGCCGACATAATGGTCGGCGCCCAGCCCGCCGTTCAGCGTGTCGCCGGCCGACTGGCCGCTGTTGCCGCCGCCGACCAGCGTGTCGTCGCCCGCCCCGCCGATCAGGCTGTCGTTGCCGGTGCCGCCGACGATGCTGTCGTTGCCGGCCCCGCCATTGATGGTGTTGCCGGTGTCGTCGCCGATCAGCGTGTCGTCGCCGTCGCTCGGCGTGCCGGTGTAGGCCAGCCGCTGGACCCAGGCGCCGGTGTCGGAGACGGGCAGGGCCGCGGCGATGGGCCCGGTGGTCACGTCGAGGTCCCAGGAGGCGCCGAGCGACGGATGGCCGACCGGATGGCTGGCGGCGGCGACGCGGGCGCCGGTCGCCTGGGCGAGCGCCTGGGCGAACCGGCCGCCGTCGGCGCCGGTGTCGCAGGCATGGATCAGGATCTCGGTGTCCGGGGCCTGCGGCCAGGACCGTCCATCCGCCTCACGGCCGGACAGCGCCGCGATGTCGAGCCGGCCTGCACCCAGCCGGACCGCGCCCGGCTCGCCATGGGCCAGCAGATGGATGGCGGCGGGACGGTCGGCGAGTGCGGCGGCGAGAGCCGCCCCGCCATCCTCATCGGCCGCGACCCGGACGATCCGGACATCGGGCCGGCAACGGTCGAGCAGCAGATCGAGATCGTCGAGGCTGGCGTCCGCAATCAGTACGTCGCGCACGGATGATCCTCCTTGATGGCGGCAGGGCAGAGGAGCTGGGACAGGGCAGTCCATCGGCCGTCGGTCCACACCGCACTCCGGTGATGATTATTGAGGCCAATCGGCCGTATTCACCCAAATGTGAGGAGGAAGACGCCACTAACAACTCAATAAAGCGGAGTATCTCCGGCAAGAATGGGGGAGACTTGCAGTTAAATAAAAAGAAGGCTGCCTCATACGCAGGCGGGTATTTCGTCTTTTCTCCATACCACCCAGAGATATTCCAAAAAATCCGCCTTCTGATAGGGAACCTTTTTTCCCACACGAAAAAGTGGTAGGGCGGCTCCGGCCGGAGGCCTGGCCCGGAACCGTCACAAGGCGGACCGCGACAAGAGGAACCGAAACAAAGAGAGGGCCGCGACAAGGCTCCAAAGTTCAGCGGCGCAATGTCCGGCCCCAACCCCATCGGGGGTTGCGCAGGCGACTCTCCCCCACATCACATCGCCGGCCCTGGCCTCCGATCCGCAACCCGGATCGTTGGCTTCCGCCGGGATACCGGTATGGTGGGCGGCGAGGCGGGCAGAGGCGGGCGATGCACAGCTGGTATTTCGTCGGTGACAGTCATGTTCAGGCCTTCGAAATTGCCGCCACGCTCGGTCTGCTCCGCCGCCCGTCCCGGTTCCTGATCGTCCCCGGCGCCACGGCCGTCGGCCTGCGCAATCCTGAAAGCCACACCCAGGCTATCGCCCATTTCCGGGAGGCGCTGCTGCCCGCCCTGCCGGACGTCGTGCCGGTCATCCAGCTCGGCGAGGTCGATTGCGGCTTCGTCATCTGGTGGCGGGCGCAAACGCTGGGCGAGTCGGTGGAAACACAATTGGCGGCGTCCATAGAGGCTTACGCCCGTTTCATCGACACGCTGATCGATGCCGGCTACAGCCGGGTCGTGGTGACCGGAGCCGTCCCCCCCACCATTCCCGACGGTCATCGCCAAGGTGCCGTGGCGCGCGCCCGCCACATGGTGACCGCAAGCCTGCGCGACCGCACCGAGCTGACGATGCGCTACAACCGGCTGCTTGCGGCGGAAGCGGCCCGGCGGCGGCTTCCCTATACCGACATTTCAGCGCATGTCCTCGATGCCGGAACCGGGCTGATCGCCGACGCCTACCGCAGCCCCAACCCACGCGACCACCATCTGCATCCGATCCAGGGCGCCTATGCCTGGGCCGAGGCGATCAACGGCCTGGAGGCCCGGTGAACGGACATGGCGGACGATTCTCAGACCGCGCCGCGCCGTGACGGCCGGCGGGTCTCCACCACCGCGAAGGCGATCAGCAACCGCCGCTCACAGGGAGCCGCAACCGGCTCCACCCCATGGAACGAGCGGTCGGACGGCGCATAGGCCAGCAGATGGTTGGGGCGGTAGGGAGCCTGGGCCACCAGCTCGAAATCCGCGCGCCGGTAGCGCTCCACCCCCCGTCCGCGGAAATCGGGATCGCGGGGCCGGTACAGCGCCGTACCCAGGGACGATGCCTGCGGGTTGGACGGGCCGCCGTCCGCCGGCATGTAGAGCAGCATCGAGAACATCGTCGCCTCGATGTCCGTGTGCGGCAGCATGGCGTGGCCGGTATGGTCCTCGATGATGCGCATGTTCAACACCGGCGGCGCGTCGACCCAGCCCAGCTTGTCGCGGACCTGGGGAAAGCGCTCGGCCATCGCTGCGACGATGTCGGGATTGAACAGGCAGTCGCGCACGTCGCGCCAGACCGCCGCCCGCTCCACGCCGCACCGGGCCAGCCAACCTTCGGTCAGCGGCACCTGATGGCGCGACGGCAGCTCATCGGGTTGAAGGACGCCGAAGGCAGCGGCATCCGGCCATTGGGCGCAGGCCCGGGCATAGAGGTCGGCGGGCAGGAAATCCGGCACGACCAGATGGGGGAAAGGATCGGTGCTGATCGCCGTATCGGACAAGCGGTTCAGAGCGTGCAATGCAGCGGCGGTCATTCATCCTCCGGATACTACCGGGGAAACAATAGCAACCCATGCTTGGGCGGGCAACGCACCCGCCCCGCCACGTCATGCACGCAGAAGGACGGAATTGCGGCCCCCTGCCTTCCAGGCAGGAGAAAAACACATAAGAATGCTTATGGAAAAATATACGTCAGCCGCTCATTCCCCGCCGCGCTCGACCACCGCCTGCCCGCGGGAAATGTCGGTGACCAGCCGGACGAAGGCATCCGCCCGGTCCTGGGGAAGCGTGACCAGAAGCTGGACCCCGTCGGCGGTGAAGCCGGTGGTCTCCACCCGCGTGCCGGGGAAGCTGCCGAGGCTGGAGCGGATGCGCGCCTCCTCGGCGAATCCGCAGGCGACCGACAGGGTGGCATAGGCGACGATGGGCTCGCGCTCCGCCGCTTTCAGGCAGCTTGCCGCCGTGCCGCCATAGGCGCGCACCAGCCCGCCCGCCCCCAGCAGGATGCCGCCGAACCAGCGGCTGACCACCACCGCCACCCGGTCCATTCCCTGCCCTTCGATGGCCTGGAGGATCGGCCGCCCAGCGGTCCCGCCCGGTTCGCCGTCGTCGCTGAAGCGATAGACGTCGCCGACCCGCAAGGCCCAGCAATTATGGCCGGCATCCGGCAAGCTGCACGCGGCGATGAAGCGGCGCGCCTCCTCCTCGCTGCCGGCCGGGGCGGCCTGGGCCAGGAAGCGGCTTTTCTTGATCTCCTGCTCGAACCGTTCGGTCCTGACGAGGGTGAACATCATGAGGGTGACCGCCGGCCTACAGCACGAAGTCGAAGGCGGAGAAGCTGTAGTTGGCGATGTTGACCTGGATGCGGAAATCGGCCGTCCGGTCGCCGTTCACATCGCCCTCGATCAGCGTCACCGAACCGGAGGACTGGTAGCGCAGCTGGCCCGCCGCGCTGAAGGCGGCGGTGCCGATGAAGGTGAAGGCGTCGTTCGCGGTGGTGCCGGCGATGGCGTCGATCTCCGACAGGTCGATGCGGTCGCCCTCGGCGCCGGCGGTGGCATAGCTCGCCAGCCCCTTCAGCGCCGCCGCCGCCACGACGGCACCGTTGAAATTGACGATCACGTCGGGGGCGGCGAGGGTCGATTCGTTCAGGTTGCGGATGGAGAAGACATCCGCCCCGGCACCGCCGTCCAGCAGGTCGGCGGCGTAGCCGCCGATCAGCGTGTCGTTGCCGTTGCCGCCCAGCAGCACGTCCTCATAGCCGGTGACGGTGTCGTTGGGGTTGACCGAGATCTCGTGGCTGCGGTCGGAATAGACGTCGCCGAACAGCACGTCGTCGCCGCTGCCGCCGCGCAGCACGTCGCTGCCCAGCCCGCCATAGAGCGTGTCGTTGCCGGCGCCGCCGTCCAGCCAGTCATTGCCGGCCCCGGCGTCGAGCCAGTCGTTGCCGTCCTCGCCCAGCAGGGTGTCGTTGCCGACGACGTCGATCACGTCGCCGCGCATCAGGTCGTCCCCGGCACCGCCGAACATCAGGTCGTTGCCGGCCCCGCCCTCCAGCTGGTCGGCGCCATCGCCCCCCAGCAGGACGTCGTTGCCGGCATTGCCGAACAGCGTGTCGTTGCCGGCCAGTCCGGCGATGGTGTCGTTCCCGGCGCCGCCGCCGATGGCGTCGTTCTGGAGGCCGCCCACCAGATAGTCGTTGCCGGTGGTGGCCGCGGCCGAGACGGTCAGACCGCTCAGCGAGGGCTGGGAGAAACCGACCAGCGACCCCAGCGGATAGACCCCGTCGGTGGCCTGCAACAGCTCGATGCCGGTCAGCGTGTCGGTGCCGTCGGGACCGCTGATCTGCAGGGTGCCGCTGCCGTCGAAGGACAGGCTGTAGGAGGCGAGCGCCCCGGTCAGCACGAAGCTGTCGATCCCGGCAAGCCCATCCACCGCATCGCTGATCGGGTTGCCCAGCGCGTCATAGGCGGCGCTGCCGCTCAGCGTGTCGTTGCCGGTCGTGCCGGTCACCACCACCGGCGCCGCTTGCGGAAACAGCAGGTCCGCCGCCCAGGCGGGAGCGGCCTGCGCCATGGCCAGCCCTTCGGCGGCAGCCGTCACCGACCGGCCGGGCGCCGCCCGTAGCGGCCGGCCCTCGCTGCGGCCGAAGGAGAGGTAATGGAGCTTGGCCGCGGTGGCGTCGCCGCCGGTGGCCGCCGCCACGTCGGTGTTGGCCGCCAGATAGGCGGCGGCATCGAAGGTGACGCCGCGCCCCTCGCTCCGGCCGAAGCGGGCGTAATGGACCACCGCCGCCGCCGGATCGATGCCGACAGCGGCCAGCACGTCCGGGTTGGAGGCGAGATAGCCCAGCGCGTCGAAGCCGGCTGTCCGCCCTTCGCGGGCGCCATAGGCCAGATAATGCCGGATGGCGGCCCCGGCATCGAGACCGACCGCCGCCAGCACGTCCGGATTGGCCGCCAGATAGCCCAGCGCGTCGAAGCCGCTCAGGCTGCGCCCCTCGTTCCGGCCGTTCCAGGCGTAATGGGCAGCCGCGGCGATCGCGTTGTCGCCGAAGGCGGCGGCAAGGTCGCGATTGGCCGCCAGATAGCTGCGCGCATCGAAGGCGAAGGCCGCCGGGGCGGCGGTGCGTCCGTCGACGGTCAGCAGCTCGACATCGGTCAGGGTATCCGTGGCGAGGCTCGACACCACGGCATAGCGCCGGCTGTCCAGCGCCACCACCACCGGCGTCTCCGCGCGGTAGCTGCCGCCCTGGGCGGCATAGCGGCGCGGGTCGGCGGTGTAGATGGCGCGGTCGGTGCCGGCACCGCCATCGAAGCTGCGCCCGCCGGGAATCCCCAGATAGACGCTGTCGTTGCCGTCCGCCCCGACGAAGCCGTCGATCTGCTGGAAGATGCGGGCGCCGAGCCGGTCGAGCGTCCCGCCGGTCAGGGCGACATCCAGCCCGTCGATGCGGTAGCGCAAGAGCCCGGCCGCATCGCGGTCGGTCAGGCCGGTGAAACGGACGGATGCCGCCGCCCCGCTGCCGGCGGCGGCATAGTCGAGCGTGGCGGCATGCGCCCGGCCGGCGACCGTGCGGGTGACGGCCAAGCTGCCGGCGCCGGCGGCGATGGAGGAGGCATCCGGCACGGTGGTGAAGGCATCGGCAACGAAACCGTTCGCCAGCCGGGCCTCATCCAGATCGAGGGCGAAGCCCTGCCCCGCCACCAGCCGTGCCATGCACGCTCCCCCAAACCCCTACCGCAGGACGGCACCGGCCGCCGGGTCAGGGCTGATCGGGCAACGTCAACCGGATGACTGAGATCAGATGACCTCTGATCAGATGACCTGGAGATAGGCCGGGTCGAGCGCGCCGTGGCGGAACGGGATCCAGTCCTTGTGGTCGGCGCGGTACTGCAGGCCGTAGGGGTTCTTGAAGAAGATCTTCTGCAGCGGCTGGCCGCCCTCGGCGCGGGTGCGCTCCAGGTCGATCAGCGCCGACGAGGCGAACACCTTGTCCCACAGCTCGGTGTTGTCCACCTCGCGGCCGGCGTTCTTCACGTAATCGCGCGCGGTGTCGCTGAGCTGCCAAGCCTCTTCGACCATCGCGTAATAGTCCACAGTACCCTCGGCCATGGCCTTCGAACTCCAACCAGCGTTGCACAGAGTTTCCGCTCACATAGCGCATTTTCGGCGGCAAAGGAACCACCTGCGCGCCGCAGCGGCCGGGCATGGCCGGACCCCGTCCGGATAGACGGCCATGCCCCGACCGGGATGTTACGGGCGGTCCGCCGCCGCTCCGTCGATGGCCTGCCCGTTCATGCGGGGGGCCGGCAGCGCGGCGGGCAGCGGGACCGCCCGGTTCTTGCGCAGCGGTGCCGCCAGCTTCTCCCAGGACCGGGTGCGCAGCAGCCGGCCGGCGACCCCCAGCCCGACCGCCAGCAGGCCGGCCAGGCTGATCGCCGCTCCCACCGGCCCGCCGACCAGGAGGCCGGCCAGCCCGGCGACCCCGGCCAGCAGGGCGCGCAGGCCGATGGTCAGCGCCACCGTGCCCGTCCCCGGCGCCACGCGCGGCAGCAGCACCAGCAGCAGCCCGCAATCGACCGCCGTGCGCAGGCTCCAGGCCGCGGCGGCGCCGACCGCGCCATAGCGCTCGGCCAGCAGCCACAGCACGCCGAGATAGACCGGCAGCTCGGCCAGCTGCAGGCGCGCCGTCACGTCGACGCGGCCGACGCTCTGGATCAGCGTGTTGGGCACATAGGCGGTGGCGTTGAAGAAGACGCCCAGCATCAGGATCGACAGCACCGAGGCGCTGTTGGCGGCGAAGGCCGGCCCCAGCCACAGCTCCAGCGCCGTCTCGCCGCCGACGATGGTGGCGGCCTGCATCGCCAGGAACACCGCGAGCGTCAGGTGGCCGCCGGCGTCCAGGATGCGGCCCAGCGCCGGCGGATCGCGCCGGAACAGGCTGGAGGCCAGCGGGAACAGCGCCAGCGACAGGGCGCCGGGGATCACCATCAGCCGCGACAGCAGCTCGAACGGGGTGGTGTAGAAGGCGACCATCGCCGCCGGCACCAGGCTGAGCAGGATGAAGCGGTCGGCATAGAGCATCGCCGGGCCGACCAGATTGTTCAGCATCATCCAGGCGCTCATGGTGAACAGCCCGCGCAAGGACGGGCGGCCCCAGCGGCCGGGGCGCAGCAGATCCGGCACTTGGCCCACCGCCAGCACGCCATAGCCGACCAGCCCGATGAAGCGCCCGACCGCGATGGCGGCGATCACCGGCACCAGGCTCTGGCTGAAGGGCAGCACGAAGAGCGGGCTCAGATAGTTCAGCACCCCCACCGTCATCCGCACCAGGCTGATCGGGCGGAAGCGCTGGTGCGCCTCCAGCACGCCGCGCAGGCCGGCGGAGACCAGGGCGATGGGCACGATGGCCGCCGCCACCAGCAGGCTGAACCGGATCTCGTCCGGCGAGGTGCCGGTCTCCAGCTGGAAACGGTCGGCCAGCAGCCCGGCGCCCAGCGCGACCACCCCGCCGGTCAGGAGGCCGATGGCCCCCATCAGGGCGATGGCCGGCCCGGCGATCCCTGCCGTGTTCGCAGAGCCCTCCCCCTGCCCGTCCCCCTGCCCACCGGCATGGCCGATCCGGTCGGCGACGACCTGCACCAGCGACCGTCCCAGCCCGAGGTCCAGCACGCCCAGATAGCCGAGCAGCGCCCAGATCAGGGTCAGCGCGCCGAAGCGCTCCATCCCGACGGCGGAGATGAGCCACGGAATCGACAGCAGGGCCGCCGCCATGGGCAGCCCCTCGCCGAGCAGATTCCAGAGCGTGTTGCGAAGCAAATTCGGAGGTCCGTACGCGAAACACTGTGAAACGGCATTCGGGACGACCCGACCCCGGCCATCCGGCTCTCCAGCCGTTCGACCTAGGTCTATGCCCTCCTGACGACGCCATTGTTATCGGTCCATCCCGTCCAAAACGCTAACGGAATCGCTTGGGCGAAATGGTCATGACTCTGAACGGCCACCTGAACGGCCGCACGCGTTCCGGGCTGGGCACCCGTCAGGACAGGACCCGCTCCAGCGCCGCGGCGACCCGGTCGACGTCGCCGTCGGCCATGGCCGGGAACAGCGGCAGCGACAGCGTCTGGGCGTAATGGCTCATGGCGCCGGGCAGGGCGAGGTCGCCGTAGCGGCGGCGCCAGTAGGGTTGGCGATGGACCGGGATATAGTGCACCTGGGTGCCGACGCCCAGGGCGCGCAAGGCCGCCATCACGGCCGAACGGGTCCGCCCGGCCGCTGCGAAATCGATGCGCGCGGCGCACAGGTGCCAGGCCGGCCGGCACCAGGGCACCAGGGCCGGCGGCCGCACCAGCGGGGCCAGCGGCCCCAGCCGTTCGGCATAGAGCGCCATCAGCCGCGCCCGCCGCTCGACGAAGCGGTCGAGCCGGCCGAGCTGGCTCAGCACCAATGCCGCGTGGATGTCGGACAGGCGGTGGTTGAAGCCCGGCTCCGCCATCTCATAGTACCAGGGGTTGGCGTTCCCCTCCGCGTCCAGGGCGGCGTCGGGATCGGCGAAGCCCTCCCCCGGCCCGGGCTCGCGCATCATGCCGTGGTTGCACAGGCGCCGCACCCGCGCCATCAGCGCCGGGTCGTTGCCGGTGACCGCCCCGCCCTCCCCGGCCGCGATGGTCTTGACCGGATGGAAGGAGAAGACGGTCAGCGATCCCACCTCGACCTCCGGCCACCCGGCGCCCACCGGCCTCTCGGCTCCCTCCGACAGATCGCCCCCTGATGAATAGGCCGTGCCGATGGCGTGGCAGGCATCCTCGACCAGCGCCAGCCCCTCCGCCTGCGCGAGCGCCGCCAGCCCATCCATCGGCGCGGTCTGTCCGGCATAATGGACGGGGGCAAGCGCACGGACGCGCCAGCCGGCGTTGCGGGCGCGGGCGATGGCGGCCTCGGCCTCGGCGACGCCCATCAGGCCGCTGTCGGGATCGACGTCGGCGAAGGCGACCTCGGCCCCGGCATGGCGGGCGGCCGACGCCGTGGCGAGGAAGGTGTTGGACGGCACAACCACCGCGTCGCCCGGCCCGATGCCCAGCGCCGCATAGGCCAGCCGCAGCGCCGCGGTGCCGTTGGCGCAGGACACGGCGTCTGCCGCCCCCACCCTCGCGGCGAGCGCCCGCTCGAACCCGGCGACCGCCGGCCCCTGGGTCAGCCAGTCGCCGCGCAGCACCGCCGTCACGGCGGCGACGTCCTCCTCCTCCACCGACTGGCGGCCATAGGGGAGGAACGGCAGATCCGCCATCAGGGCGCTTCCGCCAGCAGGTCGCGCAGCCGCTCGCCATCGAGCCAGTCGTCGTTGCCGTCGCTGGCATAGCGGAAGCCGTCGGCCACCGGGCGGGCATTCAGCCGCTCGTACGGCGCATGCTGCCAGAAGGTGAAGGCCGGCTCGATGACATAGCGGTCGGCCAGCTCGTAGGTCTGGCGGGAATCGTCCTCGGTGATCATCACCTCGTGCAGCTTCTCGCCCGGCCGGATGCCGACGATCTTCTGCGGCAGGTCCGGCGCCATGGCGCGGGCGAGGTCGGCGATGCGCAGGCTGGGGATCTTCGGCACGAAGATCTCGCCGCCCTGCATCATGGCGAAGCAGGACAGCACGAAGTCGACGCCGTGCTGCAACGTGATCCAGAAGCGGGTCATCCGCTCGTCGGTGACCGGCAGATGGTCGGCGCCCTCGGCGATCATCTTGCGGAACAGCGGCACGACGCTGCCGCGCGACCCCACCACATTGCCGTAGCGCACCACCGCGAAGCGGGTGTCGAGCGCGCCCGACAGGTTGTTGGCAGCGATGAAGATCTTGTCCGACGCCAGCTTGCTGGCGCCATAGAGGTTGATCGGGTTGGCCGCCTTGTCGGTCGACAGCGCGACAACGCGCCGCACCCCCATCGACAGCGCCGCCCGCACCACGTTCTCCGCCCCGTAGACGTTGGTGTGGATGCATTCCATCGGGTTGTATTCGGCGGCCGGCACATGCTTCAGCGCCGCGGCATGGACGCAGAAATCGACGCCGCGCATCGCCAGCTCCAGCCGCTCGCGGTCGCGCACGTCGCCGATGAAATAGCGCAGCGTCGGCGCCCACTCCGCCGGCATGCGCTGCTGCATCTCGTACTGCTTGAACTCGTCGCGGGAGAAGATGATGACCCGGCGCGGCCGGGCGTGGCGCATCACCGTCTCGACGAAGCGGCGCCCGAAGGAGCCGGTTCCCCCCGTCACCAGCACCGACCGGCCGTCCAGCATGCGCAAGCCCGCCTCGAGCCCGGTGCCCGGCATGTCGGCCCCATCCGCAGGGATCCCCGGCTTCGTCGCGCCCGCCTTGCTGGAATGTATCGTCACCGCCGGTTCCGTCCTTTAAAGCCGCATCGCCCGAAGCCGCCGCACCCGGTGCCCACCGGCCCGATCCGGAGCGGGTGCTGCGTCGGGATCGAAATGAACCCCGACCGTAACCGGTGCTTTCTGATGATCGGGTTAATTCAGGATGTCCCCCGGCGCAAGGTCTGTTGGGACGCGGATCAGGCCGGCGGCATCCGTCCCGCCTGCAAATCCTCCAGCAGACGGATCTGCGCCGGCAGGCAGACGGTGGCGAGGTCGAACCGCTCCACCGCCGTCCTCCTTGCGGCGGTCGACAGGGCGGCACGCAGTTCCGGATCGTCCAGCGCCGTCTCCACCCGGTCGGCGAGCGCCATGGGATCGTGGAAACCGGTCAGCAGCCCGTTTACCCCGTCCTCGATCACCTCGGCGACCGGCGGCGTGTCGGACCCGACGATGACGGCGCCGCAGGACATCGCCTCCAGCATCGACCAGGACAGGACGAAGGGGAAGGTCAGGTAGATGTGGGCGCGCGAGATGCGCAGCACCGACAGGTAGCTGTCATAGGGCAGCTTGCCCAGCACATGCAGCCGCGACGATTCCGGCCTGGGAGTGCCGGAGGCGTCCAGCATCGTCTCCCGCCACATCGTCTCGCGCCAAGTGCCGCCGCCTTCCGGCGCCGCGCCATAGCTGACCTCGTCGCCGCCCACCATCAGGATGTGCAGCTTCGGCCGGCGCCGCAGCAACTCCGCCGCCGCCCGCATGAAGGTGGGAAAGCCGCGGTAGGGTTCCAGGTTGCGGGCGACATAGGTCACCACCTCGTCCCCGCGCGACAGGGTGCGGCCGTCGGGCAGGGTGACGGTGGCGGCCGGATCCGGCCGGCAGACCGCGGTGTCGACCCCGTCATGGATCACCGAGATGCGTGGGCGGAAGGGCTCGGGATGCTGCTGGCGCTGCCACAGGGTCGGGCTGACGCCCCAGTCCATCGCGTCCAGCCCGGTCAGCAGCGAGGCGTTCTTGGTGCGGATGCGGCAGCGGGTCTCCAGCGTCACCGGCTTTTCCGGGTCGAAGCCGACATCCGACCCGTCGGCCCGGTAGAAGAACTCGCAATAGAGCAGCAGCCGGGCGTCCGGGAACAGGTCCTTCAGGAACAGGGCCTCGCCCCAGCCGGGATGGGCGCAGATCACGTCGGGGGTGAAGCCCTCCTTCTGCAGGGCAAGCCCGGCGCGCACGGCGCCCTGCCCATGCAGGACCTGCCCCTCGAACATGCGGATATAGGGGTGGGTGTTTTCTCCCGCCTCGCGCGTCGGCCGGTAGAGCGCCATCTGCACGCCGCCCGGCAACTCGCGCCGGACCTTGCCGATGAAGGCGACCTGGTGGGCCGGATCCGCCGCGAAATGGCGGACGAGATGCTTGTACTGGCCGGGGGTGTTCTGGTGGACGAACAGGATCCGCATGGAAAGACAATGCCCGGAAAACGGAGGAACGGGGCGACAGCCTGCAACCATCCGTCGCCGCTGTCGATGGCTAAGACCATCCGCTTAGTCAGGGCGCTTCGCCTTCTTAACGGCTGCGGACCAGCAGGGCCTCATAGCGCCGGACGGTCTCCCGCATCTCCTCCAGCAGCAGGCGCTGCTCTTCGGCCGCCGCCCGTGCCCGCTCCGCCTCGGTCCGCGCCTGCTCGGCATAGAGACGGGCCTCCTCCTGGAGGCGCCGCGCCCGCTCCTCGGCCTGGCGCGCCTCTTCCGCCTCACACCTCGCCTGCTCTCCCGAGCGCCGCCTCTCCTCGTCCTCGATCCGCCAGTCCTCGGCTTCCTGCCGTTGCGCTTCGCCGGTGATCCGCCCTTCCTCGACCATCAGACGGGCGCCCTCGGCCTCCATGTGGTGGTCGAACGCCGCACTGCGCTCCTCTTCGGCCTTCTCGCGCCTCAGCTCGGCGGCACAGCGGGCCTCCTCGCCCCTGTTGCGGCGCGTTTCGCTGCGCCGCCGCCAGTCTTCGGCATCGGTCCGCCGGCCCTCGGCTTGCTCCAGGGGTGACTGGCCTGGGGGGACTGGTCCGGGGGGAGGTGTATTCGGGGCATGCTGCTTACCCTCCATCAGGCGATGGGACGCCGTCAGCGCCCTTTCGGTCAGGCGCAGGCGTTCACGGCTCTGGTCCAGCAGGTACCGCCTTCGTTTCAACGACTGACGGAGGACCGCCTGCAGGGCCTTGAGGCGTTCGAGGGTTTCCATTCCACCGTCAACAGGCGAACCCGGCAACCCGCCTCAAGGGCATAGACACAGGCCGTGAAATGGCCGGAGAGGGACCGTCCGGAGCAGGGTCCGCCGGAAGGACCCGTTTCCCCCCTGCCGCCTTGCGCCTATAAGGTCCTCTTGTCCGCCGGCGCTGCCCGGCCCATCGCGCGACGGAGCGCCGACGCCCCTTGCCCTCTTCCCGACCCTCGTCCTCCCTGCCCTCCTCGCCCTGGCGTTTCCTGTGGATGTTCGTGCGCAACGGTTTCCTCGGCCGCGCCATCCTGCTGAACCTCGCCGCCGCCGGCGGGATCGGGCTGATGGGGATGGAGCCGGTGGCGATGCGCGGTCTGGTCGATGCGCTCACCGGACTATCGGGGGCGGGGAGCCAGCCCTCCGGCTCCCCCGCCTGGACGGCGGAGGTGATGCGCTGGTTCCTGCTGCTGGGCGGGCTGTGGATCGCGTCGGCCCTGTTCAACCGCCTGCGCGAACTGGTCGACCTGCACACCTCGCCGGCCTTGCGCCATGCCATCCAGCTCCAGCTGTTCGATCACCTGATCGACCATTCGCCGCGCTACTTCCAGGACAATTTCGCCGGCAACCTGGGACAGAAGGTCAAGCAGGCCGGGCAGAGCGCCATCCAGATCCTGGAGATCCTGACCAACGACATCATCCGCATCGTCGTCATCCTGGCCATCGGCCTGACGCTGCTGGCCTCGGCCCAGACCCTGTTCGCCGGGCTGCTGGTCGGCTGGACCGTGGCGCATCTGGGCCTGTCGGCCCTGCTGGCGAGACGCTGCCTGCGGCTGTCGCACGCTTTCTCCGAGGAGGTGTCGTCGACCACCGGCCGCATGGTCGACATCATCGCCAATGCCGAGCTGGTGCGCGCCTTCGCCCGCCGCCGCCAGGAGCTGTCCGGCCTGTCCGACGCGCTGACCGGCGAGATCGACCGGTCGAAGGAGCTGCGCTGGTTCCTGACCAAGATGTGGTTCTGGCTGTTCAACGCCCTGCTGGTCTTCCAGATCATCCTGATCGGCCTCGCCGTGTCGGAGGCGATGGCCGGCCGCATGAGCATCGGCGATTTCGCCATGATCTTCTCGCTGGCCAGCATCGTCGGCGCCAATGTCTGGGGCCTGTCGACGCGCATGCTGGGCTTCTTCGAACAGCTGGGCATCCTGTCCGGCGCCCTGGACCTGATCGTCCGCCCGCACGAGATCCCGGATCCGCCCGGCCGCCCCGACCTGACCGTCGGCGACGGCGCCATCCGCTTCGAGGAGGTCCGTTTCGCCCATCCCGGAAACGGGGCGGTGTTCGATGGCCTGTCCCTGACCATCCGGCCGGGGGAGCGGGTGGCGCTGGTCGGCCCGTCGGGGGCGGGCAAGAGCACGCTGGTCCGCCTGCTGCGCCGGCAGTTTCCGTTGCAGGGGGGCCGCATCCTGATCGATGGGCAGGACATCGCCGCGGTCAGCCTCGCCTCGCTCAACCGCGCGGTGGCCGAGGTGCCGCAACTGCCCAGCCTGTTCCACCGCTCCATCCGCGACAACATCGCCTATGGCAGCGAGGGGCCAGATGGCAAGGGAGTTGCCGACGAGGCGATCCGCGCCGCAGCCGCCCGCGCCCATTGCGACCGCTTCATCGAGGGCCGCGCCGCCGGCTACGACACCGTGGTGGGGGAGCGCGGCATCCAACTGTCGGGCGGCGAGCGCCAGCGGGTCGCCATCGCCCGCGCCTTCCTGAAGGACGCGCCGATCCTGGTGCTGGACGAGGCGACCTCCTCGCTCGACTCTGAGACGGAGCATCTGATCCAGGACGCGCTGCTCGGCCTGTTCGAGGGCCGCACGGTGATCGCCATCGCCCATCGGCTGTCGACCGTCACCGGCATGGACCGCATCCTCTATATGGAGAAGGGACGCATCCTGGAGGACGGCGACCACGCCACCCTGCTGCGCCGCGACGGTCCCTATGCCCGGCTGTGGCGCCGCCAAGTCGGCGGTTTCCTGCCGGACGATGCAGGCTCCACAGCCGACCTGGAGGAGACGCGATGAGACGCATCCTGGGACGGTTCCGCCCGATACTGCCGCTCGCCGCCAGCCTGTTCATCCTCGCCGCGGAGGCCGCCGCCATGTCGCCTGCCCTTTCGCCTGCTCTTTCACCCCTGCCCTTCTTCCAGCGGGTCGAGCGCGTCGGCCTGCTCTGCGCGGTGGATGCCGAGGGCGGCCCGGCCACCGATGTGGGGGATGACGCGCTGTGCGGCCGCGCCGCGGCGATGCTGTCGGGGCTGCTGGCCTCCGGTCCGGCGGTCACGGCGCTCGCCCCCAACGATGCCCGCATCGCCGAGCCGGGCACCCTGCTGGTGCTAGTCCATGCCACGCTGCGGCATGAGGAGGGGCGCCGTCTGCTGGCGCTTGCCGCCACCCTTCAGCGCAGCGGAACCGCCGGCGACGCCCCGTTCTTCATGATGCCGCCCCAGGCATTGGCCCTGTCCGGCAGCCTCGATGAAAGCCTTCTGGATGCAGCGCTCCACCGCCTGCTGACCCCGTTGGGCGGAGCGCTGCGCGCCAATCCCTGAGCGGGTGGGCTGCTGCGGAGTTTGGAGTCTTGTCGCAGGGGGGTGAAAGCGACAGCCTGAACGGGAATTTCCATGAGCTGTCCTTCCCGTGAAGGCGGGAATCCAGCCATATCAGTCACTTATACAGAAACGCCGATCCCCGCAAAGGCGGGGATCGGCGTTCTACGGGCGGTGGGTGCGTTTCGCCGTCACCGGCAAAGCTGGGCGAACTTGCGCTCCGGGATCGGCGGCGGCGAGGGATGCAGCATCAATCCCTGCTCTTCCACATCGACCCGCGCGTCCGGATAGACCGCAAGCGCCAGTTGGAGCGCCTCGATGAAGCGCTTCCTGAAATCGCGCAGGCGGCTGTATCCGGCGCCGAACTGCTCGAAAACCGCCGGCCAGGTGATCGGGGTGGAGCGGTTCAGGCTGTGCAACCGGTAGGCCAGCCAGATATAGATGTCGATGCTGGTGCTGTTGTTCTGGATGTGGCGCAGCGCCGGCTCCCAGATGGGCACCGGATGGGCCTTCAGCTCGCGGAAGAAGGCCTCGGACAGCAGGACGCGGTCTTCCCACAGCGACCCCTGGCCCGGTTCCGCCCCGGCATTGGTCGAGAAATGGATGCCGCCCTTGACGATCGACCCCTTTTCGAAGCCGATGCTGTGGGCGTCCTCCCAGGCGAAGGTCAGGTTGCAGGCGGCGATGCGCGAGGCCTGCTCGCGGATGTCGCGGTAGGTCTGGCCGCCCACCGACAGGCCCATGCGGTCAAGCCATTCGTGCATGCTGCGGCCCAGCTCGACCTCGCGGCTGTCGGTCTGGATCGCCCGGGTCTGCAGATACAGCAGGATCATCCGCGCGCGGCTGCCGTACGGAACGCCGTAAAGCTTAAAGCCACCGTTGCGGATCGGCAGTCGTCCAGGCTCGATCAGCAAGCGGATCTTATGTCCGCGACGCTCCCACGGCTGGTCATCGGGAAGACGACGATGCGGAAGGGCCGTCAGCGCAAAACCCGAATAGGTGATGCCAAGCTCCTGCCGCTCCTCTTCGAGGACGGCAGCAGCCACATCGACTAGCGAACGCTGATCCGGATCCGTCTGGAGCGCCTTCGCCTGGTCGCGTCCCAGCTGGGTAATCAGGGTGTGTATCTGTCCCATATCGAGCTGACCTTGGCACGACTTTGCGGTCAACGCTATATCACGGTCGGTTGGCGCCCAGCAATTTGGAGTCTTGTCGCTCAAACTATTTGTACGGTTATTTGATTCAGTTAATAGTTTGCGCGACAAGACTCCAGTAGAGAATCGCGAGTCGCGCGACAAAACTCCAGAACTCCCGCGACAAGACTCCAGCGGATAGTCCGTGTTGCCTGTGGATTTTTCGGCAGACGCGACAAGACTCCAGCCGGGACATTTCGATTCGACCCCGAATCGCTTCCGATTCGTCGATTTCCGAGTCGTGGAGGCCAAACGGCCACGACTCGCCGGTGATTCGCCCCCCTGCACCGATGCTGTCGGCAGCCGGATTTGGAGTTCTGTCGCGCCCCACCCGGCCCAACCTTCCCCCGATTGCCGGCCGGAACCGCCTCCGGCCGCCGTCCGCCCCTGTCCGCGGCAGACGGACGGCAGGGGGGCGCGACAAGACTCCAACCTTGACCCTGGCCTATCGCCGCCGCAGGGGAGGGTGTTTGGAGTCTTGTCTCGCCCCCCGCCGGAAGAGGCGCTCCGGTCGGGTGGGTCTCGGAGGGGTGCTTGTGAAGGGCGGAAAGCGCGGTCTATAACGAACCGCCATGGCGCCGGCCCTCAGCTTTTGCCCCTGTGCGGCTGCCGGCGCCCGACCACATGCTCACACAACAGATGGCGGCAGGATGAACGGCAATTCCGCGCAGAAGATCGTCCCGGTGCTGCTGTCCGGCGGTACGGGGTCCCGTTTGTGGCCCTTGTCGCGCGAACTGTATCCCAAGCAGTTTCTGCCGCTCTGCTCCGACCGGACGATGCTCCAGGACACCGCGCTCCGGGTCAGCGCGCAATCCGGCTCCACAGGGTCCGGCTCCCCGGCTGCTGCCGGGGCCGCCGCGGAGGCCGTCTTCTCGGTTCCCCTGGTGATCTGCAACCAGGAACACCGCTTCCTCGCCGCCGAGCAGCTGCGCCAGTCGCGCTGCACGCCGCGCGGCATCATTCTGGAGCCGGCCGGCCGCAACACCGCCGCCGCCTGCGCGCTCGCCGCCCTGGCGGTCGCGGCGGACGATCCGGACGCGCTGCTGCTGATCCTGCCGGCCGACCACGAGATCCGCGACGCCGAGGCCTTCCGCCGCGCCGTCGGCATCGCCGCCCGGGCCGCCCAGGCCGGCCGGCTGGTCACCTTCGGCATCGCCCCGACCCGGCCGGAGACCGGCTACGGCTATATCCGCCGCGGCCATTCGATGGACGAGGCCGACGGCGCCTACAATGTCGCCGCCTTCGTCGAGAAGCCGTCGCTGGAGGTGGCGGAGCGCTACCTCGCCGAAGGCACCTATGCCTGGAACAGCGGCATGTTCCTGTTCCCGGCCTCCCGCCTGCTGGCCGAGCTGGAGCGCCATGCCCCGGCGGTGCTGGCCGCCTGCCGCGAGGCGCTGGAGCAGGGCTCGAAGGACCTCGACTTCTTCCGCCTGGACGCCGCCGCCTTCGCCAAGGCGCCCAGCATCTCCATCGACTATGCGGTGATGGAGCGCACCGACCGCGCCGCCGTCGTCCCCTGCGAGATCGGCTGGACCGACGTCGGCGCCTGGTCGGCGCTGTGGGACGTCGGCAACAAGGACGGCGAGGGCAACGTCATCGTCGGCGACGTGCTGCTGGAAGGCGCCCGCGACTGCTACGTCCGCAGCGAGAACCACCTGACCGCGGTGGTCGGGGTGGAGAATGCCGTGGTGGTGGTGGTGGACGACGCCGTTCTGGTCGCCGACCGCTCCCAGGCGCAGGACGTCAAGCGCATCGTCGACCGGCTGAAGGCCGAGGGGCGCAGCGAGTCCGTCAGCCACCGCCGGGTCCACCGCCCCTGGGGCTCCTACCAGTCGCTGCACACCGGCGAGCGCTTCCAGGTGAAGAGCCTGACCATCGCCCCCGGCTCGCGCCTGTCGCTCCAGAAGCACCATCACCGTGCCGAGCATTGGGTGGTGGTCAACGGCACCGCGCTCGTCACCCGCGGCGAGGAGCAGGTGATGGTCTATGAGAACCAGTCGATCTACATCCCGATCGGCACGGTCCACCGGCTGGAGAACCCCGGCAAGGTGCCGCTGACCATCATCGAGGTGCAGTCCGGTTCCTATCTGGGCGAGGACGACATCGTCCGGCTCGAGGACGTCTACGGCCGCAACTGAGCGGCAACGGCCGTTGCCGCCGCAGGGCGGCGACCCGCGGGCACGTGCCCGCGACAGCCAAGCGGGCGGACGGCCTCGCCGGCGATTGAGGTCAATGATGACAGGCGACGCCTTCGCGCAAGCGGAGGCGTCGCCTGTGTCTTCCTGCGGTTGCGGACATTGGCGGCTTGGTCCGGGTCGCCGACTTCCGGTAGAAAGGGGCGCGAGGGTGCCGCAGCGGCGCCCCGCCTTCTGCTGCCGGGACCATCATGACCATCGAGCCGCCGCCGGACGACCGCATCCCCGAACTCTATGCCGACGGGGTCTTCGACATCGGCTTCGGCAACGGCATGGTCCGCATCGACCTGTTCAGCCTGTCGGCGCTGCGCAAGGACGGCAACGGCCAGCCGCTGCCCGCCATCCGCCAGCGGGTGGTGATGAGCCTGCCGGGATTCCTCGCCAGCCTGTCCGCGCTGGAGGGCATGCGCCAGCGGCTGGAGGCGGCCGGCGTGCTGCCGCCCAATTCCGGCGCCATGCCGGCTCCCGCTTCCCCTCACGGCTCTCCTGCCGCTCCGGCCTTCCAGGGCAATGCGCAGGCTCCGGTGCCGGGGGCGGTCCAGCCGGCTTCCCCCTCCCAGGCGCCCCCGCCCGCTCCACCCACCCGGCCCCGCTCGCCGAATTTCGGCTGACCGATGCCGGACGCCAGCACCACCGTCGCCGCCCCGCCCCCCGGTCCGGAGGCCGCGCCGAACCACGACGAGAGCACCGCGCTGCGCTGCCTGACGCTGGTGGCGCGCCATCACGGCCTGTCGGCCTCGCCGTCCGCCCTGCGCGCCCGCGTCGCCCCCGGCAGGGGGGAGCCCTCCACCGCCGACCTGCTGCGCATCGCCGCCGCCACCGGCTTCAAGGCGACCGCCCGCCGGCTTGACTGGAAGGGCCTGCAATCCCTCCCCCCCGTTTTCCCGCTGCTGGCCCGGCTGTCCAACGGCAACACCGTCATCCTGATCGGCCTGTCGCGCCCGACCCGTCCCGACGAAGAGCCCATGGTCGGCGTCGTCGATCCGCTGGCCGACCGGCTGGACGTGATCGACGTGCCGCGCGACCGCTTCCTGGAGCGCTGGGACGGCGAGCTGGTCTTCCTCAAGCCGCGCCACGGCCTTGCCGACCCGCGCCAGCCCTTCGGCCTGCGCTGGTTCGTGCCGGAGATCCTGCGCCAGAAATCCGCCTTCCGCGACGTGGTGGTGGCGGCGCTGGTGCTGCACGCGCTCGCCCTCGTCGTCCCGGTCTATTTCCAGATCGTGATCGACAAGGTGCTGGTGAACGAGACCGTCGCCACGCTCCAGGTGCTGACCATCGGTGTGCTGGGCGCCCTGCTGTTCGAGGCGGGCTTCCGCTTCCTGCGCCAGTTCATCCTGCTGGCGGCGGCCAACCGCATCGACATCCGCCTGTTGAACCGCACCTTCGGCCATCTCCTCAACCTGCCGATCACCTTTTTCGACGGGCATTCGGCCGGCGTCACCGTGCGCCACATGCAGCAGGTCGAGCGCATCCGCGAGTTCCTGACCGGCAACCTGCTGTCCACCGTGCTCGACAGCCTGGTGCTGCTGGTCTTCCTGCCGGTGCTGTTCTTCTATTCGGTCAAGCTGACGCTGGTGGCGCTGCTGTTCGCAGGATTGATCGCCGGCGTGGTGGTAGCATTGGTGCCGGTCTACCGCAGCCGCTTGCATGACCTCTACAACGCCGACGCCGAGCGGCAGGCCATGCTGGTGGAGACCATCCACGGCATGCGCACCGTCAAGTCCTCGGCATTGGAGCCGCAGCAGCGCCGCAGCTGGGACCGCAAGGCCGCCCGCGCGGTGACCAGCCATTACCGGGTCGGCCGCATCTCCATCGCCGCCCGCACGGTGACCGAGTTCCTGGAGAAGGCGATGATGGTGGCGGTGGTCGCCGTCGGCGCCTTCGACGTCTTCGACCGCCAGCTGTCGGTCGGCGCGCTCATCGCCTTCCAGATGCTGTCGGGCCGGGTGGTGACGCCGCTGGTCCAGATCGTCTCGCTGATCCACCAGTACCAGGAAACGGCACTCTCGGTGCGCATGCTGGGCGAGGTGATGAACCACCCGGCCGAACCGCGGCGCGAGGGCAGCGGCGCCTGCCCCGCCCTGATCGGCCGCATCGAGATCGAGGGGCTCGGCTTCCGCTACGACCGCAACCGGCCGGCGGCGCTCGACGGCGTCACCCTGACCGTGCCGGCCGGGTCGGTCGTCGGGCTGGTCGGGCGCAGCGGCTCGGGCAAGAGCACACTGATGCGGCTGCTCCAGGGCTTCTACCCGGTGCAGGAGGGCAGCATCCGCTATGACGGGCTCGACATCCGCGAGCTGGACCTGGCCCATCTGCGCCGCTCCATCGGCGTGGTGCTTCAGGAGAATTTCCTGTTCCGCGGCACCATCCGCGACAACATCGCCATGACCATGCCGGAGGCCAGCCGCGAGGAGATCGTCGAGGCCGCCCGGCTGGCCGGCGCCGACGAGTTCATCCACCGCCTGCCCGACGGCTACGACACGCTGGTGGAGGAGGGGGCGAGCAACCTGTCCGGCGGCCAGAAGCAGCGCATCGCCATCGCACGCGCCCTGCTGCCCCAGCCGCGCCTGCTGATCCTGGACGAGGCGACCAGTGCGCTCGACCCCGACAGCGAGGCCATCGTCATGGCCAATCTGCGGCGCATCGCCCATGGCCGCACCGTGCTGATCGTCACCCACCGGCTCTCCACCCTGACCGGCTGCGACACCATCGCCGTGCTGGAGCAGGGCCGCCTGCTCGACCTCGCCCCCCATCCCATCCTGCTCGACCGCTGCGCCGAATACCGGCATCTGTGGCAGCAGCAGAACCGGGGGCGCTGAAGCCATGCCCGACACGCAAATGCCCGAAGCAGGGGTGCCCGAAATCGACAGCCGGGACGCAGCACCGGCGGAGACCGGCCGCGAGGTCGTGCCGGCCAAGGCCGAGCCCCCGCCCGCTCCCGCCCCTGCGCGCCGTCGCCCTGCCCTGCCCGCCCCGTCGTCCCCGCCGCCGGGCTTCGCGCTGGACTATCTGCCGGACGGGGCGGCCATCGAGCATGCGCCGCTGCCGCGGGCGGCGCGCTCCACCCTCTATGTGCTGGCCGGGCTGCTTGTGGCGCTGGTGCTGTGGGCCGGCTTCGCCCAGGTCGACCGCATCGTCACCGCCGGCGGCCGGCTGGTGACCACCGCACCGCTGGTGGTGGCCCAGCCGCTGGAGACCGCGGTGGTGCGCGGCGTCGACGTGCAGGTCGGCGACTTTGTCCGGGCCGGCGACCGTCTGGCGACGCTCGACCCCACCTTCGCCGCGGCGGATCTGGCCGACCTGACCGCCAAGCTCGCCAGCGTCGAGGCGCAGATCGGCCGGCTGCGCGCCGAACTGGACGGCGGCGATTTCATTCCCGCCAACAACCCGGATGCGGCGGTGCAGGCCGCCATCCTCGAGCGCCGCCGCGCCGAATACCGCTCCCGCCTCGCCTCGCTCGACGAGAAGGCAGGCCAGCTGGACAGCGCCATCGCCGCCGGCCGCCGCGCCCAGGCCGGGCTTGCCGAGCGCCTCGCCGTGGTGGGCGAGGTCGAGGATATCCGCCGCCAGCTTCAGGAGCGCCAGACCGGGTCCCGCCTGACCTGGCTGGAGGCGCGGGTCGAGCGGCTGCGCATGCGCGATGAGCTGACCGCCCTCCAGGACCGCGAGCAGGCGAGCGCGCACGAGCTGCGCGGCGTCCAGGCCGACCGCGCCGCCTTCATCGACGAATGGAGGCGCAAGACGGCGGAGGAACTGGTGGAGCAGACCCGCCAGCGGGCCACGCTGGTCGAGCAGATCGCCAAGGCCGAGCGCCGCCGCTCGCTGGTCACCCTGACCGCCCCGGTCGACGCGGTGGTGCTGGAGGTGGCCAAGCGCTCCGTCGGTTCCGTCATCCGCGAGGCCGAGCCGCTGGTCACCCTGGTTCCCGCCGACGTGCCGCTGGAGGTGGAGGCGGAGATCCCGTCGCGCGACATCGGTCTGGTCCGTGTCGGCGACTTCGTGCGGGTGAAGCTCGACGCCTTCCCCTTCCAGCGCCACGGCACCCTGCCCGGCGAGATCCGCACCATCAGCGCCGACGCCTTCACCCACGATCCCTCGGGCGCCCAGGCCGCCGCCGCCATCAACCCGGACGGCCCCCGTCCAACTGCCGGCGCCGTCTTCCGCACCCGCATCCGCCTGACCGACACCCGGCTGGAGGGGGTGCCCGCCGGCACGCTGCTCAGCCCCGGCATGGTCGCCTCGGCCGAGATCCGCGTCGGCACCCGTTCGGTCCTGTCCTACTTCCTCTACCCCGTCATCCGCGCCCTGGACGAAAGCATCCGCGAGCCGTAACGGGCCGGGTCCGTCCCCAGCCCCTTCCCTGCCGCGTCAAAGTTTCCAAGTGGCGCCTGTCCGGCGGATGGGGTACCCACCCACCAGCCCATTCAGCGACAGGTCTGGTGATGCAGCGGATAGGTCCTTTCCTCTTTGCCGTCCTGGCAACCATCTCGGCGTTCTTTCTGGTCTGGAGCCTTCCGCCCTTCCAGACCGCCGACGAGCCCGCCCACATCTACCGGGCCAACATGATCACCCACGGCTTCTGGGTGGCCGCCAAGGTCCAGACCGACGGCCGGATCGCGGCGGGCGGCCCGTCCGACCTCGCGATCATCGAGGCCTATTTCCCCTTCCACCATGTTCCCTTCAAGCCCGACGAGAAGGCCAACCTGGAGGATTTCGCCAAGTCCTTCACCGCCCGCTGGGACGGCCGGGTCTTCAACGTCGCGGCGGAGAACACCGCCCCCTACCCGCCCTTCTTCTACCTGCCGCAGGCCGCCGCCATCGCCGTCGGCAAGGCCATCGACCTGCCGGTGGTGCAGACGCTGTATCTGGCGCGGGCGGCCAACGCGCTGACCTGCATCGCCGTCGGCTTCTTCGCCCTGCTGCTGGCCGGCCGGGCGCATCTGCCGCTGTTCGCGGTGCTGCTGCTGCCGATGTCGGTCTCGCTCTACGCTTCGATGAGCCAGGACGGGCTGGTGATCACCGTCACGGCACTCGGCATCGCCTTCCTGGCCCGGGCGCTGTCGGAAGGCCGGCCGCTGCGCAGCGCGGAGGTCTGGGCCAGTGCGGTCTGCTTCGCCCTGGTGGGCATGACCAAGCAGCCCTACGCCCTGCTCTGCCTGATGCCCCTGGCGGTCCCGGCCGAGCGGGCGGCGGTGAAGCGCCTCGCGGTCGCCGCCTCGCTGGCCGCCGCCGTCGGCTGGGCGGTGTGGATGGCGCTTGCCGTGCAGACCCCGCTGATCCGCCAGGACGCCCCGACCGACGCCATGGGGCAGCTCCGCTTCCTGCTGGGCGACCCGCTGGCCGTCCTCATCATCGCGGTGAAGACCTTCCAGGTCTGGGGCAACGAGTATTACCAGCAGTTCGTCGGCATCCTCGGCTGGGTCGATACAAGGCTGCCCAGGCCCTATTACGCCGCCGCCTATCTGGTCCTGCTGCTGTCCTTCCTGCCGCTGCTGCTCGGCCGCCGGGCGGTGGACTGGTATTCCGGCGCGCCGGCGCGGGCCTCGGCGGTGACCGCGGCCATCGTGCTGGCGACCGGGGCGCTGCTGTTCGGGGCGCTCTACATGGTGTGGACGCCGGTCGGCCAGCTGTGGGTCGACGGCGTGCAGGGACGCTATTTCCTGCCGTTGGCGGCCCTGCTGCCGCTGGCCTTCGCCAGCGGCCGGCAGGAGGCGGGAGCCGGCTGGTCCTCCGGTGTCGCGGGCGTGCTTGAGCGCGGCCTGACCTGGATGGTCTGGCTCTTCCCGATCGTCAGCATCCTGGTGGTCCAGCGCACCGTCATCCTGCGCTACTACCTCGACTAGCACGTCCCCACTCCCCATCCGGCCCGCCCATCGGGGTGGGCCGGGGCGTTGGAGGCCGTTCCAATGATGTCGCCCGTTCGGCGGAAAAGCCCGCAGTGCAGCATGGGCGGGCGACTATCTTCCGACTCTGCCCCAATCGGCCCCAATCGAAGACGAAGAGCGGACATGACCACGAGCGACAACGCGACCGTGCTGGTGACCGGCGGCGCCGGCTATATCGGCTCCCATGTGGTGCTGGCCCTGCGCGACCAGGGACGCGCCGTCGTGGTGCTGGACGATCTCTCCACCGGCCGGCGCTCGGCCCTGCCCGATGGGGTGCCGCTGGTCGAGGGCGATGTCGGCGACAAGGCCCTGCTGGCCGACATTTTCGCCCGCCACGGCATCGGCACCGTGATGCATTTCGCCGGCAGCATCGTCGTGCCGGAATCGGTGGAGCGGCCGCTCGCCTACTACCGCAACAACACGGTGAAGAGCCACGCCCTGGTGGAGGCCTGCGTCGAGGCCGGGATCGGCCGCTTCATCTTTTCCTCCACCGCCGCCGTCTACGGCATGCCGGAGCGGCTGCCCATCGACGAGCAGACGCCGACCAGCCCGATCAACCCCTACGGCTCCTCCAAACTGATGACGGAATGGATGCTGCGCGACACCGCGGCGGCGCACGATCTGAGGTATGTGGCGCTGCGCTACTTCAACGTCGCCGGCGCCGATCCGCAGGGCCGCTCCGGCCAGGTGTCGAAGGTCGCCACCCATCTGATCAAGATCGCCGCCCAGACCGTCACCGGCCAGCGGGCGGAGCTGCAGATCTTCGGCGACGACTACGACACGGCGGACGGCACCTGCGTGCGCGACTACATCCATGTCAGCGACCTCGCCGACGCCCATGTCGCCGCACTCCGCCATCTGGAGGCGGGCGGTGCGTCCGAGGTGATGAACTGCGGCTACGGCCGCGGCTATTCGGTGCGCGAGGTGCTGGCGATGGTGGAGTGGGTGACCGGCAAGCCGCTGCCGATGCGCATCGGCCCGCGCCGCGCCGGCGATCCTCCGGCCCTGGTGGCGGGCGTCGAGCGCATCGGCCGCACGCTCGACTGGACGCCGCGCCACGCCGACCTGGAGACCATCGTCGCCTCGGCGCTTGCCTGGGAGGAGCGGCTGGTCCGATAAGGAAGCCCGCTCTCCCGCAAGGGAGAGCAGGTTTTTCCCTCAGGCGAAGAAGCGCCCGCGGAAATAGGCGATGGTGCGGTCCAGCCCCTCGTCCAGCGGCACGGCCGGTTCCCACTGCATCATGGCGCGGGCCTTGGCGATGTCGGGGCGGCGCTGCTTGGGGTCGTCCTGCGGCAGCGGCATGTGCTCGATCGTCGAGGCCGAGCCGGTCAGGCGGATCACCTTCTCCGCCAGCTCCAGCATGGTGAACTCGCCGGGGTTGCCCAGGTTGATCGGGCCGGTGGCGCCGGCCGGCGTGTCCATGAAGCGCAGGAAGCCTTCGATCAGGTCGTCGACGTAGCAGAAGGAGCGCGTCTGCTGGCCGTCGCCGTAGATGGTGATCGGCTCGCCCTTCAGCGCTTGGATGATGAAGTTTGACACCACGCGCCCGTCGCTGGGGTGCATGCGCGGGCCGTAGGTGTTGAAGATGCGGATGACCTTGATGTCCAGCCGGTGCTGGCGGTGATAGTCGAAGAACAGCGTCTCAGCGCAGCGCTTGCCCTCGTCGTAGCAGGCGCGCGGGCCGATGGTGTTCACGTTGCCCCAATATTCCTCGGGCTGCGGATGCACCGCCGGGTCGCCATAGACCTCCGAGGTCGAGGCCTGCATGATCCGCGCGTGCACCCGCTTGGCCAGCCCCAGCATGTTGATGGCGCCGATGACCGAGGTCTTGGTCGTCTGGACGGGGTCGTGCTGGTAATGGATCGGCGAGGCCGGGCAGGCGAGGTTGTAGATCTCGTCGACCTCGACATAGAGCGGAAACGTCACGTCGTGGCGCATCAGCTCGAAATGCGGGTCGTCCAGCAGGTGCAGGACGTTGTCGCGGCTGCCGGTGAAGAAGTTGTCGACGCACAGCACGTCGTTGCCGGCCGCCAGCAGCCGCTCGCACAGATGCGAGCCCAGGAAGCCGGCGCCGCCGGTGACGAGGACACGCTTGCGGTTCGTCAGGGCCTGCATGGCGTCCATCCTGTCCGGTCGGCCAGTTTGTCCGGCTGGAACGGCATCAGCCCAGCAGCCCGAGCAGATAGCGCCCGTAGTCGTTCTTCTTCAGCGGTTCCGCCAGACGGCGGACCTGCTCGGCGTCGATCCAGCCGGAGGTGTAGGCGATCTCCTCCGGGCAGGCGATCTGCAGGCCCTGGCGGTGCTGGATGGTGCGGACGAACTCCGCCGCCTCCAGCAGGCTGTCGTGGGTGCCGGTGTCGAACCAGCCATAGCCGCGGCCCATCTGCTCGACCGACAGTTTGCCGAGATCGAGATAGGCGGCGTTGACCGAGGTGATCTCCAGCTCGCCTCTGGCCGACGGCTTCACCGCCGCGGCGATGTCCAGCACCTCGTTGTCGTAGAAGTAAAGCCCGGTCACCGCCCATTTGGAGCGCGGGGCGACCGGCTTCTCCTCGATGCTCAGCGCCCGGCCTTGCGCGTCGAACTCCACCACGCCGTAGCGCTCGGGGTCGCGCACGGCATAGGCGAAGACGCTGGCGCCCTCGGTCTTCTCGCCGGCGGCGCGCAGGATGTTGGTCAGGCCGTGGCCGTAGAAGATGTTGTCGCCGAGGACCAGCGCGCAAGCATCGTTGCCGACGAACTCGCGGCCGATGATGAAGGCCTGGGCCAGCCCGTCGGGCGAGGGCTGGATGGCATAGGTCAGGTTCAGGCCCCACTGCGACCCGTCGCCCAGCACCGTCTGGAACAGCGGCTGGTCGTGCGGGGTGGTGATGACCAGGATGTCGCGGATGCCCGCCAGCATCAGGGTGCTGAGCGGGAAATAGATCATCGGCTTGTCGTAGATCGGCAGCAGCTGCTTGCTGATCGCCCGCGTCACCGGGTAGAGGCGGGTGCCGGACCCGCCGGCCAGGATGATGCCCTTCATGGTCTTACGCCCTCACGCCTGCGGCGGGTTGGTGAACAGCTCGTCGATCACGCGGTCGACGCTCTCCTGCCACGGCGGGCAGGACACGCCGAGACGCTCCCTGGCGCGCCCACAGTCCAGCCGCGAATTGGCCGGGCGGCGTGCCGGGGTCGGGTAGTCGGCCGTGCCGATGGCGGTCAGGCGCGGCCGCTTGCCGGTGCGCTCCTCCAGCCGTTGGAAGATGTGCTCGGCGAACTCGTGCCAGGTGGTGTAGCCGCTGCCGGTCAGGTGGTAGGTGCCCCAGGCGGCGCTGCCGGTCTTCTTGATCGTTCCGGCGATCTGCACGATGGCGGCGGCGAGGTCGGCGGCGGCGGTGGGCGAGCCGTGCTGGTCGGCGACCACCCGCATCTCCTCGCGCTCCTTGCCGAAGCGCAGCATCGTCTTGATGAAGTTGTTGCCGTAGGCGCTGTAGACCCAGGAGGTGCGCAGGATGACGTGCTGCGGCGTCGCCGCGCGCACCGCCTCCTCGCCCGCCGCCTTGCTGGCGCCATAGACGCCCAGCGGGTTGATCGGGTCGTCCTCGGTGTAAATCCCGTCCTTCGTCCCGTCGAACACATAGTCGGTCGACACATGGATGAAGGGGATGCCGCGCGCGGCGCAGGCCGCCGCCATGGCGCCCGGCCCGTCGCGGTTGATGGCGAAGGACAGGTCGACCTCGCTCTCGGCCTTGTCGACGGCGGTGTGGGCGGTGGCGTTGACCAGCAGGTCCGGCGCGTGGGCGGCGACCGCCTTCTCCACGTCGCCCGGCCGGGTCACGTCGAACTCGGGATAGGGCAGGCCGACCACATCGGTGCCCGGTGCCCATTGGGCCCGCATCAGTTCGAAGCCGAGCTGGCCGTTGCTGCCCAGGACGAGAACCTTCATTGCGCGGCCCCCTCTTCCTTCAGGCCGAGCCGCTCGCCCTGATAGGAGCCGTTGAGGATGGCCTGCCACCAGTCGCGGTTCTCCAGATACCAGGCGACCGTCTTGCGCAGGCCGCTCTCGAAGGTCTCCTGCGGGGTCCAGCCCAGCTCGCGCTCGATCTTGCCGGCGTCGATGGCATAGCGCTTGTCATGGCCGGGGCGGTCGGTGACGAAGCTGATCAGCCGGTCGTGCGGGGCGCCGGCCGGGTCCATCTCGTCCAGATGCGCGCAGATGGCGCGGACGACCTCCAGGTTGGTGCGCTCGTTATGGCCGCCGATGTTGTAGCTCTCGCCGACCTTGCCCTTCTCCAGCACCAGCCGCAGGGCGCGGGCATGGTCCTCGACATAGAGCCAGTCGCGGATGTTGTCGCCCTTGCCGTAGACCGGCAGCTTCTCGCCCGCCAGACCCTTCAGGATCATCAGCGGGATCAGCTTCTCCGGAAAATGGTAAGGGCCGTAGTTGTTGGAGCAGTTGGTCAGCACCACCGGCAGCCCGTAGGTCTCGTGCCAGGCGCGGACCAGATGGTCGCTCGACGCCTTGCTGGCCGAATAGGGCGAGTTGGGGCTGTAGGCGGTGGTCTCGGTGAAGAAGCCGTCGTCGCCCAGCGTGCCGAACACCTCGTCGGTCGAGATGTGGTGGAAGCGGAAGCGCTCCTTGCGCTCCGCCGGCAGGGCCGACCAGTAGCCGCGCGCCACTTCCAAGAGGCGGAAGGTGCCGACCACGTTGGTCTGGATGAACTCGCCCGGCCCGTCGATCGAACGGTCGACATGGGATTCGGCGGCCAGATGCATCACCGCGTCGGGCTGGTGGGTGTCGAACACCCGCCGCAGCTCGGCGGCGTCGCAGATGTCGACCTTCTCGAAGGCGTAGCGCGGATTGCCCTCGGCCCCCGGCAGCGAGGACAGGTTGGCCGCGTAGGTCAGCTTGTCGACATTGACGACGAAGGCGTCGGTTTCGGCGAGAAGCTGGCGGACCACCGCCGAGCCGATGAAACCGGCGCCGCCGGTGACGAGAATGCGCGTCATCAAACCACCTTACCGCCGAGAAAGCGGGGCCGCCCGCGGCCCCCCGTTGTGCGAAGAATGTCGTCTTGAGGCCCGGAACCGCCGTCAGAACAGGTCGGTCAGCTGCGCCAGGGTCGGATGCTTGTGGTCCTTGTCCGACAGCCGGGCCTTGTCCGCCGACACCGGCCAGTCGATGCCGAGCGCAGGGTCGTTCCACAAGAGGCCGCGGTCATGCTCGGGCGAATAATAGTTGGTCACCTTGTAGATGACCTCGGTGTCCGGCTCCAGCGTGCAGAAGCCGTGGGCGAAGCCGACCGGCACCAGGATCTGGTTCCACTCCGCCGCACTGATCACCGCGCTGACATGCCGGCCGAAGGTGGGGGAGCCCTTCCGGATGTCGACCGCCACGTCCAGGATGGCGCCGCGCACCACCCGCACCAGCTTGTCCTGGGCAAAGGGCGGCAGCTGGAAATGCAGGCCGCGGATGGTGCCGACCTCGGCCGACAGCGACTGGTTGTCCTGGACGAAGTCGTAATGCAGCCCGGCCGCCTCGAAGGTCTTCTTGGTGTAGGTCTCCGAGAAGAAGCCGCGATGGTCGCCGAACTTCTTCGGGCGGATGATCTTAACGTCGGGAATGTCGAGGGAGACGACGTCCATGGCTCAGATGCTTTCCTTCAGGCGCTCTTTGCGCAGCTCGGGGCAGGACTTGCGCAGCCAGGGCTTGACCGTGCGCGGCGGGAAGGCCAGCCCGAAATTCTCGGCGTCCAGCGTCAGGTTCGGGTTGTAATAGGGGTCGTCCAGCAGGCTGTCGCCCCAGCGCTCCTGCATGTAGGCCACCTCGCCCATGAAGCGCTTGACCTTGTCGGGGGCGGTGTCCGGCCCGCGCGAGGCCGATTCCAGATGGTACAGCTCGGCGAACGGCGTCCAGACGACCAGATGGCCCGCCTCGCGGATGCGCAGGCAGAAATCGACGTCGTTGAAGGCGACGGCCAGCTTCTCGGAATTCAGCCCGCCGACCTCGTCGAAGATCTCCTTGCGCAGGATCAGGCAGGCGGCGGTGACGCAGGACAGGTCCTGGGTCAGCTGGGCCCGGCTGAAATAGCCGTAGGCGTCGCGGGTCAGGCCCTTGTGGACATGGCCGGCCACGCCGCAGATGCCGGTGACGACGCCGGCATGCTGGATGGTGCCGTCGGCGTAATAGAGCTTGGCGCCGACGGCGCCGACCTCCGGCCGCAGGGCGTGGGAGACCATCTCGGCCAGCCAGCCCGGCTCCATCACCTCGATGTCGTTGTTGATCAGGCCCAGCACCGTGCCGGTCGCCTCGGCGGCGGCGAAGTTGTTGATCGAGGAGTAGTTGAAGGGCGCCTTGTAGGTCAGCACCCGCACCCGCGGCTCGTCCTTCAGCGTGTCGAAATAGGCGAAGGTCGCCGCTTCCTCGCTGTTGTTGTCGACGATCAGGATCTCAAGGTCCGGATAGTCGGTGCGGTGCAGCAGCCCGTCGACGCAGCCCTTCAGCAGATCGGCCTTGTCGCGCGTCGGCACGATCAGCGACACCCGCGGCAGCTTGGCCGGCAGGGCGTAGCGGATGCGGGTGAAGCGGGCGGTCGACGGCGAGGTCTCGACCGTGGCGTCGATTCCGCGGCGCTGGAAATGCTCGGTCAGCGCCTTGTGGGCGGCGGCGGTGGCGCGCGGCAGATCGACGGTGGAGAAGGCCGCGGATTCCGGGAAGACGCGCCAGTGGTAGAGGATCGCCGGGATGTGGCGGATGCGCGCCGGTTCCGTCGCCTCGACCGCGCGCAGGGTCAGGTCGTAATCCTGGCTGCCCTCGAATCCCAGGCGGAAGCGCCCGGCCCGCTCGATCAGCGAGCGGCGGAAGACGCCCAGGTGGTTGACCATGTTCTGGCCGTGCAGCAGGTCCAGGTTGAAGCCGGACTTGAAATGCGGGTCGTAGCGCTCGCCGTCCGCATCGATCTTGTCCTCGTCGGAATAGAGGATGTCGGTGTCGGGATGCTGCGCCAGCTCGGCGGCGACGGTGTAGAGCGCGTGCGGCGGCAGCCGGTCGTCATGGTCCATCAAGGCCACGAAATCGCCGGTCGCCAGATCCAGCGCGCTGTTGCTGGCGGCGGAGATGTGGCCGTTGGTCTCGCGCCGGACGATCTTGATCCGGTTGTCGCGCGCCTTGTACTCGGCCAGCACCTTGCTCACGTGGGGGGCGGTGGAGGCGTCGTCGGCGATGCACAGCTCCCAGTCCGGGTAGAACTGGGCCAGCACGGAGTCCAGCGCCTCGCGCAGGTAGGGCTCCGGCGTGTTGTAGACCGGCATGACGACGGAGAAGCGCGGGCGCGCCGGCAGGCGGGCGATGTCGGCCTTGATCGCCGCCGCGTCCTCCGGCGTCAGGGTGTCGTACATCCGCACCCACGACTTGTAGTCGGCCGACCAGCGGTTCGGCTGCAGCTCCTGCAGGACGCGCTGCTTGGTCGCCTGCCAGCCGTGGCGGCGCAGGTAGTCCAGCACGCGCGCCGGCTGGTTCTGCCGGACATAGTCGACCAGGATGTTGGTCTTGCCGATCTCGCGGATGGTGAAGTCGGCGATCTCGAAGGACACCGGCCGGGTGGCCGGGTCGAAGCGCAGCGCCTTGACCGTCTGCGGCAGCAGGGCGAGCTGGCGGAACTCGCCCACCGTGTCGACCGGCAGGCGGATCATCGTCCGCTCGTCGAAGCCGTTGCCGTCGTCGACATAGATCACCGGCACCAGCGGGGCCGAGGCGCGGACCACCCGGTAGGAGATCACGCACCAGTGGCCGGGCAGCCGGCCGCGGTCGGAACGCAGCAGGAAGGCGGGGTCGCTGCCGGTCGCCTCGTAGCCGCCCTGCGGGCTCGGCACCACGTCGTGCAGCGGCTCCAGCGTGATGCTGTGCAGGCGGCGGCGGTAGAAGCGCCCGGCCTGCTGGGTCAGGCGGCCCAGCTTGCGCACCGGCGCCGACAGCTTCCAGGAGGTCGAGTTGACCAGGCTGTGGATGTGCTGGTCGCGGCTGGCCACCACGCCGTGCAGATGGGCGATGGCCTGTTCGCGGGCGACCAGTTCGCGGGCATGGGCGGCGAGGTTGCGCTCGCGGTCGGCCAGCTCGTGCTCGCGCTCGGCCAGCTCCTGCGCCATTCCGGCGAGCGCATCGCCCTGGCGGCGGATTTCGGCCTGATGGTCGCCGAGCCAGCCCTGGATGACGCCGATGTCGCGGTCGCGCGTCGCGATCATGCCCTTCAGATCTTCGCTGTGGGCGATCTGGTCGTCCAGCACCTTGCGGACCATCGCCACCTCGGTGCGCAGGTGTTTCTCCTGCTCTTCCAGGCGCTGGATGGTCTCGGTCTCGATGGCGGCGTCGCCCAGCCGGTCGAACCAGCTGCGGACGGCCCGCAGCCCCTCGCCGCCGGCCTTCTGCACGGCGAACAGCTCGCGCACCGCGTCCGGCAGATCCTCGCCGACGCCCAGCACGCCGAGGCCGTTGGAATGCAGGAAGCTGAAGGACGGGCGGTCGCGGGTGATCTCGTCCCACAGGCGCCAGACGCCGAAATCGTCCTTGCGCACGTTGATGTCGTGGAACAGCACAACGCCGCGGCGGCTCATCTTCGGCAGCCACGTCTCGAAATCGTGGCGCACCGCCTCGTAGGTGTGCAGCCCGTCGATGTGCAGCAGGTCGACGCTGCCGTCGGCGAAATGGAGCAGCGCGTCGTCGAAGGTCATCCGCAGCAGGCGCGAGAAGCCGGCATAGCGCGGGTCATGATAGGCGGCGAGCGTGTTGTAGATGTCGTCGCCGTAGAAGCCGGCCTGCGGGTCGCCGGCCCAGGTGTCGACGGCGTAGCAGGAGGTCGGCAGCCCGACATGGCGGACCGCCTGGCAGAAGGCGGCATAGGAGTTGCCGGTGTGCGTTCCCAGCTCCACCAGGCTGTCCGGGCGGAGCGCCTCGACGATCCAGAAGGCGAAGGGGACATGGCCGAGCCAGGAGGCCGGCGCCGTGACGAGATCCGGGGTCAGGAGCGTGATCGGCCGGCAGATGCGACGGAGAGCGTCCGATCCCTGGTCCTTCAAAAACGAATCCACCTGTGCCTCTTCTTCTGCCTGGCTTCGCGGCGGGGAGCGGTCCATCGGGACACCGTTTCAGGCCCGGCGGACGGTCCCGTCACAGCCGCCGACACACATACGCTGACACCAAGCCGGAATGCAAGCCGCTGTCCGGAGCCCGCTTTGCGGCGTCAAACAATGCCTGGAACTGCGGTTTTCCTGCCTCAGTCCGGGGGGATCCGCGCCCTGTCGCTATTTTGTCGCGGGTGCCGTTTGGGAGGTTGCCCGGGGTGCCGCCTGAGGGGATGAGGCCCCCTCCGCCTCCAGCGTGATCGCCAGCATCGGCATGCCGACCAGCCCGCGCACGACGTGGCTGGCATGGACCTTGAAGAACAGCGCGTCCTCGACCCAATGATGCTGGACGTGGTCCTCCTGCGTGCCCTCGGCGAGCGCCACGGTGATGGAGAAGTCGCCGCTGGGCAGGTAGGGCATCTGGAAGCGGAAGCGGGCGGCGAAGTCCTGCCCGGCCGGGATGGTGACGGGGTCGAGCTGGTAGCTGAGGAAGGTGTTGTCGCCGAACAGGTTCTGGCCCAGCTTGTCCTTCACGTAGAAGCCGACGATGGGGCGGTAGACCTGCTGCTCGGCCCGGCAGTCCACCTTCAGCACGATGACCTCGCCGCCCTCCAGCACGCTGAGCGGCTGTTCCTCGGCGTCCAGGATCGAGACGTTGGCGATGGTGGCGCCGCGGTTGCCGAACCAGGGGCCGCTGTCGTTGAAGTCGAACAGCTCGATGGCGTTGCGGAGCTGCGAGCCCTTCAGCAGCTCGGCGCGGGCGTCCTCCACCGGCTCCTCGCGCTTGGCCTGGGGCAGCGCCTGGCGCGCCCCGCCGATGCGGAAGCCGCGCGAGGTGTCCTGGTCGCTGTAGAGCGCCGCCAGATAATCGTGGCAGACTTCCCGTGCCGGGCCGATGGCCCGCACCGACCCGTTGTCCAGCCAGACCACCCGGTCGCAGAGGTTCACCACCTGTCCGGTGTCGTGCGACACGAAGAACAGGGTGCCGCGCTCCTTGAAGCGGTGGATGAAGCGCATGCATTTCTGGGTGAAGGACGCGTCGCCGACCGCCAGGATCTCGTCGACGATCATGATGTCGGCGTCGACATGCGCCGCCACCGCGAAGGCGAGGCGGGCGTACATGCCGCTGGAATAGAGCTTCACCGGCTGTTCGATGAAGTCGCCGATGCCCGCGAACTCGGCGATGGACTCGTAGCGCTGGGCGATCTGTTCGTTCGACAGGCCCAGCACCGAGGCGGCGAGATAGACGTTCTCGCGCCCGGTGAATTCGGGGTTGAAGCCGGCGCCCAGCTCCAGCAGCGCCGCGATGCGCCCGTCCACCGCGATGCGGCCGGAGGTCGGTGTCAGCGTGCCGCAGAGAAGCTGGAGGAAGGTCGACTTGCCCGAGCCGTTGCGGCCGATCAGCCCGACGGTCTCGCCGCGGCGGACCTCCAGGTCGACGCCGCGCAGCGCCCAGTACTCGTCGTAATATTTGCGCCGGCCGCGCACCAGCATCTGCTTCAGCCGGTCCTGCGGGCGCTTGAAGATGGCGTAGGCCTTGCCCAGCCCCTCGGCGCGGATGACGATAGGGGTGTCGGCGGCGGGAGTCTCAGACGACATCGGCGAACCCCCGGCGGGTCTTCATGAACCAGAGATAGCCGAGCCACGCCACCACCCAGGCGCCCAGCGTCGCCAGACCCCACTCGAGCGGCGACGGGATGCGGCCCCAGAACAGCAGGTCCTTCGACTGCTCCAGGATCGCGGTCATCGGATTGAGGTGCAGGATGGCGCGGAAGCGCTCGGGGATCGCGGTCATCGGATAGAAGATCGGGCTGAGGAACATCAGCACGGTGACGGCCACCCCCACCACCTGCCGCAGGTCGCGCAGGAACACGCCGGCGGCGGCGAAGAACCAGCTGAGCCCCAGCGTGGTCAGGCACAAGGGTACCAGGATCAGCGGCAGCAGCAGCGCCGTCGGCGGCGGCAGCCCGGCCACCATCAGATGGAAGACCACCAGGATGACGAAGCCGATGCCGGCATTGAACAATGCCACCGCCAGCGACACCAGCGGCAGGATCTCCAGCGGGAAGACCACCTTCTTGATGTAGCTGACATTCTCCAGCAGGAGGCCGGGCGCCCGGCTCAGGCATTCGCCCAGCACGTTGAACAGGATCAGGCCGGAGAACAGCAGCAGGGCGAATTCCGTGTTGCTGCCCCCCGTCGCCCCCCAGCGCGCCTGGAACACCACCGAGAAGACGAAGGTGTAGACCGCCAGCATCAGGATCGGGTTCAGCACCGCCCAGACGATGCCCAGCACGGACCCGCGGTACCGGGCGTCGATCTCCCGCCGGGCCAGCCGCAGGATCAGCGACCTGTGATGCCAGGCGGTCTGGAAAAGGGCAAAGGGACCGGCGCCGAAACCCGCTACCGTAGGGTTCCCCGACTGAGAGTTAAACAATTTAGAGTATTCCCCGTCTGCGGCCGACCGACCATAACCCCCGCTCCGGCGGCGTTCAAGCGAAAGCATCGGCCCGGCCGGAGGGGTGGCGGAAGAGCGCGGAAGAGGCGGTCCGGTCCGAAAAAGAGCGGGTGGGGGAACGGACCTTTGGTTTCCCTCGTTTACCCGAAAGATCGGAGAGGTAGTGAAGCGGTCCAGGAATTTTCGTTATCACGAAGGAAAACAACAAAATAAACATTCGAGTAATTCGTGCCGTACGGGCTAGTTCTACAGATAAAGCAGGAGAATGCCGCCCTATGCGTATCAGTAAATGACGAGTACCGATCAAACGTGACTTCTCTATTGTGAAGATAGGGACATGCCTTCTCATGTAGTTTCTACGTAGCCTTTGGTCAAACATTGAGGATTGCATCCGTATATTTGTAAGACCATGGGGTTAGATCCGGATGAGATCTAAAAAAGCTTATCTGGCAGGACCATAACTAGCCTGGAGAGAGGGCGCTTGGCCGATTTTCAGGAAAGACGCACCGATTGCCGGGTTCACGGGAAAAACGGATCGCCCGGGGACAGGGTGACGCAAAAGGAGGCTGTTGTGTTTTGGAATGGAAAGACCCTGGCAGCCGATCACTATGCCACATCGTTAAGACATCATTTCGGTGACGGTGCGGTTCATCGTCTTCAAAAAGAGATCGGGTTCGTCGGGAAACGGCTTCTTCGACTTCCAAGCACAGA
Source organism: Azospirillum sp. TSH64 (assembly GCF_003116035.1). Lineage (GTDB taxonomy): Bacteria > Pseudomonadota > Alphaproteobacteria > Azospirillales > Azospirillaceae > Azospirillum. The sequence continues at coordinate 112,014 of NZ_LGQW01000015.1, forward strand.
AAGATCGGCCTTCTTCGACCCCTGGTTTACCGAGGAGAACGCCCGCCATCTGCGCTCGGTCGCCCGATCCGTCCGCGGGATGACGTCCGATGCGCCGGCCCCGGCCCTGGCGTCCGCCCCCCGCATCGTCTTCCTGCATGGCGTGATGCCGCGCAGCGGCACCAACTATCTCCAGAGCCTGCTGGAGCTGCATCCCGACGTGCTGGTCAATCCCTACGGCATCCGCGAGCTTCCCTTCCTGAACACGCTGGAGGATGCGCGGACCTACGAGGGGCGCTTCCTGCGTCTTTACCGGCGCAACCGGGAGTCGTTCAGCGATCTGGAAACCTTCTGCTACATGGTGAACGGCTTCCTGCGCCGGATCGAAGCCGAGTTCCCGGCCGGCAAGACGGTGGTGATCAAGTCGCCCCACACCCGGATGATGCGCTATTTCCCCTACCTGTTCCCGGCGGAACGCTGCCTGATCGTGCTGCGCGACGGTCGCCGCGCCGTGCAGTCCACCATCGACACCTGGCCGCTGCGCTTCCTGGGCCGGACCTTCGCCGACGTCTGCCGGGAATGGAGCTTCGGCACCGAGGCGGCGCTGGAGGCGCAGAGCCGGATGAGCGCCGACGCCTGCCGGCTGGTCCGTTTCGAGGATGCGGTGGCCGCTCCCGACGGCACGGCCCGCGACCTCATGCGCTTCCTGGATTTGGACGAGGGCCGCTATCCGTTCGAGCGGATCGGCGACCTTCCCATCCTGGGATCGTCCCGCGCCTCGCGCAGCAACGGCGAGGTCAGCTGGACCCCCGTCAGCAAACCCGAAGGCTTCGACCCGTCGAAGCGCCCGATCCAATGGTCGCGCAAGCGTCTGACCGTGTTCGACGCCGTGGCCGGAGACATGCAGAAGAAGGCCGGCTATGCTGCTTGATCCACTGTTCGACACCCGTCCCGCGGCCAGGGATCTCCCCCAGCCCGCTCCCGCTTCCGGTGTTGAGGACGCGCTGCCCGCCATCCTGACCACGCCGGCCCGCCTCACCCACCTGCAAAGGCTGGAGGCGGAGAGCATCCACATCATGCGCGAGGTGGCGGCCCAGTTCCACAAGCCGGTCATGCTCTATTCGGTGGGCAAGGACAGCTCGGTCCTGCTGCATCTGGCGATGAAGGCCTTCTATCCGTCGAAGCCGCCCTTCCCGCTGCTGCATGTCGACACGACCTGGAAATTCCGGGAGATGATCGAGTTCCGCGACCGCATGGCGCAGGATCTCGGGCTGGACCTGACGGTCCACATCAACCGGGACGGCGTGCGGCAGGGCATCGGCCCGGTCAGCCACGGCTCGGCCGTCCACACCGACGTGATGAAGACGCAAGCGCTCAAACAGGCGCTCGACGCCCACGGCTTCGACGCCGCCTTCGGCGGGGCGCGCCGCGACGAGGAGAAGAGCCGCGCCAAGGAGCGCATCTTCTCCTTCCGCACGGCCACCCACCGCTGGGAGCCGAAGAACCAGCGGCCGGAGCTGTGGAACCTCTACCAGGGCCGCATCCACAAGGGCGAAAGCATCCGCGTCTTCCCGCTGTCGAACTGGACCGAGCTGGACATCTGGCAATACATCCACCAGGAGGCCATCCCGGTGGTGCCGCTCTATTTCGCCAAGCCGCGCCCGGTGGTGGAGCGCGACGGCACGCTGATCATGGTCGACGACGACCGGCTGCCGCTGAAGCCCGGCGAGGTGCCGGAGATGGCCTGGGTGCGTTTCCGCACGCTCGGCTGCTATCCGCTGACCGGGGCCGTGCGCAGCACCGCCGCCACCCTGCCCGAGATCATCCGCGAGATGCTGCTGTCCACCGGTTCGGAACGGCAGGGCCGGGTGATCGACCAGGATGCCGCCGCCTCGATGGAAGCGAAGAAGCAGGAAGGCTACTTCTGATGCTGACGGATCTCGACCCCATCGCCACCGCTCCTGCGGATGCCGCCCCCTCCGATGCCGCCAATGAGGTGCAGGTGTATCTCGCCCGCCAGAACGGCAAGGACCTGCTGCGCTTCATCACCTGCGGCTCGGTGGACGACGGCAAGTCGACGCTGATCGGCCGGCTGCTCTACGACTGCAAATGCCTCTTTGAGGACCAGCTGGCCAGCCTGGAGGCGGATTCGGGCCGCTTCGGCACCACCGGTGCCGGCCAGCTCGACCTCGCGCTGCTGGTCGACGGGCTGGCGGCGGAGCGCGAGCAGGGCATCACCATCGATGTCGCCTACCGCTTCTTCACCACCGAGCGCCGCAAGTTCATCGTCGCCGACACGCCGGGCCACGAGCAGTATACCCGCAACATGGTCACCGGCGCGTCCACCGCCGACGCCGCGGTCCTGCTTGTCGATGCGCGCAAGGGCGTGCTGACCCAGACCCGGCGACACAGCACCATCGTTTCGCTCCTGGGCGTGCGCCATGTCGTGCTGGCGGTCAACAAGATGGACGCGGTCGGTTGGAGCCGCGAGACCTTCGAGCGGATCGCCGCCGACTACCGCGTCTTCGCCCAGCGCATCGGCATCGACGAGGTCACCTGCATCCCGGTCTCGGCGCTCACCGGCGACAACGTCACCAAGCCGTCGGACGCCATGGGCTGGTACGGCGGCCCCACCCTGCTCGGCCATCTGGAGAGCGTCGACGCCGCGGCGGAGGAAAAGCTCGGCGCCTTCCGCATGGCGGTGCAGTGGGTCAACCGGCCCAACCAGGATTTCCGCGGTTTCTGCGGCACGGTGGCCGGCGGCGCGCTGCGCGTCGGCGACGAGGTCGCCATCCTGCCCGGCGGGCGGACCAGCCGGGTGGCCCGGATCGTCACCATGGACGGCGATCTGGAGACGGCGCAGCCCGGACAGGCGGTCACGCTGGTGCTGGCCGACGAGGTCGATGCCAGCCGCGGCGACATGATCGCCGCCGCCACCGGCCGTCCGGAGGTGGCCGACCAGTTCGCGGCGCATGTGGTGTGGATGGACGAGCAGCCGCTGCTGCCCGGCCGCTCCTACCTGCTGCGCGCCGGCACGGCGACGGTCGGCGCCCAGGTGACCGAGCTGAAGCACGCCATCAACGTCAACACCCAGGAGCATGCCGCCGCCAAGCATCTGGATCTCAACGACGTCGGCTTCTGCAATCTGGCGCTCGACCGGCCGATCCCGTTCGACGCCTATGCCGACAGCCGCGAGACCGGCAGCTTCATCCTGATCGACCGGCTGACCAACGCCACCGCCGGCTGCGGCATGATCCGCTTCGGCTTGCGCCGGGCGTCGAACATCCACCGCCACGCCTCGAAGCTGGACAAGGCGGCGCGGGCCGGCGGGCTGCAGAAGCCCTGCGTGCTGTGGTTCACCGGCCTGTCCGGCTCCGGCAAGTCCAGCGTCGCCGACCGGCTGGAGCAGGAGCTGCACCGTCTCGGCCGCCGCACCATGATCCTCGACGGCGACAATGTCCGCCACGGGCTGAACCGGGATCTGGGCTTCACCGACGAGGACCGGGTGGAGAACATCCGCCGCGTCGCCGAAGTGTCGAAGCTGATGGTGGACGCCGGGCTGATCGTGCTGGTCAGCTTCATCTCCCCCTTCCGCGAGGAGCGCCGGATGGCGCGCTCCCTGGTGGAGGAGGGCGAGTTCCTGGAGATCTTCATGGACACGCCGCTGGAGGTCTGCGAGGCCCGCGACCCCAAGGGGCTCTACCGGAAGGCGAGAGCCGGCCAGCTCCCCCACTTCACCGGCATCGACAGCGCCTACGAGCCGCCGGACGCGCCGGAGATCATGTTGAAGGGCGCCGAACAGACCGCCGACGAGATGGTCGCCCAGGTGATCGGGGAGCTGCGGCGGCGCGAGGTGATCTGAGGGCGCTGGATCCTTGGTGCGCTGATGGATTGTTCGACAAGATAGACACGGATGTCACGGATTTGAACACGGATTACACGGATGTTTTCCGAGACGTAGATGACGTCTGCAAAACACGGCTTCTGCAAGTAGAAGAAATATCCGTGTAATCGGTGCCTAAATCCGTGACATCCGTGTCTATCTTTTCCGACATCATTCGGCTTCCTTGGAAAACAGTGTTGTAAACCCTTGTGATCATAGGGGAGGTCGTCAACCCGCCCCCTCCACCACCTCCCGCGCCCGCCGCAGGTCGGCGACGAAGTCGCGGTAGGCCTGCTCCGCCTCCTCGCCCGCCGGCAGGCGCAGCAGGTAGGAGGGGTGGACGGTGACGAATCCCTCCCAATCGCCGAACCCCATCGGCCCGCGCTCCCGCAGAACCGAGACGCTGCGCCCGCTCAGCGCCAATGCCGCGGTGGCGCCCAGCGTCACCACCAGGCGCGGGCGGACGAAGGCCAGCTCCTTCATCAGCCACCAGCGGTAATGCTTCACCTCGCCGGCGGTCGGCGACTGGTGCAGGCGGCGCTTGCCGCGGGCGACGAACTTGAAATGCTTGACCGCGTTGGTCAGGTAGGCGGCGCTGCGCTCGATCCCGGCCTCCTCCAGCGCGCGGTCCAACAGCTGGCCGGCCGGGCCGACGAAGGGCCGGCCTTCCATGTCCTCCTGGTCGCCGGGCTGCTCGCCGACGATGGCGATGGCGGCCTCCTCCGGCCCTTCGCCCAGCACCGCCTGCGTCGCCCCCGGCACCAGCGGGTCCGCCGCCCGGATGATGCGGTTCAGCTCGGCCAGCGTCGCCGGTTCCTGCCGGGCCATGGCGGCGACGGCCTTGTCGGGGTTGCGGCGGCGGGGGGCCGCGGCCTCCGCCTCGATCATCGCCTGCACCCGCGCAGGCGCGGAGCGGATCATCGCCGGGATCGCCGCGGCCTCCGGCAAATTGGCCCAGTATTTCCGCGGCATCTCCGCCCGCATCGCCGTCGGGTTCACCCGCGCGGGATTGAAGGTGCTCTCGTAATAGCGCTGCCAGCCTTCGGCGAAGCGGTCGTCGCGGTCGAGCCCCTCCGGCCTCAAAGCCGCCGGCCCGACCGTCAGCGAGCGCCGGTCCCAATGCAGAGATCCCACCGGCGTCAGGATCGTCCAGACCAGGCTCTCGAACCGTTCGACGAAGAAGGGCGCGGTCGCCTCGACGATGAAATGGTCGGGCTCGAACCACGCGACGTAGCGCTCCCCGCCCCGATCTTCGGAGTTGGCCGGATCCCGAACCTCGCGGAAGCGCAGGAAGGCGTGCATCTTGTGCAGGTCGCGCCGCACCGCCTTGTCCAGCAGCGCCAGCCGGTGGATCAGCGGGTCGGCATGATGGTCGAGGATGTCGCGCTCCCCCCGCACCACCCGCCGGACCAGCCGGTGCAGCAGGGCATAGCGCTCCGGATCGCGGTGGCAGACCACGCTTTCGATCAGCGCCCCCACCGGGCGCGGCAGCGGAACCGGCGGCGCGTCCGCCGGCAGCGGAGCCGTATCGCCGAACAGCGACGGCGTCGCCCCGCCGCTCCACACCACCGCGTCCGGTTCGACATCGAGCGCGACCAGCCCGCGCAGCGCGCGGCGGAAGCCATCCAGATCGGCGCCGTCCTTCAACTCCACATGCCGCATGGCTCAACCCCTCAGAACAGGCTGAGCTGCTTGGGCGGCGCCACCAGCCGCTGCCGCAGGTCGGCGCGGTCGGTCAGCCCGCCCGGATGGTGGTCGGCGGCGATCAGGAAGGCGCGCGCCCGCTTCAGTCCCGACGACAGCCGCGCCACATCCTCCAGCCGCAGGGTGGTGTGGCGCCGCGCCTCGACGATCTTGTCGACCGCCCGCGCCCCCAGCCCCGGCACGCGCAGCAGCATCTCGCGGTCGGCGCTGTTCACGTCCACCGGGAAGCGCTCGCGGTTCTTCAGGGCCCAGGCCAGCTTGGGGTCGATGCCCAGATCCAGCATGCCGCCCTCGCCCCCGGCGGCGATCTCGTCCACGGTGAAGCCGTAATAGCGCAGCAGCCAGTCGGCCTGGTACAGCCGGTTCTCGCGCTGGAGCGGCGGCGGCTTGGCCGGCAGGGCGGAACTCGCCTCCGGGATCGGGCTGAAGGCGGAATAATAGACCCGGCGCAGCCCGTAGCGGCGATAGAGCGTGTCGCTGGTCTCCAGCACCGACAGGTCGGTCGAGGCGTCGGCGCCGACGATCATCTGGGTGCTCTGCCCGGCGGGGGAGAAGCGGCGCTTTTCCTCCTTGGCCTCCAGGATGCGTTCGCCGACCTGCCCCATCACCGCCTTGATCGAGCTGCCGTCCTTCTCCGGCGCGAACTGCTTCAGGCTGCGGTCGGAGGCCAGTTCGAGGTTGATCGACAGCCGGTCGGCCCACAGCCCGGCCTGCTCGATCAGCCAGGGGCTGGCCTCCGGGATCGTCTTCAGATGGATGTAGCCGGCGAAGCCATGGTCGCGCCGCAGCGTGCGCGCCACCAGCATCAGCTGCTCCATCGTGTGGTCGGGCGAGCGGATGATGCCGGAGGACAGGAACAGCCCTTCGATGCAGTTGCGCTTGTAGAAGCCCAGCGTCAGCTGCACCACCTCGTCGACGCTGAAGCGCGCGCGCCGCACGTTGGAGGACCGGCGGTTGATGCAGTAGGCGCAGTCGAACAGGCAGTAGTTGGTCAGCAGGATCTTGAGCAGCGAGACGCAGCGCCCGTCCGGCGTATAGGCGTGGCAGATGCCGGCCCCGGTGGTCGAACCGATGCCGTCCGGCCCGCCCGTCCGCCGCTTCGCCCCCGACGACGCGCAGGAGGCGTCGTATTTCGCCGCATCCGCCAGGATCTCGAGTTTGTCGAGCAGCGCGTCATCCACTGTGATGGCTTCCCTCTTCCTTCCAGATGTTCGCAATATGTTCTTATCTAAGGAAAAGGCAAGCGGGGTGTCTTGAAAGCGGGCCGGAACGGGGCCACGTGCTCTACAACCGGATCCGGGCCCCTCTGGCGACTTAGACGTGGTCGCGATGTCGGATCTCTTCACCTGCTCTTGCGCCGACGGGCGTGACCGCACTTGGAGGGACTGATGCCCTTGCCCCTGAGACAACGCCTCCGGCCTCCGGCATTCCCCGCTCCCGACCTTCCCCGTCGCGCGCCGCCCCTCCGGCGCGCCGCACGGCTTTGCCACCGCTCCGGGTGGGCGGCTTTGCCGCCCTCTGGGCGGCCGGCTCCGTGCGCCTGCGGGGCGCCGGGGCCAGGGCCAGGGCCGAGACCCTGAAATCTTCCCCCGCCTCATTCCCACCCTTTTGATGAAGACGAGCATCGCCATGGACCACACCGAACGCCAGATCATCGACGACCTGTTCGCCAAGCTGCATCAGGCCGAGGCGCAATCCGGCCCGCGCGATCCCGAGGCCGAGGCGCTGATCCGCGAGCGGATCGCCCGCCAGCCGGCCGCCCCCTACCTGATGGCGCAGGCCATCGTGATGATGGAGCAGGCGCTCGCCGCCTCGCAGGGCCGCAACGAGGAGCTGGAGCGCCAGCTGCGCGAGCGTCCCGCCGCCGCTCCCGCCGCCCCGGCCCAGTCCGGCGGCGGCCTGTTCGGCAGCCTGTTCGGCGGCAGCAGCCGTCCCGCTCCGCAGCCCTCATATCCGGCGTCTGCCCCGGCCGCTGCCGCCCCTGCGGCCGCCATGCCGGCCGGCTCGCCCTGGGGCCGTCCGCCCGCCGCTGCCGGTACGCCCGCCTATGGCGACCCGCGCGTCGCCGGCTATGCCCAGCAGCCGCGGGCCGGCGGCGGCTTCATGGCCGGCGCCATGCAGACGGCGGCCGGCGTCGCCGGCGGCATGCTGATCGGCAGCGCGCTCTCCAGCATGTTCTCTGGCGGCGAGGCGGTGGCGGCCGAGGCTGCCGGTGCTGCCACCGATGCGGCCACCGCCGCCACCGACCATGTCGAACAGACGGTCGAGGACAGCGGCTGGGGCGATTTCGGCGGCGAAGAGGAGATGTGAGTCCATCCCTGATGGCGGCGCTCCGTTGAACTGAGCGCCGCCATCGCGGAGAAAATTCCTATATGATGGCGTCGGACTCACCCTTGCGGAGCCGACGCCATGCCTTCCCCTCCCACCTTCTCAGGATCGCCTGCGCCAGGGCATGGGAGGGGGATTTTCCCAACCGATGGAACGCTGCCGTCCGGCCTGTTTCACAGCGTTCCATCCGGCCCCGGCGTTGAACCCTTGCCCATCCGGCGGATGGAACGCCGCCGCTTGGCGTGTTTCACGCTGTTCCAGCGGTCTCTCCCGTCGGCCCTGCCGATGGAACGCCGCCGCCCGGCACGTTCCACGCTGTTGCAGCCGCCTGCGGCTCTGCCCCGCGCTTCAGGCCTTCACGATGCGGTCGGCGAAGCCCTCGACCGCCCGCATGGCGTTGCGGGTGTCGACCACCAGCGGGCAGTGGGCGGCGAGGCTCTGCCAGTCGATGCCGTCATGGTCGGTGACGATCACCGCCGCGTCGAAGCCGGCGAGCCGCTCCGCCGTCCACTCGACGGAGCGCCGGCCGGCGAGGGCGGCATGCTCGCGGGTGACCGGCAGCACGGGGATGAAGGGGTCGTGGTAGTCGACCGCGGCCCCGCGCTCCAGCAGCATCTCCATCAGCCGCAGCCCCGGCGACTCCCGGCTGTCGTCGACGTTCTTCTTGTAGGCCATGCCGACCAGCAGGATGCGCGACCGGCTGAGCCCGATCCCGGCCTGCCGGTCGAGCGCCAGGGCCAGCCGGTCCACCACATGGCGCGGCATCATCGTGTTGACCTCTCCCGCCAGCTCGATGAAGCGGGTGGAGATCTGGTATTCGCGGGCCTTCCAAGTCAGGTAGAAGGGGTCGATCGGGATGCAGTGGCCGCCCAGCCCGGGGCCGGGATAGAAGGGCATGAAGCCGAAGGGCTTGGTCTTCGCCGCTTCGATCACCTCCCAGATGTCGATGCCCATCGGTTCGAAGACGATCTTCAGCTCGTTCACCAGGGCGATGTTGACCGAGCGGAAGATGTTCTCGGTCAGCTTGGTCGCCTCCGCCGCCCGCGTGCCCGACACCGGCACCACCTGCGGCACCACCTGCTCGTAGAGCGCCACCGCCAGCCGGCGCGCGCCCTCGTCGTCGCCGCCGACCACCTTGGGGATGGTGCTGGTGGTGAAGCTGATATTGCCAGGATCCTCGCGCTCGGGCGAATAGGCCAGGAAGAAGTCGCGACCGCTGGCCAGCCCGGTCTCCTCCAGGATCGGCCGCATCACCTCGTCGGTGGTGCCGGGCCAGGTGGTCGATTCCAGGACCACCAGCTGGCCGCGGCGCAGCCGGTCGCGGATCAGCCGGGTGGAGGCCTCGACGAAGCTCAGGTCCGGCTCGCGCTGGGGCGACAGCGGGGTGGGGACGCAGACGATCACGGCGTCGCAGGCGGCGAATGCGTCGGCATCGGTCGTCGCCCGGAACCGCCCGGTCGCCGCCGCCTGGGCGACACGGCCGTCGGCGATCTGCCGGATGTAGGAGCGCCCGCCGTTCAGCGCCGCCGCCTTGGCCGGGTCGATGTCGAAGCCGGTGACGCTGAAGCCGGCCCCGGTCAGCGCCAGGGCCAGCGGCAGCCCGACATAGCCGAGCCCGACCACCGCCACCCGCGCGCTGCGGCCGCGATAGGCGCCTTCCAGGGACTGGATGTCGGGTGCCTGCATGTCGGGCTGGGTGTCCGCTGTGCTCATCGTGCCGTTCCGTTCGAAAGGACTGGACCGCCCGGACGGCTGTCCCGCCTGCGGCCGCCGGAATGTGTGACGGGCGGCATGCTTTGCGCAACCCCCCGCTCCGTATTGGTGCCGGGGATCGGAAACTCTGGCGCCGGGACCGTGAAGGGTGCCACCCTCCCCGGACTCCTTGGACTTCCCTCGCCCAGACCCAACCCGCCATGACAGCCCGGCACCCACCCCTCCTTCCGCAAGAGATCGCCCCGGTGGATGACCGCCAGTCGGCGCTGACCGCCCTCCATCTGGGCGGCGACCCGGCGGCCCTCTTCGGCTATTTCATGGCGCTGCGCGAGGAGAGCGACCGGGCGCTTGCCGGCCTGCCACCGGCCGGCGGCAAGCCCTATCCCTATGGCCGCTGCGAGGAGATCACCCGCGACCTCTTCGCCCGCCTGTCGCAGCGTCTGGCCCAGCCGGCCGGCCCGGTGGAGCGCGCGCTGCGCGCCTTCGTCGAGGGGGGCGGCGTGCTGCACAGCGTCTGGGGAGTCCTGCGCGGGCAGTATTTCCAGAACGCGCTCCAGATCGGGGCGCTCTATGTCGATGTGTCGAACGACACGGTGGTGGTCACCAAGCCGAAGGTGGAGATCCTGCCGGTCGCGGAGTCCGGCCTGGTGCCGGTGCGCGACCTCGACCATTTCCGGCAGACGGCGGAGCGCTACTGGGGGGCGACGCTCTATGCCAACCATCTGGCGCCGACGCTTGCCCCGCTGCTGCCGGTGCTGTCGGTCAGTCCCGGCCGGCTGGCGCCCGGCCTGCAATCGGCCTGCGACTACATGATCGCGCTGATGTGCCGCGACCGGTTCGAGCAGGCCGAACGCTGGCTGGAGACCGGCCCCGCCTCGCCCGCCGACCTTGCCGCCAGCTGCCTCGCCGCCATCCCCGCCGACCTGCGCCCGCTGACCGGCCAGCCCCGGCTGGAGGCGGTCGCCGCCTGCCGCCGCGCCCGGGAAGCCGCCTGCTGGGCCGACCCCGACTGGCGCACCGCCCGCGTTCTCGACTATCTGCGGCTCATGCGCGGGCCGGGAGGTTAAGCCGCCTTATCCAGATGCGGCAGCGGCTTGATGGCGTCCAGCGCATCGCCGATTTCCGCCCGCGCGACCTTGGTTTCGAAGATGCTCTGCAGATTGCTCCAATAGCGCGCGTCGGTTCCGAAAGCCTTGCCCAGCCTCAGCGCCATCGGTGCGGTGATCCGCCGCTCGCCGTTCATGATCCCGGTCACCGCGTTGGGCGGCACGCCAATATGCTCGGCAAAGCGGCGGGCGCTCAGGCCGAGCGCCTCCAGCTCGTCGCGCAGGAACTCGCCGGGGTGGATGGGAGGCAGGTTGTCGACAGCGGGATGGCTCATGGAAACCTCAGTGATAATCGGCGATTGCGACGTCGTAAGGCTCTCCTGGCACGGTCAGAAGGTCGGCATCGGCCTGCGCGTCTCCAACCACGGCCCAGCGGAAACAGACACGCCACTGGTCGTTGATCCGGATGCTGTACTGGCCCTTCCGTTCCCCGCCCAGCGCTTCGAAACGGTTGGACGGAGGATGCCGGAGATCCATCAGCCGGGTGGCCGCCTGAAGCTTGGTCAATGCCTTGGCGGCTTGGCGCTCAAAAGACTGGAACTCCCTCACCCGCTTGCCGGCCATGAAATCGGCCGTCCGCTTGTCCACACAGTTTCTGATCGGCATCCGCGTCCTCTCGCGGATCATTATGTGTTACGTTACGGATAACGGTCAAGCCCGCCCCCTCACAGCCGGTCCGTGCCGAAGGTGTCGCAGGCTTCCAGGCGGCCGCTTTCCAGGCCGGTGCGGAACCAGCGGACGCGCTGGGCGGAGCTGCCGTGGGTGAAGCTGTCGGGGCTGACGGTGCCGCGCGCCTGACGTTGCAGGCGGTCGTCGCCGATGGCACTGGCGGCGGTCAGCGCCTCCTCGACGTCGCCGGGCTCCAGCATCTTGCGGTCGCGGTTGGCGTGGTTGCCCCAGATGCCGGCGAAGCAGTCGGCCTGCAGTTCCAGCCGCACCGACAGGGCGTTGGCCTCGGCTTGGCCGCCCGCCCGCTGCTGGGCCGCCTGCACCTTGTCGGAGATGCCCAGCAGGTTCTGCACATGGTGGCCGACCTCGTGGGCGATGACGTAGGCCTGGGCGAAGTCGCCCGGGGCCTGGAAGCGGTCGCGCAGCTCGCGGTAGAAGCCGAGGTCGATGTAGAGCTTACGGTCCATCGGGCAGTAGAAGGGCCCCATCGCCGCCTGGGCCCGGCCGCAGCCCGACGCCACCGTGCCGGTGAACAGCACCAGCGTCGGGTCCTGGTACTGGCGCCCCATCTGCTGGAACAGGCCCTGCCAGGTGTCCTCGGTATCGGCCAGCACGACGGAGACGAAGCGCTTCAGCTCGTCGTCGCCCTGGCTGCGCGGAGCGGCCTCGCCGATCTGGGTGCGGTCTGCGGTGGTCCGGTCTCCCTGCTCGCCGCCGCCCAGCAGCACCGTGGGATCGACCCCCAGCACCATCGAGACCAGCAGCACCACGATGACGCCGCCGACGCCCAGCCCGCCCGCGCCGATGCGGATGCCCCCTCCCCCGAGCCCGCCGCCGCCTAGCCTGCCGCCCAGGCCTCCCTGTCCGCGGCGGTCCTCGACATTTTCGCTTTCCCGTCCGCCCTGCCACCGCATCGCCGCCCTCCTTCGCCCGCCCGTCCCGATCGTCAGGTCCGGTGGAGACGAAACCATCAAGGGCTTCCCACGTTCCCTGCGGGTCCGGCGGTAAGACGGGGAGTCGGTGCGGAACGGCTTGAAAATCCCACCCCGCTCCCCATCTGGAGACTGGCCGAAGACCGTCTGGGCAGAACCGCTCGGGCTGTGCCGCCCCCCCACCTTTCCCGCCCCGGCGGGAGAGAGCCTTCGTGGGGGCGCCGGCCGTTTGGAACATGCCCATGCCGGGGCCTGTTTTACTTTATCGGAGTCTCCTGCGGCGGTGTTGCGCCGCCGCGGCTCCCGTTTCACGACGCCACACACGAACAAGAGCCGGCCGGCACCGAAATCCATCGGTCCGCCCATCCGGCCTGGAGGATTTTCATGACGACCCCGATCGTTTCCGCCCTTTCGCAGACCGCTCGCCATTTTGCCGCCCAGCCCGCGCTTGCGCCGGTCCATCTGGCCTCTACCCGCCTCTCCGCTGGCCAATTCGCCGCAGCTGAAAGCAAAAAGCCCGATTTTCGCTCCAAGCCTGAGCCGTCCGGCTTGACCCGGGGCGAACTGCGGCAGATTGTGCTCGACATCCTGGGCTGATCCTATCGGCCCGGGCTCGTCCTTTTCTACCCATCCACGACTATAGGAGATCACCATAGCCAAGCTCTACGACGCGGACCCCGTCCGCGAAGGCCCGCGCCTCAACCGTGAAATCACCGCCCGTATGGTCCGCCTCGTCGGCGCCGACGGCGAGATGGTCGGCGTGGTGCCGCTCCGCCAAGCGCTGGAAGCCGCCGCGGATGCCGACCTCGACCTCGTCGAAGTGGCGCCCCAGGCGGATCCGCCTGTCTGCAAGATCCTCGATTACGGCAAGTTCCGTTTCGAGGAGCAGAAGAAGGCCAACGAGGCGCGGAAGAAGCAGAAGATCATCGAGCTGAAGGAAATCAAACTTCGGCCGAACATCGACGATCACGATTATGACGTGAAGATGCGTTCCGCCATCCGCTTTATCGAGGAAGGCGACAAGGTCAAGATGACCATGCGCTTCCGCGGTCGCGAGATGGCGCACCAGGATCTCGGTCTGAACGTGCTCGTCCGCGTGCGTGACCAGCTCCAGGACATCGCCAAGGTCGAGCAGATGCCCCGGGTCGAAGGCCGCATGATGGTCATGGTGCTGGCCCCGCGCTGAGCCTGGACCAAAGGGATCTCGCGGGGCGGTTCGCCGCCCCGCCCCTTTCTCGTGCCTGCTCCTTTCTCGTGACGGCCGTTTTCCGTCCCGACCGTAAATTCCCCCGCGAATTTCTCTATTATCAAATTTTCCCGCCCTCAAATCGCGCCGGATTAATCCCGGAACATCCCGCGTGATGCGGCGGAATAATACCCGACTATTCGCATTGGGTTATTGACCCCGTCGGCGTCGAACGGGAATCATCGCACTTCCCGTGTCTCACTCCCCCCTGTGTTCCGGAAAGTCGTTGTTATGAAGGACGAACGTGTCGCGCCCGCCTGGGAGCCCATCTCCGGCGAACGGCAGTTCCGCCTGCTGGTCCAGAGCGTGGTCGACTATGCGATCTTCATGCTCGATCCCGCCGGCATCGTCCGCAGCTGGAATGCCGGGGCGGCCCGGATGAAGGGCTATGCCGCCGACGAGATCATCGGCCGGCATTTCTCCAGTTTCTACACGCCGGAGGACCGTGCCGCCGACATGCCGCAGCGCGCGCTCGCCACCGCCCTGTCGGAGGGCAGGTTCGAGGCGGAGGGCTGGCGCCTGCGCAAGGACGGCACCCGCTTCTGGGCCAGCGTCGTCATCGACCCGATCCGTGACGAGACCGGGACCTTGCGCGGCTTCGCCAAGGTCACCCGCGACATCACCGAGCGCCGCAAGGCCCAGCAGGCGCTGGATGAGGCGCGCGAGGCCCTGGCCCAGGCTCAGAAGATGGAGGCGGTCGGCCAGCTGACCGGCGGCGTCGCCCATGACTTCAACAACCTGCTGCAGGCGATCAGCAGCAGCCTGGAGCTGATCGACCAGCGGCTGTCGGTCGGGCGCAGCGACATCGCCCCCTTCACCGCCACCGCCCGCGCCGCGGTGGACCGGGCCGCCACCCTGACCCGGCGCCTGCTGGCCTTCGCCCGGCGCCAGCCGCTGAAGCCGGAGCGCGTCGAGCTGAACGGGCTTGTGGCCGGGCTGTGGGATCTGCTGGGCCGCTCGGTGGGCGAGCAGATCCGGCTGGAGCGGCGGCTGGCGGAGCCGCTGTGGCCGGTCCATGCCGACGTGAACCAGATCGAGAGCGCCCTGCTGAATCTGGTGATCAACGCCCGCGACGCCATGCCGGAGGGCGGATGCGTGACGGTGGAGACCGCCAATGCCGCTTTTTCACCGGCCGACCTCGTCAACGATCCCGGGGTGCAGGCCGGCGATTATGCGGTGCTGACCGTGCGCGACAGCGGGACCGGCATGCCGCCCGACGTGCTGGCCCGCGTCTTCGAGCCCTTCTTCACCACCAAGCCGATCGGCCAGGGCACCGGCCTGGGGCTGAGCCAGCTCTACGGTTTCGCCCGCCAGTCCGGGGGCTTCGTCCGCATCGACAGCGCGGTCGGCCGCGGCACCGCGGTGCATCTCCACCTGCCGCGCGATCATGCCGCCGCCGCTTCCACCGGACAGGCGCAGCCCGCCGCCGTGCCGGCGCTGCCGCCCGGCCGGACCGGGCGGGGCACCGTGCTGGTGGTGGAGGACGAGGAGCTGGTCCGCATGCTGCTGGTGGAGGTGCTGGAGAGCGACGGCTACACCACGCTGGAAGCCGCCGACGGCACCTCGGCGCTTGCCCGACTGACAAATGCCCAAGCGGGAACCAAAGACAAAGCCGGGGCAAATCCGCCGGTCGACCTGCTGGTGACCGATGTCGGGCTGCCCGGCCTGAACGGCCGTCAACTGGCGGAGGCGGCGCAGGCGCACTATCCCGATCTGAAGGTCCTGTTCCTGACCGGCTATGCCTTTCAAGCCCTGGACGACAGGCACGGCGACGGCGAGGATGGGCTTGGCCACAACATGCGCATGCTGGTCAAGCCCGTGGCAGTCGACGCCTTCCGCGCCATGGTGCGGAAGCTTCTGTCCGACGGCCCTTCCGACGGCATCTAGGGAGACCTGAGACGATGCACCCGCTCGCCCGCGTCTCGACGCTGCTGCTCTCCCTGACCGTCCTCACGGCTCTGGTCGCGGTCCTGCTGACGCCCCTGCCGGCCTTGGCCAAGCGCTCGGCGAAAAAGACTCCCCTGCCGGTCGCGGCGGAAATCCTGATGGACGCCGGCAGCGGCACGGTCCTGCAGGGGCGCAATGCCGACACCCTGACCTATCCGGCATCGCTGACGAAGATGATGACGCTGATGCTGACCTTCGAGGCGCTGGAACGCGGCACGCTGCGGCTGGACCAGAGCCTCGTGGTGTCGCAGCATGCCGCGTCGATGCCGCCGTCGCGGCTGTGGCTGGCCCCCGGCAGCACCATCACGGTGGAGCAGGCGATCCTGGCGCTGGTCACCCGCTCGGCCAACGACGTCGCGGTGGTGCTGGGGGAGGCGCTGGGCGGCAGCGAGACCGCCTTCGCCGCGAAGATGACCGCCCGTGCCCGGGCGATCGGCATGCGCCGCACGGTCTTCCGCAACGCGTCGGGCTTGCCCGACCGGCTACAGCGGACAACGGCGCGCGACATGGCGATCCTCTCCCGCGCGCTGATCCGCGGCCACGCCCGCCATTACGCCTATTTCCAGCGCCGCAGCTTCGACTGGCAGGGTGACACGGTCTATGGCCACAACCGCCTGATGGCGCGCTACCCCGGCATGGACGGCATCAAGACCGGCTACATCGCCGCTTCCGGCTTCAACCTCGCCGCCTCGGCGGTGCGGGACGGCCGCCGCCTGATCGCGGTGGTGATGGGCGGCCACAGCGCCAACTCCCGCGACGACCGGGTTGCCGACCTGCTGGATGCCGGCTTCAAACGCCCGACCAGCCCGGCCAAACCGGCGCCCGTGCAGCCGGATCTGCTGATTACCAAGAACAGCGCTTCGATCGCCCAGCGCAGCACGGCGGTGAGCGTGGGCGCCCCGGTGGTGAAGCCGCCCCCCGCTGCGAAATCCACTGGTGGTCCCCCCATTGGCGGTCCCTGGTCCATCCAGGTCGGCGCCTTCGCCAGCCATGCCGCCGCACAGAGCAGCGCCCGCGCCACGGCCAAGCGCCTGGGCGCCCTTGCCGCCGGCACCAGCGCTGCGGTCGTGCGGTCCGGCGGTCTCTACAAGGCCCGGCTGACCGGCTTTGCCGCGACGAAGGCCGATGCGGCCTGCGCCGCCCTGAAGACGGCCGGGAAGGGCTGCTTCGCGCTTCAGGACCGGTGACGCGCCGCGGACGGCGTCTTTGGATTTCGCTTTGGATCGGGGGCCTGTTCTCGGCTATGTAGGGGGCGATGGCCACCCTCTCCGAAGCGACTCTTCTGGCGTTTGATCTGCACGCCGCAGGACGGTTTGCCGAGGCGGAAACCCTCTATGCCCGTGTGCTGGAGGCCGAGCCGGACTATCCGGACGCGCTTCATCTGTCCGGTATCCTGATGGGCCAGACCGGGCGCCTGGAGGAGGGACTGGCCCGGGTCGCCGGAGCCGTGGCCCGGCGACCGGACTCCGCGGAGTATCTCCTCAATTACGGCAATCTGCTGCGTGCCGCCGGCCGCACCGGGGACGCGATGCACGCCTACCGGCGGGCGCATGTCCTGGGCGCGCCGCAGGCTGCCGAGCTGCTGTCCGGCCTGCTGCTGGATCATGGCGCACGTTGCCTGGACGGCCGCGATCCGACCGCCACCGAGGCGGCCTTCGCCGAGGCGTCGCGTTTGCGTCCCGGCGATCTCCGCATCCGCACCGGGCTGGCGGATGCCCGCTTCGACCGGCAGGACTGGGAGGCCGCCTTGGCGGCTTACCGCGCCGTCCTGGCGCTGTCCCCGTCCTCGCACCTCGTCTGGTACAATTCCGGGGTCGCCGCCTGCAATGCCGGGCGGATGGCGGAGGCGGCGACCGCCTTCCGGTGTGCCGGGACCCTCGTCCCCGATCATCTGGATACGCAGGAATACCTCGTCGCGACGCTTTTCCACTGCGGGCGGATGGCGGAGGCGGCAAGCGAAGCCTGTGCGGTCCTGACGCGGAAGGCGAAAGCGGCGCGGAAGGGGCGGCAGGGCGTCGGAGTGGCGCCGGTTCCCGCAGCTTCGCAGGACGGCCGGACGCGGCGGATCATCAGTTTCAGCCTGTGGGGCTCCGCATCCCTGTACATGCAGGGCGCGCTGGAGAATGTCCGGCTTGCGGCCGAGTTCTATCCGGGCTGGACCTGCCGCATCCACCATGACGAGTCCGTGCCGGCATCCGTTCTCGGCGAGCTGGCCGCGGCGGGGGCGGAACTGGTCGCCATGGACGCGGGCAGCGGACCGGTGCGCGGCCTGTTCTGGCGCTTCCTCGTCTCCGACGATCCGACGGTCAGCCATTTCCTGTGCCGCGACGCCGATTCCCGTTTGAACAGCCGGGAGCGGGCCGCAGTGGATGCCTGGCTGGCCTCCGGCCTCCCCTTCCATGTCATGCGCGACCACATCATGCACACCGATCTGATGCTGGCCGGCATGTGGGGCGGGCGGGCCGGCATTCTGCCGCCGATGGCTCCTCTGGCGGAGGTTGCCGCCCGCGCCGAAGACGGACGCTTGCGGGACCAGCGCTTCCTTGGCCGGGTCGTCTGGCCGCTGATTGAGGGCTGCTGCCTCGTGCATGACAGCGCCCATGACGGCCATGGGCTGCCCTTTCCCGATGTGCCGATCGATGCGCGCTTCCGCTTCACCCATGTGGGGGCTTGCCTGAAGGACACCTGACGCCGGTGTGCGATCTCGGCACCCGGCTCAGCACCCGATACCGGCGCGGGAGTCCTGCAATGCCGTCATGATGTGCCCGATCAGGGCCGATGGCGGAATGGGCTTGGACAAGATGCGGATGCCGGGCTCGCGCCCCAGATCCTGCAGCACCGCCTTTTCGGCATAGCCGGTGACGATCAGGACCGGCAGGCCGGGGCGGTGACGACGGACGAGGCGGGTCAGGTCGGCGCCGGTCATGCCGGGCATGGCGAAGTCGGTGACCAGCACGCCGATGCCCTCGTCCGCTTCCAGCAAAGCCAGGGCCTCCTCGCCGCCGGCGGCCTCCGACACCATGAGGCCGGCCTCGTCCAGCGCCGCGGCATTCGCCATGCGGACCAGGGCGTCGTCCTCGACCAGCAGGATGCGAAGGGCGGCGGACGGCACGGGCAGGGGGGCGGTTCCGGTGGAGGCCGCCGGGCCGCCGGTCGCATCCACCCTGCTTCCCGGCCTGATTTCTGGCCTGGCTTCTGCTGGGCTTTCCACCGGAGCGTGGGGCAGGTACAGCGTCACCGCGGTGCCCAGGCCGGGATGGCTTTCCAGCCGGATGCCGCCGCCTGACTGGGCGGTCAGGCCATGCACCATGCTCAGCCCCAGCCCGCTGCCCTGCCCGACCGGCTTGGTGGTGAAGAAGGGTTCGCAGGCCCGCGCCAGAATGTCGGGCGGCATGCCCGACCCGCTGTCGCGCACGGTCACGGCGACATAGCCGCCGGGCGTGAGGGCGGGGGAAGCCTCCTCGCACGCCATCCCAACCGGCAGGCTGGTGACGGTAATGGTCAGGGTGCCGCCGTCCGGCATGGCGTCGCGGGCGTTGATGGCGAGGTTCAGCAGGGCGATGTCGAACTGGTGGGGATCGACCAGCGCCGGCGGCACATCGGCGTCGCGGTCGATGCGGATGCGGATGGCGCCGCCCAGCGTGCGTTCCAGCAGCGTCGCCATCCCCGCCACCTGGGTGCCGAGATCGACCGGCGCCGGGGCCAGCCGCTGACGGCGGGCGAAGGCCAGCAGATGCTGGGTCAGGGTGGCGCCGCGGTCGACCGCCTGGCTTGCGATCTCCAGCGCCCGGCGGCTCTCCGCCCCGCGCAGTTCGCCGCCGGCCTCCAACATGTGCAGGCTGGAGCGCACCGCCTGGAGCAGATTGTTGAAGTCGTGGGCGACGCCGCCGGTCAGCTGGCCCAACGCCTCCATCTTCTGCAATTGGCGGACATGCTCCTCCGCCTCGTCGCGGGCCTCCACCGCCTGCCGCCGCTCGCCGAGCGCGCGGTTGGCGGTCTCGTAGGCCAGGAACTGGCGGGCCATCGCCCACAGCATCAGGGCGAGCGCCACCGCGCTGACCAGCCCGGCGGCGGCGATGACGACCGCCTGACTCTCCCAGCGCGCCAGAATTTCCCCGCGCGTCCGGCTGACCGCGACGACCAGCGGGTAGTTGCGCAACTGCTGGACTGACAGGATGCGCTCCTCGCCGTCGATCGAACTTTTCAGGGTGGTCGCGGCGATGCCGGACTGGGAGAGCTGACTGTCGATGATCGGTTCGGTGGCGACGGTTCCGATCCTGTCCGGTGTTGGCGGGAAGCGCGCCAGCAGCATGCCGTCGCGCCACCACAGGCTGAAGCCGCTGCCCGGCGTCACATGAAGGCTGCGGTAGAACTGCTCGAAATAGGACAGGCGGATGACCCCGACGACCAGCCCGGCCAGCCCGCCGTCCGGGGCGTTCACGCGCCGCGCGATGTAGAGCGTCCAGTCCCGGGTGACCAGGCTCTGCGTCGGCCGGCTGAGGTAGGCGCGTCCCGGATCGGCATCCTTGAGCGCCAGATAATAGTCGCGCCGGGACAGGTCGAGCGCCGGGGCCGGGAACCGGCGGGTGAAATTGACCAGGGTGCCGTCGGCGGCGATCAGGCTCAGCGCCTCCATCTGCGGCAGGCCGGACGCCTTGGCCTTCAGGATTTCATGAACCTGCCGGTCCGTCCGCAGCCGGCTGAAGGCTTCGGCGCTGCGCCGGTTCTCAAGCGGGATTTGGTCGGCGATCCCGCTGACGGTCAGGTCGATCCCTTCGATGGTGCGCGCCGTCTGCTCGGCCAGCGAGGCGTTGAGCGTGCGCAGGCCCAGCATCGCCTCGGTCACCGTCTCGCCATGCAGCCGGTCCAGGACCATCGCCGTGCCGCCGCACAGAACCGCCAGCAGGCCGATGCCGAGCGCCCCGATGCGCTGGAGCGGGCGGCTTTCCTTCAGGAGCCGCAGCATGACGCCCGCTTCCGGTCCGCCTTTGCCGCCGCTCCCCCACTCATGCTTGAGCCTGCTCCCTTTATCGTCGCCATGCGATCCGATCCCCCTTGCAGGCCACCTTGTGGCGCCTGCCGGAGTTACGGAAGGTTTCGACACTGCATGAGCTTGACTATAAACCCCGTGGCCCCCTGGGCAACCGGTTCCAGGTCATAGGGTGCCTCCGCCCGCTACGGTGCTTCGCCCAGGCCAAGGTTTTCAGCGCAGTCAGGGTTTCAGTGCCGGCAAACTTCAATGCCGGTCATGCAGGCAGTGGGTGTGGTCGGCCAGCACCTCGATCACGTGGCAGCTGCGCACCTGATCCTGGGCGCAGCCCTCCACCATCCGCCGCACCTCGTCGCGCAGGGCTTCCAGCCGGGCGATCCGGGACTCGATCTCGGCCAGATGGGTGCGGGCCAGCAGGTCGGCGTCCCGGCAGGGCTGGCCCGGATCATCGGCCATGGCCAGCAGTTGGCGGATCGCCTCCACCTCGAACCCCAGCTCACGGGCATGGCGGATGAAGCGCAGGCGGCGGACCGACCCGCCGTCGTAAGTGCGCCGGTTGCTGTCGGTGCGCGGCGCTTCCGGCAGCAGGCCGATGCTCTCGTAATAGCGGATGGTCGGGATCTTCACGCCGGTCTGCTTGGCGAGCGCCCCGATGGTCAGGGGGGATGGCGGGGTGGCGGGCAGGCTGGACATGGTCGGCATTTCCCTCTTGATCCTCCAGTCACTGGAGGATCTAGGCTTTGGAAGAGCTGCCGGCAACGGCCATGATCGAGGAGCGTCTTCCATGCACGGACCGATTTCCGATTCCTTTCCCGATCCTCCGGCCGGGACGCAGGCCGCTACCGCCCTGCGCACCAGCCGCTACCGGGTGTCCGGCATGGACTGCGGCTCCTGCGCCGCCAAGATCGAGACGGCGCTGCGCCGGGTGCCGGGGATCCATGAGGTGCGGGTGTCGGTGCCCGCCGGGACGGTGACCGTCTCGCATGAGAACATGCTGGGCGCCGATGCGGTGGTCCGTCCACTGACGGCGCTTGGTTACGGCGCCACCCCTGCCGATCCGGTGGTGGAGGCCGGACCGTCAAGCCGCGGCGGGGGCTGCTGCGGGGCCGAGGCCCAGCCGCATTCTCACGCTCACTCCCATGATCATTCCCATGGGCCCTCCCACAGCCATTCCCACAACCATTCCCATGGCCACGACGATGCGTCCGAAGCGCCCTGGTGGCGGGGACGCAAGGCTCGGCTGACCCTGGCGGCCGGCGCGGCCCTGGCCGCCGCGACGGCGCTGGGACTGCTGGTGCCGGCGGCGGAGCCCTGGGCCTTCCCGCTGGCGCTGCTGGTCGGGCTGGTTCCGGTCGCCCGCCGCGCCCTGGCGGCGGCACGGGCCGGAACGCCCTTCTCCATCGAGATGCTGATGACGGTCGCCGCCATCGGCGCGCTGCTGATCGGTGCGGTGGAGGAGGCGGCGACGGTCCTGGTCCTCTTCCTGGTCGGCGAATTGCTGGAGGGGGTGGCGGCCGGCCGGGCGCGGGCCGGCATCCGCGGCCTGACCGCGCTGGTTCCCGACACGGCCTTGCTGGAGCAGGACGGCGCCGCCCCGCACTCCGTTCCCGCCGCCGGGCTGGCGGTGGGCTCGGTCATCCTGGTGCGGCCGGGCGACCGGGTGGCGGCCGACGGTGTCGTGCTGTCCGGCCGCAGCGCGGTCGACGAATCCCCCGTCACCGGCGAAAGCGTGCCGAAGCCGAAGGCCGAAGGCGACGAGGTCTTTGCCGGCACCATCAACGCCGACGGCGTGTTGCGCGTCCGCGTCACCGCGGCGGCGCGCGACAACACCATCGCCCGCATCGTCCGGCTGGTGGAGGAGGCGCAGGCGAGCAAGGCCCCGACCGAGCGGCTGATCGACCGCTTCGCCCGCGTCTACACGCCGGGCATCGTCGGGGTGGCGGCGCTGGTCGCCGTGGTACCGCCGCTGCTTTTCGACGGCGACTGGACGGAGTGGATCTACCGCGCCCTGGCGGTGCTGCTGATCGGCTGCCCCTGCGCGTTGGTGATCTCCACACCGGCGGCCATCGCCGCCGGCCTGTCGAGTGGCGCCCGGCGCGGGCTGCTGCTGAAGGGCGGCGCCGTGCTGGAGGCGTTGAGCCGCATCACCACCGTCGCCTTCGACAAGACCGGCACCCTGACGGAGGGCAAGCCGCGCGTCACCGACCTGATCCCCTTGCAGGGCAGCGAGACGGAACTGCTGGCCGATGCCGCGGCGCTGGAGGCCGGGTCGAGCCATCCGCTGGCCCGTGCCATCCTGGCCGCGGCGGCCGAACGCGGCATCGCCCCGCCAGCGGCAGGCGAGGTCACCGCCCTTCCTGGTGCCGGCCTGACCGGCAAAGTGGATGGCCGCCTGCTGGCCCTGCTGTCGCCCCAGGCTGCGGCATCGTCGCTGGGTGCGGCACCGGCGGACCAGGCCGCCGCCTTCGCCGAGGCGGGCAAGACGGTCTCGGTCCTGCTGGTCGACGGTATCCCCGCCGGACTGATCGCCATGCGCGACGAGCCGCGCCCCGATGCCCGCAGCGGGATCGAGGCGCTGGAGCGCGCCGGCATCCGCTCGCTGATGGTGACCGGCGACAATGCCCGCACCGCCGGGGCGGTCGCCGGGATGCTGGGGATGCCGGCGCATGCCGAACTGCTGCCGGACGACAAGCTGCGCATCGTCCGCGATCTCCAGGCCCGAGGGCAGCGGGTGGCGAAGGTCGGCGACGGCATCAACGACGCCCCGGCGCTCGCCGCCGCCGATGTCGGCATCGCGATGGGCGGCGGCACCGACGTGGCGCTGGAGACGGCCGACGCCGCCATCCTGCACGGCCGGGTCGGCGACGTGGCCGCCATGGTGGCGCTGTCCCGCCGCACCATGGCCAATATACGTCAAAACATCGCACTGGCCCTGGGCTTGAAGGCGGTCTTCCTGCTCACCACCGTGCTTGGTGTCACCGGGCTGTGGCCCGCGATCCTGGCGGACACCGGTGCCACCGTGCTGGTCACCGCCAACGCCCTGCGCCTTCTGTCCGTCCGCCCGTGAGCGTGATGGACAATACATTGATTCTATTAGGAGAAATTCTATGAACATGACACGGCGGACGATGATGCAGGGGGCGGCGCTCGCCGTCCTGGCGCTCGGCCTCGGGTCCGTGGGGCTGCCGGGCATGGTCCGCGCCGCCGTGCCCGCCGGCAACGCGGCGGTGGAGGTCTGGAAGGCGGCGAGCTGCGAATGCTGCGAAGGCTGGGTGCGGCACATGCGCGCGGCCGGCTTCGACGTCACCGTCCATGTCGTCGACGACGTGACGCCGATGAAGCGGATGGCCGGCGTGCCGGACGATCTCGCCTCCTGCCACACGGCGCGGGTCGGTGGCTATGTGCTGGAAGGCCATGTGCCGGCCGAGGACGTAACGCGGCTGCTGGCCGAACGGCCGCAGGCCCGCGGGCTGGCGGTCCCCGGCATGCCGCAGGACGCCCCCGGCATGGATATGGCCAGCGGCCAGCCCTATCAGGTCATGCTGTTCGGCGCCGCCGGCGGCCCGCAGGTCTTCGCCCGCCACTGACCTCCTTGCCGGACCGGGATGGCGGCCCAAGCGCCATCCCGGTCCGGCAAGCCTTGTCTTTGACTCTATCCCCTCCGGGGGGATAGGATCGGGGCATGAGCAAGCACCATTCCCATCCCGACATCGTCAAGCGCCTGAAGCGCGCCGACGGTCACCTGCGCGGCATCATCGAGATGATCGAGGCCGAACGCCCCTGTCTGGACATCGCGCAGCAGCTCCACGCGGTGGAAAGCGCCGTGCGCGAGGCCAAGAAGCTGCTGATCCACGACCATCTCGACCATTGCCTGGACGCCGCGGTCGATGCCGGACCGGAGGAGTCCCGCCGCTCCATCGCCGAGTTCAAGGCGATCACCAAATACCTCTGAGGGGGCTGGAATGCCGGATTTCGCCGCCCTGTTGCAGCAGGGAGCCGGGCAGGCCTGGCTGTTCGTTCCCAGCGCCATCCTGCTGGGCGCTCTGCATGGGCTGGAGCCCGGCCATTCCAAGACCATGATGGCCGCCTTCATCGTCGCCATCCGCGGCACGGTGTTGCAGGCGGTCCTGCTGGGGCTGGCGGCGACGGTTTCGCACACGCTGGTGGTCTGGGTGGTGGCGCTTGCCGGCTTGCGCCTTGGCCAGGGCTGGGACGCCGCGACGACCGAGCCCTATTTCCAGGTCGCCTCGGCGGTGCTGATCGTCGGGGTGGCGCTGTGGATGATGGTGCGGACGTGGCGGGAGCAACATTCGCATCGCCATCATGACCATCACCACGATCATGGTCACGGCCATCACCATGGTCACCACCATCATGACGACGGGCCGGAGGATGCGCACGCGCGGGCGCATGCCGAGGAGATTCGCCGCCGCTTCGACGAGCGGCCGGTCACCACCGGCCAGATCGTCCTGTTCGGCCTGACCGGCGGCCTGATCCCCTGCCCCGCCGCCATCACCGTCCTGCTGCTGTGCCTGCAATTGAAGGAGGTCGCCCTGGGCGGCGTTCTGGTGCTGTGCTTCAGCATCGGGCTGGCGCTGACCCTGATGTCGGCCGGGGTGGTCGCGGCGCTGGGGATGCGCCATGCCGAGCGCCGCTGGTCCGGCGCCTTTGGCCGCATCGCCCGCCAAGCCCCCTATGTCTCCGGCGCTTTGATCCTGGCGGTCGGTCTTTACGTCGGCCTGCATGGGCTTTCGGGGCTGGGCTACCATCTCGCCGGCTTGCCCTCCCTGTCCTCCGCCGTTCAGCGGGCGGGATAGGCCGGACAGATCATGCTTTCGGCGGCAAAGAGATGGGCGCGCGCGATCAAGCGCGACGTGCTGGCGGTCTATCTGGCGGCGCGCGACCCGCGCACCCCCTGGGGCGTTCGGGTCCTGGCGATGGCGGTCGCCGCCTATGCGCTGAGCCCGATCGACCTGATCCCCGATTTCATCCCGGTGCTGGGCTATCTGGACGACCTGCTGATCGTGCCGCTTGGCATCCTGCTGGTCGTCCGCCTGATCCCGCATGAGCTTCTGGCCGAACACCGGGCCGCCGCGGCGCGCCGGTCCGCCCGGCCGGTCAGCGTCGCCGCTGCTGCGGTCATGGTTGCCCTCTGGCTGGCGGCGGGCGTTCTCCTGTGGCTGTGGTTGGCACCGCCCTTTGAAGGCTGGCTGTCCTAGCCGTTAAGCTCTCACGTCATCCTTGCCAGGATCCCGGCCACGACGGCGTCGAGGTCGCCGCCGCGGTAGAGCGTTCCCTCGATGCCCGCCCGCTGCGCCGCCTGCACGTCGGTGTCGCGGTCGCCGATCAGGAAACTGCCCTTCGGTTCCACCGGCCATTCGGCCATCGCCTGCAACAGCATCCCCGGCTCCGGCTTGCGGCAGGCGCAGTCGGTGCGGTAAGGCGGCTCGCCATGATCGGGATGGTGCGGGCAGTGATAGAAGGCGTCGACATGGGCGCCGACGGCGCGCAACTCCTGCTGCATCCAACGATGCAGGGTGCGCACATGCTCCTCGCTGTACAGGCCGCGGGCGACCCCGGCCTGGTTGGTGACGACGAAGACCAGAAAGCCGGCGTCGTTCAACCGCTTCACCGCCTCCCTGGCTCCCGGCATCCAGGTGATCTGGTCGGGACGGTGGGCGAAGCCGATGTCTTCGTTCAGCACGCCGTCGCGGTCGAAGAAGGCAGCTTTGCGGCGTCCGGCATTCCGGGCTTGGGGTGATGTGTCGGGCATGATGGCGGTGGCGGGGCTCTTAAGGGGCGGTCGGGTTGAGAAGCCGCTTGGGCAGCATCGTTGTCAACCCGGATGCCGCTTTCCCAAACAAGATGCTTTGAAAATAAAATGACATGTCTTCATGAAAACATATGGTGAAATCACGCCATTACCTTATTCCCGTTCGATGCGACGGACGCAGCCGAGCAGCAATTCCTCCAGATTGAGCGGCGGCATATCGATGTGGATGGCTTCAAAGCCGCGGTTCCGCGCCCGGACCATCAGGTCGTGATTGGTCTCGGCGATGGACAGCAGGACTGGGCGGACGGCACCGCGCATCGCGGTCAGCCGGTCGAAGACGGATGGCCACGGACCTTCGGCTTCCCGCCGCTCCGGTCCGGTCTCCCCCAGCACGATCAGGTCGGGACCGATGGCACCGGACAAGGCGGCAGGGGACCGCGCCAGCAGAGCCAGTCCTTCCTCCATTGTTCGGCCCGCCACCACCCCCCAACCCAGCGTCTCCAGGTAAAGCCGCAGCCCCTCGCGCAGCAATGGATTGCGGTCGGCAACCAGAGCCCAGCGTACCCGGCTTCCGGTCGTCCAGTGCTGCGGCGATGGGCCGGCATGATCCATTCGGCCGTCATCGATCATGGACGCGGTCATGGGGGCGTGCTCCGGTTCGAAGGCTCCTGTCTGCGGCAGGGACTCTTCCTGTGACTTTTGAGGAAAATTCCCGGGATCGCATCCTCCACATGACGGACGAGGCGCTTGGACTATGGTCATATGCAACCGATGGCGCTTGAATGAGAAATGTTGCCTACGGGAAATTGATTGCTAACGGAGGATTTCCCTATAGTGGACAGCGCTGACCAGTTGATCGAGGCTATCTACGACGCCGTGACCTTTCCGGAGCGCTGGGGAGGGGTTTTGGAGCGGCTCTGCGCCTTGACCGATGCGACGCACGGCTTCCTGTTCACCACCGCCCCCCGCCATGACAGCCTGACCGCGGCATTGTGGGCCCGCCACAACATCACCGACAGGCAGCTGGCCGACTACACCACGCATTTCCGCCACCGTGACGTCTGGGCGAACGCCGCAGCGGCGCGCGGTCTGCTGAACCGCTGCGTCGTCCGCCGCGGCGAGGAGCTGGTACCGGATGCGGTTCTGCGGCGCTCGGCCTTCTTCAACGAGCTGCTGCGGGATCACGGCATGGGCCGGCTGTGCGCACTCACCCTGTCCGACGGCGGCGAGCTTTCGTCGGTGCAGCCGGTGCTGAGCCTCCATCGGCCCGCCGATGCCCTCCCCTTTTCCGACGAGACGGTCCGCCTTCTTCAGGACTGTGCCCCGCATCTCCAGCGGGCGATGCGGTTGCGCGTCCGGTTGCTGGCAGGCCGGGACGGCCGGGAGGAGGCTCGCTGGAGCGGCCGTGCCATCGACCGGCTGCCGATGGGGGTTGTCCTGCTCGACGCCACCGGGCGGATTGCCGGCCTGAACCGGGCCGGGCAGGCGATGATCGATGCGCGGGACGGGCTGCGGCTTGTGCAGGGGCGGTTGCAGGCTGAACAGGGGGGCGAGGCTCGCCGGCTTGCCCATCTGCTGGAGGCTGCGGCGTCGGCCGGCGGAAAGGGGGCATCGGCGCACCGGGGGGAAGCGGCCGACCTGCGGGTGTCGCGCCCCTCCGGCCGGGCGTCCTATCTGCTGAGCGTTCTGCCTCTGTCGCCCGAGGCTGCGGGACCGTTCGACGATGCGGATGGCGGGGGCAGTGGTGGGGGCGGCGGTGCGCACATCCGGGCCGTGGTCTACATCGTCGATCCGGCCGCGGTGGCGCCTGGGTTGGGAAGGCGGCTGTGCGCCCTGTTCGGTCTGACGGCGGTGGAGGCCGGCCTCGTCGTCGATTTGCTGGGCGACCTGACCCCGGCCGAGATCGGCGAGCGTCGCGGCGTGGCGATCAGCACGGTGCGCAGCCAACTGCGCAGCGTCTTCGCCAAGACCGGAACCACCCGCCAAAGCGAGCTGATGAATCTGGTGAACCGCTGCCTGATGCTGCCTGAAGGGCCGTGATTGCCGCAGCCGTGACGGTCAAGGCAGCGCCGATACCATCAGGAGGCCGAGATAGATGCCGATGAACAGGCCCAGCACGATGCCGTAATCGGCTTCCGTCATCGGGTTGGAGTCAGGGTCGAACTGCCGCATGAATACGCCTTCTGCGCCGTTGGTCCTGCCTGAATAACAGTGGACGGCGGCGGATCGTTGCGACATCGGCGTGGTATGGGGGCGGGCCATTCCGGGACCGGATCTCTGCGAACCGGTCCCGTCGGCGATAGGGGGTGGCGATAAGGGCGGTGGCAAGGGTGTTTCGCGCCCGCTTCAGGTGGAGCTTTCCGCCTGCCCGGTGATGGCGGGCTTCGCCGGCATCTCCTCGGCAAGGGCGCGGTAGGCCAGCCCGCCCGCGAGGCCGCCGGCCAGCGGGGCGAGCCAGAACAGCCAGAGCTGCTGCAACGCCCATCCGCCGACCACCAGGGCCGGCCCGGTGCTGCGCGCCGGGTTCACCGAGGTGTTGGTGACCGGGATGCTGATCAGGTGGATCAGCACGAGCGCCATGCCGATGGCCAGCGGCGCGAAGCCGGCCGGCGCCCGCCGGTCGGTGGATCCCAGGATCACCAGCACGAAGAAGAAGGTCAGCACCAGCTCGATCGCCAGGGCCGAGGTGACGCTGTACTGGCCGGGCGAATGCGCCTCGTACCCGTTGGCGGCGAGGCCGTTGACGGCCAGGCTGTAGTCGGCCTTCCCGGTGGCGATGACATAGAGGACCAGGGCTGCCGCGAAGGCGCCGACCAGCTGGGCCAGCACATAGGGCAGGATGTCCTTGGCCGGGAACCGCCCGCCGGCCCACAGCCCGACCGTGACCGCCGGGTTCAGATGACAGCCGGAGATGTGGCCGATGGAATAGGCCATGGTCAGGACGGTGAGGCCGAAGGCAAGCGACACGCCGAGCAATCCGATCCCGACCTGCGGAAAGGCGGCGGCGAGGACGGCACTGCCGCATCCGCCGAAGACCAGCCAGAATGTTCCGAGAAACTCAGCGGAGCTGCGCCTAATCATACTCATGCCAACCTCCCACTGCTGTCAGGGTTGCCGAAGGCCGGCGGATGCCGGTGCGCAGACGAGGATAAATCCACTTCCGCGGGAGGGAGTTCGCGCGTTCGGGCAGGGGGATGTGGCAGAAGAACAGGGGGGTGGAACAACCGGATCGGGATGTCGCCCACAGGGCCCGGCGCCCTGCCGAACCTTTGTCCCGTGAAGCCCTTGAATGGACGGGGCACGCCTCCTTGCCGGAATGCAAGCCGGTCCTTTCCCCCACTTTGCGACAACGCTTTGTTTAAGCTTGATTCCCTATAGAGTTGATTGCCAGGATATGCAGCATGTTCTCTGGCCGTTCGACCGATCCTGGGCGATCGATGGGGGGAGTTCGCAATGGCGGAGCAGGGTGAGCGCGACATGGACGGCGGGGCGTCCGCCGATCCCAGGCCGGGCGCTTTCCCCTTATGGCCGGCCGACGGCAGCATGTGCGGCATTGATGGAGCCGGCGTGCTGGACGCGCTGTTCTCCACCAACGCCGCCCCCATCCTGCTGATCGATCCCGGACGCGACGGCGCCATCGTCGATGCCAACCCGCGGGCCGCCGTCTTTTACGGCCACAGCCGCGACCGGCTGCGCAGCCTTCATGTCTGGGACATCAACCAGCTCGGGCGGGCGATCCTGCCGGCGATGCGCGAGATCGCGTCCTGGGAGGGCGGCCATTATCCGCAGCGTTTCCACCATCGCCTGGCCGACGGGTCGGTGCGCGATGTGCAGGTCTATGCCGGCCCCATCCACCTCGGCGGGCGCAAGCTTCTGCTGTGCATCATCCACGACATCACCGCCGTGATCGAGGCCGAGCAGTTCAACCGCCTGCTGCTGGAGAACGTGCAGGTCGGGGTGTGCGGCATCGACCGCTCGGGTGCCGTCACCTTCGTCAATCCCACCGCCACCAGCGCCTTCGGCTTCCGCCACGAAAGCGAGCTGATTCGCAGCCACATCGGACGCTTCCTGTTCCCTGCCTTCCCACCCGGCACCGCCACTGGAGGCGTCAGGCCCCATCCGGTGTTCCGGGTTGCGGAGGCCGGAGAGCCGGTGCGCGACATCGAGACGGTGCTGTACCGCGGCGACGGCACGTCCTTTCCCGTACGGCTGACCGCCAGCCCGATCCGCAAGAATGACGGGATCGTCGGGGTGGTCATCAGCTTCTTCGACCTGACGGAGGAGCGCGAGCGGGAAGCCCAGGCGAGCGATCTCGCCAATGCCCTTCCGGGTGCGGTGTTCCAGGCCGAACTCCATCCCGGCGGAGGCTTGCGCGCGACCTACTTCAGCACCGCCGCAGCCTCCCTGTTCGGCGTGCGGCCGGATGCCGACCTGACCGCCGCGCGGACCCTGGCGCCTGTGATGGCGATGAAGGGGTGGGCGCGGGTCCGGCACGGCCTGCGGCAGGCTGGCCGGGCGGGCCGGGTCTGGGAAGGCGAGATGGAGATCGCCGGCGGACGCTGGGTGCTGGGCCGCGCCCAGCCGCGCCGCCGGAGCGACGGCACCGTGCTGTTCAACGGAGTGCTGCTGGACATCACCGACCGCAAGGGGCTTGAGGCGGAGCTGCAGCAGGCGGCCATGCACGATCCGCTGACCGGTGTGTGGAACCGCCGGCGGTTCCAGCAGGCGGTGGGCGAAGCCGCGGCCAGGCTCGAGCGGTACGGGCGCCCCTATATCCTGGCGTTGATGGACATCGACCATTTCAAGCGCTTCAACGACACGCATGGGCATCAGGCAGGCGACGATGCCCTGCGCATGGTCGCCGCCACCCTGTCGGACCGGCTGCGCCGCTCGGACGCGTTGGCGCGCTGGGGGGGCGAGGAATTCGCCCTGCTGCTGACCGAGACCGATCTGCCCTCCGCCCTGGGCGTTCTGGAAGCCCTGCGGCAGAGGGTGAGCGCGCAGCGGATGGCGTGCGGCGGGGCGGTCACCATCAGCATCGGCGTCGGCCAGGCCAGGGCCGGCGAGGACATCGACAGCCTGCTCCAGCGCGTCGATGCCGCGCTGTACAAGGCGAAAGCCGCCGGCAGAAACCGCGTCGAACAAGCCTGAGCGGCGGGATCGGTCTGTCCTGCCGGGGCATGCCGTGGAGCGGACGGACCGGGCTTCGCTGACCGTCCAAGGGGAAAATCCACGTCACCCCCTTGTTCTGGAAAGCTTTTCCAAAAACATATGGCGCCTGCCCACGGGGTAAGATAATCATCCGTTTAAAGGAATTATGTCCTTTAAACGGATGAAGGTCCACTGGGACGAATGCCCTCCCGCCATTCGCCTCCCCCCTGACCGTCTTATCGGAGTCCCGAGGCCATGCTGCTGCACGCATTGCTCAAACACGTCGAAGCCGAAGGGCTGGGAACCGAAGGAGGGTCCCTGTTCCTGGGCCGGGCGCCGCAGGACACCGCTGCGGGATCGGTCTTCCTGCCGCGGGGCGGAACCCGCCGCGACTATGCGCAAGGCCTTCGCCGGCTTTCCTTCCAGGTCCGCACCCACGATCCCGACTATCTCGCCGGAGAGGCCCGCGCCCTGGCGATCGCCGACGCACTGACCCTGCGGGCGGCTCCGGCTGGGGGCTGTTTCGTCATCTCGTGCCTGCCCCAGCACGAGCCGCTGATGCCCCATGACGAGACGGCAAGCACCTTCACCTTCATCGTCAACTACCGCGCCGACTGGCGTGTCGCCTGATTAGGAGACTATACCCATGGCCATCACCACCGAAGACATCGCCCTCGGTATCTGCGACGTCACCTTCGACGGCATCGATCTCGGCTCGACCAAGGGCGGCGTCGAAGTGACCGTCAAGACCACGAACTATCAGGTCAAGGCCGACCAGATGGGCGAGACCCCGCTCAAGGACGTCATCACCGGCACCGAGGTGTCGGTCAAGGTGCCGATGCTGGAAACCAACCTGACCAAGCTGCTGGCGGTGATGCCGCAGGCGGTCGGCGTCGGCGCGGCCGGTGCCGAGGTCGGGGTCGAGATCCGCTCCGGCGTCAACATCGACCTGCTGGCCATCGCCGCCCCGCTGAAGCTGCACCCCACCGCCCTGCCCGCCTCCACCACCAAGGACGATTTCGTCGCCTTCAAGGCAGCACCGCTGCCCAACTTCACCTTCAAGTACGAGAACGGCGGCGAGCGCGTCTACGAGGTCACCTTCAGCTGCTATCCGGACGGCACCGCCGGCAACCGCATCGCCGCCTTCGGCGCCCCCGTCGCCGCCTGACCGCGATGGTTCACGGCCGCGGGGGCTTTCGTCCCCGTGGCCGCCCTCGCGGACCTTGCCCGCCACCAGCGACCGGGAGCCTCCATGCCCCAGCCCACCATTTTGAACCTCGATGAGTTCCGCGTTTCCCGCAGCGTCGTCATCGGCGGGCGCGAGCGCATCCTGAAGAACATGACCGTCGAACAGTTCCTGCAGGCCGGGGACATCGAGCGGAAGCTTGAGGAGGCCGGCAGCGAGCGGGCGCAGATCCCGATCCTGGTCGATGTGATCGCCGGCCATCTCGAAGACACCCCGCGCGAGGAGATCCTCGGCCTCGATCTCGGGCAGCTCCTGGTCCTGCTGGCCTTCATCCGCGGAATCGATCCGGCGGAGCCGCCGCCGGGGAGACGCCAGCCGGGGGAGCCGCGGGCGGGCAAGCGGGGGAGCCGTCGGGCCCGTTGACGCGGCTCGACTTCGCCTACTGCTTCGCCCGCGTCAGCCGCTTCTACGGCATCGACCCGTTGCGCCTGCTGGCGCTGCCGGTGCGGATGTTCTGGACCCTGTTCAACGAGATCGACCGGCTGCGCGCGGAGGAGATGGCCGACTGGCTGCCGGTGCATCTGACGGCGGCCGGCATCGGCGCCCGCGAACTGCACGACCGGCTGCGCCAGCGGGTCGGCACGCCGCTCGCCTTCGCCGAGCTGCCCGATGGCGGCTGGGCGGCCGGGGAGCCGGGCCTGACCGAAAAGGCCAGAACCAGACTGCGCGCCCGCTTCGGCTAACAGAAAGGGAAAACCATGGCTGAAAACGCCGCCGGCCCGACTGTAAAACTGGTTATCGAAAACCAGGATTTCACCATTTCCATCAAACGCCTGGATGGTAGCATCACCAATCTTGCGGTGCAGACCAATTCCCAGCTGGATAGCTTGCATCAGCAAATCAGCGAGATTCATAAGGCCGCTGAGGATCTGATCACACCGCATGAAATGGCCAGCCGCTTCGCGGCACCCTACAGTGCGGCGGGAATGCTTGCCCAGAATCAGACCGGCGGAAAGGCTGAAACGGGCGCTCCGCCGGACGCAGCGGCGCAGAAGACCGACGAGGCCGCCAAGAAGTACAATCAGGTGATGGGCGCTGCCTTGCGTCCGCTCGGCGAACGTGTGCAGGCCAGCTTCGGCGACGGCTTGCAAACCTTGCTCAGCGGTTGGAGCGAAGGCGTGCTGAGCGTCGTGACCGGCAAGCAGCAAATCGGTCCCGCCTTTCAGAAGCTGTTCACCACCATGCGGAACAAGCTGCGGGATTTCCTCGTGAAGTCGGTTGCGGAGCAGACCGGCGCCGGGCTGCTCAACGTGCTGGGC
This sequence comes from Azospirillum sp. TSH64, assembly GCF_003116035.1. Taxonomy (GTDB): domain Bacteria; phylum Pseudomonadota; class Alphaproteobacteria; order Azospirillales; family Azospirillaceae; genus Azospirillum. Next base: position 145,940 of record NZ_LGQW01000015.1, read on the forward strand.
TTCAAGACCAGCATCCCCGAAAACGGCAAATCCGCCGCGAAGGCCGGCAATCCGTCGGCATCCGCCCAAACGGACAAGAAGGACGAAGCCAAAGCATCCTCTGACACGTCCGCGAATGGAAATGGGGCAGCTGGTGGCGGATCGGTCGGCACCGGCAACGGACTTTTCAATTTCATCGACTCTCTCTTCACTTCAGACAGCCTGCTCGGCACCATCTGGTCGAAAATATCCTCCCTCTTCACGTCGGATGGGCTGCTCGGCGGCCTGATGTCCAGCATCTCCGGTCTCTTCTCCTCGCTGCTCAAACCCGAAGGGCCGCTGGGCGGCATCCTGTCGGGCATCGCCGGCTTCTTTTCGGCGCTCTTCCACACCGGCGGCATCGTCGGTGAAACCGGCCGGGCGGGGCGGATGGTGTCCCCCGGCCTGTTCGCCGGCGCTCCCCGCTTCCACACCGGCGGTCTGGTGGCGGGCGAGGTTCCGATCATCGCCCGCAAGGGCGAGGCTGTCTTCACGCCGGAACAAATGACGAACGCAGACCGTCTGATCCAGGCGGCGCAGGATGGCGGTCCTGCGGTCACCCAGTCGGTGACGGTGAATGTCGCCGGCGGCTCCACCGGCGACCGTGAGCAGGACAAGGCGTTCGCCGAGCGGATCGGCGCGTCGGTCAAGGAGCAGCTGCGCGCGATGATGGGCAACGAGCTGCGCCAGCAGATGCGGCCCGGCGGCATGCTGAACAACATGAGCTACGGAGGCTGAGCGATGGCCGGCGAAACCACGAGCCAGACCGCCACGAGCCAGAACGGTGTCCCGGTCTTCCTGCCGCCCTGTCCGCCGGTGACCGGCAGCACCATCGAGCCGGAGGTGAAGGTGCTGACCGCCGGTTTCGGCGACGGCTACACCCAGCGGGCGCCCGACGGCATCCACAACATCCGCGACCAGTATTCGCTGAGCTGGGAGTATCTCGACACCGACCAGGCGCGGGCGATCGAGGAGTTCCTGCGGGCCCGGCGGGGTGCTGAAAGCTTCCTGTGGAAGCCGCCCGGCGAACCCGACCGCCGGCGCTGGATCTGCAGCAAATGGAAGCGCACCCGCACCCATTACCTGTTCTCCAGCATCTCCGCGACCTTCGTCGAGGTCTTCGACCTCTGACCCCGCGCGGCCGCTTCGCTCCCTTCGACGGCGGGGGCGGCGCCCATCCAAGGAATCCCCATGAGCCAGACCAACATCCCCAAATGGGATGAACGGCCGGCGCTTGCCGCCGCCGCCCAGTCGCCCGATCCCGGTGCCTATGTGACGCTGTTCACGCTGGACCTGACCATGTATCCCGGCGGCACGATCCATCACTTCACACCCTCGGGCAGTGGCGGCGAGCCGGTCCTGTTCGGCGGCATCGCCTATGTCCCGGTCGAGATGGAGACCGAAGGGTTCGAATGGACGGCGACCGGGGCGCTGCCGACGCCGCGCCTGCGCATCGCCAACATCAACCGCCAGATCTCGGCGCTGATCTACCAGTTCTCCGACCTGCTCGGCGCCAAGGTCAGGCGGCTGCGCACCTTCGACCGCTATCTCGACGGCCGGGCGGAGGCCGACCCGCTCGCCTTCTTCCCGCCCGACCTCTACCGGATCGAGCGCAAGAGCGCCCACACCGCCACCCATGTCGAGTTCGAGCTGTCGGCGGCCATCGACCAGGAAGGCGCCATGCTCCCTGGCCGGCAGGTGCTGCGCGACGGCTGCACCCGCCGCTACCGCCATTGGACCGGATCGGGATGGTCGGCCGAAGGGGTCGATTGCCCCTATTCCGGCGACATCTGTTTCACCGCGACCGGCGAGCGCACCGATCCGGCCAGGGATGCCTGCGGCAAGCGGCTGACCGACTGCCGCCTGCGCTACCCCAACACGACCGATCTCCTGCCCTTCGGCGGCTTTCCCGGCGTCTCCCGGGTCCGGGTCTGATCCGGGTGCCGCTCCCCTCACAGCCAGAGGAGCAAGCAGCGCATGTTCACCGCTGACGCTATCCTCGCGATGAAGCGCCATGCCCTGGCCGACTATCCGCGCGAGAGCTGCGGTCTGGTGGTGGCCGGCACCTACCGGCCCCTGTCCAACCGCGCCGCCGACCCGGCGGCCCATTTCCGCATCGACGATGCCGACTACCTCGCCCATGCCGGCGCCATCGACGCCATCGTCCACAGCCATCCGGACGGGCCGCTCCACCCGTCGGCCGCCGACATGCGCGGCCAGATCGACAGCGCGGTCCCCTGGGCGATCCTGGCCACCGACGGGGAACGCTGCTCCGATCCGATCCTGTGGGGCGACGGCGTGCCGGCGCCCGATCTGCTCGGCCGCGAGTTCCGCCACGGCGTGACCGACTGCTACGCCCTGGTGCGCGACTGGTTCCAGCTGGAGCGGGGCATCCGGCTGCCGGATTTCCCGCGCGACGACGAATGGTGGCACGCCGGCAAGAACCTCTATCTCGACCATTTCGCCGATGCCGGCTTCTCGGTGGTCCGTTCCGGCGAGGCGGCGGCCGGCGACGTCGCGCTGATGACCGTCCTGTCGCCGGTGCCCAACCATGCCGGCGTCGTCCTCGACGGCGGCCTGCTGCTGCATCACCTGCCGCGCCGCCTGTCGCGCCGCGAACCCTTCGGTCCCTGGCACCGGCAGATCGTCCACATCCTGCGTCATAAGGATCTCGCTCATGGCTAGGATCCATCTGCACGGCGCGCTCGGCCGCCAATTCGGGCGCCTTGCCGACTATCAGGTCCGCGACGCCGCCGAGGCGATCCGGGCGCTCGCCGCCAACCATCCCGATTTCGAGAAGATCTTCCGCGAAGGCTCCTACCGGCTGGTCCGCGGCCCGCGCTCGCGCGGCGGCATCGACCTGACCCTCGACACCCTGACGCTCGGGCTGGGCAACGCCGACCTGCACATCATCCCGGTTCCGGCCGGCGCCAAGAACGGCGGCGCCGGCAAGGCGATCATGGGCGCGCTGGTGATGGTCGTGGCGGTGGCTGCGTCTATCCCCTCGGGTGGGACCTCTTTGGCGTTGGGCGCTGAGGTCACGATTGGAGGGGTCGGCCTCAGCGTTACCTATGGCTCAGTTGCACTGTTCGGCGCGTCGATGATGCTGTCCGGCATCAGCCAGATGCTGTCGCCGACCCCCAAGGCCAACCTGCCGGACAGCAAGCAGAGTTATTTGTTCTCCGGCCCGGTCAACGTGACCGAACAGGGCGGGTCGGTTCCCCTGGTCTATGGCCGCTGCTGGGTCGGTTCGACCGTCATCTCCTCCGGCATGGATACGGAGCAGGTCGGAACCGTCCAGCCCCAGCCGGCGGCATCCGCCGTCACCGCCGTTTCGGCTGGAGGTCCGGCAGGAGGCATCCAGGGGGCCAAGGGCGGCGGCAAGTCCGGCCGCGGCGGTTCCGGCGCCACCGAGGATCCCAACAGCCTGCAATCCGCCGCGACCGCCCGGGTGATCGATCTGCTGAGCGAAGGCGAGATCGCCGGGCTGGTCAATGAGGGGAGGAGCATCTACTTCGACGGCACGCCGCTGATCGCCTCCGACGGGACGGAGAATTTCAAAGGCGTGACCTGGAAAGAGCGCCGGGGCATTCCCTCGCAGGAGCCGATCAGCGGTTTCACCGCCAGCGAGACCACCGTCGCCGTCGGGAGCGAGGTGAAGAAGGCGGCCCCGGTCGTCCGCACCATCCATGGCGACGAGGTCGACGCCGCCCGCATCGTGCTGCGCTGGAACGCGCTGACCGAGCAGGACACCTCCAACGGCAACCTGCACGGATCGGCGGTGCAGTTGACCATCGAGGGGCGGGCGGCCGACGGCCGTTGGAAGGTTCTGGTCAACGATACGGTGACCGGCAAGACGACCAGCGCCTATGAGCGGTCCTACAAGGTCGGGCTGCGCGAGCTGGGCAGGAGCCCATATGACATCCGCGTCACCCGCGTTACCGACGATCCGCCCCGCACCGCGATCCAGAACAGCTTTTCCTGGTCGCACTATGCCGAGATCGTCGAGTCCAAGTTCGGCTACGACAATTCGGCGCTGGTCGCGCTGACGGTCAAGGCCGAGCAGTTCGGCAACTCGATCCCCGAGCGGGCCTATGACGTCAAGGGCCTGAAGATCCGGGTCCCCTCCAACTACGACCCGGAGACGCGGAGCTATACCGGCCAGTGGGACGGCAGCCTCAAGACCGCCTGGAGCGACAACCCGGCCTGGGTGCTCTACGACCTGCTGACCAACAGGCGCTACGGCCTGGGCCAGTCGATCTCCGCCGAGGCGGTCGACCGCTGGTCGCTCTACACCATCGGCGTCTATTGCGACCAGCCGGTCAAGTCGGGCCGGACCGACACCGGCGGCCGCGATATCATGGAGCCGCGCTTCACCTTCAACGGGGTGATCTCCGGCCGGACCGAGGCCTACCGCGTTCTCCAGTCCATCGCCTCGACCTTCCGCGGCCTGATCTTCTGGTCGGCCGGCGGCGTGCTGGCCCGCGCCGACATGCCGGCCGACCCGATCAAGCTGGTCACCCCTGCCAACGTCATCGGCGGCAGCTTCACCTATTCCGGCACGGCGCTGAAGGCCCGCCACACCGCGGCGCTGATCACCTTCAACGACCCCGACGACGGCTACCGCCCGACGGTCGAGGTCGTCGAGAATGCCGGGATGATCCAGCGCTACGGCTGGCGGCCGATCGAGGCGACGGCCTATGGCTGCACCCGGCGCAGCCAGGCCCGCCGCCTCGGCCTGTGGATGCTCGACAGCGAGCAGCACGAGACCGAGACCGTCACCTACCGCTGCTCCTTCGACCATCTCGACGTCATGCCGGGCGACGTGGTCAAGCTGGCCGACCCGAACTGGGCGCTGGTGCGCACCGGCGGGCGGCTGGTCGCCTACGATCCGGAGCGGCAGGTCGTCACCCTCGACGACACGGTGACGCTGGAAGCCAACCAAAGCCACGTGCTGGCACTCACCCTGCCGGACGGCCGGCTGGTCGACTGTCCGGTCCGCCGCCCGGTGCTTGAGGACCACACCACCGGCCAGCTCGTCATCGACGCGGCTCCGCTCGGCGGCGCGGTGCCGCAGCCGCATGCGGTGTGGATCCTGACCGCCACCAACCTCGCCCCGCGCCTGTTCCGGGTGCGCGCCGTCACCGAGAAATCGCCCGGCGTCTACGAGGTCACCGCCCTTCTGCACGAGCCCGGCAAATATGCCCGGGTCGAGGAGGGCGTGCAGATCGAGCCTGTGGCGACCCAGAGCGCCGCCAACGCCATCCCCTCCCCCGCCAACCTCGCGGCGGTGGAAAGCGCCTACTGGGTCAACGGCCTGCCGCAGGCCCGGCTGACCGTCAGCTGGACGCCCAGCGACGATGCCCGCATCGCCGGCTACCGCGCCGACGTGATGACGCCGGGCGGCCAGTGGCAGGAATGGAAGGTCACCCGCGCCGGCAGCTTCGACATCGAGCCGGCGGCGGAGGGCGTCTACACCCTCCGCATCACGGCATTGGCCTACGACAAGCGCCGTTCGGTGCCGGCGGAAATCCGGGCCACGGTGCACGGCAAGGGCACGCCGCCCGGCCAGCCCGCCGGGCTGGTCGCCAAAGGCGGGCTGCGCCAGATCGCCCTGTCCTGGGTCAATCCGCCCGACACCGACCTCTCCCACATCGAGGTGCTGGAGGGGGCGGCGAACGACCTGTCGGCCGCCGCCGTCATCGGCACGGTCAAGGGCAACGCCTTCGTGCGCGCCGGGTTGGGCGGGCTGGTCACGCGCTACTACTGGGTGCGCGCCGTCGATCTCGGCGGCAATGTCGGCGACGTCAATTCCAACATCGGCACCGGCGCCACCACCGAGCAGATCTCCCACGACGACCTCGCCGACAAGCTGGTCTCGGAATCGAAGCTCGCTCCCTTCATGGCCGAGCGCATTGCCGGGATCGAGAAGATCGCCGAGACGGTCACGTCGGGTCTGGTGCGCGTCAACGACAGCTACGGCCGCATCCGCAGCGAGATCGGCAAGCGCGAGGCCGACGTCGCGGAGGTGAAGGCGGATGTCAGGCAGGTCCAGGACGACGCGCAGTCACTGGCGAGCCGGGTCACCACCGTCGCCGCCCAGTTCGACGGGCAGATCGCCACCGTCAAGGAGGAGCTGACCGCCCTGGTGACGGCGGACGAGGCGACGGCGACGCGCATCGACACGGTGGTCGCGGCCTGGGACGGAAATCTGGCCGGCGTGCAGGCGAAGCTGACTGCGACGGCGAACGACAGCCGGACCAATGCCGAGCGGATCGACAGCGTCGTCGCCGGCTATGACAAGAGCCTGGCCGGCTATGACAGCCGCATCACCGCCAACGCGACGGCGACCGGCGCGTTGACCACGCGCCTCGATACGATCGGTGCATCGGTCGATGGCGTGAAGGCGGGGCTGACCAGCGAGCAGACCGCCCGTGCCGACGCCGTCGGTGCCCTTGCCAGCCGGATCGACAACGCGTTCGTGGCGATAAAAGATGCTTCAGGGTCTTTTCAGGAAAGCGTCAACCTGGCGGTTACGGAGGCTAAATCCGCTGTCAGCAAGGTAAACATTCTCAGCGGCACGGTCGGCAATCACACCTCGTCCATCGAGCAGGTCTCGAAAGTAACGAACGGCCTGTCGGGGCAGTGGACGGTCAAGATCGACAACAATGGCGCCATCAGCGGGTTCGGTCTTTCCTCGGACCCGGCCGATGAGAGCGGGGTGCGATCCGAGTTCTATGTGCGGGCCGACCGTTTCCTGATCGGCATTACCGGCCCCGGGGGCAGCATCGACCATCCCTTCGTCATCGGTCGGGTGGATGGGGTGCCCCGCATCTCCATGTCCGCCGCCTTCATCCAGGACGCCTCGATCGACAGCGCGAAGATCAGGGATGCAACGATCTCCAGTGCGCACATTCAGGATCTGACAATCCGGGGCCAGAAGATCGAAGACTTCGCCACATCCAATATGAATGCGGCGCAGGGGGTGTGGGACGCGACCGTCGGTCTTCAGACAATCGGGAAACGTGTGCTGATCACCGCAGTGCGTGGTTGGCAGATCGACATCGTTACTGGCTACGGTGGCGGCGAGAGCAGTTCAGAGATCTGGTCTCCATCTTGGGTTTCCGTTGCCTATGCGTGGATAGAGCATCCAGGACCAGGTTATTACACCTGGAAAACAGCAACATCTGACGCCTATGGGCGAAATCCACGCAATTTCTACTGCGCAATCTCAGCAGTGGAGTTGAGGAAATGACTGTATCATTTAAAAAGACCAAGAGAGAAGCTCCGCCGATCATCCAGAATGGTTCTGGCGCAGCTTCAGAGCAAAATGAAAACGTAAGCTCTTCCTACGTTTTCTATAAGCCGGAAACTGGTGAAATTCGGCAAACCGCCTGCATCGGGCCGCTGGAAGTGCCGCATATGCATCTTCCGGGCTGCGAGCGGTTGCAGGCGAAGGGTTCGGTCTTCGAAGACTACGTCGATCTTTCAGGCTCCGAACCCGCGGTACTCTCGCGTCCCGAAATCGAGAGTCTGGACGCTCTGCCCATTCCGGCGACCGTGACCGTCACCTGCCGCGCCTCCGGTGCGGTCGGCACCTACAGGGTCGAGGATGGCAGCTTCGATTACGACGATCTGCCCGGCACCTACGACGTACGCGTCAGCGCCTGGCCTCATCATGACGCCCATTTCGTTCTGGAGATCACGCCATGAAGGTGATCCCAGTCCGCACCCGCGACGAGATCGCGAAGCTGCGCCAGCAGGCCTACCTCGCCGCATGGCCGGCGGCCCGGCAGCTGGAAGCCCAGCAGGACATGCTGAACGGCGACCCCGCCAAATGGGAGCGCATGCGCGCCGACTTCTCGGCGATCCGCGCGCTCTACCCCTATTCCGACACGACCCCCAGCGAGGAGAACTGACATGGCCGGCTGGTATCGCCAAGGCACCGTCGCCCTGACCCCCGGATCGGCCGCCGTCGCCGGCGCCGGCACCATGTGGATGGGCGTCGTGCGTCCCGGCTCCGCCTTCACCACCGACGGCAGGACGCTCTACGAGATCCGTGAGGTTGCCAACGACCACACGCTGACCCTCGACCGCCCCTGGGAGGGCGAGACGGCGGCCTCCTCCCCCTATGCCGTCATCGCCGCGTCGGCGACCCTGTCCAATGCCGAACTGGCCGGCGAGATCGCGGCGATGGTCGCGAAATGGGCGGTGCGCGAGGACCAGTATGACGACTGGCTCGGCGGCTCCCCGAACGGCGGCCCGAATGCCGACGGCAAATATCCGCTGACCGACAGCAAGGGCATCACCCGTCTGGTCGAAAGCCCGGCCCGCCTGCTCCAGCTCCTCGACGACGGGGTGGTGGAGCATGCGGCACAGATCATCGCCGCCATCGAGGACGATGTGGCGACGGCGCGGCAGGCTGCCGCCGACGCCAAGGCGGCGATAACGGTCGTCGGCGCCGACCGGCAGGCCGTGGCGCAAGCCGCCGCGACCGTCGCCGCGCAGGCCGGCGAAAGCACCGCTGCCGCCGCGACCGCGACCGCCAAGGCGGCCATCGCCGTCCAGCGTGCCGATGAGGCCGCCGGCAGTGCCGCCGCCGCCGCCGGGCTGGAGGCATCCGCCACCGCGGCGCTTGCCGCCGTGGAGACGGCGCGCGACATCGTGCTGGAGGCGCGGGTCGAAGCCGGCACGGCGGCAACTGGCGCCCTGTCCGCCAGAACGGCGGCCGAGGCGGCCCGCGACACCGCGACCGCTGCGCGGGATGCCACCCAGCAGGCGCGTGACGCGGCGGTGGCGGCACGGACGCAGGCACAGGACTGGGCGGTGAAGACCGACGCCCCGGTCTCCGGCAGCCTGAAGTCGGCGCTGTCCTACGCCCTGGACGCGGCTTCCCAGGCAACCGTCGCCACCGGCAAGGCGACGGAGGCCGCCGGCAGCGCCGCCGCCGCCGCCGAGAGTGCCGCCGGTCTCGACAGTGCGGCAACCGCTGCGCAGGCCGCTGCCGCCGCTGCCGCGACCGGCGCCCAGACCGCGAGCGCCAAGGCCGCCGCCGCCGCCATCTCCGCCGACATCGCCCGTTCCGCCGCGCAGCAGGCGGAGGCCGCCGGGACCGCCAGCACCACGGCCAGGACCGCGGCGGAGGCGGCCCGCGACAGCGCAGTCTCCTCCATGACGGCGGCGCAGGTCGCGGCCTCCCAGGCCGGTCAGTCGCAGACCAACGCCGCCAACAGCGCACAGACGTCGGCGACGGCGGCGGCGGACGCGATCTCGGCCAAGTCCGATGCCACCGCCGCCCGCGATCTGGCTGTCGCCGCCCGCACGGAGGCGCAGGGCGCCCGCGATCTGTCCCAGGCCTTCGCCCAGGGCGCCGTCGGCTATCAGCCCAGCCCGGGCGTCTATTCCGCCTTCCATTGGTCGGAGCAGGCCAAGGGCCATGCCCAGACCGCCGCGACCATCGTCGGCGGCTCCAACTTCGGCATCGTCGGCGACGGCGCCTCGCAGCGCTTCGCCGCCGACAACCCCGGCTCCCTGCTGAACCTCGTGCAGGCCCCGGGCGGCAAGCTCACCTTCAGCCCGGGCAACCACGCGGTCTCCTTCGGCTTCGATGCCGCGACCGCGCCGGTGGCGGCATCCGGCAACATCACCGCCGGCACCGTGCAGGGGGCACTGGAGGAGATCGACCACCGGCTGTCCACCCTGTCGCAGGACAGCATCGCCAACGGCGGCGGCTCGGTTCATGTGACGGAGGACGGAGCGGTCGAGATCGTTCCGGCCACTGGCCGGACGGCGAGCTACAAGGGCGGCGAGCTGCACAGCACCGCAACCGCTTACGGCAAGGCGCAGACGGATGCCGCCATCGCCGCCATGATCGCTGCCGGGCAGGCGGCCGGTGCTGCCAGGCTGACGACGCCCCGCACCATCGCCCTGTCGGGCGGGGCGACCGGCACGGCGACCTCGTTCGACGGCACCCAGAACATCGCCATCCCGGTGACGGCGGTGGCGGCGTCTGCGCTGACCGGCACCATCGACATCGCCCGTCTGCCGGCGGGCGCGCTGGAACGCCTGTACCCGGTCGCCAGCGACGCCGAGCGTTTCGCCTTGACCACCGCCCAGGTGCAGAAGGGCGACACGGTGCAGGTCGGCGGCACCGGCGGCCTGATGTATCTGGTCGTCGACGACAGCAATCTTGGCAACGCGGCGGGCTACCGGGCCTACACTGCGGCACGCGCTTCGGCGGTGGACTGGTCCGGGGTGGAGAGCAAGCCGGCTCTGCTGACCTCCCTCGCCTCGCTCGACAGCACCGCCGGCGTGCTGGTGCAGACCGGGGCGGGCACCGGCGCCAAGCGCACCATCGGCGTCGCCAACGGCACGGACATTCCGGATCGCGCCGCGGCGGATGGGCGCTATGCGCAGCTTGCCGCCGATCCCACCTTCAGCTCGACGCTCAGCATCCAGAACTCTGCGCGGGCCGAGGCGCTCCATGTGGGAAATACCAGCGGATCGAAGTACACATTCGTCGGATGGAATGACGCTGGCGGCTTCGGCCGGATCGGCGCTTACGGTTCCGGCGCATGGCAGAATTTCGCCATCTCCGAGGGAGGTTCGCTGACTGCCGTCGGCACGACCGCGATGCCGACCGGCGGGGCCAGGCTGAACGTTGCCGGCGGCATCCAGGTGGACAACAAGGATGTCTGGCATACGGGCAACTTCACGCCCTCCTCGAAGCTCGACGCCGCCAACCCGACGATCACGGGCACGCTGACCCGCACCGGCGGCACAGCCCCGGCCTATTACATGACCCAGGACGGCATGGGTCGCCAGCACTGGTATTGGAACACGACCGGCAGCACCTCGCCCACCCTCTCTGTCGGTGGAGAGGACGCAATGGACATTGGCATGTCCGTCAGCAACGACGGGGTCAATGGCCCGAATTTCTGGTTCCGCGGCGCGCACGGCTACGGCAAGTCGGCCGGGGCGGCGATCTCCTGGTCGAACATCCTTCTCGCCAACATGACGTCGCTCCAATGGATGGGGAACAATGTCTGGCATGCGGGCAACCTGCCCGTGACGGTCTCCGGCAATGCCGTCGATTTCAAGGCTCAGCCGACCGTCAACGGCGCTCCGCTCGTCACCAACAGCGCCACCAACTCCGTTACCAAGTCGGCTGTCACGCTTCTTCCCGCCACCGGCACCCTCGACGTTCCCGCCAAGTCCATCCTGGGGGTCTACAGCCAGTTCGTCGGTCAGACCTTCAACGTCGATTACAACACCGAGGCGCAATACACCCAGGAGAACGCCGCCACCGGCACCGATCAGGTCGGCGGCCAGTTCCAGCTTTACAGCACCGCCGGGGGCGGCGGGGTCGACGCCGCCACCAAGCTGCTGATCCACGCCGATGGCGCCAACGGCTCGACCGAGATCATCGACGAGCGCGGCATCAGGCCGTTCGGCACCCATTGCGGCTGGTTCGATGGTTCATCGTCGTGGCTTGTTCCTGCCAGCTACAAGTTGGCTTGGGGATCGACACAGGATTTCACCTATGAGACCTGGGTGCGGCCTTCGTCGGTATCCCAAGCAGCTATTTTTGACTGCCGCACGGGAAGTTCCCCCGGCACGAACCAACTCGTCTATATCGCGGGCGGTCAGGTGCAGTTCTATGCGGCCGGGGCGGTAAGGATCACCTCCGCCGTCCTCGCGTCGGACAATTGGTACCATATCGCTCTGGTGCGCCGTGTCGGGGTGACGACGCTGTATGTCGGAGGCGTGTCGGCTGGAACTTGGGCAGACACCACGGCCTACGTCGCGCACACAATCTCCCTTGGGAGTTATTACGACACACCCAACAACCGGTTGCTTGGCTGGCTGGATCAGGTCCGCGTTTCCAAAATCGCCCGCTACAGCGCCAACTTCACCCCGCCGACCGCCGCATTCGTTACCGATGCCGACACTGTCCATCTGTTCAGCTTCGACGACGGCCATGGCGGGCAGGTGCTGAAGGATCGCGCCAACAGCGGACGCTCCGTCCTCTGCCGTTCGGGGCTCTCCACGGCGCAGGCCAAGTTCGGCGCGTCGAGCGCCTACTGCAACCAGAGTGCTGGTGGCGGCATCTTCATCGGCGAGTACGACAACAAGTTCCACGCCGATCTCGCGTTCGGATCGGACGACTTCACCATAGATTTCCAGATTTACCCGATCAGTTGGACGAGCGACACCGGCAGCGTCTTCGGATACTCGGTGATGGGCACCAATCTGTCGTCCTTCGGCATCCGGGCGACGACGACGACCGATCAATACAAGCTGGTCTACAGCACCAACGGCACCACTCAGGTCGACAGCCTCGGTTTCACTATCGCCACCGGCGCATGGTCGCATGTCGCCATTACCCGCAGCGGCCCCAATCTGTACATCTTCGTCAACGGTGTGCTCCAGGGCTCGGCGATCAATGTCGGCACCGCCAGTCTGTTCCACGGCAGCAACCCATTCTGGCGCTTCGGTGAGTTCTACAATGCCGGTTATCTCAACGGCTATATGGACGAAATCCGTCTGAAGCGCGGTGAGGCGGTGTGGACATCCAACTTCACGCCGCCGACCGTTCCGCACGTTGCTGACGCTCGCACCGTCCTGTTGCTGCATCTCGAAGGGGCCAACGGCGACAAAGTAACTTTGGACAGCAGCGGGTCGAGCTACGGCACCAACGCCTTCGGCGACGCCATCACTCCCACCCTGACCTTCCAGGGCAGCGCCACTCTTGCCGCAACGCAGACGCGCGGCGGGCACAGCACGGCATTGGCGATGAACGGTAGTAGTCAGTACGCCTCTATGACGTTCGCCGCTCCGAGTGCCGGTCACCCGGTCTATTTTGGCACCAACACCAAGTTCTGTATCGAGGGCTGGTTCTACGTCGCCTCGCTGTCAGGCATCAGCACCTACGCCGCGCTGCTCGACCTGCGCGCCCCCGCCTACGGCATCGCGTTGAACGTCTACCTGCTTGCCAGTGGCCAGATGCAAGCCAACGTCCGTCAGGACAGCAGCGGCACCAATCTGCCGGTCAATGGCGGAAATGCGACGGTCGGCTGGAACCATTTCGCTCTGGTGCGCGAAGGACGCGGCTACACGCTCTACAGCAACGGTACCGCCGGGGCGTCGCCGACCAGTCCGCAGGTCAACCCCTACTACAGCAACAACACTTACGCTCTTGCCCTCGGTGCCTGGGCCGATGGATCGAGCGGCTTCTTCCCCATATCCTTCGATGCCATCCGCGTCACCAACGGCCAGCCGCGCTATACCGCCAACTTCACCCCGGCAACGTTGGTCGCCGACGACATGACCACGCTGATGTGGGAGTTCAACGGCGCGGTCGGCCAGAAGTGGGTCAAGGAACTGTCTGGCAACAGCGCGCTGATCTCCGCCGCCAACAACGCCCGTACGGTGAAGGATGGGGTCTACATCGCCCCGACCGTCGTTTCGGGAAACAGCTCCCTGTCGGTCTCGACCGCCCAGACCAAGTTCGGGTCCGGCAGTCTGTACGGCAATAGCTCCAACGGCAACAAGCAGGTGCTGTCGAACGCCGCCTGGATGTCCGGGGCGAACGCGTTGACCATCGAAGCTTGGGTGTATCCCACCACCTCGACCACCAACATCATCGCACAGAAGTGGGACGGCACCAACGAAACCTGGCAACTCTGGCTGGAATCCGGCACCAATTACCCGGTGTTCCGCTGGAACAACATGGCGAACAACTGCAAGGAGTTGACCGCCATCGCGCTCAACACCTGGACCCATCTGATGGTCACGGTGGGGGCTGACGGCGTCGTCACCCATTACATCAACGGCGTCAAGAAGACCACGGTGAGCGGGCCGGTCGTGCGGACCGACACGTCCGGCGCCCTCTATCTTGGCGGCGCCTACGACGGCACCGGCAATTTCGTCGGCTACATCGACGAGATGCGGCTGTCCTCCACGCTGCGGCAGACCGCCACCTTCAGCCCGGCGACCATCCCCTACGGCGCGAGCTACATCACCGGCCCCTTCTACGTGGCGACCGCCAATGCCTCGCGCATCGACGTGTCGGACTGGAGCACGATCCATTCGGCGACGATCACGCAGACCACCCCGCCCGGCACCAGCATCAAGTGGTTGGTCAGCTTCGACGGCCGGGCGACGTGGCGGAAGTGGGACGGGGCGGCCTGGGTTGTCGTGCCCCTCAACAGCGGGGCCAGCATCGACACCAACGGCAACGATTATCTGACCCTGCAGAATGCCCTCAAAAACCTGAATGTGGAGAGCTACGGCACCATCGACTTCGCCTTCTCGCTGAAGACGGCCAATCCGAACTTTTCGCCCAGCGTCGATGCGGTGACTCTGGCTCGCGACGAGTACGAACTCGGGGCCGCCAAGATCGACTACACGATCAAGCGCAACGGTGCGGCCGGGGCCGAAATCCACCGCATCACCAACCTGAAGCCCTACCCGGTCAACGTCGTCTACGACTACGTCGCCTGACGCGGGGCCTGACGCGGGCGGTCCCGGGGCCATCCCCGGGACCCTGCCCCCGCTCCGGCGGAGCGCGGCTGCCTTGACGATCCCGGCAGCGCTCCGCCGGATCCGCTCCCACCCTGTCTCCTCACCTATCGCCCGGGAGTCCCGATCCATGCCCGATCCGATCTGCAAGGCCGCCATCGACCTTGTGAAGCATTTCGAAGGCCTGTCCCTCGATGCCTATCTCTGCCCGGCCGGCATTCCGACCATCGGTTACGGCCACACCGCCGGCGTGACGCTCGGGCAGAGCATCACCGCCGAAAGGGCCGAAACGCTGCTGTCCCGCGACCTCGCCGCCGCGGCGGCCGTGGTCGACGGGCTGGTGACAGTGCCGTTGACCGGCGGGCAGCGCGGTGCGCTCGCCAGCTTCGTCTTCAATCTGGGACGGGGCAATTTCCAGTCCTCGACCCTGCTGAAACGGCTCAACATGGGGGACCATGAGGGGGCTGCCGGCGAGTTCGGGCGCTGGGTCTACGCCACCGTCAATGGCAGGAAAACGCAGCTTCCAGGGCTGGTGAAGCGCCGGGAGGCCGAGGCCCTGCTGTTTCGCCGCACTCTCTTCCTGACCAGGATCGCCGCGGCCGATCCGATGCCGCAGGCCCTCGACGATCCCGCATGATCCCGTGCTTTCCCCCTCGTCGCCGGTCCCGCCGCCAGGCCGGGGCGCAGAAGGCTTGCCGACCGCTACGCCCCTTCCGATCCTCGCACCAACCCCTGATCCCTGGCGCGATCCAACAGGTGTTTCACCGACGACCGGCTCCAGCGCAGGCCGCCGCGCGGCGTGCGCTGTCCCATGCTTTGCAGCCGCCGCGCGATGCCATCGAGCGTGATGCCGGGCTCGGCCCGCGCCAGTCCCGCCACCATCAGCACGAGGTCGTTGCTGTCGACCCGCTTGGGTGCCGCATCGAGAAGGTTCTGACGAACCAGCCCCCCTGTGGCCAGCCGGCGGATGGCGCGGATCAGGCTGTTTGGTGTCCATGGCTTGCGGTCCCACGGCCGGGTCCGCCCCTGCGCCTTCAATGCCCGCACGACCTGATCCCATGGTGCCGCCGGGCGCAGAGCCTCGACGGTCGGCAGAAACTCCTGGGCGTGCGCGACGACCAGCTCGTCGCGAGCGGCCTCGCGGCCCTGCCGTGCCTTTTCCAGCGCCGCCGGGTCCCGTCGGCGCAGGCCGGGATTGCCGGGCTCCTTCCCCCTGGCCACCGCGGCCCTGAGCCCGGCGATCGAGCGCTCGCGGATCAATGCCCGTTCCAACTCGGCCGCAGCACCGAGAACCTGCAGGGCAAAGCGTCCCTGCGGGCTGGTGGTGTCGATCGGGTCGCCCAGCGATTTGAAGGCCACGCCGCGCTGCCCCAGCCCGTCGATCACCTCCAGCAGATGGAACAGCGACCGTGCCAGCCGGTCGATGCGCGCCACCACCAGCGTGTCGCCTTTCTTCAGGCTGGCGAGCGCCTTGGCCAGCACCGGCCGGTCACGGTCGCCACCCGAGGCATGCTCCTCGAAGATGTGCGTGCAGCCGGCCTGCCGCAGGGCGAGCAGTTGGGAGTCGGTGGACTGGTCTTCGGTGGAGACGCGGGCGTAGGCGACGAGGGCCATCGGGATGTCCTGGGCATTCTGGGCGGAAACGCGCCTCTCGGGCTCTTTGTACAGAATATCAGTCGATTTCATCCATCCGGATGAACATGGAGGCAGGATGCGAGGTGGGAACTGCCCCGGATTGCGGCGCCGGCTTTCCGGTCCCTGGTTCCGGCATCCGCTGCGCGACAAAAGGCCAGGATCACCGGCGGGGTGGGGGCAGTGTGATCGTGAGCACCAACACCCCGGACGTTGAGTGCGCCAAGCGGAAGCCTCTGAAATCGTTTTTTTCAGCATATTGTGTATTGGACAGGTTCCAGATTTTTCAATGCCAAAAATTCATAACTATCTGTTATATAAAGATATGCAGGATTTGCGTCTTTCCGATCCCCTCCTCCTTCTCGGTCCCTTGGAGCGAGCCGCCAAGGCTGTCGGGCGGCTGGCCCAGGCAACCACCGGCAGTCCGGTCCTGGCGGCTTGGCTGCATCGGTCGCGGGTCGAGGCCGTTGCCGACATCGCCGACTGTCAGGGCCGCCGCGTCGATCCCAACCGACTGCGCACTCTGCTGGCTCAGGTGCCGACGCGTGCTCTACGCGACTGGGGGGCCAACATGCTGGCCCTGGACCTGATGCGGCAGATGCTCTCTGACCACAGCCCGCCGGCGTTCGTTCCGACCGGCATGGACGGGGCGCTCGCCCGGATGGAGGAGGCCCATGCCAGGGCTGGAGCAGCGGTGCTGGTCGCGTGCGGAATTGGCTTCTTCGCCCATCTGGAAGCCGGCGGCGACCGCAGCGGAGCCTGTCTGGCTGTTTCCCGTTATCTCACCGCCCAAGGGATGACGCCGCTGCCGCTGCCCTGCCTGAACGGAGTCGAGGCGATCCGCCGCGCTGAACCGGACGGGATGTGGCTGGTCGCTTTCCTCGACGGCATCGCCCGGCAAGCGGAACAGGGGGAGGATGGCCTCACCGCTTTGCTGCATCGCTGGCGCGGTTGGCGCCGGCGCGTTGGCGACCGGCGCAGCGACGCTCGTATCCGCCGGGCCGTCGATGCGGTGGCGGCGGAAGGGGTGATAGGCCCGGCCCGGCTGGCTGCCCGGCTGCGTTGCGCCACCAGTGCCGCCACCGACCTGCTGGAGGAATTGCAGCGGCTGGAGATCGCCGTGGAGATCACACGCCGGCGCACTCACCGCGTCTTCGTGGCGGAGGATCTGGCGGCGATGCTGGGAGAGGTGGCGCCGCGGGCCGCGGCCGTCGCCGCCGGGCCCGTTCCTGGGATCGCACCCATGGTTTCCGTCGAACTGGACCGCTGGGTGGAACCGGCCGAAGGCGTCGACGATGCGCTTGCGAACCTGGAGCGCATTCTGAAGCGGCAGGACTCATTGCTGGCGCGTTATGGCCGGATCGCGGGGGTGTCAGGCGAGGAGTAGGGGGGGACGGCACGGTATTCAAACCGGCAAAATCCTCACCTCCCCTCTCCCGTTCCCTGTTGCGGGGGAGCCAGATTGCGCCTGACGGCTTGCATGAACCGTTGGCAATCGACCGATGCAGTCAACAGCTGTGGTTAAGGGAGATGGCTGTGTGGATGGTGAATTGTTCTGGTCAGCCTCTCTCCAGCGCATTAAGGAACGCAAAGAGCTGTGCAGCGGCATTGAAGCAGGAACACCGAAGTCATGGCGACGACTGGCGACGTTCTGCGTCTGGCGGCGGATCACCACACCGCCGGGCGTCTGGAAGAGGCGATGGCTCTGTATCGCCTTGTCCTGCGCGCCGATCCTGTGAATGCCGATGGCTGGCGCCTGCTGGGCAAAGCCGCCAGGGCGACCGGCGATTATGGAGCAGGGCTGGGCTGCCTGCAGCGCCTTATCGCCCTATCCCCTGCCGACGCCACGATGTTTGCCGAACTTGCGACTCTGCTGGCGGAGCAGGGTGACGAGGCTGGCGCACTTGCTGCCTATGGGGTTGCTCTGCGCTGCGATCCGCTGATGGAGCAAGCGGCATTCCAGCGCGGGATACTCCTGTTCCGGCGTGGTGCTTTGAAGCAAGCAGAGGCCGCGTTCCGGGGAGTGGGCCTGCTTGTGCCCGCTCTGGCGATGGCGCACGTCAATCGCGGCGCTGTCTTGCATGCCTTGGGATGTCAGGAAATGGCCGAGTTGGCTTTGGCGCGGGGGCGCCGCCTGGCTCCGGAGGCAGTGGAGGCCGTGCTTAACAGTGCTCTGGTGGCGATAGCCCAAGGACGGTTGCCTGATGTGGAACGATACGGCAGGCGGGTTATCGTCCTGGCACCCGACTCTGTGCAGGGCTATGCCCTTCTTGCCAATGCGCGGGTGCATCTGGGCAGGCCACAGGATGGGATTGCCGCCTATGATCGGGCCCTGGATATTGAATCAGACAACTCGGAGCTGAAAGTAAACCGCGGTATCGCCCGGCTTCTGCTGGGAGAGATGGCCGGCGGATGGGATGATCTGGCTGCTCGCTGGGAGACCACGGCGTTGCCAGGAATGGGCGATGATCTGCCACGCTGGTCGGGTTCCGCCATACCGGCTGGACGGTTGCTGGTGGTGGGGCAACCTGGGGTGGGAGATGAGATCCTGTTTGCCAGTCTGATCCCGGACTTGGTCGAAAGCGGCATTGCTTGCCGTTTCGTATGCGATACCCGCCTCGTTTCCTTGCTGAAGCGCTCTCTGAAGGGAACGGAGGTCGTGGGGCGAACTGCCGATCCCTCTGCCGTGACGACATCCGCTCTGGTGGATGACAGTGTGGCACGGGTTCCGGCCAGCGACCTGCCGCGGTATCTGCGGCGCCGACCGGAGGATTTTGCCGGCCAACGCCCCTATCTGGTCGCTGATCCACAGCGGATTGCCGCCTTGCGGGCCCGTCACTGCGATGTCCGGCTGTGTATCGGCCTCTCCTGGCGCTCGGTTGCCAGTGCGGAACGTTCACTCGGTCTGGAGCAACTCGTGGCGGCCCTCGCTCCAGGGGTGGCGGCAGCCGGAGGGCGGCTCATCAGCTTGCAATACGGTGTCGACGACCAGGAGCGGCGCATCGCCGGCCTTTTTCATGAAACAAGCGTTGACCCATCGGGCGATCTCGATGGCTTCGCCTCCCTGGTGGCGGCAATGAATTTGGTCATCACCATCGACAACACCACGGCGCACATGGCCGGTGGGCTTGGTATTCCAGGATGGGTGCTGCTGCCGTTCATGCCGGCGTGGTTCTGGGGGGTGTCTGCGGCCACATCCCCCTGGTACCCGAGTTTGCGGCTCTTCCGCCAGACGACGCCCGGGGATTGGAGGGGCGTGCTGGGCGAGGTGGGCCAGGCGTTACGGTCCGTGGGAGGAGCGCAATGAGGACGGGGCGTCAGGCATGAGCGGGAAATTGCCTGACGCCGTGAGCACAGGGGAACCACCCCGCTCCGTCCCGACGCCCGATGGCCGCGTCCGACCCCTCAGGTCCTGAGCGCCGCCAGTTGACGCAGGGCCTGTTCGGCAGCGGCGAACACGCTGTCCCAGTCGCCCGGGGTGGTCTGGCGGAACAGGCGCATCGACGGGTACCAGGGGGTGGTGTCGGCCCACTCGCCCTTGCCGTCGCCATAGACCCAGTAGGGCATGAACTGCAGCAGGTTCCACACCGGGCGGCCCAGCGAGCCGGCCAGATGCGCCACCGAACTGTCGGTCATGATCACCAGATCGAGCCGTTCCAGCACCGCCGCGGTATCGGCGAAATCGTTGAAATGCTGCCCCAGCGGCGTGATCAGGGTAGAGGTGCCAAGCGTCTCCAGCTCCGCCTCCGGCGGGCCCTTCTGGATGCTGTAGAGCCGCACATTCGGCACGTTGAGGAAGCGCA
This sequence comes from Azospirillum sp. TSH64, assembly GCF_003116035.1. GTDB lineage: Bacteria > Pseudomonadota > Alphaproteobacteria > Azospirillales > Azospirillaceae > Azospirillum. The sequence continues at coordinate 165,916 of NZ_LGQW01000015.1, forward strand.
GGAAACGGCTGAGCGTGGTGGCGCGGCGCGCGTTGTCCTTGAAGGTGACGCGGCCGGACCAGATGATGCCGACCTTGATCGTGCCGTCCGGGCCGGGAACCAGCCGGGTGGCCTTCTCTCGCGCTTCGGCCGGAACGGTCAGGCGGGTGGGCGGCGGCACCGTGTCGATGGTCGTGCCCAGCCGGTGCGGCAGGCTCATCAGCGGGCAATGGACGTCATAGGGCGGATAGGGAGTGCCGGCGCGCACGAAGCCGTCGATGCCCTCCAGCCCGGACAGCAGGCGGTGCAGCTCCGGATGGCATTCCAGCAGGACCCGGCCGCCGCGCGCCTTGACCATCGGCGCATAGCGCGCGGTCAGCAGCACGTCGCCGAACCCCTGTTCGGTGGTCAGCAGGATGGTCTTGCCGTCGAGCGGCCCGCCGTCCCACATCGTGCCGTCGGCGATGCGGTTCTGGTAGCTGGGCAGCGACAGGCGGGAATCGTAATCGCGGAAGCCTTCGGCATAGCGGCCGACCTGCAGCAGCGTCAGGGCGCGGTCCCACAGCAGCCCCGGGTCGTTGGGCCGGGCGCGCAGGGCGACGTCCAGGATCTCCAGCGCGCGGTTGAACCGGCAGCCGTGCCGCAGCGCCACCACCAGGTTGGACAGCAGGTTGGCGTTGCCGCCGGACAGCACCACCGCATGCTCCTGCGCGGCGATGGCATCGGCATATTGCTCCACGTCGCCCAGCACGTTGCCGAGATTGGTCCAGGCGCCGACATGGCGCTGGTCGATCTCCAGCGCGCGCCGCTGGCAGGCGATCGCCGCCTCCGGCTTGCCGGCCTGCCGCAGCAGGGCGCCCAGCGCGCTCCATACGTTGGGATCACGCGGCTTCTGCTCCAGCATCCCTTCCAGCATCTCGATGCTGAGCCCGTGGGAGCCCTGGCCGGCTGCCGGAGTTGGGGCCGGAGCCGGTGCCGGTGCGGGAGCCGATGATACCGGAACCGAGGATATCGGATGCGGCGAGGCCTGAAGGGGCAAGGCTGCCTGGGGGGACGGCGCCGGGGCGGCCTGGGTGATGTTTGCCTTCATCTCTCGTCGTCGCTGGTGGTCTGCAGTCGGTTTGGAGCAGGAGCAGAGCGCGGGTAGGGCATAGACGGCTAGTCATGGAGAGTCAAACCGTCCCTTCGGCTGCACTTGTGTGCTTCTTGTGGCCGCCCGGCGCTCATGCGGGAGGCTTAGCGCCGCCGCAGATCCTGAAGGTCGATGTCGTCGATCCGGAAGCCGGCCTGCCGAAGCGCCTTCAGCACGATCACCTTCTGGGCGGTGCCTTCGCGCGCGGCGGCTTGGCGCAGCTCCTCAACCAGATAATCGGGCAGCATCGCCTGCCACGGCCGGGTCGGCGCCGGACGGACGATGGTGGGTGCCGGAGCCGGCTGGGGTTGCGGCGCGGGCTGAACGGCGGGCTGGACAGCGGCCTGGGAGATGGCCTGGGAAACAGTGGCCGGCGATGCCGCGGGCGGCTCCGTCTCGGTCGGCAGGAAGCCCTTGCTCAATCCGTACTGGCGGATCGGATCGATGTCGTTCGTGCCCAGCCCGCCGATCCCGATCCCGCCCAATGGAGGACGGGCCGGCTTGGCGGCAGGCTTAACGGTCGGCTTGGCGGGGCTGTCGGTCGACATGGGCACTCCGGTCAGGGCGATGCCGGCTTGAAGAGGGCCGGGCAAATAAGCCATGAAGCATTATCATGACTTGGTGTCCTGTCTTCGCGACATGTGGCGGGTGGGCCGTGTGCCATGGCGGAAAGCCGACCGGCGTGGCGCGGGAAGCACAGGGGGGATAGCAGGGCATCATGCCATCACAAAAAATCATGACATAAAAACATGATGACAAGTGCGGGCTGGGAGGCTCCAGGAGGGGGGCGGGCCGGCCATCGGTCGAGGAGGGATGGTATCGCCGTCCAGAGCGGAGGCATCGTCGGCGAACCATCGGGGCAGCAAAGTGTCTATATGAACAGTAATGATGAAAATTAATCATGAAATAATATAATGTGATCTTTGCAATGTGGGGGCGGGCTTGCCGGTTGTCCGGCATATCCGTGGCAGCGGGACCGCGGGAAAGGAAGATGCCGTTGTCCCGCATTGGCAGGGGGATCCAGTAAGACGCGATTGCCCTGCCCCGCCCGGCCGTTCCTCGGTCGGAATTGAACCTTCACAGGGCTGGGCGGTCATGATTTGGCGGATGCCGCCTTTCCGGATACCAGCGTTATCGGGAATCCATGAAATGATGAAAAGGCATGTTTTGGGCGGCTGAGTTGCTGTGCTTCTCCGGTCGTGTCGACGCAGCCTCGCTCCAGCCTCATGCCTTCATCACTTTTCACCGTAACAGGAAGTCATGCCTAAAAATCATGACATGATAAATGGTGATGAAATGCCGATCCTGGCCGTCCCGCTGCCGGGGTGATGGTGCCCCTTCATCTGCCGGAGGAGAACGCAAGCCACTCTCTCAGCTAATCCGCACCGGACCGCCCACCGGTTTGGGGGCCCGGTCCCGATGCGCCCAATCCGCGGAAACGCAGCCCCGCCTCACCCTCAGGTCGCCGGCTATGCGATAAAAATCATTTCATGAAATATACAAGTAAGGACATGACCTTATCTCATGCCCTGAAGCCGCGACGGCGTTTCTCCACAGCTTCCGGAGGCCGCCCGGTCCGCCTCACCCCCGCGGGATCAGCGGATTGGCCGGTGAGCTTTCCAGGAAGGCAACGAACTCGTCGGTCAGGGCGCGGACGTTCAGGTCGGCATTGCTGTCGGGATTGACCTCGCCCGGACCGTGCCCGGTATAGGTCATCTCCTTCAGGAGAGAACGCTCGATCAGTTCGGTGCGGAAGGCCGGGACGCCATGTTCGTCCAGCAGGCCGCGAGCATGGCGGTCGACGCGGGATTCGATGGCCGCCTGGGTGCGGACGATCACCACGCTGGAGGCTGGGGTGTGCTTCAGCACACCGACGGAATCCGCCACCACCTTGAAGGTGCGCACCGTCTCCTTCACGTCCATGAAGGACTGCTGGGTCGGGATCAGCACCCCGTCGCTGACCGAGAAGGCGTAGAGCATGGTCAGGTTGCCGAAGCCGGCAAGGTCGATCAGCGTGTAGTCGAAGCTCGGCGCGTTCTCCTGCACCGTCTGGCGGACGTTCGATTCCGTGATCTCGTCCAGCACCCGCACCCCGGCATCGTTCCGCCGCCGCGCCCATTCGGCCAGATGCCGGTTGGGGTCGCAGTCGAGCAGAAGCACGCTTGCCTCGCGCCGGCGCAGTTCGGAGGTGAGCGCCATGACCAGACTGGTCTTGCCGACGCCGCCCTTGGTGGAGGCGAAACTGATGATCCGAGCCATGCGGTGGTTCCCGGTTGCAGAGGGGGAAAGCGGGGGGACCCGAGCGGGAGCTTTGCGGATTTACACGCAAGAACAGGAAAGATGGAAGTGGTTTCACGTCATGAAGAAGAAGCATGAAATCATGATATTTAAATATAAAATGGCTTTGTGGGGAGGGGAAGAGACGCCGGGACGGCGGTGCGTCCCTGCCCCGGCGCTTGTCAGCCCCGGCATCGCCATGGCATAGCCACCCGGCCCAGCCGTTGCGGCTCCCAGCCGGCGGTACGCTGTGCCGTGCCCGGATCGACCGCCGCCTGCCTGCGGATCCGTGTTCAGCCGCTCAATCCATCCGCCTCAGCCATCCCGCCGCCAGGATCCGCCGCATGACAGACGCCAGCTTCCTCCAGGTCCGGACCGATACCGAAGCGGGGCGTCCTTGGCACGCCATGGAAGGGCTGCGGCGCATCCTGCAGCGGGAGCCCGGGAATGCGGACGCCGTCGAGCTGTCGAAAACGGTCCTGACCGACATCTTTGCAAAGGGGAGCGACGCCTACCGGCATGGCCGGCTCGAGGCGGCGGTCTGGTGTTTCGTCCTTCTCGCGGAGTATGGCGCGCCGCGCGATACCTTTCGCACCAACTGCGAAGCCGTGGTTTCCATGATCCTCCAGCGCGCCATGGAGGATGCGAATGCCGGGCGAACCGGCGACGCCAGGCGTGCCTGCCGGCTGCTGCTGGTCCTCGATCCGGCGATCGCCCAGGCGCATCTGCTCATCGGGCAATTCGAGCGCGGCGCCGACGGCGACGGGGCGGTGGCGGCCATGTCGATCGCCCGGGGCCTGCTGCTTGCCCCGGAGACGGCCCATGGCGACCAGTTGCGCGATATCGCCATGCCGGCCGGCATCCGCGCCCTTGCCGAGTGGCTTGGCCGTGACCGGCCGGCGGCTCCGCTCCTGGGGGCGCTCGGCCGGCTGTGCCCGCCCGGCCACGCGGAGGCCCTGACCCGTTGCCGCGGGATGACGGTTCAGGCGGAGGCGTGGCAGGGCGCCGGCCGGACGGAGGCGCGCTGGCAGGCGGCCGCGGCCGCGATGCATTGGCTGGGAGATCTGCAGCAGGAGCGGCAGGGCTATCGTGACGCCCTGGAGGCCCACAAGCAGGGTTTCGACCTGTGGAACAGTCCGGCCGGACTGGAGCGCAAGGCGCAGGCCCAGCAGTATCTCGTCATCGAGGAGTTGCTGGAGAGCCTGAAGGGCTTCGCCTATGCCTATGTCTACGACATGGACCGGCAGGCCGCGGCCCGTGCCTCCTTCGACAGCCTGTCGGCAACGATGGAACGCCTGCTGGAGGCGCCCGGCATCGACAGCTGGACCCGCACGCAGCGCTGGACGACCCTGCTCGGCATGCGGTCGCTCGTCGGCTATGCGGTGGCGCTCGGACGCAATCCCATTCTTCCGCTGTCCGGCAATCCCTTCGCCGAAGACGCGGCCACCGCAGACATGGCGGAGGGACCGGCCGTCCCGGCGGAACCGGCATCCCGGCGGGTCTTCGACTGCTGCACCTTCTTCAACGAGGCCGAGATCCTGGAGGTCCGGCTGGCCGAACTCTACGACGTGGTCGAGCGCTTCGTCGTGGTGGAGGCGTCCCACACCCATTCCGGCGAGCCCAAGGCGCTGACCTTCGGCGACCATCGCGAGCGGTTCCAACCCTACATGGACAAGATCCGCTACGTGGTGGTGGACGAGCTTGTCGGCACCTTCTCCTGGCAGCGGGAAGCCTACCAGCGCGACGCCATCCTGCGTGGGCTGGACGGCTGCCGCGACGACGACATGGTCATCGTCTCTGACGTCGACGAGATCCTGCGGCGCGAGGTGGTGGAGCGGCTGCGCGGCGGCGGGCCGGCCTTCGACACCGTCTTCACCACCGAACTCGACCTGTTCTTCTACCGGCTGAACTACCGCTTCTCCCGTGACTGGCGTGCCGCCGGGGCCGCGCCCTTCCGCTTCATCCGGCAGACCGGCCCCAATGCCGTGCGCTACCTCGCCAAGCAGAACATCGGCCACTTCATCCGCGACGCCGGCTGGCATTTCAGCTGGATGGGCGATGTGTCGCGCTTCGCCGCCAAGCTGAACGCCTACGCCCACCAGGAGCATGCCCAGTCCTTCGGCGAAGGCAACATGGCGGACGTCGCCAGCTTCCTCGACGGCGGCGGCATCCTGCCCGAAGGTGCCCCCGGTGCCCGTGGAGGGTACGAGGTCGTGCCGCTCGACCGTCATCCCCGGCTGGTGCGCGACAACCTCGACCGCTTCCGGGAGATGGGCTGGATCCGCTGAGGCGGGCCGGCGCCGCCCGGCCTTATCCGGGCTTGACGTCGGCGGTGGTCCCGGCCCGGCGCTTCAGCCGGTGCATCGCGTGCTGGCCGCCGCCGGTGGCGCGGACCGAATAGAAATAGGCGCTGTCGTCGGTCCAATAGCGGCCCTCGCCATCGACCATCACCGTGCTGCTGTGGATGTCGGCCGGATAGACGGTCAGGCGCGGGGCCGCCTCCGCCGTGAAGCCGGCCAGATGCACGGCGGCGAGCGCCGCCTGGTCGAGGAACCAGACCGGCAGGCCGCGATCCAGGAAATGGCGGATATAGCGCCGGGTCAGGTCGAGGAAACGCAGCGCCCCCGCGGTCGGCCGGATGTGCAGCACGTCGGCGTAGAGCAGGCTCCAGATGTCCAGCCGCTTCAGCGCATGGCTCATCATCCCCAGGTCCGAGTGGGCGGAGGCCGCCAGCAGCGGGTTCAGGTCACGGATCGCCATCAGGTCGACGTCCAGCATCAGCACCGGCCGCCTCCAGCGGGACAGCAGGTCGGGCAGCACCAGGAAACGGCTGCAGGCGTAATAGGTCTTGGCATTGTCGCCCAGCGGCGTCAGGTCGATGGTCTCGCGCAGGACGATGAAGCGCCCGGCGCCATGGGCGGCGGCCAGGGACGCCACCGTCGCCTCCGCCTCCGCGTCGGGATTGATCAGGTGCAGGGCGATGGCGCAGTCCAGGCCGCTGTCCTCGACGATGGACCGCACCATGGTCGGCAGGAACTTGCGCGCATAGACCGCGTCGCAGGATGCGTAGACCACCAGCGGCCGGTCGTCGCTTCCCGCCCCTTCGGCAAGCGTGGCGCGGATGCCGGCCGGCGGCGGTCCGTCGCGCAGGGATGCCAGGAAGGCCGGGGCGGTGCGGGTGACGGCATCGCGTCCGCCATGGCGCTCCGCCGCCTGGAGGAACAGGGCGTCGGCCTCCTCCAGCCGGTGCTGTTCGGCGCACAGGCAGGCCAGCCGGCTCAGCGTGAAGGAGACCTCCGGATACAGCTCCAGCGCCCGGCGGTAGGCACGCTCGGCGCGCAGCCCCTGCCCGTCGCGGCGCAGTGCGTTGCCCAGCGCCACCAGCCCGACGCAGTCGTCGCGGCCCTGGAAGCGGGCGACGTCTTCGGCTTTGCCCAAATGGGTCAGAAGCTGCCACAGGTTGGAGCGCCGGGTCCGATCGGCGGGCGTCAACTGCCAGGAGGCGAGCGCATGGCCGGCCGCCTCCGCCATGTCCTGTCCGACCAGCAGCCGGGCGAGCGCGTCATGGGCCACCGCCACTCCGGCTCCACCCTCTTCCACGTCACGTTCCAGCACCCGGCGATAGAGTGCCATGGCGGTTTCGGGTCCGCCCGTCCGCTCGGCGTCGCGTGCGGCGTCCAAATCGCTCTGGAGATCGGCAGGCGGCGGGACGGGGGGCATGGCGGTCGGTCTTTCAGGCTGGGGCGGCTTTCATCCCATGACACCCGTCCGGCTGACAAGCGGCCAGCATGACCGCCATCATGCCTTCCGTCCGACCGGATCGCTTCCCCCGAGTCGCGGTTCACCGGCCCTGAACGGTCGATGCCGGGAGGGTGGCCGGTACCACAAATGCGGGTCCACCACCGCCCTGCGGAAATATAGAGGCGATACCAAGCCAAAACGATGCCGTTCAGGAGAAGGCGCTTGAACAGTTCGCCAAATATCATCAAATGTCTGTATGGACCCGGGAAAGGGTTCCAGCCGAAACTGTGCCACGCCGGTTACTCCGGCGTGGCACTTTTATATCCGCGTTCCCGGATGCGCCGCCCGCCCGCACAGGCCGCCCGCACAGGCAGGCCGGGGGGATGACGGACGCAGCGGGCGGGGCATGGCCCCCGATCCCGTTGGGGAACCCGATTTTGCCGGTGCCCCTTATCCGGCGGCGCGTTCGCGGAGTGCGCGCTCCAGCCTGTCGATGGTGTCGTCCCAGTGCTGCGGCCTTGCCTGCCGGAACAGGCGCATGGTCGGATACCAGGGGCTGTCCTCGCGGTCGAGCATCCAGCGCCAATCCGGGGCGAAGGGCACCAGGACCCAGACCGGGACGCCAAGCGCTCCGGCGAGATGGGCGACGGAGGTGTCGACGCAGACCACGAGATCGAGGTTCGCCATGATTGCGGCGGTGTCGGCGAAGTCCTTGATGTCGGGCGACAGGTTCAAAAGCGGGAAGCCGCCCGGCGGGTTTGCCGCCTGCCCTTCGGTGGGCCCCTTCTGGATGGAGACCAGGCTGACGCCGGGGATCGCGGCCAGCCGGGCGAAGGGGGCCAGCCCGATGGAGCGGTTCCTGTCGTTGCCGTGGGTGGGCGATCCGGCCCAGACGATGCCCACCTTCAGGCCGCCCCCGTCCCTTGCCAACCCCTTCAGCCGCTCGCCCCAGCGCGCAACCAGATCGGGCTCCGCCGACAGGTAGGGAACGCGGGACGGCACGGTCTCCAGCCGGGTGCCGAACAGGGCCGGCAGGCTCATCACCGGGAGCTGGACATCGAAATCGGGCAGCGGCGCCCCGGTCAGCACCACGGTGACGCCGGGCAGGCTGCGCAGCACCGGCAGCAGCGCATGCTGGCATTCCAGGAGGATGGGCCGTTCGCCGTCCTCCCCCCCCTTCTCCGCCCCGACCATTTGCGCCAGCAGCGGCAGGTAGCGCACGCATTGCAGCACGTCGCCGAAGCCCTGTTCCCAATAGACCAGCAGCCGTCGGCCCCGCAGCGGCGATCCGTCCCAGCGCGGCTTGGAGAAGCTGCGCTGCGGCGAGGGCAGCTGGCCATGCTTCCAGCGCCATTCATAACCCCGCCAGCCCCGGACGAAATCGCCCAGCAGAAGCCGGACCAGGGATTCGTTCCAATGGGCGCCGGCGAAATCCGGCTCCAGCGTCGTGGCCCGGCGGAAAGCCAGCAGCGCCGCCCAGAAGCTGCCCCGGTCCTTCACCGTGGACCCCAGGTTGCTGTAGGCGCCGCTGTGCTGCGGGTTCAGCGCGATCGTCCGGCGGAAGCAGCCTGTGGCCTCCTCCAGCCGATGGTCGGTGCGCAGCATGGCGCCGAGGTTGTTGGCATATTCCGCCTCCATCGGGTCCAGCGCCGCCGCGCGGGCGAAGGCCTCGCGTGCCTCGTCCGGGCGTTTCGACCGCTCCAGCAGAAGGCCCAGTTCGTTCAGCACCGCCGGCTGGGCGGGATCGAGCCTTGCGGAGATCCGGTAGGTCCGGACCGCCTCCTCCCGCCGGTCGAGCTGGGTCAGCAGCGATGCCAGATTGTTCCAGCTGTTCAACGATCCCGGAACCAGCGCCAAGGCCCGTCGCAGCAGGGCGACCGCCGTTTCCTTCCGGCCGGCCAAGGCATGCAGCAGCCCCATGTTGTTGACGGCAGGGGCGAAATGCGGATCGCTGGCCGCGATCTGGGCATAGAGCCTCCCGGCCTCGTCGGCACGGCCCGCTTTCTGGAGGCCGACCGCCATCGTGAAGGCTTGCTCGATGTTCATGGGGGCCGCGGCGCTTCGGTTGGGGAACGGCGGGATCAGTAGCATGAAGATGCCGGGGCATGAAGATGCCGGCTTCTGCGAAGGGCGACCCCCGCCATCCTGTCGGCCCCGGTGGTCCCCAGGCTTCCATCCGTCGCGAACCGCTGCTCTCCGCGTGATGGCTGTTGCATCGCACTCCCCGCCCCCGCATCAATGGCGCTCGTCGAACGGGGAGTGTGGCGGACGGCATGGCGCGGCTTCTGCTGATCAATTACGAGTTTCCGCCGCTCGGCGGCGGGGCGGCCAACGCCACCGACAACACCGCCCGCGAACTGGCGGCATTGGGCGAAGAGGTGCTGGTGCTGACCTCCGCCTTCGGCGACCTGCCGCGGGTGGAACGGCGGGCCGACGGGGTCGAGATTCGCCGCATCCCGACCCTGCGCCGCCGCCGCGACCGCAGTTCGGTGGTGGAGATGCTGGCCTTCCTCGCCAGCTCGCTGGTGATGGCGCCGTTGATCGCCGCCCGCTGGCGTGCGGACGCCACCATCGCCTATTTCGGCCTGCCCTGCGGCCCTGCCGCCTGGATGGTGAAGGCGCTGTCCGGCGTGCCCTATGTCGTCAGCCTGCGCGGCGGTGACGTGCCGGGCTTCCAGTATGACGGCATTTCGCTCTACCACCGGCTGGCCGGGCCGGTGATCGGCTGGCTGTGGCGCCGGTCCTCCGCCGTCGTGGCCAACAGCGATGGGCTGGCCGGGCTTGCCCGCCGCTTCGCCCCGGACCAGCCCATCGCCATCATCCCCAACGGTGTCGACGCCACCCGCTTCTCGCCGGCCGATGCCGGGCCGGCCGATCCAAAGACAGTCGATCCGAAGACGGCCGATGGCGGAAATGCCGGTGACCGCCTGTCGCTGCTGTTCGTCGGCCGGGTGGTGCGGCAGAAGGGGCTGGACGTGCTGTTCGAGGCGCTCGCATCCCTGCCCGCCGGGACGCGCAGCCGCATCGGCCTGACCATTGTCGGCGATGGCCCGGCGCGGCCGGAGCTGGAGGCGCAGGCCGCCCGGCTCGCCTTGTCGGAGCGTATCGCCTTCCGCGGCTGGCTCGGGCGCGACGAGCTTCCCGCCGCCTACCGCGCCGCCGATATCTTCGTCTTCCCCTCGCGCGACGAGGGCATGCCCAACGTGGTGCTGGAGGCGATGGCTGCCGGCCTGCCCGTGGTGGCGACCCGCATCGCCGGCAACCGCGATCTGGTGGTGGAGGAGGAGACCGGCCTGATGCTGGACGCCGACGACACGCCGGCGCTTGCCGCGGCACTGGCACGCCTGGCTGAGGATCCGGCCCTGCGCCGCCGCCTGGGTGAGGGCGGCCGCCGCCGGGTGGTCGAGCATTTTTCCTGGCGGGCCGTTGCCGCCGCCTACCGCGATCTGGCGCTCGTCGGCCGCGCCGCGGCGGGACGTGTCCGGTCGGCGCAGGCGGAGTGAGGCGTTCGAGTTCCCGCGCGAAGTGCGGGAAGGCTTTGCAACAGCTCCACGGATGTCACAGATTAAAACACGGATTTCACGGATTTTTCTGATCTTGGCGGCGCCTCTGCCGTCCCGGGGAGCGACTGCCCCGCAACGCCACATCCGTGACGTCCGTGTTCATCTTGGCTCCCGCTCTCCGCCCCTCCAAGGATATGTGCCGCCACGCCCCCCGCTTGACGTGCTGTTGACATCCGATGGCTTTCGGGAGCGTATGGCGGCGCGGCAGAGCGGATCGGACAGCAAGGGATCGGACAGCGTGGCGGAACCGGTGAAGACGGCGGAAGGCAGGGGCGGCACCCCGGCCGGACCATCCGCCCTGGCCTTCGATTTCGGCGAGAACTGGGACCATTACTCGCGCACGGTGCTGGACGAGCCGCGGCTGGTGGCGGCCATCGACAGCCTGAAGGGGCTGGTCGGGACCGACCGGCTGAAGGACGCCAGCTTCTGCGACGTCGGCTCCGGCTCCGGCCTGTTCACCATCGCCGCCGGCAAGCTGGGCGTTTCCCGTGCGCTGGGCTTCGACGTCAACCCCACCGGGGTCGAGGTCGCCCGCCGCAACCTGGGCCGCTTCGCACCGGATCTGGCCGACCGCATCGAGTTCCGCCGCGGGTCTGCGCTGGACAGCAGCTTCGCCGGCTCGCTCGGCCGCTTCGACGTGGTCTATGCCTGGGGCTCGCTGCACCACACCGGCTCCATGTGGCCGGCGATCGAGACGGTGGCGCCGCTGGTGGCGCCGGGCGGTACCTTCGTGCTGGCGCTCTACAACCGCCACTGGACCTCGCCGATCTGGACCCTGATCAAGATCGTCTACAACCTGTCGCCGAGCTTCCTGCGGAAAGTCTGGGATTGGACGCTGGGCTCACTGATGTTCCTGGCGACCTGGGCGATCACCGGAGCCAACCCGCTGCGCAAGGAGCGCGGCATGGAGTTCTGGGTGGACGTCACCGACTGGCTCGGCGGCTACCCCTACGAATATGCCAGTGCCGACGAGGTGCGGGCGCGGATGGACGCGCTCGGCTTCGACATGCTGGAGGTCCGTCCGCCGCGCGTGCCGACGGGTTGCAACGAATTCATCCTGCGCCGGAGGCCCGCATGAGCGACGACGCATTCAAGTCCGCCACTCCCCTCTCCACTCCCTTGCCCGCGGCGGCGGCTGACCATCCCGGTGGCGTCGATTACGACGACAGCTGGGAGCGTCGCTGGAACGACATGCGCAAATACGGCCCGACCGGCCGGCATCTGCGCCGCATCGTCACCGAGATGGTGCGCCCGCTGAATTACGACAGCTTGGCTGACGTCGGCTGCGGCCAGGGCTCGCTGCTCGCCACCCTGATGCCGCTGAAGCCGCAGGCCAGCTACACCGGCCTCGACTTCGCCGCCAAGGCCATCGACGTCGCCCGCCGCAGGGCGCCCAATGCCGAGTTCGGCCTGCTCGACGTCGCCGCCGGCCATCTCGACCGCCGCTTCGACCTGGTGGTCTGCACCGACGTGGTCGAGCATATCGAGGACGATGTCGCGGCACTCCGCAACCTCGCCGCCATGACCGGCCGCTACCTGCTGGTCTCCACCCTGCAGGGCCGGATGCGCGACTTCGAGCGCACGGTCGGCCACCACCGCAACTATGCCCGCGGCGAGCTGCAGGCCAAGATCAAGTCGGTCGGGCTGGAGATCGAACGGGTGGTGGAATGGGGCTTCCCCTTCTTCTCGCCGCTCTACCGCAACGTGCTGGGGGCCGCCAGCGGCCAGGGCACCGAGGGCGATTACGGTCCCGGCCGCCGCTTCCTCGCCGAGGCGCTGTACCACATCTTCCGCCTGAACTCCTGGTCGCACGGCGACTACATCTACGTGCTGGCCCGCCGGCCGGGGTCGTGAGTTTCCTGCCTCCCTTCATGGGCCCGGCGGGTCTTCGCTCCGCCGGGCCCATGAAGGGAGGGTATGGTTTTATTTCATCACATCATGATTTCATGAAAAGGTGTCTTTAGATGCGCCCCCGCCTGAAGGCCCTGGTCAGCGTGCTGCTGGTCGCCCTGTTGCTGTGGCGGGTCGACGTGGCGGAGGTCGTGCGGGTGCTGGCGGTGGCCTCGCCGGGGCTGATGGCGCTCGCCGGCCTGCTGTTCTTCCTGATGCATGTGCTGAACGCGCTGAAGCTGCGGGTGCTGCTGCCGGAACTGCGGGCGGGGCGGCTGCTTGCCTACACGCTGGTGGCGCAGCTCTATGCGCTGGTGCTGCCGGGCCAACTGGCGGGGGAGGCGGTGAAGGCCTACCGCCTCAGCCGCGACGAAGGGCGGGGCGAAGGGCAGGGAGAGATCGGCAGCGGCCGCATCGTCTCGGCGGTGGCCTTCGACAAGGTGACGGGGATCGCCGGGCTGCTGCTGTTGACCGGCAGCGGGCTGGCGGTGCAGTCGGCACGCTTCGGCGACGGGCTGCTTGTGGCGGTGGTGCTGGTGCTGGCCGGGCTGGTCGCGGCGACCGCCTTGCTGGCCTGGGCGCCGGCGCGCACGCTGCTTCTGGGTCTGCTGGGCTGGCGTGCCGGGCCGAAGCGCGAAGCCTGGCTCCTCGGCCCGCTGCGCCGCTTTCTGGAAGCCTGGCGCGACCAGGCACGCCGGCCGGGGCGGGCATTGCTGTCGGTCGCCGTCGGGATCGCGGTGCAGGTGGCGGCGGTCGCTGGCAGCCAGTCGCTCGGCCTGGCGGTGGGCATCGACCAGCCCTTTTCGGTGTGGAGCGCGGTGATCGGGTTGATGTCGGTGATCGTGCTGATGCCGGTCACCGTCGCCGGCATCGGCCTGCGCGAGGCGTCGCTGGTCGGGCTGCTCGATCTGGTCGGGGTGCCGCATGCCCAGTCGCTGGCGCTGGGCTTCGGCATCCTCGCCTTCCAGGCGATGGTCGCGTTGCTGGGCGCCGTCATCGACCTGACGGTCCTGCGCAGCCGGCCTGGGGCCGGGCCGCGCGAGGGCGTCGGAGGGATCGACTGGAACGCACAGCCTCCCACAAGGATTCCGGCGGACGATCGATGATCATCCTGAATGCCATGATCGCGGAAGTGGACATGGCCGCTGTCTTGAGCCATGACGAATCCAGTCAATCAGCGGGGCCAATCGGGAAGGCCCGATCAATAGGGTAGGCAGGATGAAAGTTTCATTGGTTATCCCATGCACGCACAGGGACGTTGCCTGCGTTCCCCGCTTGCTCCAAACCTATGCGTCGGCACCTGTGAAACCCGATCAGGTGATCGTCTCGCTGAGCTTGGCGCCTCTCGCCTCAAAAGCTGCCGTGTCCGAGGTTGGCGCAATCGGGACCGCTTTCGACGATTTCACCCTGATCAAGCATGACGGTCGCATGCGGCATGGGCCAAATCGGCAAGCCGGCTCGATGAGGGCAATTCATGAAGTAATTTCCTACCAGGATGCCGACGATGAGGTGCATCCGCAGCGCATCGCCATAATAAGGGCAATGTTCGAAGCGCAGGACATCGTTCACCTGAACCATACCATGATCATGGATGGAGAAGAATTTCCGCAATATAATCAAGACAGACCAACAAATTTCAATGTTCGTTGGAATCATGATATATTCAATGAGAATTTTTCTGGAGGATGGTTTCTGTCATGTAAGGAAAAACAAAGCACATATGGCCATTTTACGGGATGGAAAGTGGCATCCGGTCTTCCATCCATTAGAAAGTCCGTCCTGGAACGGGTGAGATGGAAGGATTGGAATGAGCTTTATTTAGGTGTTGCCGAAGATTATGAGTTCAACACAGAAACATGTTTCGTGTTCAGGAAGTCGATGATAATCGATGCGGCGTTGATCAAATACACGCCCTTCCAGCGTCGCGAAACAACCGATGAGCTTCTGGGGGTGGTGCCTCCAACTCCGTGATTGAGGCGGCATCCAAATCTGTAGGGGATGCGGCATCGTCGCATGGCATTGTCCTTGATCAGGGAGCCGTGCCAAGTCCGCGCCCCAATTAGCCGTTGCGCTCGCCGGATCCTGCGGCCATACCATGGCCCGGCATCGCACCCACAGATGACAGCAGCCTCCGGACCCGTTCGATGACCCTCCTGCTTGCCCCCGGATCCGCCACCACGGACACCGGCACGGTTTCCGTCTCGGTCCTGATCCCGGTCTATAACGAGGAGGACAACATCGCCCCTCTGTGCGGCCGGCTGATCCCGGCGCTCGACGGGCTGGGGCGCAGCTTCGAGGTCATCTTCGTCAATGACGGCTCCATCGACGGGACGGAGGCGGAGTTGCAGCGGGTGGCGTCCGACAGCCGCATCCGCGTCATCAATTTCCGCCGCAACGTCGGCCAGACCGCGGCGATGATGGCCGGCATCGACCATGCCCGCGGCGACGTCATCGTGCCGATGGACGGCGATCTCCAGAACGACCCGCAGGACATCGCCGGCCTGCTGTCGAAGCTGGACGAGGGCTACGACGTGGTGTCGGGCTGGCGCGCCGACCGGCAGGACGGTTTCCTGCTGCGCACATTGCCGAGCCGGATGGCCAACAAGCTGATCTCCACCATCTCCGGCGTGAAGCTGAACGATTATGGCTGCACGCTGAAGGCCTACCGGCGCCAGATGCTCCAGGGCTACCGGCTCTATGGCGAGATGCACCGCTTCGTGCCGATCTACGCCCGCTGGCAGGGCGCCAAGCTGACCGAGATGCCGGTGCGCCATCACCCGCGCCGCCACGGCCAGTCGAAATACGGGCTGGAGCGCGTGCTGAAGGTCGTGCTCGACCTCGTCGTCGTGAAGTTCCTGACCCAGTACGAGACCAAGCCGATCTACATCTTCGGCTTCGCCGGCCTGATGTTCATGGGGCTGTCGGTGCTGGCCGGCATCTATGCCATCTACCTGAAGCTGGTCGACGGCATCTCCTTCATCCTGACGCCGCTGCCGCTCCTGGTGACGATGGGGCTGGTCACCGGCGTGATGTGCATCCTGATGGGGCTGCTGGCCGAGCTGCTGGTCCGTATCTATTTTGAAAGCCAGGGCAAGAGCCATTATTCGATCAAGACCATGCTGAACTTCGACGAACAGCCTCCGCCGGACCGCAGCCTCCGCGATTGATCGGTCCCGATAAAGAAAAGGCCCCGTACCGTTCCCGGTGCGGGGCCTTTTCGCATCAGGGCATCGTCAGGGCGTCGCCGCCACCCCGCCGGGCGGCGTCAGTTCCTTCAGTTCGCCGTCATGGCCCAGCACGAACAGCCGCACCCGCTGGCCGGCCAGCTCGGGCGGAATGGGCAGGGCGAAGCCGCTGTCGGTCATCCGCCCGTCCTTGAGGACCGTTGCGACGTCGGGCCGCGCACCGCCGGTCGGGGCGGTCGCGACGATGCGGTCGCCCACCCCCAGCAGGACGAAGGCCGCCGGCGCCGGCACCGCCGCATCGACCGCCCAGCCGAGTGCCGCCAGTGAGCCGGAGGGAAGCTGCGTGAAGCGGTCGAGCGAGCCGAGCAGTCCGCCCCCCTGGCCGCCGTCGCGCGGCACTATGTCCAGCCGCAGTTGTGCCGAGGCTTCATCCAGCTTGCCCGCCTGCAACAGAGTGGCCAGCGTTCCCCGCTCCGGCCGGCTCGCAGCATCGGCGAGGATCGTCTGCACGAAATCGGCCTTCAGATCGTAGGCGGCCTGGAGGAACGGCGCGATGTTGCGCGGCGAGGCGGACGGGCAGACCAGCGGCTGGCTCCAGTCCATCCCAGCCGGCTTGCGGATGGCTTGCAGATAGGTGGCGACGCAGCGCTCCGCCGCCCCGTCGCGCTCCGCCACCATGCGGTTGAGGCCGGCGACGCTCCAGTGCCGCCAGAAGGCGTCCGTCCCGGCGCCATGGCCGACGGCGAGCGCCGCCGCCAGCACCAGCCCGGCAAACGCTCCCGCCCCGGCTCCCACCCTCGTGCGGCGGCCGAACAGCAGGGTCCAGCCGGCGACCGCGGCGGGGAAGGCCAGCAGCACCGGATAGGCGTAGCGCGGGATGGTGCCGCAGCGCATGGCGTTGGCGATGCCCTCGCCGCACAGCCCGGCCCGGCCCAGCGCGGTGGTCATGGTGACGATCACCGTCCCGGCGATCAGCCCGGAAATGGCGAGCGCGGCATTGGGCCTCTCCCGCCCGGCGCGGCCCAGCAGCAGGCCCGCCGCCGGGATGAGGCAGAGCGCCAGGGCCGCCGCTCCCGCCGCCAGCGACAGCGGGGCTCCCACCGCCTCCACCGGCAGGCCGGCGGCGGTGGCGAAGGCGCCCAGCAGGAAGGCCCAGAAGCCGCTATGCCAGGGCAGCACCAGCGGCTGGCCGGTGTGGTTGGCGTAGGAGCCGTGGAAGGTCATCCACAGCATCGCCGCGGTCAGCAGCAGACCGCCGCCGACCGCCACCAGCGTCCGGCCATCACGCTCCCCGTCCCGGCGCAGGGCCAGCACCGCCCCCGCTCCGGCCGCCCCCAGGGCATAGCTGGCGCCGAACACACCGGTGGAACCGAAAGCCAGCAGGAACAGCGTCGCCAGCACCAGCCGCCCGCGGGCCAGCGTATGGAGGAACAGGAACAGGCAGGTGAAGAAGATCGGCTGGGCCAGCCCCATGTGCTGGTAATAGAAATACTCGTTGTTCAACGTGCCGGTCAGGAACAGCCCGGCCGCCGCCACCGGCACCCCATCCCAGGCCGAGCGCACGCAGTCCCGCAGCAGCACCAGGGCGTAAGCGGCGAGCATGGCAGCGAAGGCCAGCCAGCCGACCAGCCGGAAGGTGAGGAAATCGACGCCGATGGCCTGCCACAGCCCGTGGGTCAGCAGCTTGAAGAAGGGTGCGACATGGTCGCTGTCCTTGGCGAAGATCGACTGGAAGGTCAGTGGCTGCTGCACGCCCTGGGCGGTGCCGAAGAAATAGCCCCAATCGTCCCAATAGGGCAGGCCGGTGCTGGCATGCATGTTCATGCCGAACTGATAGGCGACGATCAGCGCCCCCACCCCCAGCAGCAGCCCGACCAGGGTGCGGGCGGACGACGACGCGCGGCCGGCGGGGACCTCGGAACGGGCAGCATCGTGCATGTCCGCGCCCCCGCGCGTCCGGGGGAACGAGCGATCCAGACTGTCTAGGCTCATACGGCGTTTTCCATCGGGGTCGGTGCCGGGGTCTGGGCCGGGCGGTCCAGCGCGGTGGCGAGCGCCGTCCAGGCCCACAGCAGGCCGCGGTGGTCGGCCTGCCCGCTGCGGTGTTCGTCCCAGCGCGCCGCCAGCCACTTGCCGTCCACCCCGATGCGCGCCGCAGTTTCCAGCGGCGGCTGGGGCAGGTGGCGCAGCCAGCGGCTCAAGGGGATGCCGAAGCCCTTCTTGGGCCGAGACAGGATCGCCGGCGGCAGCAGTGGAGCCATCGCCTTCTTCAGGATCCATTTTCGCGTGCCGCCCCGAATGCCGTTCGGCTGGAGCTTCACGCCGGCCGGCAGGCGGCTGACGAAGGCGACGAGGTCGCGGTCGAGGAAGGGCGAGCGCGTCTCCAGCGAGCAGAACATGCTGGCGCGGTCGGCCTTGATCAGCAAATTCTCGCCCAGATAGAAGCGGCCGTAGAACTCGATGGAGCGGTCGACGTCGTGCCGGCTGGCGCCCGAGCGCCACAGCGCGTCGGCCTCGTCATACAGCTCGTCGGCGGTCAGCTCGACGCCGAACAGCCGCGAGACCTCCTCCACCGACGCCGGCCCCAGCCAGGCCGGCATCCAGTGCGCCGGCCGGTGCCCCAGCCCGCGCAGCGCCCGGCGCAGCTTGAAGTCGAAGCTCATATTGCGGTCCGACCGCGGCAGCCGGTGGGCCACCGCCTCCGCCAGCCGGTGCAGCGGGCGGGGGACGGCATGGTGGTAGAGCCGCGCCGTGCGTAGCGCGTCGAAGGTGTCATACCCCGCGAACAGCTCGTCGCCACCGTCGCCTGTCAGCGCCACCGTCACCCGTTCACGGGCGAAGCGCGACAGCAGATGCGTCGGCAGGATGGAGGGATCGGCGATCGGATCGTCCAGCCGGCCCAGCAACTCCGGCAGCATTTCCGCCGCGGTGTCGAGATTCAGCGTGCGGCAGGCATGGTCGGTGCCGTAATGGCGCGCGGCGTCGGCCGCATAGCCGCTCTCGTCGAAGCTCGGCTCGTCGAAGCCGATGGTGAAGGTCTTCATGGTGACCGGGTCGCGGTGCCGGGCCGCGAGCGCCACGATGGCGGCGCTGTCGATGCCGCCGGACAGGAAGAAGCCGACCGGCACGTCGCTCAGCATGCGGCGTTCCACCGCGCGGTCCAGCAGCTCGCGCAGTTCCTCGGCCCACTCATCAGGGCTGCCCGGCGGCTGGTCGTCCACCACCATCCGGTATTCCCAATACCGGCTGACCGACAGCCGGCGGCTGGCCAGGTCGTAGACCATGCTGCAGCCGCCCGGCAGCTTGCGCACCGCGGCATGGGCGGTCAGCGGCGCTGGGATGAAGCCGTAGGCGAAATATTTGACCAGGGCCTTGCGGTCCAGCGTGTCCGGCACCGACGGGTGCGACAGCACCGCGGTGGCTTCCGACGCGAAGACCAGCCCGTCCGCCGTCTCGGCATAAAACAGCGGCTTCTTGCCGAAACGGTCGCGGCCGAAGACCAGCCGGCCCCGGCGGCGGTCGTACAGGCAGAAGGCGAACATGCCGTTCAGCCGCTCCAGCATGTCCAGGCCCCATTCCCGGTAGCCGTGCAGCAGCACCTCGGTGTCGGAATGGTCGGTGACGAAGCGGTGGCCGGCCTGCTCCAGCGCGCGGCGCAGCTCCGGCGCATTGTAGATCTCGCCGTTGTAGACGATGACCAGATCGCCTTCCGCCGTGGCCATCGGCTGATGGCCGCCCTCGATGTCGATGATGGCGAGGCGGCGGAATCCCAGATGCACGGCCAAGGCGCCGCCGGTGTCGATATGGACGCCGTCGTCGTCGGGACCGCGGTAACGGATGATTCTGGTCATGACGGCGAGGTCGCGCTCGCCGCCGGGTCCGGCGAAGCCGGCGAAACCGCACATGGGGCTGCTCTCCCGAAGGGACTGCCGAGGGTGGCGACGGGGGCTAGGTGTAGCGCCTCCCCCGGCCGGGTGCCATGGCGAAATGCCGGACCCTGGGTACCGGCGAGGCGGGGACAGCGGGCGCGTGGGCGGAAAGTCGTGGCTTCCGGGTCCTGCTTTGGCTACAGCAGGGGGCGTGGTATGCGGCCAGCTTGGCCGGGTCGGATGGGAGCGGGTGGATGATCGGTGGGCCGGTGGATCTGGAAGGCGGCTTCAACCGCATGCGCCCGTGCCGTCACGGCTTGATGGTCTACAACCGCAATGACCGCTATGTCGGCCGCTCCCTCGATCTCTACGGCGAATATGCCGAGTATGAGGTGGCCCTGTTCCGCTCGGTCGTGCGTCCGGGGGACGTCGTGGTCGAGGTTGGGGCCAACATCGGCGCCCAGACCCTGCCGCTGGCCCGCATCGTCGGGCCATCGGGCACCGTCATCGCCTTCGAGCCGCAGGAGATGCTGTTCAACCTGCTTTCCGCCAATCTGGCCCTGAACGGCGTGACCAGCGTGCGGGCTCGGCGCATGGCGGTGGGAAGCGAGGCCGGCACCATCCGGGTGCCGACGCTCGACCCGAACTGCTCCAACAATTTCGGCGCCCTCGGCCTCGGCGGGTGGGACCATGGCGAGCTGGTTCCGCTGGTGACGCTGGACAGCCTGAACCTGCCGTCCTGCCGCTTGCTGAAGGCCGACGTGGAGGGCATGGAGGAGGCGGTGCTGCGCGGAGCCAGCGGGCTGATCGCGCGCCACCGGCCGGTGCTGTATGTCGAGAACGACCGGCGCGACTGCTCGCCCGCCCTGATCGGGCTGATCCGGTCGATGGGCTACCGGGTCTGGTGGCACACGGCCCGCCTGTTCCATCCCGACAACTTCGCCGGCAACTCCACCGACCTGTTCGGCGGGGTCGGCGCCGTCAACCTCGTCGCCTTGCCGCCGGGCAGCGACATCCATATCCCCGAACCCGAGATCACCGACGATCACGCCTGGTGGCAGTGAGACAACTCTTCACCGTGACCTTTGGAGTCCATGGACGAGCCCGAACGTCGGTGCTTGACCGTTTTTTCATGGGTTGATTAATAGTCTACCAAGGCCCATTTCTGAACTGGAAGAGCTGCAGAAAATGAAAGCTGTAATACTTGCCGGCGGCCTTGGAACGCGGCTTTCCGAAGAAACGGACCTGCGTCCGAAGCCAATGGTGGAAATCGGAGGCAAGCCGATCCTCTGGCATATCATGAAGATTTATTCCTCTCACGGCATCAATGACTTCGTCATCTGTCTGGGTTACAAAGGCTATGCCATCAAGGAATATTTCTCCAGCTATTCTCTTCACAATTCGGACGTGACCATCGACTTGCGAACCAACACGATCGAGGTTCACCGCCGCCTTGCCGAACCCTGGCGCATCACCCTGGTCGAAACCGGAGAATCCACCTTGACCGGGGGCCGCATCAAGCGGGTGCTGCCCTATCTGGAGGGGGAGGAAGCCTTCTGCCTCACCTACGGCGACGGCGTCGGCAACGTGGACATTTCCGCTGCGATCACCTTCCACAAGGCCCATGGCCGCGCCGCCACCATGACTGTAGTGCATCCGCCCGGCCGCTACGGTCTGGTGGAACTGGAGGGCGACCGCATCTCTGCTTTCCAGGAAAAACTGCCCGGCGACGGCGCCCGCATCAACGGCGGCTTCTTCGTGCTGTCGCCGACGGTCGGCCGCTACATCGACGGCGACGACACCATGTGGGAGCAGGAGCCGCTGCGCCGTCTGGTCGAGGACGGCCAACTGCATGCCTGGAAGCATGACGGCTTCTGGCAGTGCATGGACACCATCCGCGACAAGCGCCTGCTGGAGGATCTGTGGATCGCCGGCAACCCGCCTTGGAAGAGCTGGTGACCGCCCCGATGAGCGCGCACATGTCCGCGAGTGCGTCCTTCTGGTCCGGCAAGTCGGTTTTCCTGACCGGCCACACCGGCTTCAAGGGAAGCTGGCTCGGCTTCTGGCTCTCCGCCATGGGAGCCCGCGTCACTGGCTACGCGCTGGAGCCGCCAACCAGCCCCAGCCTGTTCGAGGCGGCGGGCCTGCGCGAGCGTTTGCACCGCAACGAGATCGCCGACATCCGCGACCGCGATCGGCTGGAGGCGGCGCTGTCCGCCGCCCACCCCGACATCATCATCCACATGGCGG
Organism: Azospirillum sp. TSH64; assembly: GCF_003116035.1. Classification (GTDB taxonomy): domain Bacteria; phylum Pseudomonadota; class Alphaproteobacteria; order Azospirillales; family Azospirillaceae; genus Azospirillum. Next base: position 187,802 of record NZ_LGQW01000015.1, read on the forward strand.
CCCAGCCGCTGGTGCTGCGCTCCTACCGCGACCCGGTGGAGACCTACGCCACCAACGTCATGGGCACGGTGCATCTGCTCGATGCGGTGCGCCGGATCGACAGTGTGCGCGTGGTGGTCAACGTCACCAGCGACAAATGCTATGAGAACCGCGAGTGGGTCTGGGGCTATCGCGAGACCGAGCCGATGGGCGGCCGCGACCCGTACAGCAACAGCAAGGGCTGTGCGGAACTGGTGACCGCCGCCTTCCGCCAGTCCTTCTTCCTGCCGGGGGAAAGCCCGGTCGCCCTGGTGTCGGGCCGCGCCGGCAACGTGGTGGGCGGCGGCGACTGGGCGGAGGACCGGCTGGTCCCTGACCTGATCCGCGCCTTCCTGGACGGCCGTCCGGCGGTGGTGCGCAACCGTCATTCAACCCGGCCCTGGCAGCATGTGCTGGACCCGCTGCACGGTTATCTGATGCTGGCCGAAGCTGCCTGGACCGAGCCGGCGACCCATGCCGAGGGCTGGAACTTCGGCCCGGCCGAGGGCAGCGCCCGCCCGGTCCATTGGGTGGCCGACCGGCTTGCCGCGCTGTGGGGCGACGGTGCCGCCTGGATCGACAACAGCGGCCCCGCCGGCCCGCACGAGAATCGCTTCCTGGCGCTCGACTGCGCCAAGGCGCGGCAGCGGCTGGGCTGGGCGCCGCGCTGGAATCTGGCGGAGACGCTGGCCCGCACCGTCGAGTGGTATCGCGCCTATGGCCGCGGCGGGGACATCCCCGCCCTTATGTCGGCCCAGCTTCTTGCGTATAACGAGGCCCGTCCGGTCGCCTGAGGCGGCCGGCGCCCTTCCGCATCACCGTTCCTTCCGTGAGACCGTCATGACCTCCTCTTCCTCCTCGCCGGCCGGCTCCGCGGATCGCCGGGAAGATCTGCGCCGCCGGATCCTCGATCTGGTGGCCGAATATGCGGAGGTCGCCCATGCCGACCGGCCCTTCGACGCCGAACGCTCGCCGGTCCCCGTCAGCGGCAAGGTCTATGGCGGCGAGGAGATGGCGCTGCTGGTGGACTCCGCCCTCGATTTCTGGCTGACCACCGGCCGCTTCAACGATGCCTTCGAAAAGCGGCTGGCCGAGTTCCTCGGAGCCCGTAACGTTCTGACGGTTAATTCCGGCTCGTCGGCCAACCTCTTGGCGCTGACTGCGCTGACCTCGCCGCTGCTGGGCGACCGCGCGCTGAATCCTGGCGACGAGATCATCACCTGCGCCACCGGCTTCCCAACCACGGTGAACCCGATCCTGCAGAACGGGATGGTCCCGGTCTTCCTCGACGTCGACATCCCGACCTACAACATGGACATGCGGCTGCTGGAAGAGGCGGTGGGGCCACGTACCCGCGGCATCATGCTGGCCCACACGCTGGGCAACCCCTTCGACCTCGCCGCCGTCACCCGCGTCGCCGAGAAGCACGGGTTATGGGTGGTGGAGGATTGCTGCGACGCGCTGGGCGCGCGCTATGACGGCAAGCTGGTCGGCAGCTTCGGCGACGTCGGCACCCTCAGCTTCTACCCGGCACATCACATCACGATGGGCGAGGGCGGGGCGGTCTTCACCGGCAACGCCAAGCTGAAGCGCTCGCTGGAATCCTTCCGCGATTGGGGACGCGACTGCTGGTGCCAGCCGGGCCAGGACAACACCTGCAAGCAGCGCTTCAACTGGCAGCTCGGCGATCTGCCGCACGGCTACGACCACAAGTATATTTACTCCCATATCGGCTACAACCTGAAGATTACCGATATGCAGGCCGCCGTTGGGCTGGGCCAGATGGACCGGCTGGAGGGCTTCATCGAGGCGCGCAAGGCGAACTTCGCCCGCCTGAAAGCTGGGATGGCCGAATTGGCCGACATGCTGATCCTGCCGGAGGCGACACCGAACAGCGACCCGTCCTGGTTCGGCTTTCCCATCACGGTGGCGGCCGGCGCGCCCTTCAGCCGCGACGAGCTGACCCGCGAGTTGACCCGCGCCCGCGTCGGCACGCGCCAGCTGTTCGGTGGCAACCTGCTGCGCCAGCCCTACATGAAGGGACGACCGCACCGTGTCGTCGGCGAGCTGACGAACAGCGACATCATCACCGCCCGCACCCTGTGGATCGGCGTTTATCCCGGCCTGACCGCCGCCCACATCGACTATATGCTGGACATCATCCGCGGTTTCGTCCGGGCGCGGACGGCCGGCTGAGGCGGCCGGGCGATGCGCGTCCCAATGCGCGTCCTCGTAACCGGCTCCGGCGGTTTCCTCGGCGCGCATGTCGCCGACCGTTTCGCCCGAGCCGGCTGGACGGTGCTGGCCGCCGGCCGGAAAGGCGGCGGCGACTGGCGCCTCGCCCGTCTCGGCGTGGCGGCGGAGCCGGTTCGGCTCGACCTGACGGCGTCGGGGGAGGAGATCGCGGCGGCGGTGGCCAACGCGCGTCCCGACCTGATCGTCCATTGCGCCGCCTACGGTGTCGATTATCGGTTTCAGGACGTGGCAGCGTCGGTCCGCACCAATCTGGAAGGCACGCTGCATCTGGTACGCGCGGCGGCCCAGGCGAAAGCCGGCCGCGTCATCCATGTCGGCACCTGCTACGAATACGGCCCCTCCGACCGTCCGATCAGCGAGGACGCGCTGCCGGCCCCGCGCAGCCTCTATGGCATCACCAAGGCTGCGGCGACCCTGGCGGCGCTCGGCACCGCCGCGTCGCGCGGGCTGGCGCTCGCCGTTGTCCGGCCCTTCGGCATGTATGGTCCGCTGGAGAACGACACGAAGTTCGTGCCGATGATCCTGCGCGCCTGCCGCGACGGCCGGCGGACCGAACTGACCGCCGGCGGCCAGCTGCGCGACTACGTCTATGTCGGCGACGTGGCCGAGGCCTGCCTGCGTCTGGCTGAGACGGCGGACTTCCCGGCCGGCGAGATCGTCAATCTCGGCTCCGGCGCGCCGATCACCATCCGCGCCTTGGGCGAGGCCGCGGCCGCGGCCGTCGGCCATGGCGGCGACTCCCTGGTCTGGGGCGCCTTGCCCTACCGCCCGGACGAGGCGATGAGCATCGTCGCCGATGCCGCGAAAGCCGCCGCAAGGCTCGGCTGGCGGGCCTCGACCCCGCTGGACGAAGGGATGCGGCGGGTTCTAGCCTTTCTCAATCCGCCCGAAACCCTGCCTGAAAATTTCGGAGTTCTCCCGTGCGCTACCTGATCACCGGAGGCTGCGGCTTCCTGGGCAGCAACCTCGCCGCCGCCGTTCTGGAGCGTGGAGAGGATCTCTGTGTCTTCGACAATCTGTCCCGCCGGGGCAGCACGCTGAACCTCGACTGGCTGCGCGGCCAGGGCGGGTTCGAGTTCCGCCACGGCGACATCCGCAATCCCAACGACGTGCAGCGCGCGGTGGCGGAGCTGCGTCCCGACGTGGTCTTCCATCTGGCGGGACAGGTGGCGATGACCACCTCGCTGGCCGACCCGCGGCTGGATTTCGAGGTCAATGCGCTGGGCAGCTTCAACCTGCTGGACGCGGTGCGACGCTCGGCGCCGGACGCCCTCGTGCTCTACAGCTCCACCAACAAGGTCTATGGCGATCTGGAATGGACGCCCTACGAGGAGACGGAGACCCGCTACGTCGCCCCGGCCTTCCCCAACGGCTTCGACGAGACCGCCCCGCTCGACTTCCATTCGCCCTACGGCACCTCGAAGGGCTCGGCCGACCAGATGATGCTGGACCACCATCGGGTATTCGGGCTGCGCACCGTGGTGTTCCGCCACTCCTCCATGTATGGCGGCCGGCAGTTCGCCACCGCTGACCAGGGCTGGGTCGGCTGGTTTTGCGGTCTGGCGGTCCAGGCCGGGCGCGGCCAGCTGATGGCCCCCTTCACCATCAGCGGCACCGGCAAGCAGGTGCGCGACGTGCTGCATGCCGAGGACATGAAGAGCCTCTATTTCAGCGCGGTGGAGCGGGCCGACGCGGTGGCGGGGCAGGTGTTCAACATCGGCGGCGGCATGGCCAACAGCCTGTCGCTGCTGGAGCTGTTCCGCCTGCTAGAAGAACTGCACGGGGTGGAGATGCCGTTCGAGCGGCTGCCGCCGCGCATCAGCGACCAGCGCATCTTCGTGGCCGACATCGCCAAGGCCCGCCGCCTGCTGGGCTGGGAGCCGAAGGTCGATGCGCGGCGCGGCGTTTCCGACATGCTGGCCTGGATCGCCGGCCAAAGCTGACGACCGGGCCGCTGACGACTGGGTTATTTATGCACTGGGCCGGCAAAGTGCCGCCCATCGAGGCTCGAGGATCGCATGCTGCATTTCTTCTGGACGCCCTACACCTTCTACCGCGACTCCTACGACAAGTACGAGGCGAACAACGCGGAGATCTGCAAGCATGCGCGCCGCATGCTCGGCCGCTTCACCGACGTGCATCTCGACAGCTTCAACGCCTCGCGCGTCACGCGGAACCCGGCGGACATCTTACTGGGCCACACCAGTTTCGATTCCGCCGGCGGGCTTGCCGACGACTGGGTGCGCGACAACGCGCTGGAACCCGGCCAGCCGGCCCATCCCAACACCTACCTGATGCTGCCGCTGCTGCCCGAACCGGTGGAGGAGCACAAGAGCTGGAGTCCCTTCATGGACAGCCAGCTCCGGGCGGCCCGGCTGATCTTCGGCATCTGCGGCGACTACTGGTACGAGCGCATCCAGGCCCTGCCGGCCGACGACATGTTGGGCCGGGTCAAGGACCGCATCGTCCGCATCGACATGGGCTGCGAAGGCCATCGCTTCGCTCCGCCGCGCGGCTATTCCCAGCCCAGCATGCGCGGCCTGCTGCACATGAGCGACCTCGCCCCGCACAAGGGCTTCGACCTACTGCTGAACAGCGTCGCCGGCACCGGTGCTGTCCTGCATGCCGGCAGCAGCGCGCTGCGCCCACACCCCTACCAGCGCGTTCGCCTGAACGGGCACGATTTCGTCTCGCTCGGCTGGGTCGACAACACGTCGGCCCAGCAGGACCGCTTCATCAAGGACAACTGCGCCTTCTACATCCACGCCAGTTCGCGCGACGCCCAGGCCACCGCCATCCTGGAGAACTGCGCCCGCGGCCTAGTGCCGATGGTCACGCCGGAAAGCGGCTTCCGCTCCCCCTACGCCATCGAACTGACCCAGGACGCCGAGGTCAACCGCGCTATCATCGCCCGCGCCCTGGCGATGCCGCAGGAGGAGTATGAGCGGCGCAGTGCCGGCGTCGTCCGGCAGGTGCTAGAGCAGCATTCCTGGGAACGCATCTTCACCGGCATCTGGGAGCGCATCCAGCAGGACATCGCGGCGCGGGCGGCATAAAGCCCGCGTTCAGGCCTCTTCACTCAGGATTCCACCCCATAGGCTCGCAGATAGTCCTCATAGGGGATGACCCGGCGGGCGACGCGCACCTCCTGCCGCCACAGGGCGGCGGCGGCCAGCCGGGCGGGCGGCGGGGCCATCGGCGACTTCATGAACCACATCAGCGCATGATGGTAGCAGGTGAAGAAGCGCCCGCTGGTAATGAGGTCGGATGTGATGCCGCCGCGCCGGAAAGTGACCAGGGGCTCGCCGACATAGGCGACATAGGGATAGCGGCTGGCGGCGATCAGATAGATCAGGCAGTCGGGGCCGGCGCCATGCGCCTCGAAATCGGCGGCCGAACTGCCCGCCGGGCCGGGGCCCAGATCGCTGACGATGCCGTCTCGCAGGTCGGCGGTGCGGAACAGGGCGGCGCAGGGCGACACCGGCAGGCCGCCGAAATTCGACAGGTATTCGAAAACGAAGGTGTCGGACGGAAAGGTGTCGACGAAATACTGGTGGATGGTGCCGTGCGACGCCCCCGCCTCGTCCATCAGCTTCGCCGGAGTGTAGACGAAGGCGACTCGCCCCTGTAGCCGAGGTAGGGTGCGCTCCAAATAGGTCGGCTCCAGCCAGTCGTCGGAGAACAGGATCTTGGCAACGGGCGCCCGCGCCTCGGCGACACAGCGGCGCCAGTTGTTGACCGGGCCGATGTTGGTGTCATTGCGGAACAGGCGCAGCCGCCCATCCTCTGTCGCGAGCCTTTCGCAGATCGCCCAGGTGCCGTCGGTGCTGGCGTTGTCCACCACCACCACCTCGATCTCTCGCACCGTCTGGGAGAGCGCGGAGCGGAGCGTTTCCTCGATCTCGCGCTCCCGGTTGTAGACCGGGATCAGGATGCTGACGAGCAGGGAGGAAATGGTGGTGCTCATGTTTGTGTCGCCCGATGCTGGTTGTGGCGCTGTATGCGAGCGTTGGATGGGTTTGCGGTGATCCAATGAAGACTGACGGCATGCCGGACCCTGCCTGTGCGATCTGCCCTATCAGGAAAGGTGGATGCCATCAAGCCAGCGAGAGCCAGAGGCAACGGCACGCGTGGCATGGTCGAGCGGGCGCGGGCCGGGAAGCGGATGGAACCTTCTCCTCTTGCGTGCTGCTTCATGACATCTTTCCCTGCCATGTCTCTTTCCAGCGGCGGAGCGACGTTATCCCGAAAAAGGCAGGGCGAACCGACTTCACCTGTACTGTTCCAGGTCCTCTCTTCATTCTCGTGCCCGCACCCAGGCCTGATACAGCCCGCCGAAGATCATCGGATGCTCCGTCTCCAGCCGGTCCCAGCGGGCCAGCGAGGTCATCGCCGGATCCTCGGGGAAGCGCTTGCGGTAGAGGGCCGCCACCGCCGGATCGGCCAGCCGGAAGCCCAGGAACTCCAGCTTCAGCGCGGCAAGTGCGTCGGCCAGCCAGGGCAGGGTGACGTGCAGTTCATGCACGTGCATCAGCAGATCTCGGCAGGCGCTGGTGCCGTAGAAATCCGGGGAATGGATGACTGTGCGCGCCGGATGACCCTCCGGCAGGGCCAGAATGTCGCGGCGGACATGGCGGATGCCGTCCAGGGTCGGCGGATGGCCGCGCTCGGTGATGAACTGGCGGGCGGCCAGGATGGGGCGGCGGGCGGCGGCGCTGTAGAAGCCGATCTCCATCACGCCATGCGGGTTCATCATCCCGCGCAGCACGCGCAGGCCCGCCATCGGGTCTTCCATGTGGTGCAGGACGCCAACGCTGTGGATCACGTCGAAGCGGCGGCCCAGTGCCCCCAGCTCCAGCAGGTCGGCCTGGGCGAACTCGATGGTCTTCAGGCCCAGGCGCCGGCTCTGCCGCGTGGCGTAGGCAAGGCTGCGGCGGCTGAGGTCGACAGCCAGCACCCGTGCATTCTTCAGGGTGGAGGCCGCCCACACCGCCTCCCGTCCGGTGCCGCAGCCGGCGACCAGCACCTCCGGCGCCTCCTGGCCCGGCGCGTTCCAGGCGGGGGCGGCTGGCAGGGCGGCATGCGGGAACAGGGCATGCAGGAAGCGGGACAGCGGCATCGGCTCCGGCAGCAGCCCGGTGGTCATCCAGCGCGGATAGGGATTCTCCTCGTACTGGGCGCGCACGCCGACCGACACCGGGTGGTTGATCGGGGTCAGTTCCGGCAGTTCCGCCTGGATCGCCGCCTCGGCCAGCGGTTCGGCGACCTGCCGGTTCAGCAGCCGGGCGATCTCCTCGGGCCAGGACTGAGCCTGCAGGGCCTCCGCCCGCTCCCAGCGGTAGAGCGGCCGGTAGGCGCCGAGCAGGGCGACCAGAACCGCCGGTGGCTGCTCGCCGCTCGACAAAGCCGCCTCCGCTGCGCGCAGCAGCACCGCCAGCACCTGGAATTCGCCGTCGGTCTCGGCGAAGACATATTCGTTGAGGAAGCACTGCTCGGCGATGGCGGCGCACAGGGTGCGCCAGGACGGTCGGTCGGGCAGGCCGGGACCGGTCAGCGCCAGCATCAGCACCCGGCGCAGCCGGGTCAGCGCCCGTTCCAGCCGCGGATCGCAGACCGGGGTAGCGCGCAGGTGGGCCAGCAGCAGCGCATCCTCCGCCAGCCCGGCGAGCGAGCCGTCGGCCAGCAGCGCCAGACTTTTCCCGTCAAGCGTCCGCCCGTCTTCCCCGTCTCCCGCATCCGGAGCGGCGAGGGCCTTGAGGACTGGCGATGCCATCAGGACGCCGGCGATGGCCCGGGACAGGCCGGCGCTTTCCACCTCCGGCCGCCCGAGCGCCGCCAGCAGGTCGGTGCGCAGGCCGTCATCCACCCCCTCGCCGGATGCGGGCGGCCCGGCGTCGCGCAAGGCTTCGACGAAGGCGATCCAGTTGCGCGGCATCTCGGGGGCGAGGCGGATCGCCTTGCGCACATAGGGCAGGGCCTGGTCGCGCCAGCCGCCTTGCAGGAACAGCGCGGCGATGCCGAAGCACAGCTCCGCATCGTCCGGAGCCGTGCGGGCGATGCCGAACGCCTCCGTCTCCGCCTCGGCGGTGCGGCCGGCGGCGATCAGCAGAGACAGCAGCGTTCGGCGCAACGGCAGGGGAAGCGGCCGGCCGGCGGCGGCGCGGCGCAGATCCTCGATGGCGGCGTCGGGGTTGCCGGTCTCCTGGTGCAGGCGGGCGAGGTTGTTGTGGACCTCCGGCAGGTCGGGGGTGAGGCGCAGCGCGGCGCCATAGGCCTCCAGTGCGCCTGCGGCGTCGCCGCCGCTCTGCAGGGCGGTGCCGAGGTTGGCCAGCAGCGCCGTCCTGGTCCTGTCGTCCGGATCGGCGATGAGCGCCAGACCGTCGCGGCAGACAGTGACGGCTTCCGTCCAGTGGCCGGCGACGCGCAGGCTGTCGGCCAGCAGCAGCCGGGCATCGAGATGGCCGGGATCGATTGTCAGCACGCGGTGGAAGGCGGCAATCGCCGATTCAAGCTGGCCGCTGCGATGGTGCAGGGTGCCGATCAGATGCAGCGTTCCCGCCAGCCGCGGGCGCAGCGCCACCGCCTGCTCGGCCTGTTCCAGCGCCTCCTCGTTGCGGCCGAGCCGGGCCAGCAGCGAGGCATGGTTACCCAGGATTTCCGGCAAGACGGGGCGATGGGAGAGCGCGCGGCGGAACAGCGCCTCGGCCTCATCGACGCGGCCTTCCAGCATGCGGACCAGCGCCAGGGTGCCGAGCGCCTCAGCCTGCGCCTGCCGCAACGGCTGGGCCGGCTGCGCCGCGCCGCCGGCAAGGCGCAGGGCCGTGTCGCAGGCCGCCGCCGCTTCGGCCAGATGGCCGCGGCGCAGCCGGGCGAGCGCCTGCGCCCGGTGGGCCTGGACCGCGGCCGCTCCACCCGCCTCCTCATGTCCTGTCCGGCGCAGCGCTTCGGCTGCGGCGGCATAGCCGTCGTCGACACGGCCGGCGGCGATGAAGGCCAGGGCAAGCACGCTCCAGCCCTCCACCCTGTCAGGCTGCCTGCGCACCGCCGCTTCGGCCCAGGCCACGCTGTCGGCCGGCCGGCCCAGGATGCGGGCGGCGTCGGCCAGCGACAGCAGCGCGGCCGGATCCTGCGGCGGGGTGCCGCACAGCGCGTGGTACGGCTCCTCAGCCTCCTCCGGCCGGCCGGACCGGCACAGATCCAGCACCTGCGCCAGACGTTGGCCCGCGGCCTGATGGTCCGGACCGCTTTGGCCGGTCGGAAGGCCGGCGGGCCCGGTTGCGCTGTCGGTGGTCATGGAACTGGACCTTTGGGCTGGAAGGAGGCCAGGGGTGACAGGTGCGGGAGAAGACGGGATCCGCCGGGCCTCAGTAGGCCTGGTACGATTTTTCCTCGACCAGCTCGGAGCCGAGCAGACGGTTCAGGTCGCGCTTCAACGCGGCGCGGCGGTCGTTGGTGTGATAGACCTGCCGGGCCAGCTCGACGAAGCGCGGGCCGAAATCCTTGGCACGCTCGCAGTCGCGAATCTCGTCCTCGACCTCCCACAGGGTGGTGTTGACCGCACGCAGCCCGTCGATCAGCTCGGCGACCTCCGGACGCGCGGTGTCGGCCTTCACCGCCACGGCGAGCAGCGCCTCGCGCTCGCGTCGGACGTTGGCCAGCTTGTCGGCGTCGGCGATGCGTTCCGTCTTGATGTCGAGGATGGTGATCTTGTCCAGCAGTTCGCCCCAGGAGACGGGCGCCAGGATCGGCATGTCGGAAGCTCCATTTTGACGGAGGGGGAGGGAAGCGGCGCGTTCGCACAGTGCGCGCTCCAGCCTGTCGATTGCGTCGTCCCAGTGCTGCGGCCTTTCCTGCCGGAACAGGCGCATTGTCGGATACCAGGGGCTGTCCTCGCGGTCGAGCATCCAGCGCCAATCCGGGGCGAAGGGCACCAGGACCCAGACCGGGACGCCAAGCGCTCCGGCGAGATGGGCGACGGAGGTGTCGACGCAGACCACGAGATCGAGGTTCGCCATGATTGCGGCGGTGTCGGCGAAGTCCTTGATGTCGGGCGACAGGTTCAAAAGCGGGAAGCCGCCCGGCGGGTTTGCCGCCTGCCCTTCGGTGGGCCCCTTCTGGATGGAGACCAGGCTGACGCCGGGGATCGCGGCCAGCCGGGCGAAGGGGGCCAGCCCGATGGAGCGGTTCCTGTCGTTGCCGTGGGTGGGCGATCCGGCCCAGACGATGCCCACCTTCAGGCCGCCCCCGTCCCTTGCCAACCCCTTCAGCCGCTCGCCCCAGCGCGCAACCAGATCGGGCTCCGCCGACAGGTAGGGAACGCGGTGCGGGATGGTGTCCATCTGGGTGCCGAACACCTCGCCCAGGCTCAGCATCGGCAGGTGCAGGTCGAAGTCGTCGGTGCCGAGCTGGCCGCTGACGACCCGTTCCACGCAGGGCAGGCCGGCCAGCACCCGTTTCAGCGGCGCCGGCACCCCCAGGATCACCCGGCCGCCGCGCGCCGCCACAAGGGGAACGTAGCGGCAGAATTGCAGACTGTCGCCCAGCCCCTGCTCGCCGTGCAGCAGGATGCGGCGGCCATCCGGCGGTTCCCCCGTCCAGCGCGGCTTGGGCATGGCGGCCTGGGCGGGCGCATCCTTGCAGCGCAGCCGCCATTCATACTCGCGCCAGCCCTCCTCGAAACGGCCGCCCACCAGCAGGGCCATGCCCAGGTTGCGGCGGGCATCCGGACCGGCGGGGTCGATGGCGACGGCGCGGCGGAAGCCGGTGACCGCCTCGATCAGCCGGTTCTGGTTCAGCCGGGCGTTGCCGTGGTTGGCATAGCCGCCGGCGAAGCCCGGATCGACGGCGACGGCGCGGGCATGGGCGTGCGCCGCGTCCTCCAACCGTCCCAATTCCTGCAAGGCCAGGCCGAGGCTGCTGTAGCCGGCGGCGAAATAGGGATTGAGCGCCACGGCGCGGCGATGCCACGCCGTGGCCGCCTCCGCCCCAGCCCCCGTCTTGTCCAAGGAGCGCAGCGCGATGCCCAGGTTGTTGCAGACGGCCATATTGGTGGGGTCGATGGCGATGGCGCGGGCATAGGAGGCGACGGCATCCTGCAGGTCGTCGCCCTCCTGCAGGACATTGCCCAGCCCCGCATGGCCCTCCGACCCGGCGGGGGAAAGGCGGATCGCCCGGCGATAGGCGTCCCGGGCATCGGCAGGGCGCGACAGCCCGCGCAGCAGGCCGCCCACATTCTCATAGGCGGCGGCGAAGTCGGGGCGCAGTGCGACGGCGTTGCGGTAAGCCGCCTCCGCCCCGGCTGCATGGCCCTGGTCGCGCAGCAGGTTGCCCAGATTCAGACGCGCTTCCGCTATGGCGGGATCGATCCGCAGGGCACGGATCATCAGGCGGAGTGCGGCTCCCCCCTGTCCGGCGCGGCGGGCGACCAGCCCCAGCAGATGCAGCGCGTCGGACTGCTCGGGCGTGATCTCCAGGATACGGCGGTAGAGCCGCGCTGCCGCGGCCAGATTGCCGCTCTGATGATGCCGCACTGCTGCGGCGAGCGCGTCCTGAATGGTCGCCATGCTCGATCGGTCGTCCCTGGCCCTTTGGTGTCTTCGTGTGGCGGCTGTCCGGCGGCGCCTGTTGCCGCAAGGGAATAACGGGTGTTCCCGAATTCTCCAAGCTCATCCTCGCTGCCGCGGCAAACGAAATACAGGCCGTGTTATCAACTTGTAACAACGTGGCCGTCATCGTCGAAGCCAGAGCTTGGCGGCAGATCGGCGGCGAAGTTGTGAAAGTCACGCAAGTCTTCGTCGCTCTACACTCGATTCGAGAACGGCTTCCTCCTGCCCGGGGTCACGTTCCCGCCTGGAAGCCCTTGGGACTGTGGGTACCACCAACTTCGTGCGTGCTGTGGCGATTTCGCCATACCGGGCATTTCGCAAGGCATTGCAAAGACTTGGGGGAACAGCACTCCGCCGTTCAGGATAACGGCTTCACAGAGTGTCACAAGACCGGCCAGTTCGGTCTACCCACTTCGGTAGAAACGGATTGCCATAGGCGCAGTCCTTCGGATAACAAGGGCACGGTGTGTTAGGTCGCGCTAGGACTGAGTCTGTCTGCCTGCATCCAGTGTGGCGCACACCTTAGAATGGTTCATCCGCCGGCGAGCCAAACCTGAAGGGGATTACTAATGGCTGGAACCTACACCGTAGGAGTAACTACGGGTTCAACCCTAACATTGGGGCAGTTCTCTACGATTATCGGTAACGTTGGCACCGATGTCATCACGCTCGGAACCGCCGGTAACACGGTGTCGATTTCGACGCTTGAGACCCTGATCGGCAGCACCGGCACCGATTTCATCACCTTGACTTCCGGTTCCACCCTCCAGGTTTCGCTGTTGGAAACCCTGGTCGGTAGCACCACCACCGACGTGGTCACGATTGGCACGTCCGGCTCCACCATGCTGGTGAACCTGCTTGAGACGATCACCGGCGGTGTTGGGACCGACGTCGTTACGCTGGGCACGTCCGGCAGCACCATCCTGGTTTCCGCGCTGGAGACCCTGACCGGCGGTGCCGGCACCGACATCGTCACGCTGGGAACGGCCGGCAACACCCTGCTGGTGAGCCTGCTTGAGACGATCACCGGCGGTGTTGGCACCGACATCGTCACGCTGGGCACGGCCGGCAACACGGTTCTGGCCGGCGGCATCGAGACGCTGTTCGGTTCGTCGGCCACCGACGTGGTCACGCTGGGCACGGCTGGCAACACCCTCGCGGTCACGGCGGTCGAGACCCTGGCTGGCGGCGTCGGCACCGACGTGATCACGCTGGGCAACCTTGGCAACACCCTGCTGGTCAGCGGCATTGAGGCGATCACCGGCGGCAGCGCCACCGACGTCATCAACCTGGCGGCCGGCGGCAGCACCATCACGGTCGGCGTGATCGAGACGCTGACCGGCACGGTCGCCCTCGACATCGTCACGCTGGGCACGGCTGGCAACACCCTGCTGGTCAACGCGATCGACACGCTGACCGGCGGCGCCGGCACCGACGTGGTCACGCTGGGCACCGGCGGCAACACCGTCACCGTCAGCCTGGTCGAGACCCTGACCGGCACGACCTCCCTCGACGTCGTCACGCTGGGCACGGCCGGCAACACCCTGCTGGTCAACGCGATCGACACGCTGACCGGCGGCGTCGGCACCGACGTGGTCACGCTGGGCACGACTGGCAACACGGTTCTGGTCGGCGGCCTTGAGACCCTGACCGGCGGCGCCGGCACCGACGTCGTCACGCTGGGCACGGCTGGCAACACCCTGCTGGTGAACCTGCTTGAGACGATCACCGGCGGCGTCGGCACCGACGTTGTCACGCTGGGCACGGCTGGCAGCACCCTGCTGGTCAGCGGCATCGAGGCGCTCACCGGCGGTGTCGGCACCGACATCATTACCCTGGTGGCCGGCGGCAGCACCGTTACGGTCGGCGTGATCGAGACCCTGACCGGCACGACCGCCCTCGACGTCGTCACGCTGGGCACGGCCGGCAACACCCTGCTGGTCAACGCGATCGACACGATCACCGGCGGCGTTGGCACCGACGTTGTCACGCTGGGCACCGGCGGCAACACCGTCACGGTCGGCGGCCTTGAGACCCTGACCGGCACGACCGCCCTCGACGTCGTCACGCTGGGCACGGCTGGCAACACCCTGCTGGTGAACCTGATCGACACGCTGACCGGCGGCGTCGGCACCGACGTTGTCACGCTGGGCACGGCTGGCAGCACCCTGCTGGTCAATGTCCTTGAGACCCTGACCGGCGGTGTCGGCACCGATGTCGTGACCCTGGGCTCGGCCGGCAGCACCGTCCTGGTCTCTGGCCTCGAGATCCTGGTCGGCGGCACGGCTTCCGACATTGTCACGCTGGGTACGGCCGGTAATACGGTTCTGCTGCGCGGCATCGAAGTGCTGACCGGCGGTGTCGGCACCGACGTCGTCACCCTGGGCGATACGGCGAACACGCTGACCGTCGGCGGTATCGAGACCCTCACGGGCGGCTCGTCCACCGACGTCGTCACGCTGGGCACCGCGGGCAACACTCTGCTGGTCACCCTGGTCGAGACGCTGACCGGCGGTTCCGGCACCGACGTCGTTACCCTGGGTTCGGCCGGCAACACCGTCCTGACCAACCTGCTGGAGACGATCACCGGCGGCGCCGGTAGCGACCTCGTCTATCTCGGCACCACGGGCAACACCGTCCTGGTTTCGGGCGTTGAGGTTCTGGTCGGCGACACGGCTTCCGACGTCGTCACGCTGGGCACGGCTGGCAACACGGTCCTGCTGCGCGGCATCGACGTGCTGACCGGCGGTGTCGGCACCGACGTCGTCACGCTGGGCAACACCGCCAACACGCTGACCGTCGGCGGCATCGAGACGCTGATCGGTGGCACGGCCTCCGACGTCGTCACGCTGAGCACGGCCGGCAACAGCCTGCTGGTTTCGGGTCTGGAGACCCTGACCGGTGGCGTGGGCACCGATGTCGTTACCCTCGGTTCGGCTGGCGGCACCATCCTCACCAGCCTGCTGGAGACGATCACCGGCAGCAGCACCTCCGACCTCGTCTACCTCGGCACCACGGGCAACACCGTCCTGGTTTCGGGCGTTGAGATTCTGGTCGGCGGCGTCGGCACCGATGTCGTCACGCTGGGCACGGCCGGCAACACGGTTCTGCTGCGCGGCATCGAGACGCTGACCGGCGGTGTCGGCACCGACGTCGTCACCCTGGGCGATACGGCGAACACGCTGACCGTCAATGGCATCGAGACGCTGATCGGTGGCACGGCCTCCGACGTCGTGACGCTGAGCACGGCCGGCAACAGCCTGCTGGTTTCGGGTCTGGAGACCCTGACCGGTGGCGTGGGCACCGATGTCGTTACCCTCGGTTCGGCCGGCAACACGATCCTCGCCAGCCTGCTGGAGACGATCACCGGCGGTGCGGCGACCGACGCCATCACCATCGGCACCGCGGGCGGCACCCTGCTGGTTTCGGGTCTGGAGACCCTGACCGGCAGCACGGCGACCGATGCCGTCATCCTGGGCACCTCCGGCAACACCTTGCTGACCTCGGGTATCGAGTTCCTGCAGGGCGGCGCGGGCAGCGACCTGGTCTTCATCGGCTCGACTGGCAGCACCTTCCAGACGGTCGCGCTGGAGTTCCTGATCGGCGGTGCGGGCACCGACGTCATCACGCTGGGCTCGGCTGGCAGCACCACCACGGTCCGCGGTCTGGAAATCCTGACCGGCGGCGTGGGCACCGACGTCATCACCATCGGCGACACCGGCACCACCATGGTGGTTTCGGGCATCGAGACGCTGGCTGGCGGTGCGGCGACGGACGCCATCACCATCGGCACCGCGGGCGGCACCCTGCTGGTTTCGGGTCTGGAGACCCTGACCGGTGGCGTGGGCACCGACGTCATCACCATCGGTTCGGCGGGCGGCACGCTGCTTGCCAACGGTCTTGAGACGATCACCGGCGGCACGGGTTCGGAACTGGTGTTCCTGGGCTCGGGCGGTTCGACGGTCTCGGTGTCGGGCATCGACATCCTGATCGGCGGCGTCGGCACCGACGTGGTTACGCTGGGCACGGCCGGCAACACGGTCCTGCTGCGCGGCATCGAGACGCTGACCGGCAACGTCGGCACCGACATCCTGACGTTGGGCGACACGGGCAACACCGCCTCGGTTTCGCTGTTCGAGACGATCATCGGCGGCACCGCTACCGACGTCATCGCCTTGGGCACGGCCGGCAACACCGTCTTCGTCTCGGCCGTCGAGACGCTGACCGGCAATGTCGGCACCGATGTCATCACCCTCGCCTCGGTCCTCGGCAACACCACGCTGGTGTCCGGCATCGAGACGCTGACCGGTCAGGCCGGTAACGACGTCGTCACCCTGGGCACCGCCGGCAACACCGTCCTGGTGTCGCTGCTGGAGACCCTGACCGGTGGCGTCGGCACCGACGTCGTCACCCTTGGTACCGTGGGCGGCACCCTGCTGGCCTCGGGCATCGAGACGATCACCGGCGCTTCGGGTACGGACCTCGTCTTCCTGGGCTCGGCCGGCAACACGGTCCTGGCTTCCGGTCTGGAGTTCCTGATCGGCGGTGCGGGCAGCGATACGGTCAACCTGGGCACTTCGGGCAACACGGTCATCGTCCGTGGCATCGAGAGCCTGACGGGTTCCTTCGGCACCGACGTCATCACCATCGGCGACACCGGCACCACCATGGTGGTTTCGGGCATCGAGACGCTGGCTGGCGGTGCGGCGACGGACGCCATCACGCTGGGCACGGCGGGCAACACCCTGCTGGTTTCGGGTCTGGAGACCCTGACCGGTGGCGTCGGCACCGACGTCGTGACAATCGGTTCGGCGGGCGGCACGCTGCTTGTCAACGGTCTTGAGACGATCACCGGCGGCACGGGTTCGGAACTGGTGTTCCTGGGCTCGGGCGGTTCGACGGTCTCGGTGTCGGGCATCGACATCCTGATCGGCGGCGTCGGCACCGACGTTGTCACGCTGGGCACGGCCGGCAACACGGTCCTGCTGCGCGGCATCGAGACGCTGACCGGCGGCGTGGGCACCGACGTCCTGACGCTGGGCAACACGGCCAACACCGCGACGGTTTCGCTGTTCGAGACGATCATCGGCGGCACCGCCTCCGATGCCATCACGATCGGCACCACGGGCGGCACCCTGCTGGTTTCGGGTCTTGAGACCCTGACCGGTAGCTCGCTCTCCGACGTCGTCACCCTCGGCTCGGCCGGCAACACCCTCGCGGTGACGCTGATCGAGACGCTGAACGGCGGCTCGGGCGTCGACGTCGTGTCGCTGGGCACGGCGGGCAACACCCTGCTGGTCTCGGCTCTGGAAACCATCACCGGTTCCACCGCCACCGACCTGATCACCATCGGCACGGCCGGCAGCACGCTGCTCGCCAACCTGCTGGAGACGGTCACCGGCGGTCTGGGCACCGACGTGATCTTCCTGGGCTCGTCCGGCAACACGATGCTGGCTTCGGGCATCGAGATCCTGGTCGGCGGCACCAACACCGACGTCGTCACGCTGGGCACCGCGGGCAACACCCTGATCCTGCGTGGCCTTGAGACCCTGATCGGCTCCGTCGGCACCGACGTCGTCACCATCGGCGACACCGGCACCACCATGCTGGTTTCGGGCATCGAGACCCTGGCCGGCGGCGCAGGCCTCGACCTGATCCAGCTGAGCACGGCGGGCAACACCCTGCTGGTTTCGGGTCTTGAGACCCTGACCGGTAGCGTGGGCACCGACATCATCACGCTGGGCACCGTGGGCAACACCCTGGTGGTCAACGCGATCGACACGCTGACCGGCGGCACGGGTTCCGACCTCGTGTTCCTGGGTTCGGGCGGTTCGACGCTGCTGGCGGCTGGCCTGGAAATCCTGGTCGGCGGCACGGGCGTCGATGTGGTCACGCTGGGCACGGCCGGCAACACGGTGCTGCTGCGCGGCATCGAGACGCTGACCGGCGGTCTGGGCACCGACGTCATCACGCTCGGCAACACCGCCAACTCGCTGATCGTCGGCGGCATCGAGACGCTGATCGGTGGCCTCGCCTCCGACATCGTCACGCTGGGTACCGCGGGCAACACCCTGCTGGTTTCGGGTCTGGAGACCCTGACCGGTGGCGTGGGCACCGACATCGTGACCATCGGCTCGGCCGGCGGCACGCTGCTGGTGAGCGGCATCGAAACGGTGATCGGCGGCACGGGCCTGGAGGTGATCTTCACCAGCACGGCTGGTTCGACCCTCACCGTCTCGGGTGCGGACTTCGTGATCGGCAGCGCCGGCACCGACGTCCTGACCCTGGGCACGGCCGGCAACACCACCACCATCCGCGGCATCGAGACGCTGATCGGCGGTGCGGGTTCCGACCTGGTGATCCTGGGCGACACCGGCAACACGCTGAACCTGGGCTCGGGCATCGAGATCCTGGTCGGCGGTACTGCCACCGACGTGCTGACCATCGGTACCTCGGGCACGACCCTGCTGACCCGCGGCATCGAGACGCTGATCGGCGGCGTGGGCACCGACGTCATCACGCTCGGT
>NZ_LGQW01000015.1:206217-327016 GCF_003116035.1 Azospirillum sp. TSH64
CCGGAGCCGCCGAAGGTCGCCCAGGTGCCGCCGCCCCCGCGCGAGCCGACGCCGCCGCCCAAGCCGACCCCGTCGCCCCCGCCTCCTCCTCCGCCGCCACCCCCGCCGCCTCCGCCCCCGGATCCGGCGCCGTCGCCGACTCCGAAGCCGCCGGAGCCTCCCAAGCCCGAGCCGCCGAAGCCGGAACCGCCCAAACCGGAACCGCCGAAGCACGAGCCCAAGCCCGAGCCTCCGAAACCGGAGCCGCCCAAGCCCGAGCCGAAAAAGCCCGAGCCTCCTAAGCCGGAACCGCCGAAACCGGAACCGCCCAAGGCGGAGCCGAAGAAGCCGGAGCCTGCCAAGGAGGTCGCGAAGGCCGAGCCGCCGAAGGATGCCAAGGCCGAGACGAAGAAGGCGGATGCGCCGGCCAAGCAGCCGGAGAAGCCGTCGGCCAAGGCCGACCCGCTGTCCGACCTGCTGTCGAACGTCGGGAAGATCAAGCCGTCGGACAACCCGAAGGCTGACGGCAAGGCATCGGCCAGCGCCAACAGCGACGCCAAGCCCAGCCAGAAGACCGCGTCGGCGGCTCCGGCCGGGGCGGCCAAGGCAACAAACGGCCCCGACAAGCCGTTCAAGCCATCCGGCCGCGCGTTGGACGCCATCCGCGGCCAGCTGAGCAAGAACTGGAACTTCGACAGCGGCCGCAAGGACGCC
Organism: Azospirillum sp. TSH64; assembly: GCF_003116035.1. Lineage (GTDB taxonomy): Bacteria > Pseudomonadota > Alphaproteobacteria > Azospirillales > Azospirillaceae > Azospirillum. Next base: position 206,911 of record NZ_LGQW01000015.1, read on the forward strand.
GGTTCGATGCAGATCGAGATCCATGTGGAGGTCGGCCGCGACCACAGCGTGGTTCGCGCCTGGATCGACGACAAGTACAGGTCGCGCTACATGTCGGATGCCGCCTTCCGGGCGTCGGCCGACGCGGCGGTGCGCGCGGTCAAGCGGTCCAGCCCCCTGGAGCTGCTGACCAGCGAGTTCACGCCGCAGACTTATGAAGATTGGCGCTTCATCGTGTTCAATTTCGACCCGAGGGACATGTTCTGACCATGACGACGAAGACGAGGCTTCTGTTGAAGCTGGCCGGGGCCACCGGCGCGCTTCTCCTCTCCCTCGGCGTTGCCGCTCCGCAGGAGGCGCGCGCCGAGTTGCGCATCGACATCACGCGGGGCGTGTCCGAGCCGCTGCCCATCGCCATCACCAGCTTCGCCGGATCGGGCGGGCGCGATGCGCAGATGGGCGCCGACATCTCCAAGGTGATCTCCGACGATCTGGAGCGCTCCGGCCTGTTCAAGCCGCTGGACCCGCGCGGCTTCCTGCAGACGCCGGACCAGCTGCGCAGCGGCGAGCCGCGCTATCAGGACTGGAAGGCGCTGGGCGCCCAGGCCCTGGTCGCCGGCAACACCACCACGGGCGCCGACGGCCGCATGAAGGTCGATTTCCGCCTGTGGGACGTCGCCGCCGGCCAGTACATGCAAGGGCTGAGCTACAGCGCCTCGCCGCAGGAATGGCGCCGCATCGCCCACATCGTGGCCGACGCCATCTATAAGCGCCTGACCGGCGAGGACGGCTATTTCGACACGCGCATCGTCTATGTCGCCGAATCCGGCCCGGCGAACGCGCGCAAGAAGCAGCTGGCCATCATGGACCAGGACAGCGCCAACCATCAGTTCCTGACCGACGGCCAGACCCTGGTCCTGACGCCGCGCTTCTCGCCGACGTCCCAGGAAATCACGTACATGTCGTACTTCAACAAGAAGCCGCGCGTGTACCTGTTCAACATCGACACCGGCCGCCAAGAGGTCCTGGGCGACTTCCCCGGCATGACCTTCGCTCCGCGCTTCTCGCCGGACGGCAACAAGGTCATCATGTCGATGGCCCAGAACGGCAACACCGACATCTACACGCTGGACCTGCGCACCCGCCGCCAGACCCAGCTGACCGATGCGCCGGGCATCGACACCGGCCCCAGCTACTCGCCGGACGGCCAGCGCATCGTCTTCGAGTCGGACCGCGGCGGCACCCAGCAGCTCTATGTCATGGGCGCCGACGGCTCGGGCGTGAAGCGGCTGACCTTCGGCGAGGGCCGGTACGGTACGCCGGTGTGGTCGCCGCGCGGCGACCTGATCGCATTCACGCGCCAGCGTGGTAGCAGCTTTGCAGTTGGCGTAATCCGTCCGGATGGGACGGGGGAACGGATCCTGACCGAAGCCTTCCACGTCGAGGGTCCGACCTGGGCCCCCAACGGCCGAGTCATCATGTTCTTCAAGGACTTGCCGTCGGGTGACGGGCGTGGCCGCAACGCAAAGCTGTACAGCATCGACATCACCGGCGCCAACGAGCGTCGCGTGAGCACCCCGGTCGATGCGTCGGACCCCGCGTGGTCGCCCTTGATTCCCTAGTGGAGTAGCCCTATTTTGCGGCCACGCGGGAGCAATGCTCAAGACAAAGGTCGAACGTCGTCTTTTCGTCGGGGATTGGCGGAAAGAAGCGGCTCCTGTGCAGACAAAGTTCGACCATCAAACAAGTTTCGTTCAAGGGGTCCCTGAACATGCGTATGAAGTTCCTCGCTCTCGCCGCGGTCGCTCTGCTCGCCGCTTGCGAATCCACTCCGAACGACGCCGCCAACGGCGCCAACACCGGTGCCCAGCAGTCGTCGGTCCGTCCGGGCTCGGCGGAAGATTTCGTCGTCAACGTCGGCGACCGCGTCTTCTTCGGCCTCGACCGCTTCGACCTGTCGCCGGAGGCTCGCGCCACCCTCGACCGTCAGGCCAAGTGGCTGCAGACCTACGGCTCGGTCACCGTCACTGTCGAGGGCCATGCCGACGAGCGCGGCACCCGCGAGTACAACCTCGCCCTGGGTGAGCGTCGCGCCAACTCGGTGAAGAACTACCTGGCCGCCAAGGGCATCACCCCGAACCGCGTCAACGTCGTCTCCTACGGCAAGGAGCGTCCGGCCGTCGTTGGTTCGAACGAGGCCGCCTGGTCGCAGAACCGCCGTGGCGTGACCGTCGTCAACTGATGACGCCGGTCCCCGCCTGACGGGGAACAGGGAAGGGCGCCGCCGCCGGGCAACCGGGGGCGGCGCCTTTTCTTTTTTGGCGGCATCTTCCCGGAAGATCCTTTTCGGGGGCCGGAAAAATCCGGCAAGGTCGGTTCTTTGCGTGGACGCGCAAGTTCTGCTAAACAGCGGCCATCGCGTCGCCTTTATCGTTCGCCATGGTCGCCGTGGGTGCTCCCCCGGCATCAGATCTCCTCAGGATCCCACGCGCATGACCAACATCCGTCCCGTCGCCGCCCTCCTGCTGGGTGGCATGCTCGCGGCAACCCCAGCCGTGGGCCCCGCCCTGGCCCAGTCGAAGGGGCAGATCGAGCGGCTGCAATCGCTGGAAACGCAGGTCGCGGCACTGGGCGGTCCGGTGGAGGTGGCGCAGCTGTCGCCCTCCGTCGCCGCCGATTTCGAGATCCGCCTGCAGAACCTGGAGCGCACCATCCAGGATCTGACCGGCAAGTACGAGGAATCGACCTATCAGCTCAGCCAGCTGCGCGAGCGCCTGGAGAAGGTGAACGCCGACGTCGATTTCCGCCTGAAGGATCTGGAGAAGGGCGGCGGGACCGCCGGCGGCGCCATGGGGGGTGCCATGTCCGATGCCGCCCCGACCAAGCCGTCCAAGGCTGCCGCGGCTGACGAGAAGAAGGCCGACAAGCCGGCGCAGACCGCTTCGGCCAATCCGCCCTCGACCGCCGGACTGTCGCCGGAAAAGCAGTATGAGCAGGCGTTCGAGTTGCTGCGCAACTCCGACTATGACCGGGCGGAGAAGGCGTTGCAGGAGTTCATCGTCAAGAACAAGTCGCATGCCTATGCCGGCAACGCGCAATATTGGCTGGGCGAGAGCTATTACGTCCGCAACAAGTTCCCGGAAGCGGCCCAGGCCTTCGCCGAGGTGCTATCCAAGTACCGCACCAACCCGAAGGCGGCCGACAGCCTGCTGAAGCTGGGTATGACCCTGCAGCAGATGAACAAGAAGTCGGACGCCTGCACCGCCTTCGGCCAGCTGCTGACCAAGTTCCCCGAAGCCTCGGCCAGCGTGAAGCGCCGCGCCGATACGGAGCGCAAGCGCATCAATTGCCCGGCCTGATGGGCGGCGACTCCGAAGACGGCCCCGGGGACGGTGGGCCGGTATCGCGGGAGGAGTTCGCCCACGCCCTGGCGGCGCTGGGCGGATTCGAACCGTCACCAGCCGTCGCGGTCGGGGTTTCAGGTGGTGGCGACAGCGTGGCGCTGGTCCTGCTGCTGCGGCATTGGGTCGCGGAGCGGGGCGGAAGCCTGCTGGCGCTGACCGTCGATCATGGGCTGCGGCCCGAGTCCGCCGGGGAGGCGGCAGCGGTCGGGCGGGCGATGGCCCGTCTCGGCGTTCCCCACCGCATCCTGCGCTGGGACGGGGCGAAGCCGTCGGCCGGAATCCAGGCTGCCGCCCGGACGGCGCGGCACCGGCTGCTCGGCGCGGCCTGCGCCGAGGCCGGCATCCTGCATCTGGCGCTCGCCCATCATCGTGATGATCAGGCTGAAACGGTTCTGCTGAGGCTGGCCCGCGGGTCCGGCATCGACGGGCTGGCCGGGATGGCGCCCGTCCGTGCCGATGGGGCGGTGCGGGTGATCCGGCCGCTGCTGCGCTTTTCCCACGAGCGGCTGCTGGCGACCTGCCGCGCGGGAGGCGTGGACTGGATCGAGGATCCCTCCAACAGCAACCCGCGCTTCGCCCGTGCCCGGCTGCGCGCCGCCCGCGAGACTTTGGGCGGGGAGGGGCTCGACGCCGGCCGGTTGGGCGAGGTCGCCCGGCGCGCCGGCCGTGCCCGGGCGGCGCTGGAACAGGCGACGGCCGCGCTGCTGGCAGAGGCCGCAACCGTTCATCCGGAGGGCTGGATCACCCTGGCGCCGGCACCGCTGCGCGCCGCACCGCTGGAGATCGCGCTGCGGGCTCTGGGTGCCGCGCTGGCCGCGGTCGGCGGACCGGCGTACCCGGTGCGCGACGAAGCGCTGGAGCGGCTGCTCGACGGTTTGAAGGACGGGCAGGGCGGAGCGAAGACGGGCGCGACCTTGGGCGGCTGCGTCGTCCGGATGCGGCGCGGCGCGGTCATGGTCGCGCGCGAACCGGTGGCGGTGACGGAGCGGCCGACGGTGGCCCCCGGAGGAACAATTCGCTGGGACGGTCGATTCGACCTGAGGGTGTCGCCCGGCCATTGCCGGCCCGTCACGGTCGCGGCGCTGGGGGCCGAGGGTTGGCGCGAATGGGCAGGTCGCCAAGCGCCGAAGGGGGTGCCCGACCTGCCGGTTCCGGTGCGGGAAACCCTGCCAAGCCTTTGGTCGGGCACGGATTTGCTTGGTGTGCCGATGATCGGCATGTGCTACGGGTTCGACGCGGATGGACAGCATCCGGTGGACCGCGCAAGGTTTTGTCCACTTTCGTCGTTGGGAAGACCAGCTTTTACGGTTGTTTCGGACCGGGACGGCATTATTTAATCTGGGAACGTGCCCGTAGGAGACCGGGGTGCGGCCTTGTCGGCGCACCGCATGGCGATGGGTTCGCAGAAAGGCGTGTGACGTGAACAATTTCGGCAAGAACCTCGCTCTCTGGATCATCATAGGGCTGCTGCTCGTGGCCCTGTTCAACCTGTTCCAGAGTTCCTCCACCCGCAGCCCGCAAACGACCGTTCCGTTCAGCGAGCTTCTCGCCGAAGTGGACCGGGGCCAGGTCGCCGACGTGACGATCAAGGGCAACCAGGTTTCGGGCCATTTCTCCGACGGCCGCTCCTTCAGCACCTATGTCCCGCCCGAAGCGGGGCTGGTGGAGCGCCTGACCAACAAGAACGTCCGGATCAACGCGGTCCCCGACGACAGCAACGTGCCGTCGCTGTTCTCGGTGCTGCTGTCCTGGTTCCCGATGCTTCTGCTGATCGGCGTCTGGATCTTCTTCATGCGCCAGATGCAATCCGGCGGCGGCAAGGCCATGGGCTTCGGCAAGTCGCGGGCCCGCCTGCTGACCGAGAAGGTCGGCCGCGTCACCTTCGACGACGTCGCCGGCATCGACGAGGCCAAGCAGGAGCTGACGGAGATCGTCGAGTTCCTGAAGGACCCGCAGAAGTTCCAGCGGCTGGGCGGCAAGATCCCGAAGGGCTGCCTGCTCGTTGGTCCTCCGGGCACCGGCAAGACGCTGACCGCCCGCGCGGTGGCCGGCGAAGCCAATGTGCCGTTCTTCACCATCTCCGGTTCGGACTTCGTCGAAATGTTCGTCGGCGTGGGTGCGTCCCGCGTCCGCGACATGTTCGAGCAGGGCAAGAAGAACGCTCCCTGCATCATCTTCATCGACGAAATCGACGCGGTCGGCCGCCATCGCGGTGCCGGCCTGGGCGGCGGCAACGACGAGCGTGAGCAGACCCTCAACCAGCTGCTGGTCGAGATGGATGGCTTCGAGGCGAACGAGGGCGTGATCCTGATCGCCGCGACCAACCGTCCGGACGTTCTCGACCCCGCTCTGCTGCGTCCGGGCCGCTTCGACCGTCAGGTCGTGGTGCCGAACCCCGACGTGCTGGGCCGCGAGAAGATCCTCAAGGTCCACATGCGGAAGGTTCCGCTGTCGCCGGACGTCGACGCCAAGGTCATCGCCCGCGGCACCCCCGGCTTCTCGGGCGCCGATCTGGCGAACCTGGTGAACGAGGCGGCGCTGCTCGCGGCCCGCATCGGCAAGCGCGTCGTCGGCATGTCCGAGTTCGAGAACGCCAAGGACAAGGTCATGATGGGTGCGGAACGCCGCTCCATGGTGATGACCGAGGACGAGAAGAAGCTGACCGCCTACCACGAGGCCGGCCACGCCATCTGCGCCATCCACTGCGCCGACAGCGACCCGGTCCACAAGGCCACCATCATCCCGCGCGGCCGTGCGCTGGGCATGGTGATGCGCCTGCCGGAAGGCGACCGCATCAGCCTGTCGCAGGCCAAGCTGCTGGCCGACCTGACCGTCGCCATGGGTGGCCGCATCGCCGAGGAGCTGATCTTCGGCAAGGAGCGGGTGACCACCGGCGCCTCGGGCGACATCAAGATGGCGACCGAGATGTCGCGCCGGATGGTGACGGAGTGGGGCATGAGCGACAAGCTCGGCCCGCTGCTCTACGGCGAGCCGACGCAGGAGGTGTTCCTGGGCCATTCCGTGACCCAGCACAAGAACATGTCCGACCGCACGGCCCAACTGGTCGACGAGGAAATCCGCCGCATCGTGGACGAGAGCTACGACCGCGCGCGGGTCATCCTGACCGAGAACATCGACCAGTTGCACACACTGGCCAAGGGCCTGCTGGAGTACGAGACGCTGAGCGGCGACGAGATCAACCGTCTGCTGCGCGGCGAACCGATCCTGCGCGACGATGACCGCGAGACGATGGCCGTCCCGCCGCGTCCGACCACCGGCTCCGGCCGCCGCTCCTCCGTTCCGCCCAGCACCGGGCAGGAAAGCGGTGGCATGGGTCCGGAACCGCAGGGCACCTGAGGCTCCGGGTTCGGAAATGAAGAAGGCGGCGCTGCGAGGCGCCGCCTTTTTTCTTTGGCAGATTTCGAAGTGGGCAGGAACCGCTCAGAGCGCGCCCTTCTGCTCGCGGCGGCGGTCCAGCGCCACGTCGAACTGGCGCAGCAGCTTCTGCATGCCCTCGAAATACAGCTTGCGCGTCGGCGTGTTCTTCATGCAGCGGGCGTCGAGATGGGCGACGCTGGTGAGCGCGGACACGCAGTAGCCGAGCAGCCAGTAGCGCGACCGGATGCTGCGCAGATAGTCGCGGAACGGCTCCGGCTGGCCGGCCATGAAGCTGCTGAAGGAGGCCTCGTAGTCCGACAGGATGGTGCGGATGTCCAGCAGCGTCGTCTCCAGCAGCTTGCCCACCTTCTCGATGTGCATCAGCAGCTGGGTCTCGTAGGGCTTGTGCATGCGGATGTCGACCGGGATGCACTCGCGCGACTTCAGCCAGGTCAGGATGGTGCGGGCGCGCGGGGCGATGCGGCGCAGTTGGTATTCGTAGAAGGTCGTGCCCTTCCACGCGCTGAAGATGGTGTCGGCCTCCGACCGTTCGATGCCGAAGGCGGAGACGAACAGGCCGGCTTCTTCCAGGTTGGGGTTCCAGATCGCCTCCAGGAAGCGTTCGACGCTTCCGGCGCTGCCCTGGCTGCCCGACAGCGCCTTGCGGACGATCGGCTCGATGCGGGCGCGGATCAGGCGGCGGAGCTGATGGTCCTCCTCGTTGGAGATCAGCCAGTGGCGCGGATCGACGTTGATCTTCTCCGCCTCGAAGCAGGTCTTCAGCAGGAAGGCGTCGAGCGACGGCACGTCGTCGATCATCTGGAGCATCTTCATGTCGCCGATGATGCCGTTTTCCTGCGGCCCGTGCTTGATGCCGAACTGCTCTTCCAGCAGGGCCGCACTGTTGCGGCCGCGAAGATAGACGGCGACACCGCCGGCCTCCGGTGCCTTGGAGTTGTGCGGCACATAGATCCCGGTTTCGACCGGGCGCTCGCCGCCCTCCAGCTCCTCGTCCTCGGCGATGGGATCGCCGCCGTCGTCGTCGCGGTCGTCGAAGTTCGGGTACTTGAACAGGATGCAGTTGTTCAGGCCCTGAGCCTTGAACATGCGCTGCTCTTCCGGAATCTCGCGCGTGATGCCGATGAGATTCATCGACACGCTGGACCCGCCATACAGGATCTGCTCAAGGATCGGAGAAACCGAGTCCATTTTCTTGCGAGCGCGCATGAATATTACCCAATCCCGCGAATATTTCTCAAATCATAAACGCCGTATTCGCAAACGCAAAGAGGGATCGGCGGACCGATCCCTCTCTTCATCGTGCGATTGCGTGCACCGTCCGGCTGTTCCACCGAGCGGGCCGTGGCCTCAGCCGGCCTTCGGCGTGCCGCCCAGCGAGCCCAGCAGGCTGGCGACTTCGGCCGCCTCGTCCACCGCGACCATGCCGACGGTGTGGTAACCGCTGTCGACATGCATCACCTCGCCGGTGACGCCGCTGCCCAGATCGGACATCAGGAACAGGCCGGCGCCGCCGACCTCCTGGATGGTGACGTTGCGCTTCAGCGGGGCGTTCAGCTCGTTCCACTTCAGGATATAGCGGAAGTCCCCGATGCCGCTGGCGGCCAGAGTCTTGATCGGACCGGCGGAGATGGCGTTGACACGGATGTTGCGGCCACCCAGATCGACTGCCAGATAGCGCACGCTGGCTTCCAGCGCGGCCTTGGCGACACCCATCACGTTGTAATGGGGCATGACGCGCTCGGCGCCATAGTAGGATAGGGTAAGCAGGCTGCCGCCGTCCTTCATCAGCGGCACGGCGCGCTGCGCCACCGCGGTGAAGGAGTAGCAGGAGATGTCCATAGTGCGCAGGAAGTTGGCCCGCGTGGTGTCCAGGTACAGCCCGTCCAGCTCGTTCTTGTCGGAAAAGGCGATGGCATGAACCACGAAGTCCAGCTTGCCCCAGTCCTTCTCGATGGCGGCGAAGGTCGCATCGATGCTGGCCTCGTCCGTGACGTCGCAGGGCAGGACCAGCTTGGCGCCGACCTGCTCGGCCAGCGGCTTCACCCGCTTCAGCAGCGCGTCGCCCTGGTAGGTGAAGGCAAGCTCCGCCCCGTGCTGGGCCAGGGCGGAGGCGATCCCCCAGGCGATCGAACGATCGTTGGCCACGCCCATGATCAGGCCACGCTTGCCGGCCATGAGCGGCATCGGATTGGACATCGGAACCTCGTGAACGACGGATGTGCTGCGGCTCCAGCCGCGAAAAGTGGGGCGCATCCTACACGAAAGCGCCCAACGGTCAAACCGACGCGGGCTGTCTTGCCGCAGGAGGCGTCGCATGTCTCATCCTAAGGACAATCCGGGCCATGAGGACGCCGAGCGCAGCCGCATCCTGACCGGCCTGCGGGAGCTTGGCGGCTTCTTCGGCCACTCCATGCTGCGCTTCTACAACGACAACTGCTTCCAGACCGCCGCGGCGCTGACCTACACCTCGCTGCTGGCCATCGTGCCGATGATGACCATCGGCTTCGCCATCTTCTCGGCATTCCCGGCCTTCAGTGCCCTGCAACTGCGCATCCAGACCGCGCTGGTCAAGAACCTGGTGCCGGAGATCGGCGACGCGATCCTGGAATATCTCGGCCGCTTCATGGCGAACGCCGGCCAGATGCCGATCTTCGGCGTGATCGGGCTGGCGGTGTCGGCGGTGCTGCTGATCTGGACCATCGAGGGATCCTTCGCCACGGTCTGGCGCGTGCGCGAGCCGCGGTCCTACGTGACGCGCATCCTGTCCTTCTGGGCGGTGGTCTCGCTGACCCCGCTGTTCGCCGGTGCCAGCTTGTCCCTGTCCAGCACGCTGTGGACGGCGCTGGAGGTCGCGCATCTGGAAGGGGTCGTCCATCCGCTGGCAGGGATCGGCATGCTGCTGCCCTTCGCCTTGCAGCTGGTCGGCTGCTCGCTGCTGTATCTGGTGATCCCGAATCGGGATGTGTTCTGGCTGGACGCGCTGTGCGGCGGGGCCATCGGCTCCATCCTGCTGGAAGGGTCGAAGGCGATCTTCGGCTGGTACATGCGCGAATACCCGGCCTACCAGACCATCTACGGCGCCCTGTCGGTGGTGCCGATCTTCCTGTTCTGGCTCTACATCGCGTGGTCGACGGTGCTGTTCGGCGCGGTTGTCGCCGCGTCGCTGCCCGAATGGCGGGCGGGCAAGGTCACCCGCGGCGGCATGGAGGGGCTGCTGCCGGCCCAGCGGCTGGCGCTGGCGCTGGCCGTCCTGCATGAGCTGATGGAGGCGAGCCGGCTCGGTGTCGGCATGCGCCGCCGCACGCTGGTCGGGCGGGTGCCGGTGGGCACGCTGCTGATCGACGGTATCCTGGAACAGCTGCGCGATGCCCATTGGGTGGCGCACACCACCCGCGACGCCTGGGTGGTCACCCGCGACATGGGCGAGGCGACCCTGCTGGAGCTGATGAAGGCGCTGGGCATCGGCATGCGCGGCTCGGTCCATGGGCTGGGCGGCCTTGACCTGCCCTGGCAGGAGCGCACCGCCCGCCTGCTGGACACCGCCGAGGCGCGGCAGGGCGATCTGCTGAACGTGCCGCTGAAGACCCTGCTGAACGACGATCCGCCGCCGGAAGGGCAGCCGGCGGGGCAAGGGGCGGGGCAAGGGGCGGGGCAGGCAGGCACCGGGCCGGTGCCGCTGCGGGCGGTGAAGAAATAGGGGACCGGCAGCGGCGGCGGGCCGAAGCGGTTCTGCGCCCTGAGGGGAGGGGGAAACCCGGCGGCGGCGGTTACTCCAGCCCGGCTTTCTTGCGGACGTCGTAGCTGCGGGTCTTCGCCCATTCCTCGACGAACTTGACCAGTTCGCCGTCGGGCGGGTCGGGCAGGACGACCTTCAGCTTCACATACTGGTCGCCGGGCTGCTTGGTGGCCTGGTTGACCACGCCCTTGCCGCGCAGGCGCAGGACGGAGCCGGTGTTGGCGCCCGGCGGCACCTTCACCGCGACCTTGCCGCTTATCGTCGGGACATTGACGGTCGCACCCAGAACCGCCTCGTTCAGGGTGATCGGCACCTCGACATGGATGTCACCGTCCTGCCGGGTGAAGAAGGGGTGGGATTCGACATGCACCTCGACGATGGCGTCGCCGTTGGGCATGCCGCCCATGCCGGGCAGGCCCTGGCCCTTCAGGCGCAGCTTCGACTCGTTCTCCGTCCCGGCCGGGATGGCGACGTCGATGCTCTTGCCGTTGGACAGGTTGATGCGGCGCTTCGACCCGTTCGCCGCCTCGATGAAGGGGACGGTGACGGAATAGGAGATGTCGCTGCCCCGCACCTTCGGCCCGGCGGAGCCGCCGGCCCCGGCTCCCGCTCCGGCCCCCGGCCCGCCGGGGCGGCGCCGGCCGCCGCCGAACAGGTCGGAGAACCAGTCGTCGCCGCCGCCGAAGAAGCTGTCGTCGGCGGTGCTGCTGTAGGCCTTGCCGCGGCTGCCGGCGGTCCGGCCGCGCGAGCCGAAGCCCGCGTGCCGTTCCTGCCCCGACGGGTCGATCTCGCCGCGGTCGTAGCGGGCGCGCTTCTCGGCATCCGACAGCAGCGTGTAGGCGGCCGAGATTTCCTTGAACCGCTCCTCGTTGGCGGCGTCGCCCGGCTTCAGGTCCGGGTGATGCTGCTTGGCGAGCTTGCGGTATGCCTTCTTGATGTCGTCGGCACTGGCGGACCGGCTGACGCCGAGAACGCTGTAGGGATCGCGCGTAGCCACGGGCAGAGATTTCCCGCCCCAGGGGGGCTCAAAGGTTGCGGGTCGGCGGTGTTACGAGTTGCCGATGATCTTCCACGTACCGTCGGCCTGTTTGCAAGCGGTTCCGTAGGCCTGCTCCGTCCGCCCCTTGACCACGATGGTCTGCTGGAACTCGCGGCAATAGGTGCCGGTGTTGCTGTAGCCGTCGCGGGTGGTCACGATGGTGCCGGAATTGCCCGACTGCGGGTTGTTCCAGTTGATGCGGTCGCCGACCGGGGCGGCATAGGCCTGGCGGGCGGCGGTCTCGGCATAGCCGGCATCGGCCTTGTCGAGCGAGCCGCCGATCTCCTTGCCGATGAAGGCGCCCAGCAACGTGCCGACGCCGGTCGCCACCAGCTTGCCCGTTCCGCCGCCGATCTGCGAACCGATCAGGCCGCCGGCGACCGCACCGCCGACCGTGCCGACCGTTTCCTTCTGACCGCCCGTCTGGCACCCGGCCAGCAGGCCCACGACGATCACGGCCGGAACGACTTTCTTCACGAACATCCTTGCGCCTCGAAAAGGTTGGTTGCCGCGGCTGCCAATCGGTGGCTTCGCGGTGGACAGTGATATAAGCGACCCTATGCTTGCTGTGAATTGTGATGAGGCTGTGACCCTTTCGCTTTTGCACAAAAGAACGCTCCCGCACCGGCCGCGCAACCCCTTGTCCGGCGGCGCGGGACCCATCGAGACAGGACCACAGGAATGACGGACAGCAACGACCGCGATCCCCGCTCCCCCTACGACCTCTTTGCCGACTGGATGAAGGAGGCGGAACAGAGCGAGCCCAACGATCCCAACGCCATGGCGCTCGCCACCGCCGACGCCAGCGGCATTCCGTCGGTGCGGATGGTGCTGCTGAAGGGGATCGATCCGCGCGGTTTCGTCTTCTACACCAACACCGAGAGCCGCAAGGGCACGCAGCTGCTGGCGAATCGGAACGCCGCCCTGTGCTTCCACTGGAAGAGCCTGCGCCGGCAGGTGCGGGTCGAGGGGGCGGTGGAGATCGTCACCGACGCCGAGGCCGACGCCTATTTCGAGAGCCGTCCGCGCGACAGCCGGATCGGCGCCTGGGCCTCGCAGCAGTCGCGCCCGCTGGAGGGCCGGTGGGAGCTGGAGAAGCGCGTCGCGCAGTTCGCCGCCAAATACGCCATCGGCACGGTGCCGCGGCCGCCGCACTGGACCGGCTTCCGTGTCCTGCCGTCGCGGATCGAGTTCTGGCGCGACCGTCCGTTCCGCCTGCACGACCGGCTGGTGTTCCAGCGGGAGGACGGAGCGGCTGCCGATGCGCCGGGTTGGACGACCGAGCATCTGTTCCCGTAAAGGGAACCGTCAAACCGGAGCGCGCCGTAAGCGACCTGTAAGGATGGGCCGCTACGGTCGCGCCCCGGCCGGCATTGCGGAGTGGGGGAACCAGTGGGCGACAATGGGGAAAACGTGGCTTCGGCGGACCGTCTGCGCCGCTACGCCACCTATGCCAGCGTGTCGGTGGCCTCGACCCTGATCGCGGCGAAGCTGGGTGCCTATCTCTTGACCGAGTCGGTCAGCATCCTGTCCTCGCTGATCGATTCCTGCACCGACCTGATGGCCTCGGTGGTGACGCTGCTGGGGGTGCGCCATGCCCTGCGCCCGGCCGATGCCAACCACCGCTTCGGCCATGGCAAGGCGGAGGCGCTGGCGGCGCTAGCCCAGGCCGCCTTCATCGGCGGCTCCGCCGTGCTGCTGAGCATCGAGGCGGTGCGGCGGCTGGTCCGGCCGGAGCCGATCGCCGAGGGGACGATGGGCATCGCGGTGATGCTGCTGTCGATCCTGTTGACCGCCGGGCTGATCACCTTCCAGCGCCGGGTGCAGGCCGCCACGGGGTCGGTCGCCATCGGGGCGGACCGGCTGCATTATTCAGGCGACCTGCTGATGAACGGTGCCGTCATCGTCGCCATCCTGCTGACCGAGGCGACCGGGCTGGCTGCGGTCGATCCGCTGTTCGGCATCGGCATCGCCCTGTTCCTGCTGAACGGCGCCCGCGGCGTTGCGCGCGATGCGCTGGACGTGCTGATGGACCGCGAACTGGGGGAAGAGGAGCGCGGCCGCATCGCCGAACTGGCACTGGCCGAGCCGGGGGTGCGCGGCCTGCACGACCTGCGCACCCGCAATGCCGGCACCGGCTGTTTCATCGAGCTGCATCTGGAACTGGACGGCGGCCTGACCCTGACCGCCGCGCACGAGATCGCCGACCGTGTCGAGACGCGGCTGCGCGACGCCTTCGCCAATGCCGAGGTGCTGGTCCACCAGGAGCCCGCCGGTCTGGCCGACGAGCGTTTAGACCACCGGATCGCCGGCTGAGAGCGGAACGTCACCGCGCACGGCGCGTAATACGGAACCGTATTGCGGGATATCCCGTATTTCGCGTCCAACCAAGGAGGCTGCACAATCACTGGGCGCGCCTCTCCTTAAGGTATCCTACCAATGGACAGGGGGGCCGGGTTCGGCTCGGTCACCCCGTTCGTTGCGAATCTGTATCAAAAGCGCAATAATCGGTCTCGGGAGAAAGCGCTCAGTTATAAAACAGCAAAAATGGTGGACATGATGGATGGTGGCTTTGGGCTTCGTCCGCATCTGATCGCGGACATCGCGGAGGAGGCTGGCAACCTCGGCATCGAGATTGCGGATATCGCCGGCCATATCGAGGATGTGAACGCCCGCGTCACCCACCAGTCGGAGGTGTTCGCCCAGCTGCGCGACACCGGCGCCAAGATGTCGCGCAGCACGGACCGGATTTCCCAGGCCTCCGCCATCGCGCGCTCGGTGACCGAACAGGCGCGGCAGGAGGTCGACAGTTCCCACGACCGCGTGCAGAAATCCTTGTCCGACATCCATTCCCTGGTGTCGTCGGTGACGGGGATCGAAGGGCAGATCGCCGGGCTGCGCGACGCGCTCGACCGCGTCGGCAAGGTCGCCAAGGAGATCTTCACCATCGCCAAGCAGACCAACCTGCTGGCGTTGAACGCCACCATCGAGGCGGCACGCGCCGGCGATGCCGGGCGCGGCTTCGCCGTGGTGGCAAACGAGGTGAAGTCGCTGTCCACCAAGACCAGCGAGGCGACGACCGAGATCGATGCGACGCTGAAGTCCCTGAACGAGCAGGCGCAGCGCCTGATGGCGGAGAGCGCCGCCAGCGCCGCCAAGGCCCGCGCGGTCAGCGAGGGGACCACCGCCATCGGCACGGTGATCGAGACGGTCGGCCGCGCCATGCGCGAACTGAACGGCGAGACCGACAAGATCGATGCCGCATCGGCCGAGATCGGCGGCAATTGCGGCGAGCTGGAGCGCGAGATCGCCGATCTGGCGGTGGGCGTGAAACTGTCCAGCGAGAATCTGGCCCAGGCGCGCGACCGGGTGAACAGCCTGGTCGGGATGAGCGAGCGGCTGATCGGCGTCACCGCCGAACTGAACATTGAGACGGTCGACACCCCCTTCATCGCCGCGGTGAAGGACGCCGCCGCGAAGGTGTCCGCCGCCTTCGAGGATGCGCTGGCCCGCGGCGACATCAGCGAATCCGACCTGTTCGACCGCCAGTACCAGCCGGTCGCCGGTTCGGACCCGCAGCAGGTGACGACCCGCTACACCCAGCTGTGCGACCGCGTCCTGCCCGGCATCCAGGAGCCGGTGCTGACGGCCAACGGCCGCATCGTCTTCTGCGTGGCGGTGGACGAGAACGGCTATCTGCCGACCCACAACCGTCAGTTCAGCCAGCCCCAGGGCCGCGACCCGGTCTGGAACGCCGCCAACTGCCGCAACCGCCGCATCTTCAACGACCGCGTCGGGCTGGCCGCCGGCCGCAGCACCAAGCCCTTTCTGCTCCAGACCTACCGGCGCGACATGGGCGGCGGGAAGTTCGCGCTGATGAAGGACGTCTCCGCCCCCGTCACCGTGCGCGGACGCCATTGGGGCGGGCTGCGGCTGGCCTACAAAGTCTGACGGCGGGACGATTTCCCGGGCTTCCCTCTTGATCCGTATCAACGCATACGATCAGCCTTGCGGGTGAAATGGCGGGGCAGAGGGAGCGACCATGAAATACGTCGAAGAGTTCCGCGATCCGGTTCTGGCCCGCAATGTCGCCGCCGCCATCGCGCGGGAGGTGCGGGCCGACCGCTCCTATCATCTGATGGAGTTCTGCGGCGGCCACACCCACGCCATCTCCCGCTATGGCATCCCCGACCTGCTGCCCGGCAATGTGCGGATGATCCACGGGCCGGGCTGCCCGGTCTGCGTCCTGCCGGTCGGGCGGATCGACGACGCCATCGCGCTCGCCCGCCGGCCGGAGGTGACGCTCTGCACCTATGGCGACGTGATGCGCGTGCCGGGATCGGGGCGGCTCAGCCTGCTGAAGGCCAAGGCGCAGGGGGCCGACGTGCGGATGGTGGTGACTGCCGATGCGGCGGTGCGCATCGCCGCCGAAAATCCGGACCGGCAGGTGGTGTTCCTCGCCATCGGCTTCGAGACGACGACCCCGCCGACGGCGCTGGCCGTGCGTGCCGCTGCGGCGCAGGGGCTGACCAACTTCTCCGTCTTCTGCAACCATGTGCTCACCCCGTCGGCCATCCAGGGCATCCTGGCCGGGGCCGACGAGTGGCTGTCGCTCGACGGATTCGTCGGGCCGGCCCATGTCTCGGTCGTCATCGGGTCGGAGGCCTATGCCCCGGCCGCGGCGGAGCACGGCAAGCCGGTGGTGATCTCCGGATTCGAGCCGCTCGACGTGCTGCAATCCATCCTGATGCTGGTCCGCCAGATCAACGACGGGCGGGCGGAGGTGGAGAACCAGTTCACCCGCGCCGTCACCGCCGACGGCAACCGCAAGGCCCAGGCGCTGGTTCTGGAGATTTTCGAGACCCGGCCGTCCTTCGAATGGCGTGGGCTGGGCAGCATCCCGCACAGCGGGCTGAAGCTGCGCGACGCCTATGCCGCCTTCGATGCCGAGCGGCGCTTTCCCATCGCCGGGGCCAGCGTTCCCGACCACAAGGGCTGCGATTGCGGCGCCATCCTGCGTGGGGTGAAGCGACCGGTCGACTGCAAGCTGTTCGACACCGTCTGCACCCCGGAGAACCCCATGGGGTCCTGCATGGTCTCGGCCGAGGGCGCGTGCGCCGCGCATTACACCTATGGACGGTTCCGCGACGCCTGACCGGTTCCCGGCTCGGTTTTTCCGCACGGCCGGTTCGTCTCGTTGCGACTTCTCGCCGCAGGCCGGAAGAACGCGGCTGGACGAACGCCGCCCGGCTGAACATGATGCATATGAAACAATCCGTCTGGCCGCGTTTCGTCCCGCAGATCGGCCCGGCGGAGAACCGCAGACGTCATAAGACTTCGCATTTCATACCGGGAGGGCCCGCATGACCTACAAGCACATCCTCGTCCATCTCGACAGCAGCCCGCATGTCGAGGCGCGTCTCGATGCCGCAATCGCGCTGGCCCAGCGTCATGGCGCCGTCCTGCGCGGCCTGTTCGCGCAGGGCGACCGCAACGCCACCAGCGTGATCGCCCGCCGGTCCAGCGACCATCTGGGCGAAGCCGCGGCCCGCAGCGAGGCGCTGTTCGCGGAAAAGCTCGCCGCGTCCGGGTTGCAGGGCCATTGGCACGGCCTGACCCATGGCGAGTACAACCATGTCATCCGCGAGGTCATCATCTGGTCGCGCTTCGCCGACCTGACGGTGCTGGGCCAGTATGACCGCGAGGCCGGATCGCAGGCGGCGCCGGAGGAGTTGAACGAGCAGGTGGTGCTGAATTCCGGCCGCCCGGTGCTGGTCATCCCCTATGCCGGCCGCTTCGCCACCATCGGCCAGCGTGTGGCCGTCGCCTGGAACGCCGAGCGCGAAGCCGCCCGCGCCCTGTCCGACGCCATGCCGATGCTGGAGCAGGCCAAGGAGGTGACGGTCATCACCGTGCTGACCCAGGCCTCCTCCTCCGCGCCGGAGACGCCGCGGGTCGGCGTGCTCGACCATCTCGCCTTGCACGGCGTGACGGCCGAGCAGACCCATTTCACCGTGACCGACATCGGCGCGATGGACGCGCTGCTGGCCCGCGCCATGGACACCGGGGCCGACCTGCTGGTGATGGGCGCCCACGGGCATTACGGCTTCCCGTTCCTGCACCGCGGCAGCGGGACGCGGCATGTCCTGCGCACCTGCCCGGTGCCGCTGCTGCTGTCGCATTGAGGACTGGGGCAGGGGGGCGCCGGGTCGCGTCCCCCTGGTTCATCACGCCGTCTTCACCCCCTCGAGGAAGCTCTCCACCTCCTGGCGCAGGCGGGTGGATTCGCCGGTCAGGTGCTCGGCGACGCTGCGGACTTCGCCGGCAGCGCGGCCGGTGTCGCCGGCGGCGCGGGTGACGCCGACGATGTTGCTGGTCACCTGCTGCGTGCCCTGGGCCGCTTCCTGGACATTGCGGCTGATTTCCTGGGTCGCGGCGCTCTGCTGTTCCACCGCCGAGGCGATGGTCGCGGAGATCTGGCTGATCTCGGTGATGATGCGGCCGATCTCCTCGATGGCGGACACCGCCTCGCGCGTCGCGCCCTGGATGGTGGCGATCTGGCCGGTGATGTCCTCGGTCGCCTTGGCTGTCTGGTTGGCGAGGCTCTTCACCTCGCTCGCCACGACGGCAAAGCCCTTGCCGGCCTCTCCGGCCCGCGCCGCCTCGATGGTGGCGTTGAGCGCCAGCAGATTGGTCTGCGCCGCGATGTTGTTGATGAGGTCAACCACCTCGCCGATCTTCTGCGCTCCTTCGGCGAGGCCGGACACCACGCCGTTGGCACGGTTGGCGCCGCTGACCGCCTGTTCGGCGACGCGGGTCGACTGGGTGACCTGACGGCCGATCTCGGCGATGGAGGAGGACAGTTCCTCCGCGGCGGCGGCGACGGTCTGGACGTTGGCGGATGCCTGCTCGGCGGCCGACGCAACCGTGGTGCTCTGGCGGTTGGTCTCGTCGGCGGTGCTGGTCAGCGTGCCGGCCGACTGCTGCATCTGGGTCGCGGCACCCGACAGGCTCTGCACCACCGCGCCGACGTTGCCCTCGAAGGCGCGCATCAGCTCCTCCAGCCGGGCGGCGCGGCGGGCTTTGGCCTCCTCCTCGGCGCGCTGGGCGGCAGAGAGGCGGTCGGCTTCGATGGCGTTGCGCTTGAAGACATCGACCGCCTCGGCCATGGCACCGACCTCGTCCCTGCGGCCGACGCCGGGCACCTCGACGGCGCGGTCGCCGCCGGCCAGCCGTGCCATGGCGGCGGTCATGGCGACGATGGGCGTGGCGATGGAGCCGCGCAGCACCAGACCGGCGGCCACGGCGACCAGAAGGGAGATCAGCGCGCCGGCGACGGCGGTGACGTAGCCGGTCGAGAAGGCGGTCTTCTGCTCCGCGTCGCGCAGCGCCAGCAGCGCACGTTCAGCATCGTCGACCTCGCGGACCAACCTGCGGATGTGGTCCATCGATGCCTTGCCGAGCGCCTTCGCCTCCATCGCGCGGGCCTCCTCACGCGTGTCGGCCTTGGACATCAGGGCGATTTCCTTTTCCGCCACCGTTTCGCGCCAGATGGCGGCGTGTCTGCGCAGCTCCTCCACCCGGGCCTGCTGCTGCGGGTTGTCGGCGGTCAGCGACTTCACCTCCGCCAGGGCCCGGTCGAAGGACTGCGTGCCAGAGCGGTAGGGCTCGAGGAAGGCCGGATCGCCGCTGACCAGATAGCCGCGCAGACCGGTTTCCTGATCCACCATCGCCGCCATCGCCGCATCGGCGGTCTGGATCACGCGGTAGGTGTGGATTGTCCAACCGATGGAGGACTGGATCGACGAAAGGGTCGAATAGTTGGCAATGCTGATTGCGCCAATGATGACGATCAATGCAGAAAATGCCGTCAACAGCTTTCCGCCGATGCGGAGATTGGTGAACCAGGACATCGTCTTGCCCCTCATGTAACCGGACAGGCCTTTGCCTAGCGGGGACAGTCGCCTCGCCTTCGGAGTTGCATACGAAAGGGTGAATGCCTCACCCAATCGAATGTGGGAACTGATACGACAGCGATTTCGTTTTCGATCATCGAAAATTTTACGTATGACGAAATCATCGCTCTGTTACGTAAGGCTTATGCCTTGCCGCAAAACGAAGGAATAACAACGCCCCGTTGTCTTCCAAAGGCCGCAGACAGCCGTGGGCGGCAATGCCCCCGTATGTATGGGGCATTGTGTCGCATCGCTCTGCCGGCGATGGCGGGGCTGCTGCAAGGGAGCTGTGTGACGCGGGCTCAGCGACCGGTTGCCGGCAAGGGAAGCGTCAGCGCCGCAGCCGCATGTCGATGTGGGGAATGCCGAAATCGTCGTACGGCTCGGTATCCCGGACGAAGCCGAAGCTGCCGTAGAAGCATTCGAGATGCTGCTGCGCGCCGATGACCACGTCGCGGTCGGGCCAGCACTCCGCCAGCACCGTCAGCGACTCCGCCACCAGCGCCCGCCCCAGCCCGGTGGAGCGCTGCGACGGGTCGACCGCCAGACGGCCGAAGGAGACCGGCGCGTCCGGATTCGCTCCATCCGGGCCATTTTCATCAGGGCCGAGGCAGCGGGCACAGCCGACGATGGCGCCCGCTTCGTCCACCGCGATCAGGTGAAGCGCGCCGGGATCGCGGCCGTCGATGTCGGGGTAGGGGGAGGCCTGCTCGACCACGAACACGCGGCTGCGCAGGGCCAGCATGTCGTGCAGGTCGCGCAGCGTCATGGCATCGAAAGCGACGCGGCGGACGGGCGGCGGGGCGGTCTTCACGGGGATTTCTCAGGCAATCGCGTTGCGGATCATGTAGTCGGCGATGTCCTTGGGCTTCACCTTGACGTCGGTCAGCGGCTCGTCCGCGGTCATCGCCTTGGCGACCAGCAGGCTGTTCTGAACATTGGTCAGGGTGATGCGGTACAC
Organism: Azospirillum sp. TSH64; assembly: GCF_003116035.1. GTDB lineage: Bacteria > Pseudomonadota > Alphaproteobacteria > Azospirillales > Azospirillaceae > Azospirillum. The sequence goes on from NZ_LGQW01000015.1 coordinate 227,384, forward strand.
GCCGGCCGCTCCCTTGAGCCGCGGGTAATAGGTGGGGTCGATGGCCTTCTCGCGCCGGCCGAGCCGGGCCAGCGCGGTTTCCTCGTCCAGTTCCTCGACCGGCTTGGTCTGGATCAGCTTCCAGTCGGATTCGCCACCCCAGCCGGCGGCGACCTCTGCCTTGACCGCGGCCTCATCCTCCGCGATGCCCAGCTTGTAGATGTGCTTTCCCTGTCCGACGTCGGACGCCCATTTGGTCAGGGCGGCGCTGCGCGCGACATAGACGAGGGGCATGACGGGTCGATCCTTGAAGGGGGCTTCAATACGGGGGCCTTGTACGGCGCCTTGAATTGCGGAGCTTGTCCGGGGAGCAGTCTACTGCAGCGACGACTGCCGCGCGATGGGCGTGATGAGGATGCGGCTGACCACGTCCTTGCCGAACATGGCGATCACCGATTCGTCGATGCGGCGGCGCAGGGCAGGCACGTTCGCGATGTTGCCGCGGACGATCCAGCCCTCGTCCACGCCCTTGTAGATGGCGGTCAGGATGGCGTCGTGCAGGCGCGGGATGCTGAGCTGCACCTCGCCCAGCTTCAGGGCGTTGCCGATCTCCAGGTTCACTTCGACCTGGGTGTATTTCTCGATCCGTCCGGCATTCACCACCGGGACCATCAGCGGCTTGATCCGCACCGACGGCGGAAGGGCGCCCGGCGCCCCCTCGTTCGCAACGGCCGATGGCGCCGACGGCAGCGTCAGGAGCAGGGCAAGGCCGAAGGCACACAAAAGGCGACGCATGACGGAACACCGCGAAGGACCGGACAGCGGGGATGCTATCGGTCCGACGCGGCGCTTGCAACCAGGGTCCGGCCCTTATGCAGGGCCGGGAACGATTGGTCACGGAAGACTTGAGGGATTACGGGATCAGGCGGCCTTCCTGCCGCTGGCCGCCATCGCCTTCTTGTTGACGTCGCCGATCGCCAGCTTGTTGAGCAGCGTGTCGGTGTCCTTTTCCTCCTGCAGCGTCTCGTCCAGCAGCTGGGCGACCTTGTCGAGGCCGCAGGCGGTGGCGAAGGCATGCAGCGTGCCGTAGCTGGCGATCTCGTAATGCTCCACCTTCTGGGCGGCGGCGATCAGGGCGGCGTCCTGCACCTCGGGCGCCAGGCCCATCTCCAGGATTTCCTGGGCTTCGCTGATCAGCCCCTCCATCGCGTCGCAATGCTTGCCGCGCGGACGGGTGTCGAGCTCCTCGAACACCTGCTGGAGCCGCTCGATCTGCCCATGGGTCTGTTCCAGATGGGTTTCAAACGCCTGGCGCAGTTGGTCGGAGCTGGCGGCCTTGGCCATCTTCGGCAGGGCCTTCGCGATCTGCTTCTCGGCGTGGTAAATGTCGCGAAGATCCTCGATCAGCAGATCCTGCATCGTCTTGGCGGCCATTTTGGTGGTCCTTCCTCGCAGTGGGGGTTGGCGGAGCGGGGCTCCTGCGCGCCGAATGGCTGGATGGACAACAGCGATGGCTGCCGGGTGTTGCGGTCTCGAACGGGGACTGACCTTAGGGTAAGGAAGACCGGGCGATGTGGAACCGGGCCGAGGGAGGGCATTGGGCATGACCGACGGTGACGTGCTGTTCGAGTTCCAGCGGGTCGGCAGCTATCTGCGGGTGACCGCCATCGATGCCAGGACCGGCGTCGAGGTGACGGTGGCCGGCCCGGCAACCGGCAGCCAGGAACTGCTGAAACGGACGGCGATCAACAAGCTGCGCTTCGTGCAGAACAAGGGCGTCGGCCCAGCCGCCCCGGCCAAGCCGGGGCCGAAGCGGGGCGGCGGACTTTACTGACCGGGCCTGAACATCCAGAGGTTGCGCATCTGCCGTGGATTGCTCCCTTTCGCAAGGGGCGAAAAGAAAACGCGCCGCCGGACGGGGCCGGGCGGCGCGTATCGAAGTCTGGCTTTTGCTGATGGTGAGCGCCGGCATGCCTCCGCCGGCGGCCCCGACACTTGGTCGGCCCGCCGGTCGTAGAGCGAACCGCTCGACCCCGACAGTAGACCTATGCCTGCCCGTTGACACTGGCGCAGGGGGTGTAACGCTTGTAGAACCGCGCATCTCTGAACGAATGGCGCATAAGGAAAGCCCCTTTCCCTGCGCCGTTCAGCCGGTTAAGCGGGGTGTCGGCCGGGCCGTTTTCCGTGCCGGCCTTCGGGCAGAAGAATGAAACGCCAGAGGATCGAGGCCATGTTGGGTTTTAAGGCGGCGGGTTTTAGGGCGGCAGGCTTCGGGACGCTGGGCGTGACGGCTTTCCTGCGTGTGTCGCTGATGTCTGCGGCGTTGGGAACCGCTTCGGTTGCAGCCTTGCCGGTCCTGGCGATCCCGCAGGCGGCGCTGGCCGCTTCGTCCCAGCCGTCCCAGAAGCCGGGCCATGGCGCACAGGACCATGGCGGCCGTCAGTCCGCCCCCGGTGCCGCCGGTGCCGCTGCCGGGACGGCAAACGGTGGAGCGGCCCCGACCGCCCCGCAACCGACGACGCCGGCCGCGGGCTGCCTGAAGCCGGGTGTGCCGCTGTGCATGGACGACCAGGCGACCTTCCTCAGCGCCGACAAGATGTCTTCCTGTCAGGGCGAAGTGAAGGATTACGTCGACAAGTCGATGACCTATCTGACCTGCCTGAACGAAGAAAATGTGTCGACTGGACGCGAATTGAGTCGAAATGTCGACCGTTTCAACTGCCGCCTGTCGGGCCGCAAAGGGTGTGCCAACTGAGGCTTGCGGCCCATCGAATGCAACCGATTCGCAGCTTCAACCAATCGGATGGCAGGGCCATCGACCGGACACGCACACGGGCCGAATCCTGGGTGGATCGGCCCGCGTTGCATACGGACTTTACGCGATCAACCGGCCTTGCGGCGGGTCTGACGGCCGGAACTGCGGCCCAGGCCGATGCGCTTGGCGAATTCCGAACGCTGAGCCGCATAGTTCGGCGCGACCATCGGATAGTCGGGCGGAAGTCCCCAGCGTGCGCGATATTCGTCCGGCGACATGTTGTAGGTCGAGCGAAGGTGCCGCTTCAGCATCTTCAACTTCTTCCCGTCTTCCAGGCAGACGATGTATTCGGGCGTCACTGACTTACGAATCGGAACGGCCGGCTTCAGCGGCTCCGCCGCGACCTCTCGGGGCTGACCATTCAGACCGGTCAGCGACGAGTAGACCGTATTGATCACGTCGGGGATTTGCTGAGCAGGCAACACGTTCTTGCTGACATACGCCGATACGATGTCGGCGGTCATCCGCAGCAGCGCATTGTCCGGTACATCGGCGCGAAGCTGGTCGCTCATTGCACTGTGTCCTGGTTTTTCATTTGTCCGTAGGAACCAAGTTGCATACCGTGATTTGGGTGTCAATATAATTTCGGCAAGCATCAAATTAGTTGCTCTTGTCGGCCAGAACAAAGGAACGCCGCTTAAATCAGCCTTCGCTGAAAATCGTTGCACGGTTGTGGCTGTGCCGCGGCTTTAAGGCGCGTCTAGTAGGCGCCGGCTTGCGATTTTCCCCCGACTCCGTTGCAGCAATTGGCGGATTTCCCCCGCATATAACGAATCGGCTATCTCCCTTGTTTTGCCCCTTCGGCAACGAAGAGGTGAAAACAGAGGCCAAACTTTCGCGGTGATGGGCGTCGGTGCCGCTCCGGCTGTGTGCCGGCCGATCGTGCGCCGTAAATCGACCGCCAAATCGACCGCTGCCCGGCGGTGCTGGGTTTAGCTATGCATCCATGTCATGGTGTGGCTGTGGCGGTTGGCACCGACATCTGGTAGGGTGCCGGCGTCTTTCGCCCGATTGCAGGCCGCTTCGCCGGCCCGGTTGCCGCCCGTGCATCCGTACTGCCCGTATCCGTTACCGACCGCACCGGAGTTTCCGCCGTCATGACCGTCCGCACCGTGGCACTCGCTTCCGATCACGCCGGCTATGAGCTGAAGGCTCAGATCGCACGGCAGCTTGAGGGCGCCGGTTACACCGTCCTCGATCTCGGTACCGACGGTCCGGCCTCGGTCGATTACCCGGACTTCGCCGCGGCGCTGGCCGCCGCCGTCACCGACGGCCGGGCGCAGCGCGGCGTGCTGGTCTGCGGCAGCGGCATCGGCATCAGCATCGCCGCCAACCGCCATCCCGGCATCCGCGCCGCCCTGGTGCACGACGTGACCACCGCGCGCCTGTCGCGCGAGCACAACGACGCCAACGTGATCGCGCTGGGCGCCCGCATCGTCGGGCCGGAGATCGCCAAGGATTGCGTCGAAATCTTCCTGAAGACCGACTTTGAAGGCGGCGAGCGTCACAGCCGCCGCATCGCCAAGATGGGCTGAGCGCGTCCCCGCGCCGCTTTTCCTGGCCCAATCATTTGGCCGTGAAGGCCCGCAACCGGGACGCGACAGAGCCCGGAAAGACCTGACGACGGCAGGTTGGCCGCGCGCCTGTCCTGCCTGATGCCACTTCGATTGAGGAACCTCCCGCCATGACCAGCAGCAACACCGCAGAGATCGGCCGCTTCTTCGCCGCCTCGCTTGCCGAGACCGATCCCGAACTGGCCCGCGCGGTGCGCGACGAGCTGGTCCGCCAGCAGGAGCAGATCGAGCTGATCGCCTCCGAGAACATCGTCTCCCAGGCGGTGCTGGAAGCGCAGGGCTCGGTCCTGACCAACAAGTATGCCGAGGGCTATCCGGGCAAGCGTTACTACGGCGGCTGCGAATTTGTCGACGTGGCGGAGAACCTCGCCATCGAGCGCGCCTGCAAGCTGTTCGGCTGCGATTTCGCCAACGTGCAGCCGAACTCCGGCTCCCAGGCCAACCAGGCGGTGCTGCTGGCCCTGCTGCAGCCGGGCGACTGCGTGCTGGGCATGTCGCTGGCCGCCGGCGGCCACCTGACCCACGGTGCCGCCCCCAACATGTCGGGCAAGTGGTTCAAGGCCGTGCAGTACGGCGTGCGCAAGGACGACCACCTGATCGACTTCGATCAGGTCGAGGCTCTGGCCCGCGAGCACAAGCCGAAGCTGATCATCGCCGGCGGCTCCGCCTATCCGCGCGTGCTGGATTATGAGCGCTTCCGCGCCATCGCGGACGAGGTCGGCGCGATCTTCATGGTCGACATCGCCCACTATGCCGGCCTGATCGCCGGCGGCGTCTATCCGAACCCGTTCCCCTATGCCGACGTGGTCACCACCACCACCCACAAGACGCTGCGCGGCCCGCGCGGCGGCATGGTGCTGACCAACAAGGAAGACATCGCCAAGAAGATCAACTCGGCCGTCTTCCCCGGCCTCCAGGGCGGCCCGCTGATGCATGTCATCGCCGCCAAGGCGGTTGCCTTCGCCGAGGCGCTGCGTCCGGAGTTCAAGACCTATGCCCAGGCGGTGGTCGACAACGCCCAGGTGCTGGCCAAGACGCTGATCGCCGGCGGGCTGGACATCGTGTCGGGCGGCACCGACAGCCACATCGTGCTGGTCGACCTGCGTCCGAAGAACCTGACCGGCAAGGCGGCGGAAGCCAGCCTCGAGCATGCCGGCATGACCTGCAACAAGAACGGCGTGCCGTTCGACCCGCAGAAGCCGATGATCACCTCCGGCGTCCGCCTGGGCAGCCCGGCGGCGACAACCCGCGGCTTCGGCACCGCCGAGTTCAAACAGGTCGGCGAGATGATCGTCGAGACGCTGGACGGGCTGGCCGCCAGCAACTCCGGCGACAACACGGCGGTCGAGGCGGCAATGCGCGAGCGTGTCCGCGGCCTGTGCCGTCAGTTCCCGATCTACCCGACGCTGTAATCGCCCACGCCGTAAAGGGGGGAAACCACCAGATGCGCTGCCCGTTCTGCGGAAACGAGGACACCCAGGTCAAGGACTCGCGCCCGACCGAAGACAACTCGGCAATCCGCCGGCGGCGCTTCTGTCCCAGTTGCAGCGCCCGCTTCACCACCTTCGAACGCGTCCAACTGCGCGAGCTGACGGTGGTGAAGAGCAACGGCCAGCGCGAAGCCTTCGACCGCGAGAAGCTGTTGCGGTCGATGAGGATCGCGCTGCGCAAGCGCCCGATCGACGGCGACCGCATCGACCGGGTGGTGAACAGCATGGTCCGCCAGCTGGAATCCTCCGGCGAGAGCGAAATCCCGTCGAAGCAGATCGGCGAGAAGATCATGGAAGCGCTGCAGACGATGGATCAGGTGGCGTATATCCGCTACGCCTCCGTCTACAAGGATTTCCGCGAGGCTTCCGACTTCAACGAGTTCGTGGAAACTCTGGCGCCGGAAGCCTCGCCGGGACTGTAAATGCGTCGGTGCGGGGCAGGCGGTTGTCCTGCCCCGCACCGGTCGCTCACCCGAGCCCTCAGCCGAGCCCTCATCCGACCTGGGCCAGGATCGCCAGCAGCAGGATCGCCACGATGTTGGTGATCTTGATCATCGGGTTCACCGCCGGGCCGGCGGTGTCCTTGTAGGGGTCGCCGACGGTATCGCCGGTCACCGCCGCCTTGTGGGCGTCGGAGCCTTTGCCGCCGTGATTGCCCTCCTCGATGTACTTCTTGGCGTTGTCCCAGGCACCGCCGCCCGACGTCATCGAAATGGCGACGAAGATGCCGGTGACGATGGTTCCCAGCAGCATGGCGCCCAGGGACGCGAAGCCGGCCGCCCGCCCGCCGATGGCGGCGATCACCAGATAGAGGACCACCGGGGCCAGAACCGGCAGCAGCGAGGGGATGATCATCTCCTTGATCGCCGCCTTGGTCAGCATGTCCACCGCACGGCCGTAATCGGGCTTGGCGGTGCCCTCCATGATGCCGGGAATTTCGCGGAACTGGCGCCGCACCTCCACGACGACGGACCCGGCGGCGCGGCCGACGGCGGTCATGCCCATGGCACCGAACAGATAGGGCAGCAGGCCGCCCACCAGCAGCCCGACGACGACGTAGGGGTCGTTCAGCCGGAACTCGACCGGAATGTTGGGGAAGTAATGGCCCAAATCCTGGACGTAAGCCGCGAAGAGAACCAGGGCGGCCAGACCGGCGGAGCCGATGGCATAGCCCTTGGTCACCGCCTTGGTCGTGTTGCCGACGGCGTCCAGCGCGTCGGTGGTGACGCGGATGTTGGCGGGCATGTCCGACATCTCGGCGATGCCGCCGGCATTATCGGTGACCGGCCCATAGGCGTCGAGCGCCACCACCATGCCGGCCAGCGCCAGCATCGTCGTCGCGGCGATGCCGATGCCGAAGACGCCGGCCTGCCCGTGGGCGATCAGGATGCCGGCGCAGATGACGATCACCGGCAGGGCGGTCGATTCCATCGACACGGCAAGACCCTGGATGACGTTGGTGCCATGCCCGGTCTCCGACGCCTTGGCGACGCTGCGCACCGGGCGGTAGGCGGTCGAGGTGTAGAACTCGGTGATCCAGACCAAGAGGCCGGTGACGCCCAGCCCGACCAGGGCCGAGACCAGCAGGTTGAAGCCGGTGATCGACACGCCGTCGGTCATGGTGATGGCGCGGGTGAAGCCGAACAGGATCGCCGTGACGATCAGGATCAGCACCAGCGAGATGCCGGCCGCGACCGCCAGCCCCTTGTAGAGCGCCTTCATGATGTTGTTGTCGGGGCCGAGCTTCACCGCGAAGGTGCCGGCGACCGAGGCCAGGATGCAGACGGCGCCGATCAGCAGCGGATAGACCAGCATCATCCGCAACACGCCGCCGGTAAAGAAAATCGCCGCCAACAGCATGGTGGCGACGATGGTGACGGCGTAGGTCTCGAACAGGTCGGCGGCCATTCCGGCACAGTCGCCGACATTGTCGCCGACATTGTCGGCGATGACCGCCGGGTTGCGCGGGTCGTCCTCCGGGATGCCGGCCTCCACCTTGCCGACGAGGTCGGCGCCGACGTCGGCGCCCTTGGTGAAGATGCCGCCGCCCAGCCGGGCGAAGATCGAGATCAGCGAGGCACCGAAGCTGAGCGCCACCAGCGCCTCGAGGATCGTGCGCACCTCGACGGGATCGTTGACGTGGTAGACCAGCGTCAGGATGCCGAAATAGCCGCCGACGCCCAGCAGCCCGAGCCCGACCACCAGCATGCCGGTGATCGCGCCCGACTTGAAGGCGATGTCGAGTGCCGGCGCCAGGCCGCGGGTGGCGGCCTCGGCGGTGCGGACGTTGGCGCGGACCGAGACGTTCATGCCGACATAGCCGGCGCTGCCCGACAGCACGGCGCCGATCAGGAAGCCCAAGGCCACCGGAAAGCCCAGCGTCACCCACAGGATGACCAGCAGGACGGCGCCGGCGATGGCGATGGTGGTGTATTGGCGGTTCAGATAGGCGCGCGCCCCTTCCTGCACCGCGGCGGCGATGGCCTGCATCCGTTCGGACCCAGGCGACGCGGCCATGACTTCTTTTCCGGTACGAAAACCGTAGGCCAGCGCGAGCAGGCCGGCGGCGATGATGACGATGAACGCTAGAGCCATCGCATCCCCCGATTGATTTTAAGGTCGCGCCCCGGAAACGCTGGTCCCACCACGGTGATCAAGTGGGGGAGAAGTCGGGCGCAAGTATTATCGGGAAAAGCATGCGCCCGGTGCGGCCGCTTTGCAACCGCCGCACGGGGCGGCGCAACGCGGCGAAATGGCCGGGGGTGCCCCTGGCCTTTGTGGGTAGTGTCGGGATAATGCACCGCAAAATGGGTGCGAATTGCGGGTGCCCTGGGAGGCGGTCAGAGATTGCGCTGCGTAACCGCCTGGACCAGCACGTCATAGACCGCATCCTTGCCGACGACTTTGCCGGCGGCCTCCGCCAACTTGGTCTTTACGGCAGGAATATTGACCAAAGCCCCGTTCAGGATCGACTTGTCCGCAATGCCGCCATAGAGCGCGGTCAGGAAGGCGTCGGTCAGGCGCGGCTGGTTGGCCTGGACCATCGGCTGCTTTTCCAGAAGCACTTCCACCGCGACCACGACGGTCACGAACTGTTCGACTCGGGTCGGGCCGATCATCGGCACCACCAGCGGGGGCAGGCGGACGAAGGCGGTCGGCGGCTTGGGCGGCGGCTCCACCTTCTTCGGCGGTGCGTCGGGATGTTCGGTGAAGTATTTCTGATAGACGAACCAGCCACCGAAGCTGGCGCCGCCCAGCAAGACGATGCCGAGAACGAGGACGATCAGAGCCTTGACCACGGCAACACACCTCAGACAGACGGCGAAGCGCCGAACCCTGCGCCGCGGATGCTTTCGATTGTCTTAAACGCGGGGCGGGGGAGGTGGACGGTCAGAAATGGTCCCAGCCGCGCCGGGCCAGCGGCAGGGGCACACCGGCACCGTCCAGCACCGCGACCTCGCCGGGCGTACCGGGACAGAGTTCGCCGATCTCGGTGATCGCAACCCCGCATTCCGCGGCCAGGGCCGCCAGGGCGTCGCGGGCCGACGGCTGGGCGGTGAACAGAAGCTCGTAATCGTCGCCGCCGGTGATGGCCAGCGCCAGTCTCACCGGATCGCCGTCGATGGCGCCGCGGGCAGCCTCCGACAGCGGCACCGCATCGGCGCGGAGCAGGGCGGCGCAGCCGGACTCCTCGCAGAGATGGCCGAGGTCGGCGACCAGCCCGTCCGACACGTCCATCGCACCGCTGGCCAGACCGATCAGGCACGGCCCGACGCCCATGCGCGGGTCGGGCCGGCGCATCCGGCGCAGCAGATGGGCGCGCGTGTCCTGGTCCGGAATGTCGAGACGGCCATAGGCGACTTCGAGCCCGAGCGCGGCATCGCCGATGCTGCCGGTGACGAAGACGCGGTCGCCCGGTTGCCCGCCCCAGCGCGGCAGGGCACAACCGGTGGGGACCAGCCCGAAGGCGGTGACCGACAGGGTGATTGGGCCGCTGGTCGAGACCGAATCGCCACCGGCCAGCGCAATGCCGAACTGCCGCTGCTCCTCGCCCAGCCCGGCGGCGAAGCCCTCCAGCCAGGATTCGTCGAGGCCGCGGGGCAGGGCGGTCACCAGCGTGTAGGCCAGCGGCTCCGCCCCCATGGCGGCGAGGTCGGACAGGTTGCTGCGCATCAGCTTGGCGGCGATGTCCGCCGGCGCATCGTCGGGGAAGAAATGCACCCCGGCGACCATGGCGTCGGTGGTGACGACCAGTTCCCGCCCGTCCGGCACGCCGAACACGGCGGCATCGTCCCGCAGGCCGCGGGCGCCGGGAAAACCGGCGGCCAGCGGCTTGAAGAAGCGGGTGATCCGGCCGAACTCGCCGAGAGGGCGATTCCCCCTCTCCCCCCCGGGGAGAGGGTCGGGGTGAGGGGGATGCACGGGGTTGATTCTCGTGAAAGGCACGCGGTGCGACCCCCTCACCCTAACCCTCTCCCCGGGGGGAGAGGGAATTTCTTCGGGTATTACTCCTCAACCGCACTGCGGCCGGGGTCGGGCTTGGCGAGGTCGTCGGCGCGCAGTGCGCGGGCGACATGGTCGAGCACGCCGTTCACCATCGCCGGCTCGCGGCCGGAGAAGAAGGCGCGGGCGACGTCGACATACTCGCTGATGAGGATGCGCGGGTGGGTGTCCATATGCACCGCGATCTCGTAGGCACCGGCGCGCAGGATGGCGCGCAGCAGCAGCTCCAGCCGGTCGAGCGGGAAGCGCGGGTCGAGGGCGGCGCCCAGCACCCCGTCGACCTCGGCGCGGCGGTGGATCGCACCGCGGACGATGTCGGCGAACAGCTGCGGATCGCCGGAGACGAACTTGTCGCCGTCGATCTCCTCGCCCAGCCGGTGGGCGACGAACTCGCCGACGACATTCTCGACCGGGGCCTGGGCCAGATCGATCTGGTACAGCGCCTGGGCCGCGGCCAGACGGGCGGCCTTGCGGCGCGCCTTGGCGGAGCCGCCGCCGGTCTTGTTCTTGCGGGACTTCGATTTGCCCTTGGAGTCGCCGCCCTTGGGGGCGTGATCGGGTGTCACGGGGCTGCCCGCGTCGTCGTTGCTCATGATCTGCAGTCGCTAAAAGAGAGGAGATGTCGGGGTCAGCGCGGATAGAGGCGGAATTTGCGCTTCAGGTCAATCATGTCAAGACAGGCACGCGCGGCACGCCCGCCGGTATTGACCGATCCGACATTGGCGCGGGCCCAGGCCTGCTCGCGGTTTTCCACCGTCAGGATGCCGTTTCCGACCGCCAGACTGTAGCGCAGGGCCAGATCCTGCAGGCCGCGGGCGCTTTCGGCACAGATCGTGTCGTACCGCGTCGTCTCGCCCCGGATCACGCAGCCCAGCGCGACATAGCCGTCGAACCGCTTGCGGGCAGTGAAGAAATCCATGGAGCGGATGGCGTACATGATCGCCGCCGGAAGCTCCAGACAGCCGGGCACGCCATAGCGGATGTGCGTGGCGCCGGCGCGGTCGAGTTCCGCGACGGCGCCACGCGCCAGCTCATCGGCGATGTCCTCGTGGACGCGGGCGTCCACGACCATGATGTGGGGCGTATCGGTCATCCGGCGGCGTTCTGGTCCTCAGTCCTCGCCGGGGTCGGTGGCGCCCGGATTGATCGCGCGGTGGCCGACCACGGTCAGGCCGTAGCCCTCCAGCCCGATGATCGGCTTCTTGCGGTTGGAGATCAGGGTCATCTTGCGCACGCCCAGATCCAGCAGGATCTGCGCGCCGATGCCGTAGTCGCGCAGTTCCGGAACGCTGCCGGCCTGACCCTCCAGCCGCGCCTTCAGCACGGTGGAAAGGCCGTTCGGGTTCGGCTCGCGCAGCAGCACGACGACGCCGCGGCCCTCCTTGGCGATCAGCTCCATCGAGGCGTGCAGGTCGTTGTCGCGGCCGGAGTTGCGGTCGCCCAGCACGTCGTCCAGCACCGACTGGGCATGCATGCGCACCAGCACCGGCTCGTCGCCGGAGATGTCGCCGCGGACCAGCGCGATGTGCTCGGCATACTGGATCTTGTTGATGTAGACGTAGGACTGGAAGCGCCCGCCATAGCGGCTGTCGAGATTGCCGGCCAGAACCTGCTCGACGATGGTCTCGGTGCGGCGGCGGTAGGCGATCAGGTCGGCGATGGTGCCGACCTTCAGCCCGTGGAACTGGGCGAACTGCACCAGATCGGGCAGGCGTGCCATGGTGCCGTCGTCGTTCATGATCTCGCAGATCACCGCGGACGAGGAATGGCCGGACAGCCGGGCGATGTCGACCGAGGCCTCGGTATGGCCGGCGCGGACCAGCACGCCGCCGTCACGCGCCAGCAGCGGGAAGATGTGGCCGGGGGTGGCGAGATCGTGCGGGCCGGACGCCGGGTCGATGGCGACGGCGATGGTGCGGGCACGGTCGGCGGCGGAGATGCCGGTGGTCACGCCTTCGCGCGCCTCGATGGAGACGGTGAAGGCGGTCTGGTGGCGGGACGCGTTCTGCTGCGCCATCAGCGGCAGGCGCAGCCGTTCGATGTTCGGCCGGTCCATGGTCAGGCAGATCAGGCCGCGCCCGTGCTTGGCCATGAAGTTCACCGCGTCCGGCGTGGCGCAGGAGGCGGGGATCACCAGATCGCCCTCGTTCTCCCGGTCCTCGTCGTCGACCAGGATGAACATCCTGCCCTGACGCGCCTCTTCGATGATCTCTTCGGCCGTCGACAGGTAGTGGTGAAACTCGGACGTCATTCCTGCCCCGCGAGCCGGGCGACATAGCGCGCCAGCATATCGATTTCGAGATTGACCGCATCGCCCTCCGTCAGCCCGCCGAAGGTGGTGGCGGTCTGAGTGTGGGGGATGATGTTGACGCCGAAGCGGTTGCCTTCGACCTCGTTGACGGTCAGCGACACGCCGTCGATGGCGACCGAGCCCTTGGGCGCGATGTATTTGGCGAGGGTGGCCGGCGCCTCGAAGGTCAGGCGCAGCGATTCGCCTTCGGGGCGGATCGACAGCAGCCGGCCGACCCCGTCGACATGGCCGGACACGATGTGGCCGCCCAGCTCGTCGCCGACCTTGAGCGCGCGCTCCAGGTTGATGCGCGTGCCGGCTTCCCAGCCGCCGAGCGTCGTCTTCGACAGGGTTTCCCCCGAAGCCTGGATGACGTAGGTCCCCGGTCCCTTTTCGATGACCGTCAGACAGACGCCGTTGTGGGCGATGGACGCCCCGATCGCGATCGTCTCCGTGTCGAAGGCGGTCTCGATGGTGAACCGGGTGTCGCCCTGCCGCTCCACGGCCCGGACGCGCCCGACATCGGTGATGATTCCGGTGAACATGCGGGGGAATTTAGCAGGTTTCGCGGCCAGGGGAAGCGGGCGCGACACCGCAAGCGGCGCAACGGTCTGTTGCGCGGGCTAGACCGACGCTTTGGGGCCGATCCGGCGACAGCTTTCGGCCAGATCGGCGCCGGCGCTGCGGACGGCGGTGCGTTCGAAGCGCGCCATCGCGGCCAACGCCTCGACTCCGAAGCCGGCGACCGCCGGCAACCCGTCGCCGCCGATCAGCGAGGCGGCGCGGAACCACTCCAGCCGGTCGACCAGACCGGCGCCGAGCAGGGCGGCGGCCATCGACGCTCCGCCTTCCACCAGCACGCGGGTGATGCCGCGGGCGGCGAGGGCGGTCATCGCGGCTGCGGGATCGACACGGCCGTCGGGCCCGGCGGCGACCGGGATCGGCTCGATGCCGAGGGCAGCCAGAGCCTCCGCACGCGCGGGGTCGGGGGTGGGGCCGGTGACGACCCAGGTCGGAATGCGGCGAGCGCCGGTGGCGAGCTTCGCCGTCGGCGGCAGGCGCAGGCCGCTGTCCACCACAACCCGCACCGGGCTGCGGTCTTCCAGGCCGGGCAGGCGGCAGGTCAATTCGGGGTCGTCGGCCAGCGCGGTGCCGATGCCGACCAGGATGGCGTCATGGCTGGCGCGCAGCCGGTGGCCCCAGGCGCGCGCCGTCGGGCCGGTGATCCACTGCGACTCGCCGGTGGCGGTGGCGATGCGGCCGTCCAGCGTACTGGCGACTTTCAGCGTGACCAGCGGGCGGCCCAGCGTGATGCGGTTGAAGAAGCCCTCGTTGAGTGCCAGCGCATCGGCCTCGCAGACGCCCGTCGTGACCGCGATGCCGGCATCGCGCAGCCGGGCCAAGCCGCCGCCGGCAACCCGTGGGTCGGGGTCCTGGCAGGCGACGACGACACGCGCCACCTTCGCCTCGACCAGCGCCAGGGCGCAGGGCGGCGTCTTGCCATAATGGTTGCAGGGTTCCAGCGTGACGTAGGCGGTGGCGCCCTCCGCTCCGCCGGAAAAAGCGCGGGCTCGGTCCAGCGCCTGGGTCTCGGCATGGGGGCGGCCGCCGGGCTGGGTCCAGCCGCGGCCGATCACGGCGCCGTCGCGGACCAGCACGCAGCCGACCGCGGGATTGGGCCAGGTCCGCCCCAGCCCGCGCGCCGCGAGCGACAGGGCGGCGCGCATGTGGCGCAGGTCGGTGTCCGTATCGGAAGGAATGGGCACGGCGGGCCGGGCTATCGGCCGGCCGATCAGCTGCCGGGGCCCTTGCCCTTGGTATCCTTGGCGGAGAAGCGGCCGACGTTGCCCATCATCTGTTCCAGGAAGCCCATCTCGCGGCCGGCGGTGGGGGTCGTGCGCTCCACCAGATCGATGTCCTGGCCGTTCGACTTGTCGAGCGTCTTGATCTCGCGCAGGACGCCGTTGTCGTCGAAATGGGCGACGACGACGCGGCGCTCCGTCACTTCCGGCTCGAAGAAGGCGGTCTTCTCAGTCTTCTGCCCGATATAGTACCAGACGTTCGGATCGAAGGTGCCGACCGAGGTCGGCGTGCCCAGCACCGCAGCGACGTCGTCGCGCCGGCTCTGGCCCGGTTGCAGTTCCGCCACCAGCTGCGGGTCCGTCAGGTTGCCGCGGGTGGCGAGGGTGGGCGAGCAGCCGGTCGCGGCGAGGCCGGCGAGCAGGATGCTGCCCAGCAGGGCGGTGCGAATGACGGCGCGGGGGGCGGAAAAGTTCGATCTGGTCATGGTGCTCGGGCTATGATGGAGCCGGCGGGGCAGCGAGGCCGTTCACGGCTGTGGACAGTCTCCGGGCGGGACAATCGCACCGGCTGCTTCGCCCTGTCAACGAGACTCCGAGTCGGGGAAGGGTTGCCGTTCGTGTCAGGAAGCTTTATCGGCCGTTTGCTGGGCCCGCTGTTGGGTGGTGTGGGGGGCGGAGACCGCGCCCGCACCGCCGCCGCGGTGGGCGGTCTGTTCACCGCCATCGTCGGGCAGGCCCGCGAACCCGGCTTCTACAGCGCGCTTTCCGTGCCCGACAGCCTGGACGGGCGGTTCGAGATGGTGGCGCTGCACATGCTGCTGGTGATGCGCCGGCTGAAGGGTCAGGGGCCGGAGGCGGGCAAACTGTCGCAGCGCCTCTATGAGACGATGGTCGACGATTTCGAGAAGTCGCTGCTGGAGATGGGGGCCGGCGACAGTGGCATCGCCCGGCGCGTGAAGACGATGGCGCGCGGGATGGCCGGGCGGATCCGCGCCTATGACGAGGCGCTGGCCGACTCCGACGGCCGCCGGCTGGAGGTGGCGCTGGACAACAACCTCTACGGCACGGTCGATCCGGTGCCGGACGGGGCGCTGGCGGCGATGGCCGCCTATGTCCGCAGCTGTGCCGCGACGCTCGACGCCCAGCCGCTGGAGTCGCTGTTGCAGGGCGAGATCCGCTTCGCACCGGTGCCGGCCTGACCGCTTCGCTATATATGTAGAGTGTCGCCGATGCCTGCCGCCGTGTCTGGGGGCTTGCCTTTCCAGGCCGCGGGTTGCATGTGACTCGGGACTTGCCGGGCGTTCGCCGCGCCGGCCGTTTTGGTTTTCGATCGGAAAGTCTTTGCCATGAGCCCTGCCAACGGCGCCCTGCCGGCCCCGGAATTCTCGCGCGTCGTCAATGCCGACACGGTGCGTCGTGCCGAGGTGAGCGAAACCATCGAAGCGACGGAGACGGAGCGCCGCGCGCTCGCCGAACGGCTGGAGCTGGAGGCGATCGGCAGCCTGACCGCCACGGTGAGGCTGCGCGCCGTGCGTGGCGGCCAGATGATCCGGGTCTCCGGACAGCTGGAGGCCGACGTGGTCCAGACCTGCGTCGTGACGCTGGAGCCGGTGCCGGCCCATGTCAGCGAACGCTTCGAGGCGCTGTTCGCCCCGGAGTCGATGATCGAGGATCCGGGGCTGGAGATCGATTTCGACGCCTCCCTGTCGGACGAGGACGTTCCCGAGCCGATGGAGAACAACCGAATCGACATCGGCGAACTGACGGCGCAGCACCTGTCGCTGGGGCTCGACCCCTATCCGCATGCCGAAGGCGTGGATTTCGAGGGGTATCGCGAGCATGAGGACGGCGAGACGACCGAGGACGAGGCCGCCGAGGAGCCTGAAAAACCCAATCCCTTCGCCGTCCTGCAGAAGTTGAAGCCGGGGAACTGATCCGGCTGTTGCTTTCCCCGCCGCGTCTTGTATAAGGGCCGGCACTTCCACCCCCACCAATGAGCGGCCCGGGGTTGCGGAATGGGGGTTGTTCGGGCTTGCCCTTTTGGGGCATTTGCCTTATTGAATGCCGCTCGCGCTGGGCGGCCCCTGTTCGGGCCGCCCTTTCCAATGAAGAGAGTTTACGGTCATGGCTGTTCCGAAGAAGAAGACCTCCAAGTCGCGGCGCAACATGCGTCGTTCGCACCACGCTCTGCCCACCTCGGCCTACAACGAGTGCCCGAACTGCGGCGAGCTGAAGCGTCCGCACCACGTCTGCGGGTCTTGCGGCCATTACGACCAGCGTGAAGTGGTTCAGAGCGGCACCGCGGCCGCTTGATCCGCATCGCGTTGTCTGAGGTCCCGTTGATCGGGGGCGCCCGTCGCCCCTGCCGGGGTCCAAGCCGGGGAGCCTGTTCGCGGTGAGCCAGCGCCTGACCATCGCCCTGGATGCCATGGGTGGCGATCACGGTCCCGACATGGTCATTGCCGGGGCGGACATCGCGCGGGAACGCCATCCCGACGTGCGTTTTCTGCTGTATGGCGACCAGCAGCGGCTTGAGCCGCTGCTGAACCAGCGGCCTGCGTTGAAGGCAGTGGCGGAAATCCGCCACACCGCCGACTTCGTGGCCGGGGACGCCAAGCCTGCGGTTGCGCTGCGTGCGGGTCGCCAGTCCAGCATGCGGCTTGCCATCGACGCCGTCGCGGCGGGCGAGGCGGCCTGCGTGGTGTCGGCCGGCAACACCGGCGCCCTGATGGCGATGGCCAAGTTCGTGCTGAAGACGCTGCCGGGCATCGACCGGCCGGCGATGGCCTCCTTCTTCCCGACGCAGCGGGGCGAGAGCGTCATGCTGGATCTCGGCGCCAACGCCGAGTGCCAGCCTGAAAACCTCGTCCAGTTCGCCGTGATGGGGGCCGTCTTCGCACGTGCCATCCTGGGCCTGCCGCAGCCGTCGATCGGCGTGCTGAACATCGGCTCGGAGGACATGAAGGGCAACGAAGTGGTGCGTGCCGCGGCGGCCAGCCTGCGCGACATGCCGCTTCCCGGCCGCTTCCATGGCTTCGTCGAAGGCACCGACATCGGGCTGGGCACGGTGGACGTCATCGTCACCGACGGCTTCACCGGCAATGTCGCGCTGAAGACGGCGGAGGGGACGGCGAAGCTGTTCTCCGAATTCCTGCGCCGCACCTTCGCGACGTCCTTCCTGGCACGGATCGGTTATCTGCTGGCCCGCGGCGCCTTCAAGCGCTTCCGCGAGCGGATCGACCCGCGCCGCTACAACGGCGCGATGTTCCTCGGCCTGCGCGGCGTCTGCGTGAAGAGCCATGGCGGCACCGACGCTGTCGGCTTCGCCAATGCCGTCGCGGTCGCCATCAACCTGGCGACGCACGGCTTCAACGAACGCATCAAGGAAGAGATGGGACGTATAGCCGACGCGACCCCTCTTCCCGACACGAAGGCGGCGGCGGGCTGAACAATGGTCATGCGTTCCCGAGTTCTGGGTTGCGGCATCTTCCTGCCGTCCAACGTCGTCACCAACCAAGATCTGGAACAGCGGGTCGACACGACGGACGAATGGATCGTCCAGCGCACCGGCATCAAGTCCCGCCATATCGCCGCCGAGGGGGAGAAGACCTCCGACCTCGCCATCGCCGCGGCGATGCGGGCGCTGGAGCATGCGGGCGTGCCGGGCAGCAGCATCGACTGCATCATCCTGGCCACCACCACCCCGGACAACACCTTCCCGGCCACGGCGACCAAGGTGCAGGCCGCGCTGGGCGCCGCCGGTTTCGCCATGGACATCCAGGCGGTCTGTGCCGGCTTCGTCTATGCCATGTCGGTGGCCGACAATTTCCTGCGCAACGGTCAGGCGCGCCGCGCCCTGGTGATCGGGGCGGAGACCTTCTCCCGCCTGCTGGACTGGAACGACCGCACCACCTGCGTGCTGTTCGGTGACGGCGCCGGCGCCATCGTCATGGAAGCCTACGAGGCCAAGGGCGATTCGAGCGACCAGGGCGTGCTGTCCACCCATCTTCATTCCGACGGCAACCAGTACGACCTGCTCTATGTCGACGGCGGCGCGTCCTCGACCGGCACCATCGGCCATGTCCGCATGCATGGGCAGGAAATCTTCCGGCATGCCGTGTCGAAGCTGTCGGCGGTGGTCGAGGAGGCCCTGGCCGCCAACGGCCTGGAGTCGGCCGACATCGATTGGATGGTGCCGCACCAGGCGAATCGCCGCATCATCGACGGGCTGGCCCGCAAGATGAAGCTGTCGCCGGAAAAGGTGGTGCTGACGGTGGACCGCCACGGCAACACCTCCGCGGCCTCGATCCCGCTGGCCTTGGGCGAAGCGGTGGCGGACGGCCGTATCAAGCGCGGCGACCTGATCCTGATGGAAGCCATCGGCGGCGGCCTGACCTGGGGTTCGGCGCTGGTCCGCTGGTAAGGCACCGGCGTCCTCCGCACATCGCACATCCGTCATGCTGCAATGCACGCCCGGCCGGGCTTCGGCCGGGCCGTATGGGGCTGCCAAGCTTTTGAATTGACGGACCTTCTTTCGCCGGATTACCGTCTTTGCAACGGTTGCGGGGGGAGGTTTAACAATGTCGCAAAATACCGTAACGCGCGCCCAACTGAGCGAAGCCGTCTACCAGGAAGTCGGACTTTCGCGCAACGAATCGGCCGATCTGGTCGAAACGGTGCTGGACGAGATTTCCGATGCCCTGTCCCGGGGGGAGATGGTCAAGATCTCCTCCTTCGGCAGTTTCCAGGTCCGCCAGAAAGGCGAGCGGGTCGGCCGCAACCCCAAGACCGGGGAAGAGGTGCCGATTCTGCCGCGTCGTGTTCTGGTGTTCCGTGCCAGCCATGTGCTGAAACACCGGATCAACGAGGTTCAGGAGGGTGGGGCACCGACGCCTGCGCGGGCGTTGTCCTGACGCCGGTCGTTTGCGATGACCTCTCCGCCTTGCCTGTCGCCGTGCCGTGCCTTTCCGCGGAGTGCCGCCACTGGCCGTTGTCGGATGGCGGCCTGATCGCGCCATGAAATTCGCTCCATGAAATCCGCCACGGCCTATCGCACCATCAGCGAGGTGTCGACCGACCTCAACGTGCCTCAGCATGTGCTGCGGTTCTGGGAAACGAAGTTCCCCCAGATCCGTCCGCTGAAGCGTGGCGGCGGCCGGCGCTATTACCGGCCGGAGGATGTCGAACTTCTCCGGCGCATCCAGGCTCTGCTGTATGAGGACCGCTACACCATCAAGGGCGTCCAGCGCCTGCTGAAGGAAGGGCGCATGTCCGACCCGACGCCGCCGCTGCCCGAGGATGCCGACGATGGCGGCGGGCCGGTCGATGCGGACGGGTTCGGCGGCGACGTCACCGACGATGACAGGGATGACGACAGGGGCGGGAGCGTGGATCATCCGCCGCTGTCGGACGCGGTCCGGCACGAGATCACCATGGTCCTGGACGAGCTGAAATCGCTGCAATCGGTGCTGTCCCGCCTGTCCGAAATTGGGGGCAAAAAAAGCTGAAAAATCATCACGGGAGATGTTGCATCGGCGAAAGCCCGCGGCTATAGTCCCGTTCCCTTCCGGAGCCAAGCCGCAAGCACTGCGGTGAAGTTGACGGAGCGTAGCGCAGCCTGGTAGCGCATCAGACTGGGGGTCTGGGGGTCGCAGGTTCGAATCCTGTCGCTCCGACCAGTTCCGGAAGGACCGGAGAAGCCTTGGAACCCAACGGTTCCAAGGCTTTTTCTTTTGGGGCCGGCGAAGCTTCTCTCACATCGGTGGACGCGGCTGTTTGGGACTTCTGTTTGGGACTTTTCCCAAAGGCCGTTGCCTTGCCCCCAAACGCGATGGCCTGGACCGCCTGACGACGAACCGGGTCCGCCACCTCGATGTACCGCTCGGTGGTGCGGTGGTCCTTATGTCGGGCAAGCGCCTTCGTGGTGGCGGCAGAGGCAACCTGTGCCACGGCGGTGACGAAGCTGGCCTTGGTGTCATGCCAGCGGTGCTTGATGCCAAGCTTCTTCAGCACGGTGTTCCATGCCCGCCGGGGATTCTTCACCGGCCGGCGCTCCCCCTTCTCTCCATGCTGGTAGGTGAAGAGGTGGTCGACCTCCCACTTCCTTGCCTGCGCCACGAGGCGTGCCAGCAGCTCCAGTGCCTCGTCGTTGGCCGGCACGCACTCCGCCCGTCCACCCTTGGTCGACTCGGCATCCAGCCAGACCCCGCGAACGCTGAAATCGATCTGCTGGATCCGCAGGCCGAAGACCTCCGCCTTGCGGAAACCCATCAACCGCACCAGCAGCGCCGCGTCGGCAACATGGGCCGGTGTCTCAGGGGGGTGGATGATTGCCGCGAGGTTCTCATCGGAGATCGGCCGCGGCAGGTGCTCGGGCTCGGCCAGACGCGGGACCTTAGGCAGCTCCGACAGAAGTGGCCGGCCGTCACCGTCACGCAGGTTGTGCGCGATGCGCAACGCCGCACCGAGACAGATCAGGTAACGGTTGATCGTTGAGTCCGACCTGGTGCGGACCCCGTCCTTGAACAGCGGCGCTTTCGCCTTCGGGCCTGCCGCGACCTGTTCCTTCTTCTTGCCGGCGCCCATGTAGACCCGGAGAGGCTGCTTCCGCGACCAGGTGACATAGTCCCACACCCGAGACTCCGTCAGCTGCGCCACCGGTGTATCGGCGCCGAAGAACTCCAGAAGCTCCCTGACATAGACCTGTTCGTTCACCCAATTCTTGCCGGTGGCTTTTCGGGCGGCGAACTCGGCCAGCATCTGTGCAACCGTGTACGCGGCCAGTCGGCCGCCAGGGCGCTTTTCCGACTCCAGCTCTTCCATCACGGCGGCGCGGATCGCAGCCTCCATGCGCTTGGCCTGGGTCTTGTTCCTGGCCAGCTCGCCGGATTTCGGGTCGCGGCAGTAGCCTGCATACCGCTTGCCGCCGCACTCGAAATCGTAAAGCCATTTGTCGCGGGCAGTGCTGAAATAGACGCTCATGGCGGTTACCTCCGGCTCGAAGGCTCGCTCACGACACCGAGGGTGTGCAAGAAGGCCAAAGCTTCACGATGGCCAGCTGTGGGCTTCGCGGGTTTGGAGACGGGCGGTTCAGCAGGGGGCGCCGAGTCGCGCTTTCGCTTGACCGATGGGATCGCCCGTCGCCGTTGATACTCTGCAATCGACCGAAGGTAGACACGGACACCCCGCTTGCCGACTCGGTGGCCTCGAAGATCTCCGCCATGCACAGCGGCATAGACCTCGCTGCGGGGCATCGCCAGCAGTGCGGCGGCTTCCTTGACGGTGCAGGATGGGCCATCGGGAAGTAGGTCGGCGAGGGCAGGGTTCACAGCTGCACGGGGCATGCCTAACCTCCCGTGTGCGGGTCGGCCAGCGGGACGGCCGGCAGCGCCCGCGTCGGCCCGCCATGCGCCAACAGGTAGGCGATGGGGGAGGGGACAGCCACGACCAGCACGGGGAAGACGGCGCGCGGGTAATGGGCGGGGATGTCCACGCTGTAGACGCCGGGGGTGAGGATATCGCAGACGACTGGCACCTCGCCCACGGCGAGGATGACCAGCCGCTCGCCCTGTCGGAACTGGATCCGGCGGACGTCGGCCGGAGTGTCGAACCGCGCCGCGTGGCACACCTGCCAGTCGGTTGCCTCAAGAGTGGGGATCACGGCAGTTCCTCCTGTGCCAGTTCGGCGCAGTCGCGGTGATAGCGCGCGGCGGACAGCAGGCGCCGCCGGCGGAAGGGGAGGCCGGTCTCGCCTGCCTCCAGCTCGGCCTGCCCGGCTTCCTCCAGGTGCCACTGGACGAGGCCGACCATGGCGGCTGTCTCTTGCCCTGCGCCGGTCATGTCAGTTCTTCAGCGGGCTGGCGACGAAGCCGCGCCCGTATGGCCGCCGCGCCTCCCCCAGGAACTCCAGCACCGCCTCCGGTGCCGTGTAGGTTTGCAGGAACAGCCGCACCATCGCTGTCAGCGGCAGATCGGTGGCGTGGAACCGCTCATGCACCGCGCTGACCAGCACGTCGCGGTTCGCGTAGCCCTCCAGCTCGGCAATGTGGTCGAGCAGCAGCCAGGACGTCACGTCCAGCCGCATCGAGGTCCGGTGCGAGATCCGGCGGTTGGCGATCACCACGTTGTAGGTGACCAGCGGCGTCGCCCCGTCCTTCGGCAGCGCCGGCGCCATGTGGCGCAACGTGCGCTCCATCTTCCCGGACAGATCGCCGAAGCTCCGTTCCATCGCCACATTCTGCGGCCCGTCCCTGCGTTGCAACGGGACCTTGATCGCTCCCTTCATCGGTCGCACTCCAACAGCGCCTGCATCCAAGGGTGCTGGCGTTCACGCCATACCCTGTATTAGGATGGGCGGTATACCGTGATTTCGTCAATGGCAAAAATCACGGTAAAGCGACCATTCTGAAGCCCCCGCCGGGCGCCGCCCGGCGGGACCGCCTTCGCCGCCGACCGCCATCTCGCAACTTGTGGAAACCGGTTGAGAAACGATGCAACTATTTCTTTTGCCCAGGCGGGGCGGTGCCATAGGATGCCGCGGCCTCGCGCCTTCCCATCCAGGAAGGCGGAGGCGGGGAGACGCCATCTCCCCACCCACGCGGCTGCCAACCGCATCGATGAGCCGTGCTGAGCCGGGGCGCGCACCCGTGCCCAGCCGCACACCTGTCCGCCTACCGGGGCCGGCCCCGGTAGAGTGTTGATTTATGGGGGGTTGGCGGTGCCGAACACACCGAAGAACGAAAAGACCGAAGACTTATCGCATCGCAAGGCGCGCGAGGATCGCGCGGTCGAGCTGGTGACGCAGCTGTGCCGCCGCGACGGCGAGGACAAGATCCTGCCGCTGATCGATCGCTGGATGAGGATGCGCCGGAGCCGGGCGGCTAGGTGCGCCGCTCAAGAACCCGGATCAGGGCATCGAAATCCTCGGTAGACCATGAGCGGAAGGTCCGGCGGGTCTTCACCTGCATTTCCCAGTCGGGATCGCCATAGGCCAGCAGTTCGGCCAGCGACAGGCCCGCGCCTTCCGCCAGCTTGGTCAGGGTGTCGATGGTGCTGTTGGCGCCATTGAACGCGTCCAGAACCGTTGTGGCTGGCAGCTTCGACAGGCCAGCCCAATGGTTCTTGGACCGCAGACGCTCCTTGTGCGTCTGAAGAACACGATTGAGTGCTGCGGCGATGTCGGTCTTGGGCGGCGTATCCATGCCGGCATTATGCGGACCCCGTGCAAAAGCGCGAGAACGCTGTGCCGATGAATCTATCTCGTGCAGCACCGATGAGCCCCCTTGACATTCACGGTATAGCGTTGAATCCTGATGGGCATGAAGCACGTCATGCACATCGATGCCTCGATTCATCGGATCTGCGCCTTCGCCCGGCATCAGGGCTGGAGTGCGGAGTCATTCGGCCGAGCCGCCGCCGTGCCGCCCAGCACCGTGCGTGACGTGCTCCGCCAGGAAGGCAACCCCACCGCCACGACCCTGCGGGCCATGGAGGCGGTGATTCCCCACGATTTCATGACCGATCCCGTCGCGCTGGCCAGCAGCGGCCTCTGCGCGCCGATCCTGGGAAGGCCGCGGAAAAAGAGGCGGACATGAACAGGGAGATCCGGCAAGACGCCACACCCTCGGTTGTTTCGGCGGGAAGCATCGCTCGCACTGAGCGACTGCGCAACCCCGAAGCTCCGGCTTGGGCGCGACGCTGTCCCATCGCCGAATCAGGCGTCGGCCACCCGGCCCGGTCAATCGGGAGCGTCCCGAGTCCGGCCACCCGTCGCCACAGCCACCGCTCCGCCGGGTTCCTTGTCCGTACCGGCGGAGCGGCCGCGGCCGGAATCGCCATCCGACTCCGGCCGCTTTCCCTGCCTGGGGCCGGTTATGCCCCCCGCTGACCCGGCCCTCACCGACGCGCAGCGCGCCGTCCTGGCCGCCTGGCCAGCCTTCGAGGCCGCCGCCGCGGTGACATGGTGCAGCGTCGACCGCCTGGTGCGGACGCTCTGCCACCGCGACTCCCTCGCCGATCTGCCCGACGACGACGCGGCCGAGTTGCTGGCGCTGATGCAGCGCGCCACCGACCGCCTGCATGCCCTACGGCCGGCATCCCCGCAGCGGGGATCCGCATGATCGGGCGCCGCCCGAGAGCCAGCCCCCCTTCGGATCCCAGATCTATCCAGAAAACCAACGGCTTCCCCCGCGAGGCCCGCCCTCTGGCCCGCCATCGCGCCGGCTGCGCCATGGCGCGCGGCCCGCCGTGCGTCCGCTCGACGGTCGCCAGTCAGCCGCCCCCATCGACTTTGAAGACCGCGCCGCTTTCGGCCGCCAGACGGCCGGAAGCGATGCGCGTCTTCACCCCCCGACGCCGCGCGCCCCCCGCGCCGGTGAACCCTGGAGCTTTGCCCGATGGCATCGCCACGCGCGCCACCCTGACCGGCGCCGGCTTCTCCCCGTAAGCCCCCGTCATCCGGTGCCCAGCGTCTGCCCTTGCCGGTGGCCGCGCCGCACCCGTCCTGTCCCCACCGTTGCGCGCCCGCGCGGCGGTGAACGCCGGAGCCTTGCCTTGTATCCGCGCGCCCCGCCCTGAGACGGGACGGCCCCGCCGAGGCCGCCCCGCTAGGACCACAATCATCGCCAATGCCCAAGCCCCTGCCGTGCCCACGGCGGGAACGCGGCGATGCGTGTCCGGAGGGTATCAGAATTCAGGATTAAAATCCGCTGTTCCTTGCAGCCACGGACTCGTGCGCCCCCAGGGAGCCGCATTGCCGCCGGCCGGCCACCGCGCCGCCGGGGAGGTGCCCCCATGTCCTCGCCATCCGCCTCAACCACCCCCGCAACCCCCGCCGCCAAACCGCAAGCCGCCTTCCGCGAGACCGTCGGCCGGTTCCGCTGCGCCGTTCTGGCCTGCCCGGCGCTGAAGCCGCGCGATAAGCTGGTCGCCCTGGTGATGCTGGAGCGCGTCAACCGCCAGATGTTCGAGGCGCTGGGCCTGCTGCTGACCTGGACCGGGGTGGAGGCGGTGGCGCGGCTCTGCGCCCTGTCCACCCGAGATGTGGAGCGGGCGCGCAGCGCGCTACTGACCGCCGGCGTCATCGTCCGCGACCGCGCCGGCGGCCGGGGCCAGCCCACCCGCATGCGCCTGTGCCTGGACTGGCTGGAGCGCGAGTACGGCCCGGCCGGCGACGCCCCCGATCCGTCCGACGATCTATCGCCCGACAGCGGTGTCGCCGACACGGGAGTCGGCCAAAGCGCCGAACGCCCGCCAACCGCCCCCGGATCGCCCGCCGGAACCGGTCTTCATCGCCCGACACCGGTGTCGGCCAAACCCTGTGATAAAACCCGTGAACCCCCGCGCGCGAGCCCACACGCGAGCGGCGGCACCAGCCCGCCGCCATCCGCCGCCGCCATCGAATGCGACGGCCACGCCCGGATCGCCCGCCGGATCGGCGCCGTCCAGCATGCGACGTGGTTCCGGGGATGCAGGCTTGGGCTGTCCGGGGATCGCAGGCTGACCGTCACCGCGCCGAATCGCTGCGTCGCCGACCGGATTCGAGCGGCTTACGAGCTGGAGCTGCTGCGGCTGTTCCATGTCGAGGCGGTGGACATCACCGTCGCCGTTCCGCCGGTTGCCTCCGATTCGGCCTTCCCGCTGATCGAGGGTAGGGCCTGAGCTATGCCCGTCCGGCTTGACGCCCTGTGCTGCCGTCGCCCCGACCGGCAGCTCTGCTTTGATCTGGACGATCCATTCCCACCTCGCGAGCGTTCGCTCGGCCTGTGTCCATCGTGAAAAGGAGCGGCTTGCCGGCTAAGCTCTAAAAGCATATCAACGAAGTAGAGCTGATGAGCGAAGGCGGTGCATGGTGGGGGACGATTACGGTGTAGCAGCAATCCGTCATCTGGAAGACGCTGAAATTTTAGCCGATGGCGAGCGTTGGGGTGGGGCAGGGCATTTAATTGGCTTCGCTGCCGAGTGCGCCATCAAACATCGCATAAGAACAATAAAACCTACTCTACAGAGGGTTGAAGGTCATCTCCCTGCCTTGATTGGGATTGCGAGAACCCATCTAACGGGACGGCGTGACGTTGGTATGCTTAATTTGCTTCGCACATCGGGATTGATGGGTGGATGGAAAGTCCATCTTCGATATGCCGATGATACAGCGGTTGGAAGAAACGATTTCACCAAATGGCGTGATCACGCAATTCTTCTCATGGCTGAAGCTAATCTTCAGAGAAGGGGTTAAAATTCAATGGCTAATAAAAATACTTATTACGACGATGCTTTGCCCCTAATTGTAGAGTCTTTCGTTCAGTATTTGGGTGTGGAGGCTCTTCAGGACCACGCTATCCTTCGTGATGCTGAAGGTTCTCTTACGTTGATTTTGCGGAAGGACATCCCTTCGGACATTCGAAGAGTGTTGGAAATATCTATCTTTAATATAGTTGGTACATATGCGGGAAGTGTTGGTGTTGGCACGCCTGAAGAATTGTTTGATGAAAGTCTTGCGGATGATATTCATGATCGCTGGGAGTTTGTTAAGTGCTCCAGCGGTGAGTATTTTGTCCGTATGATTGAGCGTCGTCTTGTTGGTCAAGATTGGCTGCGTGATATTCAGCCTAGCATTCCTGGTGTGCCTCCGATTGTTGTTTTTGCTAGTCACAAAGGTGGAGTGGGCCGGTCGACTGCGCTTTCCGTAGCATGCGCTGAATTTGCTTCGAGAGGGAAATCTATTCTCGCTATTGATTTAGATCTTGAAGCTCCTGGCTTGGGTGGAATGTTTTTGCCTGAGGGAAGTATTCCGGAATTTGGTGCTCTTGATTACTATGTTGAGAATGGTCGAGGCAATGTTGATGACAACTTCCTTAACCGTATGGTTGCAGTAAGTCCCCTTACTGATGGTCAAGGGCAGGTAATGATTGTGCCTGCCGTTGGTCAACGGTGTTACGATTTTCCACAAAACGTGATTGGGAAATTGTCTCGAGCATATCTCGAAGACATAGAGCCCAACGGAAGTAAGGCTCTTACTTTTTTAGATCAGACCCGAGCGATGATCCAAGATTTGTGCCGCAATGGTAGCTATGACGCGATTTTTGTTGATGCGCGTGCTGGTCTCAATGAGACAACAGCGGCAACCGTTCAGGGATTGGGTGCCGATGTCTTATTTTTCGGAATTGATGCTCCGCAGACGTGGGAAGGATATCGCTACTTTCTGTCCCACTTAGCTCGCTTCAAGCCTGAGACTTCTGAAGACGATTGGCGCTTCCGTATTAAAATGGTTCACGCAAAGGCAGCTCCGGATCCTAAAGCATGGGCGCGGTTTCGTGATCACGCGTTTGAGCTGTTTGCTGATCATCTTTATGATGAACTAGGGGTTGATGAAGCTGATGCTGAGACATCTTTCAGTTTTGACTTAGATGATTCAACTGCTCCACATTATGCTTGGCCAATTCTAGTGGACCCCAGCTATTTCGAATTCGACCCGCTTGCGAAGCGTGAACAATTTGCCGAGCCGATATATAATCGAACGTTCGGCCCCTTCCTCTCTGCTTTGTCAGACCGACTAGGTTTCAAATGACCAAGAACGATGACCTCGAAGCAATCCGCATCTTTTTGCGCTCACTTGACCCCAGAGCTTCGTCTGAGGCCAATTCACCATTGCCTTTGGGTGATTTGTACGCACCTTCTGCCCATGCCAACGCTTTAGATCCGAACCGTCCTTTAGTCGTTGGAAATAGAGGGGTTGGAAAGAGCGTCTGGTCTGGCGTTTTGGCCGATGAGGTGTCTCGCCTTTCTGTGGCCGATGATTACCCGAAGCTTCGCCTCAATTCTATGAAGGTGGAGCTTGGTTTTCATCAGGCAGCTGGAAAGGACGAAGGTGTTGCGCCGTCTCCGAGATTGCTCGAAAGGCTTCTTCGGAGTGGGATTGATACATACGATATTTGGAATGCAGTATTGTTCCGGGCAGTTTCGCCGTTTATTGGTCACAATCCTCACAATAAAATCATTGATACCATTAATTGGATGTCAGAAGAAGTTGAGGATGCTGAGGAAATTCTGCGCTCTGCAGACAAATATTTTACAGCAAATGGATTTACGTTTGTATTGGTTTTTGATGCTCTTGATCAGTTAGGGAAAACTTGGTCTGAAATTCAGCCTCTTACGGAGGGAATACTCAGGCTGGCGCTTGATATGTTGGGGTTTCGAGCGATGCGAGCCAAAGTATTTATGAGAACGGATCAGGTTAAGGATCCGGCTCTATTTCAATTCCCAGATGCTTCAAAAATGCGTGCTGGAAAGGTCGACCTCGAATGGCATGCAACAGAGTTGTACGGTCTTCTTTATACATTAATTAATAATAGTGATGAAGCAAGTGGCGCATTTTCGCGAATAGTTAAGGAAGTTGTGGGTAGGAGGGCATCTCCTGAATACCTTGACGATAAGGATGACCAGATTGCGGTATTTAATGCAATAGCTGGAGAGTTTATGGGGTCCGATCGTCGTCGTGGCCGTACATACACTTGGATTATCGATCATCTGGCTGATGCTTTTGGTGAGACAACTCCTCGCAGTTTCCTGATTGCGTTGCAACGCGCTGCGCAGTCTCGAAATAGGCCAGTATCGACCGCTATTGATTACGTCGGTATTCGCGAGGGGGTGCAACAAGCTTCGACAGTTCGAGTTGCGCAGCTTCAGGAAGATTACCCATGGATTTTGCAAACCCTCGAAGATCTTGCAGGACTCGAGGTTCCTTGTCATCAGAGCCAATTTATAGACAGATGGCGCGAAAGGAAAACAGTGAAAGTTATCAAAGAGATAACTGAGAAAAGCAAACGGCCAGGTCCAATTGAACTAGAGCACTCTTTCTTTTCTGAAGAGGACGCCCTGATTGAATCTCTTAAAACTATCGGAGTTGTTGAAGAACGGTCGGCAGATAAGATCAATATGCCTGACATCTTCCGAGTAGCCGCAAAAATTAAGCGTCGAGGTGGGGTTCGACCTCCTGTTTCGGGAGCAAAACGCGGATAGGCACATGCTTGCCAAATAAAGGGAAGAAATGACAGTAATAATCTCGTTTAGATTGTCCTTGACGTGCCGCCCCAACGGAGCGACCCTTCCCCCGGAGCCTCAGAACCTCCCCATAGGCGGCAAGCCACCCGCGCGTTTTCGCGAAGTGGCTCTTTTCATGCTCGGACTCTGTCCGTAGCATGCCCCTTTGCCGGGGGTCGGATAATACAACACCCGCAAGGGGAATAGTCCGGCCTGACCTATGCAGGTTCTGAACCCCCGGCGCCAGGGCGGTCCTCAGAAGCCCTCCTGTTGCCGGCAACGCCGCATAGGAGGGCATCGCCATGGAAGCCATGGGCGACAACGGGCAAGTCATGCCCGCGTTATCTCTGTCCGACATCGACACAGCCACCAACGGCGAGCCGCGCATCGTTGACCTGCGCCTTGCCGAAGCTCTGGGCTTCAAGAAGCCCCGCGATATTCGTCCCCTGATCGAGCGCCATATTGACACCTTGGAGCGGCTTGGCGGAATTTGCCGCACCGTGCGGCAAAATCCCGGAAGGGGTCGCCCCGCCACCGAGTTCTGGCTGACGAAGAAGCAGGCCGTCTATCTCTGCACCAAGGCCGAGACCGAACGCGCCATCACTGTCACCATCCAGATCGTCGAGCTGTTCGACGCCGTGACCGGCGGGGCCGCGCATCCCGCCCTGGCGCCGGTCCTCACCCGCGCCGACCTCGACGCCATCGACCGCCGCGCCCGCCGGATCGGGCAGGAGGAGGAGCAACGGGCGCGCTCCGCCCTGACCGACCGGGCGCTCGACCGTCTGCGCCGGGGCGAGCGGATCGACATCGCCTCGCTGTCCGCCGCCCGGCCGGATGAGCCCGCCGCTCTGCCCCCGCCGCCCGCCCGGACGCGCGAGGAGAGCATGGACCTCGCCCTTGCCCATCTGCGCGCCCTGCCGCCCGAGCTGCGGCAGGAGGGCTTCCGCCTGATGCACGCCATCAAGGCCCACAGCGACGCCCTGAAGGCGCTGAAGGCCGCGACCGAGGCGATCAACTCTCCGCTCGACACCATCGCCGAAATCCTGGAACGCGAGGCGACCCTCATCCGCCAGACCATCGCCGCCCAGGCGGGCCGGGCCGGGCAGGGGGACCGGGCATGAGGACGATCCTGGTGGTCCAGGGGAAGGGCGGCGGTCCGAAGACCGCCACCGTCCGCAATCTGGCCGTCGCGGCCGCCGTCGCCGGCCGGCGGGTGGGCACGCTCGACACCGACCCGCAAGGCTCGCTGACCCACTGGCACGGCCTGCGCCCGGCCGACGCCGCCGCGATCCTCCACGAACAGCGTCCGCTGGGCGCGGTGACGGAGCGGCCGACTCCGCCCGGCCTCGACCTGCTGGTGATCGACACCCCGACCGCGGTGGAGAATTTCCCCCAAGCGACCGCCCTGCTGTTCGACTGCGCCGATCTGGTGCTGGTGCCCGTCCGCCCCGGCCCGGAGGATCTGGTCAGCATGCAGGCCATGCTGCCCTACCTGCGCGCCCGGCGCCGGCCGCTGCGTCTGCTGCTGAGCCAGGTCGTCCCGCGCCAGCGCGAGACCGCCGACGCCCGCGCCATCGTCTCCGCCATGGGGGCGGTGGCGCCGGTGGAGATCCCGCAGCTTCAGGAGGTGTCGCGCAGCTTCATCGCCGGGCTGGGCACCGCGGAGATCCCAGGCACCCGCACCGGCCCGCTGTTCCGCGACCTCTGGCTCCACCTGTCCGCCGCGATGGAGGGCTGACCCCATGTCCCGACCCGGTTCCGGGCCGAAGCACAATCCCAGGCCGCCCGCCCGCCGCAGCCTGGGCGACGCCCGCCTGTCGATGCTGGCCACCCCGCGCCCGCTGACCACGCGGGCCGAGTTCGCCGCCGACATCCGCCGCGAATGGTCGAACGCTCTGGAGGCGACCATCGCCGTCGGCCGCCGCCTGAACGAGGCCAAGGCGGCTCTGCCTCATGGCGAGTACGAGGCGATGGTGGCGACCGACCTTCCGTTCAGCACCTCCACCGCCCGCAAGCTGCGCGAGATCGCCGTCTTCGTGGACGAGGGGCAGGTGCCGCTGGACCGTCTGCCGGAAGCGATGAGCACCCTCTACGCCATCGCCACCCTGCCGGACGACACCCGCCAACAGGCCCTGGACGCCGGCACGATCCACCCGGCGGTGACGAGAGGGGAGGTGGAGGCGCTGAAGGTGCCGGCGGTGACGCCGGCGCCGGCCCGGCCGGTGGGGGAGGGGGCCGCTCCGGTCCCGGCGCCGCGCGAGGCACGCTTCGCGGCGGCGTTGTCGCTGCCGTGGAGCACGGACCCGAACGATCCGGGGGCCATCACCGTCGAGCTGGACGGCGTGCGCCGCTACCTGCTGGTGATGGTGGCGCCGGATCCGGCGGCGGCCGACGTGGTGCGGCATGTGGTGGAACTGCATAACGGGGTGCTCGGTCGATCGTCCGGGGCGACCCGGATGGAGGACGTTCAATAACCAGAGTAGGACGATCGCCGTTCACGCTCGCCTGCTGCCAACGTTCCGAGTTGTTCAAGATGGACCTGACATTTCAAATGTTCTACCTTTGTTCTTTCTATGCGTTAATATCACGGCTGGCGATTGGCGAAGGGGATTCACACGCCCCGCTGGTTCTGTAAGATCACGGCCTGTTGGCGCCGCAGGCGCCAGGCGAATGCCAAAGGGAATGGGACATGGCGACCTCATCGATCGAGTGGACGGAATCAACCTGGAACCCGGTTGCCGGCTGCACGGTGATCTCGCCCGGCTGCACCAATTGCTATGCCATGCGGATGGCTGCTCGGCTGGAGGCGATGGGCACGGCCAAATATGCCGGGACCACTCGGCGGAGTGGTGACCGGGCTGTCTGGACCGGGCGGATTAACCTCGATGAGGCGGCATTACAGGCTCCCCGCAGTTGGAAGAAGCCGCAGCGTATCTTTGTCAATTCGATGAGCGACCTGTTCCACGAGGCGGTTCCTGTGGAGTTCGTTCGGCGCGTGTGGGAGGCCATGGCCGATGCCCATTGGCACACCTACCAGATCCTGACCAAGCGGCCCGAGCGGATGGCCAGCCTGCTCGCCCAGCCGGAGTTTGCGGTCCTCCCCAACGTATGGCTCGGTACCAGCGTGGAAGATGGCCAGTATGTGGAACGGATCGACCATTTACGCATCACGCCGGCGGCGGTTCGCTTCGTCTCCTTCGAGCCGCTGATCGGGCCGGTGGACAATGCCAACTTGAGCGGCATCGACTGGGCGATCGTCGGCGGTGAGTCGGGTCCCAAGGCCAGGCCGATGGAAAGCGCCTGGATCGATACCATCCACGATGCCTGCAAGGCACACGGCACCGCCTTCTTCTTCAAGCAGTGGGGGGGCCGGAACAAGAAGGCAGCCGGCCGCACCTATAGCGGCCGAACCTGGGATGAATACCCGGCGGCAGCAGCTCCCTGACGTCGACGGTCAGCGCGCTGGAGGACGGAAGCTGAAGAAGGTTGGTTGGTCAGTGATCTGTACTCGGTCCTTCCAATCCAGCTTCGTAGCGCGTGGCATCGGTCGACCTTCGGCCGTCAGTAACTGCACTTCGTTTTCCTGCCTCAAGGCGACCAGGACGTCGGACATCTGTAGTGAAATGGCCGGTGTCTGATTGCAGATGGTGCGGTACAACTCCCCGACCGAAATTGACGTGCCATTCTTCTGGCATATTGCGTGGATGAGAGGGGGCAACTCGGCCAACAGAGCGGACTGAGACAGGGTGTTGGCCTGTTCATCGAATTGGAACATGAAATCTAATTCGGGTTGGGCGTTGTCTCGTGTCGAGTCGTACCCCAGCATGCGCAGACCGGCACGCCCATGATGCACGAAGTGATTGTGTAGCTCCCAATGCTGCGCGCCCATTTCATCCCGTGCTTTCGGGTGGGTGGACAGATGAAGGAGCCAATAGGATCGATGGCTTTCTGGGGACTTCACATAAAAGCAGGTATAGAACGGTGCACCAGTCAACGCGACGATCCGTTCATATAGGAAATGCTGGATCATCCAGCGCCAACCGCGCTGTTCACTCTTAATCTGCAACATGTGCAGTACGTCATCCCTTGTAAGCCCTGTCGGCAGAATACCTTTTAGGAATGCCTCGTCGTTAGACAGATAATTGATAAGCGCATCGACGCTGAAGGTTAAGACGATTTCCGGATGTTCCAGTTCTGTGAGGATGCGGCGGATCGAGAAGAAGGATACTGTGTTGTATCCATACTGATCTAGAAAAAAAATAGCCCTATGCGCTCGTCCACGTGACTTTACTTTTTCAAGAATGGTGGAGCACTGTTCTTCGAATGTCGAGTTGATGATATGAGCGCTTTGGTCGAGTCGCTTGGCGTGTGGGCCGGTAGCGATTTCGTTCCGGAGGAACTCAACGCTGGAGGCCATCTTCTCGACAAAGATGAAGTTGGCGTTGAGGTGGAAAGGCTTCCGTCGAGCCAGATCAAACTCGGCCTGCATCGCCGCAATCTCATTCAACATGATGATCGGCGATCCGGGGGCGAGCCCGGTCTCGTACGTGTACAGCCCACCGCCAGCGAAACCGTCGACTAATGTGAGGTTCAGCCTGTCATGTGTAGGGTTTGAAGTCAGGACTTCGATATATCGCCGTAAGTAAGCACGCAGCACAGCGTGCTTGGCTCGGCTATGCTCTTCAAGCAAGGGTGGCGGGTTTCCGATAAGCCATTCGTATTTGTCGCCTGACATGGAAAAGCCACCTGACTGATGCAACTCCACAGAGTGTTCTATGGTGGAGAGGTGTCGTCAAGATGGCTTTGCAAGAGTGAGTTTCCCTATGGGTTTGTCATGTCACGAATGGGTCGGACCAGACAGACCGTTACGATGTAGCTTGGCGCAGCCTGCAAGATGCGTTAGGTCTGCTGCGATACAATCGATACCCTCAGTCCGGTCTGCTCTGGTCGGTTAATGAATGCACTAAGATTAACGCATTATTTCTGAGAGCTGGTTGAACCTTCAGTTGACACCCATGTGCACTTTTTCTTTTTCGACCTCAGATATTCGCGATGCTTTTCAGTTAAACCACTCACGGAATGGTCTTTAGGGTTGCCGAGCCCAGCACGTCTGCATTCTTCTGGCGTTAAATCCGGCGATACAAGCCAATTTCCATTATCGTCTAATGTAATGAGGTTTTTGTCGAAAGCTGCATCATAGCTTGGGTTCAAGAGGAGCCCGTTGTAAGGATTTATCCGGTCGGCATTATCACATTCACTCCACGGAACAATGTGCGATGCCCGGAGCATTTCAGGGCGAGAAGTTCCCGTGGCGCAGCATTTGCCTGACCATATTTTCATCAAGTCACTGCGAAACTGTCCTTGGCCGACGCGCGCTTCCACTACTGCTGTACGTGTTGTTTTATCGGGTACCGATCGAGCAACAAGCGTTTCGAGGCCGATCCCCGACACTCCTTGTATGTTTGCAGATATAGCCTCAACAATTTTGCTAGCAACAGAGACTGGGATTTGGCAGAAATAGACCTGGTTTAAGCCACGAGAACTAAATGGTCCTCGATGCTCCTTTGGCAAGGTTATGCCTGAAAGGGTGTCTTTTCTGTCCAAAGCCGGCTTGGCGTCTATAAACTCGACCGGAAGCTTCCATCCAATTTCGTGCCATTTCTTGTGCTGTGCATCCAAACCCAGCGGTTTTTCAGAGTTGGGGATTGCAGTTTCTTTGGCAACACACAAACCCGTTATCAAATTTTTCCGGCAACATACAATCACCTCCCCGACCTTCACCGATGCCATCATCTCCCAGTGCCACTGAGGTTCTGTCAGAGATCCATCTTTTCTTCTGGTTTTGTTCGGGCACCAAAGAACCCCTGCCTCCCGCTGAGATTTGTATTCTTGACCCACATTTACCCACCACACAGCCATGTCGCTAATCCCCTGATCGCAAAATTTCAGGCAAACTTTCTGCCATGCTTCTGTGAATTCTAGCCAAAGTTTATGCTTTGAAAAGAGCAACAACCATCGCAGAGGCTGTGGCGGGCACCAGACAAACCGTTAGGTATGTAGCTCGGCGCAGGCTGTGGGGGTTTCTCAGGCCTGCCGACGTACAAACGTTACTATCTGTCTGGTCCGGCGCACCAGA
The DNA here is from genome assembly GCF_003116035.1 of Azospirillum sp. TSH64. Lineage (GTDB taxonomy): Bacteria > Pseudomonadota > Alphaproteobacteria > Azospirillales > Azospirillaceae > Azospirillum. The sequence continues at coordinate 263,009 of NZ_LGQW01000015.1, forward strand.
TCGTCAGGCCTGAACCACCGGCACTTCGTCCAGCTTCGTAGTGTAGCTGGGCGAACGTTGGTCCTGACGCATGTGCCAAGAGCGGCCGATGGTGGCCGCCGGCACCAGGGTGTTCCGTCCCATCCTGGTGTTGACCGCATCGAGCGCGGCCATCAGCTTCGCGCCGCGTTGTCGATCGGCGACCTGCAGCAGGTCGGGCTGCACCTTTCCCTCCGGGATAAGGCCGGTCAGGATCACGCCGGCCTTGCTCATATCGTAGCCGTCACGCCAGATCCGGCGGGCGCCGGCAGTTGCCGCAGCGATCAGTTGGAAGGTGTCGCTGCTCGCCGGCTGCACCTCCACGGTTACCGCATTGCTGTAGCTCGGACCGGGGCGGAATGGCGAGGTGTGGCAGAACACTTGGATGGCTTCGGTCGCGAGCTTTTCCGCACGAAGTTTCTCGGCCGCCCTGGTGGCGTAGGTGGCCACCGCCTCGCGCATCTCATCCCACTCCGTCACCGGCTGGCCGAACGAGCGCGTCACCGCGATGGTCTTGCGTGGGCCAGGCGCCAGATCAAGCGGCATGCAGGCGATGCCGCGCAGCTCATAGACGAGCCTTTCTCCGGTCACCGTCAGCACCTGACGGGCGAGCCGAGGGTCGAGGTCGCGCAAGTCGGCCGCAGTATGCACGGACAGCCGCTCCAGCTTATCGGCCGATCGCCGGCCGATGCCCCACACTTCGGCGATTGGCACCCGCTCGAGGATCACTTCCCGAATGTCCGGGTTGGTCAGGTCGCAGACGCCGCTATCATCTCGGAAGGCTTTCTTGGCTGCGAAGTTCGCCAGTTTCGCCAGCGTCTTGGAAGGGGCGATCCCGACACAGGTCGGAATGCCGGTCCAGCGCCGCACCGTTCGGCGGATATCGGCGGCATAGGCGGGTAGGGAGCCCGTCATTCCCGTAAGATCGAGGAACGACTCGTCGATCGAATAGACCTCCAGAGCCGGAGCAAAGCCCCGCAGGCAATCGGTCACGCGGGCGCTGAAATCCCCATAGAGGGCATAGTTGCTGGACAGGACCCGGACATTGTGGCGGCGGACGAGGTCGCGCACCTCGAACAGGGGTTGGCCCATGGTGACGCCAAGCGCCTTCAACTCGGCCGACCTGGCGACGAAGCAGCCGTCGTTGTTCGACAGCACGCCGACCGGCACCCCCTCCAGCCGTGGGTTGAAGACCCGTTCGCAGCTCACATAGAAATTGTTGCAGTCCACCAAGGCGAAGGTGCTGGCCATCGTCAGCCCCGGTGGATCCGGATGGTCGCGCTGACGACGCCCCAGACTTCGAAGTCGCGGCGATCGGTGACGTCGATGACCTGATACGCGCGATCATCCGACTCCGGTGCGAGGTAATAGCGCCCCCGGCGGACCAGCAGGCGCTTGCACACCAGCTCACCATCCAGCACGGCAACCACAACGTCATCATGCCGGGCCGTCAGGCTTCGGTCGACGATCGCCAAGTCGCCATCGTGGATGCCGGCGCGCGTCATGCTGTGGCCAGAGATGCGCAGGGTGAAGGTGGCGCTGGGATGCGGCACCAGCACCTCCGAAAGGTCGATGCGGCCTTCGACATAGTCGGCGGCCGGGCTGGGGAAGCCTGCCGAGATCACAGCATCGTATGAGGCAATTGGGCACGAACGCATGTAGACCAATTGCGGCTCGCACATGGCTTCCTCCTTTTTACTGACACTGGCCGTCAGGATGGCGCTGCATAAGAACTTTTCAAGAACATTGATCGGTTGACAGCGGTTCCGCGAGACCGGGATGGGGAAAAGCAACAAAAAACCCTGTCCGAGCAATTTGTCGCAAGGAATTGGTAATCCTTTTGGGCAAACAATCCTAACGACCCTGGCGGATGTGTGCCGTCAGGCGGTCGCCGGAGGTTTGAATGCCCGTCCCTGCTACGCCGTTGCTGCCGGCCCTGCTAGATTTCCTGGCGCTATCCGGGGCGGCCGACTCGCCAGCGGCGGATGATGCATGTAGCCGGTCGGAGCGGCTTCTCGTTGCCGGCGAGATCGCCGATGCCGATGACCTCTTCGCAAAAGCACGCTATCTGCAGGCCTGTGGCCGGATCGATCCCAGCCTGATCCCCCAGGAAGCATTGGACACGCTGGTGGTGGGCATTGTCCGTCTGTTCGGGCAAAGCCTTTCCAGCTCGGACTTGCCCATCCGGGCGGCGGCCTGACCATGGCCGTCGCCTATGTCCATTCGGTGCAGGATCGGCGCCGTCCTCTTGACCTGGAGGAATTGGTGGTGTGGGCCTGCCGGGACCAGCAGGCGCTACGCGATGGCAGCACCCTACATGTAATCGAGGCCGCCGCCCAGTTCGGCATCCGCAACCAGCGCCGCCATCTGAGCGGCTCCGATTACCCGGGTACCTGGGGTGTCGACAGCTGTGCCCGGCTGGCCGCCATCGGCGCCGTCGGCACCCGGTTGGATGGCGGCGGTCCGACGCGCGGCATCGCCCCACGGATCCCACCCGATGCCGAAACCGTGGCCACCGCCATCGAGGCATTGCCCATGGGCAAGCGGCGCCTCGTCCGATCCCATGGAAAGGCCGGAACGCGGCCGGACTGGCTGTCTCTGCGGCAGCCGCTGGTGGCGTGCCGGCAGCCGTCCGACCGGCCAGGCCGATACCGCCACGTGATCGAAGAGGAGTGGCAGCCGACCCCGCTTCGCTCAGAGCTGGCCGCGCGCTATGTGGCACGGGGACAATCCTTGTTCGACGCCCACGGTCGCCGCCGGATCTCGGCAGAGGAACAGGACTTCCAGTTCCGCCCCGACGATCAGGGCGGAAGGGAGCTGCTGGTGCGTTGGTGCGCGTTGGAGCCTGAGCACAGCGACGCGGAGATCATCGAGGCCAACTGCGATTATGCGGAATGGCATGATGGCATGACGGCGCTGTTGCGGTCACTTCAAGGCCGGTATCTGCGGGACCACACCGTCACCGGCTTTGCCGCCCCGGCTCGGCCTTGGGATGATTTTCCTTGAAATAGGATCAATATCTTGACAGAGTGACCTGGACGAATTGCGTGTAAACGAAGGCCTGCCCGGCAGATGCCGCGGCGGGCCTTCGCATTTTTGGCCCGGGTGATCCCAGGGAGCGATGATGGATACGAGTTTCCGCCCGGTCCGCCCAGTAAGCCCGGTTGCCGGCTACATCGGGGGCAAGCGCAACCTCGCCAAGCGCCTGGTGCCGCTGCTGCAGAAAATCCCTCACCGCACCTATGCGGAGCCGTTCGTGGGGATGGGCGGCGTGTTTTTCAGGCGCTATCACGCGGCGCCGGCAGAGGTGATCAACGATTATTCCAGGGACGTCGCCACCCTGTTCCGGATCCTGCAGCGGCACTACGTGTTCCTGCTCGACCACATGCGGTTCGGCATCACCAGTCGCGTCGAGTTCGAGCGCCTTGTGGACGTGGACCCCGACACGCTGACAGACATCGAGCGTGCCGCGCGCTTCCTATACCTGCAGAAGCTCACTTTTGGCGGCAAAGTGTCCGGCCGAACCTTCGGCGTCACCCCATCTTCGCCGGGACGCTTTGACTTGCAGCGCCTCGGCCCCGTCCTCAACGAGGTGCATGAGCGCCTCTCAGGTGTGGTGATCGAGTGCCTGTCGTACGCGGCTTTCATTCCCCGCTATGACCGACCGGAAACGCTGTTCTTCCTCGATCCGCCCTACTGGAATAGCGAGGGCGACTATGGGAAGAACCTGTTCGGTCGGCCCGACTTCGAGATCCTGGCGACAATCCTGGGCGAGCTGAAAGGGCGCTTCGTCATGACGATCAACGACACGCCCCAGGTCCGCGCCATGTTTGGCCGCTTCGCGTTCGCACCGGTGGAGACGACCTACAGCGTCGGCTCGAGCAACGGCGTCAAGGCCGGAGAACTGGTGATCACGAACGTGCCGGAGTGCCTGACCGCTCTGGCGCCGGCCTGACCGGCAGCCCGAGACGCGCGTCATAGCCATCCAGCGCCAGCAGGATAGACCTGGGGATCGGGTAGGCCCGCTTTTCGTAGTTGCGCAGCATGCGGTCGGTGATGCCGAGGATGGCGCAGGCCTGAGTCTGTGTGAGGTGGTGCCCGCTGCGCCAGCCGACCAGCCGATCGGCGGCCTGGGCCAGCCCCAGGTCCCACAGCTCGGCCGCGGTGAGCAGCCCGCCGGCGGGCCAGCGGACGCCGTCCGGGCCGGCCTCGGCCTGGGCGAACGCGGAATCGTCTGGCGGCGCCTCGGCGCGGCCGGACAGATCGAGGTCATGCTCGATGCCGTCGGACCAACCGACGAGCAGCCGACGGCCGCCGGCGGCGAGCAGGGTGGTGATGGTGCGCGTGTCTGCCATAGCGGTCCCCGAGTTGACGGGGGATGGTAGGGGGCACCCAGGGCGGTGGCAATCCCAGCGTGGTCGGGGCCGGCGCTGTTGCGCCGGCCCAGGCCGCTTAGGGCTGCTGCTGGCGCAGCAGGAGCATGAAGGCAGGGTACAGGGCGGCAACCCGGGTGACCGCGGTCTCCGCCGCGGCGCCGGCGCCGACCGCGCCGTTGAGGTTGCCCTTCTCCAGCTCGGTCCGGGCCTCGGCCAGCAGGTTGCTGATTTCGGCCAGATCGTCCATCAGGCTCTCGCCGACTGCGGCGGCGGCGGCGGCGGTGGTGGGCTTGCTCATCGTTGATCCTTTTCGGGTCTGAACCGGAAACCATTTCCGGTTACAAGGAGACGCTACCGGAAATGGTTTCCGGTTACAAGCGGAAACCATTTCCGGTTTTGCGAGGCGCCGATGGGTGACCTGACCCGAATGCCCAACGGCGTCGCCCCGGTGGGATTGGCTGCGGCGCTGCCGCTCGACCGCATCCAGGAGGGGCTGATCGACGCCTTCCTGGCCAGCCGCAAAGCGAACACGGTGGCGGCCTATCGCCGCGACCTGGAAGATTTCCGCGCATGGGTCGCGGCCCAACCCGCGACGGCGGCCTATGCGGACACCATCGACCGGGTGGCGCGCGAGCTGCTCGCCCTGGCCCCCGGTCAGGCCAACGCCCTGGTGCTGGGCTACCGCGCCAGCCTGGATGCCCGCGGCCTGGCCCCGGCTACGATCAACCGGCGTCTTGCCGCCCTGCGCTCGCTGGTGCAGCTCGGCAAGACGCTCGGCCTGGTCGGGTGGGATCTGGAGGTCGAGAACGTCGACGCCGCCGCCTACCGCGACACCCGCGGCCCTGGCCGCGACGGGGTCAAGGCGATGATCGCTCAAGCCCAGGAGCGCAGCGACGCCAAGGGGGTGCGCGATACCGCCATCGTCCGGCTGCTCCACGACACGGCGCTTCGCCGCGGCGAGGTGGTCTCGCTGGATCTGGAGCACTACGACCCGGCGGCCGCCACCCTGTCCATCCTTGGCAAAGGGCGGCTTCAGCGGGAGCCGATCACGCTGCCCGACGCCACCCAGGCGGCGTTGGACGAGTGGATCGGGGCGCGCGGCCGACATCCCGGCCCACTCTTCTATCGTCTCGACAACGCCGGCGCCGGCGACGGCCGGCTGACCGGGGCGGCGGTCTATCAGATCGTCCAGCGGCTCGGGGATGACATCGGCATCCGGACGCGCCCGCACGGCCTGCGCCATGCCGCCATCACCAGCGCGCTGGATGCCACCAATGGCAACCTGCGGGCCGCACAGTCCTTCGCACGGCACCGCGATCCCAAGGTCACGATGCGTTACGACGACAACCGGGCCGACCTGGCCGGACAGACCGCACGCCTTGTCGCCGAAGAGTGACGGTGCCGTGCGGTCCCTCGGAATGGAAAGCTGAGTTTGCGAAAAGAGGGATTATCGCAAGCTCGGCCGTTACACGGTCGCCCCGTTGACGTTACACGCACCGCCGGTGCATCACGAAAAACATCAAGGAATACAACGATGTCGCACTCTGATGCGCAGCCGGAAGCCATTGCGGTCGGTGTAACGCCGGAGGCCGTGCGCCCGGATTATTACGAGGATCGTCAAGGGCGGATGATCCCTGCGCGGAAGGTGCGCGCGAGTGACCTCCTGGAGGACCAATTCGTGCGCGGCCTGATGGAAAAGGCCGATGCGCTGTCGGCGCAAATGCGTGCCTTCAAGGCGGCCGTGTTTGGCGACGTGGACACCTTCGTTGCGCTGCTCCATGAAAAATACGAAGTGAAAGTCGGCGGAAAACGCGGAAACATGACTTTCACCAGCTACGACGGCCGCCTGCAAATAAAGGTGCAGGTGACCGACCACATGCGGTTCGGTCCTGAACTGCAAGTCGCGAAATCTCTGATCGATGAATGCATCAGGGAATGGGCGACCGAGACCAACGACAACATCCGCGTGCTGGTCGAACACGCGTTCCGCACGGACAAAGAGGGAAAGGTCTCGCGCGAAAGCGTTTTCGCGCTGCGCCGCGTCGAGATCGCCGATCCGAGATGGGAACGCGCGATGAAGGCCATCGCGGATTCCGTGATGATCGAAAGCACATCGCGCTATGTGCGCTTCTACCGCCGCGATTCCCAAGAAGCGGCGTGGCAACCCGTGAGCCATGACCTCGCAAATCTGTGAGCGCACCAGCATGAAACAGAACACGACTGCGGCCACCTCGGTGACGATCGGCGCGGCAACGCTGCTGTTGGGCGACTGCATCGAGCGGATGCAGGATCTGCCCGACGGTTCGGTCAGTTTGGTGCTGACCGACGTGCCCTATTCCAGCGGCGCCACGCGTGAGGCTGGGAAAACGGCCTATGCCAAGACCATGACCCGGTCGACCAAGGGCGATCCGGGTCGGTGGTTCGGCTCCGACAGCCTGAGCACGCGTGGGTTTCTGCATCTGCTGCGCAGCTGCGCCATGGAATGGCAGCGGGTGCTGAAGCCGGGCGGGCATGTGCTGGCCTTCATCGACTGGCGCATGGGCGATCATCTGGCCGATGCCATCGATGGGGGCGAGGCCGCGCTGTTCCTGTCCGGCCATGCGGCTGACGCCATGGAAAGCGCCGACCTGAAGCGGGTGGGGCTGCTGGTGTGGGACAAGACCTATTTCGGCATGGGCACCCACTTCAGGCTTCAGCACGAGCTGATCCACCACTTCACCAAGGGCAAGGGCAGCGAGCCGTTGCGCCGGAACGTCGCCAACGTGCTGCGCCATGCGCCGGTGCGGTTCGGCGCCCATCCGACGGAGAAGCCGGTGGAGCTGCTGGCCGAGCTGATCGGCACGGTTTGCCCGGCTGGTGAGACGGTGCTGGACTGCTTCGCTGGCAGCTTCTCGACTGGCCATGCCGCTCTGACCACGGGCCGGCGCTTCATCGGCATCGAGCGCGACCGCCGCTATTTCGAGACTGGCTGGCAGAGGCTGGCCAATCTCACCGAGGAGTTGGCAGCATGACCATGCATGTGGACGACATCATGCACGGCCTCACCAGCCGTGCGGCCACCGATGGCGTCATCGTCACCATCGGCGGCACCATGAACTGGTGGCTCGATGCCCTGCATGGGCCGGCGCAGGAGCTGGCCTTCTGGGGCACGGTGGCGCTGGTGGTCGGGCGCTTGGTGCTGCTGGCACTCGACTTCCGGGATCGGCTCTGGCCGCGTCCCAAGCCGTCCAAAGTGTTCACGCGTGAACACTTTGGCGACGACGCCAGCCCCAAGCCGTAGCGCCATGCTCGCCCTCGATGTCCGCGCCGACCTGAAGCCGCTGCAGTCGACGCTGACCGGGCTGGCCAAGGATCAGATCCCCTTCGCCACCGCGCGTGCCCTGACCGCGGTGGCGAAGAAGGTCCAGGCGGCTGAGAAGGAGGCCCTGACGGAGGTGTTCGACCGGCCGACCCTGTTCACCCAGCGCGCCGTCGGCGTCAAGGCGGCCCGGAAGGCGGACCTGACGGCCATCATCTTCGTCAAGGACATCGCGGCGAAGTACCTGGAGCCCTTCGAGCTGGGCGGTCAGCACCATCTGCCGCCCAGCAAACGGGGCGGCACGCTGTTCAACCCGAAGAACGTTCAGCTCAACCAGTACGGCAATCTGCCCAAGGGCAAGCTCCGCCGGCTGGCGGCCCGGCCGGACACCTTCGTCGGCACCGTCGCCTTCAAGAGCGGCCAGAGCATCAGCGGCATCTGGCAGCGCCCCCCGCGGGATTACCGGCGGGCGGACCCGAAGGCCGGCTATCGGCGCGAGTACGGGACGAAGGGCCGGATCGGCAAGGTGGACGGCGTGAAGACCGGGCTGAAGCTGCTGGTTCGGTTCGGCGACGCGCTGCCCGTCCAGCAGCGCCTGGGCTACCGGGAGCGGGCCAAGGACGTAGTGCAGGCCTCCCTGCAGGCAGAGTTCAACAAGGCCATGGGCGAGGCCCTGGCCACAGCAACGAGGCGGTGATGGCTGACTTGGAACTGATCGACCGCATCATCCGGTTGGGCGAGGTGGCCACGGCCGCGCCCGACGACGTCCGCGCCCAGCTGGTGCTGACGCTGAAGTGGATCAACTGCCCGGTTCCGCTGACCGCCACGCTGGGCGCCAACACCGACGCCGCCCTTGCCTTGGCGAAGGCGATCCGGTTGGAGGAGGAGCTGGTGTGTCGGAGGGGGAGGCTCTGGGTGGAGGAGCCCACCCCCTACCAGGCAGCCTTTTGCCAAGCGGCCTTCGCTGCCGACCCGGCAATGCCTGTCACGGTCGAGCGGGGGGTGGACATGGAGGAGCTGCTGGAGGCCGTCCAGGCGCCATCCTCGGCCGCCCTGGGGGGCGAGGGGCCGGAGGGGGGTACCCCCCCCTCAATGGGTCCTTCCTAGGGGGATCGGCAAACGCGGGCATTGCGCACCGCGGGCTCTGCCACTCGTTGAGCAAAAAAAACGCGTTACACGGTCCGTTACACGCTCCCGGACGGAGGGAAAAGCGGAGCGAAACCAATGGCGTCACCGACGAAGCGTGTAACGGCCGCCAAGGCCGGCGTTACACCGCCGCGTTACACGGCCGGTCCGACGGTCGGCAAGAAGGAGCTGGTCGAGGCGCTGGGCTGGACCCGGCCGAAGTTGGACCGGCGTCTGGAGTCCGACGCCGGCTTTCCGGTGGTCACCCGCGGCACAAAGGCCGGCGGGTGGGAGTTCGACCTCGCGGCGGTCCGGGCCTATCTGGATCCGGAGGCGGCGCCTCCTCCTCCGCCCCGGTCGGCACCACCCCGGCCGGCACCGCGCAGGCCGGCGCCACCTCCGCCGCCGGTGTTCGACCTGGAGGACGAAGAGGACCCGCCGGCGCCGCGGCGCCGACAGGGGTCGGCCCAGCATGCCGGCGAGGCCACGGCCAAGCAGCGCAAGGACGCCGCCCAGGCGGCGATGATCGAAGACAAGCTCCGCCTCAGCCGCTCCGAGCTGGTGGAGGCGGAGGAGATGCGCACGGTGCTGGCCACCATGCTGTCCCACCTGTCCAAGGGGATCGACGGCATCCCGGTCCTGATGATCAAGCGGCTGGGGCTGGACGAGGACGCGATGCCGGTGCTGCGCGAGATCGTTGACGATCTGCGCAGCCAGATGGTGCTCGATCTGCGGAAGGCGATGCGGGATGCAGGAACCTGAATTTGCATCGGGGTGGCTGCTGGCCGAGGAGGCCCTGGCCGCCCTGCTGCCTCCGGAGCGCCGGACGGTGGCCGAGTTCGCGGAGATGAAACGCGTGCTGGCCAACGAGGGCGGCGGCTACGTCGGCAAGTGGCGCAACGACCAGGTGCCCTACGTGGTCGAGCCGATGGAGTGCCTGACCTCGCTGGATCACCTGACCGTCGCCGTCATCGGCCCGGGCCAGTCGGCGAAGACCACGATCGCGGAGAACTGGCTGCTGCACGCCGTCGCGTCGGATCCGGCCAACCTGCTCTGGTACATGCAGACCGACCAGGCGGTGGAGGCCTACGTCAAGTCGCGCATCAATCCGATGATCGAGGCGCATGAGGATATGGAATCCCGCCTCGGCACCCGGTCGGTGGACGACAGCCTGCACTTCAAGAATTTCCGCACCATGCGGGCGGAGTTCCTGCCGGCGACGAAGCGCAACCTGATCAACAAGTCGGCGCCGCGCATCGTCGCCGACGAGATCGACGCCTATGGGGAGATGGGCGACGTCAAGGCACTCTTCGACGTCCGGCGCCAGACCTTTGGCCGGCAGTCGATGATCCTGGCCGTGAGCCACCCCGACAAGGCGAAGGGCATGAACCCCGCCCGCGATTGGACCGCGGGGATCATGGCCATGTACGCCGACAGCGACCGGCGGGTCTGGTACTGGCGATGCCCGCACTGCGGCGCCTTCTCGTCGCCGGCGCCGATCGCCGCCCGCGTGATGGTGCTGGACTATCCGGAGGAGGGCACGCTGGACGAGGTGGAGGCCAATGCCCGGCTGCTGTGTCCGGTGAACCAGTGCCGCATCGAGGACGGCGAGCGCCGCGGCATGCTGGCCACCGGCCGCTGGATCGGCGACGGCCAGACCATCGCGGAGGACGGCACCGTCACCGGCGAGCGGGTGCGCCGCGCCACCGCCGGCTTTTGGATCACCGGCACGATGTCTCCCTTCGTGCTGGGCGGCATCGGCGCCCTGGCCCGGGCCAAAGCGAAGGCCGAACGGGAAATGGAGATGACCGGCGAGGACGAGACGCTGCGCCAGGTCATCGTGAAGCAGTTCGGCATTCCCTATTCCCCGCCCCGCACGGTCGGGCTGCTGCTGGGGACCGACATCGCGGAACGGGCATCCGTCCAGCTGCACCTCGGCTCGGTTCCCGAAGGGGTGCGCTTCATCACCGCCTTCTGGGATGTCCAGATCGCGCATTTCGACGTGCTGTTCCGCGGTTGGGGGGTGAAGGGCGAAAGCTGGGTGATCGACCGCTTCCGGGTGGCCGGCGATCCGGCGACCAGCCCGGAGGATTGGGACCAGCTGGTGGAGAAGGTGCTGCTGAAGACCTATCCGCTGGCCGACGGCTCCGGCCGGCATATGGGCCTGCGCGCCGCCGGCTTCGACTCCGGTGGCCAGCCCGGCGTCAGCCAGCAGGCCTACGATGCCTGGACCCGCTGGCGGAAGCGTCAGCTGATCAAGCTTCACGGCAAGATCGGCGGCCGGGACGTCTACAACGTGATCCCGACCAAAGGCGCTTCCGGCCTGATGGCGCCGCGGTTGAGCGTGACCTATCCGGATACCTCGGCCCAGGCCGGGAAGAAGTTCGGCTCCAACGGCACCGTGCCGGTCGGCGTCTTCAACCCGAACAGCTTCAAGGATGACCTCAACGGTCAGCTGCAGAAGGCGGAGGACGGCCCCTGGGCGATCCATTTCCCGGCCGCCCTGCGGGCCAAGGCGCCGCCGCACCCGTGGTTCGAGCAGCTGGTGGCCGAGCACCGGCTACCCAACGGCCGCTGGGAGAAGACCAGCGCCTCGGTCCGCAACGAGGCCCTGGACACCATGGTCGGCAACCACGTCGTGGCCCACCTCCACGGCATCAACCGCATCAACTGGGACAGGCCGCCCGCGTGGGCGGCGCCGTGGGATGAAAACTCGATGGTCACGTCGTCGGAAGAGGTGAAGGCGGCGGAGGCCGCCGCGGTGATTTCGACCCTGGCCACCGTCATTTCCGCCGTCACCGGCACTCCGCAACCGACGCCGCCCCGGCGCAGCCTGTCCAGCCGCCTCGCCTGAAGGAATCACCATGACCGACATGACCAGCGGCATCCTGGCCGGGATGACGGAAGGCGAGCTGCGTGCCGCACTCGTCACCGCGCAGAAGGCGCTGATCGACGTTCAGACCGGTGGCAAGCCGGTGTCCGTCGCCTACACCCAGGGCAACGGCTCCCGCTCCATCACCTATGCGCCGACCGACGCCACCAAGCTGACGGGGCTGATCCAGACCATCCAGCGCCAGCTCGGCATCGGCTCCACCCGCCGCGCCGTCGGCTTCCTGTTCCGGTAGGGCACCATGAACGCAATCGTCCTCTACGGGCCGGACGGCGTCACCCCGCTGCCGGCATCGCCCCGCCGCGCCTCGATGCTGGCCGGCGGCGGCTCCACCCCCTACGATGCGGCCGACACCCAGGGCCAGCATCTGGCGGCGTGGCAGCCCTATCTCGGCTCGGCCGACAGCGACCTCACCCCGTACCGCGACCGCATCGTCAGCCGTGTGCGCGACCTGGTGCGCAACGACGGCTGGGCATCGGGCGCCGTCACCCGCATCCTGGACAACGCCGTCGGCGCCAGCTTCCGGCCGATCGCCAAGCCCGATTACCGGGCGCTCGCCCTGATGACCGGCAACAGCGGATTCGACGCACGCTGGGCGGACGAGTTCGGACGCGCGGTGGAGGCGGGCTGGCGCCTGTGGGCCGACGATCCCGGCCGCTACTGCGATGCCCAGCGGCAACGCACCATGTCGCAGATCTTCCGGATCGCCTTCCGGCACAAGCTGGTCGACGGCGACGCCCTGGCCGCGTTGCCCTGGATGCCGGAGCGGGTGGGGCGGGGCCGGGCGAAATACTGCACCGTGGTGCAGCTGATCGATCCCGACCGGCTGTCCAACCCGCAGATGCAGTTCGACCAGCGCCACATGCGCGGCGGCGTCGAGATCGACCGGCATGGGGCGGCGCTCGCCTACCACATCCGCAAGGCCCACCAGAACGACTGGTATGCCGGCGGCGACAGCGTCACCTGGGACCGCATCCCGCGCGAAACCGCCTGGGGCCGGCCGCTGATCGTCCACGACTTCGATGCCGATCGCGGCGAACAGCACCGCGGCGGCGCCGGCGTGCTGACCCCGGTGCTGCAGCGGCTGAAGATGCTGATCAAGTACGACGGCACCGAGCTGGACGCGGCGATCGTCAACGCGATCTTCGGCGCCTACATCACCAGCCCGCACGATCCGGCGGTGGTACAGGATGCACTCGGCACCGGCGACGGTGTCGGGGCCTACCAGGATGCGCGTGCCGACTACCACAATGAACGGCGCACCATGCTGGGCGGGGTGCGGATGCCCATCCTGTTCCCCGGCGAGTCCATCAACACGGTGGCGGCCGCCCGGCCGACCAGCAACTTCGCCGCCTTCGAGGGGGCGGTGCTGCGCAACGCGGCCGCCGGCATCGGCATCAGCGCGCAGCAGCTCTCCAACGACTGGTCGGACGTCAACTATTCCAGCGCCCGCGCCGCGCTGCTGGAGGCGTGGAAGACGCTGACCCGCCGGCGTGCCGACTTCGCCACCGGCTTCGCCTCGCCGGTCTACGCATCGTGGCTCGAGGAGGCGATGGAGGTCGACAGCCTGCCGATGCCGTCGGGCGTGGTGCCGGAGTTCATCGACGCCCGCGGCGCCTATGCCCGCTGCCGCTGGATGGGGCCGGGCCGGGGCTGGATCGACCCGGTGGCCGAGAAACAGGGGGCGGTCCTGGGCATGGACGCCGCGCTGTCCACTCTGGAGGAGGAGTGCGCGGAGAACACCGGCCAGGATTGGGAGGAGGTGCTCGACCAGCGCGCCCGCGAAATCCAGGCCTTCAAGGACCGTGGCATGGACCCGCCCAGCTGGGCGGCCATGAACATCCCCGCCAACCAGGCGGCGGCGCCGCCGAAGAAACCGGATGCACAATGAGCCAGATTTTCGAGATTGCTCGCCGGCTATCGAACCGTCCGCTGGCGCTGGTGCAGCAGGAAGCCGACCTGCTGGCGGCTGCTTTGCGTGGTGATGCACCGGCACCGCAGGCTTTTGGCTATGGGAGGGGAGCTGAGCGCGAGCGGCAGTATGGCTTGATCGATGGGGTGGCGATCATTCCAATCCGGGGTGTCCTGTTCCAGGGCGGCTGGGGTTGCTACTGGGCAACCGGCTATGACTGGATCCGGCGGGGCTTCCTGGCAGCTGTGGCCGATCCGGAGGTCCGCGCCATCGTGCTGGACGTCAACTCGCCGGGCGGTGAGGTTGCCGGCTGCTTCGATCTGGCGGACACGATCTATGAGGCGCGCGGCGCCAAGCCGATTGCGGCCATTCTGTCGGAAAATGCCTATTCGGCGGCGTATGCCTTGGCATCCTCCGCCGACCCAGGCCGCATCTACGTCCCCCGCACCGGTGGGACCGGCTCCATCGGTGTGATCTGGATGCATGTCGATTGGTCGGCCGCTCTGGCCGAGTTCGGCATCAAGGTGACCTTCATCACCTATGGTGCGTGCAAGGCCGACGGGCATCCCGAGATCCCACTGTCAAAAGAGGCTCGGATGCGTTTCCAGGCCGACGTGGACATGATGGGCGACCTGTTCGTTGAGACAGTCGCCCGCAACAGAGGACTCCCGGCCGCCAAGGTCCGGGATACCCAAGCCGCGACCTTCCTCGGGCAGCAGGGTGTCGCCCTGGGCCTTGCGGATGCGGTGATGGCGCCTGACGCCGCCTTCCTGGCCCTGCTCGAAGAGTTGGGCTGAACCCAAGTCACACACCGGAGACCGATCATGAAGCACTCGCCTTTTGCGGGCGCGAAGGGGGCGTTTGCCCATCTGCTGGGGCTTCGCCCCTCGGGCAAGCGCGCTGAGGACGAGAACCGCAAGGAGGAAAAGTCCAAGCGGGCCGAGAACGAGGAAAAGGACGAGGAAACGGCTGAAGACGACGAGGACGAGGAAAAGGCCGAGGAGGGCGACGACGACGCCAAGGCTGAGGACTTGGACGATGACGACGCCGATGCCGACACGGAAAAGGAGGAGGCCAAGAAGGCCAAGGCGAAGGGAAAGACCTACGCCGCCGGCCGTGCTGCCGAGCGCAAGCGCTGCACCGCCATCTTCGCCAGCCCGCACGCCGCCGGCATGCCGCACGTCGCCGCCAATCTGGCTTTCACCACCGACCTGAGCGCGCAGCAGGCCATTACCGTGATGGCCGGCGTCGCCGTCACCGGCCAGCCCCAGGGCAAGCGCGGCCTGGGCGAGCGCATGGCCAATGTGCCCAGCCCGGCCGTCGGTCCCGACGGCGGCGCCGGCCCGGAGAAGGGCAGCGCCGCCGAAACCGTCGCCCGCATGACCGCCGCCTATGACCGCGCCACGGGCGGCGCGGCCAAGAAGTAAGGAGCGCCCCCATGGCAACCTTCTCCAGCTCGCCCTTCCAGCCGGGCATGGCCACCAGCGAGTTCGTGCCGGACCAGCTGATCGCCGGCCGCTTCCAGCTGGTGACCGACACCGTCACCGTCGCCGCCGGCCAGGTGCTGGCCCGCGGCGCCGTGCTCGGCAGGATCACCGCCGGCGGCAAGTTCACCCTCAGCACCGCGGCCGCCAACGACGGCAGCCAGGTGCCGTCCGTCATCCTGGCCGACGCCGTCGACGCCGGCGGCGGCGACAAGCCGGCCGGCGTCTACCTCACCGGCGAGTTCAACGCCGCCAGGCTGATCCTGGGTGCCGGCCACACGGTCGCCAGCATCAAGGATGTGCTGCGCGACGCCGGCATCTTCCTCAAGACGGCGGTTTCGGCCGCCGACCCGTCCTGATCGGAGGCATTTCCATGGACATCTACAGCACCGCCGCGCTGGTCGGGGTGGTCCCGAACCTGAAGCTCTCGCAGAACTGGCTGTTGGACAGCTTCTTCCCGAACATCGTGGAGTCCGACAAGGAAACGGTGGCCATCGACGTCGATGTCGGCCTCCGCCGCATGGCGCCGTTCGTCTCGCCGCTGGTCGCCGGCAAGCTGGTCGAAAGCCGCCGGATGCAGACCAACGAGTTCAAGCCGGCCTACATCAAGGACAAGCGCGCCCCCGACCTGCGCAAGCCGGTCCGGCGCCAGATCGGCGAGCGCGTCGGCGGAGAAATGAGCGCCGGCGAGCGCGAGATGATCAATCTCCAGCTGGAGATGGCCGACCAGATCGACATCCTGAACCGCCGGCTGGAATGGATGGCATCGTCGGCGCTGTGCACCGGCACCGTCACCATCAAGGGCGACGGCTTCCCCACCACGCTGATCGATTTCCAGCGCGATCCGGCCCTGACCATCGCCCTGTCGGGCGGCGCCCGCTGGACGCCGGTCAACATCGCGGCCGAAACGGCATCGCCGACCACCGACCTGGACAATTGGGCCACCCTGGTCCTGAAGAAGTCGGGTGCTGTGGTCACCGACGTCGTCTTCACCACCAAGAGCTGGCAGGCCTTCACCAAGGACCCGGTGCTGAAGCAGGCCAACTGGTATCCCGGCCAGCCAAGGCGGATCTCTCCACTCTGCGCCGCCAGATCAAGGTGGCGGTGCTGACCGACTGGGCGATCATCACCAGCATCGAGCAGGTGGCGGCGATCCGCACCGAGACCAGCGTCACGGCCGATACCAAGAAGCATGTCGGCGAGCTGCGCATGCAGTTCGCCTTCCGCTACCCCGAAGACTTCGAGATGGCCGTGACGGACGAGCTGCAGGGCGTCGACGTCCATGTCGACACCATCGGCCCCTTCGACGCCACCGGCACCTATCCCGATCCGCCGTTCCCCGATGCCGTCCCGCCGGCGCCACGCACCTCCGGTCCGGATGGGCGCGACGAGGGCCGGCTGTCCATCGACTTTCCATAGGAGTTCACGCCCGTGTTCGTGAAGCCCAAGCCCGGGTTGCAGATCCGCGACCCGGACCTCCGCGACTTTCTGCCCGACGCCGGGCGGGACGTTCCCGAAACCCCGTACTGGACCCGCCTGCTGAACGTCTTCGGTGACGTCGTGCCGGCCGACCAGACCGCGGCTCCGCCGCCCGTTGCCGAGGAGGCTTAACCTATGGTCGCCTTCAAGCAGATCCCGCAGAACTTGCGGGTGCCCCTCTTCTATGCCGAGGTGGACAACAGCCGGGCCAACAGCTCGTCGCAGACCATGCGGACGTTGATCGTCGGCCAGATCACCGGCTCCGGCACCGCCACCGCGGGCGCTCCGGTCATCTGCCCCAGCCTGGGCGAAGCGCAGTCGCTGGCCGGGCTCGGCTCGCAGCTGGCGCTGATGTACGAGGCCTACCGCGCCTCCGACAGCTTCGGCGAGGTGTGGCTGTTGCCGCTGGCCGATGCCGCCGGCGCCACGGCCGCGACCGGCACCATCACCCTGACCGGCAGCCCGACGGCCAACGGCACGCTGGCGCTCTACGTCGGCGGCGTGCTGGTGGCGCAGCCGGTGGTGTCCGGCCAGGCGGTCGCCGCCATCGCCACCGCGCTCGCCGCCACCATCACCGCGATGCCGTCCCTGCCGGTGACGGCCGCGGCGGCCGCCGGCGTGGTCACCTTGACGGCGAAGAACAAGGGTCCGGGCGGCAACGAGGTGGACCTGCGGGTCAATTACCGTGGCGCCACCGCCGGGGAAGCGACGCCGGCCGGCCTGACCGTGGCCATCGTCGCCATGGCCGGCGGCACCACCCCGCCGACCCTGCCGACCGCCTTCGCCGCCCTGGCCGACCAGCCCTATGACTTCATCGTCTTCCCCTACACCGATGCGACCTCGCTCGATGCGCTGAAGGCGCTGCTGAACGACAGCACGGGCCGGTGGAGCTGGGCGCAGCAGATCTACGGCCATGGCTTCGCCGCCTATCGCGGCACCGTCGGGGCGCTGACCACCTTCGGCGTCTCGCGCAACGACCAGCATGTGTCGATCCTGGGCTTCTACGACAGCCCGACCCCGGCCTGGATCGTGGCGGCCGACTTCGCCGGCACCGCGGCCGTGAGCCTCCGCGCCGACCCCGGCACGCCGCTCCAGACGCTGGCGCTCTCCACCATGCTGGCGCCGCCGATCGCCTCGCGCTTCGACCTGTCCAGCCGCAACATCCTGCTGTGGGACGGCATCAGCACCTTCAACGTCGGCGCCGACGGCACCTGCAGGCTGGAAAACGTCATCACGACCTATCAGCGCAACGGCTTCGGCGCGGCCGACGACAGCTATCTGGAGATCGAGACGCTGTTCCTGCTGGCCTTCGTCCTGCGGGATCTGAAGTCGGTGATCACCAGCAAGTATGCCCGCAAGAAGCTGGCCGCCGATGGCACCCGCTTCGGTCCCGGCGCCAATGTGGTGACGCCGGCCGTCATCAAGGCCGACCTGATCGCCCGATACCGGGAGCTGGAATACGACGGCCACGTCCAGAACGGCGACGCCTTCAAGGCCGGCCTGGTGGTCGAGAAGAACCGCACCAACCCCAACCGCATCGATGTCCTGTGGCCGGGCATCCTGATCAACCAGCTCCGGATCTTCGCCTTGCTGGCGCAGTTCCGCCTCTCGTAAAGGAGACGCTTTATGGCCGACACCTCGCGGCGCCTTGCCGGCACCGCTTACATCACGGTCGACGGCACGACCTACATGCTGGCCGCCGACCTCACCTATTCGCCGTCCACCGTCTCGCGAGACACGCTGACCGGTATGGACGGCGTCCACGGCTATTCGGAAAAGCCGAAGGCCGGCTTCATCAGCGGCACCTTCCGCGATGCCGGCTCCCTGTCGGTCGCCGCCTTCAACGACATGACCAACGTCACGGTCACGGTGGAGCTGGCCAACGGCAAGGTGGTCACCGCCCGCAACGCCTGGACCACGGACGCCCAGGAGGTGAAGGCGGCGGAGGGCACCTTCGACGTCAAGTTCGAGTCCGCCCAGGTCGAGGAGGCGTAAGCGATGGACAACGAGACCCAAACCCAGCCGGACGAGCTGGTGATCGAACTGCGCAAGCCGGTGGAGTTGACCGGCAAGGTTTACCCCGAACTGCGGTTGCGGGAGCCGACCTGCGGCGAGGTGGCGGCCGCGCAGAAGGCCGGTGGCGGCATGGTGGCGGACATCATCCTGGTTTCCTTGGTGTCGGGCGTTCCCAAGCCCGCCGTCGAGAAGATCGGCTATCGCGACGCCAAGCAGGCGGTCGATTACCTCGCGGGTTTTATGTGAGCTGGCCCGGCAATTGGCGGAACGCCGTTGCCGAGGCCACCAAATTCTACAGCTGGGGGCCACGGGACGCTTGGTCTCTCACCTGGACCGAGTTGTCCTGGTGGGTTGACCAGGCCAATCGCATGATCGAGCGGGACTGACATGGCCAACACCTTCCAGATCGTCCTGACGGCCCGCGACCGCGCCTCCAGCGTGGTCAACGGCGTCAACTCCGCTTTGTCGCGGGTGCCGCCGTCGTTGAGCCGAATCGGCTCCGCCATGGAGCGGGTTGGCGATACCTCGGTGCTGGACCGGCTGCAGAAAGGGGCGGTCGGTCTGGCCCGGCCGGTGGTGGACGCCGCCCGCAGCGTCGGCGTGCTCAACAACTCGCTGGGGCTGGTGTTCGGCGCCGGCTCCATCGCCGGCGCCGGCGCGCTGGTGGCGCACTGGGGCGCCGTCGGCGTGGCCACCGGCAACGCCGCCCGCGGCATCGGTATCGCCGCCGGCCGGCTGCGCACCCTGCGCGGTGCTGCCGAGCTGGCCGGTGTCGGCGCCGACGAGATGACCGGCAGCCTGGGCGCCCTGGCGACCACGTTGCAGGACGCCGCCTTCGGTCGCAACAACGAGGCGGCGGCGATGCTCAACAGCCTGGGCATCGCCACGCGCCGCACCGCCTCCGGTGCGGTCGACGCCGAGGCGGCGCTGGGCGATCTGGCGGACGCCATCGCCAAGCAGACCAATCCGCAGACCCAGGCCAGGATCGCCGGCATGTTCGGGGTGCAGGCCCTGCTGCCGATGCTCCGCAAAGGGCGGGCCGGCTGGAGCGCCTACATCAAGGAGGTCGAGCGGCTGGCGAACGTCAGTGAGGACACGCAGAAGCGGTCCGAAGATCTGGGCATCTCGCTCAACAAGCTGGAAGCGGCGGCATCCGGCGTCGGAACCACCTTGGAATCGAAGCTCAACAGTCGGTTCGGCGCGCTGATCGACAGCACAACGGAATGGATTTCGCAAAACAAGGAGCTTGCGGCGGATATCGCTTTGACCGGGGCGGCAGTGGTTGGCCTTGCCGCAGCCGGGAAGGGCGTCGCCATCCTGACGGCCGGGTTCTCCAGCCTTGCCGCCGCCATGGGGGGTGTTCTGACTGGCGCGACGGCTTTGGCCGCTCATCCGGTCATCGCCGCATTGGTCGGAGCGGTAACCGTTCTCACGCCATCCACGGCGAACGAGGGCGAGGACGAAATCCTGAAGAGGATGAAGGCGAACGGTACGCTCAACCCATGGGGCGCCCAGCCGCCAGCGTCCCAGCAGCAGTCACCCGCTGGACGAGCGGATTTTGATTCCTGGCTGTCCGGCCTGGGTAAGCACTGGGCCGGTGGGAGTGACGGGAGCGGCGTCGGATCTGCTCCGACCGCCGTCCCGCCCTCCTCAAACGGGGCAGTCTCGTCCGCAGGCGTCAGCTACCGCGTCCGGCGCTGGGATCCGCAGGTGAACGCGCTGTCGGCTAAATACGGCATCGACCCCAATTTCGTGCGGCGCATCATGCAGCAGGAATCGGGCGGCAGGCAGTTCGGCAAGGATGGCCTGCCGCTGACCAGTTCGGCCGGCGCCATCGGGCCGATGCAGGTCATGCCCGGCACCTTTGCCGACATGGCCCGGCGCTACGGCATCAAGGGCGGCATCACCGATCCGGACGCCAACATCGAGGCGGGCGTCGCCTACCTGTCGGAACAGCTGAAGCGGTTCGGCAACGAAACCACGGCGGCCGCCGCCTACAACGCCGGTCCCGAGCGGGTGAAGGACAACATCGCCGACGGCAGGCCCCTGCCGTCGGAGACCAAGAAATACATCGCCTCCATCGCGGCGATGGAACGCCTGCAGTCGCAGGCGCCGGCCGGCGGCGAGCAAAAGGTGAACGTCACTGTCACCCTGGGCGGCAACGTGCCGGAGGGCACCGCCGCCACCGCGCAGACACCCTCCGGCAACTTCGTGCCCACCCGCATCGAATATGCAATGCCCAGCTTTGCGAGGCCCTGATGTCCGCCACCAGCGCCTATAGGAACCTCGCCGCCGGCGTCTCGAAGGTGGCTTCGGCGGCCGAGCGGCTGGGCACCGACCTGGCCGGCTTCGGGTCGGCGCCCGGCCCCTGGTACAGCCAGCTGCAGCGCGCCTCCTTCCGGGGCGTGCCCTTCGGCGTGCTGTCCTCCGACAGCCAGTTCGGCCGCCGGGTCGCCGTCCATGAATACCCCTATCGGGACAGCGTGTGGGTGGAGGATCTGGGGCGGGCGCCGCGGCGCATCAGCCTGATCGGCTTCCTGGTGGAGGATTCCGCCGTCTATGGCGGCGGCTCCGTCCTCACCCAGCGCGACCAGCTGCAGCGTGCCTGCGAAGGTGAGGGGGAGGGGGAACTGGTCCACCCGACTCTCGGCCGGAAATCGGTGGCCCTGCTGCGTTTCCGCATCGCCGAACGGCGGGACCTCGGCCGGGTGTGCGAGATCGCCTTCCAGTTCGTGGAGGCCGGCCGGCTGCTCTACCCGGGCAGCGTGGCCGATCGCGCCGCGGAGATTTCCGGCATCGCCGACGCGCTGGGGCTGGCTGCCGTGGCCGACTTCGTTTCGACGGTGGGGACGCTGCTGCGCGAGGGCGGGGCGGTGCTGCGCCAGATCGTCGGCACCGTTTCCTATTACGTGCGGACGGTCGAGCGCTACATCAACGACGCGACCAACCTCTACAACGCCATCCGCGATCTGCCGGGCGAGTTCGGCCGCTTCTTCCGCGCCAGCGGCACCCGGAGCGGCACCACCCTGCCGGCGCTGAAGAAAACCACCGCAACGGCGCGCGGCGGTGTCTCGCGGTCGGCGGCCACCGTCACCAGGGCAGCGGCGGTCACCGGCGGCGACACGGCCGGGAACACCGCCACCGCCATCGCCGCCCATGTCTCGGCCGCCGCCGCGGCCGCCGCGACCCCGGCCGACCGCATCCGCCTGCTGCTCCCCCTGGCAACCGACAGCAGCGTCACCGCCGGCGCCGGCGTCCCCGTGGCGGCGCTCTACCGCCGCGCCGCGATTGCCGAGCTGGCGCGTGCCGCCGCCGGCTGGGAACCCGCCTCCTACAACGAGGCGGTGGAGGTGCGCGACCGCCTGCGCGACGTCATCGACGCGGAGATCGTCCGCGCCGGCGATGGCGGAGAGGACGCCACCTATCTGGCCTTGCGCCAGCTGCGCGCCGCGCTGGTCGCCGATCTGACGGAACGCGCCGCCGACCTGGCCCGGCTGGTGTCGGTCATCACCGCCACCCCGCAGCCGGCCCTGGTGCTGGCGCAGCGGCTCTACCAGGACCCGGCCCGTGCGGACGAGCTAGTGCGGGAGGCGGACCCGATCCACCCCGCTTTCATGCCCACCGCCTTCCGGGCGCTCGCGGAGTAACCGTCCATGGACGATCTGACGCTGATCACCGGCACGCGCAAGCTGTCGGGCTGGCAAGGCATGCGCGTCACCCGCGGCATCGAGCGCATGCCCAGCGACTTCGACATCGAGTTCACCGAGCGCTTCCCGGGCGAGGCGGAGGCCGTCGTGGTCAAGCCCGGCGATGCCTGCCAGGTGCGGATCGGCGACGATCTGGTGGTGACCGGCTATGTCGACCGCTTCATGCCGTCCATCGACGGGCAGCGCCACACCCTGCGCGTCACCGGCCGCAGCAAGTGCCAGGACCTGGTCGACTGTTCGGCCGAGTGGGACAGCAACCAGATCAGCTCCGCCTCGGTGCTGTCGATATCGCAGAAGCTGGCGGCGCCCTACGGCATCACCGTCAGCGCGCTGGACGATGTCGGGCCGCCTATCCCGCAGATCAACCTCCTGTGGGGCGAGACGCCGTACAGCGTCATCGAACGCATCACCCGGGCCAATGCCCTGCTGGCTTATGACGCCCCCGACGGCAACCTGATCCTGGCCCGGGTTGGCACCGGGAAGCACGGATCCGGCTTCGCGCAAGGGAAGAACGTCGAGCGCGCCACCGCCATGTTCGGCATGGACCTCCGGTTTTCGGAGTACGTGGTCCGGATGCTCAACATGAACCCGGTCGGCGAGACCGGCACTGCCGGTGACGTCCTGGTCACGGTGAACGACAAGGAGGTGCCGCGCCATCGCCGGCGCACCATCATCGCCGAAACCGGCGTGGTGGCGGCCGGGCTGGCGCAGCGGCGCGGCCTGTGGGAAGCGGCACGCCGGGCCGGCCGGTCCTATTGCGTCCAGCTGACCGCCGACAGCTGGCGCGACGGCGAGGGGATGCTGTGGACGCCGAACCGGCTGGTCCGCATCCAGCTGCCCAGCCTGAAGATCCCGGACGTGCAGTGGATCGTTGCCGAGGTGACCTACCGTCGCGACCGCACCGGCACGGCGGCCGACCTGGTGCTGATGCCGCCCGACGCCTTCGCCGTCGCTCCGGTGGTGCTGATGCCGACCCTCAACGACATGGTGCGATGATGGACATGATGGGTATGGCGGAACGGCTCTACACGCGGCTGCTGATGACCATCGGCCGGGGCCGGGTCACCACCGTCAACGACGCCGGCAACGTGCAGATGCTCCAGGTCCGCCTCGGCCAGGACGAGGTGCGCGACACCACCCCGCGTCTGGCCGAATACGGGCTGACCTCGGTGCCGCCGGTCGGCACCGACGTCGTGGTGATCTTTGTCGGCGGCGACCGCTCCGCCGGCGTCGCGGTGGCCACTGGCAACCAGGCCGCCCGGCCGAAGGGGCTGAAGGGCGGCGAGGTGGCGCTCCACGACGACCAGGGGCAGATCATCCATATCACCCGCGCCGGCATCACGATCCGCGGCGCCGGCAAGCCCGTCACCATCACCGGCACGCCGAAGGTCCGGATCGAGGCCGATCTTCTGGTCACCGGCGACATCATCGACCACTGCGACACCCAGACCCGCACGATGAAGGGCATGCGCGACGTCTACAACGGCCACACCCACAGCGGTGTGCAGACGGGAAGCGGCTCGACCAACGTCCCGAACCAGCTGGAATAGCCATGGCGGACATCACCATCACCTGGTCGCCGGCCGATGGCCGCGGCGATTGGACCTTTGCGCCCGGCGGCGACCTCGACACCGGCGACGACTTGGCCACCGCCATCCTGCTGTCGCTCTTCACCGACCGGCCGGCGCTGAAAGACGACGTCATCCCCGACGGCACCGCCGACCGGCGTGGCTGGTGGGGCGACCGGGAGCTGGGCTCGCGCCTCTGGCTGCTGGAGCGGGCCAAGCAGACCACCGAGACGCTGCACCGCGCCCGCGACTACATCGCGGAGGCCCTGCAATGGCTGGTGGATGACGGCGTCGTGGCCCGCTTCGACATCGAGGCCGCCTGGCTGCGCCGCTCGACGCTGGGCGCCCGCATCACCGCCTTCCGGAGCGACGGCCGCACCGTCGCCCTTTCCTATTCCTGGGCATGGGGGGCTTGAATGCCGTTTTCCCGACCGACGCTGTCCGAACTGCGGGCGCAGACTGCGCAGGATGTCGCCGCCTCCACCGGTGCCGAAACCGGCCTGCTGCGCCGGGCGGTGCTGCGCGTGCTGTCCGACATCCAGGCGGCCATGGCGCATCTGCACTATGGCTATCTCGACTGGATCGCCCGGCAGGCGGTGCCCTTCACCTGCACCGACGAGTTTTTGGAGGGGTGGGCGGCGCTGAAAGGCGTCTTCCGCAAGCCGGCGACCGCGGCCACCGGCATCGTCACCCTGACCGGAACCCCAGGAACGGTGGTGCCGGCCGGAACGCCGGTGATCCGCGCCGATGGCACCGCCTACACCGTGTCGACAGCCGCGGCCGTCGGCGGCGGCGGCACGGTGGCAGTGCCGATCCTGGCCGACGAGGCCGGCGCCACGGGCAATGCCGATGCCGGCGCCGTGATGGTGCTGGGCCGGGCGGTCGCCGGCGTGCAGTCCACCGGCGCGGCCGCTGCCGCCGTCATCGGCGGCGCGGACCTGGAGGCCGACGACGATCTCCGCGCCCGCATGCTGGCGGCCTACCGGATCACCGCCCAGGGCGGCGATGCCGACGATTTCGTCGGCTGGGCACTCGCCGTCCCCGGCGTCACCCGGGCCTGGGTCTCGCGATCCGGGGCCGGGCCCGGAACGGTGGTGGTGTATGTCATGCTGGACGATGCACAGGCCGCCCATGGCGGTTTCCCCCAGGGCACGGACGGGGTGGCGGCGGCGGACATCCGGGCGGTGCGGGCCACGGGCGACCAGCTGACGGTGGCCAACGCGCTGTGGAGCCTCCAGCCGGTCACCGCCCTGGTCTATGTCGTGGCGCCGGTCAACACGCCGGTGCCGATCACCATCAGCGGCATCCCGGCGGCATCGAGGGCGGCGGTGTCGGCCGCGCTGGTCGACCAGTTCGCCATCGACGCAGCGCCGGGCGGCACGATCCCGCTCAACCGGCTGTGGGAAGCGGTGGAGGCGGTCTCCGGCGTCGATGCCTTCCGGATCGTCAGCCCGACCGCCGATCTGGTGGCGCAGCCGGGCCGGCTCTTCACCGTCGGAACCATCACCTGGAGCTGATGCCATGCCGGCGCCGATCTTTACCGCCTCCGCCTTCCGGCAGGCGATGCAGGCCCTGCTGCCCACCGGCCGGATCTGGCCACGCGAGGAGGGCACCGCCCAGGCCGCGGTCCTCGATGGGCTGGCCCCGGTCTACGAGCGGTCGGCGGAGGACGCCGGGGCGCTCCTGGTCAACGCCTTCCCCACCACCGCCCTGGGTCTGCTGCCGGAGTGGGAAGCCACCCTCGGCCTGGAAGCCGAAGCGACGATGCAGCAGCGCCATGGCGCCGTCCTCGCCCAGCTGATCGGCATCGGCGGCCAATCGGTGCCGGTCATCACCGCCTATGCCGCGGCGATGGGCATTTCGATCGGGATCACGCAGTTCGCCCCGGCGCGGGCCGGCTTCACGCGGGCCGGCGACCCGGCACAGGGCGAGGCCTGGGCGTTCCACTGGCAGGTCAACAGCGCCGGGCAGCGCACGACCTATGCCCGCGCCGGCCGGACCGCCGTCGGAGAAGCGCTGGTCGAGTGGGGCGATGTCAGCCTGGAGATCTTCCTGCGCCGGATCGCGGCGGCCCACACCACCGTGACCTTCAATTACGCGACCCTCTGGGATGCGGGGGCCACGACCTGGGATGGCGGAACGACCGCCTGGGATACCTGAACCACTCTGGAGTTGATCACATGGTGAGTGCCATCGACCCGACGAAGCCGCCCGCGGGAGCCGCTTCGACTGCCGACGTGCGAAACAATTTCGCCGCGGCAAAATCCGAAATCGAAGCGCTCCAGACGGGAAAGCAGGCTGCGTCCGCCCGTCTGGCTGCCCTGGCCGCGATCCTGCTGGTGGCGGACAAGCTGCTCTATGCGACCGGTTCCGACAGCTTCGCAACGGCCGACCTAACGGCCTTCGCCCGCACGCTGCTGGACGATCCGGATGCCGCGACGGCCCGGACGACCCTGGGCGCCGCACCGCTGGCGTCGCCGGTCTTCACCGGCACGCCGGCAGCGCCGACGGCGGCGGCAGGCACCAGCTCGACGCAGATCGCCACCACCGCTTTCGTCCGGGCTGCCATCAACGCCGACGCTGGCATCAGCCCCAACACCATTGTCCAGCGCGATCCGACCGGCGGAATCCTGGCCAAGGGGCTTATCGTTCTCAACACCGACGCCTCCGGGGGGAGCGCAATCGCAATCGGCAACGACGTCAGCAGCCTTGAAAACTTCATTATCACCAACGGATCGGCCAAAACCGACCTGGCAGGCGCGCGGTCGCTCAATGTCGTGCTGGGTGGCAAGCTCGGCATTTACGCCGCCGGGGGCGCGAGGGCGATCCTGATTGTCGACAATGCCACGGGCATCGCTGACTTCAAATTCCCACCGGCTGTGAATGGCACGCCCCTGTTGAAGGCCGGCGACGTCTACACCAAGGCCGAGACCGATGCCAAGGTGGCGGTGGGATCGGCCACCATCGCTGCTGGCGACAGCTCCCTGCGGGTGACGGACACCGGCGCCGACGCCGGTGTCGTCGTCGGCAGGATCGACGGCGTCGACGTGATGAAGGTCGGAACGCCGGCGTCGGTGCAGCCGACCAAGAACGCGTCGGGCGCGGATGCGCCACAGCCCTACGTCGCCACCGTCTATGCAAGCAAGGGCCACCTTCGCCTGCATGGTGTCCACGGTGACGACAATGCCGTCAATCCGGGGCAGGGAGGGAATGTCCATCTCTATGGCGGGCATTCGACTGTCGATTCCAACAAGAACGCTGGTGGCGTCTATCTGGTTGGCGGCAAGGCCGATGGCAGCGGCACCGGCGGCGTTGCCGGTGTGAAAGCGGGGGATTCGACCGGCGCCGCCGGGGGACCGGCGTACCTGGAGGGGGGCCAGGGTGCGACCACAGGCGGGGCTGCACAGGTCAAGGGCGGCCCTGGAGCAGTCGGCGGGTCTGTCTCGTTGCTCGGTGGCGAGCCGAGCAACGGCACTGCCGGCAGCGTCACCATCGGCACGCCCGACAGTGTCGGTACCAACAAGCAGGGTGCGGACCTTATCGTCACGGTTGGCCGTGGGACCGGGACGGCGCGGCACGGCCAGCTGCAGGCGACCATCGCCGGCGACGTGGCGTTTACGGTCGGTGGCACCTTCAAGCTGAACGGATCGCGTGTCGCCACCATCGCCGACATTCCGACCGGCATCGCCGATGCCTACACCAAGGCGCAGACCGACGCCAAGCTGGCAGGCAAGATCGACAAGGCCTTCCTGTTTTCAGATGGCGGTACGGGGATCACGCTCGACCCCGTCAGCCTGACCATCCTGGATGACGCCGGATCCGGTTTCTCAGCTCCGGTGATGCCGGCATGGACCGGCGACGGCGGCACTGGGATTGGCGGCGGCATCGTCGGGGCGTTGTGGGGCCTCGGGGAGGCTCTCGACCAGCTGAAAGCCCGCGTCGCCGCGCTCGAAGCGCACTGACCCACCCATTTCTGAACCCTGGAGATCCCCATGGACCGTATCCGCGGGACCACGGTGGCGGCTGCATTGCCGGCCGCCGCCACCACCGGCGCGACCGGCTTTTTCACCGGCGGCGATCCGGCCTCCGGCGTCGCCGCCACGATCATCACCGCCGACTGGCTCAACACGATCCAGGAGGAGCTGGTCGCCATCGTAACGGCCGCCGGCCTGTCGCTGACGCCGAACAACCGGGCGCAGGTGCTGCAGGCGATCAACGCCATGATCGCGGCAGCGTCGGCGACGCCGGCCTTGGCGGCGGGGGCGATTGCCTTTTACGCCACCAGCAACGCCCCCACCGGCTGGCTGAAGGCCAATGGCGCCACCGTCAGCCGCTCCACCTATGCCGCCCTGTTCAGCGTGATCGGCACGACCTGGGGGGCCGGCGACGGCTCCACGACCTTCCGACTGCCCGATCTGCGGGGCGAATTCATCCGCGGCTGGGACGACGGCCGCGGCGTCGACGGCGGCCGCAGCTTCGGCAGCTGGCAGGACGACCAGTTCCGCAGCCACAGCCACTCCTTCAAGTCGGGCGTCGACAGCGCCGCCGGGAACAACGACGAGAGCAACAGTTCGGACATCGGCGGCTGGGAGGACGGCTGGATCGGCTCGACCGGCGGTCCCGAGACCCGGCCGCGCAACGTGGCCCTGCTGGCCTGCATCAAATACTGAGGGGCATCATGGAAAAGATCGTCTACCAGCTGGACGCCGGCGGGCTGCTGCTGGGCACCACCGTCGCTGACGAGTCCCCGCTCGAGCCGGGCGTCTTCCTTATCCCGGCCGGCTGTGTCGAGATCGCGCCGCCGGCGGTGGCCGAGGGCCTGCGGCCGCGCTGGACCGGCGAGGCCTGGGCGGTGGAGGTCATTCCGGCCGTCGAGCCGGTCCTGCCGACCGACGAGGATCTGATCGCCGCCGCGCGCCGTCGGCGCGACATCCTGCTGAAGCGTTGCGACTTCACCCAGCTCCCCGACGCTCCCGGCGACACCGCCGCCTGGGCCGTCTACCGCCAGGCCCTGCGCGACATCACGGCTCAGCCGGGCTTCCCCGCGGCGATCGACTGGCCGGTACCGCCGGCCTGACCGGCGCGACAACACTCCAATCCAGTGACCCGGCCGCTTTGAGCGGCCTTTTTCATGCCCGGAGGTCCAATGTCTCCCTTCCTTTCGGCGGTCCTGTCCGCACTGGTCCTGGCCATCGCCCATCGCGAACGCGGCCAGAGCCACAGTTGGCTCGGCACAACCGGTGCCCGCATTCTTTTCTGGGCGTTGCCCGTCGTCGGCACCGTTTACCTGCTGCTGGCCGGTCTGGCGCTCGATGCCCACGCCGCCATGATCGCCACAGCCTGCGGTGCGGCCGCCTTCATCGGCATGGCTGGAATTCCCCATGGCGCCGGGCAGAACCTGCGGGTGCCGTGGTCCTTCAGCCCGCAATCGACCACGGTTTGGCCGGAAGACGACACCCTGTTCGGGATCACGCGCCCCGAGCGCCTGGGCTATCTGCTGACCGCCGGCATCGTGCGGCTCTGGCTGATTTCGCTGCCGCTGATGGCCACCCACCCGGCGGCGCTGTGGCTGCCGATCGGCGGCGTGGCGATGCCGGCCGGCTACCTGATCGGCACCGGGATGCCGCTGCTGGGCTGGAGGCTGACCCGCGCCACCGAGTGGGGAGAGCTGCTGACAGGCGCAGGCTTCGGCGTGGCAATCGCCGCCGTCCTTCTCGTCTGACCACCCCCGACACACCGCCGCCCGGCAGCCCGCCCGGCGGCCTTTTTCATGGAAGGACCATCCCATGCGTGCGCTCCCCCAAGCCGCCGTCGAGCTGGCCAAGCAGGCCGAGGGCCTGCGCCTCACCGCCTATCCGGATCCCGCCAGCGGCGGCGACCCCTGGACGATCGGCTATGGCCACACCGGGCCCGACGTCCACACTGGCCTGACCATCGCCGCGGATCGGGCCGAGCAGCTGCTGCAGGCCGATCTGGCGGCCGCCGCGGCGGTGGTCGACCGCGCCGTCACCGTCGACCTGACTGACAACCAGCGCGCCGCCCTGACCCTGTTCGTCTTGAACGTCGGCGCCGGCCGGAAGGCGAAGGGCAAGGATGCCGGCAAGGACGGGTTCGTCATGCTGAAGAACGGCCAGCCCAGCACCATGCTGCGGAAGCTGAACCTTGGTGACGCCGGCGGTGCCGCGGCCGAGTTCAGCAAATGGACGCGCGGCAGCGGCAAGGTGATGCCCGGTCTGGTCAAGCGCCGGGCGGCCGAGGCGGCGCTCTTCCTGGCCGACGACCTCCATCCGGCCAGCCGTGGGGCCGAGCCGGCGCCGGCGCCGGCGCCGGTGACGCGCTCGGTTGCCGGGGTCAGCGGGCTGGGCGCGCTGGGCCTGACCGGCGTGGCGGCGGCATTGGACCAGGCGCGCGATGTCTCCACCGCCGCGCGCGGTCTGCTCGAAAGCCTGCCCGCCGGCGGGCTGGGCTGGGCGGTGGCGGGGCTGCTGGCGGCGGCGGTGGTGATCCTGCTGCTGCGCCAGCGGGCGGACCAGCGCCGGGCGGCGGCATGATCGTCGCCCTGCTGCATGGGCTCTGGGGCCGGATCGGCCCCACCCTGCTGGCCATCGGCGCCGTGCTGGCGGCGATCGCCACCTTCGGCGCCTCGCAGCGCCGCGCCGGGCGCCAGGAGGCGAAGGCGGAATCCACCCAGGAGGCGCTGCGCGCCGGAAAGGTTCGACATGATGTTGAAGATGGTGTGCGCCGCGATGGTCCTGGCGCTGCTGACCGGCTGCGCAACCGCTGGAGCCGGGACTGAGGGCGCCTGTGCCGCCTTCCGTCCGATCTACATCAGCCGGGGCGACCAGCTGAGCGACGGCACGGCGGAGCAGCTGCTGGCGCACAACGAGACCGGTGCGCGCCTGTGTGGGTGGGGTGCGGCTGAATGAATCAAGGGGTGGCCACCTTGATGGTGGCTGCGACGATGACCAGAGCGCCGACGATGGTTTGCCATATCGGCGCCGTTCCCCATAACCTGTAATCCAGAGCTGCGGCCATCCGCCGCCAGCTGTTTGGGAGATCGTTTGGGAACGTTGGCAGAAATCGCTGATATTCGGCGGATTTACGCCCCCCTTCTCTTGTTCAATTTCAATACTTTAGCGGTTCCTCTCAAGTCTGGGGGTCTGGGGGTCGCAGGTTCGAATCCTGTCGCTCCGACCAGTTCCGGAAGGACCGGAGAAGCCTTGGAACCCAACGGTTCCAAGGCTTTTTCTTTGCCTGCACTCCAGGAAGCCGGCGCGTCTTCTGTCGGCATCGCATGGATGTCTTGGATGGAAAGGCAGGCACATGGGGCCGGCCGGCAAAGAGCTTCATTGAAGAGATCGGCCAGCCATTCCGAACCGGACAGGGATCGGCGCAATGGGAGTGTCCGGAAGCGAAGCGGGACCGAGCGCACGCTTTGGCGCGTTCATGCTCCACAGTGTCGCAACGAGGCCATCATGCTCCAACTCAATCCGCCGCTTCCCATGGACACCCCGAAGGGCCCCGCCCTCGCGCATTTCCTCATCGACTATGGTGCCGAGCACGATTTGTGCTGGGTCTGCTTCCAGGATGAGACCGGCGAATGCTGGACGTGGCGGAACCGGGACGTGCGGGCGCCCAAGAACATCACCATGGGACGCAGGACCGACGAGCGGCGCGGCAAGGTGGACCTCCGGGTGGCGGAATGAACAGCCTTTCACATCGCTGAGGGGGCTGTGGTCGGAAAAGCCGGGCGGAGCCAGCGCTGCCCGCGCCTCCGCCGCTTGCCCTCTCATGCCGTGCCATGCGCCAGACGCATTGCGCACAATCTGATAACGCACAATCAAATACATTGCGCGCAATTCGATTGTGCGTCATTGTTCCTCTCACAAGATCACGGGGTGCCGGTTCGGACCGCCGCCCGGGAAATCAAAAGCCAAACCAAAATCCACCGCACAACGATCAGTGAAGGAGCACGCGCCATGAAGACCCTGTATTCGACCAAGGTGACCGCCACCGGTGGCCGTGACGGCAAGGCCGTCAGCGAGGATGGCCTGCTGTCGGTCGCGCTGGCCGCGCCGAAGGAACTGGGCGGCCAGGGTGGCGCCACCAACCCCGAGCAACTGTTCGCCGCCGGCTATTCCGCCTGCTTCATCGGCGCCATCAAGTTCGTCGGCAACCGCGACAAGATCGCCGTCCCGGCCGATCTGACGGTGAACGCCACGGTCGGCATCGGTGCCCGCGACGATGGCGAGGGGTTCGGCCTGACGGTCGATTTCGTGGTCTCGCTGCCGGGCATGGACAAGGCCGCCGCCGAGGATCTGCTGGCCCGCGCCCACAAGGTCTGCCCCTACAGCCACGCCACCAAGGGCAACATCCCGGTCACCACGACCATTGCCTGAGGACCGGGCCTGAGGGTTGGGCCTGAGGGTTGGGCCCGAGACCATCGCCTGAAGCGAAAAGTCTTCGGCATTGCGCCGCCGGGCTGTTGCGCGCGATTGTGCAGGCCGCATGATCGACCGACGCGCAGCACCCCGGCGGCGCGCCGTCTTTTCAAGGTTCAGACATCATGGCAGCCGACAGGGACGATCCGCTTCTGCTTTCCAATCAGGCGTGCTTCGCGCTCTATTCCGCCAATCTGGCGATGAGCCGCGTCTATCGCCCGCTGCTGGAGCAGCTTGGCCTGACCTATCCGCAGTATCTGATCATGCTGCTGCTGTGGGAGGAGGACGGCCAGTCGATGAAGCTGCTCGGCGAGCGGCTTGGGCTGGACAGCGGCACGCTGACCCCTCTGCTGAAGCGGATGGAAGGGCAGGGCCTGCTGACCCGCAGCCGCGATCCGCAGGACGAGCGGCTGGTCCGCATCGGCCTGACCGCCGAAGGGGCGGCCTTGCGGACGCAGGCCGAATGCCTGCCGACCCGAATCGCCGCCGCCGCCGGCTGCTCCGCCGCGGAGCTGATGTCGCTCCGCGATGCGCTGCTGCGGCTGCGCGACGATTTGAACCGGGCGGCCGATCAGGACAGATAGGATTGGGACTGGAAATCGTCGGCGGGAGAGCCTTTTCTATCCAGCCGCTTTTCCGATCCAAAGGGTCCGCCCGTGAGTTCCGAACCGACTGACGACCGCCTCCGCCTTCGCTCCGCCGATGCCGACGACGCACCGGATCTGGCACGGCTGATCGACATCGCCGGCGGTGGCGTCTACGAATTCCTGCTCGACGGGCTGATGCCGGGGATGACCGCGGCGGAGATGCTGGTGCCCGGCCTGGCCGGGCGCAGCGGGTCGCTGTCGCATCGCCAGAGCGGTGTCGCCGAACTGAATGGGCAGGTGATCGGCATCGCCCATGGCTATCCCACCGACTGGATCCGGACGGAGGATTACAGCGGCCTGCCGCCCGACCGCGTCGCCCATATGGGCGAATTCGCCGAAACGCTGGACTGGGGCAGCTATTTCCTGTCCGCCCTGGCTGTCGATCCCGCGCACCGGCGCCACGGCATCGCCGGCCGGCTGCTCGGCTGGTTCTACGAGCGGGCGCGGACCGGCGGCTTCGACCGGATCACCCTGCATGTCTGGGCCGACAACGAGCCGGCCCGCCGTCTCTATGTCGGCGAGGGGTTCGAGGAGATCGGCAGCGCCGCCATCCCCTGGCACCCCCGGCTGCCGCACCAGGGCGGCAGCATCCTGATGCGGCGCTATCTTTGAGCGGCGATCCGCGGAGCCGTCTTCCCGGCTGACAGCTCACCGATCCGGCGCACGACTTGGTCCGGGTCGGCATAATGGACCATGTGGCCGGAGTCGGGCACCCAATGCAGCGTGCTGTCGGGCAGCACATGATGCAGCCGGCCGCTCTGCTCCTCCTGCTCGACCACGCGGTCGTGATGGCCGGCGAAGATCGCCACCGGGACGGTCACGTCGGCATAGCGGTGCTGCAGGCGGTCGGCGGCCGGCGCCATGGTCACGCCATCCTGGGCGTTGGCGCGCATCTGGCCCGGCCGGATGGTCAGGGCGGCGGGGAAGCTCTCGGTCAGATGCTCAGGCACCGGACGGGGTGAGAACAGCGTCTTCAGCAGCCCCGGCATCATCGCCATCGAAACCGGCGGCGACAGGGTGTGGCGCAGCAGGTCGCCCAGCACCGGCGTCGCCAGCGGCGCCACCAGAGCCGCATCGGCCCGCTTGGTCGGGAAATAATAGCCGGCCATCAGCACCAGCCCCTTCACCGCTTGCGGATGGTCCAGGGCCAGGGCCAGCGCCACCAGCGTGGCATAGGAATGGCCGACCACCACGGCGTTCCCGATCCCCAGCGAGTCGAAGGCCCGGGCCAGCAGGTCGGCCTGATCCTCCGGCGTCCAGGCGCGATCGCGCGGGCGGTCGCTGTGGCCCATGCCGGGCCGGTCGAAGGCGATCACCCGGTGGGTCCGGGCCAGACGCTGGAACAGCCCGCTCGCCAGCGAATCGCCGAGTGCGGAGACGTTGCCGTGCAGCAGCACGACCGGCGGACCTTCGCCGGCCTCCATGTAATGCAGCCGGACGCCATCGACGGTCAGGAAGCGGCCTTCGGGCGGATAGCGCCGTTCGGCCGCGCGGGCGGCAAGCGTGTTGGCGACGGCCAATCCGCCCAGGGTCAGCGCGGTGAGGCCCAGGGTCTTGAGCAGGGTGGAGCGGCGGTCGGTCATCGGCGGCGTCCTCTCAGGGCTGCTGCGGTGCAACATCGTGAGAGGACAACCGGCGGGCGGGAGAAGGGTTCCTGGGGAAGCCGGGCCTCCACTTCGGTCCTCTCCCATCCAGGGAGGACCGAAGTGGGGCAATCGCACCTTACCTTCGGCTCACTTGCCGGCCTTCAGCTGGTCCCGCGTCAGCCAGAACACCTCGCCGAAGCTGTTGGCGGTCTGCAGCCACAGGAAGTCCAAGTGGGGATAGTCCGCCTCCAGGATCTCGCGGCCGGTGCCGAACTCGCAGAGCAGGCCGCCTTCCGGCGTCAGGTGCTTGGGCGCTTCCTTCAGGATGCGGCGGACGATGTCCAGCCCGTCGTCGCCGCCAGCCAGCGCCAGTGCCGGCTCGGCCCGGAACTCCGGCGGCAGGGCGTCCATTGACTCGGCGTCGACATAGGGCGGGTTGGTGATGATGACGTCGTATTTCCGCGTCTTCAGCGGGGCGAACAGGTCGCCCTGATGCAGGGTGATGCGGTCCCCGAACCCGCTGTCGGCGACGTTGCGCTTGGCCACCTCCAGCGCATCGGGCGACAGGTCCACCGCGTCGACCTGGGCCTCCGGGAAGATGCGGGCGGCCAGGATGGCGAGGCAGCCGGAGCCGGTGCACAGATCCAGCACCCGCTCGACCGAGGTCGGGTCCTCAACCAGCGTGAAGTCGTCGCCGCCGAACATGTCGGAGAACAGCAGCTCGCCGATGTAGGAGCGCGGGACGATCACCCGCTCGTCCACATAGAAGGGGATGCCCTGGATATAGGCCTTGTTCAGCAGATAGGGCGCCGGCTTGCGGGTGTCGATGCGGGCATGGAGGATGCCGGCCACCGCCTCGCGCTCCGCCGCGGTCAGCCGGGAATCCAGATAGGGGTCGAGCTGGTCGACCGGCAGGTGCAGCGACTCCAGCACCAGGAACACCGCCTCGTCGAAGGCCGTGGTGGTGCCGTGGCCGTAATCCAGCTCGGCCTCGTTGAAGCGGCTGACGCCGTAGCGCAGGAAATCGCGGATGGTCGACAGCTCGGCGGCGGCGGTTGCTGCGGTGTGCTTGCTGGTCACGGGCGGCTGGCTCCGGGGAAGGGGCGGGAGTGGGGGGAGCAGAGCGGATCGGAAACGGTCAGAGCAGGTCCAGCACCGACTCCGGCGGGCGGCCGATGCGGGCTCGGTCGCCCTTCACCACGATGGGGCGTTCGATGGCCGCCGGATTGGCGGACAGGGCGGCGACCAGCGCCTCGCCGTCGAGGTCCTTCGCGATGCCGGCCTCCGCCGCCTCCTTGGCGCGGGTGATGTCGCGCGGACCCTTGCCCAGCTTGGCGAGGAGGACCGACAGCTCCGCCGCGTCCGGCGGGGTCTTCAGATACTCGATCACCGTCGGCTCGACGCCGCGGGAGCGCAGAAGCTCCAGCGTCTCGCGCGATTTGCTGCAACGCGGGTTGTGATAGATCGTCACGTCGCTCATGACAGGCTTTCCAAGTTTGAAGAGCGGTCAGACTGATACACCCAACCCGCGCTGCGCGCCAATCCGGCATGCGGAAACGGACGCCGCGGCGCAACATCCGTCAGGTGACAAGGGCTGCCTTTGGTATTATTTTGCGCGCTCGCTTTTCCGAAAGGCCCTGCGCGCCGTATCCCGGTGGGCTGGCCTTGCGGGACAGAACCGATGCCCAGATACGGAAGCCGGCCGTGACCAAGCTCTCGCTCTCCAAGGACAAGATCAACATCCTTCTGCTGGAAGGTGTCCACGACAACGCCATCGACGAGCTGGCCCGCGGCGGTTATGCCTCCGTCGAGCGGCTGCCGCGCGCGCTGGACGAGTCCGAGCTGCTGGAACGCATCGGCTCGGTCCATATCCTTGGCATCCGCTCGCGCACGCACCTGACCGCCAAGGTTTTCGAGGCGGCGAGCAAGCTGATCACCGTCGGCTGCTTCTGCATCGGCACCAACCAGGTCGACCTGAAGGCGGCGCGCCGCCACGGCGTCCCGGTGTTCAACGCCCCCTATTCCAACACCCGCTCGGTGGCGGAGCTGGTGATCGGCGAGATCATCATGCTGATGCGCGGCATCTTCGAGAAGTCGCAGCTGGTCCATGGCGGCGGCTGGATGAAGTCGGCCAAGGACAGCTACGAGATCCGCGGCAAGACGCTGGGCATCGTCGGCTACGGCCACATTGGCACCCAGGTGTCGATCCTGGCCGAAGCGATGGGCATGCAGGTCCGCTTCTACGACACCGTGCGCAAGCTGGCGCTCGGCAATGCGCGGGCCTGCGACTCGCTGGAGGAACTGCTGTCGGTCTCCGACGTGGTGACCCTGCATGTGCCGGACACCCCGCAGACCCGCGACATGATCGGCGAGCGTGAGCTGGCCGCCATGAAGAAGGGCAGCCACCTGATCAACGCCGCCCGCGGGCAGGTGGTGGAGATCGAGGCGCTGGCCGCCGCGATGAACTCCGGCCACATCCTGGGTGCCGCCATCGACGTCTTCCCGGTCGAGCCCGGCTCCGACAAGGAAGAGTTCCAGAGCGCGCTGCGCGGCATCAAGACCGCCATCCTCACCCCGCACATTGGCGGCTCGACGATGGAGGCCCAGGCCAACATCGGCACCGAGGTGGCGCAGAAGCTGCTGGAATATTCGGACAACGGCTCCACCGTCGGCGCGGTCAACTTCCCGCAGGTGGCGCTTCCGGTGCAGGCCGGCTGCACCCGCTTCCTGCACGTCCACGAGAACCGTCCGGGTATGCTGCGTAAGGTGAACGAGGTGTTCTCCGGCCGCGACCTGAACATCGCCGCCCAGTATCTCCAGACCGATCCGGAGCTGGGCTATGTTGTGGTCGACGTCAACGGCGACGTCGAAGAACTGGAGGTCGTCAACGACCTGCGCGCCATCGAAGGCACCCTGAAGGCGCGCTTCCTGTTCCCCTCCAAGCATTGAGGGCAGCATCGGGGGCCGCCGCCGGAGACCTGCGGTGGCGGCCCTTCGCTATCTCCTGCCGCCAAATCTCTTGCCACCAAATCTCTTGTAGGGGAACGGTTTCCCGGTAACAGTGCCGGGATGACCGTTCGCCTCCTGTTCCTTGCCGTTCCGGCACTCCTGCTGTCCGTGTCGCCGGCCGCGGCGCAGTCGAACGGCTGCACCGGATTTCCGCCGACCACGCTGGACCTCGACACCGTGCTGGCGCCGATCCAGCGCGACGATGCGCTGTCGATCACCCAGCTCACCCGCCTGCCGGGACGCACGCCGGGTCCGGTCAGCACCGCCGACAGCCATGTGCTGGGGCTGACCCAGGCGCGGTACGGCGAGCAGTCGCAGGTGTCGGCCCTGTTCAAGACGATGGGCGACGGCACCTATTGCGCCTCTGCCAGCAAGCTTGCCATCAGCTTCGGCTTCCAGCAGCGCATCGTCCATGTCGCCCGGGAAATCCCCGCCGGCTCCTGCCTGCATGGCGAGGTGCTTGCCCACGAGATGCGCCATGTCGCGGTGGACGAGGCCCTGCTTCAGGAAATGATGCCGCAGATCCGCAGCCGGCTGGATCAGGTGATCGCGGAAATGGCGCCGGTGCGCTCGCGCAGCCAGTCGCAGGCGATGGCGGCGATCCGCCGCCCGCTCGAATCGGCGATGCGGCGGATCATGCAGGAGTTCGGCCGCGAGCGCGACCGCCGGCAGGCCCAGGTCGATACGGTCGAGGAGTATGAGCGGGTCAGCCGTGTCTGCAATGGCGAAGCCCGCAATTACCTGCCGAAACCCGCCAAGCGGCGGACCGTCCGCCAGGGCTGAGAAGGACGGTCAGCGCTTGCGCCGCCGCCTGTCGGTGGCATGGCCGTCGTTGAATTCCGGCGGCTTGCGGCGGACCCAGCGGATGAAGGCGGCGAGGTCGGGATGGCCGCGCAGGGCGTCGATCTCGTGATACTGGTCGCGCAGCTGCTGTTCGGTCAGCACCGCATGGATTTTCGCATGGCAGATGCGGTGCATCGTCACCGTCTCGCGCCCGCCATAGGTGCGGGGGATCAGGTGGTGTTCGTTCAGGCTGCCGCCCGGCACCATCGGCCGGCCGCAGAGCGGGCAGGCGGGGCCATCCGGCTCGGCAGCTGGCCGGGCCATGTGGGAAAACGGATGATCGGGAAGACGCATATCTGTTGGAACCGCTGATCGCTGACCATGTTGGCAATCTAGGAGAGGCCATAAATGATATGGTCCGCAACCTCCAGGAGGCCACTGTGAACGATCCCAAATCACAGCCTCGCGACCAGAAGCATGACGGCGAAAAGGCCGCAACCAGCCAAACCGCCGCCGACCAGACTGCCGCCGGCCAGACTGCCGATTGCACCCAGTACGGCCAGGCCGCCGGATCGCCCGGCGGACGTGGCGGCACAAGCTGCTATGGTGGCATCCAGCGGGTACAGCCGCGCACGGCGACCGCCGCGACGCTGGCTCCCGACAAGGACCGTAATGCCAAATAGGAAAAGGGGGAGCCGCGCGAACGGCTCCCCCCTTTTCATGACCTGCCGGCGGTATGGCGTCAGGCCGCCTTCTTCTCGGCGATCAGCTGGACGAAGCGGTCGAACAGATAGTGGCTGTCCTGCGGGCCGGGCGAGGCTTCCGGGTGGTACTGCACCGAGAAGACCGGCTTGCCCTTCAGGCGGATGCCTTCGTTGGTGCCGTCGAACAGGCTGACATGGGTGACCTCGGCGTCGGCCGGCAGCGTCTCCGGCACCACGACGAAGCCGTGGTTCTGGCTGGTGATCTCCACCCGGCCGCTCGCCAGATCCTTCACCGGATGGTTGGCGCCGCGGTGGCCCTGCTGCATCTTGGTGGTCTTGGCGCCCAGCGCCAGCGACAGCATCTGGTGGCCGAGGCAGATGCCGAACATCGGCACGCCGGTGTCGAGCAGGCCCTTGATGGTCGGCA
The DNA here is from genome assembly GCF_003116035.1 of Azospirillum sp. TSH64. Lineage (GTDB taxonomy): Bacteria > Pseudomonadota > Alphaproteobacteria > Azospirillales > Azospirillaceae > Azospirillum. Next base: position 302,479 of record NZ_LGQW01000015.1, read on the forward strand.
CGGCATATTCACCGGTGGCGGCGGGGTCGCCGGGGCCGTTGGACAGGAAGACGCCATCCGGCTGGTGGCGCATCACGTCCTCGACCGAGGCGGTCGACGGCACCACCGTCACCTTGCAGCCGGCGGCGGCGAGGCAGCGCAGGATGTTGCGCTTGGCGCCGTAATCGATGGCGACGACATGGTACTGCGGCTTGTCCAGCGTGGCATAGCCGCCGCCGATGGTCCAACCGGCCTCGGTCCAGTCGTAGGTCTGGCGGCAGGACACGTCCTTGGCCAGGTCCATGCCCTCCAGGCCCGGCCAGCCCTTGGCCTTGGCGACCAGCGCCTCGATGTCGAACTTGCCGTCCGGCGCATGGGCGACGACCCCGTTGGGCGCGCCCAGGTCGCGGATGCGGCGGGTCAGGCGGCGGGTGTCGATGCCGGTCAGGCCGACGAGGCCATAGCTCTTCAGCCAGTCGTCGAGGTGGCGGGTGGCACGCCAGTTCGACGGGTCGGTGATGTCGGCGCGCAGGATCAGGCCGCGGGCGGCCGGCGTGATCGTCTCGATGTCCTCAAGGTTGGCGCCGGTGTTGCCGATGTGCGGGAAGGTGAAGGTGATGATCTGGCCGGCATAGCTGGGATCGGTCAGGATTTCCTGATAGCCGGTCATCGAGGTGTTGAAGCACACCTCGCCCACCGAATCCCCCGTGGCGCCGATGCCTCGGCCGCGGAACACGGTGCCGTCGGCCAGGACCAGGACGCCGGTGTGAACCGCATTGTCGGAGGGGGGAGTGGCGAGAGTCATTCCTGTGAACCTTCCCAAAAACCGCGGCCGGCGACGGATCGGGTGATCGGCGGAACGGCGACGGCCTAGCGTCCCGCCGGGCGCGCACACGTAGCCGCTCGCACCCCGCCTCCGCCGGGATCGGACGGTTTAAGTGGGATCGAGTGGGCTGATCGGATGGGCCGGACATCCTATATGACGATTGGACGCAGGATTTCCAGCAATAGCTTTGCAAGGCGGCCCTGATCCGCGGACAAAGTCGGCGGTCCGGGGGGCGGTCATTTCCCGTCCGGGGCTTTTGCCATGGAAATCGGCAGCCATTTTGGGAATAGTCGGCTGTCCGGCCGGGGCCTTTCCTCCCGGCCCGACGAACCAAGGAACCTGGGACATGACGCTGCGCACGCAGTTCAACGACAGCCTGAAGGATGCGATGCGCGCGAAGGACACGCGCACTGTGTCCGCCATCCGCATGATCCTCGCCGGTCTCAAGGACCGCGACATCGAAGCCCGGGGGCGCGGCGTGACCGACGGCATCGACGATGCCGGCATCCTGTCGATGCTTCAGGGCATGGTGAAGCAGCGCAACGAATCGGCGAGCATGTACGAGCAGGGCGGGCGTCCCGAACTGGCCCAGCAGGAGCGCGAGGAGATCGCGGTCATCGAGCGCTACCTGCCCAAGCAGATGGGCGAGGAGGAGGTCGCCGCCGCCATCGACGCCATCGTGACCGAGCTGGGTGCCGCCAGCATCAAGGACATGGGCAAGGTGATGGCCGAGCTGAAGGCCCGCCACGCCGGCCAGATGGATTTCGCCAAGGCCGGCGGTCTGGTGAAGGCGCGGCTGTCCGGCAAGTAAGGCCGGGCGGACGGGGCGCTGGCCGCCGAGGGGGAACCCGAGGCCAGGCTTGCGCCCCAGGGTGGCGTGCAGCAGTCGGGAGGACGGTGGAATGGTCGCGGTCCGCAAGCCCACTTTCTCAGGCATGACCGTCGCGGAGTTCCTCGACTGGAACGGCGACGGCACCGACACGCGGTACGAGCTGGTGAACGGCGAACCGCGCGCCATGGCGCCGGCGAGCATCACCCACGGCATCCTGCAAAGCACCGTAGCCCGTCTGATCGGCAACCATCTGGCCGACCGGGCAACCGGCTGCCATATCGTGACCGCTCCCGGCGTGCAGCCCCGTGTCCGCTCCAGCCACAACATGCGCATACCCGACCTGGGTGTGACCTGCACGCCCGACGAACGGGGGCTCCGCACGCTGCCTGACCCGGTGCTGCTGGTCGAGATCCTCTCGCCCAGCAACGAGGCCGAGACCTGGGAAAATGTCTGGACCTACACCACGCTGCCGTCGGTCCGCGAAATTCTGGTTTTGTGGACGGCCGGGGTCGGGGCGGAGCTTCTGCGGCGGCAGGCTGACGGAAGCTGGCCGGAGAGCCCGTTGGTGATCATGGCGGATGACACGCTGGGTCTGGAAAGCATCGGCTACGAGGCCTCCCTGCGCACGCTCTATGCTGGAACGCATCTCGTCAGGCAGCCGGACTGATCTGCACCGTCTGCGCCCTTGGGGCCGGCGGCGCTGGTTCCCATACTATGCCTCTGCTATAGCGTGGCCCCCATCGCTTCCGCCTATCGTCCTTCGCATCCGGTGACCGTTCGACCATGGCTTTCCCGCCCCAATTCCTGGAAGAACTGCGCACCCGGCTGACCCTGTCGGAGGTGGTCTCCAAACGGCTGCGGTTGATCCGCGCCGGCCGCGAGTACAAGGCCCCCTGTCCCTTCCACAATGAGAAGTCGCCGTCCTTCTATGTCAACGACCAGAAGGGCTTTTTTCATTGCTTCGGCTGCGGCGCCCATGGCGACATCATCGGTTTCGTCATGCGTCACGACAATCTCGGCTTCCCCGAGGCGGTCGAGCATCTGGCCGGCGAGGCCGGGCTGCCGGTGCCGCGCCCGACGGAGGAGGACCGCCAGCGCTACGAGAAGCGCAAGACCCTGCATGACCTCGTCGAGCAGGCGGCGCGCTGGTTCGAGCAGCAGTTGCACCTGCCGGCCGGCCGGACGGGGCTTGATTACTTCCTGCGGCGTGGGCTGGACGGCGAGACCATCGCCCGCTTCCGGCTGGGCTATGCGCCCGGCGATTCCAATGCGCTGCGCACCTATCTCGGCAAGCAGGGCTTCTCCGATGACGACATGGTCAATGCCGGGTTGCTGAAGCGGCCGGACGACGGCCGGTCGCCCTACAGCTTCTTCCGCAACCGCGTGATGTTCCCGGTGACCGACCGGCGCGGGCAGGTGGTCGCCTTCGGCGGGCGCATCCTGGAAGGCGATGGGCCGAAATACGTCAACACCGCCGACACGCCGCTCTTCCACAAGGGCACGCTGCTCTACGGCCTGTCGCGGGCGCGGCAGGCGGCGGCGGACGGCAAGCCGGTGATCGTCGCCGAAGGCTACATGGACGTGATCGCGCTGGTCCGCGCCGGCTTCGAGGGGGCGGTGGCCCCGCTGGGCACCGCGCTGACCGAAACCCAGGTGCAGGAGCTGTGGAAACTGATCCCGGCGGCGGAGAAGGTGCCCTTCCTGTGCTTCGATGGCGACAATGCCGGCCGGCGGGCGGCCTGGCGGGCGGTGGAGCGCATTTTGCCGCACCTCGCCCCCGGCCAGTCGGCCCGCGTCGCCTTCCTGCCGGAGGGCGAGGACCCCGACAGCCTGATCCGCGCCCAGGGGGCGAAGGCGATGGGGGCGGTGCTGGAGGCCGCCATCCCGCTGTCCGACGCCCTGTGGCGGATGGAGAGCGAGGGCAGGCCGACCGACACGCCGGAGGCCAAGGCCGCGGTGAAGGCGGCGCTGGAGGCCCGTGTCGCCACCATCGCCGACCGCGACGTCCAGAGCTTCTACCGCACCGAAATGCGCCGCCGCGTCGACGAGGCCTTCGCCCCGGCGCGGCCGGCCTACAACCGCGGGCCATGGGTGCCGGGGCAGGGGCGGGGACGCTTCGGCGAGGCGCCGCGCCGCCATGTGCCGGGCACCCCCGGGCGCCTGACCTCCAAGCCGGCGGGGGAGGGGCGCGGCCGCGCCTCCCGCCTCGCGTCGATGCGCGAGCGCATCCTGCTGGCCACGCTGATCAACCATCCGGATTTGTTCGGCGAACTGGCGGAGCCGCTGGGCCTGTTGCCATTCGGTGACCCGGAGCTGGAAAAACTGCGCTGGGCGGTCATCGAATGCCTTTCCGACGACCGCAACCACGACTCGACACTTGACGCCGATGCGCTTTGTCGCCACTTGTCATCCGCCGGCCATGAGACGATGGTCGGTGCTTTGCTAGGCGAGTCGACCTATGTCCATGCCGGCTTCGCCCGTCCGGACGCCTCCACGGAGGATGCTCGGAAGGGATGGTGGCCTGCGTGGCGGCATCTGCATCACGAGCGGGTGCTCGACGATCTTAGGGAAGCGAAGGCCGCTCTGACCCGTGACAACAGCGAGGCCAACTTCGCGAGGGTCGTGGCTCTTCAGCAGGAGGTCATAAAGTCCGGTCTGGGTATCGCGGACAGTGACTTTGACGAGCTTTGAGTGTTGACGATGCAGATCGTCGGCAATCGGGCGTCGGTTGATGGGTACAGAGGGCAACAGGACGGGGCCGCATGACAGTTTCTGTGATGGCGGGTTCTGGGTAGATACATGGTCTGGGGGTGGGGCGGACGGGCCGGGGAACCGGGACCGGGCGCTCCTTTCGTCTTTATTCACTGGGGTAATGCGGGGGCACCGATCGCATGGCCACGAAAGCTGCGAACAGCGTGGAAGTTTCCGAAACGCGGGAGGAATCCGCAGACGGTCCTCTGATGGACGGCATGGGTTTGGCCGTCAAGAAGATGATCGCCCGCGGCAAGGAGCGCGGGTATGTCACCTATGACGAGCTGAACGCAGCGCTGCCACAGGATTCGTCCTCGTCCGAGCAGATCGAAGACACGATGGCGATGCTGTCCGAGATGGGCATCAACATCGTCGAATCGGAAGAGCAGGATTCGGAGAACAGCGGCGAGGGTGCGGGCGAGGGCGAAGGCCGCTCGTCGGGCAACCTCGACGACGACGACATCGGCCGCACCGATGACCCCGTGCGCATGTATCTGCGCGAGATGGGATCGGTGGAGCTGCTGTCGCGCGAGGGCGAAATCGCCATCGCCAAGCGGATCGAAGCCGGCCGCGAGATGATGATCGGCGCGATCTGCGAATCGCCCCTGACCATCCGCGCCATCCTGGAGTGGCATGATTCCCTGATGGAAGGGAAGATGCTGCTGCGCGACATCATCGATCTGGACGCCACCTATGGCGGCGGCCCGGATGGCGAGGAGTTGCCGGAAGGGCTGGCCGACGTTGTTGACGCCACCGGCGCCCCTGGCGCCCCCGGCGCAGGCGCTTCCGCCGTTGCCGCGCCCGCCGCCGACGCTCCGCCGGCCGAAGAGGACGGCGACGAGCCGCGCCCGCCGCGCGCCGAAGGCGAGGGCGAAGAGGGCGAGGAAGGCGACGAGGGCGAAAACAGCCTGTCGCTGTCCGCGATGGAAGCCGCGCTGAAGCCGCAGGTCATCGAGACCTTCGAGAACATCAAGGCGACCTACGACAAGCTGCACAAGCTGCATGAGGCCCGCATGGGCGCGATGCAGCGCGGCGAGGACGTCGGCAAGCAGACGGACAAGAAGTACGACAAGCTGAAGCTCGAGATGGTCGAGCTGATGAACACCGTCCGCCTGAACAACCAGCGCATCGAGCAGCTGGTCGAGCAGCTCTATGGCCTGAACCGCAAGCTGACCGGCTTCGAGGGCCGCCTGCTGCGCATGGCCACCGAGTGCCGGGTGAAGCGCGAGGACTTCCTGAACCAGTATTTCGGCCACGAGCTGGACCCGAACTGGCTGGAGCGCATCCGTGGCCTGAACCCCAAGACCTGGGGCAAGTTCGCTGAGAAGTACGACGGCGAAATCCGCAAGACGCGCGAGTCGATCTCGAACGTCGCCGAGGAAGCGCGTCTGCCGATCAACGAGTTCCGCCGCATCGTCTCCACCGTCCAGAAGGGCGAGAAGGAAGCGAGCCGGGCCAAGAAGGAGATGGTCGAGGCCAACCTGCGTCTCGTCATCTCCATCGCCAAGAAGTACACGAACCGCGGCCTGCAGTTCCTGGACCTGATCCAGGAGGGCAACATCGGCCTGATGAAGGCGGTGGACAAGTTCGAGTACCGGCGCGGCTACAAGTTCTCGACCTACGCCACCTGGTGGATTCGCCAGGCCATCACCCGCTCCATCGCGGACCAGGCGCGGACCATCCGCATCCCGGTCCACATGATCGAGACGATCAACAAGCTGGTCCGCACCAGCCGCCAGATGCTGCACGAGATCGGCCGCGAGCCGACCCCGGAAGAGCTGGCCGAGCGGCTGATGATGCCGCTGGAGAAGGTCCGCAAGGTCCTGAAGATCGCCAAGGAGCCGATCTCCCTCGAGACGCCGATCGGCGACGAGGAGGATTCGCATCTCGGCGATTTCATCGAGGACAAGAACGCCGTCCTGCCGCTTGACGCCGCCATCCAGGCGAACCTGCGCGAGACGACGACCCGCGTCCTGGCCTCGCTGACTCCGCGCGAGGAGCGCGTGCTGCGCATGCGCTTCGGCATCGGCATGAACACCGACCACACGCTGGAAGAGGTCGGCCAGCAGTTCAACGTGACCCGCGAGCGTATCCGCCAGATCGAGGCGAAGGCGCTGCGCAAGCTGAAGCACCCGTCGCGGTCGCGCAAGCTGCGCAGCTTCCTGGATACCTGATTGGGATACCTGATCGGGAAGCGCATCGTTCGAGACGAAGCGGGGGCCTTTCGGCCCCCGTTTTCGTTTTCGGGTTTCCGCGTCGGAGCGATGAACGAGGGGTTGCAATTCCCCAAAGCTTTGTCGCAAAGTGCGGCCCGCGGTAGGGCCTGTAGTTCAGCGGTTAGAACGCGCCGCTCATAACGGTGTTGTCGTCGGTTCAAATCCGGCCGGGCCCACCACGCCTCCCCGACCGACCCAACACTCTCCTTGGGACATGGCGGGGGGCATTTTCGTGGGCGACGTTCTCCAACTCATTCAATCGGCGGCGGCCGCTTTGCAGCGGCGGGAACCGGCAGCGGCGCGCAGGGCGCTGCGGCAGGCGCTGGCGCTCGATCCGGGGCGCGGCGACGGCTGGAGCATCCTCGGCGTTGCGGCCATCGGCAGCGGCGATGCGGTGGGTGCGCTGGCGCCGTTCAGGCGGTCGCTGTGCAGCGCGCCGGGCAATCCCGCCTATGCCCGCAACCTCGCGGCCTGCATGAAACGGCTGGGGCGGGTGGAAGAGGCCGCCGCCGTCCTGCATCGGGCGGCGCTTGCCGGTGCGCTCGCTCCCGACCTGTTCTGCGATCTCGCCGATCTGCGGCTGGGGAGCGGCGACGCATCGGCGGCGCTGCCGCTTTACCGGCTGGCGCTGCTGCTGGCGCCCGACCATGGGCGCAGCCTGAACAATCTGGCGGAGACCCTGCGCCGGCAGGCCATGCCGGAGGCGGCGACCGAACTGGGCCGGCTGGCCCGGCTTCGCGGCACGGCGCCGGCCTGGGCCGCGGCAGGAGCGGAACTGGTCGAGGCGGGGCGGATCGAGGAGGCGCAGCCGGCGCTCTGCCGGGCGCTGGCGCTCGATCCGGCCGATCCGGCCAGTTGGAGCAATCTCGGATTCGCGCATCTGCAACGGCATCGGGCGGAAGCGTCGGTGGCGTCCTTCGCCCAGGCCCGCCGCCTCGATCCGGCGCTGGCGGAGGCGGCGGTCGGGCAGGGCAGCGCGCTGATGCTGATGGGGCGCCTGCGCGAGGGGGCGGCGCTCTATGAGGAAAGGCTGCGGCTGCCGCTGTTCCAGCCGCCGCGCCGTTTCGACCGGCCGGACTGGGACGGCAGCATCCGGCCGGGGGCGACGCTGCTGATCCATGCCGACCGTGGCATAGGCGATGCGATCCAGTTCATCCGCTATGCGCCGATCCTGCGGGCGCAGGGGATGCGGGTGCTGTTCTGCGGCCAGGAAAACCTGCTGGGGCTGCTGCGGTCCTCACGCATCGTCGACGCCGCCTTCGGCTATGACGACGAACTGCCGCCCTACGACATGCATGCCCATGTGATGAGCCTGGTCCATCGGATGGGGACCGGGCTGGACAGCATTCCCGCGGACATCCCCTATCTCCACGCTTCGCAGGCGGCGAAGGCCCTCTGGGCCGGGAGGGCCGCGGGTCTGGAGGGGCTGAGGATCGGCATCGTCTGGGCCGGTTCGGTGCATTTCCGCTATGACCGCGTCCGTTCGCCCCGTCTGGAGCCGCTGCTGCCGCTGTTCGGCATTCCGGGGACGACGGCGGTGGTGCTCCAGTTCGGGCAGGGGCGCGACGACATGGCCAAATTCCCGCTGCCCGCCGGCACCGTCGATTGGGGCTGCTCGTTGCAGGGCATGGACAACACCGCGGCGGCCCTGGGCGAGCTGGATGTGGTGGTCAGTTCCTGCACCTTCATGGCCCATCTGGCTGGCGCGCTGGGCCGGCCGGTGTCGGTGCTGCTGCATGCCGGTTCGGAATGGCGCTGGCTGAGCGGGCGAGAGGAGTCGCCCTGGTATCCGACGGCGCGGCTCTACCGCCAGGCGGCTCCCGGCGACTGGTCGGGGCCGGTTGAGCGGCTGCGGGCCGATCTGGCGGCGTTGGCGGCGCGGCGGATTGCCCTGGCCGGCAACTGACGGGGCCGCTCTGAAGCCTTTTCGGCACAAGCGTGGCCGTCCCGCACAAATTTTGCTGCAAGCCTCATAAAGTCTGGAATAAAGGATGCGCGGCGCGCGTTCGCACCCATATGCATCGGGTCTCCCATTCGGCCGCAAGGTCGGTGGAGCCGGCCCGGCCTCTGGAGTTGCGGCGCCCTCGTCGTCCCCGTCCGCCTTGTCGGCAGAAGGGGGAGGCCATGGCGTGAGCCGTGGCGTGATCGGTTAAGGATCGGGTGCGCGGTTGAGCAAATTCGGGGTCGATCTGGAAGTCCACATCGCGTCCTTGCGGCGCTACGCGCGCGCGCTGATGCGCAACAGCGCGGATGCGGAGGATCTGGTGCAGGAGGCGCTGACGCGCGCGGTGGCGCGTGCCGACAGCTTCCAGGCGGGGACGAACCTGCGGGCATGGCTTTTCACCATCCTGCACAACGTCCACGTCAATCAGGTCCGTTCCAAGGCTGCCCGGCCGCAGGAGGTCGACGTCGACGACGTCGAATCCAAGCTGGTCAGCCCGCCCCGGCAGGAGGAGCGTGTCGAGCTGCGCGAGATGATGCGCGCGGTCGACGAGTTGCCGGAGGAACAGCGCAAGGTGCTGCTTCTGGTGGCGCTGGAGGGCCTGAAATACGACGAGGTCGCCGATATGCTCGGCGTGCCGATCGGGACCGTCATGTCGCGCCTGTCCAGGGCGCGCGAGGCGGTACGGGCGAAACTGGCGAACGAGGGTGGCGTTACCCTCCGGCGGGTGAAGTGATGAACGCGCATCAGGGACTGGGACGGGTCACGGAGGACGAACTCCACGCCTATGTCGACGGGCAGCTGGACGGCAACCGTCGTCTGGCGGTGGAGCGATGGCTGGCCGAGGATCCGGAGGCGGCACGCCGGGCGGAGGATTACCGCGCCCAGGCGATCCTGCTGCACGAGATGTTCGACACCGTCCTGCGCGAGCCGCCGAGCGACAAGGTTCAGGAACTGTCCGACCGGCTGAAGGGACGCGTCGCCTTCAACGACAACCGTCCGGCCTGGCATGCCCGTCCGCTGGTGCGTTTCGCCGCGGCGGTGATGCTGGTGGTCGCCGGCGCCGCCGGCGGCTGGATGGGCCGTGGCGTCGACCAGCAGGCCGCCGTCCCCGTCGCCCAGCAGCGCCAGACGCTTGCCACCTTCGCCCAGGAAGCCACCCAGGCGCACCGCTTCTACACCTCGGACGAACGCTTCCAGGTGGAGCTCGGCGCCGACAATCAGGACGAGCTGAACGGCTGGCTGTCCAAGCGGATGGGACGCGACGTCTTCGGGCCGGACCTGGGCCGCGTCGGCTATCGCCTGATCGGCGGCCGCTCGCTGCCGACCGATCTCGGCGCCGGCGCGCAGTACATGTATGCCAACGATGGCAACAAGCGGATCACCCTGTTCGTCGGCGCCCCGCAGAGCGGCAACCAGTCGAACTTCAGCTTCACCCAGAACGGCGACGTGGCGACCTTCTACTGGGTCGAAGGGCCGCTGGCCTACGCGTTGGCCGGCCGCCTGTCGAAGGAGGAGCTGCTGGAGATCGCCAAGGCGGTCTATCAGGACGTGAAGGCCGGCCCGCCGCGGCGCGAGGCCCCGCCGGAGCAGCCCCAGCAGCAGCCCCAACAGCAGCAGCAGCAGGAGCAGCCGGCGGGCGTGCAGCCGATCAGCGACACGCACAAGGCCAAGGAAAGCTGAGAGGCTGTTCAAGGCAGATCGAGGGGGGCGCCGATGGCGCCCCTTGTCGTTTCGGCAGAGCTTATCGTTTCGGCATGCCTTAAGTTTCTAGGCCTCATCGCTCCAGCAGGTAGGTCTTCAGCCAGTCGCGCACCTCGCGGCAGACCGCCTCCGACGCCTCTTCCAGCGCGTGGCCGGTGCCGGGGACCAGAACCAGCTTCTTCGGCTCGCCCGCCTTGCGGTGGACATGAATAGAGCAGCTGGCCGGCAGGATCTCGTCCGCCTCGCCGTGGATCAGCAGGACCGGGCAGGACAGGTCGCCGACCGGATCGGTGCCGTAGCCCTGGGTCGCCAGCGTCACCACGGTGCAGACCGCACCCCGGTTCGACGCCGCCGCCTGTATGACCACCGCGCCGCCGAAGGAATGGCCGACCAGCGCCACATGGTGGATGCCCTGCTGGCCCAGGAAGCTGAGCCCGCACAGCACGTCGTTCACCGCCTCCTCCAGGTCGCGCGGATCGCGGAAGCGCAGGCGCAGCGAGGCGACCCGGTCGGCGGTGAAATCCGCGGACAGGCGCGGATAAAGCCCGCGTGCCGGGCTGTCGAACCCGCCGCCGACCCCTCCGACCCACAGCACCGCCAGTTCGCCGTCCGGCACCGGGTAAAAGCGGGCCTGGACCGGGCCGCGGTCGGTTTCGAGTGTCACCGGCCGAAAGCCCTCGGCGTCGACGATGCCCATGGTGGCGTCCAGAAGCGGCACGGCCATCCTCCCATCCGATCTTTGCTGTAGGGACTAACAACGCAGACGCCCTGCGGTTGCCGCTTACCACAGCAGGTGAGGCAACGAAGCCGCAACCCGGCTGTTCTCTGTCCATGGTCTTTGCACAGACGGGAAAGGAGCGGCGATGGCGTCGAACAGTTTGACCGGGTGGGGTGGCCGCCGGCCGCAGCCGGACTCTCTCCTCTCTGGCCTGGGGTCCGGCCTTGCGGGGGTGGGATCGGGCGATGCCGCGACCGGCGGCCGCTGGCTTGCCATGGTCGGCGGTACGGCACTCGGCGTCCTGGGATTGCAGCGGCCGGGTTGGGGCGGGGCGATGATGGCGTTGGGCGGCGCCGGCCTGTTCGCCGCTGCTGCCCTCGGGATGCGGCCCTTCGGTGAGCGGTCGTTGCGCGTCGCGCCCGACCCCGGCGCGTGGCGCCACCAGGGTCCGGCCACCCGCCGCCGCTCGCTGACGCCGGAACGCACGCAGGCGGTGGTCACCATCGCGTCGGATGCCGGGACGATCTTCCGCTTCTGGCGCAACTTCGCCAACCTGCCCAAGCTGATGCCGCAGCTTGAGCGGGTCGATGTGCTGTCGGCGACCGAAAGCCGCTGGATCGGCAAATCCGCGACAGCGTCCACCGGGGGGACCGCAGGCGAGGCGCCGAACTGGCGCTGCGTGCTGGACCGCGTCGACGAGGACCGGCTGCTGACTTGGCATACGGTGGGCGAGACGGCCCTGCCGCACCGCGCCTCGCTGATGCTGAGCCCGGCGCCGGGCGACCGCGGGACTGAGGTGCGGCTGACGCTGGTCTACCGCGTGCCGGCGACCGAGGTGGCGGCGCTGCTGGGCATCACGCCGGCTGCCCAGGCGGAGGAGGCGCTGCGCCGGCTGAAGCAGCGGGTGGAGACGGGCGAGCTGTCCACCATCGAGCGGCAGCCGCGCGGCGGAACCTCCGGTCCCTTCCGGGAGGCGACGGAATGAAGGCGCTCTGCTGGAACGGAACCAACGACCTGCGGGTGGAGCGGGTGCCCGACCCGGTGCTGGTCAATCCGCATGACGTGATCGTCAAGGTGGCGCTGTCGTCGGTCTGCGGGTCGGACCTGCACCTGCTCGACGGCTATGTGCCAACCATGCGGCCCGGCGACATCATCGGCCACGAGTTCCTGGGCGAGATCGTCGAGAAGGGGCCGGAGGTCCGCTATCTCAACCGCGGCGACCGGGTCATCACGGTGTCGATCATCGGCTGCGGCCAGTGCGGGCACTGCCGGCACGGCGAAAGCTCGCTGTGCGACAACTCCAACCCGAATCCGGACTATGCCCGCACCGCCTACGGCCATTGCGGCGCCGGCATCTTCGGCTACAGCCATGCCTTCGGCGGCTATGCCGGCAGCCATGCCGAGTACATCCGCGTGCCCTATGCCGACTTCAACGCCTTCCGCGTGCCCGACGGGGTGAGCGACGAGAAGGCTGTCTTCGTCTCCGACGCGGTGCCGACCGGCTACATGGCCGCCGACATGGCGGGCATCAAGCCGGGCGACGTGGTGGCGGTGTGGGGCTGCGGCGGCGTCGGCCAGATGGCGATCCGCAGCGCCTTCCTGCTGGGGGCGGAGCGGGTGATCGGCATCGACCGCGTGCCCGACCGGCTGCGCGCCGCCCAGATGAAGGCAGGGGCGGAGACGCTGGATTACAGCCGCGTCGACATCTTCGACGCGCTTCAGGCGATGACCGGCGGGCGCGGTCCCGACGTCTGCATCGACGCCGTCGGCATGGAGGCCGACAGCGGGTCGAACGCGGTGGAGGATCTCTATGACCGGGCCAGGCAGGCGGTGGGGTTGCAGACCGACCGGCCGGCGGTGCTGCGCCAGATGATCGAGAGCTGCCGCAAGGGCGGCACCCTGTCCATCGTCGGCGTCTATGGCGGGCTGATCGACAAGTTCCCGATGGGGGCGGCGATGAACAAGGGCCTGACCTTCCGCATGGGCCAGCAGAATGGCCAGCGCTATGCCGAGCGGCTGTTCGAGCACATCCGCAACGGCGAGTTGGACCCTTCCTACCTGATGACGCACCGGCTGCCGCTGGACGACGGCCCGCAGGCCTACCGCATGTTCAAGGAGAAGGCCGACGACTGCCTGCGCGTCGTCTTCGCGCCGCAGGGGTGATGCGACAAGGAGAGACAGATGGAACTGGTCTATGCCTATCCCGCGGAGCGTGGCCGGGGGGTGGAGGCCGAGATCGTCGGCAGCCTGCGCGACCGCTTCGGCGACGTCGTGCAGCGGGGGCGGGAGGAGCGGGACGCCGAGCGCGGCGACCGGTCCGACGTGGTGGTGACGCTGGAGGTCGGCGACGACAAGGCCGAGGCGGCGCTGACCGCGCTCCGCGCCCACCCGCTGGTGATCGATGCCGCCGCCCGGAGCTTCGGCGAGCGGGTGTGAGGAGGCTTTGACGCCGGAAGCGATACCTCCATCGGGTCTCTTTCCAGCGAGAACGGTCTGTCGTCCGCTCTCCGTCCTCGTGTCTCGAAAAAGGAAGGTCGGATGAGGAGGTTTCTGAGCGTCATGGCCCTGGCCGTCGCGCTGGGCGGGAGCGACGCGGCCGCCCAGCAGTCGATCATCGACGGCTGGGCGTGGAGCACCCTCGTGCCGTCGATTGCCCAGACCGACATACTGGGCACCCATCTGCGCGAACTGAGGAACGAGCAGGAACGGCGCAACACGCCGCCGCCGGATGTCTCGCGGCTGGGATTCACGCCGTCGAAGGTGCGGCGCAACGCCAATCTCGCCGCCTTCGTCGAAAAGACGCGGGCGGTCGATCCGAACGGCGCCGCCGATCTGCAAAGGCTGTTCGCCGAGGGCGACATCATCGAGCGGATCGGGGCGGCGATCGCCCCCGTCGGCCTGCGGACCGACAATCTCGCGGATGTCTACGCGCTATGGTGGATCGCCGCCTGGCAGGCGACGCGCGGCGATAACGACACGCTGGGCCGCGACATGTACGCCGCCGTCCGCGCCCAGTCGGCACGTGCGCTGAACGCCGCCGGCAGTCCGGGCAAGGCCTCCGATGCCGAGAAGCAGGAGCTTGCCGAGGCTCTGCTGGTCCAGACCATGCTGATCGACGTCGCGGTGGATCGGGCCAAGGGCAATCCCGCGCTCATGCGGCAGGTCAAGCTGGCCGTCGCCAAGGGCGCGCGGGGCATGGGGCTCGACATGGCCGGGATGGAGATCACCGGCGGCGGCTTCGTTCCCAACGGCAAGCGGTGAGGCGGCAAACGGTGAGGCGGCAAGAGGTGAGAAGTAGCAGGCGGTGAGGAGCCGCGGCATCGCCCGGCCGCTCATCCGGTCGCCGAACCCGCCGCTAGATCCATAGTTTTCGAAACAATTCTCCACCTCCGGCGTGATCACACCGCCTCGCTCCTGTTTAGCGTAGGCACAGCGGAAATCCGCATCACTCACCGGGGGGCCGTTGCCGTGACGATTTCCGCCGCAATTCCGCTTGTCGAGCAGGCGCAGGCCACTGTCGAACGCCGCTGGCCCATCGGGGTGGAGGTGCTGCCCGGAGGCGCCCATGCCAGGGTCTGGGCGCCCGATGCCGAGCGGGTGGAACTGGTCGCCGAACCGGAGGGGCGGGCAACGGTACTGGGCGACGAGGGGAACGGCTATTTCTCCGGGACGGTTCCGGAGTTGGAGGCTGGCGGACTCTACCGCTTCCGGCTGGACGGGAAGGAGATGCTCTATCCCGACCCGATATCGCGCTTTCAGCCGGAGGGGTCGCATGGGGCCTCGCAATTGGTCGATCCACACCGCTTCGCCTGGACCGACCAGGGCTGGCAGGGCCGCGCTATCAAGGGGCAGGTGATCTACGAGATGCACATCGGCACCTTCACACCCGAAGGGACCTGGGATGCCGCGCTGGCGGAGCTGCCGAGGCTGGCCGATCTGGGCGTGACGGTGCTGGAGCTGATGCCGGTGTCTGAGTTTCCCGGCCGCTTCGGCTGGGGCTATGACGGGGTGAACCTGTTCGCGCCGACGCGGCTCTATGGCGATGACGATGCCATGCGGCGCTTCGTGAATGAGGCCCATCGGCTGGGGCTCGCCGTCATTCTCGACGTCGTCTACAACCATTTCGGGCCGGACGGCAATTATTTGAAGTGCTTCGCCAAGGACTACTTCACCGACCGCTACAAGAACGACTGGGGCGAGGCGATCAACTTCGACGGCCCCAATTCGGAGCCGGTGCGGGAGTTCTTCCTGACCAACGCCGCCTTCTGGATCGAGGAATATCACCTGGACGGGTTGCGGCTGGACGCCACCCAGTCGATCAATGACGGCAGCGAAGCCCAGGGCAAGCCGCACATTCTGACTGAAATCTCGCGTGCCGTGCGCCAGGCCGCCGGCGGGCGCGCCACCATTGTCGTGGGGGAGAACGAGCCGCAGCATGCCAGCATGGTGAAGCCGGCCGAAGAGGGCGGCTGCGGGCTGTGCGCCATCTGGAACGACGACCTGCACCATTCGGCGATGGTGGCGCTGACCGGCCGGATGGAGGCCTACTACACCGATTATCGCGGCACACCGCAGGAGTTCGTGTCGGCGATGAAGTACGGCTTCCTTTACCAGGGACAGTGGTATCGCTGGCAGCGCAAGCGGCGCGGCATGCCGGCCTTTGGCGTGCCAAGCCCGGCCTTCGTCAGCTTCCTGCAGAATCACGACCAGATCGCCAACTCCGCGCGCGGCCTGCGGTTGCATGCCCTGACCACGCCGGGCCGACTGCGGGCGATGACGGCATTGTTCCTGCTGGGACCCGGCACGCCGATGCTGTTCCAGGGCCAGGAATTCGCCGCCAGCACCCCCTTCCTCTATTTCGCCGACCACAAGCCGGATCTGGCCGGACTGGTCGAGAAGGGCAGGGCGGAGTTCCTGGCCCAGTTCCCCAGCATCGTTGGGCCGGCGATGCAGGCGGCCCTGCCGAAGCCGCATGCCGAGGACAGCTTCACCCGCTGCAAGCTCGACCATCGCGAGCGGGAAAGCAACGCCGCGGTCTGGGCGCTGCACCGCGACCTGCTGCGCCTGCGCCGCGAGGACCCAGTCTTTGCCGCCCAGTGCACCGGCGGACTGGACGGCGCCGTGTTGGGGGAGGAGGCTTTCGTCCTGCGCTTCTTCGGGGAAGAGGGCGACGACCGGCTGCTGCTGGTCAACCTCGGCCGCGACCTCACCTTGACTGTGCTGGCCGAGCCGCTGCTGGCGCCACCCCTCGACGGCGCCTGGACGGTGCTGTGGTCCAGCGAGGAGCCCGCCTATGGCGGTTGCGGCACGGCGGCGGTGGAGCAGCCGGACGGAGCGTGGCGGCTGCCCGGCCATGCGGCGCTGGTTTTGGGACCGGCACATGGCTTTTCGACGGAAAGCGACGATGAGGGAGGCAACACAACCCCGGTCATCGTGGTTTCCCAAGGATAGGAAACCGATAGCTGAGCATAGGTCCACCATGGCTGATTTCGTCCGCACCCTGTCACGCGAGGTCCTGAACACCGGTCCGAAAGGTGCCGAAACCCGTGAATGGCTGGTTGCCAACGGTCTTGGCGGCTATGCCTCCGGGTCGGTGTCGGGGGCGGTGACACGGCGTTATCACGGGCTGCTGATCGCCGCACTGCCGGCCCCGCTCGGCCGCGTGCTGATGCTGAGCCAGTTGAGCGACGTGGTCATCGACTCCGACGGTCACCGCTATCGGCTGAGTTCCCGCGACACTGGCGGTGATCCAGGCGGTGGCGATCCAGGCGGTGGCGATCCGGCCGGCGGCGAAGCGGGGGAGGAGGGGCAGACCGCCGCCCTGCAGGAATTCCGCATGGAGACCGGGCTGCCGGTCTGGCGCTTCCGTGCCGGCGGGGCGGTGATCGAGAAGCAGGTCGTCCTGCCGCACGGCCAGAACATCGTCCACGTCACCTACCGGGTGATGGAAGCGAAGGCACCGGTGCAGCTGCGGCTGAGGCCGGTGCTGGCCTTCCGCACGCTGGAATCGGCGGTGGACCGCCCGCTGGCCGGGGCCTATCGAATCACCGCGTCGGGGCAGCAATATGAGGTCTCGGCCGGGCCCGACCTGCCGGTGCTGCGCATGGCCATCGAAGGCGGCGATTTCCCGATGACGCTCGACGGCGGTATCCGCCGCGACGTCTATTACCGGGTGGAGGATGAACGCGGCTACCAGTCGCGCGGGTCGCTGTGGACGCCGGGCTATTTCAGCGGCGAGGTTGGGGCAGGCCAGAGCATCACCTTCGCCGCCGCGACCGAAGACTGGTGGCGGCTGGAGGCCCTGCCGCCGGCCGACGTGCTGGGCTTCGAGGCGGAACGCCGCCGCCGCATCATCCAGAACGCCCACCCCAGCTTGCGCGACGGCGCGATGGCGGAACTGGTGCTGTCGGCCGACAGCTTCCTGTTCGTGCCGGCCGGCCGCGTCGCCGACCAGATGCGGGCGCGGGCGGAGGGTGACGAGGTGCGGACGGTGATCGCCGGCTACCACTGGTTCACCGATTGGGGCCGCGACACCATGATCGCGCTGGAGGGGCTGACGCTCGCCACCGGACGCCATCTGGAGGCGGGTTGGATCCTGCACACCTTCGGCCATTACATCCGCGACGGCCTGATCCCCAACATGTTCCCCGACGGCAAGGACCGCGGGCTGTACCACACCGCCGACGCCACGCTGTGGTTCTTCCACGCGCTTCACCGCTATCTCGGCGTCACCGGCGACCGCGACACGCTGCGCCTGCTGCTGCCCAAGCTGCGCGAGGTGATCGACTTCCACCGCCGCGGCACCCGCTTCGGCATCGGCGTCGATCCCCGGGACGGGCTGCTGCGCCAGGGGCAGGAGGGCTACCAGCTGACCTGGATGGACGCCAAGGTCGATGACTGGGTGGTCACGCCGCGCCGCGGCAAGGCGGTGGAGATCAACGCGCTGTGGCACAACGCCCTGCGGCTGACGGCCGGCTGGCTGCGCGAGGAGGAGGGCGAGGCCGCCGCCCGCCCGCTGGAGGAATTGGCCGATCAGGCACGCGCCTCGTTCAACGCGCGCTTCTGGTGCCCGTCCGCCGGGCACCTGTTCGATGTGGTGGATGGCGAGCATGGCGACGACATCGCCTGCCGTCCCAACCAGATCTTTGCCGTCTCGCTCGACCATCCGGTTCTGGAGCGCGAGCGCTGGGAGCCGGTGGTGGAGACGGTGCGCAAGCACCTGCTGACCCCGTTGGGGCTGCGGTCGCTGGCGCCGGGCTGCCGCGACTACAAGGCGAAATATTTCGGCGACCTGCGGGCGCGCGACGCCGCCTACCACCAGGGCACCGTCTGGGGCTGGTTGATCGGCCCCTATGTCGATGCCTGGCTGAAGCTGCATCCGGAGGACAAGGAAGGTGGGCGCCGGCTGCTTGAGGGGTTCCTGCCCCATCTGGATGAGGCCGGCATCGGCACCATCAGCGAAATCTTCGATGCGGAGGCCCCGTTCACCCCGCGCGGCTGCATCTCGCAGGCCTGGAGCGTGGCCGAGGTGCTGCGCTGCTGGGTGAAGACGGAAAGCTAGGCGGCGCCGGGGGTTGCGGACGTCACCCACCCGAAGGTAATAGGGCGGCCGATGGGGGCCGCCTTACCCGCATCGATGGTGCAATGCCCTTGGGAGCAGTTGTCAACAGGGCACAACAGGGTGTGAAATCGCAGGGTCCGGTGAAATGTGACAGATTTCAGTTGACACGCCCCTGAGGCCCCGGCAGCCGGAAAAACGTGATTATTCTTATAAATCAGGTGGTTGCATAGATTGCCTGATTTTTGGGCAAACACAGCAGGCCCCTTGAATCGCCTTGCGCGAATCGGGACTGCCCACGGCTTGCCCACACAGTTATCCACAGCCTCTGTGGAGACCGCAGGCGAGGCCGGCGGCCAAGCCCTTCGTCGTGCCTATCCAATGAACCTGTCCATAAGATGCCTTTACTTTGGGCAGGGATCGGGCCGGCGCTCAGCGCAAGGGGGTAACCGTATTGGATTTTGGCCAGACCGGAGAAAGCACCCTATAGTTCCCAAACCGGTTCCTTCGGCAATCCGAAGGGGCCAAGCGAATGAGACCGTACGGGGTGCGGGGAGAACAGCCAGAGCGGAGGTGCCAATGCGGAGCGTTGTGCGGGGCGTCGCCGGCTTGCCATACCCGGCAGTCCGGCCTGGGCTGATCCGGCCTGGGCCGGGCCGGGCCGGATGGGCGGACGGCGATGCCGTCGCCAAGCCGACCGAAGCGCCGGCACGGGGCCTCCTGGGCGGGCTGCCCGCCCTGGTCGGTCCGCTGCTGGGCGCGTCGGTGCTGGGGGCGCTGATCCTCCATCTCATGGCCAGCCTGGTTGCGCAGCTTCCGGCCACCGATGCGCTGGGGGCCCTGTCGGTGATTGTCGGCATGGCGGTTGTCCTCGTCACCCTGCTGCCCTTCACCTTGCTGTCCTTCAGGCGGGCGCAGCGGGCATGGGCGGCAATGCAGGGCTTCGGGC
Organism: Azospirillum sp. TSH64; assembly: GCF_003116035.1. Classification (GTDB taxonomy): domain Bacteria; phylum Pseudomonadota; class Alphaproteobacteria; order Azospirillales; family Azospirillaceae; genus Azospirillum. The sequence continues at coordinate 321,954 of NZ_LGQW01000015.1, forward strand.
AGGAGACCGGGCAGGGCAGCGGCCGTCCCTGAGGCATCAGGCTTTTCCCTGACGGAAACCCGGCAGGATTTCGTTGCTACGCGAAGCGTGCCCGCGTTTAATCGCGGGCGGGGGCGGCATTCGCCCTTCCGTCCGTCGCAAGCGGGGGCGGCTTTCCGGGGGCAGGGTATGGGGCTTTTCGATTTTCTGAAGGTCTCGGTGGCCGACAAGAAGGCGGCCAAGCCGGCGGCCCGCATGCCGGTCAGCGTCATCCAGTGCGACGGAAAAAGCTATCCCATCGTGTCGCTGACGCCCAAGGGCTTCGTCGCCCGCGGTTTCGACGGGTCGCTGGTGGTCGGGCAGAACGCCAAGGTTGCGGTGCGCGTCGACGATGCCGCCGGCAAATTCGCCTTCAACGCGACCGTTTCGGTGGTCGAGGTGAAGGGCGACAATGTCGGTGCGACCTGGAGCATCCTGCCGACGGAAGTCGACGCGGTGATCCGCCAATACGCCCAGAACCGCAAGAAGCAGGACGGCAAGGGCGCCCGCTGAAACACGGGCTTACAGGCGGTCGTTACTGGCGGCCGTTCGCCTCGTCCCCGCCCGGTGAGGGCATGCCGGCATTGACGATCTTCGGCAGCGCCAGGATGCGCGCCCGTTCCAGCCATTCCGACAGGGTGACGAACTCGCAGCCCTTGGCTTTCAGTTCGGCGATGACGCGGGGCAATGCCTGCGCCGTGCTGGGATAGGTGGAGTGCATCAGGAAGACGTTGCCCGGCAGCCCGCCCAGCTTGATCTGGCTGACGATCTTGTCGGCGTTGCGCACCTGCCAGTCGCGCGTGTCCACCGACCACAGGACGGATCCCATGCGCTCGTCCCGCGCGATGGTCAGCAGCTCTTCCGAATAGCGGCCGTAGGGAGGGCGGAACAGCACCGGATTGGCGCCGAAGCTGCGCAGGATGCGGTTGGTCTCCGCGATCTCGTAGCGGGCGCCGGTGGCGTCCATCTTGCGCAGGTCGGAATGGGTCAGGCTGTGGTTGCCGATCTCGTGCCCGGCAGCGACGAAATCATGGATCAGGTCGCCCTGCCGCTCGGCGATGCGGCCCACCGGGAAGTAGGTGGCGCGCACGCCTTCCTGGTTCAAAATGTCCAGGATCTGGCGGGTGACCGTGCGGTGCGGCCCGTCGTCGAAGGTCAGGGCGCAGAGGTTCCAGTTCTCCCGCTTCAGCGTCGCCGGCATCACGTCATAGCGCGAATCCGGCATCACCGAGCGCAGCCGGCCCTTGCGGCGGCTGTGCTGCTCGATGTCCGCCATGGTGCGGGCGTCTTCCTCGTTGTAGATGATCAGCCCGTCGGCTGGCGGCGTGGCGTTGGCCACCGACGGCGGCGGCGGAGCCAGCGGAGCGGCGACAGCCGAACCGATCGGCGCCAGCACGGAAGAGGTGGTTGTCGTCACCGTCTCGCGGTTGCCGGCCGGCTGCGGCGGCTTGGCCTCGGCGGCTGCGGCAGCCGGCATGGGGACCGGGGCGACCGCCAGGGTCACGGCCGGCGGCTTTGCCGTTGCAGGGGCCGACGCAGCAGGCATAGCAGGGGCCAATCCCGGGATTGCCGAGGCGCCGCCCGCCGCCGGCGCGGACGGAGCAATGACAGTGGCAGTAGCGGCTGTCGCCGCCTTCTCTGCCGGCTTTTCGGCCACGGCCGGCCGGTCCACGAGGAGACAGCCGAAGCCGGCGCCGACGATCCGCCGACACAGCGCCCGCGCGTCCGTGCCCTTGCCGACCTGGGCGTAGAGCGCCACGCCGGCACCGCTCTTCCCGTCCAGCGGCAGGACCGAAGCGGTCAGACCCGCGGTCAGGTCCCGCTCGCGCTGCTGCAAATTCTTCCAGCTCAGCCACGCATCGCCGTCGCGGGAATAGATGCCCAGCTGTAGAATCGGACCATCGGGCGCCGGGGCCGCCGCGGGCGTGGCGGCCTGCACCGGGACAGCAGGCTTCGCCTCCACCTTTACGGCGGACGGGCGCTTCGCGGCGGGCTCGGCAGCGGCAGCGGCTGCGGGCAGGGCGGGCAGGCCGAGCACGCAGGCCAGCAAAGCGACCTTGAGCAGGCCGGCGTGGTCACGCGGGGCCAGGGCGCCGCCTTGGCTTCGGACGGCATCGGCCGCCCGGGTCCGGGTGCTGGTTGAGGCGGGATTCGGCCAGAAAATGCGCAACATATCGGTCCCGTCGCTTGGCCCAGCCACTGTCTGCGGACCGCCGGTTGATGGCGGTGCAATATCATCACGATGGGGTTAATTCAAACGACAAGCGGCGGAATTGTGGCGGCTTCGCCGCTTTTCACAGGGGCGTTGCCGTTCGGAAACGGTAGCGGATGCGGGCAGTACGAAAGCATAGGGCGGAAGCGCGCCGGAACCGCCGGGGGAGCGGCGGGGTTCACTACAGGACCGGCGGGATGGGCCTGGGCGGCGACTGCCGCCGGGCGCCGTTCCCGCCTCCCCCCGCAAGCCCCACCCGTGAAGGAGACGACCCGTATGGCCGAGGATTTGGAAAGCCGCATCCGTCGGCGCGCGCACGAGATCTGGGTCAATGAAGGCCGGCCGGAGGGTCGTTCCGAGGCCCATTGGGAACTGGCCAGCGAAGAGATCGCCATCCAGGACAATTATCGTGACACGCTGAAGCCCAACCCCGCCGGCGGTCCGGAAGCGACCGCGATGCGAACCGAACCGGTCGAGCCGGTGCTGAGCATCGCCAATCAGGGCGAACAGCCCGGCCTCGCCGACCAGGGCGAGGAGATGGGCATCCCGATGCGCGGCGACCGCGACGTCTGGCCGACGCCGGAAGAGGCCGCATCGACCGCCGTGCCGCCCAACCGCAGCAAGAAGACGCGGCGCCGGGCCTGACCCTATAGGCAGGCGCCGCGCGGTCCGGCCTTCCTCAGACGCTGGACCTGCCTGCAGACTGTTCCGCCGTGCCGCTCTTGTCCAGCGGCATGGCGGCGCGGCCCGCGTCGGGCTGCCCGCCGCCGGGCGGCAGGGCAGCCGGAGCCGGCGCGGGGGCCGCGGCGGGCGTGGTGCCCGGAAGCGCGCCGGGCAGCGGCGCCGGAACGGACACCGCGGCCGGCGCGTCGTCCAGCCGGTCATAGATGTCCGGATGCAGGCGGACCGCCCCATCGGCCTCAACGGTCGCGATCCAGTAGACGAACTGCACCGGCATCGGCGTCGCCAGCTTGACCCATTGCGGCTGCTGCCTGCTCAGCAGGCGGTCGATCCGCTCCGGCGTCACGCTGGTGCCCTGCAACAGCAGTTCGGCCAGCTTGCGCGGATCCTCCAGACGGACGCAGCCGGAGCTGATCGAGCGCAGCTCGCGGGCGAACAGCCGCGGCTCGTTGGTGCCGTGCAGATAGATGTCGTACGGGTTGGTCAGGTTGAAGCGGAAGCGGCCGAGCGCATTGTGGTCGCCCGGCTGCTGGACGATGCGGACGCGGCCCGGCGTGACGTCGTGCCAGTCGACCGTTTCCGGCGCCACCTCCTGCCCGTCGAGATAGACGATGGCGTTCTGGATGCCGGGCGTGCCCTTGGCGCGCAGGTTCGGCAGCTTGTCTTCCTTCAGGACGGTGGGCGGCACCGTCCAGGTGGGGTTGACGATGACGTGGGTGATGCGGTCGGTCAGCAGCGGCGTCTCGCGCGACGGCCGGCCGACGATGGCGCGCATCGTCAGCTCCTCCTCCCCGCCGCGGACCAGGGTGGTGGTCTGGTTGGTCAGGTTCACCACCAGGATATTGTCCGGGGCGGTGTCGCGGAAGCTGCGCATCGCGACGGCGCTCTGCCGCATCAGCGCCGCGGCCTCGGCCGGCGTGCGGTCGAGCGCCGCCCTCGTGCCGGCGCCGATCAGCCCGTCGGGCTTCATCCGCTGGGCGAGCTGGAAGGCCTTCACCGCGCGGTCGACGTCGACGGTGAACACCTCCGACACCTTGTCGGCCGGCAGCAGGCCGAGTTCGGCCAGACGCTGAGCCAGCCGGCCTACACGCTCGCCGCTGCTGCCCAGCTTCATCAGCCCGCCTTCCCCGATCCGGGTGGAGGTCTGCACGGGCGCGCTGTCCAGCTCCACCGCGGCGGCGTCCAGCCGGTCGGCCCACTGGGTCAACGTGTCGCGGTAGGGCAGGGCGTCCGCCGGCCCGGCCCCGAGCAGCGCCATCGCCGATGCGGCGGTCAGCGCCAGCAGGGCCAGCTTGCGGGACATGCGGAGGTCGGCGGAAGCGATCATGGCGGCACCTTCTGTCACTGTGGTCCAGCGCAGCATCGGAATGGATGCACCGCTGCCCTTCCGATCAATTTATGCAACGCAATAATGGAAGGCGAGGCGCGCGGCGAGAAATCCGGTCGATCATTCTTCCGGTGTGATCTTCCTGCCGCCGTCCTATGACCCGCCTATGCAAGAAGGTCACACTGCAAAATTTTTTAATTGCCTCAGCCGATGACCTTCCTTATACGAATATCCGTCCGGAGACGATTCACACCAGACGGGACGCTTCGGATCAGCGTTGGTCCTAAGGCTGATACTATACACCGCGGGCGCCGCGCGACCCGCCAAACGCCGAACGGCCACAGCGTAGAACGGCAAAAACGTAAGACGACGAGGTTCGGGGATGCATTTGGGGGATGATGAGCGTGCCGCACCGGCAATCGGGCGGCGCGGGTTCCTTGGTTTTGCCGCGGCGGCGGTATCTGCGGCTCTTCCGGCCGCATCGGGGATGATGACGGGGGTCGCCACCAGCGTGGTGACTGGTGTGGCGACGGCGCCGGTCCTTCTGGGATCGGGCTCTGCGGAAGCCGCTCCCCTGGCCGGCAGTGTCCGGCGCCTCAGCCTGCACAACATCAACACGCAGGAACGGTTCGACGGCGTCTATTGGGCCGACGGCAACTACAAGCCGGACGCGCTGCGCAAGCTTGACGTGCTTCTGCGCGACCATCGCGCCAAGCAGGTCTGCCACTACGACCCGCGCCTGTTCGACCTGCTCGCCCGCGTTCACCAGAGCGTCGGATCCGACGATCCGTTCGAGGTGATCTGCGGCTACCGCTCCCGCCGCAC
>NZ_LGQW01000015.1:327026-330752 GCF_003116035.1 Azospirillum sp. TSH64
TATCACACCCGCGGCATGGCCATCGACATCCGCCTTCCCGACACCCAGCTTCGCGCCATTTCCGAGACGGCGAAGGGGATGCAGTCCGGTGGCGTCGGCTTCTATCCGCGCAGCGGCTTCGTCCATCTCGACGTCGGTCCTGTCCGCAGCTGGTAAGGTCGGCAGCTGGCAAGGCCACGGGCAACCGTGCCCGTCCTGGTTTGAAAAAGGCTCCGCATCGGCCGATGCGGAGCCTTTTCCTATGGTGGCGCTTCGATGTGCTGTTGCTTCCGATCTGTTGGCGGTGAAGCCCTGCATTCTGGAATGCCGGACCCGATTCCGGTCCTGGATCAGCTTCTCGGCGACGGCTTGGACGCGCGCAGGATGTCGGTCGGGTCCCACACCGCGCCATGACGCCGGCGCGACTTGCTCTGGCTGGCGGCATCGGCCGACTTCACCGGCTTGACCCGCGGTGCATCGCTGCGCACCGGACGGCCGGCCTTGCGGACGCTTTCCCCCTCCGGACCGGTGGCGACGATCTCGGTGCCGGCGAGGCGGCTTCCGCCGTTGACCGGCGATTGCGAGCTGCCCGATCGGGGGGAGGCATCCGGTTCGCCGTCCTCACCCTCGCCGGGGCCTTCCGGCGGCTCCCTGATTTCGGGGGAGAGGGCGGAGAGCAGCGACAGCATCTCGTCCGACACATGGGAGGGGGCGGCGCGCCACAGGCGCAGCAACCGCGCCTCCCGCCGGCTGATCTGGCTGTCGCTGTCGTCAGACTCCTCGAAACCGCTGCGTGGGCGGCGTGGGCTGTCGGCATCGTTGTAGGTATCGAAAAAGAAACTTACGGGAACGTCCAGAACCTGGCTCAGCCGGTACAGGGTACCCGCCGAAATACGGTTGGAGCCGCGTTCGTATTTCTGGACCTGCTGAAAGGTCAGGCCGATCGCTTCGCCCAGTTTTTCCTGGCTCATTCCCAGCAGGGTTCGGCGCATCCGCACGCGCTGCCCGACATGGGCGTCCACAGACCAGGATTCCGGCGATCCGCGTCGTCCTCTTTTGCGCGCCGTCGGTTCACTCATGTCCATCGGTCTCCGCTGCCCAGTCTTCCGCGGCTTGTCTTTGCGAGAATGAAAATATTGTTTACACATTCGTTGAAGCGATTCAAGAGAAAACTTCTGAATATTGGTGTGTGTTTGCCATATGCCGATAGGCGCTGGTGGTGGTGCAGCATTCGCAGGGGTTGTCATATTACAGCTTTGTATTATTTCGGCCGCCGGTGAGAATCAATTGCGCCGAGGCTCTGCCGGAACCCTGTGCTCATCCCTTTGCGGAAATCACCGAGTCTTTGGGATCATCCATTGGTTGGGTCGATAGCTTTTCGATTATAGAAATTCCGTGATCGGGAACCGATAAGATTTGTACCGCCACAAATGGTGGTGGAAGGCCTTCTGGTTGTAATAAATAAACCGAAGGACAGAGAGAAACTTTCCTCTCCCAAGGCCGATACGGTCCGTCACGCTGCATGTCGACCCGGCCGGTCGGGCCGCATGGTTGGCCAGACAAGCGTTAATACTTAATTAACCTTATTAAGTCGCCGTTAACCATGGCCGAGAACCGGCGATTCAGGGGCGCGGGGGCCGTGGTGCGTGACTATCCGTATCGGCCTTCCGCGGGTTCCTCGTCCGGGCAATGCCGGACGGGTGGGAGGCCTCCATGGCCCAGGGGCCGCCGGCCATGGCGAAGCCTTCCACATGGTCGCGCAGCTTCTGGACCTGGGACGGCGTGACGGTGCGGCCGAAGCGGGACTTCAGTAGGGCGGCCAGCGCCCCGCGGGTCGGCCGGACGCCGCCGGTCGACAGAACGCGGTAGGCGACGAAGGCCTCGGCATAGAGCCGGATACGGTCCGGCCGTCCGCGCAGCTGCGCCGCCTGGGCGGACGGGTTGCCGTCCAGATGGTCGGCGAGCAGCGCCTCCGCCCGCGCCACGGTCAGATCCGGCAGGTCGGCGGCGACCGGCTCCGGCGGTTCGGGCCGGCCGATGGAATCGCGCAGGCGCCGCCGGCGCTGGCGCTCGCGGTCGCCGGCCCGCAGCCGCTCGGCATAGGCCGGGTCCGCCGCCCGCCGTTCGGTGCGGCTGCGGTTGGACTTCGCGGCACGCTCCGCCTCCCGCGCCCGCAGCATCGGGTCGCGCAGCAGGAAGGCCAGCTCGTCCGCGGTCAGCCGATGCGCCTGATCGGCGCCCGCCGGCAGGGGCCCGCCGTCGCGGCTTTCCCCGAGGCCGCCATCCTTGCCGCCGTTCTGGCCGTCGTCCTGATGGTCGCTGTCGTCCATCGCCGGGAAACGCGCGTCCGCCCGGTCCTGTTCCCGCGGCATTTCGCCCGGCCCCGTCCGGATTCCGCGCCCCGGCTCCCTGCCCGGATAATCCCGGACGGAAGATGAGGGAGATTTCATGTCCGGTGCCGGTCCCGCCCGTGCTAGAGAGGGGCCGTTCTTTTCGGCCCGTGCAACAGTGGAATTCGCCCGCCATGACCCCCCGGCAAGCCCTTCAGCAGCGCCTTGCGGCTTTGGATGCCCATCTGCGGGCGGAAAATCCCAACCTGCTGCCGGTCCTCCCGACCTTCCGCGCCTTCGACCGCATCCTGGCCGGGCTGGGGCTGATCGACCGCCATGAATCGCTGACCACCCGCATTCCCTGGTGGCCGATGGTCGCGGTGCTCGGCACCTTCTCCGCCGGCAAGTCGACCTTCCTCAACGGCTATCTGGGCGAGGTGCTGCAGAACACCGGCAATCAGGCGGTGGACGACAAGTTCACCGTCATCTGCCACGGTCCGGAAACCCGCAAGGAGGCATTGCCCGGCACCGCGCTGAACGCCGACCCGCGTTTCCCCTTCTATCGCATCGCCGACGAGATCGAGAAGGTCGCCGCCGGCGAGGGCAAGCGGATCGACAATTACCTGCAATTGAAGACGCTGGCCGGCACGCGGACGAAGGGCAAGATCTTCATCGATTCGCCGGGCTTCGACGCCGACGACCAGCGCCGTTCGGTCCTGCGGCTGGTCGACCACATCGTCGAGCTGTCGGACCTCGTGCTCGTCTTCTTCGATGCCCGCCATCCGGAACCGGGCGCCATGCAGGACACGCTGCGCCATCTGGTCGCCAAGACGGTCAACCGCGCCGACGCCCGCAAGGTCTGCTACATCCTCAACCAGGTCGACACCACCGCCAAGGAGGACAATCTCGAGGCGGTGTTCGGCGCCTGGCAGCGCGCCATCGCCCAGGCCGGGCTGGTGTCGGGCCGCTTCTACGCCATCTACGACCAGCGCTCCGCCGTCGACATCGAGGATGACGGCCGCCGCGCCCGCTACCAGGCGCGCCGCGACCATGATCTGGCCGAACTCCAGACCCGCATCAACGAGGTCGAGGTCGCCCGCGCCTATCGCATCATCGGCTCCATCGACAGCCTGACCAAGGAAGTCGAGGGCGAGGTGCTGCCCAAGCTGCGCGAGGCGATGGCGATGTGGCGCCGCCGCGTGCTGATCGGCGACGCGGTGTGGGGCGTGCTGCTGCTGGGGCTGCTGGGCACCGTGGTGCAGACGCTGGGCGGCGGTTTCGGCGCCTTCCTCGGCTGGCTGTCCGAGTCCGGCGACAGCGGGCTTCCGCTGCACCTGATCGGCACCGCCCTGCTGCTGGGCGGGCTGTTCCTGGCCGGGCATTTCAAGCTGCGCCAGTTCTTCGCCCGCCGCATCGC
>NZ_LGQW01000015.1:330762-517145 GCF_003116035.1 Azospirillum sp. TSH64
CAACGTCACCGGGCTGTTGACGATCACCCGCCTGCTGCTGGACCGGCTGATCGCAGAGCGCGGGCTGATCGTCAACCTCGCCTCCATCGCCTCCAACTGGCCCTATCCCGGCGGCAACGTCTATGCCGGCACCAAGGCCTTCGTGAAGCAGTTCTCGCTCGGTCTGCGCTGCGACCTGTCGGCGCAGGGCGTGCGCGTGACCTCCATCGAGCCGGGCCTGTCGGAGAGCGAGTTCACCCTGGTGCGCACCGGCGGCAACAAGGATGCCTACGACGCGCTCTATGGCGGAGCCAACCCGCTGCAGCCCGAGGATATCGCCGAGACGGTGCGCTGGGTGGTCTCGCTGCCCTCCCACGTCAACATCAACAGCGTGGAGATCATGCCGGTCAGCCAGTCCTGGGCGCCGTTCAGGATCCACCGCGAAACACCCGCCTGATCCCGCCCTTTCCTGATCCCGCCGCAACCGGCACCGCATCCCACCCCTAGGAGATGACCGATGGATGACGTCCTTCGGAACGACCTGTCACGCACCAACGACATCCGGCATGTGATCGAGGCCGACCGCGCCCATGTCTGGCACCATCTGACCCAGCACAAGGGGTTCGAGACGACCGACCCGCGCATCTTCGTCGAAGGCAAGGGCATGCGGGTGTGGGACGCCGCCGGGCGCGAATATCTCGACGCCGTGTCGGGCGGCGTCTGGACGGTCAATGTCGGCTATGGCCGGGCCAGCATCGCCGACGCGGTGCGCGACCAGCTGGTCAAGCTGAACTACTTCGCCAATTCCGCCGGGTCGATCGCCGGCGCCCGCTTCGCCGAGAAGCTGGTGGCCAAGATGCCGGGGATGAGCCGGGTCTATTATTCGAACTCCGGTTCGGAGGCGAACGAGAAGGTGTTCAAGATGGTGCGCCAGATCGCGCACCGGCACCATGGTGGCCGCAAATCCAAGATCCTCTACCGCGAGCGCGACTATCACGGCACCACGCTCGGCACGCTGGCCGCGGCGGGGCAGGCGCAGCGCCGCGCCCAGTTCGGCCCCTTCCCCGAGGGTTTCGTCGAGGTGCCGCATTGCCTGGAATACCGCAGCCAGTACGGTGCCGTTGAGAATTACGGCGAGCTGGCCGCCGACGCCATCGAGGCGGTGATCCTGCGCGAGGGGCCGGACACGGTGGGCGCGCTGTGCCTGGAGCCGATCACCGCCGGTGGCGGTGTCATTACCCCACCCAAGGGCTATTGGGAAAAGGTGCAGGACATCTGCCGCCGCCATGACGTGCTCCTGCACATCGACGAGGTGGTCTGCGGGCTCGGGCGCACCGGCACCTGGTTCGGCTACCAGCATTACGGCGTGCAGCCGGACTTCGTCACCATGGCGAAGGGCGTGGCGTCCGGCTATGCCGCCATCTCCTGCACCGTGACGACCGAGCGGATCTTCGAGCTGTTCAAGGACGATCCCGCCGACCCGATGTCCTTCTTCCGCGACATCTCGACCTTCGGCGGCTGCGTCGCCGGGCCGGCGGCGGCGCTGGAGAACATGCGGATCATCGAGGACGAGAATCTCCTCGCCAACACCCGGGCGATGGGGGAGCGGCTGATGGCCGGCCTGTGGGAGCTGTCGGAGCGCCACCGCGCCGTCGGCGACGTGCGCGGCAAGGGCCTGTTCTGCGGCGTCGAGCTGGTGCAGGACCGGACGACGAAGGAGCCGGCGGAAGAGAGGCTGGTGCAGGCGGTGGTGGCCGACTGCATGGCGAACGGCGTCATCATCGGCGCCACCAACCGCTCGCTGCCCGGCCTGAACAACACGCTGTGCCTGAGCCCGGCGCTGATCGCCACCGCCGACGACATCGACCGCATCGTCGCGGCCATCGACGGCGCCTTGTCGCGCGTCTTCGGCTGAAGGACGGCACGTCCGCAAGCCCGGTTGCCGCCGGGTTGCCGGTGCTCCGCCTGCTGCGGGGCACCGGCGCGGTGGAAGGCGTACTTGCGGGTCCACGATGCCGCGAAGCGTTCCGAGAGGCCGGTGCGGGTCGGCTACGCGCAATTCCTCAAAGGCAATGTCTCAAAGAAAGAACTCGTCGATCTCGCCGCCCTGCTCCTGGCCGCTTTTCTCCGGGCCGGCTTTCTCCTGGCCGGTTGGCCCCCGGCCGCCTTGCAGGCCACCGAAAAGCTCGGAATGGATGCTTCTCTCCCGTTCCGCGGTATACTGCGACGCGAAGAGCCGGTTCAGGTCGTCGGAAATTCCCGGGGCATGGATGTCTCCCCGTCCGGCATAGGGCTGCATCCGGTCGACGAAGCGTTGGGTGAAGCCTTCGAGCCGAAGCTCCATGCCCAATCGGCCTACCGTGCCGGTCAGCACCTTGGAGGCCTCCGCGCAATCGCCGGTCATGGTCGACAGGGAACGCATCTGATCGGCATGCAGCCGCTTCAGGCAGTCCATGGAGCCGGTCATGGCATCCACCAGCTCCATCGCCACCCGATGGTTGGTGCCCGACCGCCGGTCCAGGCCGTTCGCGCGGTCGGTGGCCGCATGGATCGCCTCGGAGATCGCCTTCGACATGTCCTCGGTCCGGCGGCTGCACGCGCGCAGTTCCTGTGCAACCACGCCCAGCGCCCGCCCCGCATCGCCAAGGCGCGCGCATTTCAGCGTCGTGTTCAGCCCCATCAGCCGCATGTCGGTGTCGATGGAGCGGATGGCGAGAACATCCCGCCCCATGGCGACGAAACCGCCCGAGACTTCGCCGACCTGCCTGCGGATGATGTCGTCGGAGCGGCGATAGTGATGCAGTAGCTCCAGCGCCCGGTCGACGTCGCCCGCGACATCGTGCAGAACGGACTTGCCTGCCGTTTTGCCGGCAGCCGGGATGTCGCCGCCCGACCCGAACAGCTCCCGGGCTTCCTGCGCGATGCTGTCCGCATCGCGGGCAAGCGCTTCCAGATTGTCCTTCAGCGACGCCACCTGACTGCCGAAATCGGCGCACGCCTCGACGCACTGGCGAATTTCGAGGGTGCAGATCGCCGCCGACAGATCCTGCCGGTGTCCCAGCTCCAGCTCGGCCAGCCATCGCAGGTCCCGTGCCACGGATGACGCCGGGGGCGGGTCCGCCAGCAGGGCCAGCACATCCATGGCCGTGCCGATATGGGCCAGCCGCTGGCAGGTGAAGTCGCCGACCTGAAGGTCGCTGATGCAGCGGGCGATCCGCCGGCCGATCTCCTCGACACGGCCGACGAAGCGCTGCGATGCCGCCTGCGCGGTGCGGCGGTATGCCGTCAAGCGGTCCAGGCTTGCCTGCAGACGGCTGCCGACATCGTCCAGGCGGGTGCGGTTGTCGCGCTCGAACGCACCGGCGCCGTCCTTTGCCGCGGACATGGTCGTGCGCAGATCGGCGAGGCGTCCGATAGCCTGCGTCGTCGCCGCCTCGGCCAGACGGTGGAGCCGGTCGATTTCCCGGTTGAACACGCTGAAATCGTCGCTGCCGGTGCGGATCTGGACCGACTGGACCTTCGCGTTGATCGCCAGGGCGGTGATCTCGCCGATGATCTTCGACAGGGTGGCGAGCAGGGCGGCCATATCGGCCCCCGTGCAATCGAGATCGGTCAGATCGGCCAGCGTTTGCCGGAGATTGCCCGCCAAGCCGTCGGTCACGCTGCGGACGGTGCCCAACCGTTTGCAGGCATCGGCGCCGTCCTCGCTGTCGATCAACATGGACAGGGCGCTGAAGCGGCCGGCGATGGCCGTCATCCGCTCCAGCGTCTGCGACAGCGTTTCGCCGACCGTCAGGAAGGTCGTCTCGATCGGCGCCGATGCGGCGCGCAGTTCGGCGCTCAGCGAGCGGATCAGTCCGGTATCCGGGCCGGCGCCTGGGCCGGACTGGGAAGCCGCCGGGAGGGCGCCGCCCGGACCGCCGAGGGCCACTGCGTCAACGGTGCTGTACATGCCGGAAGCCTTTTCCAAACGGATGCGTCAGGGGAAGCGGATATGGTCACGAGCGGTCATGGCGCAGGATCTCGCGCGGGATCGACGAAAGTCCCACCACCTTGTCCACCCCGCCCCGCGCGATGGCCTCCTTCGGCATGCCGAAGACGACGCAGCTCTCCTCGTCCTGGGCGACGGTGAAGGCGCCGGCCTGCTGCATCTCGCGCATCCCGGTGGCGCCGTCGTCCCCCATTCCCGTCATGATGACGCCGACGGCATTGCCGCCGGCGCAATGGGCGGCCGACCGGAACAGCACATCGACCGACGGCCGGTGCCGCGACACCAGCGGCCCCTCCTTCACCGCCACCAGATAGCGGGCGCCGCTGCGTTGCAGCAGCATATGGCGGTTGCCCGGCGCGATCAGCACCTGCCCGCGCAGCACCGTGTCGCCGTCGCGCGCCTCGCGCACCGTCATCTCGCACAGGCTGTCGAGCCGGCGGGCGAAGGCGGCGGTGAAGCTTTCCGGCATATGCTGGACGATGACGATGCCGGGACTGTCGGCGGGCAGCGCCTCCAGCACCTCGCGCAGGGCCTCGGTGCCGCCGGTGGACGCGCCGATGCAGATGACGCGCTCGGTGGTGCGGGCCATCGCCCCGCCGCTGGGGGCCGGCATCATCACGTCGGCGCTCAGCTTCGGTTCCGGGGCGCGGGTGCGGCCGAGTGGAGTGGGAGTGGCGGCGGCGGAGGCCGGGCGGGCGGAAGGGCGCGGGCGGGCGCGGGCCGCCGCCTTCACCGTGTCGCAGATGCGGACCTGGGCGTCGAGCAGGCTCTGGCGGGTGTCGATCCGCGGCTTCAGGATGACGTCGACGGCTCCGGCCTCCAGCGCCTGCATCAGCGTCTCGCTGCCATCCTCCACCAGCGAGGAGCACATCACCACCGGGATCGGGTGCTGGCTCATCAGCTTGCGCAGGAAGGTGATGCCGTCCATGCGCGGCATCTCGACGTCGAGCGTGATGACGTCCGGCGCCTCCTCCGCGATGCGGCGGACGGCGGCATAGGGATCGGCGGCGGTCCCCATCACCTCGATCTGCGGATCGGACGACAGGATGCCGGCAAGGGTCTGGCGGACGGTCGCGGAATCGTCGACGATCAGCACGCGGATCTTCTGGCCCATCGTTCAGCTCCGGACGAAAATGGCGGAACCCACCTGTTTCACGGGCAGGTCCATGTTGGCGATGGTCTCGCTGTGGCCGACGAACAGGTAGCCGCCGGGCCGCAGATGGCCGCACAGCTTCTCCAGCACCCTCTGCTGCGTCTTCTTGTCGAAATAGATCAGGATGTTGCGGAAGAAGACGACATCCATGTCGCTCGCCACCGGATAGACCGGATCCATCACGTTGAGATGGCCGAAGCGGACCGACTGGCGGACCGGCGGCACCAGCCGGACCGTGGGATTGCCGTCGTCGCGCGACCGCATCAGATAGCGTGACGCGAAGGGGGCGGGCACCATTTTCGCCATGTCGAGCGGGTAGACGGCGGTCTTCGCGGCGGCCAGCGCTTCCGTGCAGATGTCGGTGCCGATGATCTCGTGGCGGATCGGCGTCCCGGTGCCGGCACGGTCGAGCAGCAGCATCGCCACCGTGTAGGGCTCCGCCCCGGTCGAACAGGCCGCACTCCAGATCTTGAGCGGGCGGTCCTGGCCGGGCCGGTGGGGGAGACGGGACAGGGCCGGAATGGCGGTGCCCATCAGGTAGCGGAAATGCTCGATCTCGCGGAAGAAGTCGGTCTTGTTGGTGGTGACGGCATCGATCAGGTCGACCATCTCGCCGTCCAGCCCGCCGTCGTCCAGCACATGGCGGCAATAGGCGTTCATGTCCGGCAGACCGAGCGCCCGCAGACGGCGGCGCAGACGGCCTTCCACCATGGTCCGCTTGCCGGGCGGCATCCGGATGCCGGCATGGCGCTCGATGATGGCGGCGAGCCGGGCGAAGTCGCGCTCCGACAGGGTGTCGGAGGACGACCGCCGCGATCCTTCCTCTGGCTGCGGATCGTCGTGATCGATCATGACACCCCGTCCGCCATCAGGCCCGCCATACCGTCGGCCATGTCCAGCAGAGCCACGTCGTCCTCGGCGAACAGCCGGGCGATGTCGAAGACGATGACGAACGTTCCGTTGGAACGGCCGATGGCCTGGATGCAGTCCGACCGCCAGCGACCGCCGACCTGGGGCGGCGTTTCCAACCCGCGCTCGTCGAGCGCGGTGACCTCGAACACCCGGTCGGCGATGACGCCGACAGTGATCGACTGCCCGCGCTGCGGCACGTCGAGCACGACGATCCTGGTGTTGGCGGTGGGCTGCGCCGCCGGCAGGCCCAGCTTGACCCGCAGATCGACGGTGGGCACCCCCTGCCCCCGCACGTCAATCATGCCGACCAGGAAGGACGGCGCATGCGGCAGGCGGGTGATCGGCTGGAGATCGAGGATCTCGCGCACGATGGCGACCTCTATGGCGAACACTTCGCGATCGATGCCGATCGTCACATATTGCGCCGGTTCGCGGGGCGCGGTCGCGCTGGTCATCTGCGGCTTCCGGTTCGGGGGACGGAACGGCGGGATGACGCTGCAAGCACCATCCCTCCTTGCATGGGAAAGGGCCCGGCGATCAGAACGCGGTGTAGCGGGCGTCGAGCGCGTCGGGGCCGCTGCCGCCTTCCAGCGCGATCTTCACGCCGCGGTCCCTGCCGTTCAGCTTCGCCGCCGGCTTCTGCGTCATGGTGACGACCGTTGCAGGACGGCGGGCGGCCGGGGGCTGGGCCTGCGCCGGCCGGGCCTGGGCGGCCACAGCGACCGGGCTGCGAACGGCGGAGCGGGCGGCGGCTTTCTCCTCCACCGTGAAGTACGAGATGGTGTCCTGAAGCTGCGTCGCCATCGACGACAGCTCCTCCGAGGTCGCGGCCATCTGTTCCGACGCGCTGGAGTTCTGCTGCGTCACCTTGTCGAGCTGCTGGATCGCCTGGTTGATCTGCTCGGCACCGATGTCCTGCTCGCGGCAGGCGGCGCTGATCTCCTCGACCAGTTCGGCGGTCTTGCGGATGTCGGGCACCAGCCGGGCCAGCATCTGCCCGGCCTCCTGGGCGATCTTGGTCGATTCCGCCGACAGGGAGCTGATCTCCGCCGCCGCACCCTGGCTGCGCTCGGCCAGCTTGCGCACCTCCGAGGCGACCACGGCGAAGCCGCGGCCATGCTCGCCGGCCCGCGCCGCCTCGACCGCGGCGTTCAGCGCCAAGAGGTCGGTCTGGCGGGCGATCTCCTGCACGATGCTGATCTTCTCGGCGATGGTCTGCATCGCCTGCACCGCCTTGTTGACCGCCTCGCCCGACGCCTGCGCGTCCTTGGACGACTGGCGGGCGATCTTCTCGGTCTGGGTGGCGTTCTCGGCGTTCTGCTTGATGTTGGCGGCCATCTCCTCCATCGAGGCCGAGGCCTGCTCGGCGGCGGACGCCTGCTCGGTGGAACCCTGCGACAGCTGTTCGGAACTGGCCGACAGCTCCTGGCTGCCCGCGGCGACATTGTCGGAGGCGGACAGCGCGTCGGTCACCACGCCGCGCAGCTTCTCCAGCATGGTTTCCAGCGCCAGGCCCAGCGTGTCCTTGTCGGACTGCGGACGGGCCTGGACGGTCAGGTTGCCGCGGGCAATCTCGTCGGCGACCTCGGCGGTCGCCCGCAGGTTGGCGGTCATGCTGTTCAGCGCCGTCACCAGATCCTTGATCTCGTCGTCGGTCGACACCTCCACCTTCCGGCCGAGATCGCCGATGGCGACCGCATCGGCCAGACCGACCGCCTTGCCGAGGCCACGGGCGATGGAAATGGCGATGTAGGCGCCGGCGGCGATGGCGATCAGCAGGGCGATGGCGACGGCGCCGATGGTGACGGCGCGGATCTGGGCGTAGGTGGCCTCCGCCGCCTGCCGGTCCTGGGTCATGCCCTTCTCGGCGTCGGCGACGAGATCGTTGGCAATCGTCGCCAGCTTGGTGGCGGCGGTCCGCACCTCGCCGATGGACAGCGCCAGCGCCTTCACCTCGGTGTTCTTGCGGGCCAGGGCCACGACGTCGTCGGTCAGGCGCAGATAGGCCTGGTAGCGCTCAAGGAAGGTAGCGAACACCCGGATGTCGTCGTCGGCGGTCAGACGGGCGCGGATCTGCTCCTGCTGCTGGGCAACGCGCTTCAAAAGATCGGGCAGCGGCTTCAGCGCGACTTCCGTCGAGGCGTCGTCGGACACCAGAAGCGCATTGCGGACGACCACGCGGGCGGCCATCCAGTCCGTCGTCATCCGGCGGACCAGATGGGCGATGGCGATCTGCTCGGCGCTGGCCTGCGAGCCGTTTTCGACCCGGTCGAGCAGCGGGCGCAGTGCCTCCTGCGCGACATTGACCGTCTCGTTGGCGGTGCCGGTCAGCAGTTCGGCGCCCTTGCCGTTGGAGTGGACGCGGCCCACGGACCGCACCTTGTCCTGGGCGGTGTTGAACTCCGCCATCACGGCTTCGATCTGGGTCAGCTTGCGCTGGGCCTCCGGATCGGCGACGCGCCGGTACTGTTCCAGGATTCCCTTGAACTCTTCCCGGCGCGCCAGGATCGCCTTGTCGAAGCGGTCCATGTCCTCCTCGCTGTTCGACAGCAGGAAGTTCTTCTCCTCGCGCTGGATCAGATAGACCGTGGTCGGCATCTGGCGGGCGACGTTGATCCGCTGGGACGATACGCTGACGAGTTCCTCGATCTTCTGGTTCAGGTCCGACAGCCCGTTCAGGGCGATGCCGGCGGTGGCGGCGGACAGCAGGATGACCGTGCCGAATGCCGCGACGATTTTGGCCTTGATGGAGATGCGCATGGTCGTTCCTCGCTCCGCGAACCGGTGCGGCCTGTCCGATGGTTGGGACGGCGCTGGCCGGTCTGGTTTCCGTTGTCCTGAGTTCAGTGGGTCGTGAAGATGCGGACGATGTCCGGAATGACGATGAAGTCGTCGCCGCGCTTGCCGATCCCCTTGATCAGGTCGGGGTTCCAGCGCATGCCGATGTCGGGCGTGTCCTCGATGGAGGCGCCGGCGATGCCGGTCACCTCATGGACCTTGTCGGCCAGCAGCCCGACCACCGTCGGCTCGTCGTCCAGCAGGATTTCGACGACGACGATGCGGGTGTCGATGGTCGGCGGCGTGCGCTCCATGCCGAAGCGGATGCGCAGGTCGGCGAGCGGCACCACCTTGCCGCGCACGTTGATCAGGTGGCCGACCAGCGGCGGCGCGCCCGGAACCTCGGTCTGGGGAACGATGTCCAGGATCTCGTGGACCGAATTGGCGTCGATGGCGAAGATCTCGCCGCCCAGCCCCAGGGTCAGCGCTTCAAAGGTCTCTGTCCCGGTGACGGCCATGCCGGCCTCCCTGTGAGGTCTGTCGGTGGAATCGGTTCGCTTTTGAGGAGCGCTCAGCAGGCTTCGCGCCGCAGTTCCTGCGTCTGGCCGGCGGCGACGATCTGCGCGATGTCGAGGATCAGCGCGACCGAGCCGTCGCCCAGGATGGTGGCGCCGGAGAAGTTGGCGACGCCGGCATGCAGCTTGGACATCGACTTGATGACGGTCTGGTGGTCGCCCAGCACCTGATCGACCACCAGACCGACGCGCTTGTCGCCGGAGGAGATGATGACGATCTTCTGATAGGGATCGGGCGGATGACGGACGGCGAAGCTGTCGCGCAGACGCAGGAACGGCACCAGCGCGCCGCGGATGTTCAGGAAGTTGCGGTTGGCATGGCGGCGTTCGACATCGGCCGGCAGCTCGACGCATTCCTCCACCGCGAACAGCGGGATCACGTAGCGCCCCTGCCCGACCCGGACCAGCAGCCCGTCGATGATCGCCAGCGTCAGCGGCAGGCCGAGCGTGATCTCGGTGCCGCCGCCGGGAAGACTGGACACCTCGATGGTGCCGCGCAGCCCGTCGATCGTGCGCTTGACCACGTCCATGCCGATGCCGCGGCCCGACACGCTGGTCAAGGTCCGCGCCGTCGAGAAGCCGGGATGGAAGATCAGCTGGAACAGCTCGGCATCCGACAGCTTGGCACCGGGCGGGATCAGCTCCTGCTCCTCGGCCTTGGCCCGGATGCGGTCACGGTCCAGCCCGCGCCCGTCGTCGCGGATGGTCATCAGCACGCGGGTTCCGGCATGGCGGGCCGACAGGTGGATGCGGCCCTGCGGCGCCTTGCCGGCCGCCACGCGCTCCGCCGCCGGTTCCAGCCCGTGATCCAGGCTGTTGCGGATGATGTGGACGAGCGGGTCGTTCAGCCGCTCGATCATCGTCTTGTCCAGCTCGGTCTCCTCGCCGGACATCGTCAGCGCCACGTCCTTGCCCAGTTCCTGCGAGAGGTCGCGGACCAGCCGGCGGAAGCGGCCGAACAGCGATTCCACCGGCACCATGCGGATGCCCATGGTGATGTCGCGCAGCCCGTTGGACAGCCGTTCGATCTCCTCGGTCACCGACTTGATCTGGAGATCGACGCTGTCGGAAATCAGCTGCTTCAGACGGGCATGGGCGATCACCAGCTCGCCGACCTGATCCATCAGATCGTCGAGCCGCTCCGCCGGCACGCGGATCGAATTGGCCGCCGGCTGCGCCCTGCCCTTTTCGGCCGCTCCGTCCGCCTTCGACGGGGCCGGCTCCTTCGACGGGACAGGCCCGGCCACCATCGCCGTCACGGGCATCGGCACCGGCTCCTGCTCCGCCCCCGGCTCCGGCATCGCAGACATCGGTTCGATGGTCAGTTCGGTCTCGTCGATCACGAAGATGAACACGTCTTCGATGGTCGAGCGCGGATGGGTGGTGGTGAGGATCAGCTCCCAGCCGATGTGGCAGCTGGTCGGTTCCAACGCCTCCAGCGGCGGAACGTCGTCGGTCAGGGCGACGATCTTGGCCTCGCCCAGCCCGCGCAGCTCGTCGAGCAGCAGCAGCGGGTTGGTTCCGCGCTCCAGCGCGTCGGGAGCGAGCCGGAACCGGACACGCCAGCTCGCCCGGCTTTCCTCGTCGTCGCGCTCCCGGCCAAGGGGAGCGGACATCGCGGCACTGCCGCTCAGGTCCGCCAGCCGGGCCAGGATGCCGTCTACTACGGCAGGGTCGGCACTGGCGGGGTCCTCGATCAGGATGCGGATATGGTCCTTGGCGGCAAGGGCGATGCCGATCATCGCCGTCGTGGCGGCCAGTTCGCCCTTGCGCATCCGGTCGAAGGCGCTTTCCAGATGATGGGTGAAGCTCGCCGCAGCCTCGAACCCGAACATCGAGCCGGAGCCCTTGATCGTGTGCAGGGCGCGGAACGCGGTGTCGAGCGGCTCGCGGTCGGTGGGGTTCTGCTCCAGACGGAGCAGTGCGGATTCGAGATCGGCCAGAAGCTCCGCCGCCTCTTCGCGGAAGACCTGGCCCGGGTCGCCGCCGGTCATGTGCCGACGATCTTGCGGACGACGCTCAGCAGCTGGTCCTGCTGGAACGGCTTGACGATCCAGGCGGTGGCGCCGGCCGCCTTGGCTTCGGCCTTCTTGCCGGCGTCGGATTCGGTGGTCAGGAAGACCATCGGGATGCCGCGATAGGCCGGCAGCGTCCGCAATTCGCGGATCAGCGTCAGGCCATCCATATTCGGCATGTTCAGATCGGTCAGCACCAGATTGAAGCTGCCGGACTTCGCCTTGACCAGAGCGTCACGCCCGTCCGCGGCCTCCACCACCTGATAACCGGCAGAGGACAGGGTCAACTTCACCATCTGGCGCATGCTGGCGGAATCGTCGACGGCTAGTATGGTCTTCGCCATGATGTCAGGGCACTCCAATCCAGAATTCATCCGCCTTGCGCGTCGGTCCGGACATACCGATGAAGCCGCCCCGTTCGAGGGCATCGCGCATCGATGCTGAGATCGGCTGCTTGAGGTGAAGGCCGATGCCCCGCCCGGCTGCGCTCGTGCGTGCCGCCAGCAGAAGTTGAATGAAACAGATCGATGTCTCTCCAACTTCACTGCAATCGACATCGACCCGGCCAGCCGAATTCAGCGAATCCCGAAGCCGGTCGCGAACGTCCTCGACTTCGATGAGCGTCATCGGGCCAACGCAGTCCACAACAACGCTTCCACTGAGATCGGCCATTTTTCTTCACCGCATTCGCCGCGTCATCGCATTCGCCACGTCGCCGCAAGGCACATGTTGAAATTTTATATCGCGTCAGTCTGCGTAATTGAAATTCGGGATATCCCCAACCCCGGTTTCATCGCAACTTAATGGCCGCGAAAGATGATATAGCGTCTATATTAGACTCTTCATTGGCACCGAGCCGGTGGCAACGCGCGGCGGATCGCTTCGAGCCAATGGCCGACAGCCCGCTTTGGGTCATGCGCATGGCTTTTCCCGGCAGCGCCTTGCCGGCGCAGCCGGCGGCGGCTTCCCCTCCCCATCCGGTCACGGCCGGCAATCGTGTGCGTGTTTGCTGCCGCCGCCCACCTCTTGGTAGTCTGGGGCTGGACGACCGGAGAGGCTTTCGTGGCGAACGGCGGGCAGCGGGACGGGCAGCGGGGCGGGTGGCCGGAAAGAGTGGGGCCGGAGGGTGGAAGGCCGGCACGGGCTGGTCTGAGCGAGGCGATCCTGACCTTCCTGGAGCGTGGCGTCAGCCTGGTCGTATCGTCGAGCGACCGGGCGAACCGACCGCGGGTCGGGCGGGCGCTGGCGGTGAAGGTGCCGGCCGACGGGGCCTGGATCGGCGTCTGCCTCGACCGGACGGCGAACGCCGCCCTGTTGGCTGCGGTTGCCGAGACCGGACGCTTCGCCCTGGCGGCGACCGAGCCGAGCACGCATATCTCCATCCAACTGGCCGGCGAGGACGCCATCGTCACCGCAGCGGATGCCGAGGCGGCGGCGCTTGCCGCCCGCCACGTCGACGCCTTCTCCGCCGAACTGGCGCTGATCGGCTACAGCGACGCCTTCACCCGCGCCCTGATGGCGCATGACCCGGCCACACTGGCAATGGTCCGCTTCCGGCCGTCGCGGCTCTACGACCAGACACCGGGCCCGAAGGCCGGCACCGCGGTGCCGCCATGAGTGCCGCCACCAGCGCCTCCCTGACGCTCGATGCGATCCGCGCCTGCCTGGAAGGGGCGGTTCCGGCGACCATCGCCACCTGTGCGCCGGACGGAACGCCCAACGTCTCGCTGCTGTCGCAGGTCCATTACGTCGATCCCGACCACGTCGCGCTGTCCTATCAGTTCTTCAACAAGACTCGCGCGAACATCCTGGCGAACCCCATCGCCGTCCTGCAGTTGATCGACCCGCCGACCGCTGCGCAGTACCGGATGGAGCTGTGCTACCTGCGCACCGAGACCAGCGGTCCGCTGTTCGAGAGCATGAAGGCCAAGCTGGCCGGCATCGCCTCCCATGTCGGAATGCAGGACGTGTTCCGCCTGCTCGGCGCCGACCTCTACCGGGTGACGGCAATCGAGGCGGTGCCCGGCGGCGCGCCCCTTCCCGCGCCGGTCGCCCAGCGGAGCCTCCTGTCGGCGACCCGGCGGGCCTGCGAGGAGTTGCGCGGCTGCGCCGACCTGACGGAACTGCTCGACCACAGCCTGTGCGTGCTGCGGCGGCTGTTCGGGGTCGAGCATGCGCTGATCCTGATGCCGGACGCGGCGACCGACCGGCTCTTCACCGTCGCGGCACTCGGCTACGATTCCTCCGGCGTCGGGTCGGAGGTGGCGCCCGGCGAGGGGGTGATCGGCGTGGCCGCACGGGAACGGGTGCCGATCCGCATCACCCACATGACCAGCGACGTCGCCTACAGCCTGACCGCCCGCGACGGGGCGGAGGACGCCGGGCTGACCGGCGGCCCGGCCCGCGAGATCCCCTTTCCCGGGCTGGACCGGCCGCACAGCCAGCTGGCGGTGCCGATCCTGGCCGGGCGGCGGCTGGCCGGCGTGCTGTTCGTCGAGAGCCGGCAGGAGATGCGCTTCACCTACGACGACGAGGATGCGCTGGCGACGCTGGCCGCCCAGCTCGGCGCGCTGATGCAGGCCCTGCCCCCGGCGGAGGAGGTGGCACCCGTTCCCGCCGCCTGCCCGCAGGCCGGCGGCGCCCCGGTGGTGGTGCGCCACTACGCCGCCGACGACAGCGTGTTCGTCGACCACGATTATCTGATCAAGGGCGTGGCCGGCGCCATCCTGTGGAAGCTGGTGCGCGACCACACCACGCTCGGCCGCACCGACTTCACCAACCGCGAGCTGCGGCTGGCGCCAGACATCCCGCTGCCCGACTTCGCCGAGAATCTGGAAGCGCGGCTGATCCTGCTGCAACGCCGGCTGGCGGAGCGCTGCGGCGTGCTGCGCATCGAAAAGACCGGACGCGGGCGCTTCCGCCTGGTGGTGACGAAGCCGCTCCTCCTCCAGGAGACGTCGTGAACACCGTCCGGCTTTACTTTCCATCCCGACAGTTATCGGGTCAGAAACGGTTACGAATATTTTAGCATTCCGTTAGGCAACAGTTAGCAAGCCGGCGGCGATTGCCTGCGTAGGGTCCGTTCCGCACACAACGTCACGGAGCCGACCGACATGACCGCCCTTCCTCCCGTGGAGGCCCTGGAACGCATGATGCTGGAGCGCATGATGCTGATCCGGGCCTACGAAGAAACCCTGGTCGACCTGCATGGCCGCGGCCGCGCCGCCGGAACCTGCACCGCCATTGGGCAAGAGGCGTCGGCCGTCGGCGTCGTCGCGGCGCTGACCCCCGACGACCTGATCCTCACCAACCACCGCAGCGCCGGCCATCTGCTGGCCCGCGGCGCCGACCCCGGGCGGATGCTGGCGGAGGTGCAGGGCAAGAGCGGCGGCTATTGCGGCGGCAAGAGCGGGTCGCTGCACATCTCCGCCAGGGAGCTGGGCGTCGTCCTGACCTCCACCATCGTCGGCGGCGAGCTGGCGCTGGCGACCGGCGTCGGGCTGTCGCGCTCGATGCAGGGCGGCCCCGGCATCGTCGTCTGCTTCTTCGGCGACGGGGCGGCCTGCGAAGGGCGCTTCCACGAATCGCTGAACCTCGCCGCGGTGTGGAATCTGCCGATCCTCTATGTCTGCGAGAACAACCAGTGGCAGGCCTTCGTCCACCGCAAGGAGACGATGACGGCCGACGGCGTCGCCGACCATGCCGCCGCCTACGGCATCGACAGCGCGGTGGTCGACGGCAACGACCCGCTGGCGGTGTTCGAGGCCGCCGCCGCCGCGGTCGCCGCCATCCGCCGCACCGGCAAGCCCTTCCTGCTGGAGGCCATGACCTACCGGCTGCGCGGCCATTTCGAGCCGGACGACCAGTCCTATGTCGACCCCGGAGAGTTGGCCCGCTGGCGCGAACGCGACCCCGTCATCCTGCTGCGCGGCCGGCTGGAGCGCGACGGGCTGCTGGACGCCTCTGCCGCCGCCCGGATGGAGGAGCAGGTCAGGGCGCAGATGGAGGCGGCCGCCGCCTTCGCCGAGGCCAGCCCGTACCCGGCGCCCGAAGAGCTGACCCGCGACGTCTACGCCTGACCGAGGAGACCGACATCATGACCCAGATGACCGTGAACGATGCGATCTCCGCCGCGCTGGCCGAGGAGATGCGCCGCGACCCCTCCGTGCTGATCTTCGGCGAGGGCGTCGCCACCAAGCGCCGCGACCTGCTGGGCGAATTCGGCCCGGCCCGCGTCCGCAACACCCCACTGGCCGAAGGCATCATCGCCGGCACCGCCGCCGGGGCCGCCGCCACCGGCCTGCGCCCGGTGATCGACCTGCTGTTCGCCCCCTTCCTGTGCTACGCGATGGACGAGATCGTCAACAGCGCCGGCAAGCTGCGCTACATCTCCGGCGGACAGTTCAAGTTCCCGATGGTGGTGCTGGCGATGACCGGTGCCGGCTGGGGTGTCGGCGCCCAGCACAACCACAACATAGAATCCTGGTTCGTCCACAGCCCCGGCCTGAAGGTGGCGATGCCCTCGACCCCAGCCGACTTCAAGGGGCTGCTGAAGGCGGCGATCCGCGACGACAACCCGGTGCTGATCTTCGCCGACATCGCGCTCGGCTACAGCGCCGGCGAGGTGCCGGACGACATCGACGCGATCCCGCTGGGGCAGGCCGCACTGCGGCGGACAGGCGACGATGTGACGCTGGTCTCCTACGCCAAGACCGTGGGCACCTGCCTGGCTGCCGCCGACCGGCTGGCCGAGGCCGGCATTTCCGCCGATGTCCTCGACCTGCGCAGCCTGAAGCCGCTGGACGAGGACGCCATCCTGCGGTCGGTCGCCAAGACAGGCCGGCTGGTGGTCGTCCACGAGGCGAGCCGCCTGTGCGGCGTCGGGGCGGAGGTCGCGGCGCTGGTCGCCGAAAAGGCCTTCGCCAGCCTGCGGGCGCCGGTGCTGCGGCTGACCGGCCCGGACGCCCCGGCCCCGGCCAGCTTCCCGCTGGAGCAGGCCTTCGTTCCCCATGCCGACGCGGTGGTCGCGGCGGTCCAGTCCCTCGTCCATGGCGCGCTCGCCGCCTGATCATCCGGAGTTGCCGACGATGTTCCGCAAGACCCTGTGCACCGCCCTCCTGCTGTCCGCCGCCGCTCTCGCCTTCCACGCCGATGGGGCCCGCGCTGATGAGAGGGTGGAGCGCGGCAAGTATCTCGTCGCCCTCGGCGGCTGCAACGACTGCCACACGCCGGGCAACTTCCTCGGCAAGCCGGATTTCGCCCACGCGCTGAGCGGGTCGGAGGTCGGCTTCGAGATCCCGGGCCTGGGCGTGTTCCATGGCCCGAACCTGACGCCGGACAAAGCGACCGGGCTCGGCGAGTGGAGCGAGGATCAGATCGTCGCCACGCTGCGGACCGGCAAGCGGCCGGACGGGCGCATGCTGGCGCCGGTGATGCCGTGGATGGCCTTCTCCGTCCTGACGGACGCCGACGCCTATGCCATCGCCGCTTACCTGAAGAGCCTGCCGGCGGTCGCCAACAAGGTCCCCGGCCCCTTCGGCCCGACAGCGAAGCCGACCGGGTTCGTGATGCGGGTGGTGGCGCCGCAGAGCGAGTGAAACCGGCGGCCCGGCGGGTTCTCTCAGTCCTCGCCGATCGACACCAGTTCGGCCTTCCGGCGGCGCCGGGTGTCGGCCAGTTCCCTGGAATCGACCCGGACGAAGCTGCCCGGAGCCTGTTCGGCGTCGGTCGCACGGGCGATTTCCCGCCGGCTCCAGGCGGACACCCGATGCGCCTCGGCGATCTGATGCAGGAACAGGTCGGACGGACGCAGGCGGAAAATGATGTCGTCGTGCCGCTTGCCGACCTTGACGACCTCCCGTTCGACCTCCGCCAGAGCGCCGACCTTCTGCAGCACGTCGACGATGTCGGAAATCCACCGCAGCATGTTCGACCAGCGCGCCCATTCCGTCATGCCGCTATCGCGCATGATTTCCCGCGCGGTGATCTCGATGCTGGACCGGTCCTGGTGATGGCGTTGCAGCAGCGTGAAGGCCACGCGCTTGAACAGCCAGCGCGAGAACGGGTTGGCGATGCGCATCAGCCATTCATAGGAGATGCGCTGCTGCTCGACGCTGCGGATGGTGTTTTCCACCATCCAGTTGAACTGCACGGCGGTCTCGACGTCGGCGCGGCCGTTCTCGTCCGGCGAGCCGCCGGCATTGACGTCCTGGTTGCGCATCCACAATTGCGGGAAGACGCTGGAATCGAGCAGGGCGTTCTTCCCGCCCTTCTCCGCGATGACGATGGTCGAGCGGCGCAGGACGAGAAGCGCCTCCTTGAGTTCCGGCAGGCTCAGCGTGTGCTTGACCCGCCGAAGCTCCTGCATCACCTCGTAAAGGGTGAATTTGAAGACGATGGAGTCCTTGTCCCCGGTCGACAGCCGGGCCTTCTCGGCCGCAAGCCGGCGGATGACCTCCTCGACGACCTGCTCCTTCTCGCCGGGGAACATGTCGATTTCCTCGACGACCTCGGTGGCGCCCTCCTTCACCCGGCGCTCGATGCGGGCCGGCAGGATCTTGAGCGAATAGCTCTTGTCGTTGAAGACGAACTCGCGCTTCACCTGGCGCAGGAACCGCGGCTTGGCCGGATCGGGCTCCGCGGCGTCGACCGCGCCGGCGGAGCGCTTGCGGCCGTTGGACCGTGCGACATCGGAGGCGAAAAAAACCCATTTGGGCGCAACATCGTAGAGGCCGACGAAATGGGTCGTGCGCTTGGCGTCGTCGGGCTCGTCGATCTCGAACAGCGCGAACTGGAGCGGCAACGCCATCTGCTTCACGTCGCCCTTTCCGCCCGGTGTGTTGCTCGACATCTTGGGGTCTCCAGCCACGTCTCCAGCGATACACGCTATGGGGTTGGACGTCCGATGCGCAACGACGGATTTGGCATGCCCTCCCCCAAGCCGGTAGGTACCGGGTGCAGATAGCTAGGTTGCGGGTGCAGAAGCGATAGGTACCGGGTGCGGACCGGTAGGTACCGGGTGCAGGAAAATGCGGGACCGGCTGCCGGACATTCCTTTCTGCACCCGGCACCTACCGGAAACCCGTCCGAATCGGGCTGGAAATGCCCGGCCGGATTCCGGGGACGGTCCCTGGGGCGCCCCCCGAGGCGCCGGGATCTCCAGCCTCCGCAGCGATCTGCACCCGATGCCTACCCATCCGTGCCGGCCGCCACGCCGGCAAGCGGTCGGTAGGTGCCGGGTGCAGCAACGCCACCGGCGATTCTCCCAGGTGTAACGGCCAAGCCTCTATACGGTAGGCACCGGGTGCAGAAAGCGGACTGTCGTCCGGCCCCTCCTGCCGCTGCGGCCGTGTGCGGAGTCCAGCGCCGGTCCCCGATAGGAGCCGGGTGCAGATGGACCGCTCCGATTCGCAGTGTTTCTGCACCCGGTGCCTATCCATCGGCACCCGCATCCTACCGGGCCGCATCCGGC
Source organism: Azospirillum sp. TSH64 (assembly GCF_003116035.1). GTDB lineage: Bacteria > Pseudomonadota > Alphaproteobacteria > Azospirillales > Azospirillaceae > Azospirillum. The sequence continues at coordinate 349,637 of NZ_LGQW01000015.1, forward strand.
ACCTACGCATCTGCACCCGACACCTAACGGTGGGCGCCGGGTGCAATTTGGCCGATGCCCGTCCCTCGGGGAATCCTTCCCGCAGATCCGTCGGCCCGTGCCGATTGCCAGACCTCGCAGGAGCACCCGATGCGCAGCTCGCCGACCGACAGCACCAGCCGCTGGGGCAGGATTCCCGCCTGGTGGCTCGACCACCCCGATCTCGACGCCGACGGGTTCGCCATCCTGGCGGCACTCGCCACCTTTGCCGACGAGGAAGGCGTCTGCTGGCCGTCGCAATCGACGCTCGCCGCCAAACTCAAGCGGTCGCGCCCGACAATCAACCGAATCCTGCAACGGCTGGACGACATCGGTCTCGTCCGCATCGAGCACCGCCGCGGCCGTGACGGCTCCCGGCTGTCCTGCCTCTACCGGCTGCGCGTCGAGCGGGATGGGGTCAGGGCCGCGGAGGAGGTGCCGCGCCCCGCCGCCAGCGGGTCTGTCCATGCGGAGGACAGGGATGACTCGGTCGTGAACGCCCCCTGTCCGCCAGCGAGTCAGAAACACCTCCATTCCGAACAGATTCCAGACTCGCTCGCCACGGGCGGGCGCGGACAGCTATCCGACGTGCCTGCGGATTGGATGCCGACCGCCGATGATCTCGCCTGGGCGGGCAGCCGTTTCGGCACGGTCGATCTCGGCCGGCATGTCGAGGGCTTCGTCCTGCGCTGCCAGGCACATGGCTACCGCTACCGCGACATCTCCGCGGCGTGGCGCGCCTGGCTGATCCAGGATGCGGCCGCCGGCAAGGCACCCGCGGCCAGGATTGCGGCGACCGGGGGCTCCCTTCCGCATTCCGCTCCGCCGGCCTCCCGGCCACGCGAAAGCTCTGCCGAACAGCGCGTCAATGCCTGGATGACCGTCGCGGCGCGGCTCAGGGACACCAAGACCGAACCCCGTTCCTGGCTGTGAGGAGAACCGCCATGTCAGCCTCCATGTCAGCCGCCGCCCTGATGCCGGTGCCGGAGCGCTCACCGCTGCCCTTCGACCCCGCGATGCCGCCGGGCGACCGCCGCCGGCTGCTCGTTGACGCCTTGCCGGAACCGTTGCGCGAGATCCTGGCCGCCGGCCGGCTCGAACACCGTCCGCGCTTCGGTGACAATGGCTTCGACGGCCTATCCGAGATTTGGTCGCCACCCGCCACCGTCACCGCCCGGCAGGCCGCCATGGCGCAATGGGCGCTGGCCGACCTCGAAGGATCGGTCCTGGCCCCGGTGGAGCCCGACCGGCTGCTCGGCCGTATCCTGGCGCTGCTGTCGCATTACCCCGCCAAGGGATTGACGCCCGAGGTGGAGCAGCTGGTTGCGATGGACTGGGTCGAGGATCTGGGCGAGTTTCCTGGGTGGGCAATCGACCAGGCGGCGCGCATCTGGCGCCGGACACGGAAATGGCGGCCGAGCATCGCCGAAATGCGGGCATTGTGCGAGGAGGCCTGTGCGAAGGAACGCCAGCTCGCCGAGTGTCTCCGCAAACTGGCGGGCGCCGCCCTGCCCAGACCATCGGTTCCGGGTTTCACGCGGCTGGCCGAGGCTTCCTGCATCCGCCGTTTTCCCTGAGTCCAGGCCTTGATCGCAGCGTTCGCCGGTGTTGCCGAAAAGCCAGGGTGGCTGCGAGACGCTAACGCGGGCATGGCCGGCCCATCCGAACGGCGTTGACAGGTGTGAGTGTCTCACACTATCGGTGACCCGGCTGGACTTGACGGATTGGGGAGGGGGCATGCTCGGCGAACAGTTGAAGGCGTACCGGGAGGCGCGCGGGCAATCGAGGGAAGACTTCGCGGCCTTCCTGAACGAGGGCCTGGACCGCTCTTACGACCGCCAGCGGATTTCGCGCTGGGAGAATGGCGGCGAGCGCATTCCGCAGGCCGTCGTCGCCTTTGTCCGCAAGCACCCGGTGCTTCCGGTCGAGAAGCCCGGCCCGGCGCTGGTGGTGTCGCTGGCGAACCAGAAGGGCGGTGTCGGCAAGACCACGGGCTGCGTCAATGTCGGCCGCATGCTGGCCGACCGCGGCTATTCAGTCGTGCTGGTGGATTCCGACCCCCAGGCCAACGCCGGCATCCATCTCAGTGTCGACGTCGTCGCCTGCGAGGAAGCCGAGAAGACCCTCTATTATGTCCTCAAGGGGGCGGCGAAGGCGGAGGAGTGTCTGGTCGAGACCCGCAACCCGCGCCTCCGGGTGCTGCCCTCCTCCCTCAAGCTGGCTGAGAGCGAGACCGAGCTTGCCGCCCAGCAGTTCTCGCACAACACCTTGCGCAGCCGTCTTGCCGAACTGCGCCGCAGCGTCGATTTCATCCTCATCGACTGCCCGCCCACACTGGGGCATCTGGTGACCAACGCTCTGGTGGCCAGCGACACGGTGCTGATCCCGTGCCAGACCCAGCCGCTCGCCTTCATGGGGATGGGCACGCTGCGCAAACAGATCGACTTCGTGCGTGAACGCGGCAATCCCACCCTGTCGCTGCTCGGCATCGTCCCGACCTTCTATTCCGGCCGCACGACCCAGGATCAGGCCACGCTGAAGGACATGCACGACACCTACGGGCAGGAGGTTCACATTTTCCCGCCGATTCCCAACACCACGCTCTACCCGCAATCCTCGGCCGGCGGCGATGCGCTGGTCGCCTTCAACGCCAAGGCGCCGGGGATCGGAACCTTCGATCTGGTGGTGCAGACCCTGATCGCGGAACGCGACCGCCGCATCGTTCGGGCCAGTCATGGAGTGATGACGCATGGCTAAGGGCATTCCGCGCTCCAACATGGGGCTTATCGCCAAGAGCAGCGATCAGAACAGCGCCAGCCCGGTGCGGCTCGACAGCAACGCGCTGACCGGCAAGGCCGTCCCCTTCGAGCGGCCTTTCGCCTGCGACATCGGGCTGGTAGTGACCAATCCCGACCAGCCGCGCAAGATCTTCCGGGAGGAGGATCTGGCGTCTCTGGCCGCCTCGCTCGACCGGCATGGCCTGAAGCAGCCGATCGGTGTGCAGCAGCAGGCCAACGGCGAATATCTTCTGGTGTGGGGCGAGCGGCGTTGGCGGGCCGCCCGGTCGCTGGGCTGGCCGACCATCACCGCGGTCCTGACCGCCGGCGATCCGCTCGAGGTGGCGCTGGTCGAGAATGTGCAGCGTGTCGACCTGTCTCCGTTCGAGCAGTCCGATGCGTTGCAGGGGTTGAAGGAGCGTCACGGCTACACGGACGAGGCGCTTGCCGGCATCGTCGGCAAGGATCGCAGCATGATCTCCAAGCTGCTCCGCCTGCAATCCCTGCCTGGATTGGTCCGCAAGGAATATGCGGAGCATGAGCCGACGCTCCGCTTCCTCCTCACCCTGACCCGGGCCGCGTCGGAAGCGTCCGCCCTTGCCATGTGGGCTCAATGGAAGAGCGGTGACGAGCCGGGAAATCCCGATCCGGATGGTGAGCCGCCGCAGCGCAAGAGCGCCGAGGAGGAGGGCGAGCGCCTTCCCCACAACCCGGCCGACGGCTCGCCGGAGATGGCGCTGAGCGCCTTGCCGCAGCGGGTGTTCCGCGTCCTCAACCGGGCTCAGGAAACCATCAGCGCGATGGTAGAGAAGCCGCGTCCGCTGACCGACGAGGATTGGCAGCGGCTGATGCGGATGCGGTCGCTGATCGACACGCTGCTTGAACAGCGCAAGGCGTAGTCGGGGGATCGTGCAATGGGAACGGTTCCCATTGCACGGCGCCCCCGTGCCATGGACGTGCCGATGACCGCCGACCCGCTTAAACGTGTGGTCCTGCCGGTCCGTTCGATGGGAACGGTTCCCATCGGACAGCGCGCCGCGCCTGTTCAAACCGCCTTCAGCACCCGGCGACGCAGCGGGTCGGACTAAGCCCGGCCAGCCATTCATCCAGTCACCCCACCCCGCGCCGGTGCGGTTCAGGGTGACGGCGCGGCAAACCGCATTCAGCAGTCACATCGCCCTGGGACATTCAGGCCATCTCTGTCGGGCGCCGGGGAGCGATGCCCAGCCATCAGACCCTGCTGTCGGATATCGGGCGGTTTGGGCTTTCGATGGAAGAGGCCACCGACCTCCGTCGTGTCGACCGCTGCCTGGAGCGATTGGCGCTGCCCGGCTGGTCGAGACCTTGAACCTATCGGATTGAAGTCGCGGCCTCTCGCCGAGGATGCCCTTTCAGCGCGCCCTTTGGCTCTCCACGCCGGCCCTCTTGTTATCGTCGCCGGTCTGCTGCCACCTCATCCGCCCGGTTTCGGCGATCATCTGGATGTGGCGGTCGCGAAGGATGGAGGCGAAGCCGCGATCGCTCTCGCCAACCGCTCGAAGTCGGGTCCTTGCGAGCGGTCCTCGTCCAGCGGCGGCACGAGACTGCGGACGAAAGCGTGCACCGCGCCGGTGCCGGCGCCGAGGACGAGGGGACCGCGCAAATCCACCGCCTGTGCCGCCGCCGCCAGTTCGATTGCGGTCAGCCAGCGCAGCCGCTCGACGATCTCGCCGGTCTTGGCGACGACGGCTGGCGCCATCGAGGCATGGTCCTCGATGCCGTCCGCAACCGGCAGGACGCCGAGCGAGGCCGGCAAGGCGAGATGGCGGATTTCCGCCTCCAGCGCCGCAATCGTCTTCTGGACGGTGGCGAAGCCGGTGCGGCTCTGGCCCTGCGGGGTGAGGAAGCGCGGCAGGTCGGAAACCGCGGGGGACATCAGTTTCATCGTGCGGTGGGCGGCCATGGTCGCCGCCTGGGCCAGCGCCTGTCCCAACGCCTCGAACCGCAGAACCAGGGCGGTCATGTCGAAATTGCCGTTGTGCAGCATCCAATCCTGTCCGCCCTCTTCGGCGATGACCACCAGAGGGTTGTCGGCGGCGGCATTCAGTTCGATGGCGACCGGTTCGCGCGCGGCCTCCAGCGTCACGCGGACGGCGCCATGGACCGGGGCGAGGCAGCGGAAGCTCAACGGGTCCTGGAGGCGCCTCGCGGCCCCCGGCTTCTCCAGCGCGCTGCCGGCGAGCAAGGCCCGCAGCCGGGCCGCCGCCTCCGCCTGTCCGGGGGCGGGCCGTGCCTGCTGGACGCGCGGGTCGAGCGGCTCCAGCTGCGCCCGGAACCCTTCGCAGCTCAGTGCCGCCGCCGCGTCCATCGCGTCCAGCGCCACGCGGGCATCCTCCAGCACCAGGCATCCCTGGCCGACCGACAGGGCGTTGGCGACGACGACGGCATGACCGTCCTTGAGGCCGAGGACCGGTGGCGTCAGTCCGGCACGCGCGAGGGCCGCATCGGCGGGCAGGATGTCCCCGCCGACCTCCGCTTCGGTGTCCGGGTCGCCGAGCAGGGCGCGGCCGAGATGGGCGAGCGGAGCCAGATCGTCGGCGCCGATGGAGCCCTTGGACGGCACCTGCGGATGGAAGCCGGCGTTCAACGCGGCGACGAGTGCCTGCAACATCGCCGGCGACGACCCGCTGCCGCCTGCGGCATAACCGGCGGCGCGGACCAGCATCATTGCGCGCAGGATGTCGGTCGGTAGGGGCTGTCCCACCCCGACGGCGCGGGCCGGAACCGCCCGCTGCTGGAAGGCGATGAGGTCGTCGGCCGTCAGCCGGGTGTCCACGCCGGCTCCGAGCCCGGTCGTCAGGCCATAGACCGGGACTTCAGCGTCCGCCAGCCGTTCGACCACCGCGCGGGCCGCGGCGATGCGCGGCGCCACCAGCGGACCGAGGGCGACTGTCCGCCGCTGCCGCGCCACCCCGACCACCGCCTCGATCGTCAACGGGCCGGCGCCGAGCACCAAAGGGTCCTGCCGCATTTCCAGATCACATCTGTAGTTTCCAAATCATTTTCCTATTGATCGCCACGATATTTGTCTATCAATTTAATCGGCTAAAATCAGAAAAACACAGATCTATGGTGAAATATGGCGGTCGTGGGTGGGAGCGGGGAAGGCGGGGCGCTGGCCGCCAATGCGCGCATGTACGCGCCGAACGCCGATGCTGCCGCTGCGTGGCGGGCGCTGTTCGACTGGGTGTCCGCGCGGTCCGGCGTGCCGCTTGCGGTGCTCGACCATGCATTCCCGGCCCGGCTGGAGGATCTGTGGAGTCGTGACGATCTTGGCGCCACCTTCATGTGCGGTTGGCCCTTCGTCCGCGCCGGCTCCCGGCACCGCATCGTCGCCGCCCCGGTGCCGGCGGCGGCCCGCTATGGCGGGCGGGCGGAATACCGGACCGACTTCGTGGTCCGGGCGGAGTCCGCCATCCACCGGCTGGAGGACAGTTTCGGCGGGCGGCTGGCCTTCACGGTGGACCACTCCCAGTCCGGCTACAACGCCCCGCGGCACCATCTGCTTCGCTTCCGCACGGCTGAACGGCCAAACCTCTACGCCGCCACGGTCGGCCCCTGCGTGACGCCGAAACGGGTGCTCGACACCGTGCTGGACGGCAGCGCCGATGTGGCGCCGCTCGACGGCTACACGCTGGAGCTTATGCTGCGCCACGATCCCGAACTAGGAAAGCGCATCCGCATCGTCGCCAGCACCGACCCGGTGCCGATGCCGCCGCTGGTCGCCAGCCCGTCGGTCCCGGACGAGGCCGTGGAGGCCCTGCGCGCCGCCTTCCTGGCCAGCGGCGAGGCGCCCGCCCTGGAGGCTGTGCGCGACGCGCTGGTGCTGGCCGGGTTCGCCGTTACCGATCCGGCGGATTACGCCGTCACCGAACGCTGGGCCGCCGAGGCGCTGGCCGCCGGCTACCCGGCGCCGGGCTGACCCCCATCCATCCGAAACGCACGCACCATCGAAAACGCAGGCAAGACAGGAAGGATCACCACCATGGTCGATGTGACGAGGCGCCAGCTTCTGGCCGCCGGGGCGGCATTCGGTGTCGCCGGCACCGGCTTCTCCCTGCCGGTTCTCGCCCAGTCCGAGAAGGGAGCGGGCCGCAAAAGCATCACGCTGGCGCTGCCGCGCGACGTGCAGCCGCCCTTCGACCCGCTGAACCGGCTGAGCTATCCGGAGGGCAACATCCTGCGCTCCGTCCTGCAGGGGCTGATCGCCTTCAAGCCCGGCAGCTTCGAGTGGGAACTGTCGGCGGCCAAGCGCATCGAGCAGGTGTCCGACACCGTCATCGAGTTCGAGCTGAAACCCGGCCTCAAATTCCACGACGGCTTCGGCGAACTGACCGCCGACGACGTGAAGTTCTCGTTCGAGCGGGCGATCAAGCCCGGTCCCGACGGCAAGCTTCCGCTGCACGGCAAGGATCTGGCGGCGCTGGAGGAGGTCGAGGTCACCGGCACCTACACCGGCCGGATCAAGCTGAAGACCCCTGCCCCGGCGCTGTGGCAGGTGGTGCTGCCCGACAATTCCGGCCTGATCGTCTCGCGCAAGGCGTTCGAGGCCGGGGCCTACCGTGCCGACCAGCCGACGAAGGTCATCGGCACCGGCCCCTACCGGCTGGCCGAATGGCGTCCCAACGAGCGCGTGGTCCTGCGCGCCAACCCGGACTTCCAGGGGCCGAAGCCCGGCTTCGAGGAGATCGTTCTGCGCCCGGTGCGCGATCCGAAGACCGCCGAGCTGGCCTTCCGCGCCGACGAGCTGCAATTCACCGCCATCGAGCCGGCGAACGCCGCCGACGTGGCCAAGATACCGGGCACCAAGATCCTCAAGCAGGATTCGATCAACTTCGTGTGGATCGGCATCAATGTCGAGAAGGCGCCCTTCACCGACCTGCGCGTCCGTCAGGCGATCCGGCTTGCCATCGACGTCGATCAGGTGATCGAGGGCGCCTACAACGGCGCGGTCGGCCGGGCCTATGCCCCGGTGGCGCCGGGGCTGCTCGGCTATTGGAAGGATGCGCCGCGCCGCGCCCGCGATGTCGCCGCCGCGAAGAAACTGCTGGCCGAGGCCGGCGTCTCCGGCCTGCGCACCCGGCTGACGCTGCTCAACAAGCCGGCCTACCAGAATGCCGGCATCATCATCCAGGCCCAGCTTGCCGAGGCCGGGATCACGCTGGACCTCGACGTGCAGGAGGGCGGCAGCTACTGGTCGGCCGGCAATGGCGAGGCCGGCAAAAATCTGGAGCTGTCGCTCCAGCGTTTCGGCGGCAAGGCCGACCCGTCCTTCCAGCTGCAATGGTTCACCGCAGCCCAGATCGGCAGCTGGAACTGGCAGCGCTGGAACAATCCGCAATACGACGCGCTGTTCGCCAAGGCCGGCGCCATCACCGACGCGGCCGAGCGCGCCCGGCTCTACATCGAGGCGCAGAAACTGATCGACGAGTCCGCCGCCTTCATCTGGCTGACCCACGAGGTCAACGTCTATGCCCTGAAGGACTGGCTGGTGCCGGGCATCCTGCCCAACGGCGACGACCAGCTGTTCAACCGCTTCGGCGCGGCCTGACCGTGGCGGGAGCCCTGCCGGTCCTCCTGCGGCATGCCGGGCAGCGCCTCGCCTCCACCCTGCTGGTGCTGGCGGGGGCGGTCGCCCTGCTGTTCGTGCTGACCCTGTTCATCTCCGGCAACCCGGCGCAGGTGCTGCTCGGCCCCCGCGCCACGCCGGAGGCGGTGCAGGCCTTCGCCCAGGCGATGGGGCTCGACCGTCCGGTGCACGAGCGCTTCGCCCTGTTCGTCTGGAACGTGCTGCACGGCGATCTCGGCACCGACGTGGTGTCGGGGCGCCCGGTGGCGGCGCTGGTGGTGGAGGTGCTGCCCTATACCGTCACCCTGACGCTGTCGGCCATCGCCATCGCCGTGCTGTTCGGCGTGCCGCTCGGCTGCTACGCAGCGACGCATCCGGGCAGCGTCCTGGACCGGGCGGCGGCGGCGGTCAGCATCGGCTTCATCGCCATCCCGAACTTCGTGGTGGCGATCCTGCTGCTGCTGGTCTTCTCCATCTGGCTGGACTGGTTCCCGGTGCTGGGCGTCAGCCGGTCGGGGGACATCGGCGACCAGCTGGCGCGGCTGGCCCTGCCGGCGGTGTCGCTGGCGCTCGGCTGGATCGGCTACATCGCCCGGCTGCTGCGCGCCTCGCTGCTGGAGGTGTTGGGCGAGCCGCACATCCGCACGCTGCGTGCCTATGGCGTGCCGGACCGGACGATCGTCTACAAATACGCCCTGAAGCCGGCGGCCACCCCGACGGTGGCGATCCTCGGGCTGGGCGTCGGCCGGCTGCTCGGCGGCGCCATCTTCGCCGAGATCGTTTTCGCCCGGCCCGGCATCGGCACGCTGGTCTACGACGCGATCTCCTCGCGCAACTACCCGGTGGTGCAGGCCTGCGTGCTGGTGGTGGTGGCGCTGTTCACCCTGACCAATCTGGCCGTCGATCTCAGCTATGCCTGGCTCGACCCGCGCATCCGCCGGGCGGGAGACCGCTGATGCACGCCGTCCTGAACCGCATCTGGCGGGAGCCGGGCGGACGCGCGGGGCTGCTGCTGGTCGCGGCGGTGCTGCTGCTCGGGCTGGCCGGGCCGTCGCTGGTTCCCCATGATCCCAACAGGCTCGACATCCTGGCCCGCTTCGGCGGGCCGTCGGCGGCGCATTGGCTCGGCACCGACCATCTCGGCCGCGACCTGCTGAGCCGGATCGCCGACGGTGGGCGGGTGGCGCTGCTGGTGGCGCTCTCGACCATCGCCGTGGCGCTCGCCGCCGGCACCCTGCTCGGCATCGCCGCCGCCTACGCGCCGCCGCGGGCTGAGCGGTCGATCCTCGCCGCCTTCGACATCGTCAGCGCCTTTCCCATCGTCGTCTTCGCGCTGGCGGTGGTGGCGCTGATGGGGCCGGGGCTGGACAAGGTGATCCTGATCGTCGCCGTGACGCTGGTCCCGCATTTCGGCCGGGTGGCGCGGGCGCAGACGCTGAGCCTGCGCAACAGCCCCTTCCTGGAGGCCGAGCGCGTGCTGGGCGCCTCGCCGCTGCGCATCGCCCTGCATCATCTGGTGCCCAACATCCTGGGGCCGCTGGTGGTGCTGGCCAGCATGGACGTGCCCGTCGTCATCACCATCGAGGCGGGCCTGAGCTTCCTCGGCGTCGGGGTGCCGCCGCCGCGCGCAAGCTGGGGAACGCTGCTGCATGACGGCTACATCACCCTGTCGCAATCGCCCTGGCCGGTGATCGCCGCCGGTGCGGTGCTGACGCTGGCGACGCTGGGCTTCACCCTGTTCGGCGAAGCGCTGCGCGATGCCATAGATCCGAAGCTGAGGACGGAACCGTGACCGCTTCCCCGCAAGAGGCGGAGCCGCTGATCGCCATCCGCGACCTGTCGGTTTCCTTCGCGACCGGCGCCGGCCCGGCCGACGTGCTGCGCAACGTGTCGCTGGACCTCGGGCGCGGGCGCGTCGTCGGGCTGGTCGGGGAATCCGGGTCGGGCAAATCGACCCTGGCCTCGGCCATCCCGCGCCTGCTGCCGCGCAACCTGTCGCGGCTGGAGGGCAGCATCCGCTATGGCGGGCGCGACCTGCTGGCCTTGCCCGACCGCGAGCTGGCGGCACTGCGCGGCACCCGCTTCGCGATGATCTTCCAGGACCCGATGGCGGCGCTGAACCCGGTCTTCCGGATCGGCACCCAGTTGGTCGATCTGCAACGCGCCAAGCGCCCGAAGGACAGGCGCCGAGCCCTGCTGGCACGGGCGGCGGCGATGCTGGCCCGCGTCGGCATTCCCGACGCCGAACGGCGGCTGTCCGATTACCCGCACCAGTTCAGCGGCGGCATGCGCCAGCGGATCATGATCGCCGCCGCCCTGCTGGCCGAGCCCGACCTGCTGATCGCGGACGAGCCGACGACCGCGCTGGACCCCACCATCGAAGGGCAGATCGTCGCCCTGATCGAGGAGCTTCGGCAGGACTATCGCGGCACCATCCTGCTGATCGCCCACAGCCTGGGGCTGGTGTCGCAGCTGTGCGACGACGTGGCGGTGCTCTATGCCGGAACGCTGGTGGAGAGCGGACCGGCGGCCGCCGTGCTGGGCGACCCGCGCCACCCCTACACCCGCGCCCTGCTGGCCTGCGAGATCGGCCCCGGCGTCGCCCGGCGCGCCACGCTGGCCTCGATCCCCGGCGAGGTGCCGGACGCGACGCGCCTGCCGCAGGGTTGCGTCTTCGCCCCGCGCTGCCCGCAGGCAGCGGAGCCCTGCCGGGCTGCGGTGCCGCCGCTGCGCACGCTCGGCAGCGGCCGATCCGTCGCCTGCGCCCTGGTCTGAGGAAATTGGTCTGAGGAAATTGGCCGTGAGTCATCCCCTGCTGTCGCTCGCCCTGCTGTCTCTCGATGGACTGTCGCTGAATTACGGCACCGTCCCGGCGGTGCGCGCGGTGTCGTTCGACCTCCATCCCGGCGAGACCCTGAGCGTGGTGGGGGAGAGCGGGTCCGGCAAATCCTCGCTGATCCGCACCGCGCTGGGGCTGGTGCCGCCGACGGCGGGAACGGTGCGTTTCGACGGGCGCGGCCTCGGGGATCTGCGCGGGCGCGAGGCGAAGGCGTTCCGCCGCGACGCCCAGATGATCTTCCAGGATCCGGCCGCCGCCCTGTCGCCGCGCATGACCGTCCGCAGCCTGCTGGCCGAACCGCTGCGCATCCATGGCGTGGCGGAGTGGGATGCCTGGCCGGGCGTGCTCGACCTGCTGCGCCGGGTCGGGCTGCCGGAGTCGGTGCTGGACAAGCATCCGCACCAGATCAGCGGCGGGCAGGCGCGCCGGGTCGGCATCGCCCGCGCGCTGGTGCTGCGGCCGCGCCTGCTGGTCGCAGACGAGCCGACCGCCGGGCTCGACCTGTCGGTGCAGGGCGACATCGTCAATCTGCTGGTCGATCTCCAGCGCGATTTCGGCCTGACCATCCTGATGGTGTCGCACAATCTCGACGTGGTGCGCGCCATGTCCGACCGGGTGCTGGTGCTCTATCTCGGCCGTGCGGTCGAGGTCGGGCCGGCGGAGCATGTGCTGGACGCCCCCGCGCATCCCTACACGCGAGCACTGCTGGCGGCGGTTCCCCGCTTCGATCCCGGCAACCGGCACCGCGCACCACCGCTGCCCGGCGAGGTGCCCAGTCCGCGCACTCCCCCGTCCGGCTGTGCCTTCCACCCCCGCTGCCCACTGTCCGATGCGCGCTGCCGCGCCGAGGAGCCGGCGGAACATACCCTGACCGACGGGCGCCGTGTCGCCTGCCACAAACCCCTGCTCGCCTCCCTGGCGGCAGCGTGAACGGAGTTCCCGCGATGGCGGACATCAGCATTTCCTATCTGAACGGCCCGGACGTCGACCGGCTGGCACTGACCGACGATGAGATCCTGGCGGCGGTGGAGCAGGCGCTCCACGCCCAGGGCAGCGGCCGGACGGTGATCGAACCGCGCGTCCACCTGATTCCCGAAAGTTCGGCCAAGGGGCACTTCAACGTGCTGCGCGGCGTGGTGAAGCCGCTCGGCGTCGCCGGGGTCAAGGTGGTCGGCGACTTCGTCGACAACTACAAGCGCGGCCTGCCGTCGGAGATGGCGGTACTCAACCTGTTCGATCCCGAGACCGGAATGCCGAAGGCCTTCATCGACGCCACCGGCATCACCGAGATGCGCACCGGCGCCGTCACCGCGCTGGGCGCCAAGCATCTGGCGCGCAAGGACAGCCGTATCCTCGGTCACATCGGCGCGCGCGGCACCGCCTATTGGAATGTCCGGCTGCTCGACCGGCTGTTCGACTTCGATGAAATCCGCGTCCATTCGCGCCGTCCCGACAGCCGCAACGGCTTCGCCGCGCGGCTGTCGCGCGACCTCGGCAAGCCGGTGGTGGCGACGGAGGATTGGGAGAGCTGCGTGCGCGGCGCCGACATCGTGGTCGAAGCCTCGCGCCTGCCGGAACCGGCGCCGCTGCTGAAGACCGACTGGATCGCCAAGGGGGCGCTGGTCGTGCCCTACGGCACCATGAGCGCGGTCGAGCTGTCGCTGACCGACATCATGGACAAGATGGTGGTGGACGACTGGGGCCAGTGCCGCAAGGGACTGCCCTTCGGCGCGCTCCGCGCCCATGTCGACAGCGGCCGGCTGAGCGAGGAAAACCTGCATGCCGAACTCGGCCAGATCGTCGCGGGCCTGCGGCCGGGCCGCGAGAGCGACGAGGAGACCATCCTGTTCTGGCATCGCGGCCTCAGCCTCAGCGACATCGCGCTCGGCCATGCGCTGCTGGAGAAGGCTGCCCGGCTGGGTGTCGGGCAGACTCTTCGCTTCGCATGATGGGTGCTTCGCGTCCTCAACCCCCTGTCGGGGTCAGTGGGTGAAGGGGTGGGGCGGCTGGTGGTGCGGGGTGAACAGATAGCGACGGGCCACCTCGCCGTACCCCCGGTAGACCAGACCGCCGTTCCGGGCGATCAGCGCGCTCCGGTTCGCACGGTAATAGGCGGGGATGGCGTACCAGGGCAGGTCCGGCCGCAGATGATGGACGACATGCAGGTTGTTGTGGAGGAACAGCAGCCCGAACAGCGGCGCGCGCTCGACGATGGCGGTGCGGTGGTCGCTGTCCCCGGCGGCGCGATGCTCAGCGAAGGACCGGACCAGGGCCAGGGCGAAACCGGGATAGGCATAGAGCAGCGCATAGGTCCACAGCGAAATCCCGCAGACCAGAATCACCCAGGCGGCGACCGCCCCCGCTGCCGCGCCATGCGTCAACCAGATGGTCCAGGCTTCGCGGTCGCCGCGCGCCAGCAGGACGGCCTCGCCGCGCAGGAAGCCGGCGATGGCGAGGGCCGGGCCGATGGTCAGGCGGCCGGCCAGCGTGTTGTCGACCCGCAGAAGGGTCCGCGCCAGCGGACCGCGCGCCGCCCAATGCGCCGGGGTGACATAGCGGGATTCCGGATCCTCGACTGGATCGGTCAGCCACTCTTCGCGATGATGGGTGGTGTGCGACTGACGGTAGCGCTCATAGGGAAGCCAGAGGCTGAGCGGGGCGAATCCCAGCGCCGCATTGATCCTCGTCGAGCGGGTCGGGTGGCCGTGGATGACCTCGTGCTGCAACGACATGTGCCAGGCGATCAGCCAGGATCCCAGCGGCAGCACCACCCACCAGGGCAGGGCATGGTCGAACCATGTCAGCACTCCCCAACCCCCATAAATGACCAGCGCCAGAATCCAGGTCGGCGCTTCCGGCAGGCAGCGCAAGCGTGCCCGTCGGCTGGAGGAGGGCACTGCCACGTCGATCATATAATTCACCATATAAATTGGTTGTTCATTTTTAAACTATATCTTATAAATAGGAAATAACGCAATGGAGCGTGAGCCGGGCCATGGAGCCGCATTCATCGGCGTTGCGTGGCGTCCCGACGCTCTCGAAACGACAGATAAAAACACTATCAAGATGTGAATTCTAATAATTCACAGTATGCATACGCTTTTGTGTTGCGAAACAACAAAGCCATCGATAACCCTTTGGGAAAAGGGAGTGCAGACCATGGATGAAGTTAAGATTCAGCGGCGCAGGGCGCTCGGTGCGATCATGCTGACCGGCGCGGGGGCCGGGGCCTCGCTGGTCGCCGTCACGCCGGCGCCGGCGGCGGCGCAGCAGTCCGCGGATACGCTCCAGCAGGTTCGCAACCGCGGCGAACTGCGGATCGGAACGCCGCCGGGCGAGCCCTGGTTCTTCAAGGACCAGCGGTCGGGAGAGTGGAAGGGGATCGGCTGGGGCGCCGGTGTCGCCCTGGCCGAGGAACTCGGCGTCAAGCCGGTCGCCGTCGAGACGACCTGGGGAACCGCGGTCGCCGGCCTCCAGGCGGGGCAGTTCGACGTGCTGTTCGCCATGGACGCGACGCCCCAGCGTGCGCTCGCCGTCGATTTCCCGGTGCAGCCGATGTTCTACTATGCGCTCGGCATCCTCGCCCGCGACGGTCTGGCGGCGAAGAGCTGGAGCGACCTCGACAAGCCCGATGTGCGCATCGGCGTCGTGCTCGGCACCTCGCCGGACCGCGAACTGACCGTCCGCCTGACCAATGCCAAGCTGGAGCGCTTCCCCAACATCGACGAGGTGGGGGCCGCTTTCGTCTCCGGACGCGTCGATGCGGTCTCGCTGTTCCATCCGGCGCTGGTCATGCTGCGCAGCCGCGTGAAGCGCGGCACCGTTCTGCTGCCCGACCCGATCCGTGCCGCCTCGACCAGCGCCGGCGTGCGCCGCGACGTGGACAAGTCATGGCGCGACTGGGTCGGCATCGCCATCCAGTCACTCTATGAATCGGGCCGGATCCAGAAGATCTACGAGGAGTTCCTCGCCTTCCGCGGGATCGATCCCAAGGATGCTCCGGCCCTCGTGCGCGAGCAATGGTCCCGGACCTGACCCGGCCATCCGCCCCCGGCCGGTCCGGGGGCGGTCTCGCAGCGCAGGAACGGGAGCGCAGGAACGCCTGATGGGCTATGTCTGGGATTTCTTCGCCGTCGCCCGCAATGCCGACATCCTGCTGGCCGGTCTGGGCCAGACGCTGCTGCTGTCGGTCTGCGGCATCGCGGTGGGGGTGGCGATCGGCGGCGTGCTGGCGGCGATGCGCCTGTCGGGCCGGCGGACGCTGTCCTGGCCGGCGCTGGCCTTCACCGAATTCTACCGCAACACGCCGCCCTTGGTTCATTTCTTCTGGTTCTTCTACGGCCTGCCGATGGCGTTCGGGCTGACCCTGCCGCCCTTCGCCGCCGCCCTGGCGGCGCTGGGCGTCCAGTCCGCCGCCTTCTTCGCCGAAGTGTTCCGCGGCGGCATCCTGTCGGTCGAGACCGGCCAGTGGGAGGCCGGCCGGGCGCTCGGCATGGGGCGGGTGCGGCTGATGCGCCGCATCATCCTGCCCCAGGCCGCCCGCCGGATGGCGGCACCCTTCGTCGAACGCAGCTTCGAACTGGTGAAGACCACGACGCTGGCCGCGGCGCTGGCCTTCCACGAGACGATCTACAGCGCCATGGTGATCGTGACCCAGACCTACCGCCCGCTGGAGGTCTATACGGTGGTGGCCGGACTGTTCTTCGTCGTCCTGTTCTCCGCCAGCCAGATCGCGGAGTGGCTGGAGGCCCGCGGCCGCCGGGCGGGAGCGCGGTGACGATGCCGACGATCACGATGCCGGAGCTTCAGTTCGGCGAGGTCTTCGCCAACATCGACCTGCTTCTCGAAGCCTGCGGCCTGACGCTGGCGCTGTGGGCGGTGGCGCTCGCCGCCGGCCTGTCCGGCGGCCTGCTCGTCGGTCTCGCCCGCCTCTCGCCGCGGCGCTGGATCGCCTGGCCGGCGCGCGGCTATGTCGAGCTGTTCCGCAACACCCCGGTCCTGGTCCAACTCATCTGGTTCTACTACGCGCTGCCGGTGGTGAGCGGCATCCAACTGCCGGCCTTCGCAGCCGCGGCACTGGCCCTGAGCCTGAACGCGTCGGCCTATTGCGCCGAGATCTACCGCGGCGGAATCCAGTCGGTTGCGGCTGGGCAGTGGGAGGCGGGGCGGGCGCTCGGCATGGGGCGGCTGCGGCTGCTGCGCCGCATCATCCTGCCGCTGGCGGTGCGGCGCATGGTTCCGGCCTTCACCAACCGCGCGGTCGAACTCGCCAAGAACACCTCGGTCGCCTCGATCATCACCGTGCACGAGCTGATGTACACCGCAAGGCTGTTCAGCAGCCAGAACTACATTCCCATGGAAACCTTCACCGTCGTGGCCATGATCTATTTCCTGCTGATCTACCCCTTCACGCTGGCATCCTACGCGCTGGAACGGCACTTCGCGGCGGGACGGGCATGACCGTGGCCGGCGACGTCGTGTTGCAGGTCGAGGACCTGCACAAGAGCTTCGGCTCCACCGAGGTGCTGAAGGGCATCGACCTGTCGGTCCGCCGGGGCGAGCGCATCGCGATCCTCGGTTCCAGCGGGTCGGGCAAGAGCACGCTTCTGCGCTGCATGAACGTGCTGGAGATGCCGACCAGGGGGCGCCTGATCCTCGACGGCGAGGCGGTGGGCAAGCCGGCGGCCGGCGGCGCCACCCGCTACCGCGAGGCCGAGCTGAACCGCCTGCGGGCGCGGGTCGGCATGGTGTTCCAGCAGTTCAACCTGTTCCCGCACATGACCGCGCTGGAGAATGTGATGGAGGGGCCACTGTCGGTGCTCGGCCGGCCGAAGGCCGAGGCGCGGCGGACGGCGCAGCGGCATCTGGAACGCGTCGGCCTCGGCGGCAAGGCCGACGCCCATCCGGCCCGCCTGTCCGGCGGCCAGCAGCAGCGCGTCGCCATCGCCCGCGCCCTGGCGATGGACCCGGAGGTGCTGTTGTTCGACGAGCCGACCTCGTCGCTCGATCCGGAGCTGGTGGGGGAGGTGCTCGGCGTCATCAACGACCTGTCGGAGGACGGGCGGACCATGCTGCTGGTGACGCATGAGCTGGGCTTCGCCTATCACTTCGCCACCCGCATCCTGTTCCTGCACGAGGGCCGCATCCTGGAGGACGGCCCGCCCGAGCAGGTGCTGAAGTCCCCGCGCGAGGAGCGCACGCGGCGCTTCCTCGACCGTTTCACCGCCTTCCGGTTCTGACGGTTCGCCCATGCACCCCGTCTCGACGCCGATGAACACTCCATGACCTCGCTGACGCGGCGTCTGGCCGATTTCGCGGCGGGGCTGGAGGTGGCGGACATCCCCGCCGACGTCCTCGCCAAGATCACCCTGCATCTGCTCGACGCGCTCGGTTGCGGCCTCGCCGGTGCGGACACCGATCTGACCCGGCGCGTGCTGGCCGCCGTGCGGGCGGACTGTGCCGACGGCCCCTGTCCGGTGCCGGGCATGGGGGTGTCGCTCGCGCCGGCCGGAGCTGCCTTCGTCAATTCCACGGCGATGAACGCGCTCGATCATGACGACGGCTTCGAGGTCGACGGCAAGGGCATGGGGCATCCGGGCGCGACGCTGGTCGCCGCCGCGCTGAGCGGCGTGGCCGTGTCCGGTGCCGACGGCGCAACGCTGCTGGCGGCGCTTGCCGCCGCCTATGAGATCAACGCCCGCATCATCCTGTCGATCCAGCCGAGCCAGGAGCGGTTCCGGCAGGTCTATGGCGTGTGCCAGCACCAGTCGCTGGCGGCGGCTGCCGTCTACGGACGCCTTCTCGGGCTTGGTGGCACCGATCTCGCCAATGCATTCGGCTTCGCCGGCACGCTGGCGCCGGTGCCGAGCCTGCGGCGCTACAATTGGGATGCCCGCCCGCTGGTGTCCTTCAAGGATTTCAACGCCCCCGCCGCGGAGGCCGGGCTGCGTGCCGTCGGCTACGCCATGGCTGGGCTGGTCGGTGCCGCCGATGTGCTCGACGGGCCGACCGGGTTCTGGCGGATGATCGGTTCGGACCGCTTCGATCCGGACGTCCTGTGTGATGGGCTGGGAGAGGTCTGGTGGACACGCCATGCCAGCTTCAAGGCCTATCCGGCCTGCCGCTTGATGCACACGGCGCTGGAATCCTTCGAGATTCTGCGCGACAGCCACGGGCTGGCGGCCGGTGAGATCGAGCGAATCGAGGTTCTGACCTCCGCCGGTATGGCGCGCGACTTCATGGATGCGGCCCCCGCCACCATGGTCGATGCGCAGTTCAGCCTGCCTTACTGTCTTGCCTGCCTCGCGCTGGGGCTGCCGCCGGTGGACTGGCATGTCGCCGGAGCCCTCGCCGACGATGACCGCGCGGCTTTGGCCGCCCGCGTCATCGCGGCCGTCGATCCTGAAATCGACGGGGCGATGGGCGGGGAGACGCGCCGGCCCGCCGGACAGGTGCGGGTGCATGCGCGCGGGCGCTGGTTCGAGGGGCCGCGGCTGTCCCATCCGCGCGGCTGCCGCGAACGTCCGATGGACGATGCGGCCGTGATCGCGAAGTTCCGCGCCAATGCGGCGCGGGTGCTGGCCGAACCGGCGGTCGACCGCCTGCAAGCCGCCGTGCTGACCATCGGAACCGCTGGCGACGCCCGCTGCCTCTTCCGGGATGCGGCGGCGGCCTGAGCATCCGGACGATCCCCGGTGGCCGCCGCCGCACCGATCCTGTCCCGTCGGCTCAACTCCTGCTGTCAACTCCAGGCATGGAGCGGCGGGTTGACGCCGTTCAGGGCATGGTTGCCGAGGATGGCGTATTTCCAGCGCACCGGGTCGTGCAGCGTGTGGGTGCGGGCGTTGCGCCAGTGTCGGTCGAAGTTATGCTCGGCCAGGACGGAGCGGGTGCCGGCCAGTTCGAACAGGGTGCTGCTCGCCTCCAGCGCGATTTCGGTGCTGAGGATCTTGGCCTCCGCCACCGCCAGTTGGGCCCGGGCGACGGTTTCGGCGCCGGGGGCGGCGACGGCGGCATCCACCGCGAGGCCAGCCTTTTCCTGCAAGGCTTCGGCGGCGTGCAGCCGCAGGGTCAGGCGACCGACCGCCTGGATGGTGTAGGGATCGTCGGACGCCCGGTCCTGCCCGCTGTCCACCCAGGGACGGCTGCGGCTGCGCACGAATTCCAGCGTGTCGCGGATCGCCGCCTCGGCGATGCCGTTGTCGACCGCGACCTGGATGATCTGGAAGATGGCGCCGTCGGCGGTCGGCACCTCATAGCCCTTGTAGCCGGGCACCAGATGGCTCTTCGGCACCCTCACCTTGTCGAGGATCACCGTGCCGCTGGCCGTGGTGCGCTGGCCGAAGCCCGACCAGTCGTCGATCACCGTCAGGCCAGGGGCGTTGCGGTCGGCGATGGCGTACCAGGCACGGCCCTGGTCGTCCACCGCGACAATGGGAACCAGATGGGCGAGCAGGGCGCCGGTCGAGTAGAATTTGCGGCCGGTCACCAGCACATGGTCGCCCTCGTCGGTGAAGCTGGTGGCGAAGTCGGCGGCGCGCTTGGTGCCGAATTCGGAAAAGGCGTTGCCGAAGCGGATGCCCTTCAGCACCTCGCCGAACAGCAGGCGCTGCTGCGCCTCGTCCGAGACGGTGCGGATGGCGGCGACCACGCCCAGATGGTTCTGCGAGATCTGCGACAGCGAGGGGTCGGCCGCCGCCACGATCTGCACCACCCTGGCCAACGTCGCGTAGGAGACCTCCGGCCCGCCGAACGCCTTCGGCACGTTGATCGACCACAGGCCGCTCTGCGAGAAGGCGTCCAGTTCGGCCACCGGCAGGATGCGCTCTCGGTCGCGCTTCGACGCGCTGTCGGCGACCTTGCGGGCCAGCGCCTCCGCCACCGCGATGGCTTCGGCGTCGTCCTTGATGACGTGGGCGGGCTTGGCGGGGCGCGGCAGGCCGGGCACGCCTTGCGGCGCGGGATCGGCGGTTTTGCTGTCGGAGGTTTTGGGGGCTGTGTCGAGAACGGCAGTGCTCATCGTCTCGTATCCTTTATCGGTTTCGGGTTGGTCCGCTCAGGCAGCGGTAGGGGTGGTTGCGGCGGCGGCGGGACTGCCGACACCGAAGCCCAGATAGAAGGCCTTGATGTCGTCGCGGTCGCGCAGGTCGGCGGCGGAGCCGTCCAGCACGGTGCGGCCGGTCTCCAGCACGCTGGCGCGGTCGGCATGGCGCAGGGCGACGGTGGAGTTCTGTTCGGCCACCAGAATCGACAGCCCCTCCTCGCGGTTCAGGCGCTTCAGCGCGGCGAAGATGCCTTCGACCACCAGCGGGGCGAGGCCCATCGACGGCTCGTCCAGCACCAGCAGGCGGGGCCGCGCCATCAGCGCCCGGCCGATGGCCGTCATCTGCTGCTCCCCGCCGGAGGTCAGGCCGGCGGGGGTCTTGCGCCTCTCGCGCAGCCGGGGGAACAGGGCGTAGATGCGCTCCAACTCGGAGCGCAGGGCGGTGCTGCCCAGGCCCCGCACCTGACCGCCGACAATCAGATTGTCCTCGACGGTCAGGGAGCGGAAGCAATGCCGGTCCTCCAGCACCTGCACCAGCCCGGCGCGCACCAGCTCGGCCGGGCTGCGGCGGGTGGCGTCCTCACCGTCATAGACGATGCTGCCGGCGGCGATCTGGCCGCGCTCCGCCGGCAGCAGGCCGGACAACGCCTTCAGGGCGGTGGTCTTGCCGGCCCCGTTGGCGCCGAGCAGGACGACGATCTCCCCTGTCCGCACGGTCAGGCTGACGCCCGACAGCGCACGGATGGCGTGGTTGTAGGTCGCCTCGACCCCGTCCAGCGACAGCAGCACCTCGTTGATCGTCATGGTGGCGGAACTCCTCCGGGCTGCGGTCAGTTGCTCGCGTCTTCGGCGGCGGGGTCGCGGACCTGGAGGCCGTGCTCGGCGGCGTAGGTCAGCGACGACTTCTCAATGATCGGGCGCAGCAGGGCCCAGTCCGGGGCGATCCAGTCGGACACCACCTTCCACTTGGCGCCGTCCCACTGCTGGAAGGTCACGCGCCCTTCGCCTTCATGGTTGGCGACGCTGACGTTGATGGAATGGAACAGGCCCTTGGCGCCCAGCGCCTCGACCCGTGCGGGATCGAGCCGCAGATGCTCGAAGCCCCAGCGCACCTCGTCGCCGGTCAGGGTCCGCTTGCCGAACTTGTCCTGGGCGATGCGCACAGCCTCGACGTTCAGGATGCCGTTCACGATGCCGAGATTGTGATAGACGCTGCCGATCCGCTTCTTGTCGTCCAGATTGCCCTTGCCGGCGCCGTAGACCGTCTTCGCGATCTCCTGCAGCACCGGATAGTCCGCACCCGACGCCTGGGTGGTGATGGCGGTGTAGCCCTTGGCGGCGTCGCCGGCCGGGATGACGTCCTCTTCGGAGTTGGACCAGACATTGCCGATGATGCGGTCGGCCGGGAAGCCGACCTTCTGCGCGGTCTTCAGCGCCACCGGATTCATCACGCCCCAGCCGCGCAGCACCACATAGTCGGGCTTGGTCCGGCGGATCGACAGCCATTGCGACTGCTGCTCGTTGCCGGGGTGCGGCACCTCGACCTGCTCGACCGAGAAGCCGTATTTCTCGGCCAGCAGCTGGTAGATCGGGATGGTCTCCTTGCCGTAGGGCGAGCCGTGGTAGAGCACCACGATCTTCTTGCCCTTCAGCTTCTCCAGCCCGCCTTCCCGCGTGCCGATGTAGTTCACGATGCCCGAGCTTTCGCTGTACGGGTTCAGCAGCAGCGGGAAGACATATTTGAAGACGCGGCCGTCGGTGCTGTCGGTGCGGCCGTGGTTGACGGTGATCAGCGGAACCTTGTCGCGCCCCACATCGTCGATCATGGCATAGGCGATGCCGACCGACAGCGGGTTCCAGGCGGCGACGCCGGGCCGGTTCTTCTGCCGCTTGTAGCATTCGACGCCGCGTTCGACCTCGTACTGGGTCTCGCACTCGTCCCAGGTCAGCTTGACGCCGTTGACGCCGCCGTCCCGGTTGTTGACCAGCGTCAGATAGTCGATGAAGCCGCCGAAGAAGCCGGTGCCGCCGGCGGCATAGGGACCGACGCGGTAGCTTTGCAGCGGGAAATACTGCTCGTCGGCCCGTGCCGCGCCGGGCAGCAGGGCGGCGGTGCCGAGCAGCGCGCCGAGCAGGGCGGCCTTCAGGGACAAGGCTTTCAGGGACAAGGTTCGGGTGTTAGGACGCGACATCTGGTGTGTCTCCGTTGGAAAGGGCGGTTTTTGAAAAGGGGCGGGATGCCCCGGTTTTTTTTGCGGTCAGCCGGCCCGGCGGAAGCGTCCGGCGATCCGGCTCCAGGCCCGGTCGAGCAGGGCGGTCAGGCCGGCCGGTTCGGCGATCAGGAAGGTCACGATCAGCAGGCCGAGCACGATGCGCTGGCTCATCTCCAGCACGCCGCTGTCGAACAGCCCGCCCAGCAGCGCCTCGCCCAGTCGGGACAGCAGCAGCGGGAAGACGACGATCAGCGCCGCCCCCAGGAAGGCCCCGCGCAGCGAGGCAAGCCCGCCGATGATGACGATGAACAGGATTTGAAAGGAGCGGTCGAGGTTGAAGCCGGCCGGCTCCACCGTGCGCAGATAGGCGAAGGCCCACAGCACGCCGGCGACGCCGATGATGAAGGAGGAGACGGCGAAGGCCAGCAGCTTGACCCGCAGCACCGGGATGCCGATCACCCGTGCTGCCGTCTCGTGGTCGCGCAGGGCCACCAGCGCGCGGCCGGTCGGGCTTTCCACCAGCCGCCACACCGCCAGCGTCACCGCCGTCACCACGCCGAGCGCGAACAGATAGCGGCCGGCGGAGCTGTCGAGCGGCAGGCCGGCAACCGACAGCGGCGGCACGGTGACGATGCCCGACGGGCTGTCGTTGGAGAACCAGCCGACCTTGTTGAACACCCACTGCACGAAGAACTGGGCGGCCAGCGTCGAGACGGCGAGGTAGAAGCCGCGCAGCCGCAGGCTGGGCAGGCCGAACAGCAGCCCGACCGCGGCGGCGACCAGCCCGGCCAGCAGGATGTCGACCAGGAAGGGCAGGCCCGGCAGGCGGAGCGCCAGATTGTAGGCGGCATAGGCGCCGACCGCCATGAAGGCCGACGATCCCAGCGACACCTGCCCGGCATAGCCGATCAGGATGTTCAGCCCCAGCCCGGCCAGTGCCAGCGCCAGGAAGGGCGTCAGGATGGCGTCGAACAGATATTCGCTGGCGACCAGCGGCAGGACGCCGTAGGCGACGATCAGCAGGGCACCGATGCCGAACGGGGCGGGGGAGAGGCGGCGCACCGTGGCGGTTCCGGCCTTCTCAAGCGCGAGATCGGTCATGGCTCAGACCCTTTCCACCGGCTTGGCGCCGAACAGGCCGGAGGGGCGGATCAGCAGGAAACCGAGGGCGGCGACATAGGCGATCCATCCCTCGATGCCGCCGCCGACGAACGGGCCGACATAGACCTCCGCCAGCTTCTCCACCGCGCCGACGATCAGGCCGCCGACGATGGCTCCGGAGATGGAATCGAAGCCGCCGAGCACCAGCACCGGCAGCGCCTTCAGCACCACCAGCGACAGCGAGAACTGCACGCCCAGCCGCGCTCCCCACAACAGGCCGGCGACCAGCGCCACCACCCCGGCCGCTGTCCACACCGCGGTCCAGATGCGGTCCAGGCTCAACCCCACCGCCAGCGCGGCCAGCTGGTCGTCGGCGACGGCGCGGAAGCCGAGACCGATGCGGGTGTAGCGGAAGAACAGGGTCAGCGCCGCCACCATCGCCCCGGCCACCGCCGCGGCGAACAGGTCGAAGCTGCTGATCAGCACGCCGCCGATCTCCAGCGGCAGGTCGTCGATGCCCAGATCCAGACCATGCACCTGGGTGCCCCACAGCAGCTGTGCGGCTCCCTCGATGACGTAGGAGACGCCGAGCGTCGCCATGAACAGGGTGATCGGCGGCTGGTTGACCAGCGGGCGCAGCACCGTGCGCTCGATCAGCGCGCCGATGGCGGTCATCGCCGCCAGCGTCAGCAGGATCGCCGCCCAGATGGGCAGTCCGCGTTCCGTCAGGCTGACGAAGGTCAGCGCCGCGAACAGCAGCAGCGCGCCCTGGGCGAAGTTCAGCACGCCGCTGGTCTTGTAGATCAGGACGAAGCCGATGGCGACCAGGGAGTACATCACCCCCGACAGCAGGCCGCCGACCAGCACCTCGGTGAAGAATTGCCACTCCATGGCTCAGATGCCCTCTCCGGCTTCGAGGTCGTGGGCGACGCCGAGATAGGCGTCGATCACCACCGGGTCGTTGCGGATCTGATCGGGTGTGCCGTCGGCGATCAGCCGGCCGTAATCCAGCACGGCGATGCGGTCCGACAGCCCCATCACGACGCCGACGTCATGTTCGATCAGCACGATGGTGGTGCCGAGATCGTCGCGGGCGGCGCGGATGTGGCCGCTGAGATCCCGCTTCTCGGTCAGGGTCATACCGGCCATCGGCTCGTCCAGCAGCAGCAGGCGGGGCCGCGCCACCAGGGCGCGGGCAAGCTCGACCCGCTTCTGCATCCCGTAGGGCAGGGTGCCGGCGGGCCGGTCGCGGACACCGTCGAGATGCAGGAAGGCCAGCAGTTCCTCCGCCTTGGCCTGGGCCTCCGCCCGTTCCCGCCGGGCGGCCGGCAGGCCGATGACCTGGGCCAGCACCCCGGCGCGCAGCCGGTGCGACAGGCCGGCGGCGACGTTGTCCAGCACCGACAGCCCCTTGAACAGCGCCAGATTCTGGAAGCTGCGGGACACGCCGAGCTTCGCCAGCCGGTCGGTCGGCACGGCAGCGAAGCTGTGCCCGCCGAGCCAGACCCGGCCGCGGTCGGGCCGGTACAGCCCGCTGACGACGTTGAGCAGCGAGCTTTTGCCGGCGCCGTTCGGACCGATGACCGCCCGGATTTCCCCCGGCGCGACGGCGAAGGAGATGTCGCTCAGCGCCGTGACGCCGCCGAAGGACAGCGACAGCGCCTCCACCGCCAGGGCGGACGGAACGCTCCCCGCCGCGGGCGAGACAAAGGGTTCGGAAAGGACGGCCGGCATGGGCGCGCTCCGCTGAAGACCTCGGGTTATGGGGCGAGGGAGGTGGGCCTCCCCCGCGGGACTTGCTCAGGCGGCGACCGCTTCCCGCTCCCTGGCCGCTTCCAGTTCGCGGACCAGCGGGATGACGTGGCGGCCGAAATACTCGACCTCCTCCTGGAAATGCAGGAAGCCGAGCAGAACCAGATCGACGCCGATGGATTTCAGGTGGACGATGCGCTCCGCCACCTGACGCGGCGTGCCGATCAGGTTGGTCTTGAAGCCGTCATTGTACTGGACGAGATCCTCGAAGGTGGACTTGGCCCAGTTGCCCTCGCGCTCCGGCGAGGCGTTGCCGGCGTTCTGGACCTCGTGATGGAAGCCCTTCACCGCGTCGGGATCGGCCTTTTCGAGAATCTCGCTAAGGACGGCGCGGGCCTCCTCCTCGGTCTCGCGGACGATGGCGAAGGCGTTGACGCCGATCTTCGCGCGGTGGCCGGTGCCGGCCTCCTTGGCGCGGATGTCGTCGATCTGCGCCCTGATGCCCTCCGGCGTGTTGCCGTTGGTGAAATACCAGTCGGACACGCGGGCCGCCATGTCGCGGGCGGCGCGGGAACTGCCACCCTGGAAGATCTCCGGCAGCGGGGCCAGCGGCTTCGGCTTCAGCGTGTAGTTCTCGAAGCGGTAATGGGCGCCGTTAAAGGAGAAATCGTCCTCCGACCAGACGCCGCGGATGACGCGAATGAACTCCTCCGACCGGCGGTAACGCTCGTCATGGTCCAGCCACGGCTCGCCGATGGCCTGGAACTCGCCGCGGAACCAGCCGCTGACGATGTTGACGGCGATGCGGCCTTTGGTCAGATGGCTGATGGTGGCGACCTGCTTGGCCAGCAGGGCCGGGTGCCAGGGGCCGGGCAGCACCGCGGCGATGACGTTCAGTGTCTCGGTCGCCGCCAGCAGGGCATGGGTGAAGGCGACCGATTCATGCTGGTTGTCGGCACCGTAGCCGGCGGTGAAGCGGATCTGGCTCAGCGCATACTCGAAGCCGACCTGCTCGGCGATCTGCGCCAGCTTGCGGTTGTAGTCGATGTCCCAACTGGTTCGCTGTTCGATCTTGCTGATGACGAGGCCGCCGGACACGTTCGGAACCCAATAGGCGAACTTCACGGCGTCGGAATTGGCAGTCGTGGTGGCGGTCATGGCGAAGTCTCCGGGAGCGGAAGAAGGGAGGATCAGGCGGCGACCAATGGCGCGGCGGCCAGGGAAGCGGTGGGAGCCGTCAGCCGGCCGAGTGCGGCGATGCGCACCGCCTCGTCGGCGGCGCGGGTCGCGCGGGCAGCGATGTCGGCGCTGCTCAGGCGGTAGTCGGTGAAGTCGCTGTCCTGGGCGAAGACGCCGGTCGGCACCGTATGGGCTAGGAAGAAGCCGAACAGCGGGCGCAGCTGGTGTTCGATCACCAGGGCGTGGCGCGGGCTGCCGCCGGTCGCGGTCAGCACCACCGGCACGCCGCCCAAGGCGTTGGGGTCGATGAAGTCGATCAGATGCTTGAACAGCCCGGTGTAGGAGCCCTTGTAGACGGGCGTGCCGACCACCAGCAGATCGGCGCCGGCGATGGCGGCCAGCGCGTCGGCCACGCGCGGCGGCGCGGCCTTCGGATCGGTCAGCGCCCCCAGCTCCGGCGCCAGTTCGCCGATGACGATGTCGGTGCGGTGGATGGCGGTTTGCGCCTCGACGCCTTCCACCACGGCATCGATCAGGGCGCGGGTGCGGGACCGGGCGCCCAGATTGCCGGAGACGGTGACGACCTTGATCTTGCCCATTGTACACAAGCTCCAGTGCGGGGTTGTCCGGAGCCATAGGCGCAAGCCGTGTGCCAGATGCATAACTGGCTGATTTTGTTGAAGAGACCATGCAGGGATCGCGGAAAATCCCGCTTCAAAGGCAGCAGGCTTCACACCATTCCTGCTGCACATGCAACAGCATGTAGGCATTATGCTGTCGTAGATTGTTCAATAATAACTACATGAGTTTGTAATATTGAATCAATTTCCATATTGATACACTGGGGAATGTTCGGGGTGACCCGACGATGCCCGCCTCAGGAAGCAGGTGCCGCCATGACCAGGATCCCGCCCAGTGACCGCTGGCCCGCCGCGACAGCCTTCGACGCCGCTCCCCATCCGGGGCCCGGCCTGTCCTCCTGCCGGTTCGACGCCGCCGCCTTGCCGTCCGTTGTCGTGGGGCAGGACGGGGGGTGCGGACCGGGCATCGACGCCGCCGGTTACGAACAGCGCCGCATCGTCGCCTTCGACCCGGCCAGCCGGGGGCGCAAGCCGAAGATCCGCGCCACCGCCATGGTGTTCGAGGATCCGCAGTCGCAACGGCTCCAGGCCGATCTCGACCGGCTGGCGCCCAGCGACGCCACCGTGCTGATCATAGGCGAGACCGGCACCGGCAAGGAACTGGTCTCGCGCTATATCCACAGCCGCAGCCGGCGGGCCGACGGCCCCTTCGTCGCCGTGAATTGCGGCGCCTTCACCGACACGCTGGCAGAGGCCGAACTGTTCGGCTTCGAGAAGGGGGCCTTCACCGGTGCGCTGAAGACCCAAGCCGGCTGGTTCGAGGCCGCCCATGGCGGCACGCTGCTGCTGGACGAGATCGGCGACCTGCCGCCCGCCCTTCAGGTCAAGCTTCTGCGCGTGCTGCAGGAGCGCGAGGTGGTGCGCGTCGGCTCGCGCAAGCCCATTCCCATCGACGTCCGCGTCATCGCCGCCACCAACGTCGATCTGGAGGCGGCGGTGGAGGCCAGGCGCTTCCGCGAGGATCTGTTTTTCCGTTTGAACGTCGCCTCGGTGCGCCTGGCGCCGCTGCGCGAGCGGCCGGGCGACATCCCGCCGCTGGCCGGGCATTTCCTCGACCTTCACAAGGAACGGCTCGGCCGGCCGGAATTGTCGCTGAGCGGGGAGGCGTTGCGCCGGCTGGCCCGTTGCCCCTGGCCGGGCAACATCCGCCAGCTGGAGAATGTGCTGCACAACGCCGTGCTGCTGGCGCCCGGCCCGGAGATCGGCGCGGACGACGTCCGGCTGCGCTGCGAAGGGCAGGGCCGAGCTTCGGGAGGGGTGGAACCGCCACCCTGCGACCTGGAGGGGGCGGTGAGGGCGCTGGTCGCCCGCGCCGTCGCCGAGGGCGAGGCCGACCTGTATGAGCGGCTGGTCCGCACCGCGGTGCGCAGCGCCTTCGAGTTGGCGGACGGCAACCAGATGCGGGCGGCGGAAAGCTTGGGGATGACCCGGAACGCCTTCCGCACCCAGCTGGCCCATCTCGGCGCCATCGCACCGCGCCGCCGCCCCGGCGCGGCGGAGCCGGGGGAGGAGCGGGGCCAGGAACGGGGGTCCAAGCTTTCCGCTCCGGCGGTCTCGCCCCGGCCCGCCCGGCCGCCTGCCCAACTGGTGGAACTGCCGATCGGCTACCAGAAATTCGGCACCTCCAGCATCCTGAAGATGCGAGGCGCCGTGGAGCAGCGGCTGGCCGCCCATGGCTACCGCGTCACCTGGACCGAGTTCGTGTCCGGCCCGCAGATGATGGACGCGCTCGGCAGCATGCAGGTGGAATTCGTGGCGACCGGGGAGGCGCCGCCGGTCTTCGCCCAGGCGGCCGGGGTGCCGCTGGTCTATGTCGGCTACGACCCGCCGGCTCCCAATGCCGAGGCGCTGCTGGTCCGCCATGACAGCCCGTTCCGCAGCACCGCCGACCTGCGCGGGCGGACGGTGGCGCTGCACACCGGCTCGAACGTCCATTACTTCCTGCTGCGGGCCTTGCAGGCCTATGGGCTGACCCTGGACGACGTGCGGATCGTCCATATGCAGCCGGCGGCGGCGCTGGAGGCGTTGCTCGACGAGATGGTGGATGCCTGGGCGATCTGGGATCCGCTGCTCTCCTCGGCCCAGATCCGCGACGACACGCGGGTGCTGACCGACGGCAGCGGGCTGGTGCCCAACCACCAGTTCTACCTCGCCAACCAGAGCTTCGCCGACCGCAACCCGGAAGCCGTCTCCATCCTGCTGGACGAGGTGGGCAAGGCCGGCGAATACGCCGCCCTGCACGCGGCGGAGGCGGCGCAGAGCATGACCCGCGATCTCGGCATTGCCGCCCAGGCATTGGAACTGGCCTTCAGCCGGCTGACCTACGGGGCCAAACCGCTCGACGACCGTGCTGTGCGGCGGCAGCAGGCGGTCGCCGACAGCTTCCACGCTTCCGGTCTGCTGAAGTCCAGCATCTCGGTGCGCGAGGCGGTGTGGTCCGGCACCTGGGCGTAACGGGCGACATGTGAAACCAGCGCTGCCCATGCAGCAATTCCCCGGCGGCGGCTGTTGCAATTGCAGCGCGGCGGCCGGGGAGAACCTTGGTCAAGCAATTGAAAACAAACAACAAGCCGGTTTGGCACCGATGTTGCCCCTCCAGGGCAGACCCTGCAACCGGAGACCGCAACCGTGTCCCGCAAGATCATCGACCTGCGCAGCCGCCCCGCCTTCCTGCATGATTTCTATGGGGCGACCCCCGGCACCCCCGGCTTCGAGACGGCCAGATGGCTGAACCGGCGCGTCGGCACCCGTGGCGACGACGCCCATTTCACCCGCTCCCACACGCTGGACGGCTATCTTGCCGATGTGCGGGAAGCCGGCATCACCGCCGCCGCCATCATCGGCCGCGACACCCCCGGCGTCAGCACCTCCAACGACCGGGTGCAGGAGCTGGTCGCCGGGCGGCCGGACCTGATCGGCATCGGCTCCGTCGATCCGCAGCGCCAGGGCATCGCCGCCGCGGTGGTTGAGGTGGGCCGAGCCGTTACCGCGCTGGGGTTGAAGGGCATCAATCTGGAGCCGGGCTTCCTCGATCCGGCGATTGCCTTCGACGATCCGTCGCTGCTGCCGGTCTATGACGCCTGCGACCAGCTGAAGGTGCCGGTCTTCCTGATGACCGGCCCGACCACGCCGGACCCGCGCTTCAACGACCCGGCCCCGGTCGGCCGCATCGCCCGCGCGTTCCCCACCCTGAACATCGTCATCCACCATGGCTTCTGGCCGCATGTGGCGGAGATCGTCGGGATCGCTTTCCGCCATCCCAACGTCCACATCGTGCCGGACATGTACCTCTTCCTGCCCGGCAGCCGCCTCTATGTCGAGGCCGCCAACGGCTTCCTGCGCGACCAGCTGCTGTTCGGCAGCTCCTATCCGTTCCGCCCGATGAAGCAGACGGTGGAGGATTTCCTGAAGCTCGGCTTCGACGGGGCGGTGCTCGACGGGCTGCTGTTCGACAATGCCCGGCGCCTGCTGGCGCTCGATCTCTGAGCGGAGGACCGACCCATGGACATTTTCTGGTTCCTGCCGGTGCATGGCGACGGCCCCTATCTGGGCAGCCAGGTCGACAGCCGGCCCGCCACCCTGGACTATCTGACGGAGATCGCCCAGGCCGCCGACCGGCGCGGCTACCACGGCGTGCTGGTTCCCTGCGGCAAGGCCTGCGAGGAGCCCTACATCGTCTCCGCCGCGCTGATCGCGGCGACGGAGCGGCTGCGCTTCCTCGTCGCCACCCGGCCGTCCTCGATGACGCCGACCTTCGCGGCGCGGCTTGCCGCCGGGCTGGACCGGCTGTCAGGCGGGCGCTTCTACCTGAATGTGGTGGCCGGCGGCGACGCGGCAGAGCTGGCCGGCGACGGCGTCTTCCTCGACCATGACGCCCGCTATGCCCAGGCGGCCGAGTTCTTCACGGTGTGGAAGCGGGTGCTGGCCGGCGAGACCGTCGATTTCGCCGGCAGCCACGTGACGGTGAAGGGTGCCGCCGTGCCGCTGCGGCCTGTGCAGCGGCCCCATCCGCCGCTGTTCTTCGGCGGCTCGTCGCCCGCCGGCCATGCCGCGGTGGCGGAGCATTTCGACACTTACCTGACCTGGGCCGAGCCGCCCGACGCGGTGGCCGCCAAGATCGCGGACGTGCGGACGCGGGCGGCGGCGCATGGTCGCACCCTGTCCTATGGCCTGCGCGTCAACATCATCGTGCGCGAGACCGAGACGGAAGCTTGGGCCGCCGCCGAGAAACTCATCAGCAAGATCGACCGCAGCGCCGTCGAGGCCGCGCACGGCGCCTTCCGCCGCTTCGAATCCGAAGGCCAGCGCCGGATGACCGAGCTTGCCTCCCGCGCGGATTTGGTGGTGGCGCCGAATTTGTGGGCCGGCGTCGGGCTGGTGCGCGGCGGGGCCGGAACCGCGCTGGTCGGCAACCCGCGGCAGGTGGCGGACCGGCTGCTGGAATACCGCGATCTCGGCATCGACAGCTTCATCCTGTCCGGCTACCCGCATCTGGGGGAGGCGCACCGCGTCGCCGACCTGCTGTTCCCGCTGCTGCCGGTAACGGCCCCGCCGCCGGCAGCTCAGGCCGCACCCGACGTCGCCTTCGTCAGCCCCTTCGGCGATCTTCAGCCGGCCAGGAGTGCCTCATGAGCCTCGTTCCGCTGTCCAGCCCGGCCCTGCGCGGGGCGCTGGCCGACCTCAAAAGCCTGTTGGCCGAGACCGCCGTCGCCCGAGACCGGGCCGGCGGCACCGCCAAGGCGGAACGCGACGCCATCCGCCGCTCCGGCCTGCTGACCCTGGCGATCCCGGCGGCCTATGGCGGGCAGGGGGAAGGCTGGCCGGCGATCCTGGGGTCGGTGCGGGAACTGGCGCAGGTCGATTCCTCGCTGGCCCATCTGTTCGCCTTCCATCACCTGATGGTCGCCTCGATCCTGCTCTATGGCAATCCGACCCAGCGGGCGGGGCTGCTGACCGCAACCGCCCGGCGCGGCCTGTTCTGGGGCAATGCGCTGAACCCGCTCGACCGCCGCACCCACCTGACGCCGGCCGGGGAGCCGGCGGAGGAGGAACCGCAGAACTGGAGTCTGAACGGCACCAAGAGCTTCTGCTCCGGGGCAACCGATTCCGACCTGCTGCTGGTGTCGGCGGACGGGCCGGACGGGGTGTTGCGGGTGATGGTGCTGCCGGCCGACCGTGCCGGCATCGCCGTGCTGGACGATTGGGACGCCATCGGCCAGCGCCAGACCGACAGCGGCACCGTCACCTTCACCGACGTGGCGGTGTCGGCCGCCGACATCCTGGGACCGCCGGGGCCGTTCGGCGACGTCGCCTCCAGCCTGCGCCCCTGCATCGCCCAGTCGATCCTGGCCAGCCTCTATCTCGGCATCGCCGAAGGGGCGCTGGCGGCGGCGCGCGGCTTCACCCTGACGGAAGGGCGGCCGTGGCGGGCGTCGGGCGTGGCCAGCGCCGCCGAGGACCCCTATCTGCTGCACCATTTCGGCGAGGTGCAGCTGGCCGTTGCTGCGGCGGACGCGCTGGGCGGGCTGGCGCTCGACCGGCTGCAACGGGCGTGGGAGCGCGGACGGTCGCTGGGGGCGCAGGAGCGGGGCGAGACCTCGCTCGCCGTCGCCACCTTCAAGGTGGCCGCCGCCCGTGCCGGCCTGGATGCCGCCGGCCGGCTGTTCGATATTACGGGCGCACGGGGAACCGCCGGGCGCTATGGCTTCGACCGCTTTTGGCGCAATGTCCGAACCCACTCCCTGCATGATCCGTTGGATTACAAGCTGAAGGAGCTGGGCGTCCATGCCTTGACCGGCGCGCTGCCGGAACCGGGTTTCTACTCCTGATCCGGCTGGCTGCGGCGAGCGGTTCTCACCGCCGCAGCCGGCGTTCCAGCCACAGGCTGTAGCGCGACGCGATCACGCAGACCGTCAGGTAGATCAGCGACGCGAAGCCGAACGCCTCGTCGTAGAATCCGAGCCAAGCCGGGTCCTTGGCGGCGGTGCGCGCAGTGTTCAGCAGGTCGAACAGGCCGATGACGATGATCAGCGTGGTGTCCTGGAACAGGCCGATCGCCAGGGTGACGATGGAGGGGATCACCGTCCTGAGCGCCTGCGGCAGGATCACCAGCCGCATCGATTGCCAATAGCCGAGCCCCAGCGCCTGGGCGGCTTCATACTGGCCCGCCGGGATCGACTGAAGGCCGGCCCGGACGATCTCGGCCAGATAGGCGGAGACGAACAGGACGATGGCGATCTGCGCCCGCAGCAGCTTGTCGATGGCGGCGCCGGCGGGCAGCATCAGCGGCAGCAGCAGGGTTGCGACATAGAGCACCGCGATCAGCGGCACGCCGCGCGTCACCTCGATGAACAGGACGGCCAGCGTCCGCACCCCGCCCATGGAGCTGCGCCGGGCGAGCGCCAGCAGCACCGCCAGCGGGAAGGCGCCGACCAGCCCGACGACGGCGAGCAGCAGGCTGACCGGCAGGCCGCTCCAGCGCTCGGTCGGCACCGCCGGCCCGCCGGGCCCGCCGGTCAGCAGCAGCAGGGCGGCGGCCAGCCCGAAAAGCCAGAGCCACAGCGTCGCCCGCCGCCAGAACAGCGGCATGCCGCTGAGCCCGGCCAGCGCCAGCAGGATGGCGCCGGCCGCCGCAGGGCGCCACTGCCGGTCCTGGTCGTAGAAGCCGAACAGGATGTAGCGCAGCTTCTCGCCGATGAAGGCCCAGCAGGCGCCGGCCGCGTCGGCGCAGCGGTCGGCCGGCCCCACCCACACGGCATCCAGCAAGGTCCAGCGCAGCAGCGGCGGCACGGCCCAGCCGAGAAGGGCGAGGCAGCAGAGCGTCACCGCGGCATTCAGCGGCGTGCCGAACAGGCCGGCCCACAGGCGCTGCCAACGGGGCAACGGTGTGGCCAGCGGTGGGGCGCTTTGCAGGACGCCGTCGGTCATCGCGCCCCCCTCGCCGCCAGCCGGCGGTTGTACAGGTTCATCGCCGCCGAGACCGCGAGGTTCACCGTCAGATAGGCGCCCATCATGATCGCCATGGTTTCCAGCACCTGCCCCGTCTGGTTGGCGCTGGTGTTGATGACGCTGACCAGATCGGGGAAGCCGATCGCGACGGCGAGGCTCGAATTCTTGGTCAGGTTGAGATAGCTGGAGGTCAGCAGCGGCACTATCACCCGCATGGCCTGGGGCAGGACCACCAGCCGCATGATCCTGTGGCGCGGCAGGCCCAGCGCGCGGGCGGCCTCCCACTGTCCGGCCGGCACCGCCTGGATGCCGCTGCGCACGATCTCCGCGATCATCGCCGCGGCGTTGACGACCAGCCCGACCAGCAAGGCGGAGAATTCCGGCGATACCGTCGTCCCGCCGCTGAAGTTGAAACCGGCAAGTTCAGGAAGCTCGACCTGCAACGGCACGCCCGACGCCAGCAGCAGCGCGACGGGCAGGCCGCATGTGGCCGCCGCGACCGACAGTCCGGACAGCGCATCCCGCCGCCCGAGGCGCCGGCGCAGAACGCTCCCGGCAAGGGCGAGCGCCAGCGCCAATGCGACGGCCGCGAGCAGCCATCCTCCCGCCCGTCCGTCGGCGAAGGCGGGCAGCTGGATGCCGCGGTTGCATAGGAACACGCCCGGCAGCGGGTTCAGCGCCTGGCGTGGGGAAGGCAGCGCCTGGAAGGTGGCGCTCCAGAAGAAGAGTTGCAGCAGCAGCGGCGTGCTGCGGACCAGTTCGACATAGCCCTGCACCAGCCCCGACAGCAGCGCGTTGCCGGACAGCCGCGCCACCCCCAGCAGCACGCCCAGGACGGTGGCGATCACGCAGCCAGCCACCGCGACCTTGACGGTGTTCAGCAGCCCGACCAGCAGGGCCAGCGCGTAGCTGTCCTGCGGCCGGTAGTCGAGCAGCGCCTC
The DNA here is from genome assembly GCF_003116035.1 of Azospirillum sp. TSH64. Taxonomy (GTDB): domain Bacteria; phylum Pseudomonadota; class Alphaproteobacteria; order Azospirillales; family Azospirillaceae; genus Azospirillum. Next base: position 384,697 of record NZ_LGQW01000015.1, read on the forward strand.
CCCGATCTCGAAGCCCGCCGGGCGGCCGAGGAAGGCGAAGCCCGGCGTGATGCCGAAGCGCTCCATGTTCGCCAGCGTGTTGGAGCCGAGCAGGAAGCCGCCCAGCAGCACCAGCGCCAGGATCGCCGCCTGAAGGCCGCTGCGGCCACCCCACCAGAGGGTGACCGCAGCAATCGGATCGGAGCGCAAGGCACCGGGCGGCATGGGGTTGCTCACCGGAAGGGCGGGGCGTAGAGCAGGCCGCCCTGGGTCCACAGCTTGTTGAAGCCGCGGTCCAGCCCGACCTTGGTCGCCGGCCCGACGTTGCGCTCGAAGATCTCGCCGTAATTGCCCACGGTCTTGACGATGGTGTAGGCGAATTTCGGGTCGAGCTTGGCCGCTTCGCCCAGGCTGGGATCGACGCCCAGGAAACGGCGGACCGTCGGATCGGCGCTGGTCAGGAAGCTGTCGATGTTGGCCTGGGTGATGCCCAGCTCCTCCGCCTGGATGGTGGCGTAGACCGCCCAGTTGACGATCTCCAGCCACTGGTCGTCGCCATAGCGGATGGCCGGGGCCAGCGGTTCCTTCGAGATGCGTTCGGGCAGCAGGACGTAATCGTCGGGCTTGGGCAGCTGGGTGCGGGTGATCGCCAGATCGGACGCGTCCTGGGTCAGCACGTCGCAGCGGCCGCTGGCGAAGGCCTTCTGGTTCTCGGCGGTTTCCTCGATCACCACCGGCTTGAAGGCGATCCTGTTCTGCCGGAAGAAGTCGGTGATGTTCAGCTCGCCGGTGGTGCCGGTCTGGACGCAGACGGTGGCGCCGTTCAGCTCCTTGCCCTTGCTCACCCCCAGCTTCTTCGGCACCAGCAGGCCCTGGCCGTCATAGAAGACCACCGGGCCGAAATGGAAGCCCAGCTTGGTGGCGCGGGTGAAGGTCTGGGTCACGCCCGACAGCAGGATGTCGAACTCGCCCGATTGCAGGGCCGGCAGGCGCTGCTGCGGCGAGGAGGAGACGAACTGCACCTTGTCCGGGTCGTTGAACACGGCGATGGACAGCGCCCGTCCGAAATCGACGAAGAAGCCCTGCCAGCGGCCGTTGCTGTCGGGGGCGAAAAAGCCCGGCTGGGTGCCGACACCGACCTTGATGCTGCCGCGCGCCTTGATCGCGTCCAGCGTCGGACCGGCTTTGGCGGCGCCGGTCAGGGCGAGGCCGATGGCGAGGCTGAGGGCGCCGGCGATCAGAAATCGCGGCGACAGGCCGCTTCGGGATGTTGGACGCGAAGGAGCCTGCGAAGGAGTGCGCATGGTGGTTTCCCGCAATGAGTTTGTTGTTTTGTGAAAGCAGCGGAGCGCCGCATCGAAAAGGCGCCCGACAGGCCCGATCCGGTCGCGGACCGGCGGTTGGCAGGGCAGCCGCGAAGGGGCAGCGCTTATTCCCTAATTAGCAGATAGGGAAAATGCCCTGTCAACGGTTTCGTGAAAATTTACCAATCAACATATTAAAAATGTTCAAATAGAATTTTCTCGGCTCATAAATCCACAATTATGATAGACAATAAGAGTCTTCCGCGTAATGATCGGATGTGAAACCGGGATGCCGCCTGGAGTTCCGTGACCCCGGCGGCCGTGCCAAGCCTCAAGCCCTAACCTCCCAAGTCATTGTACTGGAACGCTATCATGGCCAATCCTCAGACGGCCCGCCGGGCCTCCGCCTCCGCAGCGTCCGAACAGACCATGGTCTGGATCCCGCTTCCGGAAGCCATGGGGATGTGTGCCGTGAATGACGGGCTGACGCCCGATGCGCCGGTCAGCCGGCTGTGGGCGCAGATGCGCGGCACCTGGCTGAAGGCGCGCAGCCGCACCGACTGAGCGGCGCCGGCTTCCACAAAATCCGATTTCACATGTCGCTGCACGAAGCGGGCGTTCCCGAACGCATGTCCGCAAAGGAGAGTCCTGTGACCGCGCTTCCCTCTTCGGCCGAGCGGCCGCCACTGCCGTTTCTCGATCTCGCCCGCCTGGATGGCGCCGCGGCGGATCGCGCCCTGTTCCTGTCGGAGCTGCGGGCGGCGATCCGCCGCTTCGGCGCCTTCTATGTGACCGGCCACGGGGTCGATCCGGCCTTCATCGACTCCGTCTTCGACCTGTCGCGCGGCTTCTTCGCCTTGCCGGAGCAGGACAAGCTGTCCATCGAGATGGTCAACTCGCCCCATTTCCGCGGCTACACCCGCGCCGGCTGGGAGCGCACGCGCGGTCTGGCCGACTGGCGCGAACAGCTGGACGTCGGCGCGGAGCGGCCGGCCTTGCCGTGGAGCCCGAACTCGCCGCCCTGGGTCCGCCTGCAAGGCCCCAACCAGTGGCCGGAGGCCCTTCCGGAGTTGCGCCCGGCGGTGCTGCGCCTCCAGGACCAGCTGACCGCGGTGTCGCGGCGGATCCTGTCGACGGTGGCGGTGGCCCTGCGCCTGCCGGAGGATGCCTTCGATCCGATCCTGACCGACCTGCCGACACAGCTCGTCAAGCTGATCCGCTATCCGGGCCATGACGCGGTTCCCGCCGACGATGCCACTGCCGACGATGCCGTGGGACAGGGCGTCGGCCCGCACAAAGACAGCGGCTTGCTGACGCTTGTTCTCCAGCACCGCCAGAGCGGATTGCAGATCGAAACCGACGGGGGCTGGGCCGATGTGCCGCCGGTCCCCGGCACCTTCGTCGTCAATGCCGGCGAATTGCTGGAACTGGCGACCGACGGCTATTTCCGCGCCGCCGTGCACCGGGTGGTGACGCCGCCGGCCGGGTTGGACCGGCTGTCGACCGCCTTCTTCCTGGGGGCCGGCCTGGATGTCCGGGTGCCGGTGCTGCCGCTGCCGGACGATCTCGCCGCCGAAGCGCGCGGTCCCGAGCGCGACCCGCTGAACCCGCTCTACAGCTCGGTCGGGGAGAACACGCTGAAAAGCCGCCTCCGCTCCCACCCCGACGTGGCCAGCCGCCATTACGCCGATCTGGTCGGCGCCTCCACCTGACCGCCGATATCAAGAACCCAGAAAGAGGAACCGCCCGATGACCGACCGCAAGCCGCACTTTGAAACCCTGGCCGTCCATGGCGGCGCCTTCCGAGCCGATCCAGTCACCGGTTCCGTCGCCGTGCCGATCCACCAGACGACCTCCTACCAGTTCCAGGACACCGCCCATGCCGAGCGCCTCTTCGCGCTTCAGGAACTGGGCCACATCTACACCCGCGTCACCAACCCGACGGTCGAGGTGCTGGAACAGCGGCTCGCCGTGCTGGAAGGCGGTGCGGCGGCGGTGGCGGTCGCGTCCGGACAGGCGGCGTCCTTCTATTCGGTGCTGAACCTGGCGCAGGCCGGCGACAACATCGTCACCTCCACCGACCTCTATGGCGGAACCTGGAACCTGTTCGCCAACACGCTGAAGCAGATCGGCATCGAGGCGCGCTTCGTCGATCCGGCCGACCCAGAGAATTTCCGCCGCGCCACCGACGAGCGCACCCGCGCCTATTATGCGGAGACGCTGCCGAACCCGAAGCTGAACGTCTTCCCGATCCGCGAGGTCGCCGACATCGGCCTGGAGCTGGGCGTGCCGCTGATCGTCGACAACACCGCGGCCCCGCTGACCGTGCGGCCCTTCGACCATGGCGCGGCGGTGACGATCTATTCGGCGACCAAATACATCGGCGGCCACGGCACCACCATCGGCGGCGTGCTGATCGACGGCGGCACCTTCCCGTGGGAGGCGCATGCCGCCCGCTTCCCGCTGCTGACCCAGCCCGACCCCAGCTATCATGGCGCGATCTGGACGGAGGCGGCCAAACCTCTCGGCCCCATCGCCTATGCGCTGCGCGCCCGCGTCACCCTGCTGCGCGACATCGGCGCCGCGCTTAGCCCGCAATCGGCCTTCCAGCTGATCCAAGGGCTGGAGACGCTGCCGCTGCGCATCCGCCAGCACAACGCGAACGCCGGCATCGTCGCGAACTACCTCAAGACGCATGCCAAGGTCACGTCGGTGATCTTCCCCGGTTTGCAGGAGGGCGAGGCACGGCGGCGCGCCGACACCTACCTGAAGGGCGGCTATGGCGGGCTGGTCGGCTTCGAGTTGGCCGGCGGGGCGGAGGCGGGGCGGCGCTTCATCGACGCGCTGAAGCTGTTCTACCACGTCGCCAACATCGGCGACGCCCGGTCGCTGGCGATCCATCCGGCCACCACCACCCATTCCCAGCTGTCGCCGGAAGACCAGATCGCCACCGGCGTCACCCCCGGCTATGTCCGCCTGTCGGTCGGCATCGAGCATCCCGACGACATCATCGCCGACCTGGAGCAGGCGCTGGCGGAGGCGTAACACCCGCTGCCCATCGCCCAGCATCAGGCGGTAGCGGACGCTCGCGGCCCGGTTCCTCACTGTGCGGCCGGCACCATCCCCTCGGCGGGATGTGCCGGCCGAATTTTTTAACAGATGTGCATATTTTGGTATGCGCAGTATCTCTACTGTGTAAGTATGATTTTAGAAAGAAAGAGCGATTCAAAGCGGTAATAGAAAGCTGTTCCGGAATCGCCGCTTCGCTCAATCCACATGATCGACAGCCCCGGAGGGTTCTTTCCGATGGCCACCGTGCCCGGCGCTCCTGTCAGTTCATCCGCCGCATCCCTCGACCTTGAGACCGACGTCCTGATACTGGGGGGCGGTCCCGCCGGTACCTGGGCCGCCATCGCCGCTGCAACCGGCGGTGCCCGCACCATTCTGGCCGACAAGGGCTTCTGCGGCACGTCCGGCGCCACCGCGGCGTCGGGGACCACGCTGTGGTATGTCGATCCCGATCCGGCCAAGCGCGCGGCGGCCAAGGCATCGCGCGAGGGGCTGGGCGGCCATCTGGCCGACCATGGCTGGATGGACCGGGTGCTCGACCGCACCCATGCGGCGGTCGGCCAGCTCGCCGACTGGGGCTATCCCTTTCCACGCGACGCGGACGGGCGTGAGCGCCGCGTGTCGGTGCAGGGGCCGGAATATATGCGGCTGATGCGCCGCCGGGTGAAACAGGCGGGCGTGACGATCCTCGACCATTGCCCGGCGCTGGAGCTGCTGGTCGACGGCGGCGGCGCCGTGGCTGGTGCCGTCGGCGTGCAGCGGCAGAAGGGCGGGCGCTGGACCGTGCGGGCGAAGGCGGTGGTCATCGCCACCGGCGGCTGCGCCTTCCTCAGCAAGGCGCTGGGCTGCAACGTGCTGACCGGCGACGGCCTGCTGATGGCGGCGGAAGCCGGGGCCGACCTGTCAGGGATGGAGTTCTCCAACGCCTATGCCATCGCCCCGGCCTTCGGCTCGGTGACCAAGACGCTGCTCTACCAGTGGGCCAGCTTCACCCGTGCCGACGGCGAGCCCATTCCGGGGGCGGCTTCCAAGGGCGGCCGGTCCGTCATCGCGCGGGTGCTGGCGACCGAGCCGGTCTATGCCCGGCTCGACCGGGCAGAACCGGAGCTGTGGGCGGCGATGCGCCAGGCCCAGCCGAACTTCTTCCTGCCCTTCGACCGCGCCGGCATCGACCCCTTCACCCAGCGCTTCCCGGTGACCTTGCGGCTAGAGGGCACGGTGCGCGGCACCGGCGGCCTGCGGCTGGTGGACGGGACCTGCGCCACCGCCGTCCCCGGACTGTTCGCCGCCGGCGATGCCGCGACGCGCGAACCGATCTGCGGCGGCTTCACCGGCGGCGGCAGCCACAACGCCGCCTGGGCGATGTCGAGCGGTCATTGGGCAGGGCTCGGGGCGGCCGATCATGCCCGTGCTTTGGGAAATGGAACCCGCACCCTGCGCCGGGCCGGCGGTGCCGGATTGCAGGACAGGCTGCGGGGCGGACATGGCGGGGTGATCGATGCCGGAGGTTTGACCCGTGCCGTGCAGGCCGAGGTGTTCCCCTACGACATCAACTATTTCCGCACGGAAGAGGGGCTGACCGGCTCGCTCGGCCGGCTGGACCGGCTGTGGACCGATGCCGCCGGGGCGATGCCGGCCTCCGCCGACACCATCCTGCGCGTGCGGGAAGCGGCGGCGATGCTGGCGACCGCCCGCTGGATGTACCGTTCGGCGCTGGCCCGCACGGAATCGCGCGGCATGCATCGCCGGATCGACCATGCGGCCCTCGACCCGGCCCAGCACCATCTGCTGACGGTCGGCGGCCTGGACGAGGTGCATGTCTCGACCCGCCCTGCGCCGGTTCGCCTGGATCCGGTTCGCCTGGATCCGACCGAGGCCGGCCGGGAGTTGGCGGCATGATCGAGCTGATCAGCCCGGCCCGCTGCACCGGCTGCAACATCTGCGTCTCCGTCTGCCCGATGGACGTTTTCCAGCCGGCCGGCAGCGGCCGGGCCGACGGGACCGCCCCCGTCATCGCCCGGCAGTCCGATTGCCAGACCTGCTTCCTGTGCGAAGCCCACTGCCCGGACGACGCCCTCTATGTCGCTCCCGATGCCGAAACGGTGACGGGGATCGCCGAGGACGCGGTCGCCGCCGCCGGCCTGTTCGGCAGCTACCGCCGCGCCATCGGCTGGACTGCCGCCCATCGCGAGAACCGTTCCGCCGACCAGACCTTCCGGCTGCTGGCGCCGCATTGAGCGCCCGGCCGCATCCGACAGGAGCCTTTCGATCATGACCGTGTTCGACCCCTCCGGCATCCGCCTGAACCGCCGCCGCCTGCTGACCGGTGCGGCCGTTACCGTCGGCGCGCTGGCCGCCGGGCCGCTGTGGGCCGGCCGCGCGCAGGCCGCCGCGGCCAAGGCGACGCTGGCCTATGGCAGCACCGGCTACACCTGGGCGGTGCCCTTCGTCGCCGAGGCCGCCGGCACCTGGGCCGAGGCCGGCTTCGATCTGAACACCATGGAGTTCGAGAGCGGGCGCGATTCGATGCAGGCGCTGCTCGCCGGCTCGGCCGACTTCTCCGCCTCGACCGACACGCCGGTGGTGTTCGCGGTGCTTCAGGGGCTGCGGCCGCTGATCCTGGTGAATTACAGCCGCTATTCGCGCGACATGAAGATCGTCGTCCGCAAGGATGGCGGCATCGATCCGGCGAAGCCGGCCAGCCTGAAGGGGCGCAGGATCGCCACCCGCGTCGGCACCTCCGGGCAATATATGCTGGCGAAATATCTGGAATTCGCCGGGCTGGCGCCGGGCGACGTCGAGGTGGTCGACCTCACCCCGAACAACATGACCTCCGCCCTGGTGCGCGGCGACATCGACGGCTTCGCCTGGAGCAGCCAGTCCGCCGCGGTGGCCGAGCGCCAGTCCGGCGGCAAGACCGCGGTGATGACCCAGGACGGGCTGGAGAAATTCTTCCAGAGCCATCAGCTGCTGCTGACCACCGAGAAGGTGGTGAAGGAGAAGCCCGAGCTGGTGGCCGGCGCCATCCGGGCGCTCCAGGGGGCGGAACGCCGCATCCTGGCTGACGGCGGCTGGGCCGACCTGATCTCGCGCCGCATCCACACGCCGCCGAAGGAGATTCTGGAGGCGACCTCCGAGTTCACCTTCAAGATCGCCTTCGACGACCGTTTCGTCGACGATCTGGTGGCTGAGGCGGAATGGGCCATCGCCGCCGGCCTCGCCAAGCGTCCGGCGGGCGACCTGCGGGCCCTGTTCCGCGGCCTGATCGTCGATAGCCCGCTGAAGGCGGTCGCACCCGACCGGGTCACCCTGTCATGAGCGGGGTCACGAGCGGGATCACGGGCGGGCCGCTGATCGATTTCGACCGCGTGTCGCAGATCTATGCGGCGCGCGACGGCTCGCCGGTCTGGGCGCTCAGCGACGTGTCGCTGCGGGTGGAGGCCGGCGAGTTCGTCTGCCTGATCGGTCCGTCCGGCTGCGGCAAGTCCACGCTGATCCATCTGCTGGCCGGCTTCCTCAAGCCGACGTCCGGCGCCGTGCGCTTCCGTGGCCGGCCGCTGGACGGGCCGGGGCCGGACCGCGGCGTGGTGTTCCAGGAATATGCGCTGTTCGCGTGGATGACCGCGCGGCAGAACGTCGAGTTCGGCCTGCGCATGCAGCGGGTCTCCGCCCCCGTGCGGCGCCGCCGGGCGCTGGAGGCGCTCGACCGGGTCGGGCTGCGCCATGCCGCCGACCGCTATCCGCACGAGCTGTCCGGCGGCATGCGCCAGCGCGTCGCCGTCGCCCGCGCCCTGGTGGTGGAGCCGGAGGTGGTGCTGATGGACGAGCCCTTCGCCGCCGTCGACGCCATGACCCGCAACACCTTGCAGGAGGATCTGCTGCGGTTGTGGCGGGAGACCGGGGTGTCGGTGCTGTTCGTCACCCACAACATCGACGAGGCGGTGTTCCTCGCCCAGCGCGTCGTGGTGATGGGGGTCGGGCCGGGCGTGATCCGCGAGGATCTGGCGGTCGATCTGCCCTATCCGCGCGACCGCGGCTCGGCGGAGTTCGGCCGGGAATATGCCCGCATCGCCGCGGCGCTCGCCCGCGGCAGCCGGGGAGCCGAGCAGAGCGACGGTGAACGGAGGGCGGCGTGACGGCGACGACGGACGATGCGGCCGGCACCGGCCTCTCCACCCCCCGGCGCCCGGCGGCGGATGCGCGATCCGACAGCGCCGCCTTCGCCGAAGAGTTCCGCCGCGCCCATCGCCGCGGCCTGCGGCGGGCGGCCTGGCTGCGCGCCCTGCTGAACGTGGCGGGCATCCTGCTGTTCCTGGCGGTCTGGGAGGCGGTGCCGCGGCTGGGGACCTGGGTCAATCCGGTGCTGCTGCCGCCGCCGTCGGCGGTGTTCGACAGCTTCGTCCCGATGCTGCTGTCCGGCGAGATCGCAGCCAACATCCTGGCCAGCCTGCGCCGGGCGGCGCTGGGCTTTGCCATCGCGACGGCGACCGGCGTGACGGCCGGGCTGCTGACCGCGCGCATCGGCCTGCTGCACCATGTCAGCGAGCCGATCCTGCACGGCTTCCGCTCCGTCCCCTCCATCGCGCTGGTGCCGCTGTCGGTCCTGTGGTTCGGCATCGGCGAAGGGTCGAAGGTGGCGCTGGTCGCCTGGGGCAGCTTCTTCCCGATCTGGATCACCACCTTCATCGGCGTGCGCGACGTGCCGGCGGCCTATCTGCGCTCCGCCGCCTGCCTCGGCGCCGGGCGGCTGGCGACGCTGCTTCTGGTCGTGCTGCCGGCGGCCCTGCCGATGATCCTGGCGGGCTTGCGCCAGGGCATCGCCGTCTCGCTGATCCTGCTGGTCGCCGCCGAGCTGTCCGGCGCGCGGGAGGGGGTGGCCTACATGATGTCCACCGGCCACCAGATGTTCCGGGTCGACATCATGCTGATCGGGCTGGTGCTGCTCGGCACCTTCGGCTTCATCGCCGACCGCCTGTTCGTGGCGCTGATCCGCCGCCTGTTCCCCTGGTACACCACCGCCTCGTGAGGATCGCCGCATGAGCGGACCGAGTTCTTCCCCCACCCTGATCCTGCGCAACGCCAACATCCTCACCTTCGATCCGGCCCGGCCGCGCGCCAGCGCGGTGGCGCTGGCCGGCGACCGCATCCTCGCGGTCGGCGGGGAGGAGGTGACGGCGCTCGCCACCGCCGCCACCGAGGCCATCGACCTGGGCGGCGCGACGCTGATCCCCGGCTTCAACGACGCCCACGCCCATATGGAGCGCGAGGGGCTGAAGCGCCTGCGCCCCTCGCTGGCCGGTGCGCGCAGCGTCGGCGACATTCTGGAACGGGTGCGGGCGGTGGCGGCGGAGACGCCGCCCGGCCAGTGGATCGTCACCATGCCGATCGGCACGCCGCCCTTCTTCTTCGACGGCGCGGCGACGCTGGCCGAGGGAAGGCCGCCGGACCGGCACGAGCTGGACCGCGCAGCACCGGATCATCCCGTCTACATCCCCGGCCTGTTCGGCAACTGGGGCAAGCCGCCGGGGCACAGCGCGCTGAACAGCCGGGCTCTGGCGCTGAACGGCATCACCGCGGCGACCGTGCCGACCTGCGCCGGCGTGGAGATCCTGAAGGATTCCCGCGGCGAGCCGACCGGCGTGATCGTCGAGCACAACAGCCGCCCGACCGTCGAGTTCGACCTGCTGCCGGCGGTTCCCCGCTTCGGCTTCGCCGAACGGCTGGAAGGCGTGCGGCTGTCCCAGCGGCTCTACAACGCCCAGGGCACCACCAGCATCTACGAGGGGCACGGCTCCGCGCCGCAGACCATCTCGGTCTACCGCCGCCTGTGGGAGCTGGGGGAGCTGACGGTGCGGGTCGGGCTGGTGGTCAGCCCGAGCTGGGCCGACATCGCCGAGGCGCGCCGCGCCATGCGCGACTGGCTGGCCCATGCCCGCGGCGCCGGGCTGGGCGATCCCTGGCTGAGGCTGTCGGGCGTCCACATCGCCTATGGCGGCGACCCGGCGGTCGCCTGCTGCGCCCGCGACAATCTGCCGGACACCGGCTGGTCCGGCTTCGTCGAGCAGGCGCTGACCCCGGCCGACTTCCGCGAGGCCTGTTTCCTGGCCGCCGAGCACGATCTGCGCCTGCACACCATCGTCAGCGACAGGCTGCACGAGGTGGTGCCGGTGCTGGAGGCGGTCAACGAACGCCATCCGCTGTCCGGCCGCCGCTGGGTGATCGAGCATATCGGCCGCGCCCGGCTGGCCGACCTGGAGGCGCTGAAGCGGCTGGACGTGCTGGTGACGACGATCCCGACCTATTTCCTGTGGAAGGGCGGAGCTGCCTATCTGGACGAGCCTGATGGCGGCGATCTGGTGGTGCCGCACGCCCATCTGCTGCGGCTTGGCATTCCGACCGCCATCGCCACCGACAACATCCCGCACGATCCCTTTTTCACCCTGTGGTCGGTCTGCAACCGGCTGGAACGCACCAGCGGCCGGGTCATCGGACCCGATCAGCGGCTGGATGCCGAAACGGCGCTGCGGCTGTTCACCGTGGCCGGCGCCGCCCTGACCTTCGACGAGGGATGGAAAGGGCCGCTGCGTCCCGGCTTCGCCGCCGACCTCGCGGTGCTGTCGGAGGATCCCACTGCCATCGACCCGGACCGCCTGCGCGATCTGCGCTGCCGCCTGACGCTGGTCGGCGGACGGATCGTCCATCGCGAGGGGCTGTGACCGTGCCGCGGCCGTTGCGGATCGTCATCGTCGGTGCCGGCGTGTCGGGCAGCGGCGTCGCGGCCGGGCTGGTGCGCGCCGGTGCCGCGGGCGGCTTCTCCGCCGAGGTGGAGCTTGTGGATCCGCGGCCGTCGTTTGGGGCCGGGCTGACCTATGCCGCGGGCGGCGACCCGCGCCACCGGGTGAATGTTCCCTCCGTCCGCATGGCGTCGGTGACCGGCAGAACGGCGGCGGAGGGCGGGGAGGAGGATTTCCATCGCTGGTGCCTGGAGCGCGGCGTGCTGGAGGCCGATCCGGCCGGCTGGGCGGACGGGCTGCATTATCCGGCGCGGTCGGTGTTCGGGCGTTATCTCGACGAGAGGCTGCGCGCGCTGTTCGCCGCGGCCGGGCCGGTGCGGGTGACACACCGGCGCGACCGTGCCGTCGCCGCCCGCCGGCTCGAATCGGCACAGGGAACCGGGTTCGTCGTGGAGCTTGCCGGCGGCAGGGTGCTGGAGGCCGATGCGCTGGTGCTGTGCACCGGAAACCCGAGGCCCGAGCTGCCGGGCGTGCTCGCCGGGCTGGCCGGGCACCGGCGGGTCGTCGCCGATCCAAGGGCGCCGGGCGCACTCGATCCCATCGGCCGGACCGACCGGGTGCTGATCGTCGGTACCGGCCTGACCATGGCGGACGCGGTGTCGACGCTGATCGGCCGCGGCCATCGCGGGCCGCTGACCGCGCTGTCCCGCCACGGGCTGGTGCCGCGGTCCCGCCCTGTCGGTCATGCCGAGTCCTGGACCGATTTCGCCGCCGATCCGCCTGCCGCCGATCAATCTGTCAGGGTCCGGGACCTGCTGCGCCGGGTGCGAGCCGCCGTCGCTGACGCCGGCAGGCAGGGGCGGCCCTGGACCGACGTGCTCGAAAGCCTGCGTCTTCAGAACGCTGCCCTGTGGGCGGCCCTTTCCATCGACGAGCGGCGGCGGTTCCAGCGCCATCTGCGGCCCTGGTGGGACGCCCACCGCTTCCAGGCTGCCCCGCAGGTCGCCCGGCTGGTGGCATCCACGCAGGCGGACGGGCGTCTCACGCTGCTGGCCGGCCGGCTGGTCGCGGCGAGTGCCGACGATCATCCGTCGGGCGGCGGCGATGGAGCTGGCGCTCTGTGGGTCGTACATCGCCCGCGCGGCGGCGAAACCCTGGTCGGGCGCACGTACGATGCGCTGGTGAACTGCACCGGCGCCGGCCATGGCGCCTCGTTCAGGCGCAATCCGGTGCTGACCACCCTCGCCGGCCAGGGGCTGATCCGGCCCGATCCGCTCGGCATGGGGGTGGAGGTCGACGGGCGGCACCGGGCGCTGGACGCCGGTGGCCGGCCGGTATCCACCCTGTTCGTCGTCGGCCCGGCGACCCGTGGCAGCCTGGGCGAGGTGGTCGGCGCATCGGAGATCGTCCCGCATGCGCTGGCGGTGGCGGAGGCTCTGGCGGCGTCGTGAGGGTGTATCTTATGGCCGGCCGACGAAGCGCGGCGGCTGGAAGGCGCGGATCGGCGGCAGCGGGCCGGTGAAGCGCTCGACCTCCACCAGGGCGCTCTGGGCCGAACAGCCCTGGGCAAGGGCCGAGGTGCCGGTGTCGGGCGTCACCATGTTGGGATTGCCGTGGGCGTCGAGGCTGCCGTCGGTGGCGGGATCGACCGGATCGTACCAGGCGCCGGTGGCGATCTGCAGCACGCCGGGCCGGATGCCGTCGGTCAGCACCGCACCGGCCAGGAAGGCGCCGCGCCGGTTGAACACCCGCACCACCTCGCCGTCGCCGATGCCGCGCGCCGCCGCGTCGGCGGGATGGATGCGGATCGGTTCCCGCCCGGCGATCTTGCTCTCCCGGCTGACCGCGCCATGGTCATACTGGCTGTGCAGGCGGGTCGCCGGCTGGCAGGACAGCAGGTGCAGCGGACCGCCGTCGCCCGCCAATCCCGGATGCTCCGCCGGGTCGCGCCACACCGGATGGCCGGGGCAGTCGGGCAGGCCGAAACCGGCGATGGTGGCGGAGCCGATCTCGATCCGGCCCGACGGGGTGGGCAGCGGCGATCCGTCCGGGTCGGCGCGGAAGGCTTGCAGCAGGACCTTCTCCGGCTCGACCAGGGGGATCTCGGCTAGCCCGGCCGCCAGGAAGCTGCGGAAATCCGGCAGCGGCACCGAGGCGTTGAAGCGGCATTCCTCATAGAGCCGTTCCAGCCATTCCTCCGTCGTCAGCCCGCCGGTGAACTCGGCCTCGACCCCCAGCCGGCGGGCGAGCCCGGCGAGGATAGCATGGTCGTCGCGCGCCTCGCCGACCGGATCGAGGGCGCGGGCCATCCACACCAGGAAGCGGTCGCCGGTGGCGCCGCCGATGTCGTCGCGCTCCAGCGCCGTGGTCGCCGGCAGCACGATATCGGCGAATTTCGCCTGGGCGGTCCAAAATGGGTCCTGGACGATGATTGTCTCCGGCCGCCGCCATGACCGGACCAGCCTGTTGATGTCCTGATGGTGGTGGAAGACGTTGCCGCCGGCCCAATGGACCAGCCGGATGTCGGGATAGCGCCGTGTCTGCCCGTTGTAGCGGTAGGAGGCGCCGGGGTTCAGCAGCATGTCGGCGATGCGGGCGACCGGGATGGCGGTGTCCACCGGGTTGCGCCCCTGCGGCAGCCGCGGCCCGGTCACCCGGCGCCGGCCCGACCCCATAGTGTTCATCACCGAATAGCCGACCCCCAGCCCGCCGCCGGGCGTGCCGATCTGACCCAGCATCGCCGCCAGCGTCACCCCCATCCAGAATGGCTGTTCGCCGTGCACGGCCCGTTGCAGCGACCATGCGAGGTTCATCATGGTCCGGCTGCCGGCCATACGGCGGGCCAGCGTCACGATGGTCTCAGCCGGCACGCCGGCGATGGCGGCGGCCCAGCCGGCGTCCTTGGCGACGCCATCGGCCTCGCCGGTCAGATAGCGGTAGAAATCGTCATAGCCGACGGTGCAGCGGGCGAGGAAATCGCCGTCCGCCAGCCCTTCCGCCACCAGCGTGTGGGCGAGGCCCAGCATGAAGGCGGTGTCGGTGCCGGGCCGGATGGCGATCCACTCCGCCCCCGGCACGTCGTCGAGGTCGTGGCGCACCGGGCTGACATTGACGAAGCGCACGCCGGTCGCCGCCAACCGGTCCAACGCCGGCTTGACCAGATGGTCGCTGGCCCCGCCCGATCCGACCTGCGCGTTGCGGGCCGGCAGGCCGCCGAAGGCGACGAACAGCTCGCAATGCTTTTCCAGGCTGGTCCAGGCGGTGTGGGACAGCATCAGGTCGTCCATCGACGCCAGGATGCGCGGCATCAGCACCCGCCCGGCGCCCAGGCTGTAGGTGTCGCTGTGCGCCGTGTAGCCGCCGATGCAGTTGAGGAAGCGGTGCAACTGGCTCTGGGCATGGTGAAAGCGGCCGGCGCTGGCCCAGCCATAGGAGCCACCGAAGATGGCGGCGTTGCCATGGTCCCGCCGCACCCGGTCCAGCTCGCGCGCGGCGAGGTCGAGCGCCTCGTCCCACGAAACCTCTACGAACGGGTCGCGTCCGCGCCCGTCACGCGATGCCGGACCATGGCGCAGGAAGCCTTCGCGCACCGCCGGGCGGCGGATGCGGGCGGGGGCGTCGATCCCGTCGACCACCGACCGGCCGATGGCCGACGGCGCCCCGTCCCACGGGGCCGGGTCCAGCGCGGTCAGCCTGCCGTCCGCCACCCGCGGCCGGTAAACACCCCAATGCGTCGCGGTGAAGCTGTCCCCGGCGCTCATCACAGCGCCGCCAGATGGTCGGCGACCCTGACCGGCTCCGGCAGGATGCGGCGGGCGACCAGCCAGTCGGCCGCCTTCTGGAGATCGCCGACGAAGGCGGTGTCGCTGACCGGATAGAGGCGGTACTGCCGCTTCAGCGCGATGTAGCCGTCGCGGATCTCGTCGCGATAACCGGCCTTGGCCTGGACGATGGTCTCCGCCTCCACCGTGTTGGCTGACGCCCAGGCCGCTTCGGCGGTGAAGGCCGCGTTCAGGGCGCGGATCAGGTCCGGGTTCTCCTGCGCGAAGCGGCGGCGGGTCAGGTAGCTGGTGAAATCGATCTGGAAATCGAGGTCGCGTTCCTCCTGGAAGATGTCGTGCGCCTTGTATTCCAGCCGGGCGATGTCGACGCCGGGGCTCCACATCGACCAGGCGTCCACCTTCCCCGATGCCAGCGCCGGGGCGGCGTCGGGTGGGTTGAGATAGACGAAATTGACCTTCGAGCGGTCGACGCCGTGCTTCTCCAGCGCCGCCACCAGCAGGAACTCGCCGAGGCCGGACCGGTTGACCGCGATCGACTTGCCGACCAGATCGGCCACCCTGTCGATGCCGGAGCCGTCCTTGGCGATGATCGCGGTGGTGCGCGGGGTGTAGTTCAGGAACAGGCTGAAGACCAGCGGCGAGCCGGCGATGATGGCCGCCAGCGCCGGGGTGGTGCTGCCGCCGAAGCTGAAATCGGCGGTGCCGCCGGTCACCGCCTGCAAGGTCGGCGCATGGTTGGGAAAGGGGCCGATCCATTCGACCTTGATGCCGTCCTTCGCCAGCGTCTTCTCCAGCTCTCCCCGCTCCTTGGCTATGAAGGCCAGACCGGAGAAGCCCCAGGTTAGCCGGATGGTATCGGTGTTGCGACCGGCCGTGGTCTGGCTGGCGGCATCGGCAGCCGGGAAAGTTCCCGCCAGCGGATCGAAGCCCGCGACGAGGCCGGCGGCCCCGGCGCCGATCAGCGAGCGGGCGAGGAAGGCGCGGCGGGTGGTGGTGGAGCGGAACGGATCGGTCATCGGAAAGCTCGTTCGGTCGGGCAATAGGTTGGGCGGATATGGCAAGACGGGGATCGGTCAGGCGGCGGCGCTTCCCTGCACGCCCAGCTCCGCCAGCAGCAGCGCGCGGAAGCGCTGGGGATCGGCGGCGGTCTCCGGCAGATGTTCGGCGGCGATGGCGCCGTCCCGCATCACCAGGATGCGGTCGGCCAGCCGGATCGCCTCCTCCACGTCATGGGTCACCAGCAGGACGCCCGGCCGGTGGCGGGCCACCAGTTCCTTGACCAGCCCGTGCATGCGGATGCGGGTCAGCGCGTCGAGCGCCGCGAAGGGCTCGTCGAGCAGCAGAAGCTCCGGTTCCTGCACCAGCGCCCTTGCCAGCGCCACGCGCTGGGCCTGACCGCCGGACAGGGTGCGCGGCCAGTCGTCCAGCCGGTTGCCCAAGCCGACCTCGGCCAGCGCCGCGGCGGCAGCCTCCCGCGCGCCCCGCTCCGGCAGGCCGAGCGAGACGTTGCGCCACAGGCTGTCCCAGGGCAGCAGACGGGGCTCCTGGAACACCACCGCCGGCTTGCCGGGGGCATCGATGCGGCCACCCTGGATCGGGTCGAGACCGGCCAGCGCCCGCAGCAGCGTGGTCTTGCCGCAGCCGCTCTCGCCCAGCAGGGCGACGAATTCGCCGCGGGCAATGCGCAGGTCAAGCGCGTCGATCACCACGCGGCGGCCATAGGCGCGGCGCAGGCCGGTGACGGTGACGGCGGGTTCGGTGCCGGCAACGTGAAGGGTGCTCATCGGGCGGCTCCGTAATTCGGATGCCAGGCGAGAAGGCGGCGCTCCAGCAGCCGGGCCAGGCTGTCGGCCAGCACGCCGATCAGGGCGTAGATGACTATGGTCAGCACGATCACGTCGGTGCGCAGGAACTCGCGCGCGTCCATGGCGAGGAAGCCCAGCCCGGCCTGCGCACCGATGGTCTCCGCCACCACCAGCGCCAGCCATGCCGTCGCCAGCGCATAGCGGACGCCGGTGAGGATGGAGGGCAGGGCGCCCGGCAGGACGATCCGGCGGATCAGCATTGCGGTGGACAGGCCGCGCACCCGGCCCAGTTCCAGCAGCTTGGGATCGACCTGCCGGATGCCGAGCGTGGTGTTGATGTAGACCGGGAAGGCGACGCCGAGCGAGACCAGGAAGATCTTCTGCCCTTCGCCGACGCCGAACCAGACGATCACCAGCGGCAGCAGCGCCAGGAAGGGGATGGCGCGGATCATCTGCACGCTGCGGTCGACCAGCGCCTCGGCCAGCCGCGAGAAACCGACCAGCGTGCCGAGCACGAAGCCGATGCCGCCGCCGATGGCGAAGCCGGCCGCCGCCCGCAGCAGGCTGGTACCGAGGTCGCGCAGCAACGTGCCGTGCAGCGCCAGCTTCCACGCGGTCGCCACCACCTTGCTGGGCGCTGGCAGCACCTGCGGCTCGATCCAGCCGTTGCGGGCCAGCCCCTCCCACACCGCGAGCAGCAGAAGCGGCGCGATCCAGGACAGGGCGACATGGGCTCTCGTTCCGATGCGGTGCTGTCCGTCGGAGATCGGGCGGCGCACCCGCTTCGCGGCGGCCGGTGCTTGCGGCGTGGCGGTGCGGCGGACGCCGAAACTGCTGTCGAGGCTGCTCATGCGGGGTCTCCACGGCTGGGCAGAACGGCTTGTCGATGGATGGGGGGCGGTGTGGCGCCGGGCGCGGCGGCCGATGGCATGGGCGGGCAAAAGGGATGGCGGCGCGCCGGACATGCGGAGCAATAACCCCGACCTCCACTTAGCTTGGTTTAATCTACTAAATCAGTCAACAAATAAAATAATAATCACAAAATCAGATAGTATATTTATACCTCACTCCGCGGCAGCGTCACGCATAACGTGACGCCGGCCGGTCCAGCCCGAGATGGTCGCGCAGCGTGGCCCCGCTGTACTCGCGCCGGAACAGGCCGCGCCGCTGCAATTCGGGCACCACCTGCGTCAGGAAGCCATCGACGCCGCCCGGCAGATAGGTCGGCATCAGGACGAAGCCGTCGGCCGCCTGTTCCGTGACCCATCGTTCCAGCGTGTCGGCAACCGTCTTCGGCGATCCGGCGGCGACGGCGAAGGACAGGCTCTCGACATAGGCGGCGCCGACCTCGGCGACGGTGGCGCCGCGCTCCAGCGCGTCGGCGATCACCCGCTGGAAGCGCCCGCGGCTGCCGGTGATGACGTCGCGCAGGTCGGGGAAGGGGCCGTCCAGCGGATGGCGCGACAGGTCGTAATTCATGCTGCCGGACATGAAGGTCAGGCCGGCCACCGGGTCGATCAGGTCGCGCAGCTCGGCGCGGATGTCTTCGGCCTCGGCATCGCTGCGCCCGACGATCGGCATGATACCGGGCAGCACCTTGACGCTGCCGGGCGACCGCCCGTTGGCGGCGACCTGGGCCTTGAAGGCGGCGTAGGCCCGCTTGGCGCCGTCCAAATCGGGCTGCACGGTGAAGACCAGATCGGCCTGCCGGGTGGCGATGTCCTGGAAGGTGCCGGACACGCCGGCCTGGATGACGACGGGATGGCCCTGCGGGGGCCGCTCGACGTTCAGCGGACCGCGGACGCGGAAATGGCGGCCCTCATGGTCGATGTAATGGACGCGGCGGTCGTCGGCGAAGCGGCCGGACTCCTTGTCCGGCCGGATCGCGTCCTCCTCCCAGCTGTCCCACAGCTTGCGCACCACGTCGATGAACTCGTCGGCGCGCTCATAGCGGCTGGCATGGTCGAGATGGGCGGCGCGTCCGAAATTGCGGGCCTCGCTGTCGCTGACCGAGGTGACGGCGTTCCAGGCCGCCCGCCCGCCGCTGAGATGGTCGATGGTCGCGACCATGCGGGCGACGTGATAGGGCTCGGCATAGCTGGTCGACACCGTGGCGCCCAGGCCGATCCGGTCGGTGGCGCCGGCCAGCGCCGCGATCAGCGTCAGCGGTTCGGGCCGCGCGTTGGGCCGGCGGGCGACGGTGGCCGCCACCCCGCCGCCATAGAGGTCGTCGAGGCCGAGCTTGTCGGCGACGAACAGCATGTCGAGCTTGGCGGCTTCGGCCTTCAGCGCCAACTCGCGGTAGAAGCCGAGGTCGAACGGGCGCACGGCGCCGGCGTCGGGGTGACGCCAGCCGCCGGCGTGCATCCCGGCCTCGGTGCAGAACAGAGCCAGATGCATCGTGGTCTCAATCGGTTTGAAAGAGGGATGAAAGGGAAGGGCGGCCGCGGGGGTCAGCCGGCGCGGGCCGATTGCGCCAGCAGGCCGGGGTCGAGGGCGAAGCTGCGGTCGGCATGGGCCGCCGCGGTGAAGGGCTTCTGGATCACGCCGATGCCGGTGTAGAAGTCGGCAGTGGTCTGCAGGTCGGCGACGATGCCGTCATCCACCGCCACCGGGCGGAAACGTTCCAGCTTGAAGGCGGCGACGGCGATCTCCGGCGTCACCTTCACCAGATCGCCCCAGATGCGGGCATACTCCGCGACATTGCCGAGCGCCCAGATGCGGGCGGCGGCGACGCGGGCGACATAGTCCTGCAACAGCGCGCGCTTCTGCGCGATGGCGACATCGGTTGCGCTGATGAAGGCGTTGTTGTTCAGCAGGCCGCGGCCATCGACCAGAACCCTGCCGGTGCCGGCCACCACCTCCTGTGCGACATAGAGCGTCCATATCGCCCAGGCATCCACGGTGCCGCTGGAAAAGGCCGATTTCGCTTCGGTCGGTTGCAGGAAGGCGAGCGTGACGTCACTCACCGACAGGCCGTTCGCCTTCAGCGCGGCGACCACCAGATAATGGCCGATTGAGCCGCGCACCGCAGTGATCGTCCGCCCCTTCAAGTCGGCAACCGTTCGGATGGGCGAGTCCTTGCGCACCAGAAGGCCAATGCAGCCGGGATCGGAGCGGGCGGCGGAGATGATCTTGGCCGGCAGCCCGTTGGACAGGGCGAAGGCATGGGCGGCGTCGCCGGCAAATCCGGCATCGATGGCGCCGGCATTCAGCGCCTCCAGCACCGGCGCCGCGGCTGGGAAATCGGCGAACTCAAGCGTGTAGGGGATGTCCTTCAACTGGCCGGACGCCTCCAGCAGCGAGCGGATGGTGGACCGCTGGTCGCCGACCTTGAGGCTGGTGCCGGCGGCGTTGGTGGCAGTGGTGGCGAAGGCCGGGCGGGACAGCAGCGGGGCTGCCAGGGCGGGAGCCAGCAGTCCGGCGGCGGCGGCTTTGCCGGCTCCGCTCAGCAGGCGGCGGCGCGACAGGGTGGGCGGACGGTGCTCGGTCATCTTTGAAAATCCAGTTCGGGGAAGGCAGCGGCGGAATCAGGACAGGGCGCGGGCGCGGGCGAAGATCTGGTCCATCCGCCAATGTTCGTTGGCATAGCGCGGGTCGCCGGCCCATTCGTCCCAGCCGGAGTCGCGGCGGTAGCTGCCGCGCTGGCCGGAGCGCTCGACCTCTTCGGCGCTCACCGCGGCCGGCGTCTCGCAGTCGGGATCGACATAGAGCGCGTCGGGCTGGCAGTAGAGTTCGCACAGGAAGCAGGTCTGGCAGTCCTGTTGCCGGGCGATCACCGGCGGCCCGCCGCGGACGGCGTCGAAGACGTTGGTCGGGCAGACGCGGACGCAGACCTGGCATCCGGTGCAGCGTTCGGCGATGACGAGGCTGATCATGCGGCACCTGCCTGGGGTGTGGCGGGATTGTCGAGCGGCTGGGGGGCCGGGCCCTCGAAGCGGGACCACAGCCGGTCCAGCCCGCCGACGGTCAGGCGCCGGGCCAGAGCCGGGTGGCTGGCCGGGGCATCGACGCGCAGATGCATTCCGCGGCTTTCCGGCCGGACGAGCGCGGCGCGGGTGCACCAGCGGGCGACGGCGGTCAGGGCGGCGCTCTCGCGCGCCTGCACCGTTTCCCCCGCCGTGGCCGCCCCTTCGCCGTCCAGATGGTCGCGCAGGTCGCTCCACACCCCGTCCAGCCGCGACAGCGAGCGGGCCAGCGCCGGGCCGCGGCGGAAGATGGTCTTGTCGTAGGGCAGCATCTCGGCCTGGACGGCGGCGGTGACGGCGCGCGGATCGACCGAAGCGGCATGGCGCGCCGGGCGCAGTCCGGCCTGTCCCAGCGGACGGGCGGGGGTGTCGGCGCGCCGGCCCTGGCGGGCCGCCCGCGCCGCGGCGGCGCGTCCGGCGATCACCCCCGACGACAGCGCCCAGGCGGCCAGGATGGCGCCGCCGCCCGACACCGCCCCCGCCACCGGCTCGCGCGTCGCGGCATCGCCGACGACGAACAGCCCGTCGGCGGCGGTGCCGCAGTCGTCATCCGCCAGCCGGATGCCGCCGGATCCGCGGATGGTGCCCTCCGGCCGCAGCAGGACGGGAAAGCGCCGGGTGAAGGGATCGATGCCGCCACCACTGCGGTCGAAGGGCAGCATCATGTTGGGCTGCACCCGGCGCAGCCGCTCGCGGATGTCCGCCGGCATGCGGTGCAGGTTGCACAGCACCGGCCCCTCCAGCATGGCGCGGGCCAGCGTCCGGGTGGTGTCGCCGGGCGGCACGGCGATCTCCCGCCCCTCCGCGTCGTAATAGGTGGCAAAGGCGAAGGACATCGACCGGGTCATGGTCGAATGGGCCGGCGCCACCGTGTGGTAGGTGGAGAACTCCATGCCGGAGAAATCCACACCGGCCTCCGCCGCCATCAAATGGCCGTCGCCGGTGTTGGTGTGGCTGCCGAGAAGCCGCGACTTGAAGGCGCAGCCGCCGGTCGCCAGGATCACCGCCCCGGCCCGCACGGTCCAGGCTTCGCCCCGCTGCCGGCGCAGGCCGCGTGCGCCGACGATGCCGCCGCCGGACTCGGCCAGCAGCTCCAGCGCCGGACTCTGGTCGAGGATGCGAACGCCGAGCCTGTGGATCTTTCGGCGCATCGCCCGCAGATATTCCGGCCCGCGCAGGCCGCGATACTGCACCGTTCCGGTTTCGTCGGTGGAGAAGTCGTAGACATCGGCGATGGTCGGCAGGGTGGTCCAGGTGATGTCGAGAATCCGCTCCATCCAGGCCGGGTCGGCGATGCCGCCGGCAATCGCCATGCGCTGGCGGATCGCCTCGGCCCGCGCCTCTGGATCGGGAGGCACCCACCAGTGGCCGGGACCCGAGGTGGCGGCGACGCCGCTGGCGCCGCAATAGCCCTTGTCGGCCAGCACCACCCTGGCCCCGGCCTGTGCCGCTGCCAGCGCAGCCCAGGTTCCAGACAGGCCGCCGCCGATCACCAGCACGTCGGCGGCGATGGCCGGCAACTCCGCGATGGGCACGGCCGGCAACCCAGCGGTCGGCGGAGCGGTCGATATCCGGGTGTTCGGCATTTCTGTGAAACTCCGCCGCTTCGATGCATCTGTGTGTTGTTTCTTACAATACCGCGGCGGCATCCCGTCAATTTTGGAATGCTCATGATTTCGTTGAGTTTTTCAAATGAGTCGGATGCCGAAGGCCCTGGCGGGATCAATAATAACAAAAGAAAAACGTATAACAAAAACATAAATCACTATCTTTACAGTAGGAATAAACAGTGATTAAGCTCTGTCCCTACGGTGAATGTGGGGCGCCGCACATGACCCCCAGCGAGGCCCGAACGGGGCCCAAACCAGGAGACACCAGGCATGCCGTTCCGTCCGTTGCACGACCGCGTCGTCGTCCGCCGTGTGGCGCAGGAGGAAAAGTCGAAGGGCGGGATCATCATCCCCGACACCGCCAAG
Organism: Azospirillum sp. TSH64; assembly: GCF_003116035.1. Lineage (GTDB taxonomy): Bacteria > Pseudomonadota > Alphaproteobacteria > Azospirillales > Azospirillaceae > Azospirillum. The sequence goes on from NZ_LGQW01000015.1 coordinate 407,314, forward strand.
GAGAAGCCGCAGGAGGCCGAGGTGATCGCCGTTGGTCCCGGCGTGCGCGACGACCAGGGCCGCATCCACCCGCTCGACGTGAAAATCGGCGACCGTGTGGTCTTCGGCAAATGGTCCGGCACCGAGATCAAGGTGCAGGGCGAGGATCTGCTGGTCATCAAGGAATCCGACATCGTCGGCGTGGTCGAGCCCGCCTGACGCCCCGCCTGAGGCAGAACCGCCCGTTTCCGCTGGAACCCACCCAAAAAAGACTTCGATAAAAAGGACATCGCCATGGCCGCCAAGGACGTCAAATTCTCCGCCGATGCCCGCGACCGCATCCTGCGCGGCGTCGATACCCTCGCCAATGCCGTGAAGGTCACGCTGGGCCCGAAGGGCCGCAACGTCGTGATCGAGAAATCCTTCGGCGCCCCCCGCATCACCAAGGACGGCGTGACGGTCGCCAAGGAGATCGAACTGGCCGACCGGTTCGAGAATCTCGGCGCCCAACTGGTGCGCGAGGTGGCCTCCAAGACCGCCGATCTGGCCGGCGACGGCACCACCACCGCCACCGTGCTGGCCCAGGCCATCGTCCGCGAGGGCGCCAAGGCGGTCGCCGCCGGGCTGAACCCGCTGGACCTCAAGCGCGGCATCGACCGCGCCGTGGCCGCGGTGATCGCCGACGTGAAGGAGCGGGCCAAGACCATCTCCACCAACGACGAGGTGGCGCAGGTCGGCACCATCTCCGCCAACGGCGAGCGCGCCATCGGCGCCATCATCGCCGAGGCGGTGTCCAAGGTCGGCAACGACGGCGTCATCACGGTGGAGGAGGCCAAGAGCCTGGAGACCGAGTTGAACGTCGTCGAAGGGCTTCAGTTCGACCGCGGCTATCTCTCGCCCTACTTCGTCACCAACGCCGAGAAGCTGGTGGTCGATTTCGACAACCCGTACATCCTGATCCACGACAAGAAGCTGTCCAGCCTGCAGCCGCTGCTGCCGGTGCTGGAGGCGGTGGTGCAGTCGTCCCGTCCGCTGCTGATCATCGCCGAGGATGTCGAGGGCGAGGCGCTGGCGACGCTGGTGGTCAACAAGCTGCGCGGCGGTCTGAAGATTGCCGCGGTGAAGGCGCCGGGCTTCGGCGACCGCCGCAAGGCGATCCTGGAGGACATCGCCATCCTCACCAATGGCCAGGTGATCAGCGAGGACATCGGCCTCAAGCTTGAGACCGTTTCGCTGGCCGATCTCGGCACCGCCAAGCGGGTGGTGATCGCCAAGGAGGAAACCACGGTGATCGACGGCGCCGGCGGCCGCGAGGCCATCGACGCCCGCATCGCCCAGATCCGCGCCCAGATCGAGGAAACCACCTCGGACTACGACCGCGAGAAGCTGCAGGAGCGGCTGGCCAAGCTGTCGGGCGGCGTCGCCGTGATCCGCGTCGGCGGCTCGACCGAGGTCGAGGTGAAGGAGCGCAAGGACCGTGTGGACGACGCCGTCCATGCCACCCGCGCCGCCATCGCCGAGGGCATCGTGCCCGGCGGCGGCGTCACCCTGCTCTACGCCATCCGCGCCATCGATGCGGTGGTGCCGGTCAACGACGACGAGCGCGTCGGCATCGACATCGTGCGGCGGGCGCTCCAGGCGCCGGTGCGTCAGATCGCCGAGAATGCCGGGGCCGATGGCTCCGTCATCGTCGGCAAGCTGCTGGAGGGGGGCGACACCGCCTTCGGCTACGACGCGCAGACCGGCGAGTTTACCGACCTGCTGAAGGCCGGCATCATCGATCCGGCAAAGGTCGTGCGCATCGCCTTGCAGGACGCGGCGTCGGTCGCCGGCCTGCTGATCACCACCGAGGCGCTGATCGTCGAGCGCCCGGAACCGAAGTCCCCGGCTGCACCGGCCGGGGCCGGCGGCGGTTACGATTTCTGATCGCGACCGTCCGGGTGCCGGCGGGCGCTGCGACCATTGTCCTTCCGGCGCAGCACCCCGCTGGTGTCCCGTCCTCCCGTGCCTGAAGCCGCCGCCCGTCAGCGGGTCCACGCCCCGATTTCGGGCGGCGGCCCTTTTTTGAATTCGTTCCGAAAGCCTTTTGGAGACGATGCCATGCCCCAGCCCGCGCTTTCCCGACGTTCCGTGCTGTTCCACACCCTGGCCGGGACCATGGCGCTCGCCTGCATCGCGGTGTCCGCCGGGCCGGCAACTGCGGCGGCGGCGGCGGGCGAGCCGCTGTGGTTCGGGGTCAGCGGGCCGCTGACCGGTCCCAGCGCGCAGTATGGCGCGCAGTGGAAGAAGGGCTTCGACCTGGCGCTCGACCAGATCAACGCCGCCGGCGGGGTGAAGGGCCGTCCGTTGCGCTACGTGTTCGAGGACAGCCAGAACGATCCGCGCCAGTCCATCGCCATCGCCCAGAAATTCGTCTCCGATCCGAAGATCCTGATCGAGCTTGGCGACTTCTCCAGCCCGGCGTCGATGGCGGCTTCGCCGATCTACCAGCGGGCCGGGCTGGTGCAGTTCGGCTTCACCAACTCGCACCCCGACTTCACCAAGGGCGGCGATTTCGTCTGGAGCAATTCCATCAGCCAGGCGGAGGAGCAGCCGAACGTCGCCGACTTCGCCGTCACCTCGCTGAAGCTCAAGCGGCTGGCGGTGCTGCACCTCAACACCGACTGGGGCCGCACCAGCAAGGACATCTTCGTCAAGGCCGCCAAGGAGCGCGGGGCGGAGGTCGTCGCCACCGAAGGCTATCTGCCCGACGAGAAGGACTTCCGCTCCACCCTGGTGCGGGTGCGGGAGGCCAATCCCGACGGCATCGTCCTGATCTCCTACTATGCCGACGGGGCGGCCATCGCCCGGCAGCTGAAGCCGGTCGGTCTCAACCAGCCGGTGGTCGCCGTCGGCTCGGTCTATTCCCCGAAATTCCTGGAGTTGGGCGGAGAGGCGGTCAACGGCGTCCACACCCGCGCCAACTTCTTTCCAGCGGAACCTCGTCCGGAGGTGCAGGGCTTCGTCGCCGCCTACCGTGCGAAGTACCAGGAGGAGCCGGACGCTTTTTCCGCTTACGCCTATGACGCGGTGCTGGTGGCGCAGCGGGTGATCGAGGCCGGCGGCACCGACCGTACCGCGATCCGCGACGCCTTCCCCCGCGTGAAGGACATCCCCAGCGTCATCTTCGGCAAAGCGACTTTCGATCCCGAGACGCGCCGCGTGTCCGGCGTGCGCAACGTCAAGCTGGTGGTCAAGGACGGCGCCTTCGCCCTGTGGGACGGCAGCATCCCCGCCGCCACCAACTGATCCGAATTTTGCAGTTTGAAAGCGATTCCGATGCTCGATCTGATCCTCCGGTCCACCGCGCTCGCCGCCGGCACCCTGTCGCTGCTGGCGGCACTCGGCGTCGTCCAGCCGGCCTTCTCGCAGCCCGCCGATCCGGCGAAGGAGCCGGTTGTGCTCGGCGTCAGCGGGCCGTTGACCGGCCAGTATGCGCAGTATGGCGCGCAGTGGCAGCGCGGCTTCGATCTGGCGCTGGAGCAGGTGAATGCCGGCGGCGGCATCCAGGGCCGTCCGCTGCGCGTCCAGTTCGAGGACAGTCAGAGCGATCCCAAGCAGACCGTCGCCATCGCCCGCAAATTCGTCGCCGACAGCCGGATCGTCGCCGAGCTGGGCGACTTCACCAGTGCGGCGTCGATGGCGGCCTCGCCGATCTACCAGACTGGCGGGCTGGTGCAGTTCGGCTTCACCAATTCGCACCCGGATTTCACCAAGGGTGGCGATTTCGTCTGGAGCAACGCGCTCAACCAGGCGGAGGAGATGCCGGTCCTGGCCGATTACGCGGTGACGGCGCTGGGTCTGAAGCGCGTCGCCCTGCTGTTCATCAACAACGACTGGGGCCGCACCAGCAAGGACCTGTTCGCCAAGGCGGCCAAGGAGCGCGGCGCCGAGGTGGTCGGTGCCGAAGGCTATCTGGCCGATGAGAAGGATTTCCGCTCCGCCCTGGTCCGGGTGCGCGACACCAAGCCGGACGGCATCGTGCTGGTCTCCTATTATGCCGACGGCGCCCAGATCACCCGCCAGCTGCGCGAGGCCGGGCTGACCCAGCCGGTGGTAGCATCCGGGTCGGTCTATTCGCCGAAATTCCTGGAGCTTGGCGGGTCGGCGGTCGAAGGCGTCCACACCACCACCCCCTTCTTCCCCGGCGACCCGCGGCCGGAGGTCCAGACCTTCGTCAAGGCCTACACCGGCAAATACGGTGTCGAGCCGGATGCCTATTCCAGCCGCGCCTACGACGCGCTTCTGCTGCTGGCGACGGTGATCCAGCAGAGCGGCACCGACCGCACCGCCGTCCGCGACGGGCTCGCAACCGTCAAGGATGCGCCGAGCGTCGTCTACGGCACCGTCCGCTTCGATCCGCAGACCCGCCGCGTCGACAAGCCGCTGAGCACGCGCCTCGTCGTGCAGAACGGCGGCTTCGCCCTGTGGGAGCAGCCGGCCGTCAAGGCTGCGAACTGACGCCGGAAGGACCGACCATCGTGTTTCCCACCACTCTCGGCCCGTGGCTCGACTACACCATCAACGGGCTGGTCATCGGCAACATCTATGCGCTGCTGGCGGTCGGTCTGGCGCTGATCTTCGGCGTCTCGCACCTGATCAACTTCGCCCATGGCTCGGTCTACATGGTCGGTGCCTATATCGGCTGGCTGTGCGTGACCAAGCTGGCCCTGCCGCTGCCGGTGACCTTCGTTGCGGTGGCCGCCGGCTGCGGGCTGCTGGGGGCGGTCATCGAGCGGGTGGGCCTGCGTCCGCTGCGCAACGCCCCGCGCATCGCCCCGCTGCTCGCCACCATCGGCCTGTCGGTGGTGCTCGACCAGTCGGCGCAGCTGCTGTTCAGCCCCGACCCGCGCGCCCTGCCGACCCAGCTGCCGACATGGCGCATCGCCATCGGCGGCGGCAGCATCGGCGCGCTCGACCTGCTGATCGCCGGGGTCGGCATCGGCAGCGCCGCCCTGCTCTACGGCTTCCTGCGCTTCACCAAGCTGGGCTGGGCGGTGCGGGCGACGGCGCTCGACCGCGACGCGGCGCAGCAGTGCGGCGTCGATGTCGACAAGGTGAACCGCACGGTGTTCGCCATCGCCTCGGCGTTGGGCGGGGTCAGCGGCCTGCTGGTCGGCATGTATTACAACACCATCGACCCCAACATGGGCTTTCAGGCCGGGCTGAAGGGCATCGTCGCCCAGCTGATCGGCGGCGTCGGCAACGTGCCGGGCGCCATCGCCGGCAGCCTGCTGCTGGGCTTGATCGAGAGCTACGGCATCGCCCTGTTCGGCACCAGCTACCGCAACCTGTTCGCCTTCGTGGCGCTGATCCTGATCCTGGTGCTGCGGCCCAACGGCCTGTTCGCCCGGGCCCGCCGCCTGCCGCCGGAGCCGCTGACCGGCACCTTCATCGCCCCCAGCCGGCCGCTGGTCCTGCCGAAATGGGCGGTGTGGGCGCTGGCCGCCGCCGCACTCGCCCTGCCGCTGGTCGTGCAGCAGCCCTATCTGTTGCAGACGCTGGGCAATGCCTGGCTCTACGCCCTGCTGGCGCTCAGCCTGACGCTGGTCGCCGGCACGGTCGGGCAGGTGTCGCTCGGCCATGCCGGGCTGCTCGCCATCGGCGCCTATGCCTCCTCGCTGCTGGCGCTCGATGCCGGGGTGCCGGTGCTGCTGGCGGTGCCGCTGGCCGGGCTGGTGGCGGCGGCGCTGGGCACCGCGCTGGTCTATCCCTCCTTCCGGCTGCGCGGCCATTACGTCTCCATCGCCACGCTGGCGGTGGGGGAGATCGTGACGCTGGTCATCCTCAACTGGGAAAGCCTGACCCGCGGCCCGATCGGCGTCACCGGCATCCCGCCGCTGTCGGTGGCCGGCAAGCCGCTGGTCAGCGGACAATGGGTCTATTGGGTGCCGCTGGCGGTCCTGCTGGCCTTCGCCGCCCTGCAATCCCGCCTGCTGAACTCCCATCTCGGCCGCACGCTGCGGGCGATCCGCGAGGACGACGTGGCGGCGCGCTCCTACGGCGTCGATCTCAACCGCTACAAGGGGCTGGCCTTCGCGGTGGCGGGATTCATCGCCGGGGTGGGCGGCGCGCTGATGGCGCATTTCTACTCCTACATCAACCACGAGACCTTCCCGGCGCCGGTGTCGATGCTGGCGCTGACCATGGTCATCCTCGGCGGGCTCGGCAATGTCGCCGGGGCCGTGCTGGGAGCCGCGGTGCTGGTCGGGCTGCCGGAGCTGTTCCGCGCCGCGGCCGAATACCGCATGCTGATCTACGGCGTCGTCCTGCTGCTGCTGATCCGCTTCCGCCCGCAGGGCCTTCTGGGAACGGTGTGAGGACGCCATGGCGAACGAACCGAAGAAACCCCTGCTCGCGATCGCCGGCCTGACCCGCCGTTTCGGTGGGCTGACCGCGGTCAACGGCCTGTCGCTGACGGTGGGGCAGGGCGAACTGGTCAGCGTCATCGGCCCGAACGGCGCCGGCAAGACCACCCTGTTCAACCTGATCTCCGGGCTCGACGTGCCGGATGCCGGGTCCGTCACCTTCGAGGGCCGCGACGTCACCGGCCTCTCCGCCGAGCGGCTGGCCGCGCTCGGGCTGGCCCGCAGCTTCCAGCACGGCCGGGTGTTCGGCAATCTCAGCGTGCTCGACAATGTGCTGGTCGGCGCCCACACCCGGCTGCGCGCGGTGAAGCCGCGGGTTCCGGTGGTGGGACCGCTGGTGGAACTGGCGCTGGCGCTGATCCGCCCGCCGTCGGTCCGGGCGGAGGAAGAACGGCTGCGCGCCGAGGCGACGGAGATCGTCCGGATGTTCGGCGAGCGGCTGACACCGCGCCTCGACAAGCCGGCGCACAGCCTGTCCTACGCCAACCGCCGCCGGGTGGAGATCGCCCGCGCGCTGGCCCTGCATCCCCGCCTGCTGTTGCTGGACGAGCCGACCGCCGGCATGAACCCGACCGAGACGGCGGAGATGCTGGAGATCATCCGCGGCCTGAAGGCGCGCGGACTGACCATCTTGCTGATCGAGCACAAGCTGGATCTGGTGATGCAGTTGTCCGACCGGGTGGTGGTGATGGACCATGGCGCCCGCATCGCCGAGGGGTTGCCTGCCGCCGTCGCCAACGATCCGGCGGTGATCGAGGCCTATCTCGGCCACAAGGCGGTGGGTGCCGCGAATCAGGATGCGGGCCAGGATGCGGGCCGGGGCAGGGACGCCACCGTCCCGGTCCGGATCGCGCATTGAGGGGGACCGGCGGAATGACCGACGCCTTGCTGCGGCTCGACCGCGTGAACAGCTTCTACGGGCCGGTGCAGGTCCATTTCGACCTGTCGCTGGAGGTGCCGCGCGGGCAGATCGTCTGCCTGCTGGGCGGCAACGCCAGCGGCAAATCCACCACGATGAAGATCATCCTGGGGCTGCTGAAGCCGCGCTCCGGGCAGGTGGTGTTCGACGGGCAGCCGCTGACCGGCCTGACCACGCCGCAGATCGTCCGGCGCGGCATCGGCTCGGTGCCCGAATCCCGCCGCCTGTTCGGCACCATGACGGTGCGCGAGAATGTGCTGATGGGCGCCTACACCCGCAGCGACGCGCACACGGTGGCGGAGGATTACGACGGCGTCCTCGACCTGTTCCCCAGGCTGCGCGAACGCCATGCCCAGCAGGCCGGCACCCTGTCGGGCGGGGAGCAGCAGATGGTGGCGATGGCCCGCGCCCTGATGGGCCGTCCGCGGCTGATCGTGATGGACGAGCCGACGATGGGCCTGTCGCCCTTGCATGTCGACCGCGTGCTGGAGATGATCCAGACCATCAACCGGCAGGGCGTGAGCATCTTCATGGTGGAACAGAACGCCAGCCTCGCGCTGCAGATCGCCCATCGCGGCTATGTGCTGCAGACCGGACGCATCGTGCTGTCCGGCCCGGCCGCCGACCTCGCCCGCGACCCGCAGATTCGCGACGCCTATCTGGGCGGTGCCCAGGCAGCCTGACGCAGCCCGCCTGACGCAGCATTTCCGACAGGACCCTCTTCCGATGACCAAGGACAACCCCGCCGTGCCTTCCACCGTTGCAGACCCCGGCCCCCGTTCGCTGGAGGAGCTGGAGGCGCGGCTCGCCCGCGATCTCGACCTGCTCACCCTGCCGCCGGCCGACTGGGTGCCGGCACGGGACGGTGTGCTCGACGTCGCCATCGTCGGCGCCGGCATGGCCGGGCTGACCGCCGCCTTCGCCCTGCGCAAGGTCGGCATCTCCAACGTCCGGCTGTTCGACCGGGCGCCTGCCGGCCGCGAGGGGCCATGGGGGACCTATGCCCGCATGGAGACCCTGCGGTCGCCCAAGACGCTGACCGGTCCGGCGCTGGGCTTCGCCAACCTGACCTTCCGCGCCTGGTATGAGGCGCAGTTTGGCCGCACCGCCTGGGATGCGCTGTTCCGCATCCCGCGTCTGCAATGGCTGGACTACCTGACCTGGTACCGCCGCGTCACCGGCGCGCCGGTGCGGAACGACACCGCCTTGACGGCGATCTCCGGCGACGCCGACGGCGTGACCCTCGACCTCGACGGTCCGGAGGGGCGGCAGCGGGTGCGGGCGCGCCGGGTGATCCTGGCGAACGGGCGCGACGGTCTGGGCGGCCCCTTCGTCCCGGCCTTCTGGAAGGCGGTGGACAAGCGGTTCTGGAGCCATGCCCATGAGCCCATCGACTTCGATGGCCTGAAGGGCAGGACGGTGGCGGTGCTCGGTGCCGGCGCCGGCGCGGTGGACAATGCGGCGGAGGCGCTGGAGCGGGGCGCCGCCAAGGTCTACATGCTGATCCGCCGGGCGGAGCTGCCGCGCATCAACAAGAGCCTGGGCGCCGGCCATCCCGGCATCGTGCTGGGCTTCCACACCCTGTCGGACGAGCGGCGCTGGGCCTACAACCAGTACATCGCCGACACCGGCGTGCCGGCGCCGCACAATTCCATGCTGCGCTGCTCGCGCCATCCCAACTTCTCGCTGCTGACCGGCTGCGCCGTCGAGGCGGCGGAGGCCGAGGGCGGCCGTCTGGTCCTGCGCACCGGACGCGGCACGGTGACGGTCGACCACGTCATCCTCGCCACCGGCTTTGCGCTGGATTGGGAACAGCGGCCGGAGCTGGCGGAAATCGCCCGCCATACGCTGCTGTGGCGCGACCGCTATGTCCTTCCCGGCCATGAGGCCGGCGAATTCGCCCAGCATCCCTATCTCGGCGCCGATTTCGAGTTCCTCGAGCGCACCCCCGGCGAGGCGCCCTGGCTGAACCGCATCCATGCCTTCAACTACGCCGCGGTGCTGAGCCACGGCAAGGTGACCGGCGACATCCCCGGCATCAGCGCCGGGGCGGAGCGTCTGGCCGACAGCATCACCGCGGCGCTGTTCACCGAGGATTACGATGAGCACTGGCAGCGGCTGATCGAATTCGAGACGCCGGAACTGCTGGGCGACGAATGGACCGAAGCGGAGGATTTCCAATGACCGCCACCAGCAGCGCCACCGGTGGCGAAATCGCCCCGGTCGCCCCCGACCTGATCGACCGGCTGGCCGGCCTGTCCGACGCCTCCCCGCTGCTGGCCCTGCGCGCCCGACGGGCGGAGATCCGCACCCGCACCCAGGCGGCGCACGATGCCCTGCTGGCGCCGCGGCGGCCCGGCCTGTTTCCGGCCGCCGAGCGCGCCGCGGTGGCGGAACGCATTGCGGCGCTGGCCGGCAACGACGCGCTCGCCGCCCATTACCGAGGGCTCGCCGCCGGCGCCGACGCCCACCCGGCCCTGGTCACCCATGCGGAGCGGGTCACCCGGTCCCCGCGCGACTCCCGGCCGGAGCATCTGGGCGCGCTGGAGGCGGCGGGGCTGGACGCGCACGGCATCGTCGCGCTGTCGCAGCTGATCGCGCTGGTGAACTTTCAGGTCCGCCTGCTGGCCGGTCTGCGGGCGCTGGCTGGGGGTGCGGCGGGGGATGCGGCAGGGGATGCGGCGGAACCGCCGTCCGGCCCGCTGCCCGCCGGGGCACCGGTGCCGGTCGATGCGGACATCGGCTTCACCACCGACGTGCTGGACTGGAAGCCCTGGCTGCCCCCCGTGGTGCTGGAGGATGCGACGGAGGAGCAGCAGCTCGCCCTGGCGGTGACGCCGTCCAACATCGCCATCGGCGCCTATTCGCTGGTGCTGGCGCATGAGCCGGAATCGCTTCTGCACCGCACGCCGCTGTTCAACGGCATCATGTACGCCCCGCGCGGCTTGGCCCGGGCCGAGCGCGAGTTCGCGACCGCCGTGGAATCGGTGCTGAACGGCTGTGTCTATTGCGCCTCCGTCCACGCCCGCCGCTTCGTCGAGCTGACCGGGGGCAGGGACGCGGTCGATCTGCTGTTCGCGCAGGGGATTTCCGGCCAGGACGATCCGCGCCGGCAGGCCATCGCCCAGGCCGCCGCCCGCCTGACCGTCACGCCGGCCGCCCTGGCGGAGGAGGATGTCGCAACGCTTCGCCGGGCCGGGGTGGAGGACGGCGAGATCCTGGATCTCGTCCTGGCGGTCGCGATCTTCGCCTGGGCCAACCGCCTGATGCTGAGCCTGGGCGAGGCCGTGCGCTGAACGGCGTCCCGGCCGGACCGGAAGGCCTGTCCGCAGCGGCGGTCAGGCCTTTCCGTTCTCGGCGCCACTCTCTGCCCCGCTCTCGGCCCCATCCTCACTCCCGCCTGCGAGCAGCATGTCGATCCTGTCGCGCAGGGCCAGCAGCGCCGAGCGGTCCTTCTCCGCCAGAGCCGGCGCCGTGTCGATCCGGTCCAGCTGGCGGACGCAGCGCCGCACCGCCGACAAGGCGCGCGGCACTGCCGGCAGCGCCTCGCGCCGCAGCTGCCGGGCTTGGCGCACGGTGAGCGCTCCGCCCGCCGCCTGCCGCCACAGCTCCGCCTGCGCCGACGCGTCGCGCACCCGCGCGATCTCCACCAGCAGCGAGCGCGACACCACCCGCCGCGCCTGCGGGTATTCCGCCTTGATCCAGTCCGGCAGCCGGTTCAGGCCCAGCATGTCGCCGATCCAGCTCGTGCTGCGCCCGACCAGCCGGGCCAGCGCTTCGCGTCCCCAGCCCCGCTCCACCAGCCGCTGGAGCGCTTCAGCCAGCTCCAGCGCGTCCAGCCCCTGGCGCTGCATGTTCTCCACCAGCGACAGCACCGCAGCGCCTTCGTTGGTCACCGGCACCGCCGGCACGCCGGCCCGGCCCAGCGCCTGCATCGCGCGCAGCCGCCTCGCACCGGCCAGCAGCTCGTAACGCCCATTCCCCAGCGGACGGACCATGATGGGCTGCAACAGCCCGACCTCCTCGATGGATCGGGCGAGCGAATCCAGCCCGTCGTCGTCGATGCGGCGGCGGGCATGGCTGTCGGGCACGGCGATGGCGGCGACGGCAATGCACGCGGCGTCGCCCATGGCGGCAAGGCTCATGGCACACGAACTCCTGGGGCGGGCAGGGAGGGGTCGGGGACTTTGCGGGCGTTGCTGGCCCGCTGGTGCCGACGACACTGCCGTCGCTCAGGCATATTGTCAATGTAAAGGAAAAAATCCCTTGGAGTGGCGACCCTGACGTTTATGCCGGGGCCCTGAGCCTGCCGTTTCCTCACCCGGCCCGCACATAGGCGGTCTTGACGGAGGTGTAGAACTCCACCGCATAACGGCCCTGTTCGCGCGGGCCATGGCTGGAGCCCTTGCGGCCGCCGAACGGGACATGGAAGTCCAGGCCGGCGGTCGGCAGATTGACCATGACCAGCCCAGCCGCGGAGTTGGCGCGGAAATGGGTCGCATGTTTCAGCGAACCGGTGCAGATGCCCGACGACAGGCCGAAGGGGGTGTCGTTCGCCACGCTGAGCGCCTCGTCGTAATCCCGGACGCGGATGACGCCGGCGACCGGCCCGAACACCTCCTCGCGGTTGATGCGCATGGCGTTGGTGGTTTCGGTGAACAGGCACGGCGAAAGATAGAAGCCGGGCGTTTCCCTGGTCAACCGCTGCCCGCCGCACTGCCGCCGCGCCCCCTCCTGCTCGGCAATGGCGATGTAGGACAGGTCCTGCTCCAGCTGCCGGCTGTCCACCACCGGTCCGATCTCGGTTCCCGGCTTCAGCGCATGACCGACCGCGAGCCGCTCCAGCCGTTCCGTCACCGCGGCGACGAACCGGTCATGGATGCCTTCGGTGACGACAAGGCGGGACGAGGCGGTGCAGCGCTGGCCGGTCTGGAAGAAGGACCCGTTCACCGCGGCATCGACGGCGATGTCGAGGTCGGCGTCATCCAGCACGACCATCGGGTTCTTGCCACCCATCTCGAGCTGGCATCGGATCATCCGGCCGACGGCCCGCTGCGCCACCCGGCGTCCGGTGGCGACCGAGCCGGTGAAGGTCACGGCATCCACCCCGTCGACCAGGGCGTCGCCGATCAGCGACCCCGGGCCCATGACGAGATTGAACACGCCGGCTGGCACGCCTGCGCGCGCGACGATCTCGGCCAGCGCCCAGGCCGATCCGGGAACGAGTTCGGCGGGCTTAAAAACCACGCAGTTGCCGTAGGCGAGCGCCGGGGCGATCTTCCAGGCCGGAATGGCCATCGGGAAGTTCCACGGCGTGATGATGCCGATCACGCCCACCGGCTCGCGCAGGATGTCGACCTCGACCCCCGGCCGCGTGGACGCGACCTTCTCGCCGGGGATGCGCAGGGCCTCGCCGGCAAAGAATTTGAAGACCTGGGCGGTGCGGACCACTTCGGCGATGCCGTCCGCCAGGATCTTCCCTTCTTCCCGCGACAGCAGGGTTCCAAGCTCCTCCTTGCGCGCGAGCAGTTCGCTGCCGACGGCATCGAGGATATCGGCGCGCTGCTGGGGGGTGCTGCGCGCCCAGGCCGGAAAGGCGGCCCTTGCGGCCTGGGCCGCCTCCGCCACCATGCCGCCGTCGGCGACGGCATAGCTGCCGACGATGTCGGTGGTGTCGGACGGATTGACGTTGTCGATGCCGTCGCCGCCGGCCACCCAGCGGCCGGCGATGTGGTTGTGTTTCATGGCTGCGTCTCCTCACCGGCATCCTGGGAGCAGCCGGCATCCGCGGCGGCGCTGTCGGACATCAGCAGGAAGGCGGAGACGGTCCCCATGCCGTCCACCAGCGGCAGCCTGTCGGCGGGAAGGTCGGTGAGCGCGAGGCAATCGTCGAAGGTCAGCATGTCGTGAGGGTCCTGGTCCGCAAGAGGGCGGGACAATTCCGGTTTATCGGGCCTGATTCTTCGGGCCGGTTTTCCGTGCCGGCCGGCGGTCAGGCGCCGCGGGCGCGGTCCGCCTGTTCGCGCAGGCTCGTCACCGTGTGCGTCGGGCTGATGGCTTCCGGGTCGATGACCAGTTCCAGCAGGGCGAGGCGTCCTGCCGCCATGGCGCGCTCGAAGGCCGGCATGAACTCTTCGGTCCGGGTGATGCGTTCGGCATGGGCGCCGAAGCTCTGCGCCAGGGTGACGAAGTCGGGATTCTTCAGCTCGGTGCCGCTGACGCGCCGGGGGTATTCGCGCTCCTGATGCATGCGGATGGTGCCGAACATGCCGTTGTTGACCAGCACCACCACGATCGCCGCCTCGTACTGCGCGGCGGTCGCGAGTTCCTGCACGCTCATCATGAAGCAGCCGTCGCCGGCGAAGGCCACCACCGGGCGCTCCGGATGCAGCAGCTTCGCCGCGATTGCCGCGGGGATGCCATAGCCCATCGAACCGGAGGTCGGCGCCAGCATGGTGCGGAATCGGCGGTAGCGGTGGAAGCGGTTCGGCCAGATGGCGAAATTGCCGGCGCCGTTGGTGACGATGGTGTCCGGCGGCAGGGTGTCGCGCAGCCAGCCCATGATCTCGCCCATCTGCAGCGGGCCGGGGATGGACGGCGGATCGGTCCAGGCGAGATAGGCGTCGTGGATGGCCTTGGTGCGTTCCCGGAGCCGTTCCGGGTTCCGGCGGGAGGCCGGCGGTGCCAGTGCGGCGAGCGCCCTGGCGGTCGTGCGCATGCCGGCATTGATGGCGAGCGCCGGCTGGTAGACGCGGCCCAGCTCCTCGACCCCGGCATGGACATGCACCAGGGTCTGGCGCGGGCATGGGATGTCGAGCAGCGTGTAGCCGCCGGTCGTCGCCTCTCCCAGCCGCGGACCGACGACGAGCAGCAGGTCGGCCTCCCGGACGGTCCTGGCCAGGGCGGGGTTGACGCCGAGGCCGAGATCGCCGGCATAGTTGGGATGGGCGTTGTCGAACAGATCCTGCGAGCGGAAGGACACGCCGACCGGCAGGTCCCATGCTTCGGCGAAGCGGCGGATGTCGTCGCAGGCCTCCGCGGTCCAGCCGCCGCCGCCGACCAGCAGGAGCGGCCTCTCGGCAGCACACAGAAGCCGCTCCAGCTCCGCCAGATCCTCCGGCCGCAGGCCGGGCTCGACCGGGCGATAGGGTGCGGCCGGGCGGGGGGCCGCCCGTTCGACAAGCATGTCCTCCGGAAGGGCAAGCACCACCGGTCCCGGACGGCCGGACGTTGCCGTGTAGAAGGCGCGGCCGACCATCTCGGGGATGCGGCCGGCCTCGTCGATCTGCGCCACCCATTTGCTGAGCGGGCCGTACATGCGGCGGTAATCGACCTCCTGGAAGGCCTCGCGCTCCTGCGCGCTCCGTTCGATCTGGCCGATGAAGAGGATCATCGGCGTGGAATCCTGGTGCGCGATGTGGACGCCGTGGCTGGCGTTGGTGGCGCCCGGTCCGCGGGTGACGAAGCAGATGCCGGGGCGGCCGGTGCATTTGCCGTAGGCTTCGGCCATCATCGCCGCTCCGCCCTCGTGCCGGCAGATGGTGACCGCGATCTCCGGGGCATCGACCAGCGCATCGAGCACGGCGAGGTAGCTTTCGCCCGGCACGCAGAAAATCCGGTCGACCCCGTTCAGGCGCAGCATGTCGACCAGAAGGCGCCCACCGGTGGCCGGGGCGGATCCGTTGTTCATCGAGATCATCCTTTCCAGTGCGTCGGCAAGGCGGCGGTCCGTCGCCTTGCCTTGCGGACGCACGACTCCCGTCGCTCCGGCCGTCGGCCGAAGCGTCGCTTCACGTCAGCGATGTGCGGTGGTTTAGAGTCTGTCTGATGCTTATTGAAGCATCAGACAGACTCTAAGCTTCTGGTGTTCCGTGTGATTCACGCTTCAAGCGATTCCGCTTGAACCGATCACACTCCAGGGCCGGCGCGTTACGACGACGGGCCGGTCTTGGCCTCTCCGGCGACGGCGAAATGCTCGGGCTCGATCTCGTTCACCATGATGCGCACGCTTTCACGCGGCGCGCCGAGGGTACGGTGGATCGCCTCCGTGACCTCGCGGTACATCGCGGCCTTCTTCTCCTGCGACCGGCCCTTGATCAGGGTGATGTTGACGATAGGCATGGTTCCTCTCCCTTCGGATCGATTGTGAGTGTCGAGACGGTCATTTCCCCACGACATGCGCGACGGAGCGGAGGCTGCCGAGCTGGTAGGGCATCAGCTTCGCCACCCGGACCAGCTCCTCGCCGATGCCGGCGATCCTGGCCTCGTCCATGTCGCGGGAATGCCCGGTCACCACCAGACAGCCGACATGGCCGTTGTTCCAGGTGGGGATGTTGGCCGCGATGGCGGTCAGGCCGACATGGTGTTCGTCATGTGCCACCACATAGCCCCGCAGGGCGGAGACACGCAGATCCTCGTCCAGCCCGGCGCGGTCGACGATCGTCTGCGGGGTGTAGACCTTGTAGGGCTCGGGCCCGAGGACGGCGGCACGCTGTTCCGGGTCGAGGCTGAGCAGCAGCGCCTTGCCGGAGCCGGAGCCGTGCAGCGGCCCCTGGAGCCAGGTGTTGTAGTAGGGCGACAGCGATCCCGGAGCCTGGGCGATGTCGGTCACCATCCGCTCGGTGCTGAGATAGAGGACGAGCACCACGGTTTCCCGCAGGTTGCGCGCCAGCTCGATCAGCACGGAGTGCGATTCCCGCCGAAGCTGGTTGATGGGATGCATCAGCGGCAGCGGCAGCAGGCCCTTGGGCGACGGCGCATAGCGTTTGGAATCGGCCAGGCGGACGACGTAGCCGCTGTCCTCCAGCGTGCGCAGCAGGCGCAGCGTCGTGCTCTGGTCCAGACGGGTCAGCGCCGCGACCTCGCCGAGCATCAGCGGCTGCGGGGCATCGACGATGGCGTCGAGGATCGCCAGCCCGCGGGCGAGCGTGCCGGCCGGTCCTTCGCGCTCGCCGTCGTTGCCGGCCTTGGTCCGTTCCTCGTCCGCGCTTTTCACCATGGCTGTGCCCTGTGTCGTTGTCCTGCCGTGAGACTGGGCGGCAGGCCGGCCCAGCCGTCGGACCTGTGCTCTCCCGGAAGATGTGTCAAGGTTTTTGCGTGTCATGGGGTCGGACCGGCTCCCGGCCGGCGCTCCAGCCACTGCTTTGCGATCTCCCCGCCGCCTTCACCCTGGGCGGGGGGACGACCGGGCGGCGGCAGGCCATCCTCGAACTTCACCGGATAACCGACGACGCGAATCGGTCCGCCGCCCGCGGTCTCGAAGCTGTGGAGCAGGTTGCGCCCCGCGACCTGATCGGAGGCAAGCGCCTGGACGACGGAGCGCACCGCGCCGGCGGGCAGGCTGCGGGCTGCGAGCCGCTCCATCCAGTGGGCGCGGGGCCGCTCGCGGAACCGGGCGGCGAGCCGCCGGCTGAGCAGGACGCGGTTGGCGACGCGGTCGGCGTTGGTGCGGAAGGCCGGATCGTCGCGCATCGCGATGTCCTCGAGCACGGATTCGCACAGCGTGCGGAACTGCCGGTCGTTGCCGATGGCGAGCACGAACGGCCCGTCGGACGTCTCGAACACCTCGTAGGGCACGACGTTGGGATGGGCATTGCCGTAGCGCCGGGATTCCGCCCCGGTGGCGAGGGCTCCGGCGGCGACATTGGCCATCGCCGCCAGCTGGCAGTCGAACAGTGCCACGTCGAGGAACTGTCCGCGCCCCGTCCGCTGGCGGCCGAGCAGGGCGGCCAGGATCGCCTGCGAGGCATAGAGGCCCGAGAAGAGATCGGAGACGGCGACGCCGACCTTGGTCGGCGGCCCGTCGGGGAATCCGGTCACCGACATCAGGCCGGTCTCGCCCTGGATGACGAAGTCATAGCCGGCGCGGGCCGCTTCCGGCCCCGTCCGGCCATAGCCGGAGACCGAGCAATAGATCAGGGCCGGGTTGACCGGCTTCAGGTCGTCATAGCCGAGCCTGAAGCGGTCGAGGGTGCCGAGCTTGAAGTTTTCGATCAGGACATCGGCCTCGGCGGCCAGATCGCGGATAAGGCGCTGGCCCTCGGCGCTCTTGAGGTCGACGGTCAGGCTGTGCTTCGACCGGTTGGCGCAGGTGTAGTAGGCGGCCAGATCGCCCATGTAGGGCGGACCCCAGCTCCGGGTCTCGTCCCCGTCGCCGGGGCTCTCGATCTTCAGGACCTGCGCGCCCAGGTCGGCCAGGCACTGGGTGCACCAGGGACCGGCCAGGACACGGGAAAGGTCGAGGACGCGGATGCCGTGGAGGGGTCCCAGGGAGCGGGCCGCATCCGGCGCCGCGCCGCCATCGAACACTGTCATTTCTTCGATCCATACTCGTCTGTGGCCGTGGCCCGATGCGGCCCGTTTGCGCTGCGCCATGGCTACTGCCCCTGTGGCCGCTGCCCCGTGGCCGCTGTCAGAGCGCGGCGCGCATCGGGTCCAGGCGGTCCCAATCGAAGGTGAAGCCGACGCCGGGGCGATCCGGCACCAGGATGGTGCCGTCCGTCTCGACGGCCATCGCCTCGCGGAACAGCGGCCCGAACCACGGCATGTGTTCGGCATGGATGGCGCCGGCCGACGACGCCACCAGATGCAGGCTGTGTTCGGTGAAGATGTGGGGCGAGAAGGGCACGTCGTGCGCCGCCATCAGCCCGATTGCCTTGCGGAACTCGGTGTAGCCGCCCATGCGTTGCAGGTCGGGCATCAGGATGTCGGCGGCGCGGGCCTGGATCTGCCGTTTCAGGCCGTAGCGCGTGTATTCGGTCTCGCCGCTGGCGATCGGGGTGTCGAGCGCCGCCGCCAGGGCGGCGCTTCCCTCGTCGTTCCAGGTCGGGACGGGTTCCTCGAACCACACCAGCTCGAACGCCTCCAGCGCGCGGCCGAGCCGCAGGGCATGGGCCGGAGTGAGTCCCTGGTTGGCGTCCACCATCAGGCCGATGTCCGGCCCGATGGCGTCGCGCACCGCCTCGATGCGGGCGATGTCGTCCTGCCAGCGCGGCGAGCCGAGGCGCAGCTTCATCGCCTTGAAGCCCTGGTCGACGAAGGCCCGCGCCTCCTGCCGCAGTTCGTCCAGGCCGGAGGACAGCCACAGGCCGCCGCTGGCATAGACCGGCACGCGGTCGCGGTGGGCGCCGAACAGCCGGTAGAGCGGCTGGTTCGCCACCTTGCCGATGATGTCCCAGCAGGCGACGTCGATGGGCGTCATGGCATGCAGGGCCAGCCCCGCCTGCCCGCAGAAATTCAGATGGCGGAACAGGTCGGACCACAGGGCTTCGACCTGGAAGGGATCGCGGCCGATCAGCTTCGGCTTCAGGCTGGCCGCCAGCTGGGCGATGGAGCGCAGGCGGTCGATGCCGAAGCAGAAGCCATACCCCTCGCCCGACACCCCTTCGTCGGTCCTGACGGTCAACAGCAGGCAAGACACCGTGCTGATCTCGTGGATCGCGGTGCGCAGCGGCCGGTCCAGTTGCAGGTCGACCGCGGCCAGTTCGATGTCGGAGATGCGCAAAGCCCTGCCTCCCGCCTGCCGCGGCCCCCGTCTCATGAGAAGGGTGCGGACAGTTCACGATGGTGATTGTTCTTGGGACGCATCGTCGCGCCTGATGACGTAAGTTGCAACAGTTTTTTCATTCAGTGCATAGTTCATATCAAAATACGCCGCTCACCCACATCGTTCCGGCGTGCCGATCACTGGGAACCGTTCCCCAACCGGTGAGGATCGGCCCTTTGCATCGACTTCGCCAGAGCTGGGACCGGCGAAACTTCGCACGAATTTCCCGTCAACCGGCAAAAAAGCGGTGTTTGGAACCCAACCACAACCGGGAATGGCTTCTTCTGCCCCTTCGACATCTTCCGACAAAAAAATGGCGCGGAATGAAAAATGTCTTGCGAAATAATGTTGGGCTCGGAGATGATCAGTCTAAAGCACGATACATAAGAAGGGAGGAACCATGACCACCGACCGGATTCCCGCCAGGATGCACCGCGGCCCCGCAACCGTGAGCGCCGCGGGCCTCGCCCTGGCGGTCGGCCTGTTCGCCGGTACCGCCGGGGCCGACACGACGCCGGTGAAGATCGGCTGGCTGTCCTCGCTGACCGGCCCGCTGTCGTCGGCGGCCGTCGCCGAGAACCAGGGCGTCAAGTTTGCCGTCGACGAGATCAACAAGGCCGGCGGCATCGACGGGCGGAAGATCGAGCTGATCACCCGCGACACCGCCGGCGATCCGACCAAGGCGGTCAATTTCGCGCAGCAGCTCGTGCTCAGCGAGAAGGTGGACTTCGTCATCGGCCCGGTGAATTCCGGCGAATCGCTCGCCACCGTTCCCATCCTCGCCCGTGCCGGCGTGCCGAACATCATCATCGGCACGGTGGACGAGCTGACCGATCCGCAGAAATACCCGCGCGCCTTCCGGGCCATCGCCACCAACGAGCAGTGGATCGGCAGCGCCAACGACTATGCCATCAAGACGCTGAAGCGCAGCAAGGTGGCGATCATCGGCGACACCACCGGCTACGGCACCTCCAGCGCCAAGAAGGCCGAGGCGCTGCTGGCCGATGCTGGGATCAAGCCGGTCTACAGCGTGCTGATCGACGCCAACAAGACCGACCTGACCGACGAGATGACCAAGGCGCGGGCCGCCGGGGCCGACGTCGTCATGCCATGGTCGGCCGCCACCGGCCTGCTCGCCCGCGTGCTGAACGCGCGGGGCAACATGCAGTGGGACGTGCCGGTCGTCGGCCATCCGGCCATCATGGGCCTCCCGATCAAGGATCTGCTGAACAAGCCGGAATACTGGGAGCAGACCTATGCCGCCGGCTACAGCAGCACGACCTACGGTGTGGACGGCAAGCTTCCCGGCCCGACCACCGCGCTGATGGACAAGATGCGGCCGGAGTTCGGCGGCACCATCAACTTCACCTTCTGGTGGGTCACGCTGGGCTACGACACCGTCAAGATCATCGAGCATGCGGTGAAGACGGCGGGATCGACCGACAAGGCCGCCGTCCAGAAGGCTTTGGAGAGCACCCAGAACCTCAAGGGCACCTATGCCGATTACAGCTGGGGCCCGAAGCAGCGCAACGGCTTCCCCGACTCCGGCATCGTGATCAACAAGGCCAACACCTTCAAGGACGGCAGCTTCGAGGCCGCCCCGCACTGACCCGGCCGAGCCGGCCACGCCGGCTAGGACTTGAGGCTTCACGGCCCCGGCGCGGGCCGGCGACCGGCGGCCCGCATCGGGCCGCAAGGTCTGCATTCGCGCCGTCTTGCAATTCCGCAGCAATTCACAAACGGATGGGCAGCATGCTTACCGTTCTGGTGTCGGGGCTGGCGATCGGCGCGCTCTACGCGGCGACGGGCCTCGCCTACAACATCATGTTCTCGACCTCCAAGGTCCTGAGCGTGACGACCGGCCACATCTGCATGCTTGGCGGTGTCTTCGGCGCCTACTTCATGCTCGATCTCGGGCTTCCGGCGCCGGTGGCGCTGGTCGGGGCGGTGCTGGTCGGGGCGGCCTTCGGCCTGCTGACCGAAGTCATCGCCATCCGCCGCGTCCTCGCCCGCTCCGACGAGCATCTCTGGCTGCTCAGCACGCTGGCGCTGGCGACGATGGTGCAGCAGGCAGTCGGCCTGTGGTGGGGCACCGAGCCCCGCCCGTTCCCGCGGCTGGCCGACCAGGATTTCACGGCCGGCGTGCTGGACCAGAAATACTGGCTGCCGATCGCGGCGGTGGTCGCCATGGCGCTCGGGCTCGAATTCTTCTACCGGCGGACGATGTACGGCAAGGTGTTCCAGGCCGTGTCGGAGGACGCCTTCGCCGCCCGCGCCCGCGGCATCGCCACCGACCGCACCCGCGCCCTGTCCTTCGCCATCGCCGGCGCGCTCGGCGGGCTGGCCGGCTTCGCGGCGGGGCAGCTGACCTTCGCCTTCTTCGCGCTCGGCCTCACCCTCACGCTCTACGGCTTCATCGCGCTGGCGGTGGGCGGGCTGGGCAGCAATGTCGGCGCGCTCGTCGGCGGCGTCGCGCTGGGCCTGTTCCAGACGCTCGCGACCTACCTGTTCGGCGGCGAATACCAGCAGACGATCGCGGTCGGCCTGCTGATGGTCGTGCTCCTGGTCAAACCCGAAGGTCTCTTCGGCTCCAAGAAGGTCCGCCCGGTATGACGACATCCTCCCTTCCGCGCCTCGGGACGCTCGCCGTCGGCGGCATCCTGGCGGTGACCCTGCCATTCTGGGTCGGCGACTTCTACCAGCTCCACCTCGCGGCGCTGATCGGCGTCTACTGGGTGCTGATCTCCGGACTCAATCTGGTGGTCGGCTACACCGGCCAGCTGTCCATCGGCCATGTCGGGCTGCTGTCCATCGGCTCCTACGCCTTCGCCATCCTCGTCGGGCGCTACGGCGTCGACCCGCTGCTGACGCTGGCGCTGGCCGGGGGCTTGGGCGGGCTCTGCGGCTTCCTGCTGGGCCTGCCGTCGCTGCGCCTTCCCGGCTTCTATTTCGCCATGGCGACGATGGCCTTCGCCCTGATCATGGCGGAGCTGTCGCTGGCCCAGGGCGACCTGACCGGCGGCGGCGCCGGGCTTCCGGTGCCGGGCTTCGCCGCACCCTTCGACACGCCGACCGGCTTCTACTGGCTGGTGCTGCTGGTCGCGGCGCTGATCACCTGGATGACGTGGAACGTCGCCCGGCTGATGTGGGGCAGGGGGCTGATCGCGCTGCGCGACAGCGAGGTGGCCGCCGCCGCGGTGGGGGTGCCGATCTTCCGGCTGAAGCTCACCGTCTTCACCTTCAGCGGGGTCACCGCCGGGATCGGCGGCGCGCTGTTCGCCTCGCTGCAGAGCTACATCACGCCGGAGACCTTCGTCTTCGAGCTGGGGCTGTTCTTCTTCGTCTGCATCATCATCGGCGGCCGCGGCAGCATTCTCGGCCCCTTCGTCGGCACGGTGGTCCTGACCGCCCTGCCGGAGATGGTGGCGCCGCTCGCCAAGCTCGGCAACTTCTTCTACGGGCTGCTGCTGCTGGCGGTGGTGCTGGTGGTGCCGGAGGGCATCGGCCACGTCATCAAGTCGGTCATGGCCCGTCTGCAGAAGAAAGGTCCGGAACCGAAGGGCCTCCAGCCCGACATCGGCCGCCTGGCCGCCGCCGTCCGGCGGGGCATGCGACAGGACATCCAACGGGGGCACGCATCATGAGCACGCTGGTTGCCGACACAGTGAGCAAGCGCTTCGGCGGCGTGACGGCGCTCAGCAACGTGTCGCTCGAATTGCGGGAAGGCGAAATCCACGGCCTGATCGGCCCGAACGGCAGCGGCAAGACGACCCTGCTCAACCTGCTGACCGGCTATTACCAAGTCGACGAGGGCGACATCCGGCTGGACGGGGAGTCGCTGGCGCGCTCGCCGGTGCAGCAGCGCCCGCGCGTCGGCGTCGCCCGCACCTTCCAGAAGCCCCGCCTGCTCGGCAGCCTCAGCGTGCTCGACAACGCGATGCTGGGCGGCTGGTGCGAGACCCGCGCCGGCTTCCTGGAGACCGCCCTGGCGCTGCCGCGCGCCCGCCGGGAGGAGCGCGCGCTGCGCGACCGGGCGGAGGAGCTGCTGCACGGCGTCGGGCTCGGCTATGCCATCCATCGCCGGGCGAGCCTGCTCGACCATGCCGAGCAGCGTTTCCTGGAGATCGCCCGCGGGCTGGTCATGCGCGCCCGCTTCATCCTGCTCGACGAGCCGGCCGGCGGCCTGACGGAGGGGGAGATCGAGCATCTCGCCAGCATCGTCACGGCACTCCGCGACGCCGGGATCGGCGTCCTGCTGGTCGAGCACCACACCGACTTCGTGTTCAGCGTGTGCGACCGCGTCACCACGCTGAATCTGGGGCGCATGATCAAGCACGCCACGCCGGCCGAGGTGCGCAGCGATCCCGAAGTCATCCGCGTCTATCTGGGAGCGTGAGATGCACATGGGCACAGTCAATCGACCCAATCAGATCCTGCTCGACGTGGCGGACCTGCATGTCGCCTACGGCAAGGCCGAGGTGGTGCACGGCGCCTCCTTCCGGGTGCATGGCGGCGAGTTCGTCGTCCTGCTCGGGCGCAACGGCGCCGGCAAGAGCACGATGCTGCACGCCATCTCCGGCCTGATCCCGAAGAAGGCCGGGCGCGTCACCATGGCGGGGGCGGAGATCGGTGCGGCAACGCCGCGCGACATCGTGCGCTCCGGCGTCGTCCAGGTGCTGGAGGGACACCGGGTGTTCGGCGGCCTGTCGGTCGAGGACAACCTGCTCCTCGGCACCTATGCGCGGGCGTCGCGCGGCGACCGCTCCAAGCTCGACCGTATCTACAGCCTGTTCCCGGAACTGGCGGAGCGCCGGACCCAGCAGGCGTCGCGCCTCAGCGGCGGCCAGCAGCAGATCCTGGCGGTCGGGCAGGGGGTGATCGGCGATCCCAAGCTGCTGATCCTTGACGAGCCGTCGGGCGGGCTGGCGCCCATCGTCATCGACCGCATCCTCGACGTCGCCAGCGACCTCTGCAAGGGCGGCATGGCGATCCTGCTGGTCGAACAGCTGGTGGAGAAGGCGCTGCGCCACGCCGACTATTGCTACCTCACGGAAACCGGGCGGATCGTCGGGGCGGGCACGCCGTCCGAAATCCAGAGCAGCGACCTGTTGCAGCGCGTCTATCTCGGCGGCGCGCACTGATCCGGGGAGCGCGGTGGGGCCGACGCCCCGCGATCCCGAGATTCCGCTCCCCAAGCTTTTGACCCCCTAGATTTTCGCCCCGCGCCGCCGCCCCCTTGCCAGCGAGAGACCATCATGAAGATCACCGCCATCGAGGCGATTCCGATCGCCATCCCCTACCGGCACAACGGCCCGGTCACCGGCTTCGGCGGCGCGCTGTGGACCACCGCCAACTACCTGATCCTCCGCGTCGAGACCGACGAGGGGCTGACCGGCTACGGCGAGGCCTTCGGCTACAACGTCATCCCGGTGACCAAGACCTTCATCGAACGGACCCTGGCGCCGCTCGCCATCGGCCGCGACGCGACCGACATCGCCGGGCTGATGGAGGATCTGAAGAAGACGCTCCACATCTTCGGACGCGGCGGCGTCACCCAATATGCGCTGAGCGGTCTCGACATCGCGCTCTGGGATCTGGCCGGCAAGCGGGCCGGGCAGCCGGTCTGGAAGCTGGCCGGCGGCCATGCGCGGAGACAGGTGCCGGTCTATGCCAGCCTGATGCGGCTGACCGAGCCGGACATCGTCGCCGCCTCCTGCACGCAGGCGCTGGAGCGCGGCTATCGCGAGATCAAGCTGCACGAGAAGACGGTCGAGGCGGTCGCCGCCGCCCGCCGCACCGTCGGCGACGGCATCGAGCTGATGCTGGACGTCAACTGCGCCTGGGATGTCGGGACGGCGGTCGAGATGGCGCAGGGGCTGGCCCCCCACCGGCTGAAATGGCTGGAGGAGCCGGTCTGGCCGCCCGAGGATCTGGACGGGCTGGTCAGGACGCGCCGCGCCGCGCCGGTCCCGATCGCCACCGGCGAGAACACGCCGAACGCCTGGGCGTTCAAGCCGCTCGCCGCCTGCGAGGGGATCGACTATCTCCAGCCCAGCGTCACCAAGGTCGGCGGCATCAGCGAGTTCCTGCGCGTCGGCATGCTTGCCGAGCTGAACGGCCGGACGCTCGCCCCGCACTCGCCCTATTCCGGTCCCGGCTTCCTGGCGACCCTGCACATGACCGCGGTCTTCGGCGGAATCGGGGCCATCGAGCGGCTCTACATCGATCTGGACGCCCCGGTGTTCGGCGAGGTCGGCCTCCCGCGTCCCGACGGCACCATCGCCATTCCCGACGGCCCCGGCCTGGGCGCCGACCCGGACCCGGACATCCTCCGCCGCTACCGGCTCGACCTCTGACCTCCGCAACGCACGCAGGCGGACATCGGAAGCCGGCAACAGGGAGACACATGGTGAGCGACACCAGCCAGATCCTGGTCGATACGGCGACCAGGCTTTTTGAAGAACAGTTCACCGCCAAGCAGCGTGTGGCGGCCGAATCCGGCCAGTGGCTCGACACGCAGTGGCAGGCGGTCGAGGATATGGGGCTTCCGCTCGCCCTGGTGCCGGAGGAGGCCGGCGGCTTCGGTCTGCCGCTGGTGGAGGCGCTGGATCTGATCCGCCTTGCCGGCGCCTTCGCGGTGCCGCTGCCGCTGGCGGAAACCATGCTGGCGAACCGCATCCTGGCGAGTGCCGGGCTGGAGCTTCCCGGCGGGCCGCTGACCCTGGCGCCGGTGCGCCCGGACGACCGGCTGACCCTGTCGCGGCGGGACGGCGGCTGGCTTTTGTCGGGAACGGCGCACCGGGTGCCCTGGGGCCGCGTCGCCGCCACCGTCGTGCTGGCCCGCTGCGAAGATCCCGGCGACGATGCCGGCCAGGACGGGCAGAGCTTCGCGGCGCTGGTGCCCGCCGGGCAGGCCGACACCGCGCCGGACGTCAATCTGGCGAAGGAGCCGCGCGACAGCCTGCGTTTCGAGACGCTGCTGCCGGCGGAGAGCGTCGCCCCCTCGCCGGGCATCGCGCCGGCGGAGCTGCATGCGCTGGGCGCCGCGGTCCGCAGCATCGCGATGGCCGGGGCGCTGGGGCGCGTCCTGGCGATGACCACCGCCTATGCCAACGAGCGCAGCCAGTTCGGCCGGCCGATCGGCAAGTTCCAGGCCATCCAGCAGCACCTCGCCGTGCTGGCCGGGCAGGCCGCCGCCGCCCGTGCCGCCGGCGACATCGCCGCCGAGGCCGTGGCGCAGGGCGGGGCCCTGCTGCCGATTGCGGCAGCCAAACTCCGCTGCGGCGAGGCGGCCGGCGTCGCGGCGGCCATCGCCCATCAGGTGCATGGCGCCATGGGCTTCACCCATGAGCACAGCCTGCATTTCTTCACCAAGCGCCTGTGGTCCTGGCGCGACGAGTTCGGCGGGGAAGGGGAGTGGGGCCGCCTGATCGGGCGGGAGGTGGGGCGCGCCGGAGCGGACGGGCTCTGGCCGCTCGTCACCGCCGCCTGATCCCACCGGTGCCATCGAGGAATTGACCATGGATCTGATCGCCTTTCCGCCCCCTCCCGACACGGATGTCGAGGCGCTGCGCGCCGAGGTCCGCGCCTTCCTGGCGGAGGAGCTGGCCACCCGCCGCCCACAGGACCGCTCGCGCTCCTGGAGCGGTTTCGACGCCGAATTCAGCCGCAAGGTCGGGCAGCGCGGCTGGATCGGCATGACATGGCCGAAGCGCTATGGCGGGCATGAGCGCAGCGCGCTGGAACGCTATGTCGTGCTGGAGGAGATGCTGGCCGCCGGGGCGCCGGTGGCGGCCCACTGGTTCGCCGACCGCCAGAGCGGACCGCTGCTTCTGAAGGTCGGCACCGAGGAGCAGCGCCGGTCGATCCTGCCGCGCATCACCGCCGGCGAGTGCTTCTTCTGCATCGGCATGAGCGAGCCGGATTCCGGCTCCGACCTCGCCGCGGTGCGGACGCGCGCCGTGCCGGTGGACGGAGGCTTCGTCGTCAACGGCACCAAGCTGTGGACGACCTACGCCCACCATGCCGACTACATGATCCTGTTCTGCCGGACCGGCGGTCCCGACGAGCGGCATGGCGGCACCAGCCAGTTCCTGGTCGATCTGAAGACGCCGGGCATCACCATCCGCCCCATCGCCGACCTGGCCGGCGAGCATCATTTCAACGAGGTGGTGTTCGAGGACGTCTTCCTGCCGGCGACATCCCTTCTGGGCCAGCTCGGAGACGGCTGGAACCAGGTGGTCGGGGAACTGGCGTTCGAGCGTAGCGGGCCGGAGCGCTTCCTGTCCTCCTTCACGCTGCTGGTCGAACTGGTGCGCGCGCTCGGCCCCAGCCCGTCGGACCATGCGGCGGCGGCGGTCGGCCGCCTGACCGCCCATCTCCTGGTGCTGCGGCGCCTGTCGCGCTCGGTCGCCGGCATGTTGCAGATGGGGGAGAATCCGGCATTGCAGGCGTCCCTGGTCAAGGATCTGGGCGCGATCTTCGAACAGGAGATCCCGGACATCGCCCGCCAGCTGGTCGATGCGGAGCCGTCGCAGCAATCCACGCGGGATTTCTCCGCGGTGCTGGCCCACACGATCCTCAACGTGCCGTCCTTCTCCCTGCGCGGGGGAACCCGCGAGATCCTGCGGGGCATCATCGCCCGCGGCCTCGGCCTCCGCTGACCGGCGGCCGGACCCCGCTCATCGACATCGAGAAAACGAAAGGAAGGCGCGATGACCAATCTCGTGCTGGTGGACAACGACGACGGCATCGTCACGCTCACCCTGAACCTGCCGGAGCAGCGCAACCCGATCTCCGATCCGGAGATGATCGAGGCGCTGGTGGAGACGCTGAGCGGTCTCGACGCGGACATGGGAACCCGGGTGATCATCGTAACGGGGGCCGGCGGCGCCTTTTCGTCCGGCGGGAACGTGAAGAAGATGGGGGAAAACGGCGGCCTCAACGACAAGGTCGCCGCCCAGACGCGCCGGAACTACAAGCTGGGCATACAGCGCATCCCGCTGCTGCTGGAGGCGATGGAGGTTCCGGTGATCGCGGCGGTGAACGGCCCGGCCATCGGTGCCGGCTGCGACCTCGCCTGCATGTGCGACATCCGCATCGCCGGCGAGAGCGCACGCTTCGCCGAGAGCTTCGTCAAGGTCGGGATCGTCCCCGGCGATGGCGGCGCCTGGCTGCTGCCGCGGGTCGTCGGCTTTTCCAAGGCCTGCGAGATGGCGCTGACCGGCGACGTCATCGATGCGGCGGAGGCGCTCGCCTGCGGTCTGGTGTCGCGCGTCGTTCCCGATGCGGATCTGCTGCCCCAGGCGCGTGCGATGGCCGCGCGGATCGCCGTCAATCCGCCCCATGTGGTGCGCATGACCAGGCGCCTGCTGCGTGAAGGCTGGACGGTCAAGCTCGACACGCTGCTGGAGATGTCCGCCGCCATGCAGGCGCTGGCGCATGCGACCGCCGACCACAAGGAAGCCATCGCCGCGCTGCTGGGCAAGCGTCCGCCGAACTTCACCGGCGCTTAAGGCGGGCGGCCCGCAAGCGTGGCCGGCCCTGGAGTCCGTTCGATGCTTTGCCGAAGCACCTGACGGACTCCAGGGCTTTTCGATTTTCCGACTGTGTCCCGTCGTCCGTGCCGGCTAGTCCCGCGCGGCGTCATCGCCGTCGGTGGAGGCACCGAGCCCGAGCTGGCGCATGCGTCGCCACAGTGTCGCGCGGCTGATGCCCAGTTGGCGCGCCGCGTCCGCCCGATTGCCGTGGGTGCGGGACAGGGCGCTTTCGATGACATCCCGTGCGTCGTTCCCGTCCCCGCCGGCTGACCCGTGCCTGTCCCGACCGGTCGGCCTGTCCTGTGCAAGCGGTTCGAGAAACAGCTCCGGGCAGTCATGGCGCAGGATCCCGGCGGGAATGTCCTCGACGGTGCCGAATTGCAGCACGAGCATGGTCAGGCGCTCGCAGATGTTCTCCAGCTCGCGCACGTTGCCCGGCCACCGGTAGGTGGCGAGCCGGAATTTCAAAGGCTCGACGACGACCGACGGCGCCAACCGCAACCCGGTGCGCTCCAGGCAGGCGGCGACGAAGCCCTCGGCCAGCACCGGCACATCCTCCACCCGGTCGCACAGCGGCGGCAGGCGCAGGCGCAGCGTGTTCAGCCGGTACAGCAGGTCGGCCCGGAACGCGCGCTGCGGCACCAGCTCCTCCAGCGGCTGATGGGTGGCCGCGATCACCCTGAGGTCGACCGGCAGCGGCACGACGCTGCCCAGACGCACGATCTCGCGCTCCTGGAGCACGCGCAGCAGCCGGGTCTGCAGGGCCAGCGGCATGTCGCCGATCTCGTCGAGGAACAGCGTGCCGGTGTGCGCCGCCTCGAACAAGCCGACCTTGCCGCCCTTGCGCGCCCCGGTGAAGGCGCCTTCCTCGTGGCCGAACAGCTCCGATTCCAGCAGGGATTCGGGGAAGGCCGAGCAGTTGATCGCCACGAAGGGGCGTCCGGCACGCGGGCCGAGATTGTGGATGGCCTGGGCGAACAGCTCCTTCCCCGTCCCGCTGTCGCCGGAAATCAGCACCGTCAGGTCGCTCGCCGCGAAGCGCCGCGCGGTGGCGCGCGCCTGCTCGATGGACGGGCTGTCGCCGCGGATGTCGTCGAGCGTGTAGCGGGTCGTCCGGTTGGAGCGGCGCCGGGTCTGGGACCGCAGGCTGACATCCGCCTCGCTGATAGCGCGGGCGTCGTAGACGGTGATCATGGCGCCGGTGACCTGCCCATGCTCGCGGATCGGGATGCGGTTGGCGATCCAGTCGCGGCGGCGGAAGGTCAGGACGCTGCCCTTTTCCGCCTCGCCGCTGCCCAGCACCCCGCGCAGGGACAGTTCCGGCGCCACCTCCGCCGCGACCCGGCCCAGGATGGCGTTCGGGGGAAAGCCGAGCAGGGCCTCCATCGCCGGATTGACCGCCGTCACCCGGTCGGCCGGATCGACGGCCAGCACCGCCTCCTGGACATTCCGGAGGACGCCGTTCAGCTGGCTGTAGCGGGCGTTTTCCAGCCGGGCGATGCGGGCCATTTCCAGCGCGTCGTCCAGCCCCTGGCGCACGCCCGCCACCGAATAGGCCAGGATGCCCTCCATCCCCAGCCGTTCGGTCGCCTCGACCACCACGCTCGACCCGATGATCACGGGAAAGCCGCGCTCCGCCATGCCCTTGACGCAGGCGACGGCCTCGTCCGGGGTCTCGTAGCAGCCCTGCTCCACCTCGGTCCGCAGCAGCCCCTTGATGGCGTCCAGTTCCGGGATGATGCGGCGGTGCATGACGATGCCGACCCGGTTCGACCGCTCCCGCGCCTTCAGCAGCGCCAGCAGGATGTCGTAGCCGCCGACCTTGATGGTGGCGACCGGCGATTTCACGGTGCTGCGCAGGTAGCTGGCATTGGCGCCGGCGCTGACGAAGGCATCCACCGCGCCCGACGCCTCGCGCTCCCGCGCCACCGCCAACGCCGCCTCATAGGCCTGGTCGATCACCTCGATCTCGGCACGCTGGGCGTATTCGTCCAGCACCGCACGCGCCAGCCGGGTGAGGTGGCGGTAGCTGAGGAAGCACAGCCGCAACCGCCCGGTGTTCGGATAGCCCAGCGCCATCGGCATGGTTCCTTCCTCCCGGCCATCGCCCCTCAAGGGGGCTGGCGGCATCGCGCCGGGGGCCGCCGCGTTTCATCCGCGTTGCAAACAAACGTTTCATGACACGTTTCATTGCAACGGTCCATCCGTTTCATGAAACGTCCGACCCGACCTCGAAAATCATCAACACCTTGATATTCAACAATAACGGCATTGGACGCCGGACTGGCACAGCGCTTGCTGTTTGATAAGCGAACAAACATTCCGCAAACGAAGCATCTGGGGCGAGGGGCATGGCACCACTGAACGGCATCCGGCTGATCGACCTGACGCACATGTTGTCCGGCCCCTACGGCACCATGCTGCTGACCGATCTGGGGGCCGAGACGATCAAGGTCGAACCGCCGGGCCGGGGCGAAGGAACGCGGCAGCTGCTGGCCGGCGATCCCGATTATTCCCGGCACGGCATGGGGGCCTATTTCCTCACGCTCAACCGTGGCAAGCGCAGCGTCTGCATCGACCTGAAAAGCGAGGAGGGGCGCGCGGTCTTCCTCGATCTGGTCCGCAAGAGCGACGTGGTCTTCGACAATTTCAGCGCCGGGGTGACGGAACGGCTGGGCATCGACTTCGCGTCGCTGTCGGCGGTCAACCCGCGCATCGTCACCTGTTCGGTCACCGGCTTCGGCGGCGACGGTCCCGATCCGAACCGGCCGGCCTTCGATCAGGTGGTGCAGGCGATGGGCGGCGGCATGAGCATCACCGGCCTGCCCGACGGGCCGCCGTTGCGCTCCGGCATCCCCATCGGCGACTTGGGCGGCGGGCTGTTCGGCGCGCTGGGCGTGCTCGCCGCGTTGCAGGAGCGGGAGCGGACCGGCGTTGGCCGCCATGTCGACGTGTCGATGCTGGACGTGCAGATCTCGCTGCTCAACTACATGGGCACGATGCACCTGATGTCCGGGCATGTGCCGGAACGGCTGGGCAACGGCCATTTCGTTCATGTCCCCTACAACACCTTCAGGACGGCCGACGGCCACATCATCATCGCCTGCATCGGCGACGCCTTCTTCGAGCG
Organism: Azospirillum sp. TSH64; assembly: GCF_003116035.1. Lineage (GTDB taxonomy): Bacteria > Pseudomonadota > Alphaproteobacteria > Azospirillales > Azospirillaceae > Azospirillum. Next base: position 438,833 of record NZ_LGQW01000015.1, read on the forward strand.
GCTGCTGCCGGTCATCGGGCGGCCGGAGCTGGAGACGCCGGACTACCGCCTGCAACCCGGCCGCTATGCCGACAAGGAACGGATCGAGCGGATCGTCGGGGAGGAACTGGTCAAGGACAGCTCCGCCAATTGGCTCGCCCGGCTGCGCGAGGCGCGGGTGCCCTGCGGCCCGGTCAACGATTTCGCCCAGGCGATGTCCGATCCCCAGGTGGTCGCCCGCGACATGGTTGTCGAGGTGCCGCTGTCGCAGGGCGGCACGGTGCGGATGCCGGGCAACCCGATCAAGCTGTCCGGGGGCAAGCTGTCAGGAAACAAGCCCGACCGCTTCACCGCCCCGCCGGAGCTGGGCCACGACACCGACGCCGTTCTTGAAACGCTGCTGGGCTACGGGCCCGAGCGCATCGGCGAGCTGCGCCGTGCCGGACGGGTGGGGTGAGCCATGGACCGCCTGCTGTTGACCGAGGTCGCCCCGCGCGACGGATTGCAGAACCAGCCGACCTTCGTTCCCACCGCCGGCAAGCTTGAGCTGATCCGGCGGCTGGCCGAGGCCGGGCTGACGCGGATCGAAGCCGCCAGCTTCGCCTCGCCCAAGGCGGTGCCGCAGATGGCCGATGCCGAGGAGATCGTCGCCGGAACCCGCTCCCTGCCGGGCGTCGAAATCTCCGCCCTTGCCATGAACGGCCGCGGACTGGACCGGGCGCTGGCCTGCGGAACGCCGCAGATCGCCACGGTGGTGGCGGCGACGGAGGAGATGAACCGGCGCAACATCAACATGACGCTGGACCGGGCGACCGCCGCCGCCGAGGAGGTGATCGGCCGCGCCCTGGAGGCGGGCATCGCCGTGCGCGCCTATGTCGCCGTCGCCTTCGAATGCCCGTTCGAGGGGCCGGTGGAGCCGGCCGCCGTCGTCCGGCTGGCGGAGCGCTTCGCCGCCATCGGCGCCGGCGAGGTGGTGATCGCCGACACCATCGGTGCCGCCGCTCCCGGCCAAGTGTCCGCCCTGCTGCGGGCGCTGCTTCCCAGCCTGCCGGCGGAGCGGATCGGCATGCATTTCCACGACACGCGCGGCTTCGGCATTGCCAACGCCCATGCCGCCATCGAGGCGGGCATCCGCCGGCTCGACGCCAGCGCCGGCGGGATCGGCGGATGCCCCTTTGCCCCCGGCGCCGCCGGCAACCTCGCCACCGAGGATGTCGTGCTGCTGGCCGAGAAATCCGGCCTCGCCACCGGCGTCGATCTGCCCGCCCTGATCGACGCGGTCGATGTCGCCGGACGCCTGCTGGGCCGGCCGCTCGGCGGGCGGGCCATGCCCTGGCTGAGACGCAGCCACGCGCAGGCTCCCGGAGTTCCCCGTTGAGTGCATACCGGAATATTCGACATCATTCGGACTGCCGATAATTAAGACATAAAAGGGAATAAAGTCCTCAACAGTCCGATGGAATACAGGGAGGAGCTTGGTCATGAGTTTGACAACCGGCATGGACCGACCGGCCGCCGCACTGGTGGCACGGGCCGCCGCCTCCACCGTGGGAAGCCTGTTCCTTTCCACCGCGCGGCTTTATCCGCAGCGCATCGCCATCGAGGATGACGGCCAGGACGAGGTCCGCATCCTGACCTTCGCCCAGCTGGCCGAACGGGTGAACCGCAGCGCCTCGGCGCTGGCGGCGCTGGGGGTGACGCGCGGCGCCCGTGTCGCCGTGCTGTCCGAGAACCGGCTCGAATACATCGAGACGCAGCTCGCCTGCGCCCTGCTGGGAGCGATCACCGCCTGCCAGAACTGGCGCCTCAGCCCGCGCGAGCTGGAGCACTGCATTGGCCTCGTCACGCCGACGGCGATCCTGGTCTCGCCCCGGCATGCGGGCATCCTGTCGGACACCGCCACCTCCGGCATTCCGGTGATCCGGTTCGGCGCGGAGTGGGAGCGCCGCCTTGCCGCCGCCTCCGCCGACACGCCGCCGGACGTCGCCGAGCCGGAGGATCCCCTGCTGATCCTCTACACCAGCGGCACCACCGGCCTGCCCAAGGGGGCGGTGCTGACCCATCGCAGCCAGCTGGCCCGCATGACGGCGGCGCCGTTCGACCTGGGGGTGCGGCCGGGCAACACCAACCTGTGCTGGCCGCCGCTCTACCACATGGGCGGCACCGAGCCGGCGCACTACGCCCTGCTGACCGGCGGGCGGGTGATCGTGCTCGACGCCTTCGATCCCGACCGGATCGCCGACAAGATCGAGACCGAGCGGTTCGAATGGGTGTCGATCATGCCGGGCACGCTGGGCCGGATGATCGAGGTGCTGGAACGGCGCGACGTCAGGCCGCTCGGCCTGCGCACCTGCGGCGTGATGGCCGACCTGTCGCCGCCCGCCGAGGTGGCGCGGCTGAGCGAGCTGCTGGGTGCGGATTTCCTCAATTGTTTCGGATCGACCGAGACCGGCACCCCGCCGCTGTCCGGCCGCCAGCTTCCCCGCGGCGCCACCGGCGATCTCGGCAAGGCGCCGAGCGTCGGGGCGGAAATCCGGCTGGTCGACCCGGACGACACCGACGTTCCCGACGGCGGCATCGGCGAACTCGCCATGCGCGGCCCGACGCTGTTCAGCGGCTATTGGAACAACGAGGCGGCGACCCGGCAGGACTTCCGCAACGGCTGGTTCCACATGGGCGACCTGCTCCGCCGCCGGCCGGACGGGCTCTACGATTTCGTCGACCGCGCCAAATACATGATCAAGTCGGGCGGCGAGAACATCTACCCGGCGGAGATCGAGCGCGTGCTGGTCGGCCATCCCGACGTGCGCGACGCCGTGGTCGTGCGCCGGAAGGACGACCGCTGGGGCGAAATCCCGGTGGCGGTGGTGGTGTCAGCCAACCCCCGCCTGGAGGCCGCCGAGCTGTCCGCCCTGTGCCGGCGGGAGCTGGCCGGATTCAAGCAACCCAAGGCCATCCACTTCGTGCCGCCCGAGCGCATCGTCCGCTCCACCACCGGCAAGGTGCAGCGCGGCGCCATCGAAAGCTGGGTCGAGAGTTGGGCCGATAGCCAGACGGTGGAGCCATCATGAGCGACAGCCTGTCCACCTATGCCGCCGCCGCCACCGGCGACGATGCCGCCGAACTCGACGCGCTGGTCCGCACCGTGAGCGGCTTCGTCCAGACCGTCCTGCGGCCGCATGAGGAAGCGGTGGACCGCGCCGACGACGTCGATCCCGGCCTGATGCGCGACCTGCGCCGGTCGGCCGCCGACCTCGGCATCTACGGCTACAACATGCCGGAGGAGATCGGCGGGCCGGGTCTGAGCCGGGTCGCCATCTCGGCCATCGACGAGGCGACCGGCCACACCAGCATGCCGCTGGCCGAGGCCTGCGGCCATCTGCCGGGGTCGCTGCTGTTCGCCGACGCCGCCCAGCGCGACTGGTTCGTCGGGCCGCTGATGCGCGGCGAACGCACCGTCGCCTATGCCCTGACCGAGCCGGACGCCGGGTCCGACCTGAACGCGCTCAGGACGCGGGCGCGGCGGACCGACGGCGGCTGGCTGCTGTCGGGCGCCAAGACCTTCATCTCGCATGCGGAGACCGCCGACCACACCATCGTGCTGGCGGTGACCGACCGCGATGCGCCGCTGAAGGGGCGGCTGACCACCTTCATCGTGCCGCGCGGGGCGCAGGGTTTCATCGTCGAACGCCGCTTCCGCAAGCTGGGCTGGCACGGCTACCACCTGTCGGCGCTCAGCTTCGACGACTGCTTCGTGCCGGACGACCATGTGCTGGGCGCGCCCGGCGCCGGCTTCGGCGTGATGATGGCGACCATCAACAACGACCGGCTGTTCGTGTCCTGCCGCTGCGTCGGCATGGCCCAGCGGCTGATCGATCTGGCCGTACCCCATGCCCGCGACCGCACCACCTTCGGCAAGAGGCTGGCCGACCATCAGGCCATCGCCTTCATGCTGGCGGACTGCGACGTGGAGATCGACGCCGGCCGGCTGCTCTGCGCCAAGGCGGCGCGCCTGTCGGACCAAGGGCACCCCGACGCCCGCATCGCCGCCTCGCGCGCCAAGCTCTACTGCACCGAGATGGTCGGGCGGGTGGCCGACCGGGTCCTCCAGATCTTCGGCGGGGCCGGCTTCATGGCCGACCTGCCGGTGGAGCGAATCTATCGCGACGCGCGCGGCTTCCGCATCGGCGAGGGCACCTCGGAGATGCAGCGGCTCCAGATCGCGCGCAGCCTGATCGACCGGATGTGAGGACAATCGCGGATGGAAACCACGCTTCTGGCCCAATCCCTGCTGCTGGCCCTGACTACCGCCGGGCTCTACGCCGCCATCGCCTCAGGCCTCACCCTGGAATTCGGCGTCACCGGCATCATCAACTTCGCCCATGGCGAGTTCGTCATGCTGGGCGCCTTCCTGACCTATTTCCTGTACGAGACGGCGGGCGTGCCGCCGCTGGCCGGCATGCTGCTCGCCGGTCTGGCGATGACGGCGCTGTCCTGGCTGGTCTTCGACGGGTTCCTGTCGAGGGTGCTGAAACAGGACGAGCACAACCAGATCCTCGCCACCATCGGGCTGTCGATCCTGCTGATCAATCTGGCGATGATCGCCTGGACGCCGGACGCCCGCGTGATGCACGCCCCGCCGCTGCTGCCGGCGTTGCATCTCGGCGACGTCATCGTTCCCGGCAACAATCTGGTCGTGCTGCTGGTCGGCATCGCGCTCTATGCCGGGATGATCTGGTTCATGCGGCACACCCGCCAGGGGCTGCTGCTGCGTCTGGCCGCCGACGACCCGCAGCTGGCGGTCCTGGCCGGGGTGGACGTGACGCGGATGTTCCGCCTGTCCTTCCTGATCGGCGGTCTGACGGCCGGCGTCAGCGGCGGGCTGGTGGCGCTGATCCTCTATGTCCAGCCGCTGGTCGGCGTCGATCTGGTGATGCGCGCCTTCGCCATCGTGGCGCTGGGCGGGCTCGGCAGCATCGGCGGCGCGCTGATCGGCGCGGTGCTGCTGTCGGCGGCGGAAAACCTGACCGCCACCTTCGTGCCGGGCGGGGGAAGCTGGGGCTACGGCGTCGCCTTCGTCATCATCGTCCTGGTGCTGGTCGTCCGGCCCACCGGCCTGTTCGGATCGGAGCGGCGCGCATGAAGACCGGACTGACGCGGCTCCTCCCCTATATCCTCATCCTGCTGGCCACGCTGGCGCTGGTGTGGATCGACAAGCCCTTCTGGATCCAGCTCGCCATCGGCGTCGCCATCACCGCGATCACCGCGCTTGCCTGGGACATCCTGTCGCGCACCGGCCAGGTGTCGCTGGGGTCGGCGGCCTTCTTCGGCATCGGGTCCTACACGCTGGCGATCTTCGAGCCGCTGATCGGGCTGACGCTGGCCTGGATCGCGGTCGTGGTGGTCTGCGCGCTGGCGGCGACCCTGCTCGGCCTGCTGACCCTGCGGCTGCGCCGGATGTATTTCGCCATCGCCACGCTGGGCTTCGCCCTGTCGATGCAGGTGCTGGTCGTGGTCTTCCCCGACGTGACCGGCGGCTCGGGCGGCATCGCCCCGCCGGTGCTGGCGGACGGCGATCCGCGCTGGCAGCTCGGGCTGATCGGGTTGCTGCTGCTTGCGGCGGTGGCCCTGTCGGACACGCTGCTCGGCCTGCGCTTCCGCCCTGCCTTCTTCATGATCCGCACCAAGCCGGAACTGGCCGCGGCCAGCGGCGTGCCGGTGGTGCGCATGAAGATCTTCGCCTTCATCGTCTCGGGCGTGCTGATCGGTCTGGCCGGCGCCTGCTACGGCGGCCTCTACGGTTATGTCGTGCCGACCGACGTCTTCACCACCAACTGGAGCGTGCTGCCGCTGGCCATTGCCACGCTGGGCGGCATGGACACCACCATCGGCCCGCTGCTGGGCGCCATCGCGCTGAAGGCGCTGGAGGAGGTGGCCCGCTCCGTCATCGGCGGCACCGGCTATCAGGTGGTCTACGGCGCCGTGATCATCCTGTTCGTCATCGGCATGCCGCAGGGGATCGTCGGCCTGCTGCGCAAGGCCGCGGCGCTGGCCGGACGCCGCACCGTGGCCGGCGAGAAGAAGAAGGAGCGGGAACGCCATGCCTGACACAGCCTCTCCCGACATCACCCGGCGGTCTGCACAGCCATCCGGCGGCGCGATCCTGGCGGTCGAGGATCTGACCGTGGCCTTCGGCGGCCTGAAGGCGCTCGACGGGGTGTCGCTGTCCATCGCGGCGGGCGAGATCACCGGCCTGATCGGCCCCAACGGCTCGGGCAAGAGCACGCTGGTCAACACCGTGTCGGGCCAGCTTCCCGTCCGCGGCGGACGCATCCGCCTGCATGGCGGCGACGTGACCGGGCGGCGTCCCGACCGGATCGTCCGCGCCGGGATGGCCCGCACCTACCAGATCCCGCGCGTTCCCCCGACCCTGACCGTCGAGGAGGTGCTGTCGGTCCCGCTGCTCTATGCCGGGCGCGACCGCCACCGGCTGCCGGGGCTGGGCGACGCCGCCGCCATCGCCGCCTTCTGCGGGCTGGGGCCGCTGTTCCGCCGGTACTGCGGCGACCTGTCGGTGACCGACCTCAGGCGGCTGGAGATCGCCCGCGCGCTCGCCTGCGCGCCGGACCTGCTGCTGCTGGACGAGGCGATGGCCGGCCTGTCGCACGAGGATTCGGTGGAGGTGATGGGCCTGATCCGCAATGTCCACGAACAGGGGATCAGCATCGTGATCATCGAGCATCTGATGCGCGTCATCACCAGCCTGTGCCACCGCGTCGTGGTGCTGAACAACGGCCGCCTGCTGGCCGAAGGGGCGCCGGCCACGGTGCTGGCCGACCAGGCGGTGCGGGAGGCCTATCTGGGCAAGGGGTTCGCCGCATGAGCCGCTTCGTCGGACGGATCGGCGGCGCCTCCTACGACCGCCTGCGCGTCCTCCACCAGCTCGACATCGCGGTGGAGAGCGGGCACATGCTCGTCATCCTCGGCTCCAACGGTGCCGGCAAGACCACGGCGCTGCGGGCGCTCGCCGGCACCGTCGCCACCAGCGGCCGCCATCTGGCGCTCGACGGGCAGGATCTCAGCGGCTGCGCGCCCTGGCAGCTTCCGGCCCATGGCGTGGTGCTGGTCCCGGACGGGGCGCGCTGCTTCCCGAACCTGAGCGTCGAGGACAATCTGCTGGGCGCCCATGGCGCCGCGGCGGGACGGCGGCGGCAGGCGCCCTACGGGCAGCTGCGCGACATGGTGTGCGGCTATTTCCCGATCCTGCGCGACCGCAGCCGCCAGATCGCCGGCACCATGAGCGGCGGCCAGCGCCAGATGCTGGCGATCGGCCGCGCCCTGATGGCCGAGCCATCGGCCCTGATCCTGGACGAGCCCTCGGCCGGGCTGGCCCCGATCATCGTCGAGGAGCTGTTCGTGACGCTTGCCAAGATCAAGCGCGAGACCGGCTGCGCCATCGTCATGGCCGAACAGAATGTCGGCTACGCCACCCACATCGCCGACCATTGCGTCGTGCTGGAGGAAGGGCGGACCGCCCTCTCCGGACCGATGGCAGAGGTCGTCAACCATCAGAAGCTGCGCAGCGCCTATCTGGGCATCTGACGCAGCGGAAACGGAGCACACCCCATGCCGGCAGTCGGTTCCGACGTCGTCATCGCGGGCATCGGCGAAACCCCCGTCGGTCGCCTGCCCGGCTGGTCGCCGGTCGAAATCCAGGCGGCGGCGGTTCTCGCGGCGCTGCGCGACGCGGGCTTCGCCCTGTCCGATCTCGACGGGCTGATCAACCTCGATCCCTACGCCACCCCCAACAGCATGTTCTCGTCCACGCTGGCCGAGCATCTGGGCGTGGCGCCCCGCTTCGCCTGCACGGTCGATGTCGGCGGCACCGTCACCGGCATGACCATGCTGCAGCAGGCGGTCTGGGCCATCGAGAGCGGCTATTGCGAGGTGGCCGCCTGCGTCTATGGCGAGAACGCCCTGACCGGCCGCCCCGTCGGCGCCCAGGGCCTGCACATGCACAATCTGCTGGGCGGGGAGGAGTGGGAGGAGCCGTTCGGCCTGCACGGCATGGTCATCCCCTACGCCCTGCTCGCCCAGCGCTATCTCGACCTCTACGGCGCCACCGACGCGGATCTGGCGGCGGTCGCCCTGGTCACGCGCCGCCACGCCCTGCTGAACGACAACGCGCAGATGCGCAAGCCGATGACGCTGGAGGATTACCGGGCCAGCCGCCTCATCAGCAGCCCGCTGCGCCTGCTCGACTGTTCGCTGGTGTCGGACGGCGGCGGTGCGCTGGTCCTGACGCGGGCCGGACGGGCGCCGCAGGGCCGCGGCCGCGGCGTCGCCATCCGCGCCATCGGCATGAAGACCACCCACAACTCGGTGGCCCTGATGCCGGACATTCCCGGACTGGGGATGGCGGCCGCCGGTGCCGACGCCTTCGAGGCTGCCGGGATGGGGCCGGAGGACATCCAGATCGCCAACCTGCACGACGCCTTCACCATCTCGGTCCTGGTGACGCTTGAGGCCCTGGGATTCGCCCGGCCGGGGGAGGGCGGGGCGCTGGTGCGCTCGGGCGCCATGGATCTCGGCGGCCGTTGGCCGCTGAACCCGCATGGCGGCCTGCTGTCCCAGGCCCACATCGGCGGGATGCTCCACATCACCGAAGCGGTGCGCCAGCTGCGCGGCGAGGCCGGGCGGCGGCAGGTGGAGGGCGCGCGCCGGGCGCTGGTCAGCGGCAACGGCGGCATCTTCTCGGTCTGCGGCGCCATGATTCTGGAGAAACCCTGATGCTGGATCTGCTCGCCACCCCGCCGAACCCGACGGGGGCCAGCGCCCCCTTCTGGGATGCCTGCGACCGGGGAGAGCTGCTGTTCCCCAAATGCGGACGCTGCGGCCGTCTCTTCTACTACCCGCGCCGGCATTGCCCGCTCTGCGGCGACACCGCGCTCGGCTGGCAGCGGATGTCGGGCCGGGGCACCGTCTTCTCGCACAGCCATGTCCATGTCGCCTTCCAGGGCGGGGCGTGGGACGGACAGCTTCCCTACACGGTGGTGCTGGTCGATCTGGCCGAAGGCCCGCGGATGGTCAGCCGGCTGATCGGCGGCGATGCCGCGGCCGTGCGGAGCGGCGATGCCGTGTCCGTCGTCTTTCCCCGGATCGGCTTTCCACGGATCGGCGAGCGCCGATACCCCTTCTTCGAACGCGCCGCCGCCGGCTGAACCGGCGGTGGAACCCACCCGCGGACAACGACATAAAAAACAGGAGGAAACCATGCGCTTCGTGAAACGGCTGGCGGCCGGCGCCGCAGCATTGGGCATCGCAGCACTGGCGATGACCGGCCCGACCCCGGCCGCAGCCCAGACGGCGGAGCCGATCCGGATCGGCGTGCCGCTGCCGCTGACCGGCGTGCTGGCGGTGGGCGGCCAGACCATCCTGGCCGGCGTGCAGTTCGCGGCGGACGAGATCAACGCCGCCGGCGGCCTGCTGGGCCGTCCGGTCTCCCTGCTGATCGAGGACACCAAGAGCGAGCCCAACACCGCCGCCACCATCGCCTCCAAGATGGTGACCGAGGACAAGGTCTACGCCTTCGTCGGCGGTTACGGCAGCACGGCGGACTTCGCGCTGCTCTCCAGCGTCAAGCGCTACAAGCCGCTGTTCATCCACACCGGTTCCTCGTCCGTCCGGCTGGAAAAGACCTTCGGTACCGAGGACTGGTACCATCACGTCTACATCTGGGATTATCACCGCCAGAAGGCGGCTTCGAGCTTCCTCGCCTCCATCGATCCCAAGGTCAAGACGGTGGCTCTGGCCTATGAGGACGGGCTTTACGGCGCCGACGCCGCCAAATATGCCGAGGAATATCTGACCAAGGCCGGCATCAAGCTGGTGATGAAGGAGCCGTTCAAATCCGGCTCGCCCGACTTCTCGCCGGTTCTGACCCGCGTCAAGTCGCTGAACCCCGACGCCTTCTTCTCCGTCGGCTATTCGGGCGACAACCTCCAGCTCGTCCGCCAGATGAAGAGCCTGGGGATCAAGCCGAAGCTGACCATGGTGGTGTCGGCCGGCGACCGTCGAGCCGACTATGGCGACATGAGCGAGGGGCTGACCATGATCACCGAATGGTCCACCGCCGACCGCACCCCGGCCGCCGCCGAGCTGATCCGCAAGGTGGAGGCCAAGGGCCAGACCATCGCCCCCGTCTTCCCCCAGGGCTATGTCGGCATGATGACCTTGGCCAAGTCCATCGAAAGCGCCGGCACGCTGGACCAGGACAAGGTGCGCCAGGCACTCTCCACCGCCACCTTCGACACCCCCTACGGCAAGATCGGCTACCGGCCGTCGGAAGGCGGCGGCCTGCACCAGCTTCTGTCCGACGAGACGATGGTCATCGTCCAGCACCGCAAGGAGGGCGAGGAGATCGTCTATCCGGCGGCCAAGGCGAGCGGCAAGCTCGTCTATCCGGCACCGTGAGATGACGGTCCGCTTTGAACGGCGCGGAACGGTCGGGCTGATCACCCTGGCGAAGCCCGACCGCCACAACGCGCTGGCCGCCGATCTGGTGGCCGACCTGCTCTCCACGCTCGACCGGCCCGAGGCGCGCCAGGCCGCCGCGCTGGTCATCGCCGGCGACGGCCCGTCCTTCTGCGCCGGGGCCGACATCGGCGACCTGCTCGACGCCGGCTGGATGACGCCGACACCCGGCGGGCCGACGCCGATGGACCTGTTCGAGCGGCTTGACGGCCATCCCCGCCCAACCGTCGCCGCCGTCCATGGCCGGGCGCTCGGCGGCGGGTTCGAGATGACCCTGTGCTGCGATCTGGTGGTCGCGGCGGCGGATGCCGTCTTTGCGCTGCCCGAACTGGGGCTGGGTGTGGTGCCCAACACCGGGCTGGCGCGGCTGGCGCAGATCGCCGGCCCGCGCCACGCGCTGGACCTGATCCTGACCCGCCGCCGCATCGGGGCGGAGGAGGCGGCGACGCTGGGGCTGGTCTCCCGCGTCGTTCCGCCCGGACGCGCCGTGGACGCCGCGGTGGAGCTGGCGCGGGCCATCACCGACGGGGCGCCGCCGGGGGCCATCGCCACGGTCAAGCGCGCGGTGCGCCGCGCGGCCCCCGTCGACTGGGAGGCGGTGCGCACGATGCTGGCCGAGCTGCCCCCCGGCGAATGGGCGGAGGGGCTGGGCGCCTTCCGCGACCGGCGGCGGCCCGACTACAGCGAATTCTGGAGGACATCGGATGCGTGACGCCAAATCCTTCCAGGTCTTCGACCTGCATCACCATGTCGGCTCGCTCGACATTGTCGGCGGCCCAAAAGGCAACGGCGCCTCGGGCGGCATGACGGCCGATGCCGAACAGCGGATCGCCTTCATGGACCTCCATGGCATCGCCCAGGCCCTGCTGATGCCGTCGAACGGATATCAGGCGCCGAACGGCATCGCCGACACCCGCCGCGTCAACGATGCCGTCGCCGAGTATCGCGACCGCTGGATCGACCGTTTCCCGGCGGCGCTCGCCACCGTGTCGCCGCTGGAAGGGGATGCGGCGCTGGACGAGATCGACCGCTGCATCGAGGTGCTCGGGATGAAGGGCATCGTCTGGCACCACCGGTTCCAGGGCTGCGCCATCGACCATCCGCGCATGGATGCGCTGCTGGAGCGCGTGCGCCATCACGGCGTGCCGGCCTTCATCCACATCATCGGCGATTCCAAGCTGGAATCGCCGTGGAAGCTGGAGGTGCTGGCCGAACGCTTCCGCGACGTTCGGTTCGTCGCACTGGACGCCTTCTCGTCTCCCGATTTCGCGCACTGGATGCCGCACATCGCGCGGCGTCATCCGAACATCCTGTTCGACACCGGGGTGATGGTTCCGGTTTCCCACATGATCGAGCGTTTCGTGCGCGAGGCCGGAGCGCACCGGCTGCTGCTGGGCACGGATTTCTACTCCTCGCCCAAGCTGTTCAGCGTTCCTTTCCCCCTGCTGGAGATCCTGGCCTCCGACCTGACCGACACGGACTGCGCGGAGATCCTCGGCGGCAACGCCCGCCGCCTGCTGGGGCTTGCCTGAGAGACCGGCCCGGGTGGTGGCTTCCGCTTGGGATCTGGACCCGTATTCGCAAACCGTCCATCTACCGCCCGTTCAGCGCCCGCACCGCCATGGCGGCGGCGGCGGCCCGGTTCTCGACGCCGAGCTTCGCATAGATCTGCTCCAGATGCTTGTCGACCGTGCGCGGGCTGAGACCGAGGATTTCGGCGATGTCGCGGTTCGGCTTGCCGTTGGCGACCCACATCAGCACCTCCGCCTCGCGCGGGGTCAGCGACAGCTTGTCTTTCAACAGCCCGCCCTCGCCGGCACCGGATTCCTCGGCCAGTTGCAGCAGGATCTCGTCGGGGCCGGTCTGGCCGACCGGGCTGAGGCGCAGGCGGCGGCCGTCGGCAAGGGTGGCGATCACCACGCTGTCCGGCTTGCGCCCGGCGCCGCCGGCCTGACGGTCGGCCAGCCAGCGGCGCGCCTCCTCCGGCAGCGAGACGCCGGTGGCGTGGCCGTCGGCGGCGGCGGGGCCGAAGGCGGCCTCCAGCATGCGGGTGGTCTGCGGCGTGCACCACAACACCTCGCCCCGGTGGTTGGCGGCGAGCAGGGTGCGGCCGGTGACGTCCAGCGCCGCCCGCGTGCTCTGGGCGACACGGGCGTTGGCGAGGTGGGCGTACATGCGGGCGATCAGCGTTTCGGCGACGATCGGCTTGGTGACGTAATCGACCCCGCCGGCGGCGAAGCCCTTCAGGATGTGCTCCGTCTCGGTCAGGCCGGTCATGAAGATGACGGGGACATGGGCGACCTGGCTGCTGCGCTTCAGCTGCCGGCAGGTCTCGAAGCCGTCCAGCCCCGGCATGATGGCGTCCATCAGGATGACGTCGGGGGTCACTTGCTCCAGCAGGGCCAGCGCCTTGCGGCCGTCCAGCGCCACCAGCACGGTCACCCCGGCCTCCTCCAGCGCGTCGGTCAGGAAGCTGAGGGCTTCGGGCGAATCGTCGACGACGAGGACGACGTCACGCGGTCTGGTTACGGATTTCATCGTCATGGCTGGCATCGTCATGGCTGTCATCGCGGTACACCGCCTCCAGCGCGGCCATATACTGGTTCAGGTCGTAGTTGCTGACGAGCGTCCGCATGCGGCCGACGAAGCGCTCCAGCTCCGGATGGGCGGCGGCGATCTCGGCCAGCTTGGCCTGCATGCCGCGGACATAGCCGATGCGGCCCAGATGGATCAGCTCGGCGATGTGGTGCTGCGGCGGCAGTTCGGATGCGGCGAAATCCGCCGGGCCGTCGTCCGCGCCGGCCGGTGTCTCGTATTCCCAGTCGATGCCGCGCAGCCGGCCGATGCAGGCGAGCAGCTTCGGGATGGAGACCGGCTTGGCGACAAAGCCGTCATGCGGCTGGCCCCCATCGGCGCGGGCGTCGGCACCGGTCCCGGCTCCCAGCCCGGCGGCGGGCCGGTCCTCCCGCGTGTCGGCCGACACCAGGACGATGGTGGTGTCGTCATGGCCGGAGGCGCGCAGCCGCCTCGCCACCTCCAGACCGTTCATGCCGGGCATCGAGATGTCGAGCAGCAGGATGTCCGGCCGGTGAAGCTCCGCCATGGCGAGGCAGGTCGGGCCGTCGGTCGCCTTGAAGACGGTGAAGCCAAGCTCGGCCAGCAGGTCGGCCAGCAGGTTGCGGTGGGCGAGGTCGTCGTCGGTGACCAGCACGGTCAGGCGCGGCCCGCGATAGCCGCGGATCGGAAGATCGGGCTGGGACGAGGCGGTCGACAGCATCGCCGCCGACATCATCAGCCGCACCCGGAACAGGCTGCCGGCGCCGGGCGTGCTGGTCACGGTGATCTCGCCGCCCATCACCTGGGTCAGCAGCTTGGTGATGGTCAGGCCGAGCCCCATGCCGGGCACCATCGGGTTGGCGGCAGAGCCGCGCTCGAAGGGCTGGAAGATGCGCTCCAGATCGGCCGCGGCGATGCCGGGACCGGTGTCCTCGACCTCGAACTCGGCGATCTGGCTGCGGTGGCGCACCCGCAGGCAGACGGCGCCGCTGTCGGTGAACTTGATGGCGTTGGACAGCAGGTTGATCAGGATCTGGCGGATGCGCCCCTCGTCGGTGAAGACCACCGGCGGCAGATCCTCCGGCGCCTCGAAGCGGAAGGCGATGCCCTTGGCTTCCGCCTGGAGGTGGAACATGCCGACGAGCTGGTCGAGCAGGTCGCCGAAGCGCACCTCCGCCCGGTTCAGCTGCAACCGGCCGCTCTCGATCTTCGACACGTCGAGCAGCCCGTCGAGCAATCCTGACAGATGCTCGGCGCTGCGGCGGATGACGCGCACCGCATCCACCCGGTGCGGCGGCATGGCCGGATCGCGCTCCAGCATCTGCGAATAGCCGAAGATGGCGCTGAGCGGCGTGCGGAACTCGTGGCCGATGCCGACCAGATAGCGGCTCTTGGCCAAGTTCGCCGCCTCCGCCGCCTCCTTCGCCTTCTGAAGCTGGGCGTCGGTGCGCTCATGCGCCTCGATCTCCCGCATCAGCAGGTCGGTCTGCCGGTGCGTCTCCTCCTGCGCCACCTTGCGGCTTTCCCGCGCCAGCACGAACAGCCAGGTGGCGACGCCGGCGACGATCATCAGGATGAAGAAGACCTTCCACAGCGTGCTGCGGATCAGCGCCTGCGCCTCGGCGTTGACCGACGCAACCTCGACATAGACCAGCGACAGCACGGCGCCGATGGCGAGCGCCAGCATCAGCAGGACGCCGAGATAATGCCCGAGCCGGGCCTTCAGCGCCGTGGCGGCCCGCGGCGGCAGGACGGCGTCGAGCGCGTGGCGCAGCTGCACGCCCAGCCGCGCGTCCTTCTTGCAGCCGTCGCCGCAGCGGGCGTCCAGCGAACAGCAGAGCGAGCAGATCGCCCCGGCATAGACCGGGCAGAAGGCCATGTCGTCGGGCTCGAAGGCATGCTGGCAGATGCGGCAGCGGATCGCCTCCTCGCCGTTCCAGTCCTCGAAGGGGCGGCGGGCGATGTAGTAGCGGCCGCGGGTCGCCCAGGCGATGGCGGGGGCGGCGAGGAAGGCGGCGGCGAAGGCGAGGAAGGGGGCGCAGACCTTCAGGGTCGTCCCCAGCCCGCCCAGGAAGGCCAGCATCGACAGCACCGTCGCCAGCAGCATGGCGCCGACGCCGACCGGGTTGATGTCGTAGAGATGGGCGCGCTTGAACTCGACATGGCGCGGGCTGAGGCCGAGCGGCTTGTTCACCACCAGATCGGCGACCAGCGCGCCGATCCAGGAGGCGGCGACGCTGGAATAGAGCCCCAGCACCGGCTCCAGCGTCTTGTAGATGCCGAGTTCCATCAGCATCAGGCCGATGACGACGTTGAACACCACCCACACCACCCGGCCGGGATGGCTGTGGGTCAGGCGCGAGAAGAAGTTCGACCAGGCGATGGAACCGGCATAGGTGTTGGTGACGTTGATCTTCAGCTGCGACAGCACGACGAACAGGCCGGTCAGGCCCAGCGCCAGCTGCGGCGACGGCGTCACATACTGGAAGGCGACGAGATACATCCGCGTCGGCTCCGCCGCCAGTTCCACCGGCACGGCGTTCTGCAACGCCAGCACCACCAGGAAGGATCCGAGCAGAAGCTTGATCGTGCCGATGACGATCCAGCCCGGCCCGGCCGCCACCAGCGCCGCCCACCAGCCGAGCCTCTTGCGGCCTTTCGCGTCGGGGTCGTAGGGCAGGAAGCGGATGAAATCGACCTGCTCGCCGATCTGCGCCAGCAGCGAGAACACCACCGACGCCGCGGCGCCGAACAGCATCGGGTCGAAGCCGCCAGCCGCATCCGGCGCCCGGCCGGGGAAGCGGGTCCAGGCGGCGAAGGCCTCGCCGTCCTGGACGGCGATGAACAGGAAGGGGAGGGCGTGCAGCGCCAGCCACAGCGGTTGGGTCCACAGCTGGAGGCGGCTGATGACGGTGAAGCCGTAGGCGACCAGCGGGATCACCAGCAGCGAGCTGACGACGTAACCGGCGGCCAATGGCAGGCCGAAGACCATCTCCAGCGCCGTCGCCATGATCGCCGCCTCGATGGCGAAGAAGATGAAGGTGAAGGACGCGTAGATCAGCGAGGTGATGGTGGAGCCGATATAGCCGAAGCCGGCGCCGCGCGTCAGCAGATCCATATCCACGCCATAACGGCTGGCGTAATAGCTGATGGGCAGCGCGCTGGCGAAGATCAGGGCGGCGGCGGTCAGGATGGCGAGCAGCGCGTTGGTGAAGCCGTAATTCAGCGTGACCGCCCCGCCGATGGCCTCCAGCGCCAGGAAGGAGATCGAGCCGAGTGCCGTGTTGGCGACGCGCAGCGGAGACCAGCGCCGCGCCTTCCGCGCGGTGAAGCGCAGCGCGTAATCCTCCAGCGTCTGGTTGGCGACCCACCTGTTGTAGGTCCGCCGGACCGCGATCACCCTCTGGCGCCCCGCCGTCGGCCCCATTCGCCCTCCCTGAAATCAGTTTGCGGTACAGATTGTTTGAAATTTCCCCTTGTTCCCCGGTCTCATAGTAAAGCCCGCGGTTCCGCCAGTCTGTCAGAAATAAAGGCACCGAACAACAAGGCCTGAGGGCCGCTATAGTCTGCGAGAGGACACGGAGCCGTCACTCGCTCTTGGGTGGTTGCGAGCGCCGGATCGAATTCGGACTGCCGCGATTTTATAACGATTTGCCGCCCGCCACCCCTATACGCAAATCCACGTATTGCTGCACCGCACCGTTCGGCCAACCATCGGGGCGTCCTGTCGCGGATGGTTCCGCCAACTCCCCCCGAAAAAAAGCGCCTTTCAAAACAGCCGTCCCCCGGTTGCGGGCGGTCTTTGCAGGGCGACAACGGCCAACATCAGGAGGCTTCATGTCCTCGGACAAGATCAATGCGGACAAGCTCACCGGCGGCGCTCACTCGCCGCTCCGCCGCAAGCTCCTCCTCGGCATGGCGGCGCTGCCGGCCATCGGCCTGCTGCCGCGCGGCGCGCTGGCCCAGGCGCTGCCGACCGACGCCGTCAACACCACCAAGCTGGCCGTCACCGACAGCACGGTGAAGGTCGGCATCCTGCATTCCACCACCGGCACCATGGCGATCTCCGAGACCGGTTCGGTGCAGGCCGAGAAGCTGGCCATCGCCCAGATCAACGAGATGGGCGGCGTGCTGGGCCGCAAGATCGAGGTGATCCAGGAGGACGGCGCCAGCGACTGGCCGACCTTCGCCGAAAAGGCGCGCAAGCTGCTGGTCGAGGACAAGGTGGCGGCGGTGTTCGGCTGCTGGACGTCCGCCTCGCGCAAGGCGGTGCTGCCAGTGTTCGAGCAGTACAACGGCATGCTCTATTACCCGACCTTCTACGAAGGGCTGGAGCAGTCGAAGAATGTCATCTACACCGGGCAGGAAGCCACCCAGCAGATCCTGGCCGGGCTCGACTGGGTGACGAAGGAGAAGGGGGCGAAGACCTTCTTCCTGATCGGCTCCGACTATATCTGGCCGCGCACCTCCAACAAAATCGCCCGCAAGCACATCGAGATGCATGGGCAGAAGGTGGTCGGCGAGGAGTATTTCCCGCTCGGCCACACCCAGTTCAACTCGGTCATCAACAAGATCAAGCTGACCAAGCCGGACGTGATCTACGCTTCGGTCGTCGGCGGGTCGAACGTCGCCTTCTACAAGCAGCTGAAGGCGGCCGGCATCGACCTGAACAAGCAGACGCTGATGACCATCTCCGTCACCGAGGACGAGATGCTGGGCATCGGCGGCGAGAACATCGCCGGCGCCTATGCCTGCATGAAGTATTTCCAGTCGCTGAAGAACCCCAACAACGAGAAGTTCGTCGCCGCCTTCAAGAAGATGTGGGGCGGGGAGAGCGTGATCGGCGACGTCACCCAGGCGGGCTATCTCGGCCCCTGGCTGTGGAAGCTGACGGCGGAGAAGGCCAAGAGCTTCGACATCGACAAGATCGCCGCCGCGTCGGCCGGCATCGAGTTCACCGGCGCGCCGGAAGGCTATGTCCGCGTCCACGAGAACCATCATTTGTGGAGCAAGACGCGCGTCGGCCGCGCCCGCACCGACGGCCAGTTCGACGTCGTCTTCGAGACCGCTGACCTGATCGAGCCGAACCCCTTCCCCAAGGGCTACCAGTAAGCGGCGGCGGGGCTGGACCTGCCCCCTCTCCGGCCTTTCCCCGTCCAACGGCGGCGGGCCGGAGCGGGGGCCTCTCTGACGGGAGTTCCCATCATGTTCGAGGGCTACAGCCTGGCCGAGCTCGGGTCGATCTTTGCCATGCAGGGATTCGCGGGGCTCATCCTGTTTTCCGTTTTCGTGCTGATGGCGCTGGGCCTCGCCATCATCTTCGGGCAGATGGGCGTCATCAACATGGCGCACGGGGAGTTCATGATCCTCGGCGCCTATGTGACCTATCTCTGCTCCAACTTCATCTCCAGCACCGCGCCGGCGCTTTTCCCGGCCTATTTCTTCATCGCCATGGCGCTGGCCTTCCTCGCCAGCGGGGCGCTGGGGATGCTGGTGGAGTGGGCGATGATCCGCTTCCTCTACCGCCGGCCGCTCGACACGCTGCTGGCGACCTGGGGATTGAGCCTGATCCTCCAGCAGATCTTCCGCTCCGTCTTCGGCGCGCGCGAGGTCGGCGTGGTGCTGCCCGACTGGCTGATGGGATCGGTCGCCGTCACCGACACCATCGAGGTGCCGATCAACGGCCTGTTCGTCATGGGTTTGACCATGACCATCACCGTCGTGATCTACGCCGTGATGTTCCGCTCGCGCTGGGGCCAGGGCGTGCGGGCGGTGATGCAGAACCGGGTGATGGCCGGCGCCGTCGGCATCAACACCGAGAAGGTCGACCGCTACACCTTCGGGCTCGGCTGCGGCATCGCCGGGGTGGCGGGCAGCGCCTTCACCATGGTGGGTTCCACCGGGCCGACCTCGGGCCAGCTCTACATCGTCGACACCTTCCTGGTCGTGGTGTTCGGCGGCGCCCAGAGCCTGATCGGCACCATCGCGTCGGCCTTCACCATCAGCCAGGCGCAGTCGACGATGGAGTTCTTCCTCAGCGGCTCGACCGCCAAGGTGCTGACGCTGCTGACCGTCGTCGTGATCCTGATGCTGCGCCCGCAGGGCCTGTTCGTCCTCAAAGTCCGCCGCTGAGGAGCCATTGACCATGACGCGCACCCCAAACAGTCGCTTCTTCGGCCGCCTGGACGGCGACATCGCGGGCATCCTGCTGCTGGCCGCCCTGCTGATCGTCGTCCTGCCGCTGGGGCTCGACATCTTCCGGCTGAACATGGTCGGCAAATACCTGACCTACGCCTTCGTGGCGCTCGGCCTCGTGCTGTGCTGGGGCAGCGCCGGCATCCTTTCGCTGGGGCAGGGCATCTTCTTCGGCATCGGCGGCTATTGCATGGCGATGTTCCTGAAGCTGGAGGCCTCCAGCCCGGAGGCGACCAAGATCCAGTCCACCCCCGGCATCCCCGACTTCATGGACTGGAACCAGCTGAAGGAACTGCCCTGGTTCTGGGAGCCGTTCCACAGCCTGACCTTTGCCACCGTCGCGGTGGTGGCGGTCCCGGCGCTGCTGGCCTTCATCGTCGGGCTGGCGATGTTCAAGCGGCGGGTCGGCGGCGTCTATTTCGCCATCATCACCCAGGCCTTCGCCGCCATCCTGACCATCCTGATCGTCGGCCAGCAGGGCTACACCGGCGGCATCAACGGCATCACCGACCTGCGCACGCTGAAGGGCTGGGACATCCGCACCGACGAGGCGAAGCTGGTGCTGTATTTCGTCAACGCCGCCTTGCTGATCGGCTGCATCCTGCTGTGCCTCTATGTCCGCCGCTCCAAGCTGGGCCGCATCCTGGTGGCGCTGCGCGACAAGGAGGACCGGGTCCGCTTCTCCGGCTACGACGTCGCCAACTTCAAGATCTTCGTCTTCTGCTTCGCGGCGGCGCTGTCGGCGGTGGGGGGTGCCATGTTCACGCTCCAGGTCGGCTTCATGTCGCCGTCCTTCGTCGGCATCGTGCCGTCGATCGAGATGGTCATCTACTGCGCGGTCGGGGGCCGGCTGTCGCTGCTGGGTGCCGTGTACGGCACGCTGCTGGTCAACTGGGCCAAGACGATGCTGTCTGAGAGCTTCCCGGAGCTGTGGCTGTTCGCCATGGGCGCGCTGTTCATCGGCGTGGTGATGGTGTTCCCCAACGGGCTGGCCGGGCTCTACCAGCAGTTCATCGCCCCCAGGCTTGGCCGCCTGCGGCCCCGTTCGGGGTCCGGTGCCGGCGCGCCGATCATCCCGCCGCACACCGCCGCCGACTGAGGAGGGACGGATCCCATGGCGAACCCCACCGATTACCTGCTGGCGGTCGAAGGGCTGACCGTCTCCTTCGACGGCTTCAAGGCGGTCAACGACCTGTCCTTCTACGTCGACAGCAACGAGATCCACGTCATCATCGGCCCGAACGGCGCCGGCAAGACCACGGTGCTCGACCTGATCTGCGGACGGACCAAGGCGTCCGGCGGCTCCATCAAGTTCCGCAACCGGGAATTGACGGCGATGAAGGAGCACCAGATCGTCACCGCCGGGGTCGGGCGCAAGTTCCAGAACCCGTCGATCTACGACGACCTGACGGTGTTCGAGAATCTGGAGATCTCCTACCCCCGCGGCCGCAGCGTGTTCGGCGCGCTGGCCTTCAAGCGCGATGCCGCGGTGCGCGAGCGGGTGGCGGAGATCGCCGAGATGATCTTCCTGGCCGACCATCTCGACCAGCGCGCCGAATATCTCAGCCATGGCCAGAAGCAGTGGCTGGAGATCGGCATGCTGCTGATCCAGGACCCCGAGCTGCTGATGCTGGACGAGCCGGTCGCCGGCATGAGCGTCAACGAGCGCAAGAAGACCGCCGAGCTGCTGAACCGCATCATCCAGAACCGGTCGGTGCTGGTGATCGAGCACGACATGAAGTTCGTCGAGGACATCGCCCACCGCGTCACCGTGCTGCACCAGGGGAAGATCCTGTCGGAAGGCAGCATGGAGCGGGTGAAGAACGACCCCAAGGTCGTCGAAGTCTATCTCGGCCATTGATTCATCGGGCCAGAGTCATTTGGGCCATTGACCGGAGGAACCGACATGCTGTCCGTCAACCAACTGCGCGTGTCCTACGGCGAGAGCGAGGTTCTGCACGGGCTGGACTTCACGGTGGCGCCGGGCGAGATCGTCGCCGTCATGGGCCGCAACGGCATGGGCAAGACGACGCTGATGAAGTCGCTGATGGGGATCGTGCCGGCCCGGTCCGGCGCCGTCCGCATCGGCGGGACCGAGATCACCGGTCTCAAGAGCTACGAGCGGGTGGCGAAGGGCGTCGCCTATGTCCCGCAGGGCCGCATGATCTTCCCTGCCATGACCGTGCAGGAGAACATCGAGACCGGCCTGACCGTGCATGGCGGGCGCAGCGTGCCGGGCGATCTCTACGAGCTGTTCCCGGTGCTGCTGGAGATGAAGGGCCGCCGTGGCGGCAACCTGTCGGGCGGCCAGCAGCAGCAGCTCGCCATTGCCCGCGCCCTGGCGACCAAGCCGAAGGTCCTGCTGCTGGACGAGCCGACCGAAGGCATCCAGCCGTCGATCATCCGCGAGATGGCCCGCACGCTCCGCCGCATCCGCGACGAGAAGGGGTTGAGCATCGTCGTGTCGGAGCAGGTGCTGAGCTTCGCGCTCGACATCGCCGACCGGGTGCTGGTGATCGAGAACGGCGAGATCGTCCACGAGGACAGCCGCGACCGCATCGACGAGGCGAAGGTCGCGCGACTGCTGTCGGTCTGACCCCGGGCAGGACACTGCCGCCTTCGCCCCTTTCCCGCATCCCGCCTCTCCACCGCAGAAGGGAAGCGCCATGACTCCCGCGAAGTCCGCATCCACCGCCTGTGCCGTGGTCGCCCTGCTGTCCGCTATGGCGGTGCCGCTGACCGGTTCGACCGGTGTGGCGACCGCCGGCCTCGCCGTTTCCGCAGCGCTGGCCGCCGCCGCCGCCGTCTTCGCGCACCGCCGGGACGCGGCACTCGGGCCGCTCGGCACCCGCGCCGCGGCGCTGTCCGGTTCGGGCGGTGGCACAGGCGGTGGCACGGGCGGCGACCCGGTGCGCGAGCTTGCCGACGCCCTCGACCGCATCGCCGCCGCCACAGAGCTGCGCGACGCTCGGGAGGCGGAGCGCGAGGCAGAACGCAAGGCGACCGAGGAGCGCGCCGCCCGGCTGGAGGCGCTGACCCGTGCCTTCGAGAGCAAGGTCGGCCGGCTGGTGCAGACCGTCTCGTCGGCCGCCGCCGAGATGACCGGCACCGCCACGGCGATGAGCGAGACCGCCGGGCGCAGCAACCGGCTGTCGGCGGCGATGTCGCAGTCGTCGGCCCAGGCGTCGATGAATGTCCAGACCGTGGCGACGGCGACGGAGGAGCTGTCGGCCTCGATCCAGGAGATCGGCCGGCAGGTCGCGTCCTCGGCCGCCATCGCCGGCAAGGCGGTCGCCGACACCCGCCGCACCGACACGGTGGTGCAGAGCCTGGCCGACAGCGCCGGGCGGATCGGGCAGGTGATCGGGCTGATCCAGGGAATCGCCGGCCAGACCAACCTCTTGGCGCTGAACGCCACCATCGAGGCCGCGCGTGCGGGGGAGGCCGGCAAGGGCTTCGCCGTCGTCGCCAGCGAGGTCAAGACGCTGGCCAACCAGACCGCCAGGGCGACGGAGGACATCGCCACCCAGGTCGGCGCCATCCAGTCGGCGACGGCCGAGGCGGTGTCCGCCATCCGCTCCATCGCCGGCACCATCGCCGAGATCAACGAGATCGCCGCCGCCATCGCCGCCGCCGTCGAGCAGCAGGGGGCGGCCACCGGCGAGATCGCCCGAAACGTGCAAGAGGCGGCGCGCGGCACCGAAAGCGTGGCGTCCAACATCGCCGGCGTCTCGGACGCGGCGTCCGACACCGGCACGGCGGCCGGGCAGGTGCTGGGCGTCGCCTCCCAGGTCGCCGGCCATGCCGACGAGCTGAGCCGCGAGGTCAACAATTTCCTGGCGGAGGTCAGCCTGCAGGCGGCGCTGCGCCGCCGCGCCTCGGTCGCGGGGCGGATGGCGGCGGCCACGGTGCGGCGCACCCAGGGTCTGGCGCCCGGCGCGCCGGCCACCGCCGTGGTGAACAAAACCGGCATCGCCGTCACCGACGAAACGGTTAAGGTCGGCATCCTGCATTCCGTCACCGGCACCATGGCGCTGAGCGAGGGCGGGTCGATCCAGGCGGAGATGCTGGCGATCCAGCAGATCAACGAGTTGGGCGGCGTGCTGGGCCGGCGGATCGAGATCGCGCAGGAGGACGGCGCCAGCGACTGGCCGACCTTCGCCGCCCGCGCCGACAAGCTGCTCGGGGCCGACAAGGTGGCGGCGATCTTCGGCTGCTGGACCTCCGCCTCGCGCAAGGAGGTGCTGCCGGTGCTGGAGAAGCGCGGCGGCCTGCTCTACTACCCGACCTTCTACGAAGGTTTGGAGCAGTCGAAACACGTCATCTACACCGGGCAGGAGGCGACGCAGCAGATCCTGGCCGGGCTGGACTGGGTGATGCGCGAGAAGAAGGCGAAGAGCTTCTTCCTGATCGGGTCGGACTATATCTGGCCGCGCGCCTCCAACGCCATCGCCCGCCGCCACATCGAGGCCAGTGGCTGCCGCGTCGTCGGCGAGGAGTATGCCGAACTCGGCGACACCCGCTTCGAGACCATCGTCGCGCGGATCAAGGCGGACAAGCCCGACGTGATCTACGCCATCGTCGTCGGTGGCTCCAACGTCGCCTTCTACAAGCAGCTGAAGGCGGCCGGGATCGAGCTGGACCGCCAGATCCTGATGACCAACAGCGTCACCGAGGACGAGATGATGGGCATCGGCGGCGAGAACATCGCCGGGGCCTTCACCTGCGCCAAATATTTCCAGAGCCTGGAGCTGCCGGCCAACCGCGCCTTCGTCGCCGCCTTCAAGGCGATGTGGGGAGCGGACAGCGTCATCGGCGACGTCACCCACAATGCCTATCTAGGCCCCTGGCTGTGGAAGCTGGCGGTGGAGAAGGCCGGCAGCTTCGACGTGGCGCGCGTCGTCGCCGCCTCGCCCGGCATCGAGTTCGCCGGGGCGCCAGCCGGTCCCCTGCGCATCCACGAGAACCATCACCTGTGGACCCGGACCCGCATCGGCCGCGCCCGGCGCGACGGCCAGTTCGACTTGGTCTTCGAGACACGGGACCTGATCGAGCCGAACCCCTTCCCGGACGGCTTCCGGGAACTGGCGGCCTGAGTTCGGCAGACCGCGTCCCCGCCTTTCGCCCCCCCATCAGTCCAGCAATAAGGAAGAGCAAACCATGGCTGACACCCTGATCAAGGCCGACCTGTCGCAGTCTCCCTACGAGAACGACATGATCCACAACCGCTGGCACCCGGACATCCCGATGGCGGTGACGGTGAAGCCGGGCGACGACTTCATCCTTGAATGCTACGACTGGACCGGCGGCCAGATCAAAAACGACGACGATGCCGCCGACGTGCGCGACGTCGACCTCAGCCAGGTCCATTTCCTGTCCGGCCCGGTCGGGGTCGAGGGGGCGGAGCCGGGCGACCTGCTGGTGGTCGACCTGCTCGACATCGGCGCCTTCCCGCAGCAGCAGTGGGGCTTCAACGGCTTCTTCTCCAAGCAGAATGGCGGCGGTTTCCTGACCGAGCATTTCCCGCTGGCCCAGAAGTCGATCTGGGACTTCGAGGGCATGTTCACCAAGTCGCGCCACATCCCCGGCGTCCGCTTCGCCGGCCTGATCCACCCCGGTCTGATCGGCTGCCTGCCGTCGCACGACCTGCTGGCCAAGTGGAACAAGCGCGAGCAGGCGCTGATCGACACCAACCCGACCCGCGTCCCCGGCCTCGCCAACCCGCCCTATGCCCCGACCGCCCATATGGGCCGGCTGAAGGGCGAGGCCCGCGACAAGGCGGCGGCGGAGGGTGCGCGCACCGTGCCGCCGCGCGAGCATGGTGGCAACTGCGACATCAAGGACCTGTCGCGCGGCTCGCGCATCTATTTCCCGGTCTATGTGAAGGGCGCCGGCCTGTCGATGGGCGACCTGCATTTCAGCCAGGGCGACGGCGAGATCACCTTCTGCGGCGCCATCGAGATGGCGGGCTGGGCACACCTGAAGGTGAACCTGATCAAGGACGGCATGGCGAAGTACGGGATCAAGAACCCGATCTTCAAGCCGAGCCCCATCGTCCCGACCTACAACGACTACCTGATCTTCGAGGGCATCTCGGTAGACGAGGCGGGCGAGCAGCATTACCTGGACGTCCATGTCGCCTACCGGCAGGCCTGCCTGAACGCCATCGAATATCTGAAGAAGTTCGGCTATTCCGGCGCCCAGGCCTATTCGATCCTCGGCACCGCCCCGGTGCAGGGCCACATCAGCGGCGTCGTCGACGTGCCCAACGCCTGCGCCACCCTGTTCCTGCCGACGCAGATCTTCGACTTCGACATCAGCCCGAACGCCGACGGCCCGACCAAGTTCATCAGCGGCGATGTCGACATGCCCATCGCGCCGGACTGGGTCTAACCAGCAAGGGGAGGCTGCGCCATGCCGATGTACGATTACGAGTGCCCGACCTGCGGCGACTTCACCGAGATGCGGCCGATGGCGGAAAGCGGCCTGCCGCAGCCCTGCCCCTATTGCGAGGTGCCGTCGCCGCGGGTGATCCGCCGGGCGCCGGCTTTCTCCAGCGTCTCCGCCGCGACGCGGACGGCGCATGCCACCAACGAGCGCAGCGCCGACCGGCCGAGCCTGCTGTCGGAGGTCGGGCCGAAGCACAAGCATGGTCCCGGCTGCGGCTGCGGAAGCGGCGGAAAGGGACGGTCGGTGCTGCGCACCCCCGACGGTGCAAAGGGGTTTCCGACGGCAAGGCCGTGGATGATCAGCCACTGAAGGGGGGGGCATCCGGGGAGGGCTTCGGACGGTGGACGGGTGCGGAGCCTGTCCAACGCCCCCGATCCCACAACGCGGCTCCTCCGGAAGAGCCGGCCCGGTTCAGATTGACTTGGATTGCCTGGCCTGTGGCCATGAGCGGCGTCGTGCGTGATTCGGCATCCGGGGGCATTGCCGTGTGAAAAACACCGGCAAGCTCCTTCACGGGGTTGGAGTGGGTCGCCCGGTAGGCGATAATGGAGCGGTGGGTCCGTCGCTGAGACTGCCTGCGCTCGACACCCGTGAAGGAAAACAGAAAGTGATGTTGAACTCAGACTTCGGGGCCCCCCTCGACAAGCTCTGCCCGAAGTGCGAGAGCGCAAATCTCGTCCACAGCGTGGAAACGCAGGCGGTCCGTTTCCCCTATGGACCCGGAGACGTCCTGATGGCGACCGTCGATGTGCAGGTCCCCGTCACCACCTGCGGATCCTGCGGGGACGCCTGGACCGATGCCCGGGCGGAGAGCGTCCGGGAGGAAGCCGTCTTGCAGCGCCTTGCCGAGTTGAAGGCCTGAGCGGTCTGCCGCAGCGCGCCCCGGCCAGGCGGTCGGGACTCAGCAACGGACTGATTTCATTGATCGAAAAGGACCGGGTCAGTCCGTCCGTCTCCTCCCTGGAGAAGATTCTCGACAGCTTTCCAATCGGTCTGGCCGACTTCTTTGCGATGCCGTCCGGCGCCTTCGCGGAGCCGGGCCTTGTCGGCCGCATGGACGAGGGGGCATCGCCCTGAGGGTATGCTCCGGTGGCGGCGTGGGGCTCTCCCACGCCGGTCTCCATGACGGCAGGGGTCAGATCGTGTAATCCGGCTCCGGCAGGCTCATGTCCATCTCTTCCGCCGGGGCCTGCGGCGAGGTGGTCCAGCCGACGATCCTGGCCGGCACCCCGGCCACGGTGGCGCCGGGCGGCACCGGCTTCAGCACCACGCTGCCGGCGCCGACCTTGGCATGCCGGCCGATCTCGATGTTGCCGAGAACCTTGGCGCCTGCGGCCAGCAGGACGCCGTCGCGCACCTTGGGATGGCGGTCGCCATGCTCCTTGCCGGTGCCGCCCAGGGTGACGCCCTGGAGGATCGACACGTCGTCGCCGACCTCCGCCGTCTCGCCGATGACGACGCCGGTGCCATGGTCGATCAGCACGCCGCAGCCGAACGGCACCGCGGGATGGATGTCGACGGCGAAGGCTTCCGACACCCGGCTTTGCAGGAAATGCGCGAGTTCGGTGCGCCCATGCCGCCACAGCCAATGGGCGACGCGGTGCCATTGCAGGGCATGGAAGCCCTTGAAGTAGAGGAAGGGCGTCAGGCAGCCGTCGGCCGCCGGATCGCGGGCGACGATGGCGCCGAGGTCGGCGACCGCCGCCGCGACGATGGCCGGCTCCTCCGAATAGGCGGTCTCGGCGAGATCGGCGAGCCGCTCCGCCGAGATGTACCAGTCGCCCAGCTTGCGGGCGAGATGGCCGCCCAGCGCCGATCCGAAGCCTTCATGCGACAGCACGGCGATGTGGATGAAGCTGCGCAGCAGCGGATCGCGGCCGGCAGCATCCTCGGCATCCGCGCGCAGCCTGGTCCACAGCGCGGCTTCGGCCCGGTCGCCCGCCGCCGCCCGTTCGGGAGTCCGCGACGCGGCGGCGAAGCAGGCCGGGGTGACGATGCGGCCCATGGGCGTCTTCCTCACGACCGCCGTCTCACGACCGCTGCCCGCGCCGGACCAGCTCGGCCCGGATGCGGTGGAGGGCGGCGGTCAGCGCGTCGATGTCCTCGCAGCTGTTGTAGAAGGCGAGCGAGGGGCGCACCGTGCTTTCCACCCCGAAGCGGCGCAGGATCGGCTGGGCGCAGTGATGGCCGGAGCGCACGGCGATGCCCTCGCGGTCGAGCGCGCGGCCGATGTCCTCCGTCCTGCAGCCGTCCAGCACGAAGGACAGCACGCCGGCCTTCTCCCGCGCGGTGCCGATCAGCCGCAGGCCGGGCACGGTCAGCAGGCCGGCGGTCGCGTAGTCGAGCAGGTGATGCTCGTAGGCGGCGATGGCCGGCATGCCGATCCGCTCGAGATAGGCGATGGCCGCCCCCAGCCCCACCGCGTCGGCGATGTTGCCGGTGCCCGCCTCGAACCGCATCGGCGCCGGCTGGTAGACGGTCTTCTCGAAGGTGACGTCGGCGATCATGTTGCCGCCGCCCTGCCAGGGCTGCATGCCCTCCAGAACGTCGAGACGGCCGTAAAGCACGCCGATGCCGGTGGGGGCGAACATCTTGTGGCCCGACAGCACGAAGAAGTCGCAGCCGAGAGACTGGACGTTCACCGGCATGTGCGACACCGCCTGCGCCCCGTCCACCAGGGTGCGGATGCCGGCGGCGCGTGCCATCGCCACCATCTCCGCCGCCGGGGTGACGGTGCCGAGCGCGTTCGACACCAGGGTCAGCGACACCAGCTTCGTGCGCGGCCCCAGCATGCGGGCATACTCGTCCATCCGGATCTGGCCGTCGTCGTCGACCGGCACCACCCGCAGCCGGGCCCCGGTTTCGGCACAGAGCTGCTGCCAGGGCACGATGTTGGCGTGATGCTCCAGCCAGGTGACGACGATCTCGTCGCCTTCGCGGACGGAATGGCGGCCCCAGGCCTTGGCGACCAGATTGATCGCCTCGGTGGCGCCGCGGACGAAGACGATCTCGCGGGTGTCGGCGGCCCCGACGAAGCGGCGGACCTTCTCGCGCGCATCCTCATAGGCGTCGGTGGCGCGGGCCGCCAGCGCATGGGCGGCGCGGTGGATGTTGGAGTTCTCCTCCGCGTAGAAGCGGGCGAGCCGGTCGATCACCGCTTGCGGCTTCTGCGTGGTGGCGGCGTTGTCCAGCCAGATCAGCGGTTTGCCATGCACCGTCTGGTTCAGGATCGGAAAGTCGCGCCGGGCGGCACGCGGGTCGAAGGCGGGAGCCGGCGGCAGGGGCAGGTCGGGGATCTGATCGGCGCGCAGCTGGATCGACAGCGCGCCGACATCGACAAGATGGCCGGGAGCGGCTGGAACCGTCGTTGCGGAGCCGCCCGGTGCAGCGGCGGGACTGCGTCCGAGGAAATATGGCTGTCCCGCCGGCAGGGCCGGACCGGTGGCCGGACCGGCGGCCGGCAGGGGAGATGTCTGGGGAGATGCCGGGGGAGATACCGGTGGCGGCACCAGCGACAGCGCGCCGCCCAGCGAATGCAGGATGGAACCGAGCCCGCCGTCGCCGGCCGGGGGTGCGGCGGCCGGAGCGACCGGAACGGCCGGAACCGGTCCCGGCGCATGGACGGCGGAAACCGCAGCCGGCGGCGGGGCCGCGCGGACGGCGGCCGGCTGGCCGTTGGGCAGCGCCTGAAAGAACTGGTTGGCGAGCCGGGCGATCAGGCCGGCATCGGGCGAGCCCGCGAGGCCGGCATCCCCTGCCGCCGCCGACGGCGGCAGGGTGAGCGCGTCGGCGGGAAGGCCGGCGGGATCAGGCATAGTCGTAATAATGGCCGACATTGACATCCTCCAGCACGCCGATGGCATCCTCGGTCAGGATCGCGGCCGAGCAGTAGAGCGAGATCAGGTAAGACGCGATGGCCTTGCGGTTGATGCCCATGAAGCGGACCGACAGGCTGGGCGCCACCTCGCCCGGAACGCCGGGCTGGAACAGGCCGATGACGCCCTGCTTCGCCTCGCCGGTGCGCAGCAGCAGGATGTTGGTGCGGCCGTCCGGCGTGACGTGCAGCTTGTCGCTGGGGATCAGCGGCAGGCCGCGCCAGGTCAGGAAGGGCGAGCCGTGCAGGGTGACGGTGGGCGGCGGCACGCCGCGGCGGGTGCATTCGCGGCCGAAGGCGGCGATGGCGCGCGGATGGGCCAGGAAAAAGGCGGGCTCCTTCCACACTTTGGCGATCAGCTCGTCCAGGTCGTCGGGGGTGGGCTGGCCCTTGCGGGTCTTGACGCGCTGGCCGGGGGCGGCGTTGGTCAGCAGGCCGTATTCGGCGTTGTTGATCAGCTCGCTTTCCTGGCGCTCCTTCACCTTCTCGATCAGCAGCCGCAGCTGTTCCTGGATCTGGTCGATGGGGTGGCTGTAGAGGTCGGAGACGCGGGTCTGGACGTCCAGAACCGTCGTCACCGCGTTCAGCGAATATTCGCGCGGGCTTTCATCGTAGGGGACGAAGGTTTCCGGCAGGTCGGCGTCGTTGCGCGGGCTGCATTCCACCTCGGTCCGCACCTGGCCCTGCGGGTCGATGACGCGGTTCAGGCGGTAGATGCCGGCCTCGACCGGCGTCCAGGGCAGAAAGGACACCAGCCAGCGCGGCGTGATGCCCGACCATTGCGCCCGCGTCTTGGTGGCGTTGGCGAGTTGGCGGGCCGCCTGCTCGTTCAATGTTCGGCGCAGCTCGGTGTCTTCGGACATGGGAATCGGCTCCTTGCGAAGGGCGATGGCAGTGAATGGCGCTCCGGCGGCGCGTGTGACGGCGATGGCCGCCGCGGCGGCTGCGTGGAGGTGTCGGTGCGGGGAGTGGGTCGGGCTGACCGGCGGAAGGGGAAGCCCTCGCCTCGGGTCGCGGTCCGCCGGCGGCGGCCGCATCCCCGGCATCGGGGCAAGGCCGACCATGCACAGCTTCCGGCTGCCTCTCAAGCACCGGTAAAACAGCGCAGGTCGATTGATCCGCTATAACGGACAGACCTCCGTTCAATTGGGCCAAACCCTGATACCGGAGTATTCTCTGTTTAGAATCAGGAATTACCGCGGTCTTTTTCCTGTTCAAGAATAGGGAAATGCATGGACGGCTTTTGCGAAGCCGGTCGTGCTCTGTGGGGACGCCTGTGAAAGACCGGTGAAAACTTGGCGGTCGATTTTTATCGATGCGGGGGAATGCGCGGTAAAAACATACAAAATATGTACTATTATAATAATGCACACTGTGGATAATAATTCTCTCTTATGTGACATGGAAATGGTGACTCCCATGCCGCACTCGTCCCTTCGCCGGGCGGTTCCCTCGGCTGTGCAACCTGAGGAGGCCGGCGTGGCGCCGATCCTCCGTCTCGTCCTCGACAATATGGCGGAGGGGGTGTGCGTCGCCGGCTGCGACGGCCGCATCATAACCGCCAACCCGGCGGCGGAGGCGGTCTTCGGTCCGCTGGGCGGCGTCGCCTTCGATGCGCATTTCGGCAACCGCCTGCGGCTGGAGGACGGGGTCAGCCCGTGCCCAGACGCCCTGTGGCCGATGGGCCGGGCGATCCGCGGCGAGACGATGGACCGCGAGAGTCTGTATCTCGCCGCGGCCGTTCCCGGCGGAGCGGGCGTCTGGCTGCGGGTGAACGCCCGCCCGCTGGTTCAGGACGGCCGGTCGGTCGGCGGCGTGCTGGTGTTCCGCGACATCACCCAGGTCAAGGCGGTGGAGGACCGGATCGCCTGGCTGGCCCATTTCGATCCTTTGACCGGCCTTCCCAACCGCGTCGAGTTCCGCCGGCGCCTGGAGGCGGCGATTGCGGCGGCGCGGCGGGACGGCACCCGGCTGGCGGTGATGCTGCTCGATTTCGATGGCTTCAAGGAGATCAACGACCAGTTCGGCCATGCGGTGGGCGACGAGCTTCTCGTCGCGGTGGCCCGCCGGCTGCGCGACGCGCTGGAGGCCGGGGCGACGGTCGCGCGGCTGGGCGGCGACGAATTCACCGTCATCGTCGAGGAGGGCGGCGGCCGGACGGCCGATGCGGCCTCGCAGTCCCTGATCCGGGCGATGGCCGAACCGTTTCCGCTTGCCGGCGGCCGGCACCGGCTGACCGTCAGCATCGGCGTGGTCGGCCATCCCGCGCAGGGCGACGGTGCCGACGACCTGCTGCGCAAGGCGGACATGGCCATGTACCGGGCCAAGGAGCGCGGCGGCAGCACGGTCTGCCGGTATGACCCGGCGATGACGGACGCGGCGGCCGAGCGGGCCCGGCTGCGTGGGCTGCTGGCCGGCGCGCTGGAGCGCGGCGAGTTCCATCTCGCCTACCAGCCGCTGGTCGAGGCGGCCGGCGGCCGTCCCGTCGGGGTCGAGGCGCTGCTGCGTTGGCAGCCGCCGGGCGACGCCGCACCCGTTCCGCCGTCGGTGTTCATCCCCCTGTGCGAGGCGAGCGGGCTGATCCTTCCCATCGGCCGCTGGGTGCTGGAAACCGCCTGCCGGCAGATCCGGAGCTGGGCGGACGGCGGCGGGCCGCCTTTGGAGGTCGCGGTCAACGTATCGCCGCGCCAGCTTCGCGACCCTGCCCTGCTGGAGGATGTGCGGACGGTGCTGGAGACGACCGGCATCGATCCCGCCCTGCTGGTGCTGGAGGTGACCGAGGGGTTGCTGATCGAGGATATGGAGTACAGCCGCCATGTGCTGACCGGGCTGAAGCGGCTGGGGGTGCGTCTGGCGCTGGACGATTTCGGCACCGGCTATTCCAGCCTCAGCTATCTCAACAGCCTGCCGTTCGACGTGCTGAAGATGGACGGCTCCTTCACCCGCAATCTGGGGGCGGCGGACCTGGACAATGCCGGCGGACAGGCGGTCGCCCGCGCCATCATCGGGCTGGCGCGCAGCCTGTCGATGACCCTGGTCGCCGAGGGGGTGGAGACGCCGGCCCAGCTTGCCTGGCTGGCGGCGAACGGGTGCCGCCTGATCCAGGGCTACCTCATCGGACGGCCGCAACCGGCGCCGGCCGCCGCCACGCTGATCGGCCGGCTGGCCGCCGAGCATGAGCGCAGGCAGAATGAACGATTCGATTTTGTGATTTGAACCCGAAGGAACAGGCTGCGACGTTAAATCTACTTGCTGTATAGGCTAAAGGAGATATTCTCTTCTCATCCAATGGGAAATGCGGCCGGTGCACACAGGCCCGTTCAAGCGGAGAGGACGATCTGTGAGCGTGGCGAACGACGACTATGCTCCCTCCGGCGAGGATGCGATCCCCGCGATACTCGGGCGTCACCTGCGGCGTCTGCGCACCCGCCAGGGCCTGTCGCTGGAGCGGCTGGCGCGGCTGTCCGGGGTCAGCCGGGCGATGCTCGGGCAGATCGAGCTTGGACGCAGCGCGCCGACCATCACCGTGCTGTGGAAGATCGCCCGTGCGCTGGATGTCACGCTGGCGTCGCTGACCCGGTTCACCGAGCAGGGCGGGGTGGTGGTGGTGCGCCAATCCCAGACCAGGACGCTGGTTTCCGCGGATGGGCTGGCCCAGTCGCGGCTGCTGGCGCCGCCGGGGGAGGGGCGGGGGGCCGATGTCTTCGAGATCCGCCTGCATCCCAGCGGCAGCGAGGTCGGCGGCGGCCATCCGCCGGGGACCGGCGCCCATCTGGTCGTCGCGGAGGGAATGGTCGAGCTTCGGGCCGCCGGCGCCCTGCATAGGCTGGCCGCCGGCGACACCATTCTGTTCGACGCCGACGTCCCCTATGCCTGCGTGAATGTCGGCGACGGTGAATCCCTGCTGTTCCTCGTGCTGTCGCACACCGAAATCCTGCCCTGAGGCTTCCTCTCGGCGCCCGCCGTCACCCAGCCGTGGAACGGCGCGCAGCGTTGCGGTCGCATACGCGAAGATGCGCCTTGACAGCCAAAAATACCTACCATCATACTAGTGAAATAAAATAAAACACAAAAAGAAATAGTGTTTTATTCGCCTCCCGTCCTCCGGGCCATCCTGTTCCGGGCCATCGTGCAAACCCTCACCGGCCCTCGACCCGGTGGGACAGATCAGCAAGGTCATGCCATGACGTCCATTGTTTCCCGTTTCGTCCTGCTGCGCGCCACGGTGCTGGCCGCCGGTGTGGCCTCCCTGTTTGGCGGCGCGGCATTCGCCGGGACGCCGCAGGACGGCGGCACGCTGACCGCCATCGTCCAGCCCGAGCCGGTCACCCTGACCTCGGCGATCAACACGGCGGCGCCGACCGGCTTCATCAGCGGCAACGTCTTCGACGGCCTGATCGATTACGACCTCGACCTCAACCCCAAGCCGGCCCTGGCCGAGCGATGGGAGGTGGCGCCCGACGGCCTGTCCATCACCTTCTTCCTGCGCAAGGACGTGACCTGGCACGACGGGCATCCCTTCACCGCCGCCGACGTGAAATGGACGCTGGAGAATGTCTGGAAGACGATCCACCCGCGCAACCAAGCGACCTTCGGGCGGGTGACGCGGGTCGACACGCCGGACGACCATACGGTCATCCTGCGCCTCAGCGAGCCGTCGCTGGCCATCCTCAGTTCGGTCAATTCCAACGGCGCGCAGGTACTGCCCAAGCATCTGTACGAAGGGACCGACGTCCTCAACAATCCCTACAACCTGAAGCCGGTCGGCACCGGCGCCTTCGTCTTCAAGGAATGGAGCAAGGGCAATTACCTGATCCTGGAGCGCAACCCGAACTATTGGGACAAGGGCAAGCCCCATCTCGACCGGGTCGTCTTCAAGGTGATCCCCGACGCCGCCGCCCGCGCCGCGGCGCTGGAGAAGGGGGACGTGCAGTATGCGGTCTTCAGCCCGGTGCCGCTGAAGGATGCCGAGCGTCTGGGCAAGCTGCCGAACCTGAAGATCGAAACGCGCGGCTACGAGTGGATCTCGCCCTGGCTGTTCTTCGACCTGAACGTCGACAACAAATATCTGAAGGATGTGCGGGTCCGCCGCGCCATCGCCCACGCCATCGACCGCAAGGCGATCTCCAACATCGTCTGGTACGGCTTCGCCAAGCCGGCGATCAGCCCGGTGCCCTCGACGCTTCCCGCCTTCCACGACGCCACCGTTCCGCAATACGAGTTCGACGTCAAAAAGGCCGAGGCGCTGCTGGACGAGGCCGGCTACAAGCGCGGCCCGGACGGGGTGCGCTTCGCGCTGACCCATGACTTCATCCCCTATGGCGACGACTACAAGCGCACCGGCGAGTATCTGAAGCAGGCGCTGAAGCGCGTCGGCATCGAAGTGACGATCCGCAGCCAGGACACCGCCGCCTTCACCAAGCGCGTCTACGGCGACCGCGACTTCGACATTTCCAGCGCCTGGTTCGCCGCCTTCTCCGACCCGCAGGTCGGGGTGACGCGCGCCTACTGGTCGGGCTGGGTCGGCAAGAACACGCCCTGGACCAACGGCTCGGGATACCGCAACCCGGAGGTCGACGCCCTGATCGCCCAGGCCCAGGGGCAGGCGCGCCAGGAGGACCGCATCGCAACCTTCAAGAAGATCCAGCAGATCGTCCAGACCGACCTGCCGTCGATCCCGCTGGCGGAACTGAAGTTCTTCTCGGTCCACGCCGCGAACCTGAAGGACGTGGTGACCCACGGCGACCAGATCTACGGCTCGCTGAAGGACGCCTGGTTCGACAAGGCGGCATCGAACTGATCATGGCCGGATTCTCGATGCCTGTGGGCAGGGTTGGCCGGCGGCGGCTCCGCTTCTGGGCGGGGAGGCTGGTTCACATGGCGCTGGTCGTGCTCGGCATCGCCGTCGTCAACTTCTTCCTGCTGCACCTGGCCCCCGGCGACGCGGCCCAGGTGCTGGCGGGGGAGGCGGGATCGGCAACGCCGGAATACATGGCGGCCCTGCGCCGCCAGTTCGGGCTGGACCAGCCGCTGCCGGTCCAGTTCGTCCAGTATCTCGGCAACCTGCTGACCTTCAACCTCGGTTTCTCCTTCCGGCATGGCCTGCCGGTGCTGGAGCTGATCGGACAGCGGCTGCCGGCCACCCTGCTGCTGATGACCGCCAGCATCGGGTTCGCCGTGCTGGCCGGATCGGCGCTCGGCGTGGTCGCCGCGCGCAACGCCGGTCGGCTGGCGGATACGCTGATCTCGACGCTGGCCCTGCTGTTCTATGCCACGCCGGTGTTCTGGATCGGACTGGTGCTGGTGGTGGTCTTCTCGGTCGGTCTGGACTGGCTGCCGGTCGGCGGCATGACCAGCGTCGAGGCCGGCTATGGCGGCTGGGACCATGTCAAGGATGTGGCCCGTCATCTGGTGCTGCCGGCGGCGACCCTCGGGCTGTTCTACCTCGCCATCTACACCCGCCTGATGCGGGCGGCGATGCTGGAGGTGACGACCCAGGACTTCGTCCGCACCGCCGTCGCCAAGGGGTTGAGGCCGCGCCGCATCGCGCTGCGCCACGTGCTGCGCAACGCGCTGCTGCCCGTCGTGACCATGCTCGGGGTGCAGGTCGGCTCGATCCTCGGCGGGGCGGTGCTGGTGGAGACCATCTTCGCCTGGCCGGGGCTGGGCCGCCTCGCCTTCGAGGCGCTGTTCCAACGCGACCTGAACCTGCTGCTCGGCATCCTGCTGTGCAGTTCGGCGGTGGTCGTGGTCGTCAATCTCGCGGTCGATCTCCTCTACACGGTGCTCGATCCGCGCATCGAGCTTGCCAGATGAGCATCGCCCAATCCGTCCTTCCCGCTGCGGAGGAGCGGCCCGTCCGCCGCGGCCTGTTCGCCCGCCTGCTGCGCCGGCCGTCGGCGGTCGCCGGGCTGGCGCTGCTCGGCGCCATCCTCGCCATGGCGGCGCTGGCCGACGTCGTCTATCCGGCCGATCCGCTCGACATGGTGGGCACGCCCTTCCTCTGGCCGGGCGCCGATCCCGATTTCCCGCTCGGCACCGACATGATGGGGCGCGACATCGCCGCCGGCATCTTCCACGGCGCGCGGGTGTCGCTGCTGATCGGCGGGGTGGCGACGCTGGTGTCGCTGGTCATCGGCGTCGGCGTCGGCGCCATCGCCGGCTTCTTCCGGGGCCGTGCCGATCACGCACTGATGCATGTGACCGAGCTGTTCCAGACCATCCCGCCCTTCCTGTTCGCCATCGTCATCGTCGCCATCCTGCAACCGACCATGACCACGGTGGTACTCGCCATCGGACTGACCTCCTGGCCCAGCCTGGCCCGGCTGGTGCGGGCGGAGGTGCTGCGCCTGCGCGACGGCGAAATGGTCCAGGCCAGCATCGTGCTCGGCCTGTCGGATGCGCGCATCATCCTGACCCATGTGCTGCCCAACGTGCTGGCGCCGATCGTCGTGTCGGCCTCGATCATGGTGGCGTCGGCGATCCTGACGGAATCGAGCCTCGCCTTCCTGGGCTTGGGCGATCCCAACATCGTCAGCTGGGGCAGCATGGTCGGCGCCGGCCGCGAGGTGCTGCGCACCGACTGGTACGTCGCGACATTGCCGGGCCTCGCCATCGTCGCGGCAGTGCTGGCCCTGAACCTGCTCGGCGACGGGCTGAACGATGCTCTCGATCCCAGGCAGAACCGCCGATGACCCAATTCCCTCAACCCGTTCTGGCCCAGCCCGTTCTGGAGGTGGAGGATCTGTCCATCCGCTTCCAGGAGCGCGGGCGCAGCCTGCTGGCGGTGCGCAACCTGTCCTTCCAGGTGGCGCGCGGCGAGACGCTGGCCATCGTCGGCGAGTCCGGCTGCGGCAAGTCGATCACCGCGCTGGCCCTTCTCGGCCTCGTTCCACCGCCGGGCCGCGCCGAGGGCAAGGCGATCCGGCTGGAGGGACGCAACCTGCTGGGGCTCGGTCAGGAGGCTCTGCGCGATGTCCGCGGCCGCCGCATCGCCATGGTCTTCCAGGAACCGATGACCACGCTCAACCCGGTGCTGACCATCGGCGAACAGATCGTCGAAACCATCCGCGACCATGAACCGGTGAGCCGCCGCGAGGCCCGCGACCGCGCGCTGACGCTGCTGGAGCGCGTCCACATCCCCGACCCGGTCCGCCGCTTCGGCGAGCACCCGCACCGGCTGTCCGGCGGGATGCGCCAGCGGGTGGTGATCGCCATGGCGCTGGCCTGCAACCCGGCGGTTCTGGTCGCCGATGAGCCGACGACGGCGCTCGACGTCACCATCCAGGCGCAGATTCTCGACCTGATCGACGAGCTGAAGCAGGGCGGCATGGGCGTCGTCCTCATCACCCACGATCTGGGCGTCGTCGCCGGCCATGCCGAGCGGGTGCTGGTGATGTATGCCGGCCGCAAGGTCGAGGAGCGCGCCGCCGCCGACCTGTTCGCAACCCCGCTGCACCCTTACACCCGCGGCCTGATCGCCGCCCGCCCGCGCCGCCGCGTCGAGGGCGGGGAGCGTCCCCGGCTGGTCGAGATACCCGGCACCGTGCCGTCGCTGGCGGCGATGCCGCCGGGCTGCGCCTTCGCCCCGCGCTGCGCGCTGGCGACGGAGGATTGCACCGCGGCCGAACCGCCCCTGACAGTGCTCAAGAACACATTGTTGGAAGACGGGCAGGTCGCCTGCCTTCGCGTCGGAGACTTCCTTGCCCCAAGCCGCAGCCTTCCCCATGCCCGCCTCGCCTGACCCCGTGCGGCCCGATGCCGGGCAGGGAGACCCGCTGCTGGCGGTCGAAGACCTCGTCGTCCGCTACGACACGCCGCATGGCGTCGTCCATGCGGTGGACGGGGTGTCGCTGACCGTCGGGCGGAGCGAGACGCTCGGCCTCGTGGGCGAGTCCGGCTGCGGGAAATCGACGCTCGGCCGGGCGATCCTGCGGCTGATCGAGCCGGCCGCCGGCCGCATCCGTCTGGACGGCGACGATCTGTCCGGCAAGAGCCGGGCGGCGCTGCGCCCGATCCGGCGCAAGTTGCAGATGGTTTTCCAGGATCCGTTCGGCTCGCTCGATCCCCGCTGGACCGTCGGGCAGCTGCTGGCCGAACCGCTGCACGTCCACGGCATCGGCCGGCGGTCGGAGCGGCGCGACCGCGTTGCCGAGCTGCTCGCCCGCGTCGGCTTGCCCGCGGATGCAGCCTCGCGCCATCCGCACGAGTTTTCCGGCGGCCAGCGCCAGCGCATCGGCATCGCCCGCGCGCTTGCCCTGTCGCCGGCGCTGGTGGTCTGCGACGAGCCGGTGTCGGCGCTCGACGTCTCGGTGCAGGCGCAGATCCTCAATCTGCTGGACGATCTGCAACGCGATCTCGGCGTCGCCTTCCTGTTCATCAGCCACGACCTGTCGGTGGTCGAACACATCGCCGACCGGGTCGGCGTGATGTATCTCGGCCGCATCGTCGAGACCGCCCCGCGCGCGGCGCTGTGGCGGCGTCCACTGCACCCCTATACCCGGGCGCTGTTCGATGCGGTCCCCGATCTGGACCGGCCGGCGGAGCGGCGGACGCGGGCGGCGCTGACCGGCGACCTGCCCAGCGCCTTCGCGCCGCCGGCCGGCTGCCGTTTCCACACCCGCTGCCCCCTTGCGGTCGAGCGGTGCCGCCATGAGGCGCCATCGCTGCGTGCCGTCGGCGACGCGGACCACCTCGTCGCCTGTCACCTTGCCGAGCCCCCGTCGAAAACCGATCTTGTCTGATCCGACAGAAGGAACCGTTCCCATGGCCCGTGTCCGCAACATCGAAATCGAGGACGTCAGCGGCGAAGCACGCGCCGTCTACGAGCGCATCCAGCGCGACTACGGCCCCTTCGGCAACATGTTGCGCGTCTTCGCCCACCGCCCGCCGGCCTTGCGGCATGTCTTCGGGCTGCTGCTGGAGTCCGCCTCCGACGCGGTGATCTCCAAACGGCATCTGGAGATCGTGCTGGTGACCGCGTCGAAGGCGGCGGCCTGTGCCTACTGCGTCGCGCACCATGCCCCGCGTCTGGTCGAGCAGGGCCTGCCTGCCGAGACGGTGGAGCGGATCCTGGAGCCGGACGTGCCGGGGCTCGACCCGGTGGACCGTCTGGTCCGGGACTATGCGGCGCAGGTCACCCGCGACCCGGCACGGGTGAGCGACGCCCTGTTCGCCCGTCTGCGCGAGCATTTCAGCGAGGAGCAGGTGGTCGAACTGACGCTGCGCACCGCGCTCTGCGCCTTCTTCAACCGGTTCAACGAGGCGCTGGGGATCGAGATTGAGGACGACGCCCTGACGCTGCCGCTTGCCTGAATGGCGGGACGGCTGTTCCATTGGTCTCGGCGCAGGGATCGGTCGCGCGGAGTGCGCCCAAGGCTGCCGGCCAAGGGGGCCGCCGGCCGGGGATTCGCAGGGTGAGGCTTCGAGCCAAGGGAGATTTGGGGACATGGTCGATTACCGCAATCTTGGCCGAAGCGGACTGAAGGTTCCGCCGCTGGCGCTGGGCACCATGATGTTCGGCGGGCAAGCCGACGAGGCGACCGCCCACCGCATCATCGCGAAGGCGCGGGCGCAGGGATTCACCTTCATCGACACCGCCGACGTCTATCATCAGGGCGCGTCGGAGCGGGTGGTCGGAAGCGCGATCCGCGGCGACCGCGACGCCTGGGTGCTGGCGACCAAGTTCGCCAACCCGATGGGGGAGGGGCCGAACAGCAGGGGCATCTCGCGCAAGTGGATCGTCGAAGCGGTGGAGAACAGCCTGCGCCGCCTCGGCACCGACTACATCGACATCGCCTATATCCACCGGGCGCCGCTCGATGCACCGCTGGACGAGGCGGTGCGGGCGATCGCCGATCTGATTCGGGCCGGCAAGCTGCGCTATTTCGGCCTGTCCAACTTCAGCGGCTGGCGGATCGCCGAGATCGTTCATCTGGCCGACGCCCACGGCATCGACCGGCCGGTGGCGAGCCAGCCGCTCTACAACATCGTCGACCGCAAGGCGGAGGTGGAGCAGCTTCCGGCCGCGGGCCATTACGGGATCGGCGTCGTCTCCTACTCGCCGCTCGCCCGGGGCGTGCTGACCGGCAAATATGTTCCCGGGGCGGCACCGGCGCCGGACACCCGGGCCGGCCGGGCCGACCGCCGCATCCTCGAAACCGAATGGCGCCCGGAATCCCTGGCCATCGCCCAGGAAATCCAGAACCATGCGGCCGCCCGCGGCATCTCCGCCGCCGATTTCGCACTGGCCTGGGTGTTGAACAACCGGCTGGTCACCGCCGCCATCGCCGGCCCCCGCACCGAGGAACAGTGGGACGCCTATGTGCGGGCGCTCGATTACCGCTTCACCGCCGAGGACGAGGCGCTGGTCGACCGTCTGGTGTCGACGGGCAATGCGTCCACCCCCGGCTACAACGACCCCGGCTATCCGGTCGAGGGCCGCGTCCCGCGCATCCAGGCGGCCGGCCCGGTGCCGGACTAACGGGGTGTTTGCCGCCGATGGCGATGCAGGGGTTAAAAAAAGACCTGCGGCGCCGTCACCGGCGCAGGGACCGGTCCAGGCCGCGCAGAATCGGCAGGACGATGTCGATGACCGGCGTCGGAACGGACCGCTCCCTGGCATAGGCCTGCACTTGGCCGAGCAGGCATTCGACCTCGGTGGCGCGGCCGTGCAGGACATCCTGCAGCATGGAAGGCCGGGTTTCCGAGCGCGTGGCTGCCCACCCCATCGTATCGTCGGCATCGGCGTGCTGGGTCAGATCATAGCCGAGCGCCCGAGCGGTGTCGGCCACCTCGCCGGCGATGCGCCGCCCGAGGTCCGCCAGCTCGGGGTCGGCGGCCCGGTCCTTCGCCGACAATCGGGTCAGGGCGGCCAGCGGGTTGCCCGGCGCGTTGACCAGCAGCTTGAGCCAGATGTCGGTCCGGATGTCGGTCGACAGCAGGGCGGGCATGCCGGCGGCGGTGAACAACTCGACCAGTCCGCGGGCCCGTGGGCTGTCGCCGCCGTCAGGCTCGCCGATGATGAACCGGTTGTGTGCGCCATGCACGACGACGCCCGGCTCGACGATCTCGTTGGGCGACATCACGACCCCGCCCAACGTCCGCGCCGGCCCGACGTTTCGCCAGAGCGCGGCGTCAGGATCGAGCAGCGGCAGCGGACCGCCGCTCTCCCGCAGGCCGCCTTCCCGCAGGCCGTGGTTCCACCACCACGGGATTCCGTTCAGCAGGAAGACCGCGACTCCCTCGGGAGCCAGCAGCCGGGCGAGAGCGCCTGCCGCCGCTGGGAGGGCCGGCGCCTTCAGCGTGACGACGACGACGTCCTGCGGCGGCAGGGTCGACGGATCGTCGGTCGCCACCGGCACCGCGACGCGGAACTCTTCCCGATCGCTCCGGAAGGTGAGGCCGCGCTCGCGCATCGCGGCCAGGTGAGGACCGCGCGCGATGACGGAGACGTTGGGGACACCGGCGCGCAGCAACCTCGCCGCCACATGGCTGCCCACCGCGCCGGCCCCGAAGATGCAGATCCGTGGGGCGGTCATCGCGCCGCCGCCGGTCCGATGCGGAAGCCGGCGGCTTCCGGTGTGCCGACGGCCCCCGGCAGCGACAGCTCCCAGTCGAGATAGGCGCGCGACGCTTCGAGGTTGCCGCTGTGGCGGTCATGGAGCCAGAACAGATGGTCGATGCGGTCGGCATCGGCAGGGTCGGAAGGCGACGTGACGACCGTAAGGCCGGCGGCCGTCCAGGCCGCTTCGCCGCCGGGAAGGACCGCGGCCGGAATGCCGGCCTCTTCCAGATCCAGGGCGAGGAGATGGGCGGTCACCGGATCCCGCCCGGTCACCACGACCCCGGCCGCGCGGTCGAACCGATCCGGCGGACCGAGGCGCGAGCGGTTGGCCCAGAGGGCTCCCGCCGGGTGGGAGCGACGGTAGTCGCCGCTGGAATCCGAGAAGAGCAAAACCGCACCGCGCCGCAGCCGGTCGCCGGCCTCCTCGGCGGAAAGAACCTTCGCCCGCGGTGGGGCGGCGGGCACCGCATGGGCGGGGGGCGGGGCGGTCCCCGACACCAGCCCGGGCAAGACCAGCGCATCCCAGCCGAGCTGGCGCAGCCAGTGCGCCGTCACGGTGGCGCGCACGCCGTCGTCGTCGGTCAGCACGATCCGTGCCCCGCGGGTGGCCGCCCATGTGTCGAGTGCCTGCACCAGCTGCCCGCCCTGGGCGGACGGAACCCCGTCGGCGTGTCCCCCGGCATGTTCGGCCGGCAGGCGGACGTCGAAGAGATAGGTGGTTCGGGCGGGATCGGCACGCAGCCGCCCCAGCGCGGCGCGGTCGATCACCGGGACGGCGAAGCGCCGGGCAAGGTCGGCGGCGCGCTGTCGCGCCAGCTCGCGGGCCTCCGGCCCCACCGGCGGCCGGGGCGGAAGCGGCGTGTCGCGCTCCAGCTCGAAGCCGGCAAGGCGCCAGCCCTGGGTTCCACCCGACAATGCGACCACGCGGTTGGGAACGCCGGCGTTGATCAGCGCCTGCGCGCCGATGATGCCCCGCGTCCGTCCGGCGCAGGACACGACGACGAGGCTGTCCGGCGAGGGAACGAGGTCGGCGAAGCGGTGGACGATCTCGGCACCCGGCGCGCTGACGGCACCCGGCACGTGGAAACGCTCAAACTCCTCGGCGGTGCGGCTGTCGAGAATCACCAGATCAGCCCCGGCCCGGACGAGCCGGTCGAGTTCGGCCGCCTCGATGTCCGGCGTATGATAGGCGTGTTCGACGCATTCGGCGAATGCCTTGCCCGGCACGTTGACGCTGGGGAAGAGCGGCAGGCCGGCGGCGGACCAGGACTCCGCCCCACCGGACAGCACCTGGACGCCGGTATAGCCGAGCGCCGAGAGCCGGCTGGCCGCCCGCGCGGCGACCGGCTCTTCGGCCAGCAGGACGATGCGGGTGTCGGCGCGCGGGACAAGCGCGGCGATGTCGAACTCCAGCCGGCTGAACGGAATGTTGACGGCGAGAAGCGGGTGCCCCTCGCCGAAGGGGCCTTCCTCGCGCAGGTCGAGGACGGCGATCTCGCCGCCGTCCTCCAGCCAGTCCAGAAGCGTCCGGGGATCGATGCCGGTCGTCCCGGCTGGCGTTTTGGCCGGGGCGTGGGGGAAGGCGGTCACGGCGGTGCCCTTTCGGTGGAAAACGGAGACGGTCATTCGCGGTAGCCGGGGTTCTGGCGGTCGAGCAGCCGCTTCAGGGCGCCGAAATGCAGCTCGTGGCCCGACGGCACGCCGGGGGCCAGCGGGGTGCCGGTGATGGTGGCGTGGACATGCGCGACCATCTCGCCGGGCAGTTCGCGAAGCGGCTTGCCGGTCCATTGGGCGAAGAGCTGCACCCGCGCCGCCCGCTCCAGCGTGTAGAGCCGGTCGTAGGCTTCCGAGACGGTCCGGCCGGCGACCAGCACGCCGTGGTGCGCCATGATCAGGATGGTCCTGTCGCCGAGGATGTCGGCCAGACGCTCGCCCTCGGCCGGGTCGCGGGCGAGGCCGGTGTAGTCGTCGTCATAGGCGATCTCGGCGATCAGCTGGGCCTCGGTGTGACCGATCGGCAGCAGCCGCTGGTCCTGCAACCGGGTCAGCGCGCTGGTGTAGGGCATGTGGGTGTGGAACAGCGCGGCGTGCTGCGGCTTGCGCCGGTGGATGGGGGCGTGGATGCAGAAGGCGGAGCGCTGGAGCGGTCCCTTGCCGTCGAGCAGGCGGCCGTCGTAGTCGACGGTGAGCAGGTCGCTGGCCTTGATCTCCGACCAGTGCAGCCCGAGCGGGCTGACATAGAAGCGGTCGTCATGTCCCGGCACCGCCAGGGTGAAATGGTTGTAGATGCCCTCGCTCATCTCCTGGATCACCGCCAGGCGCTGGGCCGCGGCCAGATCGACGCGGGCCTGCCTCTGCTCGGCCATCTCGAAAGTCGGGTCATGCGCGGGGACGGGCTTGCCGGTGACGGCGTTCATTGGACGGTGTCCTTCTGCAGGGAATGGGGGAGGGACGGGGCTGCCGCACCACCGGGCGCGGCATCGGGTGCGGCATCGGTCGCGGAATGGAGATGGCAGGC
The DNA here is from genome assembly GCF_003116035.1 of Azospirillum sp. TSH64. Taxonomy (GTDB): domain Bacteria; phylum Pseudomonadota; class Alphaproteobacteria; order Azospirillales; family Azospirillaceae; genus Azospirillum. The sequence goes on from NZ_LGQW01000015.1 coordinate 483,503, forward strand.
GACCGCATGGCCGGGGGCGATCTCGGCCAGCCGCGGCGCCTGCTCGCGGCACAGGCGGGTCGCGAAGGGGCAGCGGCCGGCGAAGCGGCATCCGGGCGGCGGATCCTGCGGCGCCGGCAGGTCGCCCGGCAGCAGCCGGGTCCGGTCCAGCCCGCGCCGTTCGGGGTCCATGCGCGGAACCGCGGCGATCAGCGCCTGGGTGTATGGGTGGGCCGGCGACCGCCACAGGGCCGCGCGGTCGGCGATCTCGACGATCTGGCCGAGATACATCACGGCGATCCGGTCGGCGAGATGCTGGACCACCGAAAGGTCGTGGCTGATGAACAGGTAGGCGATCCCGCGCGACGCCTGGAGGTCGGCCAGCAGGTTGAGGATCTGCGCCTGCAGCGAGACGTCGAGCGCCGAGACCGGCTCGTCGCAGACGATCAGGCTCGGCTCCAGCATCAGGGCGCGGGCGATGGCGATGCGCTGGCGCTGGCCGCCGGAGAATTCATGCGGCAGCCGGTCCGCCATCTCCGGGTGCAGCCCGACCTGGGCCATGACCTCGCGCACCCTGTCGCGCCGCTCGCTCCGGTCGCCCCGGCCATGCACGGCCAGCGGCTCCTCCAGGGCGCGGCGGATGCGCTGGCGCGGATCGAGCGAAGCCGCCGGATCCTGGAACACCATCTGGAAGCGGCGGCGGTGCGGGCGCAGATTGTGGCCGCTCAGCCGGCCGATGTCCACGCCGTCGAGCCGGATGGCGCCGGAATGCGGATCGACGATCCGCATGATCGCCTTGCCGAGCGAGGATTTGCCGCAGCCGGACTCGCCGACCAGACCCAGCGTCCTGCCGGCGTGCAGGGAGAAGGACACGCCGTCAACCGCCATCAGGGAGCCGCGCCGGGTGGCGTAGCGGACGCGGAGATCCTCGACCTCGAGAAGCGCGCTCATTCCGCCGCCCTCCATTGGCTGCGGTCGGTCCATCGCGGGACCTGTCGGGGCGTCCAGGCCGGCAGTTCGACCTTGTGGCAGGCGACCGCGGCCCGCCCGTGCCGCTGCAACGGCGGAACGGCGGCGCAGCCGGCATCGGCGTCGGCGCAGCGCGGAGCGAAGGCGCATCCCGGCGGGATCGCGCCCGGCAGGGGCACCAGGCCGGGGATTTCCTGCAGCCGCTGCCGCGGCGGCGGCTCGCCCAGCGTCAGCCGCGGCTTGGCCCCCATCAGCCGGCGGGTGTAGGGGTGCAGCGGGGCGGCGAACAGGCCGGGCGTGTCCTGCTCCTCGACCTTGCGTCCGGCATACATGACCAGCACGCGGTCGGCGGTTTCGGCAACGACGCCGAGGTCGTGGGTGATGAGGATCAGCCCCATGCCGAGGTCGCGGCGCAGCTCGTCCAGCAGGCAGAGGATCTGCGCCTGGATGGTGACGTCGAGCGCCGTCGTCGGCTCGTCGGCGATCAGCAGGGCGGGGTTGGCGGCGATGGCGATGGCGATGGCGACCCGCTGGCGCATGCCGCCCGAGAAGCGGTGCGGATGGTCGTCGAGGCGGCGGTGGGCGTCGGGAATATGGACGAGATCCAGCAGCTCCGCCGCCCGCGCCCGCGCCGCCCGGGTACCGAGCGGGCTGTGGGCGCGCACCGCCTCGGCGACCTGCTCGCCGACGGTCAGCACCGGATTGAGCGCCGACATCGGGTCCTGGAAGACGATGCCGATGCGGTCGCCGCGCACCGCGCGCATCCGTGGCTCGGGCAGGCCGGTCAGTTCCAGGCCGTCGAGCCGGACCCGTCCGCCGATCCGTCCCGGCGGCCCGACCAGCCGGGTCAACGCCAGCGCCGTCATCGACTTGCCGCAGCCGGATTCGCCGACGATGGCCAGCGTCTCGCCGGCCTCGACCGAGAAGGACAGCCGGTCGACGACGACGGCGTCGCCGAAACGGACGGTCAGGTCTTCGACTTCGAGCAGGCTCATGGGTCACCTCACGGGGGTGCGGGGATTGAGGAGATCGTTCAGGCCGTTGCCGATCAGCATGAAGCCCATGACGGTGAGGAAGATCGCCCCGCCGGGAAGCGCGGTCATGTACCAGGCCGTGCGCAGCATCGGCCGGCCGGCGCCGACCATGCTGCCCCAGCTCATGCCGTTGGGGTCGCCGAGGCCGAGGAAGGACAGCGAGGCGTCGGACAGGATCGCCTGGGCCACCAGGATCGAGGCGGCGACCACGACCGGCGCCAGGCTGTTTGGCAGCACATGCAGCAGCACGATCCGCCCGTGCCCCATGCCCAGCGTGACCGCGGCGTCGACATAGTCGAGACGGCGCACCCGCACCGCCTCCGCCCGCACCAGCCGGGCGATCTGCGGCCAGGCGGTGATGCCGATGGCGAAGCTGATGCTGGCGGTTGTCGGCCCGAGGATCACCACCAGGATGATGGTGAAGAGCAGGCTCGGCATGGTCTGGAACAGTTCGCTGATCCGCATCAGCACGTCGTCAACGGCGCCGCCGAAATAGCCGGCCAGCACGCCGGCAGTGATGCCGACCAGCAGCGCCAGCATTGCCGCGGCGATGCCGACGGTCAGCGAGGTGCCGGCGGAATGGGCCATCGCCGCCGCCATGTCGCGGCCGAGCATGTCGGTGCCGAGCGGGAAGCGGGCGTCGACGCCGGGCCAGGTGCCGGCGGGGCCGGCCATGTCACGCGGATCGCCCGGATAGAGCAGGCCGGCGGACAGGGCAACGGCGACGACGGCGGCCAGCAGCAGCAGGCCGACCAGCAGCGCCCGCGAGCCGCGCAGCCGGCGCAGTCCCGGTGTGCGCATCAGGCGCTGGAGGATGCCGCCCGGCATCCCGCCATGGGTCGGGGCGGACAGGCTCATTGACGGACCTCCACCCGCGGGTCGAGCGCCGCATAGAGCAGGTCGACCGACAGATTGACGACGATGACGATGAAGGAGCTGCACAGGAAGATGCCGAGCAGCAGGTTGACGTCGCGCGAGAATACCGCCTCCTGCGCCAGCCGGCCGAGACCGGGCCAGCCGAAGACCGTCTCGACCACAACCGTGCCGCCGAAGATCGCGCCGAGCTGCAGGCCCGTGACCGTCACGATTGGCAGCAGGGCGTTGCGCAGCACGTGGCGGACCACCACGCGGGCCTCTGTCAGTCCCTTGGCCCTGGCGGTGCGCACGAAATCGAGCCCGTAGACCTCCAGCATCGCCGAGCGCGTGATGCGGACATAGATCGACAGGAAGAACAGGCTGAGCGTCACGGCCGGCAGCACCAGATGCCGACCGATGTCGAGCCACTCGTCCCAACGGCCGTGGTAATCCGCTCCCACCGTCACCATGCCGGCGGACGGCAGCCAGCGCAGCTCGATCGAGAACAGCACGATCAGCATCAGCCCGACCCAGAACAGCGGGGTGGCGAAGCCCATGGTGGAGACGACCGAGATCGCCTCATCCAGCAGGCTTCCGCGCGACCGCGCCGCCACCACGCCGAGGAGCACGCCGATCAGGAGCGCGAACAGGATCGCGGTCAGCGACAGCAGGATCGTCGCCGGCAGGCGTTCGAGGATCAGCTCGCCCACCGGCATGCCCTGGCGGAAGGAATAGCCGAGGTCGAAATGCAGGATGCCCTGGATGTAGTTCAGGAACTGGAGGTGGACCGGAATGTCGAGCCCGTAGAGCCGGCGCAGGTTCTCCATGAACTCCGGCGTCGCCGAGCCGGACTCCCCGGCGATGACGTCGGCGAGGTCGCCCGGCGTCAGCTTCAGCAGCAGGAAGTTCAGCAGCACGATGGCGAAGGCCATCGGCAGTGCCTGGACCAGCCGGCGGAAGACGTAGCGCAGCGATGTCGGCATGGCGTTCTCCGTCCGCAGTCGGCCGCTACAGGGCCAGGCTCTGGCCGCCGTCCACCGCGACCAGCGCGCCGACCACGTAGCTCGCCCGCTCGCTGGCCAGGAACAGCGCCACCTCGGCGATCTCGTGGGCCTCGCCGTAGCGGCGCAACGGCGTGGCGGCGGCACCGGCGGCCAGCGCCTCGTCGCGGCTGATGCCGAGGCGTTTGGCCTCCAGGGCGAGGTTCTGCTCGATGCGGTCGGTCAGGGTGAAGCCGGGATTGATGGCGTTGATGCGGATGCCGTAGGGCGCGTATTCGCGGGCCAGCCCCAGCGTCGACAGCAGCAGGGCGGCGTTGGCGGAGCCGCCCGGCAGATGGGTGCCGGAGGGAATCCGGCCGCCGGTGCCGACGATGTTGACGATGGCGCCGATCTGCCGGGGCGGAGGCAGCCGGGGTTCCGCCCGGCCATCCGCCCCGGCCCCCGCCCTGCGCCGGAAGCTCCTGAGCACGGCGTCCTGGGCGTGGATGTAGGGGAAGAACTTGGCGTCCAGCCCGGCCTTCCAGGCGGCGGCGTCGAGGTCCTCGGCCGGGGTGCGCTTCGCGGCGCCGGCACTGTTGATCAGCACCTCGACCGGGCCGAAGGGGCGTTCGGCCTCGGCGACGGCACGGGCGGCCTCGGCTGCGTCGGCGAAATCGGCGGCGACCGTCGCGACCTCCAGCCCCTCGGCGGCCAGGGCGGCCTGTGCGGCGGCGAGGTTCTCACGGCTGCGCGACGCGATGACCACGCGCGAGCCTTCCCGGGCGAAGGCGCGGGCGGCGGCGAGGCCGAGCCCCTTGCTGCCGCCGGTGACGAGGACGACCTTGCCGGCAAGGGCGAGATCCATGGCGAAACTCCTGTTGATCTGGAGGTCAGGCTGTCGGGCCGGGATGGCGGAAGGCATGGCCTGGATGGCGCGGCGAAAGCCGGGCGCGGCCGGGACCGAACAGCTTCTCGCGCAGGGTGCCGGGGCTGTAGTCGGTCTTGTAGACCCCGCGGTCCTGGAGTTCGGGCACCAGCAGGTCGACGATGTCGGTCAGGTTGGCCGGCTCCACCACGCGGGTGAGGTTGAAGCCGTCGGCGCCGGCCTCGACCCAGGTCAGCAGCTCGTCGGCCACCTGCGTCGGCGTGCCGACGATGAAGGGGCCGCGCCCGCCGACCTCGCCGAAATCGGCGAGATCGCGCACCCGCCAGACGCGGTCCGGGCTGCGCAGGGTCATCGCCTCGATCTTCGACTGCATGCCGTTGCTCTTGACGTAGCGCACCGGATCGTCGGGGCCGTATTGCGAGAAGTCGATGCCGGTCCAGCCCGACAGCAGGGCGAGGGCGCCCCGGGTGTCGAGATGGCTGCGGTACTCCTCGTACTTGTCGCGCGCCTCCGCCTCGGTCGAGGCGACGATGACGGTGGCGCCGACGAAGACCAGCAGATCCTCCGGGTGCCGGCCATAGGCGGCGGCGCGGCGGCGGATGTCGGCGGCGGCCTCCGCCACCGCGGCCCTGCTCTGGTTCATGAACACGCATTCGGCGTGGCGGGCCGCGAATTCGCGCCCGCGGCCCGAGGTGCCGGCCTGGTAGAGCAGGGGGGTGCGCTGCGGCGAGGGTTCGCTCAGATGGATGGCGTCGAGATCGAAGAAGGTGCCGCGATGGGTGATCCGGTGAACCTTCTCCGGCCGGACGAAGACCCGGCCGGCCTTGTCGCGAACCGCGGCATCGTCCTCCCAACTGCCCTCCCACAGCCGGTAGGCCAGTTCCAGGAACTCGTCGGCGCGGTCGTAGCGCTGGTCGTGCTCCCGCACCCCGCCGTCGCCGATTGCGCGGGCGGCGCTCTCCAGATAGCCGGTGACGATGTTCCAGCCGACCCGCCCCTTGGTCAGGTGGTCGAGCGTGGAGAAGCGGCGGGCGAGGTAATAGGGCTGCTCGTACCCGACCGACGCGGTGACGCCGAAGCCGAGATCGCGGGTCGCCGCGGCCATGGCGGAGATCAGGACCGACGGGTCGTTGCTCGGGATCTGGGCGCCGGCCGCCAGCGCCGCGTCCGGCGTGCCGGCATAGACGTCGTAGACGCCGGAGACGTCGGCCAGGAAGATGCCGTCGAGCTTGCCGCGCTCGGCGGTGCGTGCCAGCTCGATCCAGAAATCGAGGTCGGTATAGTCGGCGCAGCGGTCCTTCGGGTGGGTCCACAGGCCGGCCCAGGAATGGCCGGGCGCGTTCATGTGGAAGGCGTTGAGACGGATTTCCCTACGGATTTCCCCGTGGCGGGTCCGGCCGGTCATGCCGCGTCCTCCGCCGGCAGATGCCGGAAGGCCGCCGCCGGATGCGGAGCGCTCAGCTGGGCCCGCCCAGGGCCGTAGAGCTTCTCGCGCAGCGTGCCGGGGGCGTAGTCGCGCTTGTAGGCGCCGCGGCTCTGCAGTTCCGGCACCACCAGATCGACGAAGTCGACGTAGCTGTCCGGCGCCACCGCATAGGCGAGGTTGAAGCCGTCGGCGCCGACCTCCTCGACCCAGGACTGCAGTTCGTCCGCCACCTGCGTGGGCGAGCCGACGATCACCGGTCCCTGCCCGCCGATGCCGGCATGGCGGGCGATCTCGCGCAGGGTCCAGGAGCGGTTGGGATCGGCGGTGGTGAAGGCCTCGATGGTGGAGACCACGCCGTTGTCGCGGTCCTCGAAGCGCAGGACCTCGTCGGGATCGCGCCCGGCGAGATCGATTCCGGTCCAGCCGGAGAAGAGCACGAGGGCGCCTTCGTGGCTGATGTAGCTCTGGTAGTCCGCCAGCTTGGCCTTCGCCTCCCGTTCGGTCTCGCCGGTGATGACGGTGACGAGCGGGAAGAACAGAAGCTCGGCCGGGTCGCGGCCGTTCTCGGCGGCGCGGCGGCGCACGTCGCGGACGACGGCGCCGGCCACCGTCTTGGTAGGGGCGGCCAGGAAGATGCCTTCGGCGTGCCGGGCGGCGAACTGGCGCCCGCGCTGCGACCCGCCGGCCTGGAAGAGCAGGGGCGTGCGCTGTGGCGACGGCTCGGTCAGGTGGATGGCGTCGAGGCGGTAATGCTCCCCGTCGTGACGGACGCGGTGCACCTTGGCGGGATCGGCGAAGATGCCGGCCTCGCGGTCCCAGAGGACCGCGTCGTCCTCCCAGCTGCCCTCCCACAGCTTGTAGACCACCTCCATGAACTCGTCGGCGATGTCGTAGCGCCGGTCGTGGGCGACGATGCTGCGCCCCAGCCCCTTGGCGCCGGCCGCCGATTTGCCGGTGACGATGTTCCAGGCCAGCCGTCCGCGGGTGAGCTGGTCGAGGGTGGACAGCCGGCGGGCGAACAGATAGGGCTGCTCGAAGGACAGGTTGCCGGTGACGGCGAAGCCGAGGTCGCGGGTGGCATGCGCCATCGCCGGGATCAGCAGGATCGGGTCGTTGGTCGGCACCTGCGAGCCGTGGCGCAGCGCCGCCTCGATCCCGCCGCCATAGACGTCGTTCACCCCGATGCCGTCGGCGAGGAAGACGGTGTCGAACCTGCCGCGCTCCAGCGTGCGCGCCAGTTCGACCCAGTAGCCGAGATCCTGGTAGGAGGTGGAGCGGTCGCGCGGGTGCCGCCACAGTCCCGGCGACTGGTGGACCGGCCGGTTGACGACGAAGGCGTTGAAACGGATTTCCTTGGCCATGCGTTCCTCTCAGGCCGACAGCCAGGCGTCGGCGAGCGAGGCCAGCGCCGCATCGGGGGCCTGTGACAGACCCCGGAGTTTCCGGCTGTGGATGGTGACGTGCCGCATTTCGGACAGCGGCAGGATCGGCAGATCGGTCATGGCGATCGCCTGCAACTCGCCGAACAGCGCCTTGCGTTTTCCGGCATCCGGCTCGACCTGGAGGGCCTTGATGACGCGGTCGGCCTCCGGGTTGTCGTAGCCGGTGTTGTTGGAGGTCGGAACCCCCCGGACATGGTTGGTCGACAGCAGCAGCCGCGGCAATCCCATCTCCGGATCCATCATCACGGCCACGGTGTTGCTGTCGATGTCGTAGGCGTAGTCGGTGTAGACCCGTCTGGTCCAGCTCGGATAGTCCTGGCCGCGCAGCACGAAGTCGATGCCGACCTTCTTCAGGTTGTTGCGGATGTATTCGCCGGCATCCCGATAGGTCTCGCCGAAGGGCAGATAGTCGTGGGTGACGGTGAAGCGGACGCCGTTCGCCCCCCGTGGCAGGCCGGCCTCGTCCAGCAGCGCTTCCGCCCTGGCGGGATCGTGGTCGTGGCGCGGGACGTCGGGATTGTGGAAGCGGGAGAGCTGCGATGGCACGGGGCTCACCGCCGGCTTGCCGAAGCCGTACCAGACCGTGTCGATCAGTCCCTGGCGGTCGATGGCATGGGCAATGGCGCGCCGCACCCGCAGGTCGGCCAGATGCGGGTTCGACAAATTGAAATCGAGCAGGAAGACGTGGGACTGGAAGGCATAGCCGCTGGTGCTGACCGCCAGCGCCGGGTCGTCGCGGAGCCGGGCGACATCGGCGAGCGGGACCGCGGTGAAGGGAGCATAGTGGATCTCGCCGGTCTCCAGGGCCACCGCCCGCGACGCGGCATCGGGAATGATCCGGAAGACGAGGCGGTCGAGGTGGGGCTTGCCCTCGTCCCAGTAGGCGGGATTGCGGTCCAGCACGATGTGCTGGCCCTTCCTCCACTCCTTGAAGATGAAGGGGCCGGTGCCGACCGGCGCGTTGTTCCTGGGGTTCTTCAGGATGTCGGTGTTCTCGTACAGGTGCTTCGGCATCACCTGCGATTCCGCCGCGTTCAGCGCGCTCAGGATCACCGGGGCCGGCGCCGAGAGGCGGAAGATCGCGGTGTGCGGATCGGGCGTCTCGACGTCGAGCAGGGCGGCGAAGGTCACCCGGCCGCGCGCATGCAGCTTCTTCCACAGCTCCAGCGCGCTGAACCGCACGTCGGCGGCGGTGAAGTCCGCGCCATCATGCCATTTCACCCCTTTGCGCAGCCGGAAGACGATGCTGCGGCCGCCGTCCGACACCTCCCAGGATTCGGCCAGCGCCGGCTGCGGCAGCATCTCCCCGTCGTAGCGCAGCAGACCGTCATAGACGTTCGCGCTGACCGAGGCGTTGGCATAGTTGTTGTTGATCGCGCTGGCGAGTGCCGTCGGTTCCGGCTGGATGACCGCCACCAGGGTGCCACCGCGCACCGGCTGTCCGGCGGCGGGAACCGCTGCCGCAGACGCCACTCCTCCCGGCAGTCCCAGCGCGGCGAGCGCGACGAAGGCCCCTTGTGAGAAGCGGCGGCGCGAGACCGCCGCAAGCGGCGGTCGTGAGGGATTCTTTAGCAACGCGGCCTCTCCCGGCCGGCATCGGCCGGCCTCTGTCCTGATGGCGTTGAGAGCGATCTTGCGGCGGGCACCCGGCCGGACCTGACACTGTCCGTCTGGTCCGGATCCGCCTGGCGAGGGTGGCTGGAGGGTGTCCAGGGGTTCCTGCCCGTCTGGTTTCTATCCTTACTCATTTTTGTCTATAAGATCCATAGACAAAAATATCCCGGTATGTGATTTTATGTATAACAACGATGGACATGCGTAAAACCTGTCCAGATTTCCAGGCTTTCCCGTGGAACCGGGCGGCCCTCCGTGCGGCCCGGCCGTCCAGGGACTTAGCGCCCGTCCCGACCGTCCGCAGCCCTTCCGTCTTCCATTCCAGCGCCATGCGCCATCCAGCGAGAGCCGCCATGAGCCCCCCAAGACAGCTGCACCTGAATCTGAACTTCATGAATGCCGGTTCCTACAGCTCCGCCTGGCGACGGCCGGAGAGCGAGGCGACGGACTTCATCGACCCTGCCTTCCTCGTGCGCCAGGCCCAGCTCGCCGAGCGGGGCACCTTCGACGCCGTCTTCCTCGCCGACAATCCGGCCCTACCGGACCGGCCGGACCTGCGGCCCTACCAGGCCCTGGAGCCGACCATCGTGCTGGCGGCGATGGCTGCGGCGACGACGCACATCGGGCTGATCGCCACCCTGTCGACCACCTACAACGAGCCCTACAACGTGGCGCGCCGCTTCGCGTCGCTCGACCATGTCAGCGGGGGCCGGTCGGGATGGAACATCGTCACCACCGCTGAAACCGGCACGGCGCGCAACTTCGGTCTCGACGAGGTGCTGCCCCATGACCAGCGCTATGCCCGCGCCGTCGAATTCGCCGATGTCGTGACCGCCCTTTGGGACAGCTGGGAGCCGGACGCCCTGGTCGGCGACAAGGAAAGCGGACGCTTCATCGACGGTTCCCGCATCCGTCCGATCAAGCATCGGGGACGCTACTTTTCCGTACAGGGGGCTCTCAACGTTCCGCCTTCGCCGCAGGGCCGGCCGGTCATCGTCCAGGCCGGAGGGTCGGGCGACGGCCAGGAGCTTGCCGCCCGCCATGCCGATCTCGTCTTCTCGGTCGCGCACAGCCTCGATGAGGCCAGGAGCTTCGCCGATGGCTTGCGGGCCCGGCTGCTGCGTGCCGGCCGGGCCCCGGCCGACGTGGTGATCTGCCCCGGTATGGTCACCATACTCGGCAGCACGGAGGCCGAAGCGAAACGGCGCGAGCGGGAGCTGTGGGAGAGCGTGCCCATCGACTACGGGCTCGCGCGGCTGGCCCGCACCCTCAACGTCGATCCCGGCCGGCTGAAGCTGGACGAGCCGCTCCCCGCCGACATCCCGTTCCCGGAGAATCACAGCCAGACCTTCTTCAAGGGAACCGTCACGCTCGCCCAGCGGAACGGACTGACGGTGCGCGATCTCGTCAAGGCCCAGGGCGGCGGCGGCACCCAGCACCGCCTGGCTGTCGGCACGCCGGAGCAGGTGGCCGACGGAATCGAGGCGTGGTTCCGCTCGGGCGCCGTCGACGGCTTCAACATCATGCCGGACGTCACCGCCTCCGGCCTGGAGATCTTCGTGGAGGAGGTCGTTCCGCTGCTGCGCAGGCGCGGGATCTTTCGCGAGGCCTACAGCGGACGAACGCTGCGCGACCATCTGGGTTTGCCGCCGCCTGCCGTCCGGCATCGTCGACCGGTGGCAGCCACGGTCTGATGCCGGTCCCGCAACGCCGGACTTTCACACCCAGACTTTTACACCGCACGATCCAGAAGGAATCGACCATGGTCCTCGTCCGTGGGCGCCCCGCCGCGCGCCCATTCGTCCGTCCGCTCGCCCTTGCCGCCCTGGCCTTCGGACTGGCGGCGCTCCCGCTCCAGGCCGGGGCACAGCAGAGCGCGGCGCCGGTGCGCGGCGGTACGCTGATCGCCACCATCGAACCCCAGCCGTCCGTCCTCACCACCGCCTTCAACAACCAGTATGCCAACGCTGCCCTGTCGACGAACGTGTATGACGGGCTGTTGAGCTATGCCGAGGATCTCTCGGTCCGGCCGAGCCTCGCCGAAAGCTGGGAGGTCGCGCCCGACGGGCTGTCGATCACCTTCAAACTGCGTCACGGCGTCAAATGGCATGACGGCGTCGAGTTCACGTCGGATGACGTGAAGTTCAGTGCGCTGGAGGTGTGGAAGAAGACGCACCCACGCGGGCGGCTGACCTTCGCCTCGCTGCAGGATGTCGAGACGCCGGACAGATACACCGCCGTCTTCCGCCTCTCCGCGCCGTCGCTGGTGATCCTGAGTGCCTTGAACGCGGCGGAATCCCAAATCCTGCCGAAGCATGTCTTCGAGGGCGCGCCGATCCAGACCAACCCGGCCACCACCCGGCCGGTCGGCACCGGCCCCTTCCGCTTCAAGGACTGGAAGAAGGGCCAGTATGTCGAGCTGGAGCGCAATCCGGACTATTGGGACGAGGGCAAACCTTATCTCGACCGGGTCATCTTTAAGGCCATCCCCGACACCGCGAGCCGCGCCGCGGCGCTGGAAACCGGGGAGGTGCAGTACGCACCCTACGACGCGGTGCCGTTCGGCGACGTCGCCAGGCTGCGCAAGGATCCGAACCTGCGGTTCGAGACGCGCGGCTACGATTACCATTCCCAGTTCTACATCCTGGAATTCAACCTGCGGAACCCGATCCTGGCGAACGACAAGGTCCGCAAGGCGGTCGCCCATGCGGTCGACAAGGCGAAGCTGGTGGAAACCGTGTGGTACGGGCTGGGTAAGCCGTCGACCGGGCCGATTCCGGCCAGCGTCAAGACATTCTACACGCCCGACGTCCAGCGCTATGACTTCGACGTCGCGGCGGCGAACCGTCTGCTCGACGAGGGCGGCTATCCGCGCAAGGCCGACGGCATCCGCTTCGCGCTCAACCTCGACTTCACCGCGGTCGGCGACGTGACCTCCCATTCGGCCGAGTTCATCCGGCAGAACCTGAAGGCCGTCGGCATCGACGCGAAGCTGAACAGCACGGACGATCCGACCTATCTGCGCAAGGTCTACAAGGACTACAGCTTCGATTTGAACCTGTTGCAGATTTCGCCGCTGATCGATCCGCAGATGGGGCTGTTCCGGCTTTACTGGACCAAGGCCCAGGCACCGGGCGTCCCTTACGTCAACGCGTCCAGCTATTCCAGCCCGGCGATGGACGGCATCATCGAGGCGATCCGCGTCGAGAGCGATGCGGACAAGCGGAAGCTCCTGTTCCATGACCTCCAGCGTCAGGCGATGACCGACCTGCCGCTGGTGCCGCTGTTCGACATGCAGCACTTCACCTTCTACAACCGCAAGGTCCACGGCATCAACACGACCCCGGACGGCGCGATCTCGTCGCTCAAGAATGTGTGGATCGAGCGATGAGCGGCCCTCCCGTGCGTGACCGCGCCGCGCTCGTCGAACTGTCCGCCGAATTCGGCCGGCGCTTCGCCACAGGCGCCGCTGCCCGCGACCTCGAACGCCGGATGCCGTTCGAGGAAATCTCCGAGCTTGCCCGCAGCGGCCTGCTGGCGGCCCGCGTGCCGGCCGCCTATGGCGGGCCGGAAGTGAGCATGGGCGAGTTCGCCCGGATCGTCCTCAACCTGTCGAAGGGCGATCCGAACATCGCGCAGTCCGCCGCCGCGACCTTTCCCAACGTCGAGAAGATCCGCATCTACGGCAGCGAAGCGCAGAAGCGGCGCTATTTCGGCCTGCTGCTGGACGGCCGCCGGCTCAACGGCAACGCGGCGGCGGAGCGTGGCGGCACCCGCATCGGCGACATGGCGACGCGGATTGTCTCCGACGGCGGCGGCTACCGGCTCGACGGGCGCAAATACTACACGACCGGCAGCCTGTTCGCCGAATTCACCCTGGTCACGGCTCTGCTGGAGGGCGGCCGGGCCGCGGCGGTGGTTCCGGTCGACCGCGCGGGCGTCACCGTCATCGACGATTGGGACGGGATGGGGCAGCGCACGACGGCGAGCGGCACCATGATCTTCGAGAATGTCCGGCTCGATGAGGGCGAGGTCATGCCCATTCCCGATTACGGCCGCCGCCGGACCTACGAAGGCGCCTTCGCCCAGCTTCTTCATTCGGCACTCGACACCGGGATTGCGCTGGCGGCGCTGGAGGACGCCGTCGCCTACGGGCGGACCCATGCCCGTCCGCTGCCCGAGGCCGGGGTCGGGCACGCGGTCGAGGACCCTTACGTCCAGTACACTGTCGGCGAGATGGCGGTCCTGGCCCATGGCGCCGAGGCGCTGGTCGGGCGCGCCGCGGCGGTTCTGGACGAGGCGGTCCGCCTGTTCCACCGCGACGGCGCCGCCGACCGGCCGCTCGGCGAGGCTTCGGTCGCCGTCGCCGAGGCGAAGTTCGCCGCCAGCGAGGCGTCGGTGAGGGTGAGCGAGATGCTCTATCGGATCGGCGGGGCATCCGCCACCTCGCGGGCGCTCAACCTCGACCGCCACTGGCGCAATGCGCGCACCCATACCACCCACGATCCGGTGGCCTACAAGGCCAAGGCAATCGGCAACTTCTACCTCACCGGCGCGCTGCCTCCGATCAACACCAAGATCTGACCCGCACCGGGTCGACATAGTGGAGACGACAATGACCGTTATCGACAGGACCGGCCCACGCCATGGCGAACCCGGGATCGGCAAGGCCGAGGTCCCCGGATCCGGCTCGCCCGCGCTGCGCCGACTGGTCGAGGCCATCGCTGCGGGGGCCGAGGCCCGCGACCGCGGCGAGGCGAGGGCCGGCGAGGCGATCGATCTGCTGCGGGCGGCCCGTCTCGGCGCCTTCCGGCTGCCGCGGCAGGACGGCGGTGGCGGGGCGTCGCTGACCGACCTGTTCGAGCTGGTGCTCGATCTTGCCGAGGCCGATTCCAACATCCCCCACATCCTGCGCAACCATTTCGCCTTCGTGGAGAAGGCGCTGCGCACCGCGGACAATCCGAAATACGCGCGCTGGCTCGGCCATGTGCGCGAAGGCCGCATCATCGGCCTCGGCGTCAGCGAACTCGGCATCCAGAACATCGGGCTGAACGACGGCGACACCCGCCTCGAGCCGTCCGGGACCGGTTACGTGCTGGACGGACGGAAATACTACAGCACCGGCAACTTCTATTCCGACTTCATCCTGGTGAATGCGCGGACGCCGGACGGCAGGACGGCGTCGGCCTTCGTGCCGACCAGCAGTGAAGGGGTGACCGTCGACGACGACTGGGACGGCATCGGCCAGCGGCTGACCGCCAGCGGCACGACGGTCCTGTCACGGGTGCCGGTGTCGCGGGACGACGTGCTGTTCGGCGCCGACGAGGATGTGCGGCTGCCTTTCCGGGCAACCTTTGCGCAGCTCTACCTGACCGCCATCGTCGCCGGCATCCTGCGTGCCGTGGTGGCGGATGCCGCGGCACTGGTGGCGGGGCGCGAGCGCAACTACTACCACGCCGTCGCCGCCCGTCCGGCCGACGACCCGCTGCTGCAGCAGGTCGTCGGCCGGCTGTCGAGTGCTGCCTATGTCGCCGAGGCCGCGGTGCTCAGGGCGGTCGACGCGCTGGATGCCGCCTTCCGCTCCGCTGTCGCCGGGTCTCCCGATCAGGCGCTTTTCGTCGAGGCGGCACTGCGCACCGCGAAGTCGAAGGTGATGGTGGACGAACTGGCTCTCGATGCGGCGACCCGCCTGTTCGAGGTCGGCGGCGCCTCCGCCATCCGGGCCGGCAACCGTCTGGACCGCCACTGGCGGAACATCCGCACCCTCTCGTCACACAATCCGAATGCCTACAAGGCGCGGGCAATCGGCGATCATGCGGTCAACGGGACCCCGCTGCCGACCGCGGCCTTCTTCTGAATGGACCTCTGTCGGAACCAGCCTGCCTGACCGACGCCGCCGATCAACCGCACCCTGGGGACTATCGTGCCGTCACGTCCTGCCGGGCGACGACGAAGGGTGACAGCATGTCGGCGTTCAGCTCGATGCCGAAGCCCGGACCGTCCGGCACCGTGACGGTCCCGTCGCCGTTGACGGCGGGACGGCCGCAGAGATCCAGCAGCGGGTTGGGGCCGGCATCGAATTCGAGGAACGGATAGCCTCCGGCCGCGCTGCCGCTGCGCAGCGCGGGCAGGGTCGCGGCGTTGTCAGGTTGGCGTTGGCCGCTCTGGCATGGCAGGCTGGCAAGCATGAGCACGACGTCCAATCCCTATCGCGGTTTCCGCTTTCCGGCCGAGATCATCAGCGAAGCGGTGTGGCTGTACCACTGCTTCAGCCTGAGCCTGCGCGAGATCGAGTTGATGCTGGCGGCGCGCGGCATTGAGGTCAGTTACGAGACCATCCGAGAATGGGGCCTCCGTTTCGGGCGCGACTTCGCCAACACCCTCAAGCGGCGCCGGCCCAAGCCGGGCGACAAGTGGTTCCTGGACGAGGTCTTCATCCGCATCTGTGGCAAGCAGCATTACCTGTGGCGCGCCGTCGATCAGAATGGGGTGGTGCTGGACATCCTGGTGCAGAGCCGGCGCAACACCAAGGCGGCCAAGCGCTTCTTTCGCAAGCTACTGAAAGGACTGCGCTATGCGCCGCGGGTCGTGGTCACGGATAAGCTGAAATCTTACGCCGCAGCGAAGAGGGAGATGAAGCTCGGCAGCGAGCATCGGCAAAGCCGATACCTAAATAATCGCTGCGAAGTCTCACACCAGCCGACCCGATGGCACGAGCGGCACATGAAGCGGTTCAAATCAGTCCGACACGCCCAGCGGTTTCTCTCCATCCACAGCCGGATCCACACTCACTTCCAACTGCGCCGCCACCTGATCTCCGCCTCCGAGTACCGCGTCGCCCGTGCTCGCGCCTTCACCGCTTGGCGCGAGGTGACCGGGCTTGCTCAGGCCAGCTGACCAACGACCCTGCAGCGGGGCGGCTCAGCCTCACTGCGTCCTTGGCTGGTCAAGTTGACAACACCCCGTCCCCTCATGCTCGGTCCGGAAGAGGCCGCGGCGCTGGGGTTCCGTCCGCTCACGGCTTGACGACGATTCCCCAGGGCGCGCCGCCGACCGGAATGCTCTTGATCACCTTGTTGCGCTCCAGGTCGATCACCGACAGATCGTTGCTGATGCCGTTGGTGGTGTAGAGCCGCTTCTCGTCGGGGGAGAAGGCGAGGTTCCACACGCGCTGCCCGACCAGGAAATAGCGCTTCACCTCAAGGCTGGCGGTGTCGATCTCGGCGATGCGGTTTGCCGGACCCAGCGCCACGAAGGCGCGCTTGCCGTCCTTCGTCATCTGGATGCCCACGGCCTGGATGGCCTCGCGCCGGACGCCGGTGACCTCGAACCGGATCTTCCTGATCACTTTGTGGGCCGCCGCATCGATCACGCTGACCGTGCCGCCGATCTCGCTCGACACCCAGACCTGCTTCCCGTCGTCGGTGAAGCGGGCGACGCGCGGCCGGCTGTCCACCAGCACATTGCCGACGACGGCATGCTTCTCCGTGTCGATGAAGTGCGCCATGTTGGTGGTTTCGGAGGTGTTGACCAGAATCCTGCCGTCGGGGCTGATCCCCATCCCCTCCGGCTCGACGCCGACCTGGATGTTGCCGATGGCCTTGCGTTCGGCGACGTCGATCACCGTCACCATGTTGTCGTTCTCGTTGGCGACGTAGAGTTTTGTCCCGTCCGGCGACAGCACGAACAGTTCCGGATCGGGGCCGGAGGGCAATGTGTGGACGATCTTGCCGCTGGCGATGTCCACCACGTCGATGCGGTTGTCGTCGCCGACGCAGACATAAAGCTGCGTCCCGTCGGCGCTCAGCGTGATGCCGCGCGGACGCCGGCCGACCTTGATCTTGGTCTTGATCTGAAGGCTGTCGCCGTCGACCACGGCGATCTGGTTGTCCTTCTCGTTGGACACGAAAATCGTTTCGGCGAGCAGCGGCTCGGCAACCAGGACCGGGCCGGCGAGAAGCAGAAGGGTGCAGGACAGCAGGTGTCGCATGGTGTGGTCCGCCTTGTTGGGTCCGCCCTATCGGTTGAGACGGCATTTGCTTTCCGGCGCATCGTCGCCGAGCGTGTCGAGAGGTGTGACCGGGTGCAGGAACCCCTCCTGCGGCGACACCGAGACCAGCATCCGCGGCCCGGCGATCAGGATGGGTTGGCGCATCTGGCCGTCCCAGGCGCGGAAGGACAGCGCCTCGCCCTTGAAGCCGGCCAGCTCGAAATCGGGGCTGTGCAGATAGCCGGCCAAGCCGTCGAAGCCGGTGGCGCCGGTGCGGGCCGCCGCCTCCCCGACGCTGCGCACCGCCAGCCACGCGGCATAGTCGCGAGGGGTCATCCAGCGTCCGGCCAGCTTTTCGAACCGGCTTTGCAACTGGGTGCCGCCCCACTGTTCGTTCACCCGGGACCAGGCCGTTGCGGTCAGCCCCTGGGTGCCGGCAACCGGGCGCGGATACCAGGTGCGTCCGTCGAGATAGTCGCCGAAATCGCCCGCTTCGTCGGCGACGACCAGCACGTCGTAATCCGGCCCCTGGGTGGCGAGCGGGATGTCGGACTGGATGGTGGTGACGCCGGTGTCGGTGCGCCGGTTGCCGGTGTCGAAGGTCCAGGATTTCTCATCGACGATCCGGCCGCCGAAGCGCTTGGCCGCGCGGCGGACGGCCTCGGCATAGAGTGCATCGCCCGGGTCGCGGCCGGCCAACAGGCTCCAGCGCGGCCATTTCTTCCAGGCGAGATACTGCGCCAGCGCATCGGCCAGCATGCGCCGGCTGGGGGCGGTGTGCAGGATGTTGACGCGGCATTGCTCGTTGCGCAGCGCATCGTCGGTGGCGCGCGCGTTGAAGAGCACCATGGACTTGGCTTCAGGCCGGTCGGCGGCGGCGAGCAGCGCATCGGCCGGCAGATCGGCGACGACGAAGCGCACCCCCTCGTCGGCCAGCGCCTTCACCCCGGCGGCGATGTCGCCGTCCTGCGGCAGGACCTGCTCCACCAGCCGGTAGCTCTGCTTCAGGAAGACGCCGGTCGTGTTGTTGTCGGCGAGCGCCAGCCGGGCCCCCTGAAGCCCTTCGTCGGTCGCGACCGGCTCCAGGAAGCTGAGCGGGGTGCGCGGATCCTCCTGGCGTGCCAGATAGCCGATCAGGACCGCCGTGGCACCGGGGACCTGCGAACCGCTCCCCTGGGCGGCTGCCGGTGGCGCAAGGGCCAGCAGGCCCAAAAGCGGCAGGATGACGGCAACCGGCCGCCGCGGCTTCGATAAGCGGGATCGTCGTTCAGGCCACTGCCAGAATCTCACCATGCCCTCCCTCCGCAAGGTCGCCGATGAACCGATGGGCGCGGGTGGTGCCCATGCGCTCGAACCAGCTTCCGCTTCCCTCCAGGGCGCGCCGCAGCAGGTGCAGGAACAGCCAGTCGCGCGTGCCGCCGTCGGCAAAGCCTTCGGGCGCTTCGTCCTGTGCCCTGCCCAGCAGGAGCGTGCCGCGCCGCATGCCGAATCCCGGATGCGGACCGCAGCCGTCACCGGCAGCCAGCGTCCCAGCGACCATGAAGCCGGCGGCATAGGCGCCGACCGGCCCGTCGACGACGACGATGCCGCGGCGCATCCGTTCGGCCGCCCGGTCACCGGCGCTGCCGCCGACGCCGATCAGCCCGCCGCGCATCCCCAGCGGCAAGCCGGGCAGGGCGCCACCCAGCGCATCCCCGGCGTTGCCGGCGATGCGCAGCAGTCCGCCGCTCATCCCGGCACCGGCATGGTTGCCGGCATCGCCCTCCACCAGGATGCGCCCGGACGCCATCCCGGCGCCAACCCGATGCAGGACGGCCTGTCCGGGCCGGATCAGCAACCCCTCGGCCGCATCGCCCGCCGACACCTCGAACATCCCGCCGACGGTCGCCACCCCGCCGCCACAGGGCAGCGGCAGTCCGGCGACCTCGCCGGCGGTCAGGCCGGCCAGCCGTTCGGGCAGCAGGGCGGACATGTCCACCGCCATTCCGGCATCGCCGCGGAAGGTCAGGGTCATGCCGCTCATTTCATCGCCTCGCCCATCACCTCATGAAGGTGGAAATGGTGCGGCCCCAGCTTGCCGCCGTAATTCCCGGCGGTGATCGCCAGCACGCCGGCTGCCGTCCCACCGGCCGCCGCAGCGGTGATGCCGGCCCGCATCCCGGTGCGGATCGCCGTCTCGTCGATGCCGTCCAGCACCAGTTCCAGCACCGCTTCGACGTTCGGGGCCAGCAGCGTTTCCGGTTCGACCGCCCGCAAGGTCGGGCAGAACCGCGTGTTGGTGGAGGCGATCAGCGCCTTGTATTTCGAGCCGACCTTGGACCCCGACCGCACCACCCCGCCGGGGAAGGGCAGGATGACTCCGGGCAGGGGCCGGATCGCCGCGACCGCCGCCTCCGCCGCGGCGAGGCACTGGCGGTGGCTGGCGGCCAGGATCAGGAAATTGCCACCGCCGATGCCCTTGGCCACGGCGACGCTGTCCTCGCAGACAAACTCGCCGTCCATCACCGGCAGGCGCCAGAAGCGGCGGTCGCCGAATTTCTTGGAAATCTGGTGCCCGTCGCCGAAATAGCGCAAGCCCCCGCCGAGCGGAATGCGCTTGGTTCCCTGCAGGAGTCCGGCATAGCAGGCCGACCCCGGCGAGGTCATGATGCACTGCCCGACCCGGTTGACCACCAGCTTGGCGAGGTCGCCGGTGGACATGCCGAAGATCATCACCGCGGCACCCGGCCGGCTGTCCGGCGTCTCCTCCGGCGTCAGCAGCCGTTCCACCGCCGCCTCGCAGCCGCAGCCGATGACCGAGGTGGCGAAGCCGGTCAGGCTGGATGTAGCCGCCTCCACCCAGGCGGGCGTGTCGGCGGTGATGACCAGCCGCGTGTAGGTCATCGGAAACGCCTCGGCGAACGTGTCCTCGATGCGCACGCCATTGATCTGCATCTCCGCCATCACGGCACCTCCCGCCGTTGGCAGGGATGGAGCTGCGGGCCGGCGCCATGGCGGATCTCCGCGTCCTGGATGCGGAAATGCTTGATCGGCAGGCCGAGCCGCTCGTCGAAATGGCGGGCGATGCGGCGCTCGATCAGATCGTCGTAGCCGGGGCGCACGACATGGGTGCAGCCCTGCGCCATCGCCACCAGCACGCCGTCGCGCACCACCAGCCGGCCGCCCTTGAAGACCAGATCGGGCCGCTCGAACATCGCGCGGCGGTCCGGCACATCGCTGTAGACGGTGACGTCGGCCGAAGCGCCCGGCGCCAGATGGCCGCGGTCGGCAAGCCCCAGGATGCGGGCCGGCGCCGCGCGGGTCATGATAGCGATCTCGGCCAGCGTGTATTCGCGGGCGATGGAGCCCAGCGTGGTGTGGGCCGGCGCGTCGGGATGGAGTTCGGCCAGCTTCGCCAGCCGGTAATCGCGGTCCATCAGCAGCCGGATCAGCTCCGGATAGAAGGTGAAGGGCGCGCCGTTGGGATGGTCGGTGGTCAGGAACACCCGCCAGGGATCGTCGAGCAGCAGGAAAAGCTCCAGCCCGATCGCCCATTGCAGCGCGTTGACATAGGACGTGTCGCGGTAGCGGAAGGGGACCACGCCGCAGCCGGCATCGCATTCGATGTCCATCGCTAGCCATTTGCGGGGGTGGGCAAGCGGTGCGGTGTGACGCTGCGCCATGGTGTCGGCCGATGCCGTCACCGTCTGCCCAAACATCACCTGCCCGATGTCCACCGACAGCGTCGGTGTCCGGTTCACCGCCTCCGCCAGCGCCGCGGCACCGGAGGAGAATTTGCGGTCTCCCGCCGTGTCGTAGCTGTGGAACTGGATGTGCGTCATGTGCATCGGCAGCCCCGATGCCGCCTGGATGGTGTCGAGCGTCGTCGCGACGTTGCCGGGAACCCCCAGATTGCAGCCATGGACATGCAGCGGGTGCGGCAGCCCCAACTCGTAGACCGCACGGGCCAGTGTGGTCAGGACGCTGCGCGGCGTGACGCCGTAATGCGGCCCGGCCTCGTCCAGGTCGAGCGAGCGGGCGTTGAACTTGAAGGCGTTGATGCCGCCGGGATTGACCACCTTGACGGCAAGGCTCTGGGTCGCCGTCAGCATCCAGGCGACATAATCGTTGACCGCCGCCTGCCCGGCATTGGTGGCGATCAGGTCCAGCAGGAAATCGTCGTTTCCCAGCACCAGATAGCCGCCGGTGTCGATATAGGGGATGTCGCTCATCTCCAGATGCGCATGCCGGGCGTTGGAGCCCAGCATCGCCGGCTCGAAGGCGGCGGTGAATCCCATCTCGATATAGCGGGCGCCGGTGGTGTGGGTGGAGGGCGTGGCGATGCCGCTGCCGCCCCCGATCCTGTCCCCCCCGATCCCATCGTGGCCGCAGGCATGGCCGGCAAAGCGGTGCCGGTCATGCTCCTCCCCCATCAGCAGGCGGGCGAGGTTCACCTTGCCGCCGGCGATGTGGCTGTGGATGTCGATGGCACCGGCCATCACCACCTTGCCGGTCACGTCATGCACCGCGTCCGGGGTGGCGCCCGGCCCCGGATCGGCGGCGATGCGGTCGTCGCGCAGCCAGAGGTCGGCGACCTCGCCGTGCCGCCCGTTGGCAGGGTCGAACAGCCGCCCGCCGGCAAGCTTCGTCAGCATCCGGCGACCTCCCTGGTTCTGGCGGTCCGGCCGAGTGCCGCCAGCATCCGGCCGATGACCTCGGCGACGCTCGGCAGGCCTCTGTCGATCAGGGCGCCGGCATGGAGAGCGACGACGCTGTCGGCACGGAACACGTCGCCGGGATGGTCGATGCCCGGGGTCCCGACCGGAATGAACAGCGCCGGCTCCCGCGCGACGGTGGTCTCCGGCGGCGCCAGCATGATGATGCTGCCGCCGGTGGCGAGGGGCGGTGTCTCCGGGCGGAAAGCGGAAATCCACAGCGTCACGTCGGCATCGCGCAGGCGCCTGCGCCAGTCGAAGCGGTCCGGATCGTGCAGCGGACCGCCGCCATCGAAACCGGTGCGCAAGGGAAAGCCGGTGCGCCAGCCGCAGGCCTGATTGGCGCCGATCAGGTTGTCGGCCCCGGACAAGGGAAGGCCGGCGCAGCGGGTGGTGCCGTCCACCGTACGGATCAGGCGCACCAGCCCTTCGACGATCAGGTCCGGCTGCGGCCCCTCGAACAGCCCCGCCGCCCACACCACCACCGCATAGCGGGCGGAGCGCAACCGGGCCGCCAACGCCGCCATAGATGCCGCCATCGGATCCCCGTCCCTCGACCGTCCGGCCAATGCTGTCCTCAGCCGGCCGACCAGCGTCGCCAGATCGGTCTCAGCGCCGGTGTCCATCCCGTTTGTTTCGGTCCTGCCGCCAAGGCACCGCACGGTTTCCGGCAGCGGGTCCCCACCCAGGAAGACGACGCTCCGGCCTTTGCCGGCAACGAAGGCCGGTTCCGGGACCACCCAGCGCTCCCACAGGCGCGGAAAGGCCGCGGCCGGGTCCGGCCCGACGACCAGGACAAGGTCGCAGCGGTTGCGCAGTTCCGCCAGCGTGGTCACCGACCAGCCGAAGCGGCGCAGGACCGACAGATTGCGGAACAGGGCGTCCGAGCGCTCATGGTCTACGGTCGCGCCGACGCGTTCGGCGAGGCTGAGCGCTGCGAGCACGCCGTCCACATCGGCCGCCAGTCCGGCGATCAGCGGTGCGCAGCTGGCCTCCAGCAACCGGACCGCCTCGGCGATGGCATCGTCCATGGAAATGGCGGCTCCACCCAGACGGGCATCCGTCGGCACCGCCAGGGAGCGCCGGAACAGCCGGTCGGCCTGCGGGCAGCCGCTCGGCCGCGGGGCGATGCCGGACGGATCCCGGTCGATCCCGATGTCGCCGCAGCCGAGCCCGCAAAACGGGCAGAGAATGTCGGGGTGGAAGCTCATGGCCCCCCAATCGTCTGAGCGGGATGAGTGAAGTCAGACCGAAGAATTCATCGACCTTTGCGATCTTCGCCACGATCCGCCCAAGCATCGGTTCCGAAATTGAAAATCCGAGTCTTGGGCATGGTCGGTCCCCGACAGGCAAAGCATCCGCTTCATGCCCGGTTTCCTCCCTGGATATGTCTTGCCCCGTTCGGGCTACCGCACGCGGATACTCGTTCGCGCTACGGACAATTTTGTTCGTAACGCTAACATTGTGCGGTGACCCGCGCAAAGGGAATGCAGATGAGCCACCAGCGCAATCGGATAGGGGAGGTGTGGGTCCGTGCGCCTGCGCGCCTGCATGCCGGCTTCGTCGATCTGAACGGTGGGCTGGGGCGCCGTTTCGGCAGTCTCGGCATTGCCATCGACCGCCCGGCCATCGCCCTGCGTGCCCGGCCCGCCGACCGGCTGACCGTCAGCGGTCCATCGGCGGAGCGGGTCCGCCGCGGCATCGAACGGCTTGGGCGCGAAGCCGGGCTGCCCGACGCCGTGGCGGTCACCGTGGAGGAGGCGATCCCGCCCCATGTCGGGCTGGGCTCCGGCACCCAGACGGACCTTGCCGTCGCCGCGGCACTGGTTTGCCTGGAAGGGCGCGGCACGGCGGCCCGCGATCTGGCCCGCGCGCTGGAGCGGGGGGCCCGGTCCGGCATCGGGCTGGCGGCGTTCGAGCAGGGCGGGGTGCTGCTCGACGGCGGCCGGGGCGGGCTCGACGCCGCGCCGCCGGTGATCGCGCGGGCGCCGTTTCCGGGGGAGTGGCGCATCCTGCTCCTGCTCCATCGCGGCGGCCATGGCCTGCACGGCGCGCCGGAGGCCGAGGCATTCCGCCGGTTGCCGCCCTTTCCGCCCGACGCCGCGGCGCATCTGTGCCGGCTGATGCTGATGGTCGCCCTGCCGGCGCTGGCCGAGGGCGACGCCGACCGGTTCGGACAGGCCATCGGCGAGCTTCAGCGCACGGTCGGCGACCATTTCGCGCCCGCCCAGGGCGGCCGCTTCACCAGCCCCGTGGTGGCGGACGCGCTGGCCTGGTTGGAGGCGCAGGGGATCGCCGGGGTCGGCCAGAGCAGTTGGGGACCGACCGGCTTCGCCATCGTCGGCGATGCCCGGCAGGCGGAACGGCTGGCCGGCGAGATGCGCACGCGCTGGACCGGGTCGCCGCTGGAGGTGATGGTCTGCCGCGGGCGGAATGCCGGTGCGACGGTGCGGAACCTGTCCGCCGAGGCGGACTTCACGCCCGCGATGCGGCGGGCGGCGGGGGAATGACCGGAGGGAGACAGGCATGGGCGCCCCTTATGTGCTGCACATGATCACGCCGCTGGCGAATGTCAGCCCGTTCGACGTCAACATGGCCGTGGATGCCGGCATCGATACGGTGGTGCCCTACACCGGCATCGAGACCGCGCAGGTCGAGGCGCTGACGCAGGATGCCATGTTCTCCCGCGATCCGAAGAACGCGGTGCGCACCGGCCTGTTCATCGGCGGGCGCGATGCGGCGATGGCGCTGGACATGCTGGAGGTGGCGCGCAAGGCGATGTTCCCGCCCTTCCGGATCTCGGTCTTCGCCGACCCGTCCGGCGCCTTCACCACCGCCGCCGCCATGGTCGCCGTGGTCGAGCGTGCGCTGCGGCGGCTGGGGGTGGAGGGCCTGACCGGCCTGGATGTCCAGGTCTATGGCGCCACCGGCGTCGTCGGGGGCATCGCCGGACTGATCGCTGCCCAGG
The DNA here is from genome assembly GCF_003116035.1 of Azospirillum sp. TSH64. Classification (GTDB taxonomy): domain Bacteria; phylum Pseudomonadota; class Alphaproteobacteria; order Azospirillales; family Azospirillaceae; genus Azospirillum. The sequence continues at coordinate 508,340 of NZ_LGQW01000015.1, forward strand.
CCGGCGGCAGCGTCACCCTGGTCAGCCATCGCGGCGTGTCGGCCGTGCAGGGCAAGGCGGAGGAGTTCGGCCAGCGTTACGGCGTCACGCTGTCCTGCGCCGACACATCGACCGGCGGCAAGGCGGCGCTGATGGAGCGGGCGGAGGTCGTGCTGGCCTGCGGCAAGGCGGGGGTGACGGTGCTGACCGCCGACGATCTGCGCGCGGCCAAGCGTCTGCGCGTCGCCGCCGACATCAACGCCGTGCCGCCGGCCGGGGTGGACGGGGTCGGCGTGCAGGACGACGGCATTTCCCTGCCTGCCCAACCGAACGCCGTCGGCATCGGCGCACTCGCCATCGGCAACGTCAAGTTCAAGGTCCAGCACCATCTGCTGGAGCGGATGCAGACCGGTGGCACCGCCGTCGCCTTCGATTTCCAGGATGCGATGGACGCGGCGCGCACCATCGCCGGAAAGGGCAAATGATGACTCGACCTGCGATGACCGGGCGCCCCAGCCTGTCGGTCCTGTCCGCTCCCCTCGCCGCCGCCCTGGTCGCCGATGCGGTGCGGTTACGGCTCGGCATCGACCGCGTGGCCGGCGCCACCGTCGTCGATGGCGGGATCGCCCATCCCGGCGGGCTGGAGGCCGGACGCCGCATCGCCGAGCTGTGCATGGGCGGTCTCGGCCGGGTGACGCTCCAGGCCGACACCCGGTCGGACCGCTGGCCGTTCCAGGTCGCGGTGCACAGCACCGACCCGGTGCTGGCCTGCCTCGGCAGCCAATATGCCGGCTGGAGCCTGTCGCACAAGGACGAGGGCGGCTCCTTCTTCGCGCTCGGCTCCGGTCCCGGTCGCGCACTCGCCCGCAAGGAGCCGCTGTTCGACGAGCTGGGCTATGCCGACAGCGGCGACCATGCCGTGCTGGTGCTGGAAAGCGGCACCGTGCCGCCGGCGCCGCTGGTCGAACGGATCGCAACCGGGTGCGGGGTGGCGGCGGAGCGGCTGACGCTGGTGCTGACGCCGACGGCCAGCCTCGCCGGCACGGTGCAGATCGTCGCCCGCGTGCTGGAGGTCGCCATGCACAAGGTGCACGCACTGGGCTTCCCGCTGGACCATGTCGCCGACGGCATCGGCGTCGCCCCGTTGCCGCCACCCGGCAAGGGCTTTGTCGAGGCGATGGGGCGGACCAACGACGCCATCCTGTTCGGCGGCACCGTCCAGCTCTTCGTCACCGGACCCGACGATGCTGCCGCCGATCTGGCCAAACGCCTGCCCAGCACGGAGTCCCGCGATTACGGCCGCCCTTTCGCCGAGGTGTTCGCGGCGGTGAACAAGGACTTCTACGCCATCGACCCGCTGCTGTTCGCCCCGGCGCGCGTGGTGGTCACCGCGCTCGACAGCGGCCGCAGCTTTCACGGCGGGCATCTTGCCTCGGAGATGCTCGACCGGTCCTTCGGCGGGGCGGAGGGTGCGGGAACGGAGCGATGAGCGCTGTGGCCGCGGAACTGTTCATGGCCGTTTGCCGGGCGGAGGTGGTGGCGCTGAAGCCCGGCAACGTCCATGTGCATGCCGCCGGCCATGGCATGACGGTGGAGGACTTCCTGTTGTCGGCGGAAGCCGCGGCGCCCGAGATCGCCCGCTCCGGTGCCCCGGTCGGGGACCGCATCCTGCGGGCGGTGCAGGCAACCCGCTCGGTGGTTGGGTGCAACACCAACCTGGGTATCCTGCTGCTCTGCGCCCCGCTGGCCCGCGCCGCCGAGAGTCCAAAAACGCACTCACTGCGCGACAGGCTGTCCAGCGTGCTGGCGGCGCTGACGGTCGAGGATGCCGAGGCGGCCTTCGAGGCGATCCGCCTCGCATCGCCCGGCGGGCTCGGTCGTGCCGCGGAGCATGACGTCGCCGGGCCGGCGACGGTGGATCTGCGCACAGCCATGGCGGCGGCCCGGTCGCGCGACCGCATCGCCGCCCAATATGCCGACGGCTTCCGGGATGTCTTCGACATCGGCGTCGCCCGCGCCCGGTCGATGCCGGACAGCGACGCCGTCACGGTCGCAGAAGCCGTTTATCTGGAGTTCCTGACCGCCTTTCCCGACAGCCATATCCTGCGCAAGCAGGGAGAGGATCGCGCCACGGCCGTGCTGTCCGAAGCCCGCGAGGTGCGCCGGCAGGTCGCCGCGGCATCCTCGGCGGCCATCCGGCGGGAGCATCTGTTCGTCTTCGATGCGCACCTGAAATGGCGGGGCATCAACCCCGGCACCTCCGCCGACCTGACTGTCGCCAGCCTCTTCGCCCATCGTCTGGAGCATGCGCAGGCCGGCTACGAGGGAGCGCAGTCATGACGACCGCGCTCGATGTCTGCGGCGCGGCTGGACGGGCTGGGCCTGTCGCCGTGGGGGTATTCCTCGTCACGGTGGCTCTGGCAGCATCGGCGGAACCGCTGGCCATGACGGAGGTCGCGCCCGGGGTCTTTGTCCACCAGGGGGCCATCGCCGAGCCGGCGCCGGACAACGCTGGCGACACGGCCAACATGGGCTTCATCGTCGGCGACAGCTTCGTCGCGGTCATCGACACCGGCGGCACGCCGGAGCTGGGGGTGCGTCTCAGCGAGGCCATTGCGGCGCGGACCGGCAGGAAACCGGTCATCGTCATCAACACCCACATGCACCCCGACCATGTCTTCGGCAACGCCGCCTTCGCCGGCGTGCCCATCGCCGGCCATGCCAACCTGCGCGACGCGCTGGCCGCCCGCCAGGAAGTCTACCGTCAACGGCTGACCGAGGAGCTGGGGGCCGGGGCGGCGGCCGGGATCGCCCCGGTCCGGGTCGACCGGCCGGTGGCCGAAGAGGTGCGGGTCGACCTGGGCAACCGCATCCTCGTGCTGACCGCCTATCCGACCGCGCACACAAACAACGACTTGACCGTCTTCGACCGTAAGACGGGGACGCTGTTCACGGGCGACCTGCTGTTCGTCGACCATGTCCCGGCGGTCGACGGCAATGCCATGGGCTGGCTTCGGGTGATCGACCGGCTGGAGCGGGTGCCGGCGGTGCGTGCCGTCCCCGGCCATGGACCGGCCCGCGTGGCTTGGCCGGGAGCGCTGGATGCCCAGCGGCGCTACCTGACGGTGCTGGTGGAGGGGGTGCGCCGGGTGTTGAAGGCGGGCGGCGGCATCCAGGACGCCGTCGCCCATGTGGCGGAGGAGGAGCGGGAGCGCTGGCTGTTGTTCGATGCCTACAACCCGCGCAACGTCACGGCGACCTTCGCCGAACTGGAATGGGAATAGGAGCGGGAACGATGATGCGATATCCGCCGATGGGGCTGCTGGCCGGCCTCCTGATCGTCCTGTCCATGCCGGGTCATGCCGCCACCGATGCGGCGGAGGATGCCGCGCGCTGGGACATGCTGCACGACATGTATTTCAAGGACCGCCCGGTCGAGGAGGCCGGCGCCCTCATCCGCATAGAGGCGCCGGCCCGTGCCCATGACGCCGCCCTGGTCCCGGTGCGGATCGAGGTGGAGCCGTCGCTTCGCCTGAAGTCGCTGTCTCTGCTGGTCGACAAGAACCCGGTGCCGCTGGCCGCCACCTTCCGCTTCGGACCGGCCAGCGCCGGCAGCGGCATCGAGACCCGCGTGCGCGTCAACGAATACACCAACATCCATGCTGTGGGCGAGACGGAGGACGGCCGCTTGCTGATGACGGCGGTCTACGTCAAGGCTGCCGGCGGCTGCTCCGCTCCCGCCGTCAAGGACCCGCAGGAGGCGATGGCGCGTCTCGGCCGCATCAAGGTGAAGCTTCCGGAGACGCTGTCCACCGGCAGCTCCGCCACCGCCCAGGTGATGGTCAGCCACCCCAACAGCAGCGGGCTCCAGTTCGATCAGGTCAGCCGCACCTACATCCCCGCCCACTATATCCAGTCGATCGTCATCCGCGCCGGCGGCCGGACGGTGCTGGAGGCGGACACCGACATCTCCATCAGCGAGGATCCGAACCTGCGCTTCAGTTTCCTGCCCAGCGCGGGCGGCAGCCTGGATGTGGTCGCGCAGGACACCAAGGGCGCCACCTTCACCCACAGCGTTTCATTGAGCGCCGGTAACGCCAAGGACGGTCCGGCGTTGTAGCCTTCCCTCAGAAGCACTGGCGGTCGGCAGCGATCTGGGCCTGGCGGAAGCGGTCCATCAAATCCTTGGCCCATCCGGAGCTGCGGAAGATCCCGGCCCGTTCGCCCGGCTGGTCGGCCATCACCTTCACCGTCTCGATGGCGGTGTAGTCGTCATAGGTGATGCGGTCGGCGATGGCGTCGATGCTGCACGCGCATTTCTCCATGACGATGTGCGACTGCCCGTTCGACGCCATGCAGGCGATCACATAATCGGCCCGCGCCGCCGTGGGATAGTCGTTGGCCGGGCCGGCGGCTGCCGGGGCAGCCGACAGCAAGGCCGCGGCGAGGATGAACGCGATGCGAACAGGCATGCCCAAACCCCTTCCATCCCGGTCCATCGGGCTTGCGCCCTTGGGCCCTCGATGATTGCCGTATAAACAATCATGGATACGGATGGAATTGGCAGGCTCAAAAGAGGTGGGCCTCTTTCGGGGAGATGCGATGGTATCGCCGGATCCTGTGAGGTCAGATCTGGCGCGGTTCGCACTTCCAGCGGCGCACGGTGTATTTCGGGTGCTGCTCCGCCCATTCGGCGGCGCGGAACAGGCCGGTGCGCGAACAGGCCATCACATTGACGAACGGCTCCTGGAACTGCGGGCGTTCGACGGTGCAGCGGTCCGGACTGGAAACAAGGCAAACCACGAAGATCAACTCGATCATGACAACTCCAGCCGTCATGGAGTGGGGGAGCGACCTCGGTTGGGCGCCTCGATCCGGCGGGCGGCCGTCCAGGTTCATGAGCGGGGTTATGTTGCACTGCACACAAAATCTGTGCAGGAGTCAAGCATGGCTTATGGAAAACCAATTTTGCCTTAACAAGGCGGGGAGGCCATCGTCCCGGTGCGGCACCTTGCCAATGGCCGCTGCGCTGTGTCGCAGGTGCCGCCTCTTCCCCTGCCATGCCGTCCGGGGCTAAAGCCATGCTTTCCAGGCTTCGTCCGGCAGACCGGGGGCGGACCGCCTTCTGCTGCGACGGATCGATGACCCGCGTTTCGTGCGACTGCGATGTTCTGGTGGTGGGCGGCGGCAACGCGGCGCTCTGCGCCGCAATCGCCGCCCGCCGGGCCGGGGCTGCGGTCCTGCTGCTGGAGGCTGCACCCAAGTCGCTGCGTGGAGGAAACGCCCGCCACTCCCGCAACATGCGGGTCATGCACGACGCACCGACACCGTGGGTGCGGGGGTGCTATCCGGCCGACGATTACCGGGCCGACCTGCAACGGGTGGCCGGGGCTGCCGCAACGTCCGCCGATGGCGGGCTGGCGCGCCGGTTCATCGACGCCAGTGCCGACATTCTCGATTGGCTGGCCGGCAACGGCGTGCGGTTTCACCGCGGCACCGACGACGTCCTGCCCTACAGCCGCAAGACCGCCTTCTTCCTGGGCGGGGGGAAAGCTCTGGTCAACGCGCTCTACGCCACGGCGGAAGCGCTGGGCGTCGTCGTCCGCTACGACAGCGCCGTGCGCGCCCTGCATCTGCGGGACGGGCCGCCGGCCGTCACCGTCGGCGATGCAGGCATCGCCATCCGGGCAGGAGCGCTCGTTGTCGCCTCCGGCGGGTTCCAGGCCGATCCCGGCTGGCTTCGGCGGCAGTGGGGCGGGGCTGCCGGCGCAGTCACGGTCCGCGGCACCCCGCATGCGACGGGCGTCCCGCTGAAGGCACTGCTGGAGGAGGGGGCGGACCCGGTTGGGGCGGCCGACCGCTGCCATGTGGTGGCCGTGGATGGCCGCGCTCCGCCGTTCGACGGCGGCATCGTCACGCGGCTGGATGGCCTTCCCCATGGCATCGTCGTGGACCGGGACGGCCGGCGTTTCGCCGACGAAGGGGCGGTCGTCGGGCCGTCGCGCTACACGGCCTGGGGCGAGCTGGTGGCCCACTGCCCCGGCGCCGTCGCCTTTTCGGTCTTCGATTCCGCCATTGCCGGGCGGTTCCGGCCCTCCATCTTCCCGGCGATCCAGGCGGACAGCGTCGGCGGGCTGGCCTCGGCTCTGGGCATCGGTCCGCCGGCGCTGGAGTCCACGGTGGCGGCCTTCAACGCCGCGGTCGCCGGCGGCGGTGCGACGGCGGGCATCCATCCGCCGAAGACCCGGCTGGCCGCGCCGGTCACGGTCCCGCCCTTCGGCGCCTACCCGGTGCGGGCCGGCGTCACCTCCACCTGCCTGGGGGTGCGGGTCGATGGGCTGGCACGCGTGCTGCGGCCGGACGGGACGGCCATCGACGGAGTCCATGCCGCCGGAATCATCATGGCGCCCAACATCCTGGGAACGGGCTATCTGGCGGGGAGCGCCATGACCATCGGCGCCGTGTTCGGCCGCATCGCCGGTCGGGAGGCGGCGGCTCATGCCCTGCGCTGACGATGCGCAGCGGATCGCGGCGGAGGCCCGCCGGGCGCTGGACATCTGCAACGCCTGCCGGTTCTGCGACGGCTACTGCGCCGTCTTCCCTGCGCTGAAATCGCGGCGGTCGATGTCGGTGGAGGATCTGACCTTCCTGTCCAACCTCTGCCACAACTGCCGGTCCTGCTATCATGCCTGCCAATACGCGCCGCCCCACGCTTTCGACCTCAACCTGCCGAAAAGCCTGAGTCTGGTCCGGCAGCAGTCCTATCGCGACCATGTCTGGCCGCCGCTGCTCAGGGGACGAGTGCCCCATGCGGGATGGTCCGCGGTTGCCGCCATGGCTGCCGTCGTCCTGTCGGCGGTCGCCCTCGTGGTCGTTCCGGCCCTGCTGTGGGTCCCGCCGGAGACGCTGTTCGCGCGACAATCGGGGCCGGGCGCCTTCTACCGGCTGGTGCCGTGGAAAATTATCGCCGGTGTCGCCGGGGGGGCGATGCTGTGGTCGCTGATCGCCATCGGCTTCAGTGTCGCATCCTTCTGGCGCGGCATGGGACCGGCGCCGGCCGGCGTGCCGCTGTTGCCGGCGCTGCGCGATGCCCTGTCCGACGCCGCCACCTTGCGCAATCTCGGCGGCGGCGGGGCCGGCTGCAACGACCGGGATGACGGCTTTTCCCAGGCGCGTCGCCGCTTCCACCACGCGCTGTTCTACGGGGTGGCGCTGTGCTTCGCCTCGACCGGCGTGGCAACCGTGTACGATCATCTGCTGGGGTGGCCGGCACCGTATCCGCCGGCGAGCCTGCCGGTCCTGTTCGGCAGTCTTGGCGGGGTCGGCATGGTGATCGGCACGGCTGGGCTGGCCTTGCTGAAGCTGCGCGCCGATCCCGCGCCTGTGGCGGCGAGCCTTACCGGTGCGGACTGTGCCTTGCTGGCGCTGCTGTTCCTGGTGGCGGCCAGCGGCCTGGGGCTGATGGCTCTGCGCGAGACGGCGGCGATGGGACCGCTGCTGCTGGTCCATCTCGGCCTCGTCCTCGGCTGGTTCGCGACGCTGCCCTACAGCAAGTCCCTGCACGCCCCCTTCCGCTTCGCCGCCCTGTTGCGGGCAGCGATGGAGCGGCGGGGCAGGGGCAGGGGCTGACTTGCCGCTGCCCCACGTCCCGACAGACGGTCAGTCGTGCCCCAATTCCCCATCGACCCGGCGCCAGATCCCTTGCGGGTTGCCGTCGCGCAGGGCCTCCGGCAGCAGCTCTGCCGGGATGTCCTGGTAGCAGACCGGGCGCAGGAAGCGGCGGATCGCCAGCGTGCCGACCGAGGTGCTGCGTGGGTCGGACGTCGCCGGGAACGGGCCGCCATGCACCATCGCGTGGCAGACCTCCACCCCGGTCGGCCAGCCGTTCGCCAGGATGCGCCCGGCCTTGCGCTCCAGCGTCGGAATCAGCCCGGCCACCGCGGCCTTGTCTTCCCCGTCCATCTGCAAGGTCGCCGTCAACTGGCCTTCCAGCCTTTCCGCCACCGCCGTCATCGCCGCCACGTCCGCGCAGCGGATCAGCAGCGAGGCGGCGCCGAACACCTCCTCCTGCAACTCCGTGTCGGCCAGGAAGGCCTCCGCCGTGGTGGTGAAGAAGGCCGCCTGCGCCTGGTTCGGCCCGCTGCAGGCCAGGCCGCGCGCCAGCGTCGTCACGGCACCGCTGCCGGCCAGCTTGGTGACACCGCTGTCGAAGGCGGCATGGATGCCCGGGGTCAGCATGGTCGAGGCGGCACTGCCGCCGATGGCCTCCACCGCAGCATCGACGAAGCGGTCGAGGTCCGGCCCGTCCACCGCCAGCAGGATGCCGGGGTTGGTGCAGAACTGCCCGGCCCCCATGGTCAGCGAGGCGACGAACGCCTTGCCCAGCGCCTCGGCGCGCGAGGCCAGCGCCGCCGGCATCAGGAAGACCGGGTTGATGCTGCTCATCTCGGCATAGACCGGGATCGGTTCCGGCCGCTTGGCCGCCACCCCCATCAGCGCCAGCCCGCCGCCGCGCGAGCCGGTGAAGCCGACTGCCTTGATCCGCGGATCGGCGACCAGCGCCGTGCCGATCTCGTTGCCGGTGCCGAACAGCAGGGAGAAGACGCCTTCGGGCAGGCCGCAGGAGGCAACCGCCGCCTGGACGGCGCGGCCGACGAGTTCCGAGGTGCCGGGATGGGCGCCGTGGCCCTTGACCACCACCGGGCAGCCGGCGGCAAAGGCGGACGCGGTGTCGCCGCCGGCCACCGAAAAGGCGAGCGGGAAGTTCGACGCACCGAACACGGCGACCGGCCCGAGCGCGATGTGGCGCTGGCGGATGTCGGCGCGC
>NZ_LGQW01000015.1:517155-713122 GCF_003116035.1 Azospirillum sp. TSH64
ATGCGCCGCCGCCCGTGGTTTACGCACCGCCCCCGCCGCCGCGGGTGATCTATGCCCCGCCGCCCGTCGTCTATGCGCCGCAGCCGGTGGTTCCGGGCTTCGGTCTCAGCGTCAACATCCGCTAATCCGCCGCTGACCGCACACCGGCACCGAAAAGGACGGCTTCCGGCGGAGCGCCCACCGCATTAAGGTGCGCGCCGTTCGGTAAAGCCGCCCCGCCGGGGCGCAGCAGCCAGGGAGACGGCATTTGCGGGTTCTTAGTGTGTGCGCCGCGGTGGTGGGCAGCCTTTCGATCGCCTGCGGGATCGCGACCTCCGCCAGCGCGGCCGAGCCGCGCCTGATGGCGGCGCTGGGCAACACCGTGCTGACGATGACCGACATCGGGCCGAAGCACACCCAGGTGGCGGTGAACGACAAGCCGGTGTTCGACGACAAGGAAAGCGACCTGCTGTCCTTCGTCGGTGCCTATTCGATGAAGGACCGCTGGATCGCCCTGTTCCAGTCCGACACCGGCGCCAAGGACTGCCCGACCCGCTTCCGCATCCTGGAGGTCGGCGGCCCGCAGCCGACGGTCTCCTATCCCTTCGGCTCCTGCAGCGACGCCGCCCAGGTCACCATCGACAACGACACCCTGACGGTTTCCATGCCCCAGCCGGGTGGTGGAGCTGACGCCGCCTGGACCTACCGCAACGGCAAGATCGGCCGCAGCAAGTAGACGGCGACCGGTGCGGGACCTGCGGCCGAGGCCATGCTGGGTCCCGTATCCTTCGCCACACCCTCGATTGACGACGACAGGCGCAGCTTTTAAGGTCCGGACCTCCGCACATTCCCGTTCCGGGACAGGAAGTTCGCCCCAGAAAGTTCGCCCCATGACTTCCAGCAGCGCCAGCCGGCCGAGCCGCCGGCCCAACACTCCGCTCTTCTCCTCGGGTCCCTGCGCGAAGCGTCCGGGCTGGTCGCTCGACGCGCTCGACGGCGCGCTGCTCGGCCGCTCCCACCGCTCCAAGCCGGGCAAGGCCAAGCTGAAGGAGGTCATCGACCTCACCCGCGCGGTGCTGGGCATTCCCGGCGACTACCGCATCGGCATCGTCCCGGCTTCCGACACCGGAGCGGTGGAGATGGCGCTGTGGTCGATGCTGGGCGCCCGCGGCGTCGACATGCTGGCCTGGGAAAGCTTCGGCAAGGAATGGGTGACCGACGTCGCCAAGCAGCTGAAGCTGCCGGACGTCCGCAACCTGATCGCGCCGTATGGCGAGTTGCCGGATCTGTCGACGGTCGATTTCAGCCGTGACGTCGTCTTCACCTGGAACGGCACCACCGCCGGCGTCCGGGTGGCCGACGGCGACTGGATCGCCGACGACCGTGAGGGGCTGACCATCTGCGACGCCACCTCGGCCGCCTTCGCGATGGCACTGCCCTGGCACAAGATCGACGTCGCCACCTGGTCCTGGCAGAAGGTGCTGGGCGGCGAAGCCGCGCACGGCATGCTGGTGCTGAGCCCGCGCGCGGTGGAACGGCTGGAGAGCTATCAGCCCGACCGGCCGCTGCCGAAGATCTTCCGCATGACCAAGAACGGCAAGCTGATCGAAGGCATCTTTGAAGGCGACACCATCAACACCCCGTCGATGCTCTGCGTCGAGGATGCCATTGACGGCCTGCGCTGGGCCCTGTCGCTGGGCGGCCTGACCCAATTGGTTCGCCGGTCGGAGCAGAATCTGCGGATCGTCTCCGAATGGGAGGAGGCCAGCAGCTGGGCCGGCTTCCTGGCGAAGGATCCGGCCAACCGCTCCTGCACCTCGATCTGCCTGCGCTTCACCGATCCGGAGGTGACCGCCCTGTCGGAGGAGGCCCAGGCCGCTTTCGCCAAGAAGCTGTCCGCCCTGCTGGAGAAGGAGGAGGCCGCCTTCGACGCCGGCTCCTACCGCGATGCGCCCCCCGGCCTGCGGCTGTGGGGCGGCGCCACCGTGGAGAACGAGGATATGGAGGCGGTCCTGCCCTGGCTCGACTGGGCTTTCGCCACCGTGAAGGCCGAGACGATCGGTCCCAAGCAAGGCTGACGCCGGAACGGGCATAGTCGGGCCAAGCGCAAGCCGGACTGTCGTCCACAGCATCTTCCGCAGCCATCGAACGGCCCTGCCGTGGCACAACCGCCACAGCGGGGCTTTTCGTGTGGGCTGGCGTTGTGCTTTGCAGCAAAGGATCCGGCCAAGCAACCGTTCGTACACAGCAGCATTTCTGCACCAGTGTGACCGGCGTGACTCGCGTTCGAACCTCACAAGCTTGACCATGGTTATCCACAGAACCGTGGACAAGGTGGTGGATAACCCTGTTGAACCATCGGTCCCGCCTGTCCGGAAACTGTCATGGAGGAAGCGCTGCCGATTCGCCCTCGCCGTCGCCGGACGGAGCACGCCGCTTCCCCTGTTGGGGGGTCACCCTATCCCGAAGATGGTCTGGCAAGCTGCCGGTTGTCTCCCGACTCTTGAAGGGGATTTCCGGCGACCCTGCTGCAACGCGGCAAAGCCGGTGCAACGAAGGAAGGGCTTGGACCGACCATGGCGCATTACCTCATCACCGGCGGCTGCGGTTTCATCGGCTCGCATCTGGCCGACCGGCTGCTGGCCGACGGGCATCGGGTGACGATCCTCGACAACCTGTCGAGCGGCAGGCTGGAGAACAAGCCAAGCGCCGCGCAGCTGGTGGTGGGCGACGTGGCCGATCCCGACGCGGTGCGCGAGGCAATGGCCGGCGATGCCGGCGAGGGGGTTGACGGCGTCTTCCATCTTGCCGCCGTGGCGTCGGTCCAGAAATCGCGGGAGCTGTGGGCGGAAACCCACCGCACCAACCTGCTGGGCACCGTCACCGTGTTCGAGGCGGCGCGTGACGCCAAGCGCGGCGGTCCGATCCCGGTGGTCTACGCCTCCTCTGCCGCCATTTACGGCGACAACAGCAACACCCCGCTGAATGAAGACGAGCTGCCGCGCCCGCTGTCCGCCTATGGCGTCGACAAGCTGGGATGCGAGATGCACGCCCGTGTCGCCTGGGCGATCCAGGGGGTGCCGACGGTCGGCTTCCGCTTCTTCAACGTCTACGGCCCGCGCCAGGATCCGATGTCGCCCTATTCCGGCGTGATCTCCATCTTCGCCCGCCGGGTCGCCCGCGGCGAGGATGTGGAGATCCATGGCGATGGCCAGCAGGTCCGCGACTTCGTGTTCGTCGGCGACGTGGTGCGCATCCTCGCGCTGGCGATGGAGCGGCGCTTTTCCGGCGCGCAGGTCTACAACCTCTGCACCGGACGCGCGACCTCGCTGGTTATGCTGCTGGAAGTGTTGCAGGAACTGTGCGGCAGCAAGGTTCGCCGCAGCCACACCGAACCGCGGGCCGGCGACATCCGCGTGTCGATCGGCGACCCGTCGCTGCTGCGCTCCACCTTCGACACCGTGTGCCAGGTCGGCCTGCTCCAGGGACTGAGCGCCACCCTGACCGGCCGCATGCCTTGAGGTTGGATCCGATACCGGGGTATGAGGGGGCGGATTAAACTCCATCTCCCGCCCCGGGAGAGGACGCCGCCATCAGGATGAGCGCACCATGGCCCGCCGCCGATCCCTTCCCATCCGGGCGCTGCTGATCGTCCTCGCGATCCTCGCCGTCGTCGCGGTGGCCGAGCGGCTCCACATCATCCCGCCCGGCACCCTGGACCGTCTGCTGGGCGAGGAAACCCACCGCCCGCGCCAGCCGCGCAAGCAGGAGCCCGCCGAACCTCCGCCGTCGGTCGTCGCCCGCCCCGCCGACCGGATCGACTATGCCGAGGTCGCCCGCCAGCTCGACGGCATCCGGGTGGAACCCGAAAAGCGCAAGGGCTATCAGCGCGAGGAATGGCCGCACTGGCTGGCGCTCGACGGCGGCTGCCTGAATGCCCGCGAGAAGGTGCTGATCCGCGATTCCCGCCGCCCGGCGACGCTCGACGCCAAGGGCTGCGGCGTGAAGTCCGGCGACTGGCTCGATCCCTACACCGGCGAGCGCTACACCGACCCGCAGATGGTCGACATCGACCACCGCGTGCCGCTGGAGGAGGCCTATGCCAGCGGCGGCTATGACTGGAGCCGGGAGAAGCGCGCCGCTTACGCCAACGACACCAGCGATCCGCTGACCCTGCTGGTTTCCAGCCGCGAGGCCAACCGCGCCAAGGGCTCCAAGGGGCCGGAGGAGTGGCTGCCGCCCAAGCGCGACGGCATCTGCCTCTATGTCGCCGACTGGGTCCTGGTGAAGGCACGCTGGAGCCTGACCATGGATGAGCGGGAACGGGTGACTGTCGGCAACATCCTGAACGACTGCCGCGCCTCGGCCGGGCAGCAGCGCTGACGCAGCCCTGCCCTGTCCGACGCTTCGTTGGGCAAACCACCGGTTTCGCGCTACCGTCGGCCCAAAAGTTGGAAGGCGGGAAACGGGAAGACGCATGACCGGAGAAGACACCCCGCTGTGGCGGGAAGGCGCCGTCGCCCTCGCCGCGCGGCTGGCCCGGCGCGGGCTGTCGGCCCGCGAGGCGGTCGAGGCGCATCTGGACCGCATCGCCGCGGCCGAGCCGGCGCTGTCCGCCTTCCTGACTGTCGCCGCCGACGATGCCCTCGCCCGCGCCGACCTGCTGGACGCCCTGCCGTCGCCCGTCGGACCACTGCATGGTATGCCGGTCGCAGTGAAGGACCTGACCGACACCGCCGGCATCCGCACCACCTACGGCTCCGCGCTTTATGCCGACCATGTGCCAGCCCATAGCGACATCGCGGTCGCCCGGATCGAGGCGGCCGGCGGCATCGTCATCGGCAAGACCAACACGCCGGAGTTCGGTTTCGGCGCCATCTGCGGAAATAGCCTCTACGGTCCGACCCGCAACCCGGCCGACCCGAACCTGACCTCCGGCGGGTCGAGCGGCGGATCGGCGGCGGCGGTCGCGGTCGGCATGGCGCCGTTGGCGCATGGCACCGACTATGGCGGATCGGTGCGGATTCCGGCGAGTTTCTGCGGCATCGCCTCCATCCGGCCGACGCCGGGACTGATCCCGGCACCGGGGCGGGCGTTGGGCTGGGACACGCTGGCGACCCATGGCGTTCTGGCCCGCGACACGGCCGACTGCGCGCTGCTGCTGTCGGCGATGGCCGGCAGCGATCTCCGCGACCCGACCTCCCTGTTCGGCGGCCGCGATAAAGGGTCGGAAACGCGTCTGGGTGCCACCGTCGATTTCGGTGCCGCCACCGTTTCCCAGGCTGTGCGCGAGCGCTTCGCCGAGGCGATCGACCGGCTGGAGCGGGTCGCCGGTCCGGTGACGCACTGCCATCCCGACTGCGGCGACGCCATGGCGACCTTCCGGACGCTGCGTGCCGCCCAGACCCGCCATGCCTTCGGTCCGATGCTGGCCAAGCATGGCGAGGCGCTGACCGACACCATCCGCTGGAACATCGAGGCTGGGGCGGGCATCACCGCCGATGCCTATCTGGAAGCGCAGGCCGCCCGCACGGCACTGTACCGCCGCTTCGTCGCGCTGTTCGAGGAGATCGACGTGCTGGCGGCCCCGGCCTGCGGCGTGCTGCCCTGGCCGAACGAGGAAGGCGAGGTGACCGTCATCGACGGGCAGCCGGTGGGGTCGATCCTGGACTATCTCGGTGTCACGGCCATCGTCACGCTGATCGGTTTTCCCGTGCTGACCCTGCCGGTTGCCGGAGACGGGCTGCCCTTCGGCATCCAGCTGATCGCCCGGCCGGGTGAGGAACGGCGCCTGATCCGCCTGGGCCTGATGCTGGAGCGCGAGGCGGGCTTCGTTCACCGCTGGCACCGCTGGCCCACCGGCTGGGCCGGTTGACGGGAATCGGGTGACAAGACGCCGCTCCCGACAGCCATTGCGGGCGGCTGACCCATAGGCTATGCACCCCCGCATGAGCGCCGACACCCTTCCCAATTCCGCCCTGCCCAGCCCTGTCCTGTCCCGGTCATCCGCCGCCACGCCATCGATGGCGGAGGTGCGGCGCGCCACCGGCATCGGCTCCATCGCCATCCTGCTGTGGGCGACGGCGGCATTGCTGACCTCTATGTCCAGCGCCATGCCGCCGCTGCAACTGGTGGCGGTCACCTTCGGGCTGGCCTTTCTGACCGGCAGCAGCGTCGCGGTTCTGCGCGGCCGCAGCGTGATCGCGGCCCTGCGCCAGCCATTGCCCGTCTGGCTGGTCGGCGTCGGCGGATTGTTCGGCTATCACGCCTGCCTGTTCCTTGCCTTCCATCTGGCGCCATCGGCGGCGGTGGAGGTCAATCTCATCAACTATCTCTGGCCGCTCTGCATCGTCCTGTTCTCCGCCCTGCTGCCGGGGGAGCGGCTGAAGGCCGCGCATGTGGCCGGCGCGCTGTGCGGGCTGGCCGGCACCGCGCTGATCGTTTCAGGGAGAAGCGGCGGACTGCACCTGGACGCCGGCACCCTGGGCGGCAACCTGCCCGCCTACGGTGCGGCCTTGGCGGCGGCGCTGCTCTGGGGCGCCTATTCGGTCCTGTCACGCCGTTTCGGCTCCGTCCCGACCGAAGCGGTCAGCGGCTTCTGCCTCGTCACCGCCCTGCTGGGCCTGACCGGGCATCTGCTGTTCGAGGATGCCACCGTCTGGCCGAATGAGGCGCTGGGATGGCTGGTCCTGCTGGCCCTCGGCATCGGTCCGGACGGGCTGGCCTTCTTCGTCTGGGACCATGGAATGAAGCGCGGCGACATCCGGGCGCTGGGCGTGCTGTCCTATGCCGTGCCGCCGGCCTCGACGCTGCTGCTGATCCTGTTCGGGCAGGCCAGCGGCGGCTGGGCTGTCTGGGCCGCCTGTGCGCTGATCGCCGGCGGGGCGCTGATGGCGAGCTGGGACATGATCCGCGGCAAGTGACAGCGATTTCATGCCTCAGTTGCGGCAAAGGGTGGTAATCGGCAAGCATCGTCCCGACCGCTTGCGAGTGCCCAACCAATGCCCGCGCGTGCGTATTCCCCACCGTCCTCTTCCGGACGCCTGTCCGCCGCCCGCCAATTCCTGTCCGATGTCTGGCGGCTGACCAAGCCCTATTGGTCGTCGGACGAAAAATGGGCGGCGCGCGGCCTGCTGGCGGCGATCGTCGTCCTCAATCTGGCGGCGGTGTTCATGGAGGTCTGGTTCACCCAGATCAACGCCGACATCTTCAATGCCTTGCAGGAGAAGGATCAGGCTGGATTCATCCAGGCCCTGCTGGTGTTCGGCGGTCTGGCGCTGGTTTTCATCGCGGTGGCGGTCTATCGCCTTTACCTCAACCAGATGCTGCAAATCCGCTGGCGCCGCTGGCTGACCGAGCGCTATCTCGGTGACTGGCTGGAGAACCAGACCTATTACCGCCTGCAATTCGCCAACACTGGCACTGACAACCCCGACCAGCGCATCGCTGAGGATCTGCGCAGCTTCGTCCAGCTGACGCTGAGCCTGTCACTTGGCTTCATGACCAATCTGGTCTCTCTGGTCTCCTTCCTCGCCATCCTGTGGAGCCTGTCGGGATCGGTCACCATCCCCTGGCTGGGCATCGACCTGCCCGGCTATATGGTGTGGGTGGCGCTGGTCTATGCCGTCGGCGGCACCTGGATCACTCACAAGATCGGCAAGCCGTTGGCCCGGCTCAGCTTCGACCAGCAACGGTACGAGGCCGACTTCCGCTTCTCCCTGGTCCGCCTGCGCGAGAATGCCGAGAGCGTCGCCCTGCAACAGGGCGAGGTGCAGGAGGCGCGCGGTTTCGGCGACCGCTTCGCCCGTGTCGTCGCCAACTGGTGGTCGCTGATGCGCACGCAGAAGCGGCTGGTCTGGTTTACTTCGGCCTATGGGCAGATCGCCATCATCTTTCCGCTGCTGGTCGCGGCTCCACGCTATTTCAGCGGTGCCCTGCCACTGGGATCGCTGATGCAGACCTCGCAGGCCTTCGGGCAGGTGCAGGGGGCAATGTCCTGGTTCATCGACGCCTATGTGAACCTCGCCGACTGGCACGCCACCACCAGCCGCCTGACCGGCTTCCACCGTGCCATGGAAGCTGTCCGCGCCGATGCCCGCGACCATGCCGGGGTGGAGCGCATTGCGGCGACCGACGGCGCCCTCACTTTGGACGGGCTGGCGCTGACCCTGCCGGACGGCGGCACGCCGCTGGTCCGCGCCGACCTGACGGTGCAGCCGGGCGAGTCCCTGCTGATCACCGGCCCGTCGGGGTCGGGCAAGAGCACCCTGCTGCGCGCCATCGCCGGCATCTGGCCCTTCGGCCGCGGCCAGATCGCGCTGCCAGGGGGCATTATGGCGGCCGGCGGTACCACCGCGGCCAACGGCAGCATGGTCCTGCCGCAGAAGCCCTACCTGCCCATCGGATCCCTGCGCGCCGCCGTCACCTACCCCGCCACTCCCGACGCCTTCCCGGACGAGGCGGTGCGCGAGGTGCTGGACGCTGTCGGCATGGCCGGCTTCGCCGACCGTCTGGCGGAGGAGGACCACTGGTCGCAACGCCTGTCCGGTGGCGAGCAGCAGCGCATCGCCATTGCCCGCGCCCTCTTGCACAAGCCCGACTGGCTCTATCTCGACGAGGCGACCTCGGCCTGCGATCCGGAGACGGAGGAGCGGCTCTATGGCCTGCTGCGCGCACGCCTGCCCGGAACGACGCTGGTCAGCATCGGCCACCGTCCCAGCCTCGCCGCCTTCCACGACCGGCGGATGACGGTTCGGCGCAACGGAGACGGGGTCGGAGAGTTGGCGGCGGTGTGAGCTACGCCTGAGGCTGCTCCCCCCGCGCCTCGGCCAGCAGCCATTGCCGGAAGGCGGCAAAGGGCGGGTGGTTGGCCTTGCCGCGGGGGTGGACGAGGTAATAGGCCCGCGCGCTGCGGTGGGGCCGGTCGATGGCGGGGAGCAGGGTGCCGTCGTCAAGCTCGGCACGGACCAGCAGGGTCGGCAGCAGGGCGACGCCCAGCCCGGCCTCGGCCGCCTGGGCGGTGGTGGCGAACTGTTCGAACACCATGCCGGCACCGGGCCGGGGAGGCAGCCCCTGTGCCGACAGCCACTCGTTCCACGCATCGGCGCGCGTGCTCGTGTGCAGCAGCGGCAGGGACAGCAGGTCCCCCGGTTCCGCCACCGGATGCGCCTTGAGGAATGCGGGGGAGCAGACCGGCAGCACCTCCTCATCCAGCAGATGGTCGCAGACGGCGTCGGGCCAGTCGCCGAAGCCGTAATGGATAGCCGCATCCAGATCGTGCAGACGGAAATCGAAGGGTGCCAGCTTGGTGGTGAAGTGAATTGTCACCTGCGGATGCGCCGTCTGGAAGGCCGGCAGCCGCGGCACCAGCCAGCGCGTGCCGAAAGTCGGCAGGATGGCGAGGTTCAACACGCCGCCCTTGGGGGCTGCGATGGTCCGCACCGTGGCCGCCGCGATCTGGCGCAACGCGTCGCGGATCGGATCGGCATAGAGCGCGCCGGTCGGGGTCAACGTCACCCGCTGGCCCTTGCGAATGAATAGGGCGGTGCCGATCTGCTCCTCGAGCGCCTTGATCTGCCGGCTGACCGCTCCCTGGGTCAGCGACAGTTCGGCCGCCGCGGCGGTAAAACTGCCGGTGCGGGCCGCCGCTTCGAAGGCGGACAGCATGCTCATGGACGGAAGAAGGCGGCGCTGCAGATCCATGGCCGCTTCATTACCAAAGCTCATGACCTGTGGAAAGAAAGTCGTTTGCACCCTGGCGCGCGGCACGGCACGCTCGATATCCTGGAGATCCGGGAATTTCCCATAGGCAGGGCGGGGCGGGTTCGCGATGAAGACCGGTGGTCAATTGATCGTCGAGGCGCTGGAGGCGCAGGGCGTGCGGCGGGTGTTCGGCGTTCCGGGCGAGAGCTATCTCGCCGTGCTTGACGCCCTGCACGACAGTCCGATCGAGATGGTTGTCGCCCGCCACGAGGGCGGCGCGGCCATGATGGCGGAGGCGCAGGCCAAGCTGACCGGGCGTCCCGGCGTCTGCCTCGTCACCCGCGGCCCCGGCGCCACCAATGCCGCCTCCGGCATCCATGTCGCCCAGCAGGACGAGACCCCGCTGGTCGTGCTGGTCGGCCAGATCGAGCGCGGCATGCGCGGCCGCGATGCCTTCCAGGAGGTGGATTACGGCAAGCTGTTCGGCGGCATGTGCAAATGGGTCGCCGAGATCGACAGCGCCGACCGCGTGCCGGAAATGATCTCCCGCGCCTTCCACACCGCGATGGCCGGCCGCCCCGGCCCGGTCGTGCTGGCCCTGCCGGAAGACACGCTGACGGAAACCGCGGACGTCCCCGTCGCCCCGCGGGCGGAGACCGTGGATGGCGCCCCCACGCCGGCGCAGGTGGCGTCGTTCGGCGCCCTGCTGGACAAGGCGGAACGACCGCTGCTGGTCGTCGGCGGCTCCCGCTGGACCGGGGAATCGGTCGCTGAACTTCAGCGTTTCGCGGAACGGCTGGTCCTGCCGGTGGCCGTGACCTTCCGCCGCCAGATGCTGTTCGACCATTGCCACCCGCTTTATGCCGGCGACATCGGGCTGGGCATCAACCCCAAGCTTTCGGCGCTGGTCAAGGACAGCGACCTGCTGATCCTGCTGGGCGACCGTTTCTCCGAAGTGCCGTCGCAGAGCTACGACCTGCTGGGCATTCCAAATCCGGGCAAGGCGGTGGTCCACATCCACCCCGGCGCCGAGGAGGTCGGCCGCGTCTATCGCCCGACGCTGGGCATGGTCGCCACGCCGGCCGTTTTCCTCGAGGCGATGGCCGGGCTGAGCGTGACCGCCAAGCCCGGCTGGGCCGCCCGCGCCGAAACGGCCCATGCCGCTTACGACGCCTGGAGCACCCCGCCCGACGCCATCCCCGGCGACGTGCAGATGGGCCGCATCATGGCGTGGCTGGACGAACGGCTTGAGCATGACGCGATCTTCACCAACGGTGCTGGGAACTACGCCACCTGGATCCACCGTTTCCACCGCTTCCGCCGCTTCGGCACCCAGGCGGCACCGGTCTGCGGCTCGATGGGCTACGGCCTACCGGCCGCCATCGCAGCCAAGCTTCAGCATCGCACCCGCGATGTCCTGTGCTTTGCCGGCGATGGTTGCTTCCAGATGACGGGGATCGAGTTCGGCACTGCCGTGCAGGAGGGCGCCGCCGTGATCGTGCTGGTCGTCGACAACGGCATGTACGGCACCATCCGCATGCATCAGGAACGCGAATATCCCGGCCGCGTGTCCGGCACCCGCCTGCAGAATCCCGATTTCGCCGCCTTCGCCCGCGCCTATGGCGGTCATGGCGAGACGGTGGAGACCACCGCGCAGTTCGCCCCGGCCTTCGAGCGCGCCCGCGCGTCCGGCCTGCCGGCGATCATCCACATCAAGCTCGACCCCGAGGCCCTGACCCCCAGCCGGACGCTTTCCGAGATCCGTGCCGCCGGGAAGGGAAAGTGATCTGAGAGAATACACCCTCTCCCGGCATGGGACAGGGAACATCATATGCCTCGCTTTTTGACCCAAGGAGCCACCCCGGTGCAGCACAGCGACATCCTCTCCCGTTTCGGCCTGACTTCCAGCGGAGCCGGGCTCACCGCCCGTTCGCCGGTCGACGGTGCCACGCTCGCCACGGTGGCGGAGACCGCGCCGTCGCAGGTTTCGGACATCGTCGCCAACGCCGCCCGCGCCTTCGAGGCGTGGCGCTCGGTGCCGGCCCCGCGCCGCGGCGAGCTGGTCCGCCTGCTGGGCGAGGAACTCCGCGCCGCCAAGGAGGATCTGGGCCGTCTGGTTTCGCTGGAAGCCGGCAAGATCTACCAGGAAGGCCTGGGCGAAGTGCAGGAGATGATCGACATCTGCGACTTCGCCGTCGGCCTGTCGCGCCAGCTCTACGGCCTGACCATCGCCTCGGAGCGTCCGGGCCACACGATGCGGGAGACCTGGCACCCGGCCGGCCCCTGCCTTGTCATCTCCGCATTCAACTTCCCGGTGGCGGTGTGGTCGTGGAACGCGGCGCTGGCGCTGGTCTGCGGCGACCCGGTCGTCTGGAAGCCGTCGGAAAAGACCCCGCTGACCGCCGCCGCCTGCCAGGTGATCTTCGACCGTGCCGTCGCCCGCTTTGGCGACGCGCCGGCCAACCTGTCCCAGGTCGTCCAGGGCGGCCGTGAGATTGGCGAGGCTCTGGTCGCCCATCCCGGTTTCCCCATCGTCTCGGCCACCGGCTCGACCCGCATGGGCCGCGAGGTCTCCAAAGTGGTGGCGGAGCGCTTCGGCCGCTCGATCCTGGAGCTGGGCGGCAACAACGCCATGATCGTGGCGCCGTCGGCCGATCTCGACATGGCGCTGCGCGCCATCCTGTTCTCCGCCGTCGGCACCTGCGGCCAGCGCTGCACCACGCTGCGCCGCCTGATCGTCCACCGCTCGGTCAAGGACCAGCTGCTGCCGCGCCTGAAGGCGGCCTACGCTTCCGTGTCGATCGGCAGCCCGCTGGAGACCGGCGTGCTGATGGGTCCGCTGGTCGATGCCGACGCCTTCAAGGCGATGCAGCGCGCCCTGGAGTCCGCCAAGGTCGAGGGCGGCACGGTGACGGGCGGCGAGCGCACGCTGACTGATAACTTCCCCAACGCCTACTACGTCACCCCGGCCATCGTCGAGATGCCGGCCCAGACCGAGGTGGTGCGGCACGAGACCTTCGCGCCCATCCTCTATGTCCTGACCTACGACACGCTGGAGGAGGCCATCGCGCTTCAGAACGCCGTGCCGCAGGGCCTGTCCTCCTGCATCTTCTCCACCGACCTGCGTGAGACGGAGCGCTTCCTGTCGGCCGCCGGGTCCGACTGCGGCATCGCCAACGTCAACATCGGCCCGAGCGGTGCGGAAATCGGCGGCGCCTTCGGCGGCGAGAAGGAGACCGGCGGCGGTCGTGAGTCGGGGTCGGATTCCTGGAAGGCTTACATGCGCCGCCAGACCGCGACGGTGAACTACTCCTCCGCCCTGCCGCTCGCCCAGGGGATCAAGTTCGAGATCGGCTGAGGGTTCATGGGCTGAGGCGTTCCGGCCGGGACGGCGCCGCCATCGGCGAGCCCGTCCCGGCCGGAGCGACAAGCGTATCAGATCGCCAGCCTCCCCCGGACCACTTCGGCCTTGGCCGTCAGATCCTGGGGAGGCAACCGGCCGATCAGAATGGCGGCATGGTCAGGCCCGCTCCAATAGGCGATGGACAGCCCGCGGCGCATTTCCTGCTCCACCCCGCGCACGCTGCCGGGACGGCGCAGGATGCATAGCGCCAGCGGACCGCTCCGCGGATCGAGATAGGTGATCTGGGCCAGCGGCATGTCGTCATAGGACAGAATTTGCGCCCGGCGGAATTCCGCTCCGGCGACCTCCACCGCCTCCGGGGTCAGGGACAGGTTGAGCGGCCGGTTCAGGGCAGCGAGCTGTGCCGCCTGGATGTCGTGGACGGGCGTGGACCCGCCCAGCGTTTCCCGCGTGTACAACCCCATATATTGCGCGACCACGCCATGCCAGTGGCGCTCCCGGTCCGGTCCGCCGTCATCGTCGGCAAGGTCGTCGCCGTCGGCGGCTCCGAACAACCGGACCAGCATCCGGTCCCCCAGCACGCCCGCCGCCACCGACGCGGCGATGGCGCCCAACAGACGGCGGCGGGTCAGCGGAACGGCCGCGTTGGCGGCAGCCGGCGGCGCGGACATACCGTCAAGCATGCGTTGCAGGTCCGCCGTCGGGGCGGTATCCAGCAAGGTTTGGAAGGCCTCGCCGTAGGGCAGGCTGGCGCGGGAAAGATGCTCCACCCTCGCGGCGACCGCCGGATCGCGCTCGATCAGGTCGAGCAGGCGGGCGCGACGCTCCTCCTCCAGTTCGCCGTCGATGAAGGCGGTCAGTTCCTCGTCGGAGGGCATCGGGGGATCGTCGTTCTCTCCGGTCATTTTGCCGCTCCGTCGCTCATTCTGTCCGCCAGCTTTGCCCGCGCCGCCGCCAGACGGCTCATCACCGTTCCGACCGGCACGTCTAGAACCGCAGCGACCTCGCGGTAGGTCAGGCCCTCCACATAGGCGAGGAACACCGCCGCCCGCTGCGCTTCCGGCAGGTCGGAGGCCAGCCTCATCACCTGCCCCGCCAGAACCTTCGCCTCGGTCTCGCGCGCGCCGTCGACCTCCAGGCTCGTCTCCGCCTCGACGGTTCCCTGGCCGAAACGGACCCGCCGCGCCCGGACCTCGTTCAGCCAGACCGAGTTCAGGATGGCGAACAGCCAATGGTCGATGCGTGACCCGGGCTGGAACTGGCCGTGCCGTTCCAGTGCCCGCAGGCAGGTCTGCTGCACCAGATCGTCCGCCCAGTCGCGCTGCCGCGACAGGACAAAGCCATAGCGCCAAAGGCGCGGCAAGGTGACGGACAAGCCGTGCCTGACTTCCGCTTCGCTTGCGATCTCACCGCTCCCTCGCATGGCATCCGGGACGATCCGGTCCTTTCGGCACTGTACCGGCCGCGACCGACCATATGCCTCACGGCCGCTCTCGACGATAGCCATCATCCGCCTTCCCGATGACCGGACAAAGCGGCGGGAACGCCCCCGCCTGGGGCGGGAAGCGCCTCCGCCGGTGGCGTCAGCCCTTGGCCGGCGTGACGATGGCCTCTTCGAGGTCGCGGTACTCCTCGCATCCGGTGCCGCAGATCGCGCGGATCGCCGCCAGCTGTTCACGCGCCAGATCGGAACGCCCCTTGAGCATGTAGGCCTCCCCCAGATATTCCCGGACCTTGGCGTAGGAGGGGTCGGCCGCCACCGACTTCAGGTAATAGCCGATGCCCTCGTCGATGCGGCCCAGCTTGCGGGTGGCGTAACCGCGGTAATTCAGCACGACCGGGCTGTCCTGGTTGCGCGCCGTCGCGAGAATGTCGAGTGCCTCCTGATAGCGCTCCGCCTTCGCCAGCGAATAGGCGTAGTCGGCGATGTTGTCGTCGGTGAGGTTGGCGCCGCTCTGCTTCACGCATTGCTTCGTCTTCTTGTCATAGACCTCCCCCGGCTTGCAGGTCGGGGTGGTGTCGTCGCCCATGGCACGGGCGGAGACGGGGGCCAGCAGGCCGGTGCCGAGAACGGCGGCGCACAGAAGACCGGCCAGGACGGTGCTTCCGGCCTTGGAACGAACGCTCATCATACTTCTCCCGGAGTTTTTGGGGGGAACGCTTCGCCGTAGCGCGGCGCTGGCGGACAACACCCCACCCCCGGCGGCTATTCGGTCGCGGATAATTTTTTCGGCCCCTTCGCGGCACCGAATAGAGGGCCGGGCCGGCGTGTTCCCCACCCGCCGCGCCGCCAGCATCCCCGCTGCGGCCGTGATTTCCCGAATGGAGCCGCCCCCCGTGTTCCCACCCGTGGCTTTGCTTGGTTTGGGCCTCGGCCTGCCGCCCCATGTCCTGTCCCAAGAGGAGGCCGCCCTCCTCACCACCCGCATCTTCGGCGACCGGCTTGCCGGCTTCCCCCAGTTCGAACGGGTTTTCGCCAACACCGGCATCGCCCGGCGGCACTGCGCCCGTCCGGCCGACTGGTACACCACTTCCCATGGCTGGAGCGACCGCATGGCCGCCTACCGGCAGGCGGCGGAGGCCCTGTTCGTCCAGGCGGCGACAGCGGCCCTGGCGGATGCCGGCATCGCTCCCGCCGAGGTCGATTGCGTGGTCGTCTCCTCCTCCTCCGGCTTCGCAGTGCCGAGCCTGGAGGCGCAGCTCGCCGAGGCCATGGGCTTCCGGCCGGACATCGAGCGGCTGCCGTTGTTCGGGCTCGGCTGTGCCGGCGGCGTGGCGGGGCTGGCGACCGCCGCGCGTCTGGCGGCGCCCCCCGGCCGGATTGTGCTGTTCGTGACCATGGAGCTGTGCAGCCTCGCCTTCCGGCAGGATGACGGCAGCCGCGCCAATCTGGTGGCGAGCGCCCTGTTCGGCGACGGTGCCGCCGCCTGCGTGCTGCGCGGCGGTGCGGAGGAGCGCGCCTTCGCCGTCATCGAGGGTGCCGGTCAGCATCTGTTCCCGCGGTCGCAGGACATCATGGGCTGGCGCATCGACGATGGCGGCTTCGGCATCGTCCTGTCGGCGGCGCTGCCGCAATTCCTGCAAGCCCATCTCCGCCCCGCCCTTGCCCGGCTGCTCGCCCAATGCGGCGCGGAGGAGGAGCGGATCGGCCGCTTCGTCTGCCATCCCGGCGGCACCCGCGTTCTGTCGGCGCTGGAAGACGTGCTGCGGCTGGAGACCGGCAGCCTCGACCATGAACGGGCGGTGCTGGCCGATCACGGCAACATGTCCGCTCCCACGGTGCTGTTCGTGCTGGACCGGGCGCGCCGGGCGGGATTGCCGGGCCGGGCGGCGCTTCTGGCGCTCGGTCCCGGCTTTGCCGCCAACCTGATCACGCTGCGGCGGGGAATGCGGTGACAGCTCCGATCATCGTCATGCTGCTGGTGACGGCGCAGCGCCTCAGTGAACTGGTCATCGACCGGCGCAACCGCGTGGCGCTGTTGGCCCAAGGTGCGCGTGAGCATGGGCGCGGCCATTACCCGTGGATGATGCTTCTGCATGCCGGGTGGCTGGCCGGCCTCTGGGAGGCAGCACTGGGAGGCCCGTTGTGGACTCACGGTCCGGGCATCGTGCCCGTCGAACCGGCCTGGCTGGCGGTCCTCCTCGCCATGCAGGCGCTCCGCCTCTGGGTGCAGGCGACGCTGGGGTGGCGCTGGACCACCAGGATCGTCGTGCTCGACGGAATGCCGCCGGTCCGCACCGGCCCCTACCGCTTCACCAACCATCCCAACTATCTGGCGGTCGCGGTGGAGATCGCCGCTCTTCCGCTCGCCTTCGGCATGGCTGGCTATGCCCTTCTCTTCTCCCTCCTCAACACCGCGATGCTCGCCGTGCGAATCCGGGTCGAGGATCGGGCGCTCGGTCGAAGACAGGACGCCGCTCTCCGCGTCGGTTAAGTCAATTTGTGGGCACAGGGTTTGATTTGACGCAATGCCGCAACGCGGCGAAGAGGTCTATCCTTGGGTCTGGTGGTCGATCTGGTTGACGCGTTGCCCTCCACCCCGACGGCGCCGCTTCCCGGCGCCCCTTCCCCCGGCCAACGGGGGAAGGTTGGGTGGGGCTTCTTCCCGCAGCGCTGCCATCGCCACCGCCATTCTGCACGGTTCCCATCCTGCCCAACCGGCCGGAGTGACCATGTCCGTCCAGTCTTCCGCCGAAGTACCATCCACCGACCGACCTGCCGCCCCGGATCCACAGCGGGAACCAGGACAGGTGGTTGCCGTCCGCGGTTCCGTCATCGACCTGCGCTTTCCCGAAGCCGCCCTGCCGCCGCTGTTCGACGCGGTGGAAATCCTGTGGGATGGACCGGAGCGGCTGGTGGCGGAAATCCAAAGCCATCTGGACGCCCGGACCGCCCGCGCCATCGCCCTCCAGGGCACCTCCGGCCTGCGGCGCGGCACGCCGGCACGCCCGACCGGCGGCCCGCTGACCGCCCCGGTGGGCAAGGCCGTGCTGGGTAGGCTGCTCGACGTGATGGGGCTTGCGCGCGACGACGGGCCGGAACTGCCGCCCGACACCCCGCGCTCACCGATCCACCGCCGGCCGCCGCCGCTGGCCCGCCGCAATCCGCGCCGAGACTTGATGGAGACCGGCATCAAGGTGATCGACCTGCTGGCCCCGATGGCCCGCGGCGGTAAGGCGGCGATGTTCGGTGGCGCCGGGGTCGGCAAGACCGTGCTGGTGATGGAGCTGATCCGCAAGATGGTGGAGCGCCACACCGGCATCTCCGTCTTCGCCGGCATCGGCGAACGGTCCCGCGAGGGGCAGGAGCTGTGGGAGGAAATGAAGCGGTCCAGGGTGCTGGACCGCACGGCACTCGTCTTCGGCCAGATGAACGAACCGCCGGGTGCGCGCTGGCGCGTCGGCCTGACCGCCTTGACCATCGCCGAGCATTTCCGCGACGAGGAGATGCTGGACGTGCTGCTGCTGATGGACAACGTCTTCCGCTTCGTCCAGGCCGGTGCGGAGGTTTCGGGCCTGCTCGGCCGCCTGCCGTCCCGCGTCGGCTACCAGCCCACGCTGGCCAGCGAGATCGCCGAGCTGGAGGAGCGGGTCGCCTCCACCCCCGGCGCCGTGGTGACGGCGATCCAGGCGGTCTACGTTCCGGCCGACGATTTCAGCGATCCGGCGGTGGCGGAGCTGTTCAGCCATCTCGACAGCTCCATCGTTCTGTCGCGCGCCATGGCGGCGGAAGGGCTCTATCCGGCGGTCGATCCGCTCGGCTCCACCTCCAGCCTGCTCGACCCGCTGGTGGTGGGCGAGGCGCATTACCGGCTGGCCGAGGAGGTGCGCAAGACCATCGCCCATTACCGCGAATTGCAGGACGTCATTGCCTTGCTGGGAATGGAGGAGCTGAGCGCCGCCGACCGGCTGGCCGTGCGCCGCGCCCGCCGTTTGCAGCGCTTCCTGACCCAGCCCTTCCTGGTGACGGAGGCCTTCACCGGCCATGGCGGCGTCAGCGTGCCGCTGGAGGAAACGCTGAAAGGCTGCCGCGCCATCCTCGACGGCGACTGCGACGACTGGGCGGAAAGCGCCTTCTTCATGACCGGGACCCTGGACCAGATCCGCGAGCGCGACCGCGCCGGGAGGACGGGATGAACGACCTTTCCCTCATCGTCACGACCCCGACCTCGGTCGCCGTGACGCTCACCGGTCTCCGCCATATGCGGGCGGAAGACGCCAGCGGCGCCTTCGGCATCTGGCCCGGCCATGCCGATCTGCTGACCGCCCTGGCCATCTCCGTCATCAGCTGGCGCACCACCGACGGCCGGGAAGGCCATTGCGCCGTGCACGGCGGGGTGCTGACCATCCGCGATGGCGGGCAGGTCGCCGTGGCGACGCGCGAGGCGGTATCGGGCGACGACCTGCGCGCGCTGGAGCGCGACGTGCTCGCCCGCTTCCGCCGCAATCTGGAGGAGGAGGGAGAGGCCCGCTCCGGCGCCCGCCGCATGCATCTGGCGGCGGTCCGCCACATCCTGGCCTATCTGCGGCCCGACCGGCGCCCCACGGGTCCATTCGCACCCACCGCGGACGGCGGGGAGGACAGGCCATGACCGACGACAAGGATCCGCTTCCCGGCAGCGTCCGCCGCCACCGCGAACGGCGGGAGCATTGGCAGCGCGAGGGCGAACGGCCGATCGGCCGCAACCTCGCCCTGATCGGGGCGCTCGGCTGGCTGGTGATCGTTCCGACCCTGGCCGGGCTGTTCGCCGGACGCTGGCTCGACGAGCGGGCCGGCGGCGGGATCTTCTGGACGGCGGCGCTGCTGTTTGCAGGCGTCGCGCTCGGCGGCTGGCTCGCCTGGAACCGCATCGAACAGGAACGCTGACATGATTGTGCCGCCCTATCTGCTCCCCATCCTTGCCGGGGCTCTGGCCGGCCTGACGCTCGGCACCCTGTTCTTTCGCGGGCTGGCGGCGACGGCGCGGCTCTATGCGGTGGGCGGGGTGCGGCGGGCGATGCCGCTCTATCTGCTGCGGCTGGCCGGTGCCACCGCCGGCTTCACCATCGCCGCGGTCTGGGGCGGGGCGGAGGCGCTGCTGGCGATGCTGGCCGGATTCCAGCTGGCGCGCAGCGTCGTGGTCCGGCGCGAGCGGCGGATGCAGGAGGGCGCGCTGGAGGGGCCGCGGGAGAGGACGCCATGACCGAGTCACCGCTGACGACGCCGGTCGTCTTCCTGCTGGGCCCGGTCCCGGTGACGCTGCCGGTCGTCGTCACCTGGGGACTGATGGCGGCGATGGCGCTGGGCGCGGCACTGGCGACCCGGCGGCTGCGGGTGGAGCGGCCCGGTCCGGTCCAGACCGTGCTGGAGCTGGTGGTGGAGACGCTGCGCCGGCAGATCGGCGAGACGATGCAGACCGACGCCACGCCTTTCCTGCCGCTGCTGGGCACGCTGTTCCTCTATCTGGCGGTCGCCAACCTGTCGGGGCTGGTGCCGGGGCTGAAGGCGCCGACCGCCTTCCTGGAGACGGCGGCGGCGCTGGCGCTGATCGTGCTGCTGGCGTCGCAGGTGCTGGGCATCCGCCGGCGCGGCCTGTGGGCCTATCTGAAGGGCTTCGCCCACCCCAGCCCGCTGCTGCTGCCTCTGAACCTGCTGTCGGAGCTGACGCGCGCCTTCTCCCTGTCGATCCGCCTGTTCGGCAATGTGATGAGCGGGGAGTTCGTCATCGCCATCGTGCTGTCGCTGGCCGGGCTGTTCGTGCCGGTGCCGCTGATGGCGCTGGAGCTGCTGCTGGGCCTCGTCCAGGCGTACATCTTCACCATCCTGGCCGCGGTCTTCATCGGCGGCGCCGTCGGAACCATCGAGAAAGGGTAGCAACCATGGACGTCCATGCCATCAGCATCCTGGGGGCGGCACTGGCGGTGTCGGTCGGCGCCATCGGACCGGCGCTGGCCGAGGGCCGCGCCGTCGCCGCGGCGATGGAGGCCATCGCCCGCCAGCCCGAGGCCGCCAACACCCTGTCGCGAACCCTGTTCGTCGGGCTGGCGATGATCGAGACGATGGCGATCTACTGCCTCGTCGTGGCGCTGCTTCTGCTCTTCGCCAACCCGTTCGCCTGAGTGCCGCAACCCCGAGGTCCGTCATGCACATCGACGGTTGGACCCTTCTGCTCCAGGCGGTCAATTTCCTGATCCTGGTCTGGCTGCTGCGCCGCTTCCTCTACCGTCCGGTCCTGGCGGTGATCGCCGAGCGGCAGGCCGCCACCGAGCGCGTCCGCAGCGAGGCCGAGGCCGCGCGGGAAGCCGCCGAAGCCGCACGCCGGAGCCTGGAGGAGCAGCGCACCGCCCTGCCGGCCGAGCGCGGCCGCCTGATCGCGGCCGCCCGCGCCGAGGCGGAGGCCGAACGCGCCGTCCTGCTGGAAAAGGCCAGGGGCGAGACCGACCATGCGCTGGAGGAGGCGCGCAGCCGGCTGGCCGAGGAGCGGGCGCAGGCGCTGGAGGCGTTGCAGCGCCATGCCGCCGAACTCGGCACCGAACTGGCGGCCCGGCTCCTGCGCGACGCCCCGGCCGCTGCCTTGACCGTGCCGCTGCTGGACGAGGCCTGCGCGGCGGTGGAGGCGTTGAGCGTCCCCCAGCGCCATGCCCTGGCCGATGGGATCGACCCGGTGCCGGTTCGGCTTGCCATCGCCGCTGCGCTGCCGGAAGCCGACGTCGCCCGGACACGCGACCGGCTGGCCGCGACGCTCGGCCGGCCGGTGGCCTTGGAACCGGTCGAGGACCCGTCGCTGATCGCCGGGGTGGAGCTACATTTTGCCCACAGCGTCGTCCGCCGCAGCTGGAAACAGGCGCTGGCCGAGGCGAAGGAGGAGATGACGCGTCATGACTCCGCAAGACACACTGCCGAACGACACACTGCCGACACCGTCGCTTGAGGACGCGCTCGACGCCTGGATACCGGGCGCACTGCGGCGGCTCGATGGGCTGGAGACGGCTGCGCGGCTGGAATCGGTCGGGCGGGTGGAATCGGTGGGCGACGGCATCGCCCATGTCTCCGGCCTGCCCGACGTGAGGGTTGACGAGTTGCTGCTGTTCCCTGGAGGGGTGGCCGGGCTCGCCATGGATCTGGACGGGCAGATCGGCTGCGTCCTGCTCGGCGACGCGGCGGCGGTCAGCGCCGGCGGCACCGTCCATGGCACCGGCACGGTGCTGCGCGTGCCGGTCGGCGACGGGCTGATGGGCCGGGTGGTCGATCCGCTCGGCAACCCGCTCGATGACGGCCCCCCGGTGGAGGCCGAACGGTGGGAGCCGGTGGAGCGCCCCGCCCCGACCATCGCGGAGCGCGCGGCGGTGTCCGCCCCTTTGCTGACCGGCACAGCGGTCATCGACGCCATGTTCCCGCTCGGCCGTGGTCAGCGCGAGTTGCTGATCGGCGACCGCGCCACCGGCAAGACCGCCATCGCGGTGGATGCCATCCTCAACCAGACGGATGGCGACGTATACTGCGTCTATGTCGCCGTCGGCCAGAAGGCGTCGGGCGTCCGCGCGGCCATCGAGGCGGTGCGCCAGGGCGGGGCGGCAAAGCGCACCCTGTTCGTCGTCGCCGCCGCCGATGCCGCCCCCGGCCTGCAATGGCTGGCTCCCTATGCCGGGTTTACGATGGCCGAACATTTCCGCGACAGCGGCCGCCACGCCCTGGTCATCGTCGACGATCTGTCCAAGCATGCGGCGGTCCATCGCCAATTGTCGCTTCTGCTGCGACGTCCGCCGGGGCGGGAGGCCTATCCGGGCGACGTGTTCTACCTGCACAGCCGCCTGCTGGAACGGGCGGCCAAGCTCAGCCCGGCCAGGGGCGGCGGGTCGCTGACGGCGCTTCCCATCGCCGAGACCCAGGGCGGCAACCTGTCGGCCTACATCCCGACCAACCTGATCTCGATCACCGACGGCCAGGTCTGCCTGGACGCCAAGCTGTTCTACGAAGGGCAGAAACCGGCGGTCGACATCGGCCGCAGCGTGTCGCGCGTCGGCGGCAAGGCGCAGCCGCCGGTGCTGCGCGCCCTGGCCGAGCCGCTGCGGCTCGACTACGCGCAGTTCCTGGAGCTGGAGGTCTTCACCCGCTTCGGCGGTCTGGTCGACGAGCGGACGCGCAAGGCGGTGGCGCATGGCCAGCGCATGCGCGCTCTGCTGGCCCAGCGCCACCTGTCGCCCCGTCCGCTGGCGGTCCAGGCGGCGCAATTGCTGGCGCTCGTCGACGGCACGCTGGACAGGCTGCCGCTGGAGGCGATCCCGCGTTTCCAAGCGGCGCTTGCCGGGCTGGTCGCCGTCCGCCCGCCCAAGATCGGCGAGGCGCTGGACGACGCCACGAAGACCGCGCTGCGCGACCTGATCGCCCAGGCCGCCGCCGGGCTTGGCGGAGAGGCGGGCGGAGGGACGCCATGAGCGAGCGGCTGGCCGATGTCGAGGCCCGGCGGGCCAGCGTGCAGGAGCTGGAGGCGGTGACCGACGTCATGCGCTCGCTGGCCGCCATGCGGCTGCAGCAGGCGCTCGGCACGCTGGCCGGCACCCGCGCCTATGCCGAGGTGATCGCCGGGGCGCTGGCCCAGGCGGCGGCCCTGCTGGACGACGCGCCGGTCCAGTGGCCGGCGGACGGGCATGACGGCCGGTCGGCGCTGGTGCTGTTCGCGCCGGAGCACGGCTTCGTCGGCGCCTTCGCCGAAAGGCTGGTCGAGGCCGCGCTGGCCGCCCCGGACGGCTGCGCGCTGTGGGTGGTGGGCCTGCGCGGCGCCGCCCTGCTGGAGGAGCGCGGACGCCCGCCGGCCTGGAGCACGGCGATGGCGACCAACACCGATGCCGTCACCGCCACCGCCCGGCACATTGCCGACGCGCTCTATCAGGCGGCGGCGGAGGGGCGGCTGGGCCGGGTGGAGCTGCTCTACGGCCGGACCGAGGGCGGCGCGCCGCCGGAACCGGTGCGCCGGCCGCTGCTGCCGCTCGGTCTGCCGCAGGGCGGCGCCCGGCCGGTGCCGCCGCTGATCAACATGCCGCCGCGCGAGCTGATCGCCCGGCTGGTCGACGAGTATGTCTTCGCCCTGCTGGCCGACGCCGCGATGGAAAGCTTCGCCGCCGAGAATGCGGCGCGCCTCTCCACCATGATGACGGCCCACCACAACATCGAAACCACGCTGGACGGGCTGACCGCCACGGCACGCCACCTGCGCCAGGAACAGGTCACGAATGAGCTGATCGAGCTGGTGTCGGGGGCGGAGGCGATGGGGTGAAAGGGGGGCTGAGAGGGCGCGCGAAGGCCACCAGCAGTTCCGCCGCGACGAGGGCCGCGATCACCTCCGGCCGCTTGTCGCCGGTCAGCGCGGCGCCAATGGGGCAGGTCAGCCCCGCCAGGGCGTCCACCTCCCGCCCGCGCGCCCGGAACCAGCGCTCGAACTTCGCCCGCTTCGTCGCCGAGCCGATCATGCCGACATAGGCCGCATCGCCGCGCCGCAGGGCCGCCTCGGCGATCTCGAAGTCCAGCGCATGGCTGTGGGTCAGCACCAGATAGCCGGACCCGGCGGGAGCCGCCGCCAGAGGGTCGAGCGGGCTGTCGGTCAGGATGCGCTCAACCCCCGCCGGGATCGTTTCGGGAAACTCCTGCGCCCGGCCGTCGATCCAGACGAGGCGCAGCGGCAGCGGGGCGAAGGCGGTCGCCATCGCGCGTCCGACATGGCCGGCGCCGAACAGCAGCAGGGTCGGCCGCGCCGCCAGCACCCGGCGCTCGCGTTCCTCCAGGGCGGCGACGGTGCCGGCGTCGGCGCGCTCCAGCCGCAGCACCACATGCCCGCCGCAGCACTGCCCGGTCGCCGGCCCCAGCGCAAGGTCGAGCGTTTCGGCGGCGCTGCCATCCTCCAGCATCCGCCGCGCGGTGGCGATGGCGGTCCATTCCAGCCGGCCGCCGCCGACGGTGCCGGCACAGGCCTCCCGCCCCACCAGCATGCCGGCCCCCTCCTCCCGCGGGGTGGAGCCGCGCGCCTCGGCGACGGTCACCAGCACGGCGGGTTCATCGCGGGAGAGCCAGTGCGATAGGGTGGCGGACAGCGGCGTCATGGTTGGGAAGACGCCGTCTCCCGCTCCCGCAGGGCGGCGATGCAGGCCAGCACCCGTTCCGGCGTGGCCGGCGCGTCCAGCCGCGGGCAGAGCCGGTGCCCGGCGAGGCTCGCCACCGCGTCGGACAGGGCGTGCAGGACCGACATGCCGAGCATGAAGGGGGGCTCGCCCACCGCCTTGGAACGGAAGATGGTGTCCTCGCGGTTCGGCGCGTTTTCCAGAAGCGCCACGTTGAAGATGCGCGGGCGGTCGGAGCAGGCCGGGATCTTGTAGGTGCTGGGCGCATGGGTGCGCAGGCGGCCCTGCCCGTCCCACCACAGCTCCTCCATGGTCAGCCAGCCCATGCCCTGGACGAAGCCGCCCTCGATCTGGCCCTTGTCGATCACCGGGTTCAGCGAGCGGCCGCAATCGTGCAGGATGTCCACCCGGTCGACGACATATTCGCCGGTCAGCGTGTCCACCGTCACCTCGGCGCAGGCGGCGCCATAGGCGAAATAATAGAAGGGCGTGCCGCGCCCGGTGGCGCGGTCCCAATGGATCTTCGGCGTCTTGTAGAAGCCGGTGGCCGACAGTTGCACCCGCGCCATGTAGGCGGCGCGGACCAGATCGGCGAAGCTCATGTCGCGGTCGCCGACCAGCACCCGGTTGCGCTCGAACCGCACCGCGTCCGGCGCCACGCCCCAATTCTCCGCCGCGAAGGCGACCAGCCGCTCCCGGATGGTCCGGGCCGCCGCCTGCGCCGCCTTGCCGTTGAGGTCGGAGCCGGAGGATGCCGCGGTGGCGGACGTGTTGGGCACCTTGCCGGTGTTGGTGGCGGTCGGGCGGATGGTGGCGATGTCGACCTGGAACTCCTCGGCCACCACCTGGGCGACCTTGGTGTAGAGCCCCTGCCCCATCTCGATGCCGCCATGGTTCAGCTGGATGCTGCCGTCGGTGTAGACATGGACCAGGGCGCCGGCCTGGTTGTAATGGCTGGCGGTGAAGGAGATGCCGAACTTCACCGGCGTCAGGGCCAGCCCCTTGCGCAGGATGCGGCTGCCGGCGTTGAAGGCGCGGATCTCTTCCCGCCGCTGCCAGTAGCCGCTGCTCTCCTCAAGCTGCGCCACAAGGTCGGGCAGGATGTTGTCGGTGACGGTCTGGTGGTAGGGCGTCAGGCTGCGGCCGTCCGTCTCGGGATCGCTGCCGTAGAAGTTCCGCTTGCGGATCTCCAGCGGGTCCTTGCCCAGGGCATAGGCGATCTCGTCGATCACCCGTTCCGCCGCCACCATGCCCTGCGGGCCGCCGAAGCCGCGGAAGGCGGTGTTGGACACCGTGTTGGTCTTCAGCGGCAGCGATTGCAGCCGCGCCGCCGGGTAGAAATAGCCGTTGTCGGCATGGAAGAGCGCGCGGTCGGTCACCGGGCCGGACAGGTCGGCGGCGTAGCCGGCGCGGGCGGCGAACAGCATGTCGACGCCCTGGATCAGGCCGCTGCCGTCGAAGCCGACGCTATAATCGATCTCGAAATCATGGCGCTTGCCGGTGATCTGGAAATCGTCGTCGCGGTCGGGGCGCAGCTTGGCGGCGCGGCCGGTGCGCTTGGCGACCAGCGCGGTGCAGGCGGCGAACAGGTTCGACTGGGTTTCCTTGCCGCCGAAGCCGCCGCCCATGCGGCGCACCTCCACCGTCACCGCGGCGCTGGGCAGGTCCAGCACATGGGCGACGATGTGCTGGACCTCCGTCGGGTGCTGGGTCGAGACGTGGATCAGCACCTCGCCATCCTCGCCCGGCACCGCCATGGCGATCTGGCTTTCCAGATAGAAATGCTCCTGCCCGCCGATGGCGAGCCGGCCCGCCACGCGGTGCGGTGCGGCGGCCAGCGCCGCGTCGGCATCGCCGACCCGCAGCGTCATCGGCGGGGTGACGAGCGTGCGCTCGCCGTCGCGGGCGGCGGCGATGGTCAGGATGGCGGGCAGATCCTCATACTCGACCACCGCCAGTCTGGCGGCGCGGCGGGCCTGGTCGCGGGTCTCGGCGGCGACGGCGAAGATCGGCTGGCCGACATGCTCGACCAGGGTGGAGGCGAACAGCGGCTCGTCATGCTTGCCCATGCAGCCGATGTCGTTGACCCCCGGCACGTCTTCGGCGGTGAAGACCGTCACCACGCCGGGCGCCTGCCTAACCGGCGACAGGTCGATGGCGCGGATGCGCGCATGGGCCCGGCTGCTGAGGCCCAGATAGACATGCAGCAGACCGGCCGGCTCGGCGATGTCGTCGACATAGACCGCCTCGCCGCTGACATGCTTGTGGGCGCTCTCGTGCCGGCGGGAGTCGTGGACCGCGCCCTGGATGCGATCCGGGGTGCGCTCGGGGGCGGGTGCGATGGGCGTCGTCACGTCAGGCATGTGCAAGCCTCCGGTCGCCGACCAGACGGGTCTCCGCCGCCGGGTCGCTGGTCTCGACATACAGCTTCATCAGCAAATTCGCGGCCACCGTGGAGCGGTAAGCGGCGCTGGCCCGCCAGTCGGACAGCGGCGCGTAGTCCCCCGCCAGCGCCTCCATCCCCAGCCGCACGGTTTCCTCGGTCCAGTGGCGGCCCAGCAGCACCGCTTCGGCCCCGGCGGAGCGTTTGGGCGTGCCGGCCATGCCGCCGAAGGCGATGCGGATGTCGGCGACCCGGCCCTCGCCATCCAGCGTCAGGCGGAAGGCGCCGCAGACGGCGGAGATGTCCTGGTCGAAGCGCTTGGCGATCTTGTAGGCACGGAACCGCTCACCCGCCGCCGGCTTGGGCAGGATCACCGCCTCGACGAACTCGCCCTCGCGGCGGTCCTGCTTGCCGTATTCGAGGAAGAAGTCCTCCAGCGGCAGCTCGCGCGTCTCCTCGCCGCGCCGCAGCCGCAGGCTGGCGCCGCAGGCGATCAGGGCCGGCGGGCTGTCGCCGATGGGGGAGCCGTTGGCGATGTTGCCGCCGATGGTGCCCATGTTGCGCACCTGCTCCGCCCCGATGCGGCGGATCAGCTCGCCGAAATCGGGATAGAGCGCGGCGATCCGCTCCGCCGCGTCGCTGTAGGTGACGCCGGCCCCGATCGCCAGCGCGTCGCCGCGGTCCTCGATCCGCCGCAGGGCACGGACCCGGCCGGTGTAGACCACCGTCGCCAGCACGCGCTGGAACTTGGTCACCCACAGCCCGACATCGGTCGCCCCGGCCACGATGGTGGCGCCGGGGTTGTCGAGCAGCAGCTGCGCCAGTTGCGGCACGGTGGCGGGGGCCAAGAAGCGGCGCCCGGCGGATCCCACGCTGAGGATCTCCTCGTCGCGCAGGGCCTTGAGCTTGTCCGCCATGGCGGCGCGGTCGGCGAAGCGGTCGCTCCTGCGGTCGCCGATCCCGTACATGGCGTGGGCGGCGCGGACGATGGGCTCGTAGCCGGTGCAGCGGCAGAGGTTTCCGGCCAGCGCGTCGTCGATGCGCTGCCCGTCGGGCCGGTCCTCGTTCAGGTAAAGCGCCAGCAGCGACATGACGAAGCCGGGCGTGCAGAAGCCGCATTGCGAGCCGTGGCAATCGACCATCGCCTGCTGCACCGGATGCAGCGCGCCGTCCTGTCCCTTCAGATGCTCCACCGTCAGCAGGCGGCAGCCGTCCAGCGTGGCGAGGAAGCGGATGCAGGCGTTCACCGCCTCGTAGCGCAGGCTGTCGCCGTCCAGCCGGCCGACCACCACGGTGCAGGCGCCGCAATCGCCCTCCGCACAGCCTTCCTTGGTGCCGACCCGCCGTTCCGACAGCCGCAGCCAGTCGAGCACCGTCAGGGTGGGATCGACCGCGTCGATCTCCCGAAGCTCGTCCCCGAGATAGAAGCGGAGGCGCTGGCGCATGGCTGCTCCCGTTGAACTGGTGACGATGTGACGCAGTATTTCACTGACGTTAACTCTGTCACCAGATCGGCAGCGCGGGAAAGAGTTTCAAACGATTTGCAAAAGAGCGGCGGGGCGAAGGCCTCCTCAGGCGACGATGCGAAGCGCATCCGGCGGGGTGGGGGTGGAACAGCGTGGAACGGTTTTTGGCGGATGTTCCATCGTCTCCGGCTCGCCTCACAGACGGGCGCCTTACAAACGATCGAAGGCTGCCTTGCCGCGGCGTTCCAGCGCCGAGCCGAGGGTGGGATAGGGATCGTCGGGGTTCAGGGTATAGGGATAGACGCCTTTCGGCCCCGCCGCCTCCGGACGGGCGAGGATGGCGGCGACAGCGCGCGGATCGGGCGGGGTGCGTTCGCGGAAGGCGCCGGGAATGCTGTCGTCGTCGAGGTCGGCAGCAGGGTCGGCAGCAGGCATGGCAGACGGGTCTTCCAACGGCTGAGATATTTGCGGCCGTTGCGCCGGCTGGTCGGCGAGCCCGTCGAGGATGCCGAGCCGGTCGGCCAGCCAGCGCACCGTCGACGGATCGCCGGAGGAGACCAGCCGTTCGATCTGCTCGACGACCAGACTGCGCAGCGACGACAGGCGGAGGTCGGCCTCGCGTCTCAGCGCCTGCCGCTCCCACCACACCCTGTGACGGAAATCCTTGGAGCCGTAATAGGCCCGCCACAGCGTTGTCCGGCTGCACCCCATGGCGCGGGCGACATAAAGGAAGCTGCTGCCGCGCGCCAGCATGCCGGCGGCCATGATCCATTGCTCCTCATGGAACTGCGAACCGGGGACCAGCGAGCCGTCCGACGGCACCGGCGGCTCTTCCGCCCAACGGGGGAAATGGTCGTTCTGAAAGGTACGGCTGTCGAGGGGCATGGCGTCGCTCCGCAGGAAAGGGGGAATCCTGCGGAGATTATAGGAATTATTTCTTGTTTCGGTGGACTTTGTGCAAAAGCAGGAGCAGAGGCTGCCC
Source organism: Azospirillum sp. TSH64 (assembly GCF_003116035.1). Taxonomy (GTDB): domain Bacteria; phylum Pseudomonadota; class Alphaproteobacteria; order Azospirillales; family Azospirillaceae; genus Azospirillum. Next base: position 546,624 of record NZ_LGQW01000015.1, read on the forward strand.
CCGGTGCCTTTACGCATTCCCCTCCGGCGTCATCCCGGCCAATCCTCCGGCCGCACCCCCGGCGGCGCGCACCGACGCAAGGGTCAGCGCATGCCAGTAAAGGTCCAGCAGGGCCGCCGGCATGCCGCCCTGCTCATGGCCCTCCATCGGCAGGATGGCGGCGGCATGGGCCAGCGCCGCGGTGGCCGCATTCGGGCTGCGCGACACCGCATCGCCCAGCAGCCCCAGCGTCTGGCCCAGTGCGGCGGCGTCGAAGCGCAGCAGGGCGGGCGGCACGGTGATCTGCGCCTCGCCGCCGCGCAGGCGGCCGACGGCGATGTAGACATGCAAAAGGTCGGGCCGCTCCTCCGGCCGCAGCAGGGCGGCGACGATGCGGTTGCCGGTCAGCGGGCCGGTGCCGTCGAACTCGTACATGGTGGCGCGCTCGCCCTGGCGGGTGGCGGCAAGACCCGCGAGGCGGGCGGTCAGCGGCTCACCGGCGCGGCGGCTGGCCTCGTCGAACAAAGCGGGGTGGCTGCCGCCCTCGCTCAGCACCACCAGCGGCGCGTCGGTCGCGGCGGCGGCGGCCAGCAGGCGGGCCAGCACGGCGAAGGGGTCGCCGCCCGGCGCATCCGCCTCCGCGTCCAGCAGGCCGGCACCACGGCGCAGCATGGCCTCGGCGAAGCTGATGTCGTTGTCCATGGCGGATCCCTTTTCCCGTCCGAAGGCGCCCTTTTTAGGCCGGGGCGCCTCCTCCGCTCAATGGTATCCGAAGGCCCCCGTCACCTTTCCGCGGAAAACCCAGTAGGAATAGGCGGTGTAGCCCAGGATCGACGGGATCAGGAAGGCCATGCCGACCAGCAGGAAGACTTGAGTCTTGGGCGGGGCCGCCGCCTCCCAGACGGTGACGCCGGGCGGGATCAGATGCGGCCACAGGCTGATGGCGAGCCCGAGGTAGGACAGGGCGAACAGCGCCATCGACAGCACGAAGGGTGCCACGTCCCGGCTGTTGTCGAGGGCCCGCCACAGGGCGAAGGCCAGCACCGCGGTGACGATGGGCACCGGCGAGAGGAAGAACAGGTTGGGCAGCGAGAACCAGCGCTCGGCGATCTGCGGCAGCAGGAAGGGCGTCCACAGGCTGACCGCGGCGACGCCGACGAGAACCACCAGCATCAGCCGCCGCGCCATGCGGAAGCACCAGTCCTGCAACGGCCCGATGGTCCGCCAGATCAGCCAGGTCGCCCCCAGCAGCGCATAGCCGACCACCAGAGCCGCGCCGCAGAACAGGGCGAAGGGGGAGAGCCAGTGCAGCATGCCGCCGACGAACTGCCGCTCATAGACCGGGATGCCCTGGATGAAGGAGCCGAGCACGACGCCCTGCGCGAAGGTCGCCAGCAGCGACCCGAGGAAGAAGGAGCGGTTCCACCAGTGCCGGCCCGCCCGCGCCTTGAAGCGGAACTCGAAGGCGACGCCGCGGAAGATCAGGGCGATCAGCATGACCAGCAGCGGGAGGTACATCGCCGGCAGGACCACCGCATAGGCGATGGGAAAGGCGGCGAACAGCCCCGCCCCGCCCAGCACCAGCCAAGTCTCGTTGAAGTCCCAGACCGGCGCCACCGTGTTCATCATGGTGTCGCGGTCCTCCTCCGTCGGGGCGAAGGGGTAGAGGATGCCGATGCCGAGGTCGAAGCCGTCCATCAGCACATACATGAACACCGCGAAGCCGACGATCCCGACCCAGATCAGGGTCAGCAGGCTTCCTTCCGCAATTTCCTGCATGGGGCTTACTCCGCGGCTTCGATGGACGGATCGGCGGCCGACAGCGGGCGCTTCGGGCTCTGCGCCTCCGGCGGCTGCCGGGTGTCATGGACATGGGTCGGGCCGGTGCGCAGCAGGCGGATGAGGTAATAGGTCCCGGCGCCGTAGATGATGGTGTAGGCGACGACGAAGGAAACCAGCGAGATCAATGCAGCCTCGACCGTCAGCGACGGGGTCACCGCGTCGGCGGTGCGCAGATGGCCGTAGACGACCCAGGGCTGGCGCCCGATCTCGGTGGTGAACCAGCCGGCCAGGATGGCGACGAAGCCGATCGGCATGCAGCCGACCAGGATGCGGTGGAACCAGCCGCTGCTGTAGAGCCGGCCGCGGAAGCGCAGCACCAGATGAACGACAGCCACCGTCAGCATCAGGAAGCCGATGCCGACCATCAGGCGGAAGGTCCAGAAGACGATGCGCGGGTCGGGCCGCTGGTCGGCCGGAAACTGCTTCAGGCCAGGAACGCTGCCGTTGAAATCGTGGGTCAGGATCAGGCTGGACAGGGCGGGGATGCCGATCTCCAGATGGTTGGTCTCCGCCTCCACGTCGGGGATGGCGAAGAGGACCAGGGGCGCCCTTGGGCCGCCCTCCCAGTTGCCTTCCATCGCCGCGATCTTGGCCGGCTGATGCTCCAGCGTGTTCAGCCCATGCTCGTCGCCGAGGAAGATCTGCAAGGGCGCCAGCACGGTGATGAGGGCGAGCGCCATGCCGAGCCCCAGCTTCGCATGGTCGAGATGCCGGCGCTTCAGCAGGTAGAAGGCGCTGATGCCGGCGACGACGAAGCTGGTGGTCAGGAACATCGCCGTCACCATGTGGGCGAGGCGATAGGGGAAGGACGGGTTGAACACCACCTGCCACCAGTCGGTGACGAAATAGCGGCCGTCCTTGATCTCGAAGCCGGCGGGGGTGTGCATCCAGCTGTTGGCCGACAGGATCCAGAAGGAGGACAGCAGCGTGCCCAGCGCCACCAGACAGGCCGCCATCAGGTGGATGCCGCGCGGCACCCGATCGCGCCCGAACAGCAGGATGCCGAGGAAGGCGGCCTCCAGGAAGAAGGCGGTCACCACCTCGTACTGGATCAGCGGACCCAGCACATTGCCCACCGTGTCGGACCAGCGGCTCCAGTTGGTGCCGAACTGGTAGGACATGACGATGCCGGAGACGACGCCGAGGCCGAAGGACAGGGCGAAAATGCGGGTCCAGAACTCCGACAGGCTGCGGTAGATGCCCTTGCCGGTGCCGACCCACAGCGCTTCCAGAAGCGCGATCCAGCAGGCGAGCCCGACCGTGAAGCTGGGAAACAGGATGTGGAAGGAGATCGTGAACGCGAACTGTATCCGCGACAGGATCAGCGGGTCGAGGTCCATGGCCGCCGCCTCTTGTGTGTGGGCGCGTGGATGGGCGAACGCCGGGCGAAGACCCGGCGTCAACCGTGGCAGGACCCGATGTAGGCCGGGCGGTTGGGCCGGAAAGGGGGACTGGTCTTTCGGGCTTGGGCGGGACTACGGGAAGCGGTAGCGAGGAAGTGCCGGCGGCGGCGCGCTGCCACTTTGGACGATTTTGCTCGGCAGACCGGATATCAGTGGGGCGGATAGACTGCGGTGATGCCGGAAATCACCGTCTGCGCGGCGAGAGCGGCCAGCACGATGCCGAGCACCCGGCTGACCGTGTGGATCACCGTGCGGCCCAGCAGACGCCCGACCCGGTCGGCACCCAGCAGGATCAGCGTCACCCCGCCGATCACCGTCGCCGCCGCCCCCAGGACGCTGACCTGTCCGGCCGCGGTGGTGCCGACGCGGTCCATCAGCAGCAGGATCGAGGTGATGGCGCCGGGGCCGGCGATCAGCGGCACCGCCAGCGGGAAGACGGCGATGTCGTGCGCGTCCTCATCGGTCATCGCCTCGCCGGTGTCGCGTTCCTTGCGTTCGGAGCGCTTGGCGAACAGCATCTCGAAAGCGATCCAGAACAAGAGAGCCCCGCCGGCGATGCGGAAGGCCGGCATCTCGATGGACAGGGTCTGGAGCACGACCTTGCCGAAATAGGCGAAGAAGACCAGCACCACGAAGGCAATGGCGGTTCCGCGCAACGCGATGATCCGCTTGTGCCGGTCGTCGAAGCCGCGGGTCAGCGCGATGAACAGCGGCACCAGCCCCGGCGGATCGACGACGACGAAAAAGACGACGAGATTGCTGATGTAGTCCGACAAAGCGGGCTCCAGCCTGATGGGATCGTGGATTGGGTGGCGACGATCATAGGCTTGGCGGTGCGGAGTGTCACGCCTCCGCCAGGGCATGGGCGAACGCCTCCACCCCCTCGACGCCGGCCGGGGTCAGCGCGTAGGTGCCGCGCCCGACCCGCTCGAACCAGCCATAGACGTTGCGCTGCAGCATCGGCCCGACATCCTTCGGCGCCCCGGCCTTGCGCAGCGCCGCGACGGTCAGCGGCCCACCGCGCAGCAGGCGGGCAATGCGCAACGCGTCCTGGCGGTAGGCGGTGACGATGGCGACGCGGGTGGAGCCGCCGCGGTTGGGATCGCCGACCCGGCGGGCATGCTCGCCGAGCAGGCGATGGGTGCGCTTTTTGTCCTTGCGCGGGGTGTAGGGGACGGGGTCGAGCAGCACGGTGACCTGCACCCCCTCGGCCAGCCCCGGATCGACCATCAGCAGGCCGAGCCCCAGCCGCCGGCAGAGCTTCTTCACGTCGCTGTCGAGGGGGGATGGCCCGGTCGCCTTGCGCCCCGGCTGCGGCACGGCGAGATAGACGCTGTCGCTGACCGCCAGCCGGTCAACGCCCTGGAGCACGAGGTCGAGGGTGAAGCGCTTCTTCAGCTCGACGATCACCGGCGGCTCGTCCCCGCGCGTGGCAACGAGATCGCAGCCGCGGATCTCCGCCTTCACATCGTAGCCCTGGGCTTCGAGGAAGGCTTTGACGGGGGCGTAGAGGTCGGTTTCGGCGGTGACGGTCAAAAGTCGCCTGTCAGGACGTCGATGGCGCGGCGGATGTCGGAATGGGCGGCGGATGCGGATGCGACGACAGCGCCGATTTGCGCAATGGGCAAAGCGACAATCTGCGGCGTCACGACGACGAATTGCTCGTTCCCGACCATGATCGAGGGCATGATCTTAGGAATTGGAGTTTCAACTTCGGACGACCGGATCAACGGAACCACCACACGGGTTCTGTCGATCCCGACATAATCACCCTGAACGATCAAGAGATAAGGAATGGGGTGATTCTTCTTTCCCTTCGTCGCCGGATTGAGGCAAACGTCGAGAAATCTCATTCGAAGTTCCGGTACTCTTCACCAAAAAGACCAAGCCGGTCCACCAACGCATCGTAGGCGGCAAACGCCGCCCGATTGTCTTCCATCCATTTCTTCTTTTCGGCATCCATGGACGACACAGGGGATGCGTTTTCCAGCGTATCGGAAACGGGACGCTCATTCTTCTTGGCTGGATCGATCCTGGACATCGAACGGCTCCCGACCATGGACACTGACACAAGGATAGTGCCGCTGCTCGATCCTGTCCAGTTCAGGGCCGCCCGACTCAAAAGCGGGAAGAGCCGTCGCTCTTCCCGCCACCGCTCATCACGCCGCCGTCTTCTGCTTGCGCAGGATGCCCAGGATGTCCGACGCCGCCTTCGGGATGTTGGTGCCCGGACCGTAGATCGCCGCCGCACCCGCCTTGTAGAGGAAGTCGTAATCCTGCGGCGGGATCACGCCGCCGCAGACGACCAGAATGTCGCCGGCGCCCTGGCGGCGCAGCTCCTCGATCAGCTGCGGCACCAGCGTCTTGTGGCCGGCGGCCTGGGACGACACGCCGATGACGTGCACGTCGTTCTCCACCGCCTGCCGCGCCGCCTCGTCCGGGGTCTGGAACAGCGGCCCGATGTCGACGTCGAAGCCGATGTCGGCGAAGCTGGTGGCGATCACCTTGGCGCCGCGGTCGTGACCGTCCTGGCCCATCTTCACCACCAGGATGCGCGGCCGGCGGCCTTCCTCGGCGGCGAAGGACGCCACCTCCTCCTGGATCTTCCTGAAGCCCTCGTCGCCCTCATAGGCCGAGCCGTAGACGCCCGACACCGAGCGGATGACGGCGACATGGCGGGTGAAGGCCTTTTCCAGCGCGTCGGAGATCTCGCCGACGGTGGCGCGGGCGCGGGTGGCCTCGACCGACAGGGCCAGCAGGTTGCCGGTCTTGGCGGCGGCGGCCTCGGTCAATGCGGCCAGCGCCGCCTGGCATTTGGCCTCGTCGCGGCTGGCGCGGATCTGCTTCAGGCGGGCGATCTGCGCCTCGCGGACGGCGGTGTTGTCGATGTCCAGCACGTCCACCCCCTCGGGGTTCTCCGGACGGTACTTGTTGACGCCGACGATCACCTCCTCGCCGCGGTCGATGGCGGCCTGGCGGCGGGCGGCGGCCTCCTCGATCAGCAGCTTGGGCATGCCGCTCTCGACCGCCTTGGTCATGCCGCCCATCTCCTCGACCCGGCCGATCAACTCAAGGGCCGCGTTGGCGAGGCTGTGGGTCAGATGCTCGATGTAGAAGGAGCCGCCGAGCGGATCGACCACCTTGGTGACGCCGGCCTCCTCCGCGATGATCAGCTGGGTGTTGCGGGCGATGCGGGCGGAGGTCTTGGTCGGCAGGCCCAGCGCCTCGTCGAAGGCGTTGGTGTGCAGCGACTGGGTGCCGCCCAGCACCGCCGCCATCGCCTCGATGGTGGTGCGGATGACGTTGTTGTAGGGGTCCTGCTCGGTCAGCGAGACGCCCGAGGTCTGGCAATGGGTGCGCAGCGCCAGCGACCGCGTGTCCTTCGGCTGGAACTTCTCCTGCATCAGGGAGGACCACAGCAGGCGCGCGGCGCGCAGCTTGGCGATCTCCATGAAGAAATTCATGCCGATGGAGAAGAAGAAGGACAGGCGCGGCGCGAACTTGTCGACCGGCAGACCCTTCGACATTGCCGCCCGCACATATTCGAGCCCGTCGGCGATGGTGAAGGCCAGCTCCTGCACCGCCGTCGCCCCCGCCTCCTGCATGTGGTAGCCGGAGATCGAGATCGAGTTGAACTTCGGCATGTGCTGCGAGGTGTACTCGATGATGTCGGCGATGATCCGCATCGAGGGTTCGGGCGGGTAGATGTAGGTGTTGCGGACCATGAACTCCTTGAGGATGTCGTTCTGGATGGTGCCGCTCAGCTTGTCCTGGGAAACGCCCTGCTCTTCCGCCGCGACGATGTAGCCGGCCAGGATCGGCAGCACGGCGCCGTTCATGGTCATCGACACCGACATCTTGTCGAGCGGGATGTCGGCGAACAGGACCTTCATGTCCTCGACGCTGTCGATGGCCACACCGGCCTTGCCGACATCGCCGACGACGCGCGGATGGTCGCTGTCATAGCCGCGGTGGGTGGCAAGGTCGAAGGCCACCGACAGGCCCATCTGGCCGGCCTTCAGGTTGGCCTTGTAGAAGGCGTTCGATTCCTCGGCGGTGGAGAAGCCGGCATATTGGCGGATGGTCCAGGGCTTCACCGCATACATCGTGGCGCGCGGGCCGCGGGTGAAGGGCGGGAAGCCCGGCAGCGTGTCCAGCTCCAGCCCTTCCAGGTCGGCGGCGGTGTAAAGCGCCTTGACGTCCAGACCTTCCGGGGTCTTCCAGACCAGCTTGGACATGTCGCCGTCGGCGCCGAGATCCTTGGCGGCCAGCTTGTCCCAGTCGGCAAGGGTCTTTTGCGGGAACTCGGTCATCGACGCCTCCTGATGGCTTCTTATGGGCGCTGGAAAATTGGCAGTGCGGTCCCCCCGATGCCCCCTTCCACGCTCGGCGGAGCGGTGGAAGGGGGCAGGGGCGACGCTTCCTCTCGATTGCGTTTCTTCTTATTATACGGTTACGCGAATTCCACGATCTTCTGATCGACCGCCAGGCTGCTGCCCGGCGCCGCGTGGATTTTCGCGACCGTTCCGTCCTGCGACGCGCGCAGAATCTCCTTCATCGTCTTTCATCCTTGCCTCGCCGAACAGCGGGCAACGATTTTCCAGGCGGCCTGCATCAGCACCGCACCCAGCGCGGTCTTCAGCAGGGTGGCTGCCCAGAAAGGCCACAGGCCGGCCGCCAGCGCCTTGTCCACGCCGAACAGCAGCGACAGCCACGCCACGCCCGGCACGAACAGCATCGCGTGGCCGAGCGCCATGGCGGCGACCGCCTTGGCCGGGCTACGGTCCCAGCCGCGTTCGGCCAGCAGGCCGATCACCCCGGCCGCGAGGACGAAGCCGACCAGATAGCCGGCGGTCGGCCCCATCATGTAGGCCGGGCCGGCACCCGCCCCCGCGAAGACCGGCAGGCCGGCCAGACCCTCGGCAAGATAGAGCAGCACGGTGGCGACCGCGAGCCGGCTGCCGTAAGCCATGCCCAGCAGCATGACGACCATGCTCTGCAGCGTCATCGGCACCGGGTAGAACGGCACCTGCACCTTGGCGGAGACCGCCATCAGCACGCTGCCGAACAGGGCCGCCATCGCCATCTTGGCGAGGCCGCCCTGCGGCACCAGCGTGCCGAGCAGCGAGACCGGACGGACGACGGGCGAAAACTCGTAAGCCATGTCTGAATGCCCTTACGTTGTAAGAGTTTTCCTGTCAGGCAAATTCCACGATCTTCTGATCGACCGCCAGGCTGCTGCCCGGGGCTGCGTGGATTTTCGCGACCGTCCCGTCCTGCGACGCGCGCAGGATGTTCTCCATCTTCATCGCCTCGACCACGGCCAGCACCTCGCCGGCCTTGACCTCCTGGCCTTCCGACACCGACAGCGACACCAGCAGGCCCGGCATCGGCGACAGCAGGAACTTCGACATGTCCGGCGGCGCCTTGACCGGCATCAGGGCGTCCAGCTTGGCCGCCTTCGGCGTCAGCACCTTGACGATGGCCTGCGACCCGCTGTGGTGAAGGCGATAGCCGATGCCGACGCGGTCGATCTGGACGCAGACAGCCGTGCCGTTGACCGTGCCGCGGAACAGCGGCTCGCCGATCCGCCAGTCGCTCCGCACCGTGTGGTGCGTGCCGCCGACATCGACGGTGTAGCCGATGCGCTGCGCAGCGCTGTCCGCCGGATGCAGGTGCACCGGATGCTGCGTGCCGTCCAGCACCACCACCCAGTCGTCGCGCACCGTCACCTTGTTGCCGGGCATCTTGCCGGAGATCTGGATGTCGCGGTCGTTCAGGCTGCGGTGGATCACCGCGCCAACCGCGACCAGCACCGCCGGGTCTTCCGGCGGCAGGTCCGAGGCGTGGAAGCCGTTCGGATACTCCTCGGCGATGAAGTTGGTGGTCAGCCGCCCGTCGACGAAGCGCTGGTTCGCCATCAGCGAGGCCAGGAACGGGATGTTGTGGCTGACGCCGCGGATGTAATACTGGTCCAGCGCCTCGCGCATTTCGGCGATGGCCTCGTCGCGCGTCTGTCCCCAGCTGCACAGCTTGGCGATCATCGGATCGTAATACATCGAGATCTCGCCGCCCTCGAACACGCCGGTGTCGACGCGGACATGGGGGCCGGCGGCCGGCGGCCGGTAATGGGTCAGGCGGCCGGTCGAGGGCAGAAAGTTGCGGAAGGGATCCTCGGCATAGACGCGGGCCTCGACGGCCCAGCCGTTCAGCTGCACGTCCTCCTGGCGGAGCGTCAGCTTCTCGCCGGCGGCGACGCGGATCATCAGCTCGACGAGGTCGAGGCCGGTGATCAGCTCGGTGACCGGATGCTCGACCTGAAGGCGGGTGTTCATCTCCAGGAAGTAGAAGTTGCGCTCGGCATCGACGATGAATTCGACCGTGCCGGCCGACTTGTACTGCACCGCGTTGGCCAGAGCCACCGCCTGCTCGCCCATCGCCTTGCGGGTGGCGGGGTCGAGGAACGGGCTCGGCGCCTCCTCGATGACCTTCTGGTGGCGGCGCTGGATCGAGCATTCGCGCTCGTGCAGGTACAGACAGGTGCCCTGCCCGTCGGCCAGCAGCTGGATTTCGATGTGGCGCGGCTGCTGGATGTACTTCTCGACGAAGACGCGGTCGTCGGCGAAGCTGGAGCGCGCCTCGTTGGTGGCCGAGCGGAAGCCCTCGCGCGCCTCCTCGTCGTTCCAGGCCACGCGCATGCCCTTGCCGCCGCCGCCGGCCGAGGCCTTGATCATCACCGGATAGCCGATGTCGCGGGCGATGGTCACCGCCTCGCTGTCGTCGGCGATGACGCCGAGATAGCCGGGGACGGTGGAGACGCCGGCGGCCTTGGCCAGCTTCTTGGACTCGATCTTGTCGCCCATCGCCTGGATGGCGTGGGCGTCCGGCCCGATGAAGGCGATGCCGGCGGCCGCCAGCGCCTCCTGGAACTCGCGCTTCTCCGACAGGAAGCCGTAGCCGGGATGGACGGCCTGGGCGCCCGTCTGTTTGCAGGCCTCCACGATCCTGTCGATCAGCAGATAGCTCTGGGCGGATGGGGCGGCGCCGATATGGACGGCCTCGTCGGCCATCTCGACATGGAGCGCGTTCCTGTCGGCGTCGGAATAGACCGCGACGGTCTTGATGCCCATGCGGCGTGCCGTGCGGATGACGCGGCAGGCGATCTCGCCACGGTTGGCGATGAGGATCTTCTCGAACATGCTGCCGGCCCTCACAGCGGAATGTTGTCGTGCTTGCGCCAGGGGGTCTGGAGCTGCTTGTTCTTCAGCATGGACAGCGCCTTGGTGATGCGGCGGCGGGTTCCGTGCGGCATGATCACGTCGTCGATGTAACCGCGCGACGCGGCGACGAAGGGATTGGCGAACTTCTGCTTGTACTCTTCCGTACGCGCCTCGATCTTCTCGGCGTCGCCGATGTCGCTGCGGAAGATGATTTCCACCGCGCCCTTGGCGCCCATCACCGCGATTTCGGCGGACGGCCAGGCATAGTTGAGGTCGCCGCGCAGATGCTTGGACGACATCACGTCGTACGCGCCGCCGTACGCCTTGCGGGTGATGACGGTCACCTTCGGCACGGTCGCCTCGGCGTACGCGTACAGCAGCTTGGCGCCGTGCTTGATGATGCCGCCATATTCCTGGCTGGTGCCGGGCATGAAGCCGGGGACGTCCACCAGGGTCAGGATCGGGATTTCAAACGCATCGCAGAAGCGGACGAAGCGCGCCGCCTTCTTGGAGCTGTCGATGTCGAGGCAGCCGGCCAGCACCATCGGCTGGTTGGCGACGATGCCGACCGTGGAGCCGTTCATCCGGGCAAAGCCGATGAGGATGTTCTTGGCGTATTCCGGCTGGAGTTCGAAGAAGTCGCCCTCGTCGACGATCTTGAGGATCAGCTCCTTCATGTCGTAGGGCTTGTTGGGGTTCTCCGGCACCAGCGTGTCGAGCGAGAAATCCTCGCGGTCGAGCGGGTCGGCGCAGGGACGGACCGGCGCCTTCTCGCGGTTCGACGACGGCAGGAAATCGACGAAGCGGCGCAGCTGGAGCAGCGCCTCGACATCGTTCTCGAAGGCCAGATCGGCCACGCCCGACTTGGTGGAGTGGGTGACGGCGCCGCCCAGCTCCTCGGCGGTCACGACCTCGTGGGTGACGGTCTTCACCACGTCGGGGCCGGTGACGAACATGTAGGAGCTGTCCTTCACCATGAAGATGAAGTCGGTCATGGCCGGCGAGTACACCGCACCGCCGGCGCACGGCCCCATGATGAGGGAAATCTGCGGGATGACGCCCGAGGCATCGACGTTGCGCTGGAACACCTCGGCATAGCCGCCGAGCGAGGCGACACCCTCCTGGATGCGGGCGCCGCCCGAATCGTTCAGGCCGATGACGGGGGCGCCGACCTTCAGCGCCTGGTCCATGATCTTGCAGATCTTCTCGGCATGCGCTTCGGACAGCGCGCCGCCGAAGACCGTGAAGTCCTGGCTGAAGACGAAGACGAGGCGGCCGTTGACGGTGCCGTGGCCGGTGACCACGCCGTCGCCCGGGACTTTCTGGTTTTCCATGCCGAAGTCGATGCAGCGGTGTTCGACGAACATGTCGAACTCCTCGAACGAGCCTTCGTCGAGGAACAGGTCGATCCGCTCGCGCGCGGTCAGCTTGCCTTTGGCGTGCTGGCCGGCGATGCGCTTCTCACCGCCGCCCAGCCGCGCCGCGGCGCGCTTGGACTCCAACTTGGCCAGAATGTCTTGCATCGGGCGTTCCCATTATGTGGCATCGCAGTGACGGTCCCTGCCCCGGCGCCTAGCGACGCACTCATTCACCGGAACGCCGCGGATTATTCACAAACTTCGCAGCGCTTCAAACAGCCTCTTCGCAAAAAGGTGCGAAGTTGCGAAGCCCTTTGCAAATGCCGCTTTGCGCTTGCTAAGATTGCGAAGAACGGCTGATTTCCAAGGCCGCCGCCGGGCAGGATTTTATACGCATGCAAAAGAAGCTGTTCCTTGGCTACAAGCTGCGCCGCCTGCGCGAACAGCGCGGCCTGACCCAGGCGTCGCTCGCCAAGACGCTGGAGCTTTCCCCCAGCTATCTCAACCAGTTGGAGAACAACCAGCGCCCGCTGACCCTGCCGGTGCTGATGCGGATCGCCGCCACCTTCGAGCTGGAGCTGTCCGCCTTCCTGGAGGACGAGGACAGCCGGCTGGTCTCCGACCTGCGCGAGGCGCTGGCCGACCCGCTGTTCGCCGGCGCACCCTTGACCGCGGCGGAACTGCGCAGCGTGGTGGGATCGAGCCCGGAACTGGCCCGCCGGGTGCTCAGCCTGCATCAGGCTTATCAGAAGCTGCATGAGCGGGTGCAGTCGCTGACCGACAGCCTGTCCAACAGCGAACAGGGTGACAGTTTCGCCGGACCGCAATTTCCCTATGAGGAGGTGCGGGACTATTTCCACTACTGCAACAACTACATCGGTCCGCTGGACGAGGCGGCGGAGCGGCTGTGGGACACCGAGAAGATCCATTCCGGGTCGCTGCTGAACGAGCTGGCCGCCTATCTGAAGCGCCGCCACGACGTGCGGGTGAAGATCGTCGCCGACGAGGCGGGCGACACCGCCATGCGCAGCTACGACGCCACCACCGGCACGCTGCGGCTGTCGGCCCTGCTGACCAGCTCCAGCCGCGCCTTCCACATGGCGAACCAGATCGCGCTGCTGGAGTTCGGCGACCAGATCGACGATCTGGTGGAGCAGGCGAAATTCTCCAGCGAGGATGCGCGGTCGATCTGCCGGGTCGGGCTCGCCAACTATTTCGCCGGGGCGCTGGTGCTGCCCTACCGCGCCTTCGCCGCCCAGGCCCGCGCGCTGCGCCACGATGTGGAGCAGTTGCAGAGCCGCTTTTCCGCAAGCTTCGAGCAGGTCTGCCACCGGCTGTCCACCCTGCAACGGCCGGGCGCCCGCGGCCTGCCCTTCTATTTCGTCCGGGTCGACATGGCCGGCAACATCACCAAGCGCCATTCGGCGACGCGCTTCCACTTCGCCCGCTTCGGCGGCGCCTGCCCGCTGTGGAACGTGCATGACGCCTTCGCCCAGCCCGGCAAGATCCTGGTGCAGTTCGCCCAGATGCCCGACCGCACCGCCTATATCAGCATCGCCCGCACGGTGACCAAGCGCGGCGGCGCCTATCTGAAGCCGTCACGGCAATTCGCCGTCGGGCTGGGCTGCGAGGCGAGCCACGCGCCGGAGCTGGTCTATGCCGCCGGCATCGACATCACCGACCTGAAGGCCGCCGTGCCGATCGGCGTCAATTGCCGCCTGTGCGAGCGCACCGACTGCCAGCAGCGCGCCTTCCCGCCGATCGGCAGCGAGCTGCGGGTGAACGAGCATCACCGCAGCTTCGTACCCTACCTGTTCAACCCGCCGGACATGCCGTCCGGCTGAACGCCCTGCCGGGCTGGCCACCGCCGTCGCCGCCGCTGTCGTCGCTGTCGAGGACGACGCGGTCGCGCCCCTCGTCCTTCGCCCGGTACAGCGCGTTGTCGGCCCGGATCAGCAGGCGGTCGATGCTGTCGCCGTCGCGGACTCCGGCGACGCCGAAGCTGCCGGTCTGCCGGTGGCCGTTGGAGAAGTCATAGCCGCGGATCGTCCGGCGCAGCCGCTCGGCCATGGCGAAGGCCGCTTCCGGGCTGGCCTCCGGGCACAGGATCAGGAATTCCTCGCCGCCCCAGCGGCCGACCGTGTCGGTGGCGCGCAGCGCCTTGCGGGCCAGTGCGGCGAACTCGATCAGCACCTGGTCGCCGAAGACATGGCCATAGCGGTCGTTGACCTGCTTGAAGTGGTCAAGATCGACGAGGATGATCGACATCTGCCTGCCGTAGCGGGCGGCGCGCTCCATCTCCGCACGGCAGACCTCGTTCAGATGGCTGCGGTTGGCAAGCCCGGTCAGCACGTCGGTGCGCGACTGCACCCGCAGCCGCTCGTTCACCCGCATCAGCGTCACGATCCAGAACAGGCTGGTCAGGATGACCGCCGCCGGGATGGCGAGCAGTTTCGCCAGCGTCCAAAGATCGAGCGGCGACTGCACCTGGATGGCGACATGCCGGTTGGCGATGGTGGTCCGTTCGGCGGCCGAGATCGTCCGGACGCCGCGGTCCAGCGCCGCCAGCAGCTCCGGCTCGTCCCGGCGGACGCCGATGCGCAGCAGGTTTTCATAGCCCGGCAGATGGCCGGCGACCTTCAGGTTGAACCAGCCGGCCGTCTTGATGGTGAAGACGGCGACGGTCAGCGACCGCAGCGTCATGTCGGCCTTGCCGCGGGACACCATGGCGAAGGCCTCCGCCTCGCTGTCGACCACGACGATGCGCAGGTCGGGAAAGTCGCGGCGCACCCGCTCCTCGGTCGAGGTTCCCTTGGGAAGCACCATCGTCTCGCCGCCGAGGGCGGATAGGTCGGCGATGAAATCGTGGCCTTCCCGCGTCACCAGCACATTGGGATCGACGAACATCGGCTCGGTGAAGGCCAGCCATTCCTCCCGCTTAGGCGTCCGGTTCAGGAAGCTGAGGAAGCGGCAGCGCCCGTCCCGCACCGCCGCCATGCTGTCCTCCCAGTCGCGGGTCGGCAGCGGGGTGAGCGCGACCCCGGAACGCTCCGACACCAGGGCCAGCAGGTCGGCGGCGATCCCCTGGTGCCTGCCGTCGGCGGTGATGGTTTCGTAAGGGGGCCAGTCGGGGTCGGCGCAGTAGGTCACGCTTCCGCCGGCGCTCTCGGCGCCATAGGCCGCCGCGGCAATCAGGAGATGAACCGGAACCGTCAGGACCGCCAGACCTTGCAGCAGCCGCCTTGCCGCTCTCCCCGACATCGAATCTGCCATACAGCCACTTCTCCGGCGTCGGTCGACGCAGCCTGGTCGGCTTACCCAAGTATGTCACGACAGAATAACGCTGTTTGCCGCGTGCGGCTTGCGAAATGATGCGCCGCTGGCCCGCAACTTGCTGAGAATTGGTCGCAAGATCGGCCGGAGCACGGACCTCGGTCCTTTTCTGACCCGATCGATGCAAGCTGCTTTGCATTTTGCCAATGGCGGGCCATGAACGGTGACATTCTGCATCACGTCCCCCACCACAGGGGGACGGCATTCGCTCCGGAAGCGATGGCCCGCATGCTGGCGGTTTCCACCACGGCCCTGGCGCAGGGGCGGGGAATCACCCTGGATGTCGGCGTCCTGACCGGCACGCCGCCGCGCCTGATCGGCAATGCGGAGACCGTCAGCAGCCTGTGCAACGCGCTGGCGGCGAGCGCCATCGCCAGCGCAGCACCGGGCCGGCTCGGCCTGCGGCTGTCGGCCCAGCCGGCCGGCGAGGATTCGGTCGTCTTCCGGGCCGAGCTGCATGGCCGCTACGAGGCCAAGTGCGAGGACGGGTTCAACAAGGATTTCATGCGCCGCCTGCTCGCCGCCCTGGGCGCGCAGATGAGCGTGACCGAGGAGGCCGACGGATCGCGGCGCGCCGTGCTCGACATGCCGGCGGCCCTGCCCTCCCGCACCACCGACGGCGAGCTTCTGATGAACTGGGCGCGGTCGCGCGGCGGCCGGCTGCTGGTGGTGGACGACAGCGCCACCAACCGCATGGTGGTGGCCGGGCTGCTCGCCAAGGCCGGCTTCTCGGTCGAGACCGCCAATGGCGGGGCGGAGGCGGTGGAGGCGGTCGCCCAGGCGCCGGTGCCGCCCGAGGCGGTGCTGATGGACGTGGCGATGCCCGACATGGACGGCGCCACCGCCACCGCCACCATCCGCCGGCTGGCCGACGACCGGGCGCGCATCCCGATCATCGCCGTCACCGCCAACGCCCAGCCCGAGGACCGCATCCGCTGCCTGGCGGCCGGGATGAACGACTATCTGACCAAGCCGGTCCGCCGCGCCGACCTGCTGGCCGCGCTGGAACGCTGGCTGGCGCCCCAGCCTGCCTGATGTCGCTGCCGGCCTGACCTCACATCGTCAGAACGAAGAGTCGGGCTCCTTGAGGAACGCCTCCTCCGCCGGCGTGCTCGCGCGGCCGAGAAGGGCGTTGCGGTGGGGGAAGCGGCCGAAGCGTTCGATGATCTCGCGGTGGCGCTGGGCGTAGCGGATCGTCGTCTCGTCGCCCACCCGTTCGGTGAACAGCGCGACGGAGCGCTCCTGGCTGCCCATGTCCTCGTGATGCTCGAAGGGCAGATAGAGGAAGGTCCGCTCGTCGGCGGTGCATTCCAGGTCGAAGCCGTTGGCGACGGCATGCTCGCTCGCTTCCCGCGCCCTGGCGTCGGTGGCGAAGGCGCGCGGGTCGTCGCGGAACATGTTGCGCGGCACCTGATCGAGCAGCACGCAGAGCGCGATGCAGCCGTCGACATCCTCCATCCAGTGGTCGTAGTCGCCGCGGGCCGCCGCCTCGTAATGCGGGCCCAGCGTGTCGGCCACCGCGCGGTCGAAACTGGCCGACCTGCGGAACCAATAGGGCTTCATCGCCTCGTCGAACCAGAAATCGACGATCTCGTCGATCAGACTGTCCACCATTGTCTTCTCCGCCTTGCCTTGTGTCGCCCGACGACACACTCCCCAAAAAGAACAGGGCGCCCGTCGGGGCGCCCTGTCCATGTCCTAAATCACGTCACCCGAACCGTCAGGCTCAGTGCAGCGTGCTCCACAGCTTGCGCTTGGCGGCGTACATCAGGCCGGCCAGCACCAACAGGAACAGGATGACCTTGACGCCCATCTGCTTGCGGGCATCGAGGTGCGGTTCCGCGACGAAGGTCAGGAAGGTCGCCACGTCGTGCGCCTGCTGTTCCACCGTCGCCTTGGTGCCGTCGGCGAAGGTGACGCCGTCGGGCTGCAGGATGTTCGGCATGCCGACCTGATGGCCGGGGAACACCTTGTTGTAGTTCATGCCGGGCATCACATGGACGTCGGCCGGCGGCTCCTCGAACCCGGTCAGGAAGGCGTAGAGGTAATCCTCGCCGCCGACGCGGGCCTTCGCCATCAGCGACAGGTCCGGCGGCAGGGCGCCGTTGTTCGACGCGCGGGCCGCCTGGTCGTTGGCGAACGGCGACGGGAAGCGGTCGGCCGGGAGACCCGGACGCATGAACATCTCGCCGGCGTCGTTCGGGCCGGCCTGCACCTCGTAGCCGGAAGCGATGCCCTTCAGCTCGTCTTCCTTGAAGCCGATGCCGGCCAGCGTGCGGATCGGCACCAGACGCATGGAATGGCAGGCCGAGCAGACTTCCTTGTAGATCTGGAAGCCGCGCTGCGCCGCCGCCTTGTCGATGGTGCCGAAGATGCCCGCATGCGCCCAGGTCTGCTTGGGGATGTGCACGCCTTCGGAGGCCTGCGCGGCCCCGGCGATGCCGAGAGCCAGCGCCGCCGAGAGGATTGCAGTCTTCAACGCGCGCATCAGGCCTTCTCCATCGGCTTGGCATGGGCGCCGGCGGCGATGCTGCCCCCGCCCTTCAGAATGGACTCGGAGATGCTGTTGGGAAGCGGACGCGTGCGCTCCAGCTTGCCCAGCACCGGCAGCAGGACCAGGAAGTGGAAGAAGTAGTAGAAGGTGCCGATGCGCGCGATCACCAGCCAGGAACCCTCGGCCGGCATGGCGCCGGCATAGCCCAGGATCAGGGCGTCGATGGCCAGGATCCAGAAGAACTGGCGGTAGACCGGGCGGAACTTGCAGCTGCGGACCTTGGAGCGGTCGAGCCACGGCAGGAAGGCCAGCAGCGCGATCGAGCCGAACATCGCCAGCACGCCGCCCAGCTTGTCCGGGATCGCGCGCAGCATGGCGTAGAAGGGCAGGAAGTACCATTCCGGCACGATGTGCGCCGGGGTCACCAGCGGGTTGGCCGGGATGTAGTTGTCCGGATGGCCCATGTAGTTCGGCATGAAGAACACGAACACCGCGAAGATGATCATGAAGATCACCACTGCGAAGCCGTCCTTCAGCGTGACGTAGGGGTTGAACGGGACGGTGTCCTGCGGGCCCTTCGGGTCGATGCCGAGCGGGTTGTTCGAGCCGCAGACATGCAGCGCCGCCGTGTGCAGGATCACCAGGCCCAGCAGGACGAAGGGCAGCAGGAAGTGCAGCGCGAAGAAGCGGTTCAGCGTCGGGTTGTCGACCGAGAAGCCGCCCCACAGCAGCGTGACGATGGGGTCGCCGACGATGGGGAAGGCCGAGAACAGGTTCGTGATGACGGTGGCACCCCAGAAGCTCATCTGGCCCCAGGGCAGCACGTAGCCCATGAAGGCGGTGCCCATCATGACGAGGAAGATGATGACGCCGAGGATCCACAGGATCTCGCGCGGGGCCTTGTAGGAGCCGTAATAGAGCGCGCGGAACATGTGGATGTAGACGGCGATGAAGAACATCGACGCGCCGTTGGCGTGCACGTAGCGGATCAGCCAGCCGTAATTCACGTCGCGCATGATGCGCTCGACCGAATCGAAGGCCAGCGAGGTGTGGGACGAGTACTGCATCGCCAGGAACAGGCCCGTGGCGATCATGATCATCAGCATGATGCCGGCAATCGCACCGAACGCCCACAGATAGTTGACGTTCCGCGGCATCGGGTAATGGTTGTACTCGTGATCCAGCATCGTGAAGATCGGCAGGCGGCTGTCGATCCAGTTCACGACCGGATTCTTGAACTTGGTGGCTTGAGCCTGAGCCATCTCGGGGGTCTCCAGAACCGTTGGGCCGCGTTAACCGAGCCGGATCTTGGTATCGCCGGTGAAGGCGTACGTCGGAAGGACAAGGTTGGCGGGGGCCGGGCCCTTGCGGATGCGCCCAGCGGTGTCGTAGTGCGAGCCGTGGCAGGGGCAGAACCACCCGCCGTAGTCGCCGCGCGGATCGGTGACCTTCTGCCCGAGCGGCACACAGCCCAGATGCGTGCAGATGCCGATGACGATCAGCCATTCAGGCTTCTTCACGCGGGCATCGTCGGCAACCGGGTCGCGCAGGTCGCCCAGATTGACCTTCTTGGCGGACTCGATCTCCTCGGCGGTGCGGTGGCGGACAAAGACAGGCTTTCCGCGCCAGGTGACCGTGATCGCCTGACCTTCGGCCACGGGGGCCAGATCGACGTCGATGGAGGCAAGCGCCAGGGTGTCGGCCGCCGGGTTCAGGCTGTCGATGAAGGGCCAGGCCGCCGAGGCGGCCCCGACGACACCGACCGCACCGGTGGCAAGATACAGAAAATCGCGGCGGGAACCCCCCTCGCCGCTGGAGGCCGCGTGGCCACCCGTCCCGGGCGGATGCGTGGTCTGAGCCATAAGCCTGTTTCTCCTCAAGGCATGCCCGACGCCCTTTGCCCGCGCCGGACGACCGATGGACCATTTTTATGCATGACACGGCACGCCCGCCCGCCGAAGGAAAAACCCTCAGGCACGCCGCATCGGTCCGGAGTGGGTATCTCCAGCTTCTGCGCTGCGGTATACCGTCGCGTCGACATCTTGAAAAGTCCTTGGCCGGGAGACAATTTGTCGCGTGTACAGGGGCAAGAACATTTGTATGCAAAACAAACACTTCGAGGCAAGGCCCGCGTTGCGCCTTGTGCTGTTCGAACCCGACATTCCGCAGAACGCCGGGACCCTGATGCGACTCGCAGCCGGGCTGGGGGTGGCTTTGGATCTGATCGAACCCTGCGGTTTCGTGCTGGATGACCGAAGGTTGCGCCGCGCCGGGATGGACTATCTCGACCATCTCGACTGGACCCGGCACAGCTCGTGGACCGCGTACCGCGCCGCACCGCAGGGCGGCCGGCTGGTGCTGCTGACCACGCGGGCGGCGATCCCCTACACCGATTTCCGCTTCGCCCCCGGCGACCGCCTGCTGGTCGGCCGCGAGAGCGCCGGCGTGCCGGACGAGGTGCATGAGGCCGCCGACGCCCGGCTGGTGATCCCGATGGTGCCGCCCGCCCGCTCCTTGAACGTTGCGGTCAGCGCGGCGATGGTGTTGGGTGAGGCCTTGCGGCAGACTGCCGCATTGGATGGTCGGCAGACTGCCGCACTTGTTTCCACCGCTCCCGCACAGCCGGAAATGCCATCGCCATGACAACCGACTCCAGCACCGTCGAAGAGCGCAAGGCCCGTGCCGCCGCCTGGTTCCGGGACCTGCGCGACCGCATCTGCGCGGCGTTCGAGGCGCTGGAGGACGAGCTGACCGGCACCCATGCCGAGCTGCCCGCCGGCCGGTTCGAGCGCAGGAGCTGGACCCGCCCCGACCATGCCGGCGGCGAGGGCGGCGGCGGCACCATGTCGGTGATGAAGGGCCGGGTGTTCGAGAAGGTCGGGGTCAACATCTCGACCGTCCACGGCACCTTCAGCCCGGAATTCCGCGCCAACATCCCCGGTGCTGCCGAGACCGGCGAATTCTGGGCGGCGGGCATCAGCCTGGTGGCGCACATGCGTTCGCCGCTGGTCCCGGCGACCCACATGAACACCCGCCACATCGTGACGACCAAGGGCTGGTTCGGCGGCGGCGCCGACCTGACGCCGATGATGGAGGACGAGCAGGACACCGCCGACTTCCACGCCGGCCTGCGCGCCGCCTGCGACCGGCACGACCCCGACTATTACCCGCGCTACAAGGAATGGTGCGACCGCTATTTCTACCTGCCCCACCGCGGCGAGGCGCGCGGCGTCGGCGGCATCTTCTTCGACAACCTCGAGTCGGGCGACTGGGAGGCGGATTTCGCCTTCACCCGCGACGTCGGCACCGCCTTCCTCGACAGCTACGCCGCCCTGGTCCGCCGGCACATGAACCGGCCCTGGACCGCCGAGCAGCGCGAACACCAGCTGGTCCGCCGCGGCCGGTACGTCGAGTTCAACCTGCTCTATGACCGCGGCACCACCTTCGGCCTGAAGACCGGCGGCAACACCGAGGCGATCCTGATGAGCCTGCCGCCCGAGGTGAAGTGGCCGTGAGGCAACGGCACACCCTGGGTCAGGCGGCCGGGCTTCCCCGGCCCGCAGCCGGAAAGGCCCCGCCGGGAGTGTCGACGCGGCCGGCGCCGGTGCGGAAGTAGCCTGTCGGCGTCGTCCCCATCGCCTTCTTGAACATCACGATGAATGCGGTGACGGACTCGTAGCCCAGGTCGCCGGCCACCCGCTGGACCGTCGCCCCGCCGGCGAGGTCGCGCAGCGCGACGACCAGATGGAGCTGGCGGCGCCACTGGCCGAAGGTCAGCCCGGTTTCCTGGACCATCAGCCGCTTCAGGGACCGCTCGCTCATGGCGACATGCGCGGCCCAGCCGGCCAGCGTGCGGCGGTCGCCCGGATCCGCCGTCAGCGCCCTGGCGATCATGGCGATCTTGGGGTGGCCGGACACCGGCAGCCTCAACCCCTCCCTCGGCATCAGCGCCAGCTCGTCCAGCAGGACCCGCACGAGGCGGCCGGTGTGGTCGTCCGGGTCGTAGCCGTCCGGCACGTCGGCCAAGCGGAGGATCATCTCGCGGAGCATCGGCGACACCGACAGCGTGCAGCACTCGCGCGGCAACACTGCCGCGTCGGGTTCGACGAACAGGTAGGACAGGCGGGCGTTGGGCGTGACCTGATTGCTGTGCGGGACGCCGCCCGGAATCCACACCCCGCAATCCGGCGGAACGAGCCAGAGGCCGTTCGCCGTCGTGCAGGTGACGGCACCGTGCAAGGCCAGGATGAGCTGGCCCTGCCGGTGGCTGTGCTGCGGCACTTCGGCCTCGTAATCGCTGAAGTCGAGATGCAGGGCGACCGCCGGACGGTCCGGGCGGTCGGAGTCGCAGTCGAAGTCGTCGATGCAGGGACGCGGCCCCGTCGCCGATGGGGACGCCGAGCGGGATGCCGAGCGGGATGCCGGCTGGGACGCCGGCTGGGACGCTGAATGGCCTGTTTTGGAGATCATATGGCATTATCTCCAAATTCATGCGGACGGCAATCCGCTATCACTGGGGCACGACAGCGCGGTCGCCCATCCACAGGGTGCGACCCCGAACAGCTGACCCCCATTGGAGATTGCCATGCGCATTGCCGTCGTCGGCGCGACCGGAAGGATCGGCGCCCCGCTCACCCGCACCCTGCTGGGCGCCGGGCATCAGGTAAAGGCCCTGTCGAGAGGCGGTCCGGCCCTCGACGCCCTGGTCGCGGCCGGAGCGGAGCCGTTTTTGGGAAGTTTCGACACCGGCACCGGAGATCTCGGCGAGTTCTTCCAGGACGCCGATGCCGCCTTCCTGATGGTGAAGACCGACTGGACCAACATTCACGGGCATTATCCGACGGTCGCCCGGCGCTTCGTCGATGCGCTCCGCGGCTCTCCGGTCAGGCTGGCCGTGAGCCTGACCGCCATCGGATCGGAAGTCGGCGGCAGCACGGGCCATTTTGAAAGCTTCCACCATCTGGACCGGACGCTGAACCAGCTCGACGCCATCGACCTCGTGCATCTGCGTGCCGGCTGGTTCATGGAGAACATGCTGTTCTTCGCCGATGGGGTCGCACATCATGGCCGGATCGGCTGGTCGCTCCAGCCCGATGTGGCCCTGCCCTGGGTGGCGACGCAGGACATCGCCGGGCTGGCCGCCCGGGAACTGACCAACCCGACGGGCCAGCACCGCGTCGTCCGCGAGGTCGGGTCGGAGGATCTCACCATGCCCGAGGTGGCGGCCCTCATCGCCCGGGAGATCGGCCGGCCAGTGGAGTATCGCTTCGTCGACCGGAACCGGCTGGAGGTCGAAGCCCGGTTTCGGGAGAGGTTCGGCACGCCGGACCGCTGGCTCGACGACAGCCTGACGCTGGACGCGCTGAACAGCCGGCGGGTGCGGTTCCATGACAGCCGCAGCCCGCTGCCCACCAGGATGGAGGGTTTCCTCAAGGATGTCTGGAAGCCGGCCTATCTGCGGGCGCTTGCCGGGCCCCGGGATAGCGAGACCTTCTTCACATGGTGCTCCCGGACCTGACGGCCGATTCCGTCAGCGCCGCGGCGCCGAACCGCCCTGGCCCCAGGGGCCCGCCTGGAGCCAGGGCGCCCAGGCCTGCCGCACCATCTCGCCCCACAGCCGCATCGGCGCCAGCCACAGATCGGCCGCGGCCGACCCCATCGGGTCGGCGCCGCCCTGCCCTGTCCACTGCCCTGTCCGGGCACCGAAGGCGGGGCCGGCCAGCAGCAGCGGGTTCATCATGGCGGGCGCCAGCATGCCGGCGACGGCGTCGAAGGACGGCGTGGCGCGCAGCTGGATGGCGATGACCTCCGCCCCATCCTCCCCGGCCTCGCGGTGCCGGATCTGGATTTCCAGGTTCGGCAGATGGGCGGTCAGAATCGTCTCGTCCGGCTTGCGGTCCATGGTCTGGCGCTCCAATCGGAATCGGGTCGGGGATGGGTTGGGATCTTGGGGGCTCTTGCGTCGCAACAGTACGGTTTTTGCAACTGCGAAGAAACCCTCCCCGAAGGGGGTAGCGGAAACCAACGCCCGTTCCGGCCGTTGTTGGCCATATGGACAGCCCCCTCCCCCCGCCCGATGGCGCCACATCCGATGCCGCATCCGATCAGGACGGCCCCTCCCCCGAACAGGAGGCCGCCTGCGCCGGGCTGGCCTACAGCTCCGACGAGACGCCCGGCATCCGGCGGCGGCGCTACGGCAAGGGCTTCCGCTTCCTGTGGCCCGACGGCACCCAGGTGACGGAGGAGGACACGCTGGCGCGCATCCGCAAGCTGGCGATCCCGCCGGCCTACAAGGATGTCTGGATTTGCCCCGATCCGGACGGCCATCTCCAGGCGACCGGCCGCGACGCCAAGGGGCGCAAGCAGTACCGCTACCACCAGCGCTGGACCGAGCTGCGCGAGGGCACCAAGTTCGGCCGCATGGTGGAGTTCTGCCACGCCCTGCCCAAGCTGCGCGAGCGGGTGGATGCCGACCTCGGCCGGCGCGGCCTGCCGCGGGAGAAGGTGCTGGCAGCGGTGGTACGGCTGCTGGAAACCACGCTGATCCGTGTCGGCAATGAGGCCTATGCCCGCGAGAACCGCAGCTACGGCCTGACCACCCTGCGCGACGACCATGCCGAGATCGAGGGGACGGAGGTCCGCTTCTCCTTCAAGGGCAAGTCGGGCAAGGAGTGGAACGTCGCGTTGAAGGACCGCCGGCTGGCCCGCGTCGTCGCCGCCTGCCGCGATGTGCCGGGGGACGAGCTGTTCCAGTATCTCGACCGCGACGGCCAGCACCACGCCGTGACCTCCGGCGACGTGAACGCCTATCTGCGCGAGGCGACCGGTGCCGACTTCACCGCCAAGGATTTCCGCACCTGGGCCGGCACGGTGCTGGCCGCCATGGCGTTGCGGGAGTTCGAGAGCTTCGACAGCGCCAGCGCCGCCAAGCGCAACGTCACCCGCGCCATCGAACAGGTCGCCACCCGGCTGGGCAACACCCCCAGCGTCTGCCGCAAGAGCTACGTCCATCCCGAGGTGCTGGACGCCTATCTGGAGGGCGGCCTGCTGGCCTCGCTCAAGCAGGAGGTGGAGGCGGAGCTGCGCGACGATCTGGCCGGGCTGAGCGGCGAGGAGGCCGCGGTGCTGGCCTTCCTGCGCGAAAGGCTGGAGCGCGAGACCGCGGCGCGGGCGCGGGAGGGCGCGCGGCGGAAGAAGACGTAGGGTTCGGGCGGGAGCGCCGCCAGCCGACGCTCCCGCTTCAGATAGCCGTGGTCTCAGACCGCCTCGGCCGTCTCCGTCACCGGCAGCAGGCGGCGCATGACCAGACAGACCAGATCCCCGGCAAGGATGCCATCGGCGCCGACATGCGCCTGCACGGTGCGCAGAACCATCTCGGTGCGGTCGCGGGCGGACATGCCGCGGCTGTGGGCGAGCGCCGCGGCAAGGCGGGCCTCGCCGAAGGGCTCGCGATGGCCGTCGACGGAGTGGAGCACGCCGTCGGTGCACAGGAAGAGCGTCTCGTCCTGGGTCAGCAGCGCGGTCGCTTCGCTGTAGGGGGCGCCGCGGCGCACGCCCAGCGGCTGGCCGCCGGCCTCGGACAGGAACTGCACAGCACCGTCCGTCGCGACGCGGGCGGCACCGCGATGGCCGGCGGAGGCGTGCACCAGCGTGCCGGCGGCGCGGTCATAGACGGCGACGAAGGCGGTGGCGAAGCCGTTGAAGGGGCTTTCGCCGCACAGGCGCTCGTTGGCATGGGTCAGGATGGCGGCCGGGCCGACGCCGGGGCGGGCGGCCTCGCGGATGGCGCCGCGCACCATCAGCATCAGGAAGGCGGCAGGCACGCCGCCGCCCGACACGCCGGCGGCGACCAGCAGGCTGTGGCGCTCGTCCAGCTCGACCACATCGTAGAAATCGCCGCTGACGGCATGACCGGGCACCAGGATTCCGTAGAACTGGCTGTCGCGGCTGACCGGCAGCTGGCGCGGCAGCAGGCCGGACTGCACGTCGCGGGCGGCGCGCTGCTCCTCCTCGATCAGCTGTTCGGCGGCGGCCAGCTTCTCGCTCTTGGTCTCAAGCTCCGCCCCGCGCATGACCAGCTGGGCGTCGAGGGTCTCCTCGCGCGCGTTCGCCTCCATCGCCATGCGGCGGAAGACGCGCGACAGCCGGCCGAACTCGTCGTCGCGGTCGGCGGCCTCGTTGAGGGTCAGGGGGTTGAAGCGGCCGGCCTCCACCGCCTTGACCGCCTCGCTCAGCCGCTCCACCGGGGCCATCTGGTCGCGGGCGAAGCGCAGGCAGGCATAGACGCCGAGCGCCAGCACGAAGATGCCGACCAGCCCACCGATCTTCAGCTGGCGGCTCAGCATCGCGCCCGGGTCGGTATAGGCCACCCGCACCGCGGCGACCGTCGGCAGGGCGGCCCCGGAAGCGGCGGCGGGACCGGGACCGGCATATTTGATCGGTGCCAGCGCCAGCAGGCCGTTGCCCGACACGCGGACGGCCACGTCGCCGCCGGGCGGCAGCGCCTTGGCCGCGGCGGTGTCGGCGTCGGACAGCGACGCGCCGTCGGCCAGCACCGCGCCGCGGGCCAGCACCCGGCCGTCGCGGTCGAGCAGCCAAGCCGCCTCCACGGCACGGGTGGCGATCAGCCCGTCGACCAGACCCTCGGCCCCAGACTTGCGCAGCAGGTCGCCCAGCCGCCGCAGGTCGGCGCCGACCTGCACGATGCGCGGCTTGTCGACGCCGGCCACCCCGGCGAACTTCATCAGCTTGCCGTTCTCCATCGCCGGTTCGGACACCACCGACGCCGGGGAACGGTTCAGCAGGCCGACATAGGCGCCGTGGCGCGGGCCGCCCTTGGCATCCTGGCCGAACAGCGGATCGGATCCGGGCAGATTGTGCAGATAGGCGCGGCCGCGGTTGTCGGTGATCCACATCTCGTCCGGGCCGCCGGCCTCGGCGATCTGCTTCAGCCGGTCGTTGATGGCGCGCGGCGCCATCTTCGCGGTTTCGGCCAGCGCCACCAGATGCGCGGTCAGCGTCGCTTCCGACAGCAAGCGTTCCGACAGCAGGGCGTCGACGTCCTGCGGGATGTCGCGCGACTGGGCGGCACCGCGGGCGAGCAGGCCGGCGGCCAGCCGCGCCTCCGTCTCGATCCGTTCGGTCAGGGCGGCGCGCGTCGTCCAGGCCATCGTCGTGGTGACCGCCGCAACCGCCAGCAGCACCAGACCGGTGACCAGCAGGATCAAACGCTGTTGGAACGTCATGGGATTGCGCCCGCCCCCCGTCGTTGAAGAAATGGCCGATGCCACCGCTTCTACCGGTCCGGGGCGCGCAAGTCCAGGCACCGGGGCGCTGCACCCGTCATGTCACGGCGACGGATGGCCGCAGCGGCCCGGCGGCAGCACGAAAGCCGTCATCGCGCCGGATCGGCAGGCGATCCACGCAAGATTCAACCGCGGGCGCGACATTATCTCTTTCGTAACCAGATGGCCGGTAAGACGAAAAACCCCGCCGCCTTCCCGCTGGTGCACGCCGATGCCGATGAATGTCCTGGAGATCGCCATCTACGCCATGGTTCTCACCGCCAGCCAGCCGAACGCCTACGAATGCGTCGCGGTCAAGCCGGAGGGGGTGAACTGCACCAACGGGCTATCGGCGAAGCCCGACGGTCCGAACCTGCTGTTCAACACCGGCATCCAGGTGATCAAGGACCGTCAGGGCCGCGTGCAGCTGAGCAACGGGTTGCAGACCCGCTTCGACAGCTCCGCCTGGGTGGAATTCCAGGATGCGGGGAAGAAGCCGGTGGTCAGCGTCCGCAAGACCGGCCCGCTGCGCTTCCGCTTCTCCAACGGCTTCCAGTGCGAAGCGATGGGCAACCCGGAAGACATGGCCCGCTGCTACAAGCCCTGACGGCCGGCCCTTGACGGCCGGTTTTGCTTACCGGTTGATGCCGCGGCGCTCCATCTCGTCCTCGATGGCGCGGCGGTTCTGCCGGAGCTGGCGCTGCTCCTCGCCCAGCCGGTCATACTGGCTGCGCAGGTCGCGGTCGGAATAGTCGCTGAAGGCGTTGCCGCGGCGGTTGCCCGACGAGCCTTCATAGCGGCGGCCATCACGGTTCGCATCGCGGTTGACGTCCCGCTCGTCCGCCGCGCGCCCGTCGCGGTCCTGCGGATAGGCGTTGGGGTTGACGGCGCGGTTCAGCTGGTCGAGCGCGCCGCCCCAGCCGCCCTGGCCATTCTGGGATTGTCCGTTCTGGGATTGCCCGCTTTGGGCCAGGGCGGGCGACGACAGGGCCAGGACGGCGGCGGCGGCGAGGATGACGGTACGCATTGGACGAACTCCCCTGAGCGATTGTCGTTTCCTTCTGACAACCGCCGGGGAGCCGATCCGTCACGCATCACACCGGATCCGGCCCCAGGCCGCCGCGCCCGTGCGGCGCGTCGAGGTCCAGCTTCGGCCCCTTCGGCACGATGCCGGTCGGGTTGATGGTGGCGTGGCTGCCGTAGTAATGGCGCTTGATGTGGTCGAAATTCACCGTCTCCGCCACACCCGGCGCCTGATAGAGGTCGCGCAGATAGCCCGACAGGTGCGGATAGTCGGCGATCCGCCGTTGGTTGCACTTGAAATGCCCGACATAGACCGCGTCGAAGCGCACCAGCGTGGTGAACAGCCGCCAATCCGCCTCGGTCAGCCGGTTGCCGACCAGCCAGCGCTGCGTCGCCAGCTTGGCATCGAGGCCGTCCAGCGCCGCGAACAGCGCGTCGAAGGCCGCCTCGTACTTGTCCTGGGAGGTGGCGAAGCCGGCCTTGTAGACGCCGTTGTTGACGGCGTCATAGACGTGGGCGTTGACGCGGTCGATCTCCTCCGCCATGTCCGCCGGGTAGAAATCGGTGCGGACGTCGGTGAAGGCGTCGAACTCGCGGTTGAGCATGCGGATGATCTCCGCCGACTCGTTGTTCACTATGCTGCCGGTCTTTTTGTCCCACAGCACCGGGACGGTCACCCGGCCGCTGTAGCCGGGCTTGGCCTTCAGATAGACCTCGTAGAGCCGCCTCGCGCCGGTGACCGGCTCCGGCTCGGCGAAGGTCCAGCCGTCGGCCAGCATCAGCGGATCGACGATGCTGACGCCGATCACGTCGTCCAGCCGCTTCAGCTTGCGGAGGATCAGCGTGCGGTGCGCCCAGGGGCAGGCCAGCGACACCATCAGGTGATAGCGCCCGGCCTCCGCCGGATAGGGGGTGGAGCCGTCGGCCGACACCCGGTCGCGGAACTGCGCCTCCGTCCGGACGAACGCGCCGCCGCTCTTCTTGGTGTCGTACCACTGGTCTTGCCACTGTCCATCGATCAGCAGGCCCACGGCTCCCTCCCCTTCTTCACTCTCTGACGAAAATCAACCGTGCAGCTTGGTCGTGATCTCGGCGACGTGGCGGCCCTGGTAGCGGGCACCGTCCAGCTCGACCGCACTCGGGCGGCGCGAGCCGTCGCCGTCGGCGATGGTGCTGGCGCCGTAGGGCGAGTTGCCCATCACTTCCGAAACGCCCATCTGGCCCTGGAAGGAATAGGGCAGCCCGACGATCACCAGACCCAGATGCAGCAGGACGGTGTGGGTGCTGAGGATGGTGCTCTCCTGCCCGCCATGCTGGGTGGCGGTGGAGGTGAAGACGCTGCCGACCTTGCCGACGAGCGCGCCCTTGGCCCACAGCCCGCCGGTCTGGTCGAGGAAGTTCTTCATCTGCGAGGCCATGTTGCCGTAGCGCGTCGGCGTGCCGATGACGATGGCATCGTACTGGGCCAGCTCGTCGACCGTGGCGACAGGGATGTTGCTCTCGTCCTTGTAGTGGGCGGACTGGCGGACGGCTTCCGGCACCAGTTCGGGCACGCGCTTCACCGCCACCTCGGTGCCGGCGACGGAGCGGGCGCCTTCGGCCACCGCCTGCGCCATCTCCGACACGTGGCCCCAGCTGCTGTAATAGAGGACCAGAACCTTCGCCATCGCCGTCACTCCCTGTTGGTTTGCCTGAATGGGTCGTCGATTTTCCGGCCGCCGCGGACAGGTGCCGGCCGCGGCGGTGACACCAGAAATAGGGCGCGGCGGCGCTTTCGGTAATGGCGGATCTTGGCACCTTATTGTTTCCGGGTGTACAACAATGCCATGGATCGCCTCGACGACATGCTCGCCTTCATCAAGGTGGTGGACACCAAGAGCTTCACCGCCGCCGCCGACCGGCTCAATCTGTCGAAGTCGGTGGTCTCCCGCCGCATCGGCGAGCTGGAGAACAGGCTCGGCGCGCGGCTCTTGAACCGCACCACCCGCAAGCTCAGCCTGACCGAAGTGGGGCAGGCCTATTACGAGCGCTGCACCCGCATCCTCGCCGATCTGGAGGAGGCGGAGCAGGCGGTCGCCGACCTGCATGCCGCCCCGCGCGGCCGGCTGCGGCTGAACGCACCGGTCAGCTTCGGCATCATGCATCTGGCGCCGGCGGTGGCGGAGTTCCTGGAGCGCTACCCGGCCATCGAGATCGATATGGACCTGAACGACCGCACGGTCGATCTGGTCGACGAGGGGTACGATCTGGCAGTGCGCATCGGCCGGCTGCGCGACAGCTCGCTGATCGCCCGGCGGCTGGCCCCGGCGCGGATGGCGCTGTGCGCCAGCCCAGCCTATCTGCAAAAGCACGGCGTGCCGCAGACGCCGGACGAGCTGAGCAACCACGCCTGCCTGATCTACACCAACGTGCCGACCCCCGACCTCTGGCCGTTCATCGTCGATGGGGAAACGCGCAGCGTCCGGGTGACGGGCCCGATCCGCAGCAACAACGGCGACCTGCTGCGCGAGGCAGCGGCGGCCGGCGTCGGCTTTATCATGTCGCCGACCTTCCTGTGCGGACAGGCGTTGTCGCGCGGCGAGCTGGTCAGCATCCTGCACCGCCATGTCCCGGCCGAGGTGAGCGTCAATGCGGTCTATCCGCAGAACCGCCATTTGTCGCCGAAGGTGCGGGTGTTCGTCGATTTCCTGGTGCAGCGCTTCGGCCCGCGCCCCTATTGGGACTGCGCGCTGCTCGACACGCTGCCGGAAGAAGCATGGCCGCATGAGTGAGCGGGCGCGGCAGCCCGGCCGAACGGCCTCAGGACGGCTGGTTCGGCCGGCGGCGGGAGCGCAGGTTCAGCGCGGTGATGAAGTTGGGCTGCTGGCCGACGACCTGACCCTGGGGAACCGGCTTCTTCGGGGCGGTGGACAGGAAGCCGCCGACCCGGCCGCGCAGTTCGACCGAGTGATGCGCCGCCTCGTCGGCGGTTTGCGCCACTTGGCGGCGGACCGACGGCTCCAGCGTGTTGAAGGCACGCGAGGCGAACTCAAAGGCCGGCTGCGATTTGGTGGCGATCACCTGACGCAGTGCCTTGGACACCAGCACCGTGTCGAGACCGCCCGGCCCCTCGACCCCATCCAGCACGTCGGCCAGGATGCCGATGGCCTGGAGCGTGCGGTTGTCGTCCAGCGAAAGGTCGTGAGCGTCCATACGGGTCTTCCGATCGTCTCAAGCGGTACGGGTCTCGCCCCTGAGGACACCCGGCTTCTACCGCTTGAATCATAGTGTTTGCGCCGGCATCTGGCAATGGACGGCAGTGCGGGACGGCAGTGGATTCGTTAAGACCGTGGCGGCCACGCTACTCGGCGACGGTGGTGAGGACGGCGGAGCGGACGGCCACGGCGCCCCTGGCATCGGCCGGCAGCGCCGCCAGCGCGGCGCGCAGGCCCGCCAGATAGGGACCGGCCGGCTCGACTTCCTCCCGGTCGGCGGCGAACAGCGGCTCGCGGGTCACCAGCGCCAGGATCATCGCCGGGCCGAAGGGCGGTGAGATGGTGTAGATGCGGTCGGCCGACGATTTCGCGACGCCCAGCGCCACTGGCCGCCCGGCCTCCACACGGTCGTCCCGGCGCAGGCGCATCGGCACCATGTGGATGACGCTGCCGTCGCCGTCGATGTAATCGACGGTCAGATGGCCCGGCATGCCGGCGGTGACCGTGATCTCCAAAGTCTCGCCCTTGCGGTAGACCAGCGACGGCCGGTTGAAGGAGAGCGTCGGGGCGTCGGTATCCTGACCCGCCGATTGCGTCGCCAACTGTGTGGGCAGCCCGGCGATGCCCAGCGCCTCGCACAGCGGCCAGGGCCGCACGGCCACCCGCGCTTCGAGATCGATGCCGGGCGGCAGCGCGGTGAGCACCGCCTTCAGGCCAACCGCATCCTCGTCGCTGCCGACATAGCCGGAGATGCGCAGCCCCTTGGCGGTCTCGGCCGTCCCGACACCGGCGCAGTTCAGGCGGCCGACCGCGGCGTCCACCTCCTTGCGGGCCTCGGCGACGGACGGGCGCGGGGGGTCCACAGCGGTGGCCGCCGGCGGGGTCTGTGCCTGCGACAGCCCGGCCATCAAAAGGCAGGCGACGCCGGCCGCTGCCGGACTCCCGGTTCCCCATCGTCGTGGGGATGACGGATCGGAAAAAGATCGGATCATGATGGACGGTTCCGAACGGGCGGTTTCCAGACGGGCATTCAGGGTTTTGCCGGCTAGGGCTTCCCCGGCTCCGGCGCCGCCAGCGGGAAGGGGTTCAGCTCGTTGCCGCCGGTCTTGAAGATGGCCGACTGGTTCCACCGCTTCTCCCGCGCCAGACGCGGCACGGCGCGGTTCACATACTGGCCGAGCGTCAGGTTGTAGATCGCCTCGTCGCCCGGCAGCAGGGCCTTGCCCTTCAGCCCTTCCAGCACCGCATGGGCGAAGATGCCGTTGCGGCCGTCATAGCTGTCGAGCGCCTCCTCCTGCTCCGACGAGGCCGCCAGCAGATAGCGCTGGCCCATGTCCTGGTAGAGCTTGTCGACCGTGCCGGCGGACACGGCACCCGAATGGCAGGTGTCGAGCAGAACCAGCACGTTGCGGGCGGCGATGGCGCTGACCAGCCGGTTCAGATCCTTCTCCGACAGGCCCTGCCGGGTGATCGCGTCCGGCGTGGTGGCGGCCACGTCCTGGGTGATGAAATGGTACAGCTTGACCGAGGGGTCCTTCGGCGACGGCACGATCACGCCATGGCCGGCAAGATAGAGCACGACCGTGTCCTGTTCGCGCGCGTTGGCGGCCAGCGCCTCCAGCCCGGACACGACGGCGTCGCGGCTCGCCTCCTCGTCGTAAAGCGTCCGCGACAGCGCCAGCGACTGCTCCCGGTCGTAGGTCGCGGGAATGCGTCCGCGCACCGCCTCGGCGAAGGAGGTGGCGTCGGCACGGGCGAAGCGCAGCTGCGAGCCCGCCGGCCGGTATTTGTCGATGCCGACGACGAAGGTGATCAGCCGCGGCCGGTCCGGCACGTCCCGCGCCTTGGCGTCCTCCGCCTGCGCGACCGGCGCCGGCAGCACGAAATCGACCAGGGCCGAGCGCTCGTAGATGGCGTCGGACCCGCTGTAGGCACGGATCTGCACGCGGTTGCTGCCGGGATCGAGCCGGACGGTGCTGACCCGCTCCTCCGCCACCGGCGTCCCCTGGTCCTTGGCGGCGTCGCCGGCGGGGAGCGGGGATGACGGCGGCGGGGAGGTCTGTTCGGCAGGCTGCGGCGCCGGTTCCTTGGCGCGGGCGAAGGCGCGGGACTTGTCCTGGCCGCTGACGTTGCGGCCATTGCGGAACAGATCGACCGTCCCGATGCCGCCGCCGGTGTCGGCGATGCGGTAGCGCAGGCGCACCGCGCCGATCCCCTCCGGCAGCGCCACGGTCAGGCGCGGCGTGTCGGCCGTGCCGTCGGGATCGGCCCCTTGCGCCGTCCCCTGGGTCGCCCCTTGCGCCGCCCCCTGCGGCGGCGTCTTGGCGGTGGCTGGCGCCGGTGCGGCGGCCGGAACAGGCTCCTTGGCGCGCGCGAAGGCACGGCTGACCGGCGTCATGTCCAGCGGATGGCAGGTTTCGGCGTCGGCCGTCACCGCCGGGGCCGGGGGCGTAGTCGGGGCCGGGGCCGCGGCCGGCGCGGTGGCCTCGACCGCACCGGTGCCGAGCGCCAGACCGCGGGCGGCGGCGGGCACGGTGCAGTAATCCAGCAGGGTCACCTGCGGACGGCGCTGGGTCAGCAGGCGGATGTCGCCGATGGCGGACAGGCGCGCCGCGATTTCCGCCTGCCCGGTCTGGCGCAGCTTGGCGCGGACCAGTTCGGGGGCGTCGAACACGCGGTAGACCTGCTTGAACTCCACCCATTGCAGCCCCTTCTTCTTGGGGTCATTCAGGTGGAAGCCGACCAGGGTCTCGCCGCCGCTTTCGGAATGGTCGAAGAAGGCCTCCGGCGTCCACAGCACCCAGCGGCGGCCGTCGCGGTGCGGGAACAGCGCCGCCAGCTCCTCCAGCGGGCGGGCGCCGCCGGACAGGGCATACCAGCGCAGCGTGCCGTCGCCCAGCGCCGCCACGGCGACCCGGCCGTCGGCCGAGGCGACGACGCCCCACACGGCGGCCGGCACCTCGGCGCGGGCAAGCTCGGCCCCGGCGGAATCGAGAAGGCGCAGGCTGAATTCGCCGCCCAGCAGGACGCGGCGCTGCGCGCCCAGAACGGTGACGCTGCGCGCCCACTCGCCGCTGTCCAGCTTCACCGGCTGGCCGTTGACCTTGGCGGTGCGGCTGTTGCGCCAGTCGGAGACGCCGATGCCCGGCCCCTCGGCGGACGGGCGGTTCAGGCCGGGCAGCGCCTCGGGCGCCGGCGTCAGGCTGCGGGCCAGCACGTCGAAGCGCATCGGCCGCCGGCCGCCCTGCTCCATGCCGAATTCCAGCACCAGCCCGTCGTCCGACAGGCCGAAACGGCCGAGATGGATGTCGCGGTAATCGGCGATGTCGCCGATGCGGGCGAACAGCAGCCGGCCGGCCGGATCGAGCACGCCCCATCCGGGATCGGCGGCGGCGAAGGCCACCCCGCCGCCGGGCAGGGCCAGCAGGTGGGTCACAGAATCGCGCGCCACGGGGGTGTCGGCGAAGGCGCCCTTGCCGCCGTCGGCCCAGCGCCGCACCACGTTGCGGGTGCCGTCCGTCGTCGCGGTGCCGGCGGCGACCAGCGCCGTGCCGTCCCAGGCGACGGCGGCGAAGCTGCCGCCGGAGATGCCGGCGGTCTTGGGCGACAGGCGCGCCTTCAGGTCGCTGCCGGACAGCACGTCGACCCGCGTCTGGTCGGCATAGCCGACGGCCAGCTGCGATCCGTCGGGCGAGAAGGCCACCGAATAGGGCATGCCGCTGCCCGGCTTGCGCTTGGCCTTCTGCTTGAAGCTGGAATCATAGAGGCGGATGTTGCCGTCGAAGGAGGCGGTGGCGAGCCGGCCGTCGGGCGAGAAGGCCAGCGCCGAGACCCGCGCCTGATAGCCGGTGTCCTCGGCGACCAGCTTGAAGCCGGCGCTGTCCCAGACGCGGATGCCGGCGGTGCCGCCGAAGGCCCCGGCAACGAACCGCCCGTCGGGCGAGAAGGCCAGATCGTTCAGCACCTGCGGCTGGCCGGCAAGCCGGGCCTTCAGCCGCTGCGCCTTCACGTCGAACAGATAGAGCGTGACGCCGTCGCCCCAGCTCGTGCCGGTGTTGCCGGCCGCCACGGCCAGCGACCCGTCGGCGGACAGGGCGACGGCATAGAGCGCTCCCTCGTCCCCCGCCTCCATCGGCACGCGCAGCACGCCCAGCGGCTCGCCGTCGCGGCTCCACAGGCGCAGGGACTTGTCGTTGGAGACGGTGGCGATCAGCCGGCCCTGCGCATCGCTGGCCAGCCGGTTGACGCGGGCGGTGTGGCCGCCGGTCTCGATGCGCAGGAAGGCGCCGGTCGATGCGTCGCCCGCCAGCGCGCTTCCCACCGCGAGCCCGCCCAGCAGAAGGCCGAGGAGGACGGCAAGGAAAGCGCCGAAGCGGGCGCCGAGACGGGTGCTGCACCGCAGCAGCGCGATTCTGTGAGGGAGACAGCCGGCCATCGTCGGTTCCGCTTGCACTGAATGTCGAAAACCGCCCGGCCGCGGCATCCCTGGAGATGCCGCGGCCGGGACGGACCCTATCGGAGCACGCCTCAGACCGCGCCTCAGACCGCGTCGAGGGTGGCTTCCTTCTGGGCCATCTGCTGGATGGCGTTGGTCGAGGCGTTGATGCGCTCCGACGTTTCAAAGGCGGTGTTGGTGCGCTGGACCACCTGCGACGGCGAGGCGGCGCCGGCGGTGGTGGTCTGCTTGGCCGGCTTCTTCTTGGTCTGCGCCTTGGCCGCGCTCTTGGTGCGGATCTTCTCGGCGGCGCCCGGCTGGATGTTGTCGGCGGCGATCAGATACTCGTCGCGGCGCTTGACGATGTTCTGGTTGATCGCGCTGGCGATGCTGTAGTCCTTGTCCAGCTGGCCGCGGATCAGGGCGAGGCGCTGCTCGGCCTCCGGCTTGCCGATGCGGTTCGCCTTGTAGTCGGCCTTGACGCGCGCGATCTCGGCGCGGCGGCAGTTCACCAGCTGGTCGAGTGCCACCTGGGTGCGGTCCAGATTCTGGTTCTCGGTGTCGAGATCGTTCGCCACGCCCAGGATCGCCTGGTCGCGGCCCTGCTGCATCCGGGAATTCCAGTAGCCGCCGAGCGTGCCGACGGCGGCCCCGGCCGCGGCGCCGATCAGGGCGCTCTTGAGGTTGCCGCCGGCCAGCGCACCGGTCAGAGCCCCGGCGCCCGCACCGATGGCCGCACCCTTCAGCATGTCCTCGGCATAGAAGTTGCCGGTCGAATCGAGGGCGACCCGGTACTGGTAGCAGGCATCGGACCCGTCATTGGCGCCGATGCGGTCCTGCTGCGTGGTCACGCAGCCGCTGAGCGCCATGGCGACGATGGTAACGGAGAGGAGGCTTGCCCTGACACGGTTGCTTCGCATGAGCTGAATTCCCGTTTGCTTTTCTGTTTAAGTTGGCACTCGTTTCAGTCCAGAATTCCCGACAGCCCGCACCACCCCCACAGTGGATGCGGCCCCCCGCCGATCAGGACCGGCTGCAAAGCTGCCACAGCAACAACTGTAACGGAAGGGGGCATTACTGTGGATTCGCGCGGTCTTTTATGCACTTTCGTCCATACCTAGCCTTGGTTATACGCTATACTTGGGGACTATGATGTTCGGTAAAACACGTTTCTGGATGATGACGATCCTGGCGGGTTTCGCGGCCGGCATCGGCCTGATGGCGGCGCCGGGCCCGGCGCGGGCGGAAATCGCGGCGCTGGTGATCGGAATCGACCGGTACAGCAGGATCAATCCGTTGCAGGGGGCGGTCAACGACGCCCGCGACATCGCGGACGCGCTGAAGGGTCTGGGTGTGCGCAAGCTGCGCCTGTTCGTCGATGGCGAAGCCGAGCGCAGCCGGATCATCGCGACGTGGCGGCAGCTGATCGCCGAAACCTCCCCCGACTCGACGCTGGTGCTGACCTTCGCCGGCCATGGCGCGCAACAACCCGAACGTGTGCCCGGCAGCGAGGCCGACGGGCTGGACGAGTTCCTGGTGCTGGCCGATTTCGCCCCGCGCGGGCCCGGCACGGCGCAGCGCCTGACCGACGACGAGATCGCCATCCTGTTCAAGGAGGCGGCGCCGCGCCGGGTGATCTTCATCTCCGATTCCTGCCATTCCGGAACGATGACCCGCGCCTTCGACGACCGCGCCGGCAAGCTCGGCACGCGGGCGGCCACCATCGACGGCGTGCCTGTCGACCATATCGAGGACGACGCCCTGCCGCCGCCCACCCGCGCCGCCTTGCAGGCGGAGGCGGAGGAGCAGCCGAACGTCACCTTCTTCGCCGCGGTGGCCGACCACGAGCTGGCGCCGGAGGTGATGATCGACCGCAAGCCCCGCGGCGCGCTGAGCTGGGCCTTCGCCAACGCCCTGCGCGGGCAGGCCGACCGCAACGGCGACGGCGTCGTCACCAAGGGGGAGTTGGAGGCGCACATCCGCGACTCCGTCCGCATGGCGCTGGAAGGGCGGCAGCATCCGCAGGTCCAGCCGCGCGGCCGGGGCGAGGTGCCGCTGATCGACCCGGTCGCCGCCCGGCCGAAGCCGCCCTCGCTGCTGCCGGCCGTCGGTGCGATCCCGCTGCGGATCCTGGCCCAGCCGGCGGCGGTGAAAAAGCTGGCCGCCGGTTTCACCGGGGTCGAGATGGTCGGGACGGAGGGCCCCGCCCTGGTCTGGGACACCGGCAGCGGCGAGGTGATCAGCAATGTCGGCGACGTGCTGGCCAGCATCGCCGGCGACCCGGCAGCCCCGGAAACCCGGCGGCGGGTGCAGGGGGTGGTCGACAAATGGTCGCTCGTGCTGCGGGTGAAGGCGGCGGCGGAGGGCCGGTCGCTGGCGCTGGCCGTCGAGCCGGGCGACCGCGATTACCGCAAGGGGGAGACGGTCTCGCTCGACATCGGCGGCAACAGCGGCACCTATTTCACCCTGATCAACCTCGCCGCCGACGGCACGGTGAACTACCTCTACCCGCTGGCGGACCGCAAGGATCCGCCGCAGATCCCGCGCGGCGGCCCCTACCGGCTGGCGCTGACGGTGGAGCCGCCCTTCGGCGCCGACCATTTCCTCGCCATCGCCTCGCCCAAGCCGATGGCGGCGCTGCAACGCGACCTGGCCGCGCTGGACGGCAAGCCGGCCGCCGCGGAGGTCGCCGCCCTGCTGAACCGCCATCTGGCCGGGCAGCCGGTGGAGTTCGGCATCCACGGCGTCTACAGCACGGCGCGCTGACGACGCGACTTCGGGATGTCAGGCCAGGGCCGGCAGTTGCGGGGCGAGCGCCAGATGCAGTTCGTGACGCCCGTCCTGCCGGCCGGGGCGGTGGCCGAAATCGAGCGCGATGCCCGACAGCGTCAGCCCGTTCGCCGCGGCATGGGCGTGAAGCCGGGCGAAGCCGTCAGCCATCGACGCGGCCATCGCCGCCTGCGGGCCGTCCTGCACGGTGCGCAGGTAGCGGCCGGCGTCGAGGTCGAGGCGGACCATGCCGTCGGGGATCTCGCTGGCCTTGGCCGCCATGAAACCGACCAGCCGGCGCTGCAGGCCGTTCTCCTCGGGCAGCGACACCGCGGCGAAGGCTGCCGTTCCGACATCGGCGGCGAACACGCGCTCCCACGCCGCGGCGACCGCGGCGGGCAGTTCGTCGCCGCTCGCCTCGACCATGCAGCCGATGACGGTCAGTTCGGGAAAGGTCACGGTCTCGATCATCACGGTCCCTCTGGATGGCGACGGATTACAGGTCGGGGTCGGCCAGCAGGCGGGCCAGGACCGGTCCCGTCGCCCCGCTGCCGACCGGGCGGCCATCGACCGCCACCAGCGGGCGCAGGCCCAGGCTGTTGGTCAGGATGGCCTCGTCGGCGCGGGCGAGGTCTTCCGGGGTGAGCGGCGCCTCCTCCGCGCCATGGCGCTCCAGGACCAGGGCGCGGCGGATGCCGGGAAGGGCGCCGTCGGCCAGCGGCGGGGTCAGCAGGCGGCCGCCGATCGACAGGAAAAGGTTGGCGACGCTCGATTCCGCCAGCCGGCCGGCGGCGTTCAGCAGCAGCGCCTCGTCGGCGCCGCGCTCCGCCGCCTCCTGCCGGGCCAGGATGGAATCGAGGTAATTCAGCGACTTCAGGCGCGACAGCGGCGAATGCTCGTTGCGGCGGGTGCTGCGGGCGACGATGGCGGACACCGGCGCGGTCGTGTGGGCGGCGGGCGCCACGGTCATCAGCAGGGTCGGACGGGCATCGGCCGGCGGCAGCACCCCGCGGGCACCGGTGCCGCGCGACAGGGTCAGGCGCAGCACACCGTCGGCGATGCCGGTCGCCCCGATCAGCGCCGCCATCGCGTCGGTCAGGTCCGCGGCGCTGTGGGGCAGCGGCAGTCGGAGCAGCCCAACCCCGGCTGTCAGCCGGTCGAGATGGCGCGGCAGGTGGCGCGGCAGGCGGTCCTTGATCCGGATCGTCTCGAACAGCCCGTCGCCAAGGGTGAAGCCGCGGTCGGCCGGGTCGATCCGCCCTTCCGCCGCCGGCATCAGCCGCCCGTTCAGCCAGATCGTCATGGCGTTCCCTCCCCCACCGGATCTCCCGCCGCGCGCAGCTGGGCACGGGCCTTGACCAGCATTTCCTCATGCTCGTCCGCCGGATCGGAATCGGCGACGATGCCGCCGCCGGCCTGGGCGATCACCGCGTCCGGCGTCACCGACAGGGTGCGGATGACGATGTTGCTGTCCATGGCACCGTCGAAGCCGATCCAGGCGACCGAGCCGCAATAGGCGCCGCGGCGGGCCACCTCCAGCTCGTCGATGATCTGCATGGCGCGGATCTTCGGCGCACCCGTAATCGATCCGCCGGGACAGGCCGCGCGCAGCAGATCCACCGGCCCCAGCCCCGGCAGCAGGCGCGCGGTGACGACGGACACGAGGTGATGGACGGTGGCGAAGCTCTCCAGCCCGAACAGCACCGGCACCCTGACGCTGCCAATCTCCGACACCCGCGCCAGATCGTTGCGCAGCAGATCGGTGATCATCAGGTTTTCCGCCCGGTCCTTGATGCTGGCCGACAGGTCCGCCGCAGCAGCGGCGTCGGCCGCCGGGTCGGCGTGGCGCGGACGGGTGCCCTTGATCGGCCGCGTTTCGATGTTGCGGTCGGCGCCGAGCCGGATGAAGCGTTCCGGCGACGCCCCGGCCAGCCACAGCTTCGGCCCGCAATTCAGGAAGGCGGCAAAGGGCGCCGGGCTCAAGGCGCGCAGGCGTTCGTAGAGCGCATAGGCGTCGATGGCCCCGCCGGTATCGGCGAGGAAGCGCTGGGTGAAGTTGGCCTGATAGATGTCGCCGGCTCGGATATAGTCCAGCACCCGGCCGACCCGGTCGAGATAGTCGGGGCGCGCCAGTTCCGACCGCCAGCGCAGCGGCGCCGGGCCGGCGGATTGTTCCGGAGGCGGAACGGACAGCCGGGCCGCCATGCGGCGGGCGCGGTCCTCCGCCTCCGGCCGGGCGGCGATGACCCAGGCGCGGCGCTCCTGCCGGTCGAAGGCGGCGACGACATCATAGAGGCCGAAGGCGAAGTCCGGCTGGCCGCCCGGATTGCCATGGCGGGAGCGCAGCCCCTCCAAAGCCGTTCCGGCTTCGTAACCGACGAAGCCCACGGCCCCTCCGGTGAAGGGAACCGGACCAGAGCATGGCAAGGGATGGACGGCCAGCGCCCGCTCCAGCGCATCGAAGGGGCTGCCGCCGACCGGCCGGCCGTCGACCAGGGTCTGCCCGCCGATGGCCTCCACAGTTTGGAACGGGTCGGCAACGATGTAGGAATATCGCCCGTTCTGCGGATGGGGGGCGGCGCTGTCGAGCAGCATCGCCCAGGGCTCGGCGCTCCAGGGACGGAACAGGGCGGCGGGATCGCCGCAAGAGATCGGGATCGTCAGCATGGCGGTGGCAGTCGGCCGGCGGCTTACATCAAGATGGTGGCGCCGCCATCGACGACCAGGACATGGCCGTTGACATAGGACGCCGCCGCCGAGGCCAGGAACACCGCCGCCCCGGCAATCTCCTCCGGCCGGCCCCAGCGCCGCATCGGCGTGCGGTTGGCGAAATAGGCCGAGCGCTCCGGATCGCCAGTGATCGCCGCATTCGTTTCGGTTGCGAAAAAGCCGGGCGCGATGGCGTTGCTGGTCAGCCCCAGCGGGCCGTATTCGGCGGCCAGCGCCCGCACCATGCCGTTCAGCCCGGACTTCGCCGCGGCATAGACGCTGTCGTTGGCCCGCGAGATCTGCCCGGCGACGGAAGTGACGGCGATCAGCCGGCCGCGCCCGCGCGGCAGCATCAGCCGCGCCGCCTCCCGCGCCAGGATCAGGCCGGAAGCCAGATCGACATCGAGCAGGCTGGTGATCTCGTCGTCGGTCAGATCGGCCAGCGGCTTGCGGTTGCGCTGTCCGACATTCTGGACCAGCACGTCGAGCCGGCCATGCTCGCGGTCGATCCGCGCGAAGGCGTCGCGCACCGCCGCCCGGTCCGCCACGTCGAAGGCCAGCGCCGACGCTCTGCCGCCGGCCGCTTCGATCTCGGCGACACGCGGTTCCAGCGTGGCGGCGTCGCGGCCGTTCAGCAGCACATGCGCGCCCGAACCGGCCAGCGCCCGGGCGATCTCCAGACCCAGCCCGCGTCCCGAGCCGGTGACGAGCGCCACCTGACCGGCAAGCGAGAAAGTCGACAGGTATGCCAAGTGGGAAGGAGTCGTCGCGGTCATGTCTGCCCCCTGTCCGGTGCGGCGTTGCAGCGGTCATTTAGCAGACGCAGCGGCGCAAGGGCAGCCCTGGAAATGGAAAAGGGGGCGCAAAACCCGCGCCCCCCTTCCCCTTCACCTGTCACCCGGTCAGTGGACCGATGCCTCGCGGCTGGCGGCGGAACTCGCCACCGGCGGCAGGGCGAAGCCGAGCGGCGGGCGTTCCGGCGCCTTGAAGCCGTGCGCCCGGTCCTCCTCGACCACCACGCCGTCCAGCGCCAGTTGGCCGTCGACTACCGACAGGGTCATGGTGGCCTTGCCCTCGACCTCCTCGTCGAGCAGACGCTCGGCGATGGGATCCTCGACGAGGCCCTGGATGGCCCGCTTCAGCGGACGGGCGCCGAAGGCCGGATCCCAGCCCAGATCGCCCAGCCGCCGCTTGGCCGCGGCGTCCGCCGCCAGGGTGACGCCGCGCTCGGCCAGCCGCTCGTTGACGCGGGACAGCTGGATGTCGACGATCCGCGACATCTGGTCCCGGCCCAGCCGGCGGAAGATCAGGACATCGTCCAGCCGGTTGAGGAACTCCGGCCGGAAGGCCTTGCGCACCGCGTCCATCACCTCCACCGTCACGCCGGCCATATCCTCGTCGTCGCCCAAGGCGCTCAGCGCCTCGGCCCCCAGATTGGAGGTCATGATGAGGATGGCGTGGCGGAAGTCGGCGGTCCGGCCCTGCCCATCGGTCAGCCGCCCGTCGTCGAGCGCCTGCAACAGGACGTTCAGCACGTCGGGATGCGCCTTCTCCACCTCGTCGAGCAGCACGACCTGATAGGGCCGGCGCCGGATGCGTTCGGCCAGCGAGCCGCCGTCGTCATAGCCGACATAGCCCGGCGGCGAGCCGATCATCCGGCTGACCGCGTGCTTCTCCATATATTCCGACATGTCGAGCCGGGTGATCGCCGTCTCGTCGTCGAACAGGAAGGAGGCCAGCGCCTTGGCCAGCTCCGTCTTGCCGACGCCGGTCGGGCCCAGGAACAGGAAGGAGCCGGTCGGGCGGCTGGGGTCCTTCAGCCCGGCGCGGGCACGCCGCACCGCCTTGGACACCGCGCGCACCGCCTCCTTCTGGCCGACGACGCGCTCGGCCAGCTTGTCCTCCATGCCCTTCAGCCGCTGGCGCTCGCCCTCCAGCATCCGTTCGACCGGAATGCCGGTCCAGCGGGTGACGACGGCGCCGATGTCCTTGGCCGTCACCTCGTCGCGCTCGGCGCTGGCCCGCGATTCGGCCTCGGCCAGACGCTTCTCCAGATCGGGCACCACGCCATAGGCCAGCTCGCCGGCCTTGGCCCAGTCGCCGTCGCGCTGGGCGCGCTCCAGCCTGGTGCGGGCCTGGTCCAGCTCCTCCTTCAGGCGGCGGCCCTCGGTGCGGCGGGACTGCGAGGCGCGCCATTCCTCCTCCATCGAGGTCTGGCGGGCTTCCGCTTCGATCAGTTCGCCTTCCAGCACATGCAGGCGCTCCTGCGAGGCGGCGTCCGGCTCGGCCTTCAGTGCCTCGCGCTCGATCTTCAGCTGGGCGACGCGGCGGTCGACGGCGTCGAGCGCCTCCGGCTTGCTGTCGATGGCCATGCGCAGGCGGCTTGCCGCCTCGTCGACGAGGTCGATGGCCTTGTCGGGCAGCCGGCGGTCGCCGATGTAGCGCGCCGACAGGCTGACCGCCGCGACCACCGCCGCGTCGGCGATGCGCACGCCGTGGTGCACCTCGTACTTGCCCTTGATGCCGCGCAGGATCGA
Source organism: Azospirillum sp. TSH64 (assembly GCF_003116035.1). Classification (GTDB taxonomy): domain Bacteria; phylum Pseudomonadota; class Alphaproteobacteria; order Azospirillales; family Azospirillaceae; genus Azospirillum. Next base: position 590,204 of record NZ_LGQW01000015.1, read on the forward strand.
CACCGCGTCGTCGGCCGACGGCTCGTCCACCGTCACCGGCTGGAAGCGGCGGGCGAGTGCGGCGTCCTTCTCGATATACTTGCGGTACTCGTCCGGCGTGGTGGCGCCGACGCAGCGCAGCTTGCCACGCGCCAGGGCGGGCTTCAGCATGTTGGCGGCGTCCATCGCCCCGTCGGTGCGGCCGGCGCCGATCAGCGTGTGCAGCTCGTCGATGAACAGGATGATGCGGCCGTTGGCCTCCTGCACCTCGGCCAGGACCGATTTCAGCCGCTCCTCGAACTCGCCGCGGAACTTGGCCCCGGCCAGGAGCGCGGTGAGGTCGAGCGACAGCACGCGCCGGTCCTTCAGCCCTTCCGGCACGTCGCCGGAGGCCAAGCGCTGGGCCAGCCCCTCGACCACGGCGGTCTTGCCGACGCCGGGCTCGCCGATCAGGACGGGGTTGTTCTTGGTGCGGCGGGCCAGAACCTGGATGGTGCGGCGGATCTCGTCGTCACGGCCGATGACCGGGTCGAGCCGGCCCTGCCGCGCCTCTTCCGTCAGGTCGCGGGTGTAGCGGGCCAGCGCCTCGCCGGCCGTCGTCTCGGTCTCGGCATCGGCGGGATGGTCCTTGCGCTGGGCATCGGCGGCGGCGGCCAGCGCGTCGGCATCGACGCCGGCACGGCGGAACAGGGCGCGCAGCGGGCCGCTCTGGCGGGCGAGGCTCTCCAGCAGGCGTTCGGCGGTGACGAAGCGGTCGCCGCCGGTACGCGCCGAGGCAACGGCGCCTTGCAGCACCGCGGCCAGCGCCGGCGACATGTAGAGCGGCTGCGGGCCATCGTTGGCGCCGGCCTGGACCGGCGCGCGGGACAACTGCTCCTCGGTCGCGGACTTCAGCAGATCGGGGTCGCCGCCGGTGTCGCGCACCAGACGCGCCGCCACGCCGCTGCCCTCGTCGATCAGGGCCTTCAGCAGATGTTCGGGGAGAAGCTGTTGATGCCGCTCGGCAAGGGCGGCGATCTGCGCGGCCTGAATGACGCTGCGCGCACGATCGGTGAATTGACCGAAGTCCATCCGGCACTCCGTTTCCAAGGTCTTCCGCCCAGTCATCCGGCGCGGAACGGCGCCTCCGCGGTCCGCGAATGCGCGACCGTCCGGTGCCTGATGGGTAAATGGTTAACGGATTTACGGCGATCAAGAGGGGGGCGGACTCAAGGCGCCGCCCAGAACGCCCGCCATCGCCTGACGTGATTTCCTTGCCCGCCGCACAGCCGTGCGTTGAGCTTGCAAATGTCCCTCCCCTGACCGATTCTGGGTCGCGCGGGCCGGCTTCGGCACGCTTGAAGAGTACGAAGATTATCGTATATTATTGGGGGCGCCGGTGGGGTGGTCGACGGTGAAGCCCAAGGTCATCAGGGCTTTGAAGGATGGGACGTTTCAGCACGAAGCCCGAACTGCGATCGACACGAAGAACCTGCTCCAGATGGGTGCGGTTACCGCCGATCAAGTCATTCAGGTTCTGAAAAGCGCCAGCGGCAACGATCATAGCATCAGCCCCCACCACCGGGACCCGAGCATCGAGGTCAACATCGTCAGAAATCGGGGCTGGTACATCAAGTTCTACTTTGTGGATCCCGACACGATCTTTATCAGCGTCCATCAATGAGGTGCCGTCGTGAAGATCTACCGTGAAGGCGACAAGAGCAAAGCCGTTTGCGGGACGGACGGGCTGACGACGACCACCTTCGCCTTGCGCGATGTTCCGTTCGACGACGGCAAGGGTGTGGCACAGAACATCCTTGTCGCCGTCTGCGACAGGTGCGGTGCAGTCGTCGCCACTCCGCCGCAATCGACCCCGGCGATCAAGGCCGCCTATGACAGGGCGACGATTTCCATAGAGGCCAACCTGCCGTCGGTTTATACCGACGCTCTCGATCTCGCCGCCTATCGCATCGATCCGGGCCTGACGACCGAGTTCCGCAAGCCGCTTTTGATGTACTACATCAACCGGTTCGCCGCCGACCGGGCCCTGTCGCGCCAGCTTGCCGACAGCCTCGACGAGACCAGAGCCTTCTTCGAAGGTTCACCGAAGACAGGACGCGGTTCGGCAAGGCGGCGGCTGTCGATGAAGATCACCCCGACCATGTCGCGTGAGCTGGAGACGGTCGTGGAAGTCACGGCGCTCAACAAGACCGACGTCATCAAGTCCGTGATCGGCTGCATCCACAAGGACATCGTCGCCCCCGACAAGCCGAAGGGGCTGAAGACTCTCCGAATGCTGGCCGCCGTCGCCTCGTGAGCGCCAAAGCCGCGAGACCGCGGGCCGTGGCATCGCGCAGAGCGCGACTTCATCGGCACAGAGTGTCCCATATTGACACGCGATCTCCTCCGCCGCTTTCATAGCGTCACGGTATGGGCGGCAAGGGGTCCGGCGCTATGGACGTACGGCAGCTTCGCTATTTCCTCGGCATCGTCGAGCATGGCTCGATCTCGCGGGCGGCGGATGTGCTGCGGGTGGCGCAGCCGGCGCTCAGCCTGCATCTGAAGCGGCTGGAGGAGGATTTCGGCTGCCAGCTGGTGCTGCGCACGGCGCGCGGCGTGGTGCCGACGGAAAGCGGGCGGCGGCTGGCGCAGCGGGCGGCGGCGCTGATTGGCCAGATGGACGGGCTGCGCGACGAGGTGAGGGCGGTGGAGGCGGTGCCGGCAGGACCGGCGACCGTCGGCATCCCGACCTCGCTGGGGCCGGTGCTGACCGTGCCGCTGGCGCTGGCGGTGCGGCGCACCCATCCGCAGATCAGGCTGCGGGTGGTGGAGGGGCTGTCCGGCCACATGCTGGAATGGGTGCTGTCGGGGCAGCTCGACCTCGCGCTGGTGTTCGGCACCAAGGAGATGGGCGGGCTGGAGACCCAGCTGGTGGCGCGCGAGAAGCTGCATCTGGTCGGGCCGGCCGACGACCCGCTGCTGCGCGGCCGCAGCGCCATTCCCTTCGCCGAGGCGCTGTCCCTGCCGCTGATCCTGCCCGGCCGGCCGCACGGCGTGCGCGAGGAGGTGGAGCATGCCGCCCTGCTGGCGCGGGCCGGCGTCACCGTGGCGCTGGAGATCGACGCGCTGGAGCAGATCAAGGCGCTGGTGGCGGAAGGCTGCGGCTACACCGTGCTGTCGGACCGGGTGGCGCGCCACGGCGGGACGGCGGAGCGGCTGACCGGCCTGCCCATCGCCGATCCGCAGATCGACCGCAGCATCCTGCTGGCCCATGCCGCCGGCCGGCCGATGTCGGCCGCGGCCCGCGCCACCCACGCCATCCTGACGGACATCCTGTCCGGCCTGACCGAGAATGGCGGCTGGCGGTGAGGCCGGGTTGAGGCCCGGATACGGGGGAGCGGCATAGCCCCTGCTCGCGGCCGGCGCATCGCTGCGGACCATTTTTGCCGCAGGAATCTGCGGCCCATGGCCTTGCCCCCGCCACAGTGCGGCGATACCGTGCAGCCCACGCCGCAGCCGTTCCGTGGAACCATGCACGACATCGTCATTCAAGTCCTCGGCGTCGCCGGGCTTCTTGCCCTCGTCAGTTTCCTGCCGCCGCTCGCCGCCCGCTTCCAGGTGCCCTACACGGTGCTGCTGGCCGGCGTCGGCGTGGCGCTGGGGGCGGTGATCCAGACCTTCGCCGGGCCGGGCAAGGATCCGCTGCACGATTTCCTGAATTCCCTGGCCGAACTGGACGTCTCGTCGGACGTGCTTTTGCACGTCTTCCTGCCGATCCTGCTGTTCGAGACGGCGCTGGCGGTCGATGTGCGGCGGCTGTTCGAGGATCTGGGGCCGATCCTGCTGATGGCGGTGGTGGCGGTCTTCGTCTGCACCTTCGCCGTCGGCTATGCCGTCAACCTGTTCACCCCGCTGCCGCTGGTCGCCTGCCTGCTGCTGGGCGCCATCGTCGCCTCCACCGACCCGGCGGCGGTGATCGGCATCTTCCGCGACCTAGGCGCGCCAAGACGGCTGACCACGCTGGTCGAGGGCGAGAGCCTGCTGAACGACGCCGCGGCCATCGCGCTCTTCACCCTTCTCCTGGAAATGCTGACGCGCACCTCCCACGGCGGAGCGGCGGCGGCGGCGGTGGATTTCCTGCGCGACTTCTCCGGCGGCGTCGTCACCGGCTATGTCTGCGGCCGTATCGTCTGCATGCTGGTGGAGCCGGTGCGCAACCAGCCGATGGCGGAGATCACGCTGACGGTGGCTTTGGCCTACCTCTCCTATGTGCTGGCCGACCATTATGTCGGCGCGTCGGGCGTGGTGGCGACGGTGACCTCGGCGCTGGTCATCGGATCGGTCGGGCGCACCCGCATCTCCCCCGCCACCTGGGGGGCCATGGAGCATGTCTGGCAGCAGCTGGGCTTCTGGGCCAACTCCATGATCTTCCTGCTGACCGCCATCCTGGTGCCGCGCCTGCTGGCCGACGCCGGCTGGGCGGAGGTCGGGCTGGTGGTGGTCGTGGTGCTGGCGGCCTTCGCCGCGCGGGCGGTGGTGCTGTTCGGGCTGCTGCCGGTGCTGTCCTGGGCCGGGCTGGCGCAGAAGGTCAGCAACTCCTACAAGTCGGTGATGCTGTGGGGCGGCATGCGCGGGGCGGTGTCGCTGACGCTGGCCCTGGCGGTGACCGAGAATTTCCGGGTGCCCGACAAGCTCCAGAGCTTCATCGCGGTGATGGTCACCGGCTTCGTCTTCGTCACGTTGTTCGTCAACGGCACCACGCTGCGCTGGCTGATCCGCCTCCTGAAGCTGGACGAGCTGACGCCGGTGGAGCGCGCCATGCGCAACCGGGCGCTGGCGCTGTCCACCGACAGCATCCGCGACCGCGTTTCCGCCGTCGCCCAGACCTATGAGGTGGATGGCGCGGTCAAGGACGTGATGATCGCCCGCTACGAGGAGCGGCTGAAACGGATCGACCGCGACAGCCAGGAAGAGGCCAAGCTGACCGACGAGGACCGCGTCACCATCGGCCTCGTCATCCTGGTGAACCGCGAGGAAGAACTCTATTACGCCCACTTCTCCGAAGGGGTGGTGTCGCGCGCGGTGATGGAGATGCTGGCCGGCCGCAGCGGGCGCCTGCTCGACGCGGTCAAGAGCCAGGGCCGCAACGGCTATCGCGCCTTCGAGGAGCCGTTCATCGCCTTCTCGCCCTGGATGCGGACCGCCAGCTGGCTGCAACGCCGCTTCGGCATCCACAGCCCGCTGGCCCGGCGCCTGTCGATGCGGTTCGAGGTGCTGGTCGCCGTGCGCACCGTGCTGCGCGAGCTGCTGGCCTTCACCCGCGACCGGCTGGCCCGCGTGCTGGGCCAGGAGGTTGCGTTCGAGCTGGAGGGCATGCTGGTCGGCCGGCTGGGCATCGTCGAGCAGGCGCTGTCGGCCCTGAAGCTGCAATATCCCGATTACGCGGTGGTGCTGCAAAGCCGCTATGTCGGCCGGGCCGCGCTGCGGCTGGAGCATGCCGAATACCGCGCCATGCATGCCGAATCGATCATCAGCCAGGAGGTGCTGACCGACCTGGAGCGCGATTTGGAACAGCGGCGCCGGGTGCTGGAGCGGCTGCCGAAGCTGGATGTCCGCTTCGACGTGGCGGAGCTGGTGCGCCGGGTGCCGCTGTTCGCCGAACTGCCGGCGGAGCGGGTGGCGACCATCGCCACGCTGCTGCGCGCCCAGCTGGCGCTGCCGGGCGAGACCATCGTGCGCAAGGGCGACCGCGGCGACGCCATGTTCTTCATCGCGTCGGGTGCCGTCGAGGTGCTGGTGCCGATGCTGGCGGAGCCGGTGAAGCTCGGCACCGGCGACTTCTTCGGCGAGATGGCGCTCCTGTCCCGCCAGCGGCGCAATGCAGACGTGCGGGCGCTGGGCTATTGCCAATTGCTGGTGTTGGATGAGAAGGATTTCCGCCGGCTGGTGCAGAAGGACGCGGATTTGCAGTCCCACATCCAGGCGGTCGCCGAAGCGCGCCGCCAGCCGACCCAGTCGTCTCCGGCCGTTCCGGCGGTGAGCTGACCGCGGACGGGGAAGGGACTTAAAAAATGGGCGGGACCGCGACGGGCGGCCAGAGCTGGCTGCGCCTGATGCCGGGCCTTTTCGTGCTGCTGTGGAGCACCGGCTTCATCGGCGCGAAATACGGCCTGCCTTATGTGGAGCCGCTGACCTTCCTGCTGATCCGGCTGGGGCTGGTCGCCGTGGTGCTGGCGCTGGTGGCGCTGGCGAGCCGGGCGCCCTGGCCCCAGGACTGGGCGACCGCCGGACGGATCGCGCTGGCCGGGCTGCTGGTGCACGGCGTCTATCTCAGCGGCGTCTTCCTCGCCATCGCCCATGGGCTGCCGGCCGGCGTTACCGCGCTGATCGTCGGCATCCAGCCGCTGCTGACCGCCGCCCTGTCCGGCCCGCTGCTGGGCGAACGGGTCAGCGGCCGGCAATGGGTCGGGCTGCTGCTCGGCCTTGCCGGCGTCGGGCTGGTGGTGCGCGAGAAGCTGTCGGTCGACGCCGAGCATCTGATCGGCATCGGCTATGCCATGGCGGCGCTGGTCGGGATCACGCTCGGCACGCTGTACCAGAAGCGCCACGGCGGCGGCATGGATCTGCGCAGCGGCACCGCCATCCAATATGCCGCCACCGCGGTCGTGCTGGCGGTGGTCGCTCCGCTGACCGAGACGATGCAGGTGCAGTGGACGGGCGAGTTCGTCTTCGCCCTGCTGTGGCTGTGCTTCGTGCTGTCGGTCGGCGCCATCTTCTTGCTGTTCGCCCTGATCCGCCGCGGTGCGGCGGCCAAGGTCGCCAGCCTGTTCTATTTGACCCCGCCGGTGACGGCGCTCGTCGCCTGGGTGCTGTTCGGCGAGAAGCTGGGCGTCGCGGCGCTGGCCGGCATGGCGGTGGCGGTCTGCGGCGTGGCGCTGGTGAACCGGAAGTAAGACAGGTGCGGCGGTCAGCCGGCGCTGAGAATGGCAGCCAGCCGGCCGGGCTTGGAGAAGAGGATTTCGGAATCGAGCTTGCGCCGGTGCGATCCGTCGTCGAATAGCAGGGTCGGCACGCCGCTGGCGCGGTGGGCGGCCATCAGCTGCCGGCCGCGCTCCACCCGCGCGGCATCGGCGACCGTCAGTTCCCCCACCCCCTCGGCCGCCCCCTCGGCGAAGAGCGACGCAGCGGCGTCGAGGCCGAGAGCGGCCAGGATGTCGGCCAGCGTCGCCGCCGCGGTGATGTCGCGCCCGTCGGCATAGCGCGCCGACTGGATGGCGGCCAGTGCTGTGAACTCGCGGTCGGGTGCCGTCAGTGCGACCGCCGTCAGGGCCAGCGTCGCCGGGCCGCTGTCGATCCTCTGGCTCCGGTCGCCCAGGACGCCGGTGCGGTAGCGCTCGCTGAAGATTTGCCCGGTCAAAGCATGGATGCGCTGGTCGTAGGCCCAGGCATGGGCGGCGAAGCCTTCGTCCAGCGGCCGGGCGCCCGCGCCGGAAAACAGCCCGGTCGGCAACAACTCCAGCGCAAGATCACCGACCTCCGACAGCGACGCGATGGCCGGCGAGGCGCCGTAGCACCAGCCGCAGAGCGGGTCGAACAGATAGGTGACGGTCCTGGTCCGGCTCATGAAAAGCATCCGTGGCTGGCGATGGGCAATGGGACTCAACTTTAACCGCGGCCGATTGTGCTGGGTAGTTGGCACAAAACCGACATATCGTATGCCATTGGCAAACAATCGTCCGGCGTCCGATGAGCGATCCCCGGCATCTGAACCGCATCGCCTATTTCGCCGCGGTGGTGGAGACCGGCTCCTTCACCGCGGCGGCGGCACGGCTGGGCATCACCAAGGCGGTGGTCAGCCAGCAGGTGGCGAAGCTGGAGGAGGAGGTCGGGGCCAGCCTGCTGGTCCGCACCACCCGCAAGGTGAGGCCGACCGAGGCCGGCATGGCTTTCCACCGCCGCTGCGTCGTGATCCTGCGCGAGGCCGAGGATGCCTTCGGCGAGCTGGCGGAGACCGCGGCGGCGCCCTCCGGGCTGCTGCGGCTGACCGCCCCCTTCGATTACGGGGTCGCGGTCGTCGTTCCGGCCATCGCCGCCTTCGTCGCCGCCCACCCCGCCTGCAAGGCCGACATGGCCCTGTCCGACCAGTCGCTCGACCTCGTCGGCGGCACCTTCGACCTCGCCATCCGCGTCGGCTGGCTGGCCGACACCAGCCTTCAGGCCCGCCAGTTCGGCAGTTTCCAGCAGCTTCTGGTCGGCACCCCGGCGCTTGCCTCCCGGATCGGCGAGAGTGCCGGGCCGGACGACATCGCCGCCCTGCCCTTCGTCGCCAACACGGTGCTGCGCACCCCGCTGAGCTGGCAGTTCACCGCCGCGACAGGAGAAATGCGCACGGTGTCGCTGCGGGCATCCATCGCACTGGACGCCACCTTCGCCGTGCGGGAGGCGGTGCGCGAGGGGGCCGGGCTGTCGGTCCTGCCGGATTACTGCGTGGCCGACGATCTGGCGTCCGGCCGGCTCGTCCGCCTCCTGCCGGGCTGGAGCCTGCCGCCGGGCGGCATCCATGCCGTCTTCCCGGCCGCCCGTTACCGCCCGACCAAGGTGCGGGCCTTCGTCGATCTGCTGACGGAGCGCGAGCGGCAGCGGATGGCGGGGTGAGAGGCGGGAGTGGGCGGGCGGGAGACCGGGGGAGTTCGCCGCGACGGATCCCGCTGCGGCGAAATTTCTCTGGATCGTCCGCCCGGTCAGCAATCTAATATGCCTGACAAATCAACAGATCCCCTCGGGAGGGACGCGGATGGCGGACGGGATGGCGGGCGTGCTCGACTTCGGCAGCTTCGATTACATCATCGCAGGCGGCGGCACGGCCGGCTGCGTGCTGGCCAACCGGCTGTCGGCCGATCCCGACGTTTCGGTCCTGCTGCTGGAGGCCGGCGGCAAGGACAGCTGGGTGTGGCTGCACATCCCCGCCGGCTATCTGTTCTGCATCGGCAACCCGCGCACCGACTGGTGTTTCAAGACGGAAGCCGAGCCGGGGCTGAACGGCCGCAGCATCCACTATGCCCGCGGCAAGGTGCTGGGCGGCTGCTCGTCGATCAACGGCATGATCGCCATGCGCGGGCAGGCGCGCGATTACGACGACTGGGCCGCCCTCACCGGCGACAGCCGCTGGAGCTGGAAAGAGGTGCTGCCGGTCTTCAAGGGCAGCGAGGATTACTGGCGCGGTGCCGACGAGATGCATGGCAGCGGCGGCGAGTGGCGGGTGGAGCGGCAGCGGCTGCGCTGGGATTTGCTCGACCGCTTCGCCGAGGCGGCGCAACAGGTCGGCATTCCCCGCAACGACGATTTCAACCGCGGCGACAATCTGGGCGTCGGCAGCTTCGAGGTGAACCAGAAGGGCGGCATCCGCTGGAGCGCGGCCAAGGCCTTCCTGCGTCCCGCCCTCGACCGCCCGAACCTGAAGCTCGCCATCGACGCGGCCATCGACCGGGTGGAGATCGCCGACGGCCGCGCCACCGGCATCCGCTTCACCGTGAATGGCGAGCCGGCGCGGGCGACCTCCAGGATCGAGACGGTGCTGGCCGCTGGGTCGATCGGCAGCCCGGCGATCCTCCAGCGCTCCGGCATCGGCCCGGCGGCGCATCTGAAGTCCCTCGGCATTCCGGTGGTGCTGGATGCGCCGGACGTCGGCGCCAATCTGCAGGACCATCTGCAACTGCGCATGATCTACAAGGTCGACGGCATCGTCACGCTGAACAAGCGGGCCGGCAACCTGTTCGGCAAGGCGATGATGGGGCTGGAATATGCGCTGTTCCGCAAGGGGCCGCTGACCATGGCGCCCAGCCAGCTCGGCGTCTTCGCCAAATCGTCGCCGGAGGTCGGGAGCGCCGATTTGGAATATCACGTGCAGCCGCTGTCGCTGGAGAAGTTCGGCGACCCGCTGCACGGCTTCCCCGCCTTCACCGCCAGCGTCTGCGACCTGCGCCCGGCGTCGCGCGGCTGGACCCGCATCACCAGCGCCGATCATCGCGCCAACCCGGCCATCGCCCCCTGCTACCTGTCCGATCCGGCCGACCGGGCGAAGGCGGCCAAGGCGCTGGCGCTGACCCGGCGCATCGTCTCGCAGCCGGCGCTGGCCCCCTACCACCCGCAGGAATACAAGCCCGGCCCCAGCTTCCAGAGCGAGGAGGAGCTGGCGCAGGCCGCCGGCGACATCGGCACCACCATCTTCCACCCGGTCGGCACCTGCCGGATGGGCGGCGCCGACGATGCCACCGCCGTCACCGATGCGGAGATGCGGGTGAGGGGGGTGCGCGGCCTGCGGGTGATCGACGCCTCGGTGATGCCGACGCTGACGTCGGGCAACACCAACACGCCGACGGTGATGATCGCCGAACGCGGTGCCGCCCTGATGCGGGCCGACCGCCGCGCCGCCCTGCGGGGGTGACCCCGTCCGGACGGGCCGGTGCCGCGCAAAAATTTCGCTGACTCAGTCAACAATCCGCAACAGGATTTTCCGAACACCCCCGATCCCCGGCCAACCCGCAAAATCATTTGCCTGCGAAAGGCGCAGACTTGTCCCCAGAAAAGAAATCCGAGGGGACGAGAGATGGACGGCATGCCGAAAGGTCTGCGGCCGGAGCAGGTGGCGGCGGAACAGGCGCAGATCGACCGGAGCTATCGCCTCGACGACCGCTACTGCCGCACCGAGGGGCAGGTCTATCTGTCCGGCACCCAGGCGCTGGTCCGTCTGCTGCTGCTCCAGGCGGAGAGCGACCGGCGGGCGGGGCTGAACACCGCCGGCTTCGTCAGCGGCTATCGCGGCTCGCCGCTGGGCGGGCTGGATCAGGCGCTGTGGCAGGCTAGCCGGCATCTGGACGCCCACGCCATCACCTTCGTCCCCGGCGTGAACGAGGATCTGGGCGCCACCGCCGTCATGGGCACCCAGCAGGTCGAATCCTCGGGCGAGGCCACCGTCGATGGCGTGTTCGGCATGTGGTACGGCAAGGGGCCGGGGGTGGACCGCTCCGGCGACGTGCTGAAACACGCCAACGCCTATGGCAGCTCGCCGCGCGGCGGGGTGCTGGCGGTGGCCGGCGACGACCATGGCTGCGTGTCCTCCAGCATGCCGCACCAGAGCGACCTTGCGATGATCGCCTGGTCGATGCCGGTGCTGAACCCGTCGGGCGTGCGCGAGTATCTCGATTTCGGGCTCTACGGTTACGCCCTGTCGCGCTTTTCCGGCGCCTGGGTCGGGTTCAAGGCGATCTCGGAATCGGTGGAAAGCTCGGCCACCGTCCGGCTGCCGTCGCTGGAGCGCGGCTTCCTGCCGGTGGCGTTCGATCCGCCGCCGGGGGGCCTGCATTACCGCTGGCCCGACCTGCCCAGCCTCGCCATCGAAGAGCGGCTGGCCGCCAAGGTCGCGGCGGTGAAGGCCTTCGCCCGCGTCAACCGCATCGACCGCACTGTCCTTGGGAGTGGCGGCTGGCTGCGCATCGTCACCACCGGCAAGGCGCATCTCGACCTGATGGAGGCGCTGCGCCTGCTGGGCATCGGCCCGGCGGAAGCGGCGGAGATCGGGCTGTCGGTCCACAAGATCGGCCTGTCCTGGCCGCTGGAGCCCGACTTCGCCCTGACCGCCGCGCGCGGCGCGGAAGAAATCCTCGTGGTCGAGGAGAAGGCGCCGGTCATCGAGAGCCAGCTGAAGGATCTGCTGTTCCATTTGCCGGCCGGCGAACGGCCGCGTGCCGTCGTCGGCAAGACCGACGAGTTCGGCGCGCCCCTGCTGCCCGCCACCGGGGAGTTGCGGCCCTGGATCGTCGCCAAGGCGCTGGTGGAGCGCATCCGCCACCGCTTCCCCCAGCGTGATTTCTCCGCAAGGCTGGCGGAGCTGCTGCCGGGCGAGGCGCCCGCCGCCCCTGCCCTGCCCCGCACGCCCTATTTCTGCTCCGGCTGTCCGCACAACAGCTCGACCAAGGTGCCCGACGGCAGCAAGGCGATGGCCGGCATCGGCTGCCATTTCATGGCGTCGTGGATGGACCGCGACACGGTGGGGCTCAGCCAGATGGGCGGCGAGGGCGTCAGCTGGATCGGGCAGGCGCCCTTCAGCAAGCGCCCGCACATCTTCCAGAATCTGGGCGAGGGCACCTATTTCCATTCCGGCCTGCTGGCGATCCGGCAGGCGGTGGCCGCCAGGATCAATATCACCTACAAGATCCTGTTCAACGACGCCGTCGCCATGACCGGCGGCCAGCCGGTGGACGGCCCGATCTCCGTCGACGCCATCACCCGCCAGTTGGCGGCGGAGGGCATCACCCGCATTGCCGTGGTCAGCGACGCACCGGAGAAATACGACAGCCGGTCCGGCCTCGCCCCCTTCGCCACCGTGCATCACCGTGAGGATCTCGACGCCGTCCAGCGCGAGATGCGCGAGATTTCCGGCGTTACGGCAATCGTCTATGAGCAGACCTGTGCGGCGGAGAAGCGCCGCCGGCGCAAGCGCGGCACCATGGCCGACCCGGCGCGCCGGATGGTGATCAACGATCTGGTCTGCGAAGGCTGCGGCGATTGCGGGAAGAAGTCGAACTGCCTGTCGGTGCAGCCCAAGCAGACCGAATTCGGCGTGAAGCGGCAGATCGACCAGTCCAGCTGCAACAAGGACTATTCCTGCGCCGACGGCTTCTGCCCCAGCTTCGTCTCGGTGGTCGGCGGGTCATTGCGCAAGCCGAACCCCGACAGGGTCGCCGCCCGCTTCGCCGACGATCTGGCGGCGCTGCCGCTGCCGCAGCTTGCCGCCAGTGCCGACCCGGCCGAGATCCTCATCGTCGGCGTCGGCGGCACCGGAATCGTCACCATCGGGGCGGTGCTGGCGATGGCGGCGCATCTGGAGGGCAAGGCGTCCTCGGTGCTCGACTTCATGGGCTTCGCGCAGAAGGGCGGCGCGGTCTATAGCTATCTGCGGGTGGCGGAGGATGCGGGTCGGCTCAATCAGGCGCGGATCGATCCGAAACAGGCGCAGCTGGTGCTGGCCTGCGACACGGTGGTCGCGGCCTCGCCGGACGCGCTGAAGACGGTGCGGCTGGGCCGCACGCGGGTGGTGGCGAACGCCCATGTCGCCCCCACCGGCGCCTTCACCCGCGATGGTCGCAAACTGCCCGATGCCGGATCGCTGCTGCGATCCTTGCGCCGCGCCGCGGGACCTGAGCGGGTGGAGGTGGTGGACGCCAACCGGGTGGTCACCGCGCTGTTCGGCGACAGCATCCTCGCCAACGTCTTCCTGATGGGCGTCGCCTTCCAGAAGGGGCTGCTGCCGGTCGGGCTGGAGGCGCTGACCCGCGCCATCGAGCTGAACGGCACCGGCGTGCCCGCCAATCTGCGCGCCTTCGCCTTCGGCCGCCTCGCGGCGCACCGGCCGGAGCTGCTGGCGACACTGGGGGCGGAAGAGGACGCGCCGGCCACCGATCTGGCGAGCATCGTCGAGCGGCGGGCGGCGTTCCTGGCCGATTATCAGGACAGCGCCTATGCCGACCGTTACCGCGCGCTGGTAGAGCGGGCAAGGCAGGCGGAGGCCCGCGTCGCCCCCGGATCGACGGCGCTGTCGGAAGCGGTGGCGCGCAGCGCCTTCAAGCTGATGGCCTACAAGGACGAGTATGAGGTCGCCCGCCTGCACAGCGACCCCAGCTTCCGCAAGAGCCTGGAGGAGCGTTTCGACGGTGACTGGAAGCCGGTCTTCCACCTCGCCCCGCCCCTGCTGTCGCGCGAGACCAACGGCTATGGCGAGCCGCGCAAGATGGCGCTGGGCGGCTGGATCCTGCCGGTGTTCCGCGGGCTGGCGGCGATGAAAAAGCTGCGCGGCACGGCGCTGGACCCGTTCGGTTACACGGCGGAGCGGAAGATGGAGCGCGCCCTGGTCGCCCGCTTTGAGGCGACGGTGGCAGAGATCGCCGAGCGTCTGTCGGCCGACCGGCTCGCCACCTCGGTGGAGCTGGCGGCCTTGCCGCAGGAGATCCGCGGCTTCGGCCCGGTCAAGCAGCGCGCGGTGGAGGCGGTCGAGCCGCGCTGGCGGGCGCTGGAACAGCGGCTGCGCGAGCGGGCTGCACAGGCGGCGTGAGACCGCCTTACTTTTCGAGGAAATGCAGGAAGGGGAAGGCTTCAAAGTCGAAGCGGATCAGGGCCGGCGCCTCGCCGTTGCGGACCAGATGGTCGTGGGTGCAGTAGGGGGCCGCCTGATCCAGCCCCCAGAAGGCCCGGCCCTCGTCGAAATGCCGGCCGATATAGCCGGCGACGAGGTCGAGATAACGCTGTGCCGCCGGTGTGCGGTTGAAGGCGAGGAAGCCGGCGAGGAAATCGCGGGTGGGCCCGCGGCCCCGGCGGTCCTGCATCACCGCCACGTCCCAGGACGGCCACGCCGCCATGGCGAGGCCGGGATCTTCGAGCAGCAGCGCATCGACATCGATCTGGATCACCGGCCCCGCCCCCGCCCGCAAAAGCTGCTGCGTCACCGCGAAACGGGCGGAGGCGTAATAGGTGAGCCGCACCGGCTCCGGCAGGGCGCTGAGATCCACGGCTTCGAAGGAGACCGACAGCGGCAGGCCGTCGCCGGCCAGCCGCATCAACTCGGCCTCGACATCGGCCGGCGGGTTGACGACATGGACATGCAGGGCGCAGGAGGCGGCCTTGTTTTGCCAGCTTTCGAGAAAGCCGGCGCCGAAGCGGCGCCAGTAACCGCCGTCGCAGCCGACCAGCAGGATCGGCCGGCCATCGGACTTGGGGGCCTTCGGCATGCGGCGGGCGGCACGGGCGAAGCAGTGCGGCGGCTCGGCGGCCAGCCGCGCGAAGAAGGCCGGCCCGCCATGCACCATCGACCACAGCAGCATCTCGAAATCGGCGGCGATGTCTTCCGCCGTCCAATGGCGGGCGAACTTGCGGAAATAGCGCTCGGCAAGGGCGAGCCGCTGCCGCCGGTAGAGGGCGTAGCAGACCACCGACAGGGCGACGCTGTCGCGCGGCTCCGCCATCAGCCGGCGGCGGGCGGCGGCGGCGACCCGCTCCAGCGTCGCGTCGTCCATCACGCCGGTCTGGATCGCGACGACCGCCGTCCCGAACAGGTTCCGGCAGGCATCGCCATGGCCGCCGTCGGCGGCACGGGCGAAGGCCGCGATGGCCTCGGCCAGGGCAGCCCGGTCGACCAGCCGGCCGGCAGCGGCAAGGGTGGCGCCCATCACCCGGCTCGCCGCCAGCCGGCACAGGCCGAGACGGTACAGGCAGTCGGGCCGGCCGGGCTGGAGCTCGTCCAGCCGGCGGTAGTGTGCCTCGGCCTCCGCCGTCCGGTCCTGGGCGTACAGGCAATCGCCGAGCCGCAGCAGGTAGCCGTCGGTGTCCGGCGCCAGCCGCAAGGCCCGGCGCAGCGCCTCGGCCGCTCCGCTTCCGTCGCCAAGGTCGGTCAGGGCGCCGGCGAGGTTGCCGAACGGCTTGACCCAGGCGGGGTCAAGCGCCAGCGCCGCCCGGTGCTGGCCGGCCGCCTGGGCGGCCTGCGTCGCCGCCCGCAGCGCCGAGCCCAGATTGTCGCGGTAGGCGGCGCACAGGGGATCCCGACCGATCGCCTCGCCGATCAGCCGCACCGCTTCGGCATGCTCGCCCGACTGGTGGTGCAGCACGCCCAGCAGGTGCCACGCGTCGGCCACCTCGGGGGCGGCCTGGAGGATCTTCCGGTAGATGTCCGCCGCCTCGGCCAGCCGGTTGCCCTGGTGCAGGCCGACGGCGATGCGCAAGGCTTCGGATATCGTGATCATCGCCGGCGCGCTCCTAAAGTCCCCCCAGATCCTGCACTTCCAGGATCGTTTCCGGCAGGGTCAGGGTCAGGCCGTCGAAGGGGGCCAGCAATGCCCGGATGTTGGAGCCGACGCCGCAGACCCGGTATTCCAGCCGGACGGCCTCGATCCGTTCCGGCAGCATCCGCTTGTGGTCGGTGATCAGCTGCCAGGCGAGGACACAGCTGTTCTCCGCGTCCTGGGCGGTCGCATAGTCGTAGTCGCCGTAGCGGTTGCGGCGGGCGATGTCGGCGACCTTCACCTTCATGTCGGGAAACTCGCGCCGGGTCGTCGCCGTCAGCGTTTCCATGGTGTAGAGCGGCACCGGGAACACGCGCGGCGGCTGGACCAGCGCGCCGAACAGGCTGTCCGGCAGCGTCTGCACGTCGACGGTCAGGCGGTTCTCCCCGGCCAGCGAGGTCGGGTTGCCCAGCGCCACATTGTAGGTCTTGTAGACCGTACCGGTGTCGCGCATGCGGGCGGCGACGATGGGGAAGTCGCGGCTGTCCGGCAGCGTGACCGGCAGAGCCGCCGGCTGGATGCGGCGCCAGGGGGTGGCCGACTGGGTCAGGTTGTCGCGGACCCAGCCGGCGCAGCCGGAGGTCAGCAGCGTGGCCGCCGCCAGCGCCGCCCACAGCGCGGCGCGTCCCGCGGTCCGGTGAAACGGGGTCACGGCCATCTCCATTACGGCCATCGGGGCTTCCTTACCAGTCATGGTAGATCGTCTTCCAGGCAGTGGAGAGGCCTTCGCGCGATTCCTCGGTGCTCAGCCGGTCGTCGATGGACTTGAACTGGACGTAGGCTTCGTCGAAGCGCATCAGGTTGTAGAGCGCCCAGCCGCGCACGATGCCGAGGTTGCGCGGCTCCGGCTCCAGCTCCTTGCGGGCGTCGAGCAGGCGCAGCACGTCGTTGTAACGCTTGTCCTCCAGCGCCCGGCCGGCCTCCGTCGCCATCAGCGAGGCGCGGATTTCCGCCCGCTGCGTCGCGGTCAGATTGGCACGCGGCAGGTCGCGGGTCAGGCCAGTCACGTCGCCGGTCGCCAGCCGCGCGATGGCCTGCCCATAGGCGTTCTCCTGGGCCGGCGTCGCCGTCTGCGGCAGGCCCGACGCGGCGGGGCTGCGGCTGCCCGCCTTTCCGGGCGCGGTTCCCGTCGCCGAAGCCCCGCCTTTTGCCGGTTCGCGGGCGGCCAGGGTCTGCGCCTCGGCGAAGGCGGCCTCGGCTTCCGAGGGGCGCTTCAGTTCCAAGAGGCACCAGCCGCGCTGCTGCAACAGGGCGGCGGTCGGGCCGCTTTTCGCGATGGTGCCGCGGATGATGCTGATGCACGCGGCGAAGTCATGGCGGGCCAGCGCGCGGTCAAGCTCGCTCGGGCCCTGCGGTGCGCTGCGTCCGCCGCCGGGGCCGGCGGGGCCGCGCGGCGGGTCCACCGCCTTCAGCGCCTGGTCGATGCGGCTCGACTTGCCCTTCCACGGGGCGGCGGCGGCACGGGCCTGCGCCTTGTCGCCCAAGCCGTTGTAGGCCAGCACCAGCCCTTCCGCCGCCTTGTCCGACGGCGTCCACTCGTTGGCCTGGGTGAACCAGCCCTGCGCCTCGGCGAAATTCTTCTGCTTCTGGAAATACCAGCCGAGCGCGATGGCGCCGTCGGCGTCCTGCTTGTCGCGGACGATGCCCTGGACGCGCGACAGGTCGGCCGCCGACAGGGCGCCGGGCTTCGCGTTCCCGAGCCGCTCCAGCAGGCGGCCGGTCTCCAGCTCCGCCTCGGCGCTGCGGACGGCGGAGTAGTCCTCCCCCGTCGCCGGGTTGGCGGTGGCGCCGAGCGCCGACAGCTCGCGCAGCCGTTCCGGGCTGAGATGGCGCGACGCCTTGAAGATGGTGTCGCGCCGCTCCTTCGCCTTGGGGCAGGTGGTGACGATGGTCTTGTAGGTGTCGAAGGCGCGGTCGGTCTGCTTCAGCTCGGCATAAGCCTCCGCCAGACGCCATGCATTGTCGAGCCGGTTGCAGGCCACCGCCTCCGGCTGGGCGGCGGCGGCATCGACCACCTCCTGCCAGCGCTTGGTGTCGCTGGCCGAGCGGATGCGCCCGGCGCTCTCGGCGAGGTCGAGTTCCTGGAGAAGCTTGTCGGACGGTTGCCAGGACGGCGACTTGCGCCGTTGCTCGGCGATGGCGGCCCGCGCCTCCGCCACCTTGCCGGCGGACAGCAGCGACCAGAACGGGCTTTCGTCGACGCCGGTGGCGGCCGGCTGCGGCGCGAACAGATCCTTGGGCGGTTCCCAGCCGGGATCGAGGGCGCGCAGGCGGGCGATCTCCGCCTCCATCCGCTCGCCGTCGCCGATGCGGGCATAATAGCGCAGCGCCGTCTCGTCCACCTTGCCGGCGGCGGGGGCGGAGCCGCTGCCGGGAGCCGGCGCCACCTCCACCTTCACGCCGGGAGCCAGCGCGCGGGCGCCGCCGTTCGACTGCGCCCAGGCATCCGACCCGCCGCCGATGGCGGTGGCGGCGAGGATGAGGGCGGACAGGAGGAGAGGACGGGTCACGGATCGATCCCCAGGCTTTGCGCCGCCAGCGCGGACAGATGGGCCAAGGTGGTGGAGTAGTAATCCTCGTCGGGCGCCAGCGGCGGCACCGTCACGGCGTCGCCGGCCCCGGCAAGCTTGCAGGCCAGCCGGTAGACCGCCAGCATGCCGACCGACGCCGCCACCTGCGTGGTGGTGCCGCCCGGCAGCGACACGGTGGCGGGGACCGCCGAGCCGCCATATTTGGTGGCCCCAAATTTCGTTGCCAGCGTCGCGAAGGGGCGGAAGTAATAGGGATCGCGGTAGCCATCCATCGCCAGATAGAGCGGCACCCGCACGGCGTCGTAGCCATACTGTTTCTTGAAGCCATCGGCGATGCCCACCGTTCCGGCGGCGTCGAGCGTCATCCAGTCCGGCGGCAGCTGGAAGCCGCCGAAGCGCGCCTTCGACAGCAACACCAGCCCGGAATCCGACAGCTTGCCCCAGCGCTCGCCCCCCGGAAGGGCGGCGAAGGCGCGGATGGCGGGAAAAATCCAGTAGCTGGGGTTGAGGACCAGCGTCTCGCCCTTGCGGAAGCCGTCGCGACCCGGCAGCAGCACGGTCAGCCCGGCCTGCTCCACCAGAAGCCCGGCGGCCAGCGCCTTGACGATGGCGGCGGCGGCGGTGCGGTAGGCCTCCGCCTGCCAGGTCTCGGCGGCGCGCAGCAGCGCCCAGGCGATCAGCATGTCGCCGTCGGATGCGTTGTTGCGGTCGGCGACCCCGCCGTCGGGCGTCCAGCGCCACGCCACCAGCCCGTCGCCGCGCACCATCAATACGCGCTGGGTCCAGCCCCACAGCCGGTCGAAGGCGGCGCGGTCGCCCCCGGCCACCGCCAGCAGCATGCCGTAGCCCTGCCCTTCGGAATGGCTGATGCCCTTGTTGCCGGTGTCGACGATGCGGCCTTCCGGCAGCAGGAAACGCTCGGCATAGCGGCGCCACGCCGCCCCGTCATAGGGGGCGGCACGCGATGCCGCCGGCAGTGCCGCGGCCAGCCCGAGGGCAGCCGTCCCGGCCAGCATGCCGCGCCGCGATGTTCCGACAGGGGACGTCATGACCCGCTCCGTTCCCGATGCCCGCTCTTCAGCAGAAGGCGCATGCTGACCGTCAGCACCACCGCCGTCCCCAGCAGCAGGGCGAACAGAAGCTCGATCCGCTGCGACAGGTTGCGGGCCAGAATCAGGATCAGGTTGCCGATGTCAAAGGGATTGAGAATGATCTGGTAGGGACGCGACACCTCCAGCGTGGTGATGGCCGGCGCAGCACTGCTCCACAGCGCCCCGCCGCCGCGCAGCTTGTCCCACAGGCCGGCCTCGCCCAGGCTGCGCATGGCACGGTCGACGGCGCGCGGATCCGCCGCGGTCAGCAGCGTCCAGGTCAGCGGCTCGGCCCCCGGCGCGCGGTATTGCAGCAGCGCTGCCTCCGGCAGGGTTTCGGCATTCTCGGTCAGCGCCACCACGTCGACCGGCGCCTCCTCCACCGTCCAGCTGTTGATGTAGCGCGCCGCCGCCGCCATCACCCGCCGCGCCCAGTCGGGCACCCAGCCGCGCCCGGTGGCGGCCGGGTCCTTGGCGTCGCCCGCCATCCGCTGCCAACGGTTGGCCGCACCGCCGTCGGCGGCCAGCGCCGAGCCCGCGATGCCCATCTGCTGCCCCAGCCCCTGCGGCACGCCCCCCGGCCGCGCCGGTCCCGGACGGGCGGCGGTGCCGGACCAGCCCAGCCGCAGCCGGTCGGCCAGGGCGCGGCGGTCGGATGCCGCCATCGGCTCGCCCCGCGCCTTGGCCTGGGCGATCAGGGCGCCGGCCTCCAAGAGACCGGCCAGCCGGTCGGCCGGCAGCGGGGCCGAGGTGAAGACCGCCTGCGGCAGCGCCGCGACCGGGCCGACGATCAGCGCGTTGTCGTTCGGCAGCCCGTCCCAGCCGGTGTAGGGCACCACCGCCATCAGGTCGCCGGCCCGCTGCGCCAGCTTGGCGGTCAGGCTCCAGGCGGCGCCGAACCAGGCGGGGTCGCGCCCGACGACGACCAGATCGAAGGGCGGCGCCTGCTCTCCCCCGGCGGTGCCGCCATAGGGAAAGGCGGTGTTGGCGAAGCCGCCCAGGCTCGGCAGCGTGACCAGACGGGCGAAGCCGGGGATCTCGATGCTGGAGCTGTCCAGCAGGGTGAAGGTCGGGCGCCGCACCGCGAAGACGCAGTCGGTGCCGCCGGCCGGCGGCAGCTCCGCCTCCAGCTCGATCAGGTTGGGGCCGGGACGGAACAGCGCCATCGGCAGCGGCATCTCGCCATTGTCGATGATGCCGCTGGAGCGTTTGTCGATCTCCATGGCGCCGGCCGACTTGCCGTTGACCCGGACGTTCAGCACCGCACCGGGGCCGAGATTGCCCTCGAACGCCGCATTGACGTGGAACAGGATGGAGCGGTCGCTGACCGGGGCGAAGCCGGCCGGCAGGGTCAGGCCGAAGCGGCCGGTGTAGCGGTAGCCGCTGTGCTGCACCGTCTGGAAGCCGAGGTCCGACAGGCGGTAGCGCCCCTCCGCCTGCACCGGCGGGGCCGGCGGCGCGGCCGGGACCGCCGCGTCGGTGACGATCATCGCCGTTTGGGTCGGCAGCGGCCGGGTCACGTCGGCCAGCCGCATCACCGCCTGATCGACCTCCTGCTGGGTCCGCCCCGAAGCGACCGCGACGAATGCGCCGCCGCCGGCGCCGCTGCCTTCAGGTCCGCCCTTGTTGACGGCATAGGGATAGACGCCGAGGAAGGGTCCGCCGATGGCGGCGGCCCGCACCTCGCCCAGCAGGGGAGCGAGGCGGTCGCGGGTGCCGATCAGGATGTTCTTGCCGCCCGGCAGCGGCAGGCTTTCCAGCATCGGGGCGGGAGCACCGGGAGGAGTGCCGGCGGGCTTGACCGGCACCGCCACCACCCGCGGGGTCTGGTCGCCCAGCAGCAGGCCGTAGGACTGCGCCACCATGGAGCCCCAGCCGAGATGGTCGGCGTCGATCTCGCTGCCGGGCTGGACGATGGCCAGCGGCTCCCGCGCCCGGTCGGCGGAGGCCAGAAGCTGGCGCACCATGGCGAGGTCCGGCTCCGGCACGCCGCCGTCGGACATCAGCGTCAGCGACGAGGCGGCGAGGTTGACCCGCGCCCACAGATCGTAGGTGCCGCGGACCGTGCAGATGGCGCGGTGCTGGGCGCTGGTCTGGAAGACGATCTGGTTCTCGCCGGGGCGGATCAGGCTGCCGGGGAGCGTGATGGAGGCGTTGACCGGCCCGCGGAAGGCGGCGAGCGGCAGGTCCGCCACCGGAGAGCCGTTGATGAAGACCGACATCGATCCCTTTTCGGGCAGGATGTCGATGCCGTTCTCGTAGGTCAGCGTCAGCACGGCGCTGGTCAGCCCGATCACCGGCGGCAGGACGGCGCGCAGCGCCACCGTCTCCGTTTCGCCATGCAGCGTGACCTCGGGCTGACCGTCGCGCAGGTTCGACAGCGGGATCACCCGGCGGTCGGCGGCCAGCGCCGGCCCGGCCCAAACGCCGATCCACAGCGACAGCAGCGCGCTCAGGGCCGCCAACACCCTCCGTGGCGACGCCCGCAGCATCCGGCCCCCGCCGGTCTGTTTGCCCATACCCGCCATCGCCGTTACGGAGCCTGGAAGGTCAGGATGCGGCGCAGCGCGCCCGGCAGTGCCAGCAGGACATGGCCCAGCCGCGGAACCACGCGGGTCGCGAAGAACAGCAGGCCGCCGAAGAAGGTCGGGGCGGCCACCCGCTTGCGGTCGAGGAAGATGTCCCAGCCGACGCTGTTGCCGAAGACGAAGCGCGCCATCTCCACGATGTCCTGGCGGTCGCGTGGGGCGAAGCCGGCGCCGACCGCCAGTTCGCCGTTGTGCATCTCGATGCGGAAAAAGCGGACGCCGGTGGTGGTCGCCGCCTCCGTCTCCGTCGCGGCGATGGTCAGCACCGGCGTCTGGTCGGGCCGGCTCAGCAGCTCGCGCCATTTCGGATCGACGATCAGCCCGACGCCGCCAGCCGACACGTCGGCGACCGTCAGGTCGATGACGGTGCCGTCCTCGAACTTCAGCACGGCGGAGCGGTCGACGGTGAAGCGTTCCTGCCGGCGGACGCGCTTGCGCTCATAGACGACGGCGAGGCCGCCCAGCGCCAGCAGCAGGCTCAGCGAGCACCACACCGCCACCGGAACGATGGCCGCCCGGTGTTCGGGGAAGATGGAATAGCGCCATGCGCAGGCCGCCAGCCCGGCCGCCAGCAGCAGCGTGGTGACGATGAAGGGGGTGGCGAGCGGCGAGAAGCCGTCCTCCTCCACCGACTGGCCCTTGGCGGTCACCTTGAACACCGGGTCGCGCGGCCGGATCAGCGTCGCCAGCGCCGCGCGGGAGACGTGGAAGGATTGCAGATACTCGTACAGCTCCGAGAACAGCGGCCAGCGCATCCGCCCGTGCAGGAACTGCGACAGGAAGGCGGCGGCGAAGACGTGCGGGATGACGAAGCAGCCGAAGTCGGGCAGGTTGATGCGGTAGATCTCCAGCCCGAACAGGGCATAGCACAGCGGCGACAGCAGGAAGATCGGCCGCCAGAACCAGAAGAACCAGTAGAGCATGGTGCTGAGGTAGCACAGCCGCTGCGAGACGGTCAGGCCGCGCTTGAACAGCGGGTTCTTCAGCAGGAACAGCTGGATCATGCCCTGGGTCCAGCGCGACCGCTGGGCGATGAAGCTGTCGAAGGTCTCCGGCTGCAACCCGGCGATCAGCGGGCGCGGCAGATAGACGCTGCGCCAGCCGCGCGAATGCAGCTCCAGCGCGGTCTCGCAATCCTCCGTCACCGTGTCGCCGCTGAAGCCGCCGACCTCCTCCAGCGCCGCACGGCGCAGGATGGCGGCGGATCCGCAGAAGAAGGAGCCGTTCCAGCGGTCCAGCCCGGGCTGGATCGAGTAATAGAACATCTCGTTCTCGCTCGGCATCCGCTCGAAGGTGCCGAGGTTGTATTCGACCGGGTCGGGATTGACGAAGAAATGCGGGGTCTGGACCAGGAACAGGCCGGGGTCCTGCTGGAAGAAGCCGACCGTCGCCTTCAGGATGCCCACGGTGGGCACATGGTCGGCATCCAGGATCAGCAGCAGATCGCCGGACGTCTTGTGAAAGGCGTGGTTGATGTTGCCGGCCTTGGCATGCTCGTTGCGCGGCCGGGTCATGTAGGTGACCTGCAACCGTTCGCACAGCGCGGTCAGCGTCTCCCGCCGGGCCGAAGCCGCCGCGGCCTGCTCCGGATCGCTGTGGGCCAGCTTCTGGTCGGTGCCGCCGTCGTCCAGCAGATAGACGTGCAGCTTGTCGCGCGGATAGTCGATGCAGACCGCGGCGGCCAGCGTCGTCTCCAGCAGCTCCGGCTCCTCGTTGTAGGAGGGAATGTAGACGTCGACGCTGGGCCAGAAGGCGGGATCGCCCGTCGGCTCCGACGGTTCGCGGGCGAGCGGGTCGATGATGACGAACAGCGAGGTCAGGAACAGGACGAAGGACAGCGCCTCGGCCGCGAACAGGGTCACGCCGGGAACGAAATTCACCAGATCGTCCACCGGCGGCAGCGTGCCGGTCAGCCGCCAGAAGAAATAGCGGAAGGTGACGAAGGCCAGCAGCAGGACGGTCAGCGTGCGGGCATGCCAGAAGCGCTGGGCGAAGCGCCCGAGCACGAAGGCGGCGGCCACCACGCCGGCCGAGATGGCGGCGCTTGCAAATCTTCCAACGGGTAAGGCGGCCAGCGCAAGAAACAAACCCGCCGACAGCAACAATAGAATCCAGAGCAGAACCGAACGCAGGGAGAATCGGCGGCTGTTCAGGTTCGGCTGTCGCTTGGATTGCTGCGCCTTATTGTTCAGGGGCCGAACAACGGTCTTGGCGCCGGGCGAGGTTGTCATGCGGATCCGCAGAATGGGGCCATTGCACCCTAGTGGGTGCCCCCTTATGGCTCAAGCTTCGTTACAAATCGTTACTGACTTGTGATGAAGCTTTCTAAAAAGCCGTATTTCTCCGGACCTGTGTCATCGAAATCGCAACGCTGGCCGTCCTCCGAACCGGCGGCGCTTCACCGGGAGTGCTGCGACTCGGGAGGGCCGGGCCGCAGCATCCCGCCGCGCGGCCCGGCCCCCCCGATCAGGGGGATCGATCAGGACCGATTACGCCGGCGGATTGACGGTGATGGTCGGATCCCAGGAGAAATAGCCGACCGTGGTCAGGCCGCCCGAGGAACTCGCCTGCACCAGCATGAAGTAGACCTTGTACTGCTCCGCGGTGCCGGCGTCGTTGTTGGTGATGGTTGCCTGCATGATATAGTCGTACTGCGTGGCCCCCGTATAGGCGGGGCCGGCCGCCGGGACCGGCAGCGTCATGATCGGTTCGTCCGGCTGGAGCATGATCGGCAGCGGCGTCGACATGACGTTGGTTCCGGCGAAGGTCGAGATCTGGTAGGGCAGCGCGTACATCGCGACCTCCTGCGACAGCGTCGAGAAGGTCCAGCGAACGTTGTCGCCGACGTTGCAGGTGATGTTCAGATCCGCCGTCGCCTGGGTCGTCGGCGTGGTCGACGTCACGAACACGGGCTGCGTCACCATATAAATGTATTCGTGCGCGATTGGCGTCGGGCTCGCGAAAGAACCCAGATTGCTTTGATAGGTGTTGTAAATCGTCTGAGCATCAACGACGACCTCGATATTCACAGTTGACATTTTCCATCATCCTTTTACGTTAAATTATGTTTAGGCAAATCTGCCGCTTGTTAAGTTGATTTAATCAGACGAAAAACGCAACCGACGATTCAAAATGAATCTGAAAATTCATAATGAGATTGTTAGTAACAAAACAAAAACAAATAATAATTTTCCTTCGTACTCATTGGGGCTCATTGCAAATTTAAAAAATTACTATTGTGTTCATCGGCGATTACATTTGAATGCGAGCCGAAATTTGCATACCATTGCGCCAACTGGGATGCTTTCCAGGGCTGGCGCCGCTGCCGCCCTACCCGGCGGCATCCGATCCCTGCCGCGCGGCTGCCCTGCGTCCCGGCTTGGGCTTGGGGGGATGACGGCGGGCGGGAATGCCGCCATGGTGGCTGACAGTCCGCCCACCCACCTGTTGCAGCGCAGGGTTCCGTCCGTCTCCATGCCCATCTCAGCCCTTCTGTCCGACGCCTTCGCCGTGCTGGCCCCGGTTTTCGTGGTGGCGGCACTCGGTTACGGCTGGACCCGCGGGAAGCTGCCCTACGACAGCGCCTTCATCACCACCTTCGCGATCAACGTGTCGTCGCCCTGCCTGGTCTTCTCCGCCCTGACCCGGCTGCACCTGTCCGCCGACGTGATGGGGGAGATGGCGCTGGCGGCGACGCTGTGCATGGCGCTGACGGCGCTGGCGTCGGTCCCGGTGCTGCTGGCGTCGGGGCTGTCGCTGCGGGTCTATGTGCCGGCGATGGCCTTCCCCAACGCCGGCAACCTGGGGCTGCCGGTCTGCCTGTTCGCCTTCGGGGAGAACGGATTGAGCCTCGCCGTGCTGTTCTATGCGGTGATGTCGGTGGGGCAGTTCACGCTGGGGCCGGCGCTGGCCGCCGGGCGCTTCGACCTGGGACAGATGGCGCGCACCCCGACGATCTACGCAGTGGCGGCGGCGGTGGCGATCCAGCTCGCCGAACTGCCGCTGCCGGTGTGGATCGGCAACACCACCACGCTGCTGGGCAACTGCGCCGTGCCGCTGATGCTGTTCTCGCTGGGTGTGGCGCTGTCGAAGCTTCGCCTCTCCGGCGCGGTGCGCGCTTTGTCGATGTCGGCATTCCGGCTGGCCGCCGGTTTCGCCATGGGGCTTCTGGTGGCCTGGGCGATGGGGCTGACCGGGGCGGCGCGCGGCGTGGTGCTGGTGCAAAGCTCGATGCCGGTGGCCGTCTTCAACTATCTCTGGGCG
The DNA here is from genome assembly GCF_003116035.1 of Azospirillum sp. TSH64. Taxonomy (GTDB): domain Bacteria; phylum Pseudomonadota; class Alphaproteobacteria; order Azospirillales; family Azospirillaceae; genus Azospirillum. Next base: position 616,462 of record NZ_LGQW01000015.1, read on the forward strand.
CTGCGCTACGGCAACGCGCCGGAGGATGTCGCCGGCATGGTGCTGGGGTCCACCGCCATGGCCTTCGTCGGCCTGCCGGCGCTATTGATGTTCGTGATGCAGTAGATTGGGAGGAGATTCATGGCGCACAGGGAACACCGCTATGCCGTCCGGCTCGACTGGACCGGCAATCTCGGCACCGGCACCTCGTCCTACCGGGCCTACAGCCGCGACCACACGCTGAGCGCCGGGACCAAGCCGGCGATCCCCGCCACTTCCGACGCGGCCTTCCGCGGCGATCCGGCACGCTGGAACCCGGAGGAGATGCTGGTCGGCGCCCTGTCCTCCTGCCACCAGCTCTGGTACCTGCATCTCTGCTCGGCCGCCGGGATCGTCGTCACCGGCTACAGCGACGACGCAGACGGCGAGATGGAGGAGGAGGCCGACGGCGGCGGCCAGTTCACCGCCGTCGTCCTGCGCCCGCGGGTGACGCTGGCGCCGGGATCCGACGCCGCCAAGGCGCTGGCCCTGCACCACGAGGCGGCGGAGAAATGCTTCATCGCCCGGTCCGTCAATTTCCCGGTCCGGCACGAACCGGCGGTGGAGGTCGAGGGAGAAATGGGGGGAGAGGCGGCCGGCGATGAGCGCTGACTCCCTGCCCTCGCAAAACGCCCTGCCCGTCCTCGACGACGTCGCGGGCCGGCGCAGCATCCGCGCCTTTTTGGCCACGCCGGTGGAGCGGGAGACGGTGCGGCACATCCTCGACCTCGCCGCCCGCGCGCCTAGCGGCTCCAACATCCAGCCCTGGAAGGTCCACGCCATCGCCGGGGAGGCGCGCGCCGCCCTGTCGGCGGAGCTGCTGGCCGCCCATGAGGCCGGGGAGCCGGAGGTGCCGGAATATCCCTATTACCCCGAAACCTGGCGGGAGCCCTATCTGGGCCGCCGGCGGGCGGTGGGCTGGGCGCTCTACGGCTCCATCGGCATCGGCAAGGGCGACCGCGGGCGGATGGCGCGCCAGCATGGCCGGAACTGGCTGTTCTTCGGCGCGCCGGTCGGACTGTTCTTCACCATCGACCGCGACATGGGCAAGGGGGCGTGGCTCGACCTCGGCATGTTCATGCAGAACGTGATGATCGTCGCCCGCGGCTTCGGGCTGGAGACCTGCCCCCAGGCCGCCTTCTGCTACCGCCACGCCATCACTGCGCGGCATCTGGGCCTGCCCGACACGGAGATCATCGCCAGCGGCATGGCGCTGGGCTTCGCCGACTGGTCGGCACCGGAAAACAACTTCCCGACGGAGCGCGAACCGGCCGAGGGCTTCACCCGCTTCACCGGATTCTGAGCACAGCGTCCTTAGCAGGGTGCGGGAAAACCATTTTGCTGCTGCGGTCGGGTTCTTTCCGGCAATCTCGCGTCAAGACCTTGCAAGATACCACCAGTATCTTGCTTCGGCCTTTCCTAATCTTGCCGAAAAGCCCCCTCCCTCGCGACGCAAAAGCCTTTTTCCGCACCCTGTTAGAGCGTCACGAACCCGTGGGGCGCCGCCGCGGACGGCGCGCAGGGCGACAGCATGCCGGCGACGAAGGCGGCGGTCTGAACCAGCACGCGCGGCGAGAAGGGCTTGACGATGTAGCCCAGCCCGACGCCGCCGGCCTGCGCCTTGTTGGGCGGGTTGCCGGTGGCGAAGACGCAAGCGATCCCCATCGCCTTCAAGGCGCGGGCGACGTCGAGCCCGTTCGAGCCGTTGGCCAGCTTGATGTCGACGAAGGCCATGTCCGGCCTCTCCTGCCCGGCAAGGGCAAGAGCGGTCGGCAGATCATCGGCGATTCCCGTCACCGCATGGCCGGCCGACTGCAAAGTCAGCGACACGCCCTCGGCGATCAGGAATTCATCCTCTATGATCAGTATCTTCATTGTTCTTCTTATAAATTCTGCGCGTCGGCCGGGAGGATCACGCCTGGGTTGGAGTGTGCGGCTTCATCGGGAAAGTTAAAAGGAAACGCGTCCCCGGTGTCAAACGTTCGATCTCCAAATGCCCCCTCAATTGCCGCGTAAGATTGCGGACCGTGTTCAGGCCGAAGCCGCCGCCACCGCCGCTCGCGACCCCCTCCGGCAGGCCGATGCCGTCGTCGGCGACGTCGATGCGGACCTCGTTCCCCGCCACCGCCATATCCACCGTGACCCTGCCGCGCCGCCCGTCGGGAAAGGCGTGCTTGTAGCTGTTGGTCAGCAGCTCGTTGACGATCAGCGCCACCGGCACCGCGGTGTCGACCGGCGCCGACAGCGGCGTGCCCGCCGCCATGGTCATCGCCGGTTCGGCACTGCCGGTGAGCGGGACGGCGTTTTCGGCGATGCTGCGGATCAGGTCGGTCAGTTCGACGGTGTCGTACACCGCCCCCTCGCCATAAAGGCGGCGATGGACCTCGGCGATCGCCAGCACGCGGCTGCTGCTGTCCAGCAATTCCTGCCGCACCTCGTCGCTGCGATGCCGCATCGCCTGGGTCCGCAACAGGTTGGCGACGATCTGCAAGGAGTTCTTGACCCGGTGGTTGACCTCGTCCAGCAGGATCCTGTTCTCCTGCAACGTCGCGGCCAGCGCCTCCCCTTCCGCCCGCTCGGCCTGGTAATCCCGCTCCATCCGCCGGACGGTGGAGAAGCAGAGCCAGCCGGTGACGGTGACGAAGACGGCCCCATAGGCAATCGTCAGCAACTCCAGGATGGTGGCATGCCGGCTGCGCCGGGCGAGCAGCAGGTCCTCCTCCGCCCGCATGGTGGCGGTCAGGCGCCGGATCGCGGCCATCGTGGAGGCGCCTTTTCCCTCGCGGATGGTCGCCAGCGCCTGTTCCAGCCCTTCGTCGGTGACCTGCCGCAGAACCCCGGCTATCTGGTCCAGCCTGTCGGCGGTCAGGGCGCGCAGGGCCTTCACCTTGTCCTGCTGCACCGGGTTGTCGGCGGTCAGCGTCCCGATGCTGTCCAGCAACCGGTGGCTGCGCTCCCTCCCCTCCTCGTAGGCAGCGAGATGAATGGGGTCCGGCAACAGCAGGTATCCGCGCTGGCCGGATTCGGTGTCGGACAGGGTGGATTGCAACTCCTCGACGGCGGAGATGACCTCGTGCGTGTGGTCGACCCAGTCGATGGCACGGCGATATTCGATGAAGACGGCGACGAGCAGCAGGAAGCCGACGAACAGGCCGCCAAGCAGCAGCGCCGATAGTCTGGCGGCACGGGCGCGCACCATTCGGCGCGCAAGGCTGGCATCCGTCCTGGTGGGCATGGGTTGTCCCCGCTTTACGCCGTCACTCACCTCTCCGAACAGTTCGGACAGTCTGGATCTTCATCTGTCCGGAGCATTGACGTGAATCAAGAAAAACTGCACCGGCGAAGGATTGCGGGGAGATTGTGGGGTGCGCCCCATGCCACGGTCAGCCACTCAACGCCGCCGCCAGCGTATCGTGCAGGCGGCCGGGCTGGATCGGCTTGTGCAGCAACGCGCATTGGGCGCCGGCCGCCTCCCGCAGCCGGTCCGCCGAGGTGTCGCCGGTCAGCAGCACGCCGGGAATGTCGCGCGACAGGCGGCGGCGGACCATGTCCATCACCATCAGCCCCGTCGTCCCTTCCGGCAGGCGGTAATCGGCCAGGATCAGGTCGGGCTCCTCCCCCGACTCGATCAGGTCGCCCAGCAGCTGCTCCGCCTCCGCCCCGCTGCCGGCCTCCGCAACGCGATAGTTCCAATCCTCCAGCATCAGGACCAGCGCCATGCGGATGACGGCGTCGTCCTCCACCAGCATGACCAGCCGCCCGGCCTTGTCGTCGGTCCCGCTGCGGCCGGCGCTGCCGGACCGGTCGGTCATGTCCGGCCTGGTTTCGGTCAGGGGCAGGCTGACGGTGAAACGGCTGCCGCGGCCCAGCGAGGAGGTCACGTCGATGGTGCCGCCCAGCATGGTGACCAGCCGCTTGGCGATGCTGAGCCCCAGCCCCAGCCCTTCGCGCCGGTCGCGGGCGGCGTTGCCGACCTGGTAGAAGTCCTGGAAGATGCGGTCGATGTGCTGGTCGGCGATGCCGATGCCGGTGTCCCACACCTCGATCTGCACATGGTCGCCGCGCTGCCGCGCCCCGATCAGCACCCGCCCGCCGGGGGCGAAATGCAGCGCATTGGTCAGCAGGGCGCGCAGCACCCGCTCCAGCAGCAGCGGATCGGTGCGCGTGGTCAGAGGCGGCGCCACCAGACGCAGGGCCTGCCCCGCCTTCTCGGCCGCGGATACGAATTCCCCATGCAGCCGGGCCAGCAGGGCGGCGATGTCGACCGTTTCCGGATTGGGGGCGACCAGCCCGGCTTCCAGCTTGGAGATGTCGAGCATCCCGTCCAGCATGCCGCCCAGCCCGCCGAGCGAGGACTGGATCTGCTCCGCCATCCGCCGGGCGCCGGGGGCAAGCGATTCCTTCATCAGCAGGTCGGAGAGCAGCATCAGGGCCTGCACCGGCTGGCGCAGATCGTGGCTCGCCGCCGCCAGGAAGCGCTCGCGCGCATCCAGCGCCACGTTCAGCTCGCGCTCCAGCGCCTTCACCGCGGTGATGTCGGCGACGCTGGACACCACAGCCTCGACATGGCCGGCCGGATCGGCGACCGGGCGGCTCGACACCCGCAGCCAGCGGGTGGGGGAAGTCGCCTCCTCCCCCTCGACCACGCCGATGATGCGCTCGACCACCGGCTTGCCGCTGCGCGCCGCTTCCGCCGCGGGGGGCAGCCCATGCAGCCGGTTGCCGTTGGCGTCGATGAAGCGGCGGCCGGCGGTGGTCGGGACAATGGTGGCCGGGGCGGTGGCCGGCGCCAGCAGCCCGTCCGCCCGGCTCTCTGCCTTGCCCTCCGCATCGAAGGCCGCCGCCATCGGGTCGAGCAGGGCGCCGGCGGGGCCGTCCAGCAGCCGCTCGGCCATGGCATTGGCCAGCAGGCTGCGGCCATCGACCGCGGTCATCGCCAGCGCATCGTGCAGCGACTGCACCAGCACCCGGTGCCGCCGCTCGCTGAGGTTCAGCGCCGCTTCGGCGGTGCGCCGCGCGGTGACGTCGCGGAAGGCGACGACGGCTCCCTGAATGCGCTCCTGCATCGGGGCGAGGCGCATGCCGGACGCCAGCATGGGGGAGATGGTGACCTCCACCAGCAGCGTCCCGCCATTCTCCCGGCGGAGCTTCTCGCAGGTGACGCTGCGCGGCCGGCCGTCGGTCAGCGACAGGGCCAGCGCACGGGCCGCCCCGCCCGCCGGGGATGCCGCCGGGTCCGTTTCGCCGACCGGCAGCCCGGTTACGGCCTCCGCCGGTCCGGCCAGCAGGTCGGAGGGAGGGCGGCCGATCAGGTCGAGGTCGAGATGGCCGGTCATGGCCGTCGCCGCGGCGTTGACGAAGCGGATGCGGCCGTCGGCGTCCACTCCCAGGATGCCGTCGCCGACCGACTGGAGGATGTGGTGATAGTCGGCGCGCGCCCGCTCGGCATCGTCGCGGGCCTGCTGCACCTCGCGAAGCCAGGCGTTGCGTTCGGTCAGGTCGGTGATGGTCAGCAGCACGTCGCCGCGGTCGCTGTCGTCCAGCGTCACCCGGCGGGCGTCGGTCAACCCGTCGATGATCGTGCCCTGCGGCCCGAGATAGCGGAACTCCTGCCGGACCCACTCGCCATGGTCGCGCAGCCGGGCGAGCGCGGTGAACAGCCGGCTATGGTCGACGCTGTCGAGCAGCAGGGTCAGCGGGCGGCCCTTCAGCCGCAGCATCGGCAGGCCGAACTGCCGTTCGGCGGCGGCGTTGGCCTCGCCGACGATGCCGGCGGCGTTCACCGCCAGGCAGGCCAGCGGCACCGACTGGAAAAGCTGGAGATATTGCAGGCGGGACGCCTCCAGCGCCTGCTGGGCGCCGCGCAGTTCCTCGTTCTGGATCTCAAGCTCGGCCTGATGGACATACAGCTCGTGCAGCAGTTCCTTCATCGAAGTGGCGGTGACGTCCGTCGCCTCGAAAGTCCCGCCGTTGAGAATGGTTTCGGCACGGCGGCGCAGTCGGCCGGAGGAATCCTCGCTCATTCGTCGCCCCCGTCGCCCTTACCAGCATTGTCGAACTGCAATTCCATCAGCTTGCGGTTGGTTATGTTGATGTGGCTGACGACGATGCCGCCGTCTTGGTCGTTCAGGCGGGTGGCGTGCATCAGGAACCAGCGTTGTTCATCGGGCGAATGGCAGGGATATTCGACGGAGAAATCATCGGCCTCGCCGTCCAGGATGCGGCGCAGCCCGTCATGCACCGCGCGGGCGATGCTGTCCGTCGACGCCGCCTCCGGGTTGAGGCAGACATCGAGATAGTTGGTGCCGACGCCGCAGCGCTCGGTCGCCGGGGCGCCGTTGCGCTGGGCGAAACCGCGCCAGGCGGCATTCACCATGACGATCCGGCCGTCGCGGTCGGTCACGGCGATGTGTTCCGGCAGGCTGTCCAGCACCTTTTGCAACCGCTCCTGCGCCTGCTTGGTCTCCGTCACGTCGACGAAGGTCACCACCACGCCGCCGATCTGGCTCTTGTCGGTCAGGTAGGGCAGGATGCGGGTCAGCACCCAGCGGCCGTCATAGACCCGGACATGGCGTTCCACCGCCTCCTGCCCGTCGAACACCTTGCGGATGTCGGCGAGGAAGTCGGGATAGTCGATGTTGGTGGACAGATGCGCGATGGACCGGCCGATGTCGCGCGGGATGATGTTGATGAAGCCGGCCGCCGCCGGAGTGAAGCGGCGGATGACGAAGTCGCCGTCCAGAAACACCGTGCCGATCTCGGTCGAGCGCAGGAGGTTGTCCAAGTCGTTGGTGATCTCGGTCAGCTCCTCCACCTTCGCCTGGTATTCGGCGTTGACCGAGTAAAGCTCCTCGTTGACCGATTGCAGCTCTTCGTTGGTGCTCTGCAACTCTTCGTTCGAGGCCAGCAGCTCTTCGTTGGTGGCCTGCAATTCCTCGTTGGCGGTTTCCAGCTCCTCGATGGTCGCCTGGAGATTCTCGCCGCGCGACAGCAGCTCCTGCTCCAGCCCGCGGATGCGCTCGGCGGCGTCGGCATTCAGGTCGAAGTCGGAATCGGGAACCGACAGCGGCAGCATGTTGGCCCGGTCCAGCACCACCAGGGCGAAGCGGCGCCCGGTCTTGCGCGCGACATAGGGCTGGACCCGCAGGCTCAGCGCCGCCACCCCCTCGCGGTCCTTGACCGGGATGTTGGACAGCGCGAACTCCTCGCCGGAGCGGAAGGCGCGGTTGAGTGCCGTGCCCGTCACCATGGCGACCGAGGAGGGCAGAAGCTTCAGCACGTTCAGCGTCGCCTCGCCCGCCGGCACCTTCAGCAGGGACGACGCGTCGCCGAAGACATGCATGATGGTCATCTGTTCGTTGACCAGCAGGCAGGGCGGCACATAGGCCTTCATCAACGCGCCGATGGCCTCGTCGATGACCGCCCCTTCCTCCATGCCATGGCTTACGGCGTCCTCGCCATGGCGGGCCAGCGGGGCCGCCACCGTCGGCACCAGCAGGCGCGACAGCCGGAAGGAGCCGGCGCGCAGGCTCTGGAACACCTTGTTGCGGCTGTCGACGGTGTGGAAATCGGACTGGAGGTCGCCCAGCGTCTCGCTGGTGCCGAGGAACAGGAAGCCGCTCTGGCGCAGGGCGTACTGGAACAGGCTGAGGACCTTCCGCTGCAACGGCTGGTCCATGTAGATCAGCAGGTTGCGGCAGCTCAGCAGGTCGATCTTGGTGAAGGGCGGGTCGCGCATGATGTTGTGGGCGGCGAACACCACCATGCGGCGGATGTCGCGCGACACCACGTAGCTGTCGCCGCGCGCGGTGAAGAAACGGCTGAGCCGCTCCTGCGACACGTCCTCGGCAATCGCGCGCGGATACTCGCCCAGGCTGGCGATCTCGATGCTGTCCTGGTCGATGTCGGTGGCGAAGATCTTGACGTCGAAGCTGCGCCCCAGCTTTTCCTGCGCCTCGGCGAACAGGATGGCGATGGAATAGGCCTCCTCCCCGCTGGCGCAGCCGCAGACCCAGACGCGGACCATGTCGGTCGGGCTGCGGTTGGCGAGCAGGCTGGGGATCACCCGGTCGGCCAGGACGCGGAAGGCCGCCTCGTCCCGGAAGAAGCGGGTGACGCCGATCAGCATCTCCTTGTAGAGGTTGACCGTCTCGGCGCTGTTCCGCCGCAGCAGGGCGGCATACTCGTCCATCGACTCCAGGCCGGCGCCCTGCATCCGCCGCTCGATCCGGCGCAGCAGGGTGGCGAGCTTGTAGTGCGAGAAATCGACGCCGGTGACGGAGCGGATGACCGCGATGATCTGGGCCAGCGGGTCGTCGCCATCCTCGCGCCGCTGGCGCGGCGGCATCGGGCGGGCGCGGGCCAGGGTCTTGCGCGCATGCTCGATCAGGCGGGCCGGCAGAGCGTCCGGCGCCAGGGTGGCGTCGATCTGTCCGGTGGCCAGCGCGCTGCGCGGCATGCCGTCGAACTGGGCGGTCTCCGGCTGCTGGACCGCGGTGAAGCCGCCGGCCGACTTGATCGCCATCAGGCCGCGCGTGCCGTCCGATCCGGTCCCCGACAGGATCAGGCCGATGGCGAACGGCCCCTGGTCGCGGGCGAGCGCGGTCAGGAAGATGTCGATCGGCAGGCTCATGCCGCCGCCGGCATCCTTGGCGGTCAGCCGCAGCCGGCCGTCCTCGATGCTCAGATGCTTGCCCGGCGGCAGCAGATAGACGGTGTTGCGCTGGACCGGAACGCCGTCGGTCGCCTGCACCACATCCATGGCGGTGTGCTTCGCCAACAGGTCGACCATCAGGCTCTTGTGCACCGGCGACAGGTGCTGGACCACGACATAGGCGAGGTCGCTGTCGCCGGGCACCGCGTCGAAGAAGCGCTGCAACGCCTCCAGCCCGCCGGCCGAGGCGCCGATGCCGACGATGCAGCAGGCCGGCTCCGGCGGCGCGCCGGTCTCCGCCGGAACGCCCGCTTCCGCCGGAACGCCCCCTGCGTCAGCATCGGGCGATGCGGCGGGCGTCGGGTCAGGATGCGTGGCGGGCGTATCCGTTGGCACGGTGATAAACGAGTCCTTCTGGCGTCGGCCTGCCGGTTGTCTGTGCAAGCCAGACCCTGCCTATATCCAACGCATTTGATTTGGTCAACTTGACTGTCGCAGGCCATCGTTCTTCGACATTGTGCATTTAACTGGAATGTCCATATCTTTCCATCGATTTGACTTTGGTTTTATAACGAATGTATCGTGTCTAAAGCATTGCCCCGGCACGCCGGCTCACCAGTCCGCACCGAATGCCGGAAAGCCGGGGATGGGGTGGGACGGGGGACCTGACGCGCGCGAAATTCCTGCTATGTTTGCTGCCCCGGGGCGTCGCATCCTGGGGCGTCAATGGCATGCAAAGCAGCGGGAACGGGTCATGAGTTTCACCTCGATCTATCGCCACGGCTTCGCGCGGGTGGCCGCCTGCACCACGCGCAGCACCCCCGCCGACCCGGCGGCCAATGCCGCGGCGGTGCTGGAGGCGGCGCGCGCCTGTCACGAAAAGTCGGTGGCGGTGGCGCTGTTCCCCGAACTCGCGCTGTCCGGCTACGCCATCGACGATCTGCTGATGCAGGACCCGCTGATCGACGCGGTGGAGCAGGCGATCCTCGATCTGGTGCAGGCGTCGGCCGGGCTGATGCCGCTGCTGCTGGTGGGGGCGCCGCTGCTGTATGACGGGCGGCTCTACAACACGGCGGTGGCGATCCACCGCGGCGAGCTGCTGGGCGTGGTGCCGAAGCAGCATCTGCCGAACTACCGGGAATTCTACGAACGCCGCCAGTTCGCGTCGGGCGCCGGAACCGAAGGCGGGACGATCCGCATCGGCGACCTGACCGCTCCCTTCGGCCCCGACCTGCTGTTCTCCGCCGAGGACCAGCCCGGTCTGGTCGTCCATGCCGAGATCTGCGAGGACCTGTGGGTTCCGGCCCCGCCCAGCACCATGGCGGCGCTGGCCGGCGCGACGGTCCTCGCCAACCTGTCGGCCAGCAACATCACCATCGGCAAGTCGGACACCCGCCGGCTGCTGGCGAAGTCGCAGTCGGCGCGCTGCTTGGCGGCCTATCTCTATTCCTCGGCCGGGACGGGGGAATCGACCACCGACCTCGCCTGGGACGGCCAGACCTCGATCTTCGAGAATGGCGAGAAGCTGGCGGAAACCGACCGCTTCCCCGACGGCTCCCAGATGGCGGTGGCCGACGTCGATCTCGACTTGCTGCGGCAGGAACGGCTGCGCCAGGGCACCTTCGACGACAACCGACGCCTGTACCCCGGCGCCACCGGCGGCTTCCGCACCGTCGCCTTCCGGCTCGACGCGCCGGAGACCGATGTGGGGCTGCTGCGCGTGGTGCCGCGCCTGCCCTTCGTTCCCGCCGCCGCCGAACGGCTGGAACAGGACTGCTACGAGGCCTACAACATCCAGGTCGCCGGCCTTGTGCAGCGGCTGCGCGCCACCGGGATCAGGACGGTGGTGATCGGCGTGTCGGGCGGGCTGGACAGCACCCATGCCCTGATCGTCGCCGCCCGTGCCATGGACCGGCTCGGCCTGCCGCGCACCGGCATCCTCGGCTACACCATGCCGGGATTCGGCACCAGCGAGGGCACCAAGTCCAACGCCTGGAAACTGATGACGGCGCTGGGGGTGACGGCCAGGGAACTCGACATCCGGCCGGCCGCCAACCAGATGCTCAAGGATATGGACCACCCCTACGCCCACGGCGAGGCGGTGTACGACATCACCTTCGAGAATGTGCAGGCCGGCCTGCGCACCGATTACCTGTTCCGCCTCGCCAACCAGCACAACGGCATCGTGCTCGGCACCGGCGACCTGTCGGAGCTGGCGCTGGGCTGGTGCACCTATGGCGTCGGCGACCAGATGTCCCATTACAACGTCAATGCCGGCGTGCCGAAGACGCTGATCCAGCATCTGATCCGCTGGGTCGGCCGCACCGGCCAGTTCCAGCAGGAGGTCTCGGCGACGCTGGACGCCATCCTGAAGACGGAGATCTCGCCGGAGCTGGTGCCGGCCGGTTCCGACAAGGCGCTGCAGAGCTCCGAATCCGTGATCGGACCGTACGATCTGCAGGATTTCACCCTGTTCTACGTGCTGCGCTACGGCTTCCGCCCGTCGAAGATCGCCTTCCTGGCCCGCCATGCCTGGTCCGATGCCGAAAAGGGCGACTGGCCGGAGGGCTACCCGCTGGAGAAGCGCCGCGCCTACAGCCCGGCCGAGATCCGCGACTGGCTGCGGGTGTTCCTGCGCCGTTTCTTCGGGTTCAGCCAGTTCAAGCGCTCGGCCATGCCGAACGGCCCGAAGGTGACCGCCGGCGGCTCGCTGTCGCCGCGCGGCGACTGGCGCGCCCCGTCGGATGGCAACGCCCGCATCTGGCTGGAGGAGCTGGACCGCGAGGTTCCGGCGGAGTGAGCGGACAAAAAAGGCCGGCGCCCCATCGGAGCGCCGGCCTTTTTTCTGTCGGTGGCGATTCCTGATCGTCCGCGATGGCGGTCAGATCGAGATGCGCAGGGACTCGCGGTTGACCGGGGCGGCGTCCGGGGCGGTCATCGGGCGCGGCGGCACGGCGGGGCGCATGCCGGCCGGCGGCTGTCCCGGCGCCGGCGCGGCCTGCGGGGCCTGGGGCGCTTGCGGAGCGGCCGCCTGCGGCGTGCCCGGATGCGGCTGGGTGGCCTGCTGGGCGGCGATGAACTGGCCCTGGGCGGTCAGGCCGCTGGCGACGTTGCGGTTGATGTTGACCAGCGTGTCGATCTTGCCGAAATCCAGGTCGATCAGACGGTTGGTGGTCTCGCGGTCGACCAGCAGCGACAATGCTGCGATGTTGGTGCGGACCTCCGGCGGATGGCCGCAATCCTCCTCCGTGATCGCCGCCTGGAAGATCGTCCACAGGCGCTGATTCAGCTGAAGAGCCTCGCGGTAGGCCTTTTCGTCCTTGGCATGGCTGGCGGCGATGATACGGCGCGCCGCTTCCGCCAGGGCCCAAGCCTCGACGTCGCGCGGATTGTCCGAGGTCGGCTTGTTGGCGTAGGTGGGAGTCGGCTTCATTCCAAACCCTCGGGGGAAAACCCATCCGGTGGGGGCGGACCTGCCCCTTTGCTTCGTCCCGGAAGTGTCGGTTATCCGACCGGCTTTGTCAACGCAACGGGGGTAGTTCGGCCGGTGCGGAGGACCCTGACGCAAACTGGTCACAAGTTCTATGCGTTTCGGAGAGGAGTGAGGCTGCCGTTTCCGCCACCCGGTCCTCGTCGATGCCGTCCATCAGCCCGCGGGCGTTGGGGTCGGCGGTGACGCAGGCCAGCAATTCCGGCTGCGGGACGCTGCTGACCACCACCCGGCCGCGCGGCCCCCAGGGGCCGTAGATGGCGGGATAGCCGGGACCGAACAGCCCGACCGTCGGCACGCCCGCCGCCGCGGCGATGTGCATCAGCCCGCTGTCGTTGCCGACATAGAGCGCCGCCCGCTCCAGGCAGGCGGCGGCGGCCATCGGGTCGGTGCGGCCGGTCAGGTCGATGGCCCGCGGCCCCAGCGCCGCCAGCACCGGCTGCGCCCGTTCCCGCTCCGGCCCGGCTGCCAGCACCGCCACCCGGGCGCCGGCCAGCGGACCGCCCTCCCCGGTCAGGCACAGGGCCAGCCGGGCGAAGCGCTCCGCCGGCCATTCCTTGCCCAGCCAGTTCGCCGTCGGCCCGATGGCGAGGACCGGCCCGGTCCCGGCGGGGATCAGGGCATCGGCCTGCCGTCTCGCCTCCGCGTCGATCCACAGGCGCGGGGCCGGCGGCGGCGACAGGCCCAGCACGGCGGCATTTTCCTCCACCTTGTGCATCGGGCGCGCCGCCTTGGCGTGGAAGACGCGGCGCCGCGCCGGCACCAGCCGCCCGACCGCCGAATTGCGCAAATCGACCACCAGATCCCAGCGCGTGTCGACACACTCCAGCCACAGCCGCAGCCAGTGCCGCGCATAGGAGCGCTTCGCCAGCGGGATCAGCCGCTCCAGCCCCGGCACCGACCGGAACAGCGGCGCCGGCAGCGGCCCGCTGGCGACGGTCAGCCGTGCCCCCGGATAGGCGTCGGTCAGGTGGCCGAGCAGCCCGGTCGACAGCACCGCGTCGCCCAGACGGTTGGAGGTGATGAAGAGGATGCGGCTCATGACGCCGACGACCCGGCCCGGCCGGCATCGGGGCCGGCATCAGGACCGGCATGGGGGTCGGCATCGGGCGCGCCCTGCCGGCGTCCCGGACGCAGGCTGAGGCCGCGCGACATCACCCAGAGCGGCGGCAGCAGCATCGCCAGCGGCATGGCGTACATCAGCGGCACGAAGACGGTCGCCTTGCCGGCAAGGCTGGTCAGACCCAGCGCGCCCGCCTGCAACCCCATCACCGCCAGCACGGCGATGGTGACGCGGGAAGACTGGCCGCGCCGGTTGAATTCCCCCGACAGCAGCGCCGACAGCGCCACCAGCGCATAGGTCAGGGCCAGCAGCGGCGAGGAGAAGCGGTGGTGCAGCTCTGCGATCAGGCCGCGGCGCATGCGGTCGTCCTGGGCGGGGACGTTGCCGTCCATCAGCTCCGCCGTCGTGCGCTCGCGCGCGTCGGGCCAGCGGTCCGCCGCCTGCGGCGCCACCGCCTTCAGGTCGACGGCATAGCGGTCGAAGAACAGCTGCGACAGCCGGTTGGTCTTGCGGTCCAGTTCCTGACGGTTGCCGTCATAGACGACGAAGCGCGTGCCGTCGGGGCCGGTCTGCATCACTGCGCGGTCGCCCATGATCGTCACCGGCTTGTCCGGCTGGCGCCCGTCATGGATCAGCACCTTGTGCAGGTTGCCGTCGGAATCGCGGTCGCGCAGGAAGACGCTGAAGCGGTCGCCGACCTCGTTGAACACGCCCTCGCGCAGGAACAGCTGCGAATAGTCGCTGCGCACGGTGTATTCCATCCGCACCAGCTCGCGGTGGGCGGCCGGGGTGATCCAGATGTTCAGGGTGAAGACGACGGCCATCACCCCCAGCGCCAGCGCCAGCGCCGGGGTCGACAGCGAGAAGGGGCCGACGCCGGCCGCGCGCATCACCACCAGCTCGCTGTCCGTCGCCATCTTGTTGTAGGTGAACAGGATGGCCCCGACCAGCGCCAGCGGCAGCACGATGCCGAGGAAGGTCGGCACGGTCAGCAGCAGCAGCCACAGGAACATGCCCATCGGCGCGCCGGCGCTGACCACGATCTCGATCAGGCGCAGGGACTGGCTGAGCCAGATGGTCAGCGTCAGGCCGGCCGTCGAATAGAGCGTGGCGATCAGCAGGTTGCGGAACAGGTACCGTTGCAGTCGGTTCATCGGGGATCGGCCGGGGGCTGTATACGGCCGGCAAGCTGACCGCCCCGGCCCGCCGGGTCAAGTGTTGAAAACCGCGCGCGCCCACACGGGTGCCCCTCGGACCGGGAAAGCGCTGGCGCCCGCCCGCGCCAGCCGGTATGACGGTCGTCATGGCGACGATCCAGGAAGCGATGGCTGCCGCGGTGGCGCATCATCAGTCCGGCCGGCTCGGCGAAGCGGCGGCGCTCTATCACGCTGTCCTGGACGCCCTGCCCGGCCATGCCGACGCCGCCCACCTGCTGGGCGTCGTCCATCTGCAATCCGGCCAGCCCGACCGCGCCGTCACCCTGATCCGCGGCGCCATCCAGCACAATCACCGGGTCGCCGACTATCACGACAATCTCGGCAGTGCGCTGAAATCGCTGGGACGGCTGGAGGAAGCGGTGGCCGCCCACCGGCAGGCGGTCCGCCTGCGGCCGGAGTTCGCCCAGGCGCTCTACAATCTCGGCAACGCGCTGGAGGCTCAGGGCCGGCTGGAGGAGGCGGCGACCGCCTTCCGGCAGGCGGCGGCGCGCCGTCCAGGCTATGCCCGCGCCCGCTTCAACCTGGGCAATGTGCTGGCCGCACTGGGCCGGCGGGCGGACGCCGACGATGCCTACCGCGCCGCGCTCGCCGACGAACCGACCTTCGTCGAGGCGCATGCCAACCGCGGCGCCCTGCTGCTGGCGCTGGAGCGCCCGCGGGAGGCGGCGGCTGAACTGGCCCGCGCGCTGGCGCTGCGCCCCGACCATGCTCCGGCCCTGTCCAACCTCGCCGCGGCCCGGCTGGCGCTGGGCGACCGCGACGGCGCCGAGCTTGCCGCCCGCCATGCCGTGGCCGCCCGGCCGGATCTGGCCGACTGCCTGCTGCGGCTGGGCGAGGTGCGCCATCGCGCCGACCGGCTGGGCGCCGCCGCCGCCGCCTACCGGACGGCGCTGGCCTGGGAACCGGCGCTGGCCCAGGCGCTGGCCAACCTCGCCCTTGTCCGCCAGGGCCAGGGGCTGCTCGACGCGGCGGAGGCCGGGAACCGGCGGGCGCTGGTGCTCGATCCGACGCTGGCCGATGTGCGCTCCAACCTCGCCTATCTGCTGCTGTTCCGGCCGGGGGTGACGGCGGCGGCGGTGCTGGAGGCGCATCGCGACTGGGACCGGGTGCATGGCACGCCGCACCGCGGGCGCTGGGTGAAGCCGGGCAAGGCCGGCGCGCGCCCCGGCACACGCAAGGGGCCGCTGACCGTCGCCATCCTGTCCGGCGACTTCCGCCGCCACCCCGCCGGCCTGTTCGCCCTCCGCACGGTGGAGGCGCTGCCCGGCCACGACATCCGCCTGCTGCTCTACGCCAACCAGAGCGAATCCGACGACGTGACCGACCGCTTCCGCCGGGCGGCGGCGCAGTGGACTCCGGTCGCCGGCCTGACGGATGCGGAACTGGCGGCGCGGATTCGCCACGACCGGCCCGATGTGCTGATCGACCTCGCCGGCCACAATGCCCGCGGCCGTCCCGGCCTCTTCGCCCGCAAGCCGGCCCCGGTGCAGGTGGCGTGGTCGGGCTATATGGCGACCACCGGGCTGGCGGCGATGGATGCGCTGATCGCCGACCGCCACCATGTGCCCGACGGGATGGAGGCCTTCTATGCCGAGCGTGTGCTGCGCATGCCCGACGCCTTCATCGCCTACGATCCGCCCGGCAGCGACGACGAGTTGCCGCTGACGCCGCCGCCCTGCCTGTCGGGCGGGCCGGTCACCTTCGGCAGCTTCAACATCCTGACCAAGCTGAACGACGGCGTGCTGGCGGCCTGGGCGGAAATCCTGGGCCGGGTGCCGGAGTCGCGCCTGCTGATGAAGACCAAGGCGCTGTCCTGTCCCGACACCGCCGCGCTGTGGCGCGGCCGGCTGGCCGCCGCCGGCATCGATCCCGGCCGGGTGACGATGGTGGGTGCCACCGGCAGCCTGGATCATATGCGCCATTGCGCGTCGGTCGATGTGGCGCTCGACCCCTTCCCCTTCTCCGGCAGCACCACGACGCTGGAGACGCTGTGGATGGGGGTGCCGGTCGTCACCCTGCCGGGCGAGACTTTCTCCAGCCGCCATTCGTTGGCCTTCCTGTCGGTGGCCGGCGTGGAGGGCTGCATCGCCGCCGATCCGGCCGATTACGTCGAGCGCGCCGTCGCCTGGGCCGCGGACCGGCAGGGGCTGGCGGAGCTGCGCCGCACTTTGCGGACCCGCATGGCCGCCGGGCCGTTGTGCGACGGCGGGACGCTGGCTGCCGCCCTGGCAGCGGACCTGCGGGCCCTGGCCCTGCCGCACTGAGGGCTGTGGCGGAACCAACCCGAATGCACCGGCGTTGAACGTGGGTACCCCCTCAGGCCCACAGACGCGGGATTTCGGCGCATGCACAGCACCACACGGCTCGCCTTCATGCTTTCGGCGACGGTCGCCGTCCTGTCGCTCGCCGGATGCGGCGATCAGGCGTCGCTGCCGGTGTCGGCCGGCACCGGCCCCAACCCGACGCTGCCGGCGCCGAAATCCACGCTGATCCCGACGGTCAACATCGCCGACGCCATCGGCTGGCCGCAGGGCGCGCAGCCGGTGGCGGCCAAGGGGTTGAGCCTCACCGCCTTCGCCACCGGGCTGGACCATCCGCGCTGGATGCTGGCGCTGCCCAACGGCGACATATTGGTGGCGGAGACCAACGCCCCGCCGAAACCGGAGGACGGCAAGGGCATCAAGGGCTGGGTGATGGGTCTGGTGATGGGCAAGGCCGGCGCCAAGACGCCGAGCGCCAACCGCATCACCCTGCTGCGCGACAGCGACGGCGACGGCAAGGCCGATGTCCGCGAGCCTTTCATCGAAGGGCTGAATTCGCCCTTCGGCATGGCGCTGGTCGGCGGCGACCTCTACATCGCCAACAGCGACGCGGTGGTGAAGGTGCCCTACAAGCAGGGCGACACCCGGATCACCGCCAAGCCGGTGAAGGTCGTCGATCTGCCGGGCGGGCCGATCAACCACCATTGGACCAAGAACATCATCGCCAGCCGTGACGGCACCAAGCTCTATGCCACGGTCGGCTCCAACAGCAATGTCGGGGAGAACGGGATGGAGGCGGAGCAGGGCCGCGCCGCCATCTGGGAGATCGAACTGAAGACCGGGGCGCACCGCATCTTCGCGTCCGGCCTGCGCAACCCGAACGGCATGGATTGGGAGCCGACCTCCGGCGTCCTGTGGACCGCCGTCAACGAGCGCGACGAGATCGGCAGCGACCTCGTCCCCGACTATATGACCTCGGTGAAGGACGGCGCCTTCTATGGCTGGCCCTACAGCTATTACGGCCAGCATGTCGACCAGCGGGTGGAGCCGCAGCGCCCCGACCTCGTCGCCAAGGCGATCCCGCCCGACTATGCGCTGGGGCCGCACACCGCCTCGCTCGGCCTGACCTTCTCCCGCCAGGGCGATCTGCCGCCGAATCTGCAGGAGGGCGTTTTCATCGGCCAGCACGGCTCGTGGAACCGCGACCCGGCCAGCGGCTACAAGGTGATCTTCGTGCCGTTCCGCAACGGCAAGCCGGCGGGCGAGCCGGTGGACGTGCTGACCGGCTTCCTCGACAAGGACGGCAAGGCGCAGGGCCGTCCGGTCGGTGTGATCCTGGACAGCAAGGGCGCGCTGCTGGTCGCCGACGATGTCGGCAACGCGATCTGGCGCGTCGGCGGCACCGCGACCGCACAGTCGGCGGAGCGGCCGGACCAGCCGGCGAAGTGATAGTCCCGGCAGGGGAGGCGGCCATCCCCCTCCCCTTCCTCTCGCATCGGCGCGATACTGCGCCATGATCTATCTCGACCATCTGGCCTCGACGCCGCTCGATCCGCAGGTGCTGGAGGCGATGCTGCCCTGGATGCGGATTGACGCGGCCGGCAACCCGCACGCCGCCCATCCGGCCGGCTGGCGCGCCGCCGACGCCATCGAACAGGCACGGGGCGAGGTCGCCGCCCTGGCCGGCGCACAGCCGGGCGAGGTCGTCTTCACCTCCGGCGCCACCGAGGCCAATGCGCTGGCGGTGCTTGGCGGCGTGCCGGCGGGCGGCGGCTGCGTCGTCTCGGCGGTCGAGCATGCCAGCATCCTCGGCTGCCTGCCCGAACTGCGGCGGCGCGGCCATCCAGTGGCCGTTCTGCCGGTCGACGGCAGCGGCCGGGTCGATCCGGCCATCCTGGACAGCGCCCTGGCCGGCCTGCCGACCCCGTCGCTGGTGTCGGTGATGGCCGCCAACAACGAGGTCGGGACGGTCCAGCCCCTGGCGGAGCTGGCCGCGGTCGCCGCACGGCACGGCACGACGATGCACAGCGACGCCGTGCAGGCGCTGGGCACGCGCACGCTCGACATGGCGGCGCTCGGGCTGCATGGGCTCAGCCTGTCGGGGCACAAGCTGTATGGGCCGATGGGCATCGGCGCGCTGATCGTCCGGCCGCCCTTCAGGCCGGTCCCGGCCTCAGCCGGCGGCGGACAGCAGCGCGGCCTGCGGGCGGGAACGCTGCCGACGCCGCTCTGCGTCGGGCTGGGGGCCGCCTGCCGGCTGGCTCGGACGCGGCGGGAAGAAGACGCCCGCCGCATCGGCGCGCTGCGCGACCGGCTTTGGCAGCGCCTACGGGACCGGCTGCCCGGCATCCTCCGCAACGGGGCGGCGGATGGGTTGGCCGGCTGCCTGAACGTCACCGTCCCCGGCATCGACGCTGCCGACCTGCTGCTGGATCTGCCGGAGCTTGCCGTCGCCACCGGGTCCGCCTGCCACAGCGGGGCTGGCGAGCCGTCGCATGTCCTGCTGGCGCTCGGCCTGTCCGCGGCGGACGCCCATGCCAGCCTGCGCTTCGGGCTGGGCCGTGGCACCACGGTCGCGGAGGTGGACGAGGCGGCGGACCGGCTGGTGGCCGCGATAGGGTCCGCCGTGCTGAATCCGGCGAAGCCGGGGGAATGAATCGCCAGGCCGAAGCGTCTCCTTCCCACTGGCTCCGCCGGCAAGGGCTGATCCGGCGGGCAATAACAACGGCAAAGGGAGAGAAACCATGATCGGTGCGAGCATCCGGACCGCGGCGGCGGCCGCCTTCCTGCTGGCGATCCCGGCGGCTGCGTCGGCGCAGCAGGCCGGCCCGTCCGCCATGACCTTCTTCGTCACCAGCACCGGCACCGGCAAGGGCGCCGATCTCGGCGGGCTGGCCGGCGCCGACGGGCATTGCCAGCAGCTGGCCCAGGCGGCGGGCGCCGGCAGCCGCACATGGCGGGCCTATCTCAGCACCCAGGCCGCCGACGGCCAGCCGGCGGTCAACGCGCGCGACCGCATCGGCAAGGGCCCCTGGCAGAACGCCAAGGGCGAAATGGTCGCCCGCTCGGTCGAAGAGCTGCACGGCACCAACGCCCTAACCAAGCAGACCGCGCTGAACGAGAAGGGCGAAACGATCAACGGCCGCGGCGACCAGCCCAACACGCACGACATCCTGACCGGGTCGCAGCCTGACGGCACCGCCTTCCCCGCCGGCCAGGACATGACCTGCGGCAACTGGACCAAGAGCGGCACCGAGGGCGCGGCCATGCTCGGCCACCATGACCGCATGGGCCTGGACGAGCAGCCGCCGGCGAAGTCCTGGAACTCCTCGCACGCCTCGCGCGGCGGCTGCAGCCAGGATGCGCTGAAGAGCACCGGCGGCGCCGGGCTGCTCTATTGCTTCGCGGCGAACTGAGCGGTTCGCCACCGGCTGCGGCGGGGGGATGGAGACGTCATTCCCCCGCCCCGTCCGTCGCGCTCAGAACACCAGACGCGCGCCGACCTTGACCACGGCACCCAGGGAGTCGGCCCCGGTGTCGATGTTGGTGTCGGCCATCACCTGCCACTGCGGCGTGATGCGATAGGCCAGATCGGCGAGGTAATGGCCACTGGCGGCACCATTCTCCGGCAAGGTCCGCCGCGCCTGCAAGGACAAGGTCATGTCGCCGCGCCCATAGGCCAGCGCCGCGTTCAGGCTGCGCACCGACACGCCGTCGGACTCCTGCTGCTGGCGCAGGTCGCCGTCGAGCGTCACGCTCTGCCATGCGAACTGGGTGCCGACGATCCAGGACTGGCGCGGCAGGCGGCGGCTGTCGCTGCGCACCCGCGCCCGGCTGGTCCCGGCGGAAAAGCGGGTGCTGATGCCGCCCATGAGGACGGTCTTGCGCACCGCCGCCTCCACCAGATGCATGGCCTCGCGCGGGTCGGGCATGTCGCCGGCACCGCGCGGCATCGGGGTGTAGCTGGCGCCCAGCTCGAAGCCGCGCAGCGGCGGGGTGTAATAACTGAGCTTCGCCGTCCGGCTGCCGGCCCCGGTGGAGGCCGGAACGGCCGCCGCCCCGACCAGCCGGTTGCGGGCGCTGTCGGCCTGCCCGATCTCCAGCTCCCCCCACGAGACATCGACAGCCAAGAAATGGCGCTGATCTGAAAAACTACCCTTTTGGTATAGGATATCCGCAGATGCGCCGCTTGCCGATAAAATCGCCATTGCCGCCAGAATAGGCATGGAAATGTTTCGTTTCATTTGACAAGCCCTGTGCTGTTCGGCCGATGGTCGACTGTCCGTTTGGTCGATACGGCTCTATGTATCCTTTCCGGTTTGAGGGATGTTCGTCTAAAATTCTGACAAAACTGTGACCAGCTTTTTGCATGCTGCGATGCAAAAAGTTCGAGTGACTCGCGTCATGCGGGAAGCGTCAGGTCGGGACGGCTGCCCTGGCAAGCAGCAGTGGCTAGACCACCGCGCTCACCGTCACCCCTGCCGCCTCCAGCGCGCGTCGGACGGTCGCCGCCATGGCGACGGCGGTCGGCGTGTCGCCATGCACGCAGATGGTGTCGGCCACGATGGGCAGCCGGGTGCCGTGCCGGCTCTCCACCGCCCCGTCCAGCACCATCCGCACCACACGGGCCGCCGCCAGTTCCGGGTCGTGGATCACCGATCCGGCCACCGTGCGCGGCGTCAGGGTGCCGTCATCCTCATAGGTGCGGTCGGCGAAGGCCTCGCGCGCCACGCGCAGGCCCAGATCCTGACCGGCACGCTCCATGGCGCTCAGCGGCGGGACGACGAACAGCAGGGCGGAATCCACCGCCTTGACGGCGCGGGCGATGGCGCCGGCCAGATCCGGCTCCACCGCCGCCATGTTGTAGAGGGCACCGTGCGGCTTCACATGGGTCACCCGCCGGCCCGACAGCGCGGCGCAGGCCTGGAGCGCGCCGACCTGATAGGCGACCAGCCGTTCGACCTCCGTCGCCGTGATGCCGCGCATGACGCGGCGGCCGAAGCCGGAGCGGTCCTCGAAACCGGGATGGGCGCCGATGCGCACCCCCTTCTCCCCCGCCAGCCGGGCGGTGTCGGCCATGATGGTGGGATCGCCGGCATGGAAGCCGCAGGCGATGTTGGCGGAGGTGACGATGTCCAGCATCGCCCGGTCGTCGCCCATGGTCCAGGCGCCGTACCCTTCCCCCATGTCGCAGTTCAGATCGATGCTCGGCATGGCGTTTCTCGCTCGTTCAATCGTCAGAAGACCCCCGGCGTTCTCACGCCGCATCCGACTGTCGCAGGGAATGGATGAAGCCGGCAACCTCGCTGCGCATCGCCCCCATCTGGTCGGTCAGCATGCCGGCGGCGGTGTCGAGCTGTGCGGAGGCGTCGCCTGTCTGTCCGGCCACTTCGGAGGTGGCGTTGACGTCGCCCAGCAGGGCGCGCACGCCCTGTGCGGCTTCGCTGACGCCGCGGCCGATCTCCGCCGTCGCGGCGTTCTGCTCCTCGACCGCCGCGGCGATGGAGGCGCTGATCTGGCTGAGGCTCTCCACCACGCGGGCGATCTCGACGATCTCGTCGGCGGCGGAGCCGGTGGAGCCCTGGATGGCGCGGATCTGCGTCTCGATGTCCTCGGTCGCCTTGGCGGTCTGGGTCGCCAGCGCCTTCACCTCGCCGGCCACCACGGCGAAGCCCTTGCCGGCCTCTCCGGCGCGCGCCGCTTCGATGGTGGCGTTCAAGGCCAGCAGATTGGTCTGCTTGGCGATGGCGTGGATCAGCGTCACCACCGCCGACACCCGGTCCGACGCCTGGACCAGCCCGGCCACCTGATCGGTGGCGCGGCCGGCGCGGCGCGACGCCTCGTCGGCGATGGATTGCGAATGCTGGGCCTGGGCCGAGATCTCGCGGATGGAGGCGACAAGCTCGTCCACCGCGGCGGCCATGCCGTCGACCGAGGCATTCACCGCCGCGGCATTGCCGGCGGCCTGCCGGCTGACCTGCCCGTTGTGGTCCGCCACCCCGGCAAGGCTGCGGGTGGCGAGCCCCATGCCGTCGGTCGTGCGCATCACCTCGCCCAGCCTGCTGCCGACGCGCCGCTCGAAATCGTCGGCGACCGCGGCGATGGCGGCATGCCGCTCCGCCTCGGCCTGCCGGCGCAGTTCGACCTGTTCGGCCTCCAGCCGCTGCTTGGCCGCGCCCTGCTCCTTGAAGACCTGGACGGCTGCGGCCATGCGGCCGATCTCGTCGCGGCGGTCGAGCGACGGCACATCGACCGCGCCCTCGCCGGCGGCCAGCCGGGTCATCACCCCGGTCAGGCGGACGATGGGCCGGGTGGCGCCGCGCACCATCAGGAACAGCACGCCGCACAGCGCGACCAGCGCCGCCAGCCCGCCGCCGGCCAGCAGCCACGCCCGCTCCGCCGCCTGACGTTCGGCCCGGCGGGGCGACAGGTGGATCTCCACGGTGCCGAGCCTGTCCATCCGGCTGCCGGCCTTGCGCAGAATGTCGGCATTGCGGACCAGCACCGACGGGTCGCCGTCCGACACGGTGCCGCTCTTGGCGAAGACCTGTCCCTTGGGATCGAGCACCCGGCTGCCGAGATAGTCGGGATCGTTGGTGAGTGCCGCCAGCTGTGCCGCGGCGGATTCGGCATCGACGTTCCACAGCGGCTCCGCCAGCCCGCCGGCGATGACGCGGACGGTGACCGCCGCCTTGTCCTCCAGTGCGCTGCGGGCATCCTCGCGGTTGACGGTGACGACGGCGGCTATGCCGGTCGCGCTGATGACCGTAACCATCAGGGCGATGGGAACGACGACACGCATGGCAAGGGTACGGCCCACACGCTGCAGCATCAGGTCCACTCCATCTGTGGGTTTTGGGGCGTTGGAAAGCGAAAGATCAGTCCCAGCCGGTGACGGCGCCGCCGATCAGGTTGAAGCCGAGCAGCCGGCCGCTGTCGTAGAGCGCGAAGCCGCCGGCCGATTGCAGGAGTGCCGGCAGGCCGTCCACCAACTCGCGATGGCGGGCCTGGATGCGCCCGGCCTCCGCCGCGTCGACGGCGGCGAAGCGCAGCCGCTCGCCGGGCCGCATCTGCGCCAGCGCCGCGACGTCCGGCCCGACGACGCAGGCGATCTTGGGATAGCCGCCGGTGGTCTGGCGGTCGGCCAGCAGCACGATGGGCCGCCCGGTGCCGGGAACCTGCACGGCGCCCAGCGGGATGCCGTCCGACGTGATGTTGAAGCCGCGGGCATGCTCGATGGCGGGGCCGTCCAGCCGGCAGCCCATGCGGTCGGCCTCATGGCTGACGGTGTAATCCTCCTCAAGGAAGGCTTCGATACCGGCAGGGGTGAAATACTCCTGCTGCGGACCCAGCATGACGCGTAGCCGCCCTCCCCGCGCCGGCAGCAGGGAGGGGTCGAGGCAATGCTCGCCCCGGTCCGCCGCCTGGTCGAGGGCCAGCGGCAGCCGGTCGCCGGCCTTCAGCGCGCCGCCGTCCAGACCGCCCATACGGCTGCGTATGTGGGTGGCGACGCTGCCCAGCACCGGCTGAAGCGCGAAGCCGCCCTCCACCGCCCAATAGCCGCGCATGCCGCTGCGCAAGTGCCCGATGCGCAGGGTCTGGCCGTCGGTCAGACGCAGGCTGGTCCAGCCCGGCACCGGGTCGCCGTCCACCGTGAGGTCGGCATCGGCGGCGGCGGCGATGCGCACCGGCCCGCCCTCGACCGTCACGCTATCGCCGGCCAGGGTGAACTCCACCGCCCCCTCCCCCGGCCGATTGCCGACCAGGGCGTTGGCGGCGGCATGCAGCAGCGGATCGGCCGCCCCGGCGACCGAGACGCCGTAGCGCTGATAGCCGACCCGGCCGCGGTCCTGGATGGTGGAACTGGGACCGGCCGCCGCGACGCGCAGATGGGTGGTCATGCGGCGGCTCCCTGCATCAGGGCGATGGACGGCGTTACTGTTTCGCAGTCCGGCAGATAGCCGCTGATGCCGTCCAGCCGGTCATATTCGGCAGCACTGATCGCGGTGAAGCGGATGCGGTCGCCAGGGGCCAGCAGGAAGGGCGGTTCCCTCTTGAGATCGAATGTCCGGGCCGGGGTGCGGCCGAGCAGATGCCAGCCGCTGGGCATGGCGATGGGGGAGATCGCCGCCTGTGCCCCGCCCTGCATGACGCTGCCCGCCGGTGTGACCATGCGCGGGTTCTCGCGCCGGGGCTGGTGCAGCATCTCCGGCAGGCCGCCGAGATAGGCGAAGCCGGGCGAGAAGCCGAGCATATAGACCCGATAGTCGGCGGTGCAGTGCAGCCGCACCACCTCCTCCGTGCCGAGGCCGCAGCGGCGGGCCACCTCGTCCAGATCCTCGCCATGGGCACCGCCGAAGCAGACCGGCACGATCCAGCGCAGCTGCGGTTCCGCCGCCGCCTGCGTCATCTCTGTCGCCAGCCCGAGCAGGGCTTGGCCCAGCGGTTCCGCCGCCGTCACCGCCGGATCGAACTGCACAAGGATCGAGCGGTATGTCGGCACCGTCTCGACGATGCCCGGCAGCCGGGCGTCGGCGATGCGGCGGTCGAGCCGGTGGACGGCGGCATTCAGATCCGGGGCGATGCCGTCGCCCAGTTCGACGATCAGGGCACTGTCCCCGGCCGCCCGCAGAACGGGGGCCGGGACCGGGGTGGTCACGCTCATGGCGGATTCTCGAAAGCTGGTCGAAGGGGAAGGCGACCGCCGGTCAGCGGGCGTTTTTCAGCGGGCGTACTTGTCCAAAATCTGCTGGTAGGCGCCGCTGGCCTTCATCGCCGCGACCCCGGCGTCGAATTCGTCGCGCAGCTTTGCGGTGTCGCGCGCCTTGGTGAAGGCGATGTAGCTGGGGATGTCCTGCACTGCCGGGGTCAGTTCCTTGACCTTGTCCAGGGCGCCGGCCTGCTTCAGGAAATACTGCGCGACATAGCGGTTGCTGGGCATCACCTCGAACCGGCCGGAGACCAGTTTCTTCACGTTGCTGTCGCTGTCGTTCGACTTCTCCACCGCCGGCAGCACGCCGGTCTTGATGGCGTCGTCGACGATGGAGCCGTAGCTGATCTGGTTGACCACGCCGAACTTGCGGTCGGCCAGCTTGGACAGGTCGCCGTCGAAGCTGACGGCGCTGTCCTTCGCCACGAACAGCGAGACCACCTGCGGCACCAGCACCTGGGTCGAGTAATTCAGGAACTGCTCGCGCTCCGGCGTCTTGTAGGCGGTGAAGACGGCGTCCGCCCCGCCGTCGCGCACGGTGTCGAGCGCGCGGGCCCAGGGCATGATCTCCACCGTCACGCTATGGCCGGCGGCCTTCATCGCCTCGGTCACGATGTCGTAGGCGATGCCGGCCGGCTTGCCGCCATCGTCATAGATCAGCGGCGGGAAGCTGAGCGCCACCATGCGCAGCTGGTCGGCCGAGGCCGGCGCCGCGGCGGCGGTCAGCAGGAGAACGGAGCCCAGAACGCTGGAAGAGAGCAGGCGGACGGAAAACGCGGTCTGCATCGGGCAAGCCTCCACCGTGTCCGCAAGGGGGCGGAATGCCCGCGCGGCGGCCGGTATCGCAGGGGATGAAGCGGGGGAGAGGAGCGGTCAGAGCACCGACAGGTGCGTGTTCAGCAGATCGGTGATCAGCATCGCGCCGGGGCTGTGGGTGATGGCGATGGGCGGGCGGGCGGTGCGGATCGCGACCTGTGGCGTCACCCCGCAGGCCCAGAAGACCGGCACCTCGCCGGGCTCGATGGGGACCGCCTCGCCATGTTCCGGGTGGGCGATGTCGCGGATGCCGATGGCGGCCGGGTCGCCGAAATGCACCGGCGCGCCATGCACCGACGGGAAGCGCGACGTGATCTGGATGGCGCGGATGGCGTCCTTCGGCACCATCGGCCGCATCGACACCACCATGTTGCCGCTGAAGCGGCCGGCCGGGGTGCAGGGGATGTTGGTCTCGTACATCGGCACATTGCGGTTCATCGCGATGTGGCGCACCGGCAGCCCGTCGGCCAGCAGGGCCTCCTCGAAGGAGAAGGAGCAGCCGATCAGGAAGGCGACGAAATCGTCCTGCCACAGGTCGCCGATGTCGGTCGGCTCGGCTGACAGCACGCCGTCGCGATAGACGCGGTAGCGCGGCACGTCGGTGCGGATGTCGATGTCATGGCCCAGCGTCGGCAGGCGCGGGTCGCCGACCTCCGACACCGCCAGCAGCGGACAGGGCCGCGGGTTCGCCTGGCAGAAGCGCAGGAAGTCGCCGGCCCAGTCGGCCGGCAGGATGGCGAGGTTGGCCTGGACATGGCCGGGGGCGAGGCCGGCGGTCTGGCCGCTGTTGGCGCCGCTGCGGATGCGCAGGCGTTCGGCGGCGGCGGTGAGCGGAGTGGTCGTCATGGGGATGGTCCGGGGTTTTGGTTGTTCCCTCTCCCCCCCGGGGAGAGGGTCAGGGTGAGGGGGATGCATTGCGAGGCTCACTTCGGCTCCGCCGAACCCCCTCATCCCAACCTTCTCCCCAGGGGGGAGAAGGAGCAGAGGTCCGGCAATGGACTAGGCTCTCTTACATGCCCAGATACGCCTGCCGCACCTCGTCGTTGCCGAGCAGGTCCTGGCCGCTGCCTTCCATCACGACGCGGCCGGTCTGGATGACATAGCCACGGTCGGCGATCTCCAGCGCGCGGTGGACGTTCTGTTCGACCAGCAGCACGGTGATGCCACGCTGGCGGATCAGCTGGATGGTCTCGAAGATGCGGGTCACCAGCTTGGGCGCGACGCCCCAGGAGGGTTCGTCGAGCATCAGCAGGTCGGGCTGGCTCATCAGGCCGCGGCACATCGCCAGCATCTGCTGTTCGCCGCCCGACAGGGTGCCGGCCTGCTGGCGGCGGCGTTCGCCGAGCACGGTGAAGGTGTCGTAGGCGAATTGGAGCGTTTGCTCGCGTTTGGCCGCATCGTCGGTGGTGAAGCCGCCCAGCATCAGGTTCTGTTCCACCGTCAGGCGCGGGAACAGGCGGCGGCCTTCCGGCACCAGCACCAGCCCGCGCTTCACCCGCTCGTGGGCGGGGACGGACGAGATGTCCTGGCCCTTCAGCAGGATCGAGCCGCCGTCGAGCGCGTTCAGCCCGGCGACGGCACGCAGCGTGGTCGACTTGCCGTTGCCGTTGCCGCCGACGAGTGCCACGATCTCGCCCCGGTTCAGGGTCAGGCTGATGTCGCGGATGGCGGGGACGCGGCGGTAGCTGGACTGGATGTTGCGGACCTGCAGCATCGCCTCGCCTGCGGGTGCGACAGAGACGGCGACGGGGCGGACCGGTTGGGACAGCGTCGGTTGCAGCATCGTCTCATTCCCCCAGATAGGCAGCGATGACCGCCGGGTTCTCGGCGATCTCGGCCGGCGTGCCGTCGGCGATCTTGGCACCGTAATCGAGAACGAGCATCCGGTGGGCGATGGGCATGATGCCCTCCATCACATGTTCGACGATGATGCTGGCGATGCCGCGCTGGTGGATGCGGTGGACCAGGGCAGAGGCCTCGCGGACCTCGGTCGGGTTGAGGCCGGCCATCACCTCGTCCAGCAGGATCAGCTTCGGTTCGGTGGCGAGCGCACGGGCGACCTCCAGCCGCTTCTGTTCCGACACCGTCAGGTCCGACGCCGGGGTGTCCGCCCGGTGCGACAGGCCGACGAAGGCCAGCTCGTCCTCCGCCCGCTCGCGCGCCTCGGACACCCGCTTGTTGCGCAGCATGGCGCCGACCATGACATTTTCCAGCGCCGTCATCGACTGGAAGACGCGGACGATCTGGAAGGTGCGGGCGATGCCGAGTGCTGCCGCCGATTCCGGTGTCGAGCCGGTGATGTCGTGGCCTTCGAAGGCGATGCGGCCGGTGGTCGGGGTGTGGAAGCCGGCGAGGCAGTTGAACAGGGTGGTCTTGCCGGCGCCGTTCGGACCTATCAGCCCGATGATCTCGCCATGATGGACGACGAAGCTGATGTCGCGGTTGGCGACCAGACCGTCGAAGGCCTTGCCCAGACCGTCCACGGCAAGCAGGGGGGCGGTGTTCACGGGCGGATCTCCTTGGCGCTGGTTTCGACCTCGGCCGGCTTTGCTCCCGGCAGGTGGCGCCGCAGGTCGCCCAGAAGCCCCAGCACGCCGGACGGGCTGAACACGGCGACCAGGATGATCATGGCGGCGTAGATGATCATGTCGGTGCCGGAACCGGTGCTGCCGAACAGGGTGCGGCTGTATTCCTCGATGGTGATCAGGATGACCGCACCCAGCACCGGGCCGGTCAGCCGGCCCACCCCGCCCAGGATGGCGATCAGCGCAATCTTGATCGAGATCGTCCCGGCGAATACCGAGCCCGGATCGATGAACATCTCCTTCTGGGCGTAGAAGCTACCGCCCATCGCGGTCAGGAAGGCCGACACCGTCAGCGCGATCAGCTTGTAGCGGGTCAGGCTGACGCCAAGCGCGCGGGCCGCTTCCGGCTCGTCCTTGATGGCGCGGAAATAATAGCCGATGTGGCTGCGCTCGATGGCCCAGGACACCAGCACCGTCAGCACCAGCAGGCCGAGGATGACGTAGTAGTAGGGCAGCTTCGACAGGAAGATCAGCACGCCCCAGCCGCTCTGGTCCATCGGCAGGTAGAGGCCGACGGCCCCTTCGAGGGCGTCGCTGTTGGTGACCAGGATCTGCATGATCTCCGCCACCGCGATGGTCGCCATGGCGAAATAATGCCCCTTCAGCCGGAAGCAGGGCCAGCCCATGGCGAGCGCGAAGGCCGCCGCCACCAGCCCGCCGGCGAGCGCGCCGATCCAGGGCGTCAGCCCCAGCGTCAGCAGCAGCATGGTCGAGGTGTAGGCGCCGATGCCGTAGAACACCGCATGGCCGAGCGAGACCTGTCCGGCATAGCCGCCGACGATGTTCCAGGCGACGCCCATCTGGGCGCCCATCAGGATCAGGATCAGGAAGTTCTGCTGCGACGGCTCGGTGACCGCCAGCGGCAGGACGGCGGCGAGCGCCAGCAGGGCGGCGGTGCCGGCCATCTTACGGGAAACATTGGTTCCGGTCGTCATCAGGCTTTCCCCAGCAGGCCGCGCGGACGCACCAGCAGCACGATCAGCAGCAGCGACAGCACGATGGCGGTCTTGTATTCCGGGCCGACCAGGAAGCCGCCCAGCACCTCGATCAGCCCGACGATGATGCCGGCCAGGAAGGCGCCGGTGACGCTGCCGAAGCCGCCCAGCACGACCACCACGAAGGCGATCAGGATGAAGTTCGACCCCACCTCCGGGAAGATTGGGAAGAAGGTGGCGATCAGCCCGCCGGCCAGACCGGCGCAGGCCGCGCCGATGCCCCAGGCGAGCGCGAACATCTTCTGGCCGTCGATGCCCATCAGGGTGGCCGCCTCACGGTCGATGGCGGTGGCCTCCAGCGCGGTGCCGAGGCGGGTGCGGTGCAGGAACATCCACAAGGCACCGGTGACGCCGACGGCCCCGAGCGCGGCGACGAACTGGGGCAGGCCGAACTGCACCGGACCGAAGGCGACGTTGCCGCTGACGAGGCTGTGCGGGATCAGCCGGTGGTCCGGCTTCCAGAAGAACTGCGCCAGACCGCGCAGCAGGATCATCAAGCCGAAGGTCGCGAAGATCTGCGACAGCATCGGCGCCTTCAGGATGCGGCGGATCACCGTCTGGTAGACGATGACGCCGACCGCGAACAGCAGCAGCGCCGTCAGGGGAAGCGCCACGATGGGGTCGATGGCGAAGAGGGCGAAGGCCCAGAAGCTGGCATACATGCCCAGCATCAGGAATTCGCCATGGGCGAAATTGACGATGTCCATCACGCCGAAGATCAGCGTCAGACCGACCGCGACCAGGGCATAGATCAGCCCGATCAGCAGGCCCGAGACGAGCACTTGGAAGAGAATGTCTGCGGTCATTGCAGCACCCTTTTTGCGGTCAGGGTGGGCCGGAAGAGATTTGACAAGCGGCATATCCCCCTCTCCCCCCGGGGAGAGGGCCGGGGTGAGGGGGACGCGCGGCGTGGCGATCCCGAAGGTCCCGCCATGCATCCCCCTCACCCTAACCCTCTCCCCGGGGGGGAGAGGGGATTGCGGGCGCGCTGATCAAAGCCCCAATTGAAAGAATGCAGCCTCAGCGGCCGTCCCAGGCGGGCATCGGGTAGACGACCGGCTTGGTCGCCACGTCGAACGGCCACACCGTTACATACTGGCCGCCCTGGACCTGGACGATGATGCCAGTGCCCAACTCGTTCTGGCCGCTGGCGTCGAACTTGACGCCCTTCCACGGCATGATCAGGCCGCTGGCCGGGATGTCGGTCTTCTGGAGCGCCTCGCGGATCGCGTCGGGCTTGGTCGAGCCGGCACGGTCCAGCGCGTCGGCCAGCACGGCGATGCCGGTGAAGGCGCGGGCCGAGTTGCCGTTGAAGTTCACGCCCGACCGCTTCTGCATCAGCTCGTTGACCTGTTTGATCAGCGGGTTGCGCTCGGCCTGATCGAGCGCCCAGACCTCGCGGCTGATGACGAACTCGCCATCCTTGCCCATGGTCTTCAGGAACTCGCTGTCGTTGAAGCCGGCATCGTTGGCCAGCAGCATCTTCGGCAGGAAGCCCAGCTCCTTGTAGGTCTTCATCGACAGGATGGCGTCGCCGAGATAGCTGGACTGCATGATGACCGCCGGGGCGGCGGCCTTGATGCGCTGCACCTCCGACGTCATCTGCGTCGTCTTCGCCGGATAGAGGATCTTCTCGGCGATGGTGAACTTCTGCTCCTCCGACAGCTTCACCTGAAGCTTGGTCGTCTCGTTGCCCCACAGCGTGTTCTCATTGAACAGCGCGACGCTGCGCAGCGTGTCGCCGGTCTTCTTCTCCATGTCGCCGAGGAAGGTGAAGAAGTTGCCGACGAACAGGTCGTCATGCGGCGTGGTGCGGAAGAACCATTTGAACTTGCGCTGGGTCAGCGAGGCCGAGGAGGATTCGCCGTTCAGGAAGGGCACGCCATAGCGTTCGGCGACCTGGCTGGCGGTGGCGGTGACGTTGGAGAAATAGGCGCCGGTCAGCGCCACGACCTTCTCGCTGGTGATCAGCCGCTCGGCCTCGGTGGCGCCGACCTGCGGGTTGCCCTGGTGGTCGCCGAAGATCAGCTTGATCTTCGCACCCTTCAGGTTCGGCAGGCCAATGCCGGCGACCAGACCCGGCGGGGCCGGGATTTCCTTGTTGACGATGGCCGCGGCCAGTTCGGCGGCGGCCTTCAGCTCGACGCCGGTGGAGGCGGCGGCACCGGTCAGCGGATAGATCACGCCGATGCGGATCTCGTCCTCGGCATGGGCCGGAGCGATGTCGAGGCCGATGCCGGTCAGCGCGGTCGTGGTCAGCAGGGCCGCCGCGGCAAGCAGGCGCTTGATCGTCTGGCGGCGGCTGGGGAGGCTGCCTTTGGGCAGGCGGGTGGGTTCGGTGATCGCTGGCGCGAACCGCATCGTGAAATCTCCTCTGTTCGGTGCCTTGGTGGCTTGCGGCGCCTGCCTTTGCGGCTGGTCGTTTGCGCCTTCTGAACAGGATGATGCCACGAACAGTCTTGGGTCCGTCCAATCGTAAGTTTTGATCTGGATTGATAAGCGGAGACGATCAATCGTCTGCTGATATGCGGGGCGCCTCGTTGCCGGTGGCCGCCTCGTATTCGGCAGCCACCGCGGCGGCCAGATCCGCGACCACCGACGCCATGTGGTTCTCCGCCGTGGCGGAATGGGCGGCGCAGAAGGTCATTCCGGGCAAGGGCGCCTGCGAGCGGATCAGGCGCAACCGGCCTTCCGCCAGTTCCCGCTGGACGATCACCGTCGGGATGACGCTGACGCCCACCGCGTCCACCGCCATGCGGACGACGCTGGCGAGCGAGCTGTTGCCGAACATCCGCACCTGCAATCCGACGGAGGAGAACATCTCGCGGATCACGCCATAGGGCTGGGTGGTGCGGGAAAATGTGATGATCGGCCAGGCCGCCAGATCGCGCAGCGACACCGGCTCCTCCGGCAGGGGCAGGGACGGGCTGACCACCCAGCCCAGCGGATAACTGCCGACCGGGACCGACCGGAACCGCACGTCGGTGTAGGAGGCGAGCATCACCGCCACGTCCAGCTCGTGCCGGGCGAGCGCATCGCGCATGCTGGGCGAGGTTTCGACCTCGATCTCCAGCGACACCGCAGGGTAGAGGGCGTTCAACCGTTCGATCAGCTGGCTGAGCCAGGTGTGGACCACCGTCTCCGCCACGCCCAGCCGGATGACGCCGCGGATGGCGCTGCGGTCGGCCACCGCGGTCAGCAGCTCCGATTTGAGCGCCATCATCTTCTCGGCATAGGTCAACAGCACCATCGCCTGCGGCGTCGGCGCCACCCGCCGGCCGACGCGGTCGAACAGGACGACGCCCAACTCGTCCTGCAGCTGGGCGATGCGGGCGGAGATGGCGGGCTGTGTGGTGTTCAGCCGCTCCGCCGCCCGGCGGAACCCGCCGAGCCGCATCGTCCAGATGAAGATCTCCAGCGACTTCAGGTCCAGCATGCCTCACCCATCCCCGTCCCGGATCATCGCACGCCTTACAATCGCCGCAGCCCTGTCAATCCCGCTCGTCCAGCGCCGCCAGTTCAACCTCGATCACCGCCAGCCGTTCCCGCAGCCGGTCGCGTTCGGCCTCCAGCGCCTCGCGGCGGCTGACATGGTCGAGGGCGCGGTTCCGCAGGTCGCGCTTGAACCGGACAATCTCCGGCCGGGTCACGTCGGGCCGGATCAGGTTGCTCTGGTCGGCCAGCCGCAGCTGCTCGCCGGTCAAGGTGGCAAGCTGGTAGACGGTGGCGTAGCTGGGCGGCAGCTTCGCCCCCGGCAGCCGACCGCTGTCCACCGCCTCCGCCACCATGCGCAGCTGGTAGGCGACCTGATAGCCGAAGGGCAGCTCGTTCTCGACCATCGCCTGGAACTCGCCATGCGGCAGCCGCGCCCGCGCCTGGACCAGATAGCGGCCGATCAGCAGGAACTTCTCCTGCGCGCTGCGCCAGAGGGTGGAGATTTCCTGGACGAACTCCTCGCGCCGGACGAGGTCGACCGTCGCCTCCGACATGCGCTCGATCCGCTCGTCCACCGCGATGTGGCGACGGGCCTGGGCCTTGGAAACCTGCTTGAACCCGCTCATTGCGCCAGCTCCAGTTCATGGCGGACGAAGGCCCAGACACCGGCGACATGCTCGGCCCCCTTGCCCCCCTTCAGCTCCAGCAGGCCGAGACCGCGGCCGGCGGTGAACTGGATGTCCTCGTAGTCGGGAACCTCGACCGGGCAGATCCGGCCGTCGCCCAGCAGCTTGCGCTGCGCCTCGGTGAAGCCGCGGGTGCGCGGCTTGACGCGGTTCATCACGAAAGCCGCGTTCTTGCCATAGCGGCGGACGAAGCGCATCCAGGGCCGGACGGAGTCCAGATCGTCGTCGCTCTGGCCGGTCGGCACGACGATCAGGTCGGACGACAGGGCCAGCAGCTTGAATTCCTCCGGGTGGTCCTCGATCGACGGCGGCGTGTCGATGACCAGCAGGTCGAACCCCGCGATGCCGTCCAGGGCCGCCCGGATGTCGAGCGGCGTCATACCCGCCTCGAAATGGGTGATGGACGCCATGCCGTCCGGCCGCTTGGCGAACCATTTGGTCAGGCTGCGCTGCGGATCGAGGTCGAGCGTCGCCACCGCGCATCCGTCGAGCGCCGCCGCAACCGCGATGTTGCGGCTGAGCGTCGTCTTGCCGATCCCGCCCTTCGGACCATTGACCAGCAAGCGCTTCACCGGCACGTGTCCCGTGTCGTTGCTCATTCCCGTGCCCCTTATCGCCATCGGCTGATGGCCCCTTTTACCAAAGCCAGGCCGTGGCGCAAATCTAAGACATGTCTTAGCTTCGCAGCATCCGGACAGGGTGTCGCCCCGGCCACAGGCGGAACACCTAAGACAGAAAACCGCACCATCATCGCATACGGCGCATGGCCGACGCCAGCACCGGACGCACCGCACCGGTCGTGCTGCCGGTCTCCCCGGCCCGTTCGCCCGCCATGGCAATGGCGCGCAGCCGGGCGGCAAGGGCATTTTCCTCGGCACAGGCCTCCTCGCACAAGCCGCGGATCTCGGCAATGCTCGGCCGCCATTTGCGGGTACGCCGCCACCGGCGTGCCGCCTGATCGATGGCCCAGGCCGGGAACTCGCCCAGATCGTCGGCCCAGTCCATCGCGAGCAATTGCTCCACTTCCGGGCTGGTCGCCTTTGCCGGAAAATGGCTCAGCAGAGCCAGCACCCGCCCCAGCAAATGGTTGGCCGATGCCGGAGCCAGGATGGTATCGGCGATCTCCGACAGAGCGTGGCGGGCCAGTGCGGCATGGCGCGGCGTCACCCCATCCGGTGGCGTCCAGTCCTCAACGACATCGGCGAAGCCGTCTTCGGTGAAACGGCTGTGGCGTCCGACCTGTCCGCGGTCAAGAAGGCGCTGCAACGGTTCCGGCAAGGCTTCGCGGAGCATCCGGTTGCGCAGGGCCGGCGCCATCGCCGGGTCGAAGGGCAGCGGCAGGCCGGGCGGTGCGGCAGCCGCAGAGGAGGTGGTGGGGAACTGGTGCAGGTTGCTCATGCGATCCCCCAGGGGGTGGCGGGTGTGTTCGACGCTGTGTTCGGCGGCGTGTGGTTCAGACGGGCGGCAACGCTGGCCCAGGCCGACAGGCGCTGTTCGGCGTTGGCGGCTGCGGAATTCGACCCGGAAGCGGCGGTGCGGGGCGTGGTCCGCGCTGTGCGCTCGTCCGGCCCGCGGCTGTTCGGTCCGCGGACGCTTGCCGCGGGCTGTTGCGCCATACGGCCGGCGTCCTGCAGCAGCCAGGATCGCCACGCCGCGGCCGGATCCCGGTAGCGGTAGCCATGGGCCCGGCATTGCAGGACGAAGCGTTCGGCATGGCTGTCGATGTCGAGGTCGGGGAAGCGCTCTGCCGCCCATTGCCGGTCGGCCGGGGGAGGCGCCCAATCGGGGACAACCGGCTTGGCGGCGACCGGTTCGGCGGCATCGGCAGGGATGTACGACGTGCCCTCGTCCGCACGCCGGTGGAGCGTGTCAGGAATCTGTTCTGGTTCAGGCTGTTCCTGACTCGTGGCTGAACAGGGGGAGTCCGTGGACGAGTCAGCGGGGATGTCCACCCCTGCACCGTCCTGCGCCCCGCCCGACGCGATCAGCGCCAGCCGGTAGCGGCAGCTGAGACGCCCGCCATTGGCCGAGCGGCGGTGTTCGATGCCGACCAGCCCGAGCGCCTCCAGCCGGCCCAGGATCCGGTTGACGGTCGGCCGGCTGCGTTTCAGCTTGTCGGCCAGCGTCGCCTGCGACGGCCAGCACACCCCCGCCTCGTCGGCGTAGGTGCTGAGCGCCGCCAGCACGGCGAGGCCATCGGCGTCGAGGTCGGGGTGGTCGAGCCACCAGGCCGGGATCCGGCCCCAGCGATTCTGTCCGGTGTGGGTTTGCCGGGTGGGGTTTTGCCCGCCGGGGTGCGGGCTTGCGGTCCTGTTTGTCATCTGTGGCGATACTCCTCCGCGCCCCTGGACGCGAGATTGGCGCAAGATTGGCCGCTTGATCGGCCGTCGCGATTGGTGCGGAGGATTCGGAGCGGTCGGCGGAAGAGTCGAATCGCGGGCTCGCACTCCATGAAGCCGCAGCCCGCGGATGGTCAGCGACAGCCCGCGACCGTAAAGCCCCTGCCCGCGACCATGGAGCATCGGCCCGCGATTGGCCGGCGATGCCGCGCCGAATCGGGATCCTGGCGCCTTTGGCCGCGGATGTGGAGCGATTGCCCGCGATTGCCGGCGGCCCGCAGCCCGCGAACCTGGAGCAACAGCCCGCGATTGGCCGGCGATGCCGTGGCGATGGTGTGAATCGCGGGCAATCCGGTGCCGAAGCGATCCGCATCCGCCCCCTATGGAGCGGCAGCCCGCGGTTCGCCTCGCCGCGATTCCCGGCCGGCGGGGCCGATTCTCCCCGATTCTTCAAGGGCTCGCGGAGTTCGGCCCCGGCGATGCCGCGTCCGGGCGGCAATCGCGGGCTATCGCTCCATGACCGCGGGCCGTTGCTCCATCATCGCGGGGTGCCACACCATATCCGCGGGCTGTCGCTCCATCCCGGATGCGGTAAACTCACTGCGTTCTGTTGCACCGGCGGGTCCGCCGCGCCATGGTTACTCCCGACCTCCGGAGACGTTCATGACCAAGATGGCCCCGACCAGCGCCGCACAGCTCATCCTGTTCGAGCTGGAAGACCGTTCGCAATCGCACCTGATCGCGCTCTACGATCTGGCGCCGCGCTTCGTCTTCGTCTCCCGCGACAACGACAAGGAAAAGGCCGCCAAGGACAAGGGCGAGCTGGTCACCAAGGACAACTTCATCAAGTCGGTGCGGCGCGAGTTCGCCTTCCGCGGCCGCAATTACCGCCTGACCGTCCAGCCCGCCCGTATCGACCGGCTCAGCACCGCCAAGAAGGACGACCGCGCCCCCGGCGCCGGTCCGGATCTGGTCGAAGTGGAGATCTTCCCGTCGGAGCGCGAACAGGTGGTGGAGCAGGTCGTCCGCCGCCTCGCCATGGACCGCTCGCGCCTGTCTCTGACCGGCGAGAACCGCGACAAGGTGCAGATGCGCTTCAGCCTCTACGAGATCCAGCGGGAGCTGCGGGCGGTCAACCACACCCTGTCGATCCAGGACATCCGCGAATCCCTGACCATTCTGGCCCGTTCGCGCATCATCATCTCAACCGGCGGCAGCGCCGAGCCGGGCAAGAAGAGCCGCGGGCAGAACCTGCTGGAATCGACCGCCTTCCCGGTGCTGGCGATCCGCTCGCGCCCCGATCTGGTCGATGAGGACGGTGGGGTCGAGGAGACCTATCTGGAGTTCAACCCGCTGGTCTCCGCCGCCATCCGCGACCTGGAGTTCAAGCCGGTCTCCTACGCCTGGCTGATGAAGCTGAAGTCGCCGGTGTCGCGCTGGCTCTACAACCGCCTGTCCATCGAGTACGACACCGCCGACGACGAGGCGAAGCCGGTGTCGATCAGCGCCGACGAGATCATCAAGAACAGCGGCATGAACGAGTGGTCGCGCCGCCGCGACACCTTGCGCGTGGTGACCTCCGCGGTAGACGCCCTGGTGGACGAGGGCATCCTCGACATCGCCGACAAGGAATACACCAAGGTCGGCAAGCGCATCGACGCCATCGACTATGTGCTGACCCCGTCGCAGAAGTTCCTCGATCAGGTCCGCCGCGGCCGCCGGGTGCAGATCACCAACATCGACCTGCTCAAGCAGATCGTCGGCAACGCCATGCGGCCCGACGGCTTCGTGCCGTTGAAGGCCGGCGAGGTGGCGGAAATGCGCAACAAGCGCGCCAAGCGGCTGGCCGATCCGGCGAAGGCCGAACAGGCCAGCCTGCCGCTGCCGAAGAAATAGCCGCTCAGCGTGCCAGCAGGCGGCGCGCCACCAGCGTGATGGCGGTCCCCAGCAGGGCGCCGGCCAGCACGTCGGACGCCCAATGGCGGTGCTTGACCACCCGGCCGCTGGCCATCGCCGCAGCGGCGCCGTAGATCATCAGGCTTTGTGCCGGCGACCGGCTGACCGTGGCGAGCGCGGTCGCGGCGGCGAAGGCGCTTCCCGCATGGCCGGACGGCAGCGAGCGGGCGCTGATCTTCTTGCCCGGCCGCTGCCGCGGCTCGCATTCGTCGGGACGGCGGCGCTTGACGTAGCGCTTGATGGAGCGGCTGGCCGTCGCCGTCGCCACCAGCCCGAGGACGCCGACACTGCCGGCGCGGCGCAGATCCTCCTGTCCGGTCAGCAGTCCGACAAGTCCGGCGATGGCGAAGCTGGGGATCAGGACCGGCCGCTTTATGACGTAATGGCCCGCGCTTGCCAGCACCCGGCTCATCGGTCCCGGATCGCAGGTGACGATGTCGTGGACCTGGGCGTCGAGCGCATCGACCGCCGTCAGAGCCGGCTGAAGCACCGCCGGTGCGGGCCGCCCGCCATAGCCGATGCCGCCGCCCGGATTCTCGATGCCCTGATTCTCGATGCCGCCCTGCTCAACATTCTGTTGGATGATGTCGCTCAACGCCGGTCCCCTGCATGCCGCGCCGCGAAAACCGGCGCAGCAGGGGAACGCGGCGGATGCGGGGGCGGTTCCCCGCCCCCACGTGCCTGTCGGCTTCTGTCAGCCCTGTGCTGGCCGCCAGCCGGCGAAGGCGTTCAGCAGTGCGGTCAGCACCCGCTGCAGGCTTGAAGCCCGGTCCGGGCGATAGGCGAAGGGCGGCGCCTCCTCGTCCATGTAGCGGTCCTGCGCCAGTTCCATCTGGATGGCGTGGACGCCGTTCGCCGGCTGGCCATAAGCGCGGGTGATGTGGCCGCCGACGAAGCGGCCGTTGGTGACGCAGGTCAAGCCTTCCGCCGCCGCGGCGCTCTCCATCGCCGCGACGACCTGGGCGGCCAGCTGCGGATCGATGCTGGCGCCGCGCGCCGTTCCCAGATTGAGGTCGGGCAGGCGTCCGTCGAACAGCCGCGGCACATGGCTGCGGATCGAATGGGCGTCATAGAGCAGGGCGAAGCCATGCCGTGCCTTCACCCGCTCCAGCTCCGCCGCCAGCGCATCGTGGTAGGGGTGCCAATAGGCCTCGACCCGCTGCGCCACTTCGGCCTCGTCGGGGGCTTGGCCGTCGCGGTAGAGCGGCGTGCCGTCGAACATCACGTCCGGGCAGAGGCCGGTGGTCGCCTGTCCGGGATAGAGGCTCTCGCCGGTCGAGGCGCGGTTGAGGTCGACGACATAGCGGGAATAGCGGGCGCTGAGCAGCGTGGCGCCCATGTCCTTGGCGAAGCCGTACAGGCGCGGGATGTGCCAGTCGGTGTCGCGCATGGTCAGCGCCTCGTCCGTCAGCCGCTCGGCCAGACCTGGGAAAAGGTCCGTGCCGCAATGGGGCATGCTGATGACCAGCGGCCCGTCGCCTCGCTCCAGATCGAAGATGGTGTCGGTCATTGTGCGGTCTCCAGGGATACCGGCATCAGATGGTCGAGCGACCCGTCGCGCACCAGGGTACCGATGGCGGCCAGATCCGGGGCGAAGTAACGGTCGACCTCGTAACGCGGCACCTGGGCACGGATGGTGGCGATGGCCTGCTCCAGCCGCTCCGTGGTCTTCAGCGGGCGATGGAACTCCAGACCCTGAATCGCGGCCAAAAGCTCTATACCGACGATGTCGGCGACATTGCCGGCGATGTCGCCCAGCCGGCGCGCCGCGAAGGTCGCCATGCTGACATGGTCCTCCTGGTTGGCGGAGGTCGGCAGGCTGTCGACGCTTGCCGGGTGGGCGAGCGTCTTGTTCTCCGACGCCAGCGCGGCGGCGGTGACATGGGCGATCATGAAGCCGGAGTTCAGCCCCGGTTCGGCGACCAGGAAGGGCGGCAGGCCGCTGATGGTGGTGTCGATCAGCATGGCGATGCGGCGTTCGGCGAGCGCACCGATCTCCGACGCGGCGATGGCGAGCTGGTCGGCGGCCATCGCCACAGGTTCCGCATGGAAGTTGCCGCCGGACAGCACCTCGTCGGTGTCGACCAGCACCAGCGGGTTGTCGGTGACGCCGTTGGCCTCGATCACCAGGGTGCGCGCGGCCTGCCGCATCTGGTCGAGCACGGCGCCCATCACCTGCGGCTGGCAGCGCAGGCTGTAGGGATCCTGTACCCGGTGGCAGTCGGGGCCCTGGTGGCTGGCGTTCAGCTCGCTGCCGGCCAGCATGTCGCGGAAGGCGGCGGCAACGGCGATCTGGCCGGGCTGGCCGCGCAGCGCGCTGATGCGGGCGTCGAACGGACGATGGCTGCCCATCACGGCCTCGACCGACAGGGAACCGGCGACCAGAGCCGCCTTGAAGGTGCGCTCGATCTCGAACAGGCCGGCGAGCGCCAAACCGGTCGAGACCTGGGTGCCGTTGATCAGCGCCAAGCCTTCCTTGGCCTTCAGGTCGAAGACCGGCAGGCCGGCGATGCGCAGACCCTCTTCGGCCGGCAGCGTCTCGCCCTTCACCCGGACATGGCCGATGCCGAGCAGCACGCCGCAGAGATGGGCCAGCGGCGCCAGATCGCCCGAGGCGCCGACGGAGCCCTTGCCCGGCACCACCGGCAGCACGTCGGCCTCATAGAGCTTCAGCAGCGCGTCGACCAGCGCCGGCCGGACGCCCGAGGCGCCGACGGCGAGGCTGACCGCCTTGATGACCAGGATCAGCCGCACCACGCCATCGGCCAGCGGGGCACCGACGCCGGTGGCATGCGACAGGATCAGGTTGCGTTGGAGCTTTTCCAGATCGCTGGCCGCGATGTGGGTGTGGGCGAGCTTGCCGAAGCCGGTGTTGACGCCGTAGACCGCCTCGTCGCCGCCGGCGATCCGGTCGATCAGGGCGCGCGAGCGTTCCATCCGCGGATAGGCCGCCGGGTCGAGCGTCAGGGCCGGACGGTCGCGGTAGATGCTGCGCAGCGTGTCGAGCGACAGCGCGCCCGGAACTAGAGTGATGGTCTCGCTCATCCCAGAAGTCTCCCAAGTGTCTTTTTGAAGCGTTCGGCGATTTCGTCCTCGCGCGGGTGGCGGCGGTCGCGGACGACGGCGCGTCCGGCGATCAGCACGTCCCGGACGAGGGGAGTGTTTCCGGCGAAAATCCAGCCATCCAGCAGCGCGTCGCCGCCGGATACCATTTGCGCCGCCAGCAGCGGGTGGTCGGTGTCGAGCACGACGATGTCGGCGCGCAAGCCCGCGGCGATGCGCCCGGCCTCGAAGCCGGTCGCCTGCGCCCCGCCGGACTGGGCGTCCTCCACCAGCCGGCGGGCGGTGGAGCGGCGGGGGCCGCCGGCCAGCACGGTGCGCCGTTCGCTGGTCAGCCGCGCGCCGTACTCCAGCCAGCGCAGTTCCTCCACCGGGCTGACGGAGATGTGGCTGTCGGAGCCGATGCCCCAGCGCCCACCCTGCGCCATGTAGGATTGGGCGGCAAAGAAGCCGTCGCCGAGATTGGCCTCGGTTGTCAGGCACAGACCGGCGATGGCGCCGCTGGCGGCGACGCCCGCAACCTCGGCATCGGTCATGTGGGTGGCGTGGATCAGGCACCAGCGGCCATCGACCGGCTGGGTGTCGAGCAGATGCTCCACTGGGCGTCGACTGCGGTAGGCGACGCAGTCCTCGACCTCCCGGCGCTGCTCGGCGATGTGGATGTGGATCGGGCCTTGCGGGTTGGCGGCGACGGTCTCGGTCAGGAGTTCGTCGGGGACAGCGCGCAGCGAATGCGGGGCGATGCCGAGTTGCACGTCGTCAGCGTCGCCATAGCTGCGGCGCAGGGCCGTGGTCAGCCGGTCGAACCCTGCCCCGTCATGGATGAAGCGGCGCTGCCCGGCGGTCGGCGGCGTGCCGCCGAAGCCCGACGCGTTATAGAGCACCGGCAGCAGCGCAATCGGCAGACCGGCGGTCCTTGCGGCGGCGATGGCGCGGTGGCTCATCTCCGCCGGGTCGGCATAGGCGCTGCCGTCGCGGTCATGGTGCAGGTAATGGAATTCGGCGATGGCGGTGAAGCCGGCCTTCAGCGTCTCCACATAGAGCTGGGCGGCGACCGCCTCGAAATCCTCCGGCTCCATGCGGTCGAGCGCCCGGTACATCACATCGCGCCAGCTCCAGAAGCTGTCCGAGCCCTCGCCGGAGGATTCGCCCATCCCGGCGATGGCGCGCTGGTGGGCGTGGGAGTGCAAATTGGCGATGCCGGCGACCGCCGCCCCGGCAAAGCGCTCCGCATCGGCCGGGCAGGCGGAACCGGGCGTCGCCGTAACGATCCGGCCCCGGCCGTCCACCGTGACCAGCACATTCTCCGCCCAGCCGTCCGGCAGCAGCGCCGAGGCAAAAAACAGGTTGCTCATGAGGGCGCCCTCGCTATTATAGACAACACTATACAAGTATAGGCAACCTGATGCCAAGAGGGTTGCTGCACGAACTTGTAGGAAGGAGCCGAACCGATGCCGACCAGTGCGCCGTGGGATTCCCTGTGGATCGACCTGTCCGTTGCGACGATGAACGACGGGGAAGGCTATGGCGCCATCGCCGACGCGGCGGTGGGCATCAAGGACGGCCACATCGCTTATGTTGGGCCGCGCAGCGAGCTGACCGGCGCACCGGAGGATCTGGCGACCGAGGTGCAGTCGGGGCAGGGCGGCTGGATGACCCCCGGCCTGATCGACTGCCACACCCACCTCGTCTATGGCGGCAACCGCGCCCGCGAGTTCGAGATGCGGCTGAATGGCGCCAGCTATGAGGAGATCGCGCGGGCCGGTGGCGGCATCCTGTCCACCGTCACCGCCACCCGCGCCGCCAGCGAGGACCAGCTTCTGGCCGCCAGCCTGCCGCGGCTGGACAGCCTGTTGGCCGAAGGCGTGACGACGGTGGAGGTCAAGTCCGGCTATGGCCTCGACACCGAAACCGAGACGCGCATGCTGTGCGTCGCCCGCCGGCTGGCCCAGGTCCGCCCGGTGGAGGTGCGAACCACATATCTCGGCGCCCACGCCCTGCCGCCGGAATTCAAGGAGAATGCGGACGGCTACATCGACCGCATCTGCACCGAGACGCTGCCGGCTATCGCCGAAGCGGGCCTCGCCGATGCGGTGGACGCCTTCTGCGAAGGGATCGGCTTCTCCGTCGCCCAGACGCGCCGGGTGTTCGAGACGGCGAAGCGGCTCGGCCTGCCGGTGAAGCTGCATGCCGAGCAGCTC
This sequence comes from Azospirillum sp. TSH64, assembly GCF_003116035.1. Lineage (GTDB taxonomy): Bacteria > Pseudomonadota > Alphaproteobacteria > Azospirillales > Azospirillaceae > Azospirillum. Next base: position 659,947 of record NZ_LGQW01000015.1, read on the forward strand.
AGCAATCTCGGCGGCGCCCGGCTGGTGGCGGAGTTCGGCGGGCTGTCGGCCGACCACATCGAACATCTCGATGAAGAGGGCGTCGCCGCGATGGCCAAGGCCGGCACGGTCGCGGTTCTGCTGCCCGGCGCCTTCTACGCTCTGCGCGAGACCAAGATGCCGCCCATCGAGCTGCTGCGCCGCCATGGCGTGCCGATGGCGCTGTCCACCGACAACAACCCCGGCACCTCGCCGGTGACCTCGCTGCTGCTGATGCTGTCGATGGGCTGCACCTTCTTCCGGCTGACCCCGGCGGAGGCGCTGGCCGGCATCACCCGTCATGCGGCCAAGGCGCTGGGGCTGGACGACCGTGGGGTGATCGCGCCGGGCAAACGCGCCGATCTGGCGGTCTGGCGCATCGAACATCCGGCGGAACTGGCCTACGCCATCGGCCTCAACCCCTGCATGGCGGTGGTCAATGGCGGGGTGGTCCGCAAGCCGCACGTCGAAGCGGGGGCCGCATGAGCGACACCATCTCCACCGCCCAGCCGCGCTATGCCCAGATCAAGGAGGCCATCCGCCGCCGGATCAGCTCCGGCGACTGGCCCGAAGGCTTCCAGATCCCGTCGGAGCATAAGCTGCTGGAGGAATTCTCGGTCAGCCGCATGACGGTCCATCGCGCGCTGCGCGACCTGACCGACGAGGGGTTGCTGACCCGCGTCCAGGGGCTTGGCACCTTCGTCGCCGAACGGCCGCCCAGCACCGACGTGGTGGAGCTGCGCAGCATCGCCGACGAGATCGCCGAACGCGGCAACGTCCATGCCTGCCGGGTGGAGCGATTGCTCGCGGTTGCCGCCGATGCCGGGCTGGCGCGCCGCTTCAACCTGCCGGTCGGGGCGAGGCTGTTCCATTCCATCGTCGTCCACAGCGAAAGCGACGTGCCGGTCCAACTGGAGGAACGCTGGGTCAACCCGGCGGTGGCACCCGACTATATCGACCAGGACTTCACCCGCCAGACGCCGGGCGAGTACCTGATCCGGCTGGAATCCTCGCCCCAGGTGGAACACGTCATCGAAGCGGTGTCGCCGACGGCGGAGATCGCCCGCCTGCTCGACATTCCCGTCACCGAGCCCTGCCTGCGCGTGACCCGCCGCACCTGGGTCCAGGGCCGGGTGGTGACGGTGGCGATGCTGGTCCATCCCGGCAGCCGGTACCGGCTGGGGGCGCGGTTCCAGCTGCCGCCCCATTAGCAAGAACCGACCCTAGAAACGCACATCCCTCCCACCAGGAGCCATCCACCGATGTCATCCCGCCTCGACAACCAGCGCGTCATCCGTGCCCCGCACGGCCCCGAACTGAGCTGCAAGAGCTGGCTCGCCGAGGCGCCGATGCGCATGCTGATGAACAACCTCGACCCCGATGTCGCCGAACGGCCGCAGGAGCTGGTCGTCTATGGCGGCATCGGCCGCGCCGCCCGCGATTGGGAGAGCTTCGACCGCATCGTCTCGGCGCTGAAGACGCTGAACGACGACGAGACCCTGCTGGTCCAGTCGGGCAAGCCGGTCGGCGTCTTCCGCACCCATGCCGATGCGCCGCGCGTGCTGATCGCCAACTCCAACCTCGTGCCGCGCTGGGCGACCTGGGAGCATTTCAACGAGCTGGACCGCAAGGGTCTGGCGATGTACGGCCAGATGACCGCCGGCAGCTGGATCTACATCGGCAGCCAGGGCATCGTGCAGGGCACCTACGAGACCTTCGTCGAGGCCGGGCGCCAGCACTACAGCGGCGACCTGAAGGGCAAGTGGATCCTGACCGGCGGGCTGGGCGGCATGGGCGGGGCGCAGCCGCTGGCCGCCACCATGGCCGGCGCCTGCATGCTGGCGGTCGAATGCCGCCCCAGCAGCATCGAGATGCGCATCCGCACCGGCTATCTCGACCGCCACACCGCCGACCTGGACGAGGCGCTGGCCTGGATCAACGAGGCCTGTGCCAAGGGCGAAGCGATCTCCGTCGGCCTGCTCGGCAACGCCGCCGACGTCTTCCCGGAACTGGCGCGCCGCGCCGGCACCGACATCAAGGCCCGGCCGCACATCGTCACCGACCAGACCTCCGCCCATGATCCGGTGAACGGCTACCTGCCGCAGGGCTGGACGCTGGAGGAGTGGGAGAGCGCCCGCGAAAGCCAGCCCACCGCCGTCGCCGCCGCCGCCCGCAAGTCGATGCGGGTGCAGGTGGAAGCCATGCTGGCCTTCCACGCCATGGGCATCCCGACCGTCGATTACGGCAACAACATCCGCCAGATGGCGAAGGAGGAGGGGCTGGAGAACGCCTTCGACTTCCCCGGCTTCGTCCCTGCCTACATCCGTCCGCTGTTCTGCCGCGGCATCGGTCCCTTCCGCTGGGCGGCCCTGTCGGGCGATCCGGAGGACATCCGCAAGACCGACGCCAAGGTGAAGGAGCTGATCCCCGACGATCCGCACCTGCACAACTGGCTCGACATGGCGGCCAAGCGCATCCAGTTCCAGGGCCTGCCGGCGCGCATCTGCTGGGTGGGGCTCGGGCAGCGCCACCGCCTCGGCCTCGCCTTCAACGAGATGGTGAAGTCGGGCGAGCTGAAGGCGCCCATCGTCATCGGCCGCGACCATCTCGACAGCGGCTCGGTTGCCAGCCCGAACCGCGAGACCGAGGCGATGAAGGACGGCACCGACGCCGTGTCGGACTGGCCGCTGCTGAACGCCCTGCTGAACACCGCCAGCGGGGCGACCTGGGTCAGCCTGCACCATGGCGGCGGCGTCGGCATGGGCTTCTCGCAGCATTCGGGCATGGTCATCGTCTGCGACGGCAGCGACGCGGCGGCCAAGCGGGTCGAGCGCGTGCTGTGGAACGACCCGGCCACCGGCGTGATGCGCCATGCCGACGCCGGCTATGACATCGCCATCGAGTGTGCCAAGGAGCAGGGGCTGAACCTGCCGTTTCTGAAGTAAGGCGGGGAGGGGGGCGGTCACGCCCCCCGGATCAGGTCCGAGTACCAGCGCGCGGATTCCTTCGGGATCCGCGCCTGGGTTTCGAAATCGACCCGGACGATGCCGAACCGCGTGCCGTAGCCGCCGCCCCATTCGAAATTGTCCAGCAGCGACCAGACGAAATATCCCTGCACATCGGCGCCCCGCCGCTTCGCCTCCGCCATCGCCGCGATGTAGGCCTGGAGGTAGGACAGCCGCTCGGTATCGACCACGCGGCCCTCGGCGTCGGGCGTCTCCGCCGCCTTGGTGCCGTAGCCGTTCTCCGTCACATAGATCGGCAGCCGGTAGCGCCGCGTCAGGTCGAGCAGCGTGTCGCGGAAACAGCCGGGGTCAAAGGGCCAGTCGATGGCCGTCCGCTTCATTCCCGTCGGCGGCGAGCCGAAGCCGAAGCCCCAGATCAGGCTGTCGTCCCGCCGGCCGTAAACCGGTGCATAGTGGTTCAGCCCGAACCAGTCCACCGGCCGGGCGATGCGCGCCATGTCGCCGGGCTGCACGTACGGTTCGATGGCGTCGGCGATGCGGCGTGGGTAATGGGCCAGCAGCTGCGCGTCGGGGAAGGCGCGGTTCCAATGCTCGTCGAACAGGGCCGCCGCCTCGACATCCTCCGGCCGGTCGGTCTCTGGCCGCATCGGCTGGACGCTGTGCACCGCGCCGATGGAGGCATCCGGCACCAGCGTCCGCAGCACGTCCACCCCGGCGCCATGGGCGAGGTTGACGTGGTGGATCACCTTCAGATGGGTGGCGCGGTCGGCGATGCTGGGCGCCCCCCAGCCGAAGGCCCAGCCGAACAGGGTGAAGACCGAGAACTCGTTGAAGGTGGCCCAGCGCTTGACCCGGTCGCCGTAGCGCCGGGCGCAGAGCGCCGCATAATCCTCGAACCAGCCGATGCTGTCGCGGCTGGCCCAGCCGCCCATGTCCTGCAAGGCCTGCGGCAGATCCCAGTGGTAGAGGCAGAGCCAGGGCTCGATGCCCCTGTCCAGCAGCCGGTCGATCAGCCGGTCGTAGAACTCCAGCCCCTTGCCGTTCGGCGCCCCGCGCCCGCGCGGCAGCACCCGCGGCCAGGAGACGGAGAAACGGTAGGCCTGCAAGCCCAGCTCCGCCATCAGATCGACGTCCTGCGGCATCCGGTGGTAATGGTCGCAGGCGACATCGCCGCTGTCGCCGTTGTCGACCCGGCCCTTCAGCTTGCAGAAACTGTCCCAGATGCTGGGTGCCCGCCCGTCGGCCTCGGCCCCGCCTTCGATCTGGTAGGCGGAGGTGGAGGCGCCCCACAGGAAATCTTTGGGAAAAACCGGACGTTCGGCCATGGCGGATCACCCGAATGGAGAGTGCCGGAATCCTACCCCTTTCCCGTCGGCGGGGAAGGGGCCAATCGTCGCTGGGGCGATGTCGGGGGCACCACCCTCCGCCGGGTATTCCGTCACCATATCGCGGTCGACAGGACGGCGCGGCGCTCCTATGGTCTCGCCGACCGGACGAGTGAATTCAGAAAGGAACGGGCGCATCATGGCGAAAAAGGACGGAGTCAACGGCAAGGGCGGCCAGTTCAGCGGGACGCCGGCCGACCGGCTGGTCCGGCTGTGGCGCAACAACGACGAGCGCTTCGGCGCGCTGCTGGACGAGGTTCTGGACGGCAACCGCCAGGGCGTGATCGAGGCCGCGGTGGGCAAGCTGCGCGAGGAGGAGAGCTACGACTTCATGGACGAGGTCGAGGCCTTCTCGGAAACGGCGCAGAGCACCGACGAGCAGGGCGACCCGACCCTGTCGACCCTGTTCTGGCTGGCGCTGGAGGTCGATGGCCGGCTGGACGAGCCGCCGTCGGTCGACACCATCGAACGCGCGCTGGATTCGGCCGGGCTGCTGGAGAAGGCGTCCGACATGCGCCTGCTGCCGCTGTGGCTCGACCCGGAACCGCTCTCCTACCTTGAGGCCGCCGACCGCCGCACCCTGCTGCGCCGCCTGATCGATTCGACGGAGGCGGCGGAAGCCTTCGTGCGCGAACAGGATCTGGTGGCATCTCCCGATGACGCTGGCGTCCGCCTCGTCGGCGTGGTCGGCCTGGTGATCGAGGAGGATGCCGAGCAGGAGGGCGAGGCGATGCCCGACCCGCTCAACCTCGGCTTCACCGGCGAGGGCCAGGAGATGGAGATCGATCCCATCGAGCAGGAGCGCATCCGTCAGTCGATGGCCGCCTTCGCCGAGGCGGTCGGCGCCGCCGACCCGCGGGTCAAGCGCTGCGAGCCGGTCGGCGGTCTGAACGACCTGCTGGACTTCACCGCCGAAGGCGTCTGGCCGGACGATGTGGATGCCAACTTCGACGAGGTCAACGACTTCCTCGACATCGCCGGCAACGAGACCGGCGACGGCGTCCTCGACGTGACGGTGAGCGAGGGGCCGGACGGCCTGCAACTGCGCGCCTACAACTCCGACGGCGTGCTGCTGGACGAACGGTCGTTCGACCTGAGCGGCGACCGGGCGGACGAGGCGCTGGCCTTGATCAAGCGGCGCTGCCGCCGCGTCAGCGAAGGCTGAGCGGCAACAGGGCCGAGGGGGCGGGGGCCGGTCAGGCCCCCGGCGCCACCACGAAGCAGGCCATGCCCTGGTTGACCAGCCCGTTGCAGGCGTTGGCCGCGTCCTGCTGCGACAGGCCGGACAGGCGGGCGCGGTAGAGCGGCCCGGTCTGGGTGTCCACCGCCTGCACGATCCGCTGCGAGCGCGACAGCGCCGGCACCGAGCTGCGGGCGCGGTCGATCACGCGCTGGCTGTCGTCGGGCGAGCGGAAGGCGCCGAGCTGCACCGTCCACACCCCACCGCCGGCGGTTGCCGCTCCCGCCATCGTCGCCACCGGCCGCGGTGCCGGAGCATCGGGGGTGGAGGTGTCGGGTGCCACCACGCGGACTGCCGGTGCCGGAGCGGGCAGGGCCGCCACCGCGATCGGCGGGCGGCTGGCTGCCGGCCGGCTGCTGGCGGGCGGCGTGTAGGATGGCGCCGGATTGACGGGCGCCGAATAGGAGGAGGACGGCCGGGCGTAGGGCGAGCCGTAATCCGGCGGCGAATCGGACGAGGTGACCGGCGGCGCGCTGACCAGCACGATGTCGGCGCCGTTGGGGGCCGGGGTGCGGTTCAGCCGCGGCCCGACCGACGCGATGTAGCGCTTGGTCTCGCCCGGCAAGGTGCGCTTGCCGGCCAGATAGTCGCCGTAGCAGCCGGGACCGCAATTGTAGGCGCCGAGGAAGCCCGGTGCGCCGAACAGATTGTACATCTCGCGCAGGTAAGCGGTGCCGGCGATGATGTTGTCATGCGGATCGAAGGGGTCGGAGCCCAGATTGTGCTTGCGCCGCATCTCGTCATAGGTCGCGGGCATCACCTGCATCAGGCCCATGGCGCCGGCCTTGCTGACGATGGGTTTGCCGTTGACGGTGGTGCGCCCGCCGCTCTCCTGGCGGATCACCTCGCGGATCCACAGCTCCGGCATGTCGAACCGCTTGGAGGCTTCCGCGACATGGGCGTCGACTTCCTCCGGAGAGGCAACGCGATGCGAGCCGCCCCCGCTGGCGCAGGCGCTCAGCAGCGCGGTCAGGGCGGCACAGGTCAGCAACGGCTTCAGGCGACGCACGGAACCCCCGGTCATCGTTCAGTTCAATCTTTTGGATAAGCCCGATTTGGAGGTAAGGACATTTGCACATTCCCGGCCCGCCGTAAACCGTCCCAGCTGTGACCTTCGACGCGGCCGGAGAGCGCGGAGGGGGAGGGGCATTCCAGTCCTTCGGACGCGCAAGCGGCCGTCCGGGCATCTGCCGTCCGGTGCGGCCTATGGCGGGATTTCCATCGCCGGATTTTCAGGCCATCAACTCTCGCGGCCCTCAGCTTTCGCGATCGTCGTCCGGATCGCGGCGGGTGGCGAGTTCGCGCATCAGCCGCTCCTTGGCGGTCTTCCGGCTCGGCCGGCCGCCGCCGCGTCCGAACAGCCCGCCCAGCAGCCCGCCGGGCTTCGGCGCGTCCTCCGGCTCCTCGGTCATCTGGGCGCGCTCCGCCTCGCGCCGGGCCAGCATGGCGGCGCGGTCGACCAGCGGGTTGCGCAGCCGGCGCGGCAGCGCCTTGAAGGCGAGGTTGGCGCGTTCCAGGTCGGCGATGTCCTCGGTGGAGCGGGCGATGCGCAGCGCCACCCGCAGCAGGTCGAGCCGCCACGCATCCTCCGGCGCATGCGGCAGCGTCTCCGCCGCCGCCAGCAGGGTGTCCAGCCCCTTGCCGGTCAAGGCGCTGGTGGATCGTTCCCCGCCGGATTGCTCCCCATTGGGTCTGTCGGTGTCGCGGTCCCGTCCCATTCCGTCATCGAAGCTGTCGCGCCGAAGGCGGACTTTAGGACGCCGACCGCCGCTTTGTCTGCCCCCAAGCGGGGGCCACACCGTTTGGGTGGGGGAGGGCAGGGCATTTGGCTTTCCCGGGAGAGGCAAGACGTCGGGTGGTCCGCCAGAGGAACTCGGGATAGGGGCATGGTTTCCGGCGTCGCTTTGGGCACAAGTGCTGAAGATCTGTGCACATGATGCGCCACTAATACTGCCTCCGATCAAGATGTTGCCGGAGCAGGACCGAACGTTCCTGTGAAGCTGTGGTCACTCCCCAAATACAGTTAGGGCTTTCTTCATCATTCCCGGCCGTAGCATACTATTATGGTATGCAGAGACGGTATGGCCGGGCGAAGGCCAGGGCAGCTCTACCCGATCCTGCGGTACACCCAGGAGAGCGACCATGTTCCGCGGAATGAAGATCGGTGCCCGTTTGGCGGTGGCTCTGGCGGGAAGCGTCGTGCTGGCGGTCGGTGCGACCACCCTCAGCAACTTGTGGCTCAGCCGCCTGCTCGTCGAACATGCCGCCGACAATCAACTGAAGACGTTGCAGGAATTCCTGGATGCAAATGTCGCGAGCGAGGCCCGGCGTGCCCTGACCCTTGCCCAGGCGCTGGCGGGGAACGGGGAAATCCAGGCTGCGTTCGCCGCTCAGGACCGCAACCGTCTTGCGGGCATGCTCGTGCAGGGGTTCAAGGATCTCAAGGAACAGCACGGCATCACCCAGATGCAGTTCCACACACCGGCATCGGTATCGTTCCTGCGGGTTCATCGACCGGAGAAATTCGGCGATGACCTGTCCTCGTTCCGCTTCACCGTGGTCGAGGTGAACAGGACCCACAAGCCGGTCTTCGGGCTGGAGAACGGCGTGGAAGGCCTTGGCATCCGCGGCGTCGTGCCGATGGTCAGCCAGGGTACCCAGATCGGTTCCTTCGAGGTCGGCCTTTCCTTCGGCAAGCCGTTTTTCGAGGCGTTCCACAAGGAGACCGGTGCCGAGGTCGCGTTCCATACCGTGAAGGACGGAGGCTTCGAAACATTCGCCTCGACCTTCCGCGAGGCGCTCGCCCTCGGCCAGGACCGGATGAAGGACGCGCTGATCCGGGAATCGGAGGTGCAAACCTACCAGCTCGGCGGCGCCAATTATGCCGTCCGGCTCGCTCCCGTCCGCGACTATCGCGGAACCGCCATCGGCTTCTACACCATTGCGATGGACCGGAGCGCGTTCGACACGGAAATTGCGGAAGCGCGGACCTCGGCGATCCTGATCGGATTGGCGGTGCTCGCGGTGGCGCTCGGCGTTGCCTGGCTGGTGAACCGGGGTATTGCGCGTCCCATTCAGGGGATGACCGAGTCGATGGGCGACCTCGCCAGGGGGAACACCGATATCCGCGTTTCCGGGATCGGGCGCCGCGACGAGATCGGCGCCATGGCGGACGCGCTCGAGGTTTTCCGCCGCGGCATGATCGAGACCGAGGCGCTGCGGGCCGAGCAGGAGATTCTGAAGCAGCGGGCGCAGGAGGACCGGCGGGCGGCGATGCTCGACCTTGCCGACCGTTTCGAGGAGAGGGTCGGCCGTCTGGTCGGGGCCGTATCCTCGGCGGCGACGGAAATGGAGGCGTCCGCAGGGTCGATGTCGTCCACCGCGGAGCAGACGAACCGGCAATCCGCCGCGGTGGCCGCGGCCTCTGAGCAGACGTCCGCCAACGTCCAGACGGTCGCGGCGGCGACCGAGGAGCTTGCCGCCTCCATCACCGAAATCGGCAGCCAGGCGTCGCAATCGCAAAGCGTGGCGGGCAATGCCGTGACCGATGCGAGACAGACCGACGAAGCCGTGCGCAAGCTGGCCGACAGCGCGAAGCGGATCGGGCAGGTCGTGGATCTGATCCAGGATATCGCGAGCCAGACCAATCTCCTAGCCTTGAACGCGACCATCGAGGCGGCAAGGGCCGGTGAAGCCGGGAAGGGCTTCGCCGTGGTGGCTTCCGAAGTCAAGGCGCTCGCCACCCAGACCGCGCGGGCGACGGAGGAGATCAGGCAGCAGATTTCCCAGATGCAGCAGGATTCGGATGGCGCCGTCGACGCCATCAAGGGGATCGGCGGGGTGATCGGCGAGATCAGTGAGATCGCCTCGGCGATCGCTGCGGCGGTTGAGGAACAAGGCACCGCCACGCAGGAAATCTCGCGCAATGTCCAGCAGGCGGCCATCGGAACGCAGGAGGTGTCCTCGCACATCGTCAGCGTTCGCGAGGCTGCCAACGAAACCGGGGCGGCGGCGGCACAGGTCCTCGGTGCAGCCCAGGAACTGTCGCATCAGGCGGAGGTCCTGGCGGCCGAGGTCAAGGGCTTCCTCGACAATGTCCGGGCGGCATAGCGCACAGCCGGTCGGCGGGCGGTCTTCACAGAAAAAGCCCCCTCCCGGTCGCCGGGAAGAGGGCTGCAAGTCAATCGGGGGAAATTCGCGGCAGGATGCCGGCAATCATGCCGGCGCCCGCGGGGGCAGGCGCGGCATCTCGAAGCCGGCCCTTGCGCGACGCAGCGAAAGGGCCGGGAAACTCACCTCACAATCGGGTTATTCGGCGGACTGCGCCACGGTCAGGCCCAGCCGCTTGGCCACGCCCTCGCCATAAGCGGGGTCGGCGGCCAGGAAATGGTTCAGCTGGCGCTGCTGGATGTTCAGCGGGGCGTTGCGCAGGCTGCCGGCGATGTTGTCCATCAGACGGTCCTGCGCTTGCCCGCCGATCAGGCGGAACAGGGCTCCTGCCTGGGCATAGTCGTCGTTGCCCTCGCGGTGGTCGTAGTGGGCGGCGTCGCCGCTGATGCGCAGCGGCGGCTCGCTCGCCACGCCGGTCTGGGTCGGACCGCCGAAGCTGTTCGGCTCGTAGTTCGGCCGGCCGCCGCCGTTGCCGTCGGTGCGCATGGCGCCGTCGCGCTGGTAGTTGTGGACCGGGCAGCCCTGCGGCTTGTTCACCGGGATAGTGGCATAGTTGCCGCCCAGCCGGTAGCGGTGGGCGTCCGCATAGGCGAACAGCCGGCCCTGCAGCATCTTGTCCGGGCTGAAGGAGATGCCGGGCACCACGCTGGCCGGGCTGAAGGCCGACTGCTCGGTCTCGGCGAAGAAATTCTCCGGGTTGCGGTTCAGCACCAGCTCGCCGATCTCGACCAGCGGGTAGTCGGCATGCGGCCACACCTTGGTCAGATCGAACGGGTTGATGCGGTAGGCGTCGGCCTCGACCTCCGGCATGATCTGCACCGACACGGTCCAGGCCGGGAAGTCGCCGTCCTCGATGGCGGCGTACAGGTCGCGGGTGGCGTGGTCGGGGTCGATGCCGCTCATGGTCTCCGCCTGCCCGGCGGTCAGGTTCTGGATGCCCTGGCGGGTCTTGAAGTGGTACTTGACCCAGAAGCGATCGTTGGCCGCATTGATCCACGAGAAGGTGTGGCTGCCGAAGCCGTCCATGTGGCGATAGCCGCGCGGGGTGCCGCGGTCGCTGAACAGGATGGTCAGCTGGTGCATCGTCTCCGGCGACAGCGAGAAGAAGTCCCACATCGCGATGGGGTCCTTCAGGTTGGTGGCCGGGTTGCGCTTCTGGGTGTGGATGAAGTCCGGGAACTTCAGCGGATCGCGCAGGAAGAAGACCGGCGTGTTGTTGCCGACCAGATCGTAATTGCCCTCTTCCGTATAGAACTTCACCGCGAAGCCGCGCGGGTCGCGGGCGGCATCGGCGGAGCCCTTCTCGCCGCCGACGGTGGAGAAGCGCAGGAAGACGCCCGTCTCCTTGCCCACGCCCGACAGGAAGGCGGCCTTGGTCCACGCCGTCACGTCGCGGGTGACGCGGAAGGTGCCGTAGGCGCCGGCGCCCTTGGCATGCACCACGCGCTCCGGAATGCGTTCGCGGTTGAAGTGGGCCAGCTTCTCGATCAGGTGGAAGTCCTGGAGCAGCAGCGGACCGCGCGGCCCGGCGCTCAGCGAATTCTGGTTGTCGGGAACGGACTGGCCGAAGCTGGTGGTCAGGGTGCTCATCCGGGTCATCCTCGTTGGGGCGGTGTTGCCTGAAGCGGCATCATTGTCTCGCCCCTGGTTATCCGGCGTCTTGAACGATATATCCAAGACATAGAAGGAAATGCACCAATAGGCATCGTCTATGAATGTCTCCGGCAATCTCTCCGGCCTGTCCCTGCGTGACCTGGAATATGTGGTCGCCGTCGCCGAGCTGCGCCATTTCGGCCGGGCCGCCGAACGCTGCGCCGTCAGCCAGCCGTCGCTGAGCGCCCAGATCCGCAAGCTGGAGGAACTGCTCGGCCTCTCCCTGTTCGAGCGGACCAGCCGCAAGGTCCTGCTGACCCCGCGCGGCGAGGCCATCGTCGCCCAGGCCCGCGTCGTGCTGGAGGAGGCGCGGCGCCTGCTGGCGCTGGCCGACGGGTCGGACGGGGCGCTGACCGGCCGGCTGCGGCTGGCGGCGATCCACACGCTCGGCCCCTATCTGTTCCCGCATATCCTGCCGCAACTGCGCGACGCATGGCCCGACCTGACGCTGATTCTGTCGGAGGGCCGCACCGAAACTCTGCTGGAGGAGGTGCGCGACGGCCGGCTCGACGCCGTGCTGCTGGCCCTGCCGGTGGACGGCGACGGGCTGGCCGCCGAAGCGCTGTTCTTCGAGCCTTTCCTGCTCGCCCACCCCGCCGGCCATCGCCTGTGCGGCGCTCCCCACCTGTCGCTGGGCGATCTCGATCCGGCGGAGCTGCTGCTGCTGGAGGAGGGGCATTGCCTGCGCGATCAGGCGCTGGCCGCCTGCGGCCTCAGCGCGCGGGGCGGCGGCGTGCATGCGACCGGGCTGGAAACCCTGCGCCACATGGTGGCGGCCGGGGCGGGCTGCACGCTGATGCCGTTGCTGGCGACCAGGGGGGAGGAGGGCCGGACCGCGACCGTCGGCGGGCTGGTCGACTACCGCCCCTTCGACGGGGCATCCGCAGGCGGGCGGCCGCCCGGCCGCGACATCGGTCTGGTCTGGCGCAGCAGCGATCCGCGCGACCGCGGCCTGCGCGATTTGGCGGCCCTGCTGCGCCGCACTCTGCCGCCGGGCACGGAATCCGTTCTATCCCGAAGAGATGACTGAGGCCGGAAGGAACAAGCGCCCATCGGCTGGGTTGAAGGCTCGGCCCGCGCCTCTCACTGTCCAGTGACGCGGGAATGACTTTCGATCCAGGCGGAGAAACGGGCGATCATGGCAAATATCCTGAAACAGGCAACGCGGCTCGGTGAAGGATTGCCCTTTCCTCTGGGCGCGACATGGGACGGGCTTGGCGTCAACTTCGCCTTGTTTTCCGCGAACGCGACCAAGGTCGAACTGTGTCTGTTCGATGAAAGCGGCGAGGAGGAGCTTGAGCGCATCGAGCTTCCCGAATTCACCAACGAGATCTGGCACGGCTATCTGCCCGACGCCCGCCCCGGCCTGCTTTACGGCTACCGCGTGCATGGCCCCTACGAGCCGGAGAACGGCCACCGCTTCAATGCGAACAAGCTGCTGCTGGACCCCTATGCCAAGGAGCTGGTCGGCGAGATCCGCTGGAACCCGGCCCATTTCGGCTATGTGATGGAATCGGGCGACGACCTGACCTTCGACGAGCGCGACAGCGCGCCCTTCATGCCCAAGTGCAAGGTGATCGACCCCGCCTTCACCTGGGGCCGCGACCTGAAGCCCGGCACCGCCTGGGACCGCACCATCTTCTACGAAACCCATGTGAAGGGCTTCACCAAGCTGCATCCGGCGGTGCCCGACAGCCTGCGCGGCACCTATGGCGGCATGGCGGTGAAGGAGGTCGTCGACTACATCAAGTCGCTCGGCGTCACCTCGGTTGAGCTGCTGCCGGTCCATGCCTTCGTCCAGGACCAGCATCTGGTCGACAAGAATCTCGCCAACTACTGGGGCTACAACTCCATCGGCTTCTTCGCGCCGGAGCCGCGCTATGCCGCGTCGGGCAACACGATCAAGGAATTCAAGGAGATGGTCGCCCATCTCCACAATGCCGGGCTGGAGGTGATCCTCGACGTCGTCTACAACCACACGGCCGAGGGCAACGAGCGCGGGCCCACCCTGTCCTTCAAGGGCATCGACAACGCCTCCTACTACCGCCTGCTCCCGGACCAGAAGCGCTACTACATCAACGAGACGGGGACCGGGAACACCGTCAATCTCAGCCACCCGCGGGTGTTGCAGATGGTGACCGACAGCCTCCGCTACTGGGCGACGGAGATGCATGTCGACGGTTTCCGCTTCGACCTCGCCACGATCCTCGGCCGCGAACCGTACGGCTTCGACGAGGGCGGCGGCTTCCTCGACAGCTGTTTGCAGGACCCGATCCTCAACAGCGTCAAGCTGATCGCCGAACCGTGGGACTGCGGTCCCGGCGGCTATCAGGTCGGCAACTTCCCGCCGGGCTGGGCGGAGTGGAACGACAAGTTCCGCGACACCGTCCGCGCCTTCTGGAAGGGCGACGAGGGCAAGCTGCCGGAGGTGGCGCCGCGGCTCTGCGGTTCGGGCGACGTCTTCAACAAGCGTGGGCGCAAGCCCTGGGCCAGCGTGAACTTCATCACCGCCCATGACGGCTACACGCTGAACGACCTCGTCTCCTACAACGACAAGCACAACGAGGCGAACGGCGAGGACAACAACGACGGCCACTCCCACAATCTGTCCTGGAACCATGGGGCGGAAGGGCCGACCGACGATCCGGAGATCAGGTCGCTCCGCGAACGGCAGAAGCGCAACCTGCTGGCGACGCTGCTGCTGTCGCAGGGTTCGCCGATGCTGCTGGCCGGCGACGAGTTCGGCAACACCCAGCACGGCAACAACAACGCCTACTGCCAGGACAACGAAACGGCCTGGCTGAACTGGGACGACATCGACGAGGACGGCCAGTCGCTGATCGAGTTCGTCCGCCGCGTCATCGCGATCCGCCAGTCCTTCCCCATGCTGCGCCGCGGCCGTTTCCTGTCGGGCGAATACAATGCCGAGTTCGACGTCAAGGACGTCACCTGGCTGACCCCCGCCGGCGACGAGATGGACGAGAGCCATTGGCACGACGGCAACGCCCGCTGCCTCGGCATGCTGCTGGACGGCCGCGGCCAAGCCAGCGGCATCAAGCGCCCGGCGATGGACGCCACCCTGCTGCTGGTCATCAACTCCCACCATGACGTGGTGGAGTTCACCCTGCCGGAGGTGACCGGTGGCAGCGTCTGGCGTTGCCTGCTCGACACCAACCTGCCCGACCCGGACGAGGTGCCGCGCGTCAACACCGGCGAGGGCTATATGGTGACCGGCCGCTCGCTGCTGCTGCTGGCGCTGGAGCCGGACGGCAAGACCTCCTTCGCGCTCCGCCGCGCCGCCCGTGCCCTGCGCAACGTCGCCGAAAGCCCGACCCTGTCCTTCGGCGAGGAGAGCGCGGAGACGGCGAAGCCGTCGGAGACCATTGAGACGGCGAAGCCGTCGGAGGCCGTGGAGCCTGCGGAGACGAAGGAACCGGCCGAGGCCGAAGCGGCTGCGGAGCCCGCACCGGCGACGGGCGAAGCCCCCGCGAAGACATCCACCTGACCCATCGCCTTGTTTCCCCCTCTCCTTGCAAGGGAGAGGGGGCCTCCCGGACCCCGGACAGCCCGCCATGAAACTCTACGAATGCCAGAACTGCCACCAGCCTCTCTATTTCGAGAACACGCTGTGCGAGCGCTGCGGCTACCGGCTCGGCTATCTGCCGGATGTCGGAACCCTGTCGGCCATCGACCCCACCGACCATGACGGGGTGTGGAGTGCGCTCGCCACCAGCGAACCGCTCTACAAATTCTGTGCAAACGCCGAACTGGACGCCTGCAACTGGATGCTGCCGGCCGATTCGGCCGACACCCACTGCGCCGCCTGCCGGCACAATCACATCATCCCCGACCTGTCCGACACCGACAACCTGACGCGCTGGCGCAAGCTGGAACTGGCCAAGCACCACCTGTTCTACACCCTGACCAACCTGAAGCTGCCCTTGCAGACCCGGATCGAGAATCCGGAAGAGGGGCTGGCCTTCGACTTCCTGTCCGACACGGTGGCCCCCGACGGCACGGTGACGCCGGTGCTGACCGGCCATGCCAACGGCCTGATCACCATCAATGTCGCCGAGGCCGACGACGCCGAGCGCGAGAAGCGCCGCACCGACATGGGCGAGCCCTACCGCACTCTGCTCGGCCATTTCCGGCACGAGATCGGCCATTACATCTGGGACCGTCTGGTGCGCGACGACCCGGCGCTGCTGGAGCGGTTCCGCGCCCTGTTCGGCGACGAGCGGGAGGATTACGGCGAGGCGCTGAAGCGCCATTACGCCAACGGCGCGCCGGCCGACTGGCAGGCCAACTTCGTCAGCACCTATGCCACCGCCCACCCGTGGGAGGATTTTGCCGAGACCTGGGCGCACTACCTGCACATCGTCGACACGCTGGAGACCGCCCGCGCCTTCGGCCTGAAGATCCGGCCGCGCATCACCGAAGGGGCCGAACTGGAGGCGGAGGTCGACTTCAACCCGCACCGGGCCCGGCGGATCGAGGATCTGATCGAACCCTGGCTGCCGCTGACCTATGCGGTGAACAGCCTGAACCGCAGCATGGGCCAGCCGGACCTCTATCCCTTCATCCTGTCGCCCGCGGTGATCGAGAAGCTGGGCTTCATGAACGGGATGGTGCGGGGGCTGTAACGGACGCCGGCTCCCTAACCCTGCGCCCCCATCACCGACCGAAGCCAGCGCACCGCGCGGTTGCGCCCGTCGCGCTTCGCCTTGTAAAGCGCGGCGTCGGCGTGGCGCATCACCGTCGCCATGTCGCGGTCGTCCTCCGGCCACGAGGCGATGCCGATGGAGCAGCCGACCCTGATCCGCTCGCCGTTGAACGACACCGGCTCGTTGACGGCGGCGATGATCCGGGCGGCCAGCTCCGTGGTGTCCGGGGCCGGCCGGCCGGCGCGGCGGGGAAGCACGGCGGCGAACTCGTCGCCGCCCAGCCGGGCGACCACGTCGTCGTCGCGGAAGATGCTGGCCAGCCGGCCGCCGATCTGGCGCAGCACGACATCGCCGGCATCGTGGCCCAGCCGGTCGTTCACCGGCTTGAAACCGTCGAGATCGATGTACATCACCGTCGCCGAACCGCCGCCGGTGCCGGTGGAGGCCTCGACATACTGCTCGAAATAGCGCCGGTTCGGCAGAGCCGTCAGCCGGTCCTCGTAGGCGATGTCCTCCAGCCGCATCAGCGCGGCATCCTTGTTGGTCAGGCTGTCGATCATGTCGCGCAGCGCCGCCGAAAGCCGGCGGATCTCCGCCGCACCGCCGACATCGGGGATGGCGACGCCGCGCTCGCCCTTGCCGATCTGCTCGGCGGCATCGGCGATGGCACCCAGCGGCCGGGCGATGCGGCCGGCGGCGATCCAGCCGATCCCGCTGAACAGCAGGGCCAGCAGCGCGCCCGACCCGATGATCATCGCCCGCAGGCGGTCGGTCTCGGCATTGACGATGTCGGCCGGCTGGCTGGCGACGACGGTCCAGCCCAGCCCGGCGTAATCGTGCAGCCCCCTACCATGGGCGACGCCGGTCACATAGGTGATGCCGTCGGGCCAGACCTCGCTGCGCCAGCCGTCGCGCTGCCTGGAGGTCAGCGTCGCCACCGGTAGGGGCTTGCCGACGGCCGAATCGGGCCCGATCAGCACGGTTCCGTCGGCCGACAGGATGTAGAGCGTCAGCCCCTTATGGTCGGCGAGCGGCTCGACCAGCTGACGGATCAGGGCATGCGCCCACTCCCAGCTGTAATGGGTCGCCAGCACGCCCACGGTGCTGCCGTCCGCCTTCTGAAGCGGGGCGGACACATCGACGAATTTCGGCGTCTCGCCTTCCAGGTAAGGCACCTTGCCGCGCAGAGCCACCGCCTCGTGCACGTCGCCGACATAGAGACCCTTCATGCCTTCCTGGTGGACCGGCCGGGTGGAAATGTCGGCCCCCATCAGCAACCCGTTGGACGCGGCGACCACCCGTCCGTTCACATCGGTCATGCCGATCCAGGCGATGGTCGGGTCGCGGCGCTTCAGCTCGTCGATGGTCGATTGCGCCACCGCCGGGTCCTTCAGCGCGTCGATGCGCGACAGCGCGGCGATCTGGTTGGCGCGCGCCCACATGGTCGAATCGAGCTGCCGGGCCAGCGACTGCGCCAGCCCGGTCATCGAGTTGCCGACCTCCTTCGCCAGCGCATCCGCCGCACCGTTGCCGACCACCAGCCCCTTCACCAGCGTCGAGCCGAGCAGCAGGACGGCCACGGTGACCGCAACGGTCGTTCGCAGGCCGATGGCGCGTCCCGGCTTGCGGGCCGGTCTGCTGCTCTCTCCGGCAGCGCTGGCGCTCGGCTGTCCAATGGCCGTCATCGTGGCATGATCCTTTCGGGCGATCTCGGCCCAGGCCGGATGAGGAACGGTCTGTAGCGACGCTCTATCATCCCAGCCCTTTATAAAGGGTCAAGCGGAACCATGACTTTGCTGTGCAATCTGCGGGCGTATCCGGTCGCGCTGCGGACCCGTTTCGAGCGCATGGCGATCAAAAAAGTTCGCAAAGCTGACTTTCAGCATATTGCGTAAAAAGGAAAAGGCCGCTAGCAATACAGCCGCGGCCCGAGTTTAGGGAGGAAACGCCTGAAAGGCGATAGAAACAACAAATAATGCTGCGTCGCCGAAAATCCAGCCCGATGAGGCTGGATTTTTCGTTTGCGCCGCAAGAATCTTCCTCCAAACCACGCCGCCCCGTCAATGGAGGGATTCCCCGAAGGGTTGGTTGCGCTATCATGGTGGCCCAACGAACCATAAGATCGGGAAGAGTCCTCATCATGAAACGGCGTGCGTTTCTCACCAGCGCCGGCGTCGGCCTTGCCGCCGCCGGGACCGCCGGGACTGTCGCGGCTCCGGCCATCGCGCAATCCTCCCAGCCCGAAATCAAGTGGCGCATGGCGTCGAGCTATCCCAAGAGCCTCGACACCATCTATGGCGCGGCCGAATTCATCGCCAAGCGGGTGTCCGACGCCACCGACGGCAAGTTCCAGATCCGCACCTTCGCGGCCGGTGAGATCGTGCCGGCGTTGCAGGTGCTGGACGCCGTGCAGAACGGCACGGTCGAGTGCGGCCAGTCGGCGGCCTATTTCTATGTCGGCAAGGATCCGACCTTCTGCTTCGACACCGCCATGCCCTTCGGCCTGAACACCCGCCAGCACATCGCCTGGATGATGCATGGCGGCGGGCTGGAGCTGATGCGGGAGGTGTTCAAGGATTACAACATCCACCACATCCCCGCCGGCAACACCGGCGCCCAGATGGGCGGCTGGTTCCGCAAGGAGATCAAGAGCCTGGACGACCTGAAGGGCCTGAAGATGCGCATCGGCGGTCTGGTCGGCCAGATCCTGACGCCCTTCGGCCTCGTGCCCCAGCAACTCGGCGGCGGCGACATCTATCCGGCGCTGGAACGCGGCACCATCGACGCGGCGGAGTTCGTCGGTCCCTATGACGACGAGAAGCTCGGCTTCCACAAGGTCGCCAAATACTACTACTACCCCGGCTGGTGGGAAGGCTCGGCCCAGATCCCGCTGATGTTCAACATGCAGGCCTGGGAACAGCTGCCGAAATCCTACCAGACCATCCTGGAGCAGGCCTGCTGGGAGGCGAACAGCTGGATGATCGCCAAGTATGACACGCTGAACGCCGCGGCGCTGAAGCGTCTGGTCGGTGCCGGCGCCATCCTGCGTCCCTTCCCGCGCGACATGATGCAGGCCTGCGAGAAGGCGGCGTTCGAATTCTACGACAAGCTGGCCGCCAGCAATCCCCGCTTCAAGAAGGTCTATGACGGCTGGAAGCCGTTCCTGGAGCAGGAGCGCCTGTGGTTCCGCGTCGCCGAGAACGGCTTCGACAGCTTCGTCTACAGCCAGGCGGCGCAGCAGCGCTGACCGCATTGCCCGAAGGCGCCGGCCACCGGTCGGTACCTTCGGGCAACGATATGAAGGCAGGGGCGGGTCGCCTGCGGCGATTCGCCCCTGCCTTCATGGCAAACACTGATTTTCACGCCGCCGTATGTCCGCTATCTCGATCATCGGTCTTCTCAATCGCACGCGGATGGAGCACACTGCCGGTCTAAGCGTGGGCATCGCCTTCGCATTTGCACAAAAAATCGGCAAACTGTTGAATTGATCAAGACATAGTCATTCCTCTTGTCTATTTTCTTAAACGCGTGTTACCGTCAGGGCCACAAAGACGGACCGGGCCGGGGTGGCGTACCCGGCCGCAGGTCGCCTGTGACGGGAGCGGACGGATGGACGGCGGGATGATCGCGACGACAGATACCCTGGTGCGCTTCACCGGGGTGCAGAAGACCTACGATGGCGAGCATCTCGTGGTGAAAAGCCTCGATCTCGACATCCGCAAGGGCGAGTTCCTGACGCTGCTCGGGCCGTCGGGGTCGGGCAAGACCACCACGCTGATGATGCTGGCCGGGTTCGAGGTGCCGACCCATGGCGACATCTTCATCGGCGACCGGCCGATCAAGAACGTGCCGCCGCACAAGCGCGACATCGGCATGGTCTTCCAGAACTACGCCCTGTTTCCCCACCTGACCATCGAGGAAAACGTCGCCTTTCCGCTGTCGGTCCGCGGCATTTCCAAGGCGGAAACCAAGGACCGGGTTCGGGCCGCGCTCGACATGATCAAGCTCGGCAACCTCGCCGGCCGCCGTCCCGGCCAGCTGTCGGGCGGCCAGCAGCAGCGCGTGGCGCTCGCCCGCGCCCTGGTCTTCAACCCGGCGCTTGTGCTGATGGACGAGCCGCTGGGTGCCTTGGACAAGCGCCTGCGCGAGCATATGCAGCTGGAGATCAAGCGCCTGCACGAGACGATGGGCCTGACCGTCGTCTACGTCACCCACGACCAGGGCGAGGCGCTGACGATGTCCGACCGCATCGCGGTCTTCAACGACGGCATCGTCCAGCAGATCGACCGGCCGGATGCGCTGTACGAGCGGCCGGTGAACAGCTTCGTCGCCAACTTCATCGGCGAGAACAATGTTCTGAGCGGGGTTGTCGAAAATATCGAACAGGGCTGGGCGCGGGTCGCGCTGGATGCCGGCGGTTCGGTGGTGGCGCAGGCGGTGAACATCGGCGGCGCCGGCAACCGCACCTCGCTGTCGCTCCGCCCGGAACGCGTGGCGATCGAGACCGGCGACAGCGGCGACAGCACGATGAACCGTCTGCCGGCGACGCTGACCGACCTGATCTATCTCGGCGACCACACGCTGGCGGTGCTGAGCACCCCGGCCAACCCGGAATTCATGGTCAAGCTGCCGGCCGGCTCCTATGCCGGCCTGGCGCCGGGCCAGGACGTCTACATCGCTTTCCGCCCGGAGGACTGCCGGGCGCTCGATCCGGTCTGAGGACGTGGTTCCTCAGCACCAGGGTGCCTTCCAGCAACAACAACCACGACGAATAAGGACGGGGATCATGTCGAAGATTAAGGTGGCTCTCGGTTTCGCTGCGACCTTCACCGCCCTCACGGCCCTGTCATCGGCGGCCAGCGCCCGCGACCTCACCGTCGTGTCGTGGGGCGGCGCCTATCAGGACGTCCAGAAGAAGGTGTATTTCGAGCCGTTCAAGGCCACCGGCACGGCGATGAACGACGAGTCCTGGGACGGCGGCGTCGGCGTCCTGCGCGCCAAGGTCCAGGGCGGCGCCTCGACCTGGGACGTGGTGCAGGTCGAGAGCGAGGAGCTGGCGCTCGGCTGCGACGAGGGCCTGTACGAGAAGATGAACTTCTCCAAGATCGGCGGCGAGGATTCCTATCTGCCGTCGACCGTCAACGCCTGCGGCGTCGGCGCCATCGTCTATGACTTCGTCCTGGGCTACGACAAGGACAAGCTGAAGGACGCGCCGAAGAGCTGGGCCGATTTCTTCGACACCAAGAAGTATCCGGGCAAGCGCGGCCTGCGCCAGGGCGCCAAGACCACGCTTGAGATCGCGCTGATGGCCGACGGCGTGGCGCCGGCCGACGTCTACAAGGTGCTCGGCACCGAGGCCGGCATCGACCGCGCCTTCAAGAAGCTCGACACCATCAAGAACGACATCGTCTGGTGGAAGGCCGGCGCCCAGCCGCCGCAGCTGCTGGCGTCTGGCGAAGTGGCGATGACCTCGGTCTACAACGGCCGCATCGACGCCGCCAACAAGAAGGAAAGCAAGAACTTCGGCATGGTGTGGAACGGTGCGCTCTACACCGTCGACAGCTGGGTCATCCTGAAGGGCAGCCCGAACGTCGATGCCGCCTACAAGTTCCTGAGCTTCGTCGGCAAGCCGGAGAACCAGGCCAAGCTGTCCGAAGGCATCGCCTACGGCACCTCGAACAAGAAGGCCCCGGCGCTGCTGTCCAAGGCGGTCCTGGCCGACCTGCCGACCGCGCCGGACAACATGAAGAGCGCGGTGGAGATCAACACCGACTTCTGGCTGGAGAACATCGACCGCCTGACCGAGCGCTTCAACAAGTGGGCGGCCAAGTAAGCTTTATCTGAGGGCCACCTCATACCCCCTCTCCCCCGCTCACGCGCAAACTTCGTTTGCGCTGACGCGACAGGCGGACCTTTGGTCCGCCGAAAGCGGGGAGAGGGTCGGGGTGAGGGGGAGACACAGCGAGGATTCTCGGGATAGCCACGCCATGCATCCCCCTCACCCTAACCCTCTCCCCGGGGGGGAGAGGGGACTAAGCCCGATTTGGGCTATGGGGCGGGCACCATGATCAATCCGCGCCAGATCGAGGCCTTCCGCGCCGTCATGCTGACCGGCGGCATCACCGCGGCGGCGGAGTTGCTGAACATCTCGCAGCCGGCGGTCAGCCGGCTGATCGGCGACCTGCAATATGCGCTGAAGCTGACCCTGTTCGAGCGGCGCGGACCGCGCATCGCGCCGACCAGCGAGGCGATCTCGCTCTATCAGGTGGTCGACCGCGCCTTCGTCGGGCTGGAACTGATCGAGCAGACGGCGCGCGACCTGACCGCAAGGCGCAGCGGGGCGCTGCGGGTGGCGGCGATGCCGGCGCTGGGGGTGGGGTTCCTGCCGCGCTATGTCGCGCGCTTCCTCAGCGACCGGCCGCGGGTGGACATCGCGCTGCGCGGCAGCACCTCGCCGATCATCCTGGACTGGGTGGCGACCGGCCAGTGCGAGTTGGGCTTCGCCCACACCCCCATCGACCATGCGGCGGTGCTGACCGAGAAAATCCACGGGATTCCCGCCGTCGCCATCCTGCCGCCCGGCCATCCGCTGGCCGCCAGGGACGTGCTGGCACCGAAGGATTTCGAGGGGGAGAGCTTCATCTCCACCACCCCGCCGGCCCTGCTGCGCTCCCGCATCGACACCATCTTCGCCGATCACGACGTGTCGCGGCTGATGCGGGTGGAAACCCAGCTGACGATGAACGCCTGCGCCATGGTGGCGGCCGGGTACGGCATGTCCATCGTCGACCCCTTCACCGCCCAGGATTATGTCCCGCACGGGCTGGTCGTCCGGCCGTTCGAACCGCGCATCGGCTTCGACATCGCCATCCTGCGCTCCGCCCAGGTGCCGCTGTCGATGATCGCCGAGGACTTCCTGGCCGGCTTCATGGAGGAGGCGATCCGCTTCCGCGACAATTTTCTCGGGATTGGCGGCGCCTGAAAGCCCCCTCAACTCGTTCGCAGCACGGAATTATAACATTACCGGATGAATGATGGCGGGAATTCGATTTGACGGTTATGTGACCGCACCATCACCCTTGATCCATGTCCCGGGCGCGAAGCCTCAAGAAGAACAGCCCGCAGCAGACGGCCGGCAAGGTCAAATGCGGTAAAAGCGGTGCTCCGGAGCGCAATCGACATGCGGTCCGCAGATCGGGCTCCGATGAATCCGGGATCGTAAACAGGGACACAGGCTCTAGAGGAGAATGACGATGCGCTCGGTGATGTGCGGGTTGATGGCGACGGCGGCCCTGTGGTGCGGCATGGCCGCGGTGCAGACGGCCCAGGCCCAGGAAAAGACGCTCTATGTCGCCGCCTATGGCGGGTCGTTCGAGCAGACCATGCGCAAGGACATCATCCCGGCCTTCGAGAAGGCGAACGGGGTGAAGATCGAGTATGTCGCCGGCAACTCCACCGACAACCTCGCCAAGCTGCAGGCCCAGAAGGGCAACCAGCAGATCGACGTCGTCATCCTCGACGACGGCCCGATGTACCAAGCGGTGGCGCTGAACTTCTGCGCCGACCTGGAGAAGGCGCCGGTCTACGACCAGCTCTACGATCTGGCGAAGATGCCGTCGGGCAAGGCGGTCAATTTCGGCGCGGTCGGCACCGGCATCCTCTACAACAAGGCCTATTTCGACGAGAACAAGATCCCGGCCCCGACCTCGTGGAAGGACATCGAGGATCCGCGCTTCAAGAAGAAGCTGGCGATCCCGCCGATCAACAACAGCTACGGCCTGCACGCGCTGGTGATGATGGCCCGCCTGAACGGCGGCGGCGAGACCAACATCGAGCCGGGATTCAAGGAGTTCAAGGACAAGATCAACCCGAACGTGCTGGCCTACGAGCCGTCGCCGGGCAAGATGACCGAGCTGTTCCAGAGCAACCAGGCCGTCATCGCCGTCTGGGGCTCGGGCCGCGCCAAGGCGCTGGCCGACACCGGCTTCCCCGCCACCTTCGTCTATCCCAAAGAAGGCGGCATCGTGCTGGGCTCCGCCGCCTGCCAGATCGCCGGCAGCAAGAATGCGCCCGAAGCGCAGAAGTTCATCCAGCACATGCTGGGCGTCGAGGCGCAGACCGCGCTCGCCGTCAGCGCCGGCTTCGGCCCGGTGAACAAGACGGTCGAGCTGCCCGCCGAGAAGCAGGCCGGCATCCCCTACGGTCCGGAGCAGGTCGGCAAGCTGCTGGTGGTGGATTGGGACACCATCAACAAGAACCGCGAGGTCTGGAACAAGCGCTGGACCCGCGAGATCGAGCGCTGATGTGAGGTTGCCCCGGGGCTGAGCTAATTCCCTCTCCCCCCTGGGGAGAGGGTTAGGGTGAGGGGGTCGCAAGGTAAGGATTCTTGAGAATCCACGCGGTGCACCCCCCTCACCCCGACCCTCTCCCCGGGGGGGAGAGGGGGATGATCGCCATCGGCGATTGCTGCAACGGGCGAAGGGAAAGGGAGACGACGGCATGGCTTATCTGGTTCTCGACCAACTGACCAAGCGCTTCGGAAACTGGACGGCGGTCGACAACGTCTCGCTGACCGTGGAGAAGGGCGAACTGATTTCGCTGCTGGGACCGTCGGGCTGCGGCAAGACCACCACCTTGCAGATGATCGCCGGCTTCCTCGACGCCGACGGTGGCCGGGTGATGCTGGACGGCCAGGATCTGCTGGCGAAGAAGCCGAACGAGCGCGGGCTCGGCATCGTCTTCCAGAGCTATGCCCTGTTCCCGCACATGACCGCCGCGGAGAACGTCGCCTTCGGGCTGGAGATGCGCAGGATCGCTCGCGCCGACCGCGACCGCATGGTCGCCGACGCGCTGAAGCTGGTCGGGCTGGAGCAGTATGGCGACCGCCACCCGCGCCGGATGTCGGGCGGCCAGCAGCAGCGCGTGGCCCTGGCCCGCGCGCTGGTGATCAAGCCGAGCCTGCTGCTGCTAGACGAGCCGCTGTCGAACCTGGACGCCAAGATGCGCGAGGAGATGCAGATCGAGCTGCGCCGCATCCAGCGCACCGTCGGCACCACCATGATCCTCGTCACCCACGACCAGTCGGAGGCGATGGCGCTGTCCGACCGCGTGGTGGTGATGAACAAGGGCCGCATCCAGCAGGTCGCCACCCCGCAGGAGGCCTACGACCACCCGGCCAACGCCTTCGTCGCCAATTTCCTCGGCCGCACCAACCTGCTGCCGGGCATGGTCGGCGGCGGGGCGGGCGGGACCGTCATCACGGTGGCCGACAGCGTCTGGCCGGTGGCGCAGCCGATGGCGGCGGGTCCGGGGGCGCTGGCCGTGCGGCCGGAAAAGATCGGCTTCGTCGATGCCGGCGGCCTCAGCGGCACCGTGCTGGCCCGTGTCTTCCAGGGCACGCAATGGCTGTTCGAGATCGAGACCGCCGCCGGCCGGCTGATGGTGATCCGCCAGCATGACGGCTCTCCCCTGCCGGCGGAGCGCGAGCGGGTGATGGTCGGCTGGCGGGCGGACGACATGGCGGTGATGCCTGCAGACCGGGAGGCGGCATGAGCATGGCGGCATCCACCGAAAGCCAAGTGCAGGCGACTGCCGCAAATCCCTCCACCCACGCACCGCCGCCGCGCCGGCCGCGCCGCTGGCCCTGGACGCCCTATCTGCTGAGCGCGCCGGGGCTGGCGCTGTTCGCGGTGCTGCTGCTGGTGCCGCTGGTCATGACCTTCCTGTTGTCGCTGAACAGCTTCAGCTTCTATGGCGGCATCGAGAATGTCTGGCAGATCGGCAACTATGCCGACATCATCGCCGACAGCTATTTCCACGAGGTGTTCCTGCGCACCTTCCGCATCGCCGCGGTGGTGACGCTGCTGTGCGCGCTGTTCGGCGCGCCGGAGGCCTACATCCTGCGCCGGATGAAGTCGCCCTGGCGGGGCCTGTGCCTGCTGATCGTGCTGGGGCCGCTGCTGATCTCGGTGGTGTCGCGCACGCTGGGCTGGGCGCTGCTGTTCGGCTCGACCGGGCTGGTCAACCAGGGGCTGATGGGGCTGGGGCTGATCGCGACGCCCATCGAGTTCATGTACACCGAGACCGGCGTCATCATCGCGCTGACCCATGTGCTGGTGCCCTTCATGGTGCTGTCGGTCTGGGCCTCGCTCCAGCGGCTCGACCCGCAGGTGGAGAATGCGGCGCTGTCGCTGGGCGCCGGGCCGCTGACGGTGATGCGCCGGGTGGTGCTGCCGCAGATCGTGCCGGGCATCCTGTCGGGCTCGATCATCGTCTTCGCGCTGGCGGCCAGCGCCTTCGCCACCCCGGCGATCATCGGCGGGCGGCGGCTGAAGGTGGCGGCGACGCTCGCCTATGACGAGTTCCTGAACACGCTGAACTGGCCCTTGGGCGCCACGGTGGCGGTGCTGCTGCTGATCGCCAACGTCGTCATCATCGTCGGCTGCAACCGGCTGGTCGAACGTCGCTACAAACAGGTGTTCGAATGAACCGCAACGGCCCGATCGCACTGATCTTCCATGTCCTGTTCCTGGGATTTCTGCTGGCGCCGATCCTGATCGTCTGCGCGGTGGCCTTCACCTCGCAGGGCTACCTGTCGCTGCCGACCGAGGGGCTGTCGCTGCGCTGGTTCCGCGCCATCGGCGACAATCCGGAATTCATCCGCGCCTTCAAGGACAGCCTGCTGCTGGGGGCGGTGTCGTCGACCCTGGCGATCCTGGTGGCGGTGCCGGCCGCACTCGCCATCGCGCGCCACCAGTTCTTCGGGCGCGAGGCGATCCAGGCGCTGTTCCTGTCGCCGCTGATGGTGCCGCACATCGTGCTCGGCATCGCCTTCCTGCGCTTCTTCACCATGATCGGGCTGGGCGGCACCTTCGCCGGGCTGGTGCTGAGTCATGTCATCATCATCCTGCCCTTCGCGCTGCGGCTGATCCTGGCGGCGTCCACCGGCATGGACCGGGCGGTGGAGAATGCCGCCGCCTCGCTGGGCGCATCGTCCTGGACCTGCTTCCGCCGGGTGACGCTGCCGCTGATCCTGCCGGGTGTCGCCAGCGGCTGGGTGCTGGCCTTCATCAACAGCTTCGACGAGGTGACGATGACGGTCTTCATCGCCTCGCCGGAGACCACCACCCTGCCCGTCCGCCTGTTCCTCTACATCCAGGACAACATCGACCCGCTGGTCGCGGCGGTGTCGGCGGTGCTGATCTTCCTGACAGTGGCCGCCATGCTGGTGCTCGACCGCGTCTATGGGCTGGAGCGGCTGCTGGTCGGCAAGGGCCGCGACTGACGGCGGCACCTCCTCCTCAAACTTTCCTCCCTGAACTGCCCCGCACCTGCCCGGTGCGGGGTATTTTTTTGGCCGCGCCACAGGAGCCGCCACGCCGATGGTTGAGAGCGCAAATGATTCGCCAGCGCCATTTTCTGTGTTGACCGCAGGGGGCATGCGGACGTACTTTTAACCAGCCGGTTAAAACATAGCGACCGCCACACTGGTCGCCCCGAGCCCGCCGGCCGGAGGAGACGCATGGAACCCCGCTCTCGCTCGGGCGCAGCATTGCGCCTGCTCAATTCCGACTGGGTCCGCCCCATCCTGCTGATGGTCATCCTGCTGGTTCTGTGGGATCTGTCGGTCCGGGTGTTCGGCGTCCCGGCCTATCTCGTGCCGAAGCCCGGCGACGTCGTGCTGGCGATGATCGACGAATGGCCGCGCCTGCTGGCCGAATCCGTCCCGACCTTCACGGCCACGCTCGGCGGCTTCGCGCTGTCGGTGCTGTTCGGCATTCCCATCGCGATGCTGATCGCCGGATCGCGCGTGGTCGAAGCCTATGTCTACCCGCTGCTGGTCTTCTCGCAGTCGATCCCCAAGGTCGCCATCGCACCGCTGTTCGTGGTGTGGTTCGGCTTCGGCCTGATGCCCAAGGTGATCGCCGCCTTCCTGCTGGGCTTCTTCCCGGTCGTGGTGTCGGCAGTGCAGGGCTTCAAGTCGGTCGACAACGAGATGATGGACCTCGCCCGCTCGATGAAGGCGTCGCGCCTCCAGACCTTCCAGATGGTCAGCCTGCCGCATGCGCTGCCGGCGATCTTCGCCGGGCTGAAGGTCTCGATCACGCTGGCCGTGGTGGGCGCGGTGGTCGGCGAATTCGTCGGCTCCAACTCCGGCATCGGCTTCGTCCTGCAACGCTCCATCGGCAATTTCGAGCTGCCCTTGATGTTCGCGGCGCTGACCGTGCTGGCGCTGATGGGCGTCGTGCTGTTCTGGGTCATCGACGTGGTCGAGCGCTTCTCCATTCCCTGGCACTCCAGCCAGCGCCACAAGGCCAATCTCGGCGCCTGACGGCACCTCGAAACATCCGTTCATCGACAAGAACCCCGACGCCGCGCAACGCAGGCCGACGGGGCGATCCACCACCCATGGGAGGACCAACGGTCGTGATGAAGAAAACCATCGTCGCAGCGCTCTGCGCCTTCGCCGCCTCCACCTTGCCGGCGCAGGCCGCCGACAAGGTGACGCTGATGCTGAACTGGTACGTCTATGGCGAGCACGCGCCCTTCTACTACGGCAAGGACAAGGGGCTCTATGAGGCCGAGGGCATCGACCTGGAAATCCAGGAAGGCCGCGGCTCGGCAGTGACGACGCAGCTGGTCGCCAGCAAGGGCGTCACCTTCGGCTATGTCGACGTGCCGACCATGATCAAGGCCGCCATGAAGGGCGCGCCGGTGACATCGCCGGGCGTGCTGCTGCAGACCAGCCCGATGTCGGCGATGGGCTTCACCGAGAAGAACATCCGCAAGCCGGAAGACATCAAGAACCGCATCGTCGCCATGACGCCGGGCGACAGCATGTCCCAGATCTGGCCGCTGTTCCTGAAGAAGACCGGCCTGAAGGAGCGTGACTTCGAGGTGGTGTCGGGCGACGCGCAGACCAAGCTGAACGCCGTCATCAACGGACAGGCCGACCTGCTGCTGGGCTATGTCATGGACCAGAGCATGAAGATCAAGGACGCCACCGGCAAGTCGGTGACGCCGATCCGCTTCGCCGATTACGGCGTCAACATGGTCTCGTCCGGCATCATCGCCAACACCGACATGTTGAAGAGCAACCCGGACCTCGTCCGCCGCTTCATGGCCGCCACCACCAAGGCGGTGGAAGAGGCGGAGAAGGCGCCGAAGGATGCCGCCGCGGCGATCCTGAAGGCCAACCCGAAGGGCGGCAAGCCAGACACGCTCCAGGAAGGCTTCGAGCTGACCATCCCGCTCTACCGCACCAAGGAGACGGAAAAGCTGCGGCCCTTCCAGGTCACCGACGCCAACATGAAGGAGACGGTCGATCTGCTGGTCGAGTATGGCGGGCTGGACGCGGCGGCCAAGGAGAATCCGAAGCGCTTCTACACCCGCGAGTTCCTGCCGCCCGACCCGGCCGCCGCCGCGGTGAACGCCGCCGCCAAGTGATCGCGAGCCAGACGTGACCGACCGGCCCACCGCACGGCCCACTGCCCAGCCCACTGCCCAGCCCACCGCAGGGAGCGACGAGGAGAGCATGGCACAGCCTCAGTTGAAACTGGTCGGCGAGGCGGCGACGCAGCGCCTGTCCGGCGAGCCGCTGATCCGCATCGACGGCGTGACCAAGACCTACCGCACCCGCGACGGCGAGGTGCCGTCGCTCCGCCCCATCACCTTCGACGTGCGGCCGGGCGAGTTCCTGGTGATCGTCGGTCCGTCGGGCTGCGGCAAGTCCACCCTGCTGAAGATGCTGGCCGGCCTGCTGCCGGTCAGCAGCGGGACCATCAAAATCGAAGGCGACACGGTCACCGAGCCGCACGACGACACCGGCATCGTCTTCCAGAGCCCGACGCTGCTGGCCTGGCGCTCGGTCCTGCGCAACATCATGCTGCCGGTGGAGATCCGCCGGCTGCCGCGGGAGCGCTATCTGGAGCGGGCCCACAAGCTGGTCGAGATGACCGGGCTGAAGGGGTTCGAGCAGAAATATCCCTGGCAGCTGTCGGGCGGCATGCAGCAGCGCGCCGCCCTGTGCCGGGCACTGGTGCACGACCCGAAGATCCTGCTGATGGACGAGCCGTTCGGCGCGCTCGACGCCATGACGCGGGAACGGATGAATGTCGAGCTGCAACGCATCCAGCATGAGACCGGCAAGACGGTGATCCTGATCACCCACTCCATCCCCGAGGCGGTGTTCCTGGCCGACCGGGTGATGGTGATGTCGGAGCGTCCCGGCACCATCGCCGCCACCTACGAGGTCCCGCTGCCGCGCCCGCGGACGCTGGACGTGATGGGCGACCCGGTGTTCATCCAGCTGACCCAGACCATCCGCAAGCATTTCGCGGCGCAGGGGCATCTGGACTAAGCACCGGGCGCCCCGCCGGCACCGCAAACCGGCACCGCAGAAACTGTGCGTCATCCCCGCGCAAGCGGGGATCGAGACAACTTCGCAGCCGACCCGCTACGCAGGCTGGGGTCCCGCATCCGCGGGGATGACGGCCGAAGACGTACCGAAAGACACTCGCCATGTCCGCCCACCCGGCCGCCCCCCGTCTCCAGATCCGCGCCATCGAGCTGTACGAGCGGCCCGTCCGTTTCGTGAAGCCGTTCCGCTTCGGCGCGGTGACGGTGGAGGCCGCCCCGCAATCCTTCGTCCGTGCCCTGGTCGCGGTCGAGGGGCAGGGGGAAGCCTGGGGGGCGACGGCCGAGATGATGATGCCGAAATGGTTCGACAAGCGCCCGGACCGCAGCCCGGCCCAGACGGTGGACGGCCTGCGCCGCTCGCTGGTCGAAGCACGCGACGCCTATCTGTCCGACGACCGGCTCGACACCGCCTTCGGCCATCACGCCGCCTACCGCCCGGCGCTGGAGCCGAAGCTGGCCGCCGCCTTCGGGCCGGCGCAGATCGACAAGGCGGTGCTGGACGGGCTGTTGCGGGTGCTGAACCTGAATGCCTTCGACGGGCTGGGCGGCAATGTCGCCGGGCTGGATGCACGGCTGGCACCCGACCTCGCCGGCTTCGATCTGGACGGGTTCCTGCGTGGGCTGTCCCCGCTCGACGAGGTCGAGCTGCGGCACACGGTTGGGCTGGTCGACAAGGCTGACGACCTGCGCGCCCTGCTGGAGCGCACGCCGCTGCGCTGGTTCAAGATCAAGCTGGGCGGCGATGCCGCCGCCGACGCCGAGCGGCTGGCGGAACTGGCCGCCGTGCTGGAAAGCGCCGCCCCCGGCTACCGCGCCACGCTGGACGGCAACGAGCAGTATCGCGACGCCGCCCATGTCGCCGAGCTGCTTGACCGCATCGACGCCTCTCCGGCGCTGGCCGGCTTCCGCAAGGCGCTCGCCTATCTGGAGCAGCCGATCGCGCGGGAGGCGGCGCTCGCCCGGCCGCTGGGCGCGGTGGCGGAGCGGGTGCCGGTGATCATCGACGAGTCCGACGACGGCTATGACGCCTTCCCGCGCGCCCGCGCGATGGGCTATCGCGGCGTGTCGTCGAAATCCTGCAAGGGCCTCTACAAGGCGATGCTCAACCGCGCCCGCTGCGCGGCGTGGGGGCCGCCGCACTTCATCTCCGCCGAGGATCTGACCTGCCAGGCCGGGCTGTCGGTGCAGCAGGACACCGCGCTCGTCGCCTTCCTCGGCATCCCGCATGCCGAGCGCAACGGGCACCAGTATGGCGAGGGCTTCGGCAGCGCCGCCGAGGCCGACGCCTTCCTCAAAGCCCATCCCGGTTTCTACGACCGCCGCGCCGACGGCACCGTCAGGCTCGCCACCGGCTCCGGCCGGCTGCCGACCGTCCCGCTGCGCGGTCCCGGTTTCGCCTCTTCAGCGGGGCCCGACCGGGCCACGCTTTCCCCCCTTTCAAACCCGACATCAGCGTTTTCCGAAGGAGTCCTCCCATGAGCACCAAGCGCCTTGGCCTCATCATGCACGGTGTCACCGGGCGGATGGGCATGAACCAGCACCTGATCCGCTCGATCCTGGCGATTCGCGCCCAGGGCGGCGTCACCCTGTCGGACGGCTCGCGCGTCATGCCCGACCCGATCATCGTCGGCCGCAATGCCGAGAAGATGCAGGAGCTGGCCCGCCGCCACGGCATCGAGCGCTGGAGCGACAACATCGACGCAGCGCTGGAAAACCCGGACGACGTGATCTTCTTTGACGCCGGCACCACCCAGATGCGCCCGACGCTGCTGGAGAAGGCGATCCGCGCCGGCAAGCATGTCTATTGCGAGAAGCCCATCGCCACCAACCTGGACGAGGCGCTGCGCGTCGTCCGGCTGGCCGCCGAGGCCGGGGTGAAGAACGGCACGGTGCAGGACAAGCTGTTCCTGCCGGGCCTGGAGAAGCTGCGCATGCTGCGCGACAGCGGCTTCTTCGGCCGCATGCTGTCGGTGCGCGGCGAGTTCGGCTACTGGGTGTTCGAGGGCGACTGGCAGGCGGCGCAGCGTCCCTCGTGGAACTACCGCGAGGAGGATGGCGGCGGCATCATCCTCGACATGATCTGCCACTGGCGCTATGTGCTCGACAATCTGTTCGGCACGGTGAAGAGCATCTCCTGCCTGGGCGCCACCCACATTCCGGAGCGCTGGGACGAGAAGGGCAAGCCCTACAAGGCGACCGCCGACGACGCCGCCTATGCGATGTTCGAGCTTGAGGGCGGTGTGATCGCCACCATCAACTCGTCCTGGTGCACCCGCGTCTACCGCGACGATCTGGTGACCTTCCATGTCGACGGCACCAACGGCTCGGCGGTCGCCGGATTGACCGACTGCGTGATCCAGCCACGCCAGGGCACGCCGCGCCCGGTGTGGAACCCCGACCAGAAGCAGACCATCGACTTCTACGACACCTGGCAGCCGGTGCCCGACAACGCCGTGTTCGACAACGGCTTCAAGGTGCAGTGGGAGTCCTTCATCCGCCATGTGGTCGAGGACACCCCCTACAATCACGGCCTGATCGAGGGCGCCAAGGGCGTCCAGCTGGTGGAGTGCGCCATGCAGAGCTGGCGCGAACGCCGCTGGGTCGACGTGCCGGCCATCGAGGGCTGAGGCGTTCGCCGGGGAGGGGTGCGGACCGCCCCCTCCCCCACCCCTCCCCCGGCCCCTCCGCTGCGACTTATCCCAGGAATACCGCCCATGCCGACCATCCGCCTCCCCCGCGCCGACCGCAGCATCGAAAGCTACACGCTGGCCCCGCCGCGCGGCTTTCCCGCCCGCACCGAGCGGCCGCTGACCCGCATCGCCTTCGCCGCCGCCCATATGGTCGCCGACCCGCTGGCCGAGTGCGATCCCTGGCTGGCCCCGGCCATCGACTGGGAGCGCAGCATCGCCTTCCGCGAGCATCTGTGGGACCTCGGGCTCGGCGTCGCCGAGGCGATGGACACGGCGCAACGCGGCATGGGGCTGGACTGGCCGACCTCGCTGGAGCTGATCCGGCGGTCGCAGTCGGCGGCCAAGGCGCGCGGCGGGGTGATCGCCTGCGGTGCCGGCACCGACCATCTGCCGCCGGAGAACGCCCGCAGCGTCGACGACGTCATCCGCGCCTATGAGGAGCAGATCGAGGCCATCGAAGCGCTGGACGGCCGCATCATCCTGATGGCGTCGCGCGCGCTGGCCCGCGTCGCCAAGGGGCCGGAGGATTACGTCCGCGTCTATGGCCGCATCCTGTCGCAGGTGAAACAGCCGGTGATCCTGCACTGGCTGGGCGACATGTTCGACCCGGCGCTGGCCGGCTATTGGGGCACGGCCGACGTCGACGCGGCGATGGACACCGCGCTGTCGATCATCGGCGACTATGCACCGAAGGTGGACGGCATCAAGATCTCGCTGCTCGACAAGGACAAGGAGATCGTCATGCGCCGCCGCCTGCCGGAGGGCGTTCGCATGTACACCGGCGACGACTTCAATTACGCCGAGCTGATCGCCGGCGACGGGCAGCAGCATTCCGACGCGCTGCTCGGCATCTTCGATGCCATCGCGCCGGCCGCCGCGGCGGCGCTGGCCCATCTGGCAGACGGCGACGAGGCGGGGTTCCACGACATCCTGGCGCCGACCGTGCCGCTGTCGCGCCACATCTTCAAGGCGCCGACCCGCTTCTACAAGACCGGCGTCGTCTTCATGGCCTATCTGAACGGCCATCAGGACCATTTCACCATGGTCGGCGGGCAGGAGAGCACCCGCTCCACCCTGCATCTGGCCGAGCTGTTCCGGCTGGCCGACAAGGCCGGGCTGCTGTCCGATCCGGACCGCGCCGCCCAGCGGATGGCGGCGGTGCTGGCGGTGCGGGGGATTTCGTGATGCGGGATTTCTCCACGGACCATCGCTGGCTGTCGATCAACACGGCCACGGTGCGCAAGCAGGGCAATCTCGTCGAGATCCTCGACGCCTGCGCCCGCCGCGGCATCCGCGGCGTGGCGCCCTGGCGCGATCAGGTGGCGGCGGTCGGGCTCGACGCCGCGGTGCAGGCGGTGCGCAGCGGCGAGCTGGCGCTGTCCGGCTATTGCCGCGGCGGCATGTTCCCGGCCGACCCGTCCAAGGCGGCGGAGGTGCGCGACGACAACCGCCGCGCGGTGGACGAGGCGGCAGCACTGGGGGCCGCCTGCCTCGTGCTGGTGGTCGGCGGGCTGCCACAATTCTCCCGCCCCGGATCGCCGGCCAGCAAGGACATCGCACTCGCCCGCTCGCAGGTGGAGGACGGCATCGCCGAGCTGCTGGACTATGCCCGCAAGGCCGGCATGCCGCTGGCCATCGAGCCGCTGCACCCGATGTATGCCGCCGACCGCGCCTGCGTGAACACGATGGCCCATGCGCTCGACCTCTGCGACCGGCTGGATCCGGAGAAATCCGGGGCGCTGGGGGTGGCGGTCGACGTCTATCACGTCTGGTGGGACCCGGATCTGGAGGCGCAGATCCGCCGAGCCGGCAAGGAACGGCTGATGGCCTTCCATGTCTGCGACTGGCTGGTGCCGACCAGCGACCTGCTGCTCGACCGCGGCATGATGGGCGACGGCGTCATCGACATCCCGCGCATCCGCGGCTGGGTCGAGGAGTGCGGCTTCGCCGGCTATTCGGAGGTGGAGATCTTCTCGCAGAACACCTGGTGGGAAAAGCCGATGGGCGAGGTGCTGGACACCTGCATCGAGCGGCACCGCAGCGCGGTTTGAAATCGCTGGCGGACGCTTCTACCATGGGGGAGAACCAGCCCCCTCCCCCGGACCGCAGGAGCCGGCTTCCCGCATGGACAGCCTGACCGACACCCCCGACCCGGCGCCGTCCGCCCCCGCACCCGCCAGAGGTGCTGCGGCGCCAGCAAAGGTGACCCGCGACCCGGAAGGGACGCGGGCCCGCATCATGGCCGCCGCGACGGAGGAGTTCGCCCGCTACGGGCTGGGCGGCGCCCGCGTCGACCGCATCGCCGAGCAGGCCGGCACCAACAAGCGCATGCTCTATTACCATGTCGGCAACAAGGAAGAGCTGTATCTGGCGGTGCTTGAGGATGCCTATGCCCACATCCGCGACACCGAGCGCACGCTGAACCTCGACAAGCTGGCCCCGCCCGAGGCCATCGCGCGGCTGATCGGCTTCACCTGGCAGTATTTCATCGACCATCCCGAATTCATGGCCCTGCTGAACATCGAGAACCTGCACCGGGCCGAGCTGCTGAAGACGTCGGGGCAGGTGCAGTCGATGCATTCCCCCTTCGTGCAGATGATCGGCGACGTGCTGGCGCGCGGGGTGAAGCAGGGGGTGTTCCGCGCCGGGGTCGATGCGGTGCAGCTCTACATCTCCATCGCCGGGCTGTCCTACTTCTACCTGTCCAACGTCCACACTTTGTCGGTCATCTTCGGCCGCGACCTGCTGGCAGACCCGGCGAAGGACGAACGGCTGGACCATATGGTGGAGCTGGTGCTGAAGTCGCTGCGGCCGTGAGGGGGTGAGAGGAGTGGTCGGAGTCTGACCACTTCTACTGTTTCGGGGCCGGGCGCAGCAGGGCGATCAGCAGCAGGCCGCCGACGATGAACCAGGCGATGACGACGAAACCGTCGATGTAGGCCAGCACATAGGCCTGCTTGCGCACCGCCGCCGCCAGCAGCGACAGGGCGCGGTCGCTCGCCTCCTCAGGCCCGGTGGAGCGGGCGGCGAGCCGCGCCATGCCGCCGGCCAGCCGGTGGACGGTGTCGGTGCCGCCGGCCACCACGTCGGACACCAAACGGAAGCTGTGGAACTGCTCGCGCACGCGGACGAAGGTCTGCATGAAGGCGGCCCCCAGCTCGCCGCCCAGCAGGCGCGAGGTCTGCAACAGCGCCCCCAGCGCCAGGATGTGGGCCTGGGACAGGTTCTTGATGTTGAAGTAGATCAGCGAGGTCATGGCGAAGGACTGGCCGAAGGCCTGCAACATCTGCGACGGCAGGAAATCGGCGCCGACCCAATCGGCCGTCAGGTGCGAGGCGAGCCAGCAGGCAAGTCCCACCGCGGCGAAGCCCGCCGCCATCACCACCCGCGGATCGGCATGGCGCAGCAGCGTGCCGACCAGCGGCGCCAGCAGGAACTGCGGCAAGGCGATCAGCAGCAGCGTGTCCCCGACCTCCAGCGCGCGGTAATTGTTCACGGTGATCATGAACTGGGGCACCAGATAGGCGGTCGACAGCATGACCAGCCGCAGCAGCACCAGCAGCAGGCACAGAAGCGGGATGTTGCCGCGGAAGAGCGCGCTGAAGGTGATCCAGGGCTTGGGGCAGGTCAGCTCCTGCACGACGAAGGCGCCGACCAGCAGGCCGCCGGAGAGGAAGAGGCCGGTGATGAGGCCGGAGTTGAACCAGTCCAGCCGGTTGCCCTGGTCCAGCCCGGCATAGAGCAGGGCGAAGCCGAGGCTGGCATAGGCGATGCCCCACCAGTCGCCGTCCTTCAGCAGGTCGCGGCGCACCGGCTCGGCCGGCATGCCGAAATGGACGCACAGCGCCATCAGCGGCGCCAGCAGGGCGGTGTCCCAGAACAGCCAGCGCCAGTCGAGATGCTCGATCACCCAGCCTTCGACCGAGGCGGCGAAGTTCAGCGACAGCTCGACGTTCATCGCGTAGACGGCGATGCCGTAGACGACATAGCGCGGCGGCAGGTTGCGGACGATGAAGCCGATGGTCAGCGGGATGAAGGTGCCCGACGACAGGCCGGCCAGCAGCTGGAAGGTCAGCACCCCGGTCAGCGTGCCGGTCAGCGGCAGGGCCAGCATCGCCAGCCCGTAGGTGAGGGAGGAGACCAGCAGCACCCGGCGCGGCCCGAACACCACGCCGAGGAAGGCGGCGGCCGGGGCGACCAGCATCTGCGCCACCGTGTAGGCGGTGGTGATCCAGGCGCCTTCGTCGAAGCCGATGCCGATGGCGCCGCGGATGTCGGCCAGCCCGAAGGTGGTGATGCGCGAGGTCAGGGTGGAGATCAGCGCCCCCAGCATGACGCCGAGCAGCCCGACGATGGGATGGTGGGTCAGGATCGGCTGGGCCGGGCGCAGCAGGATGCGGGACAGCCGCCCGCCGGCCAGACCGACGCTCAAGATTTGCCCTCCTGGCCGCTCTCCCGAACCTCTCCATCCGTATCGATGGTGACGACGACGGACATGCCGGGGCGCAACCGGTCCTGCAAGGGATGGGGGCTGTCGAGGACGATCTTCACCGGAATGCGCTGGACGATCTTGGTGAAGTTGCCGGTGGCGTTGTCGGGGGGTAGCAGGGCGAACTGGCTGCCGCTGGCCGGCGACTGGGCGGCAACCCGGCCGGTCAGCGTCACGTCGGGAAAGCTGTCGATGCGGACGGTCGCCGGCAGGCCGGACCGGATCCGCGTCATCTGGGTTTCCTTGTAGTTGGCGATCACCCACACCGCCGGCAGCGGCACCAGCGTGACGATCTGGCTGCCCTGCCCGACATACTGGCCGGGGCGGACCTGCCGCTGGCCCACCATGCCGTCGGCCGGGGCGCGGATCGTCGTGCGGTCGAGCGTGATGCGGGCGAGGTCGAGATCGGCCTGCCGTTGCAGCCGGGTGGCCCTGGCTTGGCGCACCTGCACGTCGATGCCGTCGAACGCCGCCTTCTGCTGGTCGACCTGGGCCTGGCCCGCCTCCAGCGCCGCCTGGGCGCGGCGGGAGGTCGCCTGCGCCTGTTGCAGCGCCTGGAGCGTGCCGGCGACGCCCTGCTCGGTCAGGGAGCGCTGCCGCGCCTCCTCCAGCCGCGCCCGCCACGCCTCGGCCTCCAGCCCATGGACGTTCGCCTCGGCCTGATCGACCAGGGCGCGCTGGGTGCGTTTCTGGATGTCGAGCTGGGCGATGGCGGCGTCGGCGGCCTCAAGTGCGGCGTCGGCCTGCTGGACGCGGGCGCGGTAATCGTCGTCGACGATCATCGCCACCGGGTCGCCGGCCTTCACCTGCTGGAAGTCGCCGACCGGCATGTCGCGGACGACGCCCGCCACCTGGGCCGACAGCGGGGTGATGTCGGCCTGGAGATAGGCGTCGGTGGTGGTCTGGCGCGCGGCGGAGCCGAGCCAGCGGTCCCAGCGCGTGGCGAAGGCCACCAGCAGGACCGCCGCCAGCCCCAGCACCGCCAGCCGCACCAGCCAGGGACTCCAGGCAACCGGCGGGGCCGGCGGGGGAGAGGCCGGAGGCGGTTGCTGGACCGCTTGCAGGCCCACGGGCTGGGGTGGCGCTGCGGCATCGCTCATGCGGGGCTCTCCATCGGAATCGGCCTGTCGAGACGGTCGACCCTACGCGATGGCCCGCGGAAAAGCGCCTTGCACCAAGGTGTAGCTCCGCTTGGGCTCCGTCAGGACAGGACGATGCCGCCGTCGACGTTCAGCGTCTGGCCGGTGACGAAGGCGCTGTCGTCGGAGCAGAAGAAGGCCACCGGACCGGCGACATCCTCCGGCGCGCCGATGCGGGCCATGGCGGTCTTGGCCTTCCAGCCGTCGCGGATCGCCGGATCGTCGAGGTTCACCCGGCCCATGTCGGTCAGGATGATGCCGGGGCACACACAGTTGGCGGTGATGCCGAGCGGCCCGACCTCCTGCGCCAGCACGCGGGTGAAGCCCATCACCGCGGCCTTCGACGCCGAGTAATGCGCCTGCTCCGGCGCGCCGTGCTTGCCGCCGATGGAGGCGATGTTGCAGATGCGGCCATAGCCCTGCGCCTTCATCAGCGGCAACACCGCCTGGGTGACGAGGAAGGTGCCCTTGGCATTCACGTCCATCACCTGATCCCAGGCGGTTTCCGGGCAGTCCTCCACGGTGGCGGCGATCAGGATGCCGGCATTGTTGACCAGCGCATGGATGGTGCCGAGTTCGGCCACGGCGCGCTCGATCATCGCCTGCACCTCGTCCTTCGCCGACACGTCGGCGTGCAGCTCGACCACCCGGACGCCTTGCGCCCGCGCCTCCCCCGCCGTCTCGGCCAGCGCGCCGGCCTGCCGGGCGATGTCGTTCAGCGCGAGGTCGAAGCCGCGCGCCGCCAGTCCGAGAGCGATGGCGCGGCCGATGCCGCGGCTGGCGCCGGTGACCAGCGCGATCTTTCCGTGTGCCTTGTGGCCCTGTGCCATATCGTTTTTCCCCTTCAAAAAGCGGTGTAGCCGCCATCGACGGCCAGGACGGTTCCGGTGATGAAGCTCGCCGCGTCGGAGGCGAGGAAGGCGACGGCCAGCGCGATCTCGCGCGGTTCGCCCAGCCGGCCCATCGGCGTGGCGGCGAGCCAGCGCTCGAACCATTCGGGGCGGGAGCGGCCGGCCAGGGTCAGTTCGGTGGCGGTGTAGCCGGGAGCGACGGCATTGACCCGCACCCGGCCGGCCCATTCCACCGCCAGCGACTTGGTCAGCAGATTGACGCCCGCCTTGGCGGCGTTGTAGGCGGCCTGGGGCTGCGGATGGACGACGATCTCGCCGCACATCGAGCCGATGTTGACGACCGATCCCCTGCCCGCCTCGACCATCGGACGGCCGAAGGCGCGGGCGGTGTGGAAGACGCCGTGCAGATTGACGTCGATCACCCGGCGCCAGTCGGCCAGATCGACCTCAAGCGCCGGCCCGTTGTGGACGATGCCGGCGTTGTTGACGAGGATGTGCGGCACGCCGGCCTCGGCGACCAGACGGGCGGCGGTCTCCTCGGCCGCCTCGGCGTCGGTGACGTCGAGGCGGTAGGCGAGGCCGCCGATCTCGTCCGCCAGCCGGCGGGCGGCCTCGCCGTCGCGGTCGAGGATGGCGACGCGGGCGCCGGCCTCGGTCAGGACGCGGGCGATGGACTGGCCGATGCCGGCGGCCCCGCCGGTGACGACGGCGAGCCGGCCGCTGAGGTCGAACTCCTTCATGCCGCGGGCTCCTTGACCGGAGCTGGAGATTGGGCCGAAACCGGCCCGTTCAGCACGCCCTTCAGCGCCGGATAGAGAGCGAGATAGCGCTGGTAGATCTCCTGGTAGAGGGCGGATTCGCGCGGGCGCGGCTCGATGCTGGTGCCGGGGCGGACCATCGCGGCGATGCCCTCGTCGATGCTGGCGAAGCGGCCGGCGCCATGGGCGGCCAGCACCGCCGAGCCGGTGGACGGCGCGTCAGCGGAGGCCGGGATGCGCACCGGCAGGCCGGCGGTGTCGGCATGGATCTGCATCCACAGCTGCGAGGCGGTGGCGCCGCCGCCGACCGTGATCTCGGTCGAGCTGTAGCCACCGGCCTTGAAGGCGTCGAGGATGGCGCGGGTGCCGAAGCCGATGCCCTCGATGATCGCGCGGAAGACATGGTGCGGTTCATGGGCCAGCGTCAAGCCGACGATGGCGCCGCGGCTGAGCGGGTCGGTGTAGGGGGTGCGGTTGCCCTGGAAATGGTCGAGCACCAGCAGCCCGTCCGACCCCGGCTCCAGCGCCGCCGCCTTGGCGTTCAGGGCTGCGAGGTCGAGCGTGCCGCCGCTGAAGCGGCGCAGCCAGTTGATGATCGAGCCGGTGGAGGTCTGGCCGCCCTCGACGATCCAGCGGCCGGGATAGACGATGTCGGGATAGCTGCCCCAGACGCCGGGGGCATGCAGCGGCGCCTCGGTGACGCCGAATTGCAGGTGCGAGGATCCGGTGATCAGTGCCAGTTGCCCCGGCTGGGCGACGCCGAGCCCGATCATGCCGATCAGCGCATCCGCCCCACCCTGCACCAGCTTGACCGACGGCCGCAGCCCGAGGGCGGCGGCGGCCTCGGGCCTCAGCGTGCCTACCACCGCGCCGGGGGCCAGCACGCGGGCCGGCCATTTGCCTTCCAGCTCTTCGAGGTCGAGCGCCTTGAGGATGCCGCGCGCCCAGCCGCCGTCGCGGCTGGAGTAGTGCCAGCGCAGACCGGCATTGTCGAGGCTGGCCACCCGTTCGCCGGTCAGGCGCAGGGTGAGGAAATCCTGGTACTCGCAGATGGTGTGGGCGGCGGCGAAGGTCGCCGGCTCGTTCCGCTTCAGCCACAGCGCCTTGGGGATCATCCACTCCGCGGAGACCGGGCCGCGCCCGGCGCCGTTGATCTTCAGCGCCGGGTCGCCGGTGGCGAGAACCGCCTCCGCCTCGGCATGGGCGCGCACGTCCATCCACAGCAGCGCCGGGCGCAGCGCCCGGCCGTCGGCGTCGAGCGCCACGACGGTGCAGCAGGTGGTGGCGAAGCACATCGCTTCGATGTCGCCCGCGTCGATGCCGGCGTCGGCGACGGCACCGCGGGTGGCGTCGGCCAGCGCCCGC
This sequence comes from Azospirillum sp. TSH64, assembly GCF_003116035.1. Classification (GTDB taxonomy): domain Bacteria; phylum Pseudomonadota; class Alphaproteobacteria; order Azospirillales; family Azospirillaceae; genus Azospirillum. The sequence continues at coordinate 701,753 of NZ_LGQW01000015.1, forward strand.
CACCAGTCCTCCGGATCCTGCTCCGCCCGCGCGCCCGGCCCGAACTGCGTGTCGTAGGCGACGGCCTTCTGGCCGAGGCAGCGTCCGCTCAGGTCGTAGATGCGCGCCCGCAGGCTTTCGGTGCCGCCATCGGCGGTCAGGTAGTACATTCCCTTTTCCTCCCTGAAGACACGCAGCCCTTTGCAGGCCGCCTTATGATTGCGAGATGTCCCCTCTCCCCGGGGGGAGAGGGGGACGTGCCGGGGGGGAGGGAGATTCCCCTCCCCTCAGCCGAGCGAGCGGAAGGCCGCCAGCGCCTTGCCGGCATACATCACGGCGGGACCGCCGCCCATCTCGACCGCGACCTCAAGCGCTTCGACAAGCTCGGCCTCGGCGGCGCCGTGCCGGCGGGCGCCGTCGACATGGTAGAGGATGCAATCCTCGCAGCGGGTGGCGACGGAGATCGCCACCGCCATCAGCTCCTTCTGGGCGGGGGTGAAGGAGCCGGCGGCGCTGGCCGTGCGGCTGACCTCGGCGAAGCCCTTCATCAGGGCGGGGGAAGCCTTGGCGAAGGCGCCGAGCCGCGCCTTCGCCGCCGCCAGATCGGTCTTTGCGTCATCCATGATGGGTCTCCTCGTCGATCAGGGCCGCCACCTCGCGCGGGGCGTCCCATTGCGGCATGTGGCCGGACGGCAGGAAATGAGCCGCCACGCGCGGCGGCAGGTTGAGCGCGTCGGTCGGCGACACGATGCGGTCGTCCAGGCCGAAGACGGCGCGGACGGGGATGCGCTCCGCCAGCTCCGCCAGTGGGCGCAGCAGGTCGATGCGCTGGCGGCCGTCGGCGGTGGCGACTGCCGTGGCCAGCGTGCGCAGGCGTCCCCGCCCCATCTCGCGCGCCATGGCGGCAAGCGCGGCATCCGACAGCTGGCCGCCGCGCGGTCCCAGCAGGCGCAGCAGATGCGAGACCTCTCCCGTGGTCTCCGCCGCCGCCATGCCATGGACGAAGTCGGCGCCGATCTTCGGCCCGCAGCCGGCGGGGGTGAGCAGGACGAGGCGCGCCACCCGGTCGCCGAGCCGGCGGGCGGCGTGGACGGCGGCGGCGGCGCCCAGCGAATGGCCGACCAGCACCAGCGGTCCGGGAAGGCTTTCCGCCAGCGCCGTCACCGCGGCGGCCAGACCGTCCACATCCGCCGCCTCGATGGCGGTCGCGCCATGGCCGGGGAGATCCGGCATCACCACGCGCTTGCCGGAACGGGCGAGACCGGACGCCAGATTGGCCCAGGCGGTGCGGTCGCCGGCAAAGCCATGGACCAGCAGATGCACCGGACCGGCGCTTCCGGCCTGCGCATAGGCCAGCCGGCCGGCGGGCGTGTCGAGCCAGCGCAGGTCGGCAGCCGCAGGGCCGTTCGAACCGGCGGCACGCTCGACATCGGCACGCTCGATCCGGCCGCGCCGGCCGCTGCCATGGAGCGTCTCCAGCGCGACGCCGTGCTGGCGGGCCAGCCGCCTTGCGGTCGGGGTGGCGCGCAGCCGGTCGTCGGTGGAGCGTTCCGCAGCCGGCGTGGCGGCGCTGTCCGGGGGGGCGTCGGCTTCCGCCGGCACCTGCTCCTTCGGGGCGGCGGGTTCGGCGCTGTCGGGCAGGGCGGCGGCCCAGTCCTCGGCCGACAGGACCGCGGCGCGGGCAATCGGGGCGCCGACCGGCACGCGGTCGCCGGCCGACACCAGCGTTTCGTCGAGGCGGCCGTCGCCCAGGGCGGGATATTCGACGACGGTCTTGTCGGTTTCCAATTCGAGGATGGCGTCGCCGCGGCGGAACTGCTGTCCCGGCTCGACCAGCCAGCCGACGATGACGCCCTCCTCCATCGTCTCGCCCAGCCGGGGCATGGTCAGGGTGAGGGTCGTGGTACTTGCGGTCGTCATGCCGGCACCCGTCCGGCCAGCATCCGGAGAGCGGTGTCGGCGATCAACTGCGGGCCGGGCACCGATCCGGCTTCCAGCGCGGTGGACACCGAGATCGGGATGTCCTCGCCGGCGACGCGGACGACCGGATCCTCAAGGAAGTCGAAGCATTCCTCGGTGATCCGCGCCGACAGTTCGGCGGCGACGCCCGCGGTCATCACGCCTTCGCTGACCACCATGGCGCGGCCGGTGCGCTCGACATGGGCGCGGATGGTGTCGAAATCGAGCGGGTTCAGCGTGCGGATGTCGATAACCGTCGCCTCGATGCCCCGGGCCGACAGCTGGCGCGCCGCCTCCATGCAGTAATGAAGCTGGCGGGAATAGGTGACGATGACCAGATCGCGCCCCTCGCGCCGCACCGCCGCCTTGCCCCAGGCCAGCGGTTCGGCGTCGAGATCGACGCTCTCCTTCATGGTGTAGAGCGCCTTGTGCTCGATGAAGACGACCGGGTCGGGCTTGGTCAGCGCCATGCGCAGCAGGTGATAGGCGTCGGCCACCGTGGCGGGCATCGCCAGCCGCAGGCCCGGCGTGTGCATCACATAGGCTTCCAGGCTCTGGCTGTGCTGGGCGCCGGCCGAGCGACCGGTGCCGCCCTGGGTGCGCAGAACCATCGGCACGCCGATCTGGCCGCCGAACATGTAGCGGATCTTGGCGGCCTGGTTGGCGAGCTGGTCCATGGTCATGCCGATGAAATCGACATACATCAGCTCCGCCACCGGGCGCAGGCCGGTCATCGCCGCCCCGACCGCGGCGCCGACGATGGCCGGTTCGGAGATCGGCGTGTCGATCACCCGCTCCGCCCCGAACTCCTTGATCAGATCCTTGGTGACGCCATAGGCGCCGCCATAGCGGCCGACCTCCTCGCCGAGGATCACCACATCCGGGTTTTCGGTCATCGCGTCGGCCAGCGCCTTGCGCAGGGCGTCGCGATAGGTCAGTTCCTGAAGTGCCATTCTGGGTCTCCTCAGTCCCGCGCCAGAACGCGGTCGATGCGGGCGCGCACCGGTTCGGGTTCGGGTTCCTCGGGCGCATAGACGTCGCGGAACATCGAGGCGAGCGGCGGCTCGGTCTGCGCCACGGTGAAGTCGATGGTCGCGTCCATCTCGGCGCCGATCTCGCCGTCCAGCCGGTCCAGCTCGCTCTCCGACTCCAGCCCGCGGTCGATCAATGCCGCGCGGGCGAAGGCGACCGGATCCTGGCGGCGGCCGGCCTCTTCCTCCACCGGGTCGCGGTAGGGCGACTTGTCCTTGCGGGCATGGCCGTAGAAGCGGTAGCAGGACACCGCCAGGAAGGCGGGCTTGCCGGCCCGCGCCCCTTCGACCAGCCGTTCGGCGGCCTCGGCCACCGCCTCGACGTCGAGGCCGTCCACCGTTTCCGCCGCGAGGCCGAAGGCGGCGGCGCGTTCGTGCAGGTTGGGGTTGGCGGTCGCCTGGGCGATGTTGGTGCCCATGCCATACTGGTTGTTGATGCAGACGAAGACGCAGGGCAGGCCCCACAGGGCGGCCATGTTCATGCTCTCGTACAGGATGCCCTGGCCGGTGGCGCCGTCGCCGAAGAAGGCGACGCTGACGGCGCCGGTCTTGTGGTGGCGGGCGGACAGGCCGGCGCCGACCACCGCCGGGATGCCGCCGCCGACGATGGCGTTGGCGCCGAGATGGCCCAGCCCCATGTCGGCGATGTGCATCGACCCGCCCTTGCCGTGGCAATAGCCGGCTTCCTTGCCGCCGATCTCCGCCATCATGCGGGCCGGGTCGGCGCCGCGGGCGAGGAAGATGCCGTGGCCGCGGTGGTGGGTGGTGAAGCTGTCGCCGTCGCGCAAGTGTGCGCAGACACCGGCGGCGGCACTCTCCTCGCCGATGGACAGGTGCAGCATGGAGCCGGCCGACTGGCCGCGGACGAACAGTTCGCCCACGCGCTCCTCGAAGGTGCGGATCCGGCGCATCGTCCGGTAGAGTTCGGGAAGGCGCGTGTTGGCGCCCGCCCCGACCCGGCCCGCCATGTTGCGGCCGGCCGTGGCCCGGAGGTCAGCCTCGTACATCGAAGACTCCGATTTCAAAGAAGGTTGAGTTTTGTGCTGCGCGAGACGACGGCGACGGCGGCAAGGATGATGACGCCCTTCACGATCGCCTGGATGTAGGTGTCCATCCCCATCAGGTTGAGGCCGTTGTTGATGACCCCGATGAAGAGCGCGCCGAAGAAGGTGCCGAGCACGGTGGCCGTGCCCGGCCGGAACATGGTCATGCCGATGAAGACCGTCGCCAGCCCATCCAGCAGGTAGCGTTCGCCGGCATTGGGCTGGCCGGAGCCGAGCCGGGCGGCGAGCAGCGTGCCGGCCATCACCGCGAACAGCGAGCAGACGACCAGGGCGGCGGCGCGGTACTTGCGCACGCGGATGCCGGACAGCTCCGCCGCCTTCTGGTTGCCGCCGACGGCGTAGATGTAGCGGCCGAAGATCGTCCGCTCCATGACGAACCAGGCGACCAGCACGGCGGCCAGCATGAAGAAGGCGAGGACCGGGATGCCGGCGACGCGCCCCTGGCCGAGCCAGAGATAGACCTCGTCGAGCCCGCCATAGATCGCCCGGCCGCCGGTCATCAGGAAGTTGATGCCGTAGAGGATGGAGCCGACGGCCAGCGTCGCGATCAGCGACGGGATGCCGACCAGCGTGACGAGGATGGCGTTCGTCGCCCCGACCGCCAGCCCGGCGCCGAGCCCGGCCAGCAGGGCGAGCGGCAGGGGCACGCCCTTGACCAGCAGCAGCGGCACCAGCACGCCGGCAAGGCCGACGGTGTAGCCGACCGACAGATCCATCTCGCGGGCGGCGAAGCCGAAGGTCAGGCCGGCGCCGACGATGGTCAGCATCGAGATCTGCTGCGCGATGTTCAGCAGGTTCTGCCCGGTCAGGAAGCGGTCGACGCCGAGCGAGAAGACCAGGAACATGGCGACCAGCACGACCAGCGTGCTGTAGCGCTGGACATGCTCCTTGCGCAGCCCGAACAGCCGGTCATGGCTGGGAAGGGATCCGGTGGCGGTGTCGGTCATGCGGGAATTCCTGATTTTGCAGTCTCCGGGACGGCTCCGGAGATGGCGGCGATGAACGCGCTCTCGGAAAAGCCGGTGCCGGGGATTTCCGGGCCGGGCCGCAGGTGATGGAAGGGGATGACCCGGTGCGCCAGCGCCTCGATCTCCAGCAGGTCGGAGGAGGCGATGACGATCCCCACGCCGCTGGCGGCGAGCCGCCGCATCTCGGCATAGATCTCGGCCTTGGCGCCGATGTCGACGCCCTCGGTCGGCTCGATGAAGATCATCACGCGGTAGCGGCCCTCGGCGCCGTAGAGCCATTTGCCGATGGAGATCTTCTGCTTGTTGCCGCCCGACAGCGTGCGCAGAAGCTGGCTGGAGGAATGGGCCTTCACGTTGAGAAGCCGCATGATGCGGCGGGATTCGGCCTCCTCCCGGCCGGGCGACAGGATGCCGGCGGCGATGGCGCCATGGCCGGGATGGACCATCGCCAGATTCTCGCGCAGCGTCCATTCGCCGATCAGCGCATATTCCATGCGGTGGTCGGGGACCAGCGCGATGCCGGCCGCCTGCATGTGGGCCGGCGGTCCCGGCTTCACCGGACGGCCGCCGACCGCCAGCCCGGCGCAGCGCACGCCGGACGGGCTGTGCAGCGAGCGGGCGAAACCGAAATGGCCGGCACCGGTCAGCCCGATCAGCCCGACGATCTCGCCGGCATGCAGGGTGAAGCGCGGCACATGCAGCCGCCCGACCCGCCAGTCGCGGATGTCGAGCACCACCTCGCCGCGGCTTGCCCGCGCTGCCTCTTCCGACTTGCGCTGCGGGGCGGAGCCGCTGCGGCGCAGCATCATGTCGACCAGCATCTGCTCGTCGAGCGCGTCGGCGGATTCGGTGCAGATGCGCCGGCCGTCGCGCAGAACGGTGATGCGGTGCGACAGCGCCTTGATTTCGGAGAGAAAATGGCTGATCAGCACCACGCCGACGCCACGGGCGGGCAGCGTGCGGATGATCGCCCACAGCTGCTCCTTCTCGCGGGCGGGCAGCGTCGCGGTCGGCTCGTCGAGGATGACGATGCGGGCGGAGCCGCGCAGCGCGCGGACGATCTCGATGACCTTGCGGTCGGCCATCGGCAGCTCGGCCACCGGGCAGCCGAGGTCGATGGCGACCTGCGGAAACCACGTCGCCAGCAGCGCCGCGGCCTGGGCCTTCAGGGCCGAGGCGCGGATCATGCCGCCGATACGGCGCGGCTCGACGCCGAGCAGGATGTTCTCCGCCCCGGTCAGGCCGGGGACGAGGCTGCCCTCCTGGCTGACATGGGCGATGCCCTGCGACAGCGCGTCCTGTGGCGAGCCGAAGCGGACGGTGCGCCCGTCGATGGAGAGGCTGCCGCCGCTCGGCTGAAGGCTGCCGCCCAGGATGCTGACCAGCGTCGATTTGCCGGCGCCGTTCTCGCCGATCAGGCCATGCACCTCGTCGCTGCGGAAGACGACGTCCACGCCATCCAGCGCCCGCGTTCCCGGAAACTGCATGACGATGTCGGCCAGATGGATTTCCATGGCGACCTCCAGGGAATGAAGCCTGCCGCCGCGGGTCCGGAGGCGGAGGGATCCGCAACCCCGGACCCGCGGCACCCGGTCACATGAACTGCTTGCAGTTCTGCTTGGTGATCAGCGGCGCGTCGAGATAGACGGTCTTGGTCGGGATCACCTCGGCGGCAGGCTTGCCCTTCACCACCACGTCGTCGAGCCACTGGCCGACGGTCTTGCCCATCTCTTCGAAGGGCTGGCGCACGGTGGCGATCATCGGGCTGTCGGGCTTGCAGACCTCGGCGACCGCCTGCGGGTGGCCGTCGATGCCGATCACCTTGACGTTCTTCAGCCCGGCGCCCTTGATCACGTTGACGGCGGCCTGCGCCGGCTCGTCCCACGGCGCCCAGACGGCGTTGATGCTGTTGCCGAAGCGCGCGACGTAATCCTCCATCGTGCGGTTGGTGTCCTCGAAGAAGGCGGTGTAGTTGATGTTGTGCTCCGCCAGCACCTTCACGCCGGAATATTCCTTCAGCACCGTCGCCATCACGTCGCCGCGCTTGCGGGTGCCGTGATGCTCCGCCATGCGCAGGAAGACGAGGTTGCCCTGCCCGCCCATCTGGTCGAGCAGATAGACCGAGACGTTGGCCGACATCGCCCAGTTGTTGGTGGTCACGTCGACCAGCACCCCGTCGACATAGCCGGAATCGACGGCGAAGACCGGGATCTTGGCGGCCTTGGCGGCGTCGAGCGCCGCACGGCTGGCGCGCAGGTCGGCCATGGTGATGACGATGGCCTTCACGCCGCGGTTGGCGGCGTCCTGGATGTTCGACGCGGTCGCCTCGCCCGAGCCGCCGCTGTCGAGAACGCTGATCTTCCAGTCGGTCTTGCCGCTCTGCTTGGCCCAGGCGTCGAAGCCGGCCTTCACCCGCTGTTCGGACTGCGCGGCGGCGTTGGCATGAACCCAGGCGATGTCGAGCGCCTGCGCCGCACCCGCGGCGGTCATCATCGCGACCATCGAGACAGCCGCAAGCATTCCGGAAAGCCGGTTTTTCATTTCCATTCTCCTCCCATTGCCAGCTATCTGGCTGGCGAATTCTCGATGCCGGTCTTGCGCCGACGACGATGAGCTTGTGGTGGGTCGTGACAAATGTCAACACCAGATACATTTGTCACCTGACAGGGGTAGAGGGGGAGAGCGCGCGATGCGGAACGGGACCAGCGAGGGGCCGGAGGACGAGGTGCTGATGGCGCGGGCGGCCTGGCTGTATTATGTCGGCGGCCTGAACCAGGAGGCGGCGGCGCGCCGGCTGGGCGTCACCCGGGCGCGGGTCAACAAGCTGCTGTCCGATGCCCGCGACAGCGGCATGGTCAGCATCACCATCAACTCCGCCAATGTCGGGCTGCTTCCGGTGGAGGAGGCGATCCGCGAGCGCTACGGGCTGGACGTCTGCATCTGCACGCCGGCGCTGACCCAGGATGCCGGCGGCGACCGCGACGACGCGCTGCTCGCCCCCTTCGCCTTCCGGGCGGTGGGGGCCGCCGCCGCCGCCCATCTGCGCCGCCATCTGGCCGAGGCGGAGGAGGCGGTGGTCGGCACCGGCTGGGGCCGGACGCTGGAGCAGATGACCTTGCAGATGGCGGGGGTCAGCGCGCCGCGGGCGAAATTCATCAGCCTGATGGGGTCGCTGACTGCGCGCTCGGCCTACAACCCGTTCGACGTGGTGCATGCGCTGGCGCGGACCACCGGGGCGGAGGGTTATTTCCTGCCGGTGCCCTTCATCGCCGACAGCCTGGAGGCGCGCGACGTGCTCTTGTCGCAGCAGTCGGTGCAGACGGCCCTCCAGCTCGCCCGCTCGACGACGGTGGCCTACATCTCCATCGGCGAGCTGCGCGAGGCGTCGCTGTTGCGGACGCAGGGCATGATCAGCGCCGAGGAACTGGCGGAGCTGCGGGCGGCCGGGGCGGTCGGCGACACCAACGGGCTGTTCTTCGACCAGGACGGCAAGGCGGTCGATCATCCGCTGAACCGCCGCACGCTGGCGCTCGGTCTCGATGGGCTGAAGCAGACCTACACGGTGGCGCTGGTCGCCGGCCGGACCAAGCTGCAAGCCGCCCGCGCCTTCCTCGCCAGCGGGGTGGCGCGCGCGTTGATCATCGACGGCGACACCGCGCTGGAACTGGTGAAGTGAGGGAGCGCGGCGCTGCCGTCCGGTGGAACCATCCGGTGGAAAGGGCCGCCCTGCTCCCTTGACAGCGGCGGTTGGGTTGCGGAATGGTGGGCGGGTCGACCGATCCCGGTCGGCGAACATAGGCTTGTTCTCAGGGCAGGGTGAAACTCCCGACCGGCGGTATCCCTTCGACAGAAGGGGAGCCCGCGAGCGCTCAGCGGCTTTTGGCAGTCCCAAGAGGCGGTGAGGTCAGCAGACCCGGTGTGAGGCCGGGGCCGACGGTTACAGTCCGGATGGAAGAGAATGAGCAGACCGCGCCGGTGGCTTGCCGCGAGCAGGCCCGCCGCCGTCGGTTCGCGCCATCGCGTCGGGTTCCGGTCCGGCGCGCTGGAGGTCTCTTTGCGCCCTGATTCAGGCTCACCCTTCAGTGGATGTGAGAACCATGAATCAGATTTACCGTCAGAACGACCTTCTCGCCCGCTTCGGCACGCCGGGCGAACGCGTCGCCCGCGCCCTCGACAGCCTGCGGCAGGGGCAGGGAGTGATCGTCGTCGATGACGACGACCGCGAGAATGAAGGCGACATCATCTACCCGGCCGACAGCATCACCGTCGAGCAGATGGCCCTGCTGATCCGTGCCTGTAGCGGCATCGTCTGCCTGATCCTGCCCGACGAGCATCTGCAACGGCTGGAACTGCCGGCGATGGTGCCGGCCAACAGCTCGCGCTTCGGGACGGCTTTCACCGTGTCCATCGAGGCGCGGGACGGCGTCACCACCGGCGTTTCGGCGGCCGACCGGGTGACGACGATCCGCACCGCGATTGCCGACGACTGCCGTCCGGAGGATCTGGCGCGGCCGGGCCATGTCTTCCCGATCCGCGCCCATCCGCAAGGGCTGGCGGCCCGCCGCGGCCACACGGAGGCCACCATCGAGCTGATGGCGCGGGCCGGACGCAAGGCGGCAGGCGTTCTCTGCGAGATTATGAACCCGGACGGCACCATGGCCCGCCTGCCGGAGCTGATCGTCTTCGCGGAAGACCAGTCGATGCCCATCGTCAGCATCGCCGATCTGGTGGCGGAGAGCGGCCTGCAATCGGATCGCTGAGCGGGTCCGGCAACAGGTGAACGGGGACCGCCCTGTCGGATGCGTTTGCTCCGGCAGGGCGCCTCGGCCATCGGTTACGCGCGTCGGAAGAGCGGTTGGTTACAGGGAGTCGAGAAAGGCGCCGATGACGATGCGCCGTGCCTCCGGGATCATCATGTCAATCAACAGACGCCTGACGTGGGCACGGTCGAGATGGCGGACACGATGGTACTCGCGGATGAAATCCTTGTCCTTGTCGCGCAACGCCAGCAGCTTCGAAACGATCAGGTCGGTCATCGTCGGCGCAATGGCGCGCACGGTGATGCCGTTCACCTCGACCTCGCGCGTAACCGCCCGGCTCTTCCAACCGGAAGGCAGTTTGGCGGTGCCCTCATCGACGCCGTCGATGTAGAAGCCATGCGCATGGTGAAAGGACGAGCCCTGTCCAAAGCGGGCAAAGATCTCCTCGCTCGCCTCTATGTCATGGCCTTCAGCGCGTCGCTCCGCTTCCCATTCGCGTGCGTTCCCCGGATAAGCGTCGATTTCGGGCGATGTGCGAAACAGGATTGGGGCGTCAGGCCAGCCGACAAGGGTCGCCTGACTGCCGACGATGACCGTGGTGTCGCATTTGAAGTGGGTGGCTAAAGCGCGGACGGCGCGGTCGAGGTCGTCAAGAGTCCGTGCTTCCTGGCCTTCCGCCACATCCGCCTCCTCGTCTGCTCATCCTGTACCGAAAGCTCGGGCAGCATAGGGAACGGAGACGTGATGCGCAAACGGGTGGCGTCCTGGTTCCGCGAGACGATGAAGTGCCGGACCTTTTCGCTGGGTTGCGCCAGCAGGGCTTTCCATTCAAAAACATGCGAGCGCTGGTCCGGCTTGGCCGACAGCTCCTCGACGATCTTGCGTGCACGCTCGATCAATTCCGGGTCGCGCCTGATTTGGCGCGCCACCAGACGATGATACATCAGCTTCACGCGGTCGTCGGTCGTTTCCATGCCAAACACCAGTTTTGCCCAGGCAGGATAACCACGTCCCGTAGCAGCCTCAAGCGCCGCGAGCCGAGGGGGCATGGACTGTGAATTGCAACAGCAGTTTCAACTCATTAATGGCGCCCCAAATGGAAACCGCCGGGCCGGAAGCGTTCGCTCCGACCCGACAGTCCCCGCTGTTTGGCGTCGCTTCGTGGAAGATCCGTTACTCTGCGGCGGTCTTCTGGCCGACGACAGTCAGTTCCGCCGGGGTGTGCTCGCCTGCCGGCTCGACATAGGCGCGTCCGTAATAGCTGTCGACCAGCAACTGCCTGATCTCGGCGACCAGCGGATAGCGCGGGTTGGCGCCGGTGCATTGGTCGTCGAAGGCCGCTTCGGCAATCGCATCGACCCGCGCCAGGAAGGCCGCCTCCGGCACCCCTGCCGCCTGGATCGAGGCCGGGATCTCCAGCGCCCGCTTCATCTCCTCGACCCAACCGATCAGCTTCTCCACCCGCTCATGGTCGCGGCTGCCGCCGAGATCCAGATGCCGGGCGATCTGCGCATAGCGCGCCACACCCTTGGGACGGTCGTACTGGCTGAACGCCGTCTGCTTGGTCGGGATGTCCGCCGCGTTGTAGCGGATCACGTTGGCGATCAGC
>NZ_LGQW01000015.1:713132-800085 GCF_003116035.1 Azospirillum sp. TSH64
GACGCTGCGCCTCCAACCCGGCGTTCGAGAGGGCAGGGGGCACGCGACCTTGTCGACCGCTGCCCCGACTGATGCGCCAGATGCCCCTTTGCAGCAACGATCCAGAGCCGGTCAGCGTGCTCCCACCACAGTAAGGAAGGCGGGGTTGTCAAGCGCTTCGTCAATGGTGGCCTGCATAATGTCATTGGGAAGCTTGGTGAGTTCCTCAACTGAACCGAAGACTGAACTGATGGTGTGGATGCCCCCTCTCGTCGGCATCGGAGTATGCCAGGATGCAGTTGTCAGGCGCGCCCTAGAACTGCCGCCCTGGCGACACGAAGGCTGAAGGCTGCCCCCCGGTTGCCCCGGTGGGCCCACAGGCTTGATCCTCCTCGGGCTGGAAAACTGCCCGTCGGATCAAGCCTATGGACTACCGGGACAACCTGAAGCCCATGCTGCGGTAACGATGGCAGAGGGGGCAGCGCTCGTATTGCCAGGGAAATAGGGATGTCGTTTGACAGCAGTGTTTGTCTGGCCTTGCTGAAGGAGGGCGGCATGACTGAGACCTATCTGGTGGCGATTGATCTGGGGAAGCGGCATTTTCAGGTGTGCGCGACGGATGAAACGGGCAAGACGCTGTTCAACAGGGCCTTTTCCCGACAGAAGCTGCAGGAGTTCTTGGACCAGCTGCCGGCCTGCATCGTGGCGATGGAAGCCTGTGCGACCAGCCACCATTGGGGTCGCATTGGCCTTGCGGCTGGGCATGAGGTTCGGCTCATTCCGCCGATTTACGTGAAGCCGTTCGTTAAGCGGCAGAAGAACGATGCCGCCGATGCGGAGGCGATCGCGGAAGCGGCACGCCGCCCGAACCTTCGGTTCGTTGCGGTCAAAAGCGCCGAACATCAGGCGCGCGCCGTCACCTTCCGCACCCACCAGTGTTTCGTGAAACAGCGCACCCAGCTCATCAATGCTCTGCGCGGCCATCTGGCGGAATTCGGGGTGATCGCTCCCGGCGGAGCGACCAATGTCAAGCAGTTGGAGCAGGCGATCCGCGAGGAGGGCACCGATCTGCCGGCAGTCGTGCGAGAGATGGCCCGCTTTTACCTCGAACAGATTGCGGCTCTGACGATCAGGATCGACGAGTTGGTTCAGCAGCTGCAACTGGCGTCCCGCACGGATAGCTTTCTGCGGCGCCTGTGCACGGTTCCAGGCGTTGGTCCCGTGACGGCCGGGGCCATTGCCGCCTTCGCGCCTGACTTGCGGACCTTCTCCAACGGCAGGAACTTCGCGGCTTGGCTTGGTCTGGTACCGAAGCAGCATTCGTCCGGCGGCAAGACCCGGCTGGGCGGCATGAGCAGGATGGGACAGGAAGACATCCGCAAGCTGCTGATCGTCGGCGCCATGAGTTGCATCCGATGGATCTGCCGACGCGGCACGAACCCGGACAACTGGCTCGGCCGTCTCTTGGCCCGCAAGCCACGCATGGTTGCCGCCGTCGCCCTGGCCAACAAGATGGCGCGCGCCATCTGGGCGATGGTGGTCAAGCAACAGGATTATCGGACAGCGTGATCCGGAGGAAGCAAAAGGCGACCAACGGATTGCGTTGCGGGCCATCCGGCCCGGGCAGGAAGATCGACTGACGGTGTAGGCGGCAAGGACTTCAATGTTCAGATGGAGAGATCCAGTCCCGGCGCGCGAGCGTCACAGCTCTCTGAACCGATGTGGGCTCCATCTTTCGAACAGCATACCGGCCCGTGGCCTTGTCAGGCCACATCATGAGGCCTGACACACGACCGATAGAATGCCCGGCACGCCCTACAATGTCAGAAGATTCCTCTTGCTTAACCGGGGGCATCCACACACGCTCCGGGTTTCTCGGAGGCCATTTGTGTTGAGTCACACCGCCATAGCGACGTCCTCGGTTTGGGTCACGTCCCAGAGCGTGGTGTAGGAACTGTGGGTAAGCGGGCCGCCGAAGCGCCTCCACATGGCTGGCGTAGGCGGGCCGGTTCCCCACAGCGGGGCGGTCATCGTGGATCTTCGGTAGAGTCTGGTCACCACACCTCAACCCGACCGAAGGGTGACCACGATGACCGACGAGATGATGGCGCTTCGCGCGCTGCTGGAGAAGAGCCCTGACGCCGACGTTCTGCGCGAGATGATCGGTTTCGCGGCCGAGCGGCTGATGGAGTTGGAGGTGCAGGGCCTGACCGGTGCTGCCCACGGCGAGCGCTCCGCCGAGCGGCTGGTCCAGCGCAACGGCTACCGCGAGCGCGACTGGGAAACCCGCGCCGGCACCGTCGAGCTGCGCATCCCAAAACTGCGCAAGGGCTCGTACTTCCCCGGTTTCCTGGAGCCGCGCCGGATGGCCGAGAAGGCGCTGACCGCGGTGATCCAGGAAGCCTACGTGCACGGCATCTCGACGCGCTCGGTGGACGACCTGGTCAAGGCGCTCGGCATGGGCGGCATCTCCAAGAGCCAGGTCAGCCGGCTGTGCGAAGAGATCGACGAGCGGGTGAAGACCTTCCTGGAGCGCCCCCATCGAAGGCGACTGGCCGTACCTGTGGATTGACGCCACCTATGTGAAGGTCCGCCAGAATGGCCGCATCGTCTCGGTCGCCGTCACCATCGCGGTGGCGGTGAACACCGATGGCCGGCGCGAGGTGCTGGGCATGGATATCGGCGCCTCGGAGGCGGAGACCTTCTGGATCGACTTCCTGCGTAAGCTCAAGCGCCGCGGCTTGGCCGGCGTGAAGCTGGTGATCTCCGACGCCCACGAGGGCATCAAGGCCGCCGTGTCCAAGGTGTTCCGCGCCACGTGGCAGCGCTGTCGGGTGCATTTCATGCGCAACGTGCTGGCGCATGCCGGCCGGAGCGGCCGGCGCGTGGTGTCGGCCTTCATTGCCACGGCGTTTGCCCAGGACGACGCCGGCGCCGCCAAGGCGCAGTGGCGCCAAGTCGCCGATCAGGTCCGCCCCAAGCTGCCGAAGCTGGCCGCCCTGCTCGACGAGGCCGAGGACGACGTGCTGGCCTTCATGACCTTCCCCAAGGAGCACCGCGCCAAGATCCACAGCACGAACCCACTGGAACGCCTGAACGGCAAGATCAAGCGGCGCACCGAGGTGGTCGGCATCTTTCCCAAAGAGGCGGCGATCACCCGGCTGATCGGTGCCATCCTGCTCGAACAGAACGACGAATGGGCGGTGCAGCGGGCGCGTTACATGACCCTGGAAACCATCGCCCCGCTGCGCGATGATCTTGCCCTCACGTTGCCCGCTGCGGCCGCGTGACCGTCCCGGCTCCTACACCACGCCTCGGGACACGACCGTTGGGAAAGTCCGACAACTCATCGCGATCAGCCGAACGGCTTCTCGCTTGAACTCTTTGGTCACCTTACGACGTTGACCAGTACCCATGCCAAACCTCCCAGTCTCTCAGGCTATGGATGGAATTGCAGGAGTTGGAATATCTTTCCCCTTCCAAATCGGAAACGCGACCGGTTGTAGTGCTTCCATATGTTGGCGCTACCAATATGAGAAAACTGACTCCCCGTCAGCGTGCATAGCCATTGCTTTTGTCCAACTGCAAATCGCTGACCAAAAGCTCATGCTCTACGGGAAACCTGATTAAAGGGAGCGGCGGATGTCCCAAAAGCTGCTGAACGGCCGTCGTGTCCTCATCGTTGAGGACGAGTTCCTCGTCACCGTCGTTCTAGAGACGGCGGTCCAGGAGGCAGGAGCCAGTGTGGTTCGGCTTGCCGCTTCGACCGTGGATGCTCTTGCGCTGATTGAAGCCGAGCCCTTCGATGTTGCGCTTCTGGACGCCCGATTGGATGAAGAGCCGGTCTCTGACGTTGCCGAAGCTTTGGAAAAACGAGGCATTCCATTCGTTTTCCATTCGGGATATGGCCCAGAACATCTTCCAAGCAGCCATCGTCATCGCCCCCTGCTCCGTAAGCCATCACTTTCATCCAGTGTCGTCCATGCACTGTACGAGGCAATGGAATAGCTGGAACCGGGCGGAAGGCCCATTGCAGCGAAAGACGCTGACTCTCTGCCGGCCTCTTATGGTTCGGTTATGTCCCCCATCATCGTTGGGTCGACGGTGGACACGGCCATCCGGCACCGTGCCTTTCACGGTTTTCCACTTTGATGGGCTCGTCGGTGCCCGTTCATGCCATGGCAGTGCACAACATGCGAACGATGGCAGCGGGGGCGCAGGGCTTCCGAAGCAACGGTCTGTGTCGGTGTTGTTGCGGAAGGAGTTCCGCCCCGTATCCCGAGTGGAAGACAAATGGCTTCGCGCCGGCTTCGAGCGCGTCGGCGACGGCAGTCACCCGCTCATCGTCGAGCCGGACATCCAGGATGGCGGCATCGAAATCTTCCCGTTCGATCAGCGCCAGGGCATCCGCCACGCAGCTGGCCATGCCGATGATGGTGGCTCCCGCATCCTGCAGGATTTCCTCCAACGCCATGGCGATCAGCAATTCGTCCTCGACGATCATGATCCTGCAGCCTTCCAGATGCTTTCCGGTCATGAAGCATTCTCAGGGGGGGCGGGGCTTTCGTCGTCGCTCCTCGTCTGGGCGACCGGTACGGTGAACGTCGCCTGGAGACCGGTCGGATCGTAATCCACCATGACATCGCCGCGCAGTTCATAGCGGATTTGCTGGGTGATCAGCTTGGAGCCGAAGCCATGATGGGTGGGAGGCGACACGGGGGGACCGTCCATCTCGCGCCAATGGACAAGCAGCACCGCATCGGCATCCCTTTGCCCGAATTCCCAGGTCACGACGACGCGCCCTTCCGCCACGGACAGTGCGCCGTATTTCAGCGCGTTGGTCACCAACTCGTGGATCACCATGCCGAGCGCCAACGCGGCCTTGGGCCGGAGTTGAACGGCAGGTCCGTCAACGGCAAAGCGTCCTTCGCTGGTGGCATAAGGCTTCACCTCATTGAGCACGACGTCGCTGAGGAGAACGTTTCCCCAACCGTCACGGGTCAGCAGATCGTAGGTGCTGGCGACCGCCTGCAGGCGCCCGAGAAACGCCGTGCATTCCGGTGCCTCGGCAATCGCCTTCAGCGTCTGCTGGGCCAGGGCGGTGACGACGGCCAGCATGTTCTTGACGCGGTGGTCGAGTTCACCGATGAGCTGGCGCTGCTGCTCCTCGGCCTCCTTGAGCGACGTCACGTCGACGAAGGTCAACAACAGGCCTTCCAGATCGTTGCGGGCCTTCCGGTAAGGCAGGATGCGCATCATGTAGTGCCTGGTCCCGTCCCTTGACCGAACCGCCTTTTCCACGGTCGCCGGGTCGGTTAGCGCATGTCTCAGATCCCGATCCAGATCGACCTGGTCGAGATGGCTGACGATATCGGTCAGCGGACGACCGCGGTCGGTCGCGATCAGATTGAAAATCTGGGTGATCGCCGGCGTGAAACTCCGGATCAGCAGGGATCGGTCCAGGAAGATGATCCCGATCTGGGTGCTGTTGAACAGATTCTGGAGATCGCTGTTGGACTGGTCCAGCTCCTCGACCTTGCTGTTGAGTTCGATATTGACTGCGTGAAGCTCCTCATTGACGGATTGCGTTTCCTCTTTGGCTGTTTCCAGCTCCTCATTGGTCGATTGCAGTTCCTCGTTGACCGAGATGAGTTCCTCGTTGGCGGACTTCAGTTCCTCCAATGAGGTTTCATACTCTTCGATCGTGCTCTGGAGACGCTCCTTGGTATCGCGAAGTTCACGTTCCAGCTGCTCCACCGCACCGGGATCCTGGCCCCAGTGACGCTCCTTGCCGTAGATTTCCTCCGCAGGACTTGGATCTCCGACATCGGAAAACAGGACCAGGAAGAAGGGTTCCCCTTCGCGGTCGAACGGCTCGATCGTCAGATCGAGCATTTGGACACGATCGTCCACCTCCACCGCCAGGTGCTTGCGGGTTACCGGCTTGTGGGTCTGCATCGCCTCGTGCAGGGCGCCGCGAAGATCGAGCCGAAGTCCCTTGCGGGCCATCGCCAGAAGCTGGCGGTTCGGGGCGCCGGGCGGCGCCTGAAGGTATTTGCCGGTGTTGGCGGAATAATAGACCACCTCACTGCTTTGATTGACGACGACATGGGCCGGAGCGAAACGCTCCAGCACGCGCGCCTCCACATGCCCACGCAGATTGGCGGCGTTGGACTGGATCGAGCGGGGGGTCTCGGCCGATCCGCGAGGCGTGCGGCCGCCATGCTCCGCCATGGCGAAGGGAATGGTCACGGAAACCGCATCCTGCCGGCGGAACAGGCGATGTTTTTTGTCTATGGGCACGAACAGCGTCTGATGTTGCCCGATGGTCTCGGCCACGCCGAGGAAAAGATAGCCGCTGGGGCGCAATGCATAGTGGAACATTGGGATCACCTGATCCTGAAGTCCCATCCCCAAGTAAATGAGCAGATTGCGGCACGAAATCAGGTCGATGCGTGAAAATGGCGGGTCACGGACGACGCTGTGCGACGAGAAGATGCACAGGTCGCGCACCTCCTTGCGAACGAGATAGCTGGTGCCGTCCTCAGTGAAATGGCGTTTGAGCCGGTCCGCCCGCACATCCCGCACCAGATTGGCGGGATAGCGCCCGGTGCGTGCCACTTCCAGGGCATGCTCGTCGATGTCGGTGGCGAAGACCTGGATCTTCGGCACGCTGTGGAGGGTTCCCGCATATTCGGACAGCAGCATGGCGATGGAGTACACCTCCTCGCCGGTGGCGCAGCCCGGCACCCAGACGCGCACCGCATCGCCGACGCTTTTCCCGGCGAACAGATGCGGGATGACGAGTTCCTCCAGCGCCCGGAAGGTCTCGCCGTCGCGGAAGAAGGTGGTGACACCGATCAGCAGATCGCGAAACAGTGCCGCGGCTTCGGTACGGTCCTCACGCAGGTGTTCGACATAGCTGTCGATGTCCGTCAGCCGCAGGGCCTGCATCCTGCGTTGGACACGGCGCAGGAAAGTGTTGTGCTTGTAGCCCTGGAAATCGTGCCCGATCTGATTGCGCAGAATGGTGGTGATGCTTCTGCGTGCCGATTCCAGCCGCGCATCCTCTTGAACATCCTTCTCACCCGTCAGATCGCCCAGCGACGTGGCGGTTCGCGCGTAGTCCACCAGCGTCGCCGCCATCGTTTCGACCGGCGCGACAAGGTCGACGACGCCGGTGGCGATGGCGCTGTTCGGCATGCCGTCATGGCGGGGAATTCCGTCATGCCCTTGGGCGATGGTGAAGCCGCCCCGTTCCTTGATCGCTTTGACGCCCAGAGTGCCGTCGCTGCCGCCGCCCGACAGGATGATGCCCACCGCTCTTTCACCGCAGTCGCTGGCGAGCGAGCTGAGGAAGAGGTCGATGGGGTTGCGCTCGCGGCGGGAGGCGCTGTCCGGCCGGACATGCAGCCGGCCGCTGTCGATGGTCAGCAGGGTTCCCGGCTGCAGGGTGTAGATGCGGTTTGGCTCGACCAAATCCCCGTCGCAGGCCTGATGCGCCGGCGTGGGCGTGCATCGGCCGATGATGTCGGCCAGCAGGCTTTCGTGTTCCGGTGACAGATGCGTCACGACCACGAAGGCCATGCCGCTGTCGGCAGGAACGGCGCCGAACAGCCCCTCCAAGGCCTCCACCCCGCCAGCGGATGCGCCGATCCCGACGATTGGGAAGGATGCCTTGTCGCTCATGCTGCTGCCCTTCCACAGATCCTGACGATCCGGATCGATGTCGTTTGAGGATGCCGGGGATGGCGCTCTTGTCGGCGATGAGCTTTTCTACAGTTCAACTGGAGCACCCCCTCGGGACGATGGCCGGCCGTCCCTGGTGGCGTTCTTCCTCACAGTCGATGCCAAATTCTGACGCGGACGGTCAACTCACTCTCTAGCACCTTCCTTTGGTTGGGCACCACCGTCATCGTCCCAGTTGCGAAGCAGAGTGCTACGCTCCCGCTGGAGTAGACGCTCATCGCCGATCCTTGCGGTCACCGGTGGCACGGACGCGGTTTCAATGAACATTTTCCCGTTCAGGAAATGGACTGACGACGAACGATGTTTCAGTTGTACGGTTTGCATAACGACACCTCCTCTGCGGTAAAGTTCGGTGCGGAACGGCTTTCCGCGATAGACGGAGCATTGCTCCGCCCGGCCCTCGCAACAATGTTCATCCGGGCAGGAGAGCTGCGTTTCCCGCCGGTTCCAGGAGCCGGTCCAGTTCATCGGGGTCGATGAGCACCGTCTGCTCCATGGCCATTCCGCGATTGGAATGCGGAAGACGGAGCCAGGTCGCGCTGCGCCGATACACAGGGAAGGAGAGCGAGTCGATCAACTCCTCGTCGGTCTCCACGATGTAGCTTCCCGCCGGTTGCACCCCGTCGACGCCGCTCAAGGCAAAAGGATGGGCGAACGTTACGGTCCTGCTGGTGGTGCGGGTGAATGCGTTGGTCATCGAAGGGTGCTCCCATTCATGTCCGGCGGATTTCCTTGAAAGCAGCTGTCTATCCGCCCGAACTGGAGAACAGCAGCCCGGCAAGAAAGCCGACTGAGACGCCGAGTGTCAGATAAGCCATGTTCTTCCATTTCGGCGCGGACAAAGCCCAGGCGGCACGCTCTGAAACCATCCACTCCGACAACGTCCCGTGCGTGAGCGACATG
The DNA here is from genome assembly GCF_003116035.1 of Azospirillum sp. TSH64. Lineage (GTDB taxonomy): Bacteria > Pseudomonadota > Alphaproteobacteria > Azospirillales > Azospirillaceae > Azospirillum. The sequence continues at coordinate 721,764 of NZ_LGQW01000015.1, forward strand.
GCGATCTCCTTCCGGATATTTGCTTCGAAATATGGTGCCGCCGAATTTTATTACAATGGAGAGGGGCAAATAATTACATTGATGCTTATTTGATTCGGACTGCCGCCAGCCTCCGCTGGACAGGATCCTCTACCTGGATGATTCTTGAGCGTCCCTCAGGCTGCCTTCTCACCATTTGCTGCGATGGAGCAACGACTTGCATGTCAAAGCACGCGGCAAAAACCTGCCATACGCGGCCCTGACCGATGTGAGCCACGGCTCAAAAAAACATGGACCGGACCACCTCGACCGACTGCCAGACGGTGATCGCCGTGGCGATGAGAACGGCGGCGGCCATCGCCAACGACACTGCCAGCAACACCCCGTCCTCTTCCAGATAGGCCAAGGCGATCAGCATGATCGTCACCGCCGGGACGACATTGCTCAGCGGAATGGGAACGAAGAAGACGCCTGCCAGCACGAGGACGACCAATCCGACCACGCGCGTCGTCGTCTCGAACGGCATCTTCCAGCGCGGGCGTATGACCGTCTCCATGCGCCTCAAAACCGGCACGGTACGATCGACCATACGGACCAGGCGCTGTGTCGAGAAACGCCGCGACATGATCGTCCTGGGAAAGGCCGGAGTTTCCCGCGCGAGGATCATCTGGAACGCGGGAATGGTCAGCAGCAGCCCGACGACCGGCGATGTTCCCGGAGTCAGCCCGATCAGTGCCAGCAACAGCAGAACGACGCCGAAGGAGCGCTTGTGCAGCCTGTCCAGCAGCCAGCCGAATGTAACGCCCTCGGCCGGAGCTTCTGCGAGCAGGCCACGCAAAACCTCGGATGTCGGGATATGCGGGGGCAAGACCGCGGTCATGACCGCATCGCTCCGGCAGTTTCGGTGGGGCGACACCTGCCTGTCATGCCGGGATCGACACCGTAACGGTCGTGCCGGCGCCGGACCCGACGGTCAGACCGCCTTTGACCTGCTCGGCCAGCAACTCCATCAAGGTGAGGCCGAGCGACCCCGTGCGTCGTTCGTCGGCCATGCCGATGCCATCGTCACTGATGCTCATGCGCAGGACTTCGTACGAGATTTCCCGGAACGAGACGGCGATGCGGCCGGATCGCCCGTCCGGGAAAGCGTATTTCAGCGCATTGATCATCGCCTCGTTGGCGATGAGGGCCAGCGGGATGGCCCGATCCGGTTTCAGGAACACCTCGTCGGCTTCGACATCCAGCACCACCCGCAAACTCTGTGCAGGCTCGAAGGACATCAGCAGGTCGCGGCACAGCATCCGCAGATATCCCCCGAACTCGATCTCCTGCAGCCCCTGCGTCCGGTAGAGCGTCTCGTGGATCTCGGCCATGCGGTCCAGCCTTTCCACGGCGCTGTGCAGCGCCTCCTGCACGGCCGGCTCCCGGCCATGTGTGAGGTCCAACCTGATGCGCAGGAAGGACGAGGCCATCTGGAGGGTGTTTTTGACGCGGTGGTTCACCTCCTTCATCAGGTTGTCCTTGTCGCGCAGCAGCACGTCCTTGTCGGCAAGGGTGTTGCGCAGCACACGCTCCACCTCGGTGCGGCGCTCAACTTCGGCGGCAAGTTGGCGATTGAGCTCATCCAGCCGCGCGGTGCGCACCGAGACACGGTGATCGAGTTCTTCGTTGAGCTGGCGCAATCCGTCTTCCGCCGCCTTGCGCTCGGTGATGTCGACAAAGGACACGAAATGGTGGCGGATACGGTCTTCTTCGAAAACGGGGGCGACATGCTGGAGCACCCATAGCGGCTTTCCGTCCCTCCGATAGAGACGGACCTGACGCACGATGGCCTCGCCGGCGCGGAGGGCAAGGCCAATGGCGCGCGCCACCTCCGGGTCGGTGCCGGAGCCGGACAGCAGATGATAGCTCTTGCCCAGAATCTCTTCGCGCGCATAGCCGCTGAGCCTGGTGAATGCGGCATTGGCGAAGACGATCGGGATATCCGGCAGGGTGGGATCGGCGATCAGCATGGGCATCAGGGTCGTTTCCGCGGCCACCACGAAGGGACCTCCGCGCGCTGCCTCCATCCTGACCATTCTCTCTGCGTCCTGTTGGTCGCGGGGATTATCGGGCATGCAGCGCTCCTTCGTCCGATCCATTATTCGAAAAGGATATAGCCGCTGAATGCAGCCTTCCCAGGCGAAGAAGTGGCAGAGCCTGTTCGCTGGTTTTGCGTCGAATGGCAAAATATACCGATTGATCCACGGCAAAAATCTCCTGACCTTCTTACGTATGTAAAATATAGCTTCACGAACACCAAAAGAACATCTCCTTTATATTCAGCAATTTATAGTTCCTAATTTCAGTTTATGTTTTCAAGGCCATTGATATTTTGCGGTGCGGCATAATATAGGATTAAGTCATCGAGGTAGAGCGCAGCGCTCCCTTTCAGCTCTCGCACCCCAAACAGTCATGGAGACGTCATGGACGACGGCACTCATCCCACCCCCACCATTCGCCCGACCAATCGCCCTACCATTCGCAGTGCCAGCGACGAAGCCGCGGCGGGTAACGACGCGCCGAAGGGCGCCGGCATCCGCAGCGCCAGCGAGGAGCACACGGCGAAACCTGCCCGCGAGCTTGGTCAGCAGCCGAGGCCCTGGCCGCCGAGGCTGCCCGGCGCTTCAGACAACCAGGGCTTTCCGGAATCCGTCCGGACCGCCGGCCAGAGATTTGACCGTGCTCTCAAAGACGGTCTCGACGAGGGTGGCGGTCGGGCCACGGCACTCGGCGGTGCCCTGATGGCAGGCTATGGAACGGCCATTTCAGAGGCGGTCTCCTTCATGGGCCAAGCCGCGGAACGCCAGAACGAACTGTTGGGCAGCATGCTTCAGGCCCGCGGCCCACAGGACATCATGACGGCAGGACAACGCTACCTGCTCGGCGGATGGCTGGCCTTCTTCGAAGCCAATGTCCGCGTCGCCCAGGCTGCGTCCCGGCTGTCGCAAGACACCGCGCACAGCCCGCCCCGGCCTGGCGCCTGAGGCCGCCGGCGCTCTTCAAAGCCGCATGACAATATTTCGGGAGGATCTCCGTTGACCGGTTCGGAAAAGGAGACGCAGACGCTTCTCACCGTCGAAGAGCAGGTGGGCGTCCGCAAACGCCGACAGGTCACCGGGACCGTCCGCGCCAGCACCTTCAGCCATGAGCGGGAACAGGCGGTCGAAGCCGACCTGTCGACGGAAACACTGGAGGTCGAGCGGGTTCCCATCGGACGGTTCGTCGATGGCCCGATCCCCGACCGCCAGGACGGCGACACCACCGTCATCTCGGTGATCGAGGAGGTGGCGACGGTGGAGGTTCGCCTGAAGCTGGTGGAGGAGGTTCGGATCACCCGCCGCACCGCCAGTCGCAAGATGACCGACCAGGTCATGCTGCGCCGTCAGGAGGTCGTCATCGAACAGGATCCGTCTTTGGACAACCCCGTGACTTGAGCGGCCTGACTTACCTCAAGAAATTGAATACTTTAAATCCTACTGGAGACTATCATGAGCACGATCATCGTTGGACTTTACAAGGAAAGCGGTTCCGCCAAGAAGGCCTTCCAGGCCTTGGTCGCGGCGGGCTGCCAGGAAGCGGACATCGAGACCTTCGGCGGCGCCGATAGCGCCGACAAGGCCGCCCAGGGCCTGCTGGGGCACGGTTTCGACAAGGAACTGGCCGAGCAGTACGGTGCAGCCATCCGCCAGGGCCACACCCTGGTTGCGGCCGACATCGCCGACCAGGATGCCGACGCGGCGGAAGCCATCCTCGATGAAAACGGGTCCGTTGACCTGCCCGAGCCCCCTGCGGTGCGGAAGCCGGCCCAGAAGGCGGGCAATGGCGCCACCGTCGAGCAGGAAACCCTCCAGTCGGTGAAGGAGGAGGTCGAGATCGGCAAGCGCCGGGTCGCCAAAGGCGGATTGAAAGCCGTGTCGGAGATCACGGAAACCCCAATTCAGGAGACCGTAACGCTGCGCGACGAGGCGGTGGGCGTGGAACACCGCAAGGTCGATCGGCCTCTCCGCCCCGACGAGGAGAAGGCTGCGTTCGGCGAGAAGACCGTCGAGCTGACGGCGACCTCCGAAACGCCGGAAATCACCAAGGAAGCCCGCGTGGTCGGGGAGGTCGTGTTGTCCAAGACCGCTTCCGAACAGGAAAAGACCGTGGGAACCGTCGTCCGACGCAGCGATGTCAAGGTGGAGCCTGTCGGAAACAAGCCCGGCAACAAGCGCTGATCTGAAGCGTGCACAACAGACGGGGCGGCCGTTCGGCCGCCTCCCGCCGCAGCGGATACAACCTGCGGCGGAGCGATTGAAGGTCAATCGAAGTGACATCCAGATTCATTTCCCGTTTGTCGGGAGATTTATATCAATAGAAACACAAAATCGATTCCGAGACATTGAATGTCCACCGATGTATTTCGGCGATATCCCATTGTGGAAAACTCTGGGAACCCCCACTTTAATTATTTCAAAGCCACCCCACGCCTGCTCATTTTTACCGAGGATTGCAAATCCGAGGTGTTTCCTGGCGTGACTCGATCCGGATGGCATGGCTGCCGCCATTGCCGACAAACCGGTCCACATCGGAGACACTTTATGAATTCCCGGACAAGGCTGGCCTTCTTCATTCTTAAAACCCACGCCGGATGGATCGTCCGTGCGGACGGCTTCGTCTATCCGCCCTGCGCCGACCAGATCGATGCGCTCGCCAAAGCCATTCGGGAAGCGCAAGCAGCGGAACGTCTCGGCTTCGCCAGCGTCGTGCTGGCGCAATCGGCGGCAGGGGAACCCTGCCATGTCCGCTGGTGCTGTGCCGGCAATGACGGAGCGGCACAGGCGGTTATGGAGCCTCCATATCCGATAATTCCGGCCATGGCTGACATCCTGACGCCGACATCCGCATCGGAGGAACGTCCATGACCCCCCTTCTCCATTCCATCGAGGGGCGATGCCCCCGTGGCGCCGATGCGTTGCGTGAGCAGCTGCGCTGGATGAATGCCGAGCGCCGCTGGCATCCAACTGTCTACGGCGCATCGCCGGACCAGTTTCCCCCCGCCTTTACACCACCGAGCCACGTCAGCCTGCCGCAGGGTGCCACGCTGACCCGCCTTACCAGAGCCTGTGCCGCGGTTGGTGCGGACGCCATCAAGGAACGGATGATCTCATGAGCCTATCAGCCCATTATACCGTGTCGTGCCGTACAGACGGGTGGTTCGTCGGGCTTGAGGGGGAACGCTACGGCCCCTTTCCCAACGGACAGGTCGGTGCCCTGATCGCCGCTGTACAGGCCGCCAACCACGCCGGAAAGGACGGCCACGATGCCCGCGTGCTGTTGCGTATGGCGGATGGCCGGACCGACGCCGTCTGGATATTCGGCGTGAACAGCTACCCGTCGCCCTGGGTGGAGGAATTGCATCGGATTGCACAACTGCCGCGGCGCGACCGCGCGCGTGCACCGATCCCGTCCATTCTTTCAACAGATCTGCAAGCCATGATTCCGGATTCTGCGGTTGCTGGCCGGGCGTGACTGGGCCGGCCAGGATTTTCCTTGTTTGTTCAGGCACGAATTTCAGAATTTCCCCTTATTAAAAAATAAAAAATCTCCAAATAGCAGGTCGCCATTCCAATATTATGAGCGCAATACTACCGAATTATTTTAGAAATCCGGAGTATCTGGTAATGTCTCTTGTTTCCATATCCATGATAGACGCGAACAATCTTTTCCGCCAAGGATTGAAAGCCATGTTCGAGGAGCAGGGTTTTCACGTCGCCAAAGAGACTTCGTCTCTCAAGGCGGCACTCCAGATCGTCCAGGAAGGCGACGCATCACAGGTCATTTTGATCGATCCTGTCGGCATCGGCGACTTCACGGATCTTATCCGGGCACTGAAGGTGGCCTGTCCGGACACGCATGTGGTGGTGCTTACCAGCACTCTGGACGCGGAAATCATGACGAAGGCCATCCAGGCCGGTGCGGACGGATTCTTGATGAAGGACATCTCCATGGAGGCGCTGGCGCAATCGTTGCGGCTTGTCATGATCGGCGAAACGGTCTTCCCCAGCGCCTTGGCCGCACTGCTGATCGACAGTCGCCTGAACGGCGCCGCCGATCTGGCGGCGCCGAACAAAGGTGTTTCCAGGCGCGAGGCGCAGGTTCTGCGCTGCCTGCAGAATGGCAGTTCCAACAAGAAAATCGCCAACCATCTCCGGATCACCGAGGCGACCGTCAAGCTTCACCTCAAAAGTTTGCTGCGCAAGATCGACGTCTCGAACCGCACGCAGGCCGCCCTCTGGGGCCTCAACAACGGCTTTGCGGATGCAGAGTGACCGGACTTTCTCTGACGGCATCATGGGATGGCCGCCGTGCCGGCCATGGACGGAAGCGTGAAGCCGGCGACGTGACACTCACCGCAAGGGATTTGGCGCCCTCCGGCCCATTGCGAAGCGGTTGGCCGCAGCCGGACAGATCAGCCGGTTATCCCGTTGGTCCAGGCACAGGTTCTGCCAATCTGTTGTCATAGAAGATGTGGCTGAGCCACATATTCACTGCATCGCGTCGATGCGCAATCAATATTTTGCTGTTCCGAGTGGTGTTCCTGTGCAGGATAACGCATCTATTTTTACCAAACCCCACATAGATAGAAAATAAAGAAGCTATAGAAATTATCGTTTGACAGATCGTAATTTTCGCGTTAATTTTATTCTTATTTCATAAGTTCCCTGAATTTGCCGCAGAGTTATGGGGGTAATTAATTTAACATCTGTCTTCTTGAGAGCATGTGCAAAATTTATATGTGCTCTAATTGTTTAGCGTCTACACGTTAATTTCATGCTCTCCTGCCATGAAACCCGGCGGGGCGAGGCTTGGCTAAGAATTTTCTCTGACTCGAATCGTCGTATTGGCGGAAAGCCGATCATGATGTCGGCGGGTGAAGGCACGGATCGTCATTGTCAGGACATTCCCAATATGGATCAGGATGAACAGCGGCGCATACGGCCCGGCCCTTTGGCGATCGTCGGCATCGGTGCCTCGGCTGGCGGCCTTAAAGCCATCACGGCCCTGCTTAGAGCAATACCGGCTGACAGCGGTTTGGCCTTTGTGGTGATTCAGCACCGGATCCCGAACAATGAACGATTGCTTGCCGACCTGTTGAAAAATGTGACGGTGCTGTCGGTCCATACGGCTCATGACGGGATTCCGCTGGAGGCCGATCACATCTACATCGCTCCGGCGGGTCGGTTGCCGACCATGGAGGCCGGCCAACTGCGCATCCACGAATCGCGGCAGTCTGTCGACGCGACCCTGCCCATCGACGTTTTCTTCCGCACACTGGCGACCGACCAGCAGGAGAAGGCGATCTGCGTCGTGCTGTCCGGTACCGGCGCCGACGGCACCAATGGACTGCGTTCGATCAAGGAATGCGGTGGGCTGGTGGTCGTGCAGGATCCGACGACCGCCGACTTCGACGGCATGCCGGGCAGCGCCATCGCCACCGGCATGGCCGACTATATCCTGCCGCCGGAGCGCATGCCTGGCGCCATCGTCGATTTCGTCCACCAACCCTATATCGGCCCGGCAACGGTTCAGAAGGCCGAAGCGCCGGACGGCGCGCTGGGCGGCATCATCGATCTGCTGAGCGCGCACACCAAGCGCGATCACAGGGCTTACAAGCCGCGGTCGCTGACCCGCCGCATCGAGCGGCGGATGGGGATTCACCATATCGCCGATATGACGGAATACCGGGCGTTTCTGGGCACCCACCCGGCCGAAATCGAACTGCTGTCCCGCGACATCCTGATCAGCGTGACGCGCTTTTTCCGCGATGGTCCGGCGTTCGACATCCTGGCCGGAGACTACATCGTCCCACTGGTGCGGAACCAGCCGGCGGGCAAGCCGATCCGCGTCTGGGTCCCGGCCTGCGCCACCGGGGAAGAGGCTTACTCCATCGCAATCCTGTTGATGGAGGCCTGCGCACGAAGCGGCGTATCTCCCGGCTTCCGGGTCTTCGCAACCGACGTGGACAATCGGGCGCTGACCGTCGCCCGCACCGGCCTGTATCCCGAAACCATCACGGTCGACGTGTCGGTCGACCGGCTCGCCCGCTTCTTCACAAAGGTCGAGGGCGGCTACAAGGTCGCCAAGCCATTGCGCGATGTGGTTTCCTTCGCCCAGCACGATCTGCTCAGCGATCCGCCTTTTTCCAAGCTCGACCTGATCAGTTGCCGCAACATGCTGATCTATATCGAGCCGGACGTGCAGAAGGCCATCTTCGCCCTGTTCCATTTCGCCTTGTTGGATAATGGCGGCCTGTTCCTCGGTACGGCGGAGAACCTTGACACGCTCTCCAACCTGTTCGCGCCTCTTTCAAAAAAATGGCGTCTGTACCGGAAGATCGGTGCGACGCGCAGCAGTGCGATGGCGGTCCCGACGACGGGGGGGCGGTCCGCGGTCCCGGTGCCGACACCGCCCACCCCCTTGCGCGGCACCAGCCCGGCGGACATCATCCGACAGGCCCTGCTGCTTGAATACGCGCCGGCGGCAGTTCTGATCGACGGGCTGCATCGCATCCAGTATCTCTTCGGTCCGACCGGCGATTTCCTCGACCTGCCAACGGGAGAACCGCCCTGGGATCTGACGGCGATGGCACGCGGAGAGTTGCGCCTGCAGCTCCGCCGCGCCGTCGCACAGGTGCTCGCCGTGCACGGCCGGGTTCAAATCTCCGGAATCCGGCACAAGCGTCACGGCATTGTGGTGCCGGTGACCGTTCTGGTTATCCCGGTGCGTTTCCCCCGGGCCGGCAATGACTTGTTTCTGGTGACATTCACGGCGGACCACGCGGCGCCAAGTACACCGGTCGCCGAGACCGCGCCGCTGCCGATGGAAATTGACGGCGTCGAACAGCTCGAAAACGAGCTGCGCATGACCCGTGAGGAGTTGAACGACACCATCGAAGAACTCAGTGCCACCAGCGAGGCGCTGCGGGGCGCCAACGAGGAGATCCTGTCGATCGGCGAGGAGTACCAGTCGACCACGGAGGAGCTGGAGACATCCAAGGAAGAGCTGCAATCCCTCAACGAGGAACTCAGCACGCTGAACTCCCAGCTGCATGAAAAGGTCGACGAGCTGGAGGCGACCACCAACGATCTGGGCAATCTGCTGAGCAGCACCGACATCGCCACGGTCTTCCTGTCGTCAGACATGCGGATCAAGCGTTTCACGCCGTCGGCGGCCCGGCTGTTCGCTCTGCTGCCGCAGGACGCCGGACGCCTGATCACCGATATCGCCCGACATTTCTCCGATCCTTGCCTGCTGCCCGACATCCGGTCGGTGCTGTCATCCCTGATGCCGTTGGAACGGGAAGTGTCGACGGACGACGATGCGACCTTCCTTCGGCGCATCCAGCCCTACCGGACGCAGCAAGGCCGGGGGGAGGGGGTCGTGATCACCTTCAGCGACGTGACGCCGCTGAAGCGCACCAGCCTGGCCATGGCTCTGCAGGCCCGCCAGTACAAGCTGATCGCCGATCTCGGGCGCAGGGACCTCATCGGAGCGGAAGGCCCGGAGATACTGGCGGAAGCGGCCCGTCTGATTGCCGAAGGGCTGGATGCGGACGGCGTCGCCATCCTCGGTCCCAGCGAGGATCCATCGGGCCGGCGCACCGGGGACGCTGACGATCTGATCCTGTTCGGCAGTGCCGGCCTCTCCGTTCCACAGGAGCCTGCCGTCAGGATCCCCAGCGACATGTCGACACTGGTCGGACGGGTGTTCCGGTCCCGGCAGCCGTCGATCGTCGAGGATTTCGCCACCGATCAACGTGTCCGCTCCTCCATGGCGCTGTCGGGCAGCCACTTCGTCAGCGGTCTGTCGGTTCCCTTCGGTGGCGCGGCACGCGGACCATCCGTTCTCGCGGTTCTGAGCCACAAGGCCGGACGGTTCAGCGATGCCGACCTGGAATTCGTCCACGCCATCGCCAGCGTGCTGGGGCTGGTCATCGAACGGGCGGGGGTGCTGCGCACAGCGCGGGCTGAGCGCGATTTCGCCCAGGCCATCGTCGACACGGTCCGCGAACCGCTGCTGGTGCTGGACGAGATGCTGCGGGTGGTCGGCGCGAGTGCGGCCTTCCACCGATCCTTCGCCACCACGCCGGACGGCGTGCTCGGCATCCAACTGGCCGAGACGGCCGGCGGTCTGCTGGCCGATCCCGAGCTGCACCGGGTACTGGAACGGATCATACCCGATGGCACGGTCATCGATGCGCTGGAACTGACCATCGGTCAGGGTGTCGGCGACCAAGGCGCCGGGGGACGCCGCACCCTGCTGCTGAACGCCCGCCGGCTCAATCAGGCGGGCCAGCTGATCCTGTTGGCGATGGAAGACGTCACAGAGCAGGTGCGCGTGCGCGAAGCCCTCGCCGCCGCCAAGGCTGCCGCCGAACTGGCAAGCGCCAGCAAAACCCGATTTCTTGCCGCTGCCAGCCACGACCTGCGTCAGCCGGTCCAGGCCCTGCTGATGTTCCATCATCTGGTGGCGATGCAGCCGCAGGGCGAGGCGGCGGCAAAGCTGCTGGTCAGCATGGGCAACGCGCTGGGCGCCATGACCGCCATGCTCGACGACATCCTGGATGTGTCGCGCCTCGACGCCGGCATCATCCATGTGACGCTCCGGCCGTGTCCGGTCCAGACGATGATCGATTCGCTGTGCGCCGAGTTATCGCCGTTGGCCGAGGCTGCCGAACTGACATTGCACAGCGTTCGGACGAGCCTGTCGGTGCAGAGCGACCCCAAGCTGCTGGAGCGCATCCTGCGGAACTTCATCGCCAATGCGATCAAATACACCGACCAGGGTCGCATCGTGGTGGGCTGCCGCCGTGCCGGGCCGAACCTGCGCATTCAGGTCTGGGACACCGGGCGCGGCATTCCGCCGAACCAGTTGGCATCGATCTTCGAGGAGTTCCATCAGGTCGACAATCCGGAGCGTGACCGGCGGCAGGGGCTGGGGCTGGGCCTTTCCATCGTGGAACGCCTTGCCGCGCTGCTCCATCACCCGATACGGGTCAAATCGGCGCCAGGGCAAGGATCGATGTTCGAGATCCTGGTTCCGTTGGCCAGTCCGGACGATTCCCTTCCGAAGGACGAGGAGATGGTCGTATCCGACGGCGGCAACGGCGAGCGGGTGGTGGTGATCGACGATGACCCGACCGTCCTCGACGGGGTCGCCGCCTTTCTCCATGAATTGGGCTACGATGTGGTGGCTGCATCCGATGGCGACACGGCGGTGGAGCGGTTGGGGAACGGGGTACCGGATTTGGTCATCGCCGATTTCCGGCTGAAGGGCACGGAAACCGGATCGGAGGCAATCCGCCGGCTGGAGCGGCATTTCGCCGCCCGGCTGCCCGGAATCCTTCTGACCGGAGACACCTCGCCCGCGCGCATCCGGGAGGCGAGCGCCAGCGGCTTCCTGTTGCTGCACAAGCCACTGAGCCCGGAGCCTCTGCTGACCGCCATACGACACGCCCTGACGGACCGCTTCGTGGAGCCGGGAACCGCCTGATCCTCTACCCGGTTCCTCTGCCAAGGCTGGTCAAGCAACTCAGGGTTCCACCTCATCCGTCCAGATTTGGAACCCTGTCAACTGAACACCTCGATAAACCACCTCTGCACGCGCGTTGAGGGCAGCGAAAGACCCGCGCTCGTGGAAAAGAAGCGTTCTTTGGAGACTGAACTCTCGATTTTAGTCCAAAAAATGGTGGGAATATGCGGCTTTATTGGTGATATGCGCGCGTAGTTCGCTTCTCAAGCCAGATCGGACGTCGGAAATTGTACGCGAGGTTGGCGATCCCGAACTCCACCGTCGCGTGAGCGAGGCCGATGGTGTGGCCCCGGTGTCGGCCGCCCCTTCGGCCTTTCGGAAATGCACCATGCTGCGGCGTCCCGCCGCCGTGATGGCCGCTTTGTTGGCTTCTGAACGGTAGGCGCTGTCCGCCCACACCCGGCTGTCGATGTTGATGTGCGACTTGTAGCCTACGAGCCGGCGCAGGACGTCCCTGGACACGCTGAGCGCCGGTCCCTCGATGACTGGCTGGCTGCCGCCCGCCGGAACGTCGCTGGAAGGCTTCGCGTCCGGGCTTCGGAGGACTTGGCGGCCGTACGGGCGCAGCATAATCGGCTGAGCTGACCTGAATATCGGGGGCAGCTCAGCGGTCGTCTTCAAAATTTAAAGGCGATGCATCGCTCGACTGACGGCATTAAACATCTACCGGTGGCAGAGTCAATTCTCGGTGGCTTCGCGCCCCCGCAACCAACCTTTTCGTAGCAAGCCGTTGAGATGCATCGCATTTCGACGGCTTTTCTATTCTGGCGCAACCACCGAGATTTGTCTGATGCAGCAGGTCTGGTGCCAGTGGTCAAGGCGTAGCAGATCCGCTGCATCTGCATGATAAGCCGCCGCTCAGCGCGGCAGCCGGTGGCGCAGCACCCCGTCCAGCGACAGACTTCCCGGTCCGTGCACCACGATCGCCAGAAGCAGAAACATCCAATAGAAATGCTCGACGGAATCGTAGCTTGGGTTGGCGGCACCCAACACGAACTGGATCACCAGTGCCATGCCAAGCAGCGGCAGCGCCGCCAGCCGGCTGAACAGCCCAATCACCAGAAGCACCGGCATGCCCAATTCGAACATGGTGCCGAGCGTGGCCGCCACCTCGGGCGGCAGCAGAGGCACTTTGTACTCATCGGCGAACAGTAGAACAGTGGTGTCCCAGTCCTGAATCTTGGTCAGGCCAGAGGTGAAGAACACTTTGGCCATCCATAGTCTCATGCCGAGTTGCAGCACCGGTGCGCCCCAGGCGTTCAGCCGGCTGATAACGACGTCCACCATGTCAATGATGGGGACGAGCGGAGTGTGACGCGGACGCACGGGCGTCGTAGCGGCGAGATCGATCATCTCTCATTCCTCCAGAGGAAAGGAAAAGGCGGTGAAGGTGCCCAGTTGCAGATGGGCCAGAAGGGCAGCCTGCAGATCGAGGCCGGGATCGGTTCCGGCTGCGGCGGTGGAGGCGTGCCAAAGGTCCGCGCCCGCCGACAGGGCGAGCAGCAGAGTGAACTCGCCGCGGCCGATAGCCACAGCGCACACCTCGGCCAAGGGGCGGACGATCAGCACCTGTTCGCCGCCCGGCGGCGGGTCTATGGGCAACGGGCCGGGCGGCGGCTCGTCATGGCGCAACGCCTTCCACAGGTCGAGGACAGGGTGTGCCACGGTGAGCAGGTGCGCCGACGGGTGCAGCGTGAAGCGCAGCTCCGGGTAGCGGTGCTGGGGCACGGCGCGGAGATCCGCCGGGTCGAGCATCGGCGCGTCGGCGGCAAAGAAGGCGGCGTTCCACGCCCATTCGAAACGAGCCAATTCAGCCGCCTCCGGCATCTCGTCCAAGTGGTCCGGGAAGCGGTCGCCGAAGGCGAGGATCTGCGGGACGTGTGGCGGATGCCGGCGGACGTAACCCGCCGCGGCGCGGCGGAACACCGCATGGCCGAGCAGGCGTACCGTTGCCGGGAAGGCCGCTTCCAGCGCCTCCACCAGCGAGCCGACGACGTTGTTCGCATGGACGGCGAACCGCACCGGGGCGGGGACGGCGTCGCCCAGGATTCCGGGTGGCGGAGCGGGGTGGGCCGACAGGAGCTGCCGGCGCATGGCCGCTTGCAGGTCACGCAGCATGGCGCATCTCCAGCAGGTGGTCGGCGCGCGCGGCTTCGGCCATCAGCACGGCAAGCTCCGGCACCCGCGTGTCCCACTCCACCAGCACCGGGCGCGGGCCGATGCGCTCCAGGGTGGACGCCAGCAGCGCCCACACGGCATCGGCCACCACGTCGCCATGGTCGTCGATGAGAAGCGTGCCGGTTCCCGTCTCGTGCACGGCGTGGCCGGCGACATGGATCTCCCCCACCGCCTGGGCGGGGACGTGCGCCAGGTATGCGTCCGCATCGAAGCCGAGGTTGCCGGCGCTGACGTACACGTTGTTGACGTCCAGCAGCAGGCCACAGCCGGTGCGCGCGGCGAGTTCGGCCAGGAACTCCCATTCGGGGATGGTGGACTGTTCGAAGTCGAGGTAGCGCGAGGGGTTCTCCACCAGGATCCGCCGGCCCAGCGTCTCCTGCGTGCGCTCGACGTTGCGGCGAACGAGGTCCAGCGCCTCTTCGGTGTAGGGCAGTGGCAGCAAATCGTTGAGGTAGGTGCCGCCGGTGACGCTCCAGGCCAGATGGTCTGAGACAAGGTCCGGCTCCAGGCGGTCGTACAGGGTGGCCAGCCGAGCGAGGTGCTCGGGATCGACTCCCTCGGCCGAACCGAGGGAGAGGCCGACCCCATGGCAGCTCAGCGGGTAGTCCCGGCGGATCGCCTCCAGGGCGCGCAGCCGGGGACCGCCGGCCGCCAGATAGGTCTCGCTGTGCACCTCAATCCACGCCACGCGCGGGCGGGAGGTGAGGAACTCCGCGACGTGGCGGTGCCGCAGTCCGATGCCCGCCTGGGAGGGCACGGGGAAGGACGCTTTGGCGGCATGGTTCGCGGGAATCGGGGTGGACATGGGAGACGTCTCCGGCGGCCGGCGGAACGGGGTGGGATCAGCCCTTCTTGGTCATGTCCTTGGGCGTTCCGATGCCGTTGAACGCTTCGGTCTTGCCACCGATCTCCTTGCAAACGCCGGCCTTGACCGCGCGCCACTCGCCGCCGTCGTAGTCCTTGGCGGACTGGCCGGCGCAGGAATGGGTGCCGGCGGCGTTGGCGCAGCTGTTCTGTCCGGCCTTGGAGACGCCGTAGCACTTCTCCAGCCCCGAGGCCTCGGCCGCGGCGGCGCTGTGCAGGGGGATCAGCGCAGCCATCGACAGGGCGCCGGCCAGCGCGGCGGCAACGGTCATCGTCGTGTTCATCTTGGCGGTCATGGTTTCTCTCCTCATGTGGGGCCTTCCGTTGTTGGAGGCGTCCGGTGAAGATCAAAGTATTTGTTGGACGACCTCGACGGAAATGCCTGGTGAGTATTTGTTGCATAGCCGCCGGCTATGGACGGATCACGTTCCCTTCGCGCCCTATCACAATGATGTGAAAGGTTGTTTACCGGCCTCCCCCAACTGAGCACCGGCATCGGCGGCATCACAGTGTATGATCGGTCACGAAAGGGGGTCCGATCATGGAGATGCACCAGATCCGTTACTTCCTGGCCGTCGCCGAAACGCTGAACTTCACGCGCGCGGCGGAGCAGTGCAACGTCACCCAACCCTCGCTGACCCGCGCCATCCAAAAGCTGGAAGAGGAAATGGGCGGCCTGCTGTTCAGCCGCGAGCACCACAACACCCACCTGACCGAGCTGGGCCGGCTGGTGCTGCCGCATCTGGACTCCATCTATACGACCAACTCGGCCGTGCTGGCGGAGGCCAAGCAGTACCGCAGCATGGAGCGGGCACCCCTCAAGCTCGGTGTCATGTGCACGATCAGCCCCGGCCGCCTCGTCGGCTTCTTCGAGCAGTTGCGTGCCCGCATCCCCATGCTCGACCTGCAGATCCAGGACCTGCCGGCAAAGCCGCTGGTGGAGGCGTTGGTGGGCGGCGATCTGGACGTGGCGCTGGTGGCGCTGCCGTCGTTTCCCGAGCGCTGCACCGCGCGGCCCCTGTTCACCGAGCGGTATCTGATCGCATGCCCGCGTGGTCACCGGTTCGAGAGCATGAACGCCGTTCCTCTGCCCGAACTGGACGGCGAGGACTACCTTCAGCGCGTGCACTGCGAGTTCCGCTATCATTTCGAAGTGTTGAAAGTGCCGAAGCGGCACGCTGTGAACATCCGCTATCACAGTGAGCGGGAGGATTGGGTCCAGGCGATGATCGCCGCCGGCATGGGCTGTGCGGTGATGCCGGAGAACATGGCAACGCTGCCGGGCGTGGTGACGCGCGCCATCGTCGAGCCGGAAGTGACGCGCACCATCCACTTGGTCACCGTTGCCGGGCGCCGCTTCACACCGGTGGAGCAGGTCGCCATCCGCATGGCCCAGACCTACCACTGGGATGCCGCCGAACCGACGCGCACGTCGATGAGATGGGAGGATGTCGCCGTGGTGGAGTGAACAGAAAATCCTCCCCCAGCGGGACTGGGGGAGGGCTTGAACGATCTACGCCGTCGCTTCCTGCACGCTCTTCTCCTTCCAGTATTCGGGCACCTCCCGCCGGTATCGCCTCATCACCAGATTGGCGAGCAGGCCCGTCCAGCCGGTCTGGTGCGCCGCTCCCAGGCCCTGGCCGGTGTCGGCGTGGAAGTATTCGTAGAACAGCAGCAGATCGCGCCAGTGCGGGTCGTCGTGGAAGACCGGTTGCGCACGGTAGACCGGCCGCCGACCCTCGTCATCGGGCCGGTAAATGGACACCAGCCGGTCCGACACCAGCGTGGCGATCTCCTTCAGCGTCAGCCGCCGTCCGCCCAGGCATGGCACCGGCACGGTGAAATCGTCGCCGAGGAAGCGGTGGAACTTCTCCAGACCCTGGACCAGCGTGTAGTTCACCGGCATCCACACCGGCCCGCGCCAGTTGGAATTGCCGCCGAACAGGCCGGAGGTGGACTCGCCCGGCGAATATTCGATCAGCGCCTGCCCGACGCCCGGCAGGTCGCCAATATGGCGATGCTCGGCGTGGATGCGGCTGACGCTGCGCACGCCGTAGTCAGACAGGAATTGCCCCTGGTCGAGCAGGCGCTGGAGGATGCGCGGCAGCATGGTGTGATCGACCAACGCCAGCAGATGCTCGCCCCGCGCGTTCTCCCAGTCCGGGCAGGCGCAGACGGTGCTGCCCTGGAACTTGCCGCCCTGGTGCCGGGTCAGCAGGGCGCGGAAGCGCGGCACACATTCCAGGAGGCGGCGGTCGATCACTTCGGTGGCGAACAGCGGGATCAGGCCGACCATGGAGTAGACGTTGACGCGACTGACCTTGCCGTCCGGGCAGACGATCAGGTCCTTGAAGAAGCCGTCCTCGTCGTCCCACAGCGACACCGCACCCGGCACATGGCCACCGATGGTGTTGGCGACCGACAGGAACTGGCTGTAGATCTGGATCGCGATGTCCTCGTAATCGTGGTCCTCCCGCGCCAGTTCCAGCGCCATCACCACCATGTTGAGCGCGAACATCGCCATCCAACCGGTGGCGTCGGCCTGCTTCAGGCTGTAGCCCGGCGGCAGTGGCTGTGAGCGGTCGAACACCGAGATGTTGTCGAGACCGAGGAAGCCGCCCTCGAACACGTTGTGGCCGTCCGTGTCCTTGCGGTTGATCCACCAGGCGTAGTTCAGCAGCAGCTTGTGGAAGACGCGGTGCAGGAAGTGCGTGTCGCCCTCGCCGCGCTGCACGCGCTCGGCCCGGAAGACCTTCAGCGCCGCCATGGCGTGCACCGGCGGGTTGACGTCGCCGAACGCCCACTCGTAGGCGGGGATCTGGCCGTTGGGGTGCAGGAAGCGCTCGCTCAGCAGCACCTCGACCTGGTCCTTGGCGAAATCGACGTCCGCCAGCGCCAGCGCCGCGCAGTGGTAGGCGAGGTCCCAGGCGGCGAACCATGGGTATTCCCAGGCGTCGGGCATGGAGATGACGTCGGAGGACTTCAGATGCTTCCAGGAGCGGTTGCGCCCTGACTTGTGGCTCTCGGGCGGGGAAATCTGGTCGCCGCCCAACCAGCGCTCCACGTCGTAGTGGAAGAACTGCTTCGACCAGATCATGCCGGCCTGCGCCTGACGCAGGATGCGCGCATCCTCCGCGTCGGCGTCGGGAGCCAAGTCGCGGTAGAAGGCGTCGGCCTCGGCCAATCGCGTGTCGAGGACGCGCCGCGTGCTGGCGAAGGGCCGGGCGAGCGGCTCACCGGACAGCACGAGGTTCACCGAGGCGGCGCCGCCGGCCGGCACCTCCAGCACGGTCCATGCCGCCGCCTTGGTGCCCTCGCCGGCCGGGTTGACGGCGGCCTCATCGCCGCCGACCACGCGGCGGTGGAAGGCGTCCTTGACGTAGGGCGTGGGGTTGGGCACGCCCCACAGGCGTTCGGCGTTGCTGTCGTTTTCGGTGAACAGCAGCTCGGCCGCTTGGGCGCCATACAGGCGGTAGTCGCCCAAGCCGGGGTGCGCGGCGCGGATCGCCCAGGCAGCCCCTTCCGGCGCCATGTCGCGTGCGAGGCTCGGGCGCTGCGTCCCGTCGCCCCACGCCCAGGTGTTGCGGAACCACAGGGTGGGAAGCAGGTGCAGGGTCGCGGCCTCGGGGCCGCGGTTGGATGCGGTGATGCGGATGTGGATCTCCCGCGGGCCGGCCTTGGCGTAGGTCACCTCCACGTCCCAAGTGCGGCTGTCGTCGAACACCCCGGTATCAGCCAGACCGAACGGCGGGTCGGTGCGACCGCGCGCGCGGTTCTCCGCCACCAGCCGATCGTAGGGATAGGCCGCCTGCGGGTATTTGTAGAGCGCGCGCAGGTGCGCGTGGCTGGGCGTGGCGTCGAGGTAGAAGTAGTATTCCTTCACGTCTTCGCCGCGGTTGCCCTCGTTGCCGGTCAGGCCGAAAGCGCGCTCCTTGAGGATCGGGTCCCGGCCGTTCCACAGCGCAAGCGCGAAGCACAGCCGCTGCTCCGCGTCGCAGATCCCGACCAAGCCATCCTCGCTCCAGCGATAGGCGCGCGAGCGCGCCTGATCGTGGCTGAAATCCTCCCACGCCGTGCCGTGCGCGCTGTAGTCCTCGCGCACCGTGCCCCAGGCCCGCTCGGACAGGTAGGGGCCCCAGAGGCGCCAGTCCTCGGTGCCGGCCCGCTGGGCCTCCAGGCGTCGGCGTTCGGCGTTCATGGTGTTGGTGGTCATGGGATCGTTCCTCCTTGGATCAGGTTCGTTTGGCTTGTTCGAGCCGCCACCACGCTTCGAGCAGGCAGGCGACCGACCAGGCTTGCGCCGGGGCTCCGCGCGGGGCATGCGGCGGGGCGCCTTCGAAGATCTCGCTGACCTGGCCGAGCGCGGCGTCGGTCAAATGGTCGGCGATGGGGGCCAGCAGGCGTTGCGCCGCCGCGGCGTCGCCGGTCACCCGGAACGCGGCCAGCGCGTAAGGGCCGAGCAGCCATCCCCACACCGGGCCCTGGTGGTAGCCGCCATCGCGTTCCAGAACGCCGCCGCGATAGCTGGGTCGGTAGTCGGGATGACCGGGCGACAGCGAGCGGAGGCCATAGCTGGTCAGCAGTTCCCGTCGGCACTCATCGACGACGCGGGCCTGTGTCGCGCGGTCGAGCGGGCTGTGCGGCAGGCTGACGGCGAAGATCTGGTTGGGGCGGATGGTCGGGTCATCTCCTGCCGGGCCGTCGATCACGTCGAACAGGCCACCCCTGGGGCGCAGGAAGCGCCCGAACGACCTGCGCACGCGCTCCGCGGCGGCGTGATAAGCGTCCGCGGGCTTGCCCAGGCGCTCCGCGAATCCCGCCATGACGGAGAGCGCGTTGAACCACAGCGCGTTGATCTCCACCGGTTTGCCGTGGCGGGGTGTCACCACCCAGTCACCGATCTTGGCGTCCATCCAGGTGAGCTGAAGGCCCGGTTCCCCGGCGCGCAGCAGGCCGTCCGCCGGGTCCTCGCCGATGCCGTAGCGCGTGCCGCGCCGATGCCAGTCGATGATCTCCGCCAGGACGGGCAGGGCGGTCTCCAGCGCCGCGTCGTCGCCGGTGGCATCCACGTAGGCGCGCCACGCCTCGACGTACCAGAGCGCGGCGTCCACGGTGTTGTAGTCGGCGCGTTCGCCGGCACCGGGGAAGACGTTGGGCAGCATGCCCCGGTCCACGAAGCGGGCGAAGGTCTCCAGGATGCGGCGGGCGCTGCCGGCGCGGCCGGTCGCCAGCGTCAGACCGGGCAGTGCGATCATGGTATCGCGTCCCCAGTCGCCGAACCACGGGTAGCCGGCGATGACCGACTGCCCGTCCGGCACGCCGGGCAGCGGCCGGGTGAACAGGTAGCTGTCGGCCGCCAGCACCAGCCGGTGCACCCAATCCGGCGCGTCGGCCAGCTCCGGCACGGTGGCGGAGGCCACGTCGAGCACCGCCGCCTCCGCACCCAGACGGCGCGCCAGCGCTGCCGGCAGATCGGTGGGCGCATCCTCTTCAAGGCTGCCGACGATGCCGGCCCAGGCGCCGGGCGTCAGGTCCAGCAACGCCTCGCCGACGCAGAGATGGTGATCGTCGGCCGGTAGGCCGCGTTCCGCCTCGATGGGCAGGGCGAAGTCGGCGTGCCAGTCATGGCGTGGCTCGATCCGCCCGCCGACCGCGGTGAGGTGGAGGGTGAAGGCGGGATCGACGACACGCAGGCCATGCCCGTCCACCGCCTCCACCACCGGGTGGAAGCCGCTGCGGTCGACGGTGCCGTGGTGGTCGCGGCCGTTTGCCAGCAGCGACACCCTCAGCCGCCAGGGCTCGCCGTCCGGGTCGAGGCGCCACGCGGCGTAGACTGTGTTGGCGCCCTGCTCCAGCCAGACGCGCGCCTCGATGCGGCGGCCGGCGACGGCGTAGGTCCACACTGGGACGCGGCCGTCCAACTCGAAGCTCTCCAGGTTCGCGTGGCCGGCCGGGGCGATGGTGCCGCTGCTCCAGCGGTTGGTGAACAGCGGGATCTCGTGCCCGTCGGCCAGCAGCGTGGCGTCGGCCTTGGCAAACACCAGCCGCCGGCCGAGCGGCGGCTCCACCGGCGCCACCAGCAGGCCGTGGTAGCGCCGGGTCAGGCTGCCAGCGAGGGTGCCGGCGGCGTAGGCGCCCAGTCCATTGGCGAGCCACCACTCCCGCCGCTCGGCCTGGGCGAGGTCGCCGCACACGGCACGTCCGAAGCGGATGGGCATCGGGTCATTGTCCCTGAGGCCGGAAACGGACTCCTCTTCGCGGATGATCGCGATGGTCATCGGATGGTCTCCCTTCAGGAGGCGGTTTCAAGAGCGCGGGGGCGCGCCGGCTCGGGCGTTTTCGGGGGTGCGGACGGGCCGGTGATCAGGCGGGTGCCCTGGCGCAGCGTCAGGTAGGCCCAGAACCACTCCAGAGCGACGCCGATGCGGTTGCGCATGCCCGACAGGAACAGCACATGCACCGCGCCCCACAGCCACCACGCGGCCGCTCCCGTCAGACGCAGCCGGCCGAAGTCGGCGACCGCCGCCTTGCGCCCGATGGTCGCCAGACTGCCGGCGTGGCGGTAGCGGAACGGGCCGGGGGCCGTCCGTCCGGCGATGCGCGCGGCGATCACCGCGGCGACGTGGATGCCGCCCTGCTTGGCCGCCGGGGCGAGGCCGGGGACCGGCTGGCCGTCCCAGCCGTCGGACGCTGCGGTGTCGCCTATCGCGAAGACGTTCGGCAGACCGGTGACCGAGAGGTCCGGCCCTACCTTGACCCGGCCCGCGCTGTCGGCGGGCGCGCCCAGCCATTGCGCGGCCGGTGAGGCCATGACTCCGGCCGCCCAGAACACGGTGCGCGCCGGGATGCGCCGGCCCGACACCGTGACGCCTAGGGCTTCCACCGTCTCCACGCGGCTGCCGGTCATGACGCGCACCCCAAGCGCTTCCAGGGACGCTGCGGCGCTGGCCGACAGCGGTTCGGGGAAGGTGGGCAGGACGCGGGGGCCGGATTGAACCAGCAGGATCTGCGCCTCGGCCGGATCGATGGCGCGGAACTCGCCGGCCAGCCCGTGGCGGGCCAGTTCGGCGATGGCGCCGGCCAACTCGACGCCGGTCGGGCCGCCGCCGACGATCACGAAGGTCAGGTGGGCGCGGCGCAACTCGGGATCGGTGGCGTTCTCCGCCTCCTCGAAGGCGAGCAGCAGGCGGCGACGGATTTCGGTGGCGTCCTCGACCTTCTTCAGGCCGGGAGCGAAAGGCTCCCACTCCTCGCGGCCGAAATAGCCGTGACGGGCGCCTGTCGCGAGCACGAGTTGATCGTAGGGCACGCGGCGCCCATCCTCCAGCAGGACGGACTGCTCCGAGGTGTCCACCCCGGACACGTCGCCCAGCAGGACGCGGGCGTTGGGCTGGTCGCGCAGCAGGCTGCGGATCGGCGTGGCGATGTCGGCCGGCGACAGGCTGGCGGTCGCCACCTGATAGAGCAGTGGCTGAAACAGGTGGTGGTTGCGCCGGTCGATCAGCGTGACGCGGCACGCCGTCCGCGCCAGTCCGCGCACCGCCGCCAGCCCTCCGAAGCCGCCACCGACCACCACCACGTGCGGCGCGTTCTCCGGCAGTGCCGGCGCCATGCCGGCCAGCCGCGGGAAACGGCTGCGCACGATCCCGGCGATGACGCGGTCCAGCGACAGCGGGCCGGGGCCGCGGGCGACGATGAGGCCCAGCAGCATCAGCCAATAGAGGTGGTCGACGTGGTGCAGGTAGGTGGCGTCGATGACCAGCGTCATGCCGATCAACGGCAGTGCGGCGAGGCGTGTACCCAGCCCGATCACCAGCAGCACCGGGCACGTCAGCTCGAACGCGGTGGAGACGACCGCGGCCAGTTCTGGCGACAGCAGCGGCACCGAATACTCGGACTGGAACAGCAGGACCGTCGTCTCGAAATCGGCGATCTTCGTCAGGCCGGAGCGGAAGAACACCCCGGCGATCCAGCACCGGACGAGAAGCTGCACCAACGGGCCGGCGTACCGCGTCAACCCAGCCAGCAACCGCGCCGTGGTCTGCGCAAAGGGCAGGGCGCTGCCCGGCAGCCCGCGCACCAGGCGCCGGTCGAGCGACAGCGGCCCGGCGCCCAGGACGACGTACCAGACCAGCAGCACGGCCTGGAACAGGTGCTGGTCGAGCGCCAGATAGGCGTACTGCGTGACCAGCGCCAGGGCCAGCAGCGGCAGCGCTGCGGCGCGGGTGGCGAGGCCGAGCGCCAGCAGCGGCGGGCCGATCAATTCGACCGCCGCGCCGAGCACGGCAGCGGTCGCCGGGTCGAGCCAGGACACCGGGTATTCGGTGCGGGCGAGGAACAGCGCCTGCTCCCAGTCGTGCAGCTTGACGATGCCCGACACCCAGAAGGTCTGGGCCAGCCACAGGCGGATGAGCAGGTCGAGCGCCGGCCATGCCGCCCGTTGCGCGACGCGCAGCAGGTCGAGCGCGCGCTCGGCGCGATGCAGGGTTCGGTCAATCATGGGCGTGGTCCTGTCGCGAGGGTTGGGCGAGGACGAAGGCGTGTCCGTCCGGGTCGCGGGCCATCAGCGCCCGTCCGAGGCCAAGGTTGCGGTCCGGCAGGACGACGATCTCCGGCGACACCAAGCGGTGCCGTGCGGCGTCGGCCGGGGTGAGGTCGTCGGTGAGCAGCGTGACCTGCTCGTGCCAGAGGTCGTTGGCGCGGGTGTCGGCGGGGGCCAGGCGGCCATCGCGCGGCGTCAGATATTCCAGCAATTCGATGCCCGGCCCGGAGGCGGCGCGCAGCGTGGTGATGCGCAGCCGCGCGCCGAAGACGTTGTTCAGGTGCTCCTGCTCGGTCCCGTAATTTTCCGCACCGCCCGCCACCCGCAGGCCGAGGCGGTCGCGGTAGAGGGCAAGGCTGGCATCGGTGTCGGCGACCACGATGGCGGTGTGGTCGATGCCGAGGAACAGGCGGTCATCGGCACGGTGCCACTTCGAATCGCCCTTGCCGGGCGGGAATTGCAAGATCTCCAGCGGGTTGCCGTCCGGGTCCTTGAAATAGAAGGCGCGGATGCCCCCAGCGTTTGGGTTCCAGTCCGGCAGGGTCTGCGGGCCGGTGGAGGCGTGCCTCGCCTTTGCGGCACGCAGCCGCGCGTAGGCCCGATCCATGTCGCTGACGATGATGGCGACATGCTGGAACCAGCGGTCGTTGCTGCGGGAGTCCGCCGGGATCGGCCGGCCCTCGGGGGCAAGGTACTGGATCAGTTCCACCGCCTCGTCGCCCAGAGCCATGCGAACCACGCGGATGCGCGCGCCAAAGACGCCGGTCAGCGCCTCGTACTCAGGACCCGCCATCTCCACATCGGAAACGGGGCGGAAGTCGAGCGCGCCGCGGTAGAACGCCAGCGCCCGGTCCATATCGGACACAGTGATGCCGACGGAATCCACCGCCCGCACCGTCTGCGCCATGGCGGCTGCGCTCAGCATCAGCACGGCGAAGCCGGCCAGGACGATAATGGGGAGGATGGAGCGGGAGGGAGTCATGCCGCACCTCCCGCCGCCCCGAGGCGCTCAATCAGGTGGTCGCCGACGCGCAGCGCGTTGGCGATGATGGTCAGCGTCGGGTTCACCGCCGCGCTGGAAGGAAAGATGCTGGCGTCCGCCACGTACAGATTGTCCACCTCGTGCGCCTTGCAGTTCACGTCTAGCGCCGAGGTCTTCGGGTCGTGGCCGAAGCGGATGGTCCCGTTCTGGTGGCCGGTGCCGGCGATGGGGATGCGCTTGCCGAAATAAGCCTCGCGAGGGATCAGGGTGCGCTCACAGCCGATGCGGGCCAGGAGACCCTTCAGCTTGGCGACCAGCCGTTCATGTGCCTCGACGTTGTTCGGCGTGTAGCGCAGGGTGATGCGGCCGTCTCGCCCGACCTCCACCCGGTTGTCGGGATCGGGCAGATCCTCCGACGTCAGCCAGAAGTCGAGCGCGCGCCTTGCCAGCGTGTCGGCGGCAAAACCCGGCAGCAGTCCGCCGCTTTCGGCGGCGAACATGGCGGCGTCGGTCTTGCCGAGCATCTGGATATGGCCAAGCGGATGGTCCCAGTCGTCCGCCCCGAAATAGAAGTCGTTGAGTCCCAGCGTCTTCTGGAAACGCGTCGGATTGGGGCGGCGCGACACGGCGACGAGGGCCGAATTCAGGTGGCACATGTAATGCCGCCCGACCACGCCCGAGCCGTTGGCGAGCCCGTCCGGATGCCGGTCGTTGGCCGAGCGCAGCAGCAGCGCGGCGGAGTTGATGGCTCCGCAGGAGACGACGACGAGATCGCCACGGTAGGTCTCGGCCATGCCGTGCCGGCGGACCGCCACGCCGGTGACGGTGCGTCCCGAGGAGTCGGTTTCCAGCCGTTCCACATAGGCGCCGGTGAGCAGTGTGACGTTGGGATGCTCGACCGCCGGAGCGACGCAGGTGACATGCGCGTCCGCCTTGGCTTGCACCAGGCATGGAAAACCGTCGCAGGTGGAGCAGCGCAGGCAGGCGCTGCGATGCGGCTGCGCTTCGTCCAGGCGGATGCCGACGGGCAGCGGGAACGGCCGGTGTCCGGCGCGCATCAGGTCGTCGGACAGTTCCTGGATGCGGGGCTCGTGGCTGACCGGTGGGTGGGGGTAAGGATCGGCGCAGGGCGGCTCGGTCGGATCGCTGCCGCGCAGGCCATGCACGCCGTAGAGCCGTTCGGCCCTGATGTAGTAGGGCGCCAGGTCGGCGTAGCCGATCGGCCAGGGCGGCGAGATCCCGCCCCTGTGGTGCAGCGTGCCGAAATCCCGCTCGCGCAGGCGCAGCAGCACGGCGCCGTAGAATTTGGTGTTGCCGCCGACACAGTAATGGATGCCGGGATGGAAGGGGCGGCCGTCCTTGTCGAGCCAGGTCTCGTCCGCCTTGTACTTGCCGTCCACCACGACGGCTCTGGAATCCCAGTTATCGCGCTCGCGCGGCAGATAGTCGCCGCGTTCCAGCAGCAGGATGCGCTTGCCGGTGGGCGCCAGATGGTGGGCCAGTGTGCCGCCCCCCGCCCCGGTGCCGACGATGATGACGTCGTAGCGCTCAGTGGACATGGATGTCCTCCATGGAGTGGGCCGCCGCGCCGGGATGGCCGCAGAAGATGCAGGGATGCCGCGGGTCGTGGTCGAGCTTGGCGCAGGCGGCAGGGCGCCCCACCCGCAGATGCGCCTCGGCGGCCAGCAGCATCCCCAGGGGTGGTGCCACGGCGTAAATCCAGGCGTGGGTCCACACCCCGCCGGCGACCGCCGAGGCCAGCGTGCGCGCCGGGTTGATGCTCATGCCCGACAGCGGTGCCGCGGCGGTGATGAAGAACGCCACCAGTGCTCCGGCGCACAGCCCGGTCAGGCGCATCCGGCGCGTGTCGCCGGAGATGGCCAGCACCGTCGACATCAGGACGAAAGCCATCGCCGCTTCGACGGTGAAGGCCGCTGCCGGACCGGCAGGGCCCGGTACCGTGGCGATGGCGGAGAGTGGCGGCAGCGTGAACCGCTCACCCAGCAACCCCGCCACCAGCAGCGCGCCGGTGATGCCTCCCAGGCACTGGAAGACCACGTAGAAGGCCGCGTCGGCCGCGGTGATCTTGCCCAGACGCAGGAAGGCCAGCGTGACGGCCGGGTTGATGTGCGCTCCCGACCGCCGGCCCATGGGGGAGTGGATGATCGCCACCGCCGTCAGGCCCATGGCTGCCCCCATCAGCGCACGCCGGCCAAATGCCGACGGCAGCGCATGGCGGACCGGCGAGGCGGGGTGCTCCAGCAGCGTGGCGACGAGACCGGCGGACAGCATGAAGAGACCAACCCCGATCGCCTCCATGAGGTACTCCGGCCAGTGCGCGCGAAGGGTGTGCGGCATCGCTCAGCCTCCGGACTCGAAGCCGGGGTAGAGCGTCATGCCCCCGTCCACGAACAGCGTCGTGCCGGTGATGTAGTCGGCGGCATCCGACGCCAGCCATGCCGCCGCCGCCGCGATGTCCTCCGGCTCGCCGATGCGCTTGTAGGGGACGAGCTTCAGGAGCGACGCGTAGGCTTCCGGTGTCTCCCAGGCCTCGCGGTTGATCGGCGTGCGGATGGCGCCGGGAGCGATGCCGACGACGCGGATGCGGTCGGCCGCCAATTCCTGCGCCAGGGTTTTCATCATCAGCATGACGCCGCCCTTCGAAGCCGCGTAATTGACGTGCCCGGCCCATGGGATAATCTCGTGCACCGAGCTGACACAGATGATCTTGCCGAGCGCGCGCGAGACCTCCGGGCGTGGCCCGCGCCGCTTGAACTCGCGCACGGCTGCGCGGGCGCAGAGAAACTGGCCGGTGAGGTTCACGCCGATCACCCGGTTCCACTGCTCCAGCGTCATCGTCTCGACCGGTGCGTCCTGTTGCAGGCCGGCGTTGTTGACCAGGATGTCCAGCGTGCCGAATGCGGTGATGGTGTGGGCGAACATCGCCTCGACCTCGTCCTCGCGCGAAACATCGGCCTTCACCGTGACGGCGCGCACGCCGAGGTCGCGGAATTCGGCCGCGGCCGCCTCGGCGGCGGCCTCCCCACGGGTGTAGTTGAGCGCGACGTCGGCGCCGGCCTCCGCCAGGGCACGCGCTATTGCGCGTCCGATTCCCGAACTGGACCCGGTCACCAAGGCCCGCTGACCGTACAGTGGACGCGCGTCTCCTCTCGCCGGCCCATGCCCGGGCCGCCCGAAATTGCCTTCCATGACTGACCTCCTGTATGAACGGTGGCGCACGGCCCGGATGTCACGGGGGCGGTTCGCGCCGTCTTTCGCATTTCGGAGCCTAAGTGCCCCGGCCTGCGGTTGTGAAATGCCCGATGTCTTTGGTCTCCATAGCGGCCGGCTATGGCATGCGCTCAGGGCAGGAAGTTGACGACGGGTGCCACCGCCACGAGGACAAGGATGAGGGTCGCGGCCCGCCGCTCGACCGAGGACCAGCGTGCCCAGTCGCGCAGGAAGCTGCGCAGGGTCTGTCGCAGGCTGAGGGTATGCGCGGTGGACGGTTCGGTGCGTGCGTTGGCATCGCTCATGGCATCCTCCTTTGAACTACCGGCCCCTGAGTTGCCGGTGATCCGACGCCGTTCATGCTAGAGTCGGGCGGGCGGTCTTGTTAAATGGCAAGAATTCATCGCTTCGATGCCGGGTGGCTATGGTGCGGCAGCGATGTCCAGGCGCGGCCGCTATCGTATCGATGTCATCAATCGATTTCGCTCCGTCGTTCTTCCGGACCTATCGTTCAGTTATAAAGTTGGAAGGCTGAAATTATCTTCTGGACGAGCAGGAAAATCGCAATCAAATGAGTTCGCCGTGTCGTCACATCGTCTTATCACTATCGCTGCTCTTACCTTCATTTCCTTGGAATCATCAGAAATTTCTCGCAAAAATTGTTTTTTCGCCTTCTGCGATGAAGTTCCCGGTGCAGCTTGCGGAGACCAAGTCCTCCGTCTGCACCTTCAACAGAGCGACCCTGGACTGGACGGAGCGCTTAGAGGCCGACAAGTACGTCGCCCGCCCGGAATCGCTGTACGGCCTTGGTTCGGAGAAGAATGCCAGGGAGTTCCTTGACGTGGCACGCAGCCGGCTGCGGCATGTCGATCATGCCCTGGGACATGCAGTTGACCTCAGGTATCGGGGACCAACTCCGCTCGCCGCACGGAGCATCGGCATGCGCAAAGATCGGGGAGGGTTGCCCGTCGCCGGGCGAGCCTCTTTTCGGCATTTGCAGCAAGGAGATGTCGCTTCAGACCGAGATGGCTGGCAGCCGCAATTCTCGGTGGCTTCGCGCCCCCGCAACCAACCTTTACCGAACATACCAAAGGCCGGCCGCTTTCTCAGCGCCGGCCTTCTGTTTTTGGGCTCAGCCGAAGGCCGAGAGGCGTCACCAGATCACTCTCCAACTCGATCTCGACGACGCTGGTCATCAGCGGTGCTGATGCGCACCGTTACCTGCTCGATCAGCGAACGCAGCCGGTCGAGCGTTTCGATCTGACGATGGGGATGCCGCGGATCTGGCTATACATCGCGCAGATGCACCCTCAAGTACAACGTCCGGGGCGGAGGCGAATTGGACATCGCGCCAGCTATACCCTCAGCCGAGCAGCAGTTGCCCCGTTTTGTGACGGGCTTCCAATGATTTGGGTCGGAGGTCATAGCCGGTTTCCGGCGCAGCAGGAGCTATACCTGATCAATACCCAGCGCAACCAACTGTGCCAGTTCAACGCCTCATCCAGATGTCTTCAACATTCCGCCGGATAACCTCCTATAGCGTCGTGCATTTCATAGGAAACGCACGACGCCATCGTCCCGACGCCGACTCACCTGTCGGATGTGATCGGCAGATTCCGAACACGGTTGCCCGTCGCTGCATACACGGCGTTTGCAACGGCAGGGGCGATGCCGGACGTACCGGATTCACCGACACCGAACGGCGCCTCTCCACTTTCGATGAGATGAACGGCCACGCGTGGAGCTTCGTCCATCCGCACCGCGGCGTAGCTGTCGAAATTCCCCTGTTCGACACGCCCCTCGGAGAAGGTGATCTGGCCGTAGAGCGCGGCGGAGAGGCCGAAGATGACGCCGCCCTGGATCTGGGCGATCACCGTGTCGGGATTGACCAGCTTGCCGCAGTCGACGACGGAGGTGACCCTGCCCACCCGAAGCGATCCGCCGTCATGGACGGAGACCTCGGCGATCTGGGCAAGGATCGTTCCGCCGAAATCCTGAAGAAGACTGATGCCGCGGCCGCTTCCTGGAGGCAATGGCTCGCCCCAGGCGGATTTTTCGGCTGCCAGATCCAGCACGGCCCGCAGGCGCGGGTCATCCCGAAGGTGCCGCCGGCGGAATTCCAACGGATCGACCCCGCTCGCCGCAGCCAGTTCGTCGATGAAGCTCTCGACGACGAACACGTTGTGGGTGGTTCCGACGCCTCTCCAGAAGCCGGACCGGAAAGCGTGCTCCTCATGCCGGACATAATCGACATGCCGGTTCGGGAATTGGTAAGGACCGGTCGCACTGGTCACCGCATCGGGGTCGAGCCCGTTCTGAACGGCCGGCGGCAGCCAGCGGGCGAGGGGCGACGGGCCGACGATCCGGTGGAACCAGCTCGTGACCCGGCCGTCCCGATCGAGTCCGGCTCGCAGCGTGTTGTGATAGGCCGGCCGGTAGAAATCGTGCTGCGTGTCCTCCTCGCGGCTCCAGACGACCTTGACCGGGTGGTCCAGACGCCGCGCGATGGACACGGCCTGGACGATGTTGTCGGTCTCGGCACGCCTGCCGAACGAGCCGCCGAGATATTGGTTGTGAATCGTCACACGATCCTGCTGCAGGCCCGCGGCGGCAGCCGCGGCAGCCTGGGCGCGGCTTGCCGCCTGGGTGCCGACCCAGACGTCACAGCGCCCGCCGTGCAGATGGACGGTGCAGTTGAGCGGTTCCATCGCCGCGTGGGCCAGGAGCGGCAGCCGGTAAACGGCCTCCGCCCGCCGCGCCGCGCTGGCGAAGGCGCCCGCCTCGTCGCCCGCCTCGTCGCCGACCACGCCGTCCCGCTGTGAGGCGGCGTCCAGTTCGCCCTTGAGGCGGGCGGTCGAGAAGCCGGCGTTCGGCCCATCGTCCCAGGTGACGACCATGGTATCGAGAGCTTTCTTCGCGGCCGCCCAGTGGTCGGCGACGACCGCCACGGCATCATCGAGGCGAACAACGCTGCGGACTCCCGTCACCCGGCGTGCTTCGCGGTCGTCCAGACTGGCGATCCGCCCCCCGAGCACCGGCGAGGCCATCACCGCGGCGATCTTCATTCCCGGCAATCGCACATCCATGCCGAAGATCGCGGTGCCATTGATCTTGTCCGCCGAGTCCAGCCGCTTCTGCGGCCGTCCAATCAGGGTGAAGGCCGCCGCGTCTTTTAGCGTCACCTGCGGCGGTATGGGCAAGGTCGCCGCCCGTTCGGCGAGGTCGCCATAGGCGATGCGGCGGCGCGTCCGATCATGGACGACGAATCCCTCCGCCGCCCGGCATTCGGCGGCGTCCACCCGCCACTCCGCGGCGGCCGCGGCGATCAGCATCGTCCGCGCCGTGGCCCCGGCGCGGCGCATCGGCTCCCACGCCGCACGCATCGACAGCGAACCGTCGGTCTCCTGCGCTCCCATGATCGGGTTGCGGTAAAGCATGTCGTCGGCCGGCGCGTGTTCGAGCGTCACCGCGGCAAGCGGCACCTCCAGCTCCTCCGCGATCAGCATCGGCACCGAAGTATAGGTGCCTTGTCCCATCTCGACATAGGGCATGGTCAGCGTGACGGTGCCGTTCCGGGCGATCCTGATGAACGCGTTCGGAGCAAAATCGACCGGGCCGCTCTTCGAGAGAACCGGCGCCGCCAGCGGAACGCCGACCAGCAGCCCGCCCCCGACGGCGATGCCTGCGGACAGGACGGTGCGGCGCGATGGGCCGTGGCCCGGGCGGGTGGCGGGAGTCGTCATTGCGCCGTCTCCATGGCCGGCTTGGCGAGATGGGCGGCGTGTCGGATCGCGTCGCGGATGCGGCTGTAGGTTCCGCAGCGGCAGAGATTTCCCGACATCGCCTCGTCGATCTCGCCATCGGACGGGTCGGGGTTTCCGGCGAGCAGGGCGGCGGCCGACATGATCTGGCCGGGCTGGCAATAGCCGCACTGCACCACCTCCAAGTCGATCCAGGCCTGCTGGACAAACCGGCCGGCGTCGGTGCGGTCCACGCCCTCGACGGTCACGATCCCGGCGGTGCCGACGCTGTCGATCGGAGTCTGGCAGGCGCGGATCGCCACGCCGTCGATGTGCACCGTGCAGCAGCCGCAAAGGCCGGCACCACAACCGAATTTCGTTCCAGTCATCCCGAGGATGTCGCGGAGCGCCCACAGCAGGGGCGTGTCGCCATCGGCGTCGATCTCGCGCGTCTCGCCGTTGATGGTCAGTCTGTAGGGCATGTCGTCGATCTCCTGATCCAAAGGGGGCCACGGTCATCGCCAACCCCGCATCAGTGCGTTCCGGTGTTTGGCGAAGGGCGGTCGGCAGGCCCTGCATTTTCTGGATCAGGAGGTATTGCGGCAGGTTTACCCGTACAATCCCGGGGCGTTTGACTTGAAAGTTCACATTATGTGAACGTAGGCGCCGGCCGGCGTGCCGGTTGCCTCGGATCGGGTTCCGAAATCGCCGAGTTTCGCGGGAGGAGCATGTGGACAGATTGCGTGCCATGGAGGTTTTCGTCCATGTCGTGGATAGGAACGGCTTCCAGAAGGCCGCCCATGCCCTATCCCTGCCTCGCTCGTCTGTCACTATGACGATCCAGAGGCTGGAGCAGCATCTCGGGGTCCAGCTGATCAACCGCACGACGCGCCAGATCAAGCTGACCCCGGACGGGGAAGCCTATTACGAACAGAGCCGCCAGATCCTGTCGATGGTCGACACCGTCGAGAATGGGCTGCGGGACGGGCGCGGGCGAGCCAGCGGCCGGTTGAGGGTGAACATGCCGGCTTCCATCGGGCGTTCGATCATTCTTCCCGCGCTTCCAGGATTCCGTGAACGGTATCCGGAGGTGGACCTCGTGATCGGCATGAGCGACCGGCTGGTCGATCTCGTCCAGGAAGGGATCGATTGCGTCATCCGCACTGGAACCCTGCCGGATTCCAGCCTCATTGCGCGGCGCATCGGCTGCTTCCGCTGGGTTGTCTGCGCCGCGCCGTCCTATCTTGCCGCGCGCGGTGAACCACAGGAACTGGCGGACCTCCAGGATCATATCGCCATCGGCTACTCGTCCTCTCGCAACGGCCGGCCCGATGGGTGGACCTTCAGCGAGGGCGGTGCATCGACCACCATGACCATGCGGACCGGCTTGGTGGTCGACGAGACCTTCGCGCTCCGCGACCTCGCCACGGCCGGATTCGGGCTTGCCCGCCTGTCCGATTTCATCGTCGCCGACGCTGTGAAACGCGGTGACCTGCGCGAGGTGCTCGGTTCGTACAGCCCCGAACCGGTCCCCGTGTCCGTCCTCTATCCGTCGTCACGGCATCTTTCGCCTGCCTTGCGGGTCTTCGTCGATTGGGTGCAGAGCATAGCAGGCGCCAGACTAGCCCCTCCCTCGGTCGTATGAATTGGCAGGCCACATTTCTGATTCCCGAAGAGGTGCGCTCGGCATCGGTCGGCCGACAGTTCTTCTTCACCACCGTTTCTTTCCAGATGCGTTTGCGGACAGAGGTAAAACCTATGACGGCCAAAGGAGGCCGCGCGGTGGCGTTTGACTTCATTTGCATGTGGAGCTAGGGCTTTATTGCCACACGGCTACGCCGGCCCGTCGCGAAGCGGGCGAATTGGCAGGGTCGTGCGAATACTGCCTGTAAAAGGCGGATTATACATAAAGCCGGCTGAGCGCTGCGAGCAATCCCCGCTATTTCCGGTGCATTCGGGATGGGAAGGAACGTCATGTCGAACAAGCAGAATTACTCGGATTTTGAAGCGGACGTCGTCGTCGTCGGCGGAACGGCGGCCGGCTGTTCCGCGGCCATAGCGGCAGCCCGCGGCGGCATGACGGTCATCGTCCTGGAGCCGACGCCGACCCTGGGTGGGGTGACGACGAACGGTGTGCATTGCTTCGATACCGGCTCGTTGCAAGCCCTGAGCGGAATCGCGGAAGAGTTCGTGGACCTCGTGCTGAGGCATTACAAGCAGGTCGGCCTGGTCGATCCGATGCTCGCAAGCCGGTCGGATGTCTTCTGGGAGTTCCATGTCGCCGAACGCATCTGGCGCGAGCTTCTGGCGAACCATCCGAACATCACGGTCATCACCGGTGCCGTCCCCGTCGATGTCGTGGTCGACCGGAAACGCCTCAGGGAGGTTCACTGGGAACCGGCCAGCGATTCCTTCGGCAACCCGCCCGGCGAGCCGACGCAGCCGAACCGGGTGCGCGGCAAGGTTTTCATCGATGCGAGTTACGAAGGCGACGTGGCGGCCTGGGCGGGAGCGCCGTTCGACATCGGCCGCGAAGCCCGCTCGGCGGAGGAGCCGCATGCCGGCGTGATCTACACCGCGACGCACGAACGCCGGGTCGACGACCAGGGGTTCCTGCCGTCGACGATCCTGCCGGGCAGCACGGGCGCGATGGACGACAACATCATGGCCTTCACCTACCGGTTGAGCCTGCGCTATCTGAAGGATGGCTCTGCGGGCCGCATGCAGGCCAGGCCGTCGTCCTATGACCCCGGCAAATACGCATGGAACTCCGCTGCGCTGTCCGCCGACGGCGTTCCCACCTTCGGACCTGACGTCATTCCGACGGTGAACGGCAAGATGATCCTCAATCGGCGGTACGAGGGGAACGATCTGCTCCAGGGGACGCGGGAGTTCATTCTTTCCCATCCCCGCGAGCGGACGGCGATCCGCCAGAATTTCTTCGATCACGTCCTGGGTTTCCTCCATTTCATCCAGACCGAAGGAGGAATGCCGCAACTCGTCCTCGCCGAAGACGAGTATGTCGAGAACGACCATCTTCCCTACATTCTCTATGTCCGGGAAGGGCGGCGGTTCCGCGGGCA
The DNA here is from genome assembly GCF_003116035.1 of Azospirillum sp. TSH64. Lineage (GTDB taxonomy): Bacteria > Pseudomonadota > Alphaproteobacteria > Azospirillales > Azospirillaceae > Azospirillum. The sequence goes on from NZ_LGQW01000015.1 coordinate 755,979, forward strand.
GGTGAAGATGACGGAAGCGAACGTCAACCCCTATCTGGCCGGACCGGGGCCGCGCCCACCGAGACAGCCGGATTCGATAGCGATCGGCGACTGGGCGATCGAGAGCAGGCGCTGCAACGACGAACCCAGCTCGGCGACGAAGACCTATGAAGGGTCGATGTTCATGCGGGCGCTCCGTGCTCCCTATCAGGTGCCGTACGGATGCCTGACGCCGCAAGGCGTCGACAACCTGCTGGTCACCACGACCATCTCCGCCAGCCATGTCGCCTTCTGCGCCCTGCGCGTCGAGGCCCTCTGGACGGAAACCGGAACGGCGGCGGGCATCGCGGCCGGATTGTCCATCGGCTCCGGATGCAAGGTGTCGGAGGTGCCGGTATCCGACATCCAGGAGGAAATGCTCCAGCGCAAATGCAAGCTGACCTATTTCTCCGACGTCGAAACGGGACATCCCGACTTCGTCGCGATCCAGAAGCTGGCGCTCAAGGGATTCGTGCCGGACGACGAGCGCTACCGGTTCTTGCCGGACTTGGCGGCGACCTGGGGGGACCTCGTCGAAGCCGCGGTGCTCTGCTTCGATATTCCGATCAGCGTGACCGGCTTCCATTTCGAGGGCATCAATCCCGGCCACCGCTCCTTCCGCTACGTCGAGTCACTCTATGATCTGGCCAGCCGGGCCGGTGTGATGCTGTTCCCCAACATGCGCCATCCGGTCATCGATGTGCCCGCCGACCATCTCAGGCCGGAACTGCGGACGCGCTGGCTGGAGTTGCAGGTCGATGCCCCCGTGTCGTCCGCACAAGGCGAAGCGTTTCTGGACCTGCTGCTCCAGTCGCTCGGCCATTCATCCGGCCATCCGTCCGACAGCCGGTCCGGATCGCCGGAAAACGCGCCAGCCCCCGCCCCGATGCTCACGCGCGGGGCTCTTGCAAGCCTGCTGGTCGGCGCCGCGCGCGCCTGACGGCGCGATACGGCCAGCCGCTTCATGTCGCATTCGCTGAAATGACAACAGGCCGGTCGCCAAGACCGGCCAACAGGAGGACACGGCCATGATCCGGACGAAATCCGTCATTGTTCCCTGCATTGCTGCCCTTGCATCCTGCTGGGTCGCCGGTGCCGAAGCGGCCGACAAGGTCAGGATCGGCTTCGTTGCGACCCTGTCGGGGACGAACTCCGTCATCGGCATCCATGCGCACGACGCATTCAACCTCGCCATCGAGCATTCCGGCGGCAAGCTCGGCGGGTTGCCGGTGGAAGTCCTCGTCGAGGACGACCAGCAGAAGCCCGATGTCGCGCGCCAGATCGCGGACAAGTTCATCGAGTTCGACAAGGTCGACGTCGTCGTCGGGCCGGTGATTTCCAGCGCCCTCCTGGCGGCGTCGGAACGGGTGACAAGCAACAAGACGGTCATGATCGGCCCGAACGCCGGGCCTTCTCCCCTGGCTGGCGACAAGTGCTCCGAGTATTATTTCTCGACCTCGTGGCAGGGCGACAATCTGGCCGAAGCGATGGGATCGGTGCTGCAGAACAAGGGGGTCAAGAAGCTCTACGTCATGGCGCCGAACTTCCTGTCCGGCCGGGACGTCATCAATGGCATCAAGCGGTACTACAAGGGCACCATCGCGGGGGAAGTCTATACGCCTCTGAACCAGCTGGATTTTGCGGCTGAACTGGCTCAACTGCGGGCGGCGAAGCCGGACGCCGTGTTCGCGTTCTATCCGTCCGGGCTGGCGATCCAGTTTGTGAAGCAGTTCGTGCAGAGCGGCATGAAGGAGCAGTTCCCGCTCTACATGTCCTACTCCGTCGACAACATGAACCTTCCGGCCATCGGCGACGCCGCGCTCGGTATTACCGTGACCGATAACTGGAGCCATGTCGGAGGCAACGAAGAGAACAGGAAATTCGTCGCGGATTTCATGCGCAAGTACAAATACGCGCCGTCGGCAACCGCGGCGCAGGCCTATGATGCCGGTCGGCTGCTGGACAGCGCCATCGGGAAGGTCAACGGGAAGATCGAAGACAAGAAGGCCTTCCTCGCGGCGATCAAGGCAGCCGATTTCCATTCGGTCCGCGGAAACTTCAAGTTCAACACCAATCATTTTCCGATCCAGGATCTGTTCGCCGGAACGGTCGTCAAGGGTGCTGATGGAGAGCCCGTCATCGAGTTGGGCAACGCAGTGATGAAGGAACACGGTGATGTTTATGCGGCGAAATGCTCGTTGAAGTGAGGACGGTTCGGGGCCTGCCGGAGCAGGCCTCAGAAATTCAGCTCATTCTCCATTCTGAATGCCATTTTGTTTAATGCCAGCCGTTCTGGGGAAGAGTGATTGACCGACGACCTCCGCCACTTCGCGGAGGTCGTTTCCCAACTCCGCCAAGCGTTCCAGGGAGTGCTGGCCGGCAATCGTGATGCCGCTGAGCCCGAACCGCGGCTGGCGGTTTGCGTCGGTCACCAGCGCGGCGACCGTGATGATTCCCCGATAGAGCTGGCCATTGTCGATTGCCCACCCACGTTCTCGCGCGACGGCAACGTCCGCCGCATAGCTCTCGAAACCAGGGGGCGATTGCCAGCGCAAAGTCGAGAAACGTCGCCGTAGCTCGGAAGACGGCAGGTCAAGCGACGCCGCGACGCAGCGGCCGATCGCACCGATCAACTGCGGCACGCGAAGCCCGATCCGCATCTCGACCCTGACCGCCGTGTGGCTGTGAGCCCGGTCGATCAGCACGAGATGCCCGTTCTCGGTGACCCGCCACAGCACGATCAGCATGTCGTAGTTGAGGGCCAGCCGTTCCAGTTCCGGACGGATCAGCTCCGCATGACCGATTCCGATCATTCCCGCCGCCATTTCCGCCACGGCCAAGCCCAGCGTGTAGCTCTTGTCCGCGCTATGGAAGGCGACGAAGCGGGCCCGCGCCAGCGTGCGCAGGATGTTGAAACAGGTGCTCGGGCTGATCCCCGTCCCGCGGGCCACGGCGGCCACCCCCACCGGCGCCGTCGCGCTGGAGAGGAAGCGAAGAATATGGACGGCGTTCACAACCGCCCCGACATCCTTCGAGGCGGGCGCCGCATCATTTCCATATACAGATTGATCTTCCGTATTCTGAATGATAGCCTCCCTGATCGTCGGTTGATCAATGCAAACCGAACGGGCCGTGATATGCCCTCGGAACTCGTCGGCAGGATCATCGGCACGAAAGAAGAAGTCAAGCTCAACTTGACCGATGCACCAAATAATGACCGGATATATGAAGATGTTTTGGCATCTTCTTGAAATATTCGGTGATAACAAAAGTTTCCGACAAGGGAGGAAGAGCATGGAATTTCGGCAGATGAGCTATTTTCTATCCATCGTCGATCACCGGTCGGTGTCCGCTGCCGCGGCGCGTCTTGGCATCGCCCAGCCATCCCTGTCGGATGTCCTCGGAAAGCTGGAAAGGGAGTTGGACGTGCAGCTGATGGTGCGGACCCCGCGCGGCACACGCCTGACGGAGGCCGGTGCGGCGCTGGCCCGCCACAGCCGGGACATCCTGCATAACGTCGATATCGCCGTGCAGGAGGTCAGGAACCTGGGAGGAACCAATGCCGGGGGCGCCGTTTCCATCGGCCTGCCGCCCTCGATGGCCTTGCTGTTGAGCGTGCCGCTCGCCGAGACGGTCCGCAACGATTTTCCCGCCGTCCGCCTGCGCATCATCGAATCCATGTCGGGCTATGTCCTCGACTGGCTGACCTCGGGGCATGTCGACATCGCCTGTCTCTATGACCCGCCCGATTCCGACCAGCTCGTCGTCAAGCCGCTGCTCAATGAAGAACTGTACCTCGTCACCGCACCCGATCACTGGCCGTCGGCAGAGGTCGTCGACGGCGTCGCTGTCGAAGGATGCAGCTTCTCCGACGTCTGCAAGCTGCCGCTCGTGCTGCCGAGCCGGCCCCATGGGCTGCGGGAGATCATCGAACGCCACGCCCGCTCGGCCGGCACCGCGACCAATGTGGTGATGGAGGTCGACTCGCTTGCGCAGATCCTGAAGCTGGTGGACCGGGCAAGCGCCTATACGATCCTTTCGCATGCGGCCTGCTTCGATGCGGTCCACGATGGCCGCGTCATCCTGGTTCCCATCGAGAAGCCGGCGCTGAAGCGGACCGCCTATCTGGCGCGCCGCGGCGACCGGCCCGCGAGCAGTGCCAGCCTCCAGGTGGAATCGGTGATCGGGACGATCCTGGAGGAGGCGATAAACCGCTTCAACCTGCGGGCCCAACTTGCCGCCACACGCTGACCTGCATGCCCGCTCCCCTGTCAGGAACCGGTGCTTGACTGTATTGGTTGTCGATCCCGTTCCTGAGCAAGATACAGAATTAAGAGACAGAAGATCAAATATAAAGAAACATTGGAGCGACGTATAGATTTTATCTATCCATTATCAAGGAAAAATGGATGATCTTTCCTCTGTGTGACTTTGATATAGAAAAGCCCAGTCAAAGAAAATTGGCGATCTCGGGAGCGTCTTGCAGGTTCTTCTATTCGGAAGACCAATCCCAAGCCGGAGCGAATGGGCATGGATATGGGAATGAACGGGGTTCTGGAGGGCATCCGGGTCCTTGATTTCGGTCGCTACATCGCCGCCCCCTATTGCGCGGCGATGCTGGCCGGCCTGGGCGCCGAGGTCATCCGGATCGAGCGGCCCGGCGGCAACGACGACCGCTACGTGATGCCGCTCACCCCGGACGGCGAGGGCGCCGTCTATCACCAGATGAACAGCGGAAAGCGGTCGCTGACCCTCGACCTGACGCAGCCGAAGGCGCGGGATATCCTGACCCGCCTCGTCGCGGGCTGCGACGTGGCGGTGGTCAACCTTCCGCCCAAGGCCGCGCATCGCCTGGGATTGGACTATGAGGCGCTCCGTGCGGTGAAGCCGGACATCATCCTGGTCTCGATCACCGCCTTCGGCTCGCGCGGGTCGCGCAAAGACAGCATCGGCTTCGACGTGACCGGTCAGGCGATGAGCGGTGCGATGGCCTTGACCGGCCTGCCCGGCCAGCCTTTCCGGTCGGCCACCTCCTATGTCGATTACAGCACCGGGATTTCCGCGGCCTATGGGGCCTTGGCGGCCATCCTGGCCCGGTACAGGACGGGGAGGGGGCAACAGGTCGAGGCCTCCCTGCTCGGGACGGCGCTCGCCATCATGAATCCGGTGCTGATCGAGGAGGCTTCCGGCGCCCGTTCCCGGACCGCGACCGGCAACCGCAGTCCGATTTCGGGACCTTCCGATCTCTTCGTGACGCGCGACGGGTGGGTGTTCGTCCAGGTGATCGGTCAGGATATGTTCGAGCGCCTGGCACGGCTCGTCGGGGCGCCGGGGTTGATCGACGATCCGCGTTTCGCCGACGACATCGGACGCGGCGAACATGGTGAGGTCCTGAGCACGATCGTCGCGGAGTGGTGCGCGCCGCGGACCAGCGCGGAGTGTCTGGCCGAATTGGCGGAAGCCCGTGTCCCGGGCTGCCGGCTCCTGTCGCCCGCCGAGGCGCTGGTCGAACCCCAGCATGCCGAAGGCGGACATTTCGACTGGGTGCAGCCGCCAGGGCTTCCCGCCGCGATTCCGCTCGTGGCGCCGACGGCCAGGCTGACGGCGGGGGCGCGGCTGGGGCGGCAGCCGGCGCCTGCGCTGGGGGCCGATACCGACGACATCCTGAAGAGCTTGGGGTACGGCGATCGTGAGATCGCCGATTTTCGGACTACCGGCGTCGTCTGACGCGACTGCCTGCAGATCCCCCTGCAACTGTTGCCGGCCGGTGTATTCCCGTCCGCAGCCAAGGAGTATGCGGCATGCAGACCGCATTGCAAATCATTGCCACGGGGCTTCAGATCGGCGCCATCTATGTGCTGTTCTCCCTTGGCCTCACCCTGACCTTCGGAATCATGCGCATCGTCAATTTCGCGCATGGCCAGTTCTTCACCCTCTCGGCCCTGGTCGTGGCGGTGGTGATGCCGTACTTGGCGACCGCCGGCCTGCCGCTGCCGGCGGCCTTCGCCGGCTCCGCCGCGGCCGGGGTCGCCGCCTCGCTGCTGCTGGGCCTCGTCACCTATGAGTGGGGGTTCAAGCGCCTCCAGCGCGACTTCGTCGGGTCCTTCATCCTGTCCCTCGGCCTGATCCTGCTGCTCGAAGGGCTGTACCTCGACGTCTTCGGCGGTGCAGTGCGGTCGGTCCCGCCGATCATCGACGGTACGGTGTCGGTCTTCGGCGCGTCGCTGACCTCCCAGCGCCTTCTGCTCTGCTTCGTCGCCGTGGTCCTGACCGGCCTGCTCTACGCGGCGCTGGCGATGACGCCGGTGGGCAAGGCCCTGCGCGCGGCGTCGATCGACCACGAAGCGGCGATGCTCCAGGGCATCCCCTACCAGCGCATCGCGCGGCACGGCTTCATGATCGCGACGCTGCTGGCGGCGGTCGCCGGCGCCCTGATCGCGCCGGTCTCGGTGGTCACCACGACGCTGGGTTCCGACTACCTGATCAAGGGGTTCATCGCCGTGATCGTCGGCGGGCTGGGCAGCATTCCGGGCGCCATCATCGGCAGCCTGTTCATCGCGCTTGTCGAGAGCGTCGGCGGCTACTTCTTCGATCCGTCGCGGGCAAGCATCGCCATCTTCGCGCTGGTCATGGTGGTCCTGCTGGTCAGGCCCCAGGGGTTGATGGGACATGGATAATCACGCAATTCTGAAAGCCGGCGCTCCAGCCGTCCTCGCCATCGCGCTCGCGGCGGTCCTTCCGGCGTCCTATGCGTCGAACCTGCTGAACTGGATCGCCATCGCCGCGCTGATCGCCGCCAGCCTCAGGATGGTCCTGCTGTTCGGCGAACTCAATTTCGGCACCGCGGCCTTCGTCAGCATCGGCGCCTATACCGCCGGCCTGCTGACGACCCGCTTCGAGCTGCCCTTCCTGGCGGCGATCCTGGCCGCCGGCGTCATGGCCGCCCTGGTCAGCATCCTGTTCGGCTATGTCACGCTGCGGATCAAGGGGCCCTACTTCAAGCTGATCGGCTTCGCCTTCGCCGAAGTCGTGCGGCTCTGCTGCACGCAGATCGACTGGCTCGGCGGGAATTCCGGAATGGTCGGCATCTTTCCGCCGGCCGGCCTGGACGCCTGGTACGGCACCTTCGTCATGACCGTGGTCGTTCTGATGCTGGTCGGGCTTTATGCCGTGGAGCGGTCCGATTTCGGCAAGGTCCTGACCGCCATCCGCGACAATGACGCGGTGGTGCGGACGGTCGGCATCGACGTGCACCGCGCGAAGGTGATCTGCTTCGCCATCGCCTGCTTCGCCGCCGGGATCGCGGGGTCGCTCCAGGCCTTCGCCAACACCGTCATCAGTCCCGGCGATTTCGGCGTGCTGCTCTCGATCATGGCGCTCGCCTACCTGAAGGTCGGCGGCGAGGAGTCGATCTTCGGACCGGTCGCCGGTGCCGCGCTCCTGATCCTTCTCGGCAGCGTCGCGCTGAGCTTCGGGGCAGGGGAACATGTCTTCTACGGCGCCGCAATCGTCCTGTCGGTGCTGATCATGCCCAAGGGGATCGTCGGCATGGTGGACGGACTCCTGCGCCGGCCGGGCGGGCCGGCCGCTTCCACCCCGGCCATCCGGGAGGCTCGTGGACAATGACCGACACCACCGCACTTCTGCGAACCGAAGCATTGACCCGTCGTTTCGGCGGCCTGCTGGCGGTTTCCAATCTCGACATGGACATCCGTCCCAACGAGATCCTCGGCCTGATCGGCCCGAACGGCGCCGGCAAGAGCACGACGTTCAACCTGATCAGCGGCTTTCACAAGCCGACGGCCGGACGTCTGTTCATTGGGGGACGCGATGTCACCGGCCGGTCGCCCGAACAGATCAGCCGGCTGGGCCTGGTCCGGACCTTCCAGCACGGCAGCCTGATGCGCGGCATGACGGTGCGCGACAATCTGCTGGTCGGCGCGGTGGGGGCGCTGCCGCAGGCGCGTGGCGAACCGCGCCGCGCCCGTGTGGCGGAGACGGCGAAGCGTCTGCGCCTCACCGCCTATCTCGACGAAAGGGCGGGCAACCTGCCGCACGGCCTCCAGCGGCTGGTCAGCATCGGGATCGCCGTGGCCACCGGGCCACGGGTGCTTTGCCTGGACGAGCCCCTGACCGGGCTGAACCAGTCTGAGGTCGCCGGCATCCTGGACCTCTTCCGCTCGATCCGGGACGAGGACGGCAGTTCGATCCTGCTGGTCGAGCACAACATGAAGGCGGTCATGCAGGTCTGCGACCGGATCGTCGTCCTTCACCACGGCCAGAAGCTCGCCAGCGGCACGCCCGCGGAGATCGGCCGCGACGAAGCCGTCATCTCCGCCTATTTGGGAAAGCGCCATGACTCCCACTGAACTTTCCCTGGAGATCACGGATCTCAGCGTCAATTTCGGCGTGGTTCCCGCTCTGCGCGGCGTATCGCTGGCGCTGCGCAAGGGGCGGATCGCCACGATCATCGGCGCCAACGGGGCCGGCAAATCGACGATCATGAAGGCGGTCTGCGGTCTGGTGAAGCCTCGCGGCGGCAGCGTCAGCCTGTTCGGCAAGCCGGTCACCGGCCTGCCCGCCGACGAGATCGTCGTGCGCGGCCTGTCGCTGGTCCCGGAAGGCCGCCGGCTGTTCGGCAGCATGACCATCCGCGAGAATCTCGAGCTTGGCGCCTACCGACGCAAGGACAGGCTGCGGGTGGGCGAAGACTTTGCGCGCGTGCTTGACTATTTCCCGGCGCTGCGCGACCGGCTGTCCACCCCGGTCGGCAGCCTCAGCGGCGGTCAGCAGCAGATGGTCGCCGTCGGCCGGGCATTGATGAGCGCGCCCAGGATCCTGCTGCTTGACGAGCCCACCATCGGGCTGGCACCGGCGGTGGTCGACGATATCGCCGGAATCGTCAGGACGATCGGGCGATCCGGCGTCGACGTCCTTCTGGTGGAGCAGAACGCCGAAGTCGCGCTGTCGATCGCCGACTACGGCTACATCCTGGAAAACGGCAGCATCGTGGCCGAGGACGAGTCCACCGCGCTGGCGCGCAGCGAGACGGTCCAGCGGGCCTACCTGGGCATCTGAGGCCGCTCCGCCGGGGAGTGGACCATGGCATACTATTCGCTTGAAGGGCAAACTGTTCGATGACTGAAGTGAACAGCCAGTGTGGAGGGCGTCCGTGACGAAAGACCAGTACGGTGTTTGGACGCCCAGCGCGAACGACATCGAATCCGCGAAGGTCACCGAACTGGGCAGGCTGCTGGGCGTATCGGATTACGATGCGCTCTATCGTCTGTCGATCGACGAGCCCGAGCGGTATTGGAGGACGGTGACCGACTATTGCGGCATCGTCTGGCAACGTCCCTACGACCGGCTGGTCGATCTCAGCGATGGGATGGAATTCCCGCGTTGGTTCGTCGGCGGCGAACTGAACTGGGTCGATTCGATTCTGGCCCGTGCCGCCGATCCCGACCTGCGCGATCGTCCGGCCATCGTTGCCGAACACGAGGACGGCACCGTCGGCAGCATTCCCTACAGGGAATTGCCGGAAGCGGTCGGCCGCTTCGCCGGCGGGCTTGCGGAGCTGGGCATCGGACGCGGCGACCGTGTCGGCCTGCTGATGGAAACCGGCATCGAGAGCATCGTCTCCCTGCTGGCGCTCTCCCATATCGGCGCCATCGCCGTGCCGCTGTTCAGCGGCTTCGGCGTCGACGCGATCGTGGCACGGCTTGCCTCCTGCTCGGCGACGGCGCTGCTCGGCACCACGGGCTTCCACCGGCGCGGCCGCTGGATCGGCGTCCTGGCGCATCTGCGCGAGGCGGCGGCGAACCTCCCGGATCTGAGCAGCATCATCGTCAAGCGTCAATCGGCGGACGAGGAGCTGCCCGCGGGGTGGCATGACTGGAACGTCGTATCGGCGTCGGGGGTGGCGCACGCCGCGAAAGCGTCGGCGCGCATGTCGCCCGACGATCCCTTCATGATCATCTACACCTCCGGCACCACGGGAAAGCCCAAGGGAGCCGTTCACACCCACGGCGGCTTCCCGGTCAGGATCGCCCACGATGCCGCGGTCCACTTCAATGTCGGCCGGGGGGACGTGTTCTGCTGGCCGGCGGACATGGGCTGGATCGCCGGCGCGCTGGTCGCCACGACGGCGCTGATGCGGGGAGCGATGCTGGTCTGCTATGACGGCGCCCCCGACTTTCCGGACTGGTCGCGCATGTCGCGGCTGATCGAACGGCATCGCATCACCCATTACGGATCCGCGCCGACCCTGATCCGCGGACTGGCCGCCAATGCGGCGGTGTCGATGCGGGGCGACCTGTCGAGCGTGCGGCTGCTGATCACCGCCGGCGAGGGCATCGACCCCGAACATTTCCAGTGGTACCAGCAGAATTTCGGCCATGGGGCGGCACCGGTCATCAACTATACCGGCGGCACCGAGGTGTCGGGAGCCCTGCTGTCCAGCGTCGTGGTCAAGCCGATCGTGCCGTCGGGCTTCAACACCGCCTCGCCGGGAATCGTGGTGGACGTGGTCGACGATGCCGGGCGCAGCCTGACCGGCCAGATCGGCGAACTGGCGGTCCTCGGCCCCTTCATCGGCATGACCAAGGCCTTCTGGCAGGACCGCGAACGCTATCTCGACAGCTACTGGCGGACCATTCCCGGCATGTGGATCCACGGCGATCTGGTGATCCGTGACAGCGAAGGCAATCATTTCCTGCGCGGACGCTCGGACGACACCTTGAAGGTCGCCGGCAAGCGGCTGGGGCCGGCGGAGGTGGAGGACGTGCTGCTGGAATTGCCGGACATCGCGGAGGCTGCGGCCATCGGGGTGGACGATGCCGTCAAGGGGCAGAAGCTGGTGGTCTTCGTGGTTCCCGCAACGGGCGGCGCGCGCGACGCCGCCGCGCTGTCGGTGGCGGCCGGGAAGCACATCGAACTGCGGCTCGGCAAGCCCTTCCGGCCGGAGAAGGTCCATGTGGTGAGCCAAATCCCCAAGACGCGCACCAGCAAGAGCATGCGGCGCGTGATCCGAAACATCTACCAGAACCGCCCGCCGGGCGACCTGACCGCCCTCAGCAACCCCGATGCGCTCGACGAGATCAGGGCGGCAATTGGCCAATAGGTGGCGGCAGCAAGGAGGGGAAAATGGATCTGGAGTTGAAGGGCAAAAAAATCCTGATCACCGGCGCATCGCAGGGCATCGGCGAGGGGCTGGCCCACGCGTTCGCCGCCGAAGGCTGCTCGCTGCATCTGGTGGCGCGATCCGCCGACAAGCTCGACGCGCTGGCTCAGGCGATCCGCGCCGAGCACGACGTCGCTGTCGCCGTGCAGGCGCTAGACCTGACCGAACCGGGGGCCATCGACCGCCTCGTCGGGGTCTGCGGCGTCGTGGACGTGCTGGTCAACAATGCCGGCGCCATTCCGGGCGGCGACCTTTGGGAGGTCGACGCGGAGCACTGGCGCGCCGGATGGGAGCTGAAGGTCTTCGGCTATATCGATCTGACGCGGGCGATGTACCGGCTGATGAAGGCGAACGGCAGCGGCGTGATCCTGAACAACATCGGGAACGGCGGCGAAGTCTTCGATTTCAACTACATCGCCGGAAGCACGGGCAATGCCAGCCTGATGGCCTTCACCCGCGCGCTCGGCGGGCGCAGCCTGGACGACAACATCCGGGTGGTCGGCGTCAATCCGGGGCCGGTGGCGACCGCCCGTATCGAGGGTCTTCTGAGGAAGCGCGCCAAGGCCCTCCATGGCGACGAGGAGGGCTATCTGCAGTTGGCGCGGGCCTATCCGCTGGGCCGGCCGGCCCATGTGGCGGAGGTCGCCAGCCTCTTCGTCTTCCTGGCCTCGCCGCGATCGGGCTACACGTCGGGCGCGATCTTCACCGTCGATGGCGGCATCGCCTCGCGGCGTTCCATAACGTGAAAGACATTGGACATGAGCGACCTCTATGCCAACTACGAGCGGATCCGGTTCGACCGTCCGGCGGACGGCGTCCTGCGCCTGACGCTGAACCGGCCGGAGCGGATGAACGCGCTGGACGCCATCGGTCATCGCGAGCTGACCGACGTCTGGCGCGACATCGACCGCGACCCCAGCGTCAGCGCCGTCATCCTGTGCGGCGAGGGGCGGGCCTTCTCCGCCGGGGGCGATTTCGAGATGATCGACGAGATGATCGGCGACTTCGACGCGCGCTGCCGGGTCTGGAAGGAAGCCAAGGACCTCGTCTACAACATCCTCAACTGCTCCAAGCCGATCGTCTCCGCCATTCAGGGGCCGGCCGTCGGTGCGGGCCTGGTGGCGGCCCTGCTGTCGGACATCCCGATAGCGGCCAAGGACGCCAAGATCGTCGACGGGCACACCCGCCTGGGCGTCGCCGCCGGCGACCATGCCGTGATCCTGTGGCCTCTTCTGTGCGGCTTGGCGAAGGCCAAGTATTACCTGATGCTGTGTGAACCGCTGACCGGGCAGAAGGCCGAGGAGATCGGGCTGGTCGCGCTCTGCGTCGAGGAAGCGGAGCTTCAGGAAACCGCATTGAAGACCGCGATCCGCTTGGCCGAGGGGGCGCCGAGCGCCATCCGCTGGACCAAATACGCCCTGAACAACTGGCTCCGCATGGCCGGACCGATCTTCGACACCTCGACCGCCTTGGAAATACTGGGGTTCAGCGGCCCCGACGTGCGGGAGGGCGTGGCGTCCCTGCGCGAGAAGCGCCCGCCGTCCTTCGGGAAATCCTGTTCCGTCTGATCGGCCGCATCGCCCGGACGCCGCCTCCAGCCCGGTGGCGTCCGGGCTGCCCGGCATACGGAGCGGTCCGCCGATAATGGAAGGGTCGATTTTAAAATATAGAAGCGGCCTATATCTGCCACGGTCGCAAGAATCGAAGTCTTCTATTCCAATAATCCCGGTGAGATAATCGCTCACACAGCTTGGCCGACCGGCTGACCGGCGTCGCTCCCATGAATCGGGGCGCCGTCGCCGGGATCGGGCCCGGCCACACGCACCGAAAACACATGCGGCGGCACGCAGGGAATTCCCGCGCCAAGGGAAGATCCCGGCGCGGCTCCGCCGCCTGCGGGAACAGCGGATCGCCAATGATCGATGCCGAAAAGCTACTGAAGACAGAAATTCCGGAAATCCGCCAGAGCGTGAGCAAGCGGGACGCGATCCTCTACGCGCTCTCCGTCGGGTTCGGGCAGGAACCGCTGGACGAGCGGCAGCTCGACTTCGTCGATCACCACCGCGATCTGGTGGCGGTCCCCTCCATGGCGGTGGTGCTGGGCCATCCCGGATTCTGGCTCGGCCGCGACGACCGCGGGGTCGATCCCAAATCGGTCCTTCACGGGGAACAGCAAATCGAACTGTTGCGCCCGCTGCCCGTGGACGGGCAGGTGATCGGACGGACGCGCATCACCGGCCTGATCGACAAGGGGGCCGGCGGGGCCGCTCTTCTGCTGACCGAAAAGCGGATCGTCGATGCCACAACCGACGATCTTCTCGCGGTGACGCGCAGCACGATTTTCCTGCGCGGCGGCGGCGGCTTCGGCGGGCCGTCTGGGCCGCTTCCGCCGGTGCACGCCGTTCCCGAGCGGGCGCCCGACATGGTGATCGACATCGCCACCCGGCCCGAGCAGGCCTTGCTCTACCGGTTGAACGGCGACGACAACAGTCTGCATGCCGATCCCGCGGTGGCGCTGCACGCAGGCTTCCCGCGGCCGATCCTGCACGGGCTGTGCAGCTTCGGCATTGCCTGCCACGCCCTGCTCCGGGCGCTGGCGGACTACCGGCCGGACCGGTTGCGGCGGATGTCCCTCCGGTTCTCCGCACCGGTCTTTCCCGGCGAAACCTTACGCACCGAGATTTGGCGTGACGGATCGTTCCGGGCGCGGGTGGTCGAACGCGACGCGGTGGTGCTCAACAACGGGTTCGTCGAATTCACGTAGTCGCGGTTCGCTGCCGGCGCGGATGATTGCAATTGAAGGGTACGGGGCTATGAGTATCGATGCGGACCGGTTGGAAAACATTCGCATGATCCGTGACAGCGCGCAGGCGATCGCCAAGCGCGGCGACTTGCGGCGTGCCCGCGACTGGCGCGACCGGTCGCCCGGCTTCGACCGGGCGGTCTGGCGTTCGATGGGCGATCTCGGATGGATCGGGTTGCGGGTCGAAGAGGCGGATGGCGGCTCCGGCCTTGGCATGCTGGAATTCTGCGCGCTGGTCGAGGAGCTGGGCGCCACGCTGACGCCGGAGCCGCTGATCGCCGCCGTCGCCGCCGTCCGCCTGCTCGGCCGCAACGCCGGCAGCGACCGGCTGTCGGGCGGCCGCATCGTGCTGCTCGCCTGGCAGGAGCGCACCGGCAGCCTCGACCCTACCGGTGGAGCGAGCTTCGCCGGCGGACGGCTTTCCGGCTGCAAGCGCTTCATTCCGTCCGCCGACGGGGTGGACGAGTTCCTGGTGACGACGGAAAGCGGCCTGGTCCTGGTGCCGCGCGACGCCGCCGGCCTGACCGTCGAGCGGTCCCTGGGGCAGGATGGCGGGCATCTGGCGACCCTGCATTTCGACGGCGTGCAGGGAGAACTCCTGCCGGGCGACGCCGGCCGGGTGCTGGACGAGGCTGCGCTCGCCACCGCGGCATATCTGCTGGGCGTAATCGAGGGGGCGCTGGCGCTGACCGTCGACTATCTGAAGACGCGCCGCCAGTTCGACGCGCCGATCGGCAGCTTCCAGGCTCTGCAGCATCGTGTGGTCGACCTGACGCTCCAAGCGGCGCTGACCCGCGCCAGCGTCGAGAGTGCCGCGGCCTGCCTCGACGGCGGGGCCGTCGGTGCGGAGGCGCAGGCGGCGGTGTCGCGGGCGAAGGCCCGCGCTTCGGACGCGGCGATGCTGGTGACCCGGCAGGCGATCCAGCTGCATGGCGGGATCGGCTACACCGACGAGTGCGACGTCGGCCTTTATCTGCGCAAGGCGATGGTGCTGGCGCCCGCCTATGGCGGCGCTGCCCTGCACCGGCGCCGCTACGCCGCGCTCCAGTCCCCGATGGACGAAGTGGTGGACGAGCCGTGAAACCGGCGACCCCAGACGAGAGGCGAACACAGACCATGACGATCCCGACGCAACCGCCGGATTTCGACGCGCTGGGCGACGAGGCGTTCCGCGCCGCCGTCCGGACCTTCCTGGCCGGCCACCATCCCCGCCACTTGCGCAACCCGGCCAAGCGGCTGCACTGGGACGAGGCCCGGGACTGGTACCTGATCCTCGCCAGCCATGGCTGGCTGGCGCCCAGCTGGCCGCGGCGTTACGGCGGCATGGGCCTTTCGGCCTCCAAGCAGCTGATCTACGTCGATGAGTTCGAGCGTTTCGGGGCGGCCCGGCTGCCCGACCACGGGATCATCCTGCTCGGCCCCCTGCTGATCCGACACGGCAGCGAGGAACAGAAATCCCATTTCCTCCCGAAGATCCTCTCGGGCGAGCATATCTGGTGCCAGGGCTACAGCGAACCCAACGCCGGTTCCGACCTCGCCTCGCTACGGACCGAGGCGGTGCTCGACGGTGAGGAATGGGTGATCAACGGCCAGAAGACCTGGACGACGCTGGCCCAGGACGCCAACTGGATCTTCCTGCTGGTCCGTACGGCCAAGGGGGGCAAGAAGCAGGAGGGGATCAGCTTCCTGCTGGCGCCGATGGACAGCCCCGGCATCACGGTGCGCCCGATCCTGAACATCCACCGTCATGACGAGTTCTGCGAGGTCTTCTTCGACAATGTCCGGGTACCGAAGGGCAATCTGGTCGGGGAGATCAACCGCGGCTGGTCGATGGCGAAGGCTCTGCTGGGGTTCGAGCGCATCTTCCTCGGCTCGCCACGCCAGTCGGCCCACGCGCTGGCGCGGCTGAAGCATCTGGCGCGGCATCTCGGCGTCTGGGACGATCCGGTCTTCTGCGACCGCTATACGCAGCTGGCGCTCGATCTGGCCGATCACAACGCGCTGTTCGAGACCTTCGCCGACCGGCTGCGCCGCGGCGAAAGCCTGGGACCCGACGTGTCGCTCCTGAAGATCCACCAGAGCGAACTGTTCCAGCGCATCACCGACACCATGATGGAGATCGCGGCGGAGCATGCCGGCCTGCTCGACCCGATCGACGGCGACCGCGACCTGGATCCGGCCGGCCTGTTCCTCACCGCCCGCGCGGCGACCATCTACGGCGGCTCGTCGGAGGTGCAGCGGAACATCCTGGCGAAGAGCGTGCTGGGCTTGCCCTCCTAGATTCAAACCCGAGGATTCGACGAATGCTACTTGAAGGAAAGGCCGTCATCGTCACCGGTGCCGGTGGCGGGATCGGCCGCGACATCGCCATCGCGATGGCTGCCGCCGGCGCTGCGGTGGTGATCAACGACGTGGGGGCGTCGCTCGGCGGCGCCGGCCTGTCGGCGACGCCGGCCGAGGAAACCAGGGCCATCATCGAGCGGGCAGGCGGCCGCGCCTGCGTCAGCACCGACAGCGTCGGCGAATGGGCCAGCGCGCAGAAGATCGTGCAGGCGGCGCTGGACCATTTCGGCCGCATCGACGCGGTGGTCAACAATGCCGGCATCCTGCGCGACGCCATGTTCCACAAGCTGTCGCCGGAAGACTGGCTGTCCGTCATCGCCGTCCACCTGAACGGCAGCTTCTTTGTCAGCCGGGCCGCCGCCGACCATTTCCGCGCACAGGAAAAGGGCGCCTACGTCCACATGACCAGCACGTCCGGGCTGATCGGCAATCTGGGGCAGTCGAACTACTCCGCGGCCAAGCTCGGCGTCGCCGCCCTGTCCAAGTCGATCGCGCTGGACATGAAGCGCTACAACGTGCGCTCCAACTGCATCGCCCCCTTCGCCTGGAGCCGGATGACCAGCGGCATCCCCGCCGAGACACCCGAGCAGAAGGCCCGCGTCGAAAAGCTGATGCGGATGACGCCGGCCAAGAACGCGCCGCTCGCCGTCTATCTGGCGTCCGACGCCGCCCAGGACGTCACCGGGCAGATCTTCGCGGCGCGCAACAACGAGATCGTCCTGATGAGCCAGAGCCGGCCGCTGCGCACGATCCACCGCGGCGAGGGCTGGACGCCCGACACCATCGTCGAGCACGGCATGGCGGCGCTGAAGCCGTCCTTCGTGCCGCTCGACCGCAGCGCCGATGTGTTCAGCTGGGATCCCGTCTGATCCCGCCACCGGAGTGATCGATGATGAGACGAGCAGCCTTTGTCAGCCCGGTCCGCACACCGGTCGGCACGTTCGGCGGCAGCCTTCAGCCGGTGCCGGTCGAGGAACTCGGCGCGGTGGCGGTCAGGGCCGTGCTGGAACGCACGGGCATCGACCCGGCGCTGATCGAGGACGTGGTCTTCGCCCAATCCTATGCCAACAGCGAGACGCCCTGTGTCGGGCGTTGGATCGCCCTGCATGCCGGGCTGCCCATCGAGGTTCCGGGGATGCAGCTGGACCGCCGCTGCGGCGGTGGTCTGCAGGCGCTGATCACCGCCGCCATGATGGTCGAGACCGGGGCCTGCGACGTCGTGCTGGCCGGCGGCGTCGAGAGCATGAGCAACATCGAATACTATACGACCGGCATGCGCTGGGGTGCCCGGTCCGGAAACGCCGCTCTCTACGACCGGCTCGACCGCGGGCGGGAGCGGTCGCAGCCCGAGCACCGCTTTGGTCCCATCTCCGGCATGATCGAGACGGCCGAAAACCTCGCCCGCATCCATGGGATCGCGCGGGATGAGGCCGACGCCTTCGCCGCCGAGAGCCATCGGCGTGCCGCCGCCGCCTGGGAGGCCGGGCGTTTCGATGAGGAGGTCGTCCCCGTCACGGTTCCCCGCCGCAAGCAGGAGCCGGTGGTGGTCAGCCGTGACGAGGGCATCCGTCCAGCAACAAGTCCGGAAAGCCTTGCGCGCCTGAGCCCCCTGACCAAGGGCGGCACCGTGACCGCCGGCAATGCCAGCCAGCAGAACGACGCCGCCGCGGCCTGCCTCGTGGTCGCCGAGGACAGGCTGGAGGCGCTGGGACTGTCGCCGATGGGCTTTCTCTCCGGCTGGGCGGCAGCGGGTTGCGATCCGGCGACCATGGGCTTCGGCCCGGTCCCGGCGGTGAAGCGGCTGTTCGGCAAGACCGGGCTGTCCTTCGCCGACATCGATCTGGTGGAGCTGAACGAGGCCTTTGCAGCACAGGTGCTGGCGGTGCTCAAGGGGTGGGACTGGGACGACCGCTCCCGCCTCAACGTGAACGGCTCGGGCATCTCGCTCGGTCATCCGATCGGGGCGACCGGAGTGCGGATGATGACCACGCTGCTGCACGAGCTGCGCCGCCGCAAGGGACGTTACGGGCTGGAAACCATGTGCATCGGCGGCGGGCAGGGTCTTGCCGCCCTGTTCGAGGCGGCCTGAAGCGGTGCCGCGCGAAATCACCCTCGACGCGCTGGACTTCACCGAGTTCGTGCGTCCCGGCGATCTGGTCGCCTGGGGGCAGGCGGCGGCGGAGCCGCTGCCGCTGACCGCCGCCTTGATGACCCAGCGCCATCGCATCGGCGGCTTCCGCGCCTTCCTGGGGATCACGCTGACCGGGACGGCCGATCCGGCGCATGCCGATGCCGTCACCTTCTCCAGCTATTGCGGCACCGGGGAGAACCGGCGGCTGGCCGCCGCCGGGTTGCTCGACCCGCTGCCCTGCCATTACTCGGACATGGCGGCCAGGCTTCCCGGAGCGGTCGACGTTCTGCTGGTGCAGGTGGCGGAAGGGCCGCATGGGTTCAGCCTCAGCCTCGCGCACGAGTATCTGGTGCCGCTGGTCGCCGCGGCCCGTCTGGTCATCGCCGAAGTGAACGGGCGGGCTCCCTGGACCGGGGGGGACGGGGTCCTGCCGGCCGACGCCATCGACGTGATGGTGCGGACCGCGCGGCCGGTGGTGGAGTTGCCGGCAGCTGATGCCGGTCCCGTGGACCGGGCGATCGCCCGGCGGGTCGCCGCCCTGATCGAAGATGGTTCGACCTTGCAGATGGGGCTGGGTGGCGTGCCTAAAGCGATCCTGGGCGACCTCGCCGATCGGCGCGACCTGGGGATCCACTCCGGCGTGATCGGCGACGAGGTGGTCGACCTGATCGAGCGGGGCGTCGTGACGAACGCCCGCAAGACGGTCGATCGCGGGGTGTCGGTGGCCGGAATGCTGATGGGCAGCCGGCGTCTGTACCAGTTCGCCGACCGAAATCCGGCGGTGTCGCTGCGGGCCACCGCCTACACGCACGATACCGGCGTTCTGGAGAGCATCGATCGCTTCGTCGCGATCAACTCCGCGATCGAGGTGGATCTGACCGGCCAGATCAATGCCGAAACGGTCAGGGGGGTCCATGTCGGTGCGGTCGGCGGTGCGGTCGATTTCCTGCGCGGTGCCCACCGCTCGCGCGGTGGACTGCCCATCATCGCCCTGCCGGCGACCGCCGGCGGCGGAGATCGGACGGTCAGCCGCATCGTCGGCCACCTCTCCGGCCCGGTCAGCACGGCCCGCTCCGATGCCGGCATCATCGTGACGGAGCATGGCCTGGCCGATCTGCGCGGCCTCACCCTGTCGCAGCGGGTGAAGCGGATGATCGACGTCGCGGCCCCACCGTTCCGCGAGGGGCTGGAACGCGAAGCCCGTCAGCTTGGGCTGGCGCGCTGAAGCTTGATTTCCGGCAGGAGGCATCATGGACTTGCGGTTGGCCGGGAAGGTCGCCGTCGTGAACGGCGCCAGCCAGGGCATCGGCTATGCCATCGCGCGCATGCTGGCCGGTGAAGGGATGAAACTGGCGATCAGCGCCCGTAAGGAGGCGGCGCTGGCGGACGCGGCGGACCGCATCCGCAGCCAGACCGGCGCCGAGGTGCTTCCCATCACCGCCGATATCCGCAGCGCCGAGGATTGCGAGCGCATCGTCACGCAATCCCTCGCCCATTACGGGGGAGCGGACGTGTTGGTCAACAACGACGGCGCGCCACCGGTCGGCGAGCTGCTCGGCTTCGACGATGCCCGATGGGCGATGGCGGTCGAGCAGAATTTGATGAGCGTCGTCCGCCTGACCCGCGGCTTCGTCCCGTCGATGCGGCGGCGCGGCGGCGGCAGTGTGGTCAACATCACCGCCATATCGGCCATCCAGCCGATCGCCAGCTATGGGCTGTCCGTCGCGACCTGGGCGGGGGTGATCGGCTACGCCAAAACCGCGTCGATCGAACTTGGCGCCGACAACATCCGCATCAACACCGTTTGCCCAGGGCCGGTGCATACCGGGCGCCTCGAAAAGGCGTCCGCGAAGATCGGAAGCAGCCTGGAGGATCTGAGGGCGGCCTTGGGTCGGGAGATTCCGCTTGGCCGTGTCGGCGAACCGGAAGAGGTCGCCGACGTGGTGGCGTTCCTGGCCTCGCCGCGCAGTTCCTACGTCACCGGCGCGACGCTGCAGGTCGATGGCGGCATGCTGAAGGGGATCCGCTGAGGCGGCGGACTCCCCGGTGATCCCTGTTCAGCCGCGCAGAAAGCCGCTGGCCGGATCGATCCAGTCCTGCCGGGGCGGGTTGAAGATGTCGTATTCGAGCGTGTCCTCCAGGGCCTCGACGCTGTGGGGCAGGCCGGAAGGGATCACCACGATCCCACCGGCGCCGACGACGATCTCCTGTTCCCCCTCATCGCCGAACGCGAATTTCAAGGCGCCGGAGATGACGTGGGTGAACTGTTCGTTCGGGTGGGAATGGCGGGGCACCGTGTCGCCCTTGCGGAACTTCACCTCGCCGACCATCACGGTCTCGCTCGTAACGAAGCGCCGGGTGATCGATCCACGCAGATGTTCCGACGGCAGGTCGGACCAGATGTAGTGTGTCGCCTGTTTGGCCATTTTCCCTCATTCCCGATAAATCGTTTGTCGACTTCAAAACATTCTCCCGACGAACGGCGTGACCACAACGGAAGAAATTCGGGCCATAGTAAAATCCTATGAGAGGAATAGTTTAAAACTGGCGTATTACCGCTGGAAATACATTGTCGGTGAATACACTGTTTCCCGGATATTTGCAGGCGCCCGATGATCGGCGGCCGGTAGGCGCACGGCCTGCCGGACCGACACGGTGCGTCCTGCCAGCACCAATTCAAATCAGGGAGAGGGACCATGAAGGGAAGCGTCAGGCTGGCTCTGGCCGTCGGCGGCATGATCACCTTGGCGGCCGGGACCGGCCGGGCGGCGGACGAGGTGGTCAAGCTCGGCCTCTCGGTGCCGCTGTCCGGTACCGCGGCCGTCTGGGGCAAGGCGGCGGACTGGCTCTGCAAGCGGGCGGCGCAGGACGTCGCCGCAGCGGGAGGGGTCAAGGTCGCCGGCAAGACCTATTCTTTCGAATGCATCTCCTACGACAACAAATACAACGCCGCCGACGGGGCGAAGGTGGCGCAGACGCTGCTGAACCGCGACGGGGTGCGCTTCATCGCGCTGAGCATCGGAACCGCGCCGGTGCGGGCGTTGCAGTCGCTGTCGGAACGGAATGGCGCCCTGCTGTTCACGGTTGCCTGGGGCGCCAGCATCAAGGGTCCGAACTTCCCGCTGACCTTCACCCAGATGAACACGCCGTACGAACTGTTCGGACCGCTTCTGGGCTATGTGAAGAACGAGAATCCCGGTATCAGGACGGTGGTGCTGCTCAATCCCAACGACGCGACGGGGCAGGACTCCGAACCGGTCAACCGCAAGGTCTGGGAGTCGCTGGGCGTCAAGGTGGTGTCGAGCGATTGGTACGAGCGCGGAACCACCGAGTTCCAGCCGATCGCCGCCAAGATCGCCGGCATGAAGCCGGATGCGGTCGACCTCGGAACCTCGCCCCCCGGCGAGAGCGGCTCGATCCTCAGGGAGCTGAAGGTGCTGGGCTGGGACGGCGTGAAGGTCGAAGGCACAGGATCGGGCACCGACGGCATCGTCCAGACCGGCGGCGAGGCAGCCAACGGCGTCTATGTCGGTGCCGCCATTCCCTTCGACGGGCCGTTCGCGACAGAAAGACAGAAGGCGATCAACGAGGAGGCCCGCGCGACGTTCGGCGAGAACCTGAACGCCATCGAGATCGGCGCCTACAACGCCGTGATGGCGCTCAAGGCCGGCATGGAAAAGGCGCAGAGCGTCGATCCGCGCAAGGTCGCGGCGGCCCTGCCCGAGGTGGTGTTCGATTCCTTCTACGGGCCGGCCGCCTATGGTGGGAAGGCGGATTACGGGTCGGCGCAGCAGATGCTCATCCCCGTGATCGTCAGCCAGATTCAGGGCGGAAAGCTGGTGGAGCGGCAACGGATCCTGCCCGACGAGCTGAAGGCCCGCATCGGACAGTGACGGCCGGCGGCGGACGATGCCGCCGCGTGCCAAACGGGGATTTCCAATGTCCATCAGAACCAGGATCATGGGCGGCTTCCTCGGCCTGCTGCTGTTGACGGCAGCCGTCGCAGCCGCCGGCTGGCAGGGTCTGGAGGCCTTCGCGCGGCATGTCGCCGGCGCCCAGGCGGCGCAGCAGCTGGCGATGGATGCCGCCGCCATGGTCGCTGCCGGCGACAGGGCGGGGCGGGGTACGACGCCGGGCAATGACGTGGACAAAGACTTGGGCAAGGACGCAGAGCGGCTGATCCGGCAGGTGCTCGCGGACATCGCCCTGGTCGGCCGGCTGTCGGAGATCGCCACCGGCGAGCAGGCGGTGCTCGAGGCGCCGGTCGGGGTCTTCAGGGCCGCCTTCGAGGAGCAGACCGCGCAGCAGGGCGCCATCCGGGAGATCAGCCGCTCCCTGACCGAGGTGACCGGGGGATTGCAGGCGGTGGCGACCGCCATCGCCGACGCCCAGGCCAAGGAGGTGTCGGCGGCGCGGACCGCCTTCGCCCAGGTGAAGCAGCGTCAGGCGAAGGCCGCGGTGGTTGATCAACTGATGAGCGCGCTCGGCCAGAACCTCGCGGAACTTCAAGGCGCGCAGGCCGTCTGGACGGGATCGGTCGATCCGGCCGATGCGGAGCGGCTGCGCTGGGTTCTAGACGGGACCGGGGGTGCGGTGACGGCCCTGCGGGCAAGGTTGGGCGACGGCGCGGCGGCGGCGCTGGCCGCCGCGCTGGACGCCTACACGGGGGCGCTCGATGCCGCGCTCCGCGCTGCCGACGGGCGGGGGCTCGACGGAGCGCTGGCGCTGGTGCGGGACCGCATGGGCCTGCTGAGGACTGCGGTTCTGGAGGAGCGCAATACCGTGAACGACCAGATGGAGGAGGCGCAGGATCGGCTGACCAAGGCCACCGATCTCCGCGATGCCGCGCTCACCACGATCGGGCTCAGCAACCGTGCGCAAGCCGAGGGTCTGGCGCTGGTCGCCAGCGGAACCGACAGCGCCGATCTCGACGAATCGACCGGGCTGCTGCTGGGGATCACCGAGGAGATCTATTTCCGCGTCGCCGACCCGGACATCCGTCGGAATTTGGGCAGGCTTCGCAACGACATCGGGCAGCTCCGCGCCGGCGCCGGGAAGATCGTCGCCGCCAAATCGGAGCAGCGGCGCCTGACCGCCAGCCTGTATGCCAGTGCCGGAGAGGTCACCGCGCAGGCCGAGCGGCTGCGCCGCCTCGGGCTCGACCGGATGGAGCAGGGGCGGCGGGAAGCCGGCTGGCTGATCGCGGCGGGGGTGTTGTTCGCCCTGGTGATCGGGAGCGGCCTCGCCTGGGGGATCGGGCGGGGGATCACCGGTCCGCTGGCCGGGATCGTCACCGCCATGCGCCGTCTGGCCCGCGGCGAGATGATCGACAGCGTGCCGGGCCACGACAGGCGGGACGAACTGCGCACCGTGGCGGAGGCGCTCGACGTCTTCCGGGCCAACATCCTGGAGATGGATCGCCTGAAGCGGGAGCAGGACGGCATCCGGGAGCAGGCGGGGATGGCGCGGCGCGCGGCGATGGAAACGCTCGCCGCGTCGTTCGACCGGAACGTCCATCGGGTGGTGGAGACGGTGGGCTCCTCCGCCCGGAGCTTGCAGGACACCGCGTCGCGCCTGTCCGCGACCACCGGTCAGGCATCCGGCGAGGCGTCGAGCGCCGCGGACGCGGCCTCCGGCGTCACGAGCGACGTCCAGACCGTCGCTGCGGCGACGGAGGAGCTGTCGGCCTCGATCGGCGAGATCGGCCAGCAGATGGACAGCTCGGTCCGGATCACGGCGGAAGCCACCGCTGCAGCCAGGGAGTCGACCCGCAAGATGGCCGCGCTGTCGCAGGCCGCGTCGGAGATCGAAGCCATCGTGCAGTTGATCCACGGCATCGCCGAACAGACGAACCTGCTGGCGCTGAACGCCACCATCGAAGCGGCCCGGGCTGGAGAAGCGGGACGCGGTTTCGCCGTGGTCGCGGGGGAGGTCAAGCAGCTCGCCAGCCAGACCTCGCGGGCGACGGAGAGCATCACGGGCCGGATCCTGTCGGTGCAGAGGGCGTCGCAGGACTCGGCCCAGGCCATCCAGGCCATCACCGACATCATCGGCCGGATCGACGCGGTCACCGAAGGGGTGTCGGACGCCGTGGAAAAGCAGGGCATCGCGATCCGCGAGATCGCAACCGGAATGCAGCGGGTGGCCGGGAGGACGGGCGATGCCTCCAAGAGCATCGGCGGGGTCTCGGCCGCCATGGCGAGCACCGACGGGATTGCCGGACACGTTCTGGCTGCCGCGACGGCGCTGGCCGGCGAAGCGGATTCCCTGCGGGTGCAGGTGGACGGCTTCCTCAAGCAGGTGGCGTCGGCCTGACGGCGCCGCGCCCGGCCGCCGGTGGCGGCTTCCTCACCTGCAACCCGTATCCGGCATAGGCCGGTCCTATGGCTGGGCCGGCAGTCCGACTGGGGCCTAGGTCGCCCGACCGCCGGGTGTTATTCTTCCAAACCAGTTGGGCCTTAAGGGCCTGCGCATCCCAAAAAGTTCGTTGGTAAAACGGAATGTATGCGCTTCGCTGCGGGATCGTGCGATCTCCTGGAAGCCCGCTCAAGACGTCATGCCCGCGGAAAAGATCAGCCGCCGCGCCGTCCTTCGATCGACGGCGCGATCCGCATCCGCGCGGGCCGCTTCCACCGAACCGGACCGCCGGCTTCCGGCAATAATTCATGAGACAGGGTGGAGACATGCAAAATACAGGAACGGTCGCCCATCTCCCGGTCCTCAAGCCGGGATTCACGACATGACCCTCAACCTGATCATCGAGCAGGTGCTGAACGGATGTCAGCTCGGCGTGATGCTCTTCATGATGTCGGCCGGGCTCACGCTGGTGTTCGGCATCATGAACCTGATCAATCTGGCGCACGGCTCGCTCTACATGATCGGCGCCTACGTGGCGGCGAGCGTGCTGGCAGCGACGGGAAGCTTCCTGCTGGCCGTGCTGGTCGCGGTGCCGGCCGCCGCCGCGGTCGGCTATGCGGTCGACCGCATCCTGCTGAGGCACTTCTATCGCCGTAGCCATCTGGACCAGACGCTGGCGACCTTCGGGCTGATCCTGGCGGCGAACGAGCTGGTCCGCATGATCTGGGGGGCGACGCCCCTGGCCATGCCGTTGCCCGGCCTGCTGGCGGGATCGGTGCCGCTGCTCCCCGACCTGCAATATCCGGTGTTCCGGCTGGTGGTCCTGGTGGTCGGGCTGGTCATGGCCGGAGTCCTCTATGTGCTGGTGACGCACACCCGCGGCGGCATGTGGGTCCGCGCCGGAGCCAGCGACCGGACCATGGCGGCGGCGCTCGGCATCGACGTCTCGCGCGTCTTCTCCGTGGTGTTCGTCGCCGGCGCGGCCCTGGCCGGCCTGGCCGGCGTCATGGCCGGACCGATCCTCGCGGTCCAGGTCGGCATGGGAGAGCCGATCCTGATCCTGGCGCTGGTGGTCGTCGTGGTCGGCGGCCTGGGGTCGATCCGCGGCGCCTTCGTCGCGGCTCTGCTCATCGGCCTGGGCGACACCTTCGGCCGGGTGCTGCTGCACCCCGCCCTGGGGTCCATGGCGATCTACGTCATCATGGCGGCCCTGCTCGCCCTGCGACCGGGAGGTCTGTTTCCGAGCCATGCTTGACAATCCTCAACAAACGACCTTTCGACGGTCAGCATCCTTGTCCGGCCTGGAACCGCTACGCCGTCTGGCGCCGGTCATCATCCTGGTCGGCCTTCTGGCCCTCGTGCCGGTGCTGGCCGAGGGGCTGGACCAGCCGTTCCTGATACGCGTGTTCACCCGCATGGTGGTGTTCGCCATCGCCGCCGTCTCGCTGAACATCGTCCTGGGCGTCGCCGGGCTGGTCAGCCTGATGCATGCCGCCCTGTTCGGGCTCGGCGGCTACACCGTGGCGATCCTGGCGGAGCACGGCACGACCGAGCTGCTGGTCCTGGTGCCGGCGGCGGTCCTGGGAAGCGGGCTGGCCGCCGCGGCCTTCGGGCTGATCGCCCTGCGGACGGCCGGCGCCTACTTCATCATGATCACGCTCGCCTTCAACCAGATGTTCTTCTACTTCTTCGTCGCGCTGGAACGGTACGGCGGCGAGGAGGGGCTTCAGGTCTCCACATCGCTCGACGTCGCCGGCATGGCGCTCGGCGGGCGGACCGCGATCTTCTACCTGTGCCTGGCGGTGCTGCTCGCCGTGCTGGTGGCGGGGACGCGGCTCGTCGACAGCCGCTTCGGCATGGTGATCCGCGCCGCCGCCGGCAACGACCGGCGCGTGTCCTCGGTCGGCATCGCGCCGCTGAGCTATCGTCTGGCGGTCTTCGTCATCGCCGGGGCGATCGCCGGACTGGCGGGAGCCCTGCTGGTCGTGTCGCAGACCTTCATCAGCCCGGCCGAGATGTCCTGGGTGCGATCCGGCGATCTGATCGTCATGGTCGTGCTCGGCGGCATGGCGACGGTCTGGGGCCCGGCCCTGGGGGCCGTGGTGTTCCTGCTGCTGGAACTCGTCCTGTCGGCGCTGACCATCCATTGGCAGCTTCCCTTCGGCATCATCATCATCCTGCTGGTCCTGTTCCTGCGCGACGGTCTCGCCAACCTGATCGGCGCCCTGCGCAGCGGCGACGGAGGGCGCGGCCATGACTGAGTCCATTCTGCAGGTCGTCGGGCTGGGCAAGCGGTTCGGCGGGCTGCAAGTGACCCGCGACCTGTCGCTCGACATCCGCCGGCACGAAACGCATGCCCTGATCGGTCCGAACGGAGCAGGCAAGACGACCTTCATCAACCAGCTGCACGGCGGCATCCTGCCCGACGCCGGCACCATCCGGTTCGACGGGGTGGAAATCACGCGGGAACCGGTGCATCGCCGGGCCTTGCTGGGGGTTGCACGGTCGTTCCAGATCACCTCGATCGTCGCCGGCTTCACCGCGCTGCAGAACGTGGCGCTGGCGATCCAGGCACGGCAGGGGCACAGCTTCCGTTTCTGGAAGCGGGCCGACGACGACCGCCGGCTGCAGGAACCGGCGATGGAGTGCCTGCGGCTGGTCAACCTGGGCGGCCGGGCGCATAGCATGGCGGCCCACCTGTCGCACGGCGACCGCCGCCAGCTGGAGATCGCGATCGCGCTCGCGATGGAGCCGAAGCTGCTCCTGCTCGACGAGCCGATGGCCGGCATGGGACGTGACGAGAGCCAGCGGCTGGTGCAGCTGCTGAAATCGCTCAAGGGCCGCTACACCATCGTCATGGTGGAGCACGACATGGACGCGGTGTTCTCCCTGGCCGACCGGGTGAGCGTTCTGGTGCGCGGCAGCGTGATCGCCACCGGCACGCCGGCCGAGATCGGCGCCGACCCGGCGGTCCAGGCCGCCTATCTCGGTCATCAGCATTAAGGGGGCGGCATGCTTCTCGAATTGTCGAACGTCCAGGCCGGCTACGGCGCCGTCCGCATCCTGCACGGCCTCTCCCTCCGGCTGGCGAAGGGGGAGGCGATCGCGCTCGTCGGCCGCAACGGGATGGGAAAGACGACCACGATCAATACGATCATGGGCATTTGCCCGCCGCGCGGCGGGACCATCGCCTTCGACGGGGCGCGGATCGATGCGATGCCGGCCCACCGGATCGCCCGGCGCGGTGTCGGTCTGGTTCCGGAGGGGCGCCGGATTTTTCCCAACCTGACCGTGCGGGAGAACCTGCTGATGGCGGCCCGTCCGGCGCCCATGCGGAACGCCGGGCGCAGCTGGTCCTACGACCGGGTGCTGGAGGTCTTCCCGCGCCTGCGCGAGCGGCTGGGGAATCCGGGCAACCTGCTGTCCGGCGGCGAGCAGCAGATGCTGGCGATCGGACGGGCGCTGGTCACCAATCCGTCGCTGCTGATCCTCGACGAGGCGACGGAGGGGCTGGCCCCGCTGATCCGCGAGGAAATATGGGCCAACCTCGCCATGCTCCGCTCCGACGGCATGTCGATGATCGTCGTCGACAAGGAGATCGAGGCGGTCTGCAAGGTGGTCGACCGGCAGTACATCATCGAAAAAGGGGCCGTGGCATGGGAGGGCAGGGGATCGGCCCTGCTGGAGGACGAGGCCCTGCGCAACCGCTATCTGAGCGTCGGCGAAGCCGCGGCCTGACGCATGTCGGAGCGGCCGTGCGGCCCCCGTGGCTTATCGGCTATGTCCGGGATAGCCGCTTCCTATGGGGCCGGAGCGGCCGGGCTCCGGCTCTTCCTTCGGTACGGCGAAAATGGAATGCTACCCTCCGCGACCCTTGCCCGGCAGGCCATACGCAACCGGCCTTGCGCAGCGGCGCACATCGCTTTCCGGAGACCAGCAGCATGAACACTCCGCGCCGTCCCATCGACCTGACCGCGCTCGACCTGTCCGAAGGCTGGGAACCGCTGAAGGGCTACCCGGCCGCCTTGCAGGTGAAACTCCTCTCCGACGACCTGGACGAGACGTCGAAAACCGGTGCGCGCACCCGGATCGTCCGCTTCGCACCGGGATTCGCCACGTCCGCCACCCTGGTGCACGACTACTGGGAAGAGGTCTACCTCCTGGAGGGAGACATGCAGTTCGAGGATGGCACCGGCCCATCCGGCATCCAGGCACCTGCCTATTCCTGCCG
Source organism: Azospirillum sp. TSH64 (assembly GCF_003116035.1). GTDB lineage: Bacteria > Pseudomonadota > Alphaproteobacteria > Azospirillales > Azospirillaceae > Azospirillum. The sequence goes on from NZ_LGQW01000015.1 coordinate 785,044, forward strand.
GCCGCCGGGCACGCCGCATGGCCCCTACGGCTCCCGTCGGGGGTGCCTGATGCTCGAATGGCAATATTACCGGAAATAGCAGGGCGGCGGGACATGCAGGACCTGGCCCGAGTTCTTCGAGGATTTCAAATGTCCAGCCTTTTCGACCCGATCACCCTTCGCGGCGTCACGTTGCGCAACCGCATCGGCGTTTCGCCGATGTGCCAGTACAGCTCCGTCGATGGGGAGGTGAACGACTGGCACCTCGTCCATCTCGGCTCCCGCGCGGCCGGCGGCGCCGGACTGGTGCTGACGGAGGGAACCGCGGTGCTGCCGGAGGGACGCATCACCCCGTCCGACCTGGGACTCTGGCGTGACGGGCATGTGGAAGGACATGCCCGCATCGTCCGCTTCCTGAAAAGCCAGGGCGCGGCGGCCGGGATCCAGCTCGCCCATGCCGGACGCAAGGCCGCCCGGCTCCCGCCCTGGGAACTCGACCCGCGCGAACAGCAGGGCCGCCCCCTTACGGAGGAGGAGGGAGCATGGCCGCTGGACGGCGCCAGCCCGCTGGCGTTCGACGACGGCTATGCCGCCCCGCGCGAGATGACCGGCGAAGAGATCCGGCGGACAGTGGAGGCTTTCGCCGCCGCGGCCCGGAGGGCAGACGCGGCCGGCTACGACTGGCTGGAGGTTCATGCGGCCCACGGCTATCTGCTTCACTCGTTCAATTCGCCGCTGTCCAACCGGCGCGGGGACGAGTATGGCGGCACTCTGGAAAACCGCTGCCGCATCACCCGCGAGGTGGCGCAGGCGGTCCGCTCCGTCTGGCCGGCCGGCAAGGTGCTGTCCTTCCGGCTGTCCCACACCGACTGGACCGATGGCGGATGGAGCACCGGGGACACGGTGCAGCTTGCCCGCTGGCTCAAGGAGGATGGGGTCGATCTGATCGACGTGTCGTCCGGGGGGAACGTACCGCGCCCCACCATTCCCTTCGGTCCTGGTTACCAGGTTCCGGGTGCCGAGGCGGTCCGTAGCGGCGCCGGAATTCCGGTGGCGGCCGTCGGGATGATCCTGGAGCCCTCCCAGGCCGAGGGCATCATCCGGGAGGGGCAGGCCGATCTGGTCTATCTCGGCCGCGAAATGCTTCGGGATCCCTATTGGCCGTTGCGTGCGGCGGTGGCGCTCGACCGGACCGGGGAAGCCCGCGTACCGGTCCAATACAACACGGCCTGGATGCGGCTGGGCACCTTTGCGCTGGAGCCGCTGTCCGTTCCACGGATTTCATCGAAAAGATGAAGGCTGGGATCGCGCCCCTCTTCGGCACGCGCCTTCGACATTGTCCTCAGTTTCCCGCGCTCTGCGCTTTCTTCCTCCTGGCGGAGTGCGGGACTTGAGCCGGGCGTGCATCGCCCGGCTCCCTTTCCAAACCATCGCATTTTGCGGGATGCGGCGACTTCGGCGCGCGGCGAAACGCAGTCAGAACCTCCCGCCGCACCGCGCGTTCCCCGCGAAGCGCGGCGCTCGGTCGGGGTGATGCGAACACTCTCCCCTCTTTTTCGAGGCCCGCTGCGCCTCCTCAATGGAAATGCACATGAGTGGACGCGAGAGCTTGGAATTCGACGTGCTTGTCGTGGGCGCGGGTCCGTCCGGCCTGTCCGCGGCCATCCGTCTGAAGCAACTGGCGCAGGAAAGCGGAAAGGAGCTCTCGGTCTGCGTCATCGAAAAGGGTTCGGAGGTGGGAGCGCACCTGCTCTCCGGCGCGGTGTTCGAGACACATGCGCTCGACGAACTGATCCCGGACTGGCGCGACAAGGGCGCCCCGCTCGATACCCCGGCCAAGGAGGACCGCTTCCTCTTCCTCACCGAGGCCAAGGCGTTCCGCCTGCCGACCCCCCCGCAGATGCACAACACCGGCAATTTCATCATTTCGCTGGGCGATCTCGGCCGCTGGCTCGGCCAGCAGGCGGAGCAGCTGGGCGTCGAGATCTATGCCGGCTTCGCCGGTGCGGAAGTGCTCCATGATCCACAGGGCGTGGTGAAGGGCGTCGCCACCGGCGACATGGGCATTGGCAGGGATGGGAGGCCCACCGGCAACCACACCCCTGGCGTCGAGCTGCATGCCAGGCAGACCATCTTCGCCGAGGGGTGCCGCGGCAGCCTGACCAAGACGCTGATGGCGCGCTTCAACCTGCGCGACGGCGTCGATCCGCAAACCTACGGCCTCGGCATCAAGGAGCTGTGGGAAATCGACCCAGCCAAATCGAATCCGGGCCTGATCAAACACAGCATCGGCTGGCCGTTGACCCCCGACACCTACGGCGGTTCGTTCCTGTACCACCTGTCGGACAATCTGGTGTCGGTCGGTTTCGTGGTGGGGCTGGACTATGCCAACCCGCATCTGAGCCCATTCGAAGAGTTTCAGCGCTACAAGACGCACCCGGCCATCCGTCCGACCTTCGAAGGCGGCCGGCGTCTGGCCTACGGCGCCCGCGCACTGAGCGAGGGCGGCTTCCAGTCGATCCCGAAGCTGACCGTTCCCGGCGGCCTGATCGTCGGCGACGGCGCCGGCTTCCTGAACGTGCCGAAGATCAAGGGCAACCACACCGCCATGAAGTCGGGCATGGTCGCGGCCGAGGCGGTGTTCGACCACCTGACCGGCGGCGGCGACGGGCGCGAGGTGACGGAATACCAGGCGCGCCTCAGGAAATCCTGGGTGTGGGACGAGCTGTACCGGGTGCGCAACATCCGGCCCGGCTTTCGGAAGGGCCTGTGGGCCGGCCTCGCCAACGCGGCCTACGAGACGGTCGTCGGCGGCAGGTCGCCGTGGACGCTGCACCACAGGCACCCGGACCACGCGACGCTGAAGAAGGCCGGCGACGCGCAGCCGATCGCCTATCCCAAGCCGGATGGCACGGTGAGCTTCGACCGGCTGTCCTCGGTGTACCTGTCGAACACCAACCACGAGGAAGACCAGCCGCCGCACCTGACGCTGAAGGACGCGGAGACGCCGATCCGCATCAATCTGGCGCTCTACGACGCGCCGGAGACCCGCTACTGCCCGGCCGGGGTGTACGAGATCGTCCGCAGCGGGGACGGCGGCGATCCGCGCCTGCGGATCAACGCTCAGAACTGCGTCCACTGCAAGACCTGCGACATCAAGGATCCCACCCAGAACATCGACTGGGTGACCCCCGAGGGCGGTGGCGGACCGAACTATCCGGGACTGTAGGGCCATGCCTCGGAGTGACGCGGAGGCACGGCTTGAAACGACGGTCCTCCCCGCCTTCAGGGGTAACCGGCCGCATTGCGTTTCCGCCACGCCGCCATAGTGGGACCCTATGACCTGCATAGATGACATCCCATTTGACGGATATCGTCCAAGCGCCGTTTAATTCCCCGAACATCAACCCGCAACGCTAATGGAATTGAAATGGACGCGGATTCCTTTCCCGAAATCAGAGAGTCTGTCCGCCGTTTGTGCGCGGGTTTCCCTGGCGAATACTGGCGCAAGCTCGATGCGAGCCGCACTTACCCGACCGAATTCGTCCAGGCATTGACGCAGGCGGGCTTTCTCTCGGTGCTGATCCCCGAGGAATACGGCGGCTCCGGCCTCGGCCTCGGTGCGGCGACCGCGATCCTCGAGGAAATCCACCGCAGCGGTTGCAACGGCGGAGCCTGCCACGCCCAGATGTACACGATGGGCACCCTCCTGCGGCACGGCACGCCGACCCAGAAGCAGGCCTATCTGCCAGGAATTGCCGATGGGTCGCTCCGCCTCCAGGCGTTCGGAGTGACCGAACCGACGAGCGGCACCGACACCACCCGCATCCGCACCTTCGCCCAACGGGAGGGCGACAAATACATCGTCAACGGCCAGAAGGTCTGGATCTCGCGCGCCGAACATTCCGACCTGATGCTGTTGCTGGTGCGCACCACGCCTCGCGATCAGGCGGCCAAGCCCGCGGAGGGCATGAGTGTTCTTCTGGTCGATATGCGCCAGGCGGTCGGCAACGGGCTGACCATCCGGCCGATCCGCACCATGATCAATCACGCCACCACCGAACTGTTCTTCGACAACTTGGAGGTCCCTGCGGAGAATCTGATCGGTGAGGAGGGCAAGGGCTTCCGCTACATCCTCGACGGCATGAACGCGGAACGCATCCTGATCGCGTCGGAATGCATCGGTGACGCCCGTTTCTTCATCGACCGCGCCTCGACCTATGCCCGGGAGAGGGAGGTGTTCGGCCGCCCGATCGGCGCCAACCAGGGCGTCCAGTTTCCCATCGCACGCAATTACGTGGAGACGCAGGCCGCGGCGTTGATGGTCGACAGGGCCTCGTCCATGTTCGACGCCGGCATCCCATGCGGTACCGAAGCCAACATGGCGAAGATGCTGGCGTCCGAGGCCTCCTGGCATGCCGCCGATACGTGCCTGCAGACCCACGGCGGATTTGGCTTCGCGGAAGAGTACGACATCGAGCGCAAGTTCCGCGAAACGCGCCTCTATCAGATCGCGCCGATCTCCACCAACCTGATTCTGTCCCACGTCGGCACGCACGTGCTCCAAATGCCGAAGTCGTTCTGACCGGGACGCCCGCGAGGGATGGGTATGATGAACCTGGAAAACCTGAAGGACTGGATCGGGCGCGAGGAGGAGAACCTCGACGTCGCCGCGGTGCCGCCGCTTCTGGCGCTGGCCGCCACGCTGGATTACGCGGATCCGCCCTGGCGATCCGGCGAGGTGCCGCCGCTCGGGCATTGGCTGTACTTCCTGCCGAAAGCCATGCAGGGGATGCTCGACCGCGACGGCCATCCCCACCGCGGCGGCTTCCTGCCTCCGGTGCCGTTGCCGCGCCGCATGTTCGCCGGCGGACGCCTTGAATTTCTCGCGCCGATCCGCCAAGGCGAGGCCCTGCGCCGGCGCTCGACCATCCTTTCCGTGGAGCCCAAGACGGGACGGTCGGGCCCCATGCTGTTCGTGACGGTCGCGCATGACGTCTTCGTTCAGGACGGTCCTGCGCTGCGCGAGTTGCAGAACATCGTCTATCGTGAGGCCGCGGCTCCCGGTGCCGCGCCATCAACCGACCCGGCCGACCCGGCACCCTCGGCCGTGTGGGAGCGGACCGTCGACGCCGACCCGATGCTGCTGTTCCGTTTCTCGGCGCTTACTTTCAACGGCCATCGGATCCACTATGACCGGCAATACGCCGAGGTGGTCGAGGGATACCCGGGGCTTGTGGTTCATGGTCCGCTGATCGCCACCCTGCTGATGGACCTGTTCCTGCGTCACAACCCCGGCGCCCGGATCTCCACCTTCCAGTTCCGCGCGCAACGGCCTTTGTTCGACGTGCAGCCCTTTACGCTCTGCGGAACGCCGACCCCGGACGGGGCATCGCTGTGGGCGCTCGATCCCGCCGGACGGATCGCCATGCAGGCCGAACTGGAGGCCGCGTGATGCCCCGCCGCAGCTGGCTGTTTACGCCCGGCACCAAACCGGAGCGCTTCACTCGGGCGGCCGAGGTCGGTGCCGACGTCGTCATCATCGATTTGGAGGATGCCGTTGCGGCCGGCGGCAAGGCCGCGGCACGGACCGCAGCGATGGACTGGCTGTCCCAGGCGCCGGATGGCCATACAGGGCGTGCATTGCGCATCAACGCTCCAGGCACGGCGTTCGGGCTTGAAGATATGCTGGCCCTCCTGCACTCCGGAGCGCAGCCCGACGCGATCATCGTCCCCAAGGCCGACTCGCCAGACATCCTGCGCTTGCTGGACGGGCTGTTGACCCAGGCGGGAAAGACCGCCCGCCTGATCGCTCTGATCGAGAGCGCCGGAGGCGTGGAGAAGGCCGAGGCCATGGCGCGCGCCACTCCGCGCCTCGATGCGCTGTTCTTCGGGGCCGCCGACTTCGCCGCCGATCTCGGTGCGGACTGCGCGTGGGAGCCGTTGTTGCTGGCGCGCAGCCGGGTGGTCCAGGCGGCGGCGCTCGGCGGGCTTGCCGCCATCGATTCACCGTACTTCATGCCGGACGACGATCCCGGACTGCGCGCCGAAACGCATGCATCCATCCGCCTCGGCTTTGGGGGCAAGGCGGCCATCCATCCAAGGCAGGTGGCCGTCATCAACGAAGCGCTGACGCCGAGTGCGGAGGCCGTGGCGGAGGCCCGCCGCATCCTGCTGGAAAGCCTCAAGGGCGTCGGCGTCGTCTCCGGCCGCATGGTCGACGAAGCGGTGGCACGCAAGGCACGGCTCGTTCTCGCTGCGGCTGGAGAGACGGCTGTGGAATAGAGGCCGGGAACTCCAACCGGAGCCGGTAACGAGACAACGGACCGTGGCGGTCGCCGTGCAGGGCGATGCGCGATGCCACGGCCATACCCATACGGAATTAGGGAGGGATGCCGAGTTGAGCAGGGTGCTGGTGCCCGTCAAACGGGTGGTCGACTACAATGTGAAGGTCCGCGTGAAGGCGGACGGCTCGGGCGTGGAGACCGCCAACGTCAAGATGTCGATGAATCCCTTCGACGAGATCGCCGTCGAAGAGGCGGTCCGCTTGAAGGAAGCCGGCAAGGCCACCGAGGTGGTCGCCGTCTCGATCGGCCCGGCCGGCGCCCAGGAGACGCTGCGGACCGCGCTGGCGATGGGTGCCGACCGCGCCATCCTGGTGCAGACGGATGCCGAGCTGCAGCCGCTCGCCGTCGCCAAATTGCTCAAGGTGCTGGTCGAAAAGGAAGCTCCGCAGCTGGTGCTGCTCGGCAAGCAGGCCATCGACGACGACTGCAACCAGACCGGCCAGATGCTGGCGGCGCTGCTCGGCTGGCCGCAGGGCACGTTCGCCTCCAGGCTGGTGCCGGGCGAGGGCAGGCTGACGGTGACGCGAGAGATCGACGGCGGTCTGGAGACCATCGAGCTGGCGCTGCCGGCGGTCGTCACCACCGACCTGCGCCTGAACGAGCCGCGCTACGCCTCGCTGCCGAGCATCATGAAGGCGAAGAAGAAGCCGCTCGACACACTCACGCCCGACGCGCTCGGCGTCGATGTGGCGCCGCGTCTGACGACACTCAAAGTGACCGAGCCGCCCAGGCGCAAGGGCGGCATCAAGGTGGCCGATGTGGCCGCCCTCGTGGACAAGCTCAAGACGGAAGCGCGGGTGATCTGACATGACGATCCTGATCCTGGCCGAACACGACAACGCGTCGCTCAAGACCGCCACGCTGTCCGTCATCGCCGCCGCCCGGAAGATCGGCGGCGAAGTCCACGTCCTGGTTGCCGGGCAAGGCGCCCGCGCCGCGGCAGAGGACGCGGCCAAGGCCGACGGCGTCGCCAAGGTGCTGCTGGCCGAGGACGCAATCTACGCGCATGCGCTGGCCGAGCCGCTGGCCGCACTGCTGGCAAGCCTGGCGCCGGGGTACGGCCATGTGCTGGCGGCGGCGACCTCCACGGGCAAGAACGTGCTGCCGCGCGTGGCGGCGCTTCTGGACGTGGCGCAGATTTCGGAAATCACCGCGGTGGTGTCGCCGGACATTTTCGAGCGGCCGATCTATGCCGGCAACGCCATCGCCACGGTGCGATCGGCGGATTCGGTGAAGGTCATCACGGTGCGCAGCACCGCCTTCGATCCGGTGGCGGCGACCGGTTCGGCGCCAGTCGAGGCGCTGGCGGCCACGGCCGATCCGGGGATGTCCAGCTTCGTGTCGGCGGAGCTGTCGAAGTCCGAACGGCCGGAGCTGACCTCGGCGCGGGTGGTGATCTCCGGCGGACGCGGCATGCAGTCGGGGGAGAACTTCCATCTTTTGGAAGCGGTCGCTGACAAGCTGGGCGCCGCGGTCGGTGCGTCGCGCGCTGCAGTGGATGCGGGGTATGTGCCGAACGACTATCAGGTCGGGCAGACCGGCAAGATCGTGGCGCCGGATCTCTATATCGCCGTCGGCATATCGGGGGCCATCCAGCATCTGGCCGGCATGAAGGACAGCAAGATCATCGTCGCGATCAACAAGGACGAGGAGGCGCCGATCTTCCAGGTCGCCGACTACGGCCTCGTCGCCGACCTGTTCGCGGCAATGCCGGCCTTGGACGCCGCCTTGTAGGGGTGATGCCAACCCTCCGTCAGGTCCGAACGGCTTCCGGATGTGCTCTTCTGGTCGGGATATCGTGATGCATGCCTCCCCCTTTCGCAAAATTCTGGTCGCCAACCGGGGCGAGATCGCCATTCGTGTGCTGCGTGCGGCTACCGAACTCGGGATCCCGACCGTCGCCGTCTTTGCATACGAGGACCGTTTTTCACTGCACCGCTTCAAGGCGGACGAGAGCTATCGGATCGGCGAGGGCAGGGGACCCATCGAGGCTTATCTCGACATCGACGCCATCATCGCCACCGCCGTCCGCACCGGCGCCGACGCCATCCACCCCGGCTATGGCTTCCTTTCCGAGAACCCGGACTTCGCCGACGCCTGCGCCGCGGCGGGCATCACCTTCATCGGTCCGTCAGCCGACACCATGCGCCTGCTCGGCAACAAGGTGGCGGCGCGCACCCTTGCCGTCTCGGCCGGCGTTCCCGTCATGCCCGCAACGGGCGCACTGCCCGACGACGTTGCCGGCGCGGCGCGCCTTGCCGCGGAAATCGGCTATCCCCTCATGCTGAAGGCAAGTTGGGGCGGCGGTGGCCGTGGCATGCGCGTCGTCGAGACGGCTGAGGACCTTCCGGATCTGGTCGCCGCCGCCCGGCGCGAGGCCCAGGCCGCTTTCGGCAACGGCGAGCTTTACCTTGAGAAGCTCGTCCGCCGCGCCCGTCACGTCGAGGTGCAGGTTATGGGCGATGCGTACGGCACGCTCGTCCACCTGTTCGAGCGCGACTGCTCCGTCCAGCGCCGCAACCAGAAGGTCGTCGAGCGCGCCCCGGCCGCCTACCTGACGGCGGTCGAGCGCGCCGCGCTGTGCGACGCCGCACTCACGCTTGCCCGCGCTGCCGGCTACCGCAACGCCGGCACCGTCGAGTTCCTGATGGACGCCGACACCGGCGCCTTCTACTTCATCGAGGTGAACCCGCGCATCCAGGTCGAGCACACCGTCACCGAAGCGGTCACCGGCATCGACCTCGTGAAGGCGCAGATCCGCATCGCCGCCGGGGCCCGCATCGGCGATGCCGGGAGCGGGGTTCCGGCCCAGAGCGACATCAACTTGTCGGGTCACGCCATCCAGTGCCGCATCACCACCGAGGATCCGGACAACAACTTCGTCCCCGACCACGGCCGCATCAGCCTGTACCGTGGCGCCAACGGTTTCGGCATCCGCCTGGACGGCGGCACGGCCTACTCCGGAGCGGTGGTCACTCGGCACTACGACAGCCTGCTGGAGAAGGTGGTCGCCTGGGCGCCGACCCCGGACGAGGCGATCGCCCGCATGGACCGGGCCCTGCGCGAGTTCCGCATCCGCGGCGTGACGACCAATCTCACCTTCCTTCAGGCGCTGATCGCGCATCCGGAGTTCCGCGCCGCCACCTGCACCACGCGTTTCATCGACACCACGCCCGAGCTTTTCCGCCACCCGCCGCTCCGCGACCGCGCCAGCCGGCTGCTGACCTACATCGCCGACGTGATGGTCAATGGCCATCCCGAGCTGAAGAGCAAAGCCGTTCCCCGTCCGGCACAGCCGAAGCCGCCCGCCATGTCCGCGGACGCGCCGCCGCCGGGCCTCAAGCAGCGCCTGGAGTTGGACGGGGCCGACGCCCTGGCCCGCTGGGTGCGCGAGCAGCGCAAGGTGCTGGTGACCGACACCACCATGCGCGATGCCCACCAGTCGCTGCTGGCCACCCGGGTTCGAAGCCACGATCTGCTCGCCGCGGCGCCGGCTTATGCCCGGCTGCTGCCGCAGCTGTTCTCGGTGGAGTGCTGGGGCGGCGCTACCTTCGACGTGGCCATGCGCTTTCTCAAGGAGGACCCGTGGGAGCGCCTCGCCGGCCTGCGGGTGGCGATGCCGAACCAGCTGCTGCAGATGCTGCTGCGCGCGTCGAATGCGGTGGGCTACGCCAATTACCCGGACAACGTGGTGCGCCACTTCATCCAACAAGCGGCGTCGGGCGGCGTCGACGTGTTCCGCGTCTTCGACAGCCTGAACGGGGTCGAGAACATGCGCGTCGCAATCGACGCCGTTCGCGGGACCGGGGCGATCTGCGAGGCGGCCCTCTGCTACACCGGCGATCTGCTCGATCCGCGCCGGCCCAAGTACGACCTGAAATACTACGTGGCCCTCGCGAGGGAACTGGAGGCGGCGGGCGCCCACATCCTCGGCATCAAGGACATGGCCGGCCTGTGCAAGCCGGCCGCTGCCGCTCTGCTGGTGCGCACGCTGCGCGAGGAGGTCGGGCTGCCCATCCACTTCCACACCCACGACACCTCCGGCGCCGGCGCGGCCAGCGTGCTGGCTGCGGTGGAGGCCGGGGTGGACGTGGTGGACGCCGCCATGGACAGCCTGTCGGGGTTGACGTCGCAGCCCCCCCTGGGTTCCATCGCCGCGGCGCTTGAGCATACGGCGCGCGACACCGGCCTTGACCGGCGGGCGATCACGGTGCTGTCCCAGTATTGGGAGCAGGTGCGGCGATGCTATGCGCCGTTCGAGAGTGACGTGCGTGCCGGTTCGTCGGAGGTCTATCGGCACGAAATGCCCGGCGGCCAGTACACGAACCTGCGGGAACAGGCACGCGCGCTCGGTTTGGAGGAGCGCTGGGATCAGGTGGTCGAAGCCTACGCCACGGTGAACCGGTTGTTCGGCGACATCGTCAAGGTGACGCCGACGTCGAAGGTGGTCGGCGACATGGCGCTGATGATGGTCGCCGGCGGGCTGGGCGAGGCGGATGTGCTCGACCCGGCAAAGGAGATCGCCTTCCCCGATTCGGTGGTGCAGTTGATGCGCGGCGAGATCGGCCAGCCGCCGGGCGGCTTCCCGGACGCTTTGCAGCGCAAGGTGTTGAAGGGCGGGACGCCGCTGCCCGGCCGGCCCGGTGCGCTGATCCCGCCGGCCGACCTGGAGGCGGAGCGCGCCGCGGCGGAGCGTGCGGCAGGCCATCCGGTCGATGACCGCCAACTCGCCTCATACCTCATGTACCCGACTGTGTTCACCGACTACGCCAGGCACCGCGCGGTTTATGGTGACGTCGGCGTGCTCCCCACCCCGGTATTCTTCCACGGGCTGGTGCAGGGCGAGGAGGTGTCGCTGTCTCTGGAAGCGGGCAAGACGCTGGTGGTGCGTTACCTGGCGATCGGGGAGGCCGACGAAGCCGGGCAGCGTGCAGTGTTCTTCGAACTGAACGGGCAGCCGCGCACGATCGAGGTACAGGACCGCTCGGTAACACCGGCGCGGGCTGGACTGACCAGGGCGGAGAACGGCAACCCCGCCCATATCGGGGCGCCGATGCCTGGGCTGATCACCGGGATCCTGATCCGGCCGGGCCAGCGGGTCGAAGCCGGCGACGCGCTGATGTCGCTGGAAGCGATGAAGATGGAGACCATTGTGCGCGCCGATCGCCCCGGTACGGTCGAGCGCATCGTGATCGAGCAGGGATGGAGTGTCGAGACCAAGGATCTGCTCGTTGTGGTATCCGATTGAAGGGGAACTGAACCGCACTAGTACTACAGCCGGTCTCTATCGGTTTGTGTTCGGCGTTTCCAATGAGACCAGCGTGTCCGCTGTTGATGTCGTCTTCGCCATATGGACCAAGCGACAGCGACGGTGGGGAGGAGTTGCCGGCCGGCCAAGGCTGCCAGGAGGGTGCGGATCTCGGGCACGGTCAGGGGGAGAAGGTCGGCGGTCAGGTCGAGCCGGTCCTCTCCCCTCAATGGCCGTCGTGCGCACGACGGTGAGGAAGGCCAAATCCTGCCCCCCGCAACCACCGACACTTGACGCCCCGGTTCGAATGAGCCGGGGCGTTCGTGCGTCTGGGAATTGCGCATCTGAGCAGCGCCTTCGCAGACCGCCAGGACGCCGGCCAGCTCGCCGTGCAAGTCCGCATCCAGCCCCATACCGGCAGGGGAGGGCGTCAGGACGACGCGGTCGATCATGATCCGCACGACGTCGGTGCAAAAAGGTCGGACTGGTGGCGGTCTGGAGGGCGAGCAGGTATAGAAGCGGCCCGCTGGAGCTGATGCCGTACAAGGTCAATGAGCCCCGCCGCCATAAGATCCCGAAGGCCCGGTACCGTGTGGAGAACTGGGCGGCCTACGATGAGGCGCTGCGCCGGCGGGGCGAGTGGCACCTGGAGAAGCATGGCGGCACCGCGCGCCGATGCTGGAGCAATTTGCACCTGGCCGTCGCTCCCGCCACCGGCGAGATCCTCGCCTCGGCGTTGACGGGCAACGAGGAGGGAGACGCCCCACTGGTCGGTCCGTTGCTCGACCAAGTCACAAGGCCCTATCGGCGCGGTCCTGGCGGACGGCGCCTACGACGGCGAGCCCGTCTATCGTGCTGTCGCCGCCCACACACCCGACGCCGAGGTGATCATCCCGCCGCGCGCGACCGCCGTGGTGAGCGACACCGCCGAGAGCGCGCCAACCCGGCGCGACCGCCACATCCTGATGATCAAGGAGCGTGGTCGGCTGGGCTGGCAGTGAGCTGTCCAATACGGCAGGGGATCGTTGGTCGAGGCGGCGATGCTTCGGTACAAGGTTTTGATCGGACACAGCCTGCGCGCCCGCACTCTGCCCGCACAAAAAGCCGAAGCCAAGGCCGCCTGCGCCGTCATCAATCGTATGACCAGCCTCGGCATGCCAACCTCCCGGAAGGTCGCCTGATCTCCATCGCCTCTGGGCGAAATCCGTCAGCAAACAGAGTTCTGCACCAAAGTCCGGCCGCCCCATTCATGCCGTCATCATGCCGGGATCCACCGCTGGGGCCATCGCCTCGGCCATTGCCAGCAGGTTGGCGTCGGCGAAGCGCGGCGCCACGAACTGCACCCCAACCGGCAACCCATTGGGGCCCTGCGTGCAGGGCACGGCCACACAGGGCGCGTGCAGCACGGTCCAGATGCCGTTGAAGATGTGGTCGCCGGTGGTGTGCAGTCCCTTGGGCGCCTCGCCGGGAGCCGCCGGGGTCAGGATCACGTCGATCCCCTCGAACAGCCCGGCGAAGCGGGCGCGGCATAGCCCGGCGACGTCGTAGGCCTCGGTCAGGGTCCGTGTCGTGATCCCCCGATTGTGCTCGCAATGGTCGGCCAGTTCGGGATGCAGCCGGTGGCGGTCGCTGAGGTGCAGGTCGAGAAAGGACGCGCGCCCCTCGCCGCGGCGGATGACGTCCTGCACTTCGGCCAGGGTGGCGAACTCCTCGGGCAGTTCGAAGGGCACGACGATGGCGCCGGCCTGTTCCAGCCGCGATGCCGCCAGATGGAGCGCCGCTTCGCCGGCCGGCTCGATGGACGACCACACCGGCGAGCGGCACAGCCCGACCCGCAGTCCGGCCAGCGGCACCGGTGCGGTCGTTCCCATTCCCTCCAGACGGTAGGCTTCCGCCATCAGCGCGAGATCGGCGACCGAACGGCCGTACCAGCCTATGGTGTCGAGCGACACCGCGTAATGCTTGATCCCCTCGCGGCTGACCGCACCCCAGGTCGGCTTCATGCCGTAGATGCCGTTGAAGGACGCCGGGCGGATGTGGGACCCGCCAGTCTGGGTGCCGAAGGCGAGCGGCACATGGCGGTCGCCCACCGCCGCTCCCGAGCCGGAAGAGGAGCCGCCTGGCGTGTGGTCGGGGTTGAGCGGGTTGCGGGTCGCCGCCTTGCGCCCACCCGACGCGAATTCCACCGTGTCGGTCTTGCCCAGCAGAATGCCGCCCGCGCTGCGCGCGATGGCGACGCAGGCGGCGTCGCGGCCCGGCCGATGCCCCTGGAAGATCGGTGAGTTGTGGGTGGTCGGCATATCGGCGGTGTCGATCACGTCCTTGACGCCGAAGGGCAGGCCGTGCAGCGGGCCAACGGCCGACGGGGCGGCGACGAAGCGCTTGTCGGCCTCGCGGGCGGCGGCAAGCGACAGGGCGGGGTCGAGGTGAATCCAGGCACGGATCCCGGGGTCGCGCGCATCGATCCGCTCCAGGCAAGAGCGCACCAGCGACTCGCTGGTCAGCCGACCCTCGCGGATCGACCGGGCGGCCTCGCTGGCCGAAAGTTCATAGGGTTCCATGACGTGCTTCCTTCGGTGCAGAGGGAGAGGGCGCAGGGGAGGCGAGGGCGATCAGGGCGCCGGGCGCCGGCGGTGATGGTCGGTGGCGGCCTGGAAGGCGACGCCAGCGCGGAAGACCAGCGGTTCTTCGAACCAACGGCCGACGATCTGCATTCCGACCGGCAAGCCATGCGCGCCGAAGCCGCAGGGCACTGTCATCGCCGGCAGGCCGAGCGCGCCGAAGCCATAGGTGAAGCGGCTGACCGCCTTGGTCGCTTCGATCATGTCGGCGGCGTCGGCGATGGCCGGGGCGACGATGGGGGTCGTCGGCGTCACGATCAGATCGACCCGCTCGAACAACGCCCGGAACCGCAGCTTCCAGGCGGCCAGCCAGCGCCGGGATTCGGCGTATTGCACGCCGCTGACCGGCAGGCCGAGCCTCAGGCGGCGCAGGACCTCCGGGCCGATGGCCTCGGGCGCGGTTTCGATCCTGTCCAGGTGGTATTGGGCCATGTCGGCGACCAGCAGCGAGAAGCCGGTGCGGGCCTGGGCCACCTCGGCGTCCTCGACGGTGACATCGACCAGCGTGGCCCCGGCCCGCTCCAGCACTGCCAGCGCCTCGCGCAGCCGTTCGGCCACCGCCGGCTGGAGCCCCTCGAAATAGAAGTTGCGCGGCACGCCGACGCGCACTCCGGCAATTCCGTCGCGCAGCGTCGGCAGGAAATTGCCGAGCGGCGCATCCACCGAATTGGGATCCTCCGGGTCATAGCCGGCGATGGCCGCGAAGGCGCGGGCCACGTCGGACACCGAATAAGCCAGCGGGCCGATGGTGTCGAAATCGACGCTGCACGCGATCGAGCCGGTGTTCGGCACCCGCCCGACGCTGGGCCGCAGCCCCGTCACGCCGCACAGTGCGGCGGGAAAGCGG
>NZ_LGQW01000015.1:800095-1167332 GCF_003116035.1 Azospirillum sp. TSH64
TGCCGGGCCGATGGAGACCACCACGATCTCGGTCGCCTTTCCGGCTTCCTTGAGACGGACCGCCTCTTCGACGGCAATCTCGTCGAAGGGGTTCATCGAGAACTTCACGTTCGACGTCTCGACCCCGGACTGGTCGGTCTTCACCCGGATCTTGACGTTGTAGTCGACGACGCGCTTCACGGCGCAGAGGATCTTCATGGCGCGGGTCCCTTTGGAAATGGGCGGCGTGCAGGCATGGGACGGTCTTGCCCCGCTCTCTCCCCCGTCAGATGGGGGCGAGAGCGGGCGCTTTGGCCGACATGCAGGTAAGGGTCAGGGAAAGGGCAATGCGCCCCGCCCCTTACAGACCCTCGGTCTGCTTGCGCAGGACGTATTTCTGGATCTTGCCCGTCGAGGTCTTCGGCAGCGGGCCGAACACCACCGTGCGCGGGCATTTGAAGTGGGCCATGTGCGACCGGCAGAAGGCGATGATGTCGGCCTCGGTTGCGGTGGCGCCGTCCTTCAGCGTGACGAAGGCGCAGGGCGTCTCGCCCCACTTCTCGTCATGACGGGCGACGACCGCGGCCTCCAGCACCTCGGGGTGCTTGTAGAGGACATCCTCCACCTCGATGGACGAGATGTTCTCGCCGCCGGAGATGATGATGTCCTTCGAGCGGTCCTTGATCTCGACATAGCCGTCCTCATGCCAGACGGCGAGGTCGCCGGTGTGGAACCAGCCGCCGGCAAAGGCCTCTTCGGTCGCCTTGGGGTTCTTCAGATAGCCCTTCATGACGTTGTTGCCGCGCATCATGATCTCGCCCATCGTCCGGCCGTCCTTCGGCACCGGCTCCAGCGTGAAGGGATCGGCGACGACCACCGCCTCCAGCATCGGGCCGCGCACGCCCTGGCGCGCCTTGATCGCCGCCTTCTCGTCCAGCGACAGGCCGTCCCAGCGGTCGTGCCAGACGCAGACCACGGTCGGTCCGTAGCATTCGGTCAGGCCGTAGACATGGGTGACTTCCCAGCCCATGCGCTCCATCCCGGCGATGACGGCGGCGGGCGGGGCAGCACCCGCGACCATCACCTTGACCTTCTGCTCGATGCCCTGCTTCAGCTCGGCCGGGGCATTGTTCAGCATGTTGAGGACGATGGGCGCGCCGCAGAAGTTGGTCACCCGCTCGTCGCGGATCAGCGTCAGCACGGCGTCGGGGCGGACCTGACGCAGACACACGGCGGTACCGGCGGTGACCGCGATGGTCCAGGGGAAGCACCAGCCGTTGCAGTGGAACATCGGCAGGGTCCACAGATACACGGGCGCATCGCCCATGTTCCAGGACAGCGCGTTCGACACCGCGTTCAGGTAGGCGCCGCGGTGGTGATAGACGACGCCCTTCGGGTTGCCGGTGGTGCCGGAGGTGTAGTTCAGTGCGATGGCCTGCCATTCGTCGGCCGGCAGGGTCCAAGGGTGTTCGGCACCGACATCGCTGATGAAGGCCTCGTAATCGCGGTCGCCGATCAGTTCGCCGCCGCTGTAGGTCGGATCGTCGATATCCACCACCGGAATCGGCGCGTCGAGCAGAGCCAGCGCCTTCTTCGCGACCCCGGAGAACTCGCGGTCGACTATCAGGATCTTCGCCTCGCCATGCTTCAGGATGAAGGCGATGGCCTCCGCGTCCAGGCGGGTGTTGACAGCATTCAGCACGGCGCCGGCCAGCGGCACGCCGAAATGGGCCTCGAACAGTTCCGGCGTGTTGGCGGCCAGCATGGCGACGGTGTCGCCGGTGCCGATCCCCACATTCGCCAGCGCCGCGGCCAGACGGCGCACGCGGACGAAGGTCTCGGCCCAGGTCCGCCGGACCGGGCCATGGACGACGGCCAGCCGGTCGGGCCACACGGCGGCGGCGCGCTCCAGGAAGGTCAGCGGCGTCAGGGCGACGAAATTGGCAGCGTTGCGGTCGAGGTTTCGCTCGTACGGGTTTACGCTGGCATCGACGCTTTGAATCGCTGCGGCGGCAGTTTCACTCATCGGACCGTTCTCCCCAGGGGTTCTTTGTTGCGCGCCGGCATTGGGCGCGGCGGTGTTGGAAACAGCCTGTACCAGATCAGCTTTGCGCAACTTTCTCAGGATTATGACCAATTGTTATTGAGGATGTTGCGGCGCAAACGCAGGGGTGGCGCCACTTTCAGCGCAGCCAGCTCACGTCGCCGGCAAACAGGTAGCCGGCACCATAGACCGTCTTGATCAGCCGCGGCGCGCGGGGATCCTCCTCGATCTTCTTGCGGATGCGCGAGATGCGGACGTCGATGCTGCGGTCGTAGGGGAAATCGTCGCGATCCTGATCCGGGCCCTGGAGATGCTCGCGCGACAGCACGCGCTTGGGCGCCTTCAGCAGCATCAGCAGAAGCGAGGCCTCCGCCGCGGTCAGGCTCTCCTGCCGGCCATCGTCGGCGGTCAGCGTCAGGTTGCCGAGATCGAACACCCAGGGACCGAAGCGCGCCCGTGCGGTGTCCGCGGCGGCAGTCGCTCCGGCCAGCTGCTCGCGGCGACGGATGGCGCTGTTGACGCGGGCGACCAGCTCCCGCGGCTCGAACGGCTTCACGATGTAATCGTCGGCGCCAAGCTCCAGCCCCAGCACCCGGTCGGAGGTGCCGCCGCGCCCGGACAGGATGATGACGCCGAAGCGCACATCCTCCCACAGCTCGCGCACCAGGGTCAGACCGTCCATGTCCGGCAATCCGAGATCGACCAGACAGAGGTCGGGGGCCTGGCGCTGGATCGCCGTCCGCGCCTCCCGCCCGCTGGCCCAGCCGGTCACCTCATAGCCGTAGCTCTCCAGCACCTCCGTCACCAGCCGCCGGATGTCGGCCTCGTCCTCGATCACATAGATGCGCTTCTTCTGTCCCACGCGCGTTTCCCCTCGGCACTCGTCGCCCTGCTTTTTTCCAGGTGCGTTCTATTGGGTGCGTTCTATTTGCCCGATTGTATCAAGCCGGCGCGGGTTCGGCGGCGTGGCCGATGGCCGCCACCAGGTCCCGCTTGTCCCATGGCTTGCGCAGTATGACGGCATCGGCGGGAACGTCGCCATACTCGACAGCGAATCCACTGACCAGAACCACCCGCATGGCCGGGCGCAGCAGCCGGGCGCGCCGCGCCAGTTCCACCCCCGACAGGCCGGGCATCACGATGTCGGAGACCAGCAGCGACAGCCCGTCGATCTGCTCCACCAGCTCCGCCGCCTCGTCGCCACTCGCAGCCTCCACCACCGAGAAGCCGAGGTCGACCAGCTGCTGCCGCATCACCTGCCGGACATCGTCATTGTCCTCCGCCACCAGCGCCAGCTGGCCGGACCAGCCTCCGGGCTGCGGTTCGGCCGTTGCCGTTTCGGCCTCCTGCAGGCGGGGCACCGGTTCGGCACGCGGCAGCAGCAGGGTAACGGTCGTCCCCTCCTCCGGCCGGCTGTCGATGCGCAGGTAGCCGCGCGACTGCTTGACGAAGCCGTAGACCATCGACAGCCCCAGGCCGGAGCCGAGGGCCTTCGTCGTGAAGAAGGGCTCCACCGCGCGGGCCAACGCCTCAGGCGTGAAGCCGGTGCCGGTGTCGGTGACACGGATTTCCAGATAATCGTCGGGCCGGACCGGCTCGTCGAAGGACTGATCGCCCTCCAGCTTGCGGATGCCGACCGCGATGTCGAGCCGACCGCCAATGGGCATGGCGTCGCGCGCGTTGATGGCGAGGTTGACCAGCGCGTTCTCCAGCTGGGTCTGGTCGGCTATGGTCCAGCAGTCCCGCCCCTCCTCCGGCACCCCGATGGCGATGGAACTGGGGAAGGAGCGGCGCAGCAGAACCGCCATGTCGCGCAAGAGGCCGCAAAGCTCGATCGGCTCCGGCTTCAGCGGCTGCTGGCGGGAGAAGGCGAGCAGGCGGGCGGTGATGTCGGCACCACGGCGGCCGGCGCGCTGGGCCGGCTCCAGATAGGCTTCGAGCCCCTCCACCGCCGCGTAGCGGTCGCGCGCCGCCGACAGGTTGCCGATGATGATCGACAGTAGGTTGTTGAAGTCGTGCGCCAGTCCGCCGGACAGCTGGCCAACCGCCTTCAACCGCTGCGCCTCCACCAGCTGGCGCTCGGTCTGCTTCTCGTCGGTGACGTCGAGGGTCAGGACGAACAGACCGGTGACCGCGCCCTCCTCGCCCAAGCCATGCACCCGGCCCTCCCCGCGGTGGGGAATGAGTGTAGTCTTGGTCACCATCTCGCGCCCGTCGCGCGGGAAGGCGTATGCGAAGGTGACCACCTCCCCCGACAGGCAGCGGTCCAGATGGGGACGCAACGCCGCCATCGCCCGACGACCGACGACCGACGCCAAGTCACGGCCGATGACCGACGCCTTGTCGCGACCGACCAGGTCTGCCCAGCGCAGGTTGGCGAAGGTCAGCCGACCGTCGCGGTCCAGTCCGGCGATGCTGGCGGGGATCGCATCCAGGATCACGCGCTGCCGGGTCTCCGCCTCCGCCAATGCGGCGGTGCGGTCGCGCACCCGGCTGTCCAGCGTGGCGACGGTGTCGCGCAGCTGGCGCACCATGCCGTCGAAGGAGGCGGCCAGCAGGCCGATCTCGTCGCCGCGGCGGATGCCGCTCTGGGCACCGAGGTCTCCGGCCCTCACCTGCACCGCGGTGTCGGCCAGCCGGCGCAGCGGCCGCACCAGCCGCCCGACCGCGATGTAGCCCAGCAGGCTTCCCGCCGCCATCAGCGCCATGCCGATGGCGAGGATGCGGTTGCCCAGCACCACCGACGACCGCCGCAGCTCGTCGACATAGACCGACGAGGCGATGTACCAGTCGAACCCCTCGAAATGCCGGACCCAGCTGATCTTCTCGTAGGCGTAATTGCCGGGATCGTCGGGCTTGTCCCACAGATAGGTCAGCGGCTCCCCCTTTGCCGCGGCGACCTTCAAATCCTCGGCGATGGGACGGCCGGTGGCGGAGTTCAGCCGGTCGCCGAAGGCCGTGCCCTCGATGTTCGAATTCGGGTGGATGATCATCCGGTTCGCCGAATCGAAGATATAGAGATAGCCGGTGCGGGCGATCCGCAGCTTGCGCAGGGCCTGGCGCAGATCCTCGATGGCGTCGGCCTTGCGCCGCTCCACCTCGGCATCGACATCGGCCAGATAGGCGCCGGTGCCGACGATGATGCCGCGCCTGGGCAAATCCTTGAAGAAGCTGAGCTTCGGCGCCCGCTCGTCGCCGTTCGGCCGCCACCACGGATAGGTCTGGAACCCCTCCCCCTCGCGCTTGGCGGTGGCGACAATGGTGGGCAGGATGTGGCGGCCCAGATTGTCGCGCAGATCGTCGGCCTTGCGCCCCTGATAGTCCGGCGAGGGGTGCGACAGGATCACCGAATCGTAGCCGATGGCCCACACATAGTCGCCGTTGCCGTAGCGGAAGGCGTGCAGCCCCTCCATCGCTTCGCGCCTTGCCTGCTCCATCGTGATCTCGCCGCGGTCGGCGCGGGCATAGACATGCTCGATATAGCCGACCGCCAGTTCCAGCACGTCGCGCAGCCGGGTCTTGTAGGAATCGACGGTCGCCACCCGCTGCTCCTCCAGCCCGCCGCGGATGCGGCTGACCAGTTCAAACACGTTGTCGAGGATGGTGCGGCTGGCGTCGCGTTCGATCTCGTAGGCCTTCTCCTCGATGAAGGGGACCGAGAAGACGTAGGCCGCCGCGGAGAACAGCCCGAGCGAGACCAGGATCGCCGAGAACAGCCGGAGGAACAGGGGCGAACGGATCATTTTCCGGGCGGGGGTGGCGGAATGCGGGGGCGATGGAATCCCCGCCATCATTCCAGCTTCACCGCCGCGGCTCAACGCGAATCAGTGGGATTGTTGCCTGAATTACCCTGAAACAATTCGTCATATTTCCGGGAAATTTGCGAAACAGTGTTTTGTTAGCCGGAAGGACATAAGCCCAAACAGGGCGACACAAGGACGTTCAGCGTCTGGAGGAAACATGCACTCCCCCGCCAACACTCCCGTCTACGAGAGGGTTCGCCGGAACCCCAAATTCCACGAGCTGGTGCGCCAGCGCAGCCGGCTGGCCCTGGTCCTGTCGGCCATCGTGCTGGTCGGCTACTACGCCTTCATGATGGTGGTCGCCTTCGCTCCCGGCCTGCTGCACAAGCCGATGTCCGACGAGTCGTCGCTGAGCGTCGGCTTCCCCATCGGGGCGGCGATCATCATCCTGTCCTGGCTGCTGACCGGCGTCTATTCCCATTTCGCCAACGGCCGCTTCCAGGACCTGACCGACGAGATCACGCGGGAGACGCTGCAATGATCGCCCGCCGGATCCTTGTTGCGGCCAGCGCCGCCATCCTGGCCGCCGCCCTGTCTGCCGTGCCGGCGCTGGCCGCCGGCGATGTCGGGCAGCTGGAAAAGCAGCCGATCAACCTGTCGGCCATCGGCATGTTCATCGCCTTCGTGGTGATGACGCTGGGCATCACCTATTGGGCGGCCAGCCGCACCCGGTCCACCTCCGACTTCTACACCGCGGGCGGCGGCATCACCGGCTTCCAGAACGGCTTGGCGATTGCTGGCGACTACATGTCGGCGGCGACGCTGCTCGGCCTGTCGAGCCTGGTGTTCGCCAAGGGCTATGACGGCTTCGTCTACACCATCAGCTTCTTCGTCGGCTGGCCGATCATCCTGTTCCTGCTGGCCGAACGGCTGCGCAACCTCGGCCACTTCACCTTCGCCGACATCGCCTCATACCGGCTGGACCAGGGCAAGATCCGCACTTTCGCCGCCATCGGCTCGCTGACGGTGGTGTGCTTCTACCTGATCGTCCAGATGGTCGGCGCCGGCCAGCTGATCAAGCTGCTGTTCGGGCTGGACTACAATGTCGCGGTGATCGTGGTCGGCGTTCTGATGGTGGTCTATGTCACCTTCGGCGGCATGATCGCCACCACCTGGGTGCAGATCATCAAGGCGGTGCTCCTGCTGGGCGGCGGCATCCTGCTGGCTTTCCTGGCCCTGTCCCGCTTCGGCTTCAGCCTGGAGGCCATCGCCAGGAGCGCCATCGCCTCCCACAAGGACGGCGTGAAGATCATGGGGCCGGGCACGCTGCTGGCCGACCCGGTATCGGCGGTGTCGCTGTCGCTGGGCCTGCTGTTCGGCACCGCCGCCCTGCCGCACATCATGATGCGCTTCTTCACCGTCCCCAACGCGCGCGAGGCCCGCAAGTCGGTCTTCTACGCCTCGGGCTTCATCGGCTTCTTCTTCCTGATCGTCTGCGTGCTGGGCATGGCGGCGATCACCATCGTCGGCACCGACCCGCAGTTCTTCGAAGGCGGCAAGGTCGGCGGCAAGCTCATCGGCGGCGGCAACATGCCGGTGATGCATCTGGCCAAGGCGCTGGGCGGCGACCTGTTCCTGGGTTTCCTGTCGGCGGTCGCCTTCGCCACCATCCTGGCGGTGGTGTCGGGTCTGGCGCTGGCCGGCGCGTCCGCCATCGCCCACGACCTCTACGCCCGCGTCATCCGCAAGGGCGAGGCGACGGAGCGCGAGGAGATGCGCGTGTCCAAGATCGCCTCGCTGGTGCTGGGCGTCCTGGCCGTCGTGCTGGGCATCGCCTTCGAGAAGCAGAACGTCGCCTTCCTGGTCGGGCTGACCTTCGGCGTCGCGGCGTCGGTGAACTTCCCGGTGCTGATCCTGTCGATGTACTGGAAGGGGCTGACCACGCGCGGCGCGCTGGCGGGCGGCATCGCCGGCCTGATCTCCGCAGTGACGCTGGTCATCCTGTCCAACGCCGTGTGGGTGGTGGTGCTGAACAACCCGGCCCCCATCTTCCCCTACGAGCAGCCGGCCCTGTTCTCGATGACGCTGGCCTTCATCGTCACCATCGTCGTCTCGAAGCTGGACAGCAGCGCGTCGGCCCGTGCCGAGCGCGAGGCCTTCGAGGACCAGTTCGTCCGCTCCCAGACCGGCATCGGTGCCGCCGCCGCGGCCAAGCACTGATCCCCTGACGGCCCGACGGCCCGGCACATTTTAGCGGAAAGGCGCTCTTCTCCAGTCCGGGGAAGGGCGCCTTTCCTTATGTCAGCCGGCCGAGACGCTGTTGTCCTTGCGGCGCGACAGCTGGATCTGCCCGTCCAGGCATTTGACGTAGCCGGTCTTACCCGGCTTCAGCCCGTCCAGGATGGTGACCAGCGCGCGGGGGATCGCCGCGAATTCCTTGGAGCCGCGCGACTGGCCGTTGTAGGCGGCGATGTGTGTGCGCAGCGTCTCCTTGGACACCGGCTTCCCGTCATTCCCGATCATCTCGTCCGCCTTTCGATGCTCTTGACCGCCGACAGGCTTACGCCGGCAACCCATCCGCCGCAACCGGCCGGCCGGTGCGGTCGGCGGGGAAACGGATGGTGGCGGCGGTGCCGCGGCCCGGTTCGCTGTCGATGGACAGGCTCCCGCCATGCAGGGCCATCAGGTCGCGGCAGATCGACAGGCCCAGCCCGGTGCCGCCGAACCGCCCGGAGATGCTGCTGTCGGCCTGCTGGAACGGCTCAAGGATGCGGGCCAGCGCGTCGGCGGCGATGCCGATGCCGGTATCGCGCACGGTGATGGCGATCCGGCCATCCTCCTCCCGCACCCCGCTTACCGTCACCCGGCCGCCGCGCGGGGTGAATTTGACCGCGTTCGACAGCAGGTTCAGCAGCACCTGACGCAAGGCGCGCTCGTCGGCCAGCAGATTGGGCAGGTCGGGGGGGCAGTCGACCGCCAGCGTCACCCCACCGACATCGGCCGGCACCGCGGCCAGCGCCCGGCAGGTCTCGATGGCCTCGGCCGGCTCCATCCAGCTTTCATCCAGCGTGTAGCGTCCGGCCTCAAGCTTTGACATGTCCAGCACGTCGTTGATCAGGTCCAGAAGGTGGCGGCCGCTGTTCTGCACATGACGGGCATAGTCGCGATAGCGCGGGCTGCCCAGCGGACCGAACAGCTCGTGCAGCATGATGTCGGAAAAGCCGATGATGGCGTTCAGCGGCGTGCGCAGTTCGTGGCTCATGGTCGCCAGGAAGGCGCTCTTGGCCCGGTTGGCGGCCTCCGCCTGGTCGAGCGCCGTGGCGAGCCTTTCGGCGGCCTCGACCCGCTCGGTGATGTCGCGCGCCTCGACCACCAGCACCGTGACGACGCCCCTGTCGTCGTAGACCGGCTTGATCGTCACATCCATCACGCGGGTGAGCCCGTCGGCGACCACATCGGTCTCGTAACGGACGAAGCGTCCCGAGGCCGCCTTTTCGATGGACTGGCGGAAAGCAGCCGCCAGATCGTCCGTGCGGGCCCAGCCGCGGAACTCCCAGGCGGGATGTCCGACCAGCGCTTCGGCCGGCAGGCCGGCCAGGGCGCAGGCAGGCCGGTTCAGCGCCAGCACCCGACCGTCCGGCGCCAACAGCCCCATGATCTGGAAACTGCTGTCGAACAGGGCCTGCGACCGCCGTTCGCTGGCGCGCAGCGCCTGCGTCGTCGTTTCCAGCCGGCCGAGCTGCCGCAAGGCCAGCCATGCCAGCAGCAGCACCACCACCGACACCGCTGCGGTTTCCAGAATGCGTTTCCAGCGGTCGTCGTACCAGCCGGCCAGCACGTCCTCGGTCCGGATGCGGACATAGACGTAAAGCGGCCACCCCGCCACACGGCGCACCGTACCGATGCGCTCCCGTCCCTCCGTGGGATCGAGACCGGACAGCGTCCGGGCATTCTCACCGGCAGGCAGACGCGGCAGGACCGAGGCGAAGAAAGCGCGATTCTCATCGAGAGCGCGCATTCCGCTCCGAGAATGGGACAGGACCATGCCATTCTCACCGTACAACAGAATGACGCTGAGCGGGCCGATGTCCTGGGTCGCATAAAGCCGGGCGAAACGGTCGAGATCGAGCACAGCCACCGCCATGGCGCTGCCGTTGGCAAGCGGACGGATTATCGCGGCCCGCCAACCGCCGTCGGCCTCGCGATAAGGCCCGACGAAGGCGCGCGACTCCCCCATCAACGCCTCAGCCAACGGGGAATGGGCGACATCGGTGGGCTTGTGCAGACCGGCAGCCTGCCGCACCCGGCCATCCCGCTCGACGATCATCAGAGTCCGCAAAGCCGGCCTGGGACCGATGGCCGCCCCCGATACCCCTGCCCCTTCCCCAACCAGATAGGCGGGAATCGTCCCCTCGGCCGCCGTCGCCCGAAGGGCATGGTCCGCCACGACCATGACCCGGCGGGCGTCCTCCTCCAGCAAGGTCGAGAGGTTGGCGGTCTGGCGCAGACCATCATGGATCGCCCGGTCGCGCGCCCGCTCAAGGTCGGCGTATGCGACCAGCCAGAAGCCGGCGATCACCGCCACAAGCAGGCCGATTCGCATCGCGGCGACGGGCGGAAGAGAGGATAAGCGCCACCACGTCCCGCGTGCGCCACCGTCCGGTTCGGAGAGATCCGTCAAAGGAAATGGTCCGCCGCGTCTGAATGCTGGAGAGACGTCAAGCCGGAACGGCCGGACGCGACGAACTGTAGCATGCCGGTGCGGGCATTTTCACGTCCGCTTACCCCTGATCCGGGCAGCATCAGGGATGCTTCGGCCGGCCGTCGTGCATGGAAGGAGCTTGGGGGAAAAGTTCCGGGAAAAGTTTGGCTCGACAAAGCCCGCAGCCCGCGCTTCTCTGCCCGGCGACGATGTGAAGGAGGATCCCGTCGGGCATGCTGCAGGATTTCATCGATAGCCTGTCCCAGGGGCCGCTCCTGGGGCTGATGCTGTTCCAGATCGCCATCGTCTGGCCGATGTCGCGCATCCTGCGGCGGGCCGGCTTCTCTCCGCTGTGGGCCCTGTTCTCCCTGGTGCCGCTCGGTCATGTCGTACCCATCGGCGTGATGGCGCACAGCCGATGGCCGGTGCTGCCGGCACGGCAGGCGCGCAAGGTCAAGGCACGGAGGACGGCATGACGGAAACCGTGATCCAGCTCGGCTTCTGGGAACTGCTGATCGGCTCCATCGTCACGATGTACATGCTGATCGCCGGCGGCTGGGTTCTGGCCAAGGCCGGGCGCAGCCCGCTGTGGATCCTGCTGCTGCTGTTCCCCTACCTCAACGTCCTGGCGGTCTGGGCCTTCGCCTTCATCCGCTGGCCTTTCGTCGACCGCGCCCCCTCCCCGACGCAGCCCGACGAGGGCTGAGCACCGGACCATCGGCAAGGGGACAGGATCGGACGTCATCCTTGATCAGATGTCGTCCTCGATCAGGCGGACGATCACGTCGACGCGGGCGACGCGGGTGCCGGCGGGGGCGGCCGGAAGGTTCTGCACCGTCAGCCGGTCCGCGGGGATGTCCTCCAGCCGGCCGGTGGATTCGACGAAGAAATGGTGATGGTCGCTGGTGTTGGTGTCGAAGTAGGATTTGCCCGCCTCCACCACCACCTCACGCAGAAGCCCGGCGGCGGTGAACTGGTTCAGCGTGTTGTAGACGGTCGCCAGTGACACCGGCAGGTCGGCTGCCTGCGCCTCGCCATGCAATTGCTCCGCCGTGACATGCCGGTCGCAGCCTTCGAACAGCATGCGGGCGAGGCCGAGGCGCTGGCGGGTCGGGCGCAGTCCGGCGCTGTTCAGCCGGTCGAGGGCTCGCTTGAAGGGGCGTTCGGCGGTCATCATGGGCGAGGCACCCGTACTGTCGACAGTGGGATCGGACACGGAGTCCAAAACAGAACCGCGGCACTAGGCCGCATTCTGTTTAAGAGTAAAACCATTCGGAAAGCTCACGCAAGCCATTGTCGCAGCGACGTCAATGGAGACATGGTTTGGAGAGCCGCCCGAACCGGATGACTGCCCATGACGGCCCAATGCAAAGGCCGCCGACGGTTTCCCGCCGACGGCCTTGCCAGACCGATGGATGTGGCCGGTGGATGCGACCGGTCAGTAGCCGGTGGCGATCCGTTCAATCAGCTGCTTCACCGTGGGGATGAAGCCGTCGTTATAGTAAGGATCGCTGGCGAAGCGGTAGGCGTTGTGCCCCGCGAACATCAGCTGGTTTTCGCAGTCGTCGGTGTGGCTGACCGCCTGGAGCGTCTTCTGGATGCAGAAGGAGCGCGGATCGGCGCGCTTGCCCGTCGTGCCTTCGTCGTTCTGCGCCCAGTTGGAGAAGCCGCAGGCCGACAGGCAGCCCATGCAGTCGACCTGATCGTGCAGGATCTTGTCCGACTGCTGGGGCGTGACGAAGACCAGCGTGCTGTCCGGCGTCTTCAGGGCGGTGGTGAAGCCCTGGGACAGCCAACCCTCGGCGCGCTGCTTGTCGCTTTCAGTCACGTAGACCGGACGGCCGCGCGGACCGACGGGGAATTCGGCCGAATGCTCGCCCACCGGCTTGGACAGATAGGCGACCTGACGCTCGGACCGGGCCATCAGGTCCAGCAGGAAGGGGTTCTTCACCGCAGACGAGTAGAAGCCGGTGGGGGAGAAGCGGTTCAGGAAGACGTCGCCCGGCTGCAGCGCCACCAGCTTGCGCTTCCACGCCATGGAGATCGGGCTCTCCTGGGTCAGCAGCGGACGGGTGCCGAACTGGAAGGCGACAGGCCCCAGGTCGGGATTGTCGATCCAGTCCTCCCATTCCGACAGCCACCAGACGCCGCCCGCCATCACGATGGGGGTGTCGTTCAGCCCGAAGCTGTTCATCATCTGGCGCAGGGCCAGGACGCGGGGGAACGGATCCTCCGGCTTCTGCGGGTCTTCGGAGTTGGACAGGCCGTTGTGACCTCCGGCCAGCCACGGATCCTCGTACACCACACCGCCGAGATGGTCCCGGAACTTGTGGTAGGCGCGCAGCCACAAGGCGCGGAAAGCGCGGGCCGACGAGACGATCGGATAGTAATGGACGCCGTAGCTCACGGCGATCTCGGCAACCTTGTAAGGCATGCCGGCGCCGCAGGTGACGCCGTGGATCATGCCCTGGGCGCCTTCCAGCACGCCATGCAGGATGTGCTCGGCGCCGCCCATTTCCCACAGGACGTTCATGTGGATACGGCCGTTGCCGTTCGACGTCTCGTGCGCGATGCGCGCCTGGGCGATGCCGCCCTCGATGCCGAAGGCGATCAGCTCGTTATGGCGCTCGCGCCGGGTCTTGCCCTTGTAGATCTGCGGCAGAAGGTTGCCGTTCTCATCATAGCTGTCGGCGTTGACACCCGAAAAGGTGCCAATCCCGCCGGCAGCCGCCCAGGCTCCGGAGCTTTCGCCGTTGGAAACGGCAATACCCTTGCCACCCTCGACGAGCGGCAGAACCTCCCGGCCGGACATCGGCAACGGCTTCAACGCCTTCAACGAACCCTCCAAAGACCGAACGTGGCATCCCGTGGGACGCCGGACCAAAGCGGCGGACTACCGGACGACGAAAAGCTCCGCCGGAATCCGCGTGGGTTCCGGCGGGATCGCCAGTGCGGTTCTATATATGAGGAATTGGCGCGCCCTACGAGCGGATTCATCCCCTCGCGCAAAAAACGTTCATGAATTGCCGCAGTCGCGAACGGAAGCGTCAGCATATCGACCGGTCCACCGGCGGATCGTCGGGCTTCCCATCAGGCATCCGCCGCCAGTTCGGCGGCGAGCCGGCCGGGCGCATCGGTGAAGACCGCCGACACGCCCCAGCCGAACAGGGTCCGGGCGCGCTCCGCGTCATTGACGGTGTAGGCCAGCACCGGCCGGCCGGTGGCGCGGTACTCGGCCACGCTGTCCGCCGTCTGGCGGTCCTGATGGACGTTCAGCGTCGCCGCGCCGATGCGATCGGCGATGGAAGCCCAGTCGGAGGGCGGGTCCCACAGCAGATAGCCGCGCGGGATCTTCGGCCACAGACGCTGCGCCACCTCCAGGCAGGGAACCTCGAAGCTGGAGAGCAGAAGCGGCCGGTCAGACGGCCACAGCGGGCGCAGGGTGTTCAGCGCCACCTCCGCCGTGATCTCCTCCTGCCCCGGATAGGGCTTGATCTCCAGGTTCAGGCCCAGGCCCAGGTCATTGACCAGCGCCACCGCCTCCTCCAGCGTCGGCACGCGCTCGCCGACGAAGGCGGCATCGAACCAGCGCCCGGCGTCGAGCGACTGCAGCTCCGCCAGATCCAGCAGCGGGACGGCGCCGCTGCCGGTGGTGGTGCGGTCCAGCGTGTCGTCATGGATCAGCACAGGGCGCTGGTCGCGGGTCAGCATGACGTCCACCTCGACCCAGCGGGCGCCCTGGCGGGCGGCTTCGCGGATCGAGGCGAGGGTGTTTTCCGGGGCGCTTTCCTTGGCGCCGCGATGGCCGATCAGGCGGGGAAGAGTCGACAGCATGGGTCTCGCAGGAGTAAGAGCGGTCGCTTTCCTACATGACCCATTCCGTCGAAGCGGGAAAGAGCGATGAAGGCCCTGCACAGCGTTTCCGATCTGGTGGCCGCCGGGCTGATGACGCCGGAGGCCGGCGATGCCGTGCGCACGGTCGCCGACCGCTATGCCGTGGCGTTGACCCCGTACCTGCGCGAGGCGCTGGCCGGACGCATGGATCCGCGGGATCCCCTCTATGCCCAATATGTCCCCTCCCCGGCCGAGGCGTACAGCACGCCGGAGGAACTCGCGGATCCCATCGGCGACGTGGCGCGCAGCCCGGTGAAGGGCATCGTCCACCGCTATCCCGACCGGGTGCTGCTGAAGCCGCTGCACGCCTGCGCGGTCTATTGCCGTTTCTGCTTCCGCCGCGAGATGGTCGGCCCGGGCGGCGAGGCACTGACCGCCGAGGAGATGGATGCGGCGCTGGCCTATATCCGCGAGCATGAGGAGGTATGGGAGGTGGTGATCACCGGCGGCGACCCGCTGCTGCTGTCGCCGCGCCGGCTGCGCGGGATCGTCCACGCGCTGTCGGCCATGCCGCATGTCGGTGTCGTCCGTCTGCACAGCCGCATTCCCGCCGCCGATCCCGACCGTGTCACGCCGGAACTGGTGGAGGCGCTGACCGCCCCTGACCTCGCCACCTGGGTCGCCGTCCACATCAACCATGCCGACGAACTGACTCCGCCGGTGCGGGCGGCGCTGGCCCGGCTGGTCGGGGCCGGCATCCCGCTGGTCGGACAAACCGTGCTGCTGAAGGGCATCAACGACAGCCATGCCGCGCTGGAGGCTCTGTTCCGCGGGATGGTCCGCAACCGGGTGAAGCCCTATTACCTGCATCATCCCGACCTTGCCGCCGGCACCAGCCATTTCCGTCCGACGCTGGCGGAGGGGCAGGCACTGGTGACCGGCCTGCGCGGGAAACTGTCCGGCCTGTGCCAGCCGACCTACGTGCTCGACATTCCCGGCGGCCATGGCAAAGCCCCCGCCGCCCCGGCCTGGATCGAAGCGGAGGACGGGAACCGCTATCGCGTGACCGACTTCACCGGCCGGGTTCACGACTACCGCGGCTGAGCGCCCGCCCTCAGATCGCTTCTGCCCGCAAAGCCGCAACCCAATGGGCGACCCGCGCCTTCAGGGCGGCAGCGCGGGCGAAGGCAAGTTCCTCGTCTTCCAGCGGCTCGACGATCTCGAACGCCAGCGACTCGGCGCCATGGGCGTTCCAGGCCACCTGCAGGCTGCGGTGCGGGCAGCCGCCCATCTTCAGTTGGAACCAGAGGCGGTTCCGGATCTTGTCGAGGTCCGGCGCGCCGCCCACCCACACCGTACCGGAGGCCCCGCAACGGACGGCGAAGACACCGGCCACGCTCTTGCGCTCCTTGTAGGCGGCCACTGCCGCCTTTCGATCCTCTTTCCCAACCGTCGCCGCCATAGCCTTCACTCCTTCGCGGGTTATCTGTCCCGATTGGTTATACCCGGGTGATATTCCATGCAAGGTTTTTATCCGGGTTTTATCCCCAGAGGGCTGGCGTCCCGAACAGCGGATCGGGGTTGATGAGGGCATTGTGGATGCCGACCACCGAAGCGAAGCCGGTCCACAGGATCAACGGCGTCCAGATCAGCGCAATGCTTCGGTCGTCACGCCCCACCAGCGCGATGCAGATCGACGTGATGACGAAGAAGCACACCGTCCATGCCGCGGCGAGGATTGAGCTGCCCAGCGTGAAATAGACGAGGCTGAAGGTGGCGTAGATCGCCCAGGTCACCGCCTGGAGGCCGATCAGAAGCCCGCGGCTGCGGATTCGCCGCGCCGGGTCGATCAGGCGGATGTCTCCCCAGATCTGGAAGACATTCAGGGTGAACCACATCACCGGGAAGACCCAGCCCGGCGGCTGCAAGGGCGACGGGTGGTGCCCGGCAAAGGGCTGCCCGCCCCGCTCGACGAAGCCCCAGGCATTGACGATGACCCAGAACAGCAGGGGTTGCCACCAGCGGACCCGGAAGGGGGCGGGCGGTGGCGCGGAGTAAGTGGCGTCGCTCATGCTCCGCCAGATAGCGCACCGCCCCCAACGGTCAAGTCAGCGCCATCCTTCAGCGCCGGGCTCCCAGCGAGGCGAGCTGGAACAGCACGCGGGCGCACAGGGTCTCGTCCGGCATGTTGGTGCGCTTGCAGTCGGCCTCGGCATCGACCAGCCGCTCCAGCGCCTGCCGGACATGGTTGGGTGACCAGTGGCGCGCCTGCCTGACCAGCCGGGTTTTCAGCTTGAAGAAGACCGGCGGGCGCAGCGACTCGACGGCGGCCTCCGGCGACTTGCCGGCAGCGACCTGGGCGGTGAGCAGTTGCAGCCGCTGAAAATGGCGCTGGGCGCCGCGCAGGATCGGCACCGGCGAGGTGCCCTCGGCGAACAGGCGCGCCAGCGAGCGGTCGAGAGTCGCGAAATCGCCCTCCGCCGCCGCCCATATCGGCTCGTCCATCGACAGGGCGGCGCTATCGCCGATGCAGGCCTGGGCATCCTCTAGCCGCACGCGCCTTTCGCTGCCCATGTAGAGCGCCAGCTTTTCCGCCTCGCCGCGGGCAACCATGCGGTCGCCGACGAGGTTGCCGGCGAGGAAGCTCAGCACGTCGGGATCGGCGGTCAGCCCATGGCCTTGCAGAATGTCGGCGATGACGCGGCCGAGCGACGCCTCCTCCTCGACATAGCAGGGGATGGCGGCGGCGGCATCGTCCCCCTCGAACAGAAGCCGCAGCTTGGAGCGGGCTGAGAGGTCGCCCGACTCGACCACCACCAGGCTGTCGCCCGGCGGCGGGTTTTCCAGAAAGGCGGCAAAGGCGGCGGTGGCGTTGTCCTCGGCATCGCGGACGCGGATCAGGCGCCGGCCGCCGGTGAAGGAGATCGCCGCCGCCTCGTCCGCCAGCCGCGCCGGATCGTCGGCAATGGCGCGCCCCAGGAACTCAGCGACGCGGAAGGGATCGGACAGGTCCGGCACCACCGTCTTGCCCAGCGTCTGGGCGCGGTCGCGGACGAGCCCCGAGTCGGGGCCATAAAGCAGCACCGCCCGAACCTTGCGGTCCGGGCTGCGCAGAAAACCATCGATCGCCTTGGGCTGGAGCTTCACCCGTGCATCCCCGGCCGGTCAGGACCCGCGGCCGAGAAACATGGCGACGCGGGTGGTGATGTCGTTGGAGATGTCTTCGAGCGCCCGATCATAAGCGTTCTGCACTGTCACGATGGCGGCGTAATGCTGCTCCAGCGTGTTGTAGCTGACCATCGAGCGCGAGCTGGACTGGAACACGACCTGCCCGGTCTGGGTGTCGGTCAACCGGTAGGGGGCGTTGACCAGCAGCTGGGCGCGCACCGCGGTGGCGTCCTTCTGCAAGGCCAGTTTCTGTTCCGACGCCGTCAGCGACACTTCCAGCCGGTAGCGCGGAGCGCTCGGCCGCTCCGACGGGTAGAAATTGTCGATCAGCAGGTTGCGGAGCTTCTGCCCTTCGCGGTTGGGGATCGACGCGATGTCGACCTCCATCAGCCGCTCGGACGCGGCGGCCCCGATGCCCTTGCCGCCATAGAGCGGCTGGAACCCGCAGCCCGACAGGGACACGGCGGATAGGCCGAGCGCGAGGGCGAAAAGCCCCCGCGCCGCGGCCCGACGGAGTGGGGCCTGACGGGGCGGGCTCCGGCGGAACGAGCCCTGGCGGATCGATCTGGGATCAGACGACGACATTGATCACCCGGTTCGGGACGACGATGACCTTGCGCGCCGGCTTGCCGTCCATGGCGCGCTGGACGTTGACATCGGCAAGTGCCGCCTGCTCCGCCGCATCCTTGTCCATGTCGCGCGGCAGTTCCAGCGTGGCGCGCAGCTTGCCGTTGACCTGGACCGCGACCTTGATGCTGTCCTCCACCACCAGGGCGGGGTCGGCCTCCGGCCAGGGCTGGTCGGCCAGCAGGCGGCCGTGGCCCAGCTGCGCCCACAGCTCTTCGCCCAGATGCGGCATCATCGGACCGACGAGACGGACCAGCGACTCGAAGCCCTCGCGCAGGACCCAGCCCTCGCCGTCACCCTTGCCGTCCAGCTCGCCCAGCGCGTTGGACAGCTCGCGAACGCGGGCTACCGCCTTGTTGAAGCGGAACTTGTCGAGATCCTCCGACACGCCGGCGATGGTCTTGTGGACCAGGCGACGGACGGCCTCGGCCTTCGGGCTGAGCAACTCGGGCTTCGGCGTCCCGGCGGCCGGCAGGTCCGCCTCGGTCATCATCCGCCACAGGCGGTTGATGTAGCGCCAGGCACCGTCGATGCCGGCCTCGGTCCACTCCAGATCGCGTTCCGGCGGGCTGTCGGACAGCATGAACAGGCGGGCGGCGTCGGCGCCGTAGGTGCCGATGATGTGCGCCGGATCCACCACGTTCTTCTTGGACTTCGACATCTTCTCGACACGGCCGACATTGACCGGCGCACCGGTGTCGGCCCGGACCCACTCGCCCTTGTCGTTCTTCGTCAGGTCGGTCGGAGCCAGCCAGGCGCCGGTGCCGGAGTCCTTGTAGGTCTCGTGGTTGACCATGCCCTGGGTGAACAGGCCGGTGAACGGCTCGTCCAGGTTCAGGTAGCCGCAGGTCTTCAGCGCGCGCGTCCAGAAGCGGCTGTAGAGCAGGTGCAGGACCGCATGCTCGATGCCGCCGATATACTGGTCGACACCCAGCCAGTAATCGACCGCCTCGCGGGTGAAGGCCGCATCCTCGGTCTTCGGCGAGCAGAAGCGGGCGAAATACCAGGACGACTCGATGAAGGTGTCGAAGGTGTCCGTCTCGCGCAGCGCCGGCTTGCCGCAATTGGGGCAGCCGGTGTGCTTCCAGGTCGGGTGGTGGGCCAGCGGGTTGCCGGGCTTGTCGAAGGTCACATCCTCCGGCAGCACGACCGGCAGCTGGTCGTCCGGAACCGGAACGATGCCACACGACTCGCAATGGATGACCGGGATCGGGCAGCCCCAATAGCGCTGGCGGGACACGCCCCAGTCGCGCAGGCGGTACTGGGTGGTGCGCTCGCCCTGCTCCGCCGCTTCCAGCCGCTTGCCGGCCTCCTCCTTCGCCGACTCGGTGTCGAGTCCGTCGAGGAAGGCGGAGTTCCGCAGCACGCCGGGGCCGGTGTAGGCCTCGGTCCCGACCTCGAAGGCCGCCGGATCGGCATCGGCCGGAATCACCACCGGGCGGACCGGCAGACCGTACTTGCGGGCGAAATCCAGGTCGCGCTGGTCATGCGCCGGGCAGGCGAAGATGGCGCCCGTGCCGTATTCCATCAGCACGAAGTTGGCAACGTAGACCGGCAGCTCCCAGGACGGATCGAAGGGATGCACGACCGTCAGCCCGGTGTCGAAGCCGCGCTTCTCCGCCGTCTCGATCGCCTCTTCGCTGGTGCCCAGCCGGTTGCACTCGGCGATGAACTCGGCCAGTTCCGGGCTGGACGCGGCCAGTTCGGCCGCCAGCGGGTGATTCGGGGAGATCGCGGCGAAGGAGGCACCGAACAGCGTGTCCGGGCGGGTGGTGAACACCTCCAGATCGTCCTCGCGCCCCTTGATCTTGAAGCGGAACCGGACGCCGGTGGACTTGCCGATCCAGTTCTCCTGCATGATGCGGACGCGCTCGGGCCAGCGGTCCAGCGTCTCCAGGCCCTTCAGCAGGTCTTCGGCATAGGCGGTGATCTTCAGGAACCACTGCGACAGCTTGCGCTTCTCCACCAGCGCGCCGGTGCGCCAGCCGCGGCCGTCGATCACCTGCTCGTTGGCGAGAACGGTGTTGTCCACCGGATCCCAGTTCACCCAGGATTCCTTGCGGTAGGCGAGGCCCGCCTTCAGGAAATCCAGGAACATCTTCTGCTCGTGGCGATAATACTCCACATCGCAGGTGGCGATCTCGCGGTCCCAGTCGATGGACAGGCCCATCGTCTTCAGCTGCCCGCGCATGGTCGCGATGTTCTCGCGCGTCCAGGCGGCGGGATGGACCTTCTTCTCCAGCGCGGCGTTCTCCGCCGGCAGGCCGAAGGCGTCCCAGCCCATCGGGTGAAGGACGTTGAAGCCCTTGGCGCGCTTGAAGCGCGCGATCACGTCGCCGATGGTGTAGTTGCGGACGTGGCCCATGTGGATGCGCCCCGACGGATAGGGGAACATCTCCAGCACATAGTATTTGGGCCGGGAGGCGTCCTCGCGCGCGGTGAAACAGCCCTTGCTGTCCCACACGCCCTGCCACTTCGCCTCGGTTTCCTTGACATTGTAACGCGACATGAGCGCGACGCCGTTTTCCGTTGTACCAGATGCTCGAAAGGCCGGGACACCAGCCCGGACCGGCCGCCGCGTCAGCGGGCGGCGGCGTTCTGCGCCACGCGAAGCTGGCGGGCGCGGGTCAGAACCGCGTCCTCCAGGGTGCCGGCGGTTTCCGGCCCGACAGTGATGTCGCGCCAGTCGTTGCCGGTCCGCTGCTGCTTGAACACCGACACCCGGACGCCGTCGGCGCGCAGCTGGCGGTCCATGATGTAGAGGTTGACCTTGAACCGTTCGTTCGGCGAATCGGGCGGGGTGTACCAGTCGGTCAGGATCACGCCGCCGAACGGGTCGGCCGAGGCGATGGGCATGAAGGACAAGGTGTCGAGCGAAGCGCGCCACAGGAAGCTGTTCACGCCGATGCCCCCGGCCGTGTCCTGGTCGCCGCCACGCTTGTTCTTGCCGAACAGGTTCAGACCGCCGTCGGTGCCGAGCAGGCTGCCGAACTTGTAGTCCTTGTTCTTCATCTGCTCTTCGACGGTTTCGGTCTTGCCGCCCCAGCTTGCGCAGCCGGCGATCGAGACGGAAGCCGCGAGCAGTACAGGGACAAGGCGAAGGGCGGTCGAACGGCGCATGGTCGGGAACCCGGTTTAGAAAAGGGGTTGCCGCGCGCGAGTCACGCGCGGAATGCCGGTGAACAGACCATAAGTGGACGGCACCACGCAACAGCGGAAGCGTCTTTGCCCCACCCCGTCACAACAGGATGACAACAGGCGAAGCCTGCCGGGTTGCACTGCGGCGGGCTCGCCAAGGGCCTCCTTCTTAGTGTGCTCCGTGCGACACACTGTCCCCCCAATGCAGCAATCCCGGAGATTTGCCGCTTGCTGGCGAAGGCGGGGGTGCGTACGAAAGTCTCAGCCAGGACGTCAACCAGGCTGAAACATCTGCTGCCAGGATGGAGGCAAAAATCATGACCCGTTATCTGCTGGCCGGCGCTGCCGCCGCCGCTCTCGCCCTCGGCGCTGGCGCCGCCAACGCCCAGGCTAAGTTCGAAGTCAAGGTCGGCGGCGACGCCTACTTCGAAGCCGGCTACGTCGATCAGGATCTGGACTCCGGCCTGCGTTCGACCGAATTCCGCAACCGCATGCGCATCAACATCATCCCGTCCGCCAAGGCCGACAACGGCCTGGAGTACGGTGCGCGTATGCGTCTGCGTGCCAACGCTGGCACCAACAACGCCCGCAACACCGATGCCGACCGCGCTTACATCTTCGCGCAGGGCTCCTTCGGTCAGGTCCGCCTCGGCGTGACCAACTCGTTCAACGACGAGACCTACACGACCGCCCCGCTCGACTACCTGCCGCTCGGCATCTATGACGCGCTGCCGGCCTGGATCGGCACCACCGCCAACGGCCTGAACAGCGGCGCCGCCAGCACCGTCACCAACGGCAACACGATCATCACCCAGTCGCTGGTGGCGGAAGCCAACTCGACCAAGATCGTGTACTTCTCGCCGCGCTTCGCCGGCCTGCAGGTTGGCGCCAGCTACACCCCGCGTAACGACAGCTCGGCCACCGACGTCAACCGCGTCAAGCCGGTCGGCACGTTCGCCGCTGGCGGCGCTGGCACCTACACCGACATCGTCGAAGTCGGCGCCAACTACAACAACACCTTCGGCGGCGTGACCGTTAAGGCCAGCGCCGGCTACAACTGGGGCCGTGCCGTCGACGACGTCGTCGGTTCGAACTACAAGGATCTGAACGCCTGGCAGGCTGGCGCTCAGGTTGGTTACGCCGGCTTCGCCATCGGCGGCGGCTACATCGACTACGGCAAGTCGGGCCAGAACAAGCGTCCGGGCGTTGCCACCGAGAACACCCGCAACTGGGTTGTCGGCGCTCAGTACACCGCCGGCCCGATCGTTGTCGGTGCCAACTACAAGAACGGCAAGGACGCCGGTTCGTTCTTCACCGCCGGCGACCGCGAACTGCAGGTCTACGAAATCGGTGTCGGCTACACCGTCGCTCCGGGCCTGACCGTCCAGGCTCAGTACGACCACTTCAAGCTGGACAACGACGCCTCGCTCCGCGACGACAAGGGCGACGTCGTCCTGGTCCGCTCGATCCTGGCGTTCTAATCGATCTTTCGATCGAACGTCCGGCAACGGATGGAAAGGGCGGTGGCTTCGGCCACCGCCTTTTTTCTTGCCCATGCCTTCCCCTTGCCAACTTTGTAGGCAAGCCGCCTGATTTTCAGTCCAACCAAAGAGCAGAATTCAGCCACTCTTGGATTTTGCAATCATTCCAACCAGTTATGAGTGTGTTTTTGTTGCAACTGTGTTGCGAATGCGAAAGCGCGCCGCAGTTTGCCTCTTGCCGGAGTAATTGGAGAGCGGTTAAGTCTTGCTTACAAAGACAACCGACCGCTCCCGGCCAGAACGGGGCGTACGCATAAGGATGGATAATCCATGAAGCGCTCTCTCG
This sequence comes from Azospirillum sp. TSH64, assembly GCF_003116035.1. Taxonomy (GTDB): domain Bacteria; phylum Pseudomonadota; class Alphaproteobacteria; order Azospirillales; family Azospirillaceae; genus Azospirillum. Next base: position 823,158 of record NZ_LGQW01000015.1, read on the forward strand.
TCATCGGCTGCGCCGCCGTTGCCCTCGCCGCCGGCTGCGGCACCGCCTCGGCCCAGTCCAAGTCCAAGTTCGACATCCTGCTGGGCGGCGACGCCTTCTTCCAGGGCGCCTATGTCGACCAGGACAACGACAACGGCCTGCGCAAGACCGAATTCGCCAACCGTTTCCGTCTGACCGTCACCCCGACGGCCAAGGCTGACAACGGCCTGGAATATGGCGCCCGCCTGCGCCTGCGTGCCTCCAACGGCACCAGCAACGTCCGCACCACCGACGCCGACCGCGCCTACATCTTCGTGAACGGCTCCTTCGGTTCGGTCCAGGCCGGTGTCGTCAACGGCCCGTCGGACGACTCGGGTGTCATCGGCCCGAACGTCGACGGCATCTCGGGCAGCCCGGACGGCTGGGTGTTCAACTACTACGGCGTGACCTCGCTGCCGTACGTTGTCGGTTCGCTGCGCACGCTCGAGTCGGGCGACGCCAGCACGAAGATCGTCTACTCGACCCCGAGCTTCGCCGGCTTCAAGCTGACCGCCGCCTACACCCCGACCTACGGCAGCAGCAACACCAACATCGAGCGCCGCAAGAACGTCACCTACAACGACATGGGTGAAGTTCAGGCCTACTATAAGGGCGCCTTCAGCGGCGTCGGCATCGAAGCCAGCGTTGCCTACCAGTTCGCCCAGGCCCCGACCGGCTTCGAAGACCTGTCGTCGATCCACAGCGGCGCCACCGTCACCTTCGGTCCGTTCGCCATCGGCGGCAGCTATGCCTTCAGCGGCGACAGCGGCTACCGCAAGGGCCACACCGGCGTTGACGACAACCAGGTCTGGCTGGTCGGTGCCCAGTACACCATCGGCCCGGTCATCCTGGCCGCCACCTACACCGACGCCAAGGGCGCCAACGTCGGCACCGGCGCCTTCTCCGCTGCCGATTACGCCCGCGCCCACGTCTACCAGGGCGGCGTGACCTACGCCGTGGCCCCGGGCCTGACCACCGGTCTGGAATACAGCTACGTCGACAACAAGTCCGGCGGTCGCAACAACGACGCCAACATCGTTCTGTGGGACACCCGCTTCTCCTTCTAAGGGACGGGTACCTGGCAGCAAACGTGAAGGCGGCGGAGAAATCCGCCGCCTCTTTTTTTGTCCATTTCCCAGCCGGAAGGCAGGCCGGCGCATGCCGAACAGGCTCATGCCTCAACTCGTCCGAAATAGGTAACCCTTCGGCGCAAGACTGCTGACTGTGACGCCCAATAAATCGGCAAGTATTTAATATATGAATTTACATGATCCGGAGTTCCGTGCTTTTCCCGTCACTGTCCTCGGAATGAGGTGACTTTCAACCCCGCCGCCACTTGTCGGAGTGGCGGTGGCAGGACTAAGTCTGGGGTCACAAGATACCGCTCGCGCCCCAATCTGACGGGACGCATGCACCGAGGATGACATCCATGAAGCGTTCTCTCGTCATTGGCTGCGCCGCCGTTGCTCTCGCCGCCGGCTGCGGCACCGCTTCTGCACAGTCCAAGTTCGACATCCTGCTGGGCGGCGACGCCTATTTCCAGGGCGCCTATGTCGACCAGGACGACAACACCGGCCTGCGCAAGACCGAGTTCGCCAACCGCTTCCGCCTGACCATCACCCCGACGGCCAAGGCCGACAACGGTCTGGAATACGGCGCCCGCCTGCGCCTACGCGCTGCCGGCGGCACCAACAACAACCGCAGCACCGACAGCGACCGCGCGTTCATGTTCGTGAACGGCGGCTTCGGCACCATCCAGGCCGGCGTGATCAACGGCCTGTCGGACGAATACGGCATCATCGGCCCGAACGTCGAAGGCATCGAAGGCTCGCCGGACGCGCAGTTCCTGAACTACTACGCGAACACCAACGGCGCGCCCTATGCGCTGGGCAGCCTGCGCACGCTGGAGTCGGGCGACGCCAGCAGCAAGATCATCTACCTGACGCCGAGCTTCGCCGGCTTCCAGGTCGGCGCCGCCTACACGCCGGTCTATGGCAGCAGCAACACCGACATCAACCGCCGCAAGAACAGCACCGCCTATCGCGACATGGGCGAGGTCCAGGCCACCTACAAAGGCGAGTTCGGCGGTTTCGGCCTGGAGGCGAGCGCCGCCTATCAGTTCGCCAAGGCGGCCAGCCAGCTTGAGGATCTGTCCTCGGTCCATGTCGGCGCCAACCTGTCCTACGCCGGCTTCAAGGTCGGCGGCAGCTACGCCTTCAGCGGCGACAGCGGCTATGCCAAGGGCACCCGCGGGGTGGACGACCAGCAGGTCTGGATCGTCGGCGCCAACTACGATTTCGGTTCGGTGATCCTGGCCGCCACCTACACCGACGCGAAGGGCATCGACAGCAACTTCGCCGGCCTGAACGCCCGTGCCCATGTCTGGCAGGCCGGCGTGACCTACACCGTTGCGCCGGGCCTGACCACGGGTCTGGAATACAGCTATCTCGACAACAAGGTCGGCGGCGTGAACAACGACGCCAACATCGTCCTGTGGGATACCCGCTTCGCCTTCTGAGCGGCAGGGTTCCGACGGCGGATACGAAAAGGGCGACGGAGAAATCCGTCGCCCTTTGTCGTTGTCCGGGACCGGCTTATTTCTTAGGCGCCGTTTTGGAGTCCTTGTCGGCCGTATCGCACGCCATGAACAGCACCGACGACTCCAGCGGCGTCCAGACCAGCAGGTAGCGCTCCTTGTCTCGGTCGCCGAGGAAGACGATCGTCTCCGAATCGGTGACCGACTTGGGATGGATCTCGCCCAGCAGGTAGCCCATGCGGCCGTAATTCGCCATGGTCCCCTGGAAGATGAAGTCCAGCCGCTCCTGATCGTCCTTCGCGACCTCCCAGCCGAACTGTTCCTGCCGCACGCAACGGCGGCCATATTCGTCCAGGACCTTGTCCATGAAGCTGCGATAGGTGCCGTCGTCGGTCAGCGGGTAGGCCGGCTCGCTGAAGCGGACCTTGGTCATCGGCGACCCCAGCATGACCTTGGCCTTGCCTTGCTTGGCACCGGGCTTCGCCGGGGCGGCAGCCTTGGGGGCCTGCTTCGGATGCTCCTCGGCATGGGCGGGGCTGGCGGCGGGAACGGCGACGCACCAGACGGCCACTGCGGCGGCGAACAGGCCGGCAGGGACGGCCGGCGTCAAGGCGGAGAGCAGGGAACGAAACGGACTCCGCATGCGGAGGTCTCCTCGATATGCAGAACGATGACGATACCCGCGCCGGCGATGGGGATGCGTCGGGCATGGTCGCTTGGGGCGCTTGCGTTTCCGCGGACCGTCCGCTAACACGCCGCGGAAGCGCTGTACACCCGCAGCGACCGGATTGGGGGCGGCCATGACGACGACGCAGGGCACTGGCAAAGATACGCGAACCGGCCCCGAAGCAGGCGGTTCCACGGTTGCGGACAGCGTGACGGGACGGCTCGACTCGGTGCGGCGTGCCATTGCGGAGACGGCATCCGCCTGCGGGCGCGACAAGAACGCCGTGACTCTGGTGGCGGTGTCGAAGACCCATCCGGCCGAAGCGGTGGAGGAGGCGCTTGCCGCCGGCCAGCGCGTGTTCGGCGAGAACCGCGTGCAGGAGGCCAAGGGCAAGTTCCCGGCGCTGAAGGAGCGCTTCCCGGACCTGGAACTGCATCTGATCGGGCCGCTCCAGACCAACAAGGTCAAGGATGCCGTAACATTGTTCGACGTGATCCAGACCCTGGACCGCCCGAAGCTGGCCGAGGCGCTGGCGGAGGAAATGACGAAGTCCGGCCGCCGGCCGCGCTGCCTGATCGAGGTGAACACCGGCGAGGAGCCGCAGAAGGCGGGAATCGCCCCGGCGGAGGTCGAGGCCTTCCTGGCCGACTGCCGCGACCGGCTGGGCCTGCCGGTCACTGGGCTGATGTGCATCCCGCCGGTGGACGAAGAGCCGGCCATGCATTTCGCCCTGCTTGCCGAGATGGCGCGCCGGCTGGGCCTGCCGGAGATCAGCATGGGCATGAGCGGGGATTACGAGACCGCCGTCCGCTTCGGCGCCACCCATGTGCGCGTCGGTACGGCGATCTTCGGTGCGCGTCCCTAACCCGGCCCAGTAACCGCCTCAACAGCAGGCGGCAGCATCGGAGACAGCCGGGCCGGCAACGCTGAGCGCGCTGCCCGGGCCGCAGTCCTTCAGCAGCCGGAGCATGTCCTCGGGCGCCAGCGCGACGCAGCCCGCAGTCGGCGTCCGGTCGGGACGGACGAGGTGCAGGAACACGGCACTGCCCATTCCCGGCACCACCGGGTCGTCATTGTGCCCCATCACCACCACGATGTCGTAGACGTGGTCGTCCCGCCACATCTCCTCATGGCTGGCCGGATAGGGGCGAACGACAGGCCGGTTGTAGGCGGGATCCTCCGGCGCGTCGCACCAGCCATCCTGCTCGGCGATGGGGTGGAGCGGCAGCCCGGTCTCCGGCGGCGGCAGCCGGTCGGCGCGCCACAGCACGCGGCGCAGCGGGAACCGGCCGACGGGGGTGGCGCCGTCGCCCTCCCGCTTGTCGGGGCGGACACCGCCACGGCCCAGCACGCAGGGCGCCTCCCCGCCCGGCCAGCGCAGGCGGCCGGTGGTGACCGGACCGACGCCGTCGGGTCCGACCTTGTCGGTGCCGGGGCGATCCGGCGTCACACCGATCTCGATGCTCATCCCGAAACCCGCGTGGTGCTGGTGGCCGTCTGCGCCGCTTTGCGCGACTGCTCGTACTTGGCCAGATTGCGCATCATCGTCTCCGACAGCATGTCCGGCGTGACCGGAGCCGATCCGGCGGCCGGTGGCGCGGACGGCGCGGCGTCGCCCGGCTGGTCGGGGGCCGGCTGCCCGGTGCCGGCCTGCGGCTGGCCACCATTGGCCGCCGTGGCACCGATGGCGCGGGCGGAGGCGGTCACCGCTCCCGGAACCGGCGCCGCAAAGCGGGGGGCACTGTGCTTCGCCAGGGCCGAACTGGCCAGCGGGGTGTCGCGCGCCGGCATCTTGCTGGGGTGCGGGGCGGCACCCGCGGCCAGCTGCGCGGTGAGGGCCGGCGAGGCCTCTGCCGATGCGGCTTTGGCAGCTGCCGGCGACGCGGCGGCAAGCCGGATCGGCTGTCCGGTGGCAGCGGGAGCCGGCGACGGTGCGGAGACAAGGTCGGCCGGCTTGGCGGCGGTCAGCGCCGCGGCAAGCCCGGTGGCAGGTGCCTGTTGCGGCTCCGCGGGGGAACCGGACGCCGCCGGCCCCCCCGAGGCGTCCGCGACGGCGGTGGAGGCGGCGGGATGGTCACCTCCCCCAAAGCCGAGCGAAGCCATGACCGTCTCACCCACATCCTTGCCGGTCGCCTGTTCGATCACCGCGTTGGCGATGGAGGCCATGCCGCCGATCACGCCGCCATACAGCATGTCGCCCATGATCCGCATGGAGGGCTGGATGGTGTCGCCGGTGATTTCGCGATAGACGGTGCTGACGATCGGAATGTGCTGCAGCGGGTTGATGATGTCCAGGAAGTCCCAGAAGGACATGTCGCCCTGGATTTCCACCGGACCGCCATTGTGGCCGTCGTTGATGACCGGCGACGCCTTCTCGCGCGGCACCGCACGCTGAACGGCGCTGCTGTCGATGGTGGTGGCGTCGATGGCCATGGGCGGTCTCCCGGCTCGGTGGTCACGACAGGTACAGCAAGCGCCGTGCCAAGCACCCGTGCCCGAACCGGAGCGGAATCACCCGTTTCGGGAGGTTCCGGACGGTCAGCACCCGGAATCCGATTCCCAGCACCGCAGGGACGGCAAGAGGGGCGGCAAGAACTGCCGGGCCGGCATGGCGATTCCTGCCTTGCCGGCCCAAGTTGGGCTGAAGGCTCAGAACATGTGGCCGCTGCGTTCCGCCTTGGTGCGGAGATAGGCCTCGTTGTGGCCGTTGGCGGGGAAGATGTGGGCCACACGTTCCACCACGGCGATGCCGCAGCGGGCGAGCTGGCGCAGCTTTTCCGGGTTGTTGGTCATCAGCCGGACCGAGTCGAAGCCAAGCTGCCGCAGCATCTCCGCCGCCGGCAGATAGACGCGCTCGTCGGCCTCGAAGCCGAGGATTTCGTTGGCGTCCACCGTGTCGAAGCCACGGTCCTGGATACGGTAGGCGCGCAGCTTGTTGACCAGCCCGATGCCGCGCCCCTCCTGCGCCAGATACAGCAGCACGCCGCTGCCCTGCCGGGCGATCTCGGCGATGGCACCGCGCAGCTGGTCGCCGCAGTCGCAGCGCAGCGACCCCAGCAGGTCCCCGGTGAAGCATTCCGAATGCAGGCGGGCCAGCACCGGCTGCGCCGGATCGGGATCGCCGATGACGATCGCCAGATGCTCAGGCCCGCCATCGGCCGGGCGGAAGGCGTAGATGCGCGTGTTCTCCGACCCGACCAGCGGCACCCGCGCGTCGGCGACGCGACGCAGGGTCCGCACCACATGCACGCGGTAATCGGCAACGTCCGATGCCCGCACCAGCAGCAGGTCATGCTCCGCCGCCCACTCCGCAGCGCTGACCGCTGCGCGTCCTGAAAGCGGTGACGGCAGGTCGGCGGTGATGGCGGCGGGCAGCAGGCGGGCCAGCCGGGCGAGGTCCACCGCCGCGGCCTCGCGGCTGCCGGGGCAGGCCTCGATGGCGGTCAGGCCGGCCGGCAGCGCATGCTGGGCCTGCGGATATTGTTCGGGATCGGCCAGCGCATGGGCCTGGTCGGCCGTCAACCCGTCGGGCCGGTCGAGCGTCATGGCGCCGAATGCCTCCGCCGCCGCACCGGGCGCCTGATCGTCGACGATGTCGCTCGCAGGCTGCGCCGCATCGGCGGCGGCCAGCCCCAGCACGACGGCGCGGCGGCGGGTGACCGCCAGCCGGGGAGTGCCGCCGGTCAGCGCCTTCAGCCGGTCCACCGTGTCGAGCGCCACCGACTCCACCGAGACTGCGGCGCCGATGGTGCCGTCGGCCGTCTCGATCGCCACCACCTCGCCCCGGCGCAGGGCGGCCAGAGCCCGGTCGACGGCGCGCACGGCGGCCTCGTCGATCGGAGCCGCTTTGGGAGCTGCCGCGGGCGCGGACAGGGTGACCGTGGTGATGGTGGAGGAGTGTTCGGCTTGCATCGTCAGCGGCTTTGCGTAGCGGGTGCGCCGGCTCCGGCGCGAAAAACGGGACATGGTGCGTTCGGCGGGCGAAGCAAAGCGCAGGTGGCGCGCCCCTGTCCAGCGATTCCCGCGCGCCACACCGTTGCCGAAGGCGCAACGATCCCGCTAGCCTCTCCCGCCCAGGAACCCTTTGGGACCGGATCGGGACGGAATGCCGGACGGAGTCGGCACCTCCAACGGGCCGATCCGCCGCCGGAACCTTGGGCGTTAGGATGAAAGCCACAGCCCTTCAACCGGGAGCCCTTCCCCCGTGACCATCCATTCGACGCCCCCCGGCCAGCCCGCTTCCGTGCATCTGGTGATGCCGGCCGATCTTCCGGCCCACGCCTATGGCCGCCGCATGGTCGAAGCGCTGCGCGCCGCCGGAGCCGGCATCACCATCCATGCCCTGCCCGGCCCACACCCGCGGGTCGATCCGTCGGCGATCCTGGCGGCCGACGTCGCGCTGGCACGGCTGCCCGACGGCGCTCCGGTCCTGCTGGACGGCAACGCCCTGGCCAATCTCGCCGCCAGCCTGACGGCCGACAGCCGACGCCTGCGCTTCACCGCGCTGGTCGAGCGTCTGCATTGGGCAGACCCCGCGCTGCCCGCCGACGAGGCCGCGGCCCGCCGCAATCTGGAACAGGGGGCACTGGCGCTGATGCGCCGCATCGCGGTGCCGGACGATACGGTCGCCGCCGCCGTGCGGGAGCTGGGCGTTCAGCCCGACCGGGTCGTCCGTGCCGATCCGGACGCGGACGGGGCGGCGGCACTGCTGGCGGTTCTGTAAAGGCCCGGCTCTTCTCGCCACAAGCCATCACGACAATCAGCCGGCACCATGCTACTAAGGCGCGGCCTCGGCACTGCCACCGACGGCATCCGCCCCCCGATCCCGTGCCGCAGCCCCGTGCAGCCCCCATACAGCCCATGACCATCGCAAAGCGCATCCTCCTGGTCGACGACGACACCGCCCTGCGCCAGTCGCTGGCAGAACAGCTTCGGCTGCTGGAGGAGGTCGAGACCGAGGAAGCGGGCGACGGCGCCGGCGCGCTGAAGGCGGTTCGCACGGCGGCCGGGGCGGGAACCGGCTTTTCCGCCATCCTGCTCGATGTCGGGCTGCCGGACATGGATGGGCGCGACGTGTGCAAGCTGCTGCGGCGCGAGGGCGTGCGCTGCCCGGTCATCATGCTGACCGCATCCGCCAGCGATGCCGATACCATCCTGGGTCTGGAGTCCGGTGCCAGCGACTATGTGACCAAGCCCTTTCGCCTGGGCGTGCTGATCGCCCGCCTGCGTGCACAGTTGCGCCAGTTCGAGCAGACGGAGGACGCGGTCTTCGCCATCGGCCCCTACAGCTTCCGCCCCGGCGCCAAGCTGCTGTTGGACGAGGCCGCCAACCGCAAGATCCGCCTGACCGAGAAGGAAACGGCGATCCTGAAATACCTGTACCGTGCCGGCGACCTGGTGGTCGGGCGCGAAACCCTGCTGGGGGAGGTCTGGGGCTACAACGCCGCGGTCACCACCCACACGCTGGAGACCCACGTCTACCGCCTGCGCCAGAAGATCGAGGCCGATCCGTCGAATGCCCGCATCCTGGTGACGGAGCCCGGCGGCTATCGTCTGGTGCCCTAGCCACCGATCGACTGGGGCGCCAATCAACTTGGACCGCCGACCGACTGGGACCGCCGCTCACCGCCCGACGGGGGCCAGCCCCCGCCGGCTTCCCCGTTCGGCGATGGTGACCTCGCCGGCGAAACCCAGCCAGCGGTGACGCTCGCCCGCCTGGGGCTTGGCATTGGGCTTGACGTGGAGCCTGGACTGGGTGCTGCCCAGGCCGCAGGCGGAAGGACCGACCCACAGCCCGCGGCCGCGCGGCACCACCGGCAGCAGCCGCAGCTTGCGCCCGACGATCGCCATCCGGCGGCGCCAATGGGCGACGTCGTGCGGCGAAACGCCGACCCGGCGCGCGATCTCGCGATCCGACAGCAGCGCGCTGCCGGGGTCCTGCAACAGTTCCAGAACGGCGCGCCGCTTGTCGGTGTCGGCATGGCGGGAGTGCTTGCGCTCCAGCGCCTTGCCCATGTCCCACAGCTTCTCCGCGGTTTCGCGCGCCAGTGTGCGCCAACGGTCGGCCTCCTCGCGCTGGCGGTCGGCATCGCCCGCCGCCTTGTCGAGCTGCCGGCGCAGGGTGGCGAGTTCCAGTTCCAGATCCTTCACCTGCCGGCGCAGGCCGCGCACCAGCTCGTCCGGCGGCGGCGGCGGAGCCGGCGCGGAAGCGGGTTCGGACGGATGGACGGTCGGCGGCTCGGGAGCAGGCGGCACCGGCGTGCGTGCACGCTCCGCCAGATCGCGGAAGGACAGCCCGGCGCGGGACAGCATGATGCGGGCGGCGCGCAGTGCGGACAGCGCCTCGCCCTGATGCTCCGACTCGGCCATGGCGAGGACTTTGGCGAGCTTGTCAGGATCCATCCGCGTCGGGTTCCGCCGGAGCCGGTCCCCACCCGCGCGGGGACCTGAGAGAAGTCATGCCGCGCACCACGCGACGAGGCCCCAACCTACCACATCTTATGGGTTTGGACAGATGCCCTTCGTAGGGTGGCGACTCGCGACACGCCGCGTTCGAAAGCCTTGGCCGCCATCCGTGGGAGTCGCCCGGAAGAGAATAAGGGCGGGAGAGATTTACTAGACTTGGACAAGCTTGGCAGCCACGATGGCGCCGTCATGACCGTTCGTTCCACCATCAATCCCGCCCAACCGCCAGCCCAGGACGGGGCTGGCGGCGTTTCCCCCTTTGTCATGCGCTTCTGGGGAGTGCGCGGCAGCATCGCATCGCCCGGCCCGGCAACCGTGCGCTATGGCGGCAACACCGCCTGCATCGAGGTTCGCTGCGGCGGCACCCACATCGTCTTCGATTGCGGCACCGGCATCCGGCCTCTGGGCGAGTCGCTGTCGCGCGACGGCGGGCCGGTGAACATCGACCTGCTGCTGACCCACAGCCATCTCGACCACATCAGCGGCCTGCCCTTCTTCGCCCCGGCCTTCGATCCGGCCAGCCGGATTCGGCTGTGGGCCGGCCATCTGCCGCCGGAGCGGCCCTTCCGCACCGTGCTGGCCGACATGATGACGGCACCGCTTTTCCCGGTGCCGGTCGAGATCTTCCGCGCCGACTGCCAGTTCCGCGATTTCCAGGCTGGGCAGACGCTGGAGCTGGCGCCGGATGTCGTGGTGCGCACCTGCCGCCTCAATCATCCCGACGGCGCCACCGGTTACCGGGTGGATCATGGTGGCCGCAGCCTGTGCATCCTGACCGACACCGAGCATCCGGCCGAGGGCCGCGATCCGGTGATCCTGGACCTGCTGCGCGGTGCCGATGTGATGGTGTATGACAGCACCTACACCGATGCCGAATATCCGTCGCGCGTTGGCTGGGGCCATTCAACCTGGCAGGAATGCCTGCGGCTGGCCGAGGCCGCCGGAGTCGGCCGCGCGGTGATCTTCCACCACGATCCCGCCCGCACCGACGACGCGCTGGACGTCATCGCGGCGGAGGCGGAGGCAATGCGCCCCGGTTCGCTGGTCGCCCGCGAAGGGATGGAACTGTCCCTGTAAAAACCGGCAGGCTTCTTACCGATTGAATCCCCGACAATTGGATCTACTGACCAAAAGCGCTTGTGCGTGTTCAATGCGCCACAGGTTGCTTTGTCACACTGGCCTCCTGTGACAATCTTGGTATTAGATCGGTGTGCAACCCCGCCTGGATTGGGGCGGGCGGGGTCGTTGAAACGTGCAAAGCTCGGGGGAAAGCGATGCGCATGACCGGTCGTGCCTTGGGGATGCTTGCCGTGCTGACCGTCGCGACGCAGCTTGGCGGCTGCGCCACCGCACCACCGCTGGAAAGCGCGAAGCTGGATGGCGCCCCGCGCGGCGTGGTGCTGCACCACCCCGCCAGCGGCGAGACGACCTCCGTCACCTACTGGCGCCCCGGCGACGGATACGATCCGGCCGCCATGCGCGAGATCGCCGTCCTGTTCCGCGACCGCCGCAGCGACGAGGTGATCCCGGTCGATCCCGCCCTGGTCGACATGCTGGTGGAACTGCGCCAGCGCGTCGGCGCTCCGCCTGAGTCGCCGATCCGCATCACATCGGGCTACCGGTCGAGCGCCAGCAACGCCAGCCTCGCCCGCACCAACCCGAACGTCGCCGAGAACTCCTACCACATGCGCGGACAGGCGGCCGACTTCTCCATCGCCGGCATCCCGCCATCGCGTCTGGCGGAGGAGGCGGCGGCGATGCAGCGCGGCGGCTACGCGATGTACGCCCACACCGGCCATGTCCATGTCGACACCGGCCCCTTCCGCACCTGGACGCCGAAGACCGGCGAACCGCGCGCGCCGCAGATCCTGGAGGCGCAGGCCCGTGCCCGCGCCAAGTCCCAGGCGCTGGCCCAGAAGAGCAGCGGCAAAGGCCGCGTCCAACTGGCCGATGCGGGGGCCAAAGCGGGCAAGCCTCCGGCCAAGCCGACCAAGGCTCCGGGGAAATCGGCCGCCCTCGCGCCGCCCGATCTGTCGCGCGTCCGCGTTGCCCTGGCCCAGGTAAAGGAAATGCCGGTGCAGAAGACGGTGAAGCGCTAGACTGCCGGCGCCTCCCCATCACCCGCGTCCCGGTACCGTCATGACCACCCTGCTGATCCTCCGCCACGGCCCGACCTCCTGGAACGCCGAAGGGCGCATCCAGGGCAGCATCGACGAGCCGCTGTCCGACGCCGGCCGCGCACGGGTCGCCCGCTACCGTCTGCCGCCCGAGTCGGCCGGACTGCGCTGGGTCGCCAGCCCGAAGCGCCGCGCCTGGGAAACCGCCCTGCTGCTCGGGCTCGATCCCAGGCCGGAACCGCGGATCGTCGAGATGGATTGGGGCGAGTGGGAAGGCCAGCGCACCGAGGATCTGCGCGCCGACGGCCGCATGCCGGCCCGCCACGACCGGCTGGGGCTGGACTTCAAGGCACCCGGCGGTGAAAGCCCGCGCGAGGTGCAGGCCCGCTTGCGCTCCTGGCTCGCCGATCTGGCGGCGGAGGGTCATCCGACCGGTGCCGTCGCACACAACGGCATCCTGCGCGCACTCTATGCGCTCGCCACCGGCTGGGACATGCGCGACGACCCGCCGGAGGAACTGCGCAACGGCTGCGCCCACAGGTTCCGGCTGACCAGGGACGGCACGCCGGAACTGCTGCGGTTGAACATCGGCCTGCTCAAGTAAGGCTTTACCGGAGCGAGGGGGTGCGACCGCCCCCTCCCCCCGTCAGGCAGTCAGCCATCAGACATTTAGATCGACGATCACCGGCACATGGTCCGACGGCTTGGGTTCCCAGCCGCGGGCATCGCGCAGCACCTTGATGCCTTTCAGCGCGCCTTCGAGCGGCGGCGTCACCCAGATATGGTCAAGGCGCCGGCCACGGTTGGAGGCGGCCCAGTCCTTCGCCCGGTAGCTCCACCAGGTGTAGAGCTTCTCCTCCGGCGGAACGAAGCGGCGCAGGGCGTCGACCCAGCCGGCCGAGGCCTGCATCGCCGCCAGCTTCTCGACCTCGATGGGCGTGTGGGAGACCACGGACAGCAATTCCTTGTGGCTCCAGACATCCTGCTCCAGGGGCGCGATGTTCAGGTCGCCGACCAGCACCATCGGACGGTCGGGTGTCCGTTCCGTGCTGAGCCAGTGGGTCATCTCGTCGAGGAACTGGAGCTTGTGGGCGAACTTGTCGTTCACCGCCGGGTCAGGGATGTCGCCGCCCGCCGGGATATAGACGCTGTGCAGCTCGATCCCGCCAGGCAGATGGGCCAGCGCGTGGCGGCAGTCCTGCTTGCCGCACCAATGCTGGACATCGTGCGAAGAGAAGGGCAGGCGCGACAGGATGGCGACGCCGTTGTAGCTCTTCATCCCGTGGATGTGGGCATGGACATAGCCGCGCTCCGCCAGCGGGGCGAGCGGGAAGTCGGCGTCCACCACCTTGGTTTCCTGCAGGCAGATCACGTCCGGCTGCTCCTCCTCCATCAGGCGGAGGAGGAGGTCCAGACGCATGCGGACCGAATTGATGTTCCAGGTCGCGATGCGCATCGGCGGCGGCTCAGGCGATGGTCAGGGTCAGGGTGCCGACGCCCTCGACCGCACCGGTCAGCACGTCGCCAGCCACCACCGCACCGACGCCCTCCGGCGTGCCGGTGTAGATCAGGTCGCCCGGCTGCAGTTCGACCAGCCCGGACAGGTAGGAGATCGTCTCCGCCACCGACCAGATCAGGTCGGACAGGTCCCCCTTCTGCCGCGGCTCGCCGTTCACCTGCAAGGTGACGCCCCCCTTGGCCGGGTGGCCGATGTCGGCGACAGTGCGGATTGCGGAGCAGGGAGCCGACTGGTCGAAGCCCTTGCCCATGTCCCAGGGCTTGCCTTCCTTCTTGGCGGCGTTCTGCAGGTCGCGCCGGGTCATGTCGAGCCCGACGGCATAGCCGAACACATGCTCCAGCGCGCGGTCGACCGGGATGTCGCGGCCGCCGGTGCCAATCGCCACCACCAGCTCGATCTCGTGATGCAGGTTGGCGGTCTTCGGGGGATAGGGGATGGTGGCGCCGTCGGCGACGATGGCATCGGCCGGCTTCATGAAGAAGAAGGGCGGCTCGCGGTCGGGATCGGCGCCCATTTCGCGCGCATGGGCGGCATAGTTGCGGCCGACGCAGTAGATACGCCGCACCGGGAACGGATCGCCGCCCGTGACGGGGACGGCCGGCTGGGACCACAGGGGAATGGCGAAGGCCATGGCATCGGCTCTCTGGTTGGGACACTGTCGAACAGCTAACCCGAAAGCCGCCAACGGACCAAGCGCCCAACCATCCGCCCTGCCCTGCAAAGCACTTCAGCGTACCAGGGCGAGGTTCAGGGGGCCGGCTGGAAACGAAGACGCCCGGTCTGGGGGGGACCGGGCGTCGGAAGCTCCGATTCGGGAACCCGCGCGCGGCAGGGGAAACCGCAGGACGGGCGATCGGCGTCGAATCGGCGTCGATCACTTCTTGACTCTTCAAGATGGAATTTGTGCGCCCGCCCACCAATACGCTATGCGCATATCTGGTATGCATAGCCTATCGTCTGCTCAGTTCTTGCTGACAAACGAGAGCCATGCCCGCATTTTATCCGTTCATCCGATAATTCATCCAAAATATGGCATCCACGGTGACTGACAACGAGCGTTCCACCCCCGCCGACCGGCGGTCGCGTCTGCGGCCCGGAAAGAACGGCAAGCTTGCCCTCGGCCCCCTTCCCGAGCTTGTGGGTTACAACCTGCGCAAGGCTCAGGTCGCGGTGTTCCAGAGCTTCCAGAACGCGGTCGCTCCGCATGACATCACGCCCGGCCAGTTCGGCGTGCTGATCATGATCCGGGAGAATGAAGGCCTGTCGCAGTCCGATCTGGGCACGGCGGTCGGCATCGACCGGTCGACGATGGTCGCCGTGATCGACAGGCTCGAGTCGCGCGGCCTCGTCGTCCGCGCCCCGTCGCCCAACGATCGCCGCTCCTACGCGCTGCGCCTGTCGCCGGAAGGCCAGACGCTGATGGACGACCTGATCCCGCGTGTCCAGGCTCATGACCAGGGCATGGTCAAGGACCTGTCCCCGGAAGAGCAGGCGCAGTTCATCGACTTCCTGCGCCGCGTGTCGCGGTCGAAGTAGGGGGAACTCCCCCTTTCGTTCCAGGCACCGGAAACGACTCACAGCCCGCCCCGCACCGGCAATCGCCAGGTGCGGGGCGGGCTTTTCTATTTTGGGTTCGCTGGATCACGGCTGCGGACGGTTCACTGAAGAGCAGCGCAAAACGAAAAAGGCTCAGCTTGTCAGCTGAGCCTTTTTTGCGGGTTCAACCCGGAAACTTAGTGGCGGAGGGAGAGGGATTCGAACCCTCGATACGCTTTTGACGTATACACACTTTCCAGGCGTGCGCCTTCAACCACTCGGCCACCCCTCCGCAGAGGCCCGCGTTATAGCCAGAGGTTCGCGGGGATGCAAGCCTCTGTTTCGCGCGGACGATGTTTTTTTGGCGGCACGCCGAACCGCTCCGATTTCATCCGCCGAACTCGTCCACCAGGGCGCAGACGCTGCGGCACAGCAGATCCAGATCCTGGGGACGGGAGAGGCGGTGGTCACCGTCCTTCACCAGCGTGACACGGACATCGTCGCCGGTCAGCGCCTCTGCGATCCTCAGGCTGAACTGCCATGGAACGTCAGGGTCGCGCTGGCCGTGCAGCAGGCGGACGGGGCCGTCGAAGGCGATGGGACCGCGCAGCAGCAGATGGGTGCGGCCGTCCTCGATCAGGGCGCGGGTGATCGGCTGCGGCTCGGGACCGTAGTCCGACGGGCGGTTCCAGACGCCCACCTCCATGATCCGCTGGCGGATGTCGGCGTCGAAGATGTCCCACATCAGGTCTTCGGTGAAATCGGGGGCCGGCGCGATGCCGACCAATCCGGCGACCCGCTCCGGCCGGCGGAGCGCAGTCAGCAGCATCATCCAGCCCCCCATTGACGAGCCGACCAGGATCTGCGGCCCGGTCGTCACCTCGTCCAGCACCGCAAGCGCATCGTCGGCCCACAGGCCGATGGTACCGTCGGCGAACCGCCCGCTGGAAGCGCCGTGGCCCTGGTAGTCGAAGCGGGTGAAGGACAGGCCGCGCGCCACCGCCCAGGCTTCCAGGGCCGTTGCCTTGCCACCGGTCATGTCGGACATGAAGCCGCCAAGGAACATCACGCCCGGCTTGCCCCGCCCGGACGGGCCGGCAGGGGTGTGGTGATAGGCTATGGTCGCGGCACCGCGCGTTAGGCTATGGTGCGCGCCGCCCGGTTGGGCTGCGGTTTCGGTCATACGGTCACCTTCGACAACGGACACCGGCACGCGGTCGGGCACCGGGCTCGATGGGGCGCCGGCTTGCCGGGCCCCGCGGCCGGTCCCGGGCCGCCCCTTGCGAGCAGCCGGCATCATGGATTTCGACCCCCACCTTACCACCGACCATTCCCCACGCAACGCAGACGCCCATCAGGACGCTTCCGCCGGCCCTTGGCCAGACCATTGGCCGGGCGGGCGGGCGCCGACGGTGCTGCAGGTGGTGCCGACGCTGGTCACCGGCGGGGCGGAGCGCGGCTGCATCGACATGGCACTCGCCCTGCAGACCGCCGGTGGCACGCCCCTGGTGGCGTCGCAGGGCGGCCCGATGGTGCGGGAGTTGGACCGCGCCCGCATCGCCCATCTGACGCTGCCGCTGGCCTCCAAGAACCCGCTGACCATCCGCCGCAACGCCCGCCGGCTGGCCGCCATCATCCGCGAGCACAAGGTGGACATAGTCCATGCCCGCTCCCGCGCGCCGGCCTGGAGTGCGTGGCTGGCCTGCCGCGAGACGGGTGCGCGCTACATGACGACCTTCCACGCGCCCTACAATTTCGGTTCGGGGCCGGTCGGCGGGCGGCTGAAGCGCTGGTACAATTCGGTGATGGCACGCGGCGAGCGGGTGATCGCCATCTCCGGCTTCATCCGCGACCATGTGCTGGGCAACTACCCGGTCGATCCGCAGCGGGTGCGCGTCATCCACCGCGGTATCGACCGCGGCGTCTTCGCCCCCGACCGGGTCAGCCCGGCGCGGCTGGTGACGCTCGCCAAGCAGTGGAACCTGCCGGACGACCGGCCGGTGATTTTGCTGCCCGGACGGCTGACCCGCTGGAAGGGCCAGATCGTGCTGATCGACGCGCTGGCCAAGCTGGGACGCAAGGATGTGCTGGCCCTGCTGGTCGGCTCCGACCAGGGGCGCACCGGCTACCGGGAAGAGCTGGAGAACCGCATCGCCAATGCCGGCCTGCGCGGCGTGGTGAGGATGACCGACCATTGCAGCGACATGGCCGCGGCCTACCTGCTGTCGACCGTGGTCGTCTCCGCCTCGCGCGAGCCGGAAGCCTTCGGGCGGGTGATCGTCGAGGCGCAGGCAATGGGCAAGCCGGTGGTCGTATCGGCCATCGGCGCCTATCAGGAGACCGTCGTCCCCGGCGAAACCGCCTGGGTGGTGCCGCCGGACGATCCCGACGCGCTGGCCCGGGCGCTGGAGGAGGCGCTGTCGCTGACGCCGGAGCAACGTGACGCCATCGGCGCCCGCGCCATGGCTTTCGTCGCCGACCGCTATACCAAGGACCGCATGTGCGCCGACACGCTGGCGGTTTATGCGGAGTTGCTGCAACCACGCTGAGATCGGCCTGTCGACGCAATCCGATCCTTATCTTCCCATCAAACCGACCGGACACCATGGCAGACATCCGACAGATTTCCGGCATCGCCGAGGTCATCGACCGCTATGACGGGTTCATCCTGGACCTGTGGGGCGTGCTGCATGACGGCGAACAGCCTTATCCCGGCGTGCCCGACTGCCTGGACCGCATGCGCACAGCCGGCAAGACGATTTGCCTGCTGTCCAATGCGCCGCGCCGCACCCACGGCGTGATCGAGAAGCTGGACGGCATGGGGCTGGGGCGCGAGCGCTACCACCATGTCATGACCTCGGGCGAGGCGACCTACGAGGCGCTGCGCCACCGCGACGATCCCTGGCACGCCGCCCTCGGCCGGCGCCTCTACCATATCGGACCGGAGCGCGACATCGATGTCTTCTCCGGGCTCGGCTATCAGGTTGCCGCCACGCCGGAAGAGGCGGATTTCGTCGTCAACACCGGCATCGTCACCTTCGGCGAGACGGTGGCGGACTATCAGCCTCAGCTGGACGCCTGCCTGGCCGCCGGTCTGCCGATGATCTGCGCCAACCCCGATCTGGTGGTGATGGTCGGGCCGATGCTGGTGATCTGCGCCGGTACGCTGGCCGCCCGCTACGAGGAGATGGGCGGCGACGTGCGCCAGCACGGCAAGCCCCATGCCCCCGTCTACGAGCGCTGCTTCAAGCTGCTGGGCATCGCCGACAAGAGCCGCATCCTGGCGGTTGGCGACAGCCTGCGCACCGATGTGGCCGGCGCCAATGCCGCCGGAGTCGACGTTGCGCTGGTCACCGCTGGCATTCACCAGGAGGAACTGGGCGGCGCGGCCTGGGGGGCTGCGGTCGATCCGGTCAACCTGCGCGCCCTGGCCGATGCGTCGGGCCACATGCCGACCTATGCGGTTCCCAGCCTGCGCTGGTGAAACCCGGTGGACGGGAGCGCACCGCCCGCTCCCGTCGCACCTGCCCCTGTCATACCCGATTCCGTCAGTCCAGCGGGACGGCGTCGTCCATCGCCCTGCGCAGCAAAGGCGACTGGCCATCCTCCGAAAAACCGCGCTGACCGATTGCGGTGCGGTAATAGCTGACGATGAAGACGCGGATGGAGGCAGTCAGGTTCGCTTCTCCACGCCGTTCGTCGATCTGGGTACAGATTTCGTTGAGGGTCAGCTGCTCGCGCTCACAGATTTCCTTCAGCGAATCCCAAATGTACGGCTCCATTCTTAAACTGGTTCGGCGGCCGCTCACTTTAACATTGCGGCAGAGCAGCCCCGGTCCGTCTTTACCTCCGCCCGTGCCCTCCATCGGAAACCCCGTTCCCCATCCGTTGCGTGTCCCGATCTCTCGATACGGGGCCAATACATCCATTTGTGTGACCATATTGCAAGTGGCGTGTGGCGTCCAAGTCCAATTCGACCCATGGGTGCGGATTGACGCGACAATCCGGCGCAGGCGGGTATTCCATCCAACCACAGATCGACAGGTTGCCGGGAAAAGCCGCTTCCCTTGTCCGGAACCTTCGCTATACCAGTGCCGGACGGCGGACATTGGACGGCGGACTCGGGGGGGAAGGATCGGCGATGAAGCGACCGGGGAACGGACGATTCGCGGCCCGCATCGCAGCCGGTGCCGGGCCGGGCTTCAGGGCAGGTCCAGGAGTGAGCCTGGGCGCAACTCTCATCGCCAGCTGGGTCGCACTCGGTGCGCCGGTCGAGGGCGCCTGGGCCGCGGAAGCCACCGCCCCCGCCAAGGTTCCCACGGTCGAAACGATCCCCGACTCCCTCCTGCGTGCGCGGATAGAAGCGCTGCTGCCCGCCCCCTGGCGCATCGAGTCGCTGAGCGTCGAAGCACTGCCGGAACCGCACTCTTCGGAACCGCAGGTGGCGGCACGGGTCAGCGCCAAGCTGGTGCTGGGCGGACCGACCTATCTGGTGGACAGCCGTGAAGGGCCGGTGACCTTCCTGCGCCCGGCGGCGGAGGCCGGACTGAGCAAGAGCTGGGTGGCGACGGCGCTCGCCACCCACGGTGCCGGCGGCTGGACGGTGGCGCTGACGCCACAGTCCCCCGGCCTGCTCGACGGCATCGGCAAGCCGGCCGCCGAACTGCCCGGCCGCACGGTCGTTCTGGGCACGCCTGAGGCCAAAAGCCTGCGCGAGCAGCTCGACCGCGACGCCGCCCAGCGGCTGGCCGAGGACAGCGAGCGCCGGCGGCGCGAGGAGGAAAGGCTGGCGCAGCAGACCGCCGCCGCCAAGGCCGAAGCCGCCCGCGCCGAAACGGAGCGCCGGGCGGTCGAAGCCCGCATCGCCCAGGTCGCCGACCTGCGCGGCAAGCTGACCGGCACGGACCGCGCGGCACGGCTGGCCGCCTTTGAAGCGGCGCTGGGTGGCAACGACCCGGCGCTGCGCCAGACGGCGATGGACGCCGCGCTGCAAAGCCGCGACCCGGTGGTCGCCAACCTCGCGCTGAAGGACTGGATCGCCCGCCACCGCGCCGTGCCGGTCCAGCTCTACGCCACCAAGGAGGATCCGAGTTCCGAGGTGGTGGTGCAGAATCTGGGACCGATGACGCTGGAGATCGACGGGTTCAGTCCGGTCAACGGGGCGCTGGCCGGCAAGCTGGGGGCGCCCGGCTACAGCATCGCCCGTTCGTCCAGCATCATCGGCACGCTGGCGCAGACCGAACTGGCGGTGAATTCCTTCGGTTGCGCGCTGACCCTGCGGCTGGCCGAACATCGGACGCTCGACGGGCTGCTGCGCTGCCAGACGCTGCCGACGCTGATCGCCCGCATCACGCTCGACTGAGGAGGGGGCGATGGCTGGAGCGCGGCTGATCGCCTGGATGCGGATCGCGGCACCGGTTCTGCTGCTGGGCGGGCCGTTCGGCTTCCCAGACGGCGCGCTGGCTGACAGCGCGGCCGAACGGCTGACCCCGTCGCCCGCCCCCATCGTCGCCCTCCCCCGCCTGACGCCGGCACAGGCGCTTTCCCCACCCCTGACCCCCGGCGTGGTCTGGGAGCATCCTCCGGAAGCGCCGGGTCCCCTGTCGCCGCCACTCTCGCCGCCGCTCTCGCCGGCCGGCCTGCAACCCGCTCCGCCCCCGGTATCGGCCGCCGCCGCGACGGCGCCCGCCCCCAAGTCCGCGGAGGCACCGCCGGCCATCAAGGCTCCACCGCCGCCGGCGATGAAGCCGCAGGTCGAGACGGCCCCCCAAGCCGTCGCCAAGGAACCGGCTTCACAGGAAGCCCCTGCCAGGCAGCCGTCGGCCGTTCCCGCACACGTTCCAGCACAGCGGCCGATGACCGCCACCGCCGGCATCTATCTGCGGGCGACGCCGGACGCCAAGGGCCGGGTCCTCGACACGGTGGAAAAGGGCGAGCGGGTGACGGCCTTCGGCGCACCGTCCGACGGCTGGCAACGGATCGGCCGAAGCGGCAAGCCGCAGGGCTACGTCACCAGCGCCTATCTGGCCGAAGCCGTGCCCACGCGGACCGCCGGAACCGAGCCCGCGACGGCCGCGAAGCCCGGCCGCTATGCCAAGGCGGACCGCGAGGACCGTGGCTGCGCGCTGCCCGACGACCTGCCCGGACGGGTGCAGCGCCCCAAGCTTTCCGGCGGAACCGTCGCCCGGCTGCGGGCCGCCGGCAACCTGCGGGTCGCCCCGGTCTGCGACGCCAAGGTGCTGGATGTGCTGGAGGCCGGCGAACGCGTCACCGTGCTGGAGGCCGCCGGCGGCTGGTACAAGGTGGGGCGGAAGGGCAAGGCGCTGGGCTATGTCGGCGCTCCCCTGCTGGCCCCGGTCGGGCGCTGAACCGGCACCCCTCCACCCCCCTCTCCATGGCCGGTACGAGGCTACCCGGAAGTACCCGCCCCGGCCCCCCGTGAAGGGGCTTGTTCGGCCGTGAAAAAGGATTCTACAACAAGGGGGAGGCCGAACTTTCGCGGACGAACGGAGCCCCCGACGCGCCCGTTTCCTCCGACGGTTCGGCCACCCCCGCCGGCCATGCGGCGCCGGTCCGGCCGGGCGGGGACGCGAAGCACGACCGGAACGAGGATTCACACGATGTCGACCCAACACAAACAAGCCATGGACGCGGTCCTGCAGGCCGCCGCGCACGACATCGTCGCCACCCTTCAGGAGCGGGACATCACCGACCGCCACAGCGAGGAAGGGGATCTCGTCGTCCTCGACGTCGCCATCCTGCATGCCTACCGCATCTTCATGCGCATCTGCGAGGAGAACGGCCTGGACGTCGATGCCGGCTATTTCGCCGACCTCGCCGCCGATCTGGCAGAGGAAGTGGCCCAGGACCAGGATTACGAGGACTGATCTGCGGCCCCCCGGGCGAACGCACCCGGAGGACTGCCCCAGCGATCCGCGGTCGAACCCCGAATGCCCCCGTCCGTCCCGGCACCGCCATGGAACGGACGGGGGCACTTCCTTTTCCGAAGGCGTTTCCAAGTGCCCCATCCCACACCCGACATGGCCCTTGATGTGGCGATCATCGGCGCCGGCCCCGCCGGGTTGATGGCGGCGGAGATCGCCGCGGCCGCCGGCCTGCGGGTCGCCGTGTTCGACCACACGCCCACACCGGCGCGCAAGCTGCTGCTGGCCGGGCGCGGCGGGCTGAACCTGACCCATTCGGAGCCGCTCGACCGCTTCCTGCCGCGCTATGGCGCCGCCGAGCCGCTGTTCCGCCGCCTGCTGGCCGGCTTCTCGCCCGACGATTTGCGCGGCTGGGCGGCCGGGCTGGGCATCGAGACCTTCGTCGGCAGCAGCGGCCGCGTCTTCCCGGTGCAGATGAAGGCCTCCACCCTGGTGCGCGCCTGGCTGCGGCGGCTGGACGGGCTGGGCGTGACCCTGCACAGCCGCCACCGCTGGACCGGCTGGGACGCGACCGGCGCCCTGACTTTTCTTGGGACTTTCCGCCATGGCGAGGACAGCGTGACCGTCGCCCCGCGCGCCACCCTGCTGGCGCTGGGCGGGGCGAGCTGGCCGCGCACCGGGTCGGACGGCGGCTGGGTTCCGCTGCTGGAGGGGCTGGGGGTCGAGGTCGCGCCGCTGGTTCCCTCCAACATGGGGTTCGAGGTGCCCTGGTCCGATCACCTGCGCGACCGCTTCGCCGGCCAGCCGGTGAAGAGCGTCGGCCTCTCCGCCGCAGGCCGGCGTCTGAAGGGCGAGTTCGTCATCACCGAGACCGGGATCGAAGGCGGCGCCGTCTATGCGCTGAGCGCGCCCTTGCGCGACGCCATCGCCGCGGAGGGCTGGGCGACCCTGACGCTGGACCTGCTGCCGGACATGGCTGAGGCCGAGCTGGTCCGGCGCCTGCGCCGTCGCGGTGCGGAGTCGCTGTCCACCTTCCTGAAGAAGTCGCTGTCCCTGACCGGCCCGCGCGCCGCCCTGCTGCGCGAGTTCGCCCCCGCCGCCGACCTGGCCGACCCGGTGGCGCTGGCCCGCCAGATCAAGGGGCTGTCGATGGTGCTGACCGGCGTCCGTCCCATCGAGCGGGCGATCTCCACGGCCGGCGGCGTCCGTCTGTCGGAACTGGACGAACGGTCGATGCTGACCCGCCGTCCCGGCCTGTTCCTGGCCGGAGAGATGCTGGACTGGGAGGCACCGACCGGCGGCTACCTGTTGCAGGGCTGCTTCGCCATGGGTGTCGCGGCCGGCAAGGGGATGGTGGAGTGGCTGGGGCGGGAGTGAAAGCTTGCAGTCCTGCGAGGTGCAGGCTGGCATCTATTTAGCGGCCTTGAGCGTTTTCGGACATGAACTCCCGGTTCCATTCGTTGGCAAAGCATCCGTGCTTCTCGTCGAATGAGTTCCAGGCTGCCGCAACCTTGCGCCGATGCTCTTGGTCGTCCTCGTGCCGACGACGCTCGTCCCGAACTTCAACAGCCTTCATATTGGGGGCGATGTTTCCGCATCGCTTGGATGCGCATTCATCCATTTTGCCGGCTCGGCTCATAGCGCCCTCCCCGATGACAGGTTGCATGGTGATGCGCATCGGGTGCGGTGGCAAGCTTCGCAGGAAAAAGCGAACGCAGGGAACGGGATACTCCCTCTCCCGCCCCGGGAGAGGGAAGGGGCCCATGGCATCGCCATGGGAAGGGTGAGGGGCTAGGCATGAAGCCATGTGCTTCTGGTTCCTTGCCTTACCCCTCACCCTCCCCGCCTCCGGCGGGTCCCCTCCCTCTCCCGGGGCGGGAGAGGGCAATTTACGTGTACCAAAGAAAAAGGGCCGCCCCACAAGGACGGCCCTTCTTTACTTAACCCCGCAACCGCTTAGTAGCGGTAGTGGTCCGGCTTGTACGGGCCGGCGGTCGGCACGCTGATGTAGGCGGCCTGCTTGTCGGTCAGGGTGGTCAGCTTGGCGCCGATCTTGTCCAGATGCAGGCGGGCGACCTTCTCGTCCAGATGCTTGGGCAGGACGTAGACCTTGTTCTCGTAGTTGGCGGCATTGGTCCACAGCTCGATCTGGGCCAGCACCTGGTTGGTGAAGCTGGCGCTCATCACGAAGCTGGGGTGGCCGGTGGCGCAGCCCAGATTGACCAGACGGCCCTGGGCCAGCACGATCAGGCGCTTGCCGTCGGGGAACACGACCTCGTCGACCTGCGGCTTGACCTCTTCCCAGACCAGATTGCGCAGGGCGTCGATCTGGATCTCGCTGTCGAAGTGGCCGATGTTGCAGACGATGGCGCGGTCCTTCATGGCCCGCATGTGGTCGATCGTGATGACGTCGACGTTGCCGGTGGCGGTGACGAAGATGTCGCCCTGCGGAGCGGCATCCTCCATCGTCACGACCTGATAGCCTTCCATCGCCGCCTGGAGCGCGTTGATCGGGTCGATCTCCGTCACCAGGACGCGCGCACCCTGCGAACGCAGGCTGGCGGCCGAGCCCTTGCCCACGTCGCCATAGCCGGCGACCACGGCGACCTTGCCGGCGACCATGACGTCGGTGGCGCGCTTGATGCCGTCGACCAGCGACTCGCGGCAGCCATAGAGGTTGTCGAACTTCGACTTGGTGACGCTGTCGTTCACGTTGATGGCCGGAACCTTCAGCGTGCCCTTCTTCATCATCTCATAGAGACGATGGACGCCGGTGGTGGTCTCCTCCGACAGGCCGCGGACGCCGTCCAGCATCTCCGGATACTTGTCGTGCATGATCTGGGTGACGTCGCCGCCATCGTCCAGGATCATGTTCGGGGTCCAGCCATCCGGGCCGCGCAGCGTCTGCTCGATGCACCACCAGAACTCCTCCTCCGTCTCGCCCTTCCAGGCGAAGACCGGGATGCCGGCGGCGGCGATGGCGGCGGCGGCCTGGTCCTGGGTCGAGAAGATGTTGCAGGAGGACCAGCGCACGGTGGCGCCGAGTGCCGTCAGCGTCTCGATCAGCACGGCGGTCTGGATGGTCATGTGCAGGCAGCCGACGATGCGGGCACCGGCCAGCGGCTTGGAGGCGCCGAATTCCGACCGCAGGGCCATCAGGCCCGGCATCTCGGTCTCGGCGATGGTGATCTCCTTGCGGCCCCAGTTCGCGAGGCTGATGTCCTTGACCTTGTAGTCCGTGAATTCGGCGGCCATGAGGGATGACTCCTGGTGGGCGGTGACGGTCGGGCAGCGGAATTCCAGGCGCGCCGGATCCCCGGCCCTGCCGCTGTCATTGGCCATGGATGTATCAGCGCTCCCGGAACCATGCAAGCATAAAGATATCTTTATGTTTGTTCGGTGGCGGAAGCAATGACGGCGCCAAGCGATATGGCCAAACCGCGTTTGTTCGCTTTACGTTCCATTTCGCCCCGTCTAAGCTGCCGGTATGGACGAGATACGGCGATCCCCGATCAAAGGCCGCGGGGCGGTCAGCAACGCCACCGGGCGGTTCGAGCGCGAGACCCGCGTCCTGACCGACGACGGCTGGACCGGCTATGCCGAGAGCGGCAACGAGGCGCTGTCCGACCCGGTCCGCACCAGCGTCTCGCCGGCCTCGGCCAAGTCGATCATCGCCAGCAACCAGTCGCCCGACATCCCGTTCGACCGTTCGCTGAACCCGTACCAGGGCTGCGAGCATGCCTGCATCTACTGCTTCGCCCGGCCGACCCATGCGTATCTCGGCCTGTCGCCGGGGCTGGATTTCGAGACCAAGCTGTTCGCCAAACGCAACGCGGCGGAGCTGCTGGCCAAGGAGTTGCGGGCGAAATCCTATGTCTGCCAGCCGCTGGCGCTGGGGGCGAACACCGATCCCTACCAGCCCATCGAGCGGACGGAGGGCATCACCCGACGGGTGCTGGAGGTCTGCCGCGACTTCAACCAGCCGGTCAGCATCATCACCAAGTCGGCGCTGGTCCTGCGCGACCTCGACATATTGGCGCCGATGGCCGCGCAGGGGCTGGCATCGGTCGCGGTCTCGGTCACGACGCTGGACCGCGATCTCGCCCGGACGATGGAGCCGCGGGCCAGCACCCCGCCGCGCCGGCTGGAGGCGATCCGCGCCCTGTCGGAGGCTGGCGTGCCGGTGGCGGTCCTCGCCAGCCCGATGATCCCGGCGCTCAACGACCATGAGCTGGAAGCCATCCTGGAGGCGGCGGCCGGCGCCGGGGCAACCACCGCCAACTATATCCTGCTGCGCCTGCCGCTGGAGATCGCCGACCTGTTCGAGGAATGGCTGCGCGTCCATGCCCCCAACCGCGCCGACCGCGTGCTGAGCCTGATACGGCAGAGCCGCGACGGCGCGCTCTACCGCTCCGGCTTCGGCACACGGATGAAGGGCACCGGCCCCTATGCCGAGCTGCTGCGCCACCGCTTCAAGCTGGCCTGCCGGAAGCAGGGGCTGGGCGGCCGGAGCTGGCAGCTCGATTGCAGCCGTTTCCGGGTGCCGCCGGCGGTGGGGGACCAGCTGTCGCTTCTGTGAGGGGATGGAACGGCGTGGAACAGGGAGGCGGGCGATGTTGCATCCCCCGCCTACCGGCGCCAGGAGAAGGGACCGGCGGCGCGGCGGCTCACCGGGCCGGGGTTGAGGTTGGGATACTCTTCATACTGGTTGAGGGTGTAGGGGAAGACGCCCTTCGGTCCCGCCGCCTCCGGCTGGGCCAGGACGGCGGCGACCAGGGCCGGGCTGGGCGGGGTGCGCTCGCGCAGGTCGCCGGGGATGTCATCGTCGAGTTCGGGGACGGTGACGGCGGGCGGGTCTTCCGGTTTCGGGGCGGGACGGGGGGCAGGCCTGGGAGCGGAGTCGCGGGCGGGCTGATCGAGGCCGGCGAACAGGCCGAGCCGCTCGGCCAGCCAGCGGACGGTGGCGGGATCGCCCGACGTGACCAGCCGCTCGATCTGCTCGGCCACCAGGATGCGCAGGGAGGAGAGGCGCAGCTCGGCCTCGCGGTTCAGCGCCTGCCGCTCCCACCAGACCCTGTGACGGAAATCCTTGGAGCCGTAATAGGCGCGCCAGAGCGTGGTTCGGCTGCATCCCATGGCGCGCGAGACCTGAAGGAAGCTGTTGCCACGGGCCAGCATGCCGGCGGCCATGATCCACTGTTCCTCATGGAACTGCGAACCGGGGACCAGCGAGCCTTCCGACGGAGTCGGCGGCTCTTCGGCCCAGCGGGGGAAGTTGTCGGTGGTGAAGCTACGGCTGTCGAGGGGCATGGGTCGGCTCCGCAGAAAGGTGGGTCTGCGGGAAGCGTATAAGAATAATTTCCTTTATGGCGGAATTTTTGCAACAGCCGCCAGTACGGAGAGTCGAGGCATCGGGAGCAAGATTCACACGGATTTCACGGATTTAGACACGGATTTCACGGATTTTTCTTGAACTTGGCGACGCTTCGAGTACCTCGACACAGGCCGCTTCGGAACGCCACATCCGTGAAATCCGTGTCGATCTTGCTCACCGACTCCACGGCGTCCCACCCGGACCAACCGCCGTCAGGAGCGGCGGAACATCTTGGTCCAGGGCGTCGGTACGTCCGGGGTCTTCGCCTGATCGGATTTCGACAGGGCCGACAGCGGCAGGCGGCCGGTCGCCAGCATCGCCATCACCAGCGCCGGATGCGCCGGGCCGGAACCGTGCTGGCCTTGGGAGTCGGACTGTTCGGCCTGCTCCGGCCGATTATCCGTGCCGCCATCCGGGCCGGGCTCCTCGTTCAGCGCCTCGTTGATGCGGGCGAAGGCTTCGATGTCTTTGATGTGCAGCATGGTCCGTATCCCTCGGCTTCGACTTTTGTGCGTCGCAGCAAAAACGAAGGTAACAGCTCTGCCCTCGAATGGTCTCATGTGCGGCGCTTTGACACAGGCCCTTTTCTAGCGGGCCGGTTCGCGGACCGCCAGCATAAGCCCGAAGCCGATGGCGAAGAAAGCCAGAACCGTCGCCATGCCGGCGCGCTGGCTGGCGAAGGCCTGGGTCGCCAGACCGAACAGCAGCGGTCCGAAGAAGCCGACGAAGCGGCCGGTCAGCCCATAGAGCCCGAACATCTCCCCCGCCATCCCCGGCGGGGCCAGCCGCGCCATCATCGACCGCCCGGCCGCCTGGGCCGGGCCGAAGAACAGCCCCAACCCCAGCGCGAAGATCCAGAACCACAGCCGCTCGGTCGCCAGCAGCAGCGGCACCGAACAGGCGGTCATGCCGGCCAGCGCGATCAGGATCACCGGCTTGGCCCCCGCCCGGTCGTCCATCCAGGCGAAGCCGATGGCCCCCGCCCCCGCCACCACATTCAGCGCGATGGCGAAGACCAGGATCTCCTCGAAGCTCATGCCGAAGGTCCCGGCGGCGAAGAGGCCGCCGAAGGCGGTGATGGTGTTGATGCCGTCGCGGTAGAAGGCGCTGGCGATCAGGAAGCGCCCGACCTCGCGGTAGCGCCGGGCGTGGCGCAGCGTGGCGAGCAGCGTCGCCACCCCCTCGCGCGCCGCCCGCAGCAGGCCGTGGCCGGTCGCCGGCTCGTCCGGCACCCACAGGAAATAGGGCAGCGCGAACAGCCCGTACCACGCCGCGGCCAGCAGGGCGGTGGCGCGGATGTTGGCCTGCTGGCCCCAGTCGGCCCACTCCATCCCGAACAGGCCGAACAGCGGGGCCGGCGCCTGGACGAAACCGACCAGCGCCAGGACGAGGCAGGTCAGCCCGCCGAAATAGCCGATGCCCCAGCCCCAGCCCGACACCCGGCCGAGCAGGCGGGGCGGCACCAGCCCCGGCAGGGTGGCGTTGTAGAAGACGTTGGCCAGTTCGAAGGCCACGGTGGCGGCCACCACGCAGGCGAGCGCGAAGGCGGCATCGGCCGGATCGGGCCTGACCCACCACAGGGCGGCGGTGAACAGGACGGTGACCAGGGTGAACAGCGCCATCCACGGCTTGCGCCGCCCGGCCCGGTCGGCGACGGCGCCCAGCACCGGGCTGAGCAGCGCGATGGCGACGCCGGCCACCGTCATCGCCGCACTCCACCTTGCGGTGCCCTCGACCGGGTCGCCGACGACGCCGCGGGCGAAATAGACCGAGAAGACGAAGGTGGTGATGATGGTGTTGTAGGCCGAATTCGCCCAGTCGTAGAGGCACCAGGAGACGATGGCCCGGCGGGAGGGGATGTCACCGGCGGGACTGTCGCTGGACGGGACGGCTTCGGTCACGCCCGCTTACTCCCGCTCACCTCCCGTCAGCCCGTCCACCCCGAAGGAGATCTGGTTGTTGTCGTAGCGGGCGACGATGCGCAGGCGGTCGCCGGCCGACAGGGCGATCGGCTTTTCCAGAAAGGTCATCGCCTGCTTCCAATGGTTGGTGCGCGAGCGGCTTTCCGACTTGTAGACCACCGCGTCGTCCATGAAGAGGTCGAACCAGAAGGCGACGCCGTGGCAGGTGCCGGCGGTGACGATGGTCACGTCGATCACCCGCTCGCCCTCCTCCGGCATGTTGCGGGTGAAGTCGAAATCCAGCGCGGTGAAGGGCTTGGACAGCGGGGTGTGGGCGTCGGCGCCGAGGTCGATCTGCTGGTAGCCGGGCGAGCGGAAGACGTCGAAGCTGCCCATGTCGAAACCGTCGATGGTCTCCACCGGGTTGATGCGGGCCAGCTCCGGCGTCTCGACCAGCATGGCGTAGACGGTGGAGGCGCGCGGGATGATGGCGCCGCCCGGCTTCACCAGATGGGTGCGGGCGTGTTGCAGCACCGACAGCATGCGCGGGGCCAGCATGCCGATGTTGATCAGCTCCGACACGAAGACGTCGGCCTTCTCCGGCAAATCGCCGCCCTCGCCCACCGTCAGCTGGGTCGACAGGCGCGGCACCACGTCGATGCGGTCGCCATAGCCGTTGCGCGCCACCGTCTCCTTGGCGACGCGGGCCAGGATCGGGTTGACCTCGCAGGTCACCACCTTCTTCGCGCCCGCCCGCGCCGCCATCATGGCGACGATGCCGGAGCCGGTGCCGATCTCCAGAACCAGGGAGTCGGGCGTCACCGCCCGTTCCAGCGACTGCTTGTAGGCCTCGTTCCGCTCGAAATCGTTGATCATCGGCAGGTGCCAGCCGGGCACCGCGTTGGAATAGATCAGCCGGCGGGTGAACTTCACCATCGGATGGTCGGGGGCCTGCTCGCGCGCCGCCTCGATCACCTCGATGGCCTCGGCGGCGCGGTCGAGGCTTTGCAGCACATGGGCGAGCCCGACCTGGGCCGGGACGAAGCGCGGGGCGGCGGCCAGCACGATGCGGAATTCCGCCTCCGCCTCGGCCAGCCGGCCGCGGGTGGAGAGCAGCTCCGCCAGGCTGTAATGCACGTCGAGATAGTCGGGCGCCTGGGCCAGCGCGGTGCGGAAATGCTCCTCCGCCTCCTCAAGCTCGCCCAGCTCGCGCAGGGTGGCGGCGAGGAAATGGTGCATCTCCGGCGCTTGCGCCCGGAGGTCCAGCGCGGCGCGGAAACAGTCCGCCGCCTCCTCCAGCCGGCTTTGCGCCTTCAGCGCGTTGCCGAGGTTGCCGTGCAGCTCCGGCAGCCGCGGGTTGAGGGCGAGGCCGGCGCGGAACGCCTCCTCCGCCTCCGCCGGGCGGCCCTGCTGGAAAAGCAGGCTGCCGCGGCTGTTGTGGAAGGACGGGTCGTTGCCGTTCTCCGCGATGGCCTGGGCGAACAGATCGAGCGCGTTTTCCGGATGGTCGGTGTGGGCGGCGACCAGACCCAGCAGATGCAGCGCCTGGGCGTTGTGCGGATCGGTGGTCAGGATCGCCCGGCAGACCTGTTCCGCCCCCGCCAGATCGTTGCTGCGGAAACGCTTGGCCGCATCGAGCAGGGTCGGGGCGGAAGTGTCGGTCATCGCGGCAGGCTCCAAAGACGGCGGGACATGGGCGGGAACACGGGAAAAGGTCGCCGCACCATAGCGGGAATCGCCGCCCCGCTACAGCCTTTCGATCCGCACAGGGCGGTTGTACGCGCGCGATTATCAGCGCATCAATACCCGCAAAAGGAGAATATGGAGTCGGGTAGATGCTTGATGTGCGAATCACCAAAAATGTAACGGCCCTGCTGGCGGCGACGCTGCTGCTGGCGGGCTGCGCCACGGCGGAGATGGGCGGCGGCAGTGCCGGCGGAGGCGCCGATGCCGGCGGGTCGGCGGCGGCGCGGCGGTTCCAGGCGGTGCGGACCAGCCCGCCGGAGCTGCGCGCCTTCCTCTACCGCATGCCCAAGGGGGCGGACCTGCACAGCCACCTGACCGGTGCCGCCTATGCCGAGACCTACATGCGGATGGCGGCGGATGCCGGGCTCTGCTTCGACGTCAAGGCGCTGACGCTGGTGGCACCGACGGCGCAGGCGCCCTGCGGCGACGCCAAGTCGGCCCGGCCGGGCGCCGCGGCGGTGATCGCCGACAGCGTGCTCTACCCGATGGCGCTGGACGCCCTGTCGACCCGCGATGCGCTGCCGGTCTCCGGCTACAGCCTGCACGACCAGTTCTTCGCCACCTTCGGGCGCTTCCGTGCCGCCAACTCCGTCCCCAACTCCACCGGCGACCTGCTGGCCGAGGTGGTGGACCGCGCCGGCCGGCAGGGCGAACGGCATGTCGAGCTGATGGTGTCCTTCGGCACCGGCCCGGCCGCCGCCATCGGCAAGTCCTTCCCCTGGACGCCGCAGGCTGCGGCCGACTTGGCCGGAACCGCCGACCGGCTGATCGCCGCCGGCCTGCCCGCCCTGGTCGCCCCGGCCCGCCAGGAGATCGACGCGGCGGAGGCGCGGATGCGCAGCGTCCTTGGCTGCGGCACGCCGGCGGCGCGGCCTGGCTGTGCGGTGTCGGTGCGCTATCTCCAGCAGGTGTCGCGCACGCAGAGCCCCGGCCCGGTCTATGCCACCACCCTGTTCAATGCCCTGCTGGAGGCGCAGGAGCCGCGCGTCGTCGGGCTGAACTTCGTGGCGCCGGAGGACAACCCGGTGGCGCTCGACGATTACGACCTGCACATGCGGATGGTGGCGGAGGCGAAACGGCGCCAGCCCGGCACCAACGTCGCCCTGCATGCCGGCGAGCTGACGCTGGGCCTCGTCCCGCCGGAGCGGCTGCGCGACCACATCCGCAAGGCGGTGGAGATCGCCGGGGCCAAGCGCATCGGCCATGGCGTCGACGTGATGTATGAGGACGACCCCCAGGGCCTGCTGCGGACGATGGCCGGGCGCAAGGTGGCGGTCGAGGTCAATTTGACCAGCAACGACAAGATCCTGGGCGTCAGCGGCAAGGCCCACCCGCTGCCGGTCTATCGTGCCGCCGGTGTGCCGGTGGTGCTGTCGACCGACGACGAGGGCGTCAGCCGGATCGACCTGACCAACGAGCTGCAGCGCGCGGTGGAGGAGTTCGGCTTCGGCTATGCCGACCTCGTCGGGCTGGCCCGCGCCAGCCTGGAGCACAGCTTCCTGCCCGGCGACAGCCTGTGGTCCGCCCCCGGCTGCACGCCGCCGGTGCGTGAGGACGCCTGCCGCGCCGTGACCGCCCGCAGCGAGAAGGCGCGGGTCCAGTGGGGGCTGGAAGAGGCGCTGGCCCGCTTCGACCGCGAGATCGCCGAAGTGCGGTAATCGGCCCGACTGTTGCTTTCAAGGATGGAAAACAATATTGACACGGATGTCACGGATTTAGACACGGATTACACGAATTTTTTATATCAGTGCTCCAGTCCCGGCGCTTTGGCAAGGTAAAGCCATCCGTGAAATCCGTGTTTTAATCCGTGAAATCCGTGTCGATCTTGCTCGCGACCTACGAACGACTTCGAGAATATTGCACCCCCTACTCCTACCCCTACCCCTCGTCGGCGTTCTCCCAGCCCCAGCGGGCCCAGGCGCCGTCGAGGAAGGCGGTCAGGCGGGGGCCGGCGGGAAGGCCGGGACAGGACAGCAGCGACGGCGCGATCCGGCCGGCGCCGCGGGTCCACCACAGGCTGGCGTCGGCGCGCAACGGACCGGACAGGCGGTCGAGCAGGGCGCGGGTGGCGGGGCTGACCCGCTCCGGCTCCGGCCGGCCGAGGATGGCGAGGCGGGCCGGCAACCCCTCCACATCGGTGCCGGCGCGGCAGGCGTCCGCCGCAAGGGACTCGGCGCGGGACAGCCAGGCGCCGCAGGCGGCGGGCGCGTCGGCGATGTCGAAGCCGGCGGGAAGGCCGGCGGCGATGGTGAAGGGATAGAGGCGGCCGACCCGGTCGGCGCTGGGCATCCAGACCCCGACCAGCGGGGTGGCGCCGCACAGGCCGGCCGACAGGGCGAAGCGCCAGACCGGCGCCTGGACGAACAGGGGCTCCCACTCCGCACCCAGCCGGCGGCCGGCCTCGCCCAGCGCCGCCGACAGCCAGCGGTCCCAGGGGCCGAGGACCGCCGACGGCAGGCCATGGCCGATGAAATCGCCGCGGCCCGGCACCTTGCCGTGGAATCCCACCACCGGATCGGCGCCGATCCCGCCGACCCCGGCCGCCATGGCGCGCGGCGTGGCGAAATAGCCCATCATGGCTGGGCGGCCCGGCCGGATTGGGCGGAAGAGGCCTGGGGCGTCGATTGCGCCAGCACCTCCAGCACGCGGGCGACCAAAAGCTCATCGGGCGGGACGGGGGCGAAGCCGACGGCGAACAGGGCGGCCAGATGGTCGCCCAGGGCACGGCGCAGCACCTCGTTGGCCGGGCCGGGCAGCGTGCGCTGCCAGTCGAGCGCCAGCCATTCCGCCATGGCGCCGGCATCCATCGGCTCCGCTCCCCCGGCCGTTTGCCCGCCAATCATGCGCCCGGTGATCATCCGGTAGACGCGCAGGGTCTGGCGCAGCTGGTCGGGCAAGGCCCAGTCGGCGCGCAGCCGCTCCTCCAGCCGCAGGGCGATGCGGGCCAGGAACTGGCTGCGCAGGGCGCGGCGGTAGGCCTCCTGCGCCGGGGCGGCGATGCGGCCCCCCTGGTAGAGGCCGCCGGCCAGCGCCGGGCCTGCCCACAACTGCCCGGCCCACAACTGTCCCGGCCGATCCTGCGCATCGTCGAACGCCAGCGGCAGGGCGCGCAGGGCATCCAATGCCGGCAGGATCGCCGCGGGGTCGGCATCGTCCACCCGGACCAGGGAGCGCGGCGGGGTGTCGAGCGGGCGCAGCGCCGCCTCCACCGCCGCGGCGCCGGCATCGGCGCGCTCCAGCAGGGCGGCGTTGCCGCGGGCGCTGACCAGCCACCAGCCGACGACGGCCAGGGCGAGCGCCAGCGCGGCCGCGGCGGACAGCAGGGCCCGGCGGCGGCGGGCGCGCTCCACCTGCCGGTCGACCTGGGCGAGGTTGGCCTCCGGGAAGACCACGTCGGGCAGCAGCCGTTCGAGGAAATAGGTGGAGGCCGGGCCGCCGCCCCCGGGGCCGCCCTCGGGATCGAGCAGGGCGAGCGAGGCGTCGGTCTGGGTGGCGCTGGTCAGGTAGAGGCCGCGCAGGCGCGGCGTCTCCTCGCCATGTTCGGAGCCGAAGGCGGTGTCGACGATGTCGGCCAGCGCCGGCTCCAGCTCCGCCACGCGCAGCGGCAGGGCGAAGGCGTCGCTGCGGCGGCGGATGTCCGGCTCCTGGTGCAGCCGGTCGAGCAGCCGCTCGTCCAGCCGCCGCACCAGCCCGGCATAAAGCGCGCGGAAGACGGGAAGCGGTCCGCCGGAGCCGTCGGGCGCCGTCTCGTCCGCCGGCTCGTCCGCCGGCAGGGTCAGGCCCCAGACCTGCCCGCGCGCCTCGCGGTCGAGCGGGTCGAAGAAGGTGGCGAAGCCGTCGAGCAGGTCGGCCTTGGTCAGCAGCAGATAGACCGGCAGCCGCACGCCCAGCTGCACCCGCAGCTCGTTCAGGCGCTGGCGGATCAGGATGGCGTGGTTGCGCCGCTCGGCGTCGGTCCAGCCCGTCAGTTCGGGAATGCTGACGGTGAGGAGGACGCCGTTGGCGGGCTGGCGCGGGCGATGCTCCTTCAGGAGGTCGAGCAGGCCGGACCAGACCCGTCCGTCCACCGCGCGCCGGCTGTCCTGGGTGGTGTAGCGGCCGGCGGTGTCGATCAGCACGGCGCGGTCGGTGAACCACCAGTCGCAGTTGCGGGTGCCGCCCAAGCCTGCGAACGGACCCGCCAGCGATTGAGCGGCCGTCCCGTCGGGCGAGAGGGCGGCGAGGCCGGTGTTGGCCAGCGCCGTGGTCTTGCCCGAACCGGGGGCGCCGATCACCAGATACCAGGGAAGCTGGTAGAGATAGCGCCCGCCCCGGCGCTTGCGCAGCTGGGCCAGCACGCCGTCGAGCCGCTTGCGGACCGTGCCGATCTCCTCCAGCGAGGCCTTCAGCTCGGGATCGCGGGTGGCGGCCAGCGCCTCCAGCAGGCGGGCGTTGGCGGCGCGCTCGCGGGCGTCGATGCGGCGGTTGACGGCGATCCAGCCGGCCAGCGCCAGGACCAGCGGCAGCAGGCGGACGCTCCAGTCCGGCTGGATGGTCGGCAGCAGCTGCGGAGCGAAGGTCGCGGCCAGACGCGGCAGCAGCAGCCAGCCGGCCAGCCCCAGCGCCAGCACCCCCGACAGCGACGTCGCCCAGCGGGTGCGGGCGGAGCGGTGCGGCGAGGGGACGGCCCCGGCGGCAGCCCCAGCGGCAGACCTTGCGGCGGCACGCTTGCGGCCCTTGCCGGGCGTCGTCGCCGTCCGGGCGCCGGCCTTGGGGGAACGGGGTTCGGCCATGGCGGGCGCCCTAATGCGGATAGAGGCGGATGTCGATCCGCCGGTTGGCGTCGCGCCCGGCCTGCGTGTCGTTCAGCGCAATCGGCTCCTGGTCGCCATGGCCCTCGGCCGACAGGCGGGCGGGCGGCAGCGAGCGCTCCAGCAGTTTGCGCACAGCCTCGGCACGGGCATCTGTCAGAGCCTGCGCAGCCGGCAGGCGGCCGCCGGGCGGGGTCTGGTCGTCGGTGTGGGCGACCACCAGCACGCTGCCGGGTTCCGCCGCCAGGGTCTGGCCGACCCGCTCGACGATGGCGCGGTGGCGGGCCTTCACGGCGTCGCTGCCGGTGGCGAACATCGCCGCCGCCGGAACGCGGATGACCAGGGCGCCATCCTCTCCCGCCAGCACCTCCACCGCACCGGTGCGGATTTCCGGGGCGAGCTGGCCGGTGATGCGGGCGATCAGCGCCGGGCCGGCGGTGGGCGGCGGCGGCGGGACCAGCCGGGCGATCTCGATCGGGCGGTCGGGCAGCAAGGCGGCGATGCGGGCGACCACCGGCTCCGCCTGCCGGTCAAGGGTGCCGGCGAGATGGACGTAGAGGCCGGACAGGCCGAGCGCCACCACCGCCCAGACGATCCAGCCCGGCACAGCGCTCACCGGGTTGCCGAACAGGGTGTTGGGCGGCCGGAACGGCTCCGCCACCCCGGTCCAGGCCGGCGACAGCTCCGCCGCCACGTCGCCGCGGGCACGGCGCAGGATGCGGTACAGCTCGTCGCGCAGGCGGGCGAGGTCGTGGCCGCCGCCGGGCCGGTCGCGGAACCGGCCCTCGAAACCCAGCGACAGGCAGGCGTAGAACAGCTCCAGCGCGTGGCGGTGGCGGCGCGGGTCGCCCAGCATGCCGTCGAGCAGGTCGAAGAACCGCAAGCCCGCACCCGGTTCCGCTATGGCGGCCCCGCCATGGCCGGCGGCACGGGCGACGTCGTCCAGAGTGGCGGCCAGCGCAATGCGGGCGGCGCGGACCTCGTCCGGGTCGAGGCCGGAGGCGGAGGCGGCGCGGTCGAAACGCTCCAGCGCCGCGGCGGCGGCGGCGCGGGGCTGATCGGTCAGGCTGCGGTCGCGCAACGCGCCGACCAGCGCCAGCACCGGCGCGGCAATGCCGAGCAGGGGATTGAGGGGGGATGGACCCGGAGCGACCGGCAGGCGGGGGGGCGGATTTGCGGTGCCGGGAGAAGGATCGTCGGATGCCAGGGCGGCAAGAACGGCGGCGAGCGGCCGCTCGTCCGCCTCCGCCATGCCCGGTCCGTCCAATCGCTCTTCCGCCTGCATCTGTCGTCCGCTCTGGAGAAATCCGGGGGGAGGTATAGCAGGGTCGGGGCGGCGGGGGAAACCTGGGGCGCGGCGTCGGCCTCCTACCGCACGCCGCTGTTGCTGTAGTCGTACTGCACCCTGGGCGCGGCGCCGGAGCCGCCGGCGATCTTTTCGATCAGCGAGCCGATGCCGCCGACCGGGACACCGCCGGGCCGCGCGTCGGCCGACGCCACCGGCACCCCGCCCTGCGGCCCGGTGCCCGGCGGCAGGATTGCCGGCATCACGCTTCCGGGGGGCGGGCTCCAGGCCGGGGCGCCGTCCAGGCCGGGAAGCGGGCGGGCGGGCTTGCCGGCATGGGCGTCTGCCATGAACTCGCGCCACAGCTTGGCCGGCAGGGTGCCGCCGGTGACCTTCTTCATCGCCTCGTTGTTGTCGTTGCCCAGCCAGACGCCGGCGACCAGATCGGCGGTGAAGCCGACGAACCAGGCGTCGTGATAATCCTGGGTGGTGCCGGACTTGGCCGCCGCCGGGCGGTTCAGCTTCGCGCTGCGGCCGGTGCCGTAATCGAGCACGCCGGTCATCATGCGGGACAGCTGCACCGCATGGGCGGGATCGACCACCGGGCTGCCGCCGCCGCCCTGGCGCCGGTAGAGGACGACGCCGTCGCGGCTTTTGATCTCGGTGATGGCATAGGCCCAGACGGGGACGCCGCGGTTGGCGATGCCGGCATAGGCGCGCACCAGCTCCAGCGGCGTCACCTCGCTGGTGCCGAGGCCCAGCGACAGGTCGCGGGTGAGCGGCGAGGAGATGCCGAGGTTGGACGCGATGCGCCGCACCCGGTCGGTGCCGACCCGGTCGATCAGCCGCGCCGTCGCGGTGTTGGAGGAATGGGCCAGCGCCGAGGCCAGCGTGATGCTGCCGCGGTACTTGCCGTCATAATTGCCGGGGCTCCAGTTGGCGAGCTGCACGGGAGCGTCGTCGATCAGGCTGTCCGGGGTCCAGCCCGACTCCAAAGCCGCCAGATAGACGAAGGGCTTGAAGGCCGATCCCGGCTGGCGCAGCGCCTGGGTGGCGCGGTTGAACTCGCTGCCGTCGTAATCGCGGCCGCCGACCAGGGCGCGGACGGCGCCGTCGGGGCTCATGGCGACCAGCGCCCCCTGGCGGACGTTGGCGGTGGCGCCGGGACCGGCCAGCAGCGCCTCCAGCCGCTGTTCGGCGGCGCGCTGCATCTTCAAATCCAGCGTGGTGCGGACGATGACGTCGCCATGGTCGGGGCCGGCGAAGCCCGGCACCAGATCGGTCACCCAATCGGCGAAATAGCGGCCGTCGCCGCCGGGCTTGCGCTTGGGCGACGGCTTGGCGGCGCGGGCGGCCTCGTACTGCGGCTGGGTCAGGTAGCCGGCGTCCAGCATCGCCGCCATCACCACCCGCGCCCGCTCCGCCGACTCGTCGGGGTTGGAGCTGGGGGCGTAGCGCGACGGCGCCTTCAACAGGCCGGCCAGCACCGCCGATTCGCGCACGTCGACCTCGGTCGCCGGCTTGCCGAAATAGGTGCGGGCGGCGGCATCCACCCCGAAGGTGCCGGCGCCGAGATAGACGCGGTTCAGATAGGCGGTGAGGATCTGGTCCTTGGTGAAGCGGCTCTCCAGCCACAGCGCCAGCATGGCCTCCTGGATCTTGCGCTTCAGCGATTTCTCGGGCGTCAGGAACAGGTTCTTGGCGAGCTGCTGGGTAATGGTGGAGCCGCCCTGCACCGCCCGGCCGGAGCGCCAGTTGACGTAGACCGCGCGGGCGAGGCCGAGCGGGTCGATGCCGAAATGGCTGTAGAAGCGGCGGTCCTCGATGGCCAGCACGGCGCCAACCAGATGCGGCGGCAGGTCGCGCACGCTGAGCGTCGTGCCGTGCAGGTCGCCGAAGCGGGCGAACTCGCTGCCGTCGGCGGCCAGAACGGTGATCGAGGCGCGGCGTTCGAACTGCGCCACCTTGGAGATGTCCGGCAGGTCGAGCGCGAACCACGCCAGCACCGCACCCAGCCCGATGCCGCACCAGATGGCGGCGACGAGGCCCCACTGGACCAGACGCCTCATCCAGCCGCCGCCGTTCTTCCGGGGCGGCTGCGGCGCCCGGCCGGGGCGGCCGGCGGGCTGGGCCGAGAGCTGCGAGGACGAGAGCTGCGGCGGCTGGCTGCCGCCGGACCGGCGAGCGGATGGGGTCGGCTGCTGCTTCGGTTTCGGCAAGGAGATCCTTGGAAGGGAGAGGGACGGCAGGGTGAAGCCGGGCAGTTTGAAGTTCGGCAGCTTGAAGCCGGGCAGGCCGCGGGACCGGCGGCGGGGCTGCCTGAAGGGTGTCGGCGGCGGGGCGGCCGACGGCGGCGGGGACTTGCGGCGCGGCTTGCCCTTGCCGGCGGCCGCCAGCCGGTCGCGGGCAAGCTCGACCGCCTTGGCGGCGAACAGGCGCGCGAACTCGCCGGCCGTCAGCCGGTCGAGCGGCGACGGGTCTTCGCGGGTGCGGACCGGGCGGGGACCGGCGTAGAGCTGGCTGCTCCGGCGCTGGTCCGTCCCATGGTCCGTCTGGTGGTCCGGTCGGTCGGCGGTCACGGCGCGCTCGCTGGCCCTGTCAGGTCTGGGTGGTGAGTGCGGGAAACGTTCCCGCTTCGATCCTCATACGCTCACAGCCGCTTGGCCGGAAGACCGGTCAGGGACTGACGATTATTTGTCTCCCGACCGTGGCGAAAGGATGACTCTATCCGAAATTTCGGGGGCCTCCCTCTCCCCCCCGGGGAGAGGGCCGGGGTGAGGGGGATGCAAAGCGTGACGTCACTTGGCGCGCAGTAGCTTCCGATCCTTGCCAATCCTCGCCGCGCGTCCCCCTCACCCTAACCCTCTCCCCGGGGGGAGAGGGGATCCGAGGCGGGAGGGGCAGGTCACAGCGGCAGCGTCACCGTGGCGCGCAGGCCGCCCCCACTGCGGTTCGCCAGGGTCACGTCGCCGCCATGGCCGCGGATGACGCTGCGGGCGGTGGACAGGCCGAGACCGACGCCGCCGGTGTCGCGGGACCGCGAGCGCTCCAGCCGGTAGAAGGGGGCGAAGACCTTCTCGAACTCCGCTTCCGGGATGCCGGGACCGTCGTCGTCGATGTGGATCAGGGCATTGGCGTGGGCCTGGGAGTGGGCGCCGTCCGGGCCGGTCTCCAGCCGGACGGTGAAGCCGCCGCCATATTTGATCGCGTTGTCCATCAGGTTGGCCAGCGCCCGGCGCAGCGCCACGGTGCGGCCCTCCGCCACCGCATGGGCGGGGCCTTCATAGACGGCGCGATGGCCGGCGTCGACGCGGTCGTCGCACAGGCTCTGCAGCAGGTCGGCAAGGTCGAAGCGGCCGCGCGGCTCGCGCTGGGCGTCGTCGCGGGCGAAGGCCAGCGTGGCGGAGATCATCGCCTCCATCTCGTCGAGGTCGGCCAGCATCCGGCGCTGCATCTCCGGATCGTCGACCAGCTCGGCACGCAGGCGAAGCCGGGTGATCGGCGTGCGCAGGTCATGGCCGATCGCCGCCAGCATCTGGGTGCGGTCGGCGACGAAGCGGGCGAGGCGCGCCTGCATCCGGTTGAAGGCACGGGTGGCGGCGCGCAGCTCCAGCGGCCCTTCCTCCGGCAGCGGATCGGCCTGCCCGTCGACGCTGAGCCGTTCGGCGGCGGCGGCGAAGCCGGCCAGCGGCGCCGTCACCCGGCGGGCGGCGAGCAGCGACACCAGCAGGATCACCGCGACGATGGCGCCCATCCACAGCACGAAGCGGACGATGCCGAAGGGGCCGGGCAGCGGCTCGCCGCCGGTGAAGCTGAGCCAGGAGCCGTCGCCGAGCCGCACCGACAGCCGGACATGCGGCCCCCAGTGCCGGGGCTCGTCGCCCGCCATGAAGGGCGGCGGCGGCGGGGCGTCTTTACGGGGCGGCCGCTGGATTTCGATCAGGATGTTGCGGTCGGCGGTGTCGAGCTGCTCGCTCAGCCGGCGCTTCAGCCCCTCGAACCGGCCGCCGGCATAGGTGCCGGGCGACAGCGGCGGCGGCCGGTCGGGGCGCAGCTCGACCCGCAGGACGGGGTCGTCGATGGCGCGCACCACCCGCTCGCGCCCCTGCGGCGGCGTGCTCTCAACCAGCTGGACGATGGCGGTGACACGCTGGATCAGCACGTTGGGGCCGTGGATCGGCGGCCCCTCGCTGCGGTCGGTCAGATAGACCAGCGCGCTGATCGCCTGGGTCAGCAGCAGGGCCAGCACCACCGTCAGGGCGATGCGCGCGGCGAGGCTGTCGGGGAAGCGGACGGGCAGCCGGCGGAAGGCGCCGCGGCGGCGGGCGAGCCTGGATTTGGCCGTATCCGGCTGGGCGGTCATGGCGCCACACCGCCGTTACTGACGGTGGGCGTGAAGAGATAGCCACCGCCGCGCACCGTCTTGATCAGCGTCGGGTCGGCCGGATCGGGCTCGATCTTGCGGCGCAGGCGGCTGACCTGCACGTCGATGGAGCGGTCGAAGGGAACCGCCGAGCGGCCGCGCGCCAGATCGAGCAGCTGGTCGCGGGTCAGCACCCGCTGCGGATGCTCGACGAAGGCGACCAGCAGGTCGTATTCGCCGGCCGACAGCTGGACCAGCACGCCGTCGGGCGAGCGCAGCTCGCGCTTGGTGAGGTCGAGCGACCAGCCCTCGAAGCGCAGCACCGTGCCGGCAGCCGCCGGCGCGCCCGCCACCGGCGGGGCGGAGACGCGGCGCAGCACCGCCTTGATGCGGGCCAGCAGCTCGCGCGGGCTGAAGGGCTTCGCCAGGTAATCGTCGGCGCCCATCTCCAGCCCGACGATGCGGTCGGTCTCCTCCCCCATGGCGGTCAGCATGATGACGGGGGTCTGCGCCGTCTGCGGCGTCGCGCGCAGGCGGCGGCACAACGACAGCCCGTCTTCCCCCGGCAGCATCAGGTCGAGGACGATCAGGTCGACGCGGGCGCCGTCGAGCGTGCGCATCATCTCCGCCCCGTCCCGGACCCCGGTGACCCGGAAGCCGTGCTTGGTCAGGAACTGGGCGACGAGGGAGCGGATTTCGCGGTCGTCGTCGACGACGAGGAGGTGGGGCGTGCGGTCCATGGCCCCATGATCGGGCGCCGCGCCGCGGGCGTGAAGGGGAAATGTGTAACGCCCGGTTACGGAGGCGCCCGCGGTTACACTCTGTTACCAAATGACCGGTTTGCGGACATTCGACCGCAACGTTCGGCGCCCATTGTCTGGTCATCGGGACAACGGCGGCGACACAGCCGGCACCGTCCCAACGGAATAAGCCCCCTCCATCCGGGGTTTAGACAGCACCAACACACCGAGGAGTCGACACCATGAAACGCGCCCTTCTGACGTCCGCCCTGCTGGTCGCCGGTCTCGGCGTGGCCGTTCCGGTCTTCGCCCAGGGTGGTCCGGCCGGCGGCCCGCCTCCCGGCGGTCCCGACCGCCACTTCGCCCGCATGTGCGAGGACCAGGAGGCCCGTCTGGCCGGCAAGCTGGCCTATGCGGAGAAGAAGCTGAACATCACCGAGCAGCAGCGCGCCGCCTGGACCAAGTTCGCCGACGCCGCCCGCTCCAGCCTGAAGCCGACGCAGGATCTGTGCGTCAAGTTCAAGGACGCCCCGCCGCCGGCAGCCCTGCCGCAGCGCCTTGAACGCGCCGAGCAGATGATGCAGGCCCACCTGCAGCAGGTCCAGACCGTCCGCCCGGCCCTGACCGACCTCTACGCCCAGCTGACGCCCGACCAGCAGAAGCAGGCCGACCGCATGCTGAACCCGGGACCGGGCGGCATGGGCGGCCACCATATGGGCCCGCACCATGGCGGCCCGGGCGGTTGGGACCATGACGGTCCGCGGCATGGCATGGGTCCGGGCAAGGGCCCCGGGCCGGGCCCGGCGCCGGCACCGCAGGAGCCGCCCAAGGGATAACGTAACACAAAGACTCCCGGCGGCGATCCCAAGCCCCCCAACGCAGCCGCCGTGAGCCCGAGGGCCGCCGAACCCCCATTCGGCGGCCCTTTTCGTCTCCAGACTCTCGTTTCCAGCGTCTTTCGCTTCGCCCCGAAATCCGGGATCACTCCCATGAGCGCGTTCGATCTTTCCCCGCTGTTCTTCAGCCTGTCGGTCATCAAGCAGGATTACCTGCTGATCCTCGGCATTGCCCGGAGCGGGCTCCGTTCGCTCCGCGCCGGCCGAGCATTCTCCCTGCGGCATTAGCCGTCCGGCGGCGACCGGACGTCCAGACCAGCGCAATCGCCATACATCGCCAAGCCGCCGCTTGCATTGCGGCCTCGCGCACCCCAAAGCTTAACCCCATGACGTCGTCCATGGCTTCGGCCACTCACGCTTCGGCGGGCGGCGGTCTCGGGCGGGGGGGCCGTGTGGTCGCCGTGCTGGGGCCGACCAACACCGGCAAGACCTAT
This sequence comes from Azospirillum sp. TSH64, assembly GCF_003116035.1. GTDB lineage: Bacteria > Pseudomonadota > Alphaproteobacteria > Azospirillales > Azospirillaceae > Azospirillum. Next base: position 866,429 of record NZ_LGQW01000015.1, read on the forward strand.
CTGGCGATCGAGCGCATGCTCGGTCACCGGTCCGGAATGATCGGCTTTCCCCTGCGCCTGCTGGCGCGGGAGAACTATGACCGCATCGTCGGGATCAAGGGGAAGAACGCGGTCGCCCTGGTCACGGGGGAGGAGAAAATCCTGCCCCCCAACCCGTCCTACTGGGTCTGCACCGTCGAATCGATGCCGCTGGACCGTGCGGTCGATTTCCTGGCGGTGGACGAAATCCAGCTCTGCGCCGACCCGGAGCGCGGCCACATCTTCACCGACCGGCTGCTGAACGCCCGCGGCATGGTCGAGACCATGGTGCTGGGATCCGATTCGATGCAGCCGATGATCCGCCGGCTGGTGCCGAAGGCGGAATTCATCAGCCGGCCGCGCTTCTCGCAGCTGACCTATGCTGGCCACAAGAAGCTGACGCGCCTGCCGCCGCGCTCGGCCGTCGTCGCCTTTTCCGCCACCGACGTCTATGCCATCGCCGAGATGATCCGGCGCCAGCGCGGCGGCACCGCCGTGGTGCTGGGCGCGCTCAGCCCGCGCACCCGCAACGCGCAGGTCGGGCTCTATCAGGCGGGCGAGGTCGATTATCTGGTGGCGACCGACGCCATCGGCATGGGGCTGAACATGGACGTCGACCATGTCGCCTTCGCCCGCATCGTCAAGTTCGACGGCTTCGCCCCGCGCCGCCTGCGCCCCGCCGAGGTGGCGCAGATCGCCGGCCGCGCCGGCCGCCACATGCGCGACGGCACCTTCGGCACCACCGACGAGGTGGGGGAGCTGGACGCCGACCTCGTCACCCGCGTCGAGAACCACGAGTTCGAGACGGTCAAGGCCTTGTCCTGGCGCAACAGCGAGCTGCGCTTCGACACGCCGGGCTTCCTGCTGAAATCGCTGGAGGAACGGGCGCCGCTCGCGGAGCTGTCCCGTGTGCGCGAGGCCGACGACCATCTGGCGCTCCAGGCGCTGGTGCGCGATCCCGACATCATGGATCTGGCGCGCGGCCGCGACGCCGTGAAGCTGCTGTGGGAGGTCTGCCAAGTCCCCGACTTCCGCAAGGTGCTGTCGGATGCCCACACCAAGCTGCTCGGCCAGATCTTCCGCAGCCTGCGCACGCCGTTGCGCCGGCTGGACGACGACTGGGTGGCGAAGCAGATCGCCCGGCTCGACCGCACCGAGGGCGACATCGACGCGCTGGTCGCCCGCATCGCCCACATCCGCACCTGGACCTACATCTCCAACCGGCCGACCTGGCTGAAGGACCCGCTGCACTGGCAGGAGCGCACCCGCGCCATCGAGGACCGGCTGTCCGACGCCCTGCACGAGCGGCTGACCCAGCGCTTCATCGACCGCCGGTCCGCCACGCTGGCCCGCACGCTGAAGGACGGGCGCTCGCTGCTGGGCGGCGTGCGCGCCGACGGCGAGGTGGTGGTGGAAGGGCATGTCGTCGGCAAGCTGGAGGGCTTCCGCTTCGTTCCCGACGCGCCCGACCGCTCCGACGAGGCGAAGTCGCTGCTGACCGCCGCCCGGCGGGCCTTGCGCGACGAGCTGGCCAAGCGGCTGCGCGCCTTCGAGGCGGAGCCGGACGACGCCTTCGCGCTGGGGGCCGACGGGGTGCTGAGTGCGGATGGCCTGCCGGTGGCGCGGCTGGCCGCCGGCCAGTCGGTGCTGGCGCCGCTGGTGGTGCCGTTCGACGACGGCATGCTGGACCAGGCCCAGCGCGAGCGGGTGCGGGCACGGCTGGAGCGCTGGCTGAAGGACCACATCGCCGCCCGGCTGAAGCCGCTCTTCGCGCTGTCCGCGGCGAAAGGGCTGTCGGGGGCCGGGCGGGGGCTGGCCTTCCAGCTGGTGGAGGGACTTGGGGTTCTGCCCCGGCAGCCCGTCGCCGACATGGTCGAGCGGCTGGAGCGCGAGGACCGCAAGGCGCTGACCGGGCTGGGCGTCCGGCTCGGGGTGTCGCACCTCTATCTGACCGCGCTGGCCAAGCCGGCGGCGGTGACCTTGCGCGGGATGCTGTGGGCGGTGTCGAAGGGCCATCCGCTGCCGGTGCCGATCCCGCCGCCCGGCCGGGTGTCGGTGGAAGCGCCGCCGGTGAAGGAGGGCGGCGCGCCCGCTGGTTTCTGGGAGGCCATCGGCTATCCGCTGGCCGGCGGGCGGGCGCTGCGCGTCGACATGCTCGACCGGCTGGAGACGGAGCTGCTGACCGCGTCCAGAGCCAATGCACCGATCCGCGAGGTGGCGCTCGGCCAGCGCGTCGGCCTGTCGGCGGAGGAGCTGGGGGCGGTGCTGGCCGGGCTCGGCTATGTGCGGATGGTGGCCGAGGATGGCGCGGTGACCTGGAAGCGGAAGCGGCCCTCCCGCCAGCAGCAGGGGAACCGGCAGCGGCGCGAGAAGCCGACCAACGAGGACCATCCCTTCGCCAAGCTGCGGCAGCTGTCGGGGATGTGAGCCGGTTTTTTTGAGGGGTGGAATGAACGCACAATCGATCAGCGCTTTTTCCCCCTCTCCCCCCCGGGGAGAGGGTCGGGGTGAGGGGGATGCACTGCGTGCCTTCCCGAGAATCCTCGCCGTGCGTCCCCCTCACCCTAACCCTCTCCCCGGGGGGGAGAGGGGATCATCGGCGGAGGGTGCGCGATGAGCAACACCGACAGCGAAGACTCCACCCCCGGCCGGCTGCGGATCGACAAGTGGCTTTGGTATGCGCGCTTCTTCAAGACGCGCAGCCTCGCCGCCAAGCTGTGCAACGACGGGGGCGTGCGGCTGTCGGGGACGGTGGTGACCAAGGCGCATGCGGCGGTGAAGCCGGGCGACGTGCTGACCTTCGCCCAGGGGCGGCACATCCGCGTCATCAAGGTGGTGGCGCTGGGCAGCCGCCGCGGCCCGGCGCCGGAGGCCCAGGCGCTGTACGAGGATCTCGCCCCTCCCGTGCCGGAGGAGCGCCTGCAGGATCCCTACCGCGCGCCGTTCCAGCCGCCGGGCGCCGGGCGGCCGACCAAGCGCGACCGCCGGGCGATCGACGCCCTGCATGGTGACGGCCCGATGGGCGATGGGCCGATGAGCAATGTTTGGCAAAGTGAGACCGATTAGGCGGCGATGCTGATTGTTGCTCGAAAAAAGTGAGACCGCCTCTTAAACGGAGGCGGGACCACCCCCATCTGGGAAGGCTGGATAACCGACCAGATGCGACAAGCGAGCACGATCATGAGCGAGAAGACCCGACCTTCGAGCCTTTCCGCCCCCTCTTCAGCGAAGCGCAGCGCCCGCGCTGCGACCGCCGTGGCGGTTGCGCTGGTGATGGCGCTGGCCGCCGGAACCGCCGACGCCCGCGCCGGCAAGAGCAGCTCGTCCGGCAGCCGCGGCAGCCGCACGACCGAGGCGCCGGCCGCCACCTCCACTGCCCCCAATTCCGTGTCGCCGATGGAGCGTTCGACCGCCCCGGCGGCGTCGCCCGGCATGCAGCGCCCCGGCGCCGCGGCCACCGCCCCGGCGGCGGCCCCCTCGCGCGGCTTCTTCGGCGGCGGCTTCATGTCGGGCCTGATGGGCGGCCTGATCGGCGCCGGCATCGGCGCGATGCTGTTCGGCGGCGGCTTCTTCGAGGGGTTGGGCAGCTTCGCCGGCATCCTGGGCTTCCTGCTGCAGATCCTGCTGGTCGTCTTCCTGGTCCGGCTGGCCATGCGCTTCTTCCGCAACCGTTCGCAGACCGCCAACACCGCGGCGTCCGGCGGTCCGCTCGGTGGAAACCGGCCGGCCTATGCCGGCGGTCCGCAGGGCGACCAGATGAACCGCGAGGCGGCCGACGCCGGCTACAACCCGATGGGCAACCGCGGAATGGGCGGCGGCAATGCCGGCCCGGCCCAGCGCCGTCAGGCGGCCGACGAGATCGGCATCCAGCCGGCCGACTTCGAGTCGTTCGAGCGGCTGCTTGTCACCGTCCAGACCGCCTACGGGCGTGAGGATGCCGAGGCGCTCCGCGCCGCGACGACGCCGGAGATGTTCTCCTACTTCAACGACGATCTGGCGGAGAACCGCAGCCGCGGCGTGGTCAACAAGGTCAGCGACGTCCGCCTGCTCCAGGGCGATCTGGCCGAGGGCTGGCGCGAAGGGGCGCAGGAATACGCCACCGTCGCCATGCGCTTCGCGCTGACCGACGTCACGGTGGACCGCGCCAGCGGCAAGGTGATCGAGGGCAATGCCTCGCAGCCGACCGAGGCGACCGAGCTGTGGACCTTCGTCCGCCCGCGCGGCGGCCAGTGGCAGCTGTCGGCGATCCAGCAGGCCAGCTGAGGCCTCTGTTCCTCTGCAATGCGAAACGCCCCGGCCGATTGGCCGGGGCGTTTTCGTTTGGGGTTTGCCCTCTCCCGCCCCGGGATCCCCTCTCCCCCGCTCACGCGCAAACTTCGTTTGCGCTGCCGCGACAGGCGGACCTCCGGTCCGCCGAAAGCGGGGAGAGGGTTAGGGTGAGGGGGCGCGCAGCGAGGATCTTCGAGAATCGCTCGCGCCCTGCTCCTCCACAAAATCCACCCTGTGTCTCCCCCTCACCCCGACCCTCTCCCCGGGGGGGAGAGGGGGATTCAGGGAGAGGGAGGTTCAATTCGTCGGCAGCACCACCGCGTCCGTTGCGCGGAAGCCCAGCCGCACGGTCTCGCCGGGGACGAAGGCCGGCTCCTGGCCCAGATGCGGCATCTGCACGGTCAGGCCGCCGTCGAGGAAGGCGTTGACGAAGGCGCCCTCGAAGTCGCTGTGGCTGACGCGGGCGCTCAGGCTGTTGTCGCTCTCGCCCGCTCCCGGACGGGCCGGCGCCAGACGTTCCGGCCGGACATAGAGGGTGGCGCGGTCGCCCACCGCCAGCCCGCGCGGGTTGCGCCCGCGCAAGGCCCCGAAGGCGCTGTCGAGCACCGCCCAGCCGTCGGCCGCCTGCGTCACCCGCCCGGCGAAGCGGTTCGCCTCGCCGACGAAGGACGCGACGAAGGCGGTTTCCGGGTGGTCGTAGATGGTCTTGCCGTCGCCCACCTGTTCCAGCACGCCGCGCGACATCACGCCGATGCGGTCGGACATGGTGAGCGCCTCGCCCTGGTCGTGGGTGATGTAGATGAAGGTGACGCCGGTGCGCTTCTGCAACTCGCGCAGTTCGGCGCGCATGTGCTGACGCAGCTTGAGATCCAGCGCCGACAAGGGTTCGTCCAGCAGCAGCACCGCCGGTTCCACCGCGAGCGCGCGGGCGATGGCGATGCGCTGGCGCTGGCCGCCGGACAGGTCGGTCACCCGCTTGTCCGCCGTGTCGGGCAGCGCCACCAGCTCCAGCAGCTCGCGCACGCGGCGCTTGCGGTCGGCCGACGGGACGCCGCGCACCTCCAGCCCGAAGCCGATGTTGTCCGCCACCGTCATCAGCGGGAACAGGGCCAGGTTCTGGAAGATCAGCGCGGTCGGCCGCTTGTTCGGACCGATCCCCTTCATGTCCCGGCCGCCGATGCGGATGGCGCCGTCGGTCGGCTCCATGAAGCCGGAGATCATGCGCAGGATGGTGGTCTTGCCGCAGCCGGAGGGGCCGAGGAAGCTGAAGAACTCCCCGGCCCCGATGGTCAGCGAGACGTCGCGGACGGCGACGGTGTCGCCGAACCGCATGGTGACGTGGTCGAGTTGGACGTCTTGGCTCATGGCCCCTGCTGTGTGCGGATCACGCCGCCAGGAAGCGATCCTGGTACTCGTTGCGGATGGAGACGTACCACGCCTCCTGGATCGGCCACCACCACAGCTTCTGCAGCGCGTCGCCGGGATAGGCGTCGGCAAAGAACTGCTTGTTGAGGTCGGTCAGGTGGGCCTCGGCGCCGACCGCGGTGCTGGAGATGCCGGAATGGTTGGTGTAGAGCGCGCCGGCCTCCGGCGTGTAGAACCAGTTGATCCAGGCATAGGCGTTGTCCAGGTTCTCCGCCTTCTTCGGAATGGCGAAGCCTTCCATCCAGGCGAGCGCACCCTCCTTCGGCGCCACGAAGCGGACCGGCAGCCCTTCCTTGCGGAGCGCCACCGCACTGCTGTCCCAGGTCTGGCCGATGACGCAGCCGTTGGCGCGGAAGGCGCCCTGGGCCTCGTTCTCGTTGGTCCAGAACTGGGCGACCGACTTCTTGTTGGCGGCGGCCACCTTGAGGATGGCGTCGAAGTTGGCGCGCGCCTTCGCCTCGTCCTTGAACTGGTCGCGGACCGGGTGCGGCAGCTTGCCCTGGCTTTCCAGCCACAGCGCGATGCCGATCAGCGAGGAATGGCCGCGCACCGTCACCTTGCCGGCGTTGGCCGGCGCCCACAGGTCGCCGTAGCTGGCGGTGCCGTAGGCGAGCGGCGCCTTCTTCATGTCATAGGCCAGCGCCTCGGTGCCCCAGTCGGCCGGGGCGAAATAGCGCTTGGCCCCGACGACGCCGCCCATCCCGGCGGAGCCCTCGACCGACGATTTCAGGCAGCCGTCCCACTTCACCTTCGCCTCGTCGATCGGCTGCACCAGCTCGAACTCGACATAGTTCGGCACACGGTCGACGGTGGGGTGGATGATGTCGAAGCCGGCGCCGCCGGTCGCCTTCAGCTGGTTCAGCAGCTCGTCGTTGGTGCCGTATTCGGTCAGGGTCGCCTTGACGCCGGTCTTCTTCTCGAAGTCGGCCAGCATGTCCGGGCTGATGTAGCCGGCCCAGGAGAAGATCTTCACGCTACCCGACGCCGCCCGGCCCTCGCGCAGGACGAAGGGACCGACCGAGGCGACACCGGCGGCGGCCGCAGCGCTTTGCAGCAGCAGGCGGCGGGTGAAGCTCTTGGCGGCGCGCTGGGTCTCGGCGCTGGACCGCTGCGACTCGCTCTGGGCGTTCTCGATCTTGGACATGACGTCCGGTCTCCCTGGCTCTTGGATGGCGTTTTGTCAGGTTCCCCTGGCGGCGGCTTCGCGCAGCCCCGCTCAAGACGCGAAGTGTGCCTGAGATAAAAGCCGTCCGTCCATGGGGGAAGATGAAGCTCCGCCAAACTTCATAGAGCCGTCACATGGGAAAAAGGAGAACCCGGCAGGAGGATCGTCACATAACGTAGAAGCTCGCCTTCACCACCACGCCCTCGGCGCCGCGCAGCACGGTGCGGTTGCGGCCGCTGCGCTTGGCGAAATAGAGCGCCTCGTCGGCCTGGGTCATCAGGTCGTTGACCGAGACGGTGCCGCGGTCCAGGCACATGCCGATGCTGACGGTGAAGCCGAAGCCGGCGCCGCTGCCGGTCTCCACCGTCAGCTCGGCTGTGGAGCGGCGGATCGCCTCGACCCGCGCCAGCGCCCCCTCCAGGTCGCCGGAGGGCAGGCACAGGCAGAACTCCTCCCCACCCAGCCGGCCGAGGAAGCCGCCGCCGGGCACCTGGGCGGCGCAATGGTCGGCGAAGCGCTTCAGCGCGAGGTCGCCATTGCCGTGGCCGTGGGTGTCGTTGATCGCCTTGAAATGGTCGATGTCGAACATGGCGACCGCCAGCGGCGCCCCGCCTTCCCTCGCGACACGGTAGGCCTGCTCCAGCCGCTCCATGAAATAGCGGCGGTTCGCCACCCCGGTCAGGTAATCGGTGTTCAGCATCTCCACCATCACCCGGTGCATGCGGGTGATGCGCTCGCCGGCCCGCACGCGGGCGCGCAGCATCGGCAGGTCGATGGGCTTGGCCAGGAACTCGTCGGCGCCGGACTCGAAGGCCTCGACCCGCCGGGCCGTCTCGCTGTCGCCGGTCATCAGGATGGTGAAGGTGCGGTGCTGGTCGTCCGCCGCCCGGACATGCCAGCACAGCTCCAGCCCGGTCATCACCGGCATTTCCAGATCGGTGATGACGATGTGGATGTCGTGGCTGCGATAGAGGGCGAGCGCCTGTCCGCCATCCTTGGCGAGCAGAACGCGGTAGCCGCTGCTTTCCAGCTCTTCCCGGATCAGTTCACGAAAGAAATTGGAATCGTCGGCGACAAGAACAGTCGTTTCCACCAGCACACCCGTGTCGTCGGCGAAGAGTCCGTGCGCGCGGACCTTAACAGACTCCACGGTGCTATGGCATAGTGGCGTGGCAACACACCGTCACCGGTGGATTGAGCGCTCTTCAGCTTTCGAGCATGCGGCGCAGCAGCTCGACATCCTCGGCGAAGGACGGATCGGTGGCGCGCAGCTCGTCCACCTTCTTGACCGCATGCATGACCGTGGTGTGGTCACGGCCCCCGAACTTGCGGCCGATCTCCGGCAGGGAACGGGCGGTCAGCTGCTTGGCCAGATACATGGCGATCTGGCGCGGCCGGGCCACCGCGCGGGCGCGGCGGGCGGAATGCATGTCGGCGACGCGGATGTTGTAATGCTCCGCCACCCGCTTCTGGATCTCGTCGATGGTGACGCGGCGGTCGTTGGCGCGCAGCAGATCGTGCAGCACCTCCTGCGTCGTCTCCAGCGAGATGGACCGCCCGACCAGCTCCGCATGGGCGACGATGCGGTTCAGCGCCCCTTCCAGCTCGCGCACGTTGGACGTGATCTTGTGGGCCAGGAACTCCAGCACCTTCATCGGGATGCTGGCCTGGAGCGCGTCGGCTTTGGCCTGGAGGATGCCGAGGCGCAGCTCGTAGGTGGTCGGGTGGATGTCGGCGACCAGCCCCCAGCCGAGGCGGGAGCGCAGCCGCTCCTCCATGCCTTCCAGGTCGGACGGGCTCTTGTCGGCGGAGATGATGACCTGCCGGTTCTGGTCGACCAGCGCGTTGAAGGTGTGGAAGAACTCCTCCTGCGTCGAGTCCTTGCCGCTGATGAACTGCACGTCGTCGATCATCAGCACGTCGACCGAGCGGAACTGCTGCTTGAAGGCCATCGTGTCCTTGAAGCGCAGCGCCCGGATGAACTGGTACATGAACTTCTCGGCCGACAGGTACAGCACCTTGCGGTTCGGGTCGTTCTTGCGGATCTGCCAGGCCAGCGCGTGCATCAGGTGGGTCTTGCCCAGCCCCACCCCGCCATAGAGGAACAGCGGGTTGAAGGTCACGGTGGTGGCGTCGGCGACGCGCCTTGCGGCGGCGTGGGCCAGCTCGTTCGGCTTGCCGACGACGAAATTCTCGAAGGTGAATCGCGGGTCGAGTGCGGCCGACAGGTCGGACCGGTCCTCCAGAATCGCAGGCACCGCGGTCGGCGATTCGTCCGACGCCCCGCCATAGGAGGCGGATGTGTAGACGGTGGACGGGGCCGGCTCGCCGGAGAATCCGGACGGCGATCCCGAGAACGACCCCTGCGGCGGGGCCGGGCGGGGAGCCGGACGGGAGTCGGCGGCGCGCGAATCGAAGCCGCGCGAATCGAAGCCGCGCGAATCGAAGCCGCGGGGCGGGGATGGGCGGTCGTCGTCGATGTCGTCATTGTCGGCGACGAGCGCCGCCGGCGGATTCGTGGAGGCGACGATGACGTCGATCGACTGCACCTCCGGATTCTCGCCGGACCAGAGGGCGCGGATGCGGTCGGCATAGTGGGTCAGCACCCAGTCGCGCATGAATCGCGTGGGCACGACGATGCACACCTCGCCGCCGATCAGGCTGGCGACGGACAGCGGCTGAAGCCAGCTCCGGTAGGCGATCTCGCCGACCTCTTCCTTCAGGCGTCCGCGAATGCGCGCCCACTGCTGATCCAACGACACGCCGACCGACATGCTCCCTTACCCCCGCTCCTTCCGCCGGCCGGCCAAAACCGGAATGGCCGCCGTCTGGTCCAGCCCGAAGGACTCCGGGCAAGGAAAAACCGAACGGAACACTATATCCAAAAAGCACACGCCGGAGTCGACGGGATTGAAAATCCCGCCCCAGGCGCGACAGCTTGTAAGTAAAAGAAGATCGTGCGAACGACCGGGACTCAACAAGCCCTGATCCGGCGTAAGACCTTCAGTATTTCGCTGCTGTGTTCAGACGGACACAGAGTGTTGCATCACCCTATTTCGCCCGACCGAATGGACCAAAAGTCTAACCATGCCGCGGAAATCTGGCAATGGGACAGATGGCGAACGGCCCAAAAAGATAAAAACGTTCGCATTGACCGCATGACCGATCCCGAATCTCATACACGATCCCAAGAACAATCTAAGACAATTGTCGAGCATCCGCACATTTACTTTAAACGCAAAAAGCCGCGCCCCGAGTCACGGGCGCGGCTTTTTGAAAGCAGCGTATGAAAGCTCTATCAGAGAGCCTTGATCGCAGCCGACAGACGCGACAGCTTGCGCGACACAGTGTTCTTGTGCAGCACGCCCTTCGACACGCCGCGCATCAGCTCCGGCTGAGCGGACTTGAACGCCTCGGCGGCGGCGGACTTGTCGCCGCTCTGGATCGCGCCCTCGACCTTCTTGACGAAGGAACGGATGCGGCTGACGCGGGCACGGTTGACTTCCGTGCGACGCTCGGTCTGACGAATGCGCTTTTCAGCGGACTTATGATTGGCCATGGAAACCCTACTCCGAACGACACGGCTGTCGTGATGCGAGCGCGCCTTATACGCGGCAGCGCACCGCGAGTCAAGGCGTGGACGCCCGATGATTTTGACTAATCGTACTTCAACGACATCTTGATGGGATCTGGACCGTCCCCCGCAAGATGCAGGGGACGGCTCCAGCGGCAGAGTCGAAGCTGGCGCGACGACTCAGCGGTTCTTCCAGCCGGCTTGGCGCTTCTCGGCGAATGCGGCCATGCCTTCCTTCTGGTCTTCGGTGGCGAAGGTCGAATGGAACAGGCGGCGCTCGAAGCGGATGCCCTCGGCCAGCGTCGATTCATAGGCGACGTTGACCGCCTCCTTCGCCATGGCGATGACCGGCTGCGACAGCGAGGCGATCTTGGTGGCGACCTTCACCGCCTCCTCGACCAGCTCGGCGGCCGGGACGATGCGGGAGACGAGGCCGCAGCGCTCGGCCTCGGCGGCGTCGATCATGCGGCCGGTCAGCACCATCTCCATCGCCTTGGACTTGCCGACGAAGCGGGTCAGGCGCTGGGTGCCGCCGGCGCCGGGGATGGTGCCGATGGTGACCTCGGGCTGGCCGAACTTGGCGGTGTCGGCGGCCAGGATGAAGTCGGCCATCATCGCCAGCTCGCAGCCGCCGCCCAGCGCGAAGCCGGCGACCGCGGCGATGGTCGGCTTGCGGCACTTGGCCAGCCGCTCCCACTTCGCGGTGATGAAGTTGGAGTTGTAGACATCCATATAGGAGAAGCCGGCCATCTCCTTGATGTCGGCGCCGGCGGCGAACGCCCGCTCCGACCCGGTGACGACGATGGCGCCGATGGCTTGATCGGCCTCGAAGGCGTCCAGCGCCTGGCCCAGCTCGGTCACCAGCTGGTCGCACAGCGCGTTCAGCGCCTTCGGACGGTTCAGCGTGATCAGCCCGACGGGCCCGCGCGTCTCGACGAGGATGGTTTCATAGGACATGGCTGCAGCACTCTCCCGATGGGGCGAGCCCGGTTGCTTCCGGGACTCGTGGTTGTTGAGGGTGTTCGATGGCGACGAATGGCAAGGGCTGCCGCGAGTATGGCGGGTGTTCCCGCGATCAGCGCGGCGTCAAAGTGAAGCGGACGGCTGTCCCGGTGGCGGTCCCGGTGGCGGCTTTCGCCTTCTGGGCGGCCTGCGGGAACTCCAGCCGCAGCTCCTCGCCGTCGCGGACGAAGACGCGGTCGGCGGTCCGGCGCCAGCCCAGCTGCGGCAGGGTCTGGTCGTAGAAGGCCAGCACCGCCTGTCGCGGCACCTCGCCCGACAGCACGGCCTGGACGATCCGCCCACCCGGCTTGTCGAAGACCAGCGGCTCCGATTCGGCGGACGCCAGCCCGGGCATCACCGGCACATCGGTGGTGCCGGGGACGAAGGGCCCGGACTCGGCTGCGGCAAGCTGGGCCGCCAGTGCCGAAGGAATGGGAATGAGGAAGCTCCCCAGGCCCGCAACTGCGGGGCCGGCAAGGAGGAAAGCGGCGGACGCCGCCCGGAGCATGGCCGGTAGAGCCGTCATGCCCCAGCTATATCACCGTTGGCGCGCCGCACAAAAGAAAGTCGAGCGGCCCGACTGTACAATCCGCTGAACGCCCCCCGTCCGGGCACGGTCGCAGTCGCAGTCGGGGCAACCCTCCCCCTCCCGGTCGTAGACGGCGAACTGGTGCTGGAAATAGCCCAGCTCCCCCGACGCCTGCCGGTAGTCGCGCAGCGACGAGCCGCCGGCGGCAATCGCGCGCTCCAGCACCTCGCGCACCGCGACGGCGAGGCGGTCGACCTCTGCGGGCGTCAGGCTGGCGGCGGTCCGGGTCGGCAGGATGCCGGACTGGTAGAGCGCCTCCGACACATAGATGTTGCCCAAGCCGGCGACGATGCCCTGGTCGAGCAGGGCGGCCTTGATCGGGGTGATCTTGCCGGCCAGACGGCGGGCGAGGTCGGGACCGGAGAATTCGTTGCCGAGCGGCTCCGGCCCCAGGTTGCGCAGCATCGGGTGGTCGCCCAGCGCGTCGGCCACCGTCAGGTCCATCAGCCCGAAGCGGCGGGCGTCGTTGAAGGTGACGATGGTGCCGGCATCGGTCTCGAACACCACATGATCGTGCTTGTCGAAGGCGTCGGGGCGTTCCGGCGCGATGATCATGCGGCCGGACATGCCGAGATGGGCGATCAGCACGCCGCCGTCGTCCAGATGCATCAGGATGTATTTGGCGCGCCGCCGCACCGACGTGACCACACGCCCGGTCAGCCTTTCGCAGAAGCGCGGCGGAAAGGGGGTGCGCAGGTTCGGCCGCCGCTGCTCCACACGGACCAGCCGCCGGCCTTCGAGATGCGGGGCGAGGCCCCGGCACACCGTCTCGACTTCGGGAAGTTCAGGCATCGGCAGAGTGTGGGGTGGGAGGGGGATTGGTGCAAGGGCGGTTGCCTGAAGAGTGCGGGAGCGGCGGGCAAGATCTCCACGGATTTCACGGATTGAAACACGGATTTCACGGATGTGGCGTCCCGAAGCCGCTGCTGCCGGAACAGTCCCAAGCGGCGCCAAGCTCAAAAAAAATCCGTGAAATCCGTGTCTAAATCCGTGAAATCCGTGTCGATCTTGCCCCACCTCAGCGATTCCCCGAAGCTCCCGTCACCGATACTCTTTAAACCGCTCCGTCGCCTGGATCAGCGCGGCGCGGATGCCGGGCTCCATGGCGGAATGGCCGGCGTCGGGGACGATGCGGTAATCGGCTTCCGGCCAGGCGCGGTGCAGCGCGTCGGCGGAGATCACCGGGCAGACGATGTCGTAGCGGCCCTGGACGATCACCGCCGGCAGATGGCGGATGCGGTCGACGTCGCGCAGGAGCTTGTCCTCCGGCGTGAAGCGGTTGGAGCGGAAGTAATGCGCCTCGATCCGCGCCAGCCCCAGGGCGTGGCGGTCCTCGCCGCTGGCCGCGATCAGGTCGGGCGACGGCAGAAGCGAGGAACAGCTTCCCTCATAGATGCTCCACACCCGGGCCGCGGCCATGCGCACCGCCGGGTCGGACGAATCGAGCCGCTTCCAGAACGCCTCCAGCAGGTCGCCGCGCTCGTCCTCCGGGATATGGCCGGCGAAGGCGGCCCAGGCCTCGGGGAAGAGGATGCGCATGGAATAGAGGAACCAGTCGATCTCGCTCTTCCGCATCAGGAAGATGCCGCGCAGGATCAGGCCCAGGCAGCGGTCCGGGTGGGTCTGGGCATAGGAGAGCGCCAGGGTCGAGCCCCAGGAGCCGCCGAACAGGTGCCAGCGCTCGATTCCGAGATGGCGGCGCAGCGTCTCGATGTCCTCGACCAGCCGCTCGGTGGTGTTCTCGCGCGTTTCGCCCAAGGGAGTGGAGCGGCCGGCGCCGCGCTGGTCCATCACGATGATGCGGTAATGGGCGGGATCGAAGAAACGGCGGTGGGTGGGCGAGGCGCCGGCCCCCGGACCGCCATGCAGGAACATCACCGGCACGCCGCGCGGGTTGCCCGCCTGCTCCCAATAAACCGTGTGGATCCCGTCGACGGCAATCGTGCCGGTCTGGAACGGGTCGATGGGCGGATAGAAGTCGCTGCGGGGCATGGCCATGCATCCAGTGGTGCGGGCCCCGAGTGTAGTGGAGCCACCGGGGCTTGCGCCAGCGCGACGAGGCTCATCGGCGAACCCCAAACGACAAAGGCCGCCCGGAGGCGGCCTTGGGTGTCGATCACTGTGCTTTTTGGAGGATGGCGCGCCCGAAGAGATTCGAACTCCTGACCCTCAGATTCGTAGTCTGATGCTCTATCCAGCTGAGCTACGGGCGCCTTATCCAAAGAACTTGTCTGCCAAGCATCTCGCCGTCGAAGTATCCCCCGGCGTCGAGGCGCGCAACCTACTCAAATCCGTCATCGAAGGCAAGCGGTTTTCGCGAAGAAAAGCACCGGCGCCCAGCGGCGGATTTCGACGATGTCCCAGACGACAAAGGCCACCCAGGAGGTGGCCCGTGCGTCGAACGGGAAGGATGGCGCGCCCGAAGAGATTCGAACTCCTGACCCTCAGATTCGTAGTCTGATGCTCTATCCAGCTGAGCTACGGGCGCTTTATCCATCGTCTGTCCCGGCGTCGGCGGCAGGCCGTCGGCGTCGAGGCGCGCAACATACTCAGAAGCCCCCTGCCCCGCAAGCGCTTTTTTCACGAATTTTCGCCCCGCCAGCAAGCCCCCTGCGGCAGCCCCTGCGACCGCGGGTCCCGGACGGCCGAACCGCCCCGGATTGCCGGGCGGCGGCGGCTGGGTTATACAGTCCACTTGCTGTTTTTGGAGAGTCAGTACCGTGGCCGAAGCCCCCTTCAACAAGCATTTCCCGGTGTCCTGGGAAGAGCTCCACCGCAATGCCAAGGCGCTGGCCTGGCGCCTGATCGACCGCGGCCCGTGGAAGGGCATCATCGCGATCACGCGCGGCGGCATGGTTCCCGCGGCGATCATCGCGCGCGAGCTTGAGATCCGCATGATCGACACCGTCTGCGTCTCCAGCTACGACCACCAGCAACAGCGCAACGCGACGATCCTGAAGGGCGTCGAAGGCGCCAAGGCCGGCGACGGCGAGGGCTGGCTGATCATCGACGACCTAGTGGACACCGGCAAGACGGCGGAGATCGTGCGCAAGATGCTGCCGAAGGCGCATTTCGCCACCGTCTACGCCAAGCCGGCCGGCCGGCCGCTGGTCGACACCTTCATCACCGAAGTCAGCCAGGACACCTGGATCCACTTCCCCTGGGACATCGAGCTGCAATTCTCGCAGCCGATCGCCAAGCAGCGGAACGGCTGACCGGCCCCCTGGACCGGCCCCCCGACCGGGGCGCGCCCTTCCCGTCCGGTCCCATCCGGCCGGGGAAGGCGCGCCCGGTTCATTACATAAAAATTTACAGTTTGCGTCCTAAATGACGCGCGGCGGAGCGCCTGCGCCCGCCGACGCCTTCAACATCGCGTGGCGGCCCGCGCATGAGCGACGATTTGACCGGCGACCTCCGCCCGGACGAGCTGCACCCAGACGAACTGCGCCAGGACGAGTTGCGCCAGAAGATCGACGCCCTGGTGACGCGGCTGCCGGCCAGCCTCGTCTACAGCCTGCTGAGCGAGATCGAAGGCATGGACAGCGAGCCGACCGACCGGGTCCAGCTCGTCCGCCAATATGTCATCGAGTATCTGAACCGCCAGCGCACCAACCGCGCCCGCCGCCTGTTCACCAACCTGTTCGAAGCCTTCCTGATCGACGACGACGTGCTGTACCACTCCGGCGTCTCGGTTCCCGGCATGCTGCAACGGGTCGATGTCGGCGCCCTGTGGGAGGCGCTGAGCCGCGACGCCTTCCCCCTGCTGGCGGTCGAGGCACAGGAAACGCTGGACGAGATGGCGCGCGGCGACGTGATCGACCGCATCCTGCGCTCCCCCGTCGCCATGGTGATGAAGGAGCGGATGCGCGTCGCGTCGGTGAAGCATCTCGACGCCGTGCTGGCGAACAAGAAGGCGGTGGACGAGCTGCTGGCCGGCATGTCGCGCAACCGGCCGCGCCGCACCCGCCTGATGTCGGGCTTCCTGGAAAAGACGCCGCACATCGACCTCGCCACGCTGCGGCTGATGCATCTGATCCTGACCAACGCCGAGGGGCCGGTGAAGCCGGTTGCCGACCGGCTGGAGGATTTCCCCGCCAGTTGCAGCGGCGAGACGGAGGCGAACCGGCTGGCCGACCTGCTGCTGGACGCCACCGAATCGCTGCGCGACCGCTGCGGCGACGATCTGGCGGCCATGCTGCCGCTGTCGGTGCTGTCGGTGAAGCGCAACTATCCGGTGGCGGCGCTCTATATCCGGCAGAGCGGCGTCGATCCCGGCCGCGGCGACGCCATGACCGCGGCGCTGACCGGCCATTTCATCGGCGTCACCCGCGCGCTGACCGCGGCGCTGAGCGTCGTCCTGAAGCTGAACGAGCGGGTCCCCGGCTCCGCCATCCGGCCCAGCGCCAAGGAAAAGGCGCGGCTGGAGGCGCTGGTGCAGCGGCTGGACCAGCTGGTCCACGCCGCGACCTCGGCCGGGCTGATGGAGGACCGTCGCAGCGAGCCGGCCTTCCGCAACGCCTGGACCCAGGCGGCGAAGATCATCGGCAGCCGCGTCGCCGCGGTGGCGATGGAACGCTCCGCCCAGGCCGCCGCCGCCCGGCGCCAGCCGGTGATCGACCATGCCGACATCGTCTGGCTGGACCGGCTGCTGTGGCGCTGGCAGGCGATGTCGCGCGACTTCGGCTTCGAGACCTACGATCTGGTGAAGTGGCGCGAAACCCTGCTGGAGGAGCTGCGCGCCAATGTCGAGAAGGCGATGAAGTTCGAGGAAACCGACCCGCTCGACGAGCGGATGGAGCATCTCCTGCGCATCAACGCCATCGCCGGCGTGTTCGGCCAGCGGGTCAGCGCCTGGATCCCGACCTTCAGCCACAACATGACCCGCCTGCTGTCGCACCGTCTGGAGCGCGGCGGCGCGCTTGGCGACGACGAGCAGGCGATCATCGACGACCTCGTCGCCACGGCGCGCACCGAAGTGGGCAAGTCGCGCTATTGGAAGAGCAACGAGCTGATGGACCTGATCGAACTGTCGGAGCGGACGCGGCAGGCGGGGTGAGGGGTCATATCAGCCCGGCTCACATCACTCCCGAAGACCGGTGCCGCGGGTCGAGCCAGTCGCGCAAGCCGTCGCCCAGCATGGTCAGCCCCATGACACTCAGCGCAATCGCGACGCCGGGAAACACCGCCTGCAACGGGGCGGTGAACAGGTAGGTCTGGGCATCGCCCAGCATCTTGCCCCAGCTGGGACTGGGCGGCTGGATGCCAAGGCCGAGATAGCTCAGCGCCGCCTCGTTGACGATGGCGACGGCGAACAGGACGGTGGCCTGGACCACGACGATGCCGGCGATGTTGGGCAGCACATGCACCAGCGTCACCGACAGCGGTCCCCGCCCCAGCGCCAGCGCCGCCCCGACGAAGGGCCGCCGCCACACCGCCAGCGCGGCGCCGCGGGTGACGCGGGCCAGCACCGCGGCGTTGAACAGCGCCAGCGCCACGACGACGTTGACCGCGCCGGCGCCCAGGGCGGCGGTCAGCAGGATCGCCGTCAGCACGGCGGGAAAGGCGAAGACCAGGTCGCCCAGCCGCGCCACAACCTCGTCCCCCCAACGTCCCAGCGCGGCGGCCAACAGCCCCAGCGGCACCCCGGCCAGCAGCCCCAGCCCGACCGCGGCGGCACCGACGGCCAGCGAGTTGCGGGCGCCGACCATGATCATCGACAGCACGTCGCGCCCGAAATGGTCGGTGCCGAGCCAATGGGCGGCGGTGGGCGGCTTCAGCCGGGCGACCACCCGCACCTGCTCCGCCGGGTAGGGCGTCCACAGCAGCGACAGAAGCGCGATGGCGACCAGCAGCAGGGTCAGCCCGGCGCCGAGATGGAGGGAGAGGGGGAGCTTCCGCCTCACGACTCCCCTCCTTTGGGCCGGGGATCGGCCAGTGCGCAGGCGATGTCGACCAGGGCGTTCACCAGAACGACGAACAGCGCCAGCAGCACGACCACCCCCTGCACCACGATCAGGTCGCGCTGGCCGATGGCCTGATAGAGCAGCCGGCCCAGCCCCGGCAGGGTGAAGACATTCTCCACCACCACAGCACCCGCCACCAGGAAGGAGATCTGCAATCCCAGCACCGTCGCCACCGGGATCAGGGCGTTGGGCAGGGCGTGGCGCAGCAGGACGGCCATGCGGCCCACCCCCTTGGCGCGGGCGGTGCGGATATGGTCCTCTCCCAGCGTGTCGAGCACGGCGGTGCGGGTGACGCGGGCGAGGATGGCGGCCTCCGGCACCGCCAGCGCCAATGCCGGCAGCAGCAGGGCGTGCAGCGCCGGGCCGACGCCGCCGCTCCAGCCGGGAAAGCCGCCGGCCGGAAACCAGTGCAGGGTCAGCGAGAACAGCAGGATCAACAGGATGGCGATCCAGAAGCTGGGCATCGACACGCCGAGCTGCGCGAAGCCCAGCACCGCCCAGTCGCTCCCCCTGCCCCGCCGCGCCGCCGCCAGCAGCCCGAGCGGCAGGGCCAGCATTGTGCTGAGGACCAGCGACAGCAGCGACAGCGGCAGGGTGACCGCCAGCCGCTCCGCCACCAGATCGGCCACCGGGCGGGCATAGGTCAGGCTGACGCCGAGGTCGCCGCGCGCCAGCCCGCCGGCCCAGTGGAGGTAGCGGGTAAGGATGGGCTGGTCGAGCCCCATCTGGCTGCGCAGCGCGGCCAGCGTGTCGGGCTGGGCATTGACGCCCAGCATCAGCAGCGCCGGGTCGCCGGGAACCAGTTGCAGCACCGTGAAGACCACGATGCTGGCCAGCCAGACGGTGACGATCAGGCTGGCCAGCCGTCGCAGCAGGAACGCAAGCACGCGGGTCTATCCTTACCTTGGCCTTACTTGCCTTGCGTTATTTCCAGGACACGCCGGTGACGTCGTTGGCCTGGACCGGGCGGTTCACCCACATGCCGGTCAGGCCGGCCTTCTGCACCGTCACCGACGGCAGCATGAAGAGGAAGCCGTTGACCGCATCCTCCGCCAGGACCTTCTGCTGCTCGCCGTAGAGGGCGTTGCGCTTGGCCGGGTCCTGGGTACGGTTCAACTCGTCGTTCAGGGCGTTGAAACGCTCGCTCTTGTAATTGAAGTAGTAGTCGGGCCGGGCGTAGATGTCGATGTCCAGCGGCTCGGTGTGGGCGATCATGGTCAGGTCGTAATCCTTGCCCTTGAACGTCTTTTCCAGCCAGGCCGCCCACTCCACCGGCTCGATCTTCGCCCGGATGCCGACCTCGGCCAGCATGGCGGCGACCAGCTCGCCGCCGCGGCGCGCATAGGGCGGCGGCGGCAGGCGCAGCGTGGTGTCGAAGCCGTTCGGATAGCCGGCTTCGGCCAGCAGAGCCTTCGCCTTGGCCGGGTCGTAGGGATACATCCCGGTCAAATCGACATAGCCCTCGCGGTGCGGCGGGAAATGGCTGCCGATGGCGACGCCGTTGCCGTAGAGCACGCCCTCGATCAGCGTCTGGCGGTCGATGGCATGGGCCATGGCGCGGCGGACGCGGACATCGTCGAAGGGCTTGCGGGCGTTGTTGGTCGACAGCAGCGTCTCGCCCTCCGTCGAGCCGACCATGACCGTGAAGGCCGGGTCGTTGCGGAATTCCGGCAGGGCTTCATAGGTGCTGAACAGGGTGAAGGCGTCGATGTCGCCGGCCTTCAGCGCCGCCACCTGGGCGGCCGGGTCGCTGATGAAGCGGAAGGTGACGCGGTCGATCTTCGGCTTCGCCCCGTCATAGTCGGGGTTGCGCACCAGCACGACGCGGTCGCCGGCGACCCAGCGGTCGAACTTGAAGGGGCCGGTGCCGACGGGCTTCTGCTTGTTGGTCGCCGCCGATTCCGGGGCGACGATGGCGGCGTCGCCGCTCGCCATGTGGAACAGGAACAGGCCGTCGGGGCGCGACAGGGTGACGACCGCCGTCTGCGGATCCGGCGTTTCCACCTTGGCGATGGGGGCGAAATAGGCCTTCTGGGCGTTGACCGACTCGGCGGCGCGGGCGCGGTCGAGCGTGAATTTCACGTCGGCGGAATCGGCGGTGGTGCCGTCGTGGAACTTCGCGTTCGGGCGCAGGGTGAAGCGGTAGGTCAGCCCGTCTTCCGACACGTTCCAGCGCTCCGCCAGTCCGGGCACCAGCTTGCCGTCGGCATCGACGCGCAGCAGCGGCTCGAACAGGTTGGCGTAGGTGACCTCCTTGATCGCCCCGGCCGCACCGGCGGTCGGGTCCAGATGCGGCGGCTCCAGCGCCATGCCGACGACGAGGTCGGTGCGCGGCTGGGCCAGCGCCGCCTGCGATGCGGCGGCCAGCGCCATCATGGCGGCGAAAGCGGCAAGGGTGACGCGCTGCTTGGCGGTCGGCATGGTTGACAAACTCCCCCGTCTCGTCGTTACCGACGTTGTCTTTGCCGCGATGATGCGGTGCGGCGAGGGAGAGCGCAAGGGAAGCCGCCAGCCGTTTTCATTGTCTCTTCCGCTATTCCACCCACCAGCTTTCAATCATCGGGCCATAGAGCGGGGTGATGGCGGGGCGGTGCAGGGTCGCCCAGCGGGCGATGCGGTCGACCGGGCTGTGATAGAGCGGAACCATGTAATGCCCCCACAGCAGAACCCGGTCGAGCGCCCGCACCCGGCCGACCAGGGATTCCCTCGTGGTGGCGGCGGCGATGGAACGGGCCAGCGCATCGACCACCGGGTCGCGGATGCCGGCAAGGTTGCGGCTACCCTCCTGCCCGGCCGCATCGGATCCGTAATAATAGAGCTGCTCGTTGCCCGGCGACAGGCTGGACGCCCACCAGCGCATGGTCATATCGAACTCGAAACGTTCCAGCCGAGCCTGGAACTGGGCGCTGTCCACCGTACGGACGCGGGCCGCGATCCCCAGCGGCTCCAGCGAGCGGGCGAATTCCAGCGCCACCCGCTCCTCCGCTGGGTCCGACAGGAGGATTTCGAACGCGAAAGGATTTCCGGCATCGTCGGTCAGCCGGCCGTCGCGCACCCGCCAGCCGGCCTGCTCCAGCAGCCGCAGCGCCTCGCGCCGGTTGGCGCGCAGGCCGGCCGGCCCGTTGCCACTACCTTTGCCGCTGGCGTTGCCGCTACCGTTGCCGGCTTCCGGCAGGGTGACGGGCTTGGTGAAGAGATCGGGCGGCAGGCGGTCGCGGAAGGGCGCCAGCGCCTGCAACTCCTCGCCCTGAGGCAGTCCCTGGGCGGCAAGCTCGGAATTGGGATAGTAGCTGGCGGTGCGGGTCAGCAGGCCGTGGAACAGGCTGCGGCCGATCCAGTCGAAATCCGGCGCCATCCCCAGCGCCCGGCGGACCCGGACATCGGCGAACAGGGGACGGCGGGTGTTGAAGATCAGGCCGCGCGCCGGTTCGGGGCGGTGGTTGGGCAGTTCCTCCCGGACGATGCGGCCGTCACGCAGGGCGGGACCGTCGTAGCCGGTGGCCCATTTGGCCGGATCGCTTTCGTAACGAACGTCTCCCTGCCCGGCCTTGAAGGCTTCCAGCGCCACCGAATCGTCGCGGTAATAGTCGAACTCCAGCCGGTCGGCATTGAACTGTCCGACACGGACCGGCCGGTCGCGGCCCCAATAATCGCGCACCCGCTCATAGACGATGCGGCGGCCGGGATCGACCGACGCGACGCGGTAGGGGCCGCTGCCCAGGATCGGCTCCAAGGTCGTGCGGCTGAAATCGCGCCCCGCCCAGAAGGCCTTGGAGTGGATCGGCATCAGCCCCATCAGCAAGGGCATCTCGCGGTCGATGGTTCCGTCGGGGTTGGCGGCGAAGGCGAAGCGGACGGTCTGGGGGTCGGGCGCCTCGGCCGCCGTGACCTTGGCGTAGAACAGGCGGCGGTTGGGGGTGCCGTCCCGCCGCTGCGCCTCCAGCGAGAACAGCACGTCGGCGGCGGTCAGCGGCGTGCCGTCCTGCCAGCGCGCCTTCGGGTCGATGTGGAAGGTGACGGCGGAGCGGTCGTCCTCCACCTCGACCCGGTCGGCCAGCAGCCCGTAGAGCGAGAAGGGCTCGTCCCACGAGCGCGTCAGCAGCGTCTCGAAGACGTAGCCCATGCCCAGCGCCGGCACACCCTTGACGATGTGCGGGTGCAGGCTGTCGAAGCTGCCGGTCACCGCCTGCCGGATGGTCCCGCCCTTGGGTGCGGCCGGGTTGACGTAGGGAAGGGCGGTGAAGTCCGCCGGCAAGGCCAGATCGCCATGCATGGCGATGCCGTGATGCGGCGAGTCCGCGGACGCCGGATGAGGCGACAGCAAGGCCAGAAGGGTGAAAAAAAGAAGGATCGGACGGGGCATGACCGGCAGGGTTGCCGCTTTGCCGCACCTGCGCAAGAGCCCGCGCAAGTTCCTTGGACTCAGGGTGCGTTCCGCCTAAACTCCCGCCCCGCGTGGCGCCGGACCGGGCATCGGCGCCAAAACAAGAACGTGCCCTGAATACGCCAGTCGAAGGAACGCGATACATGGATCTGAGCAAGCTCGCCGCGGGCAAGAACGTGCCCTGGGACGTCAACGTCGTCATCGAGATTCCGATCGGCGGCCAGCCGGTGAAGTACGAGGTCGACAAGGACTCGGGCGCCGTGTTCGTCGACCGCTTCCTGCACACCGCGATGTTCTATCCCTGCAACTACGGCTTCATCCCGCACACCCTGTCGGGTGACGGCGACCCGGTCGACGTCTGCGTCGTCGGCCAGCACGGCGTCGTCCCGGGTGCCGTCCTGCGCTCGCGTCCCATCGGCGTCCTGTACATGGAGGACGAGGCCGGCGAGGACGAGAAGCTGCTGGCCGTTCCGGTCGACAAGCTGCACCCGTTCTACACCGACGTGAAGAACTACACCGACCTGCCGGCCATCGTGACCGAGCAGATCGCCCACTTCTTCGAGCACTACAAGGATCTCGAGAAGAACAAGTGGGTGAAGGTCCGCGGCTGGGGCAACGCCGAAGAGGCCGCCAAGAAGATCGAGGAAGGCCTCGCCCGCGCCCTGGAAGCCAACAAGGGCAACCCGGGCCCGGTGGTCTGAGGGTTGATGGTTTGAACCTTGCGGCCTCAGCCTTGTCGGCTTGAGGTCGCAAGGTCGGGTATGCGTCTCCCCGTCTCCGGCATAGCCGCCGGCTGAGCGGGGAGATGCCCCAGCCCTTCGAGGGTCCGGCGCACCGCGAGGTCCAGGGGCGTGTGCGGTTCCCCGCCCAGGAAGGCCAGCAGGCGCCGGTTGTCCAGCCGCACCGGACGTTGCCAGAGATAGCGCATCTCGCCGAGTTCGCGGAACAGCGGCACCGCCACGCCGGCCAGCCGCAGCAGCCACCAGGGCATGCGCCGCACCGGCAGATCCGGCTTGCCAAGGGCATGCGCGATGGCCGCGACCATCCGGCTTCCATCGGCATCCCAATGGCCGTCCATGTGAAACATCGCGTCGTCGCCCAGCTCCGCCTCGCGGTCGAGCAGGCGCATCGCCGTTTCCGCCACGTCGGGCAGATAGGCCCACTGATGGCCGACCCCCGGCCGGCCGGGCTGGTTGATGCGGGTCGGCGGCTTGCCGGGCGTCAGCAGGCCCTGGCTGAACCAGCTGTTGGCGGCCCTGGGCCCGAAGAAGTCGCCGCAGCGTAGGATCAACAGCCGCGCACCCTGTCCCACCGCAAGATGAAGACGGCGCTCCATCTCCACCCGGATGGCGCCCTTGCGGGTCAGCGGGGCCTGCGCCGCGGTTTCCGGGATCAGCGGGAAGACGTCGGGGCCGTAATTGTAGACGGTGCCGGGCAGCAGGATGCGGGCATTGTTGGCGACGGCGGCGGCGATGCTGTTGTCGACCATGGGTAGAACCAACCGATCCCAATCCTTGTAGCCGGGCGGGTTCACCGCATGGACGATCAGCGCCGCCCCCTCGGCCGCCGCCCTCACGTCGGCGGCGTTCATCGCATCGCCGACCACCCATTCGATGCCGTCCGGCTGTGGCTGCCCTTGTTTGGCCGGCTTGCGGCGCAACCCGCGCACGGTCCAGCCGCGCGCCACCAGCGCCCGCGCCAGTTCGCCGCCGATCCCGCCGGTCGCCCCCAAGACCAGAGCGGTCCTGCCTTTACCGGTCATCTGTCCTGCCATCGCTGCCTCCATCGCCTTCCGCTTGGTGATGGAGAAGGATGGACCTGGGGGCGGGCTGAACGGAATTGTCGAACTGCGGCTAACCGCTATACTGAAATCGATGAGCCATCCGCCGCCCAGTTGGGACCTTTACCGCAGTTTCCTGGCCGTGATCCGCGAGGGGTCGCTGTCGGCGGCGGCGCGTGCCCTGGGGTTGACACAACCGACGCTGGCCCGCCATGTCGCGGCGCTGGAGGAGGCGGTCGGCGGCCCGCTGTTCGTGCGCTCGCCACGCGGGCTGGACCCCACCGACGCGGCGCTGGCGCTGAAACCGCAGGCGGAGGCGCTGGACGCGGCGGCGGCCAGCCTGTGGCGCACCGCATCGGGCTATGGCGGGAAAGGCAGTGGGACGACGGGTGGCGGGGCGGAGGTGCGCGGCACGGTGCGGGTCACCGCCAGCGAGGTGGTGGGCGCCCGCATCCTGCCGGCGATCCTGGCAGACCTGCGCGACCGCCATCCAGCATTGGAGATCGAACTGGTGCTGTCGAACGCCGTCGACGACCTGTTGCAACGCAACGCCGATGTGGCTGTGCGGATGGTGGAGCCCGACCAGCAGGCATTGCTGGTGAAGCGGATCGGCGTCATCGCGCTCGGCATGTACGCCCACCGCGACTATCTCGACCGCCACGGCAGTCCGCAGTGTCTGGAGGATCTCGGCCGCCACAGCCTGATCGGCTTCGACCGCGAGACGCCGGACATCCGTTCCATGATGCGGCGGGCGCCGGGCCTCGCCCTGCCCCGCTTCGCCCTGCGGTCCGACAGCCATCTGGCCCAGCTGTCGGCCATCGAGGCCGGGTTCGGCATCGGCATCTGCCAGGTCCCGCTGGCGCGGCGCAATCCCGAACTGGTCAGGCTGCTGGCCGACGCTTTCGACATGCCGATGGGCATGTGGGTCGCCATGCACGAGGATCTGCGCTCCACCCCCCGCTGCCGCGCCGTCTTCGACGGGCTGGCGGCGGATCTACGGGATCATGTATCGACGGATCATGCCGGGTAGCGTCAACCGGCCCAGCCCATCCGGCGTTCGACGCCGTCGGCGGCCTCCTTCAGGATTTCGGCACTGCGGCGGAGCGCCGTCTCCTCCTCCGCCGACAGGTTGGGCAGAACGGTGTCCACCACGCCGCCGGCACCGATGACGCGCGGCAGCGACAGCACGATCTGCGGCACGCCGCAGACGTCGTCGGTCAGCATGGCGCAGGTCGCCACCATCCGTTCGTCGGCGCCGATGGCCGCGACCAGCCGGGCCAGCCCGCCGCCGATCCCGAAGGCGGTGTGGCCCTTGCCGTTGATGATCCGGTAGGCGGCGCGGCGCACGCCCTCGTCGATGGCGGCGCGGTCGTCCGCCGTCAGGCTGCGGCGGAGCTGGGCGGCCGCCTGCTCGACGGGCAGGCCGGCGACGGTGGCGCTCGACCACAGCAGCACCTCCGAGTCGCCATGCTCGCCCACCACATGGGCGTGGACGGAGCGCGGCGTCACCGCCAGCTGTTCGGCCAGCAGGGCGCGGAAGCGCGCGGTGTCCAGCACGGTGCCGGAGCCGATGACCCGGTTGCGCGGCAGGCCGCTGATGCGGGTGGCGATCTGCGTCATCACGTCCACCGGGTTGCTGGCGACCAGCAGCACGGCGTCGGGGGCCGCCTTCAGCACCTCCGGGATGATGGCGCCGAACACCTTGGCGTTGCGTTCCAGCAGCTCCAGCCGGGTTTCGCCCGGCTTCTGGGCGACGCCGGCCGACAGCACGACCACCCCCGCCCCCTCCAGCGCGGCGTAGGAGCCGGCGCGGACGGTGACGGCATGGGTGAAGGGCACGGCATGGGCGATGTCCTGCGCCTGGGCCTGGGCCAGCGCCTCGTTCATGTCGACCAGCACGACCTCGCTGGCCGCTCCGGTGGTCACCATGGCGAAGGCGGCGGTGCTGCCGACGAACCCCGCCCCGACGATTCCGACCTTCATGAACAGGCTCCCTTGCGCAAGTTGGCGTACGGACGATCGACAGCTTGGGGGGTGTCGGCGCCCCTCCGCAAGGCGCAACACGACAACTCCCCCTTGTTTTCACTCCTTTCCCGTTTTCAATAGGCGCGACGAAACGCCCCCTTGCCCAATGGTCATACCAGCCCGTAATGTTGCGCCGCAGCAAATGGCGGGGATGAAAGTCCGGGCCCACGCTGTTCGTCATCAAAACCGTCGGCATCCCGTGGCAGACTGGGGGCCGGCGCCTTATCCCAGCCCCGGATCCGGTCATGACCGTTCGCAACCTCGACAAGCTGTTCAAGCCCGCCTCCATCGCCCTGATCGGCGCCAGCCGCAAGCCCGGCACGGTGGGGGCGGTGGTGGCCCGCAACCTGTTCCAGGCCGGCTTCGACGGGCCGGTGATGCCGGTCAACCCGACAGAGCGCGCGGTGGAAGGGGTGCTGACCTACAAGACGGTGGACAGCCTGCCGATCACCCCGGACCTGGGCGTCATCTGCACCGCCCCGGACACGGTGGCGGCGACCATCGACGCGCTGGGCAAGCGCGGGACCAAGGCCGCCATCGTCATGACCAAGGGCATGTCGGCCGACCAGACCCAGGCGATGCTGGACACCGCCAAGCCCTATCTGATGCGGGTGCTGGGCCCGAACAGCCTGGGCGCCATGGTGCCCGGCCGCGGCATGAACGCCAGCTTCGCGCCGGTGGCGCCGCGCAAGGGCGACGTGGCGCTGGTGGCGCAGAGTTCCATGGTGCTGACCTCGGTCGCCGACTGGGCGACCTCGCGCGGGATCGGCTTTTCGCATCTGGTGTCGCTGGGCGACCGCGGCGACGTCGATTTCGGCGACCTGCTGGACTATCTGGCCTCCGACGTCACCGTGCGCGCCATCCTGCTCTATATCGAGAGCATCACCCAGGCCCGCAAATTCATGTCGGCCGCCCGCTCCGCCTCGCGCCAGAAGCCGGTGATCGTCATCAAGGCCGGCCGGTCGGACGAGGCGCAGGAGGCCGCGGCCAGCCACACAGGCGCCCTGGCGGTGTCGGACGCCGTCTATGACGCGGTGTTCCGCCGGGCCGGCGTGCTGCGGGTCAACGATCTGGCCGAGCTGTTCGACGCCGCCGGCACGCTGGGCACCGGGGTGCCGATCACCGGCGACCGGCTGGCGATCCTGACCAACGGCGGCGGCATGGGGGTGATGGCCACCGACAAGCTGATCCAGGCCGGCGGCCGGCTCGCCGCCATGGCGGATGAGACGCAGGAGGCGCTGGCCAAGGCGCTCGGCCCCCAGCCGGGTGGAGGGCAGCCGGGCGGCACCCCCTTCCGCAACCCGCTGCGCATCGGCGCCGACGCCACGCCCAAGCGCTATGCCGAGGCGCTGAACGCGCTGATGCAGGACACCGGCAACGACGCCGTGCTGGTCCTGCACTGCCCGTCCGCCCTGACCGACAGCGAGGCCATCGCCCAGGCGGTGGCGGAGACGGTGCAGGCCAACAAGGCGCGCCGCCATCCGGTGCTGACCAGCTGGATCGGCGACCAGTCGGCGGTGGAGGCGCGCAAGCTGTTTGCCGAGGCCCGCATCCCGACCTACAGCGGCCCGTCCGACGCGGTGCGCGCCTTCATGCATCTGGTGCGCTACCGCCGCAGCCAGCAGCTGCTGATGGAGACCCCGCCGTCGGTGGCGGAGGATTTCCAGCCCGACGAGATCACCGTGAAGAAGGTGATCTCCCGCGCCATGGCCGAGAAGCGCGAGTGGCTGAGCGAGTATGAGGCCAAGCGCGTGCTGGCCGCCTACGGCATCCCGGTGGTCGACACCCGCGTCGCCCAGACGCCGGAGGAGGCCGCCGCCGCCGCCCGCGTCATCGGCGGGCCGATCGCGCTGAAGATCCTGTCGCACGACATCACCCACAAGTCCGACGTCGGCGGCGTCGCTCTCGGCCTGACCAGCCCGGAGGACGTGAAGGCCGAGGCCGAGGCGATGCTGGCCCGCGTCGCCGAGCTGGCGCCGGAGGCGAAGATCGAGGGCTTCACCGTGCAGGAGATGGCGGTCCGCCCCGACGCCTACGAGCTGATCGTCGGCATGACCGAGAACGAGATGTTCGGCCCGGTCCTGCTGTTCGGCGAGGGCGGCATCGGCGTCGAGGTGGTGGAGGATTACGCGCTGGCCCTGCCGCCGTTGAACATGAAGCTGGCGGCCGAACAGATGAGCCGCACCCGCATCCACCGCCAGCTCCAGGGCTACCGCTCACGCGCGGCGGTCGATCTGGACGCGGTGGCGCTGACGCTGAACAAGGTCAGCCAGCTGGTCGTCGATTTCCCCGAGATCGCGGAGATGGACATCAACCCGCTGCTGGCCGACGCCGACGGCGTGACGGCGCTGGACGCCCGCATCAAGGTCGGCGTGCCGGCCCTGGCCGGGGCGGCGAGGCTGGCGATCCGCCCCTATCCCAAGTCGCTGGAAGACCGCATCACCATCAAGGACGGCCGCCAGTTCTTCGTCCGCCCGATCCTGCCGGAGGACGAGCCGCTGGTGCACCATCTGGTGGAGAACCAGACGGCGGAAGACCTGCGCCTGCGCTTCTTCGCCCCGCTGAAACGGCTGTCGCACCAGGCGGCGGCGCGGCTGACCCAGATCGACTACGACCGCGAGATGGGGCTGATCGCCGTCGGTCCCGACCCGCAGACCGGCGACACCATCATGTATGGCGTGGTGCGCATCACCGCCGACCCCGACAACCGCCGCGCCGAATATGCGGTGATGGTGCGGTCCGACATGAAGGGCCAGGGTCTGGGCTATATCATGATGAACAAGATCCTCGATTACGCCCGCTCGCGCGGCATCAAGGAGGTCTATGGCGAGGTTCTGCGCGAGAACACCAACATGCTGAACATGTGCCGCGCGCTGGGGTTCGTCCGCAAGGAGAACCTGGACGAGCCCGGCGTGGTGGAGGTCCGCATCGAACTGGGCGGCGGGCTGGCAGCGTAGAGGTTTCTATACCGTCGGTTGACTACAGGCACGGATGGGGCAATATCAGGCTTGGCGGGCAGGGGCTGCTATCCCCTGCCCGCCGGCCCGATCCTTACCGGTAGAGGTCAAGCAGCCGCTTGACGATCTCCAGCAGGAGGATCAGGAGCTTGAGGATATGCAACATCCTCTTCACTCCTCGCAAGCGGCGGGGATGGCGGCCGGTCCGCCATCCCGTCCGCGCCGCCACTGTGGCGCACGCATAGGTATTGCGGAAGCGCTTTCACTCGCAAAATCAGGAATTCCGGTGACTGCGACCTGCCGTCGCGGGCTTCGCTTTTACGCCGGCCCCAGCACGACCTTCACGTCGGCGGGCTGGCCGAAGAAGGGGGCCGAGGTGATCAGCAGGCGGCAGCCGGCCGCGGCATAGGCGGCGGCGTTCGCCTCGGTCACCCCGCCGGCCGGGGCCACCACCGGCGGCGGCGTCAGGTGCCTTGTCGCCTCGATCACCGCGCGGGCGGCGGCGGGCGGCAGCTTTTCCAGCTGGATCACGTCGGCGCCGGCCTCTGCGAAGGCCACGGCCTCCTCCATCGACCCGACCTCCACCACGATCTTCTTTTCCGGCGCCTTGCGGCGCAGCGCCGCGATCCAGGCCTCCGGAGCGTCGCTCAGGAAGGCGCGGTGTTCGGGGAAGACCAGCAGCGTTTCCGACAGGCCCAGACGGTGCATCACCGCCCCGCCCGCCTGCACCGCCTTGACGCTGAGATCCTTGGCACCGGGGAAGTTCTTGCGGGTGCAGGCGACGGTCACGCCGGGAGCCGCCTCGACGATGCGGCGGGCCCGGGTGGCGATGCCGGAGGCGTATTCGACCAGGGTCTGCGCCACCTTCCAGGCATGGTGCAGCGCCCCGGCCGGGCCGTCCGCCTCGAGGAAGAGCGCTCCGGCCTCGACGGCGGTGCCGCTGGGCTCGACGCGCAGGACCCGGCCGCCGGCCCTCTCCACCAGACGCGCCGCCTCCTCCGTCCCCGCCAGCACCATGGCGCCGCGGGCGGCGAAGCTCATGCGGGCATGACGGGCGGCGATGCCGAGCGAGCCGGTGGTCAGGTCGCCGTAGGGAACATCCTGCGCCAGAAGCGCGTCGAGGGCGGCGTCGGGCAGGATGGTCGTCATCGGCGGGATTTCCCTGTTGAAGGTGGGTTTACAGCCAGCCGCGCCGGCGGAAATACCAGAGCGGGACCACCGCCGACAGCACCATCAGCAGGATGGCCATCGGGTAGCCGAACTCCCAGTCCAGTTCCGGCATGTGCTTGAAGTTCATGCCATAGGCCGACGCGATCAGCGTCGGCGGCATCAGCGCCACCGAGACGACCGAGAAGATCTTGATGATGGCGTTCTGCTCGATGTTGATCAGGCCCAGCGTGGCGTCGAGCAGGAAGTTCGCCTCGTGCGCCAGGAAGCCGGCATGCTCGGTCAGGGACCGCAAGTCGCGCGTCATCGTCTTCAGCGCGGTCTTCTGGTCCTTGTTCAGCCGCCCGCCGCTGACCGAGGTCATGAACACCACCAGCCGGTCGAGGCCGGCCAAGCTGTCGCGCACCTTGTGGGTCAGGTCGCCGGCCCGGCCGATGCCGCGCAGCACGTCCTGCAGCTCGTCCGGCTTCTTGGCCGCCTTGCCGAAGCCGCCACCGTCCAGCGAATCGTCGAAGACGCGGGCCGACAGCTCGTCGATGCGGCCGCCGACCAGCTCCAGCACGTCGGCGACCCGGTCGATCACCGCGTCCAGCAGGCCGAACAGCGCGCTCTCTCCCGTCGCCAGCAGTTCCGGCTGGCGGACGCAGCGGGCGGCGAAGGTGATGACCGGCAGCGGTTCGGTGTAGCGCAGCGTGATCAGGTGGCGCGGGGTCAGCACGAAGGTCAGCTCGCCCTGCTCGGGATGCGGCGAGGTCGCGCGCGAGATGATGGGAGAGGTCATGTAGATCCCCTCCCCCTCGACATAGAGCTGGCTGGAGGCCTCGATCTCCTTCATCTCCTCGCGCGTCGGCAGGTCGCAGCCGGTCAGCGCGCCGACATGGGCGCGCTCCGCTTCGGTCGGACGCAGAAGGTCGATCCAGACGGCGCCGCCCGGCAAAGGCTCGCCGAGGTCCAGCGGCTGGCGCACCACCCGCCCGTCTTCGGCACGGGCATGGACGGTGATCAAAGGGCAGCCTCTTCCGGCACCGGCGCGCCGGCGGCGCGGCAGGCCGCGGCCAGCGTGTTCAGCATCAGGCAGGCGATGGTCATCGGGCCGACGCCGCCGGGAACCGGCGTGATGGCGCCGGCGACCTTGACCGCCTCGTCGAAGGCGACGTCGCCGACCAGGCGGGTCTTGCCCGGTTCCGCCGCCGGAACGCGGTTGATGCCGACGTCGATCACGGTGGCCCCCGGCTTGATCCAGTCGCCGCGCACCATCTCCGGCCGGCCGACCGCCGCCACCAGGATGTCGGCGCGGCGGCATTCGCCGGCCAGATCGGCCGTGCGGGAATGGGCCAGCGTCACCGTGCAGTCGGCCTGGAGCAGGAGCTGGGCCATCGGCTTGCCGACGATGTTGGAGCGGCCGAGCACCAGCGCCCGCTTGCCCTTCAGGTCGCGGCCCAGCGTGTCGCGGATCAGCAGCAGGCTGCCCAGCGGCGTGCAGGGCACGATGGCGCCCGGCTGGCCGGTGGCGAGCAGGCCGGCATTGACGACGTGGAAGCCGTCGGCGTCCTTTTCCGGGACGATGCGGGCCAGCACCTTCTGGGTGTCGATGTGTTTGGGCAGCGGCAGTTGGACCAGGATGCCGTGCACGGCGGGGTCGGCGTTCAGCCGGTCGATCAGCGCCAGCAGGTCGGCCTCGGCCATGTCGGCCGGCTCGTGATGGTCGAAGCTGTTCATGCCCAACTCGACCAGCGCCCGCTCCTTGGAACGGACATAGACCTGGCTGGCCGCATCCTCACCCACCAGCACGACGGCCAGACCGGGGGTGACGCCGTGGCTGGCCTTCAACGCCGCCACGCCATCCGCCACCCGCGCACGCAGGCCGGCCGCAAAGGCCTTGCCGTCGATGATCTTCGCGTCCGCCATGCTACTCTCCACCCTCGCTGCCCACATCGTCGATCAGGGGCGACAGCCGCGCCAGCAATTCCGCCGGGTCGCCCGCCACATGCAAAATCTTGTTCCGGTCGGTGGCGCCGGCCACCACGGTCAGGCTGGTCTTGGGCAGTTTCCACGCCTTCGACAACAGTTTTATGACGGCCTCGTTGGCCTTGCCGTTTTCCGGCACCGCCGTGACCGCCAGCTTGAGCACCCGTTTCCCCTCCCCCTTCGCATCGACCGCATCGGCCGTGCCGGTCACCGCGTTGCGCGACGCCTTGGGCGTCACCCGAAGCGCCACCCGCAGCCCGTCGGCCACCGCCTCGAAGGGGGAGGAGGATGCCACGATCAGAAGCGCGGCCAGTATTGGGCCATCAGGTTCTGGATGAAGGAGATCGCCAGCAGCACGACGATGGGCGACAGGTCCAGCCCGCCCAGGTTGGGCAGGACGCGGCGGATCGGGCGCAGCACCGGCTCGGTGATGCGGTACAGGAAATCGCCGATCAGGTAGACCGCGCGGTTGCGCGTGTTCACGATGTTGAACGCCACCAGCCAGCTGAGGATCGCCGACAGGATCAGGACCCAGAAGAACAGATCCAGGATGGTGTTGATGAGCAAATACAGCGCGATCATGCCGGGCCAGCTCCAGTGCGGTTTTTGCGACGGCCGCGCGCAGAGGGTTGCGCAGCGGGCGCCAGCCTTTTCCGGGCACCCTAAGCATAAGCGGAGAGGCCTGTCCAGTACGGCGGCCCGCCGATCGGCCGGGCGGCCTGCGGCGGATCGGCCGTCCTATGCCCCGCCCTGCGCTCCATCCCGAGCCCCCTCCGACGTCATCGCACGCACACGTCATTTTTTCTGAATCAAGCGCTTGACAGCACCCCCCGCGATGGACAATATCCGCGCCACGCCGGGGCGACGAAGACGCAACGGTGTGAGTGTGGGGCCGTAGCTCAGCTGGGAGAGCGACGCGTTCGCAATGCGTAGGTCGGGAGTTCGATCCTCCTCGGCTCCACCATTTTCCCCTTCCCTGGAAGGGTGAGACAAGTCGGTAGAAGGTCAGCGGGCGTTGCCGGGAACGGCATCTGGCCCGCTTTTTCGTTTTGGGCCTTGCGCGTTCAGCAGACGTTGCCGACGGACCCGATGGCCCGCCGGCGGTTCCGCCGCGACTGCCATTTGAATACCACTCTCTTGAAGTGCTAAGGATTCCTCGATCCTGTATCCGACCTCATGCCGGATTATGATCTTGGCCAATAGGATGCTGTCGATCAGCACGATGCGGATGCCCAATTGGTCGGCCATCACTCTGGCCGACGCGGTGAAAGCGGAGATGGTCGCGAACAGCCCCTTGGTCGCTTCGATCAGGTTCGGGGATCAGGCTCGGGCTGCCAAAGAAGTCGCGGATCGGCCCCACTCCCCAGCGCGAGACCGCTCCGTCCCCATGCGCAGCGTTAGATGTTACGATATATCTTGACGGACGCACCCGGATTTCACTATATATCTCGCAAATGGTTCGGGCTTTCTCGAACGGCGTTGAGGCTCTGGAGTGATCCAGAGCCTTTTCGCTTTTCAGGCTAGGGGAAGATTTTCAATCCGATCCCCTCATAACCTTTGACGCGGGATGTCGGGCGGTTCAGGCGAGCCATCCCGGTCAGGCCATCGGTCATCAACTTTTTTTCCACGATGCCGAAAGCGCGGTTGAATTGATCGGGCGCCAAGACATGACGGGCGACCGGATGCGCCGCCAGATCGGCCAGTTGCAGCCCCACCGAGTTGCAAGCTTTCGACGCGAAGCGCAACTCGAAATGATGATCCCAGTCTTCATACTCATCGAGAATACGGCGGAACTGTAATTCCAGATCCCTGTCTTCCGCCTTGCCCCGCGATTCGGCGATGATATGGGTGCGCTTTCCCTGCTGCCCCTGAGCGATCAGGAAGGGATAGGTTCGTTCAAGGCAGTATTCCAAAGACAGGTGATAGGGGTTGTATGGGTTCTTGTATTTTTGCTTATGCCTGATCTTGTCGATCGCTGTGACGCAAAGGGTGAAGGGCGCTTCCTCGATTACGGCGGACAGACCATCCAAGAACGCGGTGCGCCTTCCGGCATCGCGCAGCACGGCGAAATCCCCCTGCTGCTTGCGGATGTCGCGGCTGTGCAACACAGTCAGGTCGTGGCCGAACGTGTCGAACTTCAAGCTGTCGAGCGCTGGCGCGACCTTGGTCGCGTAATCCGTTTTTCGCAGGATGCAGAAGGCCAGGGCGAACAGGGGAAATTCTGGGTTGATCGAGGTCAGGTTGTGATCGCCGCTCTCGTCCACGAAGACGATAAAGTCGCTGAAATCGCTATCTGTTTGGCTCAAAATCTCATCCCCGAAGAATGCGATCCGGTTGGCCTTCACCTCGCGCCAGGATCGTTTTCCACTATGAAATCTCCCGCATAAAATGCGGAGAGAATTTCAAAATCATCTTAAAGGGGTTGGTGTGAAGGGGGCAACCACTGGGGTGAATCGAGGCGCCCCCTGTGCAACAGGCAACAGTCAGGGCCTCGGCGGACACCCCAACTTCGCAATTCCAAGAGCTACCGGACCTTTCCGGCCATCTCCAGATCCTCCTCCCCGGTCAGGTGAACAAGGAAACTGATGCGCCGGCAACAGCCATTGCCGGCGGTTCCGGTGGTCCATGGGTGGTTGCGGTCGGAAATCCCGAAATGTCACCCGTTCTCCGCCAGCACCGTGCCGGCAAGGTAGAGCGAGCCGCAGATCAGGACGCGCGCCGGGCTCTGCCGGTTGGCCACCAGATCGGCCAGGGCGGCGTCCACCCCGTCGGCGGCGGCGTGGTCGCGGATGCCGCAGAGATTGGCGGTCTCGCAGGATTCCTCGGCGGTGAAGCTGGCTTCCTCGCCGGGGATCGCCACCGCGCGCAGGGAATGGGTGAAGGGGGCCAGCGGCCCCAGGAACTCGAACGGATCCTTGCTGGACAGCATGCCGTAGATCAGCAGCAGCGGCAGAGGAGAGCCGCCATCCAATCCCTCATCCGCTTGCCCCGCATCCGCTTGCCCGCGCGACCAGTCGACCGCCTGGCGGGCCAGAACCTCGCCCGCCGAATCGTTGTGGCCGCCGTCCAGCCACAGCTCCCACCCCGCGGGCAGGCTCTCGGCCAGCGGGCCGCGGGTCAGCCGTTGCAGGCGGGCCGGCCATTCGACGGCGGCGAGGCCTCGGCGCACCGCCTCGTCGTCCACCGCCAGCGGCAGATGGTCGAGGCAGGCGATGGCGACGCCGGCATTGGTGATCTGGTGGGCGCCGGCCAGTCCGGGCATCGGCAGGTCGAGCCGCCGCTTGGCGCTCTCGAAGCGGAAACCGTCCGGACGCTCCTCGACCGACCAGCTCTGGATCGGCGCGGCGATGGCGTTGGCGCGCAGGTTCAAGGCCTTCAGCGCGTCGGCTTCCGGCTGCGGCGCCAGGACCACGGGGACTCCAGGCTTGAAGATGCCGGCCTTCTCGCTGGCGATCTCCAGCAGCGAGTCGCCCAGGAACTGGCGATGATCGTAGGAGATGCGGGTGATCGCCGTCACCGCCGGCCTGTCCACCACATTGGTGGCGTCGAGCCGCCCGCCCAGGCCGGTCTCCAGCAGCACCACTTCGGCCGGCACGCGGGAGAAGGCGAGGAAGGCGGCGACCGTCGTCACCTCGAAGAAGGTGATCGGGTTGCCGGCGTTGGCGACCTCGCATTCCTCCAGCAGGGCGGCCAGATGATCGTCGTCGATCAGGCGCCCCGCAAGGCGGATGCGCTCGTGGAAGCGGACGAGATGCGGCGAGGTGTAGACATGGACGCGATGGCCGGCCGCCTCCAGCATCGCGCGCAGGAAGGCGACCGTCGATCCCTTGCCGTTGGTGCCGGCGACATGGACCACCGGCGGCAGCTTCCGCTCCGGATGGTCCAGCGCCGCCAGCAGACGGTGCACCCGGTCCAGCGACAGGTCGATGACCTTGGGGTGAAGCCCCTTCAACCGATCCAGCACCGGATCGGAACGGGTCGCCGCCAGCCTTGCGGACGGGTTGGCCAGCGGGGTCGGGGCGTCGCTCATGATCGTCTCTGGTCGGATTGTCGCAGGGGTATGGACGGTCAGTCGCCGGCCTGGACCGGCTCCGCCGTAGAGGCCGGCTGGGCCGCGGTCGCCTGGGTGGCAGGCGGCAGCGGCGTGCCCGGCTGGGACACCGCCCCCTGAGGCAGCTGGACCGGCTCACCGCCGACGCCCTGGGCAACACCCTGGGCGGCGGTCAGGTCGATATCCTCGACCACCGCGTCGATCCGCGGCGTCATCAAGAGGCCGATGGTGCGGACAAGCGTCGGGCGCAGGTCGCGGCGGTGGACGACCATGTCGACCATGCCGTGCTCCAGCAGGTATTCGGACCGCTGGAACCCTTCGGGCAGGGTCTCGCGGATCGTGCTCTCGATCACGCGGGCGCCGGCGAAGCCGATCTGCGCGCCCTTCTCGGCGATGTGGATGTCGCCCAGCATGGCGAAGCTGGCGGTGACGCCGCCGGTGGTCGGGTCGGTCAGCACCACGATGTAGGGCAGGCCGGCTTCCTTGACCATCTCCACCGCGATGGTGGTGCGCGGCATCTGCATCAGCGACAGGATGCCTTCCTGCATGCGGGCGCCGCCCGAGGCCGGAACGACGATCAGCGGGGCGTTCTTCGCCACCGCCAGACGGGCGGCGGTCAGCAGCCCTTCACCGACGGCGATGCCCATCGACCCGCCCATGAAGCCGAAATCGAAGGCGGCGACCACGGCGGCATGGCCGCCGATGCGGCCCTCGCCGACGACGATGGCGTCGGTGCGGCCGGTCTTGGTCTGGGCTTCCTTCAGGCGGTCGGTGTAGCGCTTCTGATCGCGGAACTTCAGCGGGTCGGCGACCGACTTCGGCAGCTCGACGCCCTCATAGGCGCCGTCGTCGAACATCGTCTCCAGCCGCTTGACCGGGTCGAGCCGCATGTGGAAGCCGCAATGCTGGCAGACGTGCAGGTTCTCTTCCAGCTCGCGGTGGAACAGCATCGACTCGCAGCTCGGGCACTTGTGCCAGAGGTTGTCGGGCACTTCCTTGCGGGCATAGAGCGCGCGGATCTTGGGACGGACGTAGTTGGTAAGCCAGTTCATGGAACGCCTTTCAACGACATGGCGGTACGCCGAAGCCCGGCGGCGGCCGGACATCGGGTCCGTGCCGCACCGGGCTCTTCAGCCGGTCGTCGCCATGAGCGATCGTGTTGCAGGTGTCGTAAAGCGGTTTGCCGTCGTTGTAAACCGTCCGTCCCTCAGCCCCGCGCCGCGCGCACGCCCTTGGCAAGCTCGCCGACGAAGCCCAGAACGTCCTCGACCGTGCCCGGCCTGACGCTGCCGGCCCCGTCAACTCCATCGGCCAGCCCATCGGCCAGACGGGTGACGATGGCGGAGCCGACCACGGCGGCGTCGGCAACGCGGGCGACCTCGGCGGCCTGATCCGGCGTCTTGATGCCGAAGCCGACGGCGACCGGCAGGCCGGTGTGGCGCTTCAGCCGGGCGACCGCCGCGTCGATGGCGGTGTTGGACGCGCTGGCGGTGCCGGTGATGCCGGCGATCGACACGTAATAGACGAAGCCCGAAGTGTTGCGCATCACGGCGGGCATGCGCGCCTCGTCGGTGGTCGGCGTCGTCAGGCGGACGAAGCTGACGCCGGCCTTCAGCGCCGGGAGGCACAGCTCCTCGTCCTCTTCCGGCGGCAGGTCGACGACGATCAGGCCATCCACCCCGGCTTCGCGCGCGGCGGCCAGGAAGGGCTCCACCCCATAGGCGTGGATCGGGTTGAAATAGCCCATCAGGATGATCGGGGTGTCGGCATCCAGCTTGCGGAAGCCGCGGACCATCTCCAGCGTCCTGCGCACCGTCATCCCGGCCTTCAACGCGCGCAGCGAGGAGGCCTGGATCGCCGGGCCGTCGGCCATCGGGTCTGTGAAGGGCATGCCCAGCTCGATCAGGTCGGCGCCGGCGGCCGGCAGGCCGTTCAGCACCGCCTGCGACACGGCGGGATCGGGATCGCCGGCGGTGATGAAGGTGACCAGGCCGGCGCGGCCTTCCGCCTTCAGCGCGGCAAAACGGCGGGCGATGCGGCCGTCGGCCAGGACGTCCACGCTCTTCATGACGGCACTCTCCACGGCGCTCACAGTTCCACTCCCAGATGCTTGGCGACGGAGAAGATGTCCTTGTCGCCGCGGCCCGACAGGCACAGCACCATCAGGTGGTCCTTGGGCAGGGTCGGCGCGCGCTTGATCACCTCGGCAAGGCCGTGGGCGGATTCGAGCGCCGGGATGATGCCCTCGGTGCGGGCGCAGAGCTGGAAGGCGTCCAGCGCCTCCTGGTCGGTGGCATAGGCGTAGTCGACGCGGCCGACGTCATGCAGCCAGCTGTGCTCCGGCCCGATGCCGGGATAGTCGAGACCGGCGGAGATCGAGTGGCCTTCGAGGATCTGGCCGTCCTCGTCCTGCAGCAGATAGGTGCGGTTGCCGTGCAGCACGCCGGGACGGCCGCCGTTGATCGAGGCGGCATGGTCGAGCGGACCCTTCTCGATGCCGCGGCCGGCGGCCTCGACGCCGATCATCTGCACCGAGGGATCGTCGAGGAAGGGGTGGAACAGGCCGATGGCGTTGGAGCCGCCGCCGACGCAGGCGACCAGGCTGTCGGGCAGCCGGCCTTCCAGCTCCTGCATCTGGGTGCGCACCTCGTCGCCGATCACCGACTGGAAGTCGCGGACCATGGCGGGATAGGGGTGCGGGCCGGCGGCGGTGCCGATGATGTAGAAGGTGTCGGAAACGTTGGTGACCCAGTCGCGCAGCGCCTCGTTCATCGCGTCCTTCAGCGTGCCGCTGCCGGACGTCACCGGCCGGACCTCGGCGCCGAGCAGCTTCATGCGGAAGACGTTGGGCTGCTGGCGGGCGATGTCGGTCTCGCCCATGTAGATGACGCAGGGCATGTTGTAGAGCGCGCAGACCGTCGCGGTCGCCACGCCATGCTGGCCGGCGCCCGTCTCGGCGATGATGCGGGTCTTGCCCATGCGCCGGGCCAGCAGGATCTGGCCGATGCAGTTGTTGATCTTGTGCGCGCCGGTGTGGTTCAGCTCCTCGCGCTTGAAGTAGATCTTGGCGCCGCCCAGCTGTTCGGTCAGGCGTTCCGCGTAATAGAGCGGGTTGGGCCGGCCGACATACTGCTTCAGCTGCTGGCGCATCTCCCCTTCGAAGGCGGGATCGGCGCGTGCGTCGCGATAGGCCTTCTCGACCTCCAGGATCAGGGGCATCAGCGTCTCGGCGACGAAGCGGCCGCCAAAGATTCCGAAATGCCCGCGCTCGTCGGGACCGGAGCGGTAGGTGTTCAGTTTGGTCATCGTCTGCGGCACTGCCTGAAGTCGAAGGGAAGCTGTTTGTCAGGTGGGCGGCATCGGGTCCGGACACCGGCCAAGC
This sequence comes from Azospirillum sp. TSH64, assembly GCF_003116035.1. Taxonomy (GTDB): domain Bacteria; phylum Pseudomonadota; class Alphaproteobacteria; order Azospirillales; family Azospirillaceae; genus Azospirillum. The sequence continues at coordinate 906,148 of NZ_LGQW01000015.1, forward strand.
GCGACACCATACCGGCGGGACGCGCCGATTTGAAGCGCCGGACGGCGGGACTCCGTGAATACCACCCGTCCGCATACATGGAGCGGGGCTTTGCAGCGGCAAGGCCGCGCCCTATACACTGGCGCCTTCCTCATTGCGGAGCATGCGTGCGATGACTGAGCGGACGCCGCCGTCGCTTCTCCCCACGGACGGTCAGCCGGCGCCCTGCCGGATTCTGGTGGTGGAGGACAGTCCGCTGAACCAGATGCTGGTCACCGCCATCCTGGCGCAGGCCGGGCACCGCGCCGACACCGCCAACAACGGGCTGGAGGCGGTGATGGCGGCGCAGGCCGGCGGCTACGACCTGATCCTGATGGACCTGTCGATGCCGGAGATGGACGGGCTGACCGCCACCCGCCTGCTGCGCGAGCTGCCGGGGCCGGCCGGCCGGGTGCCGGTGGTGGCCATGACCGCCGACACCGAAGAGGCCGACCGCATCCGCTGCCAGAATGCCGGCATGAACGACCATGTCGCCAAGCCGGTCGACCGGCTGCTGCTGCTGGAGACGGTGGAGAAATGGCTGCGCATCGCGACGGCGCAGGCATCGGCGGACCCGGACATGCCGGCCGGCTTCGGCCTCTGCGCATCGGTCGCGCCGGCGGAGGCGGGGGAGGTGCTGGACCGCGAGGTGCTGGCCCAGCTGGCGCAGGATCTGGATGCGGAACTGCTGACCGACGTGCTGCGGCAGTTCGTGGAGGAGACCCGCGAACGGGTGGCGCGCATCGCCGGGGAGACCGACCGCGCCATCCTGACGCGCGAGGCGCACACGCTGAAAAGCACCGCCGGGACCTTCGGCGCCACCACCCTGTGCAGCGCCGCCCGCGCGCTGGAGATGGCCTGCCGGGCATCGCCGGCGGAGCGGGAGGAGGCCGGAAAAACGGCTGGGGACGGGTCGGCGGACGCGGTGGAGAGGCTGCGCGGCGACATTCCCCGGCTGGCCGGGGACGCCATCGCGGCCTACCGCGCCGCCGGGTATCCGGTCTGATTCAGCGCGGGCCCGTCACTCGACGACGCTGATGTTCACGGCGGAGTCCTTGCCGTTGTCGCCGCGGGCGACCTCGAACTGGACACGCTGGCCCTCCGACAGGGCATGCAGGCCGGAGCGCTGAACCGCGGTGATGTGCACGAACACGTCCTTTGAACCGGCCTCCGGCGCGATGAAGCCGTAACCTTTGGTGGTGTTGAACCATTTTACGGTACCGTTGGTCATGGGCCTCCCCTTTGGTCACTGCAAGACAAGTCTTTGGCAAACGGCTGGGTCCAAGATCGCCGGCATCGGCCGCGCCGTGAGGCCTGCCGGGCAAGCGGAACCAAGACATTGTGCGGGGAGGCTAGCCGCATGCTGTGGTTGCGGGCAATTCCATCTCACGGCATAGGACGAACGACGGCCAAATCCGGAGTGGAATTACGACCAAGGCGACGGAGCTTTGTCGAAGGGTATTAGCCCGTTTCTTGGCGGATTCCAGGCGTGAGGCGGATTTTCTTGCCGAAATAAAGGGTTAGACCAAAGCCGGTCTGATGCGTCGGTCCGGTCGCCGGCCGAGGCTACAGCTTCCCCTCGGCCTGCCAGGCCAGACGCTTGCGGTAGATCGTGGAGGCGCTGATCTGCAGCAGGGCGGCGGCGCGCGGAATGTTGCCGTCACAGGCCGCGATGGCGTCCTCGATGGCGTCCTTCTCGACCTCCCACAGCGGCTTGATGGCGTCGGGGGAGAGCGGGACATGGGGCCGCGGGGCTGCGGCGCCGCCGGCCGGCGCGGCGGCGGCCAGCACCTGCAACGGCTGCGGCGTGCCGAGAGGCGACGGCAGCATCTCGGGCGTCACGGTGTCGCCGTCATGCAGGACCGCGACGATGCGCACGACATTCTGCAATTGGCGGACGTTGCCCGGCCAGTGGTAATGGCGCAGCGCATGTTCGGTCTGGGGCGAGAAGCGGGTGAAGCCCTTCTTCTCCTCCTTGGCGAACTCGGCCAGATAGTGGCGGGCGATCTCCAGCACGTCGTCCTCGCGCTCGCGCAGCGGCGGCAGATGGATGGGGATGACGTGCAGGCGGTAATAGAGATCCTCGCGGAACCGCCCCTCCTCCACCTCGCGCAGGGGATCGCGGTTGGTGGCGCAGACGATGCGCAGGTCGACCTTCTCCAGCTTCGACCCGCCGACGGGGGTGAAGGTGCCGGTCTGGATGAAGCGCAGCAGCTTGGTCTGGAGATCGGGCGCCAGCTCGCAGATCTCGTCCAGGAACAGGGTGCCGCCGTCGGCGCGGGCCGCCGCCCCCTCGCGGTCGGACACCGCCCCGGTGAAGCTGCCCTTCACATGGCCGAAGATCTCGCTTTCCATGAGATCCTTCGGGATGGCGCCGCAGTTGATGGCGATGAAGGGGCGGGCCGCCCGCTGGCTCTGGCGGTGGATCGCCTCGGCGCAGACCTCCTTGCCGGTGCCGGACTCGCCGGTGATGAAGACGGTGGCGCGCGAGGAGGCGGCGCTGTCGACGATGCGGTAGACCGCCTGCATCGCCAGCGACGAGCCGATGAAGCCGTGGTAGCGGGCGCGGTTCAGGTCCTTCTCGAAGGTGTCAACCAGCTGGGCCAGCCGCAGCCGCTCCATCGCGTTGCGGACCGTCACCACCAGCCGGTCGGCGGAGAAGGGCTTCACCAGGAAATCGTAGGCACCGTAGCGCATCGCCTCCACCGCCGCCTTCACCGAGCCGTGGGCGGTGATGACGATAACGGCGCAGGGCAGCGCCTGGGCGTCGATGCGTTTCAGCACCTCCATCCCGTTCATGTCCGGCAGCTGCAAATCCAGCAGAACCACCATCGGCGCGCCGTCGTTCAGCTGCGCCAGCGCGTCGGCCCCGGTTTCCACCGAGATGACGGCGTGGGATTCCTTTTTCAGGTATTCTGCATAGACACGGGCCAGCGAGGGCGTGTCTTCGATCAGCAGGACGGGGATGGAACCTGGCGGCATGCTGTGTGCGACACGCGAAGGTAGGGACGGGACAGCTCCTATTGTCTAACAGATAATTCTGAAAATCCCACCCCTCCGCGCATGCGCACGGTCACGAACGGATCGAAATCGTCGCCGGACCGGAAATGTCGCGGCCCGGCCGCTTGCCGGGGGCGGCGCGATGAACTATCAGCAGCGGGCATGAGGCGTCGGGAAGCGGGTCTTGGGAAACGGGCGCCGGAAAGAGGGGGTTCGCATGGCCGATCACGCCAGTCTGGCCGGCAAGCGCGTTCTGCTGGTCATCGCCGGCGGCATCGCCGCCTACAAGAGCCTGGAGCTGATCCGCCGCCTGCGCGAGCGCGGCGTGACGGTGCGGGCGGTGCTGACCGAGGCCGGCGCCCGCTTCGTCACCCCGTTGTCGGTACAGGCGCTGACCGAGGATACCGTCTACCGCGACCTGTGGTCGCTGACCGACGAGTCGGAGATGGGCCACATCCGGCTGTCGCGCGAGGCCGACCTGCTGGTCGTGGCGCCGGCCACCGCCAACCTGCTGGCGCGGATGGCCGCCGGCATGGCCGACGATCTGGCCGCCACCGTGCTGCTGGCCACCGACAAGCCGGTGCTGGTCGCCCCCGCCATGAATGTGCGCATGTGGCAGCATGCCGCGACCCAGGCCAACATGGCGCTGCTGGAAAGCCGCGGCGTGCTGCGCGTCGGCCCCAACGAGGGCGTGATGGCCTGCAACGAATACGGTCCCGGCCGCATGGCCGAGCCGATGGAGATCGTCGACGCCATCGCCGGTTTCTTCGCGCAAGCCTCCCACCGGCCGCTCGCCGGACGCCGCGCCATCGTCACCAGCGGCCCGACCCACGAGCCGATCGACCCGGTGCGCTACATCGCCAACCGCTCGTCGGGCAAGCAGGGCCATGCCATCGCCGCGGCTCTGGCGACGCTGGGAGCCGAGGTGACGCTGGTCAGCGGCCCGACCCGCCTGCCCGACCCGGCCGGATGCCGCGTCACCCATATCGAGACGGCGCGCGAGATGCTGGCGGCCTGCGAGGCGGCCTTGCCGGCCGACATCGCCGTCTGCGCCGCCGCGGTGGCGGACTGGCGCGTCGACGGTGCCAGCGACCGCAAGCTGAAGAAGGACGGCGGCGGCCCGCCCGCCCTGGCGCTGACCGAGAACCCCGACATCCTCGCCACCCTGTCCCGCCCCGGCGACCGCCGCCCGGCGCTGGTCGTCGGCTTCGCGGCGGAAACCGGCGACGTGCTGGCCTATGCCACCGCCAAGCGCGCCCGCAAGGGCTGCGACTGGATCGTCGCCAACGACGTCTCCCCCGGCACCGGCACCTTCGGCGGCAGCGACAACACCGTCCACCTGATCCGTGCCGACGGCGTCGAGTCCTGGCCCACCATGGCCAAGGACGCCGTCGCCTCCCGGCTGGCCCAGGCGGTGGCGGAGCATTTCACCGAGACCCTCAAGGCGAAGTAGCGTCTACCCGGCGACCGTCCGGCCATCCGACCACAGGAACCGCATCATGTCCCCCGCCCCGACTCCCACCGTCGCCTTCCTCCGCCTGCCCGGCAACGACGACCTGCCGCTGCCCTCCTACGCGACCGAAGGTGCGGCCGGGTTCGACCTGCGCGCCGCGGTGCCGGCGGACGCCCCCGTCACGCTGGAGCCCGGCAAGCGGGTGCTGGTGCCGACCGGCTTCGCCGTCGGGCTGCCGGCGGGGTGGGAGATGCAGATCAGGCCGCGCTCCGGGCTGGCGGTGAAGAACGGCGTCACCGTGCTGAACACGCCGGGCACCGTCGATTGCGACTACCGCGGGCCGGTCGGCGTCTGCCTGGTCAATCTGGGCGAGGAGCCCTTCGCCATCGCCCGCGGCGACCGCATCGCCCAGGCGGTGATCGCCGAGGCGCCCCAGGCGGTGCTGGTCGAGGTCGCCTCGCTGGACGAGACCGCGCGCGGCACCGGCGGCTTCGGGTCCACCGGCGTCGCCTGAAGGCCCGTCCCCCGACTGAAACCCCGCCCGCGACTTCGCCCCACCCCTCCCCCGCTTTCTATGGCATGATCGGCATGCTGATGGGGGTGGATCGGCAACGGGCGAGGGGGTGGGCATGCGAAGTCCCCGGCGGAACCTGGGGCTCAATCTGGGGCGGAGCGTGGCGTTCCGCATCCTGGCGGGGTTGACGGTCATCGGCGGGCTGGCCGCGGCGACCAGCGTCGTCGCCGTCTCGCTGTTCTCCCGCTTCCACCAGGGGTACGAGCAGATCGCCACCGCCAAGGTGCCGGGGCTGGTCGCCGCCGCCCAGCTGGTGCAGCAGAGCGGCGCCGTAGCCGCCATCGCCCCCGCCCTGGTCGCCGCCCAGGACCAGACCGCGCGCGAAGCGGTGATGGCGCGGATGGGCGACCAGATCGTCCGGCTGGAACAGCTGATGGCCCGGCTGATCGCCCATGGCGGCGCCGTGCGCTTCGCCGATCAGCCCGGCGCCAGGACGGACGGCAGGGCCGGCAACAGCCGGGCCGAAAGCAACAGGGCGGAAAACAGTCGGGCGGATCTGGGCGAGCTGGACCGCCGCAAGAACGAGCTGGTCGGCACGCTGCTGACCCTGAACGCCCAGGTCCGGCAGCAGCTGGCCCTGACCGCCGAGACCAGCGCCCGCGCCCAGGCGCTGGCCACCCTGACCGGCCGGCTGGGCGCCGCCGAGTCGCAGGAGGCCGAAGGCGCCTGGACCATGGAGCTGCGGGCCGGGGATCAAGCCTCCTTGCCCGATGCCGAGGCGGCGGAGCGCAGCCGCGCGGCGCTGGAGCGCTGGCGCCGCGAGCTGACCGGCGCGGCGACCACGCTGCTGGCGGCGCTGCGCGCCGACCGCGACAGCCAGCTGGACCGTCTCCAGGCCGACACCCGCACCGCGCTGGACAATGCCGCGGAGGCGCTGGCCCTGCTGCCGGCCGGACAGGCCGCCCGGCTGGAGCCGTTGCAGCGCGAGCTGGTGGACCAGGCGTCCGGCCGCTCGCCGCTGTTCGCCCTGCGCGAGGCGGAGCTGTCGCTGCAACGGGCGATCAAGCGGTCGGCCGCGCGCAACCAGGCGGTCTCCGACCAGCTGGTCGGCATCGTCTCCGACTATTTCCTGGCGGTGGAGCAGGATGTCGCCCACCGGTCCGGTGAGTTCGAGCGGGTGATCCGCGACGGCGAGCGGGCGGTGATCGCCATGGCCGTGCTGTCGATCCTGGGTGCCGCCGCCATCTTCGCCTACATCCACCGCAATGTGGTGGCGCGGCTGCGCCGCCTGCGCAGCGCCATGCAGGCGGTGGAGACGGCCGAGCCGGACAAGATGCCGGGCCTGATGCCCGGCACGATGCCCGATCCGCTGTCCCATCTGGACCTGCCGGCCGCCACCCCGTCCGGCAGCCGGGACGAGATCGGCGAGATGGCCCGCGCGCTGTCCTATTTCGTCACCACCATCCGCGCCCGGGAAAGCGCGCTGGCCGACGGCGAGCGCCGGCTGCGCACCATCCTGGAACAGAGCCCGGTCGGCGTCTCCATCGGCCGCGCCGACGGCAGCGTCGCCTTCGCCAACGCCCGTGCCGCCGAGCTGGCCGGCCGGCCGCCGGAGGATTTCATCGGCAGCCGCCACGCGCTGGCTCTGCCCGGCGCCAGCATCAGCCGGGGCGGAACCGGGCAGGACTGGGAGGCGGAGAGCGGCGGCGTGCTGGTGCGCGATGCCGAGGTTGCGGTCGACCGCCCCGACGGCAGCCGGGTCTGGGCCTTGCAGACGCTCCAGCGCACCAGCTTCGAGGGCGAGCCGGCGGTGCTGGCCTGGAGCACCGACATCACCGCGCGCAAGCAGGCGGAGGAAGCGCTGCGCAGCGCCAAGGAGCAGGCGGAGATCGCCGCCCGGTCCAAGGCCGAATTCCTGGCGACGATGAGCCACGAGATCCGCACGCCGATGAACGGCGTGCTGGGCATGCTGGAGCTGATGGCCCTGACCCCGCTGGACGAGGAGCAGCGCACGCTGGTCTCGACCATGCGCGACAGCGGGGCGGCCCTGCTGCGGATCATCGACGACATCCTGGATCTGTCGAAGATCGAGGCGGGCAAGCTGGAGCTGGAGGAGCTGGAGCTGCGCCCGGCCGATCTGGTCGAGGGGGTGTCGGACCTGCTGGCGCCCCAGGCCCACCAGAAGGGGCTGGCGCTGATCTGCGCCATCGACCGGTCGGTGCCGGACCGGCTGCGCGGCGATTCCGGCCGGCTGCGCCAGATCCTGTTCAACCTGACCGGCAACGCCATCAAGTTCACCGACCGCGGCCGGGTGGTGCTGCGCGTCGGCACCGCAGGCCCCGACGATGCCGACCCAGCAAAGCCGGGCCATGTCCGCCTGCATGTGGCGGTGGAGGACACCGGGATCGGCATCGGGCCGGAGGGGCAGGCCCGGCTGTTCCAGCCCTTCAGCCAGGCCGACAGCTCCACCACCCGCCGGTTCGGCGGCACCGGGCTGGGGCTGGCGATCTGCACCCGGCTGATCGAGCGGATGGGCGGGCGGATCGGCGTCACCTCGGTGCCCGGCGCCGGATCCACCTTCTGGTTCACGGTGGAGCTGCCGCGTGCGCCGGAAGCCCTGCCGGCGCCGTCCTCCACGCCGCTGGACGGCCTGCCGGTCCTCGTCGCCGACGAGGACGAGGTGCAGCGCGCGGTGCTGGCCTGCTATCTCGAGCAGGGCGGGGCGACGGTGACGGTCTCCTCCTCGGTGGCCGACGCGGCATCGAAGCTGGGGCGGGGCGGCTTCGGGCTGCTGGTGACGACGACGGCGCTGGCCGGACGGCTGGACCCGCTGGCCGGCGCCTGCGCTCCGGGATTGCCGCGGCTCCTGCTCGGCGACGGGCGGACGGCAGGCAGTGGGGCGGCAGGCGGCGGGGCGGCAGGCGGCGGGGCGGTCGCCTCTCCCCACACCGCGTCCGGGGTGGCGGCCGGGGCGGCGGCAGGACTGGTGCAGCCGGTCCACCGCGCCGCCCTGATCCGCGCCGCGGCCACGCTGACCGGCCGCACGGCCCCTGATGCCGCCGGCGCGGAGCCGGCCTATCCGCCGCCGGAGCGCAATGCCGGTGCCGCGGCGCCTGGACCGGCGGACTCGGCCGGCCACGGCCCCATCCTGGTGGCGGAGGACCATCCGACCAACCAGCAGGTCGTGCTGCGCCAGCTGCGCCGTCTCGGCTATGCGGCGGAGCTGGCGGCCGACGGCGAGCAGGCGCTGGCGGCCTGGCGCGCCGGCCGGCACCGGCTGATCGTCACCGACTGCCATATGCCGGTGATGGACGGCTACGAGCTTGCCCGCCGCATCCGGGCGGAGGAACGGGACGGGCGCCGGCGCACCCCCATCGTCGCCATGACCGCCAATGCCCTGTCCGGCGAGATGGAGCGCTGTCTGGCCGCCGGGATGGACGACTACCTCGCCAAGCCGGTGACGCTGGCGCAGCTGTCCCAGATGCTGGTCTTCTGGCTGGAGGCCCGCCCCCTGCCCCTCCCCCTGCCGGCGGAGGCGCCGGCACCGGCTCCGATACCCGCTCCGGCGGCCGCGGAGGAGGTGCTCCCGGTTCTCGACCTCGACCATGTGCGGGAAACTTTCGGCGGCATGGATAACGGCGGCCTGGATGACGGCACGCTCGACATGATGGACTTCTTCATCGAGACGACGCGTCCGACGCTGGAGCGGGTGCGCCACGCGCTCGACGCCGGCGACCGCGAGGAGGCGCGGGCCGCCGCCCATTCGGCCGCCGGGGCGGCGCGGACCGCCGGGGCGAAGGCGCTGGCCGCCGCCTGCACCGCGCTCGAACGCGCCGTCGTCGAGGGGCGCGAGACAGACGCGGCCCGCCATGCCCAGACCATGGCTGCGGCCTTTCCCGAGGTCGAAAAGGCGATTTGCGCCCTGCGCCACACGAAAGAGACGGTGCCCAGCCCGGAAGAGAGCATGGCGTGACCGGACGTGTTGGAGCGAAATCTACCTGGGCGGGAACGGCAATCCGAAAAGGCGCAAGGTCGGCGGGTGTCGCTTGTCGGTGGGAAAGGGCTGAACTACTCTGCGCATCTTGAATCATTCTGACAGATTCAGCCGGGCAGTCACCAAGCACCGGCAGTCCCGGGGGTGAAGAGCGTGGTCGGTCTCGCTGGCTTCTTTTGGAACAAGGAACCCCGGCGCCAAGCCGATCACGCCGCCACAGACCGCGACCGCTGGCGGGCGATGCTGGCCGCAGCGCCGCAGCCCTGGTGCGCCTGGACCGACCGGGGCGAAGGCCTTCTGTCCGACGAGGCGGCGGCCCTGCTGGGCATTTCCGATTGCGCTTCATTCGCCGACTCCCTGACGGCCCCCGACCTCGGCCCCGCCCTGGCCCGGCTGCGCCGCGACGGCGAGCCCTTCCGCTGCGAGGCGGCGGCCCCCGACGGCCGGCGGCTGGTGCTGACCGGCCGGCGCGGACGGGCCGGCGACACCCACTGCGACGTGGTGTGGATCGAGGATGTGACCGTCGCCCGCGACGCCGCCAAGGATGCCACCCAGCGCCAGGAGCAGGCGGCCGGGGCGGCGCGCATCCGCCTTGCCGAGTTGCAGGCGATGGCCGACGCGCTGCCGCTGCCGGTGTGGATGCGCGACCGCTCGTTACGGCTGTCCTGGTGCAACCGCGCCTATGCCCGCGCCGTCGACGGCGATCCCGGGACGGTGGTGGCGGAGGGGCGGGAACTGACCGCCACCGGCCGGGCGCTGGCCGAACGGGCGCGCAGCGGCGGCTTCGCCCAGTCGGACCGCGCGCCGGTGGTGATCGGCACCGAGCGCCGGCTGCTGGAGGTGACGGAGGCGCCGCTGCCGCTGACCGACGGCGGCGGCACGCTGGCGGTCGGCTACGCGCTGGACCTCACCCCGCTGGAGGAGCTGCGCGGCGAGTTGGACCGCCACCTGACCGCCCATGCGGAGGTGCTGGAGCGGCTGGGCACCGCCATCGCCATCTTCGGCCCCGACACCCGGCTGACCTTCTTCAACCAGGCCTATGCCCGGCTGTGGGATCTGGACGAGGCGTGGCTGCGCGGCGAGCCGACCAACGCCGAGCTGCTGGAGGAGCTGCGCGCCCGCCGCCGCCTGCCGGAATATGCCGACTACCAGACCTTCAAGCGCGAACGGCTGACCCGCTACACCCATCTGGTCGAGCCGGTGGAGGAGATGCTGCACCTGCCGGACGGCACCACGCTGCGCCATCTGGCGGCCCCGCATCCGCAGGGCGGGCTGATCACCATCCTGGAGGACGTGACCAACACGCTGGCGCTGGAATCCTCCTACAACACCCTGATGGCGGTGCAGCAGGAGACGCTGGACAATCTGGCGGAGGGCATCGCCGTGTTCGGCGGCGACGGCCGGCTGAAGCTGTCCAACCCGGCCTTCGCCCGCATCTGGGATCTGGAGGACGGCGACCTGCATGGCGAGCCGCACATCGCCGACGTCATCGAACGCATGCGCCCGCTGCTGGAAATCGCGGCGGCTGACAGGGGGGCGGACAAGAGCGCCGACCGGCCGGGCGAGGCCGCGACCTGGGAGGCGGTGAAGGAGGAGCTGGTCGGCGCCACGCTGGAGCGCAGCGTCCGCTCCGGCCGGGTGGAGCGCAGCGACGGGTCGGTGGTGGAGTTCTCCACCCTGCCGCTGCCCGACGGGGCGGTGCTGAACAGCTATCTCGACGTCACCGACGGCGCCCGGCTGGAGACGGCGCTGCGCGCCTCCAACGCCGCGCTGGAAGCCGCCGACCAGTTGAAGAGCGAGTTCATCGCCAACGTCTCCCACCATCTGCGCACGCCGCTGAACGGCATCATCGGCTTCGCCGAGGTGCTGGCGAACCAGTATTTCGGCGAGTTGAACGCCCGGCAGATGGAATATGTGCGCAGCATGCTGGCGGCCGGCCAGCGCCTGCTGGAGCTGATCGACGACGTGGTCGACCTGACCAGCCTGGGCGCCGGCGTCACCACGCTGGAACGCGGGTCGATCAGCCTGCCCGACCTGCTCGACTCGGTGGCCGGCCTGACCCGCGACTGGGCGCGGCGCGAAGGGCTGCGGCTGGAGGTGGTGGCGCCGGACGCGCTGGGCGAGATGGAGGGCGACGGCAAGCGGCTGAAGCAGGCACTGTTCACCCTGGTGGTCGGCGCCATCCGCAACCCGCCGCCGGACCGCCGCATCCGCCTTGCCGGCGAACGGCTGAACGGCAGCATCACCCTGTCGGTCAGCGGCGCCGCGGCGCCCGATGCCGACCCGCAGGGTGCGGCGGCGCTGGGCGTGTCGCTGGCCCGCAACGTGGTGGAGCTTCACGGCGGCCGGCTGGAGCTGGACGAGACCGGCAGCGCCGGCTACCGCAGCGCCCATGTCCGCTGCATCATGCCGGTGCGGGCGCCGGCAAACGGAGTAAGGGCGGGGTGAGGGCCGGGTAGGCCCCCGCCACGCCGGCTTTCTTACGCCGCGCCCGGCACGCCCTTCGAGGTGGAATATTCGAAATGCAGCGCCTCCCCCGGATAGACCAGCGGGCGGATGGCGTGGGCGGCCTGGGCCGCTTCGGCGAAGCCGCAGAGGATCAGCTTCAGCTTGCCGGGGTATGTGGCGATGTCGCCGATGGCGAAGACGCCCGGCACGTTGGTGGCGCAGCCGGGCTGGGCCACCGCGATGTGGCTGCGCTCCAGATCCAGCCCCCAGTCGGCGATGGGGCCGAGATTCATCGACAGGCCGAAGAAGGCCAGCAGGGCGTCGGCCGGCAGCGCCTTCTCCTCGCCGTCCAGCGTGGCGACGCGCACGGCGGTCAGCCGGCCGTCCGCGCCGTCCAGGCCGGACAGTTGATAGGGCACCACCATCTCGACCCGCCCCTCGCGCACCAGCGCTTCCATGCGGGCGACGCTTTCGGGGGCGGCGCGGAACTTCGGACGGCGGTGGACGACATAGACGTGCTCCGCCACGTCGGCCAGCGAGATGGCCCAGTCGACGGCGCTGTCGCCGCCGCCGGCGATCACGACCTTCTTGCCGGCGAAGTCCTGGCGGCGGCGCACCATGTAGAAGACCGACTTGCCCTCATAGGCCTCCAGCCCGTCGAGCGGCGGGCGGTTGGGACCGAAGGCGCCGCTGCCGGCGGCGATGACGACGGCCTGGGTGTCGATCCTCGTGCCGATGCTGGTCTCCACCAGCCAGCGCCCGTTGTCCTGGCGGGTCAGCTTTTCCACCTGCTGGCCCAGGTGATAGGTGGGCGAGAAGGGGGCGGCCTGTTCCGCCAGCCGGTCGATCAGGTCGGCCGCCTCGATCGAGGGATGGGCCGGGATGTCGTAGATCGGCTTTTCCGGGTAGAGCGCCGTGCACTGGCCGCCGACCATGTCCAGCGCGTCCACCACATGGCAGCGCATCTTCAGCATGCCGCATTCAAACACGGCGAACAGCCCGACGGGGCCGGCGCCGACGATGACGACATCGGTGGTGAGGACATCGTTGCTGGAAGCGGTCTGCGACATGAAAGCCAATTCCTTGAGACGGGGCGCCGGGGAAAGGAAGCCGGTTGACGGTTGCGGGAGACTGGTCGGCGAACGGTCCTTCCATTGTCCGCATTTGCCATCCGGGTCAACCCCCAGCAAGGGGAAGGCGGTGCTGTGCCGCGCGCGGGGGGCGCGCGACGGACGGTCCCGGCAGCAAATCCCGGCAGCCGATCCCGGCAGTAAAACAATTTCGCTTAAATTCGCTTAAATTTGTCGATTGCACGCGGCAGTGGCGAAGCCGAAAGTACAGCGATGCGGTGGATATCCGGGCCATCCGGTTCGGACATCGGCCCGCATGCCGGTTTGGGTGGAGGCCTGGGATGAAGGAACTTCGCTGTCTGGTCTTCACCGACCAGGAGGTCGTGCGGGCCGTGCTGGATCGCCGGCGCCGGGTGAAGGACACGCTGCCGGTCGGCACCGTCTCCAAGATCGCCTACCACCGTCCCGAAGGGTCGGAGCCGGATGGCATCGAAACCCGCCTGACCATCACCGACGACAACGGTGCGGTGACCGAGCTGGGGTTGCCCGACACCGAGGTGACGGCGGCGCTGGTCGGCTACTGCATGGGCCGGCGCATCCCCCTGCCGGTGGCGTCCGACAAGATGCTGCACCTGATCAACGGCGCGCTGACGCTGATGATCACCATGAACTTCAACAAGGCGCCGCGGCTGGTGGTCACCGCCGGAGCGGACGGCGCCGGATCGGGGCCGGCACCGGGGCCTGGATCGGGAGCGGCCGACCGGCTGTCGCCCAAGCGGCGGATCGGCCGCTGAGCCTGTTGCCAACCCACTCTTCTTTCCGGCTTGCGGGCGGGCGGCGGCTTCGCACAGTATCCGCGCCATGCCGGACACTCCCCTCCACACCGTCACCCTGCCCCTGCCCGACGAGGCCGCCACCGCGGCGCTGGGCCGCCGGCTCGGCGTCCTCCTGCGGCCGGGCGACCTCGTGGCCCTGCGCGGCGACCTCGGCGCCGGCAAGAGCGCGCTGTCGCGGGCACTGATCCGCAGCGTCACCCATGAGGACGCCGAGGTGCCGTCCCCCACCTTCACCCTGGTGCAGACCTACGACACCGCCATCGGCCCGGTCTGGCATTTCGACCTCTACCGTTTGTCGGGACCGGACGAAGTCTATGAGCTGGGCTGGGACGACGCGCGGGCCGAGGCGGTGGCGCTGGTCGAATGGCCGGACCGGCTGGGTCCGCTGCTGCCGCCCGACCGGGTGGAGGTGACGATGGAGCATGACGGCCCCGATGCCCGCCGCGCCACCCTGACCGGCCATGGCACGCTGGCGGCGCGGGTGGCCGCCGCCGACTGGACGCTGCGATGACGGCCGTGTCCCAGGCGCGGCAAGCCGGGATCGCCGCCTTCCTGGCTGCCAACGGCCTGTCCGATGCGGTGCGGGAGCCGCTGGCCGGCGATGCCTCTGCAAGACGGTACGAGCGGCTGCGCAAGGCCGATGGCGGCACGCTGATCCTGGTCGATACGCCGGCCCCGGCCGAGGACCTCGTCCCCTTCATCGCCATCGGCGCCGAACTGGCCGCAATCGGGCTGTCGGTTCCCACCGTGCTGGCGGCGGATGTGGAGCGCGGCCTGGCGATCCAGGATGATTTCGGAATCGAAACATTTACGCGCCTGCTGGCCGCCGGCGCCGATCCGCAGCCGCTCTACACAATGGCGACCGATGCGCTGATCGCCATCCATCGCGGCTGGCCGGAGGGGGCGGCGCAACGCCTCGCCCTGCCGGTCTACGATCCCGACCTGTTCATCGCCCAGACCCGGCTGTTCCTCGACGCCTATGTGCCGGTGGTGCTGGGTCGCCCCCTGAGCGAAGAGGATCGTTCCGATTTCGATACGGCCTGGCGCGCGGTGCTGGAGCCGGTCTGCGCCGGGGCGCCGTCGCTTCTGCTGCGCGACTACCATGTCGACAATTTGATGCGGCTGGACCGGCCGGGGGTGAAGGCGGCCGGGCTGATCGACTTCCAGAGCGCCGGCTGGGGGCCGCGGGCCTACGACCTCGTCTCGCTGCTGGAGGATGCGCGGCGCGACGTGACGCCCGCTCTGGCGGACGCGATGGTCGCCCGCTATCTCGCCGCCTTCCCCGACAGCGATGCCGCCGCCTTCCGCCGCGCCATGGCGGTGCTGGGGGCGGTGCGCCACACGCGGATCGTCGCCATCTTCGTCCGTCTGGCGCTGGGCCAGGGGCGGCGGTCCTACCTTGTCCATCTGCCGCGGGTCTGGCGCCTGCTGGAGGCCCAGCTGGCGAAGCCGGAGTTGGCCCCGGTCGCCGGCTGGTTCGACCGCCATCTGCCGCCCGCCGCCCGTTCCGCCTTCGTCGTTCCGGAGACGCTCTGAGATGACCATTCCCGATACCGCAATGGTCCTGGCCGCCGGCCAGGGCCTGCGCATGCGCCCGCTGACCAACCACCGGCCGAAGCCGCTGATCCCGGTGGTGGGCAAGCCGATGCTGGACCATGCGCTCGACCGGCTGGCCGAGGCCGGCGTCGGTCGGGCGGTGGTCAACAGCCACTATCTGGGCGCGATGATCGGCGAGCATCTGAAGGACCGGACGACGCCGGCCATCACCCTGTCGCCGGAAGAGACATTGCTGGAGACCGGCGGCGGGGTGAAGAAGGCCCTGCCCCATCTCGGCAGCGCGCCGGTCTATACGGTGAACGCCGACATATTCTGGCTCGACGGGCCGGTGCCGGCCCTGCGCCGGCTCGCCGCGCATTGGAACCCAGCGGAGATGGACGCGCTGCTGCTGCTGATGGCGACGACCAAGTCGGTCGGCTATGACGGGCTCGGCGACTATCACATGGACCCGCTGGGCGGGCTGACCCGCCGGGGCGAGCGCGAGCTGGCGCCCTTCGTCTATGCCGGGGTGCAGATCGTCAAGCCGGAGCTGTTCGCGGCGGACACCCCCGACGGCGCCTTTTCCACCAACCTGATCTGGGACCGCGCGCAGGCGGCGGGCCGGCTGTTCGGCCTTGCCCATGACGGGCTGTGGTTCCACATCGGCACGCCCGCCGGGCTGAAAGAGGCCGAGGAACTGCTGGCCATCGGCGGCATGCGGGCGGTGGCGCATTGAGGGCCGGCCCGCGCTATACTCAAGCCGCGCCACACTCAATCGAAAGTGGCTCATCCTTGGATTTGATCGCAGGCTCATGACCCTCCCCAAAGTCTACAGCATCCCCGCAGGCGCGCCCTTCGTCGACATGCTGGCGGCGGGGATCATGGAGCGGGTCGGCGGCGATCCGATGGCCCTTGCCGGCGTCACCGTGCTGCTGCCGACGCGGCGTGCCTGCCGGGCGTTGCAGGCGGCCTTCCTGCGGCGGTCGGGCGGGCAGCCGACGCTGCTGCCGCGGATGGCGCCGCTGGGCGAACTCGACGCCGGCGACCTCAGCCTGACCGAGGAGGAGCTGCCCGACGTCCCGCTCGACCTGCCGGAGGCGATCTCGCCCTTGAACCGGCAGATGACGCTGGCCCGGCTGATCCTGGGGGCCGAGGGGCTGTCGGCGACCACGGCGCAGGCGGTGCGGCTGGGCGCCGATCTCGGCCGGCTGATCGACGCGGTGTGGACCGAGCGCGCCGGCTTCGAGAAGCTGGAGTCGCTGGTGCCGGCGGATTATGCCGAGCACTGGCAGGTCACGCTGAAATTCCTGCGCATCATCACCGAGGTCTGGCCCGCCATCCTCGAGTCGGGCGGCCAGACCGACCCGGCCAAGCGCCGCAATCTGGCGCTGGAGACGCAGGCGGCCCTCTGGCAGGCGGCCCCGCCGCCGGGCATGGTGATCGCCGCCGGCTCCACCGGCTCCATCGTCGCGACGACGGAACTGCTGGCGGTCATCGCCCGGCTGCCGCAGGGGGCGGTGGTGCTGCCCGGCCTCGACACCGGGGCCGACGACACGATCTGGGACGCCATCGCCGAGGATGAATCCCACCCGCAGCACGGGCTGTCGCAGTTGATCCGCCTGCTGGAGGTGGAACGGCACGAGGTGCTGCCCTGGACCGACGCGCCGGAGCCGCGCGGCGCCCGCGCCCGCCTGATCGCCGAGGCGATGCGCCCGGCGGCGACCACCGAGGGCTGGCGCGAACTGTCCGGGGTGGACGCCGCGGCGCTGGACGGGCTGACCCGCATCGACGCAACCACCTCGGAGGAAGAGGCGCAGGTCATCGCGCTGCTGATGCGCCATGCGCTGGAAACCCCGACCAAGACCGCGGCGCTGATCACCCCCGACCGCAACCTGGGACGCCGGGTTGCCATGGCGCTGGCGCGTTGGGGCATCCTGGTCAACGATTCCGGCGGCCAGCCGCTCGCCCACACCGCGGTCGGCACCTATCTGCGGCTGACGGCGGAGCTGGCGGCGAGCCGCGTCCATCCGCTGGCGCTGCTTGCGCTCGCCAAGCACCCGATGGCGGCGGGCGGCCGCGACTCCGCGGATTTCCGCGCCGCCGCCCGCGCGCTGGAGCGCGTCGTGCTGCGCGGCCCCCGCCCGGCGGAGGGCTTCGACGGCGTGCTCGCCGCACTGGAGCAGGCCGAGCGCTTCGACCATGAGGAGCAGCAGGAGTTCCTGCGCACCTGGCTGGTCGACATCGGCCAGCGCGCCGCTCCCTTCCTTGAGGCGCTGGCCGGCGAGACGCCGCTGGCCGACCTCGTGCGCGCCCATGTCGCCTTCTGCGAGTCGCTGGCCGCCGACGATGCGCTGACCGGGGCGGAGCGGCTGTGGCGCCAGGACGACGGCGAGGAGGCGGCGCGCTTCGTCCACGACCTGCTGGATGCGGCGGACGGCTTCCCGGCGATCCCGGCCAAGGATTACCCGGCGCTGCTCGACGCGCTGATGAGTGCGCGGGCGGTGCGTCCGCGCTATGGCCTGCACCCGCGCCTGTTCATCCTGGGTCCGATGGAGGCGCGCCTCCAGCATCTCGACCTGACCATCCTGGGCGGGCTGAACGAGGGAACCTGGCCGCCAGCCGCCTCCGCCGACCCCTGGATGTCGCGGCCGATGCGGCGCGATTTCGGCCTGCCCAGCCCGGAACGGCTGGTCGGCATGTCGGCCCACGACTTCGCCCATGCCTGCGGCGCGCCCGAAGTGGTGCTGACCCGTGCGGCGCGGGTGGAGGGCACGCCGACCGTGCCGTCGCGCTGGCTGCTGCGGCTGGAAACCGTGCTGAAGGCGCTGGATCTGGACGGCGTGATCGAGGAGCGCGGGGCCTGCTGGCTCGGCTGGGCGCGCGGGCTGGACGAGCCGGACCGCGTGCAGCCGGTGGCCGCACCGGAACCGCGCCCGCCGCTGAGCGCCCGGCCGCGCAAGCTGTCGGTGACCGAGATCGAGACCTGGATGCGCGATCCCTACGCCATCTATGCCCGCCACGCCCTGCGGCTGCGGGCGCTCGACCCCATCGCCGCCGATCCGGGCGCGTCCGACCGCGGCCAGATCATCCACGACACGCTCGACGCCTTCGTCCGCGAGCATCCGGGGCCGCTGCCGCATGACGCGCTCGACCGGCTGATCGCGCTGGGGCGCGAACGGTTCGGCCCGCTGCTGCGCAGCCATCCCGACGTCTGGGCCTTCTGGTGGCCGCGCTTCGAGCGGGTGGCCGGCTGGTTCGTCGATCTGGAGCGCGAGCGCCGCCCCCGTCTCCGCCCGCTGGGAACGGAAGTGCCGGGCCGGCTGGAGCTGTCCGGCCCCGGCGGTCCCTTCGCCCTGACCGCCAAGGCCGACCGCATCGACCGCGGCCCCGACGGGCTGGTGGTGATCGATTACAAGACCGGCACTCCGCCGAGCGCGCGCGAGATCGAGCTTGGCTTCGCCCCGCAGCTGCCGCTGGAGGCCGCCATCGCCGCGGCCGGCGGCTTCAGCGGGGTGGACAAGGGCGACGTGGCCGAGCTGACCTTCTGGCGCCTGTCCGGCGGCGACCCGGCCGGCGAGGAGAAGCCGGTCAAGGGCGACCCGGCAGCGCTGGGCGAGCAGGCGCGTGCCGGGCTGGAGGCGCTGATCGCGCAGTTCGACGACCCGCAGACGCCTTACCGCTCCCGCCCACGCCCGGCGATGGCGCCGCGCTACACCGACTACGCGCATCTGGCCCGCGTCCAGGAATGGTCGGCGGGCGGCGGGGAGGGGGAATGATGGGGTTCGCTCGATTCGGGGACAATCCCCCTCTCCCCCCCGGGGAGAGGGTCGGGGTGAGGGGGACGCATTGCGTGCCTGCCCCAAAGGTCCTGCTACGCATCCCCCTCACCCTAACCCTCTCCCCGGGGGGGAGAGGGGATAAGCGCCTGCTCCGGCACCGGAAGCCCCGTTCATGACCATGACCGATCTGCCCACCCGCACCCTGCCGCTCGATCCCAACGTGGCGCAGCGGCGGGCGTCCGATCCGACGGCGTCGGTCTGGGTGGGGGCGTCCGCCGGTTCGGGCAAGACCAAGGTGCTGACCGACCGGGTGCTGCGGCTGATGCTGTCGGGCACGCCGCCGGCGCGCATCCTCTGCCTGACCTTCACCAAGGCCGCCGCGGCGGAGATGGCGATCCGCATCAACCGGACGCTCGGCCTGTGGGCCACCCTGCCCGACGACGCACTGGAGGACCGGCTGGCCGACCTCTGCGGCGAGCGGCCGTCCATCGAGGCGCGGCTGAACGCAAGGCGGCTGTTCGCCCAGGTGGTGGACTGCCCCGGCGGCATGAAGATCCAGACCATCCACGCCTTCTGCCAGTCGCTGCTGCGCCGCTTCCCGCTGGAAGCCGAGCTGGCGCCGCATTTCGACGTGATGGACGACCGCACCGCCGATGGGCTGCTGACCGAGGCGCGCGACGCCGTGCTGCATGCCGGCCGCACCGAGCCGGACAGCCCGCTCGGCCGCGCCATGGGCCGGCTGACCGGCGAGCTGAATGCCGAGGATTTCGCCGGGCTGCTGGCCGAACTGGCTGGCCAGCGCGGGCAGGTGGAGAAGCTGTTCGAGCGCTTCCACGGGCTGGACGGGCTGATCGACGCCATCCACGACACGCTGGAGGTGCCGCCCGGCGTGACCGAGGAAACGATCCTCACCCATGCCTGCCATGACGACCAGTGCGAGCCGCCGGCCCTGCGCGAGGCCTGCCGGGCGCTGTCGGGCGGCAGCGCCAGCGACCAGGAGCGCGGCATCGCCATCCAGCACTGGCTGGACGCCGCCGACCGCCGGGTGCGCGCCTTCGACGCCTACAGGCGCCTGTTCCTGACCGCGGACGGCAGCCCGCGCAAGACGCTGATGACCAAGAAGCCGGCCACCGCCTACCCGCAGGCGCTGCTCTCCCTGCAAAAGGAAGCGGAACGGCTGGTCGAGATTTCGGAGCGGGTGAAGGCCGCCGGGGTCGCCGCCTCGACCACCGCGCTGCTGACGCTGGCGCAGGCGATGCTGGAGGCCTACCGCGAGCGCAAGGCGGCGCGCGCCCTGCTGGATTACGACGATCTGATCCTGGCGGCCAACCGGCTCTTGAGCGGCAAGGACGGCACGCCGCGGGTGCCCTGGGTGCTCTACAAGCTGGACGGCGGCCTGGACCATATCCTGATCGACGAGGCGCAGGACACCAACCCCGACCAGTGGGCCATCGTCGCCTCGCTGGCCGGCGAGTTCTTCGTCGAGCTGGAGGCCGCCGCCCCCGACGGCAAGATCCGCACCGTCTTCGCGGTGGGTGACGAGAAGCAGTCGATCTTCAGCTTCCAGCGCGCCGATCCCGCCGAATTCGCCCGCATGCGCCGCCATTTCCAGGACAAGGCGGAGGTGGCGCAGCGGACATGGGCGGGGGTCGATCTCGACATCTCCTTCCGCTCGACGGCGGCGGTGCTGGAGACGGTGGACGCCGTCTTCGCGCTCGACCATGCCCGCGACGGCGTGGCCTCGGACGCCAACCCGACCATCCGCCACCGCGCCTTCCGCCGCGGGCAGGCCGGGCTGGTCGAGCTGTGGCCGCCGGTGAAGCCGGCCGAGACGGTCGAGACGCCGGCCTGGGCGCCGCCGGTGGCGCGCGAGACCGCAGATTCGCCATCCGCCCGCCTCGCCTCGGTCATCGCCGCGACGGTGCATCGCTGGATCGACGGCGGCGAGACGCTGGAGGCCAAGGGCCGGCCGGTGCAGCCCGGCGACGTGATGGTGCTGGTGCGCCGCCGCACCGCCTTCGTCACCGAACTGGTCCGCGCGCTGAAGGACCGCGGCGTGCCGGTGGCCGGCGTCGACCGCATGGTGCTGACCGAGCAGCTCGCCGTCATGGATCTGGTGGCGCTGTCCGACTTCCTGCTGCTGCCCGACGACGACCTGACGCTCGCCACCGTGCTGAAGGGGCCGCTGGTGGGCTTGAGCGAGGAGGCGCTGTTCCGCGTCGCCCATGGCCGGCGCGGCACGCTGTGGCGCTCGCTGGTGGCGCTGGCGGAGACCGAGCCGGAATTCCGCCCGGCCCGGCGCTATCTGGGCGACCTGCTGGCACGGACCGACTTCTCGGCTCCCTACGAGCTGTTCGCCGGCCTGCTGAACCGGCCCTGCCCAGCCGACGAACGGTCGGGACGGCGCGCGATCCTCAAGCGGCTCGGCCCCGACGCGCAGGATCCGCTGGAGGAGTTCCTGGCCGTCTGCCTCGCCTTCGAGAAGACCGAGCCGCCGTCCCTGCAGAACTTCCTGGCCTGGCTGGCGGCCAGCGACGCCGAGATCAAGCGCGAGCTGGAGCAGGGCGGCGGCACCGTGCGGATCATGACCGTCCACGGCTCCAAGGGCTTGCAGGCGCCCATCGTCTTCCTGCCCGACACGCTGGGCAGCCCGACCCAGAGCCCGCCGATCCTGTGGCCGGACGACGACTGCCCGGTGCCGCTGTTCGCCGCCCGGCGATCCCAGGAGGACGGGCTGTGCGCCGAGGCGCGGGCGCGGGCCAACCGGCGGCGCGACCAGGAATACCGCCGGCTGCTCTATGTCGCCCTGACGCGGGCGGAGGACCGGCTCTACATCTGCGGCCACCAGGGCAAGCGCGAGCCGTCCGACGATTGCTGGTACCGGCTGGTCGAGGAGGCGATGCGCGACAACGGCGTGCAGCATCCCTTCGACTTCACCGGCCTGTGCCCCGACGGCTGGGCGGGAGAGGGCTGGCGGCTGGTCGGCGCCCAGACCGCCGTGGTGCCGCGCCATGTCGAGACGGAGGAAAGTGCCGCCGCCGAGCCGCCGCCGCCCTGGATCGGCGAACCGCCGCCGGGCGAGCCGGAGCCGTCGCGGCCGCTGACCCCGTCGCGGCCGGACGGCGAGGAGCCGGCGGTGCGCTCGCCGCTAGGCAACGACGACGGCCAGCGCTTCCGCCGCGGCCTGCTGGTCCACCGGCTGTTGCAGACCCTGCCCAACCTGGCCGAGGCGGCACGGGACGCCGCCTGCCGCCGCTTCCTGGCCCGCCCGGCGCACAAGCTGACGCCGGAGCAGCAGGACGCCATCGCGCGGGAGACGCTGGCGGTGCTGAGCCATGCGGAGTTCGCGCATCTGTTCGGCCCCGGCTCGCGGGCGGAGGTGCCGCTGATCGGGGTGGTGGCGCTCGGCGACGGCAGCCGGGCGCTGGCCGGCCGCATCGATCGGCTGGCGCTGACCGGGGACACGGTGTGGATCGTCGACTACAAGACCAACCGGCCGCCGCCGCGGGATCTGGAAGACGTTCCAATGGTTTACCGGCGCCAGATGGCGGCCTACCGCGAGGCCCTGCGCGCCGTCTATCCGGGGCGGCGGGTGCGTTGCGTGCTGTTGTGGACCGACGGTCCCTACACCATGGAGCTGCCGCCCTCGGTGATGGACGCGGCGGCGGCCGGGCTGGGCCCCAGGGTGGGGTGAGGTGCTGCCGGCGGCTCACCCGAAAGATGGGGTGACTTGACCGGCCGGGCGCCTCCGCCCTACATTTTGCTCAATTCCACTGACGGGGCGATGGCCGCCGGCCTTCCACAACCGGTCCGCGGCGCTTCCGAATCCAGCACGAGGTCACATGAGCACCACCATCAAGGTTACCGACGACAGCTTCGAGCAGGACGTCCTGAAGGCCGACGGCCCGGTCCTGGTCGATTTCTGGGCGGAATGGTGCGGCCCCTGCAAGATGATCGCCCCGGCGCTCGACGAGCTGGCCGGCGAGTATGACGGCAAGGTCACCGTCGCCAAGCTGAACATCGACGAGAACCCCGACACCCCGACCAAGTACGGCGTGCGCGGCATCCCGACGCTGATGCTGTTCAAGGGCGGCAGCGTCGCCGCCACCAAGATCGGCGCCCTGCCCAAGGGTGCGCTGTTCCAGTGGGTCGACTCGGCGCTGTAAGCGTCCGTCCACAGCGGTTCAGACAGGAAAAAGCCCCGCCCGCGGTCACCGCGGCGGGGCTTTTTCTTTTGGAGGCCGTGGGGGGAAGCCCCCCTCACTGCACCTTCTTTTCCTTCGCCTTGTCCTTGCCGGCATCCCCCGCGACCTCCGCCGTGCGGGCGAGGTTGTCGGCGGCGGCGCGGCCCCAGTCGCTGTCGGGGGCGACGCGGCGGGCCAGCGACCAGTCGTCGCGCGCAGCCCCCAGATTGCCGCCCAGCGCCTTGACGTTGCCGCGCAGCAGGATCGCCTCCGGGTCGCCGGGCTTCAGCTCCAGCGCCCGGTCGATGTCGGCCAGCGCCTGCCGGTAGTTGGACAGCGCCTTCTGCGCGCTCGCCCGGTAGAGGTAGGCGTCGGCCCGCTTCGGGTCGCGGGTCAGCGCCGCGTCCAGATCGGCGACGGCATCCCAGAAACGCTCGCCCTCCGCACGGGCGAAGGCGCGGTCGATCAGCAGGTCGACGTCGCCCGGCGTCTTGTCGAGGGCGGCGCTGTAGAGCCGTTCCGCCCGCCCCTGGTCGCCCGCCCGCAGCCACGCCCAGCCGGCACGGCCGAGCAGCGAGGCGGCGGCCCTGGGGTCGTCCTTGCCCAGCGTCGGCACCAGCGCCTCCATCTGGGTGCCGGCCGCCTTGAAGTCGCCGGCATGGAACAGCGCCAGCGCCTCGCACAGCTTCGCGGAGTCGCCGCCGCCCTGCTCCTGCCAGCGCTTGGCATCGGCCCGCGCCCCGTCGGGGTTGGCCTCCGCCTTGGCCGCGCAGGCCTGAAGCTCGCGGTTGCGGTCGAGGGTGGAGGGCGGCCCGGAGGACGCGGCCTGGGCAGCCGACAGGGGGGCCGGCACGAATGCCGGAGCGGCGGCGAGAAGCCCCAGCGCGAGAGCGCCGGCAAGGTAAGGATTGCGTCGGGTCATGGTGTCTTTACACTCCGCCATCGCCGGGCGGGGCGCAAGTCCGCAGGCCCGGTCCCGGTGTTACACAGTTCGGTGCTACACAGTCCGCCGCCCCTCCGCCGCTCCAACCGGAACCGCCCGCGATGACCGATCCCCGCCTGTTCGTCTTCGGCCTCGGCTACAGCGCCCGCGTCTTCGCCGACCGGCTGCGCGCCGAAGGCTGGCGCATCGCCGCCACCTGCCGCAGCGAGGAAAAGCGGGCGGAGCTGGAGGCCCAGGGCATCGAGGCCTTCCTGTTCGACCGCGGCCGGCCGCTGGCCGATGCGAAGGCGGCGCTGGCCGGCACCACCCACCTGCTGGTCAGCATCCCGCCCGACGGCAAGGGCGACCCGGTGCTCGACCAGCATGGCCGCGATCTGGCCGACCTGCGCACGCTGGACTGGGCCGGCTATCTGTCCACCACCGGCGTCTATGGCGACACCGGCGGCGAGTGGGTCAGCGAGGCGTCCTGGCTGAAACCGACCGGCGAGCGCCAGAAGCGGCGGGTCGAGGCGGAGCGCGGCTGGCTGAACCTGTACCGCCAGTATGGCGTGCCGATGCACCTGTTCCGGCTGGCCGGAATCTACGGCCCCGGCCGCAGCGCCCTCGATTCGGTGCGCGACGGCATCGCCAAGCGGGTCGACAAGCCGGGTCAGGTGTTCTGCCGCATCCATGTCGACGACATCGCCGGCACGCTGCGGGCGTCGATGGCGCGGCCGACTCTGGGCGCCATCTACAACGTCGCCGACGACCTGCCCAGCCCGTCGCACGAGGTGGTGGAGTATGCCTGCCGCCTGCTGGGGGTGGAGCCGCCGCCGCTGGTGCCGTTCGACCGGGCGGAGATGTCGCCGATGGCCGCCAGCTTCTACGCCGATTGCCGCCGGGTGAAGAACGACCGCATCAAGCGCCAGCTCGGCGTCGCCCTGACCTATCCCGACTATCGCGCCGGGCTGGACGCCCAGTTGGCGGCGGGGCTGTAGCCAAGAAAAAGGGTGGACAGCAAAGCTAAGGTTACAAAGCAATTCTCTGACATATACCGGTAATCATAAGACTTTTCCGAAGACACGCGTGGAATTGGCAAAAGATATTTAATAATCTCGCGGGATCATAAGCGTCCAGGCGACGATTATCCCGCGAGGTGTTGTGCGCATGAACAGCACGCCGACGGCCACCCTCTCCATAGCCTCTCCCGCCGCATCCCCGGCCTCTTCGCCGGGCGGGAGCTGCACCGACGTCACCGCCTTCCGCCGCCAGATGGACGAGGTCGTCGCCCGCATCCCCATGCACGCCATCCGGTCGGTGCTGGATGCGGTCGAAGGGACGCCCAGCCCGAACGGCGAACGGGCGCGGCACCTGCGCGATGCGCTGGTCGACCATTTCAACCGCCTGCGGCCGATGAAGGCGCGCCGCCTGTTCACCAGCCTGTTCGAGCCCTTCCTAGTCGACGACCCCGTCCTCTACCGCTCGGCCGAGTCGGTGCCGGCGCTGGTCCAGCGGGTGGACATGGGCGGCATCTGGTCGGCGCTGACCCGCTATGCCTTCCCGGGGCTGGCGGCGGAGGTGCAGAGCCGGCTGGACGGCATGGCGCGCGAGGCGATGCTGGATGCCGTGCTGGCCAGCCCCGACGCGATGGCGATGCGCGAGCTGATGCGCAAGGAGGCACTCGACTTCCTCTATGCCATGGCCGGCGACCGCAAGCTGACCGACCGGTTCCTGGCCTTGGCGAACGACGAGGCGCTGCACGACGCCGCGCTCCGCACCCAGTATCTCGGCCGCAAGGCGCCGATCGACAGCGACCTGCTGGGCTTCGTCCGCGCCCTGCTGGAGCACAACGCGGTGCTGGTGCCGCTGACCGAGCGCATGCGCCGCGACATCGACGAGATGCGGATGGGGGACATGCAGGGCGCCGGCGACCCCCGTTCCGCCAATCCATCTTTCGCCGCCCCCTCTTCCGCAGAGGTGGACTGCCAGTCGGCGCTGATGGTCGGCTTCGTCCGCCGGGTGCGCGACCTCGGCCTGCCCTTCCGCGACCAGTCGCAGCTGCTGGCCTGGTTCGCCCCGCTCTATGGGCTGAACGTCAAGCGGCGCTACGACGTGTTCCTGCGCCATGTGCGCGAGCATGTCGGGTCGGGGGGACCGGCGGTGCGCGAGTCCCACCCGCTGCTGCGCGCCCTGCTCTGCCATTTCACCGCCGCCTGCACCACCATCCGCGAGGTGGTGGACGGCATGTTCGGCGACATGGACATCCAGGATGGCGGCGTGCTGTCCGCCCCAGCCCCGACCCGCGCCCTGCTGCACGAGGCGGTGGAGCGCTTCGACCGGGCGCTAACCGCGCTGTCCGGCACCGGCTTCCTCGCCAGCCGCTCGACCGGCCCGGCCCTGCGGGCGGAGCTGGCGGCGGTCAGCCGCGAGCTGACCGGCACGGTGATGCCGGCGCTGGCCGCCCGGATGCAGGCGGCGATGGGCGCCCGCCATGCCCCGGTGCCCGACCATGAGGACATCGTCTGGCTGCTGGAGCTGGTCTGGCGCTGGGGCCGCACCCTCGGCGCCGCCGGCTATGCCAACCCGGAGCTGAAGTCGCTGCGCCTCTATGCGGTGGAGACCGGCCGCCTCGCCTTCCTCCAGGCGATGAAGGCCGAGCCGCAGGAGAGGCCGGCCCATCGCATGGCCCACATGCTGCGCATCCGCCGGCTGATGGCGGCGATGGGCGAGACGGTGGATGGCTGGATCAGCCCGGTCAGCCAGGGCCTGCACCGGGTGGTCTACAGCTATCTGGAGGCCGATGGCGAGATCGCGGCCGACGAATGGGCGGTGATCGACGCCTTCGTCGCCAGCGTGCGCAGCGAGCTGAGCCGGTCCCGCAACTGGCAGAGCGCCGATTTCGTCGATATTCTGCGCCTGCATGAGGCAAAACGGCGGGGGGAGGCGTGAATCCCCTTCGGCCGAAGGCCTTAGCCGCAACAATTTGGTTCGACCCACCCGTCGATGTGGTATGATGCGCGCCCGCTCGGGGCGGGACGGCCGGACAACGGCCCGCAACCCCGGTGGCTCCGCAAGAACAGCTCCCCTCCGGCCGAGACGACGCCAGCATGAACATCACCATCGAACGCGCCGCCCTTCTCCGTTCCCTGGGTCACGTGCAGAGTGTGGTCGAGCGGCGGAACACCATTCCGATCCTGTCCAACGTCCTGCTGCGCGCGGGCGACGGCGAGCTGTCGCTGGCCGCCACCGACATGGATCTGGAGATCGTCGAGACGGTCCCGGCGACGGTCGGGCGCCCCGGCGGCACCACCGCCCCCGCCCACACCCTGTTCGACATCGTCCGCAAGCTGCCCGACGGCAGCCAGGTGGAGCTGGACATCGGCGGCGACGGCACCATCCTGACGCTGCGCGCCGGCCGGTCGCAGTTCAAGCTGTCCTGCCTGCCGGTGGAGGATTTCCCGCAGCTGTCCAGCGGCGAGCTGAAGCACAATTTCTCGGTCGCCGCCGCCGACCTGCGCGGGCTGATCGACCGCACCCGCTTCGCCATCTCCACCGAGGAGACGCGCTATTACCTGAACGGCATCTACCTGCACGCCGCCAAGAGCAAGATGGGCAGCCTGGAGACGCCGGTGCTGCGCGCCGTCGCCACCGACGGCCATCGGCTGGCGCGGGTCGAGATGCCGCTGCCGGACGGGGCCGAGGCCATCCCCGGCGTCATCATCCCGCGCAAGACCGTCACCGAAATCCGCAAGCTGGTCGACGAGGCCGCCGACCGCATCGAGCTGTCGATGTCCGACAACAAGATCCGCTTCGGCTTCGACAGTGTCGTCGTCACCTCCAAGCTGATCGACGGCACCTTCCCCGACTATGAGCGGGTGATCCCGGTCGGCAACGACAAGGTGATGGAGGTGGACGCCAAGCTGTTCGCCGCCGCCGTCGACCGCGTCGCCACCATCTCCACCGAGAAGAGCCGGGCGGTGAAGCTGTCGCTCGTCCGCGGCGCGCTCACCCTGTCCGCCACCAGCCCGGAATCGGGCAGCGCGACCGAGGAGCTGGAGGTCAGCTACCAGGAGTCCCCCCTGGAAATCGGCTTCAACTCTCGCTATCTGCTGGACATCACGCAGCAGATCGAGGGCGAGGGCGCCCAGTTCACGCTGGCCGACGCCGCGTCGCCAACCATCATCCGCGACGTCGCCGACTCGACCGCGCTCTACGTCCTGATGCCGATGCGCGTGTGATGGGGCTGCGGGGATCCTCCCCGCCCCAGGCGGAACGGACCAGTTGCACCACACGGCAGTTTCGATGAGCGGCGGCGTGTCCGCCGCGACCCCGGCTTTTGCTCCGGCCCTTGCGGTCAGGCGGATGACGCTGACGCGTTTCCGCGGCTACGACTCCGCGCGGCTGGAGCCCGACCGCCGGCCCGTCGCCTTGATCGGCCCGAACGGCGCCGGCAAGACCAACCTCTTGGAAGCCGTCAGCTTCCTTGCCCCCGGCCGCGGCATCCGCGGCGCCCGGCTGGCCGAGGTGGAACGGCTGGGCTCGCCGCCCGGCGCCGGCTGGGCGGTGGCGGCAACGCTCGACACCCCGCTGGGGCCGGTGGAGATCGGCACCGGCCGCGAGCCGCATGACGGAAGCCGCAGTTCCGAGCGCGACCGCCGGCTGGTCCGCATCGACGGCCACCCGGCCAAGGGCCAGACGGCACTCGCCGACCATGTCGCCATGGTCTGGCTGACCCCGCAGATGGACCGGCTGTTCCTCGAAGGGTCGAGCGGACGGCGGCGTTTCCTCGACCGGCTGGTCTTCGGCTTCGACCCCGCCCATGCCGGCCGGCTGTCGCGCTATGAGCATGCCTTGCGCGAACGCGCCCGGCTGCTGCGCGACGGCCGCTTCGACGAGGGTTGGCTCGGCGCGCTGGAAGACCAGATGGCGACCACCGGCATCGCCGTCGCCGCGGCAAGGCGCGAGGTGGTGCAGCGGCTGCGCGCCGCCTGCGCCCGCTCGGTCGGCCCCTTCCCCGGCGCCGACCTCGCCGTCGCCGGCACGGTGGAGCGCTGGCTGGACGAAGGCCCGGCGCTGGCGGCGGAGGATGCGCTGCGCGACAGCCTGCGCAGCGGTCGCCGGGCCGATGCCGACGGCGGCGGCGCCACCGTGGGTCCGCACAAGAGCGACCTCGCCGTCCGCCATGCGCCCAAGGACATGCCGGCGGCGCTGTGCTCCACCGGCGAGCAGAAGGCGCTGCTGATCGCCATCGTTCTGGCCAATGCCCGGCTGCTGGCGGCCGAACGCGGCGCCGCACCCATCCTTCTGCTGGACGAGGTGGCCGCCCATCTCGACCCCGAGCGGCGCGCCGCGCTGTTCGGCGAAATCCTGGCATTGGGCGCCCAGGCCTGGATGACGGGCACCGACGAGGGGGTTTTCGACCCGCTTGGGGACGACGCCCGCCGCTTCCACATCGAAGACGCGCACATCCGCCCCGGATAGGGGCGGAAATCGGGGAAAAATCCCGGAAAAAAAGCATGCCGACGCACGCTAAACCGCCGTATCCGCAACCGAATCTGTTATAGTCGACGCATGGCACAGGAAGCACTGAAGAACGACCTCCCGCAGTCGGAGCCCCAGCAGGCGGACTACGGGGCGGAATCGATCACCGTTCTGCGCGGGCTCGATGCCGTGCGCAAACGCCCCGGCATGTACATCGGCGACACCGATGACGGCTCCGGCCTGCACCACATGGTGTACGAGGTGGTCGACAACGCCATCGACGAGGCGCTGGCCGGCTATTGCGACAAGGTCGAGGTCGTGCTGAACGCCGACGGATCGGTCACGGTGCGCGACAACGGCCGCGGCATCCCGACCGACATCCATTCGGAGGAAGGCGTCTCGGCGGCCGAGGTCGTGATGACCCAGCTTCATGCCGGCGGCAAGTTCAACCAGAACAGCTACAAGGTCTCCGGCGGCCTGCACGGCGTCGGCGTCTCGGTGGTGAACGCCCTGTCCGAGACGCTGGATCTGCGCATCTGGCGCGGCGGCCGCACCTGGACCATGCGCTTCCGCCACGGCAACGCCGAGGCGCCGCTGGCCGACGTCGGCGAGGCGCCGATGGTGCCGGAGAAGGGCAGGCCGCTGTCGGGCACCGAAGTCACCTTCATGCCCTCGACCGAGACCTTCACCAACATCGAGTTCGATTTCGCCACGTTGGAACACCGGCTGCGCGAGCTGGCCTTCCTCAACTCCGGCGTCCGCCTGCTGCTGACCGACGCCCGCGGGGTGGAGCCGAAGGTGCAGGACCTGCACTACGAAGGCGGCCTCGAAGCCTTCGTCAGCTGGCTCGACCGCTCCAAGACGGCGCTGCACAAGCCGGCGATCACGCTGAAGAACGAGCGGCCAACCGAGCATGGCGGCGTGGTGACGGTGGAATGTGCGCTGCAGTGGAACGACAGCTACCACGAGACGACGCTCTGCTTCACCAACAACATCCCGCAGAAGGACGGCGGCACCCACCTCGCCGGCTTCCGCGCGGCGCTGACCCGTGCGATCAACAATTACGCGACCGAGTCCGGCATCGCCAAGAAGGAGAAGGTCAGCCTGTCGGGTGACGACGCCCGTGAAGGCCTGACCTGCGTCCTGTCGGTGAAGGTTCCCGATCCGAAATTCTCCAGCCAGACCAAGGACAAGCTGGTCTCGTCGGAAGTCCGCCCCGTCGTCGAGGCGGTGGTGGGCGAAGCGCTGGCCCAGTATTTCGAGGAGCATCCGGCCGACGCCCGCCGCGTCATCCAGAAGGTGGTGGAAGCCGCCGCCGCCCGCGAGGCCGCCCGTAAGGCGCGCGACATCACGCGTAAAAGCTCGCTCAGCATGTCGTCGCTGCCGGGCAAGCTGGCCGACTGCCAGGAGCGCGACCCGGCGCTGTCGGAACTGTTCATCGTCGAGGGCGATTCGGCCGGCGGTTCCGCCAAGCAGGGCCGCTCGCGCCAGTCCCAGGCCATCCTGCCGCTGCGTGGCAAGATCCTGAACGTGGAGCGGGCGCGGCTGGACAAGATGCTGTCGTCGGCGGAGATCGGCACGCTGATCGCGGCACTCGGCACCGGCATCAGCGACGAGTTCAACGCCGACAAGGCGCGCTACCACAAGATCATCATCATGACCGACGCGGACGTGGACGGCAGCCACATCCGCACCCTGCTGCTGACCTTCTTCTTCCGGCAGATGCCCGACCTGATCGAGCGCGGCTATCTCTACATCGCCCAGCCGCCGCTCTACCGCATCAAGCGCGGCAACGCCAAGGAGCGCTACCTGAAGGACGACCGGGCGCTCGAGGAGTATCTGGTCGAGGCGGCGCTGGGCGACCTGTCGGTCCGGCTGTCGGACGGCTCGCTGCTGATCGGCGAGCAGCTGGCCGCCCTGGTCGAGCAGGCCCGCACCGCGCGCCCGGCGATCGACACGCTGTCGCGCAAGGTCGGCAACGCCATGGTGGTGGAGCAGGCGTCGGTCGCCGGCACCCTGTCCGCCGTCCTGGCCGACGACAAGGCGGCGGCCGAGGCCGCGGCCAAGGCGGTGGCCGAGCGGATGAACGGGCTGGACGCCGACGGCGGCTGGCGCGGCGAGGCGCTGCCCCAGGGCGGCTATGCCGTGATCCGCGCCCGGCGCGGCGTCACCCACCGCCACCTGTTCGACACCGACCTGCTGAAGAGCGGCGAGGCCCGCCGCCTGGACGCGCTGGCCGCCGACCTGAAGCGGGTGTTCGGCACCGCCGGCAAGGCCTTCGAGAAGCAGAAGGAAAGCCGCGCCCTGACCGGCCCCGTTGCCCTGTTCGACACGGTGATGGAGCTTGGCCGCCGCGGCGTCACCATCCAGCGCTACAAGGGCCTGGGCGAGATGAACCCGGACCAGCTGTGGGAAACCACGCTGGACCCGACCAAGCGCTCGCTGCTGCAGGTCCGCGTCAGCCACGTCGATCAGGCGGAGGAGGTCTTCTCCACCCTGATGGGCGACGTGGTCGAGCCGCGCCGCGAGTTCATCCAGGACAACGCACTCAAGGTGTCGAACCTGGACGTGTGATCGGGGTGGTGTTGGTCATTCTCGCAAAATGTGAGAAACCGACTCCTATGTTTGAGAGGCTTTTAACCGTCCTCTCATCGGAGACGGCGGGGTCCATCTCCGGCCCCTGAGAGCCAGCAAAGAGGGCGGGGCCAAGATGGCTCCGCCCTTTCTGTTTGTGCTTCCGGTTAATCACCATCTCTATGCGGAAGAGTAGGGTACCTGCATGTTCAGCGGCCGGGCGGCAGAAAGCTGAGGTCGGATGCCCAAACCCGCTCACCGCCGCGGTCCGCGATATTGCGTATCACACCAACCTTGGCAAGTTGCTCTACCAACAAGTGAACCCCGCGCGGCGACAGACCGCAGCGACATTTCAACTCGCCCGTCACCCGACTGACAGTGAATGCCGGGCGGTCGTGCAGCCAGTCCAGCACGTCGGGTAGACGGGAGTTGTTGCGCCTCTGAGGGGCAGCCAGCCGTGCTTCCCAGTTTTCATGGATCACATCCAGATGGCGCAGCCGCTCCAACTCGTGCGCCACCAATTCCGGAATGGTGTCGAGGACCCAACGCGTCCAATCGTTTTCCGTCCCTGCCAAGGCAAGCCGATAGCCGGTGACGTCGCGGGCGAGTGCCACGGTCAGCGCCGGCCAAGCATGATGCAGTCGGCACGCATCGCGAATTAGATCGGGAGCGGCAAGCCACATTACCGCACTCCACCAGGAAGTCGGCGGCCGCTGCGTCATGACGGCAGCCCGTAGAGCAGCACTTTCCCAATCGTCGCTATGGCCGCATCGGGCTGGCGCTCCCGAGTCGGGCCACCGTGCGAGAGTGCGAATGGCGCCCGCGGCGCCGAGGATGCCGGGCCCTGCGGCCAAGGCCTCCGCTACTGCACTCAGCACTGACCCAACATCGGCGGCCCGTGCCCCGCTCAATCCAACTGAACGGCCACCTTGGGCCACGCTCCAGCGCCGGTGCAATTCGTCCAACCAGAGGGAGGTCCAGGGTGGCAGGAGTGGCTGCAGAACGGAGACCGAGTCAGTCTCCTCACCCTCGGCGTTGCTCGGCGCGTCAGCTACCATGACGTCGAATGCCTTCAGCGTGGCAACGGACGCACGCACCGCGGTCACAACGTCGGCGGAGATCTCCTTCTCTGGTGAGGCAATTGCGCAGTCCGCCGACACGGTGGCGGTCAGGCCGGCAGGCAGTTGAGCCAACATCGGCACGAGCAGGGCGGCACGGGCGGCTTCCCCTTGGGCATGCTCCGGTGCTGCCAGGGCGCGCTGAAAATCGTGAGCGTCGAGTCGGTGGCCATCAAGGCGGACCAGGGCGACAGCTGAGCGGCGGGCAACGTCCGCGGTCAGACGCCGACGCCGCGCCGGGTCGGCGAGCGCCTGATCAAGACGGCCAAGGGCACGTTCGGCGGTGAGCAGGGCAGGCAGGATGGTGACAAGCGCCATAGCAACTCCGGGAAACCCTACTAGATCAGCTAATTGCAGTGAATTCTATTAACTGCGCTTAGATCTATAAGTAACGACATTAAAATCTGATCGGCCGTCTTGATGACGACAATCTGTAAGGCGTCACCGCTGACGCAACCGCCGGGTAGGGCGTTTCAGGTGCCTAAATCCTAGGGTTCGCAGACCTTCCACGACCGGCGGCTAGCCGCTCGGATCATGCGAGTAGCCGATCCATGAGCACGAAAGGTCGATCTCAAGCCATTGAAAACATGCACTCTTTCCGAGAACCCGACACATGCCCAATCGGGGCACACATTCCTGGTCGCTTTGACTGGTGTATGCCAGCCGACTATTTGCTTCGGGGTTCTGTCTCACCCCAGGCAGCGGTAGCTGGGCCTAGGGCAAACCGACAAAATCATTCCGCTGGGTATCAACCGACCGGTTATGGATAAACGGTTATCCTGAAAATTAGGTATGCTGGCGCAGCCGGCCGGTTGGGGTTGCCATTCCCTGCTGGCTGGAAAGCCATCGCAGCACAGGAAACAGCCGTCATGGCCCTCATCGGCTACGCGCGAGTCTCCACCGAGGACCAGTCGACCGAGGCGCAGTTCCTCGATCTGAAAAAGTTTGGCTGCACCGAGATCTTTCGGGAGAACGCCTCCGGCGCCGATCGCGAGCGCCCCCAGCTCAAGGCGTTGCTGAACCGCGTCCGCAAGGGCGACACGCTGGTAGTGGTGCGCATCGACCGCTTGGCGCGCTCGCTCGCCCACCTTCTCGACGTGATCGACGACCTGGAGCGCAAGGGAGCGGCCTTCAAGTCGCTCGGCGATCCTATCGACACCGGCAGCCCGCAGGGGAAGTTCACCCTGCAGATCCTTGGTGCCGTAGCCGAGTTCGAGCGCTCGTTGATCCGCGAGCGGACGAAAGCCGGCGTACGGGCCGCCAAGGCGATCGGCAAGCAGCCGGGCAATCCGGGACTGATCGCCAAGGACCCACTCGCCCGGCGCCGGGTAGCCCGCGCCCGGGACGACCGGCTCAGTGAGCGTGTCGCTGAGGGGGCTGGGGAGTTTCTTCCCGTCGTCGAGCGGCTGCGGCCGGCGCACCCCTGGGACCGTGTCGTCGATGTGCTCAACACCGCGGTGAAGAAGCGCCCCGGCGACAACCCGGCGCCCTGGACGCGCGACGCCCTGATCCGGGCCGTGCGTCGCTTGGTCGGCGACGGTTTGGCTGATCCCAGTCTGCTGAAGGCGGCACCACGGCGCTCCAAGAAAGCAGTGGCGCAGGACAGGCGGCTGGTGGAACTGGTCGCGACCATCCACAACGCCGCCGATGGCGAGAAGCCGACGCTCGCCCGCATTGGCCGCCAGCTGGAGCGTCAGGGCATCCCGACCAAAACCGGTGCTAGGACCTGGGCGCCATCGAGCGTCAAGGCCTTGCTCGATCGCGCTCGCGAGCAAGGCTTGCTCGACCCGTTCGAGGATGGCACCTGAGATGACGGCCGATCACGCACGACGGCCTCAAATAACTCAGGATTGACTGGATTGCGACAGTAGCGCTCCGGTGCCGTTCTCGTTCTCCCGTCACCTGCCGTACACTGTAGCTGAACATCTTGGAGCCCATGATGTCCCTGGGACCGACGCTGATCTACGACAAGAGCCTTCTGCAGAGTCTGAACCAAGAGGAAGCGTTCTGGCTCGAACGTCACTTCCGAGGTGTCCTCACGCCGGTTTTCCTGATCGAAGTGCTAGGAGACCTCAAGAAGACACCACGGGGCGAACGCACACCGGAAGCGATCGTTGGCGGGCTTGCGGCGAAGGTCGGCCCTCTAGGGACTTTTTCCAACATCGACCATCACTCGCTCGTGATCCAGGATTTGCTGGGAAATCCAGTGGCCATGACCGGGCGCCCGGTGGTGCGTGGTGGCCGACGGGTCCGTGACCGGACGGGCAAAATCGGGGTTGTCTTCGATGAGGCGCCTGAGATGGAAGCGTTGCGTCGATGGCAGGAGGGCGATTTCGAAGGCATGGAGCACGCTCTGGCCGCCCAATGGCGTCAGGCTGTTGCCGAAATCGACCTGCAAACTACGGCCAAAAGCCTGAACTTCGTCCGCTCCCATTGGCGTGAGATCAAGACCCTTGACGATGTGGCACGCATTGCCAAAACGCTGGTCGACGACCGAGGGGAGAATTTCAAAACGCTCAAAGCTGCTCTGGATGCCCTTCAAATTCCGAAGGAGCTCTGGACAAAGATCCAGCAACGCTGGCGTGAAATGAAATGCCCCTGTCTGCGTCTTTTCGCCCCCTACGCCGCGCATGTGTTCGCCGTCGAGATGTTCTTCCTGATCGGGCTTGGAGCTGAACTGATTCAGACCTCGAAGAAGGCGAAAACCCGGGTGGATATTGCCTATCTTTATTATCTGCCGTTCTGCATGGCCTTCACGTCGTCCGATGATTTCCACCGGCAAACGGTTCCGTTGTTCATGAACGAACAGCAGAGATTCATCCACGGCCCGGAGTTGAAGGCTGATTTGGCCAAGCTACGCCGTCACTACGATGGCCTTCCAGACGAGGTTCAGCAACAAGGTTCCTTGACCTACGCTGCCTATCCACCCTTGGACGGCGACTTCTTGATCAGCCGCCTTCACGATGAGTTGCTGCCAGGGTGGCGGATGCATGCCAGGAATCCGATTCGCATTACGCCGGAGTTGAATGCCAAGCTCATGGACCATCTGCGGCCTATGCTCGACGCGATCAATACAACTGAGAACGCGCCGCGGTAAGCGCCCAACGGGCCAGGAAGACCCAACAGACGCATCCTCCAGGCCACCTCCACGTGGCGAAGGTCGAGGCCAGCCGCGGCGCGGGGACGGTTCCTGCCCACCTATGCCTTGGTCTCGCCGCTCATCGCCGCAGCGGCCAAGGCCTGCGCCTCGGTTTCGGCCTTCAACCCGGCTTCGCGGCGTTCGCTGTAGCGGTCGGTCAGGTAGTCGCTGCGGTCGCGCACCAGCAGGGTGAACTTGACCAGTTCCTCCATCACGTCCACCACACGGTCGTAGTAGGGCGACGGCTTCATCCGCCCGGCCTCGTCGAACTCCTGGAACGCCTTGGCCACCGACGACTGGTTCGGAATGGTCACCATCCGCATCCAGCGCCCCAGCACCCGCATCGCGTTGACCGCATTGAAGGATTGCGAGCCGCCGGAGACCTGCATCACCGCCAAGGTCCGGCCCTGGGTCGGCCGGACGCCGCCGCTTTCCAGCGGCAGCCAGTCGATCTGGCATTTCAGGATGCCGGTGATGGTGCCGTGCCGCTCCGGGCTGACCCAAACCTGTCCCTCCGACCATAGTGACAGGGCGCGCAGCTCCGCCACCTTGGGATGGTCGGCCGGCACGCTGTCCGGCAGTGGCAGGTCGCGCGGGTCGAAGATGCGCGTCTCCGCCCCCATGCGCTGGAGCAGCCGGGCGGCTTCCTCGGCCAGGAATCGGCTGTAGGACCGCTCCCGCAGCGAGCCGTAGAGCAGCAGGATGCGCGGCGGGTGGGTCGACGGCCGCTCCGGTGTCAGCCTGTCGAGGTCGGGCACATCGAAATAGGGCTCGTCCAGGCTCGGCAAGGAGTCGCGTCCGGTCGTCTCGATATCATGCATGGGTTCGTCCCTCGTACCAGGGCTTGGTCGCCTTGACGATCTTCACCACCGACAGCATCACCGGCACCTCGACCAGCACGCCGACCACGGTGGCGAGCGCAGCGCCGGAGCCCAGCCCGAACAGGCTGATGGCGGCGGCGACCGCCAGCTCGAAGAAGTTGGAGGCGCCGATCAGCGCCGCCGGCGCCGCCACGCACCACGCCACGCCGAAGCGGCGCGACAGCCAGTAGGCCAGCCCGGCGTTGAAATAGACCTGGATCAGGATCGGCACAGCCAGCAGCAGGATGACCAGCGGTTGGGCGAGGATCTGCTCGCCCTGGAAGCCGAACAGCAGCACCAGCGTGGTCAGCAGCGCCGCCAGCGACACCGGCTGGATGAAGTCCAGCCTGCGTTTCAGCACGGGCTCGCCGCCGCTGGCCAGCAGGCTGCGGCGCCAGAGTTGAGCGCCGACCACGGGAATGACGATGTAGAGCATTACCGACAGCAGCAGCGTGTCCCACGGCACGGTGATCGACGCGACGCCCAGCAGCAGCCCGACCAGCGGCGCGAAGGCGAAGACCATGATGATGTCGTTCAGCGCCACCTGGCTCAGCGTGTAGTGCGGCTCGCCCTCACACAGGTTCGACCAGACGAACACCATGGCGGTGCAGGGCGCCGCCGCCAGCAGGATCAGGCCGGCAACGTAGGAGGAAATCTGGTCCTGCGGCAGCAGCGGAGCGAAGAGGTTTCCGATGAACAGCGTGCCCAGCAGCGCCATCGAGAAGGGCTTGACCGCCCAGTTGATGAACAGCGTCACTCCGACGCCGCGCCAGTGCTCCTTGACCTGCCCCAGCGCGCCGAGATCGATCTTCAGCAGCATCGGCACGATCATCAGCCAGATCAGCACCGCCACCGGCAGGTTGACCTTGGCGACCTCGGCCGCGGCGATGGCCTGGAACAGGCCGGGCACCAGATGGCCGAGCGCAATGCCAGCGACGATGCACAGCGCCACCCAGACGCTGAGATAACGCTCGAACAGCCCCATGGCGGGGCGGGCCGCCGGGGCGTCCTGGATGTCAGCGGTCATGATGCGTGTCCGTCAGGAGGCTTTGCCGATGCGCTGTCCGGCGGCATCGACGACCTGCTTGCCATCTTCCTTGGCGAAGGCGCCGCGCTGGGCATCGGGGAGGATGTCGAGCACCGCCTCGGACGGGCGGCACAGCCGCGCGCCGAGCGGCGTCACCACGATCGGCCGGTTGATCAGGATCGGGTGCGCCATCATGGCGTCGAGCAGCCGGTCGTCGCTCAACGACGGGTCGCCGAGCCCGAGTTCGGCATAGGGCGTGCCCTTCTCGCGCAGCACGGCGCGCACCGGCACGCCGATGCGGCGGATCAGATCGGCCAGCTCGTCGCGCGCCGGCGGCGTCTTCAGATACTCGATCACCGTCGGCTCGACGCCGCTGTTGCGGATCAGCGCCAGCGTGTTGCGCGAGGTGCCGCAAGCCGGGTTGTGGTAGATGGTGACCGGCGTCATCGCGCCGCCTCCGGGGTGGCGGACGCCTGCCCCATGTCATCCAGCTTGCGCTTCAGCGCCAGCCGGTCGAGCGAAGCGATCGGCAGGCTGACGAAGGCCTGGATGCGGCGCTGGATTTGCCCGAACACCGTGGCGGTGAAGGCGGCCTTCTCCGCGTCGCTGCCCTGGGCGCTGGACGGGTCCGGGAAGCCCCAATGCGCCGTCATCGGCTGTCCCGGCCACACCGGGCAGACCTCGCCGGCAGCGTTGTCGCAGACGGTGAAGACGAAATCCATGTGCGGCGCGCCCGCTTCGGCGAACTCGTCCCAGGTCTTGGAGCGCAGCTCGGCGGTCGGGAAGCCGAGCCGTTCCAGCAGGTCATGGACGTAGGGGTTGATGCGCCCGGACGGCTGGCTGCCGGCGCTGAAGCCGCGGAAGCGGCCCTTGCCCTCGCGGTTCAGCAGGCACTCCGCCATGACGCTGCGGGCGCTGTTATGGGTGCACAGGAACAGGACGTTGTAGACGCGGTCGGTCATCGCAGAATCGCCTTTTCCAGATCGCGGCATGCGGTGGGTCGGGTTAGGTCTCGAGGCCGCAGCCTGCCGGGCTGCAGGCTCCCGCCTGGAGGAGGTCGGCGGAACA
This sequence comes from Azospirillum sp. TSH64, assembly GCF_003116035.1. Classification (GTDB taxonomy): domain Bacteria; phylum Pseudomonadota; class Alphaproteobacteria; order Azospirillales; family Azospirillaceae; genus Azospirillum. The sequence goes on from NZ_LGQW01000015.1 coordinate 945,169, forward strand.
CAGCTCGGGACGGCCCTGGCAGCAGTCCTCCATCAGGAAGGCGATCACCTGCCGGGTGCCTTCGTAGTCGCAGGCGTAGAAGATTTGCCGCTGGACCCGCCGGGAACGCAGCAGCCCGGCGCGCTCCAGCGTCGCCAGATGGTGCGACAGGGTCGAGCCGGGCACGCCAACCTGCTGTGCGACATCACCAGCGGTCAACCCGTTCGGCCCGGTCTGGATGAGCAGGCGGAACACGGCCAGACGGGTGTCGTGGGCCAGGGCCGCGAAGGCATCGATGGCGTTCTTCGTTTCCATATTTCGACATTAGTCGAATAATGGAGGTTCAGCAAGCGCCTTGCCACAGATGCGGCCCCGATCCGTGTCGCTTGGATGGGCACGCCGTAGCAAAAAGGAGGATCAAGGAGGCATGGATCCCAGCTTGCTGAAGCCCGCGCGACCGAGCTGTAAGAGGGGGGTGGCGCAGAACATGCGGCTGTTGAAATTGGTCGCGACCATCCACAACGCTGCCGGAGGTGAAAAGCCGCTGCTCGCCCACACAGGTCGCCAGTTGGAATGTCAGAGTAGCCCGACCAAGACCGACGCTTGGGCGTTGCGCCGTCAACGTCAAGGCGCTGCTCGACTAAGCACGCGACCAGGGCTTGCTCGACTCAATCATGAAGATGCCCTGTGCATCTCACACCCCGCAACGTGACCCTACTGCGTGCCGGCCATAGGAAATAGTCCAGCCCGACCAAAGGTATGGTTTGCTGTAAACCGCAGCGCTGACTCAAGCCTCTGAAAATCGGCTGGTGGATCAGTGTTCTCAATTACGATCACCTGCCGATCATCCCGGAGCGATGATAGATGTAAGTAGAAATGTTCATTAACATCCGTTCCCCTCAAATCATCCCCAGGCCCTTCTGGCTTCCGATAGGAAAGAAGCGGAGAGTCTAAAACCACAAATCCTGGGTGCGGAAGATCATTTGAGCGGCAATATTCCATCAGACCAATGGTAAAGGCGGATTGAGTGATAGCGCGCAGCCCCTTCCCAAAAGAGCTTCTCTTTTTCCCATTAACGATCAAGTCTTTGTCTTTTAAGTCAAAAGTAACTGACTCGATATCTGGAAATTTCCAAAGCTCCAATATATCTTTCACCATTTCTGAGAAAGGATTGACTGCTGATTGCGTAAGAACAGTCACCGGATAATTAGAAGGTGGCTTATCCGCCTCCCGCTCCAGAATTTCGCGCCGCCTATGAAGATCGGAAAGAGTGCGGTACATCGCCAATGCCTCTCTCACTTCTCCGCGCTTATTAGCCAGCTCTGCGTAGGCAGCTCGGCCTTGACGCAGGCTGGGTCCAATCATTCCCTCGATCTCTTTTGACAGCGCTTCGATTCTCTGACTTAGCCTCGGAAGGCGGGTGGCAAATGTCGTGCCCTCAGTGTGAAGCGTGGCCATGGTAACAGCGAGTTCTTGGCGGCGTGGCTCAAGTTTTTGAACTTCAGCACGCGCAGCCTCAATAACTACGCTTACGTCACCCTCACAGTCTTCCGTCAGTTGATGAAATTCAGGTGCAGCACCGCAGAGCGGGCAGGTCGCAGGACCAAGTGCGGTGAACAGGATGCCAGCCTCCTCAATTCCCCGCAGCCGCTCAATGTCGGTATCATAATGCCTAGATAGAAGATTGAAGCGCTCGATTAAACTGGATATTTCCGCCAGCCTATTGCTTCCCTCTTCGTACTGACGCATAAGTTCTCGACGCTTACTGGAAGCAACTCTATATTTTTCTTCAGTAATAGACAGCTGGTTTCCGCGCGACTCCATTGCCGTTTCCAATTTCAGCAATTGATCCTCAAGCTCGCTTGGCTTCCCTGCCATATCCTTAATCTCAGACGTATACTCCTTGATCATCTGCGCGAGGAGGCCCAATTGTGCCTCTCGCGACAAATCATCAGCCTTCTTTGTTGCTCCCGACATTAGTGCGGAGTCATCCATACCAGTGATCATGAGCTTGAACACAGCCGTATTCGCCGTGTCAGCTACGTAATTGCCATCAGATAGAGGGGAGCGTTGCTGGATGATTTCTTCTTCGTTGACCACCAGCAGACGAGCCAAGTTGCGGAAACTGAGACTCTGTATGCCACCGTTGGCGTTCTTGCGAAGCTTGCGATCAGAGAACCCAACCAAACTCAGCAGAAAGACCGATAGATTGTCGTCACGTCGGTCGTTGTGCTGATCTCCAAGGTTCTGCCCTTCCTCTTCAGGAAGCTCAGTGTCATAGAGGCCGATGAAAACCTTGAATGCACCTCCGTCAACACTGCGCAGGAGCGTGAACTCCCTTCCATCCAAGGTCTCAAGACCCAACAAGACCCGATCGTAACCGACACGCTCCGGTATATCCCGCAACGGTGGTCGACCGCCCAGCATGAAGTCGATCGCTTCCAGGATGAACGACTTGCCGGTGTTGGAGGCACCATAGATTACGTTGAGGCCTGGCTTGAACGGCACGATCGCCGCAGGCAGCTTAGGGCTCAAAAAGGAGAGGTGGTGAAGTCTGATCCCCTTGAGGGTCATGCATCACCGCCAAGGCTCTGCTCGATGGCCTGGAACTCGGCTACCCATCGGTCAAACGAAGTGCTGGCAAACGCATCGAGCTTGGCGTTGCTGAACTCGCCGAGATGCTCGGCCAGCCAAACCGCACGCTCTTTGATTGCTACCATGTAAGGGCTCCGCAACCCGTCGAGAAACGGTACAGCGCTGTCACCGGCAGCGTATCGGATGCCGTTCGCGCTGACCTCGCGTGTAACGAGATCGCGCGTCATCATGAGCATTAGGGCTTTCTGTACCAATTTGCGCCGCACCTCGGTCGCCGGGGCTTGAATGGGAGACGGGGGATGAATGTTCTCGGGTCCCCCCAGTTCTCCGGTATGTGTGAGCAGATAGTCGAGCATCGTCAGCCAATGCAAATCCAATGCTTGGGGGAAAATGGCCGTAAGGACGGCGACTGCGCGCACACCAGCCTCCAACGGACCATTGTAGGTCTGTGGACGTCCGGTCATTTCTGCACCCAGACGAGTTCGTGCTCGGGATCATTCTCGTTGGCCAACTGGTGGCAAATGCCGCGCTTATCCAGCGTGAGCACGCACGAAGCAAGCGGGTGCCCGTCCAGCGGCAAATCCTGCGCTGCCTTCGTAACAGCCTTTACGCGAGAAAACCCATCTGGATGGTTGTCGTCATGCGTATCAATGACAGCGTGGAAGATCTCCTTCTGTAGGCTAACGTATGTTCCCTCTTCGAATGACTCTCTGACAAACACACGCAAGGACTCGGCATGGTAGAAGGCTTCACGCTGCCGCTGATAATGCTGTGCGATCTCCCGCCATTTGGTTAGACAGGCCTCGGTCAGCACCTGAGATTTCTTATGATCCTCATATGCATCAAAAAGCTTACGCGTATAACGGGCCTCGCTGTCTGCTGTAGCGGCGGGCAACGGCCCCACCTTTGGGCGCGGCGGTGGTCCGCCTCCAAAGCGCGAAATGTGATTGGGGGAAGACGCTTTGTGTTCAGCCACAATTGCGCTCAATTCAACCGCGCCGAAAATTGAAAAATCAAAAGCATTAACGTATGCAGAAAAATCCTCTTCCAAGGGCACTACGGTGCTCCCTGCCAACGGCACTTTAGAACCAAGGCTCACCCAGTACTTTATCGCTTCACTTTTCAATTTCACCTTGTTTGAAAGCAATAGCGTTAACTTCGTGCCGATACCTTTAGGTGCGCAAAAATAATACTTCCTCGGTGGTACATAATCCCCTTGGAAGGAATACCAAAGGATCTTTCCGATCTCCGGCCATGCGTTGCCAGGGGTCAAAGGTGAGTCGTAGTGCTTACATTGATAATTATCCCACACCCCCAGAAGCTGGTTCTTATCCGTGTACCCTGCGATGTCGATGCCTTTATCACCACTTCCGGTTGGTCGCCCAAGCTGGAGATACTGAGCCTTTCTACCGTAGAGGAGCCAGTCTTCAACGAATGTCTCCCATTCGTCAGGGGAGTAACCGCTGATGATGACGAAGGGAGATACGCTCGGTCCGTTCGCGACTTGCCCCGCTGTCAGCATGGTGGTGGTCGGAGGAGCCGGCGTCAGGTCGATAAATTGGTCGTCGCCTGTCATTTGTACCTCGGCCCCACCACCATCATGATTCCGCCGTTCTAGCGTTCAGCTTGCGAGATTTCTCAACTCGGAGTGAATGCCTCAGCGTGTGATGCCCCAAAAGCATAGCGATGACAATTGTGTTTCTGCATTGTGAGCGCGGATCAGAACCGGTCTGGGGTAAGGCCAATTGCCAGTGATGGACCTGCGCCTACAGGCTCGTCATGCGCAAGCGCAGGGCATTGCCGATGACCGACACCGAACTCAGCGCCATGGCGGCGGCCGCGATGATCGGGCTCAACGTCCAGCCGAACAGGGGATAGAAGACTCCGGCCGCCACCGGCACCCCGAGCGCGTTGTAGACAAAGGCCAGGAAGAGGTTCTGGCGGATGTTGCCCATGGTGGCGCGGCTCAGCACCCGAGCCCGGGCGATGCCGGCGAGGTCGCCCTTCACCAGCGTCACGCCGGCGCTCTGGATCGCCACCTCGGTCCCGGTGCCCATGGCGACCCCGACGTCCGCTTTGGCGAGTGCGGGGGCATCGTTGACGCCGTCGCCGGCCATGGCGACCACGCGGCCCTCCGCCTTCAGCTTCCGCACGATCTGATGCTTCTGGTCGGGCAGGACCTCGGCCTCGACCTCGTCGATGCCCAGACGGCGAGCCACCGCCTCGGCAGTGGTCCGGTTGTCGCCGGTCAGCATGACGATCCGCACGCCATCGGCGCGCAGCGTCTCCAGTGCATGCGGCGTGCTCGCCTTGATCGGATCGGCCACGGCGATCACGCCGCCTGGGCGGCCGTCCACCGCGGCGAACAGCGCCGTCGCCCCCTCCCGCCGCAGCTCGTCGGCGCGTGCATCCAGGTCGCCAAGGACCACGCCCCGGTCTCGCATCATCGCCGCATTGCCGAGCAGGACCTCGCGGCCGCCAACCCTCCCAACCACACCTTTGCCGGTCACCGAGCCAAAGTCGGTCACCTCCTGCAACGGCAGTTCCCGCTCCCTGGCGGACGTGACGATGGCAGCCGCCAGGGGGTGTTCGCTTGACCGCTCCAGGCTGGCTGCCAGGGAGAGAAGCTCCGCCTCGTCGATACCAGCTGCCGGGACGACCGCGGTCACCCGCGGCTTTCCCTCGGTCAGCGTGCCGGTCTTGTCGACCACCAGCGTGTCGACCTTCTCGAGCCGCTCCAGACTCGCCGCGTCCTTGATCAGCACGCCGGCCGTCGCTCCCTTTCCCACCCCGACCATGATCGACATCGGCGTCGCCAGCCCCAGGGCACAGGGGCACGCGATGATGAGCACCGAGACCGCCGCGATCAGCGCATAGGCGAAGGCCGGGTCCGGCCCCCAGACCATCCAGCCGACGAAGGCGAGGAGGGCGGCCAGGATAACCGCCGGGACGAAATAGCCGGACACCACATCCGCCATCCGCTGGATGGGGGCGCGAGAGCGCTGGGCTTCGGCCACCATGGTAACGATGCGCGACAGCATGGTGTCGGAGCCGACCTTCTCGGCCCGCATCACCAAGGCGCCCGTCTGGTTCACGGTGCCGCCGATCACCTTGGCGCCGGGCTCCTTCTCCACCGGCATGCTCTCGCCGGTGACCATCGACTCGTCCACGGCGCTGCGACCCTCGAGCACCTCGCCGTCGACCGGCACCCCGTCGCCGGGGCGGACGCGCAGCCGGTCGCCGACTCGGACCTGGTCGAGGGAAACCTCCTCATCCTCACCGCTCTCCTTGATGCGGCGGGCCGTCTTGGGCGCCAGGTTCAGCAGGGCCCGGATGGCGCCACCGGTCTGTTCGCGGGCGCGCAGTTCCAGCACCTGGCCGAGCAGCACCAGCACGGTGATGACCGCGGCGGCCTCGTAGTAGACGGCCACCACCCCGTCCATGCCCCGGAAGCCCGCCGGGAAAAGACCGGGCAGGAAGGTCGCGGCCAAGCTGAAGAGGTAGGCAACGCCGACCCCGAGCGCGATCAGGCTGAACATGTTCAGGCTGCGCCGCCGGAACGATTGCCAGCCGCGCTCCAGCAACGGCCAACCTGCCCACAGCACGACCGGCGTCGCCAGGAGAAACTGAATCCAGATGGAGAGGCGCGGCGGCACCAGGTCATGCAGGCCAAGGGCCGGAATGTGGCTGCCCATCTCCAGGACCAGCAGCGGCACGCTGAGCACCAGGCCGATCCAGAAGCGCCGGGTCATGTCGACGAGTTCCGGGTTCGGCCCCTCTTCGAGGCTGGCACCCACCGGTTCCAGGGCCATGCCGCAGATCGGGCAGTTGCCCGGCCCCTCCTGACGGATTTCCGGGTGCATCGGGCAGGTGTAGAGGACGCCCTTCTGGGGGGAGGCCTGCCCGGCCCGCTCAGGCGCCGCGGGCTTGGCTTCCGGCTTCAGGTATTGCTCCGGGGCGGCGACGAACTTGTCGTGGCAGCGCGCCGAGCAGAAGTGGACGCTGTGCCCATCATGCTCCGCGTGGTGCGCGGTCCGCTCCGGGTCGACCATCATGCCGCAGACAGGGTCTTTGACCGTCCTATGGTCGTCGGGTGCTGCGTGATGATGGTGACCATGATGGTCATGTCCGTGCTGATGCCCATGGCCATGGTGCAGGTCGTTCATGTTCGCATCTCCCTTCGCAGGCCCGGCGTCGGTACCCCCGGTGTTGCGCGGCGCCACATGGGTTTGGGGTGTGGCGGCGACCTTGGAACCCATGCTCCAACTTCCAGTGACTGGAAGGTCAATCCCGATGTGCAGGCTGAGGTCTTCTTCTCCTCAGTTCTTCGACCGCTCGCTCATCGCGGTGTGGCGGCGACGGATCTCCTCCGGCCAGGAGCTTTTGATGAAGGCGATAACGGCCCAGATGTCGGCGTCGCTCAAGCTGCTGCCGAACGCCGGCATGTCGCTGCTGTAGTCCGGCGGAGCGAACGCGGCGATGCCCTGCTTGGTGATCTTGAAGAGGTCCGGGTCCGGGTGGTGCCAGGTATGGCCGGAGGCGTCATGAGGGGGCGCCGGCAGACGGCCGTCGGGCTTGCGGCTCTGCCAGTTCGGCTGACCCTCGAGCCGAACCCCGTGGCACGACGCGCACTGCTCGGCATACACCACCCGCCCTCGGGCGACCTGCGCGGCATCGGTCGGATCGGCGCCCGCCTTCGCACCGACGAGCATGACCGCGCCAGCCACCGCGACCACAGCGCCCAAGGTCAAGCCAATGCCGACTTTCAACGCCTTTTTCACGACCACCTCCTCCGGTGCGTCATGACTGGAACGGCTTCCAGGTCTTCCCGCCATCCTGGCTGGCCAGGATGGCCGACCTGTCGGTCACCGCATACAGGCGCTGCGGGTTGGTTGGATCCATCGCGAGATGCAGCAGGACCGCGTCGCCGAAGCCGTTGCTGACCGGCTGCCACGCCGGGCTGGGTTCGGTGGTCTTGAGCAGGCCGCTGCCGACCTGGAAGGCGTAGGCGGTGCCGTCCCTGGTCGTCGTGACCATGGTCGCAGGGCGCGCCACCATATAGGCCGCCTGCCAGGTTTTTCCGGCGTCGCGGCTGACCATCAGGCCGCTGCGCGTGGCGGCGTAGACGGTATTCGCGTCCTTGGCCGACGCTGCCAGGTCGAACATGTCGGCGGGCGGCTTGCCGGTGACCTCCCAGCTCTTCCCAGCATCCCGGCTAACCTGGACGCTGCCGTAGTGGCCGTAGAGCACGTTGGGATCGACCGGACTGGCGTCCATCGAGTGGAAGTCCACCGGACCGTTGACGCCCTTCGAGACCGCTTTCCAGGTCTTAGCGCCGTCCGTCGAAACGAGGACGCCTAGGTTCCCGCCCGTCTCGGGATGACCGCTGGCGAAGAAGGCGCCGGGCTGTGCCGGATTGGGCGTGAATCCCATGTAGTCGTGCCGATTGTCGGAAACCCGGGTCGCCGTGCCGTCGGGGTTGGTCAGCCACACCCCGTGATGTGAGGCGAGATACAGGCGGGACGGGTCGCCGGGGTCCACGGCGATGCCGTGCAGGTGAGAAACCTCGGAGAGCTTGACGATTTCGGCGGCGCGGGCCGGACCGGCGAGCGTCATGGCGATCAGCGAGACCGCCGCCGTGGCAAGTTTCTTTTTGGCGCTCATCGCGCATCTCCTTGTTCGGGGTGGCATGAGGAGGTGATCCTCATGCCACCCATACGGTCTCAGTGGCCGGCGTGGCCCACTTCAAAGCGGGCCTGAACCGGCTTCTGGCCGGGCATGGTCAGGGCGGTGACCACCTTCACGCTGTCGTGGGACTCGCCCAGGTTGGCCTTTCCCTTGAGCGCATTGGCGCCTGCCGGCTCCAGCGCGACCTTCTGGGTCTGCTTGTTGGCCAGGATGGTGGCCTCGGCCTTGGCGCCGGTCACGTCGACCGGCTTGTCCGCGCCGTCGGTCACGTACAGGACGACGTCGTTGCCCTGGAGCACCAGCTCGGCATGGTACGGGCCGGCGTCGGTGCGGGGACCGCCATGGGTTCCGGTCTTGGCGCCGTCAGCGAAGGCCGCGACCGGGGCGGCGAACAGCGCAGCGGCAACGAGGAGGGTCGAGAACTTCACGATAGGCTTTCCTTCTGAGTTGGACACGGGTGAACGGGTGGATCAGTAGGCCTCGGCTGGACGCAGCGAGCCGGCTTGGGCATCGACCAGATGCCTGAGCGGCTTTTCGCCGAGCCTGAGGAAGAGGACAGGGGTCAGGACCGTGTCGAGCAGGGTGGCGCTGACCAGGCCGCCGAAGATGGTGACGGCGACCGGGTGGAGGATTTCCTTGCCCGGAGCGTCGGCGCCGATCATCAGCGGCACCAGGGCAACGCCGGCCGACAGGGCGGTCATCAGCACCGGGGTCAGCCGCTCCTGGCTGCCGCGGATCACCATGGCCTTGCCGAAGCTCTCGCCCTCGTGCAGGACGAGGTTGATGTAATGGCTGACCTTCAGGATGCCGTTGCGTGTGCTGATGCCGGTCAGGGTGATGAAGCCGATCATCGAGGCGACCGACAGCGGCTGTCCGGCGATCCACAGGGCGGCAACGCTGCCGATCAGGGCCAGCGGCACGTTGCCCATGATGATCAGTGTCAGCACCGCGGAACGGTAGCGGCTGTAGAGCACCAGGAAGATCATCGCCAGCGACACCATCGACAGCGCGGCGATGGTCTTGGACGCTTCCTCCTGCGCCTGGAAGGTGCCCTCCAGGCTGGTGAAGTAGCCCGGCGGCAGCGACGAGCGGCCGACCACGTCACGGATGCCCGCGACGATCGCCGCCATGTCCGTCTTGCCGTCGCTGTTGCCGAGGATGACGATGCGGCGCTTGCCGTTCTCCCGCAGGATCTGGTTCGGGCCGTCGGTTTCCTCGACACTGGCGAACAGGCTGAGCGGTACCCGCCCAGCCGGGGTTTCGACCAGCAGGTTGGCCAAGCCGCTGGTGGTGCGGTCCTCGTCGGACAGCCGCAGCACGACGTCGAAGCGCCGGGTGCCGTCGACGATCTCCGACACCACCCGCCCGTTGGACAGGCTCTCCAGCGCGTCCGTCGCCATCGCCGGGGTGACGCCGTAGAGGGAAGCCCGCTCATAGTCGATCACGACCTGCACCTGCGGGATGCGGACCTGCTTCTCGATCTGCAGGTCGACCAGCCCGGGGATCGCCGTCAGCTTCTGCTGCAGCTGCCCGGCGAGGCTGCGCAGGGTGTCCAGGTCCTCGCCATAGACCTTCAGGGCGATCTGGGCGCGGACGCCGGACAGCATATGGTCGAGCCGGTGCGAGATCGGCTGGCCGATGTTCACCGACACCGGCAGCGCCGCCAGCCTTGCCCGCACGTCGGCCAGCACCGCGGAACGGCTGCGCGCGGACGGCACCAGATCGACGTCGATCTCGCTGGAATGCACGCCTTCCGCGTGCTCGTCGAGTTCGGCACGGCCGGTGCGGCGGCCGACCGACGCCACCTCCGGCACCTGCATGATCAGCCTCTCGGCCGCGAGACCGACGCGGTTGGACTCGGCGAGCGAGATGCCGGGGTTGAGCACCATGGAGATGGTCAGCGTGCCCTCGTTGAAGGCGGGCAGGAAGGCGCGCGGCAGGCTCGGCACCGTGGCCGCGGCGATCACCACGGCGGCTCCCACCAAGGTGAAGAGGGTACCGGGATTACCGAAGGCCCAGTTCAGCAGGCGGGCATTGCCGGCTTTCAGCCGCCGCACCAGCCAGCTGTCATGCTCGTCGAGCCGCTTCAGCTTGGGCAGCAGGTAGTAGGACAGCACCGGGGTGACGGTGATGGCGGTGACCAGGCTGGCGAGGATGGAGACGATGTAGGCCACGCCCAGCGGCGCGAACAGCCGCCCCTCGATGCCGGACAGGGCGAACAGCGGCACGAACACCAGGATGATGATGATCGTGGCGTAGACGATGCCGGAGCGCACCTCCTGCGAGGCCGCCGCCACCACCTCCAGGATTGGACGCGGGTTGCCGGCCCGCCGGTTCTCGCCGAGGCGGCGGTAGATGTTCTCCACATCGACGACGGCATCGTCGACCAGTTCGCCGATGGCGATGGCGAGGCCGCCCAGCGTCATGGTGTTGATCGACATGCCGAACGCCTTGAACACCAGCACGGTGATCAGGATCGAGATCGGAATGGCGGTCAGCGAGATCAGCGTCGTGCGGACGTTGAGCAGGAACAGGAACAGGATGACGGCGACCACCACCACCGCCTCCTGCAGCACCGTCATGACGTTGTGGATCGAGGTGTCGATGAAGTTGGCCTGCTTGAACAGGATCTCGTTCGCCTTCACCCCCTTCGGCAGGAACTGCGTCAGATCGGTCAGGGCCTTCTCGACGTCGGCCGTCAGCGCCGTCGTGTCGCTGCCCGGCTGTTTCTGCACGGACAGGATGACGGCCGGCTTGCCGTCGACGCCGGCGTCACCGCGCTTCACACGGGCGGCGAAATCCACATCGGCCACTTGGCGCAGATGGATGGGCTGCCCGGCCTTGTAGGCGACCACCAGGGTGCGCAGATCCTCCAGCCGGGTCGTCCGGCCGATGTTGCGGATCAGGTACTCCTCGCTGTGTTGGTCGATGAAGCCGCCGCCGGTGTTCGCCGAGAACTGCTGGAGCGCTTTCACCAGCTCGTCGGTGGTGATCTCCAGGTCGTGCAGGCGTGCCGGGTCGGGAGCGATGCGGTACTGACGGATCTCCCCGCCGATCGGGATGACTTGGCTGACGCCGGGGATGGCGAGCAGGCGGGGGCGGACCACCCAATCGGCGAGCTCGCGGACCTCCATCGCCCCGACGCCGGTTCCCGGCTCGGCAGACATGGCGAGCAGCATGATCTCGCCCATGATGGAGGAGATCGGCCCCATCTGCGGCCGGACGTTCGGCGGCAGTTGGCCCTGGACGATGGCCAGACGCTCGGCGACCTGCTGGCGGTTGCGGTAGATGTCGGTGCCCCAGTCGAACTCGACGAAAACGATGGACAGGCCGACACCGGAGACCGAGCGCACGCGGGTGATGCCCGGCATGCCGTTCATCGACGTCTCGAGCGGGAAGGTGACCAGCTGCTCGACCTCCTCGGGCGCCAAGCCCTCGGCCTCGGTCATCAGCGTGACCGTGGGCTTGTTGAGGTCGGGGAAGACGTCGACCGGCAGTCCCTTGAGGACGAAGGAGCCGTAGACGACCAGCAGCACGGCGGCGGCGAGCACGAACAGGCGGTTGCGCAGGCTGGTGTTGACGAGGATGTTGAACATGGCCGCCTCACCGGACCTGGTTCAGCAGGCCGGCGCCATCGGTGACGATGCGCGCCTCGGGCTCAATGCCGGCCAGGACCAGCACCGTGCCGCCATCAAGCGGCTGCGTGCGCACCGGCCGGGCAACGAAGCGCTGCGGCGACTCGTGCTGCCAGACGACCGGCTGCCCGCCGGCGCTGCGCACCACGCTGTGACGGGGCAGCACGATGCCCGATGCGGTGCCCTGCACCTGGGCGACGAGCCGGACCGGCTGGCCGACGCCGAGCCCCGCCGGCGGATTGCCGATCCGGAAGAGCAGCGGGATCGCCTGCTGGCGCAGCGCCAGACTGGAGCCAAGCAGTTCCAGGGACAGGCTGGTGCCGTCGGCGGTCGTCGCCGTGGCCGCCTTGATGGCGTTCGCCACCCGGGGATCGAAGGCAACCGCTTCGACCATCAGCCGCGACGGGTCGACGATCTCGAACAGGACCTGATCGCGGGCCTCGATGACCTGACCGGCCTTGACGTTGTTGGCGGTGACGACCCCGGCGATGGGAGCCCGCAAGGCTTCCTTGGTGGTCAGGGTCGGCGACAGGGCGGCGCGGCGCTTGCGCAGGCCGTTCAGGTTGGCTTCCGCCTCCTCGATGTCCCGTTGCGGCACGCTGCCTTCCAGCTTCCGCAGGCGTTGCACCCGCGACTCGGCGATGACGAGCTCCTGCTCGACCGTGGCGATCTGCTGCTGGATGCCGCTGCGGTCCACCACGTTCACGGCGGGGATGATGGTGGCCAGGATTTGCCCGGCCTCGACACGCTGGCCGACATAGGGCAACCCCTTCTCGCCCGGCTCGATGCGGCCGGTCTGGGTCGCCTGGACGTGACCACCGCCGTTCGGATCGGCGATGATCTGGCCGATCAGCTGTACCGTCTGCGCCGCCTGCCGCGTCTTCGCGACCGTGGTGCGCACCGACAGCAGGCGCTGTGACGTCTTGGGCACGTACAGGCTGCCGTCCGGCAGCCTGCGCGGGCTCTCCGCCGCGCCGGTCACCGCCATCGGCGCCGCCGCTGCTCCTGGAGTCTTGTCCTTCCCCTCATCGCCATGGCTGTGATCCTCGCCGCCATGGGCGAAAGCGGCGCCGCTGGCCAGCAGCAGGCCGAAGCCGATCAGGGCCGCTCCGGCGACCGTGCGCGCCCGGCCCCGCTGGGTCAGCGCCACCGTGGTCAGCACACCGAGCAGGAAGACCATGACGGCTCCCAACATCAGGCCCGGGTCATGCCGCACTTGGCCGAGGATGGCGGACACGCCGCCCCCGCCACTGGACTCGGCAGGCTGGGCGGTTGCCGGGATGTCCAGCGCGCCGATCAGCAGGTCGGCGGCATCGGCCGCCGTCACCGACACGGTCAACTCGTGCGGACCCGGCTTCGACAGCCAGGCGGCGTCGAGGCGGTAGATGCCCTCCTCCCCGGAAACGGGGGAGGCAGTCACGGCTTCCCCGTCGGCGGTGACCTCGACGGTCGCACCGGTCACCGGCTCGTTGGTGGCGAAGCGGTCCAGGTAGACGAGCAGCGTCTTGCCCTGGGCAACCGCCACCAGTTCGAAGTCCGACGAGGACGTCTCCATGGTCGGGATTGCGGTGGCGACGACCGGCTTGGGAGCGTCGCCGTGCTCGTGCCCCTCATGGGCCAGGGTCGGAAGGGCGACCGGCGCGGCAAGGCTCGCGGCGATCGAGGCCGCGGCGAGAAGGCGTCGGTGGATCATGGAAGAACTCCGAGGGACTGATTCAAACGGGCGCGCGCGGCGCCGACCTGGATTTCGGCAGTCACACGGGCAAGGTCGGCTTCGAAAGCCGACTCCTGAGCCCGTACGAACTCGACAAGGCTGATCTCGCCACCTTTTCTCGCCCGCTCGACGATGGACAGGCGCCCCCTGAGTGCGGCGGCGCGGTCGCGGGCGATGGAGAGGCGTTCGGTGGCGGCCTGATGGGCCAGGCGGGCCTGCCGGATTTCGGTCTCGATGGTGCGCTCCGCGTTCGCCTGCTCGGCTTCGGTGCGGACCACCTCGGTGGCTGCCTCAGCCCGCTTGGGGGCATTGACCGCGTCGACCGAGAACGGGATGCGCACCGACAGGCCGACGATGGTGTCGAAGCGCTCCCCACGAACATCCCGCTCCTTGCGGGCCAGAACGCCGAGCTCCGGGCTATCGCGGGTGGTGAGGTCGACCAGCTGCCTCTGCGCCTGGGCCGACCGGACGCCCAGGCGAGCCGCCTGGAGCACCGGGTGCTGGTCGAGCGGTTGCTCGCCGATCAGCGGCTCGGGCGTGGCCTTCGGGACCGTGGCACCGGTCAGCGTGCGGAACGCCTGCCGGGCCTCCTCCAGGGTCAACTCCTCGTCCCGGACCTCCGCAGCCACGGCGAGGGCCTCCCCACGTGCCAGCTGGTGGTCGGCCTCGGAGGTTTCCCCGGCTTTGGAACTGCGCCTGGTGTCGGCTTCGAGGCGGCGCGCCACCGCGAGGCGCTGACGGGCGAGTTCGACACGCCGCTCAAGGAGCGCGATCTGCCACAATGCCGTCCGGACCTCTCCGGCGACAGCCAACTGGCGCGCCGCGATCTCCGCGTCGGTGCGCGCCAGCAGCGCGTCGGCGGCGCGGACGGTCGCCGTGCCCTGGCCGGGCAGCCAGAGCGGAACGCCAACTTCGGCCTCATACTCGCGCCGCCCGACATTGCGGCCCACCACATCGGTGATGTGCCGCAGGGTGACGGCCGGAGCGGACGGAACCAGCAACTCTCCGGCGCCGCGTTGGGCCACCGCTTGGCCCCGCTTGGCCTCCAGAGACCGGATCTCAGGATTGAGCCGCCACGCCCCCTCCACAGCATCGCGCAGGGTCTGTGCCCCGGCTGGAAGTGCCAGCAGGCAGACGGCAACCGCGGCGGCCGCTGCCTGCTTCATGCGCTTGGACCCGAACTCACGCACCGGACGCCCCTCCCACTCTGGGGCGGTTCGGCCCATGTCCGGCAAGGTGCGGGACCCATCCCGGCGTGACGGCGGCATACCGCTCGTAGTCGGCGCCGAACACCCGGAGGGCTTCACGCTCTTCGGAGTGCGCCAGTCGGACATACATCCAGACGAGCAACGGGAACATCACCAGGGTCAGGATGGTCGGCCACTGGAGCAGGAAGCCGAACATGATTGTGATGAAGGCAACGTACTGCGGGTGCCGGATGTAGGCGTAGGCCCCTGTGGTGGCGAGCCGCTGCTCGCGTTGGGCGGCGTGAAGCACCTTCCAGGCCGCCGAGAGCAGGACGAAGCCGCCCAGGATCAGCAGGTTGCTGAGGATGTGCAGCACGCTGAAGTGCGGGTTCCCCGACAGACCGAGGACGGTCGACCACAGATGCCCGGCATCGTGCGACATCAGGTCGAGGCCGGGGTAGCGGGTCTGAAGCCAGCCGGAGAACAGGTAGATGGTCAGCGGAACACCGTACATCTCGGTGAACAAAGCCACGATGAAGGCGCTGAACGCCCCGAAGGAGCGCCAGTCCCGCGGCGACTGCGGCTTGCCGAAGCTGTAAGCGAAGATGATGAAGATTGCAGAGTTGAGGATGACCAGCATCCACAGTCCGTAGGCTGAGGCCTCGTGCGTCATGGCGAGCCTCCCTTGTTCGGGCGATCGGCGCTGTCGCTCCCGCCACCGTGGCCACCATGCCCGTGCCCGCCGTGCATGAAGACGTGCATCAGCGGGCAGAGGAGCAGCAGGACGAAGGGAAGCGCGTCGAGCACGTGGGTGACGTGATAGAGCGACAGGTACACCGCCGCGACAGCGGCGACGCCCAGTCCGGCCAGGCCGGTCCAGGTCCGGTACCAGGGCAGACGCGCCTGCGGTTCCGGCGTGTGGGAGTCGGGGGTGTGATGGGTGTGGTCGTGCGTCATGGCCGCCTCCTCACATCATGCCCATCGGGCTGGCGAACAGCTGGTCGGCAACCTTCTTCTGGTCGTCGGTCAGCACGGCGTAGAGCGGCTTGGCGGCGGCCTCGAGCGCCTTCATGGCGTCGAGCCGGGCGGCAAGGACCTTCTGCTGGACGGCCAACCGATCCGGCCACGCGGATGGCATGCCGCCCTTGGTCATCTGCTCGTGCATGGCTTGGTGGGCCTTGGCGTTCGATCGCAGAGTGTCGGCGAAGGCATTCCACTGCGGCGCCTGGGCGTCGGTGATCTTGAGCTCCGCCTTCAGGAAGGCGATGCGGCCCTCGACGTGCTCGAACGGCAGGCCCATAGCGCCCATACCGCCCTGCTGGCTCATCATCATCTGGCGCATCATGGGCATCATCTGCTCCATCATGCCCGGCCCCATCATGCTGGATTGGCCACTCTGCTGGCCCATCATGCCGCCCATCATCATGCCGGGCCGATTCGCGCTGGGCGGACCTCCCTGGGCTTGGGTCCCAGGCTGCACCATGATGCCGCTGCCGATGCCCTCGCCGATCATCGGGGCGTTTCCGGGCACGCTGGACCGAGCACCCTGGGACGGCTGAGTGGGCGTCGGAGCCACAGCGGGCTGGTCCTGGGTGGTGGTGGCACCACTCGGGTGGTGGGCCTGGTGGTCCTGACCTTGATCCGGAGTGGTGGCGGTCTGGGCCTGCGCAGCCGACATCATGGCGACGAGCGCAAAGGCCGGGAGCAGTGTGCGGGTGAAAGACGACATGGCGTCCTCCGTCTGATCATCTGGTTCGAGCCATCCCGGTCGGACTCCAGGCGGGAGCGCCGGGGACACAAAGGCCGAGCGCACGAAATCCGGCGACGTCCTTCGCTGAGCCGAAGCTCAAGCTGGGCGCGGACAGACTCGTGGCGTCAGAGGATCAGAGAGGGGGACGGAGCGCGGGGTCGCTGTCGATGCCTTCGGGCGTCGCCAGGGCAAGCAGAGGGTCTGCCCGGTCGATGGCCGGAATGAAGGCTACGACGGCACCGACGGGGAGGCCGCCGTGCATGGTCGCGCACTGGGCGACGCTACAGCAGGCATCGTCACCGAGCACGCCAAGATCCTTGCAGGGATCCTGCTCATGCTTGTGGTCGGCCACCCCAGCAACACCATCGTCGTGCGTGTCGACCAAGGCATGCTCATGGGGCGCCGGGGAATGCTGGTGAGGCAGCAGGCTGGCGTGGCTCGGCACGGCATAGACGAGCAGCGTGGCCAGCATCAGCAGGCTCACCACCACCCTCCTCACCGTCGACCACGTCCCACGCCACATGGCGATTGCCTTCCTTGCCTGAGGTCGGGCGGCACCTGTGTGCCCACTGGCCTCTCCTTGAAACGTAGGACCATTCCCTGGCCCCTGCAACTGCACGATCGTCTCGACGACCGACCTTGCCAGGGGTCTTCGGAAGGGTGTGGCGGAATGTCACTCCCCACCATCGTTCCAAGGCCCGGTGAACCGAGCATCGACCCTCCAGCAATGGGAAGGTCAACAGGAAAAACGCTCGTGCGGTATCGTCAGCGTCATTCGGCCCGTGGAGAATGAGGATTTCCGGAGATGCACTTGGAATCAACGGCTTGCTTCCCGGAGTCCGGGAGACTCATGGACTCTGAAGGGCAACGCTGGCCGACCGAAGGATGTCGGTTGACGGACATCAATGGGCGCACTCATATTGGGGTCTATGGTTGTGTTGACCTGGGCAGACCCGGGTCGTTCGAAGCGACGGCTGGCATGAAGCGGTTGGGCCACATCTGCGCCATTCTGGCGTTCGCCTTCGCGCTCCTGATGGGCGCGGCGGGCGGAGCCATGGCGCATGTGGACACGCCGGTCGGCTCGATGGACCATCACGGCTCTCATCACGCTCCGTCGCCTTCGACACCATCCCAGACCGACCACCACAAGGCTGCCATTGCCGTCGCGGCGACCTGCTGCCCGGCTGCGGAGGCTCCGGCGCGGCACACCATCACTCTCTCGTTGATGGTGGCCGAGGCGTCCTGGCATCCGCGGGCCGACTACATCCCGAGCGCCCGGGACATCGCCCCGGACACACCCCCTCCGAAGACCAGCCTCTGACCGGCCGAGTGCTCTGACGCGCGCGTCGGACGCCCGGCCATGCGCCGCCTGACCGGCGGCGTTCGCGAGCGACTCCGACCACGCGATCAGAGGACTCTCATCATGTCTGAGAGGCATTTCACGACCCGTCGCGGCTTCATCACCGCGTTGGGCTTCGGCGCCGTCTCCCTGTACGGCGCATGGGCAGCCTATGGCGCCGCCCCGCTCCCCTTCGGTGGCCACAAGGAGACCACAGACGCGCACGCCGGTGACGCGCATGGCGGTGACCACGGCGGTCACGGTGGACATGAGGTTGCCGAGGCGCCCGCCGAAAGCGGCGGCCATGGTGGACACGGCGCCTCCGCGGGCATGGCGCCCGAGGAGTTCCGCTTCGAGCACGATTACTTCATCCAGCGCTACGCCCAGCCGGACGGCAGCGTGAACCCGCACGTCAGCGAGGACACGCACAGCCACGCGGCCGAGGGGCACGACCACAGCCACGAGGTCGGTGGCGAGCCGGTGGACGTCTACCTGATGGCGCAGAAGTTCGCCTACAGCCCGGACGTCCTCCGGCTCAGGGTCGGCCAGGCCTACCGGTTCCGCATGATGGCGGACGACATCACGCATGGCGCCTCGATCCAGCTGGGGTCCGCCAGCCGCATCATCCGCCTGCGGCCGAACGTCGTGACCGAGCAGACGATCACCTTCACCAAGCCGGGCGAGTACCTCGTGTACTGCACCGTCTACTGCGGCCAGGCGCATGACGCCATGCAGGGCCGCATCGTCGTCGGCTGACCCGGGGAGGACTGAAATCATGGATACCATCTCGACCTCCTTCGCCCCGGTCGGCGCGCCCTCGCGCCTGACCGCGCGCGTCGCCTCCCTGCCGTCGGCCGACAAGGCCCTCCTCAAGCTGCTGTTCGGCGCCGCCCTGCTGGCGCTGGTGCTCGGCTTGGTTGGGGGCTTCGTGACCGCGCTCGCCCGCGCCAAGGCGCTCACCTTCTTCCCGGATAACGCCTACCGGATTCTGACGCTGCATGGCGTCTCAGTATTCTTCTACTGGCTTTACCTCATCCAGGCGGCCCTGCTGCTCGTGCTGGCCGCCACCGAGAACGGCCGTGGGCTGGCGCTGCGCCCCCTCGCCTGGCTCGGCGCCGCCCTGATGCTGGCGGGCTTCGGTGTCAGCGAGTGGATCTCCGCGACCGGCACGCCGCTGCTCTACGACGGCAGCCCCGAGCTCGCCGCGGACGACCCGCGCTCGGTCGGCTTCTTCGCACTGGGCTACCTGCTGCTCTCGGCTGGTCTGGTGGCTTCCGCCATCAGCGGCATTGCAACCGTGCTCCAGCCCCGGCTGCGCGGCGAGGCCAACGAGTTCACCTCCATCGGCTTCGCCCTGTTTGCCTGGGCCGGGTTCCTGGTGGTCAGCGCGATCGCCGCGACAAATGCCTTTCTCCCTGGCGTGTTGTGGGCGCTGGGCGCCGGGCCGTTTCCGTCCGACCACGGAACCGAGTGGCATATCCTGTTCCACAACCTGCATTACCTGCCGCTGATGGCCACCGTGCTGGTGTGGTACGTGCTGAGCGAGCACCTGACCGGGGTGAAGTCCATCCACGGCGCGCGCCTGTCGAAGATTGTCTTTGCCGCGTATCTCGTCTTCGTGCCGCCGACCTCGCTCTACCACATGTTCCTGGAGCCGAACCTGTCGGAGAGCGTCCGGGTCGTCGGTTCGCTGCTGTCGCTGTTCGTCTCGGTGCCGACCCTGGCAGCCTTCGCGATCATCGTCTCCTCGCTCGAGGCGAGCGCCCGGGCGCGCGGCGCCACCGGTTTCTTCGGCTGGATGCGCGGGCTGCCCTGGGACAACCCGGCGATGGTCAACATGGGCTGGGCGGTCGTGAACATGCTGATCGGCATCACCTTCGCCTTCGTCCTGATCCAGGGCGAACTGGCGCCGATGCTGAGCGACACGTTCTTCGTTCCCGCGTATTTCCACTTTTTTGCAGTCGGGGTGCTGACCCAGACCTTCCTGGCGGCGCTGATGGTAATCCTCCCGGCGCTCGGCGGCGGCAGGCTGTGGCGCCCGGACCTGCTGCGCCGCATTCCGGTCATCGTCACCATCGGCCTGCTGATCTTCGGCGCCGCGGGTATCACGGCCGGGTTCATGGGCGTGCCGCGGCGTGTCTTCGATGTCAGCTACGGCGGCATGGCTCCGGCTGCCTGGCCGGTGCTGATGGCCCTGGTCGGCGTCGGCGCGACCATCTTCGCCATCGCCATCTCAGTCACCGTCTACGGTGCGGTGCGGACCCTGCTGTCGCGGCGCCCGGCCATCGAGCAGGCGCCGGTGGTCGACTGGCAGGCCGGGTCGCGCGGCGTCGGCGCGGCCCCGGCGTGGACCGGGCCGGTGTCGGTCGCGGCGTTGGTCGCGGCCATGTACGTCTTCACCATCGTCGCGTTTCAGCTGATCCAGTCGCTGCCGATCATCGCCATCGGCGGCGGGCACGGCCACTGAGCGTAGGAGAACCGTCATGAAAATGAACGAAGAGCTCTGGCTCGTTGTCGTCATCGCCGCCGTGTGGGCGGTGCTGGCCGCGGTCTACGCCCTGGTCCCCAGCCTCGGGATGCCCGGCTACGTCCGGGTCTGGGGTGGCGGCGCCCTGCTGTTCCTGGTGCTCGCCGGAGTGCTAGTCGCCGTCAGTAGGAAGGTGCGCAGGGGCTGACCGGCCCGGGCGAGCGAGGGCTCGGGACGGCGCCCACGCCGCGGCACGGGCTACCCCCCCGTTCCGCGGTGTGGGAATCAGCTTCTCAAGTATTTGATGAGGGCGGCGATCCCCAGGATGATGAGAACGAGCAGCAGGATCCAGAGGATCGCCATCCCGCCCATGGCCCAACCAGAGCCATCCATGCCGCCCATCATCGCGGAAACTCCTACTGCTACTTGGCTGCCTGCTTAGCCGGGTGCTGCTTCATCCAGTCCTGAAGCTGCTGGACCTCTTTCGTCTGATCATCGATCATCTTCTGAGCCATGGCCTTGAGGTCGGGATCTTTGCCGTATTGGAGTTCAATATGGGCCATGTCGATGGCGCCCTGATGATGGGCGGCCATCATCCGCGCGAAATCCGCGTCGGCGTCGCCGATCATGCGCTTGCTGCGCATGTCCCGGTTCATCTTCTGCATGCTTTGCATGTACGCGCGCGATGCCGGGTCCTTCGGCATATTCTGTGCCCGCTGGCCCTGGTGCATGCCCTGGCCTTGCATCATGCCCTGGTTCGCACCCATTCCGGGGCCCCCCATCGGCGCCGTGGTCTGGCTTTGCGGCGCCGGTTGGGGCTGGGTCTGCTGGGCCGCCGCGCTTCCGGCGACCAGGGCCGTCGCGACGGCCAACGGAACGATGATGCTGCGAACTCGATAAGCCATCACAGTGCTTCTCCTCTAAGGTCGGGCCAGTTGGGGCCCTTTTGAGTTTTCGTGGCTATTCCCGGCTGCCCAAATCGTCGATGACCTGACGGAGCATGCCCTGAACCTGACGGGCGACGTCGGCGAGCTTAGGGTTGTCGATGGCCTGCATCGAGGCGACCGGGTCAACTGCGGACACCTCGACCTTACCGTCCTCGCGCTGCTGGACGATGACGTTGCACGGCAGCATGGTGCCGATCTTGTCCTCGGCTTGAAGCGCCTGATGGGCCATCTTCGGATTGCAGGCGCCGAGAATACGGTAGGGCCGATACTCAACGTCCAGCTTCTTCTTCAGCGTCGCCTTCACGTCGATCTCGGTCAACACACCGAATCCATGCTCCTTGAGGGCCTCGGTGGTCGCCGAGACGGCGTCCTCGAACGGCATGTCGACGACTTTGGAAAAATGGTACGTCACGACGGTCCTCCCTCCGGCTGGGGCGGTGACCGGGAGACACCCTAGCCACCCACGAGATGGTTTCGGCGCGCCTTCTAGCTCACGCAGAATATCAAGTTCCCCTAATGAACGAACAGCATGGCCAGAGGTTCCGCCGCTGCCAACGAGGTGCTTGCTCGTACGCATCCGGTGAGTGACGCGGGTGCGGATCGAATCGTTCAGCGTGCTGCTCGGTGGATTTGGATGAGTTCCTTGAGGCTTTCGACGCCATCTTCGGTCAGGGCATAGAACCACTGCTCGCCTGGGCCGAACACGGCCAGGCAACCGTCCTCCGGCTCCAGCTCGATGGCAATGTCGATCAGCCATTCGACGTCCTCGCCGAGGATCTCGGCGACGCGCTCCATGGTCACGAGGTTGCGGGTTCTGGCCATGGTTCCTCAGATCGCCGTGGTCGCCTCGTGCAGCCGCTTCCATTCCCAGGGCAGCAGTTCGTGCAGCTTGGTCTGAGGCAGATCGTTGATGCGGGCCAGAACGTCGGCCAGCCACGCCTGGGGATCGATGTCGTTCATCTTTGCCGTCACGATCAGGCTGTACATGGCGGCGGCGCGCTGCCCGCCTCGATCCGATCCGCAGAATAGCCATGCCCGTCTGCCCAGTGCGATGCCGCGCAACGCTCGTTCGGCAGCATTGTTGGTCAGGCAGACCCGTCCGTCACGCAGGAAGCGGGTGAAGCCTTCCCAGCGGGTCAGCATGTAGTCCATCGCCTTGGCCACCGGCGCGTGCTTCGACATCCCGGCCCGGGCCGTTCGCATCCAGTTTTCCAGTTCCTCGATCCGGGGCTTGGACAGCTCGGTGCGCACCGCCAGACGGTCGGCCGCCGAACGCCCCAGCGCCTCACGCTCGATGTCGAACAGCGGGTCGATGCGCCGCACCGCCTCCAGCGCCAAGGGCGAGATCGGCGGCGCTCCCTTGCCGCGCCGCTTGTTGGCGGCGATGTCGGCCAGTTCGAAGAATTTCCGACGCGCGTGTGCCCAACACAGGGCCTCGGCCACGGGCTCCGGCTGGCGGCTCGCATCGTAGAGGCGGTTGTAACCGGCATAGGCGTCGGCCTGAAGCACCCCGGTCCAGCCGGTCAAATGCGCCTCGGGATGCCCGCCGCCGCGGTCGCGGGAGTAATGGAACAGCGCTGCCGGCGCCGCCTCGCCGCCAAACGGCCGGTCATCGCGCACATAGACCCAGATGCGGCCGGTGTCGGTCTTGCCCTTGGCCAGAACCGGCACGGTCGTGTCGTCGCCGTGCAACCGCTCTGCCGCCAGCACATGCGCTTCGAGCCGGTCGAGCAGCGGCTTCAGCACCCCGCACGCCGCCCCTACCTGGTCGGCCGCGGTGGACAGGCTGATCTCCATGCCCTCCTTGGCGAAGCGCTCGCACTGGCGGTTCAGCGGCTGATGCTGGCCGAACTTCTCGAACAGCAGCGTGGCCAGCAGGTTCGGTCCCGCCCAGCCGCGCGGCGTGGTGTGGAACGGTGCCGGCGGCTGGCTGATCGTCTCGCAGTCCCGGCAGGAGAATTTCTCACGCACCGTTTGGATGATCTTCCACCGCGCGGGAATGCGTTCGGCCGTCTCGGTCACGCTTTCACCCAGCTTGCACAGCCGGGTCGAGCCGCAGCATGGGCACACCGCCGGCGCCGGGATCACGACGCGCTCGCGCGGCAGGTGCGCCGGGAACGGCTTGCGCGACGGCGCCTTGCGGGTGATGCGGGCCGCGCCGGTCGCCTCGGCCACCTGTTCCGCCGCCAGATCGTCCTCGCCGACGCTTGCCTCCGCCTCCTCCAACTGGAATTCGAGCTGGTCGAGCAGTCGGGAGGTCCGTTCGGAGCGCCGGCCGTAGAGGTCGCGCTGGAGCTTCTCGATCTGGAGCTTCAGGGTGGCGATCAGCGCCTGGTCGCCGG
The DNA here is from genome assembly GCF_003116035.1 of Azospirillum sp. TSH64. GTDB lineage: Bacteria > Pseudomonadota > Alphaproteobacteria > Azospirillales > Azospirillaceae > Azospirillum. The sequence continues at coordinate 968,812 of NZ_LGQW01000015.1, forward strand.
ACCGTTCGGCCCGCGCCTGGGCGGCGTCCGCCTCGGCCAACGCAGCTCGGCCCCGCGCTTCGAGAAGCGCGGCGCGCAGGGCGTCGATGGTGTCGGGCAGGGCGTCCATGGGGCCGGATTGTACCCGGAAACCCGCACCAATCCTCGTTCTTCCCGCCGGAGAGCGGCGGGTTGATTCACTGTGCCGCAGCCTATCCGGCCGAGCGCGGTCTCCAAGTCTGCTGTGGATTGCGCCAGTCGATGGCGTCGAGCAGATACGCGAGCTGGGACGCGGAAATGGCCACGGCTCCGCTGGCCGGGCTGGGCCAGATGAAACGGCCCCGCTCAAGCCTCTTGGCATAAAGCGACATGCCGAGCCCGTCATGCCACAGGCACTTCACCAGGTCGCCACGACGCCCACGGAAGACGTACAGATCGCCGCCATGAGGATCACGGCCAAGACCCTCCTGGACCTTCAGCGCCAGCGAGTTCATCCCGCAGCGCATGTCGGTGACCCCGCCGGCCAGCCAGACCCGCACGCCTGAAGGCACCGGGATCATGCCGACCGTCCCGACAACGCGGCGATCACCGTGCCGACCAGGGCCGGATCGACCGCGCCGGTGATGCGCAAGCGCGCCGTCGCGAACTCGACCTCGATGAGACCGGCTGGTGAGGCCGCCGGCGCCGCTGTCGGCTCCGCCACCTCCTCCGGTGCCGGAGCGTCGGCGGCGACGGTGATCGGCATGAAGGCGGGCAGCCGGGGCTGCTGACCGAAGAACTGGCGGCGCCAGCGGTACAGCAGGCTGACGTCCACGCCCAGGCGCCGGGCGACTTCGGTCGCCTTGACGCCCGGCTGGAACGCCTCTTCGACCAGTCGCAGTTTCTTCTCGTCGCTGAACTGCCGCCGCCGCTCCTGGCCCGTGATCACCTCGACGCGTTGGATAGTCATAGGGACTGCCATAGGGATAACCATAGGGACAGGCCCCATGATTCAGCTTCCCCGCTCGGTCACAAGGCGGTGCTCGGCGGAGGGGTACGCTTGCTCATGGTGGCGGCCATGATGAAGCCGACCGACCGCGCACTCGACCCCAGGACGAGAACCTCGCTTTTTTCTGCCTAATGCGTGTGGCGGTGGTGGATGTCGGGGTCGTGCCGGTGGGTATGGACAAGCGGCCGGTGCCTGTGCGGATGGCTGTGCGGCTCCGGCCCTTCCCAGCCCTCATGTTCATGCTGGTGATGCTCGTCATGGACATGACGGTGCTCATGATCCATCGACTCGTGCCGGTGTTTATGCTCATGCCGCTCGACGAGGTGGAGGTACAGCCCGACGCCCATCAACGCCGCGGCGACGACAAAGCGCATGGTGACCGGCTCGCCAAACGCCAGGATCGCAACGGCGGCACCGGCGAAGGGTGCCAGCGAGAAGTAGGCTCCGGTCCGCGCCCATCCCAGATGGCGCAGCGCCAGGACGAACAAGGTGACCGAGACGCCGTAACCCAGGAAGCCAACCACCGCCGCCGCGAGGAACGGACCCGCTGAGGGCAATGTGCCGCCGATGGACCAGGCGAGGATCACGTTGACCGTCCCGGCGACAGCGCCCTTGAGCATGGCGATCTGAAGCGGGTCGGCGCTCGACAGCTTGCGGGTCAGGTTGTTGTCGATGCCCCAGGCCAGACACGCCCCGGCGATGGCCAGCGCCCCCCAGCCGATTTCCTCCGGGCCGCCGCTCCACGACAGCAGCAATGCCCCAGCGAGGATCGCCGCCGCCCCGAGGGCAATGCGCCGGTCGACGTTCTCGCCGAACACGACCCAGGCGATGCCGAGCGTGAAAAGTCCCTCGAGGTTCAGCAGGAGCGAGGCGGTCGAGGCGGGCGTCGTGCTCAAGCCTACCATGAGCAGAACGGGCCCAGTGATGCCTCCAGCCGCGATCACGACGGCCAGCCATGCCAGGTCCCGAAGCGCCAACGGCGCCTCCGACGACGGCCCGGCCCGCAGACGGCGCACAGCGTGGATCACGGCCAGCCCGAAACCGGAGGCGAGGTAGAGCAGACCGGCGAGCATCCATGGGCTGATGTCGCCGAGCAGCGCTTTCGCTAAAGGCGTGCTGGCGCCAAAGAGCGCGGCCGAGAGAAGCGCGTAGGCGATACCTTGCCAGCGGTGGGTCATGTCAGTTCCCCTCGGACGACATCAACCGGAACAAGGTGGAGGCGGCCGCCATCGTTTTCGACCTGAATGGTCGTGTGGCCAATGCCGCAACGCCCCGGCTTGGCAGTCGCGAGTGACGCCAGCAAACCAAGGCCCACGACCTCGCCATGGCAAAGGGCGAGTTCAGCCACTGACACCTGGACTGCAATCTGCTCAGACCAGGGTCCGGGCGATGGCGTTGATGGCCTTCATGCCGGAGCCGAAGCGGGCGATGGACTCCCGGTGGCTCTCGAGTTCACCGTACGGCAGGTAACGAACTTGGAGGTCGGCGACTCGGCTGAAGGCCGGTCGGGTCAATTGGGCACGGACCTCGTCCTCGCGGCCGTTCGGCGCCACCAGGAACATCCCTTCCAGGGCATGTGCCTCGGTGCCGAGCGCCAGGTCGAGCATGCGGACGATGCCCGAGTAGATCGAGGTGGAGTGCTCGACTTCGAAGGCGGCGGCGACGTGCGACTTGCCGCGATCGAGCCACAGCACGTCGATGAGCCGGACAGCGTCGGCGCCCGGCGACCTCTCGATGGCCTCCGGCAGGCGCTCGAGGCAGTCCTCGCCGAGCTTGCCGCCGTTGTAGGCCCGGTTGCGGTCGTTGGAGGCGATCCACACGTCGTAGCCCAGCGCCTTGCCCAGGTCGCGCAGCCAGCCCTGGATCTCGGTGTGCGTGCGGTCGCCCTCGCGCTCAGCCGCCGCGGCCTTTGTCGCCTTGGCGGTCTCCTCGCGCACCTTGGCCAAGTCGGCTTCCCAGGCGGCGCGAGCGGCCGCGTCATCTTCCCGCGGCGGGGGGGTGTACCGGCCGGAGCCAACATCGAACAGCAGGCCGCCGATGGCGCCCAGGTCGTTCGACAGCAGGGGGCGGTATTCGGCGTTGAGCGCCAGGATGCCCCGGCGCATGGCCAGGAACTCGTCCCACTTCCCGAGCTTCACCTTGGCGCCGGTGAGCGCGTTGTAGCCGTTCACGATGGCGGTGTTGAACGGCGGCACGATGGTCGGGTGCAGAAAATACAACAGGTTGGCGACGGCCGGACCGAGGCCTTTGACCTGCTTGGCGTCCAGCTGCTGAATGGCGGCGAGGACCTGGGCCTCGGCGTTGCAGCAGACGCACGTGTCGAGCAAACGGCCGAAGGCGCGCTGGTTGTCGGCGTTCTCGTAGATGTCCGGGATGCGCAGCTTGGGCTTCCACAGAAAGGCGTGGTCGGCGCCTTTGAAAATTTGGCGCTGCTCGGCGATGGAGTGGACGACCGTCTCGAGCGAAGAACCGCGGTAGGCATTGCCAAAGGTGCCTGCTTCAATGTCGGCGACGACCTGCTGGATGCCACGGCGGATCGAGCGGAAGTTCTTCACCCGCTCCTCCCAGAGAAACCAGCTGCGATAGGTGGCATTGAGGTCCTCCCGCCACCGCTGGATCAGAGTGCGCATCGCGTCCGACAAGGCCGTTCCCCGGAGAAAGTCCACACTCGGCCAAGGTAGATCACCGGAACGCCGAGGCGCAATCGTCGAGGTGTGGATTACCCGGCAGCTGCAACTTGGACAGCACGTACCCCTCTCCCATCAGCGCAAAACGATGCATGGCAATCGCAACAGATCAGGCAGGACCCGCGGCTGATCGCCTCCGCCCAACGAGCGCAGGGTGGCTGAAGAGGGCCTCGTGTATAGGGAGTTTAGTCCAGTTTTCTAAAATCTCGAAAACTCCAGAAAACTCGGTTGCCAATGAGCCCAGGACCTGCGGATCCTAGCCATGGCCATGGCCATGGCTATGGCGGCCCCGATTTCCTCGGACACGCTCCGTGGAGTCGTTGGGCTGGCACACGGGAGCCGCCCGTCGAGTCGGTCCTCGGCCGGTGAGCGGACTGGAGACCGAACGGCAGGCGCCGGATGTTACCCAAGGCGGTCCACAGCAGGGGCGATACTCGGCGCACAGAACAACGGTCCTGAGGCATACCCAGGTACCCGTCTTCAGTGCCTGCCGCTAAAGTGGAGGCTGGGCATTTCGTGGCGCCCCCTTCGGCGAAACAGTCGAAAACTTGGCCTGGCAGGCCGCTGAAGCCGTGTCGTCGCCTGGCAGCCTTTCCAAAACTTGATTGCCGGAGGAACGAAACAGGAACAGTATCCTGAAGCCGACCAGGGCGGAGGAATCAATGTCCGGCAGACAGATCATAATCCTTGAGCCTTATTTGAAAGACTCGTCTCCCGGTGCCCGCCACCGCCTCCGCATGGGGCGGCCTCTGGTTTGCTGCACAGAAAGAGCCGCCTGGGTGCAAGCCGAAAGAATGCTTGCCAGCATGGCCGGTGTGGTTGGCGTGCGCATCGTGCTGGCGCAGCCCGGCACCGACTCCGCCGACGTGGAATTCCTCGGATCGGTCGGCCGTGTCCCCAACGACGTGGAATAGGAGACTCACATGAAGGACAACAACTTTGTGGCGCAGGCGGGATACGTAATCCTGCGAGACACAACCGGGCTTCGCCATGCCGTGCGCCCCGAAGAGGTGATCGGGGTGAGCGAACTGTATGAGGACGGGGCTGAGTGCCTTGTGACGCTGTCCTGTGGGCAGTTCCTGCGGGTGCCCCGCGCACTTACAGAAATCCTTGAGGGGCTGAACTGACCAGCCTGCCAGCGTTCCAATCGGCTCGAAGGAGACCCCCATGGTCCCAGCGAACGACATGAGCAGTGGATTCACCGCGGGGCTTGATGAGCCCACGAAGGTGGAAGCAGGCGCGGGAGCAGCGGTCGGCGATGAAATGCTCAACGACCCGGCAGAGGCAGCGGCCTTTGAACTCCTTCATCAAGCGCTGGAGGCGGCACCTGGGCTGAAGGAAATGTTGGCGGTCGATGAGCCTGTGGCTGTGATCGTTGAGGTTCCCGGATCGGCGTGGGTTGCCCCTGTGGCAAGGATTTGGGGTGGGCTGGTCTGGCCGAACCGGACAGAGGACGATAACGGTGACGCCATAAGGCGCTCGTTCGGCTGGGAACCGCTCGAGACCTCGTCGTGGGTGGCCTACCGCCGTGACGGCACCCAGACACATCATACGCCCAACTGTGGAAATGAAGGAGTTTCAGCCGCTCTTGGTGCCGGATGCTCGGTGGTGGGATTCAGCCCGTCCCCAGAACGTTACCTTCCTCAGGACCTGATCCGGGTCGCCGATGCCCACGTCACTCTTCCGCAGATCAATGCAGAGGCGTTGGCCAGGTCGGTCAGCGCGTTGACCGGCCATCTCCCGTCGGCTGGGCTGCCGGATCGGTTGCACCGCTTGATCACCCTTGAGGATTTGCGCTTGGCTTGGCGGCCTGACCGGAACTCCGACGTCTATGTGGCGCGCTTGCGGCGGTTGCTTGAGCGCAAGGAGAGAGTCTCTCCCCTGGCCCTGGACCAGATGCACGGGATGGAGGAAGCGGTCGCCTGGGGAACGGCGCTGGCGCGTGATCTCGAGGATTACCGGCGCGGTCGCCTGCCATGGTCGGCAGTCGACCATGGCGTCCTGCTATTCGGTCCACCCGGCACAGGCAAGACAACCTTCGCAAGGGCTCTGGCAGGAACGTGTGGTGTTCCGCTGATCTGCGGTTCCTTGTACCAGTGGCAGGCAGCTGGACACCTGGGCGACCTGCTCAAGGCGATGCGTGCAACCTTCAACGAGGCGCGCGCCATGGCCCCGAGCATCCTGTTCATCGACGAGATCGACTCCTTCGGCGTCCGGGCCGCCTTCAAGCACGAATACAGGGATTACAGCATCCAGGTCGTGAACGCATTGCTTGAGGAGCTCGACGGCGTCAGAGGACGGGAAGGCGCTGTCGTGGTCGGGGCCTGCAACACGGCCGATCGTATGGACCCGGCCATTCTCCGGTCGGGACGGCTTGATCGGACCATCCATGTTCCCCGGCCGGGCAAGGAGGCATTGGCAGAAATCCTTCGGCACCACCTTGGTGGTGACCTCCCGGACGTCGACTTGGCCGCCGCAGCATTGTTGGCTTTGGGCAGCACCGGCGCTGATTGCGAGCGCTGGGTGCGCGGCGCCCGGCGGCGTGCCCGGCATGGCAGCCGGGCCATGACGGGAGACGACCTGCTGGAGGAAATCCGCGGAACACGGCATGCCCGATCCACCGAAGAGGCCTACCGCTACGCCATCCATGAGGCTGGGCACGCATTGGTGCTGGCGGTCGAGCGCCCGGGTGCCTTGGTCATCGCTTCCATCCGGGAAACCAGCGATTCCCAAGGTGGCGTTGTGTCCGACGGTCGGCTCCGGGGACCTGTGACGCGCAAGGAAATTGCCGGAGAACTCCGGATGATGCTGGCAGGTCGTGCGGCCGAGGAGGTGGTGTTCGGCGACGTGTCGGCTGGAGCGGGCGGCAGTGAGGACAGTGACCTGGCACGGGCGACTGCATTGGCGGTGTCGGCGCTGCACGCCTATGGCCTCGACGATGGTGAAGACGGGTTGCTCTGGCGCGGGATGCCGACGCCGGATGCATTGGCGGCGATGCTTGCTGTCCGCCCAGACCTGGGCAAGCGCATCACCGTCATACTGGCGACCGCCTATGCCGAGGCCAAAGACCTGATCGTGCGGCACCGACCGGGCTTGGATGCCGTCGCCCAACTGTTGGTCGAACGGGAGACGGTTGGCGGCAAGGAGATCGAGGCGTTGGTTAGCAGCGCACAGGCCTAACCGACCAGTGTGTAGGCCGGTAGGCCCGGCGCGTCAGTGTCGGAACATGGGGAGGCGCGCAGGCGATACCGAAGGATGCAATCCGCGAGAAAGACGTCACTGATACGAACCTGCTTTTATCCTTGCGCCTGCGCCTGGTTGCAATGGTTTCTTAACGAAAGCCGAGAATGCTGCACGCTGTCTTGATGGAGAGCAGCATGCCGGTCGTCGAAGCCAAACGTGGTCGCGGCCTTACTCCTCGCCCCAAAGGCTTCTTCAAAGCGCACGTGCACGACATGGGCCGGAGCACCTCCTTTGTTGCGCTGTGTGCCGGGTATGAGAGCGAGGCGTGGCGGACCCAAGGATTCGCCGAATACCTCATGGACTACCTGATCGAGTTTGCCCTCACCCGGGACGAGTGGCCGAACGTGAACACTGCGACGGCCTTCCGGTCCCTTCGGCAGGCAGCGCGGTCGGTCTATACGACCAAGAAGTCGGCCACCCGTGGCGAGATCGGGGAACTCCTCCTGCACGCCGTGATGCGGGAGCACTACGGGTCCGAACCCCTGGTGTCCAAGTTCTACTTCAAGAGCGCGGCCAATGACACGGTGAAGGGCTTCGACGCCGCCCACATCATGCTGACAGGCACGGGCGTGGAACTGTGGCTCGGGGAGGTCAAGTTCTACACGGAGGTTGCACGCGCTATCCGCGACGTGGTCAAGGAGTTGGATGCCCACTTGGAGGACCAATACCTCCGGGAGGAGTTCATGTGGCTCAGCCGGAAGGTGCCGGAGAACACGCCGGAGCTCGAGAACGTGATGCGCCTCCTCGACGAGGCGACCACGCTCGACGAGATCGTCGAGGTCATCCACGTGCCGGTGCTGCTGACCTACGAGAGCCCCGTCGTCGCGGCGCACAATCGCACCACCGACGCCTACGTCAAGGCCTTCGAAGCCGAGGTCGAGGCCCATTACCGGGCCTTCACCAGCCGGAACAAGCAGCGTCGCGTCGTCGTGCATCTCTGCCTTGTTCCGCTTCACAACAAAGAGGCGCTGATCACGAAATTCGACACCCTGCTCAAGGGCCAACAGGGACTGGGCTGAGATGGCTGCTGCTCTTCAATCGATCGCCGATCTGCGGGCGGCACTCGCCGATCCTGAAACGGATGGGGCGTCCGCATTCGCCCTGGCAAAGGGCATCTCCAGGTTTGTCAACGGTGGCGACGGCGCGCTGGCGCGAGAACTCGTCATCCGGGCGCTGGAGCGCCGGGACATCTTCGCTGGTCTGCCCGGCGTTCTCGACAGTCTGGTGCGTAGCGTCGGCTTGTTCCCCTACGCCGATCCCACCACCTTGGGCACCGCAGAGCGCCTTGCTTATGAGTACCACCGTGCGGATGGCCTGAGCCTTGATGGCGAGGACATCGTCTTCCACCGCGAGCAGGCCGAGGTGTTCCGTAGCTTGGCATCTGGGGAGAACCTGGTGTTGAGTGCCCCCACCAGCTTCGGAAAGAGCTTGGTGGTGGATGCGCTGGTGGCCAGCGGCCGCTACGCCACCATTGTCATCATCGTGCCGACCATTGCCCTGATCGACGAAACCCGGCGTCGCCTGAGCCGATTCGGCGACCGGTACAAGGTCGTCACCCACGGGTCGCAGACGCGGGCCGAGCGCACCATCTTCGTACTCACTCAGGAGCGCGCTGTCGAGCGCGTCGACCTGGGAACGATCGACCTGCTGGTCATCGACGAGTTCTACAAGCTCGACCCCACGGAGGACGACGGGGATCAGCGCAGCACGACGCTGAACCATGCGTTCTACAAGCTGAGCCGCAAGGCGGCGCAGATATACCTGCTGGGCCCCAACATCAATGAGATCCCGGAGGGGTTCGGGCAACGGTTCGACTGCCGGTTCAAGCGCACTGATTTCAACACTGTGGTTTCCGAGCTCCACCGGGTCCCGTGGAAGGGCGACCGTTCGGCTGCGCTCCTGAAGCTGTGCCATGGACTGGACGAGCCAACCCTCATCTACTGCAAGTCGAAGCCGCAGGCCCAGGAGGTCGCGACCATTCTCGCCAGAGCCAAGCTGGGAACGCCCAACCCCATGCTGGATGCGGCGGCCGATTGGGCATCGCAGGAGTACCACCCAGCTTGGAGCTTCGCCCACGCGCTGCGGCAAGGCATCGGACTGCACCACGGCGGCATCCCGCGCGCGCTCGCCCAGCAGAACGTGGCGTTCTTCAACGACGGGACATTGCGCTTCCTGGTGTGTACGTCGACGCTGACCGAAGGCGTGAACACGGCAGCCAAGAACGTGGTCGTCTACGAGGGGAAGGTTGCGACTCGGAAGCTGAACCATTTTGCGTTCAGCAACATCCGGGGGCGTTCCGGGCGGATGCGGCGCCACTTCGTGGGCCGGGTCTACATTTTCGACGACGCTCCGGCCGAGGAATTCGACTTCGTGGACATCCCAGCGTTCACGCAAGGCGATGACGCTTCCCTGGCGCTCCTTGCCCAGTTGGACGACGGAGACCTGACGCCCCGGTCGAAATCCAGGCTGTCCCCGGTGCATGGACAGCTGGAACTGTCCTTCGAGACCATCCGCGCCAACTCGGGCATCGACCCGCAGTCCCAGATCGCTCTGGCGCGAAAGATCCGCCAGAACGCCCAGGCGTGGCGGCATCTTCTCGGATGGAACGGGTATCCGACGTACGACCAGCTGAAGCTGGTGTGTGGGCTGATCTTCGATGCCTTCGTCGGCAAGCGTCGTGACGGCATCTCGTCCGGCAGCCAGTTGACCTTCCGGCTGAACCGCTTCCGGATGGTCAACGGCGACATCCGGGCTTTCATCGCCGACGTGCTGGCGAACGACAACCAGGTGGCGGGAGAGCCGGACGCCGCGGTCTTGACGGCGCTCGAGTTCCAACGCAGTTGGGCCATGTTCCGCTTCCCGAAGCTCCTGATGGCGCTGGACCGCATTCAATCTGAGGTTCTGTCCAGCCTCGGCATGAAGCCTGGAAACTATGGGAAGTTCGCCTCCGACCTCGAAAACGGCATGATGCCTCCGGAGTTGGTGGGCCTGGACGAGTATGGCCTGCCGGTCCAGATTGGCCGCAAGCTGACCGGGGCACTGCCCCTCGGGCAGGGTTTGGACGCGGCACTGGTTGCCTTGCGCAGGCTCAATCCGGCATCGGTCAGGTTGACCGCATACGAGCGCCTAGTCCTGGATCGCGTGAAAAGCAGCATTTGACGGCCGCAGCTGGGACACCAAATAAGAGATGTCCGGGATGGCCCAGCGCGTGCATCGAGGAGGCCTCGTCACCATGAGCTTCCCCCGCCGACAGAAGGCCTCACGATGCCGGGGCGGCCCCAAGGTCGACCGGTGTGCACGCTGTGGTCGGCGCCCGGACCAGGTATGGTTCGGACCCAATGCTCTGGATGGGCGGGACTGGTGGTCGATGTTCGGGATTGTAACGCTCTGCCCGGATTGCGTGGCCCGCTTGTGGCGCAGAGCGCCTGAGAAGGCGGACTGGGGTGACTATGATCAAGTCTGGGCGATGCTGCTGCGCCATGCTGGTCTGCTGGATGACCGGCAGCGACGCCCTCCTGGCACGCCGATTACGCTCGACTGATGCACCCAGTGAATGCTTATGACTCGATCGGGTTGGTCACAAAGCAGATCACGTTGAAGATTGGGCAAGTTATGTAATCGTGGGCAGCGTGATTGCTCGCCGTCGCCGCCCTTAGAGTCATTAAGGCGGTAGCTACTCGGCTAATTCAACTATCGTAGTGAGCAACTGCCAAGCCTTCTGCCCAGCAGAGGATCAGCAATTAGCCTCCTTTTAGGTCCACTTTAGACAAAATTCTCATTTGCGCCCACACCAACCAGTAGACGCTTCTCTACCAATCCAAACCGAGAGGCAAGGACCGCCTGCCCAGCATGAACACGCGAGCAAACTTCTTCCCACTGAGGGGAGGCCTTCAGTGCCCGATACCGGTCCTTTGCTCGCTTACGTGCTTCCGTATCCAGATCCATGCCCGACCATCTGATGGCCAGTTGCAGCGGCTCAAAGTGGGTAAGGATGGTATCGTCTGACTCATCCACCCCCTCGAGGTTTCTGCGCACCTCCGCAAGCACATCGGTGCCATCGAAGCCAAATACGTGGCCCATGGTGAGACCGACCAGAGCGAGGTGGGTTTCTGTCTCTGTAGTCAGCATGGTTTCCTCGTGGCTCTCAAGCATGTGTCGCACTTTGCCATCATATTATGAATCCGTGGGCGATTCACAAGTAGGGTCGTTATAGCCTGTTGAGTATGAAATGAGATTTGGTCCATCTGTTCGTACACGGTACGATAGCGATGGTTCCTTGCTACTGGGCCAAGAACGATGTCAAAGTTTGCATTGGTGCCAACTCTGCCATGGTCCTCTAAATCATTTTCGCGAAATCTATCAACAAAAGACCAAAAATGCTCCGTGGTGCGGCTAAAGTGCAGACACGACAGAGGAATAAGGTCTTCCCTGCACACCGAAAACTCCAGCATAGCCGGGTTCTTAGAGTGTAGCTGCGTGGCGAATTTGGACGCCTGTTCCGGGCATTCGGTACAATAGAAGCCAGGTCCGAAATCCGCGTTCGGATCGGCTTTGCCCAGGTCCGGACCTCCGGTGAGGATGGCCATGGCTGCCTCACGCGAGGTGCCGTGATATAGGATTAGCGGTTGGCTCCAGTTCATAGTGGCGCCTCTGTACCACCTGGGTCGGGGAACTTCAACTGCCATCCACAACCGACCACTGAACAAATGCAATTGTTTGGCGCTTTCCTTTGTGCGGCGGATGAAGAGGTCTTTTGCGCGCAGTTTGAAGGGACGGGGAAGGCGTTGTGCTTATTCCTGATCGAAGGGCGGTGACCCAGCCGGACCCAGGCTGGGATGCCAACCTATGTAGAGTATGATCAGCGGGCGACACAGGCCGCGTCCTCCATGTGACGCTGGCGACGCTCACCTGCGAGGTATTCATTGACCAAACGCGCGCCACACATCTGGCGACATCGATCTTGTGGCACAATGTTGACATGTAACAAGCTGTGCTTGATGCCACGCTGGTGGCGTACAACCAAAAATCTCATCCCAGGCTTAAATTCCTAATCCCTCAAGAACGCAACCTTTTGTCGTCTGGGTTTATGCGTCAACACGCACACGCGAATCCGTCTTTATGTGTCAAGGAATCCAGGTTTATGTGTCACGGGGGGACAGGGAACCAAAGAGTTGATGAGGGCGACAGGCAGGGTTATGTGTCATCCGACAGGTGGCTGGTTGAGCGAAAACGAAAAAAGCGGAGCCTCCATGGCTCCGCTTTTTTTTGCCCTGACTTTTTATGCCCTGACGCAGCCGCCCTCGCCTGCGTCCTTACTGCTGCGCCTCGCGCGCCTTGCGGGCCATCTCGTTGAGCGTGGTCACCGCCTCGTCGAAGCGGTGCTCCGCCTCGGCCTGGCGCTGGAAGGCGACGCGCTGCACCAGGATCTCGCGCGGGGTCGGCTGCTGCCGGAACAGCGCCATCACCTCGTCGATGAAGTCGGCCAGCGGCAGATAGCCCGGACGGCTGGCCTGTCCGGGGGTGAGGTCGGTCTGGACCGCCGGCGGCACCAGCTCGATGACCTCGATTTTGCCCTTCAGCGCCTCGCGCAGGGCGACCGTGTAGAGGTGCATGGCCGCCTTGGTCGCCGAGTAGGTGGGCGCTGCCACGAGCGGCACGAAGGCCAGGCCGGAGGTGACGTTGACCAGGGCCGCGTCGGGCTGGCGGCCAAGATGCTCGACCAGGGCGTCGGTCAGCCGGATGGGGCCGAGCAGGTTGGTGGCGACGGTCGCCTCCGCATCGCCAAGGCCGCGCTGCCGGTCCAGCGCCTCGAAGCGCATGATCCCGGCATTGTTGATCAGCACGTTGAGAGCCGGATGCTCCGCCGTCAGCCGTCGGGCGAAGTCGGCGATGCCCGCGGCGCTGTCGGCATCGAAGGTCATGGCGTGCATGTTCGGACGGCCGGAGATCGCCTGTTGCAGCACGTCGTCGCGGCGGCCGGCGACGATCACCGTGTTGCCGAGATCATGGAAACGGTGGGCCAGAGCCTTGCCGATCCCTGAGCCGCCACCCGTGATCAGGATGGTGTTCCCTTCGGTCTTCATGGGCGTGACTTTCGCTGTTGTCTGTCCGTAAGCTATCGCCCACACTCTCCAGACAGAAGTAGGCACCGAAAAGATTTATACGCACCAAAAGGAGAGTGTGTGATGCGCAAGGCTTTGCCCGACCCGCAGATCGAGGCACGGCGCCGGCAACCGCCCCCCGACACGGTCGATCCGGCCATCGAGGCGCTGGTCCACGACATCATCGGCAAGGTGGCCGACAAATGGACCATGCTGATCCTCGAAGCGCTGCATGAGCATGGCACCTTGCGCTTCACGCAGCTCGGCAAGGCGGTGGGCCGCATCAGCCAGAAGATGCTGACCCAGACCGTGCGCCAGATGGAGAGGGACGGGCTGGTGCGGCGGACGGTGCATCCGGTCATCCCGCCGCATGTGGATTACACGCTGACACCGCTCGGCGAGAGTTTGGGAGCGGCGTTCTGCGGCGTGTGGATCTGGGCGGAGACGCACCATGCCGAGATCGAGCAGGCGCGGGCGGCCTTCGCCGAGCGCGAGGCGGCATCCGGCACCCCGGCGATCCCGGCGCCGGACATCCTGCCGCCAGGCACCGGGCGGGGTCCCCACCCCGGCCCGGCTTGAGCGACGGGACAGGCGTCGATTACGCGCCCACCTCGTCCGTCCAGACCCGGAATTCCGTCAGCGTGTTGGGGCCGAAGGTGTGGGTGAGCGGCACATCGGCCGCATCGCGCCCCTGCGCGATCAGGATGCGCCCGATCCGGGGGGCGTTGTTGCGCGGGTCGAACACATGCCAGCGGCCGCCCAGATAGACCTCCATCCACGCCGCGAAATCCATCGGCCCATAAGGGGGCGGCAGCCCGATGTCGCTGATGTATCCGGTGCAGTAGCGCGCGGGAATGTTCATCGCGCGGCAGAAGGCGATGGCGAGATGGGCGAAGTCACGGCAGACCCCGCGCTTCTCGGCATAGGTCTGGGCGGCGGTCCGCGTCGGGCGCGAATGCTCGTAGCCGAATGTCACGTGGTTGTGGACGAAGTCGCAGATCGCCTGCACCCGGGCCCAGCCCGGCGCCGTGCCCGCAAACATCCGCCATGCCTCGTCCGACAGGACATCGGTCTCGCAATAGCGGCTTCCCAGCAGGAACAGCAGCGTGTCGGCCGGCAATTCGTCGACGCGGTGCTGGACGGCGCCGGGATCGACCGGGTCGAACGCCCCGCTGTCCCGGATGATGCTGTCGGCGCTGATGGTGACGGGACCGGCGGGCGCGACCAGCCGGCTGCACCAGTTGCCGAAGCTGTCGCGATAGCCCTGGATCGGCGCCGGAACGCTGGTGACGATATGGTCTGGCCGCTCCAGGTCGCCGACGCGGGAGTAATGCACGTTCAGCATCACGATCATGGGGGTGGGGGCGGGAAAGCTGAAATTCAGCTGGTAGCCCAGGCGTATGCGCATGAATGCCCTCCGATGAAAAAGCGTGCTGGCGCTGCCGGATACAGGTGTTGCCTCCGAGGCTGAAGAAGATCGAGGGAAAAGGATACTTATTTTATGGTATCGGCCGGCCAGCCTGGCAGGAATGGAAAATAAAAAAGGGCGGACCACACCGGCTCCGCCCGTTCTTTTCGCGACATGCCTGAAAAAAGAGCAAATTCCCCGCAGCGGTGGCACTGCGCGCCGCCGGCCGGTATCAGAAGATCACGCCATGATCCTTGCCGAAGGTCTTCAGCTTGTCGCGCAGGCTGTGGTCGGCACCGGTGTAGAGCCCGCTCATATATTGCCGCAGGGCGGCGACGTCGAGCGAGCGCAGCATGGTCTTCACCGGGCCGACGGACGGCGGCGACATCGACAGGGTGCGGAAGCCGACGCCGATCAGCGCCATGGCGTCCAGCGGCCGCCCCGCCATCTCGCCGCAGATGCTGAGCGACACCTTGTGCCGGCTGCATTCGTCGACCAGACGGCGCAGCACGCACAGCATCGACGGCGACAGCGGGTCGTAGCGGGTCGAGGTGCGCGGGTTGCCGCGGTCGGCGGCGAACAGATACTGGGTCAGGTCGTTGGAGCCGACCGACAGGAAGTCCAGCTTCGGCAGCAGGGCCGGGAGTTGCCACAACAGCGACGGCACCTCCAGCATCGTGCCGACGCGCAGGCTGCTGGGCGCCTCGATCCCCTGGGCGGCAAGGCGCTTCAGCTCCAGCTCCAGCAGGCGGCGGGCGCCGTCGAACTCCGCGACCTCGGCGATCATCGGGAACATCACCGACAGCGGCCGGCCGGCGGCGGCCAGCAGCAAGGCTCGCAGTTGCTGGCGCAGCAGCGACGGGTGGTCCAGCCCGATGCGCACCGCACGCCAGCCCAGCGCCGGGTTCTCCTCCTCGCCGCCGGTCATGTAGGGCAGCATCTTGTCGCCGCCGACATCCAGCGTGCGGAAGACGATCGGCTTGTGGCCGACCTCGTCCATGATGCGGGAATAGAGGGTCGTCTGCGCCGTCACGTCAGGATATGACGCCCGGACCATGAAGGGGATTTCGGTGCGGTAGAGCCCGACGCCCTCCGCCCCGCTGGCGGTCAGATGCGGCAGGTCGATCAGCAGGCCGCAGTTCAGCTGGATGGAGATCGGCACGCCGTCGCGCGTCACCGAGGGCAGGTTGCGGATCTCCGCATACATCTGCTCCTTGCGGTGCTGCAACGCCACCGCCTCGCCGAAGGCCATCTGGATGTCTTCGGCCGGGCGGATGAAGACCGAGCCATGGTCGCCGTCGACGATCAGCTGGTCGAGCGGCTCGATCCGGTTCAGCGCGTCGGCGGCCTGCACCACCGGGATGTTGAGCGCGCGGGCGACGATGCAGACATGGCTGGCCGGCGACCCTTCCTCCAGCAGCAGGCCGCGCAGGCGGGTGCGGTCGTAATCCAGCAGCTCCGCCGGCCCCATCGAGCGGGCGACCAGGATCATGTCGTCCGGCAGGGTGGCGCCGTCGGCGGTGCCTGTCTTGCCGGCCAGATGTTGCAGCAACCTGTTGGTCAGATCCTCGAAATCCATCAACCGTTCCCGGATGTAGGGATCGGTCAGATGGCTCATGCGGGCGCGGGTGTCGTTCTGGACCTGCTGCACCGCCGCTTCCGCGGTCAGGCCGACGCGGATCGCCTCGCGGATGCGCGACAGCCAGCCGCGGTCCTCTGCGAACATCCGGTAGGTCTCCAGGATGTCGCGCGGCTCGCTCAAGCCCGCCAGCGACGCCGCCTCCAGCAGATCGTCGATGGCACTGTGCATGGTCTGGAGTGCCGTGTTGAAGCGCTCCAGCTCGGCATCGGCGTCCTCCGCCACCATCTGGCGGACGGTCAGCTGCGGCCGGTGGATGACGGCGAGGCCCATGGCCAGCCCGGCGCTCATCGCCGTGCCCGACAGGCGCGCCGGCGCCAGCACGGGGTCGCCGGTGGTGGTGACCTCGACCGGGTTGACCAGCTCGCTCTGCGCCACCAGCTCGGCGACGACCATGGCGATGGTCTGAAGGGTCTCGACCTCCTCCTCGACATAGCGGCGACGGTCCTTGTGCTGGATCACCAGCACGCCGCGCACCTTGCTGCCGCGCAGGATCGGCACGCCGGCCAGCGACTGGAACGGATCCTCGCCGGTTTCCGGACGGTAGGCGAAGCTGGGGTGGGAGGGCGCGTTGTCCAGCGCCACCGGGCGGGCATGGCCGGCGATGTAGCCGACGATGCCCTCGCCCACGCGCAGGCGGGTGTTGTGGACGGCGGTCTTGTTCAGGCCCTCGGTGGAGAACAGCTCCAGCACCTCGCCGGCGCGCATGACGTAGCAGGAGCAGACGTCGGCCTTCATCTCGGCGGCGATCAGCGTGACGATCTTGTCCAGCCGGTCCTGCCCCGACCCCGACCCGGCCATGATGTCGCGCAGCCGGGCGAGCAGCCGGCGCGACGAGGTGCCGTCGAAGCGGGGATGCACACCCCCGCCCATACCGCCGTCACCGGCTGCCGTGTCGAGGGTGTCGGTCATCGCTACAGCGCTCCCACCGTCGGCTCCGTCATCACGCTTAACGATGCCTCATCCATCGCCCGCCGTGCCAGCGCCGATTCGGCCTGGGCGATCAATTCGGCCAGGATTTCGGCCACCGGCTGTTCGCGGGTGACCAGCCCGACGCTCTGCCCGGCCATCAGGGAGCCGCTCTCCACGTCGCCCTCGATCACCGCGCGGCGCAGCGCGCCAGCCCAGAAATGCTCGATCTCCAGCATGCCCTCGTCGCGGCTCATCGCGCCGGAATCGACCCTGGCGATGACGTCGCGCTGGAACTCCATGAAACGCTTTGATGCCTCGTTCGCCAGCGCGCGCACCGGGATGACGGGGAAGCGCGGGTCGATCTGCACCGACGGCTGGGCGTCGCGGGCGGACGCCCGGATGAAGGCCTGCTTGAAATTGGCATGGGCCACGCATTCGGTGGCGCAGACGAAACGGGTGCCGACCTGCACGCCGGCGGCCCCCAGCTCCAGATAGGAGAGGATCGTCTCGCCCCGGCCGATGCCGCCGGCGACGAACACCGGGACCTCGCGCAGGTCGGGCAGGATTTCCTG
Source organism: Azospirillum sp. TSH64 (assembly GCF_003116035.1). Lineage (GTDB taxonomy): Bacteria > Pseudomonadota > Alphaproteobacteria > Azospirillales > Azospirillaceae > Azospirillum. The sequence continues at coordinate 986,341 of NZ_LGQW01000015.1, forward strand.
CGCCAGCACGGTGGTGGAGACCGGGCCGATGTGCCCGCCGGCCTCGGTTCCCTCGATCACCAGCGCGTCGGCGCCATGCTTCGCCAGCCGCCGGCCGGCGGTCAGGGTCGGGGCGAAGGCCATCGCCTTGGCCCCGCCATCCTTGATGCGGCGCAGGGTGGCGCCGGTCGGCAGCCCGCCGGCGACGACCACATGACCGACCGCCTGCTCGCGGCAGACGTCGATCAACTGGTCCAGCGCCGGGTGCATGTTGATCAGGTTGACGCCGAACGGCTTGGTCGTAAGCGCGCGGGTGCCGGCGATCTCAACCGCCAGCTGGTCCGGCGCCATCGAGCCGCAGGCCAGCACGCCGAAGCCGCCGGCGTTGGAAATGGCGGAGACCAGATGCCGTTCCGACACCCAGCTCATCGCACCGCCCATCACGGCGGTGCGGGTGCCGAGAAAGTCCCGGCCCCGCTGCCAGAGACGATCGAGCCGGGCCGATGCTGCCGCCGCGTAAGATGTGGCGTCGGTCATGGCCGGCCCTCTCCTGATGTTCCCGTCCCCGGCACCCGCCTGCGATCAGGCGGCGTCCAGGCCGTAGGCGGTGTGCAGGGCACGCAGCGCCAGCTCCGCATACTCTTCGGCGATCAGGACCGAGATCTTGATCTCCGAGGTCGAGATGACCTGGATGTTGATGCCCTTGTCGGCCAGCGCCTTGAACATGCGCTGGGCGACGCCGGCATGGCTGCGCATGCCGACGCCGATGACCGACACCTTGACCACGTTGGCATCCGACACGATGCGCTTGTAGTTCAGGGTCGACTGCGCATCCTCCAGCACCTTCACGGCGCGGGCGATGTCCGCCTTGCCGACGGTGAAGGTCATGTCGGTGGACTTGCCGTCTTCCGACACGTTCTGGACGATCATGTCGACGTTGACGGCGTTGTCGGTCAGCGGACCGAAGATGGCGGCGGCGACGCCCGGCTGGTCGGCGACGCCCACCAGGGTGATCTTCGCCTCGTCGCGGCTGTAGGCGATGCCGCTAACAACTTCCTTTTCCACGATCTCGTCCTCGTCAACAACCAGGGTTCCGGGAAGCGAACTGCCCGCCGCCGCTTCGAAGCTCGACAGCACCTGCACGCGCACGCGGTGGTTCATCGCCATCTCGACCGAGCGGGTCTGAAGCACCTTGGCGCCTTGCGAGGCCAGCTCCAGCATCTCCTCGTAGGTGATCTTGTCGAGCTTGCGCGCCTTGGTGACGATGCGCGGGTCGGTGGTGTAGACGCCGTCCACGTCGGTGTAGATGTCGCAGCGGTCGGCCTTCACCGCCGCCGCCAGCGCCACCGCCGAGGTGTCCGAGCCGCCGCGGCCCAGCGTGGTGATGCGGCCATGCTCCGACACGCCCTGGAAGCCCGCGACCACGGCGACTTCGCCGGTCTGCAGGGACTTTTCCATCTCGGTGGTGTCGATGGAGACGATGCGCGCCTTGCCGTGCGTGTCGTCGGTGCGGATCGGAATCTGCCAACCGGCCCAGGAGCGGGCGGGAATGCCGAGCGACTGCAGGGCGACGGCCAGGAGACCGGAGGTCACCTGCTCGCCCGACGCCACGACCGCGTCATATTCGCGGGCGTCGTGCAGCTTGTCGATTTCGTTGCAGTATTTGACGAGCTGGTTGGTCACGCCGGACATCGCCGACACGACGACGGCGACCTGATGCCCCGCCTTCACCTCTTGCTCGACCTTCCGGGCCACGTTCTTGATGCGGTCGATGTCGCCGACCGACGTGCCTCCGAACTTCAGGACGATCCGCGCCATACCTCACACCATGTCTGGCCGCCCGGTCATGCCGTCTGGATCTCGCCATCTGGGTCATGCGGGTCGGCTGTGCGCACCCCCGCTCCACCGTTGCCGGCGCGGGGCGGCGTATCCATACTCCGTCGCTGGAAGCGAGGCAAGTTGCCCGCGCCCGTCCCGCCTCACAGTTTACGGATTTTCACCATGACCGCCTCATCCTCCGCCTTCCCGCACGCGTCCGCAACCGCTCCTGCCGGCGGAATTGGCGGCGGAACCGTGGATCCGGAGGATGTCGCCCGCTTCTCCGCCATCGCCGCCGAGTGGTGGGATCCGGCCGGAAAGTTCAAGCCGCTGCACCGGCTGAACCCGCTGCGCCTGACCTACATCCGCGATGCCGTCTGCAGGCGGCTGGGCCGCGACCCGCTGGCGCCGAACCCGCTTGCCGGCCTGCGCATCGTCGATATCGGCTGCGGCGGCGGGCTGCTGGCCGAACCGCTGGCGCGGATGGGCGCCACGGTGGTCGGGGTCGATGCGTCGGAGAAGAACATCAAGACCGCCGCCACCCACGCCGCCGAGACCGGCACTACGGTGGACTACCGCGCCACCACCGCCGAGGCGCTGGCGGCCAGCGGCGAGACGTTCGACGTGGTGCTGGCGATGGAGGTGATCGAGCATGTCGCCGACGTGCCCCTGTTCGTGAAGTCGCTGTCCGACCTGCTGGCGCCGGGCGGCGCGCTGTTCCTGGCGACGCTGAACCGCACGCCGAAGTCCTTCGCGCTGGCCATCGTCGGGGCGGAGTACATCCTGCGCTGGCTGCCGCGCGGCACCCACAACTGGCGCCAGTTCCTGCGCCCGTCCGAACTGAACGCCATCGTACGCCCGTACGGCCTGAGCGTACGCGACCTGACCGGCATCACGTACAACCCGCTGAGCGACGAGTTCCGGCTGAACGCGCGCGATCTGGACGTGAACTACATGGGCTGGGCGGAGCGGGGGTGAGGGTAGAGAGTCGCCCTCCGGTTCCTAGTCCGCACGACGCCAAAGAAAAAGGGCCGCGCACAGCCCGTGCGGCGGCCCTTTTGGCATACCATTCCCCCTCACTGGCGGCCCGTCAGTTGGACGGGCTCGGCTCGTGCTGGGTCAGGAGCGCGTACATCGCGTCGCCCGACTGGGCTCCGCGCAGCTTCTCGCACATGGACTGGTCCCGCAGAAGACGCGAGACGCGGGCAAGGGCCTTCAGATGATCGGCTCCCGCCTGTTCCGGGGCGAGAAGGAGGAAGATCAGGTCGACCGGCTGCTCATCGATCGCATCGAAATCGATGGGCCGCTCCACACGGGCGAAGACGCCATGGACGCGGTCCAGGCTGGATAGCTTGCCGTGCGGGATGGCGATGCCATGGCCCACGCCGGTCGTGCCCAGCCTTTCGCGCTCCAGAAGCACGTCGAAGATCGCCCGCTCGTGCTGACCGGTCAGCTCGGACGCTTTGCGCGCCATCTCCTGCAGGGCCTGCTTCTTGTTGCCGGCCTTCAGGTTCGGGAGGATGGCGTGCGGAGAAATGAGGTCGAGCATGACGCTTCTTGACCAGCGAGACGGGTCGGCGCCGTCAGGCGCCGGCCTTCTCCGCCGGGTCGACCCAGCCGATGTTCCCGTCGGCGCGACGGTAGACCATGTTCAGGCGGCCATGCGCACCGTTGTGGAACATCAGGGCCGGGGCCTGCGCCAGCTCCAGGCGCATCACCGCCTCGCTGACCGACAGGGTGGCGATGCTCGTCTCCATCTCGGCGACGACCATCGGGTTCGCGGCGCCGTCGGCGGCAGCCTCAACCTCGTCGTGATGCTCCTCGGTCTCGGCTTCCAGCACCCGGTAGCTCGCCGGGAGGGCGGCGCCGTTCTCGGCCGCGTGGTGGTCGCGCAGGCGGCGCTTGTAGCGGCGCAGGCGCTTGGCCAGCTTCTCGCAGGCGATGTCGAAGGCCGGATAGGGTTCGGTGGCGTCGCCCGCACTCTGCAGGACGATTCCGCGGCCGACATGGGCCTGGATGTCGGCCTTGTAGAGGTGCGCGTCCTTGGTCAGGATCACGTTCGCCTCGATCGGCTTGTCGAAGTACTTGCCGACCACGGCGTTCAGGCTGTCGGCCACATGGGTGCGCAGAGCGTCACCCACATCGAGCTGCTTGCCTTTGACGGAGAGTTGCATGGTGGAACGTTTCCAATATTGGTCCGCTGGGGACGGTGTAGACACGACGTCCGAAGATGTCGGGCTCATAGATGCTGATCCGCCGCTTGCGGGCCGGGACGATAGGCAAGGGTCACCGGACTGTCAATCGAGCCCTCCCCCATCGAACCCGCTTACATGCGTGACATCTTGGCACGGCGTCGCTGCACCGATGACGGTATTTTCATCGCTTCACGATACTTCGCGACAGTCCTTCGCGCAATGTCGATCCCTTCCGCCCGCAGAATCTCCACCAGTTTGTCGTCGGACAGCACATCGTCGGGCTTCTCGGCATCTATCATGGTTTTGATGCGGTGCCGAACCGCTTCTGCGGAATGGGATGCCTGCCCGTCCGCACCCTGGATTGCGGAGGTGAAGAAATATTTCAGCTCGAAGACGCCGCGCGGGGTCGCCATGAACTTGTTGGTGGTGACGCGGCTGACTGTGCTTTCATGCATGCCGATGGCCTCCGCGATGTCACGCAGGATCAGCGGTCGCAGGTGCGAGACGCCATGGATGAAGAACGCATCCTGCTGGCGGATGATCTCGCTCGCCACCTTCAAAATGGTGGTGGCGCGCTGGTGCAGCGACTTGACCAGCCAGTTGGCCGACTGGAACCGCTCGGAAATATACTCCTTGTCGGCCTTGTTGCGGGCGCCGTCGGAGATGCGGGCGAAATAGCGGTGGTTGACCAGCACCCGCGGCAGCGTGTCCGGGTTCAGGTCGATCAGCCAGCCGCCGCCGGGATTGGCGCGCATCAGGATGTCGGGGGTGACCAGCTGGGCCGGGGTGTGGTCGAAGGCCAGCGCCGGCTTCGGGTTCAGCTTGCGGATGTCGACGACCATGTCGGCGACGTCCTCGGCATCGACGCCGCAGACCTTCATGATGGCCGGCAGGTTGCGCGCGGCCAGAAGCTCCAGGTTGTCGAGCAGCGCCGCCATCGCCGGATCGAGCCGGTTCTTCTCGCGCAGCTGGATCGCCAGGCATTCCTTCAGCGAGCGGGCGAAGATGCCGGGCGGGTCGAAGCGCTGGCAGGCGGCCAGCACCCGCTCCACCCGGTCGGCACCGCAGCCGAGTTGCTCGGCCAGCGCCTGGGCGTCGAAGCCGATCAGCCAGCCGGCCTCGTCCAGCATGTCGATCAGGGCCAGCCCGATCAGCTGGTCGCCCAGGTCGGGCAGGTCGATCTTCAGCTGTTCGGTCAAATGGTCGCGGAGGTTCTTCTCGCTGGTCAGCGTCGCTTCGAGGTTGCTGTCGTCATCCTCGAAGCCGCTGCGGCCGCCGCGCTCGCCGTAGGAGCCGTAGACCTCGCTGCCGCCGTCCGAGCCGTCGGAAAAGCGGTCGTCGCTGTAGACATTCTCGAAATCGGTGTCGAGCGGCGACTCCGACGAGGAGGCCATCGTGTCCGACGAGGTCATCTCCACCGTGTCGCGGGTGCGTCCGTCGCTGGGGGCCAGACCCGGCCCGTCATCGCGGCCGTTCAGCCCGTCGACGCTGAGGCCGTTCGCCTCCATGCCGCCGGGGCCGTCCAGCCCGCCCGGAACATCGCCGCCGTCCGCCGGTCCCGCCGGATCGCTGCCGCCGTCGGCCGATCCGCCGTCACGCTCCAGCAGCGGGTTCTGCTCGATCTCGCGGTCGACGAAGTCCGACAGTTCGATGTTCGACAGCTGCAGCAGCTTGATGGCCTGCTGCAGCTGCGGCGTCATCACCAGGGTCTGGGCTTGTCGAAGGTCGAGACGTTGAGCAAGCGCCATGGCTGTGGAACCGGAACCAGTGGAAACGGAGGGCTACAGACTGAAGCGGTCACCGAGATAGACCCGGCGAACCCCCTCGTGCGCCACGATCTCGTCGGGCCGTCCCTCCATTAGTACCACACCGTCGTGCAAAATGTATGCCCGATCGACGAGGTCCAATGTTTCACGCACATTGTGGTCGGTGATCAGCACGCCGATGCCGCGGTCGCGCAGGTGGCCGACCAGCTCGCGGATGTCGTTCACCGCGATGGGGTCGATGCCGGCCAGCGGCTCGTCCAGCAGGATGAAGTGCGGCTGCCCGGCCAGCGCGCGGGCGATCTCCACGCGCCGCCGCTCGCCGCCCGACAGCGCCAGGGCGGGGGAGCGGCGCAGATGCGTGACCGAGAACTCGGCCAGCAGCTCGTCCAGCATCGCTTCGCGCGCGTCGCGGTCGCTCTCGACCACCTCCAGCACGGAGCGGATGTTGTTCTCCACCGTCATGCCGCGGAAGATCGAGGCCTCCTGCGGCAGATAGCCGATGCCGAGCCGGGCGCGGCGGTACATCGGCAGCGCGGTGATGTCCTGGCCGTCCAGCGTGATCGTGCCGGAGTCGGCGGCGATCAGCCCGGTGATCATGTAGAAGCAGGTGGTCTTGCCGGCGCCGTTGGGGCCGAGCAGCCCGACCGCCTCGCCGCGCTGAACGCTGATCGAGACGTCGCGCACCACCGGCCGCTTCTTGAACGACTTGCCAAGATGCTGGGCCACAAGCCCTTCGGTCGGGACGGATGCTGCGGCGATGCTGCCGGCAGAAGCGGCGCCGGGCCCGTTCGCGGTCAGCACGGTCACTGCTTCTTGCCCGCGGGCGCGCCGGGCCCGTTCTTCTCGCCGGGAATCAGCAGGCCGCTGACCCGGCCGCCGGCGTCGCGGCCGGCGATGACGCGGTTGATCTTGGTGTTCATGTTCATCTCGGCGGCTTCGCCGTTCAGCTGGTTGTCGCCGCGGGTGATCTTCACGTTGCCGATCAGCACCGCGACATTGTCGGCGACCGAATAGACCAGCTTGTCGGACAGCGCCACGTCGGTGGGGGTGGTGACGACGATGTTGCCGGACCCGTCGATCCGCTCCATCTGGGTGGTGCCGTCCGGCATCTTCTTCAACCGGCCGATCAGCACGTCGGCGCGCAGCCGGTCGTTGCCGCGCACCGCCACCGCGTCGCCGCGCGCCACGGTCAGGTCCTGCGCCTCGTAATATTCCAGGCTGTCGCGGGCGGTGACCACGTCCTTGGTGGTGATCAGCCTCAGATCCCGGCCGGTGACGACGGCGACCTGCTTGTCGACGTCATAGACGCCGTGGTCGCCATAGACCTGCTGGGTCGGGCTGACGATGCGGACGTTGCCGTCGGCCACCAGCTGGAACACCTCGTTCCCCTTGCCCGGGGTCTCGCGGTAATAGGCGGTCAGCACGTCGGCGAAGACGGTCGAGTCGTTGCGCTTGGCCGACGCGTTGCCGCGCGCCACATAGGCGCGGACGTCCTGGTGCCATTCGATCGCCTGGTCGGCGTTGATCTCCACCGGCTGCTTGCCGCCCATGCCGGGCAGGCCCTGGGCGAAGGCCGGAGCGGAGATCGGAGATGCGAAAGCGAAAAACCCGCCGGCCAGGATGGCCGACAGGGTCAGGGCGGTACGAAATGGGGCGGTACGGAGTGTTGGGGGACGGATTGGCGACCGTTTGGACGTCACGGCTTCTTGCTCCCGGGGCGCTCGGCGGCCTGGACCTCGGCCTTCGACTGGTTGAGGAAGACGACATTCTTGCCGCGGTCCGTCATGCGGAAGCCGATGGCGTTGATCTCGCCCTGCGGACCCTGGCCGGTCACCGCCTTGTCGCCCCAGGCGTTGCCCTTGCGGATGTCGGCCTCGGCCTCGCTGGTGGTGAACTCGTTGCCGTCGTCGCGCAGCACATGGACGTTGCCGCGCATCAGCAGGATGCCGGTGGCCTGGTTGTACCAGCCCTTGTCGGACCGCATGGTCACCCAGGTGCCGGTGGTCTCCGTCATCTCCGCCTGCGGGTCGTCCAGCAGGACGATGTCGGGCTGGTCGGCCGACTTGTCGGCCTTGGCCGCCACCAGCGAGAAGGGCTGGTTGTGCTCGTCCAGGCTGAAATAGCGCGGTTTCAGCATCTCGCTCTGCCCGGCGTCGGCGCTGACGCGGGCGCTCTGCGGGCTGTTCAGCGACGGCCAGGCGGCCAGCAGGGCCACCATCGCCAGCGCCGCCGCCGGCAGCACGAACTTCATTGCGGAAACGAAACGGCTGTAGACCCGGCTAACCGGACGGGTGTCGCGCCGCCGGTGCGCCCGCAGCGCCGCCGGCGGTTCGGCGGCGGCCGACAGGCGGCGGTCCGGCGCGCGAAGGTTCGGCGCACCGGCAGCGGACAGGCCGCCGATGGAGCCTTGCCCGCTGCTCGGGGCGGCGGGGGCGGTGCGATCAGGGCTGCGCAGGTCGTCCAGGCTCAAATCCTCGTCCCTCCGGCTCGGCGCTTCGCTTCCATCATGGACAGAACAATCGTCAGGCCGCACCGGCGCGCAGGACATCGTGGATGTGCACGATGCCGAGCGGCCGGTCGGCCTCGATCACGAACAGGGTGGTGATCTTCTTGTCGTTCATCTCGCGCAGCGCTTCGACGATCAACGCCTTGGGGCGGATGGTCTTGGGCCGCGGCGACATGATGCTGTCCGCGCGTTCCGCCAGAAGCTCCGGCGTCAGATGACGGCGCAGGTCGCCGTCGGTGATGATCCCGACCAGCGCGCCGGCATCGTCGGTCACCCCGACGCAGCCCAGCCGCTTGGCCGTCATCTCGAAGATGACGTCGGACAGCGGCGAGTCAAGACGGCACAGGGGCAAATCCTCGCCCTTGTGCATGATGTCGGTGACTTTCAGCAATGCGCGGCCCAACTGGCCGCCGGGGTGGAACTCGCGGAAATCGGCGGCGGAGAAGCCGCGCCGCTCCAGCAGGGCCACCGCCAGCGCATCGCCCAGCGCCAGCATCATGGTGGTGGAGGTGGTGGGCGCCAGCCCCAGCGGGCAGGCTTCCGGCTCCGGCGGGATGACCAGCGCCACGTCGGACTGTTCGGCCAGGGCGGAGGCGGCGCGCCGCGTCATGCCGATCAGCGGAATGCCGAAGCGGCGGGTGTAGGCGATGATGTCCGCCAGCTCGTGCGTCTCGCCGGAATTGGACAGCGCCACCACCGCGTCGATCTTCGCGATCATGCCGAGGTCGCCGTGGCTCGCCTCGCCCGGATGGACGAAGAAGGCCGGCGTGCCGGTGGAGGCCATGGTGGCGGCGATCTTGCGGGCGACATGGCCCGACTTGCCCATGCCGGTGACGATCACGCGGCCTTCGATGCCCTGCAGGATGTCGAGCGCCCGCAGGAACTCGCCGTCGAGGCTGTCGGCCAGCGCCAGCAGCGCATCGGCCTCGGTCCGCAGGACGCGGGTGGCGCAGGCGAGATCGCGGTTTTCCACCGGGCTCGACTCCGTCGAAACGGCCTGGCTGCCGGCGAGGCTGGACGTAATGACACTGGTCAAGGCTGTGATGCCTTCCATTCGCAAGGCCCGGCGATGGGCCGTTCACAAAGACGGCGCCTGCCCGGAGGACTCCCGGACAGGCGCATCAGGCAGTATGCCCACCGGCGGACGCCGGGTCAAATCAACGCCCGGTCAGCCCCCTCTCCTCCCCGCTTTCGCGCAAACGAAGTTTGCGCTGTCGCGACAGGCGGACCGAAGGTCCGCTGAGAGCGGGGAGAGGGATTCCTCCCGCCATTTGAAGCACCAAAGACGCCCGCTGTCAGTGCGCCAGAATGTCCGGGGTTTCCCAGCCGCCGAGGTCCAGCTCGCCGCGGGCGGGCAGGAAGTCGAAGCAGGCCTGGGCCAGATGGGTGCGGCCCTCGCGCGCCAGCATGACGTCCAGCTTCGCCTTCAGGTCGTGCAGGTGCAGCACGTCCGACGCGGCGTACTTCATCTGGTCGGTGGTCAGCTCCGGCGCGCCCCAGTCGGAGGACTGCTGCTGCTTGGAGATCTCCACGCCCAGCAGGTCCTTGCACAGGTCCTTCAGGCCATGGCGGTCGGTGAAGGTGCGGACCAGCTTGGAGGCCACCTTGGTGCAGTAGACCGGCTGGCAGCTGACGCCCAGATAGGCCTTCATCACCGCCACGTCGAAACGGGCGAAGTGGAACAGCTTGGTCACGGTGGGATCGGTGAGCAGGCGCTTCAGGTTCGGCGCCTCATACTGGCCGGGGCGGAACTGCACCAGATGGATCGCACCGTCGCCGGCCGACAGCTGCACCAGGCAGAGGCGGTCGCGGTGGGGGTTCAGCCCCATGGTCTCGGTGTCGATGGCGACGCAGTTGTCGCGGGCGCCGGCGCCGAGGTCGAGGCCGTCGGGGAGGTCGCCGTCATGAAGGTCGATGGGCATGGTCGCGTTCCGGGGTGGTCAGGCCCCCGGCCATGGACCCTAGAAACGACGAACGCCGCTCTGCACGTCCTCCCTCTCGATCGAAGGAGCTGTGCATGCGGCGCAGCCGGGTAGAAAGAAATGGTGCCCAGGAGAAGACTCGAACTTCCACGACATTTCTGCCACAGGTACCTGAAACCTGCGCGTCTACCAATTCCGCCACCTGGGCTCGGTGCTCGGTGTGTGGGCGGTTGTTTAATGATCCTTCCGGGGGGCGTCAACAGCTTTTTTCCGACCCCTTCATTTTTTTGCCGCATCGCGGGTTTTCGCCCGCGGAGCACCGGCCGCGGCGATGCAGTCCCTAGATTGGGCGCGGTCCATTCGCTATAAGCAGGACCGCAGTTCCAGCAGTCCTTTATGGCGACACACAGTCGGACGACGCGCGGGGGCGCGCGCAAAAAGCGCGAAGACCCCGGTTTCGGCGCGCAACGGCACGGGAGACGGTCGATGTCCTATCGCACTCAGGTTATCACGGTGTTCGGCGGTTCGGGCTTCATCGGCCGCCACCTGATCCGGCGCCTCGCCAAGTCGGGCGCCCTCATCCGCATCGCCACCCGCAACCCGGGCAAGGCCGGCTTCCTGAAGACGGCCGGCGCCGTCGGCCAGATCGTGCCGTTCGCCACCGACTGCACCGACGACCTGTCGGTCGCCCGCGCCCTCCAGGGGGCGGATGTCGCCATCAACCTGCTGGGCGTGCTGTACGAGCGCGGCAGCCAGAGCTTCCAGGGCGTGCATGTCGACGCCGCGTCGCGCATCGCCCGGCTGGCCGCCGCGGCGGGCGTCAACCGGCTGATCCAGATCTCCGCCATCGGCGCCGACGCCTCCTCGCCGTCGGTCTATGCCCGCTCCAAGGCGGCCGGCGAGCAGGCGGTGCTGTCCGCCTTCCCGGCGGCGACCATCCTGCGCCCCAGCATCGTCTTCGGGCCGGAGGACAATTTCTTCAACAAGTTCGCCGCGATGGCGCAGAAGGCCCCGGCCCTGCCGCTGATCGGCGGCGGCAAGACCCTGTTCCAGCCGGTCTATGTCGGCGACCTGGCCGACGCCGTGATCGCGGCGCTGGACAGCGACGCCAGCCGCGGCAAGACCTACGAGCTGGGCGGTCCGCGCATCTACACCTTCCGCGAACTGCTGGAACTGACCCAGAAGGACATCCAGCGCCACCGTCCGCTGGTGACCATCCCCTGGAACGCCGCCGAGTCGCTGGCCGGCATCCTGGAGAAGGTGCCGGTGCTGGCCCCGGCCCTGACCCGCGACCAGGTGGCATTGCTGAAGCAGGACAACGTCGTCTCGCCGGGCGCGCTGGGCTTCAAGGATCTGGGCATCACCGAGCTGGCGGCCTGCGAGGTGATCCTGCCGACCTACCTGTCGCGCTTCATCGTCGGCGGCAAGTTCAGCGGCCAGACCAACAGCGCCCATTGAGGCAACGCCCGCCAGCAGGCGGGTTCGCGCCCATGCCTCCCGAAAGCCCCGGCCCTGCGCCGGGGCTTTTCCTTTGCCCGGACCATCGGCCTGCTGCCGCGGGCATGGCACGCCTGCTCCAACACCGCTTGAATTCCCCCGCCGCCGCCGTCATGTGGGCGGTTCAACCAGGGCGGGAACGGTGATGACGGGAGCAGAGGATATCCGGGGCGTTTCGGGCCGGATGGCGGAACAGGCATCGGCCGCGCGCTGGGCGACCGTCGCCGCCTTCTTCCTGAACGGCACCGTCTTCGGCGTTTGGGCGACGCAGATTCCGCTGCTGAAGAACCGGCTCGACCTCAGCCCGGCGGTGCTGGGTGCCGCCCTGCTCTGCCTCGCCGTCGGCGCCCTGACGGCGATGATCGCCAGCGGGCCGCTTCTGGGCCGGCTGGGCAGCGCGCCGGTGACGCGGGTGACCGCCCTGCTGTTCGCCGGGCTGCTTCCCCTGCCCTCGCTGGTGCCGGACGTGACGACGCTGTGCATCGTGCTGGCGCTGTTCGGCGCGTCGGGCGGCACTATGGACGTCGCGATGAACGCCCAGGGCGCGCTGGTGGAACGGCGGATGGGCCGGCCGATCATGTCATCGCTGCACGGAATGTGGAGCCTCGGCGGGCTGGCCGGCGCCGGCCTGGGCGGGCTGCTGCTGCCGCTGATGCCGCCGGCGGCGCAGGCCGGACTGGTGTCGGCCGGGCTGCTGGCGCTGTTCCTGGCCTTGCAGGGGCGCTTCCTGCCCGACCGCAACGCCGGCGGCGGCGGGCTGGTGCTGCCCGACCGCAAGACCCTGCTGCTCGGCCTGCTCGCCGCGATGGCCTTCATGGGCGAAGGCGCCATCCTGGACTGGAGCGCCATCCACCTGCGCGACGATCTGGGGGCGCCGGCTTCCATCGCCGGCATGGGCTTCGGCGTGTTCTGCGCCGCCATGGCGGCCGGGCGGTTCAGCGGCGACCGGCTGCGCCACCGCTTCGGCGGGGCGACGCTGATGCGCGCCGGCGGACTGCTGGCCACGGCCGGGCTGGGCTGCGTGCTGGCCGGGGGGATCGTCGGAGGGGGAGCGCCGGTGCTGGCGATGGTCGGTTTCGGACTGACCGGGATCGGCCTGTCGAACATCGTCCCGGTGCTGTTCAGCACCGCGGGGTCGGTGGACAGCGGTCATCCCGACCATGCGGTCGCCGCGGTGTCCACCATGGGCTATGCCGGCGTGCTGGCCGGTCCGCCGCTGGTCGGCTTCATCGCCGAGGCCACCAGCCTCGCCACCGCCTTCGCGATGATCGCGCTGCTGGCGCTGGGCATGGCCGCCGCCGCGGCCCGTGCGGTGCCGCGGCGGGTGGTTTAGCTTTTTTGCCCTCAATCGGCGGGCGCGGCCATCCGGCCGCTTGCCTGCGCAGGCATGGGCCTGCGGGGGCCGCAGTCGCGGCCCTCGTCCTTACAGGTAAAGGAACGCCAGCATGCCGGTGCCGACGGCGATGCGGTACCAGCCGAACGGGGTGAAGCCGTAGCGGCCGACGAAGTCCACCAGCGTCCTCACCACCAATGCTGCGGCAATGAAGGCGGTGACGAAGCCGACCAGGATCAGCAGGCCGCTGTCCAGGCTCATCACCGACCAGTTCTTGTAGAGGTCGTAGACGGTGGCGCCGGCCATGGTCGGCACCGCCAGGAAGAAGGAGAACTCGGCCGCCGCCTTGCGGTCGACGCCCATCAGCAGGGCGCCCAGGATGCTGGCACCCGACCGCGACACGCCCGGCACCAAGGCGAGGCACTGGCAGAAGCCGATCTTCAGCGCCAGCGGGGCGGAGAAGTTCTCGATCTTGTGGTAGCGGGCGACCGGGATCAGCCGCTCCACCAGCAGGATGGCGATGCCGCCGACGATCAGCGCGATGCTGACCACGGTGGGGTTGAACAGCACCGCCTTGATGACGCCGTGCAGGCCGGCGCCCAGCACCATCGCCGGCAGGAAGGCAATGACCACCGCCATCACGAAGCGCCGGGCGCCGGGATCGTCCTTCAGCCCTGTGGCGACATGCCACAGCCGCTGGAAATAGACCACGCAGATCGCCAGGATGGCGCCGAGCTGGATCACCACTTCGAACACCTTGCCGGGCGGGCCCTCGAAACCCAGCAGTTCGTCCAGCATGATCAGGTGGCCGGTGGAGGAGACGGGGAGGAACTCGGTCAGCCCCTCGATCAGCCCCAGGAGGGTGGCGTCCAGATATTGATCGATCATCATCGCGGCACGCAGCCTTCGGCACGGTGAATGTTGCAGCGCTTATAGCAGGCGGCGGCGGCGGTTGGCGATGGCGTGGGGTCGGTACCCCTATTCGGGCGATAGTCCTGAATTGGGACTAATTTTCTGTCGCGTTTTTGTGACACCCCACCGCCACGCCCACGCATTTCAGCCTTGCGGAAGAAAAGGTCAACAAACCGGACCTATCGGTGTTTTTGTGCTTCCGCGGGGTGGGCGCATGCGTTATATGACGAGCGTCCGCCACTTCGCGGACGTTCGATTTCAACCCATCCGGTCGGTGTAGGCCACAGCCGCAGCCCCCGGTCAGGCCCAGCAAGGCGATGCCCCCGCGACAGCGGGCGGGGCCGCGAAGCAAGGAGCAGACGTCATGGCGAACCAGAAAATGTTGGGCTTCGTGCACACCGCGCAGAAGATGCCCGACAAGCGGTCTGCCGCCGACCGCCGCCAGGACTTCGCCGAGATCTATGCCCGCTTCAGCAACGAGCGCGCCGGCGAGCAGGCCAACCGCTGCTCGCAGTGCGGCGTTCCCTTCTGCCAGGTGCACTGCCCGGTCTCCAACAACATCCCCGACTGGCTGAAGCTGACCGCCGAGGGCCGGCTGGAGGAGGCTTACGAGGTCTCCCAGGCCACCAACAACTTCCCGGAAATCTGCGGCCGCATCTGCCCGCAGGACCGGCTGTGCGAGGGCAACTGCGTCATCGAGCAGTCGACCCACGGCGCCGTCACCATCGGCTCGGTCGAGAAGTACATCAACGATACCGCCTGGGAAAACGGCTGGGTCAAGCCGCGCAAGCCGGCCCGCGAGCTGGGCCTTTCGGTCGGCGTGGTCGGCGCCGGCCCGGCCGGTCTCGCCGCCGCCGAGGAGCTGCGCGCCAAGGGCTACGAGGTCCATGTCTACGACCGCTACGACCGCATGGGCGGCCTGCTGGTCTACGGCATCCCCGGCTTCAAGCTGGAGAAGGACGTCGTCGCCCGCCGGGTCCAGCGTCTGGCCGATGCCGGCGTCATCTTCCATTCCAATTTCGAGGTCGGCCGCGACGCCACCCTGGCCGAGCTGCGCGAGCGCCACGTCACCATCCTGATCGCCACCGGCGTCTACAAGGCCCGCGACATCGAGGCCCCCGGCTCGGGGCTGAAGAACATCGTCCCGGCGCTGGAATACCTGACCACCTCGAACAAGGTCGGTCTCGGCGATTCCATGGAGGCCTATGAGGACGGCTCGCTGAACGCCGCCGGCAAGAAGGTGGTGGTGCTCGGCGGCGGCGACACCGCGATGGACTGCGTGCGCACGGCGATCCGCCAGGGCGCGACCTCGGTCAAGTGCCTTTACCGCCGCGACCGCAAGAACATGCCGGGCTCGCAGCGCGAGGTGGCGCATGCCGAGGAAGAAGGCGTCGAGTTCGTCTGGCAGGCCGCACCCGAGGCCTTCACCGGCACCGATGTCGTCACCGGTGTGCGCGCCGTGCGCATCCATCTGGGTGTCGCCGACGCCACCGGCCGCCAGACCCCGCAGGTGATCGAGGGCTCCGACTTCACCGAGCCGGCCGACCTCGTCATCAAGGCGCTCGGCTTCGAGCCGGAGGACCTGCCGGGCATGTTCGGCTCGCCGGACCTGACCGTCACCCGCTGGGGCACGCTGCTGGTCGACCACCGCACCAAGATGACCAGCCTGGACGGCGTCTTCGCCGCCGGCGACATCGTCCGCGGCGCCTCGCTGGTGGTGTGGGCCATCCGCGACGGCCGCGACGCCGCCGACGCCATGCACGCCTACGCCCAGACCGTCGGCGCGCCCAAGCTGGCCGTCGCCGCCGAGTAAGCCGCTCCGTCTTTCCGCTATCAGTACCACCGTCTACCCCAGGGGGCCTTCCCTTCCGCCCCCCAGGTCAACGTCCAGACTGTGAAAGGGTCGTTCCATGACCACCGAATTGAACCAGGGTGAGCAGTTCGTCGCCGATTTCCGCGCCAACGCCGCGGCGCTGACCACTGCCCACGCCTACAATCCGGCCGACGAGCACGACGCCTGCGGCGTCGGCTTCATCGCCGCGATCGACGGCAAGCCCCGCCGTTCGGTGGTCGAAAAAGGCATCGAAGCCCTGAAGGCGGTCTGGCACCGCGGTGCGGTGGACGCCGACGGCAAGACCGGCGACGGCGCCGGCATCCATGTCCAGGTGCCGCAGAAGTTCTTCAAGGACCACGTCAAGATCATCGGCCACCTGCCGCCGGAGAACAATCTGGCGGTCGGCCAGGTTTTCCTGCCGCGCATCAGCCTGGACGCCCAGGAAGCCTGCCGCTGCATCGTCGAGACCGAGATCCTGGCCTTCGGCTACTACATCTATGGCTGGCGCCAGGTGCCGATCAACGTCGACATCATCGGCGAGAAGGCCAACGCCACCCGGCCCGAGATCGAACAGATCATCATCGGCAACGCCAAGGGCGTGTCGGACGAGCAGTTCGAGCTCGACCTCTACATCATCCGCCGCCGGATCGAGAAGGCGGTGCAGAACGAGCGCATCAACGACTTCTACATCTGCTCGCTGTCGGCGCGCTCGATCATCTACAAGGGCATGTTCCTGGCCGAACAGCTGTCCACCTTCTATCCGGACCTGACCGACGACCGCTTCGAGTCGTCCTTCGCCATCTACCACCAGCGCTATTCGACCAACACCTTCCCGACCTGGCCGCTGGCGCAGCCCTTCCGCATGCTCGCCCACAACGGCGAAATCAACACGCTGAAGGGCAACGTCAACTGGATGAAGGCGCACGAGACCCGGATGGAGCATCCGGTGTTCGGCGCCAACATGGGCGACCTGAAGCCGGTGATCGGCGTCGGCCTGTCCGACTCCGGCGCGCTCGACAGCGTGTTCGAGGTGATGGTCCGCGCCGGCCGCAGCGCGCCGATGGTCAAGATGATGCTGGTGCCGCAGGCGCTGACCAGCTCGCAGACCACGCCGGACAACCACAAGGCCCTGATCGCCTACTGCAACTCCGTCATGGAGCCGTGGGACGGCCCGGCGGCACTCGCCATGACCGACGGCCGCTGGGTCGTCGGCGGCATGGACCGCAACGGCCTGCGCCCGATGCGCTACACCATCACCACCGACGGCCTGATCATCGGCGGCTCCGAGACCGGCATGGTCAAGATCGAGGAGAACCAGGTGGTCGAGAAGGGCCGCCTCGGGCCGGGGGAGATGATCGCCGTCGATCTGCAGGCCGGCAAGCTGTTCAACGACCGTGAGCTGAAGGACCATCTGGCGAGCCAGAAGCCCTGGGGCCAGTGGGTCAAGAACACCACCCATCTGGACGAGCTGGTGAAGACCGCCGCGCTGAAGGGCGAGCCGTCGGAGATGGAGAAGGACGAGCTGCGCCGTCGCCAGATGGCCTTCGGCCTCGCCATGGAAGACATGGAGTTGATCCTCCACCCGATGGCGGAGGACGGCAAGGAGGCCGTCGGCTCGATGGGCGACGACAGCCCCATCGCCGTGCTGTCGGACAAGTACCGCGGCCTGCACCATTTCTTCCGCCAGAACTTCTCCCAGGTCACCAATCCGCCCATCGACTCGCTTCGCGAGCGCCGGGTGATGAGCCTGAAGACGCGTCTGGGCAATCTCGGCAACATCCTGGACGAGGATGAGAGCCAGACCCGGTTGCTGCAACTCGACAGCCCGGTGCTGACCACCGCCGAATTCCACGCCATGCGGGACTATATGGCCGACACCGCGGCGGTGATCGACGCCACCTTCCCGGTCGACGGCGGCCCCGACGCGCTGCGCGACGCGCTGCGCCGCATCCGCCAGGAGGCGGAGGACGCCGTCCGCGGCGGCGCCAACCACGTCACCCTGACCGACGAGGCGATGGGCCCGGCCCGCGCCGCCATCCCGGCGATCCTGGCGACCGGTGCGGTCCACACCCACCTGATCCGCTCCAACCTGCGCACCTTCACCTCGCTGAACCTGCGCACGGCGGAATGCCTGGACACCCATTACTTCGCGGTGCTGATCGGCGTCGGCGCCACCACCGTCAACGCCTATCTGGCGCAGGAAGCGGTGGCCGAGCGCCAGCGCCGCGGCCTGCTCGGCTCGCTGTCGCTGGAAAAGGCGATGACGAACTACAAGAAGGCCATCGACGACGGCCTGCTGAAGATCATGTCCAAGATGGGCATCTCGGTCATCAGCAGCTACCGCGGCGGCGGCAACTTCGAGGCCATCGGCCTCAGCCGCGCCCTGGTCGCCGAGCATTTCCCGGCGATGGTCAGCCGCATCTCCGGCATCGGCCTGAACGGCATCCAGAAGAAGGTCCTTGAGCAGCACGCGCTGGCCTATGCCGGCGAGGCGCTGCCCCTGCCGGTCGGCGGTTTCTACCGCTTCCGCAAGTCGGGCGACCGCCATGGCTGGGAGGGTGGGATCATCCACACCCTGCAGCAGGCCGTCACCAACGACAGCTACACCACCTTCAAGAAGTATTCCGAGCAGGTGAACAAGCGGCCGCCGATGCAGCTGCGCGACCTCTTGGAGTTCCGCACCACCAAGGCCGCCGTTCCGGTGGACGAGGTCGAGAGCATCACCTCGATCCGCAAGCGCTTCATCACGCCCGGCATGTCGATGGGTGCCCTGTCGCCCGAGGCGCACGGCACGCTGAACGTCGCGATGAACCGCATCGGCGCCAAGTCCGACTCGGGCGAGGGCGGCGAGGATCCGGCGCGCTTCCGTCCCGACAAGAACGGCGACAACTGGAACTCCGCCATCAAGCAGGTGGCGTCGGGCCGCTTCGGCGTCACCGCCGAGTACCTGAACCAGTGCCGCGAGCTGGAGATCAAGGTCGCCCAGGGCGCCAAGCCCGGCGAGGGCGGGCAGCTGCCCGGCTTCAAGGTGACGGAGATGATCGCGCGGCTGCGTCACTCGACGCCGGGCGTCATGCTGATCAGCCCGCCGCCGCACCACGACATCTACTCGATCGAGGATCTGGCGCAGCTCATCTATGACCTGAAGCAGATCAACCCGGACGCCAAGGTCACGGTGAAGCTGGTCAGCCGGTCCGGCATCGGCACCATCGCCGCCGGCGTCGCCAAGGCCAACGCCGACATCATCCTGATCTCCGGCAACTCCGGCGGCACCGGCGCGTCCCCTCAGACCTCGATCAAGTTCGCCGGCCTGCCCTGGGAGATGGGCCTGTCGGAGGTCCATCAGGTCCTGACGCTGAACAAGCTGCGCCACCGCGTGCGGCTGCGCACCGACGGCGGCCTGAAGACCGGCCGCGACATCGTCATCGCCGCCATGCTGGGCGCGGAAGAGTTCGGCATCGGCACCGCCAGCCTGATCGCCATGGGCTGCATCATGGTCCGGCAGTGCCATTCCAACACCTGCCCGGTCGGCGTCTGCGTCCAGGACGAGAAGCTGCGCGAGAAGTTCGTCGGCTCGCCGGAGAAGGTGGTCAACCTCTTCACCTTCCTGGCCGAAGAGGTCCGCGAGATCCTGGCCAAGCTGGGCTTCCGCTCGCTGACCGAGGTGATCGGCCGCACCGACCTGCTGCATCAGGTCAGCCGCGGCGGCGCCCATCTCGACGACCTCGACCTCAACCCGCTGCTGGCCCAGGTCGATCCCGGCGAGAACGCGCGCTACTGCACGCTCCAGGGCCGCAACGAGGTGCCGGACACGCTGGACGCCCGCATCGTCGCCGACGCCCGCCCGCTGTTCGAGGAAGGCGAGAAGATGCAGCTCGCCTACAACGCCCGCAACACGCAGCGCGCCATCGGCACGCGGCTGTCCTCGATGGTGACGCGGAAGTTCGGCATGTTCGGGCTCCAGCCCGGCCACATCACCGTCCGTCTGCGCGGCACTGCCGGCCAGTCGCTGGGCGCCTTCGCGGTGCAGGGCATCAAGCTGGAGGTGATGGGCGACGCCAACGACTATGTCGGCAAGGGCCTGTCGGGCGGCACCATCGTCGTCCGTCCGGCGACCAGCAGCCCGCTGGAGTCGAACCGCAACACCATCATTGGCAACACGGTGCTGTACGGCGCCACCGCCGGCAAGCTGTTCGCCGCCGGCCAAGCGGGCGAGCGGTTCGCGGTGCGCAACTCCGGCGCCACCGTGGTGGTGGAGGGCTGCGGCTCCAACGGCTGCGAGTACATGACCGGCGGTACGGCGGTCATCCTGGGCAAGGTCGGCGACAATTTCGGCGCCGGCATGACCGGGGGCATGGCCTACATCTACGATCCGGAGGACTCGCTGCCGCTCTTCATCAACGAGGAGAGCGTCATCTTCCAGCGGGTCGAGGTGGCCCATTACGAGGCCCAGCTGCGCGCCCTGATCGAGGAGCATGTCGCCGAGACGCAGAGCCGTTTCGCCGCCGAGATCCTCAACGACTGGCAGCGTGAACTCGGCCACTTCTGGCAGGTGGTCCCGAAGGAGATGCTGCACCGTCTGGCCGTGCCGGTGACCCTGCCGCGCGCCATCCCGGCGGAGTGACCGACGGCCGAACCTCCGCCCCGCCCTCACCGGCGGGGCGGAGGGCGGATAGGGGAACGGCGCGCCATCCGGCAGGACGGCGCGCCGTTTTCCGTTTCAGCGGGGCGAGGCCTGGCTAAAGGCCCCGCTCCATCACGATGCTGTCGAAGCGGTTGCCGGGCGGGAACTCCATCGAATTCCGGCCGGTCGCCACGAAGCCGGCGGAGGCATAGAATTCCTCCGCCACCAGGCTGGCGTAGCACAGCATCCGCGATGCACCAGCATCGGCGGCATCGGCGAAGCAGCGGTCGAGCAGCGCCCGTCCGACGCCGCGGCGCAGCCAGCCGGGATGGGTGGCGAAGTGCCGGACATGGGCCAGCCCGGCTTGCTGCGGACGCACCGGCTCACCCGGCCAGTCGAAGCTCCAGCCGCCGGAGCCCACCGGCGTGCCATCCGCGGCCTCCGCCAGATAATAGGTGCCGGCGCCCAGCAGCGCCGGATTCGACCGGGTGATGATGGGCAGCACCCTGTCCATGACCTCGGGCGGATAGCCGGCCGGCATCAGGGCCGGGTAGGAGGCCGACAGCACCCGGTCCACCGCCGCGGCATCCTCCGGCCGGGCGGTGCGGACGGTAAAGCTCACGGTTCAAATTCCCACGGCTCATCCTTGGCCGCCGCGGTCCAGTCCCGCATCGCCGGCAGCGCCAGCACGGCGTCCATATAGGCGCGCGACACCGGCGACACCGCGACGCCATAGGTCTCCAGCCGCGTCACCACCGGGGCGAACATGGCGTCGGCGATGGTGAAGGAGCCGAACAGGAAGGGGCCGCCGGCCGGAACGCCGAAGCGGGCGCGGGCATCGGCCCACAGCGCCTCGATCCGGGCGATGTCGGCGGCGGTCGCCTCGGTCATGCCCTGGCCCTTGCGGTCGCGCTTGAGGTCCATCGGCATGGTGGTGCGCAGCGAGACGAAGCTGGAATGCATCTCCGCCGCCACCGAGCGCGCCACCGCCCGCGCCGCCCGGTCCGCCGGCCACAGCCCGGCCTCCGGCGCCAGTTCCGCCACATACTCGCAGATCGCCAGCGAATCCCAGATGGTCAGCCCGTCATGGATCAGGGCGGGCACACGGCCCGACGGCGAATGCTCGGCGATGCGCGCGGCGCTGTCCGGCTGGCGAAGGACGATCGGGGTCTCGGCGAAGGCGATCCCGGCCTGCTTGAGGACCAGCCATGGACGCAGCGACCAGGACGAATAGGCCTTGTTCCCAATCACCAGGGTCGGGTCGGACATCGGACGGCACCTTTCGCGCGAAGGAATAGGATGGGAACGGTTGGAGCGACGGATTGCGCCTTCGCGCAACCGCTCCCCCCTTCTTACGCCGGCACGAGGTCCTGGGGAACCCGCGGCGCGTGCGCGACACGGTTGCGGCCGTCGCGCTTGGCCTCGTAGAGCGCCATGTCAGCGGCATGGACGAGGTCGGGCCAGTTCTCCCCCAGCCGGACGACCTGGGCGACGCCGATGCTGGCCGTCACCCCCAGCGGGTTTCCCTGAAGCTGGAACGGGATCGCCTGGATCGCCTCGCGGATCCGCTCGGCGACCGGCAGCGCGTCCGATGTCCGCAATTCCGGCAGGAACAGCAGAAATTCCTCCCCGCCCATCCGCGCCAGCACATCGTCGGAACGCTTCAGGTTGCGCAGCGTCGCCGCCACCGCGACCAGCACGGTGTCGCCGGCGGCATGGCCGAACCGGTCGTTGATCCGCTTGAAATGGTCGAGGTCGATGCAGAAGACGGTGTCGCCGGGACGCAGATGGCCGGGCAGCATCCGTTCCAGCCAGCGCCGGTTGCCGATGCCGGTCAGGCTGTCCAGCTCCGCCATCAGGCTCAGCTTGCGCTCCGCCCGGTCGGTGGCGACGCTGTAGATCAGGATCGAGACGGCGAAATTGCCCAGGATCTGGATGAAGAACTCCCAGGCCAGCCAGGGCACGAAATCCGCGACGAACAGGATGACCACAGCACCGAGCAGGAACGACGCCCCGCTGAGCGCCAGCACCGCCGCCAGCGGCCGGCAGGACGGCAACTGCTCGACCCGCCGGAGCCGGGTCACGATCCGCGCCGCCAGCATCAGGCAAAGCGCCGCATTCAGATGAAAAAAGGCGGCGCGGAGTTGGTTGTCCAGGTGGAAACCGGTCGCCCAAGCGGCGATCAGGACCGAAAGCGGATAGAGCGCCAGCAGGCGCCACCCCCGCGGCAGGCGCCCGGACCGCAGGCGTTCGATCCCCAGCGCCAGCAGCCCATGCCCGACCACGCCGAGCAGCAGGCTGCCCAGGGTCCAGACGATCTTCGGCAGCATGGCCTGCTCGCCGAAGCCGGCCAGGGCGCCGCCGATCCCCACCAGGGAAAACGCCGCCGCCAGCGTGCCGAATCCCGATGCGGGGACGTTTCGCAACCGCGCGAGCAGAAAGACGGCCGCCCCCACCAGAAGTGACGACTGGTACAGAAACAGCACCGTGGCGATGTCGAGCACAATCATGGACGGCAACGCCGGTTGATGATCACAGGGTCTTATACCGTGAACGTCGCTGTTGGTGAACCGGGCCGTTGGGGAAAATCTCTCAGTCTGAAATATCGGACACCGCAATCGAGCTTTGCAAAAATGATCGGAGCCATGAAATTTTCCGCTGATTTTGGTGAAGTGGGTGAAACCGAAGGCTTCTGGTTCGCATGACGGATTTTCCTTTTCCCTGTCCTTAAAGGCTTGTTGGGGCATGGATTCGGCAGTCACCGGACCCGACGCCCAGCGCCCATGCCGATCGAAGGAAACATCCATGCGCCAACCGTTTCACTCCGTTCCACGCCCCCCCTTTCCAGCCGGCTCCAGGCGCGCCATCCTTGGGGGATGGGCATCCGCATCGGATGCGTGACGTGTTCTCGTGAAAAGGAACCCCCCGTCTTGCTCGCCACCCTGCTTGCCGTCGACGGTCCCGACACCGTCGCCCTCACCCCCGTGACCAAGGCCGGGCTGGCCGACTGGCTGGCGGCGCAGTCGCCGGCCGTTGCCTCCTGGGTCAAGGCCGTGGGCTTCACCGGCGAGGCCGGATCGACCGTCTTCCTGCAGGGGCCGGACGGCGCCGTCGCCCGCGTGCTGGCCGGCGTGTCGGCGGTCGACGACCTGTGGGCCTTCGCCGGCCTGCCCGCCGCGCTGCCGGCCGGCTCCTACCGGATCGACGCGGCGCTGGATGCGCGGGCGGCGACGCGGGCGGCGCTGGGCTGGGCGCTCGGCAGCTACCGCTTCACCCGCTATCGCAAGCCGCCCGAGAAGGGCTTCGCCGCCCTGGTCTGGCCGGCGGAGGCCGACCGCGGCGAGGTGGAGCGGGCGGCGACCGCCACCTGGCTGGTGCGCGATCTGGTCAACACCCCGGCCTGCGACATGGGTCCGGCCGAGCTGGCCCAGGCGGCGCAGGATCTGGCCGCCGAGTTCGACGCGGCGGTGGAGGTCATCGTCGGCCAGGACCTGCTCGACCGCGACTATCCGGCCATCCATGCCGTCGGCCGCGCCAGCCCGCGGGCGCCGCGGCTGGTCGACCTGCGCTGGGGCAACCCGGAGCACCCGAAGGTGACCATCGTCGGCAAGGGCGTCTGCTTCGACACCGGCGGGCTGGACCTGAAGCCGTCGTCCGCCATGCTGATCATGAAGAAGGACATGGGCGGTGCGGCGCATGCGCTGGCGCTCGGCCGGATGATCATGATGGCCGGGCTGCCGGTGCGGCTCCGCGTGCTGGTGCCGGCGGTGGAGAATGTCGTATCCGGCGACAGCTTCAAGCCGCAGGACGTGCTGAAGACCCGCAAGGGCCTGACCATCGAGGTCGGCAACACCGACGCCGAGGGCCGCCTGATCCTGTGCGACGCGCTGGCCGAGGCTGATTCGGAGAAACCCGAACTGCTGATCGACTTCGCCACCCTGACCGGCGCCGCCCGCGTGGCGCTCGGTCCCGACCTGCCAGCGCTGATGTCGAACAACGACACGCTGGCCAACGACCTGACCGAGGCCGGGACCGCGGAGGACGATCCGTTGTGGCGGCTGCCGCTGTGGGCGCCCTACCGCAAGGGGCTGGACAGCAAGGTGGCCGACATCAACAACGTCACCACCAACGGCTTCGCCGGCGCCATCACCGCCGGGCTGTTCCTCCAGGAATTCGTGTCGAAGGAGACGCCCTGGGCGCATCTCGACACCTATGCCTGGAACGGCTCGGCCCGTCCCGGCCGTCCGGAAGGTGGCGAGGCGCTGGGCCTGCGCGCCGCCTATGCGGTGATCGCCAAGCGGTTCGGCTGACCATCCACGGCGGTGGAGACTGGGGGAAGGACGGCGGCATGCTTCGCCGTCCTTCGATCCGGTGACGGAGGTGCCGCATGGCCGAAAGAACGGCAGCCGGAAAGAATGACTGGGTGGCGGTGCGCCGCGATTCGGAGACCGGCATCGAGACCATCCGCGCCCATTTCCGCGGCCATGCCTATGACCTGCACGACCATGACGAGCTTCTGGTCGGCGTCACCGAGCAGGGGGTGCAGGCCTTCCGCTGCCGGCGGCGGCTGCACACCAGCGTTCCCGGCCGCGTCATCCTGATCGAACCCGGCGAGGCCCATGACGGCCACAGCCCGGGAGAGGATGGCTTCACCTACGCCATGCTCTACCTGCCGGTGCCGCTGCTGACCGCCCGCAGCGAGGCCCTGCGCAGCCTGACGCCGCGGGGAACCGGCCTGCCGCTGGGCTTCCGCGACACGCTGGCCGACGATCCCGGCCTTGCGGCGACGATCCGCTCCGCCTTCCTGGCCCTGCACCAGGGCGAAGGGCGGCTGGCCCGCGACCTGTCGGTGGACCGGCTGGCGGCGAGGCTGGCCGGCCATCTGGCACCGCCGGAGGAGCGCCGGCCGCTTCGCCCCGACCGCGCCGCCGCCCTGGCGCGCGACCTGCTGCAGGCCCGGATGGCCGAGGATGTCGGGCTGGACGAACTGTCCGCCGCGGCCGGCGTCGACCGGTTCCGGCTGAACCGCGCCTTCCACGCCGCCTTCGGCCTGTCGCCGCACGCCTATCTGGTCCGGCTGCGCCTGCGCGCCGCCCGGCGCCGGCTGGCCGAGGGCGAGGCGCCGGCCCTGGTCGCGGCGGAGGTGGGGTTCGCCGACCAGAGCCATCTCGGCCGCTGGTTCCGCCGCGCCTATGGCCTGACGCCGGCCGCCTACCGCGATCTGTGCACGAACGTTCCAGACTGACGCGCCGCCGTCGGGCATCTGAAGGGGCGAAGGAGATGATTGCCATGCCCGACAGCACGATGTCCGATAACCCGCTGCCCGAAACCACCCCCGCGGATGCGCCCGTCCGCTTCGACACCAAGGTCGCGCTGGTCGTCCGCGCCGATCTGGCGGTCTGGCAGAAGCTGAACGTCACCGCCTTCCTCGCCACCGGGATCGCCGCCGCGGCACCGGACGCGCTGGGCGAAGAGTATGTCGACGGTGCCGGCCGCCGCTATGGCCGCATGCTGGGCCAGCCGATGATGATCTTCGCCGCCGACCGCGACCAGTTGCGCGCCATCCGCGATGCGGCGCTGGAGCGGGGCCTGACGCTGGTGCCCTATGTCGCCGCCATGTTCGCCACCGGCCACGACGCCGCCAACCGCGCCGCCTTCCAGGCCGAGGATCCGGACAGCCCCGATCTGGTCGGGCTGGCCCTGCGCGGGCCGAAGAAGGCGGTGGACAAGACGGTGAAGGGCCTCACCCTGCACGGATGAGGAACAACAGGGGGTAGCGTCAACCCGCCCGTCACAGCTCCTGCGGGACGGTGATCGTCACTGTGGTGCCGTTGCCCGGCGCGCTGTCGATGGCGAGCCGGCCGCCGAGCGGGCCGGTCACCGTGTTGAACACCACCGCCAGCCCCAGCCCCTTGTGGCCGCGGTAGCGCGCGGTGGTGAAGAAGGCATCGGTCAGGGTCGGCAGGTTGTTGGCCGGAATGCCGGCGCCGCGGTCGCGGACGATCAGGTTCCAGGCCGGGACCGCATCCAGCGTCGCCGGCTCCACCGTCACCTCCACCTCGCCCGGGCCGCCGCCATAGCCATGGGCGGCGGCGTTGGTGAACAGATGGTGCAGCACCCGCTCCAGATGCGGGGCATAGCCGATCCAGGGGCAGGCGGTGCCGGGGACGACCCGGACGGCCAGCGGCAGGTCGGGATGCTGGACCGCGAACAGGCTCGCCGCGTCCTCCGCCATGCGGCGGAGGTCCAGCGCCTCCAGCGGTTCGGCGGTCTGGCAGGCGGCGATGGCGGAAAATGCCTCCACCAACTCCACCGCGCGGGCGAGGTTGGCGTCGAGCAGGGCTGCCGGCTCCCGCAGTTCCTCGGTCGCCAGCGGGCCGTTGCCGGGGCGGGCCAGATCCTGCAAATGGCTGGCCGCGGTGACGCAGACGCCGAGCGGCGTGTTCAGCTCATGCGCCAGCCCGGTCACCGCCTGGGTGATGGCGCGCTGGCGGGCCAGCGCCGATTCGGCGATGCGGGCGCGGCGCTCCAGATCCTCGCGCACCACCCGCTCCGACACCTCGCGGATCATGCGGCTGAGTTCGCGCAGCAGCTTCGCCAGCAGGTCGGGCGAGGGGGAGATCAGCGCCAGGAACAGGTCGCGTTCCAGCTCGAACACCGTGACCGGCGTGGCGGCGATGACCGAGGCGGAGCGGGCGCCGCCGTCGATCAGCGCCATCTCGCCGAAACAGTCGCCGGCGCGGCGGAACCCGACCTCCACCTGACCGCCGAAGGGATCGTCGCGCACCACGCGCACCGTGCCGTCCAGCAGGACATACAGCGAGCTGGCGCTGTCGCCTTCGCGCATCAGGACGGCGCCGGCCGGGGCGTCGAACACCCGCCCGCGCGAGGCCACGGCCGCGCGCTCCTCCGGCGAGAAGGCCTCGAACAGGACGATGCCGTCGAGGATT
Organism: Azospirillum sp. TSH64; assembly: GCF_003116035.1. Classification (GTDB taxonomy): domain Bacteria; phylum Pseudomonadota; class Alphaproteobacteria; order Azospirillales; family Azospirillaceae; genus Azospirillum. The sequence goes on from NZ_LGQW01000015.1 coordinate 1,013,677, forward strand.
CCGCCGGGCGCGGTTGTGCCGGTGGTGGCGCTGGTCATGGTGAGGGGATGCTCCGAATGGGCCTTGTCCCGGCAGCATAGATCAAGCAGCCGGGAAACCGCGAGACGTTACCCGAGGCTTTCGCGAATCGGAAACCGGCTTTCGCGCGACAGGCGGTCCAGCAGGCCGCGCGACCCGGCCTCGCACAGGTCCAGCACCTGCTCGAAACCGTCGGGGCCGCCATAATAGGGATCGGGCACCTCACGGCCTTCCAACCCAGGCGCATCGTCCAGGAACAGGCGCAGCGCCGCGGTGGCGCCCGCCGGGGCGATGCGGCGCAGTTGGGCCAGATGGCCGTGATCCATCGCCAGGATGTGGTCGAAGCGGGTGAAGTCGGCCGCCGTCACCTTGCGGGCGCGCAAGCCCGACAGGTCGACGCCGCGGGCCAGCGCCGCGCGCACCGTGCGCGGATCGGGCGGCTCGCCGACGTGATAGCCGTGGGTGCCGGCGGAGTCGGCGCTCACCAGGGCGCCGAGCCCGGCGCGGTCGGCCAGATGGCGGAACACTCCTTCGGCGGTGGGCGAGCGGCAGATGTTGCCCGTGCAGACGAACAGGACCTTGACCACCTTCGGTATCCCCTCTCTCGTGTTTCTTGCGGCTTTACATCGGGGCGTGACGGGCGTACGCCGCAGAAGTTTTCCACATGACCGGTTTCCGAACCGCTAAGGGGATTTCATGCCCGCTCCCGCCCTGACCAACCGCCTGCGCCCGACCGACCGGATCGTCATCCTGACCGGGGCCGGGATTTCCAAGGAATCGGGGCTGGACACCTTCCGCTGCGCCGGCGGCATCTGGAGCCAGGTCGATCTGGAGGATGTGGCGACGCCGGAAGGGTTCGCCCGCGATCCCGATCTGGTCCACCGCTTCTACAACGACCGCCGCCGCGGCCTCGCCGATCCGGCGGTGCAGCCCAACGCCGCGCACAGGGCGCTGGCGGAGCTGGAGCGGCGCTGGACGGGCGATGTCCTGCTGGTGACGCAGAACATCGACGATTTGCACGAGCGCGGCGGCTCGAAGGCCCCGCTGCACATGCATGGCGAGCTGCTGAAGGCGGTCTGCCTGCATTGCCGCACGGTGGTGGAGGTGCAGGGCGACCTGTCGGTGCACGACCATTGCCTGACCTGCGGCCGCAAGGGCGGCATGCGGCCCGACGTGGTGTGGTTCGGCGAGATGCCCTATCAGATGGAGCGCATCCAGCGGGCGCTGGAGGAATGCGACCTGTTCGTGTCGGTCGGCACCTCGGGCCATGTCTATCCCGCCGCCGGCTTCGTGGCGGAAGCGCGCTCGGCCGGCGCCTATACGGTCGAGCTGAACCTGGAACCGTCGGAGGGCGCCTCCTATTTCCACAGCTCGATCCACGGCCCGGCGACCCAGGTGGTGCCGGCCTTCGTCCAGGATTTGCTGACGCTTGTCTGATGAAACCGTTGACGGCGGCTCTGATCTCGACCGCCTGTTCTCGCGGGTGCGCGCCTGCACGCTGTGTGCGGGGGTTCTGCCCCATGGCTGCCGCCCGGTGCTGCGCGGCAGCCCGACCGCCCGCCTGCTGATCGTCGGGCAGGCGCCGGGCGCGCGGGTGCATGCCAGCGGCATCCCCTGGGACGACGCCTCCGGCGACCGGCTGCGCAAATGGCTGGCGATGGACCGTCCCGCCTTCTACGACGAATCCCGCATCGCCGTGGTGCCGATGGGACTGTGCTATCCCGGAACCATGCCGAAGGGCGGCGATTACCCGCCGCGTCCGGAATGCGCGCCGCTGTGGCACCCGCCGCTGCTGGACGCACTGTCGGGCGTGCGGCTGACCCTGCTGATCGGGCAGTATGCCCAGGCGCGCTACCTGGGCGAGCGGCGCAAGGCGACGATGACCGAGACGGTGGCGAACTGGCGGGAATACGGCCCGGCCCACATGCCGCTGCCGCACCCGAGCTGGCGCAACACCGCCTGGCTGAACCGCAACCCGTGGTTCGAGGAGGATCTGGTGCCGGCCCTGCGCCGCCGGGTGGCGGACGCGCTGGACGATTGAAGGCCCTGCCCTCCCCCGCCTGCTCCCCTACTCCATCGTCTCGATCCGTTCCATGTCGTCGTCGGAGAAGCCGAAATGGTGGCCGATCTCGTGGATCAGGACATGGCGGACGATGGCCGGCAGTTCCTCCCCCGTCTCGCACCAGTAATCGAGGATCGGGCGGCGGTAGAGGAAGATCATGTCCGGCCCGCCTCGCAGGTCGGCGACGCTTTGCCGCGTCAGATCCACGCCCCGATAGAGGCCCAGCAGGTCGAATGGGCTTTCCAGCTCCATCTCCCGCTCGGTATCCTCATCGGGGAAATCCTCGACATGGATCACGAGGTTCCCGACCGGGGCGAGCAGCTCCGCCGGGATGGTGTCGAGCGCCTCTTCGGCCATGCGCTCCAGGTCTTCGACCGTGGGCGGAACCGTATGGGGACCTGAAGGTTTCCGTATCATGCCGCAGAAGGTAGCGAACCGCCGCCCGTTCGCCAAGAAGCTGCGGGCGGCAAAAGAGAGACTTGAGGAAAGGGAGGTCATCATGTCGGATCGTCTTGTCGGCGCGCATCGCCAGACGGCGCTGAAGGAACTGCACGGCTGGGCGGAGGTGCTGGAACGCGACGCCATCCGCAAGACCTACCATTTCGCCGATTTCCCCGCCGCCTGGGGGTTCATGAACCAGGTCGCCCTGCTGGCCGAGAAGACCGGCCACCATCCCGAATGGTTCAACGATCTGGGCCGGGTCGAGGTGATCCTCTACACCCGCAACAACGACGCGGTGACCCAGGCCGACATCGACTTCGCCCATCGCCTGGACCAGATGGCGCCCCTGCACGACCGCTGATGGACCCAACGCCCGCTTGCGGGCGTTACCCTAGCCCTGTGACGTGCGGAGCCGCCGACCATGCCGAAACCCCTGACCCTGTCCATCCCCCACTCGCTTGGCCGGGCGGAGGCCAAGCGCCGGCTGGTCGACGGCATGGGCGAGGTGCGGGCGCGCCTGAGCGCCGTGTCGGCCAGCGTCGACGACAGCTGGACCGACGACCGCCTGAACTTCCACGTCGTGGCGCTGGCCCAGACCATCGCCGGCCACATCGACGTGCTGGACGACCGGGTCGAGATGGAGGTGCAGTTGCCCTGGGCGCTGGCCCTGCTGGCCGACAAGATCAAGAACAAGGTCTCGCGCCAGGGCACGCTGATGCTGGAGAAGAAGTAAGGGTTGACCGGGGAGGTGCGGGACTCGACGCCCTCACCTCCCCACCCATCCTTACCTGCCCTACCCCTCCGACGCCTCCTCCACCTTGCGGCGCGCCAGCGGATGGTGGTCGTGCATGACCCGCTTCAGACGTTCCGTCACGACGTGGGTGTAGATCTGCGTCGTCGCGATGTCGGCATGGCCCAGCATCTTCTGGACGGAGCGCAGATCGGCGCCATGGTCGAGCAGATGGGTGGCGAAGGCGTGGCGCAGGACGTGGGGGCTGACCTTTTCCGGGTCGATGCCGGCGTCGATGGCAAGTTGCTTCAACAGCTGGGCGAAGCGCTGGCGCGTCAGGTGCCCTTCGGCGGAGATGCGGGACGGGAACAGGAAGGGGCTGTGCCCGGCCTCCCCCCCTGCACCGGCGGCCGGCGGGATGAAGTGGCCGCGGAACGGGATGTAGCCGGCCAACGCCGCCAGCGCCGGGTCGGACAGCGGCACCATGCGTTCCTTGCCGCCCTTGCCGCGCACCAGCAGGCCGCGGCCGTCGCGCATGATCGCCGTCATCGGCAGGCCGACCAGCTCCGACACGCGCAGGCCGGTGGCGTAGAGCACCTCCAGCAGGGCCACCAGCCGCAGCCCCTCCGGCCCGCCGCGCGCCTCGGCGGTGGACAGCATGGCGCCGACCTCCGCCTCCGTCAGGATTTTGGGCAGCGGACGGCCCTGCTTGGGGCTGTCGAGCGGCGAGGCGGGATCGTCGAAGCGGCGGCCTTCGGACAGCAGGAAGCGGTAGAACTGCCGCATCGCCGACAGCCGCCGTGCCACCGTGCGGGGGGCACCGTCCTTGCTCTGCACCGCCAAATAGGCGCGCAGATCCTCGGTGCCCGCCGCCTCCAGCGCCACGCTGCGCTGGGCCAGCCAGCGGCCGAGGTCGGCGAGGTCACGCTCGTAGGCCAGCCGCGTGTTCACCGCCGCCCCGCGCTCCGCCGTCAGCATGTCGAGGAAGGCGTCCAGATGCGGCGAGGTGGCGAGCGGGCGCGGCTTGCACGGCCGGCCGCGCCGCTTGGCGCCGGCTTTGACGGCGGTCTTTTTGCTGCCGGTCATGGTGTCGGCGTCATGGTGGTGGCGGGCTCCACGGGGCGGAAGGTCATTCGGCAGTCGGATTTGGGGTCGGATTTGGGGTCGGATTCGGGATGGGGGTATGGGCGGTGGGGCCGGCGATTACGGCCATCGCCTCGCGAACCAGCGCGCGGGCGTCCGGTTCCAGCCCCACCGCCTTCAGGTTGGCCGCCACGCGGGCGGTGACGACGGGCGGAAGGATGGCGGGTCCGGCCTTCCCAAGCAGGATCAGGGCGACGGCCACCGTCTCGCCGATGCGCCCGCCGGCCGCGGCGTCGCCCAGCCGCTGCCACAAGGCGGGATCGACACCGGCCTCGCTGCCGCTGGGCGGGCCGGCACCGTCGGTGACGGTCATCCAGGCCGCGTCTGGGACGGCGACCCCGGTCGCCTGGAGAAGCGCCAGCTGGCCGGCGATGCGGCTGCGGGCGGCGGTGTCGGCGCCGCGCAGCGCCTCGTCCAGCCATTCGGTCAGGGCCCTCGGGTCTTGAGCCCCCTGCCCCGTCGCCACCACCGCCAGCGGCCACAGCCAGGCGGTGTCGGCGCTGCGGCCGCTGCGCAGGGCCAGATCGTGCCAGCGCCGCGCCTGGTCGAGCCGGCCTTGCGCGTAATAGAGCCGCGCCGCCGCCGGGGCCAGCAACGCGGCGTCGCCGGTCGGCGACACGCCGTCGAGCAGACCGGCGGCGGCACCGCCGACCGGCCCGGCGCGCAGGCGCGGATCGACCAGCTCCACCGCCAGCGCGGCCAGCGCCACGCGCAGCCGCCCGTCCATCGCCGCCGCCATCGCCTGATGGACCAGCGCGCGGGTGCGGGCGCCGCGGTCGCGCCGGGCGATGTCGCGGACCCGCAGCAGCTCGTCCCCCACCGCCGGGATCTGGGCATAGAGATCCTGCAACTGGCGGGCATCGAGGAACAGGGATGCCGCCGCCCGCTCGCCGGCGGCGGCACGGGTGGTCGGATCGACGGCGGGGTTGGTGGCGATGGCGGCCAGCGCCGGCAGATTGTCCAGCGGCAGCCGGTCGGGCGGCACGCCGATCCGCGCGATGCGCAGGGCGGCGAGCAGCAGCGCCAGCCCGTCCGCATCGGCTTGCAGCGACAGCGAGCGGGCCGGCGGCGGGGCGGCACCGGCCAGCGCCTCGGCAACCGGCAGGAAGGGGTCGGACCGGCGGCTGTCGCGCAAGACCGCCAGCGCCTCGTCCGTGCCGGCCCGGTCGCCGGAACGGGCACGGCAGAACAGGCCCAGCTTGGCCCAATAGGCGGAGGCGAAGCTCTTGCCGCGGGCCAGCGCGCGCGGGCAATCCAGGCCGCCGCGCACCAGCTCCGCATCGGTCAGCGCCCGGGCCGCCGGCTCGTCCGCCGCCAGCGCCGCCGGCAGGCGCCCGGCCAGCTCGGCCGCCCCGGCGGGATCGCCGAGCCGCGCCAGCTTTTCGATGCGCAGGGCGCCGAGGCGGCGGGACGGCGGCGCTTCCCCGGTCGCGACCGCCGGAGAGCCGGCGCTCAGCAGCAGGCGGCGCTCCAGCGTCTTGACGGTGGGAGACGGGGTGTCGACCGGCAGGGCGGCGATCAGGGGCAGAAGCTCGGCCCGGCCGATGCCGCGCCAGGGGTCGCCGCCCAGCCCCTGCACCCCGTCGAGGAGGCCGGCGCCGTCCGGGTCGGGCGCCCCCAGCGGCTCGCGCGCGACCGGCGCCGGCCGCGCCACCACCGGGGAGACGGCGGGCGGCGGCGTGACGATGGGCGGATAGGCCGGCACGATGACCGGAGCGGGGATGGAAGGCCGGGACTGGACGAGGGTTTCCACCGCGGCGTCGGGCGTCAGCCGGACCGGCGGGCCGAAGGCCTGCGCTGCGGCGGCCATGGACCAGCCGGCCGCCAGCAGTCCGGCCAGCAGCGGAACGGTTGCCTGTCGGACACCCTGGGGCCTGACCTTCCCGGCCGATGGTCGGGGTTCAGCGCGGGAAGCGCTCATCCGGCAGAACCTTCTCCACCGTTTTCGACGGAGCCGGCAGGTCCCACGAGGCGAGGAACACCATGCCACCGGCGATCACCAGCAACAGCAGGACGAAGAGGATCGAGAGAAACCGGCTCATGGCACCAGGGACATGTTGTGTCGGAAAACGGAGGATCGGAGCGGAGCTACCATGTCCTGCATCCGCAGGGCTTGGGACAAGCAAGGGCTTTTCTGCTAAAGCATCCGCGGCCCCGGCCGGCGGCCGGAGGACGGCGCAGTGTAGCCACAGGTTGGACCGCGGCGCAACCCGTCCACCGGGCCATTCGCCGGCTCCGCAGCAGGATGCGGGGCAGGGCATGGCGGAACCGGGGCGCTTGTGCCGGCCAGCTTTCGGCGGGTATGAGTGTTGTCTGTTGCAGCGGTGTGACGGCCGGCAAAGACGCCGGCATGCTGGCGCCGGGAGTGCGGGTGGCGGATCGGATGGATGTTATGGGACTGCGCAAGGCGATGACGGCCCAAGGTCCGGGAGCAGGTCTGGGCACGGGTGCGGCGGAGGATGCGGTGCCGCTGCTGCCGCGCACCGTGGTGCTGGTCGGGCTGATGGGAGCCGGCAAGAGCGCCATCGGGCGCCGGCTGGCCACGCGCCTGCACCTGCCCTTCCGCGACGCCGACACCGAGATCGAGGCGGCGGCCGGCTGCACCATCGCCGAGATTTTCGCCCGCGACGGCGAGCCGGTCTTCCGCTCCGTCGAACGGCGCATCATCACCCGCCTGGTGAAGGACGAGCCCGTGCACATCCTGGCGACCGGCGGCGGCGCCTTCATGGACCCGGAGACCCGCGCCGCCATCCGCCAGCACGGCATTTCGGTCTGGCTGCGCGCCGAACTGGACGTGCTGGTCGCCCGCACCGCCCGGCGCACCCACCGCCCCATCCTGAACCAGGGCGATCCGCGAACCATCCTGGGCCGGCTGATGGAGCAGCGTTATCCCGTCTATGCCGAGGCCGACCTGACCGTGGTCAGCGACGAACGCCCGCCCGACGTGACGGTGGAGCTGGTGATCGACGCGCTGGAGGCGCATTTCGGCGTCCAGCTTCCCCACCGCCAGCCCCAGGGCCAACCGCAGGGCCAGGGCAACGCCCAGCGCGGCGGCCGGCCCGGAAAGCCCGACGCCCCAAAAACCGACGCGCCCTGATCCCCGCCTCCCGCCCCTTGTCATGAACCACCAGCTTCGCGGACTGCCCCGATGACCTCCGTCAACGCCACCACCCCGGCCGCACTCGACACCGTCCGCCTGGAGCTGGGCGCCCGCAGCTACGACATCCTCGTCGGCGACGGGGTGCTGGCCGATGCCGGCGAGCGCATCGCCGCGATCACCCGCGGCCGGGCGCCCATCGTGGTGACCGACGCCAACGTCGCGCCTCTGCATCTGGACACGCTGAACGCCGCGATGCTGGCGGCGGGGATCGCACCGCAGCCGGCCATCGGCCTGCCGGCCGGCGAGAAGACCAAGGACTTCGCCCATTTCCAGCAGCTGATGGACGACATCCTGGGCCGCGGCATCGAGCGGTCCACCGTTCTGCTGGCGCTGGGCGGCGGGGTGATCGGCGACATCACCGGCTTTGCCGCGGCGTCGGCGCTGCGCGGCATCGACTTCATCCAGGTGCCGACCACGCTGCTGTCCCAGGTCGACAGCTCGGTCGGCGGCAAGACCGGCATCAACAGCCGGCACGGCAAGAACCTGATCGGCGCCTTCCACCAGCCGCGCCTGGTCATCGCCGACACCGCCACGCTGGACACCCTGCCGCGGCGCGAGGTGCTGGCCGGCTATGCCGAGGTGGTGAAATACGGCCTGATCCGCCAGCCCGACTTCTTCGCCTGGCTGGAGCGGAACGGCCGGCGGGTGGTGGACGGCGACAGCGACGCCCGGCGCCATGCGGTGACCGTCAGCTGCCGCGCCAAGGCCGACATCGTCGGCGTCGACGAGCGCGAGAGTGGCGACCGCGCCCTGCTGAACCTGGGCCACACCTTCGGCCATGCGCTGGAGGCGGCGACCGGCTTCGGCCAGACCCTGCTGCATGGCGAAGGGGTGGCGATCGGCATGGTGCTGGCCTTCGACCTGTCGGTCCGGCTCGGGCTGTGCCCGGCCGACGACGCGCGGCGCGCCCGCGCCCATCTGGCCGATGTCGGCCTGCCGGTGCGCCCGGCCGACATCCCCGGCGTCGCCTGGGACGTGGACGGGCTGGTGCGGTCGATGGCGAAGGACAAGAAGGTGCAGGACGGCCGCATCACCTTCATCCTGGCCGACCGCATCGGCAACGCCTTCACCCGCCGCGACGTCGATGCCGCCGCCGTCCGCGCCGTTCTGGACGAGTCGGTCCAGCCCGCCTGATCCCCGGTCATCACGGATAATCCGTCTTTCGCACAATAGCAGCGGCGGCGGTTGCCCGCCCATACTCCCTCCAACACCGCGGCCATCCCGCCGCGGCCGCAACGGGGAGGATGAGCGATGAAGGCGACGCTTGGGATGTCGGCGATGGGTGCGGTGCTGCTGGCGGCGGCTCCGGCCATGGCGCTGGAGGTGCGCGAGCAGGCGACGATCAAGGCGCCGGTCGAGCAGGTGTGGAAGCAGATCGCCCCCTTCTGCGCGATCAGCGACTGGCACCCGGCGGTGGAGGGCTGCACCCTGCGCAAGACCGGCGACCGCCAGGAGCGTGACATCGCCCTGAAGGGCGGCGGTGCGATCCAGGAACGGCTGACCGGCCTTTCCGCCGCCAAGCACCGGCTGCGCTACACCCTGCTGAACGGGCCGCTGCCGGTGAAGAACTACAATTCCACCATCCGGCTGAGCGCGGTGGACGCCCGCACCACCCGCATCACCTGGTCCTCGCGCTTCCAGGCCAGCGGCGCCTCCGATGCGGACGCGCGCAAGGCAATTGCCGGCATCTACACCAGCGGCTTCGACGGGTTGCGCAAGCGGCTGGAGTCCGGCCAGTAACGACAACGCCGTCGGCAGTGCCCCGGCACATGCGGGAAGTTCCAGACAATCAGTTCTATTGACGATCGGTCCATCAAGCTGACAGGATCGTGTATGCCGCGCTGCGAAATCGCGGTCGAGTGCATCGTTCGTCCACAAAACCTGCAATCACGAGGGAGATGGGACACATGCCGACACGCCGACTGATGCCCGATGTCATCAAGAACCAGGAACTGACCTGCCTGCCGCCGGGCGCCACCGTGCGCGATGCCGCCACGCTGATGGCGCAGAAGCGCATCGCCGCGGTGCTGGTCACCGACGGGAGGACGCTGAAGGGCATCGTCACCGAGCGCGACATGACCGCCCGCGTGGTCGCGGCCGGGCTCGACCCCGACACCACCCTGCTGTCGTCGGTGATGACCGCCGATCCCGACACGCTGGAGCCCTCGGCGACGGCGCTGGAGGCGCTCGACCTGATGGAGCGTCACCATTACCGCCACCTGCCCATCGCGGTGGAGGGCGAGGCGGTCGGCATGGTGTCGATCCGCGACCTCTTCGCCGTGGTGCGCACCCATCTGGAGGACGAACTGCGCAGCCGCGAAGCCTACATGTTCGGCAGCGGCTATTCGGCGGAGGCCACGCTGGGCTGACGGCAAGCTTGACCCATAGGTAACGCTGCGTTGCGGTGGGGTCGGGTTGACCGGGCGCCCGGCCCCACCGATAGTCGAGGGTGAGCCATCCTCTTTGCTGAACTGGAAAGCCCGATGTCCGCGCCCTCGCTGTCCGCCCCCGCCGCGCGCGAGCCGATCCACACCCGTCGTGTCACCTGCCAGGGCTTTCGGCGCGCCGACGGGCTGTGGGACATCGAAGGCCACCTGACCGACGTCAAAAGCTATGGCTTCCATACGGAGGAGCGCGGGCATCTGGAGCCGGGAACCCCGATCCACCAGATGTGGATGCGCCTGACCGTCGACGACAAACTGACCGTCCAGGCGGTGGAGGCGGTGACCGAACACAGCCCCTACAAGGCCTGTGGCAGCATCACGCCGCAGTTCCAGCAGCTGGTGGGCCTGCGCGTCGGACCGGGCTGGACCCGCGCAGTGAAGGACCGGCTGGGCGGAGCGAAGGGCTGCACCCATCTGGTCGAGTTGCTGGGTCCGCTGGCGACCACCGCCTTCCAGACCGTCTACCCGATCCTGGCCCGTGAAGCGGCGGACCGCGCGAAGGCGTCCGGCAAGCCGGCCCAGGACGACGGCAAGCGGCCGGTGCTGCTGAACATGTGCCATATCTTCGACAGCAACGGCGAGGCGGTGCGCAGACATTGGCCTGCGCACTACACCGGCGATGATCGCGCCGGCCCTGAAAACGAAGACGCCGCCCGGGACGAGGCGGCGGAATAGGATAGCCTTCGCCCCGGGCGCCCACCGGAAATCAGCCGGGCGGGCGCCGGGTGGCGCCGCTCAGGCGTCCAGGCCGGGCTGGGCCGGACCTGCGGCCTGGGTCGGGCCGGGGGTCGGACCGGGCGTGGGGAAGCTGCCGCCCGCGGCGACCGCGGCCTTGACACCGTCCTCCTCGTCAGCCAGCGGCAGCTCGAACGGCGTGCCGACGAACGGGTCGCTGCCGCCATGGCCGGCACGCAGATGACCGTCCTCGGTGCAGGCCCGCCGGTAATAGGACGCAATGAAGACGCGCACGGCCGATGTCAGGGTGACATCGGCGTCTTCCGGCTTGATGCCCTTGCGGCGCGCCTGCTCCTCGATCCGCTCCTTGATCTGGGTGCAGAGGCGGTTGACGGTCAGGCCTTCCCGACGGCCGATCTCCTCCAGAGCATCCCACATCGACGGTTCCAGCCGCATGCTCGTGCGGTGCCCGCCGATCATGATGTTCTGGCTCCTCAGCGGTTCCACCCCCGCATGGGAAGTGATCACGCGCTTTTTCTTCGGCCCACGCTTCGCCATCCGCAGCCCCTTCCACGAAGCCGCCAGCGGACATGCGAAGTTTGTGTCCGCCACGGCGCGATAAATGGTTGCATATATCATACTTTACTAAACGCAGCGGGAAATGCAACCACGCTAGCGCCTCTCATTCTTACAAGTTTTCCTAAAATCGACTCTTGGTTGCATCCATATGTATGTCATTTCGGCCGCTCAACCGCTCGTTATTTGAGGCGCACGAACGATCGGTGGGAACGCCCCGCGGACGGGATGGGTGCGGGCTTTCCGGCCCCGTTCAGGCCCCGGCTTCACCGGGGGCGTGGGTGGTCAGCCCCAGCGCATGCACCCGCTCGCGCAACTCGTCGGCCAGCAGCGCATAGACCATCCGCTGGCGCTCCACCCGCGACTTGCCGGCAAAGGCGGCGGAGACCACGGTGACGTGGAAGTGGGTTTCCCCGGCGGCGTCCGCCCCGGCATGGCCGGCATGGCGGGCGCTGTCGTCGACGACCTCGAGCCGGTCCGGCGCCAGTCCGGCGGTCAGCTTTTCGCGGATGCGGGTGGCGTATTCCATGGCGGATCCTGATGTCTCGTCGCTGGTCGGGGAGGGATGGGACAGGCTGCGGCGGGACGTCGTGACCCGCCCGGCGCGCCAACGGTCAGGAGACGGTGCGATCCCTGCCCTGTCAAGCGTCTGTCAAGCCCGGCGACCCGCAGATTGCGGATGACGGAAGCTCGATTCGGCGCGCTTGCCAGAGGCACCGGCTCTTCCCATACTTGGCCGATGACCAGGAACCGCGCCCGCTCCAGTTACGACAGCTACGCCGCCCCGCGCGCGGCCACCCGTGTGTGCGACCATCCCGATTGCGTCGCCGCCGGCGAATTCCGTGCGCCGAAAAGCCGCAGCAGCCTCAACGAGTACTGGTGGTTCTGCCTGGAGCATGTCCGGGAGTACAACCGGGCCTGGGACTATTACGCCGGCATGTCCACCGACCAGATCGAGGCGGAGGTGCGGCAGGACACCACCTGGCAGCGGCCGAGCTGGCCGCTCGGCAAATGGGCGACGCAGGAGCGCTTCATCCGCGACCGCGTGGTCAACGGCTTCAGTTTCGAATTCGGCCAGGACACCGGCAAGACGAAGACCGAGGAAAAGGCGCACCGGCGCCACCACGCCCGTACCGAAGAGGAAAAGGCGCTGGCAGTCCTTGAACTGACTCCGCCGGTGGACTTCGCACGGATCAAAGCACGCTATCGGGAGCTTGCGAAAAAGCATCATCCCGATGCCAACGGCGGCGACAAGGCTGCGGAAGAACGCCTGAAAGAAATCAATCAGGCCTACAATACGCTGAAAGCCTGTTATGCTGCCTGAACCCCCGTTGGCGGGCCGGGTCAATCCCGCGGCCGCTGGACAACCGACACTCGCTGGAACGTAAGAAACCACCCATGGCTTCCCAAGGAGCGACCCAGGCCAGCTCGGCCCTGTTCGACCACAAGCCCGACACGACGGTCTCGGTGCGTGAGGTCTTCGGCATCGACAGCGACATGCAGGTGCCGGCCTTCAGCCAGCGCTCGGAGCATGTGCCCGACCTCGACAGCGCCTACCGCTTCGACCGGGACACGACCCTGGCCATCCTCGCCGGCTTCGCCTACAACCGCCGCGTCATGGTCCAGGGCTATCACGGCACCGGCAAGTCGACCCACATCGAGCAGGTCGCGGCCCGGCTGAACTGGCCCTGCATCCGCGTCAACCTGGACAGCCACATCAGCCGCATCGACCTGATGGGCAAGGACGCCATCGTGCTCCGCGACGGCGTGCAGGTCACCGAATACCGCGAGGGCATCCTGCCCTGGGCCCTGCAGCATGCCTGCGCCCTGGTGTTCGACGAATATGACGCCGGCCGCCCCGACGTGATGTTCGTGATCCAGCGCGTGCTGGAGGTGGAAGGCAAGCTGACGCTGCTCGACCAGAACCGCGTCATCCGCCCGCATCCGGCCTTCCGCCTGTTCGCCACCGCGAACACCGTCGGGCTGGGCGACACCACCGGCCTCTATCACGGCACCCAGCAGATCAACCAGGGCCAGATGGACCGCTGGAACATCGTGGCGACGCTGAACTACCTGCCGGTCGACGCCGAGGTGAAGATCGTCCAGGCCAAGGTCGCGTCCTATGACGACGCCAAGGGCCGCGACACGGTGGCGTCGATGGTGCGTCTGGCCGACCTGACCCGCGCCGGCTTCATCAACGGCGACATCTCCACCGTCATGAGCCCGCGCACGGTGATCACCTGGGCCGAGAACGCCAAGATCTTCAGCGACGTCGCCTTCGCCTTCCGCATCACCTTCCTCAACAAGTGCGACGAGGTGGAGCGGCCGACGGTGGCCGAATACTACCAGCGCTGCTTCGGCGTCGAGCTGCCGGAGACGGGGGTCCAGGCGAACCTCGTGTGATCTTGTGCGCTGCGCCCCGCTCCTCGGTGAAGTCGGGGCACAGCACACAAGGATTCACACGGATTTCACGGATTAAAACACGGATTTCACGGATGAAGGTGAGCCTGGGCGCCGATCTCGACCGCTTGACCGAGCGGGTCATCGGCGCCGCCTTTGCGGTTCATGCCGTATTGGGCCATGGGTTTGCCGAACAAGTCTATAAAAAGGCGCTGTTTCGTGAGTTATCCGACGCCGGTTTGACGGTTGCCACGGAAGTACCTTTCAAGGTTCTTTACAAAGGTGATCCCGTCGGCAGCTATTTTGCGGATCTCGTGGTAGAACAGCGGCTGATCGTGGAGTTGAAGGTTTGCGAGGCTTTGATCCAAGCCCACAGCCGCCAAGTCCTGAACTATCTGCGGGCAAGCGGATTGCCGGTTGGGCTTCTGTTCAACTTCGCCGGACCTAGCCTTACGGTCAAGCGAGTGCTGGCACATTAGAAAATCCGTGAAATCCGTGCCCAAATCCGTGAAATCCGTGTCAATCTTGCCCGCAGTTCTCCGACCTTGTCCGAAGCCGGTACCACAACCCGAAGACGCCCCGCGATGACCACCCAGAACGACACCCCCGTCGAAGCCTTCAAGCGGTCCACCACCGCCACGGTGCGCGCCATGTCCCGGCGGGCGGAGGTGCAGGTGGGCTTTTCGTCCGATCCGCCGGGTCTGGCGGGCCAGCGGGTGCGGGTGCCGCTGCCGGCGCGCGACCTGAACCCGGTCGAGGTCGCCAAGCTGCGCGGGGCGGCCGATGCCGTCGCGCTTCGGCTGCGCCATCACGACGCCACGGTGCATGCCCACCGCATGCCGCTGGGCGACACCGCGCGCCAGGCCTACGACGCGATGGAGCAGGCGCGCTGCGAGGCGCTGGGCAGCCGCGACATGGCCGGCGTCGCCCACAATCTGGAAGCGGCGCTGGAGGATCGCTACACCCGCCAGGGCTTCGACCGCTTCGACGACCGCGGACAGGTGCCCTTGTCGGAAGCGCTGCGGATGATGGCGCGCGAGGCGATGACTGGTGCGCCGCCGCCGCCCGCCGCCGCCCATGCCGTCGACCTCTGGCGCCCCTGGATCGAGGAGCGGCTGGGCCGGGACATGAAGGGGCTGGCCAACTACGTCGGCGACCAGGAGGCCTACGCCAAGGCCGTCCGCCGGCTGCTGGCCGACCTCGACATGGAAGTCGGGCAGGAAGCCGACCAGGAGGAGGAGGAGGACCAGCAGACCCAGTCCTCCGAGGACGAGGAATCGCCCCAGCACGGCCAGACCCGCGGCCAGGACGAGGACCAGTCCGACGCCGAATCGATGGCCTCGTCGGAGATGCAGGACTCGTCGGAGGCCGGCGAGAGCGCCGAGGAGGGCGCCGGCGAGGAAGGCGACATGGAGATGGGCGAGGGCGAGGGGGCGGAGGAGCCCGCCGGCCCCGGCCAGCCCTGGCGCAACGACCTCAACCGCCGCAACGAGCCCGATCCCAACGCCTACAAGGCCTTCACCACCCAGTATGACGAGGTGGTGGACGCCGCCGACCTCTGCGACCCGGCCGAGCTGGAACGGTTGCGCCACCTGCTGGACCAGCAGTTGCAGAACCTGCAGGGCGTGATCTCCAAGCTGGCGAACCGGCTGCAGCGGCGGCTGATGGCCAAGCAGCAGCGCTCCTGGAACTTCGACCTGGAGGAGGGCATCCTCGACGCCGCCCGGCTGGCCCGCGTCGTCGCCAACCCGGTCCTGCCGCTCTCCTTCAAGGCGGAGAAGGAGATGGACTTCCGCGACACCGTGGTGTCGCTGCTGATCGACAATTCCGGCTCGATGCGCGGCCGGCCGATCTCCATCGCCGCGATGAGCGCCGACATCCTCGCCCGCACGCTGGAGCGCTGCGCGGTGAAGGTCGAGGTGCTGGGCTTCACCACCCGCGCCTGGAAGGGCGGACAGGCGCGCGAGGCCTGGGTGGCCGGCGGCAAGCCGCCGCATCCCGGCCGGCTGAACGACCTGCGCCACATCGTCTACAAGGCGGCCGACATGCCGTGGCGCCGCGCCCGCAAGAATCTCGGCCTGATGCTGCGCGAAGGCATCCTGAAGGAGAACATCGACGGCGAGGCGCTGCAATGGGCGCACAACCGGCTGCTCGGCCGGCCGGAACAGCGCCGCATCCTGATGGTGATCTCCGACGGCGCCCCGGTCGACGACTCGACCCTGTCGGTGAATGCCGGCAACTATCTGGAACGCCACCTGCGCCAGACCATCGAGCAGATCGAGACCCGCTCGCCCGTCGAGCTGGTGGCGATCGGCATCGGCCACGACGTGACCCGCTATTACCGCCGCGCCGTGACCATCGTCGATGCGGAGCAGCTGGGCGGCACGATGATGAACAAGCTGGCCGAACTGTTCGACGAGGACGACCGCCGCGGCGGCCGTCGCAGCTGGCGCTGAAGTAAGGAAGCGGGCAGGGGCGTTTCCAGTCTTTCCAATGACTTATCTGGAAACGCCGGCCCGCTTCAGGGCGTATCCTTACCTGCGAACACCGGTTTGGCAGTCTCACCCGCCACCGGCGGGAGGGCGGCGGGCGGCGCTGCCGGCGCCACTGCCGCCGCTGCCACTGCCGCCGCCTTCGCCGCGTCCTTCTTCTCCTCCTCCAGCACCAGGCGCCAGAGTTCGGTCATCCCGGTCCGGCCGCGCAGCGACCGGCCGCCCTGGCGGACCAGCGGAACGGCGTCCTTGCCCTTGGCGGCGGTGACGCCGCTGGTCAGGACGATCACCTCGGACTCGCCCTGAAGGGCGGCCGACAGCTCCTCGATCCGGGCGGCGACGTTCACGGTGTCGCCGACGATGGTGTAGTTGATCCGGCTGTCGGAGCCGATGTTGCCAACCACCACCGGGCCGCTGTGCAGCCCGACGCGGACATGGATCGGCGCCCGGCCTTCGGCGACACGGCGGCGGTTGTCGGCGCGGATGGCGTGGTGGATCGCCAGTGCGGCACGCAGCCCGCGGACGGCATGGTCCTCCTGCGCCTCGGGCGCGCCCCAGAAGGCCATCAGCGAATCGCCGATGAACTTGTCCACCGTGCCGCCCTCCGCCTCGATGCAGGCGGCAAGCAGGGTGAAATGCTCGTTCAGCAGGGCGGCGGTATCGGCGGCGGCCATATGCTCGGCCATGCGGGAGAAGCCGCGGATGTCGGTGAACATCACCGTCACCTCGCGCTGCACCGAGTCGAGCCCGCCCTCGGTCTCGCGCTGGCGCATCAGGCGCAGGACCAGCGCCTTCGGCACATAGGTCTCGAACCAGCGCAGGCCGGCGACCATGGCGTTGAAGGCGGTGGCGGCGCGCGCCATCTCGCGCAGGCGGGAGTCGGGCAGGTCGGAGATGGCGCGGAACTCGAAGGCGCGGACGCGGTCGGCGGCCTCGGCCAGCCGCGCCACCTGCCGGCTGATCCGCCGCCCGACCAGCAGCGCCACCCCGACCGACACCAGCAGGATGGCGAGGCCGACGGCGCCGGTGATGTAGAGCCGCCGGACCTCGACATTCAGCTCGCCGTCGCGATAGCCGATGCCGATGATCCAGTCCTGCTGCCCGTATCCCGACATCTTGCGGGTCAGGAAGATGTAGTCGCTGCCGAGAACCTGGACGGCGCGCGCCTCCACCCGCTTCTTCAGCGACTGGACGGGCACGCCGCTGGACCACAGCGCCGCCAGCGCCGGGTCGTCGACCTGATCGGTGCGCGGCAGCGGCGGGCCGTCCAGCTTGCCGGAAAAATCGAAGCTGCGGCCGACCAGCGCCGGATGGGCCAGCACATGGCTCTGGTCATACAGCACGAAGGCGTTCAGCCCCTGCTCCACATACAGCACCGACAGGAAGCGCGACAGGTCGCCCAGCGACACGCCGACCGCCACCTGCCCCAGATAGCGGCCGTCGCGCCGCACCGGCTGGTAGAGGGTGACGAAGCTGTTCTGCGCCTCCTTCAGCCAGCGCGGGTCGGCCCAGGTCGCGGCGCTGCGGTTGGGGCCGTCCAGGATCTCCGGCGGAATGTCGCTGTCGCCCTGCAAGTCGATGGGATCGGCGGCTAGCCCGCCGTTCAGCCGGCCGACGCGGACGCCGGTCAGGTCCGGGCGGACGAAGGCGAGGCCGGTGACGTCCGGGGCGCCGGCCAGCGCGCCACGCAGCGTGTCGATCATCGCCGTGTTGTCGCCGGCGCGCAGGTCGCCGCGCTCGATCAGTCCGGCGACGAAGCGCGCCATCTCGCGCGCAGGGTCGAGCTGGTGGCGGACCCGCACCTCCACCCCGGCCAGCGCCAGATCGGCCTTGTCGTTCAGCAGGGCGAAGGTGTTGGTGCTGGCGCTGACCAGACCCAGCACCAGAACACTGGCGACCGCCGCCAGCATCAGCGAGCCGAACCCCGCCACCAGCACCGCGGCGATGGGCAGCCGCAGGCGCCGGCGCCCGGCGGGCTTCAGGCCGGCTTTTCCCGCAGCCTTCGCCGACGCCTTCGCCGCCGCCTGTCCGGCCGGCTTCACGGCCGTCGCCGGAAGGGGCGGAGCAATCTGGGGGCGCGCTGACGGGGTATCGGACATGCGCGGCAGCCTACCCGCCCATCCGGCCGGCGGCAACCCGCGGGGCTGTATCCTTACGCGGATTTCATGCGGTCATGCTCATGCTTGGGGTTGCCGCTACTCCCCGCTCACTATTGCCCGCCCTATTGCCCGACAATCACCTTCACCCGCTGGCCGGGTTGCAGCGGCGTGCCGGGCGGGAGGTCGTTGATGATCCGGAACAATTCTTCGGCATAGGGCTCCTGCGGCATGCGACGAACGAAGCCGGCGACGCTGTCGCCGGGCTGCACCGCCGTCACCTGCACCCGGCGCGGGCGGTAGCGGGCGGCCTCCTCCGCGGTCATGCGGTGGAAGCTGTTGGCCGCCGCCTGGAAATCGTTATCGAAACGAGCCAGCGATCCGGCGGGCGCCAGGAAGGTGAAGCGGTACATCTTGCCGTCCTGGGCGCGGATCGCCACCAGCCGGATGTCGGCGCTGGTGCCGTCGGTCTCGCCGCGCGTGGTGGCCGTCGCCGCTGCCATGCCGCCGATGGTGAGACGCTGGAGGTTCGACAGCGTCGCGTCCTTGCCCCACACGCCGGTCAGGAAGCCGGCCGGGTCGGACACGCCGGCGGCCGATCCGCCGTCGAAGGCCATGGCGGTGCCGTTCGGTCCCTTGGCGACCACCTGATCGGCGCCGTTCAGCAACGAATAGCCCTGCGGCACGGTGAAGGCGATGCCCAGTTGAGGGTGGGCGAAGGTGCGGCCGCGGACATAGCCGTTCTCCGGGCTGTCGCCATAGATCATGCCGTCGACCGCCGCCAGGTAAGGATCGCGCGGGCGGGCACCGCCCGGCGGGATGGCGCGGGCGAGGTCGGCGGCGAGGCGGACGCGCTCCTCGGTCGCCGGATGGCTGGCGAGGAAGTCGAAGCCGCCCCCGCCCTTGTTGCCGGCGCGCAGGCCGTCATACTGGCTGTCGCGGCGCAGCGTCTCCAGGAAGGTCGCCATGGCGAAGGGATCGTAGCCGGTCCGCCGCAGCGTCTCGACGCCGAGCTGGTCGGCCTCCAGCTCCTGCTCGCGCGAATAGCTGGCGACCATCGCAGTGCCGCCCAGCCCGGCCAGCTGCGCCAGCGTGTCGTTGCCGAACACCAGCCCGACCCCGGCGGCGAGCAGCCCGGCGATGGTCTGTCGGGTCTGGCGCTGCGCCGAGTGGTGGGCGGTGACGTGGCCGATCTCGTGCGACAGCACCCCGGCCACCTCGGCCTCGTCCTTCGCCAGCGCCAGCAGGCCGCGGGTGACATAGACATAGCCGCCGGGCAGGGCGAAGGCGTTGACCACGTCGCTGTCCAGCACGGTGAAGGTCCAGGGCTCGCGCGCCAGCGCCGTGGTGGCGGCGAGCTTGCGGCCGAGCTGGTCGATGTAGCCCTGGAGCTTGGCATCCTTCACCGCGCCGCCGAACTGGGCCAGGATCTTCGGGTGTTCCTGCGCCCCCAGCGCCGCCTCGTCGCCGCCGGAGAGGACATTGTCGAGCAGCCCGGCGCGGGCGGGCGCGGGCGCGACAAGGGCGGGCGCGGCGGCTGCCAGCATCAGGGTGGCCAGTGCGGCGCGGAGGGGTGCGGCGCGGAGGGGCTTGCGGAAGGGGAGATGGGTCGGCATACCGGTCAAAACCCCGCCCGGCGGCGGATGTTCCGCAAGGACGGCCTTCCCGATGCGACGTGTCACGCTTCCGCTTGTGCGCTTGTCGATTCTGCTGCTGGCCGGGCTGCTGGTGACTGGCGCCGCCTGGGCGGACGGGCTGCGGGTCACCGCCGTGCTGGACGGCGACACGCTGGAGCTGGAGGACGGCCGCCGGGTCCGTCTGGCCGGGATCGACGCGGCAAAGCCGCCGCGGAACGCCAATCCCGCCGACGGGCGGGTCTGGCCGCTGGCCGAGGCGGCGACCGCGGCGCTCGCCGATCTGTCGCTGGGCCACCGCGTCAGGCTGCATGGGCCGGCGCCGACCGACCGCCATGGCCGGCTGCTCGCCCATCTGGTGCGGGAAGACGGGCTGTGGCTGCAATCGGCGCTGCTGGTCCGCGGGCTGGCGCGCGTCCACACCCGGCCCGATGCCCGTGCCTATGCGGCGGAGCTGCTGGCCGGCGAGGAGGCCGCGCGCAACGCCGGGCGCGGGCTGTGGCGCAGCCGGGTCTATGCGGTGCGCGACGCCGCCGACGCCGACGGGCTTTCCCGCGACCGCGACAGCTTCCAACTGGTGGAAGGGCTGGTGCTGGCGGTGTCCAAGGGCGGCGGTGAGAGCTGGCTCGATTTCGGCACCGACTGGCGCAGCGACGTCACCGTCCATATCGGCCGCGCCGCGATGCGCGAGGTCACCCGCGCCGGCATCGACCCGCTGTCCTACGAAGGCCGCCGGGTGCGCGTGCGGGGCTGGATCACGCTGCGCAATGGCCCCATGATCGAGATCACCCATCCCGACCAGATCGAGCGGCTGGAGCGGGAGCCGGCCGCCGCCGCCGCGCAGCGTGCCGGCGCCGACGATGACGACCCATGGGATGACGACGAAGGGGAGGAGGATCCGGAATGAGGAAGCCGTCGCTTGGGCCTGTGGCTGGACGCCTGTTTGCCGCTCTGTCTTTGCTGCTCGTCGCCCTGCCGCTGCATCCGGCACTGGCCGGCGGGCCGGCGCTGACCGTCGCCGTCGCCGGAACCGAGCGGGTGTTCGACCGCGACACCCTGCTGGCCCGTCCGGACGCGGTGACCGTCGACATCCCGGCCGACATCTCCTATGGCCGGCCGATGAGCTACCGCGCCGTGCCGCTCGCCAGCCTGCTCGGCACCGCAGATTTTCCGCCCGGCACGGTGCTGGAGGGGGTGGCGTCGGACGGCTTCACCGCGCAGCTGCCGCCGGAGCTGTGCCTGCGCAGCGGTCCCGACGGCGCCGTCGCCTTCCTGGCGGTGGAGCCGGCCGACCGGCCCTGGCCCAACCTGCCAGGAAAGGAGGTCTCCGCCGGTCCCTTCTATCTGGTCTGGGTGCGGCCGGAGGCGTCGGGGGTGCGCAGCGAACAATGGCCCTATCAGCTGGCCCGCATCGTCGCTTCCGACGATCCGCTGCGCCGCTGGCCGCAGCTGGCGGTCGAGCAGGGCCTGCCCGCCGACTCGGCCATCCGCGCAGGACAGGCGGTGTTCATCACCCAGTGCATGGCCTGCCACACCCTGAACGGCGCCGGCAGCGCCACGATGGGGCCGGACCTGAACCGGCCGATGAACCCGACCCAATACCTCACGCCCGCCGGGCTGAAGACGCTGATCCGCGATCCGCGATCCGTCCGGACATGGCCCGGCCAGCAGATGCCGGGTTTCGACACCACAATGCTGAGCGATGCCGATCTGGACCGGGTCGTCGCCTATCTCGGCCATATGGCGGGGCGGAAGGCGCCGTGAGAGGGGGGCTTTCGCCCCCATCCCACCGGCGACACATCCGGCGGGGCGTCACAGGGTCGCGTTGAAATCGTCCAGCAGCGTGGCGATGCGGCCGCTGTCGCTCTGGTCCATGATGACGCGGGCGCGGCGGCCCGCCTCCACAAGGTCGAGCGAGCGGATGCGCTTCTTCACCGCCGGCACCGCCAGCGGCGCCATCGACAGCTCGCGCACGCCCAGCCCCAGCAGCAACGCCGTATAGCGCGGGTCGCCGGCGATCTCGCCGCAGACCGACACCGGGATGCGGGCGCGCAGGGCGGCCTCCACCGTGAACTGGATCAGCCGCAGCACGGCCGGATGCAGCGGGTCGTAGAGGGTGGCGACCTGTTCGTCGGCGCGGTCGATGGCCAGCGTGTACTGGGTCAGGTCGTTGGTGCCGATGGAGAAGAAGTCGGCGGCATAGGCCAGCGCGTCGGCGGCCAGCGCCGCCCCCGGCACCTCCACCATCACGCCCACCGGCGGCAGCGGGTCGGCGATGGCGACGCCGCGGCGGCGCAGCCGGCGGGCGACCTGCCCCATCATCTCGCGCACCTTCTGCACCTCGGTGACCGAAGCGATCATCGGCAGCAGGATGCGCAGCGGTCCGTGGACGCCGGCCCGCAGCATGGCGGCGAGCTGCGTCTCCAGCAGCTTCGGCTCGCGCAGGCCGAGGCGAATGGCCCGCAGGCCCAGCGCCGGGTTGGCCGGCTCGCCATAGCGCCCGGCCATCCAGCCGGCCAGCTTCTCGCCGCCCAGATCCATGGTGCGGGCGGTGACGGTGCGGCCGCCCATCCCCTCGATCATGGTGCGCAGCACGGCGTACTGCTCATCCTCGTCGGGCAGATGGTCGCGGTTCATGAACATGAACTCGGTCCGCAGCAGGCCGATGCCCTGGGCGCCATGCTCCAGCGCGTGGTCGAGATCGCGCGGCAGCTCCAGGTTCGCCATCAGCGTGATGGCGGTGCCGTCGCGGGTGACGGCGGGCAGCTTGCGCAGGCTCTTCAGCCCCTGGCGTTCGCGTTCGCGGGCGGCGCGCCGCTCGCTGTAATCGGCCAGCACATCGGCCGGCGGGTCGATCAGCACGCGGCCCTGCAGGCCGTCGACGACCACCGTCACGCCGTTGCGCACGCCGGCCAGCAGGCCGGGGGCACCCAGTACCGCCGGCAGGCCGAGCGAGCGGGCGAGGATGGCGGTGTGCCCTTCCGCCCCGCCCAGCACCGTGGCGAAGCCGCCGACGACGGTGGGGTCGAGCAGGGCGGTGTCGGCGGGGGTCAGCTCCTCCGCCAGGATGATGCTGCCGGGGGGCAGGCTGCTGAAGGCCCGGTATTCCTGCTTCATCAGGTTGCGGGTCAGCCGCCGCCCGACCTCGCGGATGTCGTCGATGCGGCCGGCGAGATAGGCGTCGTCCATGCCGGCGAAGGTCGCGGCGATGGTGGCGATCTCCGCCTGGATGGCGGCCTCGGCGTTGATCCGGTCCTGCTTGATGCGATGCTCCACCCCGCGGGTCAGGCGCGAGTTGGTGACCATCGACAAATGGGCGTCGAGCAGGAAGCCGATCTCCTCCGACGCCGAGTCGGGCAGGACGAGCGCCTTGCTCTTCAGCTTCTTGATCTGCCGGCGCGCCTTGGTCGCCGCCTCGTTGAATCGGGCGACCTCCGCCTCGACCGCTTGCGGTTCGACGACATATTCGGGGATGGCGACGGCGCCGCTTTCCACCACATGGGCCGGGCCGATGGCGATGCCGGGCGACACGCCCAGGCCGCGCAGGGCGCGCGCCGCAGCGCTGGCCGAAGCGCTCACCGGCTCGGGCGACGGGGTGCCGCCGGAACCGCCGCGGTCGGGGCCGGATACTTGGCCGCCAGTTGGGCCGCCGGGGGGCAGGTCATTCTTCATCGAACTTGCGGTTGATCAGGTCCAGGAGGGCGTCCATCGCGGCATCGGCCTCAGCGCCGCTGGCGCGCAGCTCCACACTGGTGCCGGGACCGGCGGCCAGCATCATCAGCCCCATGATCGACTCGCCGGACACCACGGACTCGCCGCGGCGCACCGAGATCTCGGCATCGAAGGTGGCGACCAGCTTGACGAACTTGGCCGAGGCGCGCGCGTGCAGGCCACGCTGGTTGGTGATGGTGGCGGTGCGGCGGATTTCGCCGTCGGCGGATGCCGTGTCGTCGGGGTGGCTCATCGCGGGCGGTCAGTCCGACAGGAGGGTGGAGGCGACGTTGATGTATTTCTGCCCGGCGTCGCGGGCGGCGATCACCGATTTGTCCAGCGGCTCGGTCTTGCGCACGCTGGCGAGCTTGATCAGCATCGGCAGGTTGACGCCGGCGATCACCTCGACCTTCGCCTTGTCCATGATGGAGATGGCGAGGTTGGACGGCGTGCCGCCGAACATGTCGGTCAGCACCACGACGCCCGACCCGTCGTCGACCTCCGCCACCGAGTTCAGGATGTCCTGGCGGCGCTGTTCCATGTCGTCGTCCGGGCCGATGCACACGGCGCGCACCTGCTGCTGTTCGCCCACCACGTGGAACAGTGCGGCGATGAATTCCTCGGCCAGCCGCCCGTGGGTGACAAGAACCATACCGATCATGGGACATCCTTCAAGGTTGGGTCCTCCCCGGAGACCTGCGCGAGGGCCGCCGCCGCGGGGCGGCAGCGCTCATCGCATCTGGATCGTTGGTTGGACGCATGGTCGTCAAGGCGCAATTTGCATCATCCCTGATGGTTGGCCTGATGGTTGGCCTGATGGCCGCCGGCTTGCTGGCCGCCGGCCGGCTGATTGTTGGCCGGGCTGGCCCCGGCGGTCCGCAAGCCCAGCCGTTCCAGTTCGCGGTGGCTGAGATTGACCCGCAGCCCCTGGTCCTTCAGCCAGGCCGCCAGCCGTTCGGCGATGAAGACCGACCGGTGCTTGCCGCCGGTGCAGCCGATGGCGATGGTCAAATAGCTCTTGCCTTCCTGGTTGTAGCGCGGCAGCAGCGGGCGCAGCAGCTCCGTCAGGTTGCCGAAGAAGGCGGGGAAATCGGGATCGCTCTCCACCCGCGCGGCGACGGCCGGGTTCAGGCCGGTCAGCGGCCGAAGCTCCGGGTCGTAATGCGGGTTGGTCAGGAACCGCACGTCGAAGACCAGATCGGCTTCGCGCGGCAGACCCTGGCGGAAGGAGAAGGAGGTCACGAACACCTGCAAGGCTGCCTGGGCGTCACGCCGGAAATGCCCGGACAGGATGCGCCGCAAATCGTGAATGGACAGTTGCGTCGTGTCGATGGTGACGTCGGCTTCCTCCTTCAGCGGGAACAGCAGGGCGCGTTCGCGCTGGATGCCGTCGGGCACCGTGCGGTCCTCCGCCAGCGGATGGCGGCGGCGCGTCTCGGTGAAGCGGCGCTGCAGCACCTCGTCGCCGCAGTCCAGGAAGACCAGACTGACGTCGAGATCGCCGTCGCGCCGCAGCTCCTCAAGCTCGTCGAGGAAGTTCTGCGCGGAAAAGTCGCGGGTTCGGCTGTCGATCACCAGGGCCAGCGGCCGGCGCTTCGGATCGGCCTGCCGGATCAGGGCCGGCACCAGCGACAGGCGCAGATTGTCCACCGCCTCGTAGCCCAGATCCTCCAGCGCCTTCAGCGCCACCGACATGCCGGCCCCCGACATGCCGGTGACCAGGACGATGCGCCCGCGGGCGGCAGGGGCGGCGGGGTCGGCCGGCGCGTCGGACATCAGGGTGTCGGGAGGTTTCATGATGGGGCCGAAAGGCTGGCGGGCACCCGGTCCAGCCGTCCGCCGCACAGGCTGGCGGCGGCAAGGCGGATCTTCGCGGGGGTGGAGGCATCGAAGGCGTGCAGGCCGAGGCGGGGCAGGGCGACGCCCAGCAGCGTGTCGGTCTCCGCCTCCGGCAGCCGCTCCACCTCGTCACGCTCGAGCAGATCGACGACGAGGCCGACGGGGGACGGCCCGGCCGACGGAACGGGAAGAATGCCGACGCCCCGCACCTCCAGCAGCCCGGCCAGGGCGGGCGGGGGAGAGGCGGTCAGGCGGCCGGAATCGCAATGCAGCGCCACCCGGTCATCCGCGACCAGCAAGGCTCCGCCATCGATCAGTCGCAAGGCCAAATCCGATTTTCCCCGTCCGGACTCCCCACGCAGCAGCACGCCGATGCCGGAGAGCAAGACGCAGGTGCCGTGAATCGTCACCATAGTCTGGCGAAGGTGAGACGTGGCGCCGGTTCTGTCAATGGGAACGGAACGGTGTCCCGCAAGGTCAGGCGGGGAAACCTGTCCGGGATCCCCCATCCGCTTCCAACCGTTCTTTCGGCATGGATAAGGACTGTGCCGACCTCAGGCGCCGGCGGCGCCGCGGGGAGTGCGGCGGATCGCCTCCAGCTCCAGGGCGAGGGCGTCGCGGCGGCGGATCATCTCGTCCAGATCCTCCAGTTCCGCCGCCTCCTGGCAGGCGTCGCGGAAATCCTTCTCCCGCTTCAGCCGAACCAGCAGGACCTTGTAGTTGTCGGCGATGCTGGCGAGGTGGCGCTGCGCGCCCTGGAGCGCTTCGGCGAGCTGGGTCCGTTCCCGCGCGGATTGCCGCATCATCCTTGCCAGTTCGCCCTGCTGCCGGCCGGCATCCCGGATCAGGCGGGCCAGACGGTAGCGGCGCAGGTCGACGACGTCGCCCGGCGCAGCACCCGGGACGGCGCCCGCGGCGGCACCCACGACTGCGGAACGGCGGCCGGCCGCGGACAGGGTATGCACGGAGGAGGATTCGGGCGGAACGCACTCAAGCATGGCAACCCCACATCTTTGTCCCGGGGTATGGCCACCTTCCCGTTGCCGTATGGTGCAGGCACACAACCGGACCGGCATGGTCCGTCCGACCCGGCAGCCGACAAGCGAGAACGACCAAGACCATGATCGATGCTTGGACAGGGCTTGTCTAGCCGAGAGTGGGAAGGAAGCCTGGAATTCCGCAGAGTTTCTCACAGCAAAGGCAGAGTCACCACGAAGTCGGCGCCCTCGATGGTCCCGTCCGATACATGACGATTTTTCGCAAATACAGAACCATTGTGCGCACTGACTATCTGCTTGGCAATCGATAGGCCGAGACCGGAGTGGGTTCCGAACTTCTCGCCCGCCGGACGTTCGGTGTAGAAGCGGTCGAAGATCGCCTCCTCCTTGCCGTCGGGAATGCCCGGCCCCTGGTCCGACACGACCACCTTGACGCTGCGGCCGCTGCGCCTTGCGGTCAGCCGCACCGTGCCGCCGGGCGGCGAAAAGGACAGGGCGTTGTCGATCAGGTTCTGGAACACCTGGGTCAGGCGCCCTTCCAGCCCCGGCACCACCAGCCGCTCGCCGGCCGGCAGGTCGAGCACGAGGCGCGGCGGCCGCGCCCCGCCATCCCCGCCATCGCCATCTCCGGCCGCCACCCGCTCGTCCATGGTTGCGGCAACCGTCTGGCGCAGCTCCGCCAGCATGGTCAGCAGCAGTCCGATGTCCACCGGCTCCGGCTCCGCCCGCGACAGTTCGGCATCCAGGCGCGACGCGTTGGAGATGTCGCTGATCAGCCGGTCCAGCCGCTGCACGTCGTCGGCGATGATCGCCATCAGCCGGTCGCGGTGGCGCGGGTCGCTGACACGCTCCGCCGTCTCCACGGCGCTGCGCAGCGAGGTCAGCGGATTCTTGATCTCGTGGGCGACGTCGGCGGCGAAGCGCTCGATGGCGTCCATCCGCGTCCACAGCGCGTCGGTCATCTCGCGCAGCACGCCGGACAGCTCGCCGATCTCGTCGCCGCGGCGGGTGAGGTCGGGGATTTCGGCATGGCGCCCATGGCTGGTGCGCAGCCGGTCGGCGGCCTGGGCCAGCCGGCGGATCGGCCGGGCGATGGTGCCGGCCAGATAGAAGGACAGCGCGATGGTCACCAGCAGCGCCACGCCGAACACCCGCAGGATGTCGAAGCGGACGGAGCGGATGGCCCGGTCGATCTCGCCGCCGCCGCGGGTCAGCAGCACCGCCCCCAGCACCTCGCGGTAGCGCTGGACCGGAACCGCCACGGTCAGCAGCAGTTCCGGGTCGCCGCCGGCGCCGTCGACGCGCCAGACGGTGGCCGCCGCCTCGCCGGCCAGCGCCCGCTCCACGTCCGGATTGGGCTGGCCCGGCTTCTCGCGGTAGACCGGCAGCCCTTCACGGCTGGGCACCACGTCGATCAGGCGGGTGTAGAGGTCGTTGATCGCCCGGCTGACCGGATCGCCGGACGGCGGGGTCGGCAGCTCGCGGATTTCGATGCGGCCCTGCGATCCAACCAGCACCCGGCTGTCGGACAGCATGTTCCCGTCGATGTCGAAGAGGCGGGTGCGGGTCGATGTCGCCTCCGCCAGCCGGCGGATCATCGGCCGCGCCAGTTCGGGCGCCAGCTCGAAGCGCTCGCCGCTCTCGTCGCCGGTGGGGGAGGGGGCGGTCAGGATGCGGTTCACCGCCCCTTCGCCAAGCGCGGAGGCGAAGATGCGCGCCTCCGTCGCCAGCGCCTCGGTCTCCGCCTGGATCAGCCTGTCCTGGTAGCGGCCGAGATAGAGCAGACCCGCCAGCAGCACCAGCAGCGCCAGCACGTTCACCGCAAGGATGCGCAGGGTCAGCGGCGAGACGCCGCCCAGCCTCCGCCGCTTCCCGCCCCCGGTTCCGCCCCCAGCCCTGCCGAGCGTGGACACCGCGTTATTCCTTGTACCGGTAGCCGACGCCATAGAGCGTTTCGATCTGGGAGAAGTCGGCGTCGACCGCCTTGAACTTCTTGCGCAGCCGCTTGATGTGGCTGTCGATGGTGCGGTCGTCGACATAGACATGCTCGCCATAGGCCGCGTCCATCAGCTGGTCGCGGTTCTTCACATGGCCCGGCCGCTGGGCCAGCGCGCGCACCAGCAGGAACTCGGTCACGGTCAGGTCGATCGGCTGGCCCTTCCAGCTGCAGGCATGGCGGGCGCCGTCCAGCAGCAGCGGGCCGCGGGTGATGATCTGGCCGGGATCGACCTCCGGGCTCTCGCCGCGCAGGGCCTCGCGCCGCAGCAGCGCCCGGATGCGCTCGATCAGCAGGCGCTGCGAGAAGGGCTTCTTGATGTAGTCGTCCGCGCCCATGCGCAGGCCCATCAGCTCGTCCAGCTCGTCGTCCTTGCTGGTCAGGAAGATGACGGGCATCTGGCTGGTCTGGCGCAGGCGTTGCAGCAACTCCATGCCGTCCATGCGCGGCATCTTGATGTCGAGCACGGCGAGGTCGGGCGGGCGCTGGCTCAATCCGCGCAGCGCCTCGGCGCCGTCGGTGTAGGTGCGCACGTCGAAGCCCTCGGCCTCCAGGGCGATGGAGACCGAGGCCAGGATGTTGCGGTCGTCATCCACCAGGGCGACGGTGTGGGCCATGGTCGTAACTGATCCTATCGAAGCGGGGCAGGGACAGTGGGAAGCGGACAGTCGGGAACAGTTTGGCGCGGTCGAACTGCCGGAACCCGGTAATGTTAGCGGAAACATCAGGCATAGGACGAGTGGTCATTCCAATACTTTATGCCAGAGTCCAGGTACCAGCGGCAGTTTTCTCTTTTCCCGCAGCATTTGTATGGGCCAATATGGCGGCAATGCGGCGCCGAACAACGGTGCCGCGCGGGAGAACGCGCTCGTTTTGGAATGAGTTTTTCGAACGCCCTTTCCGCGTCCTCTCCGGCCGGCGCCACTGCGGACGGCCAGGGGGGCGCGACGCCGCCGGGTTCCGACCGGCCCGGCACGGCTCAAGCCAACCCGGCTCCGGCGACCCAGGGTCCGGCGACCATGGCTCCGGCCTTGCGTGCCCGGCGCCTGATGCGCGCCTGCGACCGCGCCGCGCTGGCAACCGTGCAGCGGCCGACCCCGGCCGACGAGGGTGCCGGAGCGATGGCGGATGCCGCCGGCTGGCCCTACCCCTCGCTGGTGCTGGTGGCGTTCGACCATGACGGCAGCCCGCTGCTGCTTCTTTCCACGCTCGCCGACCACACGCGCAACCTGCTGGCCGACGGCCGGGTCGGGCTGCTGTTCGACGGCACCGCCGGGCTGGCGCAGCCGCTGACCGGCGCGCGCCTGTCGGTCCAGGGCCGGGCGGAACGGTCGGACGATCCGGACCACCGCGCGCGCTACCTGCGCCGCCATCCCGACGCCGCCCTCTATGCCGGTTTCGGCGACTTCGCGATCTACCGCGTGGCGGTGGAGCGCGCCCATCTGGTCGCCGGCTTCGGCCGCATCCACTGGCTGTCCGCCGCGGAGCTGGACCTTCCCGCCCCTGCCCCTGCCTTGGCGGCGGATGAGGCGGCGCTGCTCGACCGTCTGAACGGCGAGGGGTACGGCCCCCGGCTGGCGCCCGCCTCCGACGATGGGACGGACGGCTGGAGCGTGACCGGGATCGACCCGGAGGGATGCGACCTGCGACGCGGGGGGTACGTCGCCCGCGTCGATTTTGAGCAGAGAATCCATGACCCCGAATCGGCTAAACTGATGCTGGACACGCTGGTCCGGCCGCCGGACGGGTCGGGACAACCCGGAGGATCGACATCCGGGACACCAACGGCTGGAACCCCACCTGACAGCGGCGGAGGCGCCTGACGTCTCCGCAGCCGGACAAAAGCAAGAAACAGGTCAAAAAGAACAAAAAGAACGGTCAGAGAAGCAAAAAAATGAGAGAGGCGGGAAGCCAACCGTCAGCCTGCCAACCGCAAGCATAAACGACCAGCCGAGAGGTCGCTTCGACACCACCGGGCGCCGCACCAAAAACAAGAACGCGGCGCGCGGGCACGCGCAACCAGGAGAACACTTCAGTGGACCATAACGGATCGACCCGTTTCCCGTCCGGGCCATTGGCCCCCAGACCTGTCGCCTCAGGACCGCCTTTTGCCCCGTATCGTCGCCGCACCCTGCCGGTGCCGCGCCTCGCGGCGGGTTCGCAGCCCGGCCGCCTGTTCGGACCGGCACGCCGCTGATGCGGCCGATGCCATCCATCTGACACGACAACGGACGAAAGAACGGCCGGACCGGCCGCGGGAGCCCCGGACAAGGGGCATGCCCGGCGCGGCGGTACCGGCCCAGCCTTCGAGAGGGACGATATGACTGGTAACACACGGACGCGGAACAAGAAGCTCCTGGCCTGGGTCGAGGAGATCGCCCTGAAATGCAAGCCGGAGCGCGTTCACTGGTGCGACGGTTCGCAGGAGGAATATGACCGCCTCTGCAACGAGATGGTCGAGGCCGGCACCTTCATCCGCCTGAACGAGGCCAAGCGCCAGAACTCCTTCCTCTGCCGCTCCGATCCGGGCGACGTCGCCCGTGTCGAGGACAGCACCTACATCTGCTCGAAGACGCGCGAGGAGGCCGGTCCAACCAACAACTGGATGGACCCGGCCGAGATGAAGGCCAAGCTGGACGGCCTGTTCGAGGGCTGCATGCGCGGCCGCACGATGTATGTGGTGCCGTTCAGCATGGGCCCGCTGGGCTCCGACATCTCGCACATCGGCGTGCAGATCTCCGACAGCCCCTATGTGGCGGTCAACATGCGGATGATGACCCGCATGGGCCAGAAGGTGCTGGACATCCTGGGCGACGGCGACTTCGTTCCCTGCCTGCATTCGATCGGCGCCCCGCTGGAGCCCGGCCAGCCGGACGTGGCCTGGCCCTGCAACGCCGACAACAAGTACATCGTCCATTTCCCCGACGAGCACCGCATCGTCTCCTACGGCTCCGGCTATGGCGGCAACGCGCTCTTGGGCAAGAAGTGCTTCGCGCTGCGCATCGCGTCCGCCATGGGCCGCGAGCAGGGCTGGCTGGCCGAGCACATGCTGATCCTCGGCGTGGAAAGCCCGGCCGGCGAGAAGACCTATGTCGGCGCCGCCTTCCCGTCGGCCTGCGGCAAGACCAACTTCGCCATGCTGGTCCCGCCGAAGGAGTTCGAGGGCTGGAAGGTCCGCACCATCGGCGACGACATCGCCTGGATCAAGCCGCAGCCCGACGGCACGCTGCGCGCCATCAACCCGGAGGCCGGCTTCTTCGGCGTCGCCCCCGGCACCAGCGTGAAGTCGAACCCGAACGCGCTGAAGACGCTGGACCACAACGTCATCTTCACCAACGTCGCGCTGACCGACGACGGCGACGTCTGGTGGGAAGGCCTGACCGACGAGGCGCCGGCGCACCTGATCGACTGGCAGGGCAAGGACTGGACGCCGGGTTCCGGCCGTCCGGCCGCCCACCCGAACAGCCGCTTCACCGCCCCGGCGGCGCAGTGCCCGTCGATCGACCCGGCCTGGGAGGATCCGGCCGGCGTTCCGATCAGCGCCTTCATCTTCGGCGGCCGGCTGTCGAAGACCTTCCCGCTGGTGTTCGAGGCCTACAACTGGCGCGAAGGCGTCTATTGGGCGGCGACCATGGGTTCGGAGGCCACCGCCGCCGCCGTCGGCCAGGCCGCCATCCGCCGCGACCCGTTCGCCATGCTGCCCTTCTGCGGCTACAACATGGCCGACTACTGGAACCACTGGCTGTCGATGGAAGGCAAGGTCGAAAGCCTGCCGCGCATCTACCGCGTCAACTGGTTCCGCAAGGACGAGAACGGCAAGTTCGTCTGGCCGGGCTTCGGCGACAACATGCGCGTGCTGAAGTGGATCGTCGACCGCGTCCGCGGCCGCGCCACCGACGTGGCGGAATCGCCCTTCGGCTATTCCCCGCGCTACCAGGATCTGAACTGGTCCGGCCTGACCTTCCCGGCCGACAAGTTCGCCAAGATCATGGACATCGACCGCAAGGAGGCCGAGGCCGAGGCGAAGGACCAGGAAGAGCTGTTCAACCGCTTCGGCGACCGCCTGCCCGAGGAGATCGAGCAGCAGCGTGTCAACGTCCTGAAGCGGCTGGAGAACAGCCCGGACGTCTGGCGCATCGGCTGACCGTCCAGAGCGGTTCGCAGGTAAGGCCCATCGGTCAGGTAAGGC
The DNA here is from genome assembly GCF_003116035.1 of Azospirillum sp. TSH64. Taxonomy (GTDB): domain Bacteria; phylum Pseudomonadota; class Alphaproteobacteria; order Azospirillales; family Azospirillaceae; genus Azospirillum. The sequence goes on from NZ_LGQW01000015.1 coordinate 1,046,281, forward strand.
CCATCGGTCAAGTAAGGATAGGGGCTGCCGCAAGGCGGCCCCTTTTCCGTTCGGCGTTGTCCGCTTGTGGCGAAGATGAACCGGAATTCATCCGGAATTGCCCGATGGACCGCCAATGCGACGGGCGTCGCCGGCCCTGTCCAGTCATTGCAAGGCGGCCGCTTCCTTACCTGCGGTCTTCGCCTTTCGGTGATTTAACCGGATTGTCAAAATAATCAGGCATAAAGTCGCCCGCGCCGGAATGTGCATGCGGGGAGGGCGACATCATGGCCGATCATCAGTTTCCACCGGAGGACGGTGACGAGTCCGCGGAGCCGACTTTCCCATCCACCAATCACGATGCCGCCGATCAGGCGTCCAAGCGGCAGCCCTGCGCCATCAGCGGCAAGCGCCGGCCGAAGCGCGACCTGATCGCGCTCGACGCGCTGCGCCCCAGCCTGGCCGACCGCATCCGCCACGACCACCCGCATCTGGAGCATGACGCGCAGATCAGCCGGCAGGAGCTGGCGCGCTACCGTTCGCTCTATGTCGCCGAGCTGCTGAAGGAGGAGCATGGCGAACTCAGCGAGCTGGACCGCGAGGTCGCCGAAAGCCTCGCCCGGCACGAGACGCTGGCCGAGAACCCGGAGGAGGAATATGACGACCACCGCACGCTGGGCGAACGGCTGTCGGACGGCCTCGCCACCTTCGGCGGCAGTTGGGCCTTCCTGATCTCCTTCGCCTTCTTCCTCGGCGTGTGGATGCTGATCAACATCGTCGAGGGCGATGCGCGCGCCTTCGATCCCTATCCCTTCATCCTGCTGAACCTGCTGCTGTCCTGTCTGGCCGCCATCCAGGCGCCGGTCATCATGATGAGCCAGAAGCGGCAGGAGGCGAAGGACCGGCTGCGCTCCGAAAACGACTACCGGGTCAACCTGAAGGCAGAGCTGGAAATCCGGCACCTGCACGAGAAGATGGACTATCTGATCCAGCGCCAGTGGCAGCGGCTGACCGAAATCCAGCAGCTGCAGCTGGAAATCATGCAGGAAAAGCGCCTGCGGAGATAAGCGCCCTCCGGCTGGACGGCCGGAGCGTCAGCGCTTGCGCCGACCGTCCAGCTCCAGCATGCCGCGCAGCGCGGCGATGGTCTTGCTGAGCGGCGTCGGCTCGCCGACGGGCTTGCCGGACAGGTCCTCTTCCGGCGGCGCCACCTCCGGTGCCTGGACGCTTTGCTGACGGACGGCATCTGGCGCGGCCGGTCCGCCGCGGGACTGGCGCGGCTTGCCGGCACGGGGCTTCGGCTGAACCGGCGGAGGCGCCGAGGGAGATGCCGGGGGAGATGCCGGCGGGTCGGCGTTCACCTCGTCCTCGATCAGCCCGCGCAGGGCCTTCATCGCCTCCTCGATCTCGCGCTCCTGGGCCGAGCGGCGCCCGGCAGGGGCCGCGTCGGGGGAGGCGGTCTCCGCGACGGGCGGCTCCGGCGCCGGGTCGGGATCGCCCCAGCCGGCCGGCAGCGACCAACCATCGTCGTCGTCATCGTCCCGGCCGGCCGGCGGCTCGTCCTCCTCCTCGCGGGGAAGAGGCTTGTCCACCGGCTTCACCGCGGACCTGTCGGCCGTCTGGCCGGCGCCGCGCGGCGTCCTGCGCGGCGGGGGCGGCGTGGGCGGGGGCAGGGGCGCGGCGTCCTCCTCCGTCTCGCTCGCCGCATCCTCTATCATCGACCGCAGGGCGGCCAGGGTGCGGTCGAAGCCTTCCTCGTCCTCCGGCGGCGGCGGGCGCAGGGCGCGGCGTTCGGCGCGGTGCTGGTCGAAGTCGAGTGGCTCGGCGGCCGGCGCCGGCACGGGTTTGGCGGGACGGGAGGCTGTGGCGGGCTTTTCCGGGTCGCGGATGGCGAAGGACAGGATGTCCTCCTCCGATGGTTCCTCGCCGTCCGGCTCGCCGTCGTCGAACCCGTCCTCGCGGTCGTCATCCTCCGCGTCCGCCGCCCAGGGGTCGGCATCGCCATCGGTATCGCTATCGGCCCACTCGTCCTCGAAATCCCGGCGCACCAGAACCTTGTGCGAGAAGGCCGGCGGTTCGTCGTCATCAGGGCCGGAGGCAGGCCCGTTGCCACCATTCAAACCGCCCCTCAAACCACCGCTGAAGCTGTCGCCGGCGAAATCGTCGGCAGGCCGCCGGTCAGCGGCGTTCGCAGCACGGCCGGCGGGAGGCTGCGGCATGGCGCCGTTCCGCCCGTCCTCCTGCTCACCCTCCTGATCCTCGTCGAACTCGTCATCCGACCCATAGGCCTGCGCCAGCAGTTGGCGCATCGCCATCAGCGTCTCGTCGTCGCCATCCTCATCATCATCGACATCGTCCGGAGCGCCCGCAGGAGCCGGTTCCGGCAACGCGTCGTTGGCCGGGAACCTGGTCGGACCCCTGGAATCGCCCGCAGCCGGTTCCTCCTCCGGATCGTCGTCCCACTTGTCGTCCCACTCGTCGGGCGGCGAACTGCGGCCAAGCCGGGCCGCCATGTCGGCGAGGGACACCGGCTCCCACAACGGTTCGGCCTCGCCGTCTCCCGGCCCGTCGGCCACGAGATCGGACAGCGGACGCTCCGACAGGGGCTTGGCGCGAGCGGGGGGAGGCGGGGGAGCGGGCGGATCCCTGTCCACGGCCCTGTCCGGACCATTGTCTCCCCGCAACGAGGCGAGCAGCCCGTTCAGCGCCGCCAGCGGCGCGTCGAAGGACGGCTCGTCAGCGGCGGGGGCAGCGGTGGGGGCCGCCGGAACGGCCAGGATCGGCCGGCTTTCGGTGTCGCGGGAATCGCAGCGCGAGCAGCGGTAATGCGGCGCGATCGACAGAACCGGGTAATTGGGGCCGAAGCGCCGCTCCAGCATGGCACGGGGCAGCACGCCGCCATGTCCGCAGGCGCGGCAGCGCAGTTGCACGTCGGCGTCGATGTCGCGGAGGAACAGCATACGGGCCATGCCGCGCAGTATAGCGGCGGCCCCGCAGCTTTCCCAATCGTTTCAATCCGCAATCCGTCGGTGCTGACGGCTTGCCGCAGCGGCGGCGTTGGCAGACGGAAGCGGGGTGGACGGCGCCCGGGCGGCAGTCGCCCTTGCGGCCGTCGTTCCGGGCGCCGTCCACATAACGCTCAGACCGCGCGGGTGACGGTCAGTCCCTGCTCGGACAGGCTTTCAAAGACGTCCTTGAACTTCCGCAGGTAACGGGTGCGGTAGGCGTCGAAATCGGCGGCGATGGCCGCCTCGGCATTCTGGGACTTCTCGAATTCGGACACACGGTGGGCATTCTCGGCGCGATAGAGCGCGAAAGCGCCCTTCGTCACCAGATCGTTGCCGGTCAGGTCCGCGTTCTTCGGTTTGTCGCTGTTCATCAATCCATGTCCAGGTGCAGTGGACATCCGGCCACCGGAGCCGGATGATCGGCAATGGCGGCGGCACAACCCTGCGGCCGTACCGGTTCGTCGCAGCCATTGCAAAAAGCCTACGCCCGCTTTTCCACACCCGCAATGCTGCGACGCACCATCAAGCCACCACCCCACGCAGGGCCGCCATGCGGTCCCGGTCGACACGGATGCGGTCGAGATGCTGGGCGATCACCGCGGTGATCGGCAGCGGAAGCTCCTTCGCCATCGCCTCGTCATAGCGGCGCAGGCATTCGCTTTCGCCGCGCTCGACCTCGGTGATGATGGCGGCCCGGTCATGGCCGAGCACGGTGGATTTCAGTTCCAGGAAGAAGCGGTGCGCGCCGCCCAGCATGGTGCCGCCCATGTCCGGCGCCCCGCCCTGTTCGGCGACCAGCCGCTGAATCTCGCGCACGATGGCGCCGCGCTGGGCGGCGAGATCGTTGAACAGGGCCTTCAGATCCCCGTCCTCGGCGGTTTCGGCGGCCTGCCGATAGCCTTCATGGCTGTCCTCGACGATGCGGATCAGCTCGTTCAGCGTATCGACGATCTCGTCCTTTTCCATGACGGCAAGCCCTCCCATGCGTCCCCTACGGTGCCACAACCAATGCGCAGGGCTGAATGTTCCCGCCAGCCACCGGGAGCACTCCGGGAGAGACAGGCGGGGAGAGACACGCCAAGGGAGACAAGGCGGGCAGGCGAACGAGGACGCCTTATGCCGCCACTTGGCCGGAGGGGTTGCGTGCAGGGAACGGACGGCCGCGGAATATCCCAGCCCGCCACAAGCCAATGCAATGACCGGACAGGCCCATCGCGTCGGACACCAGCCCGAAGACAGAGCCGGCCAGCATATTGTGTCCCGACCCGACCAGGGTCGCCAGGATGAAGAACAGGCGCATCCGCCCGACCTCGCTCTGCCAGCGGCCGAGCGTGGCCAGCAGGAAGCCGGTCGCCGACAGCGCCGACATCGGCCCCTGCCAGCTCAGCGCCGCCACCGCCAGCGCCGCCGGAACGGTCAACCCATAGAGAAGGCCGAGCGCCCGACCGGGGTGCCGGCGCACGCGCACCGCCATCTGGATCAATCCCAGCCCGCACATCAGCATGCCGGTCTGGGCGCCCAGCAACAGGAAGTGAAGCAGGAAGAGGGAGGAGGCCGTCGCCTGCGCCAGCAGGATCGCCCGCCGGCCGCCGAGCAGCGTCGACAGGGTGGCCGCCGACAGTCCGGCGATGCCGGTTGCCGCAACCGGCGACAGCGTGACGGACTGGGAGGTCAGGGTCGGAAGATAATCCAGCAGAAATGCCGTCATGGAACGCCTTCGCACGAAGAACATGCCGCAGTGCAGCGAAGGCGGCGGACGCTAGTCCCGGACGGTTAACCAGATATGAACATCGATGTGACCGGAAACAGACCAAAAGACGACCGGCTGGCAACCACCGAAAGTTGGGAAGCGCAATCATGTGTCTCCCGTCGTCAAAGCCGGTGATTATTGTGTGTCCTCTGCCCCGGCGCCCTGTGATGGAAATGGTTTTGAAAGATTGCACAGGTGCGGGCCCGGCGATTTCGGGTTGGATCCTGTCCATCCTTGTCGTTGGCAAAGCGGACTGAGGACGGCATTCTCGCCCCGTCACGGCGGCATCGTTATCGACGGCCTCGTTTTCGGAGGATTCGTTGCGAGGGTCGCCGGACCGGGATCGGGGGATCATCCGCAATCAGGGCGAACGCAATCAGGGCGAACCGGGGGAACCACCATGGCGCTGTATGGACGGCATCCCGCCTCATTGGGCTGGGAACCGAAACCGAAGTCGACCAAGACCGGTGCATCGCGCGCGCATGGTGGCCGTGCCGGCCGCAACGGGCCGCTGTGCTGTTGCTGCGGCAGGCCGATCCGTGCCGGCGACCCCCATTGGGCCGGGCATGGCGACCAGAACCCTTGGCATTACGCCTGCGCCGAGCGTGCCGGCCTTACATGGTCATGGGCGGGCCGTCCGGCCGAACCGTCGCTTCCGGCCGCTGAACTGGACTGACCGCACCGGCGGCCAGCCCCGCCTGTGCCTCCTCGCGCCCGCGCCGGTAGGCCTCGCGTTCGGCCTCGACGATGGCGTCGGCCAAACGCCGTTCGAATTCGCGCTCGACAAGGGCGGAGAACAGGTCGATGCGGAAGCGCGCCTGCAACGAGCGGCTCAGCCTGCGGGCTCTTTCGATCGGCGGCATCGGCGGTTCCCTTCTCGCTGCTGAACGGTATCGCCCAGCTTCAGAGATCGGGGCTCTCCGAGCAATTGCGCCATCGGCGAACCGCCCACGCAAAAGAGAGCGCCCATCCGCACCCATCGGTGCGAACCGCCCGTCTTTGAAATTCAAATTTTCAGGAACTGAAGCGGCCCAAGGCCGGATGCCATGCAGCCGGCATGGCGTTTGGAGCGGGTGAAGGGAATCGAACCCTCGTCGTAAGCTTGGGAAGCTTCTGCTCTACCATTGAGCTACACCCGCGCGCCCGCTGTTTATAGGCGAGTGCCGCATCGGATACAAGAGCGGAATCAAGCACTCGCGGCGGTGGGAGCGGGGGCCGGAGACGTGGCTTCTTTCGCCGGGGCGGGGACGGACGGACGGCCGGAAATGGCGCAGGCGACGCCGTCGGAAATCACCCGATGGCAATGCTCGGCCAGCGCCTTGCGGCTGCTGAAGCCGTCGATGGTCACCGGCGGGTGGAACTCCACCTCCACCGTCATGCCGCCCAGGCGGAAGGCCTGCCACAGGTGCGGCGCCAGATCCATGTCGCCGTACCACGCATAGAAGGGGCGGAAGGCGAAGCCCATCGGGATGCCGTCCAGGCGGGTGGCGGCGACGCTGACCGGCTGCACCGTCAGCGGACGGCCGTCGATGCGGCGGGCGGCGACCGCGAACAGGGCGGTCTTGAAGGGCAGGGTGCGGTTGCCGTCGCTGGAGGTGCCCTCCGGGAACAGGATCAGGCTGTCGCCGGCATCCAGACGGCTGCCGATGTCGTCGCGCTGCTTGTCGACCGAGGCGCGGGCCTTGCGTTCCACGAACACCGTGCGCTGAAGCCGGGCCAGCAGCCCGAAGAAGGGCCAGCTCCCAACCTCCGACTTGGCGATGAAGGAGCCGGGAATCTGCGACCCCAGCGCCGTGATGTCCAAATAGGAGGAGTGGTTGGACACGAACAGCACCGGCCCGTCGGCCACCCGCTGGCCGCGCACCACCACATCCAGCCCCATCACACGGGCACAGACGCCGTGATAGAAGGCCGGCAATGTGCTGCGCAGCCGCCAGCCGCGCGCCACCGCCAGGGCTTGCAGCGGGATCAGCAGCAGCGTCCACAGCAAATAGATCGTCAGGCGCAGGGCGCCGCGGCCGGAGGAGCCCAGGGCGCGGGCGGTGCGGGTCATGATGGCCTCAGCCGGTTTGGCTGTCGCGGCTGCGACGCTCGTAATGCTTGGCGTACTTGTCGGTGATCAGATCGCTCTTCACCACGATGCAGACGTCGGTGGTGTTGAACTGATGGTCGATCACGGCACCGTCGCCGATGAAACCGCCCAGCCGCAGATACCCTTTGATCAGCGGCGGCAGGATGTTCAGCGCGCGGCGCGGATCGATCTGGTCCTTGGGCATGCGGTTCAGCGAGACGAAGCGTTCCGGCAAGGCCGTCGCCCGCAGCTCCGCCGGGGCGAGATGGTGATGGTAGAGGTAGGACAGCGGCTCCGCCAGCGCATCCGGATCGGTGCCGGGCAGGCTGGCGCAGCCGAACATCAGGGCGATGTCGTGCTGGAACACATAGGCGGCGATGCCCTGCCACAGCAGCTGCATGCTGCCGCGGGACCGATAGCCGGCATCGACACAGGAGCGCCCCAGCTCCAGCACCTCGCCGGGATAGCTGGCGAGGCGGCCGATGTCGTATTCGTCGCTGGAATAGAAGCGGCCGACCTTCTCGGCGGCGGGGCGGCGGATCAGCCGGTAGGTTCCGACCACCATGTCGGGGCCGTTGCCGCGGGCGTGGTCGATGACCAGCAGATGGTCGGCCACACCGTCGTAATCGTCGAAATCGCGGGACCGGGCCTGCATCGCCGGAGAGGGGACCGCCGCCATCTCTTCATAGAAGACACGGTAGCGCAGCGCCTGCGCCCAATCGATCTCCTCCGCCGAGCGGGCCAGCCGCACCTCCAGTGTGCCCAGGCGAATACCGTCCGCCAGCTTCTCGCCGCCGACACCGGAGGCATCGGGTGCGGACGCCTCGCGCCGCTCCGGGCTAGTCCGGGTCATGCCCGGCTGGTCCAAGCTTGCATCAGCCATGTCGAGGGTCCGCTGCGATGATGGTTCGGGACTATGCGCTGCGCCTCCCTGCCTGACGCCGCCGGACTGTAACGGCCGGGCCACAGCGGCTGGGTCGGGACGACAGAGTCGCGCGCGCCACAAGGCATAACACGATCCGCCGGTTGCCGGTCAACCGACATCGTAGCCGACAGCGCGGCACGCGGTCAGCCGGCACCCTTGGCCGGCAGCGGATCGGCCTGCGTGATTTTGCAGTTGTGGAGTCTGGAGCGCCGGAGAGCAGGTCGGCGCCGATGCCCTGCCGGACGGACCACCCGCAGCGAAGGCGGGATGGACGGGCGCGGAAGGGAAGGGGAGGGGGCGGAAAAGGGCGGCGGCGCCGGCACGGCACCGGTCCGCCCTGCGGGACCCCCAACCCTCAGGCGCCGCGGCGGGCGCGGGTACCGAGACCGATCTGCTTGGCCAGCGAGCTGCGCTGGCGGGCGTAGTTCGGCGCGACCATCGGGTAGTCGGCCGGCAGGCCCCAGCGGTCACGGTATTCTTCTGGTGTCATATTGTACGCCGTCTTGAGATGGCGCTTCAGCATCTTCAGCTTCTTGCCGTCTTCCAGGCACACAATATAGTCCGGCGTGACCGACTTCTTGATCGGCACGGCAGGCTGCGGACGCTCTTCCGCCACCACCGGTTCGGTGCCGACATTGGCCAGCGACTTGTAGACCTGTTCGATCAGAGTCGGAAGATCGGTCAGTGCGACTGTATTGTTTGAGACATGCGCCGCCACGATCTCCGTGGTCAGAGACAACAGCGCGTTGGAAGGGGACCCGTTGCTCATGTAAGCTTGCTCCGCGGCATTCGTACCTCACCATATAAAGAGGTTTCCTGCATCGTGCAATATCCATCCTTTGGAACAAAGAGGAATCGGTGACCGAAAAAATCTCCACAGACTTGTTTCTCGACATCACCTCGCAGGTTTGTCCGTTAACCTTCGTCAAGACCAAGTTGATGGTGGAGCGGATGGACGCGGGGCAGACCCTCGAAGTCCGGCTGAATGCCGGTGAACCCTTGGAAAACGTTCCACGATCCTTGATCGAGTTGGGTCACAGCATTCTCTCTGTCCACCCCGAACGAATGGATGAGCCCGACGGCGTCCATCGCCTGATCGTGCAGAAAAATTAACCCCTATGCCCCGTCAAGATTGCGGCGCAGAACAAGTGCCGCGACCCGTCCATCCGGTCGTTTGTAGTATCCGGGGCGACGCCCGACCGAAAAAAAGCCGCTGGCCTTGTATAGACTCGAAGCTGCCGGGTTATCCTCGGCTACTTCAAGAAACAATGCAGTCGCGCCCAGGTCCTGCGATCCGCTGACCGCAGCCTCCACCAGCAGGCGGCCGATGCCGCCGCGGCGGGCCTGCGGCAGCACGCCGATGGCGAGGATCTCCGCATCCTCCGCCGCGACCCGGGCCATCACGAAACCGAGCGGCCGGTCCCGGTCGTCGAGGGCGATGGTGGCGAAGCCGGCCGGCGGGACGATCAGGGTGGCGACCGACGCCTCGTCCCAGGGATCGTCCGGGAAGCAGGCCTGCTGCAGGGCCGCCACCACACCGGCCTCCAGCAGGCCGGCGGGGTGGAGGCGGACGGCAGCGGTCATGCCGCGGCTCCGCCCGGTACGGCTTTGCTCCCCGGCTTGGCTGCCGCGGTCTTCGGTTCCGCGGTCTTAGGCCCCCCCGTCTTAGGCAGGGTGACGTCGGGCGGGCGGAGATAGAAGGGGTCGACCGGCAGGCCGGTGGGGCGGACGGCCCCGAGCGCCGCCACCACGGCGGCATCCGGCAGCCCGTCGCCGGACGCCAGCGCCAGATCGCCACGCCCGGCCAGCAGCGGCGCCAGCACCGCCGCCGCGTCGCCGGCCAGCAGCAGCGGGCCGGACGGGTACAGCCCGTCGAGCCAGCCGGGGATCGCCGCCGGATCGGGCATCGCCGGATCGCCGACGGGGGCGAGCGCCGCGTCGTAGAGCTGAAGGAAGGGTTCCGCCCGCCGGCTGTCGACGGCAACCAGCAGGAACCGGCCGGCACGCTCGGCGACCGGCACGCCATGGGCGATGGCGTCGAAGCTGGTGATGCCGATCACCGGCAGGTCCCGGGCGACGGCGATGCCGCGCGCGGCGGCCAGCGCGATGCGCAGCCCGGTGAAGGCGCCCGGCCCGACGGTGACGGCGATGCGGTCGAGGTCGGCGAAACCGGCGCCGGCGTCGGCCAGCACCTCCTGCGCCAGCGGCACCAGCACTTCAGCCTGCCCACGCGCCATCGGCGGGCTGCGCCGGACGGTCACCCGCGCACCGTCATCCTGACCGGCCGTTCCGTCCCACACTGCCGCCGAACAGCCCGACGTGGCCGTATCCAGACCCAGAACCTTCATCACCCCACCTTCCCTGCCGCCGCGACCCGCGGACGGCCCGTTCATGATACGCAAGCCAGACTGCCACGGATTTCCTCACCGTGCGGCATCATCCCGAAATGGGGCCGGCCGTCATGGCACGCCGCCATGCGAATGGCAGACCCGCGACCATGGCAGACGGCGCCGCGGCCATGCTACAGGACGATCATCTTTCTCATATGCCGACGGTTGCCCTGTTCATGCTGACCGAGATCACGCCTCCGGCCTTCGACATCGACCTGGAGCTTCTCTACGCCACCGCCGACAATCTGTCGGGCGTGCCGATCTACCGCTCGGCGGTGTGCATGCTGCACCCCGACGCGGCCCGCAGGCTCGCCGACGCCATCCGGCTGGCCCGCGGCATCGGCTGCCGGCTGCGGGTGTACGATGCCTTCCGCCCGGCGGAGGCGCAATGGAGGCTTTGGCACGCCTTCCCCGATCCCACCTATATCGCCGACCCGCGGCTGGGGTCCAACCACACCCGCGGCGTGGCGATCGACCTGACGCTGGTGGATGCCGCCGGCGTGCCGCTGGACATGGGCACCGGGTTCGACGCGATGACCGAGCGGTCGCACCATGGCCGCAGCGACCTGACCGCCGACCAGCAGCGCAACCGTGCCCTGCTGCTGGGCGTGATGGTGGGGGCGGGGTGGGAGCATTACCCCTCGGAATGGTGGCACTACCAGCTGCCGGATGCCGAACGCTACCCGCTGCTGACCGACGCCGCGGCCGGCGGCCGGCTGATGTAGGCACAGGGGCGGCCGGTACCGGCCCGAACCCATCTACCTAACCCCATCTGCCGAAGCTCATTTGCCCCGGCTCATTTCTACGTGTGCTACGCCTGAGGCGTTCCATTGTTGCACGCGCGCACCGCATCTCTGCTCTCCGCAGGAAAGCGGCGGACGGCGCTTGTTCGCAGGACGGGGACTGTGGCACATCATTTGCGTTGGGGCGGAGGTCGCCCCAATCAGCCTTTTCCGCAAGGGCGCCATGCCGTTCCGTCGTGCCGTCTCGGTAGTCGCCGCCGCCGCGCTGTCCATCTGGACCGCGTTCGTGCCGGTGTCCCGGCCCGCCGCCGCCGAAGCCGCCTCTCCGCAGGGCGCCAGCGCGGTGGTGTTCGCCTATGACCGCTTCGGCGAGGACCAGAACCCGTCGATCAGCATCCGCATCGACCAGTTCGAGGCCCATCTGGACGAGCTGACCGACGGCGACTACACCGTCCTGCCCCTGCCGAAGATCCTGGACGCCCTGCGCACCGGCAAGCCGCTGCCCGACCGCACCGTGGCGATCACCATCGACGAGGCCAGCCGCTCCGCCTTCACCGAGGCGTGGCCGCGGCTGAAGGCGGCCAATCTGCCCTTCACCCTGTTCGTCGCCACCGATGCGGTGGACCGCGGCTCCCCCGCCCACATGACCTGGGGCGAAATCCGCCAGCTGGCGGCGGCCGGCGTCACCATCGGGGCGCTCGGCACCTCCACCCAGTCGATGCTGGCGCGCAGCCCCGACCAGCTCGCCGCCGACCTGCGCCGGATGTCCGACCGCTTCCAGGCGGAGCTGGGGCGGCGCCCGGCGGTCCTGGCCTATCCGCAGGGAGAATATTCGCTGGCGGTGCGGCAGATGGTGATCGACCAGGGCTTCACCGCCGCCTTCGGCCAGCAGTCGGGGGTCCTGCACCCGCAGGCCGATCCCTGGAGCCTGCCGCGCTTCGTCATGAACGAGACCTATGGCAGCGCCGACCGGTTCGAGCTGGCGGCCAACGCGCTGCCGCTGCCGGTGTCGGACCTGACGCCCGACGACCCGCTGGTCACCGTCAACCCGCCGCCGCTGGGCTTCACCATCGCCGACGGGGTGGGCGACAGCTCCAAGCTGGCCTGCTTCGCCACCGGCCAGGGCCGCACCGCGCTGGAACGCATCGCCGAGGACCGGGTGGAGGTCCGCATCCGCGATCCCTTCCCGCCCGGCCGGGCGCGCGTCAACTGCACGCTGCCGGCCGCCGACGGCCGCTGGCGCTGGCTGGGCGTGCAGTTCCTGATCCCGGAATAACCGGCCGGACCGGCGCTTCCCGGCGCATTTCCGACCGCGTCAATCGGGCATTGGCGGCCGGTTCCGCCACGCCTATGGTGCCGGTTCCGGCGGGCCGTCGCGTGGCGCGCTGCGGTTTCCAGAAATGGGCGTTTTCACAAGCGGGCGATTTTTCGGGAGCGGGCCATGGCCGACGACACCTATTCAGCAAGCGGGCCTGGGGGCGCGCAGGGCTCCGACATCGGCTGGGCCGACACGGTGCGGTTCCGGCTGCCGGCCGGCTGGGCCGTCGATGTGGAGGAGCATGAAGGGCAGCCGGTCGGCACCTTCCGGCCGCCGCCGCCGGCCGCGGGCGTCCTGCGGCTGGTGACCGACCGGGTGGTGCCGCGGCCGGACTCCGGCGGCACCGCCGCAACCTTGCAGGAAATGGCTCTGCGCTTTGTCCGGCCGCAGGACCAGCGGGCAGGGGACCGGACCGTGGACAGCCGGTCCGACGGCGCCGTGATCGCCCAGGCGATGATGCGGACGGAAGAGGACGGCCGGGCGGAGACCCATTATCTGTGGCTGGTCGGTGCGGAGCGCGCCGATGCGGCAGGGTCCGTCGCCGCGGTCGCCATGTTCAGCTTCGCGCTGCCCGACCTGATGGATGGCGACGAATCCTGCGCCGAGATGCTGGGCCGGATCGACGACGCCATCCGCAATGCGGAGATTTTGTGAGGCGGCAGGTTTTGTGAGACGGACGACATCCGCCTCTTCGGGACAGGGTTACCGCAACGCCGTCATGGGGGGAACGCCGGTCAGCAGTGGCCGGCGCCGGTGGCCATCAGCGCCTTCATGCGGAGCGCATGCGGGTCGTGGGCGACGGCGGCCTCTTCGGCCGCAAGGGCGGCGAGGCTGAGGAAGCGCACCAGATCGTCCAGATCGCATCGCGTGGCATCGCTCATCAGGCTGTCGAGGCAGGACTTGATGGCCAGGGCCACGTCGCGTCGTTCGTCCATCATCGCGCTTCCCTTTCACACCTGTGTGACCAGCATCGCAATTGAACCGCATGGCCCGGCGGCGGCAGCGGCAGCATTGCCGGCCCCTTCCCTTGCGGTCATCCCCAATGGGTAAACGAGATAGCATATTCCTTTTGGGGTTTCACTATTAGATTCTCCAAAACTTGAATAATCATAGCAACTGCGAATTGATTGCACACAGCTTTGCACGCGGTTGCTTGTTAATGAAAGGTTAACTTCCTTGACTAGTTCATGAGCTAAGGATTTATCTCTTGTAACACCTGTGACGATTTGAATCATCGCGCTTGAATATCGGGATACTCGTCCTTGCGTACTTGAATACACCGGTATTCTATTGCCAGGAGCAATAGGACGGCGGCGGTGTGGCAAAGGCTGTTGGGGACGCGTTTTTTCCCCGCTTTTGCAAGCTGAAAGGCGCGCCACCCTGTTGCAGCCCGAAACGGCTCCGCCTATATCTCCGCCAGCACGGGCCGGACCCGGGGGCATCGCTTTCATGTGTCGCCCCCGGACACCAGGACCCCAAGCGCTCCACCGACGTTTCACCGACCCTATGGGGATCGCGGCGGTGCCGGACCAGACGGGCCGCCACGCATCTGCCGAACGAAAGAGGCTGAACATGAGCAAAGTGATTGGTATCGACCTCGGCACCACGAACTCGTGCGTCGCCGTTATGGAAGGCGGCAGCGCCAAGGTGATCGAGAACGCCGAGGGCGCGCGGACGACGCCGTCCATGGTCGCCTTCAGCCAGGGCGGCGAGCGGCTGATCGGCCAGCCCGCCAAGCGCCAGGCGGTCACCAATCCGGAAAACACCCTCTTCGCCATCAAGCGTCTGATCGGCCGCCGCTTCGACGATCCGCTGACGAAGAAGGACCAGGGCCTGGTTCCCTACCGCATCATCTCCGGCGACAACGGCGACGCCTGGGTCGAGGCGCACTCCAAGAAGTACAGCCCCAGCCAGATCAGCGCCTTCATCCTCACCAAGATGAAGGAGACCGCCGAGAACTATCTGGGCGAGAAGGTCACGCAGGCGGTCATCACCGTCCCGGCCTACTTCAACGACAGCCAGCGCCAGGCCACCAAGGACGCCGGCAAGATCGCCGGGCTGGAAGTCCTGCGCATCATCAACGAGCCGACGGCCGCGGCGCTCGCCTACGGCATGGAGAAGAAGGGGTCCGGCACCGTCGCGGTCTATGACCTGGGCGGCGGCACCTTCGACATCTCCGTGCTGGAGATCGGCGACGGCGTGTTCGAGGTGAAGTCGACCAACGGCGACACCTTCCTGGGCGGCGAGGACTTCGACAGCCGCATCATCGAGTATCTTGCCGACGAGTTCAGCAAGGAGCAGGGCATCGACCTGCGCAAGGACAAGCTCGCGCTGCAGCGCCTGAAGGAAGCTGCCGAGAAGGCGAAGATCGAGCTGTCGTCCACCACGCAGACCGAAGTCAACCTGCCCTTCATCACCGCCGACCAGACCGGTCCGAAGCACCTGAACATCAAGCTGACCCGCGCCAAGCTGGAAGCCCTGGTGGACGAGCTGGTGCAGCGCACGATCGAGCCCTGCAAGGCGGCCCTGAAGGACGCCGGGCTGAAGGCCAGCGAGATCGACGAGGTGATCCTGGTCGGCGGCATGACCCGCATGCCCAAGGTCATCGACGCGGTGAAGCAGTTCTTCGGCCGTGAGCCGCACCGCGGCGTCAACCCGGACGAGGTGGTCGCCATCGGCGCCGCCATCCAGGGCGGCGTGCTGAAGGGCGAGGTCAAGGACGTCCTGCTGCTCGACGTCACCCCGCTGTCGCTGGGCATCGAGACGCTGGGCGGCGTCTTCACCCGCCTGATCGACCGCAACACCACGGTGCCGACGAAGAAGAGCCAGACCTTCTCGACCGCCGAGGACAACCAGAACGCCGTCACCATCCGCGTCTTCCAGGGCGAGCGCGAGATGGCGGCCGACAACAAGATGCTGGGCCAGTTCGACCTGGTCGGCATCCCGCCGGCCCCGCGCGGCGTGCCGCAGGTCGAGGTGACCTTCGACATCGACGCCAACGGCATCGTCAGCGTCACGGCGAAGGACAAGGCGACCGGCAAGGAGCAGCAGATCCGCATCCAGGCCTCGGGCGGCCTGTCGGACGCGGACATCCAGAAGATGGTCAAGGACGCCGAGGCCCATTCGGCCGACGACAAGAAGCGCCGCGAGCTGGTCGACGCCCGCAACCATGCCGACGCCCTGATCCACACCACCGAGCGGACCATCAAGGAGAACGGCGACAAGATCCCGGCCTCCGACAAGACCGCCGCGGAGGCTGCCGTCGCCGAACTGAAGTCGGTGCTGGACAGCGAGGATCTGGACGGCATCAAGGCGAAGACCGAGGCCCTGGCCCAGGTCTCCATGAAGCTGGGCGAGGCGATGTACAAGGCCGGCCAGGGCGAGGCCCCGGCTGCGGGCGGCGAGGCGCCGGGCGCCCAGCCGAACGAGCCGGGCGTCGTCGACGCCGACTTCGAGGAGGTCCAGGACGACAAGAAGAAGTCGGCATAAGCCCGACGCCAGCTTCTTTTTGATACGGACCTGACGCGAGCATCGATGGCCCGCCGCCTTTCCCCGGCGGCGGGCCTTCGGTATGCTGGGGTCAGGCTCCGACGCGACGCGGACAGTTTGGACCAGAACGACTCAAAGGCGGTCGGCCCCCATGGCGAAACAGGATTATTACGAGCTGCTCGGTGTGGCGAAGAACGCCAGCGCGGATGAGCTGAAAAAGGCTTATCGCAAGATGGCGATGCAGTACCACCCGGACCGCAACCAGGGTGACAAGGACGCCGAGCAGAAGTTCAAGGAAGTCAGCGAGGCTTATGAGGTCCTGAAGGACGATCAGAAGCGCGCAGCCTACGACCGGTTCGGCCACGCCGCCTTCGAGAATGGCCGTGGTCCGGGTGCCGGTGCGGGCGCCGGCGGCTTCAACTTCGACTTCGGCGGCGGCGGCGGCTTCGCCGACATCTTCGACGAGATGTTCGGCGAGTTCATGGGCGGGCGCCGCGGCGGCGGCGGTGCGTCCGGCCGCGGCCAGGACCTGCGCTACAATCTGGAGATCGGGCTGGAGGAGGCCTTCAAGGGCACCCAGACCACCATCCGCGTGCCCACCACCGTGCAGTGCGACGGCTGCAACGGGTCGGGTGCCGCGGCGGGGACCCAGCCGATCACCTGCCCGACCTGCCAGGGTCACGGCAAGGTGCGGGCGCAGCAGGGCTTCTTCACCATCGAGCGGACCTGCCCCGGCTGCCACGGCGCCGGCAAGGTCATCAAGGACGCCTGCAAGACCTGCGGCGGCTCCGGCCGGCTGCGCAAGGAGAAGACCCTTCAGGTCAACATCCCCGCCGGCGTCGAGGACGGCACCCGCATCCGTCTGGCGGGCGAGGGCGAAGCCGGGTTGCGCGGGGCGCCGGCCGGCGACCTCTACATCTTCCTGGCGCTCGCCCCGCACCCGATCTTCCAGCGCGACGGCGCCAACATCCACTGCCGGGTACCGATCCCGATGACCACGGCGGCGCTCGGCGGGGCGGTGGAGGTGCCGACCATCGACGGCAGCCGCACCAAGGTGACGGTGCCGCCGGGAACCCAGTCGGGCCACCAGTTCCGCATCAAGGGCAAGGGCATGTCGGTGCTGCGCAGCGCCCAGCGCGGCGACATGTACATCCAGGCGGTGGTGGAAACCCCGGTGAACCTGACCAAGCGCCAGCAGGAACTGCTGCGCGAGTTCGAGGGCGCCGCAAAGGAAGGGTCGAACCCGCAGTCGGAGGGCTTCTTCGCCAAGGTGAAGGAGCTTTGGGAAGACCTGAAGGACTGATCCCGGCCGCGGCCGGGCACAAATCGGACTTGTCTGGACGGGCGGCGCGTCGATGATGCGCCGCCCGTTACTTTTTGTCGCATACTGGGATCTTTGCGTGTTTTCCACGGCTGCCGAGCGGTTTTTGCGCGAAAGCCGTTGAAGGGGCGGTCATGCACGTGTAATCACCCAGCATGGCTAATCCATTGGCGACAAGCCCGGCCGGTGCCGGGGGCAGGCTGCCTCATGCGGGTTGAGAGGCTTCTCACCGCGCTGGTCGACGCTTTCGTCCGCGGCGACGAGCTGCCCGACCTGATCCTGCCGGCGGGCCACTCGCCGATCCTGCAACGCCGCCGCGCCGCGATGATCCAGTCGCGCGTGCGCATGGTGGCGCTGATCTTCGGCATCCTGACGCCGCTGTGGATCGCCATCGATGTCACCGTCTTTGAATGGTCGCTGGCGATCTGGCTGATCCTGCTGCGCCTGACCGCCAGCGCCGCCTTCCTGGCGCTCGCCTTCGACCGCCGGTCCTGCGAGGACATGGCCTGCGCCTGGTGGCGGCTGGCCGCGCTGCTGGCGATCCCGACCGTGTTCTTCGCCGTCTCGCACCCGCTCCTCTACAACCAGGGGGTCGACGACCTGCGCATCGCCGTCAGCGCGGGCTACGGCTATCTGCCCTTCGTGATGGTGGCGGGGCTCAGCGTCTTTCCGCTGACCGCGCTGGAGGGGGCGCTGTTCGCCGCACCGATGCTGGGTGCCCATCTGGCCGCCGGCTTCTATGGCTCGCTGGTGATGCCGTTCCCCTCCTACATCAGCGCGCTGTGGCTCTTGGCGCTGATCGCGGTGGTGGCGACGCTGGCGGCGATCAGCCAGCTGCATTTCATGATCGCGCTGCTGGAGCAGGCGGCGCACGACGCGCTGACCGGCGCCTTCTCCCGCCGGATCGGCGAGGAGTTGCTGAAACTCCAGGTCGCCCATGCCGAGCGGGCATCACAGCCGCTGACGGCGATCTTCGTCGATCTGGACGACTTCAAGGCGGTCAACGATCGCTATGGCCATGAGGAGGGCGACCGCGTCCTGCGCCATGCCGCCAACACCATCCGTAGCCTGCTGCGCCAGTCCGATGCCCTGATCCGCTGGGGCGGCGAGGAGTTCCTGGTCGTCATGCCCGACACCCCGGTGGACGGCGCGATGATCGCGGTGGAGCGCATGCGCCGCGCCGGCTTCGGCAAGCGGCCGGACGGCAGTTTGCAGACCGCCAGCATCGGCATCGCCGAACAGACGGCCGACCGCCCCGCCGATTGGGAAGCGCTGGTGGAACTGGCCGATCAGCGCATGTACCGCGCCAAGCAGGACGGCAAGGACCGGGTGGTCGTCACCGGCGCCGGCGTCAAGCCCGACGCCGAGACCGATCCCTGGGACGGCATCACCGCCTGAGCGCCCAGTCAGCTTTCCGCCGGGCCGTCCAGCGGATACTCCCCCAACGCCTCATACACCGCGCCGCCGTTGCCGAGATGGCTGCGGTAGAGGGTGAGGCGGTCGACCGGCATCGGGCCGGCGCGGAACAGGCCGCGGTCGGACAGGAAACGGCCGATGCGGTCGGCCGGCGCGTCCTTCAGCCGGGCCAGCGTGATGTGGGGGGAGAATTTCCGCTCCTCCGCCGGCAGGCCGCAGCGGACGACGACGGACTCGACCTTGGCCTGGAGATGGGCCAGCGCCTCGTTGCGCTCCACCCCCGCCCACAGCACCCGCGCCTTGCGGCCGGCGCCGAACACGCCGACCCCGTCGAGGGTGAGCGCGAAGGCCGGCGCCCGCAGTTCCGCCAGGGCGGCGTCGATGTCCATCGCCTGATCCTCCGGCACCTCGCCGATGAAGCGCAGGGTAAGGTGCATATTCTCAGGCTCGGTCCAGCGCGCGCCGGGCACCCCGCCGCCCAGACCGGCCAGCCGCCGGCGAACCTCCTCCGTCAGGTCGAGCGCGACGAACAGGCGGAGCATGGGGTACCTCCAGATTTACTGGGCCGGTTGCTGCAACCACCCGCCCCCAAGGCAATCGCTTGAACGCGGAGTGCGGGAGAAGCGGGCAACAATCGACACGGATTACACGGATTGGACCCGGATTACACGAAACTGCCCCGGTTCAGCACGGTCCATCCCAGCGGCCCCCCTATGGATCGGCTTCCCGGATATGGCCCGATCCGTGAAATCCGTGTCAAAATCCGTGAAATCCGTGTTCATGTTGCTTCCAACGGTGCGACTTCCGCCTTCAGGCGGTTGCCGCAACCGCCCGCCCCAATTCGAGAAAGGGGGCGGGCGGCAATGCAGCTTACGGACACGGATCCGGCATGCGGTTGTGCACGGCGTCGATCTCCGCCAACACCTCGGGCGACAGGGTCAGCCCGACGGAGTCGATGTTGGAGATCAGCGTCTCCATCGTCGTCGCCCCGATCAGCGAGGAGGTGACGAAGGGCTTCTGCAGGGTGAAGGCGATGGCCATCTGGTTCGGCGCCAGACCGTGGCGGCGGGCGATGTCCAGATAGGCCTCGGTCGCCGCGTCGGCATTGACCGTGTTGTAGCGCGACGGCCGGTGGTCGAGCGAGCGGCGGCTGCCCGGCGGGATGGCGCCCTTCAGGTACTTGCCGGTCAGCGTGCCGGCGGCGAGCGGCGAATAGGCCAGCAGCCCGACATCCTCGCGCAGGGCCACCTCCGACAATCCGTTCTCGAAGGTCCGGTTCAGCAGGTTGTAGGCGTTCTGGATCGAGGCGACGCGCGGCAGCCCGGCCGGCTCCCCTGCCACCTCGGCGGCGCGCAGCCAGCGCATGACGCCCCACGGGCTTTCGTTCGACAGGCCGACATGGCGGATCTTCCCCGCCTGCACCAGCTCGGCCAGCGCCGCCAGCGTCTCCTCGATCGGCACGGCGTCCTGCTCGGGCTTGTGCTGATAGGTGCGGCCGCCGAAGCGGTTGGTGACGCGGTCGGGCCAGTGGATCTGGTAGAGGTCGATGTAGTCGGTCTTCAGCCGCGACAGGCTGGCCTCCACCGCCGCGAAGAGGTTGGCGCGGTCGAGCCGCGACTTGCCGTCGCGTATCCAGCCGAAGCCGCCGGCCGGCAGGCCGATGATCTTGCTGGCGAGGATCACCCGGTCGCGCTTGCCGCGCGACTGGAACCAGCTGCCGATCACCTCCTCCGTCTTGCCATAGGTGTCGGCGGTGGGCGGGATGGCGTACATCTCCGCCGTGTCCCAGAAATTGATGCCGCGGTCGAGCGCCGCATCCATCTGGGCATGGCCTTCGGCCTCGGTGTTCTGGCGGCCCCAGGTCATGGTGCCCAGGCCGATGGCGCTGACCGACAGGCCGGTGCGGCCAAGCGGACGATACTGCATCCGGAACGTTCCTTATACGAAATGATCTTTACAGAAACAGCGTCAGCACGCCGGTGTAGCCATAGAGCCGGTTGTGCGACACCTCGCCCGAGGCGAAGAAGCCGGTCAGCGGGATGTCGCCGAAGACCTCGCGGATCATCGACAGCTCGGCATTGGCGGCACCGAACAGGCTGGGGCCGCGGGCGATGCAGCTGACATACACCGCCCCCTTCGGCGTCGCCTTCACCCGTTTCTTGAGGCTGTCCAGCATCCGGCGCATGTCGGCGGCGGCGGTCTCCGCGTCGCGGCGGGTGAACATCACCGGCTGGCCGGTGGTCACCCGTTCGGCGATGGAGAGCCAGCCGGCGCGCGGGTCGATGGCGATCAGGTCGCGCACCAGATAATCCTGGGTGTCGGAGCCGGCGATCGGCAGCCCGGCGCAGATCACCCCGGCCACCTGCCGCAGGTCGGCGGCAAGCTCCGGCCCGATATCCTCCTTGAACACGTCGAGCGCCGGGCGGCCGTCGATCTCCAGGATCACGTTGTCGTCGCTGGCGGTGACGGTGCGCGTCGGCCCGATGGGGCGGCAGCCCTGGGTCAGCGCGGTGGCGACCGGCAGCTGCGGCGCGAACAGCACGCCGGACACGCCGCCGTCGGTGACCGGGTCGGCATCCTCCGCCCCGGCGGCGATCTGCGGGAACTCCCCGCGCGAGGCGGTCAGGCCGCCGACCAGGAAGACGCCGGCCTCCTCCGACAAACGGGCGACCAGCCCGGCCATGTCGGCATGGTGCGGGTCGACATGGATCAGCGCCAGCGCCGCGCCATGCTTGTCCAGCCAGCCGCCGGCATTGCCGCGCAGCGGCTCCAGCCCGTCGGTCAGTGTGGGGAACAGGCGGAAGCTGTCCTCCGGCAGGCGGGCGGCCATGATCGCCAGCCCCGGCTCGTCGAACAGGGCCGCACCGTTCGCCATCACGCCGATGCCGGCGGTGCCGACCCAATGGCGGATGCCGGTGACGCCGCGCAGCAGGGTGACGATGCTGGTCGCATGCTCCGCCAGCCCGTCGGTCAGATAGAGGAAGCCCAGGTTGCAGCCGGCGACCGGCCCCAGCCGGTCCAGGCAGGCCTTGACCGTCGGCCCCCACTCGGACCCGGCGGCGCAGGCGGCGGTAAAGCGGGTGTCGCTGTCCTGGGGCACGGTCATGGGGGTCACGGTCATGGGGGTCACGGTCATGGCGGCTCAGCCTCCGGTCTTTTCCGTAGTCTTCTGGATTTGCGGCAGGCTGTCGAGCAGGGCGGTGACGGAGGGCAGGATGCGCTCGACGATCACTGCCACGCCCTGGGCGTTGGGGTGCAGGCCGTCCGGCTGGATCAGCGCCTGCTGCAACGCCACCCCGTCGAGGAAGAAGGGATAGAGCGGCACATCGTAGGTCTTGGCGAGATCCGGGTAGATGGCGTTGAAGCTGTCGGTGTAGGGCTTGCCCAGGCTGGGCGAGGCGAACATGCCGGCCAGCAGGGTCGGCACCTTGCGCTCCTTCAACGTCTTCAGGATGGCGTCGAGGTTGGCCCTGGCCTGACCGGGGTCGAGCCCGCGCAGCATGTCGTTGGCGCCCAGCTCGACGATGGCGGCGTCCGGCTTGTCGGCCAGCGCCCAGTCCAGCCGCGCCCGCCCACCGGCGGTGGTGTCGCCCGACACGCCGGCGTTGACGACGGTGACGCTGTAGCCCTTCGCCGCCAGCGCCTTTTCCAGCTGGCGGGTGAAGCCCTGCGGTTCGGGCAAGCCGTAGCCGGCGGTCAGGCTGTCGCCCAGCGCCAGCAGCTTCACCGGCGGCGCGGCGACCGCGCGGGTCGGAACGGTCATCGATGCCCCTGCGGCAAGAAGAAAGGCGAGTGCGGCGCCAAGGGCGCCCGTGTTGAAAGCCCGGCGGGTCGTGCCATATGGCGATGGTCCATTCCGCTTGTGCGAGTGTCGCATGTCCAAGGCTCAGTCCCCTGCAACGTCGTCAAATTCCATCGCCCGCTCTTCAAACGAAATCATCGTTGAACTCGACGACGTCCATCTGAAATTGGACAGCGGCGCCGGACCCGTCAACATCCTGCGCGGCGTGAATCTTCAGGTGTCGGCCGGCGAGCGGGTCGGCGTCGTCGGCCCCAGCGGCTCCGGCAAGTCCACCATGATGATGGTGATGGCCGGGCTGGAGCGCCCCAGCGGCGGCCTCGTCCGCGTCGCCGGCCAGGATCTCGGGAAGCTGGACGAGGATGGGCTGGCCCGCTTCCGCCGCCAGCATGTGGGGATCGTCTTCCAGGCTTTCCATCTGGTGCCGACCATGACGGCGCTGGAGAATGTCGCCATCCCGCTGGAGTTCGCCGGGGTCGCCGACGCCTTCGACCGCGCCCGCGTCGGGCTGGAGCAGGTGGGCCTGGGCCACCGCATCCACCATTATCCCGGCCAGCTGTCGGGCGGCGAGCAGCAGCGCACGGCGCTCGCCCGCGCCTTCGTCACCGAGCCGTCGCTGCTGCTGGCCGACGAGCCGACCGGCAACCTCGACATCGACACCGGCGCCACCATCGTCAAGCTGCTGTTCGATCTGGCCGAGCGGCGCGGCACGACGCTGGTGCTGATCACCCACGACCAGAGCCTGGCTGCACGCTGCGACCGCACGGTGCGGCTGGCGGACGGGCGGATCGCCGACGACGGGCAGGCCGCCCGGCGCGCGAAGCTCCAGGCGGCGGGGGAGTGAGGGGGATGACCGACCTCCGCCTCGCGCTCCGGCTTGCCCGGCGGGAGCTGCGCACCGGCCTGAAAGGGTTCTGGGTCTTCCTCGCCTGCCTCGCGCTCGGCGTCGCCGCCATCGCCGCAGTACAGTCGGTGTCGAGCGGGCTGCTCGACGGGCTGGCGAGCGACGGTCGCTCCATCCTTGGCGGTGACGTCGCGTTGCGGCAACTCTACAATCCGCCGGACGACGGGCAGATGGCCGCGCTGAAGGCCGGCGGCCGGGTGTCGACCTCCGCCGAGATGCGGGCGATGGCCCGCGCGGATGACAATGTCCGCTCCTCGCTGGTCGAGCTGAAGGCGGTCGACGATGTCTATCCGCTCTATGGCGCCGTGACGCTGCAGGGTGGCGGCGACCTGCGCGATGCGCTGGCGCAGAAGGACGGCCGCTGGGGTGCGGTGGTCGAGGCCAGTCTGGTCGACCGGCTGGGCATCAAGCCCGGCGACACCATCCATGTCGGCGAGGGCGCCTACCGCGTCGCCGCCGTGCTGGACCGCGAGCCGGACCGCGCCTCCTCCAACGCCTTCTCGCTCGGGCCGCGGCTGCTGGTGGCGCTGCCGTCGCTGGCGAACACCGGGTTGCTGCAACCCGGCAGCCTCACCTGGTGGAGCGCCAAGGTGGCGCTGCCGCCGGACACCGACCTCAAGGCATGGCAGGAGACCCTGCGCAGCCGCTTCCCCGACGCGCCCTGGCGGATGCGCGACTACACCAACGCCTCGCCGCAGATCGAGCGCTTCATCGACCGCATGACGCTGTTCCTGACGCTGGTCGGGCTGACCGCGCTGCTGGTCGGCGGCGTCGGGGTCGGCAACGCGGTGCGCAGCCATCTCGATTCGCGTGCCCGCACCATCGCCATGATGAAGTGCATCGGTGCGCCCGGCGCCCTGGTGTTCCAGCTCTATCTGGCGCAGATCCTGGCGCTGGCGCTGCTGGGCATCGTCATCGGGCTGGCGCTGGGGGCCGTGGCGCCGCTGGTGCTCGGCCGGCTGCTCGACGGCGTGCTGCCGGTGTCGGCCCACATCGGCGTCTATCCCGGCGCCCTGGCGCTCGCCGCCCTCTATGGCGTGCTGACCGCGCTGACCTTCTCGCTGTGGCCGCTCGGCCGGGCGCGCGAGGTGCCGGCGGGCGCCCTGTTCCGCGACGTGATCGCGCCGACCGGCGGACGGCCGCGCACGCCTTATACGGTCGCGATGGTGGTATCGACCGCGGCGCTCGCCGGGCTGGCGGTGCTGACCGCCCACAACAAGATCTTCGCCCTGTGGTTCGTCGGCGGCTCCATCGCCACCTTCCTCGCCTTCCGCGCCGCCGCCGCCCTGGTCACCTGGGGTGCTGCGAGGGTAGGGCGGGTCAGGCGTCCGGGCCTGCGGCTGGCGCTCGCCAACCTGCACCGGCCGGGCAACCCGACGGCGGCGGTGGTGCTGTCGCTGGGGCTTGGCCTGACGGTGCTGGTCGCCATCGCGCTGATCCAGGGCAACTTCTCCCGCCGGGTGTCGGAGACGATCCCGCAGGACGCCCCGGCCTTCTTCTTCGTCGACATCCAGCGCGACCAGTTCGACCCCTTGCGCGAGCTCGTCACCGCCGTCCCCGGCGCCAGCGCCTTCGAGGCGGTGCCGAGCCTGCGCGGTCGGATCGAGCGGGTGAACGGCGAGGATGCCGAAAAGGCGCTGGTCAACCCGGAGCAGGCCTGGATCCTGGCCGGCGACCGCGGCATCACCTATTCGGCGACGCTGCCGAAGCACTCCACCGTCACCGCCGGGTCCTGGTGGCCGACCGACTATGCCGGGCCGCCGCTGATCTCCATCCACCAGAGCGTCGCCGAGGCCTTCGGCATCGGTCCCGGCGCCACCATGACCGTCAACATCCTGGGCCGCAGCTTCGAGGCGAAGGTCGCCAACGTCCGTTCCGCCGATTTCAGCAGCATGGCGATCAACTTCACCATGGTCTTTGCCCCCGGCACGCTGGAAGGGGCGCCGCAGACCTGGGTCGCCACCGTCCGCGCCACGCCGGACGCCGAAACGCAGGTGCAGCGCGCCGTCCTGCAACGCTTCCCCAACATCACCATGGTGCGGGTGAAGGACGCGCTGGACACGGTGGCGGAGATGCTGGGCCATATCGGCACCGCGGTGCGCATCGTCGCCGGCATCACGCTGGCCGCCGGCACGCTGGTGCTGGCCGGGGCGGTCGCCGCCGGCCACCGCCGCCGGGTCTACGACGCGGTGGTGCTGAAGGTGCTGGGGGCCACGCGCGGCGACATTCTGCGCGCCTTCCTGCTGGAATACGGGCTGCTCGGCCTGCTGACCGCGGTCATTGCCGGCTTCATCGGAACCTTGACCGCCTGGGCGGTGCTGAAGTTCCTGATGCATTGGGAATGGAGCTTCCTGCCGTCGGCTGTCGTCACCACCGCTTTGCTGAGCACGGCGATCACGCTGGCTTTCGGGTTCTATGGTACTTGGCGGGCTCTGGGCCAGCCTTCGGCGCCATTGCTTCGGAACGAGTGACTCCCGTATGATGAAGCCGCAGGAAAAACGAATCGTGAAAGCTTTTTCATCTGGAAAAAGCGCCGCCGATTCCTATTGAACCGCCTGGCGGACTCGCCAATATGTCCTGCGACGGGATCACCCAATTCCACCGAGGAAACCAAACCATGGCAGACCCGACCTATAACCGCTTCGCGACCGCAGGCCGCGCGACAGATCGGGGATACTTCGACGAAGGCCTGCGCCAGCACATGCTGCGCGTGTACAACTACATGGGTGCCGGCCTGATCCTGACGGGTCTGGTCGCCGCGCTCGTGTCGTCCAGCCCGGCCATGATGGCCACCATCTTCGGCACGCCGCTGAAGTGGGTGGTGATGCTGGCGCCGCTGGCCTTCGTCATGGTGCTGTCCTTCGGCATCCAGCGCCTCTCCTTCGCATCGGCACAGATGATCTTCTGGGCCTATTGCGGTGCCATGGGCCTGTCGATGTCGGCCATCTTCCTGGTCTTCACCGGGGCGTCGATCGCGCTGACCTTCTTCGTCACCGCCGCGACCTTCCTGGCGATGAGCCTCTACGGCTACACCACGAAGGCCGACCTGTCGAAGATGGGCTCGTTCCTGATGATGGGCGTCATCGGCCTGGTGATCGCCGGCCTGGCGAACATCTTCTTCCAGTCGCCGGCCCTGCACTTCGCGATCTCCGCCATCGGCGTGCTGATCTTCACCGGCCTGACCGCCTACGACACCCAGGCGATCAAGGAAAGCTACGCCGAGGGCTACGATCACGAGAGCACCGGCAAGCTGGCCCTGATGGGCGCCCTGACGCTGTACCTGGACTTCATCAACCTGTTCCAGTTCCTGCTGCAGTTCCTGGGCCAGCG
Source organism: Azospirillum sp. TSH64 (assembly GCF_003116035.1). GTDB lineage: Bacteria > Pseudomonadota > Alphaproteobacteria > Azospirillales > Azospirillaceae > Azospirillum. The sequence goes on from NZ_LGQW01000015.1 coordinate 1,072,724, forward strand.
CAACAACGACTGAGCCTGAGGACATCCGACCCGAGACGCCCGATCGGACAAGCATCGGATCGAGCAGAAGCCGCCCGGAAGCACCCCGCTTCCGGGCGGTTTTCTTTTGGTCAGGTTTCCATCGTCACCGCATCGCCGACCTTGAGACCCAGCACGTCCTCGGCCCGCCCGCGGTTGACGGCGATCTCGGCCAGCCCGTTGGAGTTTTCGTACCACAGCGGCTGCCCCGGCCCGACGGCGCCGAAGGTGTGGGCAGGGGCGATGCGGGCGCCGCCGGCAATCAGCACCGCATCGGCGGGCAGGGTGGAGGCCCGCATCCCGGTCATGGCGTTGCCGTAGACATCGACATAGACGATGCAGGCCAACTCGTCCGGCCAGTCCGGACGGTCGATGGCGGCGGGATCGAGCGGGCTGCGCGCGACGGCCCGGCCGGTGGCAAGGCTGGCGGCGACGGGGGCGAACAGGTCGCGGCCGTGGAAGCTGGCGGACAGCCGGTCCGGGATCCAGTCGATTGTCCAGGCGTTTAGCGACGTTGCGCGGCGCGCGATCAGGGCGAAAAGGCCGTTGTCCGGACCGACGAACCAGCGCCCGTCGGCCTCCACCATCACCGGCCGCCGGTCGGTGCCGACGCCGGGATCGACAACAGAGAGAAAGACGCTGCCAGCCGGGAAGGCCGGAGCATAGGCTGCCAGCAGATAGGCGGACAGCTGTGGGTCGAAGGCGGGGGCGTCGGCGAACAGGTCGATGACCGGCACGCCGGGCGCCTGTTGTGCCAACACCGCCTTCATCTGGCCGGTGTAGGGGCCGGAAAGTCCGAAATCGGTGAAGAGCAGGATCATCGAGGGCCTTCTCACCAGGGCTGTGGTGGTCTTGGCCCCCATCCTACCCCCATCCGAACCCCGCACTCACACCGACTTGGTATCGAGCGCGTAGCCGGCCGACCGCACGGTGCGGATCAGGTCCAGCTCGTCCTCCTCGTTCATCGCCTTGCGCAGGCGGCGGATGTGTACGTCGACCGTACGCGGCTCGACATACACGTCGTGGCCCCACACCAGATCGAGCAGCTGCTCGCGCGAGAACACCCGGCCGGCATGCTGCATGAAGTGGCGCAGCAGGCGGAATTCGGTCGGGCCGAGGTGTACGTCACGGCCGTTGCGGCGGACGCGGTGGGCGGCCAGATCCATCGTCACGTCGGCAAAGGTCAGCACCTCGTCGGTCATGCCGGGAGAGGCGCGGCGCAGCACCGCGCGCATGCGGGCGACCAGCTCGGTCGGCGAGAAGGGCTTGGTGATGTAGTCGTCGGCGCCGGAGTTCAGGCCGCGCACCCGGTCGCCTTCCTCGCCGCGGGCGGTCAGCATGATGATCGGGATGTCGCGGGTCTTGGCATTGCGGCGCAGCTGGCGGCAGACCTCCAGCCCGCTCATCAGCGGCAGCATCCAGTCGAGCAGCACGATGTGCGGCGTCTGCTCGCCGGCGGCCAGCAGGGCCTCCTCGCCGTCGCTGGCGGTGGCGACGCGGAAGCCTTCCTTTTCCAGGTTGTACTTCAGCAGCGTCAGGATGTCGGCCTCGTCCTCGACGATCAGGACGAGCGGCTTCAGGGCCGCGTTCATGGTGGCTCCGTTGACAGCGCGCGTCTCGACGTTAACCGGCATGGGACAGCCTTTTCAACAAAGGAGGAGGGGAGGGCGCAGAGGTAAGGCGGGGCTCAGCCATAGCGGCCGGTGATGTAGCCCTGGGTGCGCTCGTCGCGCGGGTTGGTGAAGATGTCCTCGGTGTCGTCGCACTCCACCATCTCGCCCAGATGGAAGAAGGCGGTGCGCTGCGACACGCGGGCGGCCTGCTGCATGTTGTGGGTGACGATGACGATGGTGTAGTTGGCCCGCAGCTCGTCGATCAGCTCCTCGATGTGGGCGGTCGCGATGGGGTCGAGCGCCGAGCAGGGCTCGTCCATCAGGATCACCTCGGGGCTGACGGCGATGGCGCGGGCGATGCACAGCCGCTGCTGCTGGCCGCCGGACAGGCTGGTGCCGGGTTCGCGCAGGCGGTCCTTCACCTCGCCCCACAGCCCGGCGCGCTTCAGCGAGGTCTGCACCACCTCGTCCAGTTCGTCGCGGCCGGAGGCCAGGCCATGGATGCGCGGGCCGTAGGAGACATTGTCGTAGATCGACTTGGGGAAGGGGTTCGGCTTCTGGAACACCATGCCGACGCGGGCGCGCAGCTGCACCGCATCGACCGCCTTGCCATAGACGTCCTCGCCATCCAGCGCGATCCGCCCCTCGACCCGGCAGCCCTCGATGGTGTCGTTCATCCGGTTCAGGCAGCGCAGGAAGGTCGACTTGCCGCAGCCGGACGGGCCGATCAGCGCCAGCACCCGGTTTTCCTGGATGTCGAGGTCGATGCCCTTCAACGCCTGCTTGGCGCCATAGAACACCGTCACCCCGCGGGCGGTCATCTTGTTGGGCAGGGCGGCACCCGCGCGTTGACCGGGGCGGTCTTCGGCGCGGGGCCGTAGCTTCAGCGGGTTCTGAATGCTCATGACGCTCACCACCGTCTCTCGAAAATCTTGCGCAGGATCACGGCCGCGCCGTTCAGCAGGATCAGGACGCCGAGCAGGATCAGGATCGCCGCCGAGGTGCGCTCGGTGAAGGCCCGCTCGGGGCTGTCGGCCCACATGTAGATCTGCACCGGAAGCACCGTGGCGCTGTCGGTCAGCCCGTGGGGCACGTCGACGATGAAGGCGACCATGCCGATCAGCAGCAGCGGCGCCGTCTCGCCCAGCGCGCGGGCCATGCCGATGATGGTGCCGGTCAGGATGCCGGGCATCGCCAGCGGCAGCACATGGTGCAGCACCGTCTGCAAGGGCGAGGCGCCGATGCCCAGCGCCGCCTGGCGGATCGACGGCGGCACCGCCTTCAGCGCGACGCGGGACGCGATGATGATGACCGGCAGCGTCATCAGCGCCATCACCAGCCCGCCGACCAGCGGGGCGGAGCGCGGCATGCCGAAGAAACCGAGGAACACCGCGAGGCCGAGCAGGCCGAAGATGATCGACGGCACCGCGGCGAGGTTGTTGATGTTCACCTCGATCAGGTCGGTCCAGCGGTTCTTCGGCGCGAACTCCTCCAGATAGACCGCGGCGGCGATGCCGGTCGGCACCGACAGCGCCATGGTCACCAGCAGGGTCAGCAGCGAGCCCACGATGGCGCCGCCGATGCCTGCCTGTTCCGGCTCGCGGCTGTCGCCGGCGGTGAACAGGGTGGTGTTGAAGCCCTGCGCCAGCGCGCCGGAGGCCAGCAGCGCGTCGGCGGCGGCGACCTTGGCGTCGCTGAGCCCGCGCTCGCTCTCCGGCAGGTCGCGGCGGTAGCCGCCCTTCACCAGCTGGTCGATCTGGTCGTCGGCGCGGACCCAGATCGTCTGCGTGGTGCCGGCCAGCGCCGGGTTCTTGGCAACCATCGCCTCCAGCTCGTAGGGTGCCCCCGACGACAGCAGGTCGTTCAGCACGCGGCGGCCGGCGCGGTCGGTCACCTGGGGGAACTGGGCGTAGAGCGCCCGGCGCAGCGGGGCGGCGTAGTTGCGGTCGGCGACATCCGCCGGGTCCAGCGTCACCTCCAGCCGGATGCGCGCCTCAAGGAAGGCACTGGCGCCCTTGGCGACGATGGAGCCCAGCAGCAGAACCAGCATCAGCGCCGCCAGCGCCACCGCCGCGGCGCCGGCCAGCCGGAAGCGGCGCTCCGCGGCATGGCGGGCGCGCAGGCGGCGGGCGAAGGCCTCGCTGCGCAGGCGCGACTTCGGCGGGGTGGTTGAGGCGGGGGAGGGCGTCACGGCCGCCGCGTCCCGCTCGACGAGGTCAGTCATATTTTTCCCGATAGGTCCGGACCACCCGCAGGGCGACCATGTTGAGGCAGAGCGTGACGAGGAACAGCACGAGGCCGAGGCCGAAGGCCGACAGCGTCTTCGGGCTGTCGAACTCCTGGTCGCCGACCAGCAGCGTGGCGATCTGGGTGGTGACGGTGGTGACCGCCTGCAACGGGTTGGCGGTCAGGTTGGCGGTCAGGCCCGACGCCATGGTGACGATCATCGTCTCGCCGATGGCGCGGCTGACCGCCAGCATCACCGCGGCGACGATGCCCGGCAGCGCCGCCGGCAGCACCACCTGCCTGATGGTTTCCGACTTGGTGGCGCCGAGGCCGTAGGAGCCGTCGCGCAAGCTCTGCGGCACCGCGTTGATGACGTCGTCCGACAGCGAGCTGACGAAGGGGATGATCATCACCCCCATGACGATGCCGGCGGCCAGCGCCGATTCCGAACTGACGTCCAGCCCCAGCCCCTCGCCGACCGAGCGCACGAAGGGCGCCATGGTCAGTGCTGCGAAGAAGCCGTAGACCACGGTCGGGATGCCGGCCAGGATCTCCAGCGCTGGCTTCAGCCAGGTGCGCACGCCGCGTCCGGCATATTCCGACATGTAGATCGCCGCCATCAGCCCGACCGGCACCGCCACTGCCATGGCGATCACCGTGATCAGCAGCGTGCCGGCGAACAGCGGGATGGCACCGAAGGAACCGCTCGATCCGACCTGATCGGCCCGCATCGCCATCTGCGGGCTCCAATGGGTGCCGAACAGGAAGTCGAGCGGTGAGACGACGCTGAAGAAGCGCAGCGCCTCGAACAGCAGCGACAGGACGATGCCGACCGTGGTCAGGATGGCGACCAGCGAACAGACGACCAGCGCCACCCGCACCACCCGCTCCACCGCCGGACGGGCGCGCAGGTCGGGGCCGATGCGGTGGCGGCCCCAGGCGAGCCCGGCGACGGCGAGGCTGGCGCCGACCGCCAGCAGGCTCCAGCCGGCGAGATCGCGGAAGCCCGCATAGCGGCGCGCCGCCTCGACCACCAGCGGATCGGAGTTGCGCCCGGTCGAGATGCCGTGGGCGAGGTTGAGGATGTCGGCCTTCAGCAGGGCGACCGACTGGCCGTCACCGGTGGTCAGCCGCTCCGGCAGGGCCGACAGCACCAGCTGCATCGCCAGCCAGCCTTCCGACGCCGTCCAGGCGACGAACAGCAGCAGCGCCGGCAGCCCGGCCCACAGCGCGACATAGACGCCATGATATGACGGGACCGAATGCAGCTCCGCCACCCGCCCGCCAACGGACGCCGCCGCCCGCGACCGGCCGATCATGAAGCCGATCAGGGTGAGCAGGGCCAGGATCAGGGCGAGGAGGGTCAGCTGCATGCGGGTCGCTCAAGAGGAGGAGTTGGTCAGAACTGCAACGGCGTCAGGTTGACCGCCTCGACGCGGGCGGCGTCGCGCAGCGCCTTCGGCTCCGGGATCAGGCCCTTGTCGACCAGATAGCCGTCGTCGCCCATCGCCCGCTCCGACGTGTATTCGCCGATGAACTCGCGGATGCCCGGAATGACGCCGGCATGGGCGTTCTTGACATAGATGTAGAGTGGGCGGGCCAGCTCATACTTGCCGGCGGCCACCGTCTCCGCCGTCAGCTCCACCCCGTCCATCTTCGCGGATTGCAGCGTGTCGCGGTTCTGGTCGAGGTAGCTGTAGCCGAAGACGCCGAAGGCGTTGGGGTTGGCGAGCAGTTTCTGGACGATCAGATTGTCGTTCTCGCCGGCCTCGACATAGGCGCCGTCCTCGCGGATGGTCATGCAGGCGCGCTCGCGCGCCTTCTCGTCGGGAACCGCCTTGGCGACCTCGGCCAGTTTTTTGCAGCCTTCCAGCATCGCCAGCTCGTTGAAGGTGTCGCGCGTCCCGGAGGTGGGCGGCGGTCCCAGCACCTCGATCGCCGCCTTGGGCAGCGACGGGTCGATGTCGGACCACAGCTTGTAAGGATTGGCGACCAGGGCGCCGTTGACCGGCACCTCCTTCGCCAGCGCCTTCCACAGCAGGACGGTGGACAGTGACACCGGCGCGGCCTTCTTCGAGGAGGCCAGCGCGATGCCGTCATAGCCGATCTTCAGCTCGGTCATCGTGGTGACGCCGTTGCCGGCGCACTGGTCGATTTCCGACTTCTTGATCCGGCGCGAGGCGTTGGCGATGTCGGGATGGGCCGGGCCGACGCCGGCGCAGAACAGCTTCAGCCCGCCGCCGGTGCCGGTCGATTCGACCACCGGGGTCTTGAACTTGCCGGTCTTGCCGAAGGCCTCCGCCACCGCGGTGGTGAAGGGGAAGACGGTGGAGGAGCCGACCGCACGGATCTGGTCGCGCGACTGCGCCCAGGCCGGGGCGGCAAGGCTCAGGGCCACGCCCAAGGCGCTCGCGGCGACGACATGCGTCCGGGTGGTCATGATTGCCCCTCCTCGCTCGAATGGAGACCTGTCCATCGGAATGGCGCGGACCATAGACCCGGAGGGCGACCGATTGATTACGTTTTTATGACGCTTTCATGACAGCGTCATGGAGTGGTGCGCCCCTCTCACACCCCGCCATATCCCCTCTCTCCCCCGGGGAGAGGGTTAGGGTGAGGGGGAAGCACGACGGCCCTTCCACGAAAATCCTGACGCGTCTCCCCCTCTCCCCGGCCCTCAACTCGGGAAAGGGAAGGGGTCTCGGCCGGCAGATAGACCGTGAAGGCGCTGCCGACCCCGACCTCGCTTTCGATGGTCAGCCGGCCGCGGTGGCGGTTCAGGATGTGCTTGACGATGGCCAGCCCCAGCCCGGTGCCGCCCATGGCGCGGGAGCGCGCGGCGTCGACGCGGTAGAAGCGCTCGGTCAGGCGGGGCAGGTGGGTGCGGGCGATGCCGTCGCCGCGGTCGCGCACCGACACCGACACCATAGCAGTGCCGCCGCGCCCGACCCGCTTGTCCTTCGCGGCAGCGCCGGGCGCCGGCAGGCCGACGAAGCCCACCGCGGCACCGTCGGCCAGCGCCACACTGACGGTCACGTCGGTGTCCTCGCGCGTGTATTTGATCGCGTTGCTGACGAGGTTCTGGAAGACCTGGGTCAACTGGTCCTCGTCGCCGACGACCGGCGGCAACTCCTCCGGCGCCTCCAGGCGCAGGCGGATGCGGCGCTCCGCCGCCTTCAGCTGAAGCGCGGCGATGACGTTCTCCAGCTCCTCCACCACATCGACGCGGCCGTTGGGCTGCATGTGCTCGTCAAGCTCGATGCGCGACAGCGACAGCAGGTCGTTGACCAGACGGGTCATGCGGCTGGCCTGATCGTGCATGATCGCCAGGAAGCGGTCCTGCGCCTCCGGATCGTCGCGGGCCGGGCCGCGCAGCGTCTCGATGAAACCCAGCAGGGAGGACAGCGGCGTGCGCAGCTCGTGGCTGGCGTTGGCGATGAAGTCGGCGCGCATCTGCTCCGACCGGCGGGCGGCGGTCACGTCATGCAGGGTCAGGATCGCCATGCGGGCGACGGTGGGCGGACGCGGCGCCGGCTCCTCCTCGATCTCGCCGTCCAGCAGCGAGGGGTCGGGTTCCTGCACCAGCCGCTGGAACGGCTTCACCTGCGCCTCGAAGCTGCGCTCCACCGGGACCGGCAGCGTGAACTCGATGATGCGGGACGCGCCGCCGCGCAGCACCGAATCCACCGCCTCCAGCACCGCCGGCGTGCGCAGGGACGAGGCGAGGTCGCGGTCGACGATCTTGTCGCCGAACAGCTCCCGCGCCGTCTGGTTGGCGCGCACCACCTGCCGGTCGGCATCCATCAGCAGGAGAGGGGCGGGCAGGGCGTCGATCACCGCCTCGTCGGCGTCCAGCTGCATCCGCACGCTTTCGGCCCGGCGCAGCCCGACCCGGTGCAGGCGGCCGATGGTGGCGGCCAGCGCCTTCAGCGCGGGCGGCGTGCCGGCCGGGGCCAGCGGCTCGTCGGCTTCGGCCAGCCGGGCGGCATAGTCGGTCACCGCGTTGGCATCACGCCGATAGGTCCGCAGGATCTGGACCGCACCCGCCACTGCCACGATGCCGGCCGCCAGCGCCAGCCCGCCATGCAAGGCCCCACTATAGACCGCCCAGCTCAGCACGCCGGCAAGGGGGGCCAGCATCAGCAGGATGGCGGTCAGAAGCGGGGTGGGCGGCGACGCCTTCTGGCGCATGGGGTGGCACCGGATTTGGGGGTGGAGACGGAACGGGAAACCGCAGGTTCAGCCCTTCTACACCATCGCCACGACCCCCGCGCGGCGGTCATAAAAGATTCATGGCGGCGACTGTGCGGCTGGCCGTTGACTCCAATATCCTGGACCTTCATTCTATCTTCATGGAAAAGATGGAAAACGACATCGACAGCCGGCTTGCCACCCGGTTGCGCGCGCTGCGGGCGGATCGTGGCCTGACGATGGACGGCCTGGCCGAGCGGTCGGGCGTCAGCCGCTCGATGATCTCGCTGGTGGAGCGCGGGGAGAGCAGCCCGACGGCCTCGGTGCTGGAACGGCTCGCCGCCGGGCTTGGCGTGACGCTGGCGACGCTGTTCGCCGAGGCGGAGCGCGCGGACGCCGACCCGGTGGTTCGCCGCGCCGACCAGATCGCCTGGACCGACCCGGCCACCGGCTATCGCCGCCGCAACCTGTCGCCGCCGGGCTATCCGTCCCCCATCGAGCTGGTGGAGGTGGAGCTGCCCCCGGGCGCCCGCGTCTCCTACGACAGCGGCGCCCGCGCCGCCGTCGTCGAGCAGCAGATCCATCTGCTGGACGGCACCATCGAGCTGAGTGTGGGAGAGGTGACGCACCGGCTGGACACGGGCGATTGCCTCGCCATGCGGCTCGACCGGCCGACCGGCTTCCACAACCCGACCGACCGCACCGCCCGCTACATCGTGGCGCTGACCACCGAGGGGCGCGGCGGTTCAAACGCCGCTAAACGCTGAAGGAGCGAGTCATGGATGCTGCCTGCCTGGACCCGAACCGGCGGACTGGAGACGGTGCGGTGACGGTCCGCCTGCTGACGGCGGAGGACGCCGGCGCCGCCGTGCCGGGCCTGACCGACGTGCTGCTGGATTGCGTGGAGGGCGGTGCGTCGGTCAGCTTCATGGCCCCGCTCGACCGCGCCACCGCCGAAAATTTCTGGCGGAACGTGGCCGCCGGGGTGGAGCAGGGGGAACGCATCCTGCTGGTGGCGGAGGATGGCGCGGGCGTGCTTGGCACCGTCCAGCTGGTGGTCGCCCAGCCGCCGAACCAGCCGCACCGCGCCGACCTGTCCAAGATGCTGGTCCACCGCCGCGCCCGCCGCCGGGGCGTCGGCGCCGCCCTGATGCAGGCTGCCGAGGATGCGGGACGCGCCGCCGGCAAGACCCTGCTGGTGCTGGACACCGCCTCGCCCGAGGCCGAACGGCTCTACACCCGCTCCGGCTGGGTGAAGGTCGGCGTCATCCCGAACTTTGCCCTGTGGCCGCAGGGCGGGCTCTGCGACACGGCGTTCTTCTACAAGGCGTTGGGGTAAGGGACAGTTCGAACGGTACTAGAAGGCAAGGAGGTCTTCGAGAACCGATGCATTGGCCGGGGCAAATGGGTTGATAAACCGAACCCCTTCAAGCTCCCGGCCATCTTGCAAATCTTCACTGAACAGGACACGGCCGCCAGCGCGCCTTACCACAGACCAGATCATACCATCCCAGAATTGGACGCCATGGTCACGGTGTATGCGCATAGCATCGACAACATCTGCAAAGACTGCCTCGCGTACCGGAAAAACGCCGCTCCATACATCGATGTAACGTGAAGCTTGCTCCGGAGAGGCGCGGTACTTCCTGACCGCGACCGAGTAGAACTCCGTCAAAGTCTGAAGCGGCAACACCCCACGCGCACCAGCAGCCAGCCGATCGAGAAGATCGACCGCCCTGCGATGCTTTTCGGAGTCCCCAGTATTGTCGACCGCGTAGAGAAGAATGTTGGTATCGATCCCAGCCAACATCATCGCGAATGTACATCGTCGCGGTCGACACCACCCCGGAAGCCAAGGGGAAGCCCTTCCGCAAGCAACTCCATCATCCGCCGATGCGTGCTGCTGCGATCCAAGTTCATGGATGGATCGGCAGGCGACAACACGGCAACCGGTTTGCCATCCTTGGTGATGGTGATACGCGCGCCGCCTTCGACGTCGCGCAGCATTTTCGAGAAGTCGCGGTTCGCTTCCGCCGCACTGACAAGACCATCCGGCATGGGCACCCCTCCCAACACATGGTGTCCAGAGTAAACTATAGGATGCCCAGGCCGAAAAGGTAACGCCTCTTCCTCCACCGCGGCGGAAGAAGAGGCGTCCTACCTCACCTCACCACGGCAGCGAGTCATGCGCCGCCAGGGCTGCGGCGGTGACGATGTCGTTGACCGAGGCGCCCATGGTGACGATCTGCGCCGGCTTGTCCAGGCCGATCAGCAGCGGGCCGATCATCTGGCCGCCGGCCATCTTGTTCAGCAGCTTGGCCGAGATGTTGGCCGAATGCAGGCCGGGCATGATCAGCACGTTGGCCGGACCGGACAGCCGGCAGAACGGGTAGACCCGCTTCATCAGCTGGTAATCCAGCGCCACGTCGGCCGACATCTCGCCGTCATACTCGAAATCGACCCGGCGGCTGTCGAGGATCGACAAGGCTTCCCGCAGCGGATCGGTGTTCGGGTGCGGCGTCTGGCCGAAGTTGGAGAAGGACAGCATCGCGATCCGCGGCTCGTGCCCCATCTGCCGCGCCTTGGCCGCGGCCCCGATGGCGATGTCGGCCAGCGTCTTGCCGTCGGGACGGACATGAACGGTGGTGTCGGCGATGAAGACGGTGCGGTTGCGGGTGATCGAGAGATGCAGGCCGAACACCGGCTCGCTCGCCTTGGGATCGATGACCCGGCGGATTTCCTCGTAGGCGACGCCGAAGCTGCGGGTCAGGCCGGTCACCATGGCATGGGCGTCGCCCTGCGCCACCATGCAGGCGGCGAAGACGTTGCGGTCCTGGTTGACCATCCGCTGGCAGTCGCGCAGCAGCGCGCCCTTGCGCTGCAGGCGGCGGTAAAGGTGGTCGGCATAGCGGCGGTTGGCGTCCGACAGGCGGGCGTTGTGGATCTCGAACTGGACGTTGGGCTGCCCCATCGCCGTCAGCTGTTCCCGGATGACCTCCTCCCGGCCGATCAGCACCGGCGTGCCGTAGCCGTGGGCGCGGAAGGCCATGGCGGCGCGGATCGTCCGCTCCTCCTCGCCCTCGGCGAAGACGACGCGGCGCGGGTTGGTCCGCACCTTCTCCAGGATCAGCTCCAGGCTGTCGGCGGTCGGGTCCAGGCGGGTGCGCAGGCTGTGCTTGTAGCTGGTCAGGTCGAGGATCGGCTTGCGCGCCACCCCGCTTTCCATCGCCGCCTGGGCGACGGCGGCCGGAACCGTGACGATCAGGCGCGGGTCGAACGGCACCGGGATGATGTAGTCCGGGCCGTAGCGCAGCCGGCGACCGGAATAGGCGGCATCGACCTCGTCCGGCACATCCTCGCGCGCCAGTGCGGCCAGCGCCTTGGCGGCGGCGACCTTCATCGCCTCGTTGATGGTGGTGGCGCGGACGTCCAGCGCGCCGCGGAACAGATAGGGGAAGCCCAGGACGTTGTTGACCTGGTTCGGATAGTCGGAGCGGCCGGTCGCCACGATGGCGTCGCCGCGCACCGCCTTGACCTCCTCCGGCGTGATCTCCGGATCAGGGTTGGCCAGCGCGAAGATGATCGGCTTGGCCGCCATCGACTTGACCATCTCCGGCGTCATCGCCCCCTTGGCCGACAGGCCGACGAACACGTCGGAGCCGGCAACCGCCTCCTCCAGCGTGCGCTTGTCGGTGTCGACGGCGAAGGACGACTTCCACTGGTTCATGCCGTTGGTGCGGCCGCGGTAGACCACGCCCTTGGTGTCGCACAGGATGATGTTTTCACGTGAAACACCCATCGTGCAGAACAGCTCGGCGCAGGCGATGCCCGCCGCGCCGGCGCCGTTCACCACCATCTTCACGTCCTCGACCTTGCGGCCGGTGATGTCGCAGGCGTTGATCAGGCCCGCGGCGGCAATGATCGCGGTGCCGTGCTGGTCGTCGTGGAAGACCGGGATGTCGAGCAGCTCGCGCAGCCGCTCCTCAATGATGAAGCAGTCGGGCGCCTTGATGTCTTCCAGGTTGATGCCGCCGAAGCTGGGGCCGAGGAAGCGCACGCAGTTGACGAACTCGTCCACGTCGCGGGTGTCGACCTCCAGGTCGATGCCGTCGACGTCGGCGAAGCGCTTGAACAGCACCGCCTTGCCTTCCATCACCGGCTTGCCGGCCAAGGCACCCAGGTCGCCCAGCCCCAGCACCGCGGTGCCGTTGGAGATGATGGCGACGATGTTGCCCTTGGCCGTGTAGTCGTAGGCGAGCGACGGGTCTTCAGCGATGCGCAGGCAGGGCGCGGCGACGCCGGGGGAATAGGCCAGCGCCAGATCGCGCTGGGTGGTCAGCGGCTTGGTCGGGGTGATTTCCAGCTTGCCGGGCCGGCCGCTCGAATGCAGCAGCAGGGCCTCTTCGTCGGTGACGCGCTTGGTGTCGGACATGGATGTCGTGTTCCTCAACGGAGTGCATAGCCCGTCGGTCTTCATTGATGCCCTTCTGGGCGGTGCGCTGCCGACGGTGGGGCCGCGATGGTACACGCGGCACGCGCAACTCGCCAAGCCTCCAAAGCCCGCTTTTTGTACGAATCATGCATTTTTTTGACGATTGAAGACACATTCAGTTGGTATTGCGTCCTATCTGCTGCGCTCGCCTTGCATGACCATGGCGTTTGGGATGGCCGGGCGGTGGCTGTTACCATCGAGGGCGGTCCCGCGATCCGCGCTTTTCCGCCTCTGCCGGAGCCTCCATCTTGTCCCAGGCCACACGCCCTGCGGCGCCCACCGCTTTGACGCCCGACGAACGCCGCATCACGCTGGTCATCGCGGCGGTGCAGTTCATCAACATCCTGGATTTCATGATGGTGATGCCGCTCGGCCCCGACTTCGCGCGGGCGCTTGGCATTCCGGCGGCACACATCGGCTATATCGGCGGCAGCTACACCGCCGCCGCCGCGGTGGCCGGGCTGATCGGCTCGATGCTGCTCGACCGCTTCGACCGCCGCAGGGCGCTTGCCGTGGCGATGGCCGGGCTGATCGTTTCCACCGCACTCGGCGGCTTGGCCTGGGACTTCCCGTCGCTGCTGGCGGCCCGCGTGCTGGCCGGGCTGTTCGGCGGCCCGGCCGTCGCGGTCGCCATCGCCACGCTGACCGACCAGGTGGCGCCGCAGCGGCGCGGACAGGCGATGGGGGCCGTGATGTCGGCCTTCTCGCTGTCGGCCATCGCCGGGGTGCCGGTGGGGTTGGAGCTGGCGCTCTATGGCGGCTGGCGCCTGCCGTTCTTCGCGGTGGCCGCCGCCGGGCTGGTCGTCGCCGTCGCCGCCATCGCCATCCTGCCGCCGCAGCGCGGCCATCTGGCCGCCGGGGCAGGGGCGGGGGTGAAGACCGGCGCGTGGGTGCGGATGACGGCGCTGCTGTCCCGCCGCAAGGTCTGGCTGGCCTACGCCACCGTGGCACTGGTGCAGGTCCAGCAATTCATGATCGTCCCCAACATCGCCGCCTATGTGCAGGGCAATCTGGGCTTCCCGCGCGACCATCTGAGCCTGGTCTACATGACCGGCGGCGCGCTGAGCTTCTTCGCCTCGCGCTGGGCCGGCCGTCTGGTCGACCGCCACGGCTCCAGCGCCATCACTTTCGCGGCGACCGTGGGGTTGAGCGTCGTGATCTTCACCGCCTTCATCGGCTACCGTCCCTGGATGCCGGTGCTGGGGCTGTTCCCCTTCTTCATGACCTTCGTCGGCGTCCGCATGGTCGCCAACGGCGCCGCCTTCTCCCGCGTGCCCGACCCGCAGGAGCGCGCCGGCTTCATGGCGCTGGTGTCGGCGGTCCAGCATCTCAGCTCGGCCTTCGGCGCCTTCCTGTCGGCGGAGATCCTGACCAACGCGCCCGACGGCCGGCTGGAGCATGTCTCGACCATGGCCATGGTCTCCATCGCCATCGGGCTTGCCATTCCCATGCTGACCCTGTGGCTGGAGCGGGCGACGCGCGCCCCGGCGCCGACAGCCGCCGTCATGCCGGCACCTGTACCGGTGGCGGCGGACGCCGTACTGGACGGGGCGGGGCGGAGCCGTTAGCTTGCCGCCGATCTGCAAACGACCTTCGGAATGATGCCCATGCGCCCCTCCGGCCGCGCCTTCGACCAACTGCGCACCGTCTCCCTCGAACCCGGCTTCAGCCGTTATGCCGAGGGGTCCTGCATGGTGCGTTTCGGCAACACGCATGTGCTGTGCACCGCCAGCGTCGACGAGACGGTGCCGCGCTTCCTGAAGAACACCGGGCTGGGCTGGGTCACCGCCGAATACGGCATGCTGCCGCGCTCCACCCACAGCCGCAGCGACCGTGAGGCGGCGAAGGGCAAGCAATCCGGCCGCACCCAGGAAATCCAGCGTCTGATCGGCCGCGCGCTGCGCGCCGTCACCGACCGCTCGGCGATGGGCGAGAAGCAGATCAAGATCGACTGCGACGTGATCCAGGCCGACGGCGGCACCCGCACCGCCGCCATCACCGGCAGCTATGTCGCCCTGCATCTGGCCTTCCAGCACCTGATGCAGATCGGTGCCTTGAAGACCATGCCGCTGACCGATCAGGTCGCCGCCGTCTCCTGCGGCCTCTACCAGGGCAACGCCGTGCTCGACCTCGATTACGACGAGGATTCCAAGGCGCAGGCCGATGCCAACTTCGTCCTGACCGGCAAGGCCGGCATCGTCGAAATCCAGGGCACCGCCGAGGAAACCCCCTTCTCCGAGCCGCAGTTCATGGAACTGCTGACGCTCGCCCGCAAGGGTGTCACCGAGCTGGTGGCGTTGCAGAAGCAGGTTCTCGGCATCAAGTAAGGCCGTTTCAGCCAGAGGTTCAGACCATGTCCGCTCCCCGCCGCTTCACTGGCGACACGCTCGTCATCGCCAGCCACAACAAGGGCAAGGTGCGCGAGATCGCCGACCTGCTCGGCCCCTATGTCGCCACCTTCACCGCGGCCGGGGAGCTGGGCCTGCCCGAGCCTGAGGAAACCGGCACGACCTTCATCGCCAATGCGGAACTGAAGGCCAAGGCCGCGGCTGCCGCCGGCCATGTGGCGCTCGCCGACGACAGCGGGCTGGTGGTGCCGGCGCTGAACGGCGACCCCGGCATCTACTCCGCCCGCTGGGCCGGCCCGTCCAAGGACTTCGCCATGGCGATGCAAAAGGTCGAGGACGGTCTGGCCGGCAAGGCCGACCGCAGCGCCTATTTCGTCTGTGCCCTGTCGCTCGCCTGGCCGGACGGCCATGTCGAGAGTGTGGAGGGCCGCTGCTATGGCACGCTGGTGTGGCCGCCGCGCGGGCCGCATGGCTTCGGCTATGACCCGATGTTCCTGCCCGACGGCCATGGGCTGACCTTCGGCGAGATGGACCCGGCGAAGAAGCA
The DNA here is from genome assembly GCF_003116035.1 of Azospirillum sp. TSH64. Lineage (GTDB taxonomy): Bacteria > Pseudomonadota > Alphaproteobacteria > Azospirillales > Azospirillaceae > Azospirillum. The sequence continues at coordinate 1,088,159 of NZ_LGQW01000015.1, forward strand.
TGAGATGAGCCACCGCGCCGACGCCTTCCGGCAGCTGGTGGAGCGGTGCTTCCGGTGAGCGGTTCTGATCCCGGTTTTGCCGTCTACGTCCATTGGCCCTTCTGCAAGTCGAAGTGCCCCTACTGCGATTTCAACAGCCATGTCCGCGAGCGGGTCGACCATGACCGCTGGCGGGCCGGGCTGCTGCGTGAACTGGACCATTACGCCGACCTGACCGCGGGGCGCACCGTCACCTCGATCTTCTTCGGCGGCGGCACCCCGTCGCTGATGGAGCCCGCCACCGTCGCCGCCATCGTCGACCGCGTCGCCCAGCGCTGGACGGTCGCCGAGCGGCTGGAGGTGACGCTGGAGGCCAACCCGACCTCGGTCGAGGCCGACAAGTTCCGCGCCTTCCGCAGCGCCGGGATCGACCGCGTCTCGCTGGGCATCCAGGCGCTGGACGACGCCAGCCTGAAGTTCCTCGGCCGCGAGCACAACGCGGCGGAGGCGACCGGCGCCATAGACCTGGCGGCGCGGATTTTCGACCGCTTCTCCTTCGACCTGATCTATGCCCGTCCCGGCCAGACGGTGGCGGCCTGGCAGGCTGAGCTGGCGCGGGCACTGGACTACGCGGTCGGCCACCTGTCGGTCTATCAGCTGACCATCGAGCAGGGCACGGCCTTCTATCCGCTCCATGCCCGCGGCGATCTGGTGCTGCCCGACGAGGATCTGGCCGGCGATCTCTATGAGGCGACGCAGAGCCAGCTGGCGGCGGCCGGGTTGCCGGCCTACGAGATCTCCAACCACGCCCGTCCGGGCGAGGAAAGCCGCCACAATCTGACCTACTGGCGCTATGGCGACTATGTCGGCATCGGTCCCGGTGCCCATGGCCGGCTGACGCTGGACGGCGGGAAATTCGCCACCCGCGCCCACCGCGCCCCGGAGATTTGGCTGGAGCGGGTGGAGCGCGACGGCCATGGCGCTGCCGCTCCCGATCCCATCGACCGCGACGCCCGCGGGACCGAGCTGCTGATGATGGGGCTGCGCCTGACCGAAGGCGTGCGACTTGCCCGCCTGACGGAGGAGACCGGACGGACTTTGAACGATTTCGTCGATCCGGCGGCCCTGTCCCGCCTGATCGACGGCGGTTTCCTCGCCCGCGATGCCGACCGTCTGGTTGCCACACCGGAGGGGCTACAGCGTCTGAACGCGGTGCTCGGCGCAATTCTGGCGTAAAATCGCTCACCTCCACCGGGGAAAGGGCTTGGCATGCTCATCACTCTGATCGTCGCCGCCGCAACGAACGACGTGATCGGCCGCGACGGCCGGCTTCCCTGGACCCTACCCAGCGACCTGCGCCGGTTCAAGGACTTGACGATGGGCAAGCCGATCCTGATGGGCCGGAAGACCTGGGAGTCGCTGCCGCGCCGTCCGCTTCCCGGCCGGGACAATCTGGTGATCAGCCGCCAGGCCGAAGTCGGCGAAAAGGACGGCGCCCGCTGGTTCAACGGGCTGGGTGCGGCGGTGTCGTGGGCGCAGGAGTCCGGCGCCGCCGAACTCTGCGTCATTGGCGGCGCCGCCCTGTTCCGCGAGACGATGCCGATCGCCGACAGCCTGCACCTGACCCGCATCGAAAGCGCCATCGAGGGCGACACGCTGATGCCGCCGATCGGAACGGACTGGGCCGAGGTGTGGTCGAGCGCGCCCATGGAAGAGAACGGGCTGATCTACCGCTACATCGATTTCGCGAAGGAGAGGGGGTAGGGGGCGCGAACACCCCCGACAAAGCCCCGTTACTCTTCCCCGCCCAGCCGGTGCAGCACATCGTCCAACTGGTCGAGCGTCTGGTAGTGGATGGTGATCGTCCCGCGCTGTCCCTGCGGGTTGATGGCGACCTTCAAGCCGATGCGGGCGGAGATCTCCTCCTCCAGATTGATCAGGTCGACGTCCTTCATCGCAGGCGCCGATCCGGCTCCGCCGGCCGCGGCCTTGCCCTTCTTCGCCTTGGGCTGGTCGCCGCGCATCAGGTCTTCGGTCTGGCGCACGTTCAGGCCGCGGGTGACCACCTCGCGGGCGACAGCGGCCGGATCCGGGGCGGTCAGCAGGGCACGGGCATGGCCGGCGGTCAGCGCGCCGTCCTGCACCATCGACTTGACCGGCTCCGGCAGGGCCAGCAGGCGCATCATGTTGGCGACATGGCTGCGGCTCTTGCCGACGGCGCGGGCCAGATCCTCCTGCGTGTGCTCGAACTCCTCCATCAGACGGCGATAGCCTTCCGCCTCTTCCAGAGGGGTCAGATCCTGGCGCTGGATGTTCTCGATCAGCGCGATTTCCAGCGCCTCGCGGTCGCTGAGATCGCGGATGATGACCGGCACCTCGTGCAGGCCGGCGATCTGCGCCGCGCGCCAGCGGCGTTCGCCGGCGATCAGCTCATAGGAATTGGCGTCCTCGGCGTCGCGGCGGACCAGCAGCGGCTGGAGGATGCCCTTGTCGCGGATGGACTCGACGAGGCCCTGGATCGCCTCGTCGTCGAACTTCCGCCGCGGCTGGTACTTGCCGGGATGGACGAACTCGATCGGCACTTGCTTGGACTGCCGCACCTTGTCGAGCGCCGAGTAATCCTCGGTCGCTTCGCCGAACAGCGCGGACAGGCCGCGGCCCAGGCTGGCGCGGCGGGCGCCGCCTTGTTTGGTGTCGTCGATCATGCGGTCAGTCTCTTCTCACGGCGAAGCACCTCGCCCGCCAGATGGATGTAGGCCTGCGATCCGGGGCAGCGCATGTCGTAGATCAGCACCGGCTTGCCGTGGGACGGCGCCTCCGAGACCTTGACGTTGCGCGGGATCACGGTGTCGTACACCTTCTCCCCGAAGAAGCCGCGGACATCCGCCGCGACCATGTCCGACAGGTTGTTCCGCTTGTCGAACATGGTCAGCACGACGCCGTGGATGTCGAGGTTGGGGTTGAAGGCGCGCTTCACCCGCTCGATGGTGCGGACCAGATGGCTGAGACCTTCCAGCGCATAGAACTCGCACTGGAGCGGGACCATCACCGCATGCGACGCGACCAGCGCGTTCAGCGTCAGCAGGCCCAGTGCAGGCGGGCAGTCGATCAGGACGTAATCGTATTCCAGCGCGCTGTTGGCGACGGCCTCGCGCAGGCGGAACTCGCGGCGCTCGGCGCCGACCAGCTCGATCTCGGCACCCGACAGATCGACCGACGAGGTGATGATCGACAGGTTAGGCACGGAGGAGGGAGTGGCGGCCTCCTCCAGCGACACGTCGTCGAACAGCACGTCGTAGATGCCGACGCGGCGGTCGGAGCGGGGGATGCCGAGACCGGTGGACGCGTTGCCCTGCGGGTCGAGGTCGATCACCAGCACCCGCTTGCCGATGACGGCAAGCGCGGTGGCGAGGTTGATCGTCGTCGTGGTCTTGCCCACGCCGCCCTTCTGGTTGGCAATCGCAACCACGCGGGCAAGGGGACGGGTGACGGCAGACATGGCAGCCTCTCGGGAGTCCGGTTGGCGGGAAGAGGGCGGGGGAACGGTGTCAGGCACGGTCTTCACGCACGCTCAAGATGGCTCACACGCAGGATGGTCCCGCTCGGATCGGTGCGGCTGTCGAATCGCTCAGGAACCAGTGTCCAATATTGCGTTGCAGCGGTCAATTCGTCGTCCAGTGCCGCGCCCTTCAGGAACAGGCACTTGCCGCGCGATCCGATGAAGGGATGGGCCCAGCCGAACAGGTCGGCCAACGGCGCCAGGGCGCGGGCAGTGACGACATCGGCCTCGATGCCGGTGACGGTTTCGATCCGCTTGGTGTGGACGGTGACCGGAGCTTCGCAGACCCGGGCGACCTCGCGCAGGAAGGCGCATTTGCGCACGTCGCTCTCGATCAGATGCACCTGCGGCACGCCGAGAATGGCGAGCACCAGACCCGGGAAGCCGGCACCGCTGCCGAGATCGACCAGCACCCGTACACCGTCCGGCAGCAAAGGGTAGAGCTGGGCGGAGTCGAGGAAATGGCGCTTCCAGGTGTCCGGCAGGGTGGAGGGGCCGACGAGATTGATCTTCGGCTGCCACTTGCGTAGCAGACCGTCATACGCGATCAGGCGGTCGAGCGTTTCACGTGAAACACCGGTGGCCTCCTGAAATGCAACCGCATCGAACCCGCTCATTCCGCGGCCACCCCGGAGGCGTCAATTTCGGACGACCTCGCATCGCGGCGCTTCACATGGCGGAGCAGGGCGACCAGCGCCGCCGGGGTCATGCCGGGGATGCGCGCGGCAGCGCCCAGCGTCGCCGGACGCGACTGGCGCAGCTTCTGCCGGATTTCCGCCGACAGGCTGCCGATGCCATCGACATCGAGATCGTCGGGCAGGGCGAGGGACTCGTCCTTGCGGAAGGCGCGGATATCCGCCTCCTGCCGGCCGAGATAGCCGGCATATTTGCCGTCGATCTCCAGCTGCTCGGCGATCTCGGGCGCGATCCCGCCAAGCTCCGGCCACAGGCGGGCGAGAGCGGCGAGGTCGATGTCGGGATAGCGCAGCAGGTCGGCGGCGCTGCGGCGCACGCCATCCTGATTGACCGCGACGCCCTGGCGGGACAGCTCGACCGGCGTCGCCTGCAGCGACGCGACCAGGGCACGCCCGGCGGACAGGGCGGCGCTCTTGGCGGCAAAGACATCGCGGCGCTCGGAGCCGACGCAGCCGATGGCGACGCCCTTGGCGGTCAGACGCTGGTCGGCATTGTCGGCGCGCAGCAGCAGCCGGTATTCGGCACGCGAGGTGAACATGCGGTAGGGCTCGTTGGTGCCCCGGCCGATCAGGTCGTCGATCAGCACGCCGATATAGGCGTCGGCCCGGTCGAGCACGAAGCCGTCCGCATTGCCGCCCGCCGCCAGCGCCGCGTTGATGCCGGCCATCAGCCCCTGGGCCGCCGCTTCCTCATAGCCGGTGGTGCCGTTGATCTGTCCGGCTAGGAACAGGCGCGGCGCCCGGCGGGTCTCCAGAGTCGGCTTCAGCTCGCGCGGATCGACATAGTCGTATTCGATGGCGTAGCCGGGGCGGATCATCACCACCTTCTCCAGCCCCGGCATGCTGGCGAGGATGCCGAGCTGCACGTCGCGGGGCAGGGAGGTCGAAATGCCGTTCGGGTAGACGGTGGGATCGTCCAGCCCTTCCGGTTCGAGGAAGATCTGGTGCTTCTCCTTCTCGGCGAAGCGGACGACCTTGTCCTCGATGGAGGGGCAATAACGCGGACCGGTGCCGGTGATCTGGCCGGAATACATCGGGGCGCGGTGCAGGTTGGCGCGGATCAGCGCATGGGCCTCATGCGTCGTCCAGGTGATCGCGCAATCGATCTGCGGCGTGTCGATCCGCTCGGTCATGTAGGAGAAGGGCGGCGGCGGCATGTCGCCGGGCTGCTTCTCCAGCGCGTCCCAATCGATGGTGCGCCCGTCGAGCCGCGGCGGGGTGCCGGTCTTCAGACGGCCGAGCGGGAAGCCGAGACGGGCCAGCGTGTCGGACAGGCCGATGGACGGCGCCTCGTCGACACGGCCGGCGGGGGTGCGCTCCTCACCGATGTGGATCAGGCCGCGCAGGAAGGTGCCAGTGGTCAGCACCACGGCGCCGGCGCGGATGGACTCGCCGGCACCGGTGACGACGCCGACGATGCGCTTCTCCTCGTCGACGATCAGGTCCTCGGCGCCGCCGGCCTCGATGAACAGGTTTTCCTGCTCGGCCAGCAAAGCCTGCATCGCCTGCCGGTAAAGCTTGCGGTCGGCCTGGGCGCGCGGGCCGCGGACGGCGGGGCCCTTGCTACGGTTCAGGATGCGGAACTGGATGCCTCCGCGGTCGATGGCCTTCGCCATCACCCCGTCCAGCGCATCGATCTCCCGCACCAGATGGCCCTTGGCCAAGCCGCCGATGGCGGGATTGCAGGACATCTCGCCGATGGTTTCGACCTTGTGGGTCAGCAGGAGCGTGCGCGCACCCATGCGCGCTGCCGCCGCGGCAGCCTCACAGCCGGCGTGACCGCCGCCGACAACGATGACATCATAGCTTCGCATGTGCGGGACCATAGCGGAACGGCGGCACGGATCCAAGAGGAAGGCGGGGAGGCAGGCAGGGAGGCGGACAGGGACAAGTGCCGCAGGTCAGCCCTGTTTCACGTGAAACACGCGGCCGTTGGCCATCCTCATTTGCCGATGCAGAAGTCCCGGAAGATCACGTCCAGCAAATCCTCGACATCGACGCGCCCGGTGATGCGCCCCAGCGCCCGGCTGGCGAGACGCACATCCTCCGCCGCCAGTTCGGGCAGCGGCGCGTCCAACGCCCGCAGCAAAGACTCCCGGCACTCGGTCAGCGCGGCACGATGACGGGCACGGGTCAGCGACGGCGCGCTGCCGATGGCAAGCCGGTCGGCGCTGAACTCCGTCAACTTCTCTTCCAACGACTTCAGCCCGGCACCGGTCTGGGCGGAGACCAGGATCGGCGACAGATCCGGGCGCAGATCGGTGACGGCAGCAAGATCCGTCTTGTTGAAGACCACCACCGTATCGCGGTCGATCAGGTCCAGCGTCGCCGGGTCGAGATCGGGCAGGGTGGCGGCATCGAACACCGCGACCTTCACGTCAGCGCGGGCGGCGCGGTCCCGGGCACGGCGGATGCCTTCCTCCTCGACCTCGTCGGCGGCGGCCTCCCGCAGCCCGGCGGTGTCGGCCAGCACGACGGGATAACCGCCGAGGTCGAGATGCACCTCGATGATGTCGCGGGTGGTGCCGGCGCGGGCGGAGACGATGGCGGCGTCCCGGCGGGCCAGCGCGTTCAGCAGGCTCGACTTGCCGGCATTGGGCGCGCCGACGATGGCGATGTGCAGCCCTTCGCGCAGACGCTCGCCACGGCCGCCGTCATCGAGATGGCTGGCGATCTCCCCGGCCAGACCGGCGATCACCGGACGGACGGCGTCGGCGACGCCGCCGGGCAGGTCGTCCTCGGCGAAGTCGATGTCGGCCTCGATGTGGGCGAGGGCACGGGTCAACCGCTCCCGCCAGCCGTCATAGAGCTTGCCGAGCGCGCCCTCCATCTGCCGCAAGGCCTGCCGGCGCTGCGCGGTGGTCTCGGCGTCGATCAGGTCGGCGACCGCCTCGGCCTCCGTCAGGTCGAGCTTGCCGTTCTCGAAGGCGCGGCGGGTGAACTCGCCGGGCTCGGCCAGCCGCAGGCCGGGCAGGGTGGCCAGCGCCTCGGTCACGCCGGTGACGACGGCGCGGCCGCCATGCAGATGCAGTTCAACCACATCCTCGCCGGTGAAGCTGGCGGGAGCGCTGAAGCGCAGGACCAGTGCGTCGTCGAGCGCATCGCCGCTCTTCGGATCGCGCAGCTTGGTCAGCACGGCGCGGCGCGGCGCGGGCAGGGAGCGGCCGGTCAGGACGGCGAGGGCGGATCCGGCCCCGGGCCCCGAAATGCGAACCACCGCCACACCGGATCGTCCGGGGGCGGTGGCGAGCGCGTAGATGGTGTCGGTGGACATCGGCGGAGGATCAGCCCTGCTGCTCGGGCCGCAGTTCGCGCTGCTCCGGCGTCAGCATCAGCCGCTCGACCCGGCGGCCTTCGACCAGATGGGTCTGGAGGATTTCGTCGACGTCACCGGTGCTGCGGTAGGTGTACCAGACGCCGTCCGGATAGATCACCAGCGTCGGTCCCAGCTCGCAGCGGTCGAGACAGCCGGCGGAATTGATCCGCACCTTGCCGTCGAAGCCGAGTTCGCGGGCGCGGGCCTTCATATAGTCGCGCAGCTTCTCCGACCCGTGGGCGGCGCAGGATCCGCGCCGGTGGCCGTCGGGCCGGCGGTTGGTGCAGCAGAAGACATGGGCTTCGAAGTAAGGCTTCTGGGACTCAATGGGACGGTCGGTCACTTTCTTCCTTCCTGGCCCAGGGCCGAGGCCATCTGGGACCAAAACATCTTCTGCATCTGCTCCATGCCCTGGATGCCGGCGGGCAGCCAGGTCTTGAGCATGGTCTCCGGGTCCATCGCCTGGAGGTTGGCACGCATCCGTTCCTGGATCTCGTGCATCATGGCATCCTGCATCGGCTTCACGTCGGGCAGGCCGAGGAAGTGCCGGGCCTCGTCCGGGGTGCAGTCGATGTCGACGGTGATTTTCATGGGGACCCCCTCCAGAGCCGGAGCCGGCACCCGTGGAGGGAGCTGTCCGGCCAATGGCCCTTGTTGATTTTGGGGTTGAGCGCCGCGGCGGCTCATGCCCCACTATACAGATAGGATGCACTGGCGCAACGCCACCCCGGCGCCACCTATTGTCCAACGACACACCAACAGATCGGACACCGCCATGCCCGCCACTCCGTTGGGCGCGAACCTGCTAGGCCGGGAGACCAGCCCCTATCTGCTGCAGCACAAGGACAACCCGGTGCACTGGATGCCCTGGGGCCCGGAGGCCTTCGCCCGTGCCAAGGCGGAGAACAAGCCGGTGCTGCTGTCGGTCGGCTATGCCGCCTGCCACTGGTGCCACGTGATGGCGCATGAAAGCTTCGAGAATCCCGAGATCGCCGGGTTGATGAACGTGCTGTTCGTCAACATCAAGGTCGACCGCGAAGAACGTCCGGACCTCGACACCATCTACCAGTCGGCCCTGGCGCTGCTGGGACAGCAGGGCGGCTGGCCGCTGACCATGTTCCTGACGCCGGATGCCGAGCCCTTCTGGGGCGGCACCTATTTCCCGCCGGCGGCACGCTATGGCCGCGCCGGCTTCCCCGACGTGCTGCACGGCATCGCCGACACCTACGCCAACGAACAGGACAAGGTCGTCAAGAATGTCGACGCGCTGAAATCGGCGCTCGCCGGCATGGGGGAGAACCGCTCGGCCGGTGCAGTCGATGCCGCGGTGCTGGACCAGGTGGCGCAACGGCTGCTGCGCGAGGTCGACCCCATCCATGGCGGCATTGGCAGCGCGCCGAAATTCCCGCAGGTGCCGCTGTTCGAGTTGCTGTGGCGGGCTTGGCAGCGGACCGGGCGCGATCCCTTCCGCGAGGCGGTGACCCACACGCTGGCCAACATGGCGCAGGGCGGCATCTACGACCATCTCGGCGGCGGCTTCGCCCGCTATTCGGTCGACGAACGCTGGCTGGTCCCGCATTTCGAGAAGATGCTCTACGACAACGCCGAGCTGCTCGACCTGATGACCCTGGTCTGGCAGGAGACGCGCGACCCGCTGCTGGAGACCCGCATCCGCGAGACGGTCGGCTGGCTGCTGCGCGAGATGATCGCCGACGGCGGCGGCTTCGCCGCGACGCTGGACGCCGACAGCGAGGGCGAGGAGGGGCTCTTCTATATCTGGCAGGAGCATGAGGTCGACCGGCTGCTCGGTCCTGTCCTCGGCGACAACGGGCTGGCGACGTTTAAACGCGTTTACGAGGTGCTGCCCCAGGGCAATTGGGAAGGCGTCACCATCCTGAACCGGCTGGGCGGCCTGACGCTCGCCGACGACGCCACCGAGGCGATGCTCGCCAAGGGCCGGGACATCCTGCTGCGGGCGCGGGCCAAGCGGGTGCGGCCGGGCTGGGACGACAAGGTGCTGGCCGACTGGAACGGCCTGATGATCGCCGCCCTGACCCATGCCGCCCTGGCGCTCGACGAGCCGGAGTGGCTGGACGCCGCCGGGCGCGCCTTCGCCTTCGTCCGTGACCGCATGGATACGGGCGGGCGGCTCTGCCACAGCTGGCGGAACGGGCAGGGCAAGCACACCGGCATGCTGGACGACTATGCCCACATGGCACGCGCCGCCCTGGCGCTGCACGAGGCGACCGGGGATCCGGCGGCGCTCGACCAGGCCAGGGTCTGGGTGGCGACGCTCGACGCCCATTTCTGGGACGGCGCCAACGGCGGCTATTTCTTCACCGCCGACGATGCCGAAGGGCTGATCGTCCGCACCAAGAGCCCGCATGACAACGCCACCCCCAGCGGCAACGGCACCATGCTGGCGGTGCTGACAACTCTGTTCCAGCGCACCGGCGAGGATGCCTACCGCGAGCGGGCGGAAGCGCTCGCCGCCGCCTTCTCCGGCGAGCTGGCGCGCAACTTCTTCCCGCTGCCGACCTTCCTGAACGCGGTGGAGCTGATGACGGCGCCGATGCAGATCGTCATCGTCGGCCCACCCAAAACTGCGGAGACCGAGGCGCTGCGGCGGACGGTGCTGGAGCGCTCGCTGCCCAACCGCATCCTGAGCGTGCTGGCACCGGGGATGGATCTGCCCGCCAACCACCCGGCGCAGGGCAAGGGAATGCGCGACGGGATGGCAACCGCCTATGTCTGCCGCGGCATGACCTGTTCGGCCCCGGTGACGGCGCCGGCGGATCTGGCCGCACTTCTGACGACGAACAGCTGACTTACCGCGGGAGGACCCCATGGCGCGCCTTTCCATCGACAGCCCGCTCGGGCCCCTGATGCTGGCCGGGGACGGATCCGCCCTGACCTCGGTCGGATGGGGCCGTTTCGACCGGGACGAGCCGGACGCCGTGCTGGTCGAGACGGCGCGCCAGCTGGAGGCCTATTTCGCTGGACGGCTCCAGCGCTTCGATCTGCCGCTGAAGCCGGCGGGCACCGCCTTCCGCCAAAGCGTCTGGGAGGCGATGCTGGCGATCCCCTATGGCGGCACCGCCACCTATGGCGGGATGGCGAGGATGCTTGGCAGCGGGCCGCGCGCGGTCGGCGGCGCCTGCGGCGCCAACCCGATCCCCATCGTCATCCCCTGCCACCGGGTGCTGGCCAGCGGCGGCGCTCCCGGCGGCTATTCCGGCCTTGGCGGGCTCGACACCAAGGCTTGGCTGCTGGCGCTGGAGCGCCGGCATGCCGGTGTCGGCCAGGGCAACGGTGCTGCGGCGGAGCAGTTCGCGCTGCTCTGAGCCACGCGGAAATCTCAACGAGCAACGAACGACCAACGACAAGGGAAACCAACCACCATGGTTCACGCGATCCGCATCCATGAGCACGGCGGGCCGGAGGTTCTGCGCTGGGACGAGATCGAGGTGGGAGAGCCCGGTCCGGGACAGGTGCGCATCCGCCAGACCGCGGTCGGGCTGAACTACATCGACACCTATCACCGCTCCGGCGCCTACAAGCTGCCGGATCTGCCGACGGTGATCGGCATGGCGGGGACCGGCGTGGTCGAGGCGCTGGGTCCAAACGTCACCACCTTGAAGGTCGGCGACCGCGTCGGCTACGCCATGTCGATCGGCGCCTATGCCGAGAGCCGGCTGATCGCCGCCGACCGGCTGGTGCCGCTGCCGAGCTGGCTAGACGAGCAGGCGACCGCCGCCACGCTGCTGCAAGGCTTGACCGCACAGTATCTGCTGCGCAGCACCTATGCGGTCCAGCCCGGCGACACCATCCTGGTGCAGGCCGCCGCCGGCGGGGTGGGGCTGCTGCTGTGCTCCTGGGCCCGGCATCTCGGCGCCACGGTGATCGGCACCGTCGGCTCGGCGGAGAAGGCCGAGCTGGCGAAGGCCCATGGCTGCCATCACACCATCGACTACACCCGCGAGGATTTCGTCGTCCGGGTGAAGGAGCTGACGGACGGGCAGGGCGTGCCGGTCGTCTATGACGGCGTCGGCCGGACGACCTTCCTCAAGGGGCTGGATTGCTTGCGGCCACGCGGGCTGATGGTGCTGTTCGGTGCTGCGTCGGGCGCGCCGGAGCCGCTGGATCTCGGGCTGCTGGCGGCGAAGGGGTCGCTGTATGTGACGCGGCCGACGCTGGCGACCTACACCGCCAAGCGGGAGGATCTGATGGCCTCGGCCGCCGATCTGTTCGAAGCGGTGAAAAACGGTGGGGTGACCTTCACCGTCAACCAGCGCTTCGCGCTGAAGGACACCGCCGACGCCCACCGGGCACTGGAATCGCGGGCGACCACGGGCTCGACGGTGCTGGTGCCCTAAGAGCCGGAGCCGGGGGGCGGAGACCCGGATCTGCCTCCTTACTCCACCGCCCAGAGCGGGTTCTTGATCTTCTTCAACATCTCCGCATGGGCCGCGGTCTCCTCCTCGCTGATGGCGAAGACGCGGGCTTCGCGGAAGGGGCGGTCGATGCGGACCGGGCTGGCAACGCCGCCTTTCCCTGCCGGACCACCGGCGAAGGACAGGCCGGTCTGCCGGCCGCCCAGCAGCTCCAGATAGACCTCGGCCAGCAGCTGCGCGTCGAGCAGCGCGCCGTGCAGGGTGCGGTTGGAGTTGTCGACGCCGAAGCGCTTGCACAGCGCATCCAGGGTGGCGGGCGAGCCGGGGAACTTCTGCCGGGCCATCAGCAGGGTGTCGACGGCACGATCCTTCGGCATCACCGGATAGCCGGCGATCTTCAGCTCCCAGTTCAGGAAATGCATGTCGAAGGCGGCGTTGTGGATCACCAGCGGCGCGTCGCCGATGAACTTGACGAAGTCGGCGGCGACGTCGTTGAACAGCGGCTTGTCGGCCAGGAACTCCGTGCTCAGCCCATGGACGGCGAAGGCCTCCGGCGGCATGTCGCGCTCGGGGTTCAGATAGACGTGGAAGCGCTCGCCGGTGGCGAGGTGGTTGACCAGCTCGATGCAGCCGATCTCGACCAGCCGATGGCCTTCCTCCGGCTTGAAGCCCGTGGTTTCGGTGTCGAGAACGATTTCACGCATGATGGATCTGCCCTGGTTGATAACCGCGCGGCGGCCAATGCCTGCCCGGCCGCCGCACCACGTCGCGCACAATGCCCTGAAGCGCCCGCCGCGTCACCAGCCGACCGGCCCCGGTCGGCACGACATAGTCCGCGCGGCGGCGCTTTTCCACGTCCGGCATCTGGCGGGCGAGGATGCCGGCGAACTTCTCCGCCGTCATGCCCGGCCGGGCGAGCACACGGGCGCGCTGGACGGCGAAGGGGGCCGAGACGACGACGGTCGCATCGACCCGCCGCTCGCCCCGGGTCTCGAACAGCAGCGGGATGTCGAGCACGGCGATACCGGCACCGCCACGGGCGGCACGGGCGAGGAAATCGCGCTGCGCCGCCTGGACCATCGGGTGCAGGATCGCCTCCAGCCGCTTCAAAGCGTCCGGGTCGCGGAACACCGCAGCCCCCAGCGCCGGCCGGCTGACCGCCCCATCGATCACCACGCCGGGGAAGGCAGCCTCGATCACCGGCACCGCCCGGCCGCCGCGGCCGAGCAGCCCATGCACCACCGCGTCGGAATCGCAGACCGGGGCGCCCATCGCCTTCAGCATGCGGGCGGCGGTGCTCTTGCCCATGCCGATGGAACCGGTCAGGCCCAGCACGATCATGGCCGTCGCCTCAGCCTTCCAGGACGAAACGGACCAGATCCGGGGTCACCTGCGGCTCGGCGCCGAACCAGGCCTTGAAGCCGGGACGCGCCTGATGCAGCAGCATGCCGATGCCGCCGGCCACCCGGTTGCCGCGCGCCTTGGCCTCGGCCAGCAGCGGGGTTTCCAGCGGCACATAGACGATGTCGTTGACGACAGCCGAGACGGGCAGGGCGCGCAAGCTGAGGTCCAGCGCCGGATGGCCGGCCATGCCCTGGGTCGTGGTGTTGACCAGCAGCGACGCACCGTCGAGCGCGGTTTCACGTGAAACCCAATCGACCGCCGTCACGCCACCAAGCCCGACCGCGGCCAGATCCGCCGCCAGCTCTTCGGCGCGGGCGCGGGTGCGGTTGACCAGACGGACCTCCGGCGCACCGGCGTCGAGCAGGGCGACCACCACGGCGCGGGCGGCCCCGCCGGCACCGATCACCACCGCAGGACCCTGCTCCGCCGTCCAGTCCGGCTGTTCGGCGCGCAGATTCTCGATGAAGCCGAAGCCGTCGGTGTTGCCGCCTTCCAGCGCGCCGTCATCGGCCACCACGATGGTGTTGACGGCTCCCATCCGCCGCGCCGTCCCGTCCAGCCGGTCGACGGTGCGGAAGGCGATCTCCTTCAACGGGACGGTGACGTTGCAGCCGCGGAAGCCCAAAGCGGGCAGGGCGCGGATCGCCTGTTCGGCGCGCTCCGGCGCCACCGCCAGCGGCACATAGGCGCCGTCGATGCCATATTGCCGCAGCCAGAATCCATGCAGCCGGGGAGAGCGCGAATGGCCGATGGGCCAGCCCATCACGCCGGCGATCTTCGCCTTGCCGCTGATCGCTCCAGCATTGCTTGCAGAACCCGCCGTCATTCCCCGCCCACTCCATGCACGCGCAGAAAGCCGAGCAGCGGCAGAAGCGGCAGCCCGAGGATGGTGAAGAAGTCGCCCTCGACCCGGTGGAACAGCTGCGCCCCCAGCCCTTCCAGCTGATAGGCGCCGACCGAGTGCAGCACGTCGTCGCCGACGCGATCGAGATAGTCGTCGAGGAAGGCTTCGCTGAAGTTGCGCATGGTCAGGCGGGCGCTGTCGGTCTTGTGCCACATCCGCTCGCCGTCGCGCACCACCACGGCGCAGCTGACCAGCCGATGGGTCTTGCCGCGCAGGTCGAGCAGCTGGGCGCGTGCCGCGGCGCGGTCGGCCGGCTTGTCGAACCAGCGCCCCTCGCATTCCAGCATCTGGTCGGCGCCGACCACCAGCGCGCCCGGATGGCGGCGGGCGATGCGCTGGGCCTTCAATTCGGCCAGGGCCTCGGCGACGGCGTCGGCGGGAACGCCCTCGGCCCGGCCGGCGGCCTTCACCTCGTCCTCGTCGACCAGCGGCTCGTCGAGGATGGCGGGCACGCCGGCCTGTTCCAGCATCGCCGCCCGCGTGCGCGAGCCGGACGCCAGGACGAGCTTGGGAGCCGCGCTCAATTCTTCTTCCCTTCCGGGCTGAAATTGCCGCTCTGGCGGCGGGCCAGCAGCATCATGATCTCGGCCGCGGTCTCTTCGATGGAGCGGCGCGACACGTCGATCACCGGCCAGCCGCGCCGGCTGAACAGGCGGCGTGCCTCCTGCACCTCGGCACGGACCAGTTCGGGATCGGCATAGCTGGAGCCCTCGCCCTGATTCAGCAGCTTCAGCCGGTTGCGGCGAATCTGCACCAGACGGTCGGGATCCTTGGTCAGGCCGACGATCAGCGGCCGGGTCAGCAGGTCCAGCTCGGCCGGCAGCGGGCTGCCCGGCACCAGCGGGATGTTGGCCGCCTTGATTCCGCGGTTGGCCAGATAGATGCAGGTCGGCGTCTTGGAGCTGCGCGACACGCCGATCAGCACGACGTCGGCCTCGTGCAGGTCCCAGTTCGACTGGCCGTCGTCATGGGACAGGGCGAAATCGACGGCGTCGATGCGGCTGAAATATTCGGCGTCGAGGACGTGCTGGCGGCCGGGCTGGCGTTGCGATTCAACGCCCAGGAAGGCGGCGAGCGCGTTGATCAGCGGATCGAGCACGGGGATGCAGGGCACCTGCATCTCGCGGCAGAAATCCTGGAGCCGGCGGCGCAACGTCTCGTCGACCAGCGTGAACATCACCAGCCCGTGGTTGTCCCGGATTCCCTCCAGAACGAGGTCGAGCTGGCGGTCGGTCCGCACCAGATTCCAGAAATGTTCGATCGGCCGCACGTCGTCGAACTGGATGACGCAGGCGCGCGCCACGCTGTTGATCGTCTCGCCCGTCGCATCGGATACGAGATGTAGGTGGAACTCTTTCATCCGTCCCCAACATTCTGTGGAGAATCCGGCCCAGATCTGTGGACAACCGGATTCACCGTCGTTTCGTCCCGGCTGGGGGACTCCTCCTCCCCGATACGGCCAAGCGCGGAACAACTCCGCCGACCGCTTCGGAAGCTGGGAAGATCCGGCCCCGTCCGCCCGGTTATCCACGGGACTCCCGCTCGTCCAGCTATAGCATTTCCGCCGTTTCCTGCGGTAGTGCTCCGAATCGTCCACAGATCCGCACACATGCCCGCACAAGCCCCCGGATCTGTGGACAGATTCTCCGGAATCGGGGATCACCGTTATCCACAGCCATCCACCTCATCCTCTTCCTTTCTCCCTTTAAAAAATATAGTGAAGAAGAGGGGATAAACCCGTCCCGGATTCTGGCGCGGAATCGGCGCCGGAATCGCGCGGGGCTTTTCGGATTCGCATGTCAGGGGAACGCACCGTCTTGTCCGCCACCAGCTCCGACGTCCAGAATCAGGCTTCCAAGCCTGCCCTGAAGCCGATGCTCGCCGCCCTGGCGGGAGAGGTGCGGCAGCAACCGCCCTTCTGGCTGATGCGTCAGGCCGGACGCTATCTGCCGGAGTATCGCGAACTGCGGGCCAAGGCCGGCAGCTTCCTCGACCTCTGCTACAATCCCGACTTCGCGGTCGAGGTCACCTTGCAGCCGCTCCGCCGCTACGGCATGGACGCGGCGATTCTGTTCTCCGACATCCTGGTGGTGCCGCATGCCCTGGGGCAGCCGCTGGCCTATCTGGAAGGGGAGGGGCCGAAGCTGGATCCGGTCCGCAGCGTCGAGGATTTGAAGCGCCTGTCGCGCGACCGCTTCCACGAGATGCTGGCGCCGGTCTACGAGACGGTGCGCCGGCTCTCCACCGCGATCCCCGCCGGCACGACGCTGATCGGCTTTGCGGGCGCTCCCTGGACCATCGCCTGCTACATGGTCGAAGGGGCGGGCTCCAAGGAGTATGCGCACGTCAAGCGCTGGGCCTACGGCGATCCGGTCGGCTTCGGCCAGCTGATCGACCTGATCGTCGAAGTGACCGCCGACTACCTCTGCCGCCAGATCGAGGCCGGGGCCGAGACGGTGCAGCTGTTCGACAGCTGGGCCGGCGTGCTGCCGGTGGCGGAGTTCCGCCGCTGGGTGATCGAGCCGACGCGGCGGATCGTCGCACTGGTGAAGGCGAAGCACCCGGACACGCCGGTCATCGGCTTCCCACGCGGCGCCGGCCACGCCTATGAGGAGTATGTCGCCGGGTCCGGGGTGGACGCCGTGGGGCTCGACACCACCGTTCCGCCGGTGTGGGCCGCACAGACCCTCCAGCCGCGGCTGCCGGTGCAGGGAAACCTCGATCCGATCATGCTGGCGGCCGGCGGCAAGGCGCTGGAGACGGCGACCCACGACATCCTGACGGCTCTGTCCGGTGGACCCTTCGTGTTCAACCTGGGCCATGGCGTCATCCAGTCGACCCCGCCGGCCCATGTGGAGGCGCTGACGCGCATCCTGCGCGACTGGCAGGGCTGAGGGCCTTTCCGCCAGGCCGCGCCTCAAGGGACTGAAAAAGCGACGGCGGGGGTCTGGACAGAGCGGCAGCAACGCTCCAGTTTAGCGGGCACCATGAGCCAGCCATTCCCCCAGACCTCCGCCTCGAATAACACAGCTTCCAATGCCGGCCCCGGCGGTTCGCCGCGCCGCGTCGCCGTCGTGCTGTTCAACCTCGGCGGTCCGGACGCGCCGGAGTCGGTGCGGCCCTTCCTGTTCAACCTGTTCGCGGATCCGGCCATCATCCGGCTGCCGAACCCGTTCCGCTTCCTGATCGCCAGCCTGATCAGCGGGCGGCGGGCGAAGCCGGCGGCGGCGATCTATGCCCAGCTCGGCGGCAAGTCGCCGCTGCTGGAGAACACGGAGGCCCAGGCGGCGGCGCTGGAAGGGGTGCTGGGGGCGGATCCGGCCGTCGCTGGGGCGGAGACCAAGGTCTTCATCGCCATGCGCTACTGGCACCCGATGAGCGCCGAGACGGCTGCCAAGGTGAAGGCCTACGACCCGGATCTGGTCGTGCTGCTGCCGCTCTATCCGCAATTCTCCACCACCACCACGGCGTCGAGCGCCAAGGCGTGGCATGAGGCGGCGCGCACCGTCGGGCTGACGGCTCCGACGAAGCTGCTGTGCTGCTACCCGACCCAGGCCGGCTTCATCGACGGTGCCGCGGACCTGATCCGCCCGCTCTACGAGGCCGCCAAGGCCCATGGCAAGCCGCGCGTCCTGTTCTCCGCCCACGGGCTGCCGAAGAAGGTGGTGGCTGGGGGCGACCCCTATCAGTGGCAGTGCGAGCGGACGGCCGAATCCATCGCCGCGGCGCTGGGCATCGACGATCTGGACTGGATCAACTGCTACCAGAGCCGCGTCGGCCCGATGGAGTGGATCGGCCCCAGCACCGACGCCGAGATCCGCCGCGCCGGCCAGGACGGCGTGCCGATCCTGGTGGTGCCGATGGCCTTCGTGTCGGAGCATTCGGAGACGCTGGTGGAGATCGAGGTCGAATACCGCCATCTCGCCAAGGAGGCGGGGGTGCCGCACTTCACCCGCGTGCCGACGGTCGGGGTGCATCCCGGCTTCATCGACGGGCTGGCCAAACTGGTGCGGCAGACGGTCGCGGGCAGGGCGGCGATCTGCTCGCAGAAGGGCGACCGGATCTGCCCGTCCAACTTCTCCGGCTGCCCGCAGGCGCGGCGCTGAACCGAAACGAAAAAAGGGGACACGCCCGGTGCTGTACGAATGGATCAAGGCGCTGCACGTCATCAGCATCATCGCCTGGATGGCGGGGCTGCTCTACCTGCCGCGCCTGTTCGTCTACCATTGCCAGGTGCAGGCCGGATCGGAGGCGTCGGAGACCTTCAAGGTGATGGAACGCCGCCTGCTGCGCGCCATCATGAACCCGGCGATGATCGCGGCGTACGTGTTCGGCATCGCCATGATCGTGCTGACGCCGGAATGGATGAAGCAGGGCTGGCTGCATGCCAAGCTGCTGTTCGTCCTGCTGCTGACCGCCAGCCACATGATGATGGCCCGCTGGCGCCGGGACTTCGCCGAGGACCGCAACACGCGGCCGCAGCGCTTCTTCCGCATCGCCAACGAGGTGCCGACGCTGCTGATGATCGGCATCGTCATCTTCGTCATCGTGAAGCCCTTCTGACCGGCCCCTTCCGAACCAGGGGGCAGGTGAATCGCCGGCCTTCCATCCCCCGGAAAAAGCGGAATCCGCGACCTTTGCCGGTTCCGCTTTCGTTTGACTTGCGTCCACCGATCCGATAACCATGTCAGGACCACGGGGTTTTCGCCCCGCGGCCTCCCACGCCCACATCTGCCGATCCGACGCTCTGATCTTGAGCCGGGCCTGGTGGCTGGCGAGTTGCTCCCGTGCGGCCATTTTCCGGACGCCCTGGTGCGCACCCGCCAAAGCGCCACCCGCTGCCCACCCGACGCGACCGCGTTGCGGCGTCCGCCGCCCCCAGCCGCCGTCGGCCGGACCCTCCGGCACTCCCCACCTCCAAGGCCACTCCCCCGCATGACGATTTCACAGGCAATCCGATGCATCTCCAAGAGCTGAAGTGCAAAAGCCCCGCCGAACTGCTGGCGTTCGCGGAGGAGCTGCAGATCGAGAACGCGAGCACGCTGCGCAAGCAGGACATGATGTTCGCGATCCTGAAGCAGCTGGCGGAAAACGACATTCCGATCTTCGGCGACGGCGTGTTGGAGGTGCTGCAGGACGGGTTCGGTTTCCTGCGTTCGCCGGAAGCCAATTATCTGCCGGGTCCCGACGACATTTACGTCAGCCCCAGCCAGGTGCGCCGCTTCGGCCTGCGCACCGGCGACACGGTGGAAGGGCAGATCCGCTCGCCCAAGGACGGTGAGCGCTATTTCGCCCTGCTGAAGGTCAACACCATCAATTTCGACGCGCCCGACAAGGTCCGTCACCGCATCAACTTCGACAACCTGACGCCGCTCTATCCGGAAGAACGCATCCGGATGGAGGTCGAGGATCCCACCAAGAAGAACCTCACTGGCCGCATCGTCGACCTGGTGGCGCCGCTCGGCAAGGGGCAGCGCGGGCTGATCGTGGCGCCGCCGCGCACCGGCAAGACGGTGATGCTGCAGAACATCGCCCACTCGATCGCCACCAACCACCCCGAAGCTTACCTGATCGTCCTCCTGATCGACGAGCGTCCGGAAGAAGTGACGGACATGGCCCGCTCGGTCCGCGGCGAGGTCATCAGCTCCACCTTCGACGAACCGGCGACCCGCCACGTCCAGGTCGCTGAAATGGTGATCGAGAAGGCCAAGCGGCTGGTCGAGCACAAGCGCGACGTGGTCATCCTGCTGGACAGCATCACCCGCCTGGCCCGCGCCTACAACACCGTGGTGCCGTCATCGGGCAAGGTGCTGACCGGCGGTGTCGACGCCAACGCCCTGCAGCGGCCCAAGCGCTTCTTCGGTGCCGCCCGCAACGTGGAAGAGGGCGGGTCGCTGACCATCATCGCCACCGCGCTGATCGACACCGGCAGCCGCATGGACGAGGTGATCTTCGAAGAGTTCAAGGGCACCGGCAACTCGGAAATCGTGCTGGACCGCAAGCTCTCCGACAAGCGCACCTTCCCGGCCATCGACATCTCCAAGTCGGGCACCCGCAAGGAGGAGCTGCTGGTCGACAAGGGCACCATGTCGAAGATGTGGATCCTGCGCCGCATCCTGATGCCGATGGGCGTGACCGACGCGGTGGACTTCCTGGTCGACAAGCTGAAGCACACCAAGTCGAACAACGAGTTCTTCGAAAGCATGAACCAGTAAGGTCGCGCCGGATCCGCCCTCTCCTCTGCGGAGGGGGCGGCCTGCCGTCGCGGTACAGAAAAAGGGCGGGGACCTTCCGGTCACCCGCCCTTTTCCTTGTTCGGCTCAACTCGATCCCTTCGGCCGATCCCGCTTGGGATCAGAAGGGCGGCTGCTGCGGCTGTTCGGCCTGCTGGGCCGACTGGCGGTGGTACAGCTCGGCGAAGTCGATCGGGTTGATCATCAGCGGCGGGAAGCCGCCTTCGCGGGTCGCGCTGGAGACGATGGCGCGGGCGAACGGGAAGATCATCCGGGCGCCTTCGATCATCAGGACCGGGCGGTGATGCTCTTCCGGCAGGCCGGGGAACTGGAACAGCGCGCCATAGGCCAGCTCGACCAGGAAGGCGACGGACTCGCCCTGGCGGGCTTCGCAGCGCAGGTTCAGCGTCAGCTCGTAAATGTCGTCGCCGACCTTCTGGCCCTGGACGTCGACGCCGATGTTGACCTGAGGCTGCGGCTGGTTCGGCAGCAGGCTCTGCGGGGCGTTGGGGTTCTCGAAGGAGAAGTCCTTCACATACTGCGCGAGGACATGCATCGGCAGCGAAGACGTCTGCTGCTGCTCGGCGCCGTTGCTCATCTGATCGGACATAACGGACTCCTAATCGCCGGCCCGCTTTCCATCCCCGATCCCGGTAGGGACGGAGGGCAGGGGTCGCAGGCCGACCCGGATGTGAGGTGACAGGGTTTGGTTCGCGACGGTTGTGCCTTCGCCCAACGGGCTGGCTATCATGGATCGGCCGTCCTGCCAACGGAAACCGCCGACGGGAAACCGGCCGCCGGGCAGCGGCTCAGCGCCGCTCGTCCGGACGCTGCCTGCCCCATTGGGAATCGGTCAGCCGCGGCGCGTCGCGATCCTCGCCGGTCCTGTCCTCCGGGGTAACGTCGCGGAAATCCCCATCGATGACGCCGGGCACGCCGGGAGTGGGGCGGAAGGGATCGTCACCGCGGCGCGGACCGCCGGTGCCGAATTCCGCACTGCCGAAACCCTGGTCGCCGCTGGTGGGGCCGCCGGCCGCGCCTCCGAAACCGGGACCGAAGCCCCCGGCTCCGAATCCACCCCGGCCCGTGGTGGTGAAGACCGGCATGCCGGCGCCGATCCGGCTGAACAACCAGCGGCCGATGCCGCGTCGCAGCGGCCGGATCAGCAGCAGGATGCCGAGGATGTCGGTCAGGAAGCCGGGGATGATCAGCAGGACGCCGGCCAGCACCGCGCAGAAGCCGTCGAGCACGGTGCCGATGGGTGCTTCGCCGCGCGCCGCCGCCGCCTGGGCCTTGCTCAGCGAGGCCAGCCCCTGGTGACGCACCAGCAGCACGCCCACCACCGCCGACAGGGCCAGCAGCCCGATGGTCGGCCCGGCGCCGATCCAATCGCCGACCTGGATGAATCCGACGATCTCCAGGATCGGCAGAAGAAGGATCAACAACAGGGGATTCATGGTGTCCTTGCTCTTCGGGCTCGCTGCCCCTATCTAGGTTTGGATAGGTCGACCGGTCGAAAGACTGCCGGCCTCACCCAATTGGCGGTTCAATCGGCAATTACCGGCGGGCAAGCAACACGTAATGCCGAGCGGCCGCAAGGTCCAGAGGCGGGCCGGATCCGCCGGCGATTTCGCCGCAGCCAGACGTTCACGACAAATCGTATCGGAAGGAACAGATGATGGGAGACGGGTTCGTGTTCATCGAGATCGTGATCTTCGCGATGATCGCGGCCTTCCTCGTCTATCGGCTGCGCAGCGTGCTGGGCCGCCGCACGGGGGAGGAGCGGCAGCGGTCCAACCCCTTCACCCCGGCTCCGGGGGCGGCGAAGCCCGACAACGTCGTGAATTTGCCGGAGCGCAACCGGACGCGACCGGATGTCGCACCCGGCGCCGACGTGGTGGTTTCGGACGAGCCGCTGTCGCTTGCCGCCTCCATCGACCAGATCCGGGCCGCCGATCCGACCTTCGACGAGAAGCATTTCCTGGAAGGCTCCAAGGCCGCCTTCGCCATGATCGTCGATGCCTTCGCCCGCGGCGACACCGCGACGCTGCGCCCGCTGCTGGCCGACGACGTCTATGACAGCTTCGCCCAGGTCATCCGCGACCGCCAAGCCGCCGGCGAGCAGCACGAGGCCCGCATCGAGCAGGTCCGCGAGGCCGAGGTGGTGGAGGCGAAGCTGGATGCCGGCCGCACCGCCCGCGTCACCGTGCGTCTGGTCTCCGATCAGGTGAATGTGGTGCGCGACCGCAACGGCGCCATCGTCGATGGCGACCCCAAGGCGCTGGTGGAGAACACCGACGTCTGGACCTTCGCCCGCAACCTCCGCTCCCGCGATCCGAACTGGGCGCTGGTCGAGGTGCGTCCTGTCCAGTGAGGAACGACCGCCAGCAATGACGCATCGTCACCGTACCGGTTTCAGCGCCATCGCCCTCTTCGGGGCGGTGGCGTTGCTGTTTTCGGCCTGCGCGCCCAAGGAGGAGGCCAAGCCGCCGCCCGACGCCCTGACCCTGGCGCCGCTGTCCTTTGCCGATCTGGCCGGCTGGCGCAGCGACCCGGTGGCGCAGGCGGTGCCGGCGCTCGCCCGCTCCTGCGCCCGCTTCAAAAGCCTGCCGGCCGACCGGATCGTCGGGCCGAACGGGGTGGCCGGGACCATCGCCGACTGGCAGGGCCCCTGCGCCCGGCTGGCGGATCTGCCCGCCGGTGACGATGCCGCCGCCCGTGCCTTCTTCGAGCAGAACTTTACCCCCTACGCCGCCGGCAACAACGGTACCCGCGAGGGTCTGTTCACCGGCTATTACGAGGCCGAGCTGGAGGGCAGCCTGCGCCCGGATCCGGCCTATCCGGTGCCGCTCTACCGCCGGCCGCCCGATCTGGTGATGGTCGATCTCGGCGACTTCTCCGACCGTTGGAAGGGCGAGCGCACCGCCGGCCGCGTGGTCGACGGCAAGCTGAAGCCTTACGAGGATCGCGCCGCCATTGTCGCCGGATCGCTGAAGGGCAAGGGGCTGGAGCTGGTGTGGGTGAAGGACCCGATCGGCGCCTTCTTCCTGCAAATCCAGGGGTCGGGCCGGATCCGGCTGGCCGACGGCAGCGAGACGCGCATCGGCTACGCCGCCCAGAACGGCCACAAATACGTCGCCATCGGCAAGGAACTGATCGACCGCGGTGCCTTGAAACGGGAGGAGGTCTCGCTCCAGACCATCCGCGCCTGGCTGCTGGCGCATCCCGACCAGGCGGCGGCGGTGATGAACGTCAACCCGTCCTACGTCTTCTTCCAGACGCTGACCGGCGACGGCCCGAACGGCGCCCAGGGCGTGGCGCTGACGCCCGGCCGCAGTCTGGCGGTCGACTCGAAGTTCATGCCCTATGGCGTTCCGGTGTGGCTGGATGCCGAGGACCCGGTCGATGCCGGGCAGCGGCTGCAACGGCTGCTGGTCGCCCAGGACACCGGCGGAGCGATCCGTGGACCGGTGCGCGGCGATGTCTTCTGGGGCCATGGTGCAGACGCGGAGCACAGGGCCGGCCTGATGAAGAGCCGCGGGAGCTATGTGCTGCTGCTGCCGAAAAGCGTGAAGGTGGCGGCAGGAAGCTAAGGGGCGGGCAGGGCAATCGCCGGGCAATGTTTCACGTGAAGCAGAGGGGCGCCCGACCGGGCGCCCCTCTCGCATTTACAGGATGAACTTCGACAAATCCGCGTTCTTCGCCAGCCCGCCGACCCGCTCGCGCACCAGGGCGGCGTCGATGGTGACGGTCTCGCCGGCGCGGTCGCTGGCGGCGAAGCTGATCTCCTCCAGCAGCCGCTCCAGCACCGTGTGCAGGCGGCGCGCGCCGATGTTCTCCACCGAGCCGTTGATCTCCGCCGCCAGCCGGGCCAGCTCGTCGATGCTGTCGTCGGTGAAGACCAGATCGACCTCCTCCGTCTTCATCAGCGCCTTGTACTGGCGGATCAGGCTGGTTTCCGGCTCGGTCAGGATGCGCTTGAAGTCGTCCTGGCTCAGCGCCTTCAGCTCGACGCGGATCGGCAGGCGGCCCTGCAGCTCCGGCAGCAGGTCCGACGGCTTGGCGACGTGGAAGGCGCCCGACGCGATGAACAGGACATGGTCGGTCTTCACCGGCCCATGCTTGGTCGACACCGTCGTACCTTCGATCAGCGGCAGCAGGTCGCGCTGGACGCCTTCACGGCTGACATCGGCGCCGCGGGCGTCGGAGCGGGCAGAGATCTTGTCGATCTCGTCCAGGAAGACGATGCCGTTCTGCTCGACCGCGCGGATCGCCTCCGCCACCACCTTTTCCTGGTCCAGCAGCTTGTCCGACTCCTCGGCCATCAGCACGGTGTGGCTCTCGGCCACCGTCATGCGGCGGGTCTTGGTGCGGCCGCCCATCATCTTGCCGAACATGTCGTTCAGGTTCAGCATGCCCATTTGGGAGCCCGGCATGCCGGGGATGTCGAAGGTCGGCATGCCGGCCGGCGCCCCGGTGTCGGCGACCTGGATTTCGATCTCCTTGTCGTTCAGCGTGCCCTCGCGCAGCATCTTGCGGAACTTGGCGCGCGTCTCGGCACTGGCGTTGTCGCCGCACAGCGCGTCGAGCACCCGCTCCTCCGCCCGCAGTTCGGCCTTGGCGGCGACCTCCTTGCGCAGCCGCTCGCGGGTCAGGCCGATGGCGGCCTCGACCAGATCGCGGACGATCTGTTCCACGTCGCGGCCGACATAGCCGACCTCGGTGAACTTGGTGGCCTCGACCTTCAGGAACGGGGCCTGGGCCAGCCGGGCGAGGCGCCGCGCGATCTCGGTCTTGCCGACGCCAGTCGGGCCGATCATCAGGATGTTCTTCGGCAACACCTCTTCCCGCAGCCCCTCGGGCAGCTGCTGCCGGCGCCAGCGGTTGCGCAGCGCGATGGCGACGGCGCGCTTGGCCTCGTTCTGGCCGACGATGTAGCGGTCGAGTTCGGAGACGATCTCGCGCGGGCTGAAGGCGGCGGTGTCGGCGGAAACGGATGCGGTCTGGCTCATGGCGATCACAGCTTTTCCAGGGTGACGTTTTCGTTGGTGTAGACGCAGATGCCGGCGGCGATCTTCATCGCCTTGCGCGCCACGGCCTCCGCATCCATCCCGTCGATGTCGATCAGCGCACGCGCCGCCGACAGGGCGTAGGAGCCGCCGGAGCCGATGCCGATCAGCCCGTCCTCCGGCTCCAGCACGTCGCCGTTGCCGGTCAGCACCAGGCTGACGCTCTTGTCGGCCACCGCCATCATCGCCTCCAGGCGGCGCAGGTAACGGTCGGTGCGCCAGTCCTTGGCCATCTCGACGCAGGCGCGGGTCAGCTGGCCGGGATACTGCTCCAGCTTGCCTTCCAGCCGCTCGAACAGGGTCATCGCGTCGGCAGTGGCGCCGGCAAAGCCCGCCATCACCGTGCCGCCGGCCAGCCAGCGGACCTTGCGCGCATTGGCCTTCATCACCGTCGGGCCGACCGAGACCTGCCCGTCGCCGGCGATCACCACCTGACCGTTCTTGCGCACCGACAGGATCGTCGTGCCGTGCCACTGGATGGGATCATGAGGATTGGACGCTGGATAGGTCATGCGGGAACCACGCTGGAGAATGGGAAACGGTCCCGCCGCCCCGGATCCGGGGCGCCGTCGCAGGCGCGTGGACCTTGCAAGTCGTGGCGGCAGGGCATCCGGTCTATGTGGGAGGGGCGCTGTCCCCGTCAAGCATATCGCCGTTTGGCTCATCCTCCTCCCATAGGGACTCGACCGGGCCGTTCCTGCGCGTTTTGCCCGGTTTGGCCGGAGCGGCGGACGGCATGGGGCCGGCCGGATCCGCCCCCAGCCGGTCGAGCAGCGGGCCGAGTGCCAGGAACTCGACCAGACCGGCCGGAGTGGAGATGGAACGGCCGGCGGAGGGCGCGACGCCGACCAGCGCGCCGCTGCCGTCCAGCAGCGGATCGCCCGCCTCGGTCACCGCGGTCAGCAGGGCGGCCGAGCCCAGATCCGCCTGGATCCTGGAGGCACCGAACCCATCGTCGGCCGGCAGCCCGCCGACGATGCCGGCGATCTCCCGTCCCCGTCCGCCGGGGATCGCCCGCACCGGCTCGCTGACGTGCAGGGCCGCGGTGCGGACGGGCAGGGCGGGCAGCCGGGCCGGTACCCGCACCAGGGCGAAGCCGCTGGCCGGGTCGCGCCCGACCACCCAGCCGGTCAGCTCCACCCCGCGGGCGGGCCGGACGGTGACGGTGGGGTCGGATCCGGGCAGCGGGGCCAGCAGCACCGCCTGGACCTCGCCGGCCGCATCGGTCTCGCCGATCACCAGCCCATGCGACCCGCCGACCGGCAGTCTGGCCGATGCGGGCCGGCCGGATCCGGCCCCGGTCCGCAGCAGCAGGCGGCCCGGACGGTACGCCGCCGACCCGGCGGCCAGGGCAGGGGGTGCGGCGTCCGGCGTCAGCGGCGTGGGACCGGATCCGGCCGGCGCCGCCACGGGAAACACGGCCGGCGGAGCCGCCGATGGAGACGGAGACTGGAACTGAGGCTGGGACCGGGGCAGGGCGCCGCCCGACAGCAGGGCGCGGAAGCCGTTGTCGGCGGCGAGCGCCTCGACCGCCGCGGCGAAGGCCTCCTCGACCAGCAGGGTGTCGCCTTGCGGCACGCCGCTCTCCTGCGCGATGGCGCCGGTGGTGACCACACGGTGCACCATCCCGCCGCCGCGGGCGTCGTAGACCGTCCATTCCACCTTGACGCTGCCGGTGCCGGAACTGCCCTTGCTGCTGCCTGTCAGCCAGTTGGTGCGGTGGCACAGCTCCAGCTGCACGTCGCGCAGGTCGCCCTGCACGGTGAAGCGGGCGCGGCTGCGGTTGCCGTCGGGGTTGTCGGGACCGCCGGGCCGGCCGACCACGTCGAAGCCGGCGGCGGTCATCGCCTCGGCGAAGCGCTCGTCGAAGGTGGAGCCGCGCCGCATGTTGACGCCGCTGGTCCAATAGACGTCGTCATAGGGCGGGGCGCAGTCGATGCCCCAGACATAGCGGCCGATCTGCATCCCGCGCCGCATCGACCCGATGGTCAGCTCGCCGAAGCGGAACGGCGCGGTGGTCCCGGCGGCCACCGGCGGCGCCGTCCGGGCGACCGGCGGCGGCGGGGACAGGCTGGCGCATCCGGCCGGCAGCAGGCCGAGAAGCACGGTCAGAACTGCGGCGAAAAAGCGCGGATGGTCGGTCATAAGCGGATATGCACGCAGGAAGTGTAAACAACTCTATCCTGCACACGTTCGTAGGACAATCGTCGGAATGGACAGGCCGCGCATCAATCGTGCCGGATGCTGGCGTGCAGGGATGCTTCCTGCTACAAAACCGCCATGGACCAGACCCCCATCAATGGCGGCCGCCGCGCCTCGATCGAGCGGAACACCACGGAGACCCGGATCCGGGTCGCGCTGAACCTTGACGGCACCGGCGTCTACGACGTCAAGACGGGGGTCGGCTTCCTCGACCATATGCTGGAACAGCTGTCGCGCCACAGCCTGATGGACCTGACGGTCCTGGCCGATGGCGACCTGCACATCGACTACCACCACACGACCGAGGACACCGGCATCGCCATCGGCATGGCGGTGGCGAAGGCGCTGGGCGACCGCAAGGGCATCCAGCGCTACGGCCATTCCTATGTCCCGATGGACGAGACGCTGACGCGGGTGGCGCTGGACTTCTCCAACCGGCCCTACCTGATCTGGAAGGTGAACTTCACCCGCGACAAGATCGGCGATTTCGACACCGAACTGTTCCGCGAGTGGTTCCAGGCCTTCGCCATGGCCGCGGGCGTGACGCTGCACGTCGAGAACCTGTATGGCGAGAACAACCACCACATCGTGGAAAGCTGCTACAAGGCGCTTGCCCGCGCGCTGCGCGCCGGGGTGGAGATCGACCCGCGCAAGCGCGATGCGGTGCCCTCCACCAAGGGCACGCTCGGCGGATCGCTCTGACGGCGGGGACCACGGTCCAGTCCTCCCCCTCTGCCGTCCTATCGGAAGGTTTGTCACGTTCATGGAAACGGTCGCGCTGATCGATTACGGCTCCGGCAACCTGCGCTCCGCCGCCAAGGCGATCGAGCGCGCGGCCGGCGAAGCCGATGCGTCCTACACCGTCCTCGTCACCTCCGACGCCGATGCGGTCCGCCGGGCCGACCGGGTGGTCCTGCCCGGCGTCGGCGCCTTCGCCGACTGCAAGCGCGGCCTGTCGGAGGTGCCGGGCATGCTGGAGGCACTGGAGGAGGTGGTCCACCGCCGCGGCCGGCCCTTCCTCGGCATCTGCGTCGGCATGCAGCTGATGGCGGAGCGCGGCCGCGAATATGGCGTGACCGAGGGGCTGGGCTGGATCCCGGGCGAGGTGGTGAAGCTGGAGCCGTCCGATCCGGCCCTGAAGATTCCGCACATGGGCTGGAACGAGCTGAACATCCGCCACCCGCACCCGGTGCTGGCCGGCCTGCCGGAAGGCAGCCATGCCTATTTCGTCCATTCCTACCAGTTCAGGCTCGCCGATCCCGCCACGCTGGTCGCGTCGGCGGACTATGGCGGGCCCTTCGCCGCGGTGGTCGGGCGCGACAATCTGGTCGGCACCCAGTTCCATCCGGAAAAGAGCCAGGCGACCGGCCTGGCGCTGATCGCCAATTTCCTGCGCTGGAAGGTCTGACGAGATGGCCGAGATCGCCATCGACAAGGTCGATGCGCTGAAGACCGCCGACCTGCACGACCTCTGCGACGCCGCCGACGACGCCATCCGTGCCGGCGGCGGTTTCGGCTGGGTCGAGCCGCCGCCGCGCGACGTGATGGAGCGCTATTGGAAGGGCGTTCTGGTGGTGCCGGAACGGGTGATGTTCGTCGCCCGGCTGGACGGGGTGGTGGCCGGATCGGCCCAGCTGGTCAAGCCGCCGCGCAACAACGAGGCGCAGGCCCACGCCGCCCAGCTGACCACCAGCTTCGTCGCCCCCTGGGCGCGCGGCCACGGCCTTGCCCGCCGCCTGACCGTGGCGGTGCTGGAAGAGGCGCGCGCCGTCGGCTTCAAGGTGCTGAACCTCGATGTCCGCGTGACGCAGGATGCGGCCATCGCGCTCTATGAATCGCTCGGCTTCAAGCGCTGGGGCACCCATCCCTTCTACGCGCTGGTGCAGGGAAAGCCGCTCGCCGGACATTACTACTGCAAGGATCTCGAGCCTGCGCAACAGCCGCCGGCCCCATGAGCGCCAGCCCGACACCGCCAGCCTGACACCGCCTGCCCGACAACCGCCAGCCACGCCATAGGAAGACGCCCGCGATGATCATCTACCCCGCCATCGACCTCAAGGACGGTGCCTGCGTCCGCCTGCTGCGCGGCGAGATGAGCCAGGCCACGGTCTTCAACACCGATCCCGGCGAACAGGCCCGCCTGTTCCAGAGCCAGGGCTTTGAATGGCTGCATCTGGTCGACCTCAACGGTGCCTTCGAAGGCAAGCCGGTGAACGGTGCGGCGGTCGAGAGCATCCTGAAGTCGGTCACCATCCCGGTGCAGCTCGGCGGCGGCATCCGCGACCTCAACACCATCGGCATGTGGCTGGAGAAGGGCATCAGCCGCGTCATCCTGGGCACGGTGGCGCTGCGCGATCCCGAACTGGTGAAGGCGGCCTGCCGCGAGTTCCCCGGCAGGGTCGCCGTCGGCATCGATGCGCGCGAAGGCTATGTCGCGGTGGCCGGCTGGGCCGAGACCTCCGACATCAAGGCGCTGGATCTGGCGCTGAAGTTCGAGGATTGCGGCGTCGCCGCCATCATCTACACCGACATCAACCGCGACGGCGCGATGGGCGGCGTCAACGTCGAATCCACCTCCGATCTCGCCTTCCACCTCACCACCCCGGTCATCGCGTCCGGCGGCGTTTCCTCCATCGAGGATTTGAAGGCGCTGAAGGTCGAGGAGGACACCGGGATCGAGGGCGTGATCTGCGGCCGGGCGCTGTACGATGGCCGGATCGATCCCAAGGAGGCACTGGCCCTGCTGTCCGCCCCCGCCGTCGAGGACGCCGACTGATGCTGAAGATGCGTGTCATCCCCTGCCTGGACGTCAAGGACGGCCGGGTGGTGAAGGGGGTCAATTTCGTCGATCTGGTCGATGCCGGCGATCCGGTGGAGCAGGCCCGCGTCTATGACCGCGAAGGCGCCGACGAGCTGACCTTCCTCGACATCACCGCCAGTCACGAGAACCGCGACACCATCTTCGACGTGGTGCGGCGGACGGCGGAGCAGGTCTTCATGCCGCTGACCGTCGGCGGCGGCGTGCGCACGGTCGACGACATCCGCAAGCTGCTGCTGGCCGGCGCCGACAAGGTGTCGATCAACACCGCGGCGATCCACCGGCCGGAGTTCGTGCGCGAAGGCGCCGAGAAGTTCGGCGCCCAGTGCATCGTCGTCGCCATCGACGCCAAGAAGGTCGGGCCGGCCAAATGGGAGGTCTTCACCCATGGCGGCCGCAACGCCACCGGTATCGACGCGGTGGAGTGGGCCAAGCGGATGGAATCGCTGGGGGCGGGCGAAATCCTGCTGACCTCGATGGACCGCGACGGCACCAAGAGCGGCTTCGACCTGGAACTGACACGCACGGTGGCGGACTCGATCCGCGTCCCGGTGATCGCGTCGGGCGGCGTCGGCACGCTCGACCATCTGGTCGAGGGCATCCGCGAGGGGCACGCCACCGCGGTGCTCGCCGCCTCGATTTTCCATTTCGGCACCTACACCATCGGCCAGGCCAAGGCCGCGCTCGCCACCGCCGGCATCCCGGTGCGCCCGGCCAAGGCGCTGGAGACGACCAATGGGTGATAAGAAGGCCGCTGAGAAGGCTGCGGAAAAAGCCGGCGAGAAGTCTGCCGAGAAGGTTCAGGCCATCCCGTCGGCCACCCCGTCCGCCGAGGTGCTCGACCGCCTGTTCGTCACCGTGCAGGCCCGCAAGGGCGCGGATCCGGAAAGCTCCTACACCGCGAAGCTCTACAGCCGCGGCACCGCCAAGATCGCCCAGAAGGTGGGCGAGGAAGCGGTGGAGGCGATCCTGGAGGCGGTGCGCGGCGACAAGGCGGCGCTGGCCGCGGAATCCGCCGACCTGCTCTATCACCTGCTGGTTCTGTGGGCCGACACCGGGCTGGATCCGGTGGAGGTCTGGAGCAAGCTCGCCCAGCGCGAGGGCACCAGCGGCATCGACGAGAAGAAGTCCCGCAAGACCTGACCGGGACTTCCCAGCAAGAGGACGCATGCGATGGCCAAGAGCTATGACGCCAACAACGTGTTCGCCCGCATCCTGCGCGGCGAAATCCCGTGCAAGAAGGTGCACGAGACCGAACACGCGCTGGCATTCCACGACATCGAGCCGCAGACGCCGACCCATGTGCTGGTGATCCCGAAGGGCGCCTACACCGACATGGACGACTTCACCGCCAAGGCGTCGGAGGCGGAGATCGCCGGCCTGTTCCGCGCGGTGGGCGAGGTCGCCCGCATGGTCGGCGCCGACGGCCCCGGCTACCGCATCCTGTCCAATTGCGGCGAGGCCGCACACCAGGAAGTGCCCCACCTGCACATCCACCTGTTCGCCGGCCGCGACCTGGGCCGGATGATCGGCAAGGCCTGAGCCGCCCGGCGCCGGCGGCATCTGCCGCCGGTAGCGTCTACCGCCGCCGCATCCCCGCCCGGCGCCGTGTCCCCTTCTTCGGTGGCACGGCGTCCAGGATCGCCAGGATCGCCGCGATCCCGTCCTCGTCCAGATCGCCGATCCGTTCCGACAGAAGGTTGGCGAGTTCCGTCGCCCGTGCGCTCAGGCCGGAGGTGTCCACCGTCACGCGCGGGTGGGACAGATCCGCCAGCCGTTCCAGCTCCTCCGCCTCGTCCCAGATGATGCCGAAATAGGCGCAGATCTGCCGGACCAGCTGGGGGGAGGGCTGGCCGCGCTTGCCATGCTCCAGCGCCGACAGATAGGCGGACGAGATGGACAGGTCGGTCGCCATCTGCTTCAGCGTCACGCCCCTGGCGTCGCGCAGCGACCGGACCCGTTCGCCGAACGGGGTCATGTGGAGTCCCTGGTTTAAGTCGCTGACTGTTTGGGACTTAGTCCTTACGGTCGCGCCGCCGTTTGATCAAGACATACAGCGCGCCGTCGCCGCCATGCTTGGGCTGGGCCGGCTGGATCGCCAGCACCATCGGGCGCAGGGCCGGGTCCGCCAGCCAGCGGGGGGTCGCCTGCCGCAGCACGCCCAGGCTGCCGAAACTGCCCTTGCCGGTGATGACCAGAACGCAGCGCCGCCCCTCGTTCCAGGCGCGGTGGACGAAGCCGGCGAGCGCGTGGTGCGCCTGCGCCTGGGTCATGCCGTGCAGGTCGATGCGGCCGTCGATCTCCAGCTCGCCGCGGCGGAACCGGTCGCCGGTGCGGCGGTCGATGTTGGCGGTCGAACCGGGCGTCAGCGGCGGATGGGCCGCGTGCGACGGCCGGGCCGGGGAGGGGAATTGCCTGGCGGTCGGCGGCGGGGCGAGGCTGGTCGCCACCGGTTCCTCCACCAGTTCCGCCATGGTCGCCAGCGGTTCCGGCTCGGCCTCGACGGCGCGGCCGGGCATCGGTTCGGCGTCGCGCATGGCGATCCGCCACAGGCGCCGCTCGTCGGGCGTGGGCAGTCGTCTGCGGGTCATCGGCGCGGAACCTTCTGCGGCAAGGAAAAGGGCGGTGCCAACGGATAAAGCCCGTCGGCCCGCCCCTGTCAATGTGTGTTGCCGCGCTGCAAAGAAAAAGAGCGCGCGGGAAATGATGGCTCGGAAACGATGTGCCGGCTCAGGCCTGCGACCAGGCGGCGGCCGCGGCGATCTGCTCGTCGGTCGGACGGACGCCGGTGTAGAGCACGAACTGTTCGAGCGCCTGCAGGGCGATCACTTCCGCGCCGGTGATCACCGGCTTGCCGGCGTCCCGCGCGGCACGGATCAGCGGGGTTTCGGCCGGCATGGCGACGACATCGAACACCTGCGCCGCCGCCTCGATCAATGCCGGCTCGAAGGCCAGGGTGTCGGCCTCCGGTCCGCCGGCCATGCCGAGCGGCGTCACGTTGACCAGCAGCCACCCCTCGGCGATGCCGGTTGTGTCCGGCTGCCAGGGCAGGCTGTACTCGTCGGCCAGCCGGCGGCCGGTCGTCTCGTTGCGGGCGATCAGCGTGCCGTTGGTGAAGCCGGAATCGCGCAACGCGCACAGCACCGCGCGGGCCATGCCGCCGCTGCCGCGCAGCGCGAAGGGCAGGCCGGGCGAAACATCGTGGCGGTCCAGCAGCGTGCGCACCGCGAGATAGTCGGTGTTGTAGCCGCGCAGCCGGCTGCCGCCGTCCTCGGCGGTGTCGTTGACGATGGTGTTGACCGACTGCAAGCCCGCGGCCGACGGGTCCAGCTCGTCGAGGAAGGGGATGCAGGCTTCCTTGAAGGGCATCGACACGCCGCAGCCGCGGATGTTCAGCGCCCGGATGCCGGTGATGGCGCCCGGCAGATCGTTGGTGGTGAACGCCTTGTAGACGTAATTCAGCGAGAGGGCTTCATAGAGGTGATTGTGGAAGCGCGTGCCGATGTTGCTCGGGCGGCCCGAAAGCGAAATGCACAGGCGCGTGTCTCTGTCGATCTTGTGGGGCAACCAAGCCTCTCCTTGCCGCTTTCTGGTTGGACGTTGTCCGGCGGGTCAGCCGCCGGCCTTCAACGCGTCCAAACGTCCTTTCAACAGAGTGTATTCCGGATCGCTCGGCTTGAACTGGGCGATCAGCTTACCCCAATGGGCGGCGGCCTCGTCCTTGTGCCCCGACATCATGGCGTCGAGGCCGAGCAGCCACAGCGCATCCTTGTTGTCGGGCTCCGCCTTCAGCGCCAGCCGCAGGGCGGACGTGGCTTCTTCCGGCAGCGGCTTCGGCGTCTCGTTGCGCGGCTGGCTCTGCAAGACGGCGTTGGCGTAGGCGACCTGCACGTCGGCGCGGTCCGGCGCCCGCTCGCGCGCCTTGCGGGCGGCGTCCAGCGCCTTGGCGGTGTCGCCCAGCACGCCGTAGGAGCGGGCGAGCTTCAACCAGCCATCGACATCCGTTGGGTCGGCGTCCAGCCGGGCGGCGAGGTTGGCGACCATGCCGCGGATCATCTCGTCCTGGCCCGCCGCGTTGCCCTGCGCGTTGCCCTGGGCCTGCGCGTTCGGGGCCGCCTGCTGGCCGCCCTGCTGCCCTTGCGCCGTCTGCTGCTCCTTCCCCTCCGGCGGCAGCGGCTGCGGCGTGACCTTGGCGGGGTCGAGGTTCAGCGCCACCGCGGCCTCGCGGATCTGGTCGCGCACCACCGGCACCCACGGCGCATCGGCGGGGGACTCCGCCATCAGCGCGCTCCAGCGGTCCAGCGCCCCCTGCTGGTCGCCGGCCTGGAAGCGGGCGAGGGCGGCGAAGAAGCGGGCGCGCGGGTCCTTGGGTTCCTTCGCCAGCACGGCGTCGAAGGCGGCCACCGCCTCCTCCGGCACCATGCCGTCGTTGGCCGAGACCAGCGTCTCGGCGAACAGCCCCTGCACCTCGACATCGTCCCGGTTCAGGGCGACGGCATGGCGCAGCGCGTCGGCGGCATCGCCGTTGCGGCCCATCTTGGCATAGGCCTGCCCCAGGATCAGCCAGCCCTGGATGTCGCTGGGATTCTCGGCTAGCTGGGCCTTCAGCTTGTCCATCGCCGCCAGAACGCTCTTCGGCGGGCCGCCGCGCTCCTGCTCGATGTTGCGCGAGGCCAGCGGTTGCGCCGGCAGATCCGGACGGCCGACCGATCCATAGACGGCAAGCGCGCCGACCGGCAGCACCAGCGCCAGCAGCACGGCCAGGACGCGGGCGCTGCGCGGGGTGACGGCGCCGCCGCCGGTCGCCGCGCCCGTCTCGGCGGTCGCCAGCATGCGCCGGGCGATCTCCGCCCTGGCCGCTTCCGCCTGGGCGTCGTTGATCAGGCCGCGCGCGCGGTCGCGCTCCAGCTCGTCCAGCTGGTCGCGGTAGACCTCGCGGTCGAACTCCTCGCGGCCAGGGACAAGGTCATGGCCGGATCCGGCCGTGCGCAGAAGCGGCGGCACGAGCAGCAGCAGCACGGCCGCGGTCAGGACGGCGGCGAAAATCCAGAACAGCATCAGTCGCCTTTCCGCAGCAGGGCGTCCAGCCGCCGCCGCTCATCCGCGCTCAGCGGCGCGGTGTCGGCACCGGCGGCCACGCCGCGCCGCCCGCGCAGGAACAGGAAGGTGCCGGCCGCCCCCAGCAGCAGCACGGCGAAGGGACCGATCCACAGCACCAGCGTCGTCGCCTTGAAGGGCGGCCGCAGCAGCACATAGTCGCCGTAGCGGTCGGTGACGTACTCCATCACCTTGTCGTCGCTGTCGCCGGCCTTCAGCCGGTCGCGCACCAGAACGCGCAGGTCGCGGGCCAGCGGCGCGTTGCTGTCGTCGATGGACTGGTTCTGGCAGACGAGGCAGCGCAGCTCCTGGCTGATGGTGCGGGCGCGGGTCTCCAGCGCCGGATCCGGCAGCACCTCGTCCGGCTGGACGGCCAGGGCGGGGGAAGACAGCGCGGACAGCGCCAGCAGGGCGGCGAGGAGGAGGCGCGTCATCAGCCCTGCCTCAGATGCTTGACCATCGGGAGGATCTGCTCCTCCACCACCTGCGGGGTCAGCGGGCCGACATGCTTGAAGCGGATGCGGCCCTTGCGGTCGATCAGGTAGCTCTCCGGAACGCCGTAGACGCCCCAGTCGATCGACACCCGGCCATCCTGGTCGGCGCCGATGGCGGCATAGGGGTTGCCGTTGCGCGACAGCCAGGTCAGCGCATCCTCCGGCTTGTCCTTGTAGTTGATGCCGTAGACCGTCACCCCCTGCTCGCGCGACAGGCGGGTGATGACGGGATGCTCCGCCTTGCAGGGGATGCACCAGGAGGCGAAGACGTTCACCAGCGTCACGTCGCCGGCCAGCTTGGCCGAAGACAGGCCGCTGGCCGCCGGCTGGCCCTGGACCATCTGGCCCGGAATGGCGGGCAGGTCGAAGGTCGGGGCCGGCTTGTCGATCAGGGCCGACGGGATGTCGCGCGGGTCGCGCTCGAACCCCAGGTAGAAAGCGATGCCCACCCCGATGAAGAGCAGGAAGGGCAGCAGGTACAGAAGGCGGCGCATGGTGTCTTGTGTCCTCATTCGGCCGGCAGCGGAGCCGACTTGCCACCGGTCTTTCCGGCCGCGCGGCGGCGTTCCGGCGCGCCGATGCGGAAACGGCGGTCGGTCAGGCTGACCAGCCCGCCCAGCATCATGCCGACGCCGCCGATCCAGATCCACGGCACCAGCGGGTGGTGGTAGATGCGGACGATCCAGGCGGTGCCGTTCTGCGTCGGGTCGCCCAGCGCCACATACAGGTCGGAGAAGACCGTGGTGTGGATGGCCGATTCCGTGGTGGTCATGCGGGTGGTGCTGTAGCTGCGGCGTTCCGGCTCCAGCGTGGCGATGCGCTGGCCGTCCTTCGTCACCGTGAAGGTGCCGCGCTCCGCCTTGAAGTTCGGGCCGTCGACCAGCCCGACGCCGTCGAACTGGAACTCGTAGCCGGCGACGCTGGCCCGGTCGCCCGGTCTCATCGCCGTGATCGATTCCGTCTGCCAGGCCGAGGTTCCGGTCATGCCGAGGATCGACAGGCCGATGCTGGCATGGGCGATGGTCATGCCCCAGGCGCTGCGCGGCAGATGCACGGCGCGGTTCCAGCTGTTCTTGAACGAGGTGCGGAACAGGGCGATGCGGTCGGCGAACTCGACCAGCGAGCCGACGAAGGCCCAGGCGGCAAGCCCGATGCCGACCAGCGCCAGCAGCGGGCCGCTGCCCGCCTTGACATAGGCGGTGACGGCGACGGCGGCCACCACGGCGACGCCGGCCACCCACAGCCGGGTCAGTGCGGCTCCCAGATCCGCCCGCTTCCAGGACAGATAGGGGCCGACAACCATGGCGATCACCATCGGGATGGCGACCGGCACGAAGGTGGCGTTGAAGAAGGGGGCGCCGACCGACACCTTGCCCAGCTTCAGGATGTCGAGGAACAGCGGATAGAGCGTGCCGATGAACACCGTCGCCGTCGCGGTCGACAGCAGCAGGTTGTTCAACACCAGCGCGCCTTCGCGGCTGATCGGCGCGAACAGCCCGCCCGCCTTCAGCGTCGGCGCCCGCAGGCTGTAGAGCAGCAAGGAGCCGCCGGTTGCGATCGCCAGCAGAACCAGGATGAAGATGCCGCGCTTGGGATCGACGGCGAAGGCATGGACCGAGGTCAGGATGCCGGAGCGCACCAGGAAGGTGCCCATCAGCGACAGCGAGAAGGTGACGATGGCCAGCAGGATGGTCCAGCTCTTCAGCGCGTCGCGCTTCTCCACCACGATTGCCGAATGCAGCAGGGCGGTGCCGGCCAGCCAGGGCATGAAGGAGGCGTTCTCGACCGGGTCCCAGTACCACCAGCCGCCCCAGCCCAGCTCGTAATAGGCCCACCAGGAGCCCATGGCGATGCCCATGGTCAGGGTCGACCAGGCCGCCAGCGTCCAGGGCCGCACCCAGCGCGCCCAGGCGGGATCGACCCGCCCCTCGATCAATGCTGCGACGGCGAAGGAGAAGGCCATCGAGAAGCCGACATAGCCCGCATAGAGGAAGGGCGGGTGGAAGGCGAGGCCGGGGTCCTGCAACAGCGGGTTCAAATCGTTGCCGTCGATGGGCGCCGGAATCACGCGGATGAAGGGGTTCGACGTGATCAGGATGAACAGCAGGAAGCCGACCCCGATCAGCCCCTGGACCGCCAGCACGCGTGCCTTCAGCGTCGGCGGCAAATTGCGCCCGAACAGGGCGACGGCGGCGCCGAAGATCGTCAGCATGACGATCCACAGCATCATCGAGCCCTCGTGGTTGCCCCAGACGCCCGACACCTTGTAGAGCATCGGCTTGGCCGAGTGGCTGTTCTGCACCACGTTCAGCACGCTGAAATCGGACACCACATGCGCCCAGGTCAGCGCCGCGTAGGACAGCAGCACCAGCAGCATCTGGGCGATGGCCGCCGGCACCGCGACGTTCATCCAGGCGCCGTTGCGGGTGGCGGCGCCGACCAGCGGCGGCACCGACTGCACCAGCGCGACGAACAGCGCCAGCACCAGCGCGTAATGGCCGAGTTCGGGGATCACGGGTCCGCTACTCCTTCTTCGCGGTCTTCGTCGCGGACTCCGCCGGGTTCTTGTAGACGCCGGCCTGCTTCAGGGCCTCCGACACCTCGGGCGGCATGTAGTTCTCGTCATGCTTGGCCAGCACCTCGCGCGCGACGAAGACGCCGCCGGTCATCCGGCCCTCCGCCACCACGCCCTGGCCCTCGCGGAACAGGTCGGGCAGCTGGCCGCGATAGCGGACATCCACGGTGTGGGCGGTGTCGGTGACGCGGAAGGCGGTGGTGACGCCGTCCGGCTGCTTCTGGACGCTGCCTTCCTCGACCAGCCCGCCCAGGCGGAAATTGCGGTCGCCGACCTGCTGCGTCTGCAGCTGGCTCGGGCTGTAGAAGAAGACGATGTTGTCCTGGAAGGCGGTCAGCGCCAGGGCGGTCGCCGAACCCAGCCCGAGAAGGGCGAGGCCCAGCATATAAAGGCGGCGTTTCTTGCGGGTCATCCTTCGCTCGCTTCCGCCGGTCTTCCGGCGCTCTGATCGGCCATCTTGCGACCGGCATTGCGGGTGCGGCGGCGGGCGGGCCGGGCGCTTTCCAGCGCCTTCAGCGTCGCCTCGGCGTTGCGCAGCCCCTTCCAGGTGGCGACCAGCAGCCCCAGCAGGACGAGGGTGGCGATGCCGTAGGCCGGCCAGATATAGGCGGCATACCCGCCCATATGGAGGAATTCGCTCATCGTCCTTACCCCCGCATCCCGTCATGGACGGTACCATCGCCAGCAACCCCGCCGGCGACTGCCAGCCGCAGCGTCTGGATCTTGCGCTGGGCGATCTCGGTGCGCACGCGCAGCAGCACCACCGACAGGAAATAGGCGGTGAAGGCGCCGGCCATCACCAGCAGCGGTGTCAGCATGCTGGGGTCGATGCTGGGACCGCCCATCCGCACGACGCTGGCCGGCTGGTGCAGCGTGTTCCACCAGTCGACCGAGAACTTGATGATCGGCACGTTGACGATGCCGACCAGCAGCAGGACGTTGCCCGCCTTCATGCCGCGCTGCGGATCGTCGAAGGCGTTCACCAGGGCCATGTAGCCGAGATAGAGGAAGAACAGGATCAGCACGCTGGTCAGCCGGGCGTCCCACACCCACCAGGTTCCCCACATCGGCGCCCCCCACAGCGACCCGGTCACCAGGCAGACGAAGGTGAAGCCGGCGCCGATGGGGGCGGCGGCCTTGGCGAACAGGTCGGCCAGCGGGTGCTTCCACACCAGGCCGCAAGCCGCGGCGATGGCCATGTTGGTGTAGACGAACAGGCTCATCCAGGCGGCGGGGACATGGATGTACATGATCCGCACCGTCTCGCCCTGCTGATAGTCGGGCGGCGAGCTGAACAGGCTGAACCACAGACCGAGGATCGTCAGGATCACGGTCGCCCCGGCGCACCACGGCAACAGCAGGGCCGACAGGCGCAGGAAGCGGGCGGGGTTGGCGAAACGATGCATGGAACGATGGCCCCGGTACAGGTGACCTTGGTCAGGCTTGCGGACGATATAAGCGCATGTATGACGGACTGCGAGGGGTTTCGCCTTGATCTCGGTCAGGCCGATCCACCATTCGTTCGTACTCTGACACCAAGGTATCAGGCGCCCCGGACCTCCGGCGGCGCCCCTATTCCCCGGTGTGGGACGCCGGAGGCGGGGCGTTTCATCCGCCGCGCCCCGGTGATTTTTTCCCGATCAGGCCGCCATCGCCTTCTGCGCCGCCACCCCCATCGCCTCCGCGATCATGTCGAAGTCGCGCAGGCTGACCGGCAGCAGGCCGAAGCGGAAGGGATAGCCCCAGTTCCGCACCCCGGCGGTCAGCTCCAGCCGGTCCAGCAGCGGTTGGATCGGCGCCTCCTCCGCCGGCCACCAGGACACGTCGCGACGGAAGGGGATGAAGCCGCCGCCCATGTCGAAGCGGTAGGGCTCGCCCGGCAGGATGGCGCCGATGGCGGTGAAGGACTTCAGCCCGTCGGCCGCCCCGAACCGGTCGGTGGGGGAGTAGTACGCCACCCGGTCGCCCGCCCGGATCCGCCGCAGCGGGGCCGCCTTGCCGTGGCAGACCTGCATGAAGCCGCCGGCCCGTCCGCGCCGGACATGCTCGGCGCTGGCCACGGCGATCCAGGCACCGGTGTCTGTGCCGCCGCTCACGACCGCACCTGCACCGTCTGAGCTTCTTCCTGATTGGGTGCGAACACACGCAGGCGATGGCCGTCCGGGTCCTGTGCAACGAAGGTATGACCGAAATCCATCGCGGTCGGGGGTTGCAGGATGGTCAGGCCGCGGGCGCTCCAGTCGGCGTGCAGGTCGCGCACGGCGGCCTCGTCGGCGACGGTGAAGGCGATCTCCCCGCCGCCGGGCGCGGTCGCCGCCGGCTCCACCGTGTGGCGCGACCACAGGCCCAGCATCAGCCCGTTGCCCGCCTTGAACATGGCGAAGGTGGGGGAGGCTTCCACCGGCTTGCGGCCCAGCAGGTCGGCGTAGAAGGCGGCGCTGGCGGCCGGGCTGTCGACATAGAGCAGGACGAAATCGAGGGCGAGGGCGGCGGCTTTGCTGACGGTCTGGGTGGCGGGCATGGTCGGCTCCGGTCTTGAAGGATTGGGGTGGGGCGGTTTCGTTCGGCGCCCTCACCGGCAAAGCCAAGACTAGGCCGGCATGCTGACAGTTTCCGTCAGCATCCTGTCATCGTTGCGGGATACCCTCCGCCGCGCGCCATTCCTTCAGCATCGCCTGACGGCGGCGGGGATAGCGGGTCTCGCTGGCGGTCAGCGCCAGGATGCGGTCGGTGCGGAAATGGCGGAAGGACTGGCGCAGTTCGCACCACGCCACCATCACCCGCACCCGGTCGAAGAAGCCCAGCGCGAAGGGCCAGACGGTGCGCCGGCTCTCCGACCCGTCGCGGTCGCGATAGGCGATCTCCAGCTTGCGCTCCCCGCGGATCGCGCCGCGGATGGTCGCCAGCTCGGCATCTCCCGCCGAAACATTGTTATCGCCTCCGGCGATGGGCTCGCCCGGACCGACCAGCAGGGCCGAGCCGTCCAGCCCCTCGCGCTTGTCCGGCGGCAGCACCGCGGCGATCTTGGCGAGCGCGTTGCGCGCCGCCCCGCCCAGCCGGCTGTCGCCGCGCTCCACCACCCAGCGCGAGCCCAGCACCAGCGCCTCGACCTCCTCCTCGGTGAACATCAGCGGCGGCAGCAGGAAGCCGGCGCGCAGCAGATATCCGACCCCCGGCTCCCCCTCGATCATCGCGCCCTGCGCCTGCAGCGTGGCGATGTCGCGGTAGAGCGTGCGCAGACTGACCCCCAGCTCGCCGGCAAGCGACTTGCCGCTGACCGGCTGGCGATGCCGCCGCAGAAGCTGCATCAGATCGAGGAGACGTTCGGCGCGGGACATGGGGAACTGCGGAAGAGGGAAGGGTGCCCATAATGACACCTAAAATGACAAGAGGCGCTCCCCGATGGGAAGCGCCCCTGTTCATGGCAGGTCCCGCCGGGCGGTTGCCCGGCGTTCCCGAACCTTACCGGCGGATCACTCCGCCTTCTTGGTCAGGTCCTCGCCGGTGGCCTGGTCGACCTGCTTCATCGACAGCTTGACCTTGCCGCGGTCGTCGAAGCCGATGACCTTGACCTTCACCGAGTCACCCTGCGACACGACGTCCGACACTTTGCCGACGCGCTGCTGCGCCAGTTCGGAGATGTGGACGAGGCCGTCGCGCGAACCCAGGAAGTTCACGAAGGCGCCGAAATCGACGACCTTCACCACCTTGCCGGTGTAGACGACGTTCATCTCCGGCTCGGCGACGATGCCCTTGATCCACTCGATGGCGGCGTCCGACTTCTTCTGGTCGACGGCCGAGACCTTGACGGTGCCGTCGTCCTCGATGTCGATCTTGGCGCCGGTCTGCTCGACGATCTCGCGGATCACCTTGCCGCCGGAGCCGATCACGTCGCGGATCTTCTCCTTCGGGATGTTGATGACGGTGATGCGCGGGGCGTTCTCGTTGACGCCTTCGCGGGCGCCGGTCAGCGCCTTCGACATCTCGCCGAGGATGTGCAGGCGGCCGTCCTTGGCCTGGCCCAGCGCGATCTTCATGATCTCCTCGGTGATCGAGGTGATCTTGATGTCCATCTGCAGCGCGGTGACGCCGACCTCGGTGCCGGCGACCTTGAAGTCCATGTCGCCCAGGTGGTCTTCGTCACCCAGGATGTCCGACAGGACGGCGAAGCCGTGGTCTTCCTTGATCAGGCCCATGGCGATGCCGGCGACCGGACGGATCAGCGGCGCGCCGGCGTCCATCAGCGACAGCGAGGTGCCGCAGACAGTGGCCATCGAGGAGGAGCCGTTGGACTCCGTGACTTCCGACACGACGCGCAGCGTGTAGGGGAAGTCTTCCTTCTTCGGCAGCAGCGGGTGGATGGCGCGCCACGCCAGCTTGCCGTGGCCGATCTCGCG
This sequence comes from Azospirillum sp. TSH64, assembly GCF_003116035.1. Lineage (GTDB taxonomy): Bacteria > Pseudomonadota > Alphaproteobacteria > Azospirillales > Azospirillaceae > Azospirillum. The sequence goes on from NZ_LGQW01000015.1 coordinate 1,131,295, forward strand.
GCGGCCCGGGCTGCCCATGCGGCCGGCTTCACCCACCGAGTACGGGGGGAAGTTGTAGTGCAGCATGAAGTGCTCGCGGTACTCGCCCTCGAGCGCGTCGATGATCTGCTCGTCCTGGCTGGTGCCCAGCGTGGTGACGACCAGCGCCTGGGTCTCGCCGCGGGTGAACAGGGCCGAGCCGTGGGCGCGCGGCAGCACGCCGACTTCCGACACGATCGGGCGCACGGTCTTGGTGTCGCGGCCGTCGATGCGGCGGCCGGTCTTGAGCACGGCGCCGCGCAGGATGTCGGCTTCCAGCTCCTTGAACTCGAACCCGATGGACTGGGCGTCGAATTCCTCGGCCAGCGTCTCGAGCGCCTTCGCCTTGGCGGCGCCGACCTTCTCGTAGCGGCTCTGCTTCACCGTCTCGGTGTAGGCGGCCTCGACGGCGGCGCCGACGGTCTCGCGCAGGCGGGCCTTCAGGGCCTTGCGGTCATAGGCCGGCTCCGGCAGGTCCCACGGCTCCTTGGCGGCTTCCTCGGCCAGGTCGATGATCAGGTTGATCACCGGCTGGAAGTTGGTGTGGCCGAACATGACGGCGCCCAGCATGACCTCCTCGGTCAGCTCCTTGGCTTCCGATTCGACCATCAGCACGCCTTCGACGGTGCCGGCGACGACCAGATCCAGATCGCTGTCGCCGACCTCGTCCCGGGTCGGGTTCAGGATGTACTGGCCGTTCTTGTAGCCGACGCGGGCGGCGGCGATCGGACCCAGGAACGGGATGCCGGAGATCGTCAGCGCGGCGGACGCGCCGACCATCGCGACGATGTCCGGATCGTTCTCCAGATCGTGGCTCAGCACGGTGCAGACGACCTGGGTCTCGTTGCGGAAGCCGTCGGCGAACAGCGGACGGATCGGACGGTCGATCAGGCGGCTGACCAGCGTTTCCTTCTCGGTCGGACGGCCTTCGCGCTTGAAGAAGCCGCCGGGGATCTTACCGGCCGCGAACGCCTTTTCCTGGTAATTGACGGTCAGCGGGAAGAAATCGACGCCCGGCTTCGGCGCCTTGGCGGCGACGGCGGTGCACAGGACGGTGGTGTCACCATAGGTGACCAGAACCGCGCCGTTGGCCTGGCGGGCGATCTTGCCCGTTTCCAGGACCAGCTTGCGGCCGCCCCACTCGATTTCCTTGCGATGAACAGTGAACATGGATTCTTTCCTTCCATCCGACACCCTGCAACGGCCGGATTGCCGCCCAAGGCCGGGGCCATCGGTCGTAGGACCCCGCGAGAAAACTGAAATGACGGTGTTCGACAACAGCACCAAACGAATCGAGATAGAAGTGGCGTGAATGCAAAAAAGGCCGGTCCCCGAATGATCGGGCCGGCCTGTCCATCACGAAACGCTCAAGATCCAGTTTCTATTGCCAATAACCAATGAGGTGTTCCGGAACGGTACAGGTGAACGAGGACTTCGATGTTCGACGCCCATATCCGACGTCCGTGGTCCCGCCGGCTTCCGGGGGAAGCCCCCGGCCGGGGTGGCCGGCCGGGGGAACCCGAACCCGTCAGCGGGACGGCGCAGCCGTTAGCGGCGCAGGCCCAGACGCTCGATCAGAGCGGCGTAGCGCGAGTGATCCTTCTTCTTCAGATAGTCGAGCAGACGGCGGCGCTGACCGACCATCACCAGCAGACCACGGCGGGAGTGGAAGTCCTTCTTGTGGCCCTTCAGGTGATCCGTCAGGTTGCTGATGCGCTCCGTCAGGATCGACACCTGGACCTCGGGCGAACCGGTGTCGTTGGTGCCGCGGGAAAATTCCTTGATCAGCTCTTGCTTGCGCTCGGGCGTAATCGACATCGGGGTCTCCTAAATCACGTGAGGTTGAGCACGCGCACCGGACGGACCTCCGCCCCCTCGACACGGGCCAACGCCACCGGCGTTCCGCCGAAAAGCGCAATGACGGTGCCATCCCCACCGTCAGCACCCTGAAGCGCCATCAGGCGTTCACGATCCTGCCGGGTGAGGAGAGCGACCGTCTGGCCGTGCCTCAGTCGGTGCGCTTCCGCTTCCGTCAGGGCCAGCGCCGGGATGTCGTCCAGCGCGGTCTCGATCGGCAACAGAAGTCGTTCGACGGCCGCACCTTGCTCCATGGCGGCCAGTTCGTCCAGGGAAATCGCGCGCTCCAGCGTGAAGGAGCCGACGCGCAGGCGGCGCAGAAGCCCGACATGGCCGACCGTGCCGAGCGCTTCCGACAGGTCGCGCGCCAGCGAGCGGACATAGGTGCCCTTGCCGCAATCGACCTCAAACACCGCATGGTCGGCGTCCGGTTCCTCGACCAGCTCGAAGCGGTCGATGCGCACGGTGCGGGCGGCCAGATCGACCGCATCGCCTTCGCGCGCGATGTCGTAGGCGCGCTCGCCGTCGATCTTGATGGCGCAGAACTGCGGCGGCACCTGCTGGATCTCGCCCAGGAAGGCGGGCAGGGCGGCGCGGATCGCCTCGGTCGCCGGACGGTGGTCCGAGCGGGCGATCACCTCGCCCTCGCGGTCGTCGGTGCTGGTGCGCTCGCCCCAGCGGATGGAGAAGCGGTAGGTCTTGGCACCGTCCATGGCGTAGGACACGGTCTTGGTCGCCTCGCCCAGCGCGATCGGCAGGATGCCGGTCGCCAGCGGGTCCAGCGTGCCGCCATGCCCGGCCTTCTCGGCGTTCAGCAGGCGGCGCACCTTCGACAGCGCCTGGGTGGAGGTCATGCCTTCCGGCTTGTCCAGCACCACCCAGCCATGGATCGGCGTGCCCTTGCGCTTACGAGCCACGACGGCCGCCCCGGCTCTCGTCCTTGTCCCCGCTCTTGTCCTCGTCGTCGAGCATGGCGCGGTCGTCGTCGAGATCGTCGTCCTCGTCCGTCTCGTCGGGGCCGAGGTCGTCGCCGTCCTCATCCCCCTCTTCGTCGCCCTCCTCGTCCCAGGAGTCGTCCTCGTCCTCGTCGTGGTCGTCGTCGCCATTGACGCGGCCCAGCGGATGGCCGCTCAGGTCGCGGGCGACCTCCGGGCTGTGCAGGATGCTGTCGATGCGGTGGGCGTAGTCGAAGGAGGTGTCGCCCTCGAAGCTCAGCGTCGGGGCGTGGCGCAGGTTGACCATGCGCGCGACCTGCCCGCGCAGGAAGGCGGCGGCCCGCTTCAGGGCGACCTGCGCCTCCTCCATCCGCTCGCCGCCCAGCGTCGCATAGAAGACGGTGGCGTTGGACAGGTCGGGGCTGATCCGCACCTCGGTGACCGTGACGTTCAGCGAGGCCAGTTCCGGATCGTGGAAGTCCCCGCGGCGGAACAGGTCGGCAAGGGCGTGGCGCACCTCCTCGCCGACGCGCAGTTGCCGTTGGGACGGGGGCTTGCCGGCGATGAACGCGCCGCGCTTCTTGCTGGCCATGGTACGTGTCTTTCGTCGATGTCTGGCGCCCGCGGCGGCCTGACCGGTGTCAGGACCAGAGAACGGGCACGTCGTAAAGTCTGATGGTTCGGTCGGCGCTGACCAAAGTCAGGCCATCGGCCTGGGCCTGGGCGATCAGCATCCGGTCGAAGGGGTCGCCATGATGCCGGGGCAGATGGTCCAGCCGGTCGATGCGACGGACGTCGATTGCATGGATCGTCAGACCGTTTTCGACCAGAAGGCGATGGAACCCGGCGGGCAAGGTCAGTTTTCCGAAGCTGGACTTGATGGTGAGTTCCCAGAGCGACGCGATGCTCGCCAGCACGGTGTTGGAACCGTCGGCGATCACGGTCAGGACGGCGGAACCGAGCTTCGGGTCATCGGTCGCCAGCCACAGCAGCACATGACTGTCGAGCAGCAGCCTCACCCCGGCATCCCTTTCCACTGATCCGGCCACTCCTCGTTCGGAGCGAGACCGTAGAAGCTCTTCAGCAGGTCGTCGGGCAGCGGAGCGTCGAAATCGTCGGCGATCCGGATTTGTCCCTTGGCGAAGCCGAACCGCACCGGCCGCTTGCCGGACGGCGTCGGCGCGGACACTCCGTCTTCCGCGAGGGGGCCTTCCGCGACGGGCACCAGCCTGACCGCAGGTTTCCCATCGCGAAGAATGACGATCTCCTCGTCATTCTCCACCCGGTCGATCAGTTCGGCCATATGCCCGTCGGCTTCGGATAGCGGAATGCGATCCATAGCGTCACCTCCAGGTGGCATCACCTCTCGTCCGAAAAACGAACCGCCCGGCCCCGTCCGGTAAAACACCGGGAGGGGCCGGGCGGACCGTCGGTCTCAAAGCTCGCGAGCGATTTCGTCGATCTCGAAGGCTTCGATCTGATCGCCGGCCTGGATGTTGTCGTAATTCTCGAAGGCCATGCCGCACTCGTAACCCTCGCGGACGTCCTTGACCTCGTCCTTGAAGCGCTTGAGCGTCTTGAGCGTGCCTTCGTGAATGACGACGTTGTCGCGCAGCAGGCGGACGCCGGCGCCGCGCTTGACGGTGCCCTGCGTGACCATACAACCGGCGACCTTGCCGACCTTCGTGATGTTGAACACCTCGCGGATGGTCGCGTAGCCGATGAAGCGTTCCCGCAGCGTCGGAGACAACAGACCGGTCAGCGCCGCCTTCACGTCGTCGATCACGTTGTAGATGATCGAGTAGTAGCGGATTTCGACGCCGTCGCGCTTGGCGAGGTCGCGGGCCTGCGGGTTGGCGCGGACGTTGAAGCCGATGATCATCGCGTTGGACGCATTGGCCAGCGTGATGTCGGACTCGTTGATCGCACCGACCGAGTTGTGCAGGACGCGGACCTTGACCTCGGTGTTCTCGGCCGTGAGCTTCTCCAGCGAGCTGGCGATGGCTTCGATCGAGCCCTGCACGTCGCCCTTGATGACGACCGGCAGTTCCTTGGCCTCGCCGGCCTGGATGCGGCTGAACATGTCCTGCAGCGAACCGCGGGCCGAGGCCGCCACCGCCGCTTCGCGCTTCTTGCGCTGGCGGAACTCGGCGATCTCACGGGCACGGGCCTCGGACTCGACGACGGAGAAGTCGTCGCCGGCCATCGGCGTGCCGTTGAGGCCCAGGACCTCGACGGGCACGGCCGGGGCCGCCTCGTTGACGTTCTGGCCGCGGTCGTTGATCAGGGCGCGGACGCGGCCCCACTCGGCACCGGTGACGAACACGTCGCCGACCTTCAGCGTGCCGCGCTGGACCAGCACGGTGGCGACCGAACCGCGGCCACGCTCCAGCTTCGCCTCGATGACGACGCCTTCGGCGGCCCGCTCGGGGTTGGCCCGCAGCTCCAGGATTTCGGCCTGGAGCAGGATGGCCTCTTCCAGCTTGGACAGGTTGCGCTTGGCCTTGGCCGACACCTCGACGTCGAGCACGTCGCCGCCCATCTCCTCGACCACCAGCTCGTGCTGGAGCAGTTCCTGGCGGACGCGCTCCGGCTTGGCATCGGGCAGGTCGCACTTGTTGATGGCGACGATGATCGGAACCTTGGCCGCCTTGGCGTGGCGGATGGCCTCGATCGTCTGCGGCATGACGCCGTCGTTGGCGGCGACCACCAGCACGACCACGTCGGTGACGTTGGCGCCGCGGGCACGCATCTCGGTGAAGGCGGCGTGGCCCGGCGTGTCGATGAAGGTGATCTTCGCACCCGACTCCAGCTGCACCTGATAGGCGCCGATGTGCTGGGTGATGCCGCCGGCCTCGCCCGACACCACGTCGGTCTGGCGCAGCGCGTCGAGCAGCGAGGTCTTGCCGTGGTCGACGTGGCCCATGATGGTGACGACCGGGGGACGGGACACCAGGATGGCGCCCTCTTCCTCGGTGGCACGCAGGCCGATCTCGACGTCGGACTCCGACACGCGGCGGACGCGGTGGCCGAACTCGGTGATCAGCAGCTCGGCGGTGTCGGCGTCGATGGTCTGGTTGATGGTCGCCATCACGCCCATGCGCATCAGCGCCTTGATGACGTCGGCGCCACGCTCGGCCATGCGGTTGGCCAGCTCCTGGACCGTGATGACCTCCGGCAGGACGACGTCGCGGGTGACCTTGGCGGTCTCCTGGCGGCTCATCTGGCGCAGGCGTTCACGTTCGCGGGCACGGCGCACCGCGGCCAGCGACCGGGTGCGGTCGCTGCCGTCGTCGCTGAGCGCCTGCGAGACGGTCAGCTTGGTGCCCTTGCGGCGGTCGGCGCCGGCGGGAGCCTTGGCGGCCGGACGGGCCGGCGCGGCCTTGGCGGGAGCGCCGCCGCGGCCACCCTTGCGGCGGTTGTCGTCCTCTTCCTCGGCGCGGGCCGGCGGGGCGCCGACGCCCGGCAGGGTGCGGCCGGGAGCGGCGTCGGCGGCGGGACGGGCGGCGGCACCGCCGGGGCGCTGGTCGGCACCCGGGCGGGCACCGGCCGGACGCGCACCGTCGCGGGGTGCTGCACCGTCACGGCCGCCATCGCGGGCACCGTCACGGCGGGGCGCCGGTTCGGCGTCGCGGCGCTTGGCGTCCTCGGCTTCCTTGCGCTTGGCCTCTTCCTCCTTGCGGCGGCGTTCGGCCTCGGCGGCGATCTTGCGATCCTCCTCCTGGATGGCGCGCATCTCGTCCAGCTCGCGCTGGCGCAGGGTGTCGGCATCCAGAATGATCGGCGGCATGTCCGGCGTGGCCGATGCCGGAGCATCGGACGCGGCGGGAGCGGCAGCCGGGGCGGCGGCTTCGGCGGTGTCGGCTGGGGCGGATGCCGCCTCTTCGGCGGCACGGGCGGCGGCTTCGGCGGCGCGGGCTTCAGCGCGGGCCGCGTCTTCCTCGGCGTCGATCCGGCGCTGTTCCTCGAACGCCGCGGCGCCACGAAGCGCACGCAGGCGGGATTCCAGCTCCTCGCGGGTCAGCTGGCGCCCGGCAGGGGCACCGCCGCCACGGGGGCGCTGGCCCTGCGCACCGCGCATCGGCAGGCCCTGGGCAGCTTGACGCGCGGCGGCGCCGCCGTCGGCAACGCCGGGCACGGCGCCCTTTTCAACATGACGCTTGCGCTTGACCTCTACGGTCACCGCTTTTGACCGGCCATGGGAGAAGCTCTGCCGGACCTGGGTCTCGACCGGCTTCTTCGACTCCAGCTTTCCTTTGCTGGCGCCGGTTAGGTGCAAGACTTTCTTCTGGTCCTGGTCGTTGCTGTCGGTCATCGGTTCCCGAATGGTCAGACGTTACATCGCAGGCCGGCCGGCCGTATTGCCGACTCCCAAGCCCTTATCAGAATCCTGGTGCGCATCCTGGTCCCCTTGGGAACCTTTCAGCCCTCTCAGGCGTGCCGCATCGCGGGCCAGCCCTGCGGCCAGCCTGCCCCGCGCCACCACGGCGTGCACCGCGTGATCGCGTCCCAGCGCCGCGGCCAAGGCCGGGGACTGGAAGAGGTCGATCACCGGCAGCGACGGCGCGAGCGCCGTCACCTTGCCGCGCTGGTCCAGCGAGCCGTCCGCGGCTTCCACCAGCAGGGCCGGCGGGGGACCCGCACGGCCGACCTGGTTGGCCCTCAACGCCTCGCGCACCTTCTCGTATCCCGCCAGGACGTGGCCGGCACGGCGGGCAAGGCCCAACGCGTGCAGACACCGACGTTCCAGCAGCCGTTCCAGCCTCAGGGCCAGATCGGGCGGTACTTTCACCGCCCGGCGGGCCGCTTTGGCGAAAACGGATTTACCCATGGCCTTCGCCAGGGCATCCCGGTCGGCCGTGACCCAAAGGCCGCGGCCGGGCAGACGTTCCTCCAGGTCCGGAACCACCTCGCCGTCGGGGCCGATCACGAAGCGGATCATGCTCTCCTTCGGCCCCACCGTGCCCGACGCGATGCAGCGGCGCAGAGGCCCCTTCTCGTCGTCGGCCGGCAGGCGGTCCGTACCGGCACCGTCGTCCTGTGCCAAATCCTGTTCCGGCACCGCATCCGCGGCGGCGGTCGGTGTCCGTTCGTCGTTCCGTTCGGTCATCCGATCGTCATCCGCTCGCGCGGTCCCGAATAATCGTTCCTCTCGGGCGCAGTTCCAACCGGCATTGCTGCCGGTCAGGCCTGCGCGCCCTGGCCATCGGCCGAGCCCCCGGCGGCGGGAGCCGCGGCGGCGTCCTCGCCCTCACCCTCGAACCAGTGGGCGCGCGCGGCCATGATGATCGCGTTCGCCTCCTCTTCCGAGGGGGCGTCCTTGGCGCCGTCCTTGCCCAGGATCTCGACCAGCTCGTCGCCGGCCAGGTCGGCCAGGTCGTCCAGCGTCTTGACGCCGTTCTCGCCCAGCTTCACCAGCTGCGTGGCGCTGAAGCCGGTCAGCTCGGCGATGATGTCCTCGACGCCCAGCTCCAGCCGGCGCTCGTTGGCCTGCTCGTCCCGGACTTCCAGGAAGGCGAGCGCGCGCTGCTTCAGCTCGTCGGCGACCGACTCGTCGAACCCTTCGATCTCGGCCAGCTCCTCGGTCTCGACATAGGCGATCTCCTCGACCGAGGTGAAGCCTTCGGCGACCAGCAGGTGGGCGATCACGTCGTCGACGTCCAGCGCCTGCATGAACAGGGCGGAACGGTTGTGGATTTCCTCCGACCGGCGCTCCGACTCTTCCTGTTCGGTCAGGATGTCGATGTCCCAGCCGGTCAGCATCGAGGCGAGGCGCACGTTCTGGCCGCGGCGGCCGATGGCCAGCGACAGCTGGTCGTCGGGCACCACCACCTCGATGCGGTGGTTGTCGTCGTCGAGCACGACCTTGGCGACCTCGGCCGGGGCGAGCGCGTTGACGACGAAGGTCGGCGCCTCGCCGTTCCACGGGATGATGTCGATCTTCTCGCCCTGCAGCTCGCCGACGACCGCCTGAACGCGGCTGCCGCGCATGCCGACGCAGGCGCCGACCGGGTCGATGGAGCTGTCGTGGCTCAGCACCGCGATCTTGGCGCGCGACCCCGGGTCACGGGCGACCGCCTTGATCTCGATGATGCCGTCGTAGATTTCCGGCACTTCCTGGGCGAACAGCTTCGCCATGAACATGGGATGCGTGCGCGACAGGAAGATCTGCGGCCCGCGCGGTTCCTCGCGGACGTCGAAGATGTAGGCGCGCACGCGGTCGCCGTTCTTGAAATGCTCGCGCGGCAGCAGCTCGTCGCGGCGCAGGATCGCTTCGGCGCGGCCCAGGTCGACGGTGACGTTGCCGTATTCGACGCGCTTGACCAGACCGTTGACGATCTCGCCGTTGCGGTCCTTGTACTCGTTGAACTGGCGCTTGCGCTCGGCATCGCGCACCTTCTGCACGATCACCTGCTTGGCGGTCTGGGCGGCGATGCGGCCGAAATCGATCGGCGGCAGCGGGTCGACCAGGAAATCGCCGAGCTTGGCGCCGGCCTTGCGCTTCTGGGCGTAGGGCAGGGTGACCTGCGTCGCCTCGTTCTCCACCGTCTCGACCACCTCCAGGTGGCGGGTCAGATGGATGTCGCCGGTCTTGCGGTCGATGCGGGCGCGGATGTCGTGCTCATGGCCGTACTTGGAGCGGCCGGCCTTCTGAATCGCCTGCTCCATCGCCTCCAGGACTTCGTCCCGGTCGATGTTCTTTTCGCGGGCGACCGCGTCAGCGACTTGCAGCAGTTCCATCCGTTACACTTCCTGAATCGGTCTTGTGTGGTGCCGGTCTTGCGTGATGTCCGGTCGGGTCGGCGGGGTCGGGGCGGGGGTTCTGGCGGCTATCGTCCTGTCGGACCGTGCCGTCAGTGCTCCAGGCCCTCCTGCTGCTCCTGGCTGGCACGGATCAGCTCGTCCGTCAGCACCAGCTTGGCGCGCAGGATGGTGTCGAACTCCAGCCGGGCGGGTCCCTGTTCGGTGTCGATGCACACCAGGCCGTCCTCGACGCCCTTCAGCATGCCCTTGAAACGCTTGCGGCCGTCGATGGCCATGCGGCTTTCCAGCCGGGCTTCGAAGCCGGCGAAGCGCTCGAAATCCTTGAGCCGGGTCAGCGGCCGGTCGATGCCGGGCGAGCTGACTTCCAGCGTGTAGGCCTCGCGGATCGGGTCTTCCACATCCAGCAGGGCCGAAACGGAGCGGCTGATGTCGGCGCAATCCTCGACAGTCATGGGCGCGCCGTCGGCGCGCTCCGCCATGATCTGGAGAATTGCCCGCTGGCCGCCGGAGATCTGAACGCGCACGACCTCATAGCCCATGGCTTCGACCGACGGCGTGATGATCTGTTCGATGCGGCCTGTAGCGTCCATTCCACCTAACCCAAAGCCTGCGGCCGGGATCGAACCGGACGAGGTTTCCACAACAGAAGGTTCAACAAGCGCGTGTCTCCACACGCTCATAAAAAAATAAGTGGGCAAAAGCCCACCCGCAAAGCGTCTCGCCGGCCCGGTTGCCCGGGCCGCCAATCCGTATGGGTTCTCAGAGGGTGAATATAGTCATTCCGGCCGATGCCGCAAGCCTTTTCGGGATCGCCCCGTTCCTTTACAAGCGGAACTGGTGGGGGCGGCATCAGGGAAGGACCGGAATGATCCTCGAAGCGGCGATTTTAAACGTGCGTCCGGGTGAGCAGGGCGCCTTCGAACAGGCCATGGCCGAAGCCCGTCCGCTCATCGCGGCATCGGCCGGTTTCCGTGGGATGGAGGTCCGGCCCTGCCTGGAGGACGGCTGTCGTTACCTGCTGCTGGTCTGGTGGGAGCGTCTGGACGACCATACCGTGGGATTCCGTGGTTCGGACCGGTATGTCGAGTGGAAGAGACGTCTCCATCGCTTCTACGATCCGTTCCCGGTGGTGGAGCATTTCGCCGCTCCACTCATCGCCGAACCGGATCCGCTCCGGCCGGCCGCAAGCGTCTGACGCCGGCGGCTCACCCCCGCGGGCGGCGGACGAACCGCAGGAAGACCGGCTTGCGCCCGGCGGCGATGGCCTTCTCCTCATAGCGCGTCGCCGGCCAGTCGTCGGGGCGGATGCGCCAGTCGGACGGACGGCGCGCCGTCCATTCGAAATCGGGATGCTTGACCGTGTGTTCAAGCATCCAGCGCACCAGGCCCATGTCGTCGCTGGCCAGACGCAGCTCGGCGCCGTCCTTCAGCACTCGGGCCAGCCGCGGCAGGTTCTCCGGCCCGATGAAGCGGCGGTCGGCATGGCGCTTCTTCGGCCAGGGGTCGGCGAACAGCACGAAGGCGCGGCCGATGGAGGCGTCAGGCAGGGCGTCCAGCAGCGGCCGGGCGTCGTCGGGATGGATGCGCACGTTGCCGAGATCGTCGTCGTCGATCATCCCCAAGAGGCCGGCGATGCCGTTGAGGAAGGGTTCGGCGCCGACGATGCCGACATCCGGGTTGTGCTTGGCCTGCCAGGCGAGGTGATGGCCCATGCCGAAGCCGACTTCCAGCCAGACCTCGCGCTTCGGCGTGTCGAACAGGCCGGCGGGGTCCCAAAATGCCGGCGCCTGGCCGGCGTCGGATTTCGGCTCCCCGGATTTCGGCCCCCCGGATTTCGGCACCGTGATCTGGAGCTGCGGCAGCAGGTCCTCGATCAGGCTTGTCCGGCGCTTGCGCAGGGGACGGCCCTTGCGCCGGCCGAACAGCCGGTTTCCGGTTTCGCTCTGCGGAGCGTCGTCAGTCGGTCGGTCGGTTTTGCTGTCGGTCATGGCGGCTGATGCGGTTCAAAGAGCGGTGTGGCAGGAAAAGAGCTTACAAAAAAGGGCGGCGGAGGCCGTTTCCAGCCTCCGCCGCCTTTTTCATCTCCGGTAATCCGCCGGTCGGGACGGTCAGAAGGCGCCGCGCAGGGCCTCGACCAGATCGGTCTTCTCCCACGAGAAGCCGCCGTCCACCTCGGGCTCGCGGCCGAAATGGCCGTAGGCGGCGGTGCGGGCGTAGATCGGCTTGTTCAGGCCCAGATGCGTGCGGATGCCGCGCGGGCTGAGGTCGACCAGCTGCTGGAGGATGTCGGACAGCCGGTCCTCGTCGACGTTGCCGGTGCCGTGGGTGTCGACATAGACCGACAGCGGCTTCGACACGCCGATGGCGTAGGAGACCTGGATCGTGCACTTGTCCGCCAGTTCCGCCGCGACGACGTTCTTGGCGAGGTAGCGGGCGGCGTAGGCGGCCGAGCGGTCGACCTTGGTCGGGTCCTTGCCGGAGAAGGCGCCGCCGCCGTGCGGGGCGGCACCGCCGTAGGTGTCGACGATGATCTTGCGGCCGGTCAGGCCGGCGTCACCGTCCGGGCCGCCGATGACGAAGCGGCCGGTCGGGTTGACGTACAGGTTCTTGTCGTCGCACATCCAGCCTTCCGGCAGGCAGTTGACGATGTGCGGCAGGACGATCTCGCGCACGGCGTCCTGGTCCAGCCCCTCGGCATGCTGGGTCGACAGCACGATGGCGGTGGCGCGGGTCGGGCGGCCGTCGATGTACTGCAGGGTGACCTGGCTCTTGGCGTCCGGGCCCAGCTGCGGGGCGGCACCGGAATGGCGCGCCTCGGCCAGCGACTTCAGGATGGCGTGGCTGTAGTAGATCGGCGCCGGCATCAGGGCCGGGGTTTCGCGGCAGGCATAGCCGAACATGATGCCCTGGTCGCCGGCACCCTCGTCCTTGTTGCCCGCGGCGTCGACGCCGACCGCGATGTCGGCGGACTGGGAATGGACGAAGCACTTGACGTCCATTTTCTCCCAGTGGAAGCCGTCCTGCTCGTAGCCGATGTCCTTCACCGCGGCACGGGCGGCTGCGACCAGCTGGTCGGCCTTGATGCTGTCGGGGCCGCGAACCTCGCCGGCCAGCACCACTTGGTTGGTGGTCGCCAGCGTCTCCACGGCCACGCGGGCCTGCGGGTCGTGCGAGAGGTAGAGATCGACGATGGCGTCGGAAATGCGGTCGCAGACCTTGTCGGGATGACCTTCCGACACGGACTCGCTGGTGAAGACGTAGTTCAACTTTGCCACGGGAAACCTCGGCATTCGGCGGCACGCTATTTCATGAGCCGAAACGGCAGACCGGTACAGCGGCCGCAGACACCGATCCAAATCCGGTTTTGACAAGGTTTCAGGCCGGGGTCAAGAAGCCTACCGGCGGTAAGGCCTTGGTCCTATCATCGCAGGCACCACACGAAGGGGGTGGATACGGTCGCGCCGCATCTTCCCCGTTCGGTGGGTATCTCAGGCCGCGGACAACCGGCGGGAGGCACCGCCGGGTGCTCAAGGCTGCAAAGCGCCGCCGTGAGTCACCGCCGCAAGCCCTTGCCGCAAGCCCTTGCAGCAAATCGCCGCCGCAACTTACTCCGCGGCTTCCGCCACGGCGGCGCTGGCCACGGCCTTGGTCAGCTCGAACAGGCGCTTGCGCACCGACGGATCGCTGATCTTGTAATAGGCGCGGACCAGTTCCAGCGTCTCGCGCTTGGCCATCGGATCGGGCTCGTAGGTGCTGGCCGACCGCTCTTCCGAGCCACCCGCCTCGTCGTCGTCCTCGACGCGGGCCGAGGCCGCGTCGGCCGGCATGTCGTCGAAGAAGAAGGAAACCGGCACGTCCAGCACGCGGCTGAGATCGAACAGACGCGATGCGCCGATGCGGTTGGCGCCGCGCTCGTACTTCTGCACCTGCTGGAAGGTCAGACCGATGGCCTCGCCCAACTTTTCCTGGCTCATGCCGAGAAGGGTGCGGCGGAGACGGACGCGGGATCCGACGTGGACATCGATGGGATTCGGCTTTCCGGTCTTCGGACGGCCCGCACCCGCACGGCGCCCGCGCGGCGCTCCAGTTTCAGTCTGCATCTCGTTTATCCCTGTAACGGTTGTGCAACCTAGTTACGACATATCCACGTATGCAGTCAAGCCCGCTCCGGTCATGCCGGTTACACGAATTTGTTCTGCCTGTGGCGGGCAGAATGCCCGTATTGCAGCATCAGCGGTGATATCGCGTGGTCAGGGCCGCCATGAAACAGCCCAGAAGCACTATGCCGAAAATCCAGTCTCCCATACGGGCATAGGCTGTAACGCCAGACGGAGCTTTCGGTAACGTGGTATCGATGAAGCCACGCTCACCCAGACCGAGCAATTGTCGCACACGACCGTAGGAATCCACCACCCCGGATATTCCCGTATTCGCCACCCGGACCAGCGGCAGCCCTTCCTCGACGGCCCGCACTTGGTTGATGGCGAAATGCTGGTGCGGACCGGCGGTGCGGCCGTACCAGGCGTCGTTGGTCAGGTTCAGCAGCCATTGCGGCCGGTCGGCGCTGTCGACCACCGCGCCGGGGAAGATGCTCTCGTAGCAGATCAGCGGGCTGAAGGGCGGCAGGCCCGCCACGCGGTCGCCCAGGTGCAGGGTGCGCGGGCCGGGACCGGCGGAGAACTCCGCCCCGTTGCCGGCGATGGCGCCGACCGGCAGCCATTGCCGCAGCGGCATGTATTCGCCGAAGGGGACGAGATGGAACTTGTCGTAGTCGGCGACCGCGGCACCGCTGCCGTCCACCGCCACCATGCCGTTGAAATAGCGGCGCTCGCCATCGGCATCGACCGTCGTGCGCGGGGCTCCGGTGATCAGCAGCCCGCCGGAAGGCGTGACCGAGGCCAGGGCCTGCCGCACCCGCGCATCGTCCTCGATGAAGAAGGGCACGGCGGTTTCCGGCCAGATGATGACGTTGGGCGGCGGGGCGGCGGGATCGGCCGGGGCGGCGGCGGACAAGGCGAGATGGCTCTGGAAATTCTGCACCCGCTCGCCGGGCGCCCATTTCAGCCGCTGGTCGATCGCCGCCTGGACCAGCCGCAGCCGCACCCCCGGCACCGGCTCGTCGACAGCACCGGCGAGCCGCCAGGCTCCCCAGCCGCCGAGGACCGCCAGCAGCGCCAGACCGGCGGCGACGGCGGCACCGGCCCGGCCGGGCGTGGTGTCGCGGTCGGGCAGGGCGGCCGGCAGCGACGCCACCAGCACCGTCACCAGCGTCAGGCCATAGATGCCGACCAGCGAGGCGGTCTGCAGAACCGGCAGCACCCCGACCCAGCCATAGCCGATCAGGTTCCAGGGAAAGCCGGTGAAGAGATGGCCGCGCAGCCATTCCCACAGGCACCAGCAGGCGGCGAACAGCAGCGGGCGGCCGAGCCCGGCGCCGAAGCCGCGCCGGCGCAGCAGCTGGAAGGTCAGGGTGGCGCCGCCGCTGAACATCGCCAGCACGACCGGCAGCCCGACCGCCGACAGCGGCAGCGCCCACCAGAAGCGGTCGATGTCGGTGAACAGCGCGGCGCTGATCCAGTAGAGCCCCAGCAAATGATGGCCGAAGCCGAAGAACCAGCCGACGGCGAAGGCGGCCTTTTTGGTCTCCGCCCCCTCAAGCAGCCAGATCATGCCGGGGAAGGCGACCAGCACGACCGGCATCAGGTCGGCCGGCGGCAGCGCCAGCGTGGCGAACCCGCCCAGCAGCATCGCGGCGGCCAGCCGGCGCCAGCCGGTCAGCGCGGCCAGCCGCGCGGAAACGCGGCCCAGCTTGGCCGGGACGGGCAGGGTGTCGGTGGCGGTCAAGGCAAAACTCCGGCAGCGGCAGGGGGCGGCGCCACAGGCAAAGGGCGGGCGGCGCCATAGGTAATGCGGCCGTGCAGGGGTGCCAAGGTCCTTGTGGGCGGGGCTGTGTTGTGGGGGTGGGGAGACCGTCCCCACCCCGTTCCTCAGGCCGTCTCCGCCAGCTCCACGCTGTTCGCCGGGACATTGTGGACGCGCAGGCGCTTCAGGCGGCGGGAGTCCGCATCGACGATCTCGAACTCCAGGCCCGACGGATGGACCAGCCGTTCGCCCAGCCCCGGCACCCGGCCGGCGATGGAGACGACCAGACCGCCGAGCGTGTCGATGTCCTCGCGCTCCTCCTCGGTCAGCACCGGACCGACCCGGACCTCGAAATCCTCGATGGGCAGGCGGGCGTCGGCGATCAGGCTGCCGTCGGGACGTTCGACCAGCCGCGGCGCCGCGGCCTCGTCATGCTCGTCCTCGATCTCGCCGACGATCTCCTCCACCAGATCCTCGATGGTGACGAGGCCGTCGATGCCGCCGAACTCGTCCACCACCAGCGCCATGTGCTGGCGGGTCTGGCGCATCTGCACCAGCAGGTCGAGCACATGCATGGAGGGGGCGACGATCTTCGCCTCGCGGATGATGCCGCTCAGGTCCGGCTTCTGGCGCAGGCCTTCGGCGGAGATGGCCTGCTTGGCCATCAGGGTCATCACATCCTTGATGTGGATGATGCCGACCACGTCGTCCAGCGTCTCGCGGAACACCGGCAGGCGGGAATGGCCTTCCTCGGCGACGCGCTGGACCAGTGAAGGGAAGGGCGTGTCGATGTCGACGGCGATGATGTCGGCGCGCGGCACCATGACGTCGGCGACGGTGCGGTCGCGCAGCTTCAGGATGTTGGTCAGCAGCGCCCGCTCGCCGGTGCCCAGCGAATCCTCGCCGTCCTCGCTGGCTGCATCGTCCAGGCCGGAGATCAGCTCTTCGATGGTGCCGCGCAGGGAATTGTCCTCGCGGCCGCCCCAGACGGTGCGGAGCCACCCCTTGAACAGGTGGCCCAGGGAATGGTCTTCGGCCCCGTTGTCATCACGGGGCGTGCGACTGTCGGATATATCGCTCATCGGTCCGGCGGTTGGTGGTTGGCGGCGTAAGGATCGGCGATTCCGAGCGTGGCGAGCAACCGGGTTTCCAGCGCCTCCATCTCCTCGGCCTCGTCGTCCGTCTCGTGATCATACCCCAGCAGATGCAGAACACCATGCATCACAAGGTGAGTCATGTGGTCCTGGAAGCTTTTCCGCTGTTCGGCGGCTTCGCGTGCAACCGTTTCATAGGCGAGGATGACGTCGCCCAGCATCACCGGCATGCCGTCCTGCGCGTCGGGCTCCTCCGCCTCGGTCAGGGCGAAGGACAGCACGTTGGTCGGCTTGTCCTTGCCGCGATACTCGCGGTTCAGCCGGTGGACCAGCTCGTTGTCGGCCAGCACGACCGACAGCTCGGCCGGGCCTTCCTCGTCGTCATAGGCGGCGCCGAGCGCAGCGAGGGCGGCGCGCTCCGCCAGCCACTCGGCATCCTCGGCCCAGTCGCCGGCTTCACGTGAAACAGCGATGTCGACCGCGGTGGTCATTCCGGCTCTCCAACGGTCCCAGGTCCATTGCTGGTCGTTTCGGGTGCGGAACCAGCCGGCACGGTGTTGGTGCGGCGGGCCTGCTTGCGCTCCGCCTCGCGGGCATCGGCCTGGTCATAGGCGCGGATGATGCGGGCCACCATCGGGTGGCGGACCACATCGGCGTCGGTGAAGCGGACGAAGCGCACGCCCTCCACCCCGCGCAGGATGTCGAGCGCGTCGCGCAGGCCCGACCGGGTGCCGGTCGGCAGGTCGATCTGCGAGATGTCGCCGGTGACGACCATCCGCCCGCCCTCGCCGAGACGGGTGAGGAACATCTTCATCTGCATCGGCGTGGTGTTCTGCGCCTCGTCGAGGATGACGAAGGCGTTGCCCAGCGTCCGGCCGCGCATGAAGGCCAGCGGTGCGATCTCGATCTCGCCGGACTCCAGCCGCTTCTTGACCTGTTCCGCCGGCAGCATGTCGTGCAGCGCGTCGTAGAGCGGGCGCAGGTAAGGATCGACCTTTTCCTTCAGGTCGCCGGGCAGGAAGCCCAGCCGCTCGCCGGCCTCGACCGCCGGGCGCGACAGCACGATGCGGTCGACCTGTCCGGTTGTCAGCAGCGCCACCGCCTGGGCCACCGCCAGATAGGTCTTGCCGGTGCCGGCCGGGCCGAGCCCGAAGACCAGCTCGCTCTCCGCCAGGGCCTGGAGATAGGCGGCCTGGGTCGGGGTGCGCGGGGTGATCGGGCCACGGCGGCGGGTGCGCAGCGCGATCTCGGCGCGGGTGATGGTGGCCTGCGGGCCGGGCGCGCGCGGCTCCTCGCCAGCAGCGACGCCGGCAAAGCCGGCCTCGGCGGTCGCCATGCGGACGGCGCCGTCGACTTCGCCGCCGTCGATGGTCTGGCCGCGGCTCAGCCGGCCATACAGGCCGTTCAGCGCCGTCCGCGCCGTTTCGGCGGCGTCCGATGGGCCGGAGATGGTCAGGGTGTTGCCGCGGGAGATCAGCGACACGCCGAGAAGCGATTCGATGCGGGCGAGGTGGCGGTCATGCTCGCCATACAGCATCGGCAGAAGACGGTTGTCATCGAATTGAACGTCGATGCGCCGTTCGGGCAGACCGTTCAAGCGCTGGCCTCCAAGGTTACGGCAGGCTGGAAGGGAGAGGCGGTGACGTATTCACCGGTCACCACGGTGCCGGCGAGGCTGTTGGCCCGCGCCGCGTCGACCCGCACCTCGACGATGCGGCCGAGCAGCCGTGCGTCCGCCTCGGCATGGACCGACTGCATCCACGGGCTGCGGCCCAGCAGCTGGCCGTCGCGGCGGCCGACGCGGTCGAACAGGACCGGCACGCTGCGGCCGACGAAGCCATGGTTGAAGGCGATCTGCTGGGCGTCCAGCAGCTGGCGCAGCGCCTCCAGCCGTGCCTCCTTCACTGCGTCCGGCAGCTGGGCGCCCTCGACCGCGGCCGGGGTGCCGGGACGCGAGCTGTATTTGAAGGAATAGGCCTGCGCATAGCCGATCTCGGTGACCAGCTTCAGCGTCTGGGCGAAATCGGCGTCCGTCTCGCCGGGGAAGCCGACGATGAAGTCGCCGGACATCGCCAGGTCGGGCTTGGCGTCGCGCAGCCGGCCGACCAGCCGGCGGTAATCGTCGGCGCTGTGCTTGCGGTTCATCGCCGCCAGGACGCGGTCGGAGCCGGCCTGCACCGGCAGATGCAGATAGGGCATCAGCTGCGGCACCTCGGCATGGGCGCGGATCAGGTCGTCGGCCATGTCGCGCGGGTGCGAGGTGGTGTAGCGGATGCGCGCCAGCCCGTCGATCTCCGCCAGCTCGCGGATCAGCCGGCCGAGGCCCCAGGTGGCGCCGTCCGGCCCGTCGCCGTGCCAGGCGTTGACGTTCTGACCCAGCAGGGTGATCTCGCGCGTGCCGCCGGCGACCAGCCGCTTCGCCTCGGCCAGGATCTGGCCGGCGGGGCGGGAGAACTCGGCACCGCGGGTGTAGGGCACCACGCAGAAGGTGCAGAACTTGTCGCAACCCTCCTGCACCGCCAGGAAGGCGGCGACGCCTTGGGCGCCGGCTTCCTCCGGCAACAGGTCGAACTTGGACTCGGCCGGGAAGTCGGTGTTCAGCACGCTGCCGGCGGCGCGGCTGGCCTTCGCCACCATCTCCGGCAGGGTGTGGTAGGTCTGCGGGCCGAAGACCATGTCGACGAAGGGGGCGCGGGCGACGATCTCCTCGCCCTCGGCCTGGGCGACGCAGCCGGCGACCGCCAGGATCATCCGGCCGTCCTCGGCCTCCGCCTTGCGGTCCTTCATCTGGCGCAGCCGGCCCAGCTCGGAGAAGACCTTCTCGGCCGCCTTCTCGCGGATGTGGCAGGTGTTCAGGATCACCATGTCGGCGCCGTCCGGCTCATCGACCGGTTGGTAGCCCAGCGGTGCCAGGACGTCCACCATGCGGGCGGAGTCGTACACGTTCATCTGGCAGCCCCAGGTCTTGATGAACAGCTTCTTGGTCAACCCGCACCCTTCCGCTTGGAACAAAAACGAATAGCGCGCTCACGGTTTTGCGTGGCGCGCGGCACGCCGTCGGTCCGGCGTCGCTCCTGAAAAGATGGTATCGCGTGCGGGGCGAATCGAGTCAATCCCGCTTCGCCCCGCCCACATTTCGCAAACAGGCCCAATTCGCAAAACAAGCCGTTTCCGGGCTGCGGAACCGTCACGCCGCCCCGGCCTGGAGGCCGTCGCGCCAGAACCAGTCGGTCCGGCGCACCCGGTCAGTCCAAAGTCGCTCCGCCGCCGTCCGGCTGAACAGGGCGCTGAAAGGGACGGGGGTGTCTCCCGCCGGCAGGTCGATGGAGGTCGCCAGCACCGGGCCGAGAACAGGGGTGGCGCCGATGGCGATATCCTGCGTATCCGCCAGTTCCGGCTTGCCGATCATGCCGGCGGCGCCGGCCAGCGAGCCTTCGACCAGCTCCAGCCCCAACAGCCGGCTCATGTCGACCGGACCCGGCATCTCCATGCCCAGCGTCAGGGCGCGGGAGAAGCCGAACCGCTCGTAATAGGGGGCGTCGCCGACCAGGATCACCGACTTGTGGCCCAGCGCCACCGCCTTGTTCAGGCTCATCCGGATCATCTTGCTGCCCAGCCCGCTGCCCTGGAGATGGGCGGCGACGGCGATTGGGCCGAGCAGGATGGACGGGGTAGTGCCGCCGACCAGGATCGGCCAGTAGCGGATGGTGCCCACCACCACCTCGCGGCCATGCTCGTCATGCTCGATGGCGACGAGGTTCAGGGCGGGGATGGAGTCGACGCCGTCGCGCAGCCGGTAGGCGGTCTTGTTGAAGCGGTCCGGACCGAAGGAGGCGTCCAGCAGGGCTTCGATGGCGGCGGCGTGCTTCGGCTCTTCGACGGTGATGATCATCAGGTGGGGCTCCCGGCGGGAAGAAGGTCTTCTCAGAAGGCTTCTGAAGGGCGGATCGCGCCGCCGCCGGAAGGCCGGGGGTGTCAGGTCCCCGATGTGCCTTTGGCGTTCGCACGCGACCCAAGGACGGCCGCAACCGCAAAGCGCGGTGCGAGGCTCCGTCGTCGGATGCGAAGGGCGTGCGAACGAGACATGGACAAGGCTCTTCGGCCGTTGCTGGGACTTGCGCATATATCATCGTCGCCCCCCCGTCGCAAGACCGCGGAGACCCCGATGGAGTGCATAACTGTATCCATCTGGATGCGGGCCCCATACGGCCATGTCCCACGATTGTCCGGGGCGCTTCTGGACAGTGCGGAGGGGGGACCTTATTCTGTGGCCGACAGCCGCCCGGCCAGCCGGATTCCCCGGCCGCCGGCACGTTTTTCGGCCGGCGCCGTTCACTTGGCTGTCCGCCCGGATTGCCTGCCAGGATCCTCGACCATGTACACCGCCGTCACCCACGACATCCGCGTCACCGTCCAGCCCGTGTTCCTGGAGGACCAGTCGTCCCCGGCGGAGGGGCGCTTCGTCTGGGCCTATCATGTCCGCATCGAGAATGAGGGCGAGGAGACGGTGCAGCTGCGCACCCGCCACTGGCGCATCACCGACGCCATGGGCCGCGTGCAGGAGGTGCGTGGCCCCGGCGTCGTCGGCGAACAGCCGGTGCTGGAGCCGGGCGACCATTTCGAATACACCAGCGGCACCCCGCTCGGCACGCCGTCCGGCATCATGGCCGGAACCTACGGCATGGAGGGCGAGGACGGCCGCGCCTTCGACGTGACGATCCCGGCCTTCTCGCTGGACAGCCCGCACCAGCCGATGCAGCTGAACTGACCGGAAAACCCGGACCCGGAAATCCGGCTGCAGGCAAATAATACAATAGAATGTGTGTGGTTATTGGAAGAATTCAACACGCGGCTTTGACAAGCCGCATGGCTGCCCGTAGTTTGTCCACCGCTTGACGGTCATAGGCCTGACCCTATCTAGGGTCTTCCGACTGGCGTCCGGCGACAGAAACCGGGCGGAAACGGGAAGGCAGGCGCCGCCACTCCGGTCTAGATATCTCCTTTTCGTCTTGCGGGCCGTTCGGTTGATCCGCCGAGGCATCGGCTCCGTACTGACGGCAAACCCGAGCGACGCCAGCCCGAGTAACGCCAGACAGGATGGCCAGACAGGATGGGCGTGTTGCGCGACAGCCGTCGGCTCACGGCCGGCGGTCCATGCAAGGCGTGTTATCAGTTATGGAAAGGATGTTCCCGTGACGGCTACCAAGACCCCGCACGCCAAGCCTCCGGCGGTCGACAACGTGCTCCGCGGCCCCGGCCTGTCCCGGCCGGACGCCCTCGACCGTCCGTCCCGCGCCGAGGCGGAGGAGGCGGTGCGCACCCTGATCCGCTGGGCCGGCGACGATCCGGCGCGCGAGGGGCTGGTCGGCACGCCGGACCGCGTCGTCCGCTCCTACGAGGAATTCTTCGCCGGCTACGGCATCGACCCGGTCGAGATCCTGTCGCGCACCTTCGAGGAGACCGACGGCTACGACGAGATGGTCGTGCTGCGCGACATCCGGGTCGAGTCCTATTGCGAGCACCACATGGTGCCGATCATCGGCAAGGCCCATGTCGCCTATCTGCCGCGCCGCCGCGTCGTCGGCATCTCCAAGCTGGCGCGGCTGGTCGAGGCCTACGGCAAGCGCCTGCAAATCCAGGAGAAGATGACGGCGCAGATCGCGAACACCATCGACGAGGTCCTCCAGCCCGAGGGTGTCGCCGTGGTGGTCGAGGCGCAGCACCAGTGCATGACGACCCGCGGCATCCACAAGACCGGCGTGACCATGGTGACCAGCCGCATGCTGGGCGCCTTCCGCACCGACCCGTCGACCCGCCGCGAATTCCTGACGATGATCGGCAACCCGTCGTCGCGCGGGATGGAGTGAGGATCCTGCCCCTTCCCTCCGGGGGAGAGGGCTTTACACCCAAACCGCTGCCTGCCAAGCTCCCGCCGCTATTTCCCAGTAAGCGGTGTGGAGCATGGCGGCGAAGGTGACCCCGGCGGTCAATGCGGCGAAGGCGGCGGGCGTCGCCTTCCGGCTGATGGAATACGAGTACGACCCGTCGGCCGACGCCATCGGCCTGCATGCGGCCGAATCGCTCGGCCTCGACCCCGCCATCGTCTACAAGACCCTGATCGTCCAGCTGGAGCCCAAGGCGCTGGCCTGCGCCGTCATCCCGGTCGCGGCCAAGCTGGATTTGAAGGCCATCGCCGCTGCGGCCAAGGCGAAGAAGGCCGATCTGGCCGACCCGGCGCTGGCGGAAAAGACCACCGGCTTCCTGGTCGGCGGCATCAGCCCGCTCGGCCAGAAGAAGGCGTTGCCGACCTTCATCGACGCGAGCGCCGAGGCGCTGTCGGAAATGGTGGTGAATGGCGGCCGGCGCGGTCTGCAGATCGTGCTGGCGCCCGCCGATCTGGCGAAGGCGACGAAGGCGGCGGTCTGCGCCATCGTCGCGCACTGAACCGCGATTTTTTAAGGTGGTGGTGACCCCGGCAGGACTCGAACCTGCTGCCTCAAGTTTAGGAAACTCGCGCTCTATCCTGATGAGCTACGGGGCCACTTGCGCCGCACCTTAACGGTTTCGCCGGGAAGGGGAAAGTGGCTTTTGGTGATTGTGCCGCTTCGTCGGAGCGCTTGCCTGACGGCGGGCGTCACGCCGTTGGAAGCACCATAGAACACGGATTACACGGATTTCGACACGGATTGCACGGATCAGGCCATATCCGGGACGTCAATCCATAGGAATGGCGACCGGGATGGACCGTGCTGAACCGGGCGGTTCCGTGAAATCCGTGTCAAAATCCGTGAAATCCGTGTCGATTATTGCCTGCGTCTCCAGCACCTCGTGTTCAGGCGAGTGACTTGGCGCCGCCGCCCCCCTCAGTCCGAATAGCGCTCCTCCAGCCACGGGTCGGCGTGGTTGTTGTAGCCGCGAACCTCCCAATAGCCCTTGCGGTCGCCGGCCAGCAGCTCGATCCGCTTCACCCACTTGGCGCTCTTCCACAGATACAGCTTGGGCAGGATGATCCGCACCGGGCCGCCATGCTCGCGGCTGATCGGCTGGCCTTCCCAATTGGTGGCGAGCAGCACGCCGTCGTCGTCGAAGTCCGACAGGGCGACGTTGGTGGTGTAGCCGTCGAAGGAATGGAAGACGACGAAGCGGGCCTCCGGCTTCGGCCGGGCCAGCTCCAGCAGGCGGCGGGCGCTGACCCCCTCCCACCGGTTGTCGTAGCGCGACCAGGTGGTGACGCAATGGATGTCGGAGACGAAGCTCTCCTGCGGCTGGGACTGGAAATCGTCCCAGCTCCAGGACAGCCGGTTCTCCACCAGCCCGTCCACCGCGAGCGACCAGTTCGCCGTCGTCACCTTCGGCGTGATGCCGAGGTCCAGCACCGGCCAGTCGGTCACCAGCCGCTGGCCGGGCGGCAGCCGGTCGCGCGCCGGGTCGGCGGCATGTCCCGTCAGGGCACGGCCATCGCGCGCCCATTGCTCCTTGGTGGCGACCAGCTTGTCGCGGACGGCGCCTTCGCGCTCGACCTCCCGGCCCACCTCCTGCCCGGGCTCCGGCCGGTCGGTCCTGTCCGCTCCGCTGGGTGTGTCGTTCATCGCTCGTCCTCCGTTTCCGCCGTTTCCGGCAGGGGTCCCGCTAAAAAAAGGAACAGACAGTCGGGTTGGCAAGCGCAAGCGGGAGAACTAACTTCCCGAAGCCCGGCATAATGGAGCCCCGGCATATTGGAGCCACAGTTCCACGCCAGGGTGCCGGCCGGCTGTTTTTTGCCGCCCACCCGCATCGCCGCCCCGTCAAAGACCACCCGAGTGAATTGCCGATGATCCGGTCCGCAACGCCCGCCGCAAACCCTCTGCCAAGCGCTTGGCGTCGGCTCCTGTCCGGCGGCCTCGCCGTCCTGCTTCTCGCGGGCCTGCTCGCCGGGGCGGGGACGCCGGTGCTCGCCGCCTCGGCAGCGCCCGCCGCCGCCGTTGCGGCTCCCGCCGCCGGTGGCGCCGCTCCCGCCGCTGCCCCGGTGGTGGTGGACGAGGCGACCGTGCAGCAGCTGGAGGCGCTGGTCGGCACGCTGGAGAACCAGGATGCGCGCACCCAGCTGGTCACCCAGCTGCGCAACCTGATCACCGCCCAGCGCGGCCTTGCCCAGGCCAAGGAGGCGGAAGGCGAGTCGGCGCTGCCGCAGACCCTGGGCGCCCGCGCGCTGGCCTTCCTGGCGGCGCGGATGGACGTGGTCAGTCGCCAGCTGGTGCAGGTCGCCAACGTCTTCTCCGACCTGCCGGGGGCGCTGTCCTGGGTGCAGCGGCAGGCGCAGGACGACACCGCCCGCGACCGCTGGGTCCAGATCGCCATCCAGCTGGCGATGATCCTCGGCATCGGCGCGGTGGCTGCGCGCGGCATCGCCTGGCTGCTCAGCCGGCCGCGCCATGCCATGGCCGCCCGCCGTGTCGACTCCACCCTGCTGCGCATCCCGATGCTGCTCGGCCGGGCGGTGCTGGAGCTGGCGCCGATCCTGGGCTTCATCGTCGTCGCCTACACCATCCTGTCGGTGACCGAACCGGCGCCGCGGGTGCGGCTGGTGGCGCTGGCGGTGGTCAACGCCACCGTCATCACCCAGGCGCTGCTGATCCTGGTGCGGATGATGTTCGCGCCCGACGCGCCCAACCTGCGCATGGTCCACACCAGCGAGGCCGGGGCGAAGCGCTGCTACATCTGGTCGCGCCGGCTGATCGCCGTGGCGGTCTACGGCTATTTCCTGGCGGAGGGGGCCTATGTGCTGGGCCTGCCGCTGGGCGCCTACGGCGCGCTGCTGAAGCTGCTGGGCGTGGTGATCGCCGCCATGCTGATCGCGCTGATCCTGCAGAATCGGGTCGGCGTCGCCGACTGGATGCGCGGCAACCCGCTGTCGGGCGACGGCGACCCGCTGGCGACCGCCCGGCGCGAGGCGGAAGGGCAGGGGGCGGTGCTGCGCACCGCGCGCCGCCGCTTCGCCGAGATCTGGCATGTGCTGGCGATCCTCTATGTCGTGGTGACGCTGGGCGTCTGGGTGCTCAACGTCTATGGCGGCTTTGAATTCCTGGCCCGCGGCACCGCCGTGACCGTGGTGGCGGTGGTGGTGGCCCGGCTGCTGGTGGGCGGGCTGAACCGGACGCTGCGCCGCGGCCTGACCATGAACCGCGAGCTGGCCGGCAACCTGCCGCAGCTCCACACCCGCGCCTTCCACTATCTCCCCATCGTCCAGCGCATCGGCAAGATCATCATCTGGCTGGTGGCGCTCGGCGCCGCGCTGAACGGCTGGGGCATCGACACGCTGGGGATGGTCGAAACGAACGCCGGCCGCCGCATCGTCGGCAGCGCCATCTCCATCGGCCTGCTGCTGGCCGGCGCCATCGTCGCCTGGGAGGTGGTCAGCGCGCTGATCGAGCATTTCCTGCGCGCCACCGACCGCAACGGCACCCGCATCGAACGCAGCGCCCGCATGCGCACGCTGCTGCCGCTGCTGCGCAACGCCTTCCTGATCCTGCTGGTGACGATGGTGTCGCTGATCACCCTGTCGGAGCTGGGCGTCAACATCGCGCCGCTGCTGGCCGGTGCCGGTGTCGTCGGTCTGGCCATCGGTTTCGGATCGCAGACTCTGGTCAAGGACATCATCACCGGCCTGTTCATCCTGTTCGAGGACACGGTGTCGGTCGGCGACGCGGTGGACGTCGGCGGCGGCCATTCCGGCACGGTGGAGGCGATCTCCATCCGCTCGATCCGCCTGCGCGACGGGTCGGGCGCCGTGCATTCCGTGCCGTTCAGCGCCGTCACCACCGTGAAGAACATGAGCAAGGACTTCTCGGTCACCCTGTTCAACATCACGGTGTCCAACCGCGAGGATCCCGACCGCATCATCGCCGCGCTGAAGGAGACCGGCGCCGAGGTGCAGGCCCAGCCGCAGTTCGCCGCCGACATCCTGAACCCGCTGGAGGTGCTGGGCGTCGACAAGCTGTCCGACACCGGCATCAACATCCTGGCCCAGTTCAAGACCCGCCCGACCCGCCAGTGGGGCGTGACGCGCGAGTTCAACCGCCTGCTCAAGAAGAAGTTCGACGAGCTGGGCATCTCCATGCCGACCCAGTCGATGCAGCTGGTCGTCGGCCAGAACCCGCATGACCGCGCGCTGGCAGAAGCGCTCAGCCAGGGCTCCTGACCGCCGGGGGTATCGCCCGCCAGGGGTACTGCCCGTAAGCACAGGCTCAGACCTTACGCACAGGGAACGCCCGGCTCTGCCGGGCGTTTTCCTTATGTACGTCCTGTACGTCCGATCGGCGGGAGCCAGCCGCAACCATGCTCAGCGATGCCTTTTCCCGGTTCGCCCGCTGGATGGAGCGCCAGTCCGGCCGTCCGGCTGCCTTCGTCACCGCCTTCGCCGTCGTGCTGGTCTGGGGGCTGACCGGGCCGCTGTTCCATTTTTCCGACACCTGGCAGCTGGTGATCAACACCGGCACCACCATCGTCACCTTCCTGATGGTGTTCATCATCCAGAACGCCCAGAACCGCGACACCCAGGCCATCCACCTGAAGCTGGACGAGCTGATCCGCGCCACCCACTCCGCCCGCAACGGCATGATCGATGTGGAGGAGATGCCGGAAAACGAACTGGCAAAGGTGAAGCGCAGCTTTGAAAAGCTCGCCAGGACCGCCGAATGCCTGGACCACCGCATCGACGAGAAGGTCGAGCGCGCGGTAGAACGCGAAGTGGAGCGCGAGGTCGACGAGGAGCTGGAGGAGCGCGGCCTGCCCGACCCGGCGGAGAAGCGGTGAGTGTGCCGTTTAGGCTGCCCTATCCGGCCGGCGCCGGCGGGCAGGGGGGGCGGCGCCAGGCGCGCAGCGCGTCGCCCAGCGCGCGGGCGAAGCTGGACCGCTCGTCCGGCGACAGGAAGGACCCGACCCCCACCGACTGGCCATGGGAACTCAGCGTGACCTGCCCGGCGGCGCCGTGGCGCTCATGGTCGGCCGGCTCGCTGTGGGTGATCCGCAGCCAGTAGGGATGGAAGGACCAGCGCCGCTCCGGCGCCTTCCAATGCACCCGCTGCACCGTCAGCGCGGTTTCGGTCAGACGCACCCGCTCATACTGCCGGGCGGAGCGGTAGCTGACCCGGAAGGCCAGCCACAGCGCCAGCACGTCCAGCCCGCAGAAGGGCACGACCGGCCAGGCGCCATGGGCGACGAAGATGCCGGCGACGATCAAATTCATCGCCACGACCACCGCCATCAGGATTCGGAAGCCGCTGCGGCCCAGGCTGCGGTGCGGGTGGAGGATGGCGTCGAACAGCACGCGCACCGAGCCGCTGCCACCGCTGTCCGCGGGGGAGGGACCGTCGCCGGGCTGCCGGCCACCGGGTTGCGGGCCGCTGATGTCGATTGGCATGGCGGCCATCCTACCCCAGCGCCGCCCGTCGGAAAACCGCGAGGAAATCGGGGTTATGCCGCCCTCGTCATGCTGCCCCCTTATGCTGCCTGCGACACCATCGGCACCGCGCCGCCGTTCAGCACCCAGGCCATGGCGCTGTCCATGCCGGGATAGTCTGCGGCCGGCCGGCCCTCGATCTCCCCGGCCAGGCTGCCGTCGAGGTTCAGGCCTTGGGCCAGGACGAAGATCCGCGCCTGATCGTCGATGCCGGCGACGATCATCACCTCCGCCATCACCGCGGCCCAGTCCCAGTCGGTCATCACCACGCCGCACCGCACCTGTCCGCAGCGCCGGGCCAGCTTCATCAGGGCGACGACGATCTCCGGCCGGAAGTCCTCGGCCTCGAAGCGGTCGAACTCGACAAGGCTGCTCCAGGGCGTACCGCGCGCGCCCAGGGCGGCGCAGTGCATCTCCACCTGCCGGGCGATGCTGTCGCGCTGCTCCAGCGACAGGGTGCCCTGCAACCGGACATGCAGTCCCCAATCCTTCAGTTCCACAAGATAAGACGCGGTCATTTCCAAATACCCTTATCCGATCCGAACGCCACAACCAGGATAATCCATGGTTCGTCTTCAAGCGTTCTAACGGTGCCCCCGCAGCCAGCAAATCATACGCCACCGCAAAAGCGACCGGAAAGCCGTAATCCTGCGTCCAATTCTGTTGAACTGGCGTCAATTGCTCCGATCTTTGTCGCAAATTGCGACGCAGCGCTGCAGTTTGGCCTGCGGTCTGCGCCGGAGTGTTTCGCGGCTGTCATCGTTCGCCGTCAAACGGCCATTCTCCCTGGCCCGTTCCGCCTCTGGCGCAGGCTCGGGCGTTGCGGCTATGGTGGCGGTCATGAAGCCAGCCGCCGTCCAGGAATTCTTCCGCCGCCTGTCCGCCGCCAACCCGGAACCCCGGAGCGAGCTGGACTACGTCAATCCTTACACGCTGCTGGTCGCCGTGGTGCTGTCGGCCCAGGCCACCGACATCGGGGTGAACCGGGCGACCGGACCGCTGTTCCAAATCGTCACCACGCCGCAGCAGATGGTGGCGCTGGGCGAGGAGGGGCTGCGCCAGTACATCAAGACCATCGGCCTGTTCAACACCAAGGCCAAGAACGTCATCCGCCTGTCGGAGCTGCTGATCGAGCGCCATGGCGGCGAGGTGCCGCGCGACCGCGACGCGCTGGAGCAGCTTCCCGGCGTCGGCCGCAAGACCGCCAACGTCGTGCTGAACGTCGCCTTCGGCGAGGAGACCATCGCGGTCGACACCCACATCTTCCGCGTCGGCAACCGCACCGGGCTCGCCCCCGGCAAGACGCCGGACGCGGTGGAGGCGAAGCTGCTGAAGGCGGTGCCGAAGCTCTACCGCCGCCATGCCCACCACTGGCTGATCCTGCACGGCCGCTACGTCTGCAAGGCGCGCAAGCCCGAGTGCCCGGTCTGCCCGGTCGCCGACCTCTGCGCCTTCAAGGACAAGATCATCGCCTGATTGGGGGGCCTGATCTCGCTTGGCCCAAACGCAAGACGCCCGGCATGGCGGAGAGCCAGCCGGGCGTCTTGCGGTTTCTGCCGGTCGCAGGGGCCGGTCAGACGGTCTCGGCCGCCGGGATCTGCTCGATCACGGGCTGGGCCACGGGCTGGGCCACCGGCTGGACCGCGGCGGCGGGCCTGGAGCCGGTGCCGTAGATCTGGATGTCGCCGACCAGCTGGCCGCCGGCATCGACCGCCAGCTCGCCGAAGCGGATCGACCCGGTGATCTTGCCGGTGGAGCGCACGGTCAGGCGGCCGCGGACCGCGATGTCGCCTTCGAAGCGGCCGGCGATGTCGGCCTCCTCGATGTCGACCGAGCCCTTGAACAGGCCGGTCTCGGCGATCTCGACCAGCCGGCCTTCGCGCAGCTTGGCCTCGACCGTGCCTTCGACAACCAGCACGTCGCAGGAGCCGATCTCGCCGGTCAGCGAGATGTCGCGGCCGACGGTCAGGCGGCGCTGCTCGGGCATGGCCGGGGCGACGGGGGCCGGCGCGACCGGAGCCTGGGCGACGGGGGCGGCGGCCGGGTTGGCGATCGGGATCGACGGCTGGCGCGGGGCGGAGCCGGGCATGTCGACGACCCGGCGCGGCACGTCGGTCTTGAAGCCGGCACCCGGCACGGACGGCGCGGAGGGGGGCTTGGGAATGCTGTTCATGTCGGGTCCCTTCGAGGCGGAAGGCATGTCGGGATAGGCCGGGGCGGCGTGCTGCGTGCCGGCCAGGGCGTGGGCCATGCTGGGGGCGGCCGCTCCGGCCGCGACAGCGGAGGCCGGGGCATGGGCCGGGGTGTTGAGCCCCGTATTGTTGAGGGAGGCGAGCGGCGACGAGACGGCGCCGGGCTCGCCCGGGGTGTGCGGACGGACAGCCGGCTGCGGCGGGACGGGGCTGTCGGCCTTGGGAGCGGCGGGCGGTGTCTTTCGTCCGAACAGCATGAGCGGTTCCCCCAGTCTGGACATTCGGGTGGCGGGATGGCCTGGAAATCGTGTGGCCCGGTGCCGGAGGCGCCCCGCCGGGAAGGCGGTCGCCGCAATCGGTGTCCGGGCGGCCGGTTTCCGGGCAGGCGACGGTGTGCGGCCGTGCCGCCTAGCGGCGTATCACGGTCGTCCGGCCCGCCGCAAGGGGCGCCGACATGGACTGTAGGACATGAACCATGAAGGCGCTCGCCACGACGGGGACCAGCAAATTGGCGAAGGGGATTGTCGAAAGGAAGGCAATGACGACCCCGGCCAAAAAAGGTTTCAGCGGTCTGGCACGGCGCATCGCCCGGGCGGCGGCGCGGTCCATCCGCCGGTGCGCCACCATCTCGAAATACTCCCGGCCCAGCAGATAGCCGTTGATGGTGTAGAAGACGATCAGGTTCAGGCCGGGCGCGAAGATGTAGACCGGCAGCGCCAGCAGATTGACCGCCAGCACCAGCAGCAGGAAGCGCAGCGCCGTCGCCAGCTCCTCCAGCCAGCCGGCCTGGCGCGGGGCGGGCAGGCCGGGGTAGTGCCGCGCCTCGACCCGCTCCACCACCTCGTCGAGGAAGAAGCTCGACACCGTGCCGACCGTGGCCGGGAACAGCAGCCACGCCAGCACCAGCACCCCCAGCCCGCCCATGACGTCGATGGTGGCGTCGATCCAGCCATAGCCGGTCAGCGGCGTCGCCGACAGCGCCAATGAGGCGCCGGCGGCCAGCAGGGCATAGGCGAGCAGCGAGACGAACACCCCGATCCACACCACCCGGCGCACGCGCGGGTCGGACAGCTGGGCGAAGGCAAGCACGAGGGCGCGGATCATCGGCGGTCCGTAAGGCGGCGGGGAATGGCGGCGGGGCAGGGCGTCGGAGCAGGGCTTCGGAGCAGGGCCGCCGCCCGCATATCTACGGTGGCCGGCGGCCGGGTTCCAGTCCCCCCGTGCCGCCTGTGCCGCTCTCCCGTTACGGTGCGGGGCTGAACACCAGCGCGGCGTTGGTCCCGCCGAAGCCGAAGCTGTTCGACAGGACATGGCGGATGCGCCGCTCCTTCGGCCGCAGCGGCACGAGGTCGAGGTCGCAGCCCTCCGACGGCGCCTCCAGGTTCAGGGTGGGCGGGGCGACCTGGTCGCGCAGGGCCAGGATGGCGAAGATCGCCTCCACCGCGCCCGCCGCGCCCAGCAGATGGCCGGTCGCCGATTTGGTCGAGGACATCGACAGGTCCGCCGCCGCCGGGCCGAACAGGCGCTTGACCGCTGCGATCTCCACCGGGTCGCCGGCCGGGGTGGAGGTGGCGTGGGCGTTGACGTAGTCGATGGCGTCCGGCGCCAGCCCGGCCCGCTTCAGCGCGGCGCGCATGGCGCGGAAGGCGCCGTTGCCGTCCTCCGCCGGCGAGGTGATGTGGTAGGCGTCGCCCGACAGGCCATAGCCGGTGACCTCGGCATAGATGGTGGCGCCGCGCCGCTTGGCGTGCTCCAGCTCCTCCAGCACCAGCACCCCGGCCCCTTCGCCCATGACGAAGCCGTCGCGCTCGCGGTCCCACGGGCGCGACGCGCGGGCCGGGTCGTCGTTGAAGCCGCTGGACATGGCGCGGGCGGCGCAGAAGCCGGCGATGGCGAGACGGCAGATCGTCGCCTCGCTGCCGCCGGCCAGCATGACGTCGGCATCGTCCATGGCGATCAGCCGGGCGGCGTCGCCGATGGCATGCGCCCCGGTCGCGCAGGCGGTCACCGCGGCATGGTTCGGCCCGCGGAAGCCGTAGCGGATCGAGACATGGCCCGAGGCGAGGTTGATGAGGGTCGACGGCACGAAGAAGGGCGAGATGCGGCGCGGCCCCTTCGCATGCAGGGTCAGCGCCGCGTCGGCCAGGGCCGGCAGGCCGCCGATGCCAGAGCCGATCATCACGCCGGTGCGCTCCTGCGCCTCCGCGTCTGCCGGGCGCCAGCCGGCATCGGCCACCGCCTCCTCCGCGGCGGCCAGCGCCAGCAGGATGAAGCGGTCCATCTTGCGCTGGTCCTTGGGCGGCACCACCGCATCGGCATCGAAGGGGGCGTCGAAGGCGGCATCCCCGCTGTCCGGCACCTGTCCGGCGATGCGGCAGGGCAGGTCGGCGACATCGATCCCGCCGGCATCGACTCCCCTTACCGCGCGGATGCCGCTGCGGCCGTCCAGCACGGCGCGCCAGCTCGCCGACACCCCGGCCCCGAGCGGCGTGACCGCGCCCAATCCGGTGACCACGACTCGTCTCATTCGGTTTCGTCCTTTGACCATGTCGTCTTTGCAGGGATCGTGAAGTCCGGGCGCAGCCGCTCCGGCCGGATCGCTTCGCCTGTCGTCCTGTCGATCAGCACCGGCTCGACCGTCCGTCCGGTGTCCCTGTCGACGATCCGGAACGCCCCGCCGGACGCCAGCCAGCGGCTGCCCCAGCCGGCCATGGCGATCAGCACCGGCAGGAAATCCCGTCCCTTGCCGGTCAGGTGATAGCCATGGCGCAGCGGGCGGTCCTGGTAGGGCCGCTTCTCCAGCAGCCCGGCCTCCACCAGAGCCTGGAGGCGGCGGGTCAGCATGTTGGTGGCGAGCCCGATGCTGCGCTGGAACTCGTCGAAGCGGGTCAGGCCGAACATCGCGTCGCGCAGGATCAGCAGCGACCACCATTCCCCGACCTCGTCGAGGCCGCGGGCGATGGGGCAGGGAACGTCGCTCAGGCGGGTGCGTCGCATGGCGGCGACTGTCGCACGGTCACTTTCATCATGCAAGCGATGGGGACGGCGGCACAGCCGCGGAGCATCGGGAGTGCCTGCCCGAGCCGCGCTTGTGATGCGGGCGGCGGCGGCTATACTCGCGCCGCAACTTCGCACCGACCGCAAGATCTCCCAGGAGAGCCTATGACCACGTCCGTCCAGGATGCCGCCTACGACGTCACCGGCATCGGCAACGCCATCGTGGACGTGATCGCCCACGCCGACGACGCCTTCCTCGCCGCCAACACCATCGAAAAGGGGGCGATGACGCTGATCGACGCCGCCCGGGCGGAGGAGCTGTATGGCCGCATGGGTCCGGGCGTCGAGGTTTCCGGCGGTTCCGCCGGCAACACCATGGCGGGCATCGCCATGCTGGGCGGGCGCGGCGCCTATATCGGCAAGGTGGCCAAGGACCAGCTGGGCGACGTGTTCCGCCACGACATCCGCGCCTCGGGCGTCGCCTTCGACAGCGCGCCGCTGCTGGGCGGGGCGCCGACCGCCCGCTGCCTGATCCTGGTCACGCCGGACGCCCAGCGCTCGATGAACACCTATCTCGGCGCCTGCGTCGAGCTGGGGCCGGAGGACATCGACGAGACGCTGATCGCCGCCTCGCAGGTGACCTATCTGGAAGGCTATCTGTGGGATCCGCCCCGCGCCAAGGAAGCCTTCCGCAAGGCGGCGGAGATCGCGCACGCCGCCGGCCGCAAGGTGTCGCTGTCGCTGTCCGACAGCTTCTGCGTCCACCGCCACCATGCCGAGTTCGTCGATCTGGTGGAACGCCATGTCGACATCCTGTTCGCCAACGAGCATGAGATCGGCGCCCTCTACGGCACCGACAGCTTCGAGGACGCGCTGGCGGCGGTGAAGCGGCTGGGCAAGACGGCGGCGCTGACCCGCAGCGAGAAGGGCGCCGTCATCGTCTCGGCCGGCGAGGTGGTCGAGGTGGCGGCCGAGCCGGTGGAGCGGGTGGTCGACACCACCGGGGCCGGCGACCTCTATGCCGCCGGCTTCCTGTTCGGCCACACCCGCGGCCTGTCCCCGGCGGTCTGCGGCCGTCTGGGCGCCGTCGCCGCGGCGGAGATCATCGGCCATGTCGGCGCCCGGCCGGAGGTGAACCTGCGCGAACTGGTCGCCGCCAAGGGCATCCTCTGACCTGCGATTTGCCTGTCAGATCGCGACAACGTTGCCGGCCGCACTGCATTTTGCAACTGCGGCCGGTTCTCATTCCGGTCCGGTTTTCGTCAGTTCAGCCGGCTCAGTTCAATTGGTCGTCCACCACCGGCCGCTCCGGCACGGTGACCCGGGCGCACAGCAGCGCCAGCGCCGTTCCGCTGTCGGGGGCGGCCACCGCCCAGCGCTCCGGCCGGTCGGGCCGCGGGACGGTCAGCAGCCACAGCCGGTCCTTCTCGCCGAAACGCTCGGTCATCAGCGTGTATTCCCGCGGACCCTGGCGGCGCAAATCGTTCAACTGGCTCTGCAAGTCCGCCGCCTGGGCGTTGCGCACGGCGATCGCGTCCTCCAGCTGGCGCAGTTCGGTTTCCTGTCGGCGCAGGTCGCGCCGCAGGGAGTCGGTGGTGTGGGCCAGCTCCGTCCGTCCATGATGCAGCTGCGACCGGCGGCGCTGCACCGACGCGATCCGGTAGCCGATCCGCAGGATCGACACGGTGCCCCAGCTGAGGCAGGCCATCATGATGACCATTTCCAGCACCAGCAGCAGCGGCGTCTGCATGCTCCTCCTCCTCCGCTCACGTCGGCACGCTCCTTGCTGCATGCCCGGCTGCCTGGACGTCAGCAACCGGCGTGCCAGGGCAGGCGCCGGCGGCGATGCCGCTTTAAGGGGCGGGGTTCGATTGGGGCGGGGGTGGCGATGGATGTGGTGCGGACGATCCTCGACTCGGCGGTGCCGCTGGTGGCGGCGCTCGCCATGCTGTGCCATCTGTGCTGGGTCGGCATCCGGCGCAGCTGGGAACGGGTGGCCGGGCTCGACCGGCTGCGCCAGTCGGTGCGGCCGCTGAAGGAGCGCGAGCGCGCCGAGACGGAGGCGCTGGCCGACATGGCCTACCGGCTGGAGGAGGCGAGGGGGCGTCTGACCGCCGCCGAACTGCGGGTCAGCCATCTCCAGCGCCAGATCGACACACTGGACAAGGAACCGCCGGTCTTCCTGCACGTCCTCGGCACCCCCGGCGGCAACCGGCGCAGCTTCAAGGCGGAGGCGCAGTTCGACACCGTCGTCGCCGCCGCCGCCCGCGCTGCCGGCAAGCCGGTGAACCCGGCCTGGCGCTACGGCAACCGGGTCGTGGTGCATGCGCTGGACATGTCGTCCGCCCGGCGCGAGGCGGAGCATATCTTCCCGCAGAAGGGCGGCTATCAGGTCTTCTTCCACGCGGCGGTGCCCTGACCCCCCGTCCGGTTTCCGGTTTTTGCAAAAGCCCACCGAATAAAGAAATAATTCCTATAATCTCTCCGCACTGCCCCCTCATTCGCGGAGCCACGCCATGCCCCTCGACAGCCGTACCCTCGCAAACGACCGTTTTCCGGTGTGGGCGGAAGAGCCGCCGGTGCCGTCGGACGGCTCGCTGGTCCCCGGTTCGCAGTTCCATGAGGAGCAATGGATCATGGCCGCCGGCATGCTGGCCCGCGGCAGCAGCTTCCTCTATGTCGCCCGCGCCATGGGATGCAGCCGGACGACCCTCTGGCGGGCCTATTACGGCTCCAAGGATTTCCGTCACAGGGTATGGTGGGAGCGGCAGGCGCTGAGACGCGAGGCCGACCTGCGGCTGTTGTCGCTGCGCAGTCTGGTCGTCGAGCAGATCGAACGGCTGGTCTCCTCCGGCGATCCGTCCACGGTGCGCTGGCTGGC
>NZ_LGQW01000015.1:1167342-1168719 GCF_003116035.1 Azospirillum sp. TSH64
CTTCGGCGCCGGCATGGTGGTGATCATGCTGTGGCGTCCGCGCGGCCTGCTGGCCCACCGCGACCCGACCATCCTCCTGCATGGCGGCAAAAAGCCCGCCGCGGGAGCCGCGAAATGAGCGCCGTCATGACTGAAAAGCCGCTTCTGTCGGTCGAACACCTGACCATGCGCTTCGGCGGTCTGGTGGCGAACAACGACGTGTCGTTCGAGGCGCGGGCGGGCGAGATCACCGCGCTGATCGGCCCCAATGGTGCCGGCAAGACGACGCTGTTCAACTGCGTCACCGGCTTCTACACGCCGACGGTGGGGCGGCTGACGCTGCGCCATCCGCAGGGCAAGGAATTCCTGCTGGAGCGGATGCCGGGCTACCGCATCGCCCAGCTGGCGGGCGTGGCGCGCACCTTCCAGAACATCCGGCTGTTCAGCGGCATGAGCGTTCTGGAGAACCTGATCGTCGCCCAGCACAACAAGCTGATGCGGGCGTCGGGCTTCGCCATCGCCGGCCTGTTGGGCCTGCCCGGCTTCCGCAAGGCCGAGCATGAGGCGGTGGAGCTGGCGAAATACTGGCTGGACCGGGTGCGGCTGACCGAGTTCGCCGACTGGGAAGCCGGCAATTTGCCCTACGGCGCCCAGCGCCGGCTGGAGATCGCGCGCGCCATGTGCACCGAGCCGGTGCTGCTGTGCCTGGACGAGCCGGCGGCCGGCCTGAACCCGCGCGAGTCGGGGGAGCTGGCCGAGATCCTGACCTTCATCCGCGACGTGCAGACCCCGCAGGGTCACCGCACGGGCGTGCTGCTGATCGAGCATGACATGAGCGTGGTGATGCGCATTTCCGACCATGTGGTGGTGCTGGACTATGGCCGGAAGATTTCCGACGGCACTCCGGAGCATGTGAAGAACGACCCGGCGGTGATCCGTGCCTATCTGGGCGAGGACGAGGACGAGGCGCTGCCGCCGGAGGTCGCCGCCGACCTGCACATCGCGCCCACCGCCGGCCAGAAGGGAGCCTGAACCATGCTGAAGGTATCGGGCGTCCACACCTTCTACGGCGCCATCGAGGCGCTGAAGGGCATCGACATCGAGATCGGCGCCGGCGAGATCGTCTCGCTGATCGGCGCCAACGGGGCCGGCAAGTCGACGCTGCTGATGACGATCTGCGGCAGCCCGCGGGCGCGCCAGGGCCGGGTGTTCTTCGAGGGCGAGGACATCACCGACCTGCCCACCCACGAGATCGTGCGGCGCGGCATCGCGCAAAGCCCGGAAGGCCGGCGCATCTTCCCGCGGATGACGGTGCTGGAAAACCTGCAGATGGGCTCCATCGTGGCGCAGCCCGGCAGCTTCGAGCGCGAGCTTGAGCGGGTGCTGACGCTGTTCCCG
>NZ_LGQW01000015.1:1168729-1225652 GCF_003116035.1 Azospirillum sp. TSH64
GCGGCCAACCGCCGATGGTCCGCGGGAAGGTCCAGCCGATTCCCTTGTGCCGGGCAAGGTCGCCAGGGTGTCTCGGTGTTCCATGCTGCTCCAGGTAGGCGGGGGAAGCGACCACGACCATGCGGGTGCTGCCTAGCTTGCGGATCATCAGGCTGGAATCTCGCAGGGGCCCGGTCCGGATCGCAACGTCAGCCCGCTCCTCCATCAGGTCGACCACCGCATCCGACAGCACGAGGTCAAGGGTGACGCCGGGATGGGTGGCCAAGAACTCGGGCACCAGCGGTATCAGGTAGCGCATACCGAAGGGGACGTTGCTGTTGACGCGCAGATGTCCACGCGGCGCCGCACCGGCCGAGGCCTCCCGCTCGGCCTCCTCCATCTCTCCCAGGATCCGCACCGCGCGGGCGTGGAAGGCTTGGCCTTCCGGCGTCAGGCTGAGCCGTCGCGTCGACCGGTGGAGCAGCCGCGTGCCCAGCCGTGTCTCCAGCCGCGTGATGAGCTTGCTCACGCCCGATGGCGTGAGGCCGCAGGCACGGGCCGCCGCGGTGAACCCGCCGAGATCGACGACCCGCGCGAAGACCTCCATCTCGGCCGCCCGGTTGACATCCATCCGCGTCACGACGATGACCCCGCGTCACAAGTCCTGGGACTGGCGGCAGCCTAATTCACAGCTGCTCCGTCGGCTATATCGTTGGCAGGCGGCCGCTTCCATCGCCCACCATCATCGGCGCGACCGCGACAGTCTCGATCACGGAAGGACAGGACATGGAGTACCGGACACTCGGTGCCTCGGGCCTCAAGGTGCCCGCGCTCAGCTTTGGGACCGGCACCTTCGGCGGCAAGGGACCGCTGTTCTCGGCCTGGGGGAACAGCGACGTCGGGGATGCCCGGCGGCTGATCGACATCTGCCTCGATGCCGGCGTCACGCTCTTCGACACCGCCGACGTCTATTCGGACGGCGGCTCGGAGGAGGTGCTCGGCGCCGCCATCCGCGGGCGGCGCGACAAGGCGCTGATCTCGACCAAGACCGGGTTGCCGATGGGCGACGGGCCGAACGATGCCGGTCTTTCCCGTCACCGGCTGATCGGCGCCGTGGAGGCGGCGCTCCGGCGGCTCGGGACGGATTACATCGACCTGCTCCAGCTGCACGCCTTCGATGCCTTCACGCCGGTGGAGGAGGTGCTGCACACGCTGGACACGCTCGTCCGCGCCGGGAAGGTGCGTTACATCGGTGCCTCGAACTTCGCGGGCTGGCAGCTGATGAAGTCGCTCGCCGTCGCCGACCGCCATGGCTGGCCGCGCCATGTCGTGCATCAGGTCTATTATTCGCTGACCGGGCGCGACTATGAATGGGAGCTGATGCCGCTCGGCCTCGACCAGAAGGTCGGCGCGCTGGTCTGGAGCCCGCTCGGCTGGGGCAGGCTGACCGGCAAGATCCGCCGTGGCCAGCCGATCCCGCAGGGCAGCCGCCTGCACGACACCGCCCAGTGGGGGCCGCCCGTCGACGAGGAGCGGCTTTACCGCATCGTCGATGCACTGGACGCCGTGGCGGCCGAGACCGGGCGCAGCGTTCCCCAGGTCGCCATCGCCTGGCTGCTGGCACGGCCGACCGTCTCCTCGGTGATCGTCGGCGCCCGCAACGAGGCGCAGCTGCGGGACAATCTGGGGGCCGTCGGCTGGACGCTCGAACCGGGGCAGATCGCCCGTCTCGACGCGGCCAGCGACGTGATGCCCGCCTACCCCTATTACCCGTACCGCACGCAGGAGGGCTTCGCCCGGCTCAATCCGATGCCCGTCTGAGGAGTGCCGGTCTGAGGAGTGCGGGTCTTGCCGCCCCGGCGCCATAAACCGAACGGCGCGGTCTTGTAGGGCCACGGCGACGGGCCCAGCTGTGAAGCGCCCGAACCCGCGATAAAAGGACCAAGGCCCTCGTCATGATCGATCCGGACCTGCTCCGCCCCGGCCGCCAACCCCCTTCGAGCTGCCAGACGACGCGGGCGCCGACATGACGGGGCTTCCGGATTTCGCGGCCCTGGATTTCACGGCCTATGGGACCGCGCTTGCGGGCTTCATCGAGACGCACGCGGACTGGGCGGAGATCATCATCTTCCTGATGGCCTTCGCGGAGGGGCTGACGCTCGTCGGGCTTCTTATCCCCGGCGTCGTCATGCTGACGGCGAGCGGCGCGCTTGTCGCCGCGGGCGTTCTCGATTTCTGGTCGGTCTATCTGGCGATCGCGGGCGGCGCCATCCTGGGGGACGCCACCTCTTACTGGCTGGGCCGGCGCTATGGCGAGCGCATGTTCCGGCTCTGGCCGCTCAGCCGGCATCCCGAACTGCGCGGCCGTGGCGAAGCCTTCTTTCTCCGGCATGGCAGCAAGAGCGTCTTCCTGGCGCGCTTCATCGGCCCGCTGCGTGCGGTGGTGCCGACGACGGCCGGCATGATGGCGATGCCCCATCGGAAGTTCCAGGCGTTCAACATCCTGTCGGCCGTGATCTGGGCGCCGCTGCTGATGTCGCCGGGCCATCTCGCCTGGACCGGTTACGACCGGAGCGGCGTGGGCGACCGCTCCGCACCGGCCGCCGATGGCGGCATGACGCAAGGGGCGGCCAAATCCTGCGTGCCCGCTCCGCCCGTCGAGGGGGCGCCGGAAAGAACGGGCTGCTAGCTGCTTGGCAGGGGCTGACTGTTCGGAGTGACAACTCATTTCGGGGCGGCAGATTGTACCCCTTGTGCCGATGACCGCTCCGCCGCCCTGCCCAGCCGTCCGGCCCACGGCGGTGGAGGCGTTCAAAATTCAGGCGTTTCCTCTGTCCTGCCCCATTGCCTGACGGTCTCCGTCCTTGTTCCATTGTCCCCGCCACGCGGGCCATGCTGTCCCGCGACATGATTAGTGAGACTCAGCGCGTGCTAAGCCATTGATTCGAGGTCCTCCGGCGACACGATAAATGAGACTCCGCGACACCATTATTGAGACAACCGGGCCGTCGCGACATGATTATTGAGACAAACCTTTGGTTCTCAAAAATGACGTAACCTCTCGTGAATCGAGTAGGTATCGCTGAAGCCCGTTCGCATCGGGATCGATGCCAGCGCAGAGCAGTTCCTGGTCTAGCAACGCTTGGACGACACGCACGGTCTTTCGGCCGTTCAATGCTGGCGAAGAGGAGGCGCCTATTCGGATGAGCCGGACTCCTGGTTCTGCCGGGGCGACGGTGACCCGGCTCTGGACATCGTCGAGCAAACGCTTGACCTCGCTCAACGCGAACATGGTTCCTCGGCCGGAGGCTTTGCCCTTAACGTTCATAAGCAGTCCGGCGTCGGCCATCGCGATAAAGGATTGCTGTGAGACGCCGAGAAGTTGAGCTCCCTCTGCTGAAGTGAGCAGGCGTTCATCCGCGGCGGCCAGCTTCTGCACCAGTGATGGAGACAGAAACCCTCGCGAACCTGCCCGCTGTCCGAGAGCTCGGAACAGGCTTTCCGCATGACGCAGTCTGCGCTCGGGTGTCTTTAGTAACCGGGCGGCCTCTTCCAGGGAAATCAGGGGGCCACGCTCCTGGATGGCTGAGGTCTGGGCGTCGTCGAATGCGGCGAGAATGCTCTCACGGATCCCGGCTTTGGCGTCTGACAAGGACTCGAGCCACCGCGAGAGCGGTCTGGTCTTCGACGGGCGCTTCAAGCCGAGGAATCCAGGTATCTGGGTTGGCCATTCCGAGCAGGCGAGCAAAGCTCCAGTCAGGACGACATGTGGGGGCTCAATGGCACCTGCAATCTTGGATTTTCGTTCATAGATGGCTCGCTCGAGCGTCAGGGTGTGAAGCAAACCCAAAGACTCGACCACGCGCAGGTCAGCAAACGGAGGAACCGATCCGGACGGCGATGCGGCATCGACGAAGCCGGGCTCATCGAGCAGGCCAAAGACAAAGCGTGTTCCGAGCAACTCGGCGGGCGCGGTCGGTTTCACCTGCGCCGATGTAAACGCGTGACCGCAGGCGCATTCCCACAGATGGTCTCCGCGCCATTCCAGGCTTCGTCCGCATGCATCGCATTGAAAATTGAGCAGGCAGTTGTGGCGCGGACACGCGGAAACGATAGAAAGGTCCCATATAGAGCGATGAAAAGGTTCCTCTCTGATGCAGGTCGGGCAGAAACGGCGATGCTTCCAAGAAAGAAGTGGTATTGGAATGGTGTGTCCTCGGAACCGTCTGAACCGCTGCATGTCATCCGTCCGGTACGACATTGCATTTAAAACTTCGACGGCGCAGCCGGTTATGAGTGCAAGTTGTTCTAGTGTTTTTGGGGTTGGGGAATTGGACTGCTGATTGCTGCCCGCCATATTGTATAGGATGGACAGCGAGGTATGGTTCCGCTCAGCAACTCTACACAGAAATCCGATAAGGCTTTCGCCCCCAAAGGGAGCCAGACGGAATCGAAGGCGCGAAGACATGGGATCTGCTGACGTTCTGATCGCTCGCTGCGACCCTACGCCAAGGAGTTCCGGCACACCAGTTGTACTTCGAATTCGTTCGAATCACGCTCGCCCCTAACGGTGTGGACGCGACGTCAGCGAGCGACTTTACGGAGGTGTATTAGGGAGGGCGCTGAACCGCTCCAAACCCAGGGCGGCCTGATTCCTTGCCGTTCAATTTCCGACAAGGACTCGGGCCACTGCCGCAGCCCATCGACTCCGGCGATGGTCACCGCGGCTGTCGCGTCTGATCCAGTGGCGACCAGCGACACCACCCGGCATCGGCCGGTCCAGCCGATCGCCGCCATTCCGATCAGCAACGTTATCTTCACCAAATCGGAGCGATCGCACTCGGTAAAGGTTGGATGGAGCCACGGTATCGGCTGGTTTCCAACCAAACGGTGGAGGGTGGTGACAGCCTCCACCTCGGTCTCGGTCACTGGTGTTGTTGGGGCGTCGGCAATCGGCTGGCCGCATGGGCATTTCGCTATCGAAGGGTGGTGCCAATCCAGCAACCGTCCACAGCTGGGACATGCAGTTATGAGGCGGCAAGCGTGCTGGATGCAGGCAGTTGCCGGAGCAAGATCCCAGACCATCCGATGGAACGGCGCGTCGGCCAAGCAGGCAGGACATGCGCGACGGGGCGACAACGCAATCAGATCCCGATCGACGACCCCACCATGGAAGTGGTGCCGTCCTTTGCCCACGACCCGGTAGGCCATGGTTTCGAGCCGCTCGATGGGTGCCTTCGTCAGGCTGGAAAGCGGTCCCAGGTCGTCGTTTGAAACCGTCGACCCGGGCTGGCGCAAGCCTGCCATGGCGGCGAGTTCGGACACGCTCCGAAGCCTTGCGCGCTCCGCTTGCCGCACTAGGAAGCCTGGCAAGCTCTCCCCGCTCTCTGGAAGGGCGCGTAAGCGGAGCGGGAGCATTGGGGACTCCTATGGGCGGAAGATTTCGTCACCGCGCGTCCCAGGACGGCGGATGATCAGGCCGTCCGGAGGTAGTGCATCCAGCTTCTGCGGCTTGGGAGTCGGGCCGAGGAACGGGTTGGCGCCGCCCTTCTCCAGTGCCGCCATCTCGAAGGCCTCGGCGAGGTGCCGCATCAAAATGCGCGGGGCGTCTTGCTGAACCGCCAGGATCCCCGCGTTCTCGATGAGCTTGGCCACTTCACCGATGAGACCGCGCGAGGCGACATGGATGCGCACCGCCATATCGTCGTCGGCCAGTCCGGAGCGCGCGAAAGGCAACTCGCCATCGAGGCGCTCGAGCAAGGTGATGAACGTGGCCCGCCGGTCCACATCATACCATTGGAACGGCTGGAGTTCGAAGTTCCCCAGCATTCGCCCGCGCAGTTCCTCATGGCACTCGAAAATGCGCTTGGCAGATGAGGTGCCGGAGACCACCAGACAGAACGTGGCCTCGTTCACGAGGTCCTTGAGCAGCGTCGCGCCATCCATCACTGCGCGGTTGTTTTTCTGGTCGATCATCTGATGGATCTCGTCGATGAACATGAGCCGTACCCCGAGTTCACGGGCATAGCTCAGCACGACGTCCATGGTGTCGAACAGGCGCCCACCCCGTCCGTAACGGCCGGTGCGGATGGCGTTCGGGCGCGGGTGCCCAAGATCTCGGGCAACCTGCTCCATCAGGTTCTTCGGGGTGCACGGATAGGGTGCCTTGATGTAAACGACCTCCTGGCGGTCGCCGTCTTCCCCACGAACAGGCGGGTGGTCTTCGACATAGTCCGTGATGAGGCGCGTTTTTCCAGAGCGTGAAGGGCCATGCAGCAGCATG
This sequence comes from Azospirillum sp. TSH64, assembly GCF_003116035.1. GTDB lineage: Bacteria > Pseudomonadota > Alphaproteobacteria > Azospirillales > Azospirillaceae > Azospirillum. The sequence goes on from NZ_LGQW01000015.1 coordinate 1,174,992, forward strand.
CATCCCGATTCGCCAGGGGAATTGTCGCGGTCGCGCATGCGGTCGAACTGTTGTCGGATGGTCTCAAGCCCCGGGTAGCGGACATACCAAGCTCGGATGGCTTCGACGGCGCGCATGCGGGCGCTCTTGCTGTCTTCGGTGGTCATGGGACGGGCCTCAGATGGTTGAAGGATTGTTCTTGCGCAGGATCTTCGTCGCCCAGGCCTGTGCTGGTGGAGCCGACGGCGGCATGGGGTCGGCAACCTCCTGTGCACTCACGGCAGGCATTTCGTTCACAGGCTCGGGAGCAGCGTTGCCATCGGTCGGATCCTTGGGGGTGAAGTCTCCGGGTTGCATGCCGATGTTCTTGAAGCGGGCTACTTTCTTCGTGTGGAACCGGTTCTTCTGGCGGAGAAGCTGGTCAGCCTGGATGCGCAGGTCGTTCAGCGCCTTCATGATGATGTCGTGGTTGACTGCCCCCGAGGCTCGTGAGTTGGCCAAGCTCACCGCACGCTCCCATTGGAACAGCGTAATACCCGTCGGGAAGTTCGGGTCCGCAGGTCCGACGGCAAACGGCTGGCCGGACTTCGGATGGATGACCTCGATGGTGTGAACATCATCCGGATTGATGCGGATCTTTACGGTGTCTTGCGCCTTAAAATCGGGAAGTGTCCGAATGGCTTGAAGCTCCTGGCTGTTCCAGCGCAGACGCCCCCGCTTGATGCCTTCACGAGTGATGGTGACGTTGTCGCTCGGGCGCAGGGCATTCAGAGACTTCATAGACGGAGGGCGACGCGGTTCGCGTCGGGCTTCGGCCTCCTTCCACCGACGTAACGGGACGTCGACGATGCCCTCGTGAACACTGCGGTGATAGACGTCGAGCACCCAGCGGTGGAAGCGAGCGACGAAGACTTTGAAGGGAATCTGCGTTTCTCCTGCCGTCTTCGCGACCAGGCCATCCCGCACACCGGGATGAGCGGTACCGGTGACTGTGTGGCCGACATTCTCGTTGGCGGTTCGGAAGAAGCGCTCGATTTTGCCTTTGAACTCCGGGCAACCGACGGGGGCGTAGGTCATCGTGAAGCCCAACTGTTGGGAGGCTTCAATGAGGCTCTCGCTGTGGAACTCGGCGCCATGGTCGCAGATGACCTGATCGGGCACGCCCCAGCACGGGTACTCGGATTGCACCTCAGGGTAACGTTGCTTCACGTACTCCTTCGGCGTCATCATGTGCCGTAGCGCCATCATCACCGAGGTGATCGACGGTGGGGTGAAGCCGATGTAGAAGCCGACGATGCACCGGCTGTAGCGGTCGATGACCGCCGTGATCCATGGCCGCCCCAAGACCGAACCCGTTTCGTCATCCAGCACCTTGAGGTCGACCTGCGTGTGGTCGATTTCTACGAACTCGAGTAGGTCTTTGGCCTCGGGACCGACCATGACCGCTTTGAAGTGATGGTCGGCGTAGGCCTTGCCGAAGCGCTTCAAGGCTTTCGTGTACTGGTCGATGTCCTTAATGGCCCGCTGGATGGTTCGCAGCGCCGGACAGGCCAACTGCTGTTCGGGACCGTGTTCAGCGTTCCAGCGTTTGACCTCCTCGAACAGCGCCGCTCGGACGTGCTTCGCCTTGTTCTTGGAAGTCGTGAGGTAGACCTCGTTGATTGCACACGTCAGCTTTTCCTGGATGAACGGGTGCATCTGGCGCTGTCTGGGACCACGCTTGTGATATTTAGGAACCAGGATGCGGACGTCGCGAGTGCCTGCCTTTTCCCATTGGCCCAGATGTCGGCACAAGGAGTTCCAGGCGGGCGGATGCGTATCGCCGATCTCCGCGGCGAGTTCATTGATGAATTTTGTAAGCGGCTTTTTGGATTTGCTGCGGATGCAGCGGTCATGGAAGCCGCGCACGTAGGGCAAGATACGCTGGGCCGCCTTGCGCATGGTCTCCGGTACAGATCCGAAGTCAACGTTCAGCAACGCTTTGGTCTCGGGATCCAATGCCTTGGCCGGATCCTCCGCCAGTTCGATGGTGCCTTCGACGAAGCCCTGCTCGTATTCGGCAATGGATTTGGTGATGATTTCGCCGGTCTCGGGATGCTCGAACTGGTAGGCTCGGGCACCGTCAGCTTGGCGGGTGACTACCCGGCGAAGCTGGAAGATGTTACCGTCGATGGCGACGAATTGGTCTTTGCGCAAACGCTGGGCGGTCATAAGCGTACTCCATCGCCAACGATTCGGATAATTCGGGTGGATGAGCCGAGCGGAATGCCGAGGTCGGCCTCGATGAAACCTCGGGCGACCAGGCCGAGCACCGCTATCCAGGCTTCGTTGGTTCCGCCCAGCGCTTGATGCACAGCGCCGAGCGTTGGCAAGGGGCCACGCGCCACCGCAGCGGCCAAAGCGAAGCTCATCGTGCTCGGCAAGGGGATGTCGCGGTGCCGGAACAGGGTCTTCGCGTTGTTGAGCCGAGAGGACCCCTTCAGGTCGGCATCCGTGATGACCTGGAACCGCATCCCGCGTTCGGCGTAGAGTTCTTTCAGGACGGCAATGCCGTGGACGTTATCGGGGTTGGTGGCCTCGGCTTCGAGCAGCAAGCTGAGGGCAAGGCGGCCGGACCGCTCCTCGACCACGATGTCCGGCCGGTGAGTACGCGCCGCGCCGTCGGATTCGAAGACCATCTGCGTCGTTTCGGTGGTGTACGACACCACGACCGGGTCAGCGTCCAGCAGGTAAAATTGGTCGATGTACCAGTACCGTCGGGCGCCGATCAGGCCAGCCTTCATGCTCGGAAAGAGCAGGACGGGTTTGCGTTCTTTGGTGGGCGCTTTCTTCGGCTTCTGAGGGCTGCGCAAGAGTTTTCGGCAGCGCGTGGCGTGAGGCTCGAAAATGCCAAGTTGAGGGGTGGCACCGAAAGGTGCAAGGGGGCTGAATTTGCGCATGGAACGCCAATCCACTGTGAACGTGGCAAGCCGTCGTCAGAAGCCGACGGCAGGTTCAAAGCAGGGGATTAGGCCGATATGATGCCGAAAAAGGCGCGCGAGCCAGCCACCGGGCTGACTAGAGAGCAATGATATGCGGGGGCGCGATTCGACATGATCGCTTTATACCCTCGGCTGTTGATCCTTGTCAACATGGGTTTTGTCCTTGCTATCAAGTTCGACCTACACGCGATCAGTTCAGACCGTCACGGAGGCAAGGAACCTTCGTTCTGCTCAGCACAACCAAGTCAGGATTTCGTCCAGGGAGCGCTTCACCCGCAACAAGCGACCGCCGGGCATTTGGAGCAGGCATTCGTCGCCGAAGTCGTCGGCCTCGCTGATACCCAGCACTGTGGAGGCCCGTAGGGCGTGGCGGCGCCCCTCTATGTCCGTCAGAATCAGGTAGCCTGCGACACGTTCACCCTCGACCGCTTCCATGAGATGCCCTCCTGTCGACTTGTTGAGCGGGCGATCAGAGGTCCGGGAGGTTGCTGATGGGCAGGACCTGCCCGATGCGGGCCAGGATCTCCACCGGGGTTCCGTTGGCGTTGGTGCGGAGGATGTGCGCTCCCCGATACCGAGGTCGGGCCATCATGCGCTCGATGCGGCTCCAAGCGTCGGTTTCATTGCGGCAGATGACCGGCTCGTCGCGCATCAGTTCCGAGGCATCTGCGGTGCACCGGTACATCTTTAAGATGATGGCTCCATGATAGGACACTTATCCCTCCTGTCATCCATGAGCGGGATAATGTTCCTCAAGTGTTCGGATGTCAATCCTGAATCTGTAACGCTGGAAGCCATTCTGTTGGACACTTCCATTGGGTAACAGTCAGCATAAATTTGCGCCATCCGAAATGATTATGGTCCGAATGTGATAGGGATTCCGCAGTTATGTTGACAAAGAAATCTCGTGTCGCCCGTCTGCGATTTTCAATGTTCTGAAATCCTTGTGAATGACTTCGGTACGACGGTTGGTAAGCGCGGGATTGGAAATGTTTCGGTCAGAAATTTCGCTGGTTTATGAACAGGTTTGGAGAGCGCCTAGCGGCCGAAACCGCGGGTCAAAGAGGAATAAATGCATTTCCAGTTTCTTGCGGGTGGCGCGCGGCTCTAACTCGGGGCACCGAGCGAGGTTTAGTCTCGCTCCTGTGCCGTGAGGCCCGAGACAGCATTCGGCGACTATCGAGACCAGCCCACTCACCACGTTGAAGACCAGTCCCGGCTGACGGCTGGCTTCCCGCCACATCGATCCAAGAGCGTTCCGGCGAACCCACATGTGAGGATGGTGGCGAGGAGGGCGCTACCGACACCCAGCCCCTGCCCAGAGTTTGCCGAGGCCGAGGTCTCCGGCCACGAACAGTCGAATCAGGGGCAGAGAGATGCCGACGCAGAGGTAGGGGTTAAAAAGGACGACATCGAGGATGAGAAGGCACGGCAGGTCAATCTCCGCGGCCAAAGATTGTGTTGAGTTGCTTGTTGGATATGCCGGATGCGAGCCCCTCGAACGATCCAGCCTTCATCGCCTCCGCCATGCGCATGACCGCGCCCCAGGCCGCCCGCGCCAGCCCGCCGCCGACGCTGATCCGCCGCACACCGAGATCGGCGATCTCAGCCTGGGTGGCGTCCGGGCGCATCACAAGCAGGTTGACCGGCTTCGGTGCCACGGCGCGGACCATGCTCGCGATGTCGGCTTTCTCGATCACGCCGGGCGCGTAGAGGCAATCGGCGCCTGCATCGGCGAAGGCCACCAGCTTGTCGATTGCCTCGGATACCCGCGTGGGATCGCTCAGCAGGATTTCGGTGCGAGCCACCAAGATGACATCCTCGCCGGTCTGATTGATGGCGGCACGCGCGGTCCGGATGCGTTCGACAGAAATGGCGGTGTCGTAGAAGCCAGGTCCGCCATCGGCGCGGATGTCCTCGATCGACAGGCCCGCGACACCAAGGTCGACCGCGAGGCGAACGTTCGCAGCCAGTTCCTCCAGATCATGGGCGAAGCCGGATTCGAAATCGGCGTTCACCGGGAGGTCCGTGGCGAGGACGAGGTTCCCAAGATGCTCCAGGACATCGTCGAGTTCGACACCGTTTTCGGGGCGTCCCTGGGACCAGGAATAGCCTGAACTCGTCGAGGCCAGGGCGCTGAAGCCCATGTGCTCCATCATCCTGGCACTACCGACATCCCAGGGGTTCGGCAGGATGAAGCAGCCCTCCTCATGGAGTGCACGGAAGGCCTCACGCTTTTCTGCGATGGTGCGGACCATGGTTCATCTCCTAAAAGAGGGCTGTTAGATCCGGATTTCCGAGGGCTGTCCTGGAATCCATCTGGAGGAAAACCATGACGAAGAGCCTTCGGCTTGTCACCCACAGCGGCTCGTTCCACTGCGATGAGGTGCTGGGCTACGCCATCTTGCGCCGCGCCCTGCCGCCTGAGGCTTTGGCCATCTCCATGCTGACGCGTACCCGCGACCAGAGCGTGATCGAGGCCGCCGACATCGTCTGGGACGTTGGCGGCGTCTTCGACCCCGCGCGGGGGCGCTTCGACCACCACCAGCGCGGTGCCCCGGTGCGTCCCGACGGGTCGCCCTACTCCTCGGCGGGCCTGCTTTGGGCCGCCTACGGCCGTGACGCGGTGCGCGCCATCCTGGCGGGACGCAGCGGCGAGGACGTCGTTGAGCGGGTCTGGACGGAAATGGACGAGCAGGTAGTCCGCCTCGTCGACCTCGCCGACAACGGCCAGCGCCCTGTCCCTGACTTCGGCGACGAGGGCCTCGACCGGGCGGCCCGGGTCGCTGACGGGATGGCTCTGCCGTCCCTGGTCGAGGTCCTGAACCTGCCCTGGGACGCCGACCCGGCCAACCGGTCGCGGGCCGAGGACGAGCGCTTCGCTCGGGCTGCTGAGATCGCGGGCGCCTTCCTCGACGGTCGCGTCGAGCAGATCCGCGCTCGCATCGCCGCCCGCGACATCGTGCTGGAGGCGCATGCCCGTTCGGCCGACCCGCGCGTGCTGGAGCTCGACCGCGGCATGCCCTGGCAGGGACCGGCGCATGACGCAGACCTGCCGGTGCTGTTCGCCGTTTACCCGGATAAGGGCGGCGACGCTTGGATGGTCGGCTGCATGCCGCCCGAGCCGGGCAGCTTCGCCCAGAAGCTGCCGCTGCCCGCGGCCTGGGCAGGCGTGCGTGACGCCGAACTCGCCCGCGTGTCCGGGGTGCCGGACGCCGTGTTCTGCCACCTGAACCGCTTCATCGCCGCCGCCCGCTCGCGCAACGGCGCGCTGGCGATGGCCAGCATCGCCCTCGGCCTTGCCCGGGAACCGGTGGGGTTGGGCGCCAAGTAACGCTGCAACCGGCTTCGTGCTGGTGAGCACGTTGGCGCAGATGCCCAAGCTGCCCGATTAAAGGTGGAACTCGCCGCTTCAAGATTGGAGGCGATGAGTTCCACATGCGCGCCGACAAGCGTCGGGAGGGCTGGATCAGGTTGGGATGAGGGCAGCGACCTCCCGGTCGGAGTTCCGGTCGCTGGTGGCGAGGCCCGCAGCCACCCCGGCCCGGTCTTCGGCGGATCGGTTCTGGCTCATCTTGCGCTTGCCCTGAATGCGTGTGATCGGCAGCCGCAGCCCGACGATGCCCCGCAGCTGCGCGCGGAAGAAGTCGACCGGTGCGTCCGCGACGGCCCATGGTGCGACGCGGCGACCCTCGTGCAGGTCTGTCAGTAGCGTGACCACCTCCAGCAGGCGATCCGCGTCGTCGAAGAACTCGGCCGGGCCGTAGGCATGCACCGCGATGTAGTTCCAGGTCGGCACCACCTTCCCGCCGGGGTTCGTCGCGGCGAAACAGCTTCGTCGTCGAGGATGATCGCGGCTTGCTGCCGGGATGGTTCCAGACGGTAGATGAAGCCATGCAGGCGGCCTCAACCAAGACCATGCGCCGTCCGCCAGGCGGCTAGTTCCTCTCTGCGAGTTGCCTCCCCGCGAAAGGCAAGCGCCTTCTCGACCCAGATTTCGGTGGGGTGGTCCCAGTTGAGGAGGCTGAAAGGTCCATTCAGTTCCTCGTAGGCAATGGCTTCCGCAAGCCACTGCCGCATTTCGCCCATCTCGGCGACCTGCTCAGCGGTGCCGTCCCTTTCGACGAGTTCCCCAAACACTGCCAGCGTCCGCGACAGTGCCCGGCAGTTGCGGTTTTTATGTCTTGAGTGTCGCAACGAGCTCAAGGCCCGTTCGACGGTTTGCGGGACTTCGTGGACGGGCGGAAGGGCAGCACACTCTTCGTCCGTCATCTCTGCGTTTGGTATGGGCGAAGCGCCGTCTGCCACCATGGCCTCCATTCTGTCGGAACTGGGCAGCTTCAGGCCGCCGTCCACAAGCATGGATCACGCTGGCCTGCGATCGCCAGACAGACGCTCCCCTGGGAAGCTAGTGCATAGACGCATTCAGATGGTTCAGAAGCTGGCCTGGGAAATCAAGGCCTTGAGGGCACGTTACGTGCATCTTCCGTCTGTGTCTGGGCACTAGCTGCGTCGCCGCGTGATGAGCCATACCACGACCACCAGGGCCAGGATGGCGAGATCGCCTTTGGCCTGATAGCGAGGAAGCGTGAGAGAGCTATCCTGATCGACGTTCACGACCTGGGTAATGGGCGTGCAAACGCTGTCCATAGCAACCCTCGTGTCCGCTGCGCGCCATGACTGGCAATAATGGCAGTGGACGGGGATAGGCAGGTATATTTCCAGAGAATTTAAATATGCGTTTGACGCTGTAGCTCTGAGGAAATTTGTAGCGCCAATCAATGCGGACGCATATATATTAACAATGCGCCTCGCAATCTCAGTTTGTCTTGCGCGGTCCATATGGAATCTCCTCTGTTGTGGCCGATTTCTGTCAGAGCATTTGACCATCGCTGATGGAATGACTATGAACCTGCCACGGTATTGTGGGAGCATTGTTTCTAAGAAGCCTTTTGCGCGGTGCGGGTAATATCCAATTTTCTGGTACGCTTCCCCGAGCGTTGAACCTAAGGGGGGCTAACTCAATGGCCGACACTTCAGATGTGTTTCGCAGTCCGCAACTGCGCTGCCTTAAAGCATTGAAAGCAGCCAAATCTGCATTCTTTCGCGATATTTTATTTCACGCCCGGAGTCATGTTAAAGGCAAAGGAGAAGAGTTAGACAGGGAGAGGGTTAGCATAATTTATAGCGAAAACGTTATGCATGTCGCGGAACTTTTTTATTTGTTTAAGGAACTGGAGATGTACAGACATGAAAATATGAGTGAGTTTATAGATCTCCACAATATTGACGTTGAAAATATGAAGAACGAGGTGAAAAGGGACGACGCCTATCGCATAATTTTTGGTGTTGAGGCACAAATTATAGATATGTCGAAGTTTTCCGAGGGACAAAAAAGAAAAATACTATCAAATCTGGTTGGGGATAGAGTCCGTCTAGACCAAACAGATATTGCTAATTTCCTGTCAGGTATTATGTCACGAGAAGCGTGTAGGATAACTATAGTTGGATTGGCGGAGTGTGGCCTTGTTGATCGAAGCGTCGGTTTGCAAGCCTTTATTACGAGCAATGGAAGTCTAGAACAATATTTTTCAACATATTTAAACGCAATTTGTGGGGCGTATCATGTTGATCCGTAGAAATGCAATTACTGTTATAATACTACTGCTACCGATAGTGTGCGGAAGCTCCAACTCGCAAAGTAATGAAATCCAATACCAGCCGAGTGAAAATGAATTTTCCGAGAAGTTACTTCAGTTTGAAAATCCTTCTCAAGCGCGGGAAGCCATTGATATACTCAAGTATTCAAAAACTCTCCCGTCGGTCAATAATAAAACTTTTCAGAATGAACGATTTTTTCAGAGATTGGAGGAGTCTACAAAAGGAGATCGAGCCTTGAGAAGCGCAGAAAGGGCAGCGCGCGAATTTGAGTCATTAAGAGAAACCAGAGCGTTAAGAGAAACCAAGGAGTTGCGCCCAAGCATAGAAGCGCGAGGAGTCCGATGAGTTGGCGGGCTGCTTGCCCTGAGCATTTTAGCTACTTAAATGTTGATACGCTACTGGACTGACACAGACATAGGATTCACATCGGGCGGGCAACGTGCATTTCTGTCGGCATGGCCCAGACCGTCGGCGTCATCATTGGAGCGGAGGATCGTGCGCGCTTGTCCCCATCGTTCGACCGTCGGCAACAACGAACAGCCTCATTTCTTTCTCCCGTAAGCAGCCAGTACGTCGTGGATGTCCGGGATGGCATCGCCGCTCGCCACGGGTTTGTGCTTCGTTTCCTCGGTGGCGGAAAGTTCGACATCAAGCAGCAGAAGAGCGTCTCCGCCGACGAGATCGTCAAGGCCATCGGCCTCGATCCGTCGCAGCTTGAAGCGACCCTCGGCGTGCTGAGCCTCCTGGGGGCCATAAAGCAACATGACGACGGCCGGGTCGAAATGGCCGACACGATCCGGTTTGTCGGCATCCCTTCTGTATAAGCAACCTTCATGCGGCTCACGTTCGTGTCCCCGGCGCACGCGAGCCGCAACATCCACCGCCTACCGACATCTTCGTTGGCAAGGAGTGGGGCGAGCGGACGAGCAGGCTTCAGGGAATGCCGAACCGCAGCAGGCAGTCGAGCCACCGAAGCTCCGCCGGGCACGGCCGCCGCGCATGTCGAGGCGGGCCTGGTGTTCGTGTACGCGCATCCACCGAAGAAGGCGTTCACAGTCCGAGGTGTGCTCGATGACAGCGCCGTCCACCGCTTTGCCGCCTTCAAGGCGTTCATGGCGAGCCAGATGGAGTTGGCCGACGACCGCGCTCAGCAGGCAACCCAGGATTTCCGCGATGCGCCGGATCGGATGAGGACCGGCTGCTTCGACGACGTCGACATTCCCCCGCAAACCGAAACCGTGGAGGAGTAACGAATATGCCCGCCATCGACATCGGCCCGCTCGTATTCCGCTCGAATGCGGCCGCGAAGGCTTACTACCGCGCCATCCTGCATGCGTACCCGGTGGGCGCCGTTATCCCGGAACCGCACGCTAGCCATCTGCTCTGGCTGCTCGACCGTCATCCCGAAGCCGCGGATAAGCGCGGGGCTGGCGTTGCCCGGTTCCGTGTCGACAAGCCACCTAAGGGGAAGCACCCCTGCTTCTGAATTGATCGCGTGGACGGGTCGGCCACCGACTTCTCGGTCGGGTGGGCCATCGACGGCAAGGGGCCGAGCAGACTTACGGAGATGCGCCAGGCGATGAAGGAAGCGATCAACGGGGACGCTATGGCGTTCAGGAGGCGCTTCTTCGAGGAGCACGCCGACACCGATGGCCGGGTGCCGTGCGCGCTCACCGGCGTGCCGGTGTCGCCTTCCGAATGCCATGTCGACCATGCGCCGCCGCACACCTTCGTGGCGCTGGCGACGGCCTTCCTGGCCGAGCGCAGGATCTCCCCGGACGGCAGCCACGTGACGGCACCGGCGGACAACCAGTTCGAGCCGAGGCTGGTGGACGCCGCACTGGCAGCAGATTGGCGGGCGTACCACCGCGCCAGGGCGAAGCTGCGCGTCGTCGAGAAGGACGCCCACCTGCGCCAGGGGAGAGACGGGAGGGAACGGTAACCGGCGGCTACGCGGTTGCCAGGCGAGCGGTGGGTGTGAACGGCGGCATGAAGCGCAACCGGTTCGGCCAGGGAAATGCTCGCGCGTCGGCGCCCCCCGCAGACTGGGTTGCGGCTCGGCCGTTGGATCGGTGTCTCCGCCGTGGCAGGCGCGAAGCCAAGCCGCGTGTGAGACGGTCGGCCGCCCGGGCGCGCCCGGCAGCCTGCTGGTGCAGGTCGGTAGGCCGCCGCTCTCAGGCCGGGCCGGGGGAGTAGATTTTCGGATAAATACATATATATCAATTTCTTACAGGAAAAATGAGCACCAGAATAAAAGACTATTCGGCAGTGCCTGCCTCCCGCGCCGACGTGGGGCTCCAGCTTCCGTAATCTGGAGGGCGATCGGCCTGGAACGGGAGTGAGCCACTGGCTCGGCATGGTAGGGAACATCGCGGACCGGGATGGGCGTAGGCGAAGTCTGCGCGTGCGGCGCTCCGGGGTTCCGTTATCTCTCTTTTATTCTGGCGCTTGAAAATCCGCTAATCCATTGTTCTGAATGGAAAGCCGTTGAAAAACGCTTCCGAGCGCGGTCGTCTCTCGCCCCGGTGGACGAGCTTCCGGATCTGCGCCGGTGCCCACCCGCCGTCAAAGTATCAGTTGCAGGTGGGGAAGCGCGACGCGATCTTCGAGCTTCTCTACGACGCCCTGAGGCTGGCCCGGCGGCCGGTTCCCCGCATAGGGTAACTCCTCCATCATGGATCGGCTGGTTTGCCTTGGGGGAGGATGCCGAATCGGTGAAACCGTCGGTGGCCTCGTGAGGCGGGTCGGGGGGTGATGGAGACGTGGATCCCGATGGCCCGACGCGCGGACAGCTATGACGCGAACTCTCCATTTGTCGAGCGACCCATGGTGGGTTATGACAAGCCTACGGTCACCTTGCTCGACGATTTCCCGTGATCACGAAGCAGCATACGCAGGAGTGCCTTAGCCGGGCCTTCATCCACGCCGTCGCAGGGCGCGCGGGCGTGAACTTCAACCTGGGCAGCGCCTTCGACTACGGCTTCGACGGGCAGTTCCGGCCAGTGAAGATCCGCAACGGGCGCCGAAACGATTCCGGATTCCCTCTCGATTTTCAGCTGAAGGCAACGACCGACTGGGAACATGACGGCGGGTTCGTCGTCTACGATCTTGAGGCAAAGACCTACAACGACTTGGTCGGGCGTGAACCGGCAGAGATAGGTGCCGTTCTCATCCTCCTCTGCCTGCCCAAGGACGAGGCTGAATGGCTTGTATTCCAGGAGGATCGGCTGGAGCTTCGGCGCTGCTGCTATTGGGAACGACTGGTGGGAGCGCCTACGGATAACCTGGAAACGAAGCGCATTCGGATCCCGCGAACGAACCTGCTGACCGTGGAGAGTCTGAACGCCATACTGGACCATGAGCGGTCCAGGCGCTTGGGGTTGTGACGATGACCCAGGACACCGAAGCCATCCGGGACATATCCGCAGACGTCTTGAGACGGTACTTGGCCATGCACGGCTGGACTGCGCGGAGTTTCACTGAACGCAAACTTGTCCTCTTCACGCTCCCGGCGGAGGCCGGGGACGACGAGATCGAGATCGTCGTGCCTACGGCGATGGACCGGGAACGTGCGTTGCCGAGCATCAGGGCAGCGTTAGAGACATTGTCTCAGATTGAGGAGCGCCCGCTCGTCGACCTCGCAATGGACATCCGCTCCATCGCGTTCGACATCATCAGGAGCAGAGTACCCGACGAATATGTCCGCCAGGACACGATCGAGCTCAAGCTCGCCGCGGAGTTCATCGAGAGCATGAGGGCGCTCCTCGGCAGCACCGCCACCACGGAGCTAGCTCCCGGCAAGTATTTCGGCCGGACCCGGAAAGAAGCATCCGATTACGCGAGCCGATGCCGCTTCGGGCACACCTTCCGAGGCAGCTTCGGCTTCGTCGTCGAATCCCCCGTAGGCCTGAACGACGAACCGACGATGGTGGGTGTCCCGCAGGAGGTTCCTTTTGCTAGGCGGGTCGTGCAGAGGCTCGCGCGCGGCCTTGACGCAGTGCAACGGGCTGCAAAGCAGGATGATCCGTCACCCATCACCCAAGAGTATCAGGCGGGTCTCAGCGCGAACATGTGCGATGACCTGATTGACTTGGTGGAGCGGACCGGGCTCGCTAAGCTCAGGATCGGGATCGATCTCTCCCCGGAATGGCAGGCCCCTGACGGACTACAGAACCAGTCGGAGTTCTCCGTTGAAATCCGTCACGTGGACCTGCTTCGAGCCGCAGCCAGGACCCTGCGCGCCGACGAGGTTAAGCGCCCCGCCCATGTCGTGGGTCGGATCAGGACTCTGGAGACCGAAGGGAATCCCGCAGACCTCCTTCAGGATAACTCGGACCGTGAGATCATCGTCAACTGGGACAGCCAGGACCACGGCCTAATCAGGGTCCGCATCTACCTGGCTCCGGAGGACTATCTGAGCGCCGTCGAGGCTCACAAGGCTGGGAGGTTCATCAGCGTCCGAGGTATCCTGGAGCACCGCGGTCGAACCTGGACGCTCGCGGCGCCCATGGATTTCTCAGTTTTTCCAGGTGAGTGAGCAGCTGTTTGGAGCCGACGAATCCTCTGGTAGCTCTCGATCTTCGGCTCACGTGACATCCGTCCGCAAGCTGTCGTAGCTTTGGCCTGCCTTGGGAATGGAGAAAACATGCCTCGCGGACCACATGCCGTTGCCCGATGGGCGGTCGCCTGCGCGCTTCCGGCACTCGTTCTGTTCGCCCTCCCGGTTACGGCCGATGCGGCGGCAACGGCATGCCCGGCCCACTATGCCGGTGCCGTGGCGCCGGACCTGCTCAACCCGAAACTGGCGGCCAAGACGCGGGAGCTCTGCTACTCGGCGTTCGCCGTTATGCATTCCGGCGTGACACGCACCCCGCTCTATGCGGTCGAGCACCTGACCCGGGACAGCGTCGCGGCTGCCAAGGGCCTCGAGCGGCCGGAAGCCAGCGCCTTCCACGCCGAGCAGGCCTTGCCGCCGGACGAGCGCTCCGAATTGGCCGACTTCAAGCGCTCCGGCTACGATAGGGGGCACATGGCGCCGAACGGCGACATGCCGACCCCGAAGGCCCAGCAGGAGAGCTTCACCCTGGCCAACATGATCCCCCAGGTCGGCGAGAGCAACCGCGGGATCTGGAGCGCCATCGAAGGAGCGACCCGGCATCTCGCCAACACGCGCGGCGAGGTCTACGTCGTGACTGGTCCCGTCTTCCAGGGCACCAACCTCCAGCGCATCGGCGGCCGGGTGCTCGTGCCGACCCATGTCTACAAAGCAATCTACGATCCACGCCGCCGTGAGGCGGCCGCCTATCTCGTGCCCAACGCGCCAGGGAACGATTACCAGCGCATCCCCATTGCACAGCTGGAAGAGGTCACCGGCATCTCGGTCTTCCCGGGCATCCCGGCCGCGGCCAGGTCGGCGGTGTTGGCTCTTCCGGAACCCCAGGCGCCGGGGCGGGGACGGAAGAAGGATGAGCCCGGTTTCTCTGAACGCGACGTCCTGAAGTTCCTGAAGGGGTTGGTGCAATGATCAAGCCGTATGCCGATGACGCCGGAACCATGAAGATCGGGGACATCGAGGTCGAGAACGGCACCGATCGGGTGGCGCTCTATGGGTCGATCGACCTCACCCGCGACAAGAAGGGACTGGAGCATGCCCGCAGGCTCCGCGACCTGCTGGCTGCCGTCGTGCAATCCCTTGAGGCCGAGGCCGATCTTCCCGACCAGATCCCTCCGCCGAAGCCGACGGATACGGTCGAGAACCCGTTTCAGTAATTGGTGAACCGGGAGGAAGCATAGACCTGCGAGGTCTGTCGATCCCGACGACCGCTACGGCCGGGCCGAAAGCTCCCACGACCGGCCATAGGCGCTCCGTCAGGATTTTCCGAACGTCCCCGGCTCCATCGGGCGCGGCCGCGACCACCCTGCATGCAGGTAGTACCCATGACGGGTGGCGCGCGTAGGCGTGATTGTTCATGCTGAAATCGGGCGTGTATCTCGAATCAACCAACTGGTGCGAGAATTTGTGTTCAGAGTTTTCGATTATCTGTTCCATGCTTTCAGTCTAATGTACGCGGAGAGGGCGGCATGACGAAGTCCGAGTCCGGCTTCCATGATGACGCGCTGTGCGATCATCAGCCTCCGCCTACAGGTGATACAGGGGGGAATCGGGGAGCCTCCTCTCCCAGAACCGGACTTGGCGCTTGAGGCAACCCATCAAGGGGCTTGCTCTGCCGGGGCCGAAGGCAGGTTCGGCATGGTTGATTTGCCGAAGGCCGCCGCCGAAGTCCCGGATGGTGCCGAGGAGGCCTTCCCGGAAGGAACCATGGGCACTGCCTGGCAGTCCGGGCGGGTGACGGGGTGGCGCTGAATACCAGTACGTGCCCTCTGCGGCGGGTCCGCCGATGCGCCCGGTGACGAATCGTCGCCGTCCACTCGGCCATGAAGCCATTCGGCGGCCTTAACCGCGCTCTGCCGAGGTGGGCAACCGCGACCTGGACTGAGGACGGAGGGAGGATCGTGGCGGGCATTCAGAGGATACGAGGCACGTCCGGCGGGCCGCCGCGGGGGTTCCTGTGGTGGATGGCGCGCCGTTGGGATGCGGTGCAGGACCTTTGGTGGACGTTGAAGCCCGCCCGCTTCAGCCTGCTCACCGTGATCGTGGGAATCCTGGCGCTTATCGTGTCCGGGCAGGGACGCGAGGTGCTGCTGGCCACGGCCGAGGGCGATTGGATCGATAGCACCATGCTGTTCGTCGCCGTGCTGATCTGGGCGACCTTCGCTTGGTTCTGGGCACGCGTGGCGCTCCAGATCGACGCCCGAGCCAAGCCCGTGCACATGGATGATCCCGCGGAGCACATCACTGGCGCCTGTCGGCTTCATGCATTGGAAAAGGCGGTGCCTCGACTGCTGGGTGTCTCCGCCTTCGTCCTTTTGGCGATTGCTTACGCCATCGTCCTCTGGCTCGACGGCGAAGCTGTCACGCCAAAAACCAGGATCCGTCTCTGGGCCCTCATGGCTGCTTTCGCCATCGGTGCCGCCGCGTTCCATTGGGCCATCCAGGTGCGCCGCGAAGTGCTGCCGGAGAGGCGGCCAGGAATGCGGCTGGTGGAAAGCCTGTTCGCCGTCGAGCCGGACGCCACCCGGGACTACGGTGGCTTCCTGGCGCTGCCGTCCAACGCGAGGCTCTATCTTGGGCTGACCATCGCAGCGGCGATCCTGGCTTTCACGGCGGCCACCTTGTGGCCGGTGGCGATGGCGCGCGCGGTCGGTCCGGGGTTCATCCTGATCGTCGCGGCCGCGACGCTCATACCTTTCGGCACGCCGCTGGTCTCCCTTTCCAGGAACAGGGACCTGCCGATCCTCACCGTCATCGCCTTGCTTGTCGTGCTCTTCAGCCTGTGGAACAACAACCACGAGGTCCGCCTCCTTGATCGCGAGCCTGCCCCCCGCAGCAACATCCAGTCCGCGTTCCAGGACCAGTGGGCCCAGGGCAGGCCTATGCCTGCGGAAGGGCAGCGCAGCCCCGTCCTCATCGTGGCGACCGCCGGTGGCGCCAGCCGCGCGGCCTACTTGACGGCGACCGTTCTGGGGATGATGCAAGACGAGAACCCGGCGTTCGCGCGGCAGGTCTTCGCCATCAGCGGTGTTTCCGGCGGCTCCCTGGGGGCGGCCGTGTTCCAGGCACTGGTCGCCGCTTCGCCGGATGGCAGCCCCATGTGCCAAGGCCCCGACCGTCAGGAGAGCGGGTTCGCACGGTGCGCACAATTGATCCTCCAGCAGGACTTCCTTGGCCCGACGCTCGCCGGTCTGCTCTACCCCGACCTCGTCCAGCGATTCCTGCCGTTCCCCGTGCTGCCGGACCGCGCCGCGGCGATCGAACGGGCCTGGGAGGATGCCTGGGTCCGGGTGATGGGCTCCAAGGCACCAGTCCGGCTTACCGACGCCTTCACGGAGATCCGCGGGAGGCCGGAGGCGCCGCTCACGTCGGCCAACTGGATGCCGCTGCTGTTTCTGAACGGCACCTCGGTGGCGACCGGGAGCCGGATCATCGCCTCGCAGGCGCAATTCGAAGGGCACGAACTCCCGGACTCCCTGGACATGATGGGACTCCTGCCGCGGGATGTCCGGCTCAGCACGGCGGTCGACATGAGCACCCGGTTTCCCTATGTCGAGCCCGCCGGTGTGCTGCCTGGTGCCAACGGCGAACCGTGGGATCGCATCGTCGATGGCGGGTACTTCGAGAACTTCGGGGCGACCACCGCCTTCGACATCCTTCGGACCCTACGCTCCGGCGTGAAGGAGTTCGACCACCGCTATCGGCCGATCGTCGTTCAGATCAGCAACGATTCCGGCTATCAAGGCGTGGACTCCGAGGAGGAGCGGTGGCGGCGCATAAAGAAGGGTGACAACCGCGATGCGCCGGAGAACTATCTCCATGAGACGAAGGACCCGCTGCTAGCATTCGTGGAGACCCGGGGGGCGCGCGGCCGATACGCGGTGAAGGCGCTCGAGCGCACCCTCGTGGAGACCGAGGTGCGCCTCGGGGCAAACGAGGCGCAATTGGAACCGCTCGGTGTCTTCATCGAGTTTCGCATCTTCAACGAGGCCAAGGAGCAGTCGGGAGAGATCGCCGCCAAGGACCCGCCGTTAGGTTGGCGTTTGTCCCAGGCGGCTCGCATCGCCATCGACAAGCAGGCACTGGGTGCCGATGCGAACAACGCCGAGAGCTTCGCCAAGCTGAGGGCGGCGATGCATTGAAATGGGCGGAAGGTGCCGAGCCGCGAAGTGAATGCATCTGGATCTGCATCCAGGCGGTCGAAGCAGAAGGCATTGCGGCGGATGTCCCAACGTCCGCCACCGATGCCTAGCAAACGGCGCCTTCGGGCGATGCCGTGACGCTGTCCCGCTCCGCTGCGACGAGGCGGGCCAGCCGCTTCACGACAGGCTCGCCCAGCAGGGTGACGTAGGAGCGCCTGCCGATCAGCAGGTACTCCACCAACTCGACTCCCAGCAAGCTCCCAGCCTTCTGGATGTCCGAGCAGGACACCCTGACGCTGGCCAGGCTCGGTGGTTCGTCGCTGGGGTAGCTGCGGACGATCACCAAACCACTGGCGTCCATGGTCAGCGCGCGGCCCATGATTTCCCGCACATACAAGGCGACGTCACCAACCGAACCGGTCTGGTGAAGCTCATCGGCAATCAGCTGGCGCTGGCGGTCGAGGAACAGCAGGCGCAGCGTCTGGACCGCCGAGCAGGCGGCGCGGAGGCGGGCATAGGTGACCAGATCCTCGTGAGAGGACAGGAGCGGGCGTTGCTCCAGCACAGGCCTTGCCAAGCGTGCCGCCAGTTCGAGCACGGCTCGGAAACGCAGCGATGCATGATTGTCCCAGGGGATGCCGCTAGGCAGCTTTCCCGCTGATGCCGCCGCGATGGCCGTCTCCAACGACCCATGCCCACTTAGCAGGTGCAGGGCCAGGACATCCCCGTTGGCGTCTGGGGCAGCCATCGTCAGCAACGAGGATAGCAGGGCTTCGTCCGGCATCCCCTCCAGGCTGCCGCCGACCCGCGGATCTCCTATCAGCGGGAACGGCCGGGGGCTGTCGGCGGCTGCCAGTCTCCCGGCCTTCGCCCGGGGCGAGGCCTTGGCCGTACTCGGCATGGTCGACCTCTCACTCCTGATTATGCTTGGCCAAGACGGCCACGGCCCGTGCGGTCGAGAACGGCGATGCCGAGAACGCCATCGACCGCCGCACGCAAGGACCGGCGTGCTTGGCGCCAGCGCCGCCGCTGCTCCACCAGCGCGCCACGACGGCTGCGAAGCGAGGCTCGCACCCGTTCGATCTCGCTGGTGGTGGATTCGCGCCCGGGGCCGCCGCCATGCTCCTGGGCAGCGGCAATGTCGACCGGCCGCAGCACCGGCGACTGGGTGCCGCGGAACCACTCGGGCCGGGCCTCTCGCGCGGCGGTCTCCAGATCGACCACACCTTGGACCATCATCGAGCGGATGATGTCCCCGACCTCATGGTGGGCGCGACGGAAGGGCATGCCATGCTCCCGGACCAGCCAGTCGGCCAGCGCGGTGGCGTTGGTCTGGCCGGACACCGCCCTGAGGCGCATGGCTCCCTGATTCGGCTCCGCCCCGGCCACGATCAGCCGGACCAGCGTCAGCGCATCCAGCATTCCCGAGGCCGCCGACCACACCGGCTTGACGCCCTCGGTGCCGACGGCGATGGAGTTGGAGAAGGGGGTGGCGTGCATCGCCATTGCTGCCGACGTCAGCGCTCCCATCGGCGCCGCCGCCAAGCCCTTGACGTGCTCCAGCATGTAGACATTGCGCTTCTGCGGCATCATCGAACTGGTGCCGACCAGATCGTCGGCCACCGTCAGGAAGCCGAACTCGCCGGTGGTCCACAGCTGGAGGTCATGAGCAAGGCGGCTGAGCGTCACGCCGAGGATGCCCAGCGCCGCCAGCAGGCGCAGGACGGCGTCGCGCGAGGCCACGGCGTCGATAGAGTGCGTCCAGGGGCCCGAGAAGCCGAGGAGGGCGGCCGTCCGTCGGGTGTCAATGGGAAGCCCGGTGCCGCCCACAGCACCGGCGCCGAGCGGGCAGCGGTCGAGATCGGCCAGCACAGCGTGCAAGGACTCCGCGTCGCGGTCCAGCGCCGCAGCGACCCCGGCATAATAATGGGCCAGCGTCACCGGCTGGGCGGGCTGGTAGTGGGTGTAGATTGGGAACACGGCGTCGGTGCAGGCCTGTGCCCGGCGCAGGAGCGTGGCCTGGAGACGGGTCAGGCCGGTCAGCAGATCGGCGACGACGTTGCGCAGCCGCAGGCGCAGCACGGTGGCGCCCAGATCGTTGCGCGAGCGCGCCGTCTGGAGGACGCCGCCGATCTCCTCGCCCAGGTCGGCGATGAGATAGGTCTCGTAGAGCAGGTAGACGCCGCGCGGGGCAGAACGGCCGCGCAGGACGGCGAAGCCCGACCCCTCCATCTCGTCGATGCGCCGGAGCAGGGGGGAGACCTGCGCCACCGGCAGCAGGCCGGTCTCGGCCATCATCACCAGGTGCGCCCGGTCGACCTGGGTGATCCAGGGCAGGTCGCGGTCGATGGCGTCGTCGGCGACGTCGCCGAACAGGATGGACTGGGCCGTCGGGTTGAGCGTCCCAGCCACCCGGCCGGTGTCGCCGAGGTGGGCCAGGATCTGGGCGTTGCTGATCACCATGAGGGTGGCTTCCGGTGAAAAGAGGTTTCGGATGTATGGCTGGTCGGAGCGTGGCTGGTCGCCGAGTCAACGGCTGGAGGTCCGGCGGGCCAGCGTGATGCCGACAAGCGCCAGCGCGCCGCCGAGCCACTGGAGCGGCCCCAGGGCCTCGCCGAACAGCATCCAGGCCAGCGCCGCCGCCGCGACCGGCTGGATGAGCAGGCCGATGGACGAAAAGGTGACCGGAAGGTGAGCCAGCGCATGGGTGATGAGGCCTTGGCCGATGACATGGCAGGCGACGCCCAGCGCCAGCACCACGGCCCAGCCCCAGGCGGTCGCGGGCAGCAGTGGGCCGCCCTCAAGCCAGGCTGCCACCGCCAGCACCAGGGCGGCGGCAGCGCTCGATCCCGCCATGATGACGCTGGTCGAGTGGCTGGACCGCAGGCGTTTCACCGCCATCAGGTAGATGGCGTAGAATGCGGCGGTGCTGACTGCGATGGCGTCACCCTGCCATTGCCCCTCCGCAGCACTTCCCACCGACGCGAACAGCCCGTCGCCGATCAGCAGCGCCATGCCCGACAGCGAGACCGCCAGGGCGACGATCAAGCCGAGGCCGATCCGCTCGCCGAACAGCAGCCAGCCGAGCAGAGCGACGAAGACTGGGGCGCAGTTGTTGAACAACGTGGCCTTGGCCACCGAGGTCATCGTGATGCTGAGATGCCAAAGTGCCAAGTCCCCCGCCAGCATCAGCCCGGCCACCCCCATCAGCGCCATGTCGGCGGCGGTGACGCGCGCGCTGGCAGCCTGAGGCGCCTTCCGTTCGGCAAGCATGCCGAGCCAGAAGAAGGGCAGCGCGATGACCAGCCGGTAGAAGGCGGTGGCGATCGGTTCGAGTTCGCTGACCCGCACCAGGATGGGGGCGAGCGCAATGGCGAGCGCGCCCGCCAGCAGGGAGAGCAGCGCCGGGTTCGCCCCGGCTCGCGACGGTCCGGCGGCCGCAATGGAGGTTGAGGACATGGAAGGGGGCTCCTGCTGCTGTTCCGGTCAGGCGACGGTGGCAAGGGTTCCGGTGCCGTCGGCCGCGACACGGAAGCGGATGGCGCAGCGCGCCAGTTCAGCGGCGGCCACGGCTGCCTCCAGGGTGGGGGCGCTGGTGAGCGCGTGGCCGAGACGGTCCTGGAAATCGCCGCGGCGGGCTATCAGCAGCGGGGATGCGCGGTAGAGCCGGAGGTCGCGCAGGAAGGGCGCACCCCGTGCCGCCTCCAGACCCTCGGTAGCGAACCATAGCCCGTCGTCGGGGGGCGTGAGGAAGCGGATCGCCGCGTGCTCCTGCCGGATCGGCGTCACCACTGGCGTCCGGCCGACGGCCAGTTCGACGGTCGCCCGGATGAGATCGATGCCGGTGGCCTGGCGTACGAGCTCGGGGATGAATCCCCCGGCCAGCCGCGGGTTGACCTCCATCAGGTGCGGGCCGTCCTCGCCGAGGCGAAGCTCGACATGCAGCGGCCCCCAGGTGAGGCCGAGTGCCCGCGTTGCGGCCAGCGCGAAGCCCGCGATGCGGTCCGCCGCGGCCGTGGCCAGCGGGGCCGGGAAATCGTGGCCCATCTCGACGAAGTGCGGCAGGGCGCCCAGGTGCTTGCGGGTCACGCCGATGACCGTGTCGTGGAAGATTTCCACCGAATACTCGTCGCCCCGGACGACTTCCTCGACCAGCAGTGCGCCACAGGTCGGGTCGGCGAGCAGTGATCTGGCGTGGGCCGCCACCTCGGCCATCGTGGCGCAGAGCCGGACGCCGACGCTGCCCGATCCGGCCACCGGTTTCAGGACAACGGGCAAGCCGATGCCGATGGCGGCCTGGACGGCATCGACGGCGTCGGTGATCTCGGCATGGCGCACGCGGTCGATACCGGCTTCGTCCAGGCGGCGGCGCTGGGTCGCCTTGTTGCGGCAGGCGGCCACCGCGACAGCATCCGGCCCCGGCAGGCCGAGGTCGGCGGCTAGGCGGGCGGCGGTTGCGATGAAATACTCCGAACTGGAGGTGATCCCGGCCACTCCCTCGCTGAGCGCCAGCTGCCGCACAAGCGAGCGCAAGACGTTCAGGTCGGCGGTATTGGCCTCGATGCTGCGGACGGCGTCCTCGGCGACATAGGGATAGCGGCTGGGCTGGCGGCTGATCAGCACCGGCTGGAAGCCGAGGGCACGGGCGGTTTGGGCGAACAGGCGGCCGGTGCCGGACGTGTTGCTCTCGATGAACAGCAGGAGGCGCGGCATTACGCGGCCTCCGCAAGGTCGCGCGCCACCGGGTTGGCCGCCGCCAGCACCTCGTCCAGCGTCCGGCGGTCCCAGCGGTAGCTGCTCCAGCTGGACCGGACGTCGCTCGGATGCGCCACCGGCTGCGGAGCCTCGGGCAGCAGGCCGGTCCAGCCCGGCAGCGCGGCGAGCCAGTCGTCATTGTAGATGCTGGCGACGTAGCGGTGGCCCTCGTCGGGGAACAGCGTCATCACCTTGCGGTCGGGATGGGTGCGCGCCCACCAATCAGCCACCAGGTATGCTGCTCCGCTGGTGCCACCCTGGTAGAGAGCATGGTGCTGGTGCAGGCGGCGGGTGGCCAGGAATGCCTCCGCTGCACCCACCCAGTGGATCTCGTCGAACTGGCGGTGGTCGACGTTCGGCGGCACCAGGCTGTTGCCGAGGCCGCGCAGCAGACGCTTGCCGTCGGGCTGGCCGAAGACGACGCTGTTGGGGGTGTCGACGCCGATGACGTGGAGATCCGGGTTGAGGTGACGCAGGAAGCGGGCGATGCCCGACATCGAGCCGCCGGAGCCGACGGTGCCGACGAGGCAGTCGACATGACCGAGGCGCTCGGCGATCTGCTCGGCCACCTCGGCATAGGCGCGCGGGTTGTCGGCGTTGCCGTATTGCGAGGGGCAGAAGCTGCCCGGGTTGGCCTCCAGCGCGGCGCGCAGCCGGTCGAGGCGAGCGGTCTGGAAGCCGCCGACCTCATAAGGCTTCTCGACGATCTCCAGCGTGACGCCCAGTTCCAGCAGGCGCTTGTGCAGGTGCTCGTCAATGGCCGGGTCGCTGACCAGGATGAGCTTGTAGCCGCGCACCGCCGCCAGCATGGCGAGCGCCAGCCCGAAGGTCCCCGACGTCGTCTCGCAGATGGTGCCGCCGGGCTTCAGACGGCCGTCGGCCGCCGCGCGGTCCAGCATGTGACGGGCTGGGAGCAACTTCATCAGGAAGAAGGCGGCGCCGTGCAGATTGTCCGCCAGCCGCACCAGACGCGGGAGTTCGTAATCGGGAAAGCCGCGGGTTTCACGGGACAGGGGCTGGGACATCGTCATCTCAAGCGACATGGCGGACCTCGGCGGCATCGGTGCGGAAATGGAAAGCGGGGGGCAGGCCGAAGGCCTCGAGACGGGCGGCCGCTTCGGCAATCCGGCGGGTCGTGGCCGGGTTGCGGGGGTCGAAGAGCAGGCCGACGACGGTGCCGCTGTGGGCGACTTGGATGCCGAGCGCCCCAGCGGAGGCCGCGATGGCGTTGATCTCCTCGAAGGCGGGCTTGGGCAGATGGCGCTGGGAGATGCGGGCGCTGGCCGTGGCGACCCGGCCGAGCAGAGCCGCGTCGCCGGTGCGGATCGCCCGCCGCAGCATTCCGCGCAGTGGCCGGAAGGCCTGGACCTCCCAGTCGTCGTAGTCGGCTGGAGGTTGCTTCACGGTGTCCACGCCGGTGCCGGGAGCCGTGTTGACGCTGAGGACCTCCAGCGGCGGCAGGGCGGGGCCGAGGTGCTCCAGCACAATGCCCTCGCGCTGGGCGAAGAGGATGGCGAGGTCTCCATGCATGATGCTGTCGCTGGCCGTCTCCGCTCGAACCGCCAGCCGGGCGACCTCGTCGGCACCGAGGGTCGCGCCGTGGGCGTCGGCGACGGCGCGGATCGCGGCCACCACATCGGCGGTCGAGGACCCCATGCCGAGGCCGACCGGGATGGTGCTCTCCACCGTCAGGTGGCCGCCCTGGTCATGCAGGCCCAGGCTGTCCAGCGTCAGCCGCGCGGCCTCGGCCGCCTTCAGCTTGTCGTCCGGGACGGTGACCAGGATCCCCGGAGCCGGACGGAAGACGGCAGTGGATGAGACGATGTCGCACGGGAGCGTGACGAGACCGCGATGCAGACGTCCTGCGTCGTCCGGGAAGATTCCCTGGAGGATCTCGCCGTGATGGCCGTTGACGCGGCCGAAACCGCGCTCTTTTCGCTGATTTCCCCTGGTGCCAAGGCGCACGGAGGCAAACCGAGAGATCACATCTCCGGGCATTCGAAACCTCTTCGCTGAATGGGTCAGTTTCTATTGTTGATGTTTAGGCGAGTGTCCCCGCTCTAACGGGGATAATTAGCTACTACTGGGAAGTTGTTTGCGCCGCGGCGCAGTTCATTGCGTCGTGATGAGCAGACTGTAGCGCCATCTGGACGGTATGAAATTTCTAATTCTGCCACCCGGTTTGTCACGATGGAAAAATTGACGGCGCAGTGCGCGACACTCATAAGTGTGAAATCGCCTTAAACGAGCAGTTGCCCCATGCCTGACATCGAACTCGACCAGATCGACCGGAAGATCATCAATCTGCTTCAGGGGAACAGCCAGATCACCAACCTGGAACTCGCCGACGCGGTTGCCGTGTCTCCGCCGACCTGTCTGCGTCGGGTCCGCCGGTTACGCGAGGCCGGGGTCATCGCCAAAGATGTCTCGATCGTCGATCCCAGCAAGCTCGGCAGCCACATCCAGCTGATCGTGACCGTCGAGCTCAAGGGCGACGACCGGGTGCTGATGGATGCATTCGAGAAGACCATCCACGCCCAGGACTGCGTGATGCAGTGCTACTTGGTCACCGGATCGACCGACTATGTCCTGATGGTCTGCGTCAGGAACATGAGCGAGTTCGAGAAATTCGCCCGGGCGACGCTCTACACCAACCCATTAATCAAGCGGTTCATCACTCTCACGGTCATCAGCCGGGTCAAGTACGAGACCAGGATCCCAATCGACGCCTGATTGGGTGCTGGCCTCACCGATACTTCCATATCCCCACCCGTTCGGTGCGCGCTGCCTGTTCCTGGAGTTCGTAGAACCCCGCGCTCTCGGCGTGGTCGTCCGTCGCCCATCCCGAGGTGATCATCAGGTGGCCGAGATCGGCGCCGTCGACCGAGCATTGGGCGCTGATCGGCTTGTCCGGCCTGTCGTCCTTCACGATGCAGATGACCTCGTCCTTGCCGATCAGCGCCTCGAGCAGGCGGCGGGATACCCTGGCGCACGGCTCCCCTTGGCCATTTCCATGGCACAGGGCATCGGCCTCCGGTGCCCGGACACCCCAGAGATGGATTTCTCGCCCCTGCACTTCGATCCGATCTCCGGCGATCACGGAGATCTCCGCGGCCATGGCTGCATGACCGACCAAAGGCATGAGCAGGGCGGCCAGAGCAATTCGGTGAAATCCGCGGAGGGCTGCGGATGGCAGGGTCATGCGCCTACTCATGAGGGAATAATAATGGCTTGATGCTACCGAACGGCCAAGCCCTCGTCATGCAGGAATTTCCCCCTTCCCACCGAGGGCCCGCCGAAAGGTCGCTTGCTTGGCTGCCGGGGCCTGTTCATTGTCGAAGTGTTCAATTCTGCGGGGTCTGTTGGTGTTCGTCGTGAGTAGGGAGATGGCGGAAGCCGTGCAGCGGGTCTTCCACGAGCAGGGCGAATGGCCCGCCGTGGTGGAACTGCGCCGCCATGTCCATATCGCCGATAACACAAGTGCCTTGCAGGCAGTCAGGGCCATCGCCTCTTGGCGCACCCTTCCCGCCGAGCCACCGGCGCGGCACCATGAGGCGAAGGACGACCGGGCAGGCACGTAAACCAGCTATCGTGTCAAAGCCCCCTCGGCAGGCAAAACGATAAGGGGGTGGTTGAGGATTGTGTGAGTATGTCTGTATGCATTCGGCCTAAATGCGCTCTTGAACGCGGATTTTCGCCGTTTGTGCCGGGAATTTGCGCCAAAGCTATGCAGTTCCGACCGCTTCATCGCGTTCCATTGGACTCCCAGACGCTTTATCCAACGCCAAACCTGTCTGAGTGCCTTTTTGGCGGTCTTTGGAGGCGCAACTCATCAGCTGTTTGGGCCTGACAAGGTGGTGTGCGTCGTCCTCGGTTAGGCCTGTCAACTCATGGGCACTTTCCATGGCCAGGAATGTCAGGAGCTCCCGGGCAAGCTCCTCCGGCGCCTCCTCGGCCATATGGTGCCCGCAGTCCAGGCCTCGACCACGCAGATCTGGCGCCCACGGCTGCCAGACCGAAAGGACATCGCCATAGAGCGCTTCGAGGTCATCGCGCAGCGACCACAGGGCGAGCGTCGGGCAGGCGAGGGTCCGCCCCGCCCGCCGGTCCGCCTCGTCATGGTCCTGGTCTATGCCGAGGCCAGCGCGGTAGTCCTCCATCATACCGTGGATCGTGTCCGGGTCGTGGATTGCCGCCCGGTAGTCGGCATAGGCCTCGGCACCCATCATGTCAGACGAGCCGCCGTACCAAGCGTCTGGATCGGTCAGGATCGCCCGCTCCGGCTTATCCGGCTGGCCGTAGAAGAACCAGTGCCACCAGGCCTGGGCGAAGCGGGCATCGCAACGTCCCAGTGCCTCGGCGATGGGCACGCCATCCAGCACAGCCAGATGCGTGATCGCCTGGGGATGGTCCATCGCCGTGCGGAAGGCCGTGTAGGAACCCCGGTCATGCCCGACGATGGCGAAGCGGTCGAAGCCGAGGCGGTGCATCAGTGCGACGCAGTCACGGGCCTTGGCTCGCTTGGACGATCCTTCATGATCCGGCGTATCGGCGGGCTTCGACGACTGGCCGAAGCCACGAAGGTCCGGGCAGACGACGGTGTGATGCGCAGCGAGCAGCGGGGCGACGCGGTGCCAGGTGGCGTGGGTGCGGGGATGCCCATGGAGAAGCAACACCGGCGGGCCATTCCCGCCATGGCGCACACGTAAGGTAGCCTCCGGCAGATCCACCATCTCAAGACGGAAGCCTTCGAACATCGACGTCTCCGATGGCAAACAGCGTGGGGGACAAAGGATGTCGTTTCCCAGAACAAGCACCAAGCTGTCCCGTTCCGGTTCGGGACTGGCTCGTGAGTAGCCAATACGTCCAGGTGGACAGGGTCCTCGAAACCTGGTGCGTGGTTTGCAGTGAACAGGATGTCCATGGTCGAGAGCAGGGCGAGGGCGATCCGTCCCGGCCTATTGTCCTCGGTCCAGCCGCTTATCAGTGAGCAGCCAAACGCAGCAGCAGTCGACCTACACCCAGCCAAGAGCTTTTCAGGCCGCTCTTGCGGATCATGGAGTGGGCAGCCAAGATGTCATGGGAATCCGGTACTTCAAGGATGTGATGCGGTGGCTGACGAACCGATCAAAGGACCTGCGTCTTACTTTCCATCCATCGAGAAAAAGTATGGTCGCCCCATCGCCGAGTGGCAGGACATTGTCCGCAAGCACCTTCCGGCAAAGCACATGGAATTGGTTGCCATGTTGAAGAATGACCATGGGATGGGGCATGGCCACGCGAATGCGGTGGTCGCACATACTCTAGCCGCAGATAAGGGGTAAGAGCCCGCCCGGTTGTGGTCCATCCTCCGTGCTGAAGCCGTTCATCGTCCGAGGGGGCGACCACTGCCTTGGGATCGAGTGTGGAGGCCGACCCGGGCTTGATGGCCTCGACCGATGGCACTTCGCATCACCTGCGGCGGCCGCCCCACAAGCGGTCGGCCGCCCGACGTTTGGCCACCTCGGGCAGGATTAGCCACCGCTACCGGCAGGGATGCGGCCGTCTTCGAAGCGCTCGATTTTATCAGCCTTGTGATGGGAATAGGTTCGCTGCTTCAAGCATATTGCGCGACGCCGTTCCCGAGCGACCAATTTTCCTTTGCCACTTCAACGATGTTCACGAAGACATCCTGTGGCCGTATGCCGGGGTTCTCGCCGAGCAGTTCCATAATCCGCTGGAACAGCGCCTTCTTCTGCTCCAAGGTCCGAGTGTTGTTCGCGGTGATCTGGATGTAGACGAGGTCGTCGCTTCGATCGACTCCAAGATAAGATGCGCTGTAGCGGAAGTTTGCGGCGTCATGCTCGGTGATGGTCATGAACTGATCGTCTTCGGGCACGTTGAAGGTCTCGTGCATGGCGCGGTACAGACTATCGAAGATTGCCTGCCGATACGCTTCCGGTTTTCCAGCGCGCAGCGAGATGTGAACGAGCGGCATTGTAAGTCCTTTCCGTTATGTCCGCCTTGACAATAGCCATGGGTCAGTCATTTTCATATGCTATGAGTTCCAATATCTGAGATAACGTTCTGAAATGATTGGGCCGTCTCTCGATCTTGATGCGGTGCGGGCTTTCGTACGCATCGCCGAACTGGAGAGCTTCACGCGCGCGGCCGAGGCCACCGGGACGACGCAGGCCGCGGTTAGCTTGAAGTTGAAGCGCCTCGAAGAGCGGCTCGGCTGCCGCCTGTTCGAGCGGACGCCGCGTTATGTTCAGCTGTCGGCACGCGGCGCCGCCTTCCTGGACCATGCCCGCGACTTGTTGGAGGCGCATGATCGTGCGCTTGCCTCGCTGACGCGGGAACGCCAGCGCATCGCCATCGGAATCAGCGACCATGTGGCGGGACCGGAGCTCCCCGCGCTGATCGCCCGGATGAACGCACAGGATCCGCAGTTGGTGATCGAGATCCGGATTGGGTCATCGGGTGACCTGCTCCAGAGTTTCGACCGGCGGGAACTCGACACGGTGATCGTCCGCTTGCATGCGGAGCGCAACGACGGGGAGCTCATTACCGAAGAGCAGTTCGGCTGGTTCGCGGCGCCAAGCTGGCAACATCGGGCGGACGAACCGTTGCCGATCGCCACGATGGCCGAGCCCTGTGGAGTGCGGGCGTTGGCGGGGGAGCTCCTCGAGGCGGCGGGCATGCCGTGGACGGAGATTTTCGTCGGCGGCGGCGTGACCGCGGTGGCGGCAGCCGTGATGGCCGGTCTCGGCATCGCGGCATTGTCGCCGCGCATGGTACCGTTCGGCGCCGTCGACGTCGGCCCGCGGCTGGGGCTTCCGGCCTTGCCGCGCCTGCCCGTGATTCTGCACACCAGGATCAGGGACGGACAACCGCGTTCCGCGCTCGCTGCCCTGTCGGTAGCCTTCAAGAGCGCTGTTCGAGGCTGATGGGCTCCTTCAGCAGCGCACGTTCCGTTAAAGGGCCCGCCAGTCGTTCGATCATACGGTCAGCCATGGGCTGCGATACATCGCTGATGTGGGGGCGGTTCACATCCGATGCGGGAGCCCTCTCGAGAGAGTACAATCCGCCTGTACGGCGGCGAGGAAGCTGTTACCCTTCGACGTCTGAAATGACGCCCATGGACCGATGAACGATCCCGACGCCTCTTTCCGGCTTGCAGCCTTCGAGCGCCTGAGGCTGTTGGTGCAACTGCATGGCGGTTCGTTGCCATGGAGCGTGGTCAACGAGGGCTTCGTCCACGAGGGTGCGCGAATTCATTTCGCTACGAAGGCCGAGGGAATCTTCAAACCGGCGGCGATGACGGGTGTGCTGAGCGTTACAACTGTGGTCCCGCGCGCCGGACGGCGGGCCTGGTACCATGACCAGCTTGAATCCGAAGCCAAGTTGGCGATGGCGGCGGATGGGTTGTCTTATGCCTTCAACGGCACCGATCCCGACAGCAGGCAAAACAGGCTTCTTCGCGACGCCAGGGACAGGCAACTGCCGATCATCTACTTCTTTGGCGTCGCCCCAGCGATATACGAGCCGATCTTCCCGGCTTACGTCGTGGAGTGGGATCCGAAGGCCCTGTCGGTGAAGCTCGCCCCGAAGCCTCTCGCAGACACCGCCACCCTCTGGACGCCGCCAAATCCGGACGAGCGCCGGTATGCTCTGAGGCAAGTCAAGCAGCGGCTGCACCAGTCGGCGTTCCGGGAGCGCGTGGTGGCGGCCTATGGCGGCCGGTGTGCGCTGACCGGGTTGCCTGAGGTGCGATTGGTGGATGCTGCCCACATCATCCCCGACGGCGACGTCGAGCGTGGGCAGCCCGACATCCGCAATGGCATCTGCATGAGCAGGCTGCATCACGCTGCATACGACGCGGATTTAATCAGTATTGACCCCGACCATCGCATCCACATCTCCGAACGCCTGCTCGAGCAGCATGACGGACCGATGCTGGAGCTCGGCCTGAAGGCACTGAAAGGACAGCTGATCCGGATGCCGCGCGAGGACCTGATGAAGCCCGACCCTGACCGGCTTGCGGTCCGCTTCGAGCGGTTCAGGAAGGCAGCCTAACCATGACATCTGCCCGCCAGCGTTCCACGGCGATCGTCCAGTGAATCGGTTTCCATCCTCAGTTCCCGCCAACCCAGATGGCCGCTCGCAAATGGGCTTGGCGGCCACGGCCCGGCTGGCGCGTCGAATGATGGTCGCCGGGCTTTCAGTCGCCATAATCGTGACGCCGTTTACCGTCTCGCTGACCGATACCGTTCCGACCGATGCCGATGTACGGGACGCTCTCATCACCATGCTGAAGCAGGTCGCTCCCAAGGAGCGCCTCGAGCAGCAGATCGTGTCGGCGTTGGACCGTGACGCACCCGAGGAGGCTGAAGACTATCTCGACGTCGCCGAACTCCTCCAGGTGCCGGTCGACCCGGCGCTGCGCACCCGTTTCGCGGACGAGAACTCGGGCCTGCGGGCTGCGGAAAGGAACATCCGGCGGGCCGCGATGGGGTTCGTGACCGGCGAAGGGGAGGGGACTGTTGGAATGGCAGCAGCGATCGCCTCGGATTTGACGGTGGTCGGTGACATGCGCGACCTGACGGAACAGGCATCCCGCATCGTGCGGAACGAGCCGGTCGATGATTTGGTGCTGGGGCTGTCGATAGCTGGGGTGTCGATGTCAGCGGCGACCGTGGTGACGGCGGGAGGCGCCCTGCCGATCAAGACGGGCATCTCCCTGGCCAAGCTGGCAAAAAAGACCGGCAAGCTGACCGCCCGGTTCCAGGATGAGCTTTCCTGGATCGTCGCCCGCGCGGTCAACACCTCGGCGTTTCGGCAATCGGTGGCTGGGATCCCTTGGTACCGGGTCGACGATCTGGCGAGAGCCGCCCGCAGCCACGCCGCCCGTGTCGACACGAGGGAGGTCCAGGGCGTACTTGCGTCGGTAACCCAGGTCAGCAAGGTGACATCGCCTTCCAGGACGCTTGCCATCCTGCGCCATGTCGACAACGTCAAGGAACTGCAAGATGCAGAGCGTGCGGCAAAAGCCCTGGGAAAGCCGGTAAGCGGTGCATTCCGCCTTGCCGGGAAGCGTGTGTTTTCGGCGATGGCTCATATCGTGAAGTTCACCGCAAAGCTGATATTGGCCCTGATCGCCGCCATCCTCGGCGCGATGTCGTTCCTGATCGGCCTCTTCATCAAGGTGAGATCGGCAATGCGCCTATGGCGGGGGCTCCGCTCGAGGCTGTCTTCGGCGAGGGTCAAGGCGGCATGATCCGGCAACTGCTTTCCGTCGGCCGAGGCGAGCTGGATGGTCCCGCGTCTCGGCAATGGTGTCGAGGCGGCTCCCACTTTCCTTGCCAGCACGGCAGTGTTTGGTCATGACCGATCCTCACCCGACAGCACCGGAGCATCTCGATACGACGCCGAACGGGGACACCGTGGCTGCGTACTCTCGGCGCGCCCGGGAGTTCGTCGCACAGTACGAAACGATTGCCTTCGAAGAGCTCTACGCCGACGTCCTCGACCTGATTCCGTCCCAGCCGTCAGCGGTGCTGGATGTCGGTGCCGGGTCCGGCCGCGACGCGGCTTGGCTGGCTGGCCGCGGCCATTCCGTCGTCGCCGTCGAACCGGCGGCTGGAATGCGTGAGGAGGCCGCCCGCAGGCACACGGCAACCGGGATCCAGTGGATGGATGACCGGCTGCCGGGACTGGAGCGGGTCCACCGCACCGGCATTGTGTTCGACCTGATCCTGCTGGCCGCCGTGTGGATGCACGTGTCACCTGCCGACCGGCGACGTGCCTTCCGGAAATTGGCGACGCTGCTGAAACCGGGCGGCCGCATGATTGTCAGCCTGCGTCATGGGCCGAGCGATCCGGAACGGCCGATGCTCCCCGTCAGCCACGCCGAGATCGAGCGCCTCGCGGCCGAGCATGGCGCCATGATCAGCCGGTTCATCAAGACGCGAGACCGCCTCGGCCGGTTGGACGTCAGCTGGGAGACCGTCGTTGTCCAGTTGGCGGATGACGGCACCGGGGCGTTGCCGTTGATTCGGCACATCGTCCTCAATGACGCGAAATCCAGCAGCTATAAGCTGGCCCTGCTGCGCGTTGTCGCGCGGGCCGCGGATGCCTCCCCCGGCCTTGCCATGGCCGACGGCGATGACGGTGTGGTTCTCCCGCTCGGGCTGATTGCCCTCTACTGGATCAGGATGTTCCTGCCGCTGGTCGCGGCCGACCTGCCGCAAACGCCGACCAGCCGGAGCGGGGGCGGGCTGGGCTTCGTCAAGGAACCATTCCGACGCCTTGCTGGTACCGCGCCACCCGAACTGCGGGTCGGCGCAGAGTTCCTGGGCGATGCTGGCCAGGCGCTGGCCGGAGCCATCCGGGACGCGGCGAGAACGATTGCCGAGATGCCCGCGCATTACATCACCTACCCCGGAAGCGACCGCCAAGTGTTCGGAGCCGTGACCCAGCGCGGCCACCGGATCGGCCAACGGCTGGTGCTGGACGCGCCCTATCTGTGGTCGGTTGGCGACTTCCGGATTCCGCTGAACGTCTGGTTCGCCTTGACGCGCCTGAACACCTGGATCGAGCCTGCTCTCACCATGGAGTGGACGCGGCTGATGCAGCAGTACCTTGCCCGCCAAGGACGCTCCGTCCCCGACGGCCATATCGCCGAGGCTCTCGCTTGGCTCGATCCCCAGCGCGGCACGGCCGAGGTCCGTCGCCTCACCGCCGCTATGTTCGATGCCGGGCAGCCGGTCTACTGCGTGTGGACGGGTCGGAAGCTGCGGCAGGAGAGGTTGGACATCGACCATTGCCTGCCGTTCTCCGCATGGCCCAACGCCGACCTCTGGAACCTGATGCCTGCCGATGCGCGCGTAAACCGGCACCAGAAAGTCGACCGGCTCATCAGCGCGGAGCTTTTGGACCGGTCGGCGGACCAAATCTCGAGTTGGTGGGAGCGAGCCTATCTGCAACGCGAGGACCTCCTTGCGCGCCGGTTTGGTCGGGAGGCGGCGGCGTCATTGCCGGTCGAGACGGCATTGAACGGGCATGTTGGCCCAGCCCAAGTCCTGGAAGCGCTCGCAGCGAAACGGTTGATGCTCAGAGCGACGCAGCAACTGCCGGAATGGAGCGGCCCCCAAGCTGGTCCCTCGTCTTCTTCTGATTGGGTATCAGCATTGTAGTAATCTAACCCTACTCCAGGCCTGTAGGGTCATTGGGTGCCGCCTGAACAGGGCGTTCCGGGTCTTTGTCTTGTGGAGAACAGGCCAACGCTGGTCATGCTCCACCGGTGGATCTCATCGCTTTCTGATTAGGAATAGAGGCGCTTACACGGTCAGATGTCGGGCCTGCACTCTACGATGTCATAGGAAAGTTTGTTGGCGGCACTCTGCTGCGAAGGCATCACGACATCCCCCATCAACGGCTCCTCCTGTTGACCGGCGACCGTGTGGTCAGCAACGCTTTTGAGTTCATATCTATGCCCAATCGGCCTAACGCTCGTTTTCCCCGCATCATCGCTCAGTTTTGTCGCCAGCGCGCTGCCGCTGTCTTCCCGCCCCGCGAAGTGGAAAGGCTCGAAGAATACCTCGTAGACTGCTTCAGGTCGGGAAAACGTCCGCCTATGGCTTCCACAGGATGGGCTTGGACCGAGATCGCTACCAAGTGCGGGATCGAGCCAGAGCATCTTCGCGCCAAAAAGGACTGTGTGGCGCCGCTACTACTCGCGCTGAAACGCGAACTCGAACGGGCGCCGTACAGAGAGGCACCTAAACCGAT
The DNA here is from genome assembly GCF_003116035.1 of Azospirillum sp. TSH64. Taxonomy (GTDB): domain Bacteria; phylum Pseudomonadota; class Alphaproteobacteria; order Azospirillales; family Azospirillaceae; genus Azospirillum. The sequence continues at coordinate 1,208,894 of NZ_LGQW01000015.1, forward strand.
CTCCTCCTCTCAACCGACGACTGCTGCGGGGAGGCCGAGAAGGAATAGCTCGGCGCCCGGAACTGGCAAAAGAACTAATGAGGGGGCGGGCTGCGGTGAGATCAGAGGTGCTATAATTGATCCAAAAGCAGAACATAATTTGAATGAATCAACCAACGGTCTCTCGAATAAAGTGCTCGGAAAGCGTACAGGGCCTAAGCCGAAGCTGCGTGTGCATTCACCGTCTGCTCTTTGGGACGTATGGGATGAGCCGGATGCCTTTCACGAGGCCTTGGACTTGCACATGCGTCGTCACGGTGAAGGAAGCTACGCTCTGTGGGCATCCATCATCCAGCCGGATGAATCCTTTCACCAGACGACCCTTTACGCTTGGCGTCGTGGGACGAAAGCCCCACGAAGCGCTGAAAGCCTCGATATGCTCACGCGAATTGAAGCGCGATACCGGCTCCCATCAGGTTATTTCAAAGCCAAGCTACCGCATCCTTCGCGCTCTACCTCGGGTCTGTCGATGCCGGGCATCTCTACATCTGAGCGGCGCAGGCTCGCCTGGCACCTTCCGGACGACTTCGACGACCGTCCTGAAACCGAGCAAGAAGAAATCCTGCAATGGGTGCGTGAAAAGATCATCTCGGGCTCTACGGAATACCGGCGCTTCCAAGCCGCTGCCGTCAAGAACCGATATGGGGTGCGCTTCTCATGTGGATCATCTGCGCATCGCCGGTGGGAGACAGCGCACGCGGTGGACCTTGATGAAGACGATCCCCACGCTGGTCTTGATCCCGACCTCACGGGTGGTGGCGTCAATGCCCCACCAGCGCTCGATGAGGAGATGGCCCGCCTGATACAGTTCAAGACCTCGACGCTGACGACCATCGGCTACCAACGCAACGGCGTCTGGGGAGAAGAGACGGCAGCCCAGAAGGTCGAACACCTGGGCTTGCTATTCGGGGCGCTGGCCGCAAAGCCAACTGGCCCCGTTCAGGGCTTTGGTATGCGGCTGACCGACATGTCCTTCGCGCACTTGGTCTTCCCCGCTGTGTGGGACTGGTACATCCAGTGGCGGGAGCGCCGACGTGGCTTCTATACCAACTGGGAAATCGACATGCTTCAGGTAGCTGCCGCACTCACCCGTGAAAAGACCGGATGGTTGCGTCAGACGCCTGAATTGGCCAATAGGCTGAAGCCGATCAAGGGGTTGGTGTCGTTCCAGGAAATCGATCGCGCCCAGGCAGATTGGGGTGAGGCCTGTACCCAGGTGCATCAGCACGCGCTCATTCGGTCGAAGGAACTCGATCGGGTTGCTCGGGTCCATCGCGATCCCTTCGAGCCAATCCTGCCGGTACTGGAGGCCGATAGCCCACTCGCCGAATACAGGAAAATCGTCGACGAGATCATCCGGCTTATGCCTGATGAAAAGCGCTATCCGATCTCCGCCGCCGAATCTGTCCGGTCGATCTTAATGCTTCGGCTCGGCCTCCACACCGGTCTGCGCCAGAAGAACCTACGGCAGCTGCTGGTTTGCCCACGCGGCCAAGTCCATTTGACTGAGCGCCAACTGGCCGATCGAAAATGCGGCGAACTCCGTTGGAATGACCGCGATGGCGCGTGGGAGCTTTTTATCCCTGCCTCTGCATTCAAGAACGCGACGTCCTCCTTCTTCGGGAAGAACCCTTTCCGGCTTCCGCTTCCCGACCTCAGCGGACTCTATGGCTTTATCGACGCCTACCTGGGGCGGCATCGAGGCAGGTTGCTCCGCAACGCACGCGATCCGGGCACGTTTTTCGTGAAAACCGTCAAGGCAACGTCGGCCGATCCCAGTTACAATCAGACGACCTTTTATGAGGCATGGCGCCTCACGATCCAGCGCTTTGGGATCTACAATCCCTACACCGGCCGTGGGGCGATCAAAGGCCTGCTCCCCCATGGTCCGCACAACGTTCGCGATGTGCTGGCCACGCATGTATTGAAGCAGACTGGGTCTTACGAGCAGGCCAGCTACGCAATCCAGGACACTCCGGATGTGGTGGCAAAGCACTACGGGCGCTTCCTGCCGACGGACAAGGCCTCGCTCGCGGCACAGGTGCTGAACAAGGTATGGCAGGCAGCGTGACGACGACGGTCAGGCGACGAGTTCGTGATGATTCACTGCGAGTTGCTAGATGAGGCCGCCCTCGAGGAACCCTCCGTTCGCGAAATCGAATGGCGCATCTACACCGTGAATAGCTCGGTGATGGTTCGGGCAGAGCAACACCATGTTAGACAGCGCATCCTCACTGCCGCGACCGAGCCAGCGGACACGGTGCGCCCCGCAGATCTCCGCGCCAAGGCATAGGAAGATCGCGATCCGTCACCATGTGCTTCCTGTGGAAACGGAGACATCACATGCGGTTTTTGCCGTCGGCGCAGTTCATCGAGCGGTCGCGAGTGGCCGACGAGTTCGTCGCGCTCGCGGCAGCGCTGGCCAACTGCCTGTTGGATGCCAAGGGCCTGGGCGGCCTGCCGCCGTGCAGCGTCAGCTACTTCATTGAGGAGCTTCATCGGCCGGGTGCTGCGATCGGTCTGCACAGCAAGGGCACGGCCAACGTCCGGCTGAACTTGGCTTGGCTCGCTGCCTTGGCGCAGCGAGAGACTGACCCCGAGCGGGAAGTCGCCTTCGTCATCCTGCATGAATACGCCCATTTCGTCCTCGAACTTCTGGAAGCCCGGGAAGCCAGCCCCGGTGCGACGCGCCGACGTATCGAAGCCGGACACGCTGATTTTCTGCGCAGGATGAACCACCTCGGGTGGCTCGCTGATCCGGTATCGCGCAAGCTCCTGTCCAACCACAATGCCATCGCCGAGGAATGGTACTGCGATGCCTTCGCCTACTGGGTCGCGGGTACCTTGCCGGAGCCACACGCTGATTTCTTCGACGAGCTTATGGCAGGGGTGCGCTCCCCTCCAGCCGGTTGAAGGTTGAGTTCTGTGCATACTATGGTATGCTCGCATGAGTTACATGGACGCAGGCCATCTCTCAAAAATAGGTTGAAACTGGATCTGTGCTTCGACAGGCTGGGCTACCTCTAATGGATAGTACGCCAGCTACGGTTCTCAGCCATGCCAGCCTCCGCCGTCACCCAACCATCGGATGTCCCGCGAGGCGCGGCGTTCCCGTTCGATTTCACGCTCTCGGTCGACATGGCGATCTTCCCCAGGGAAGTCGTACTCCGCACCTGCTACGCCTTCACCGACAGGTGCCACTGCTGGCTCGAGTCAGAGGAGGGCGCACGCATCTTGGTCGGCTTCAGGCTTAAGGCCTCATCGGCTGACCCGGATGCCATCAGGGGCGAGTTCGGGAACGCGCTGATCGACTTCGGCCTGCGCGCCAGCATCGAGGAGAAGACACGAGCCGTCCGCGAAGCCATCGTCTCCGCTGCCCTGACCGAAGCCAGCGCACCCGCGCCCGTGAAGCGGTAGGGGGCAGGGTTGGCAGGGCGACTCCCCTTTGCACCACTGGCTGACTTTCGTCCGAAGGAACCGGGCTACCAACTGATGCCTTTTCGGTTCACGCGCATCCCTGGCGTCGACGGAAAGGTGCTGGTTACGTCCGAGGTCGGCGAGTTCGAGTTCCTGGACGAGACCGACTTCAGAGGCTTCGCGGCCGGGACGCTGAGTCCGGCCACCGATGCCTACGCGGATCTTCAGGGGAAGCATTTCCTGGTCGAGGGCGATCCCTCGACCACCCTCAGGATGGTCGCTGCGAAGTACCGAACCCGGAAGTCCTTCCTGAAGGGTGGACCAGCCCTTCACGTGTTCGTGGTGACGCTCCGGTGCGACCACAGCTGCCGATATTGCCAGGTCTCCAGGCAGACGGCCGACCAGGCACGATTCGACATGTCGGTCGAGACGGCAGCCGCGGCCATCGACCTGATGTTCCAGACGCCGTCGCCGTCCCTGACGGTCGAGTTCCAGGGTGGCGAACCCCTTCTTGCGTTCGCGCGCATCCAGCAGATCGTGGAAGCGATTGAGGAACGCAATCGGGTCGAGGGTCGCGCCATCACCTTCTCGATGACGTCGACCCTGCATCAGGCCGACGGCGAGGTGCTGGAGTTCCTCCGCCGCCACGATTTCCAGCTTTCCACCTCGCTGGACGGTCCCGAGACCTTGCACGATGCCAACCGGCCCCGGCCCGGCCGAGAGTCCCATCGGCGCACTCTGGAGGGTATCGGCCGCGTCCGGGAGGCTCTGGGCGAGCGCAGCCTCACGGCCCTGACGACGCTCACCCGTGAGAGCCTGAAGCACCCAGAGGCCATCGTAGATGAATATGTCCGCCTTGGGTTCCCTTCCATCTTCCTGCGGCCTCTCAGCCCGTTCGGTTTCGCCGCCAAGGCGGCACAGCGGATCGGCTACGGGATGGAGGAGTTCCTGCCCTTCTACGAACGGGCGCTGGCCTACATCCTCGAGCTCAACCGCAAGGGCGTTGCGATCCAGGAGGCGTACACGGGCTTCCTCCTCAGCCATATCCTGACGCCGTTTCCGACCGGCTACGTCGACCTACGGTCGCCGACCGGCGCCGGTCTGGGCGCCCGGGTCTACAATTACGACGGCGACGTCTACGCCTCCGATGAAGGTCGGATGCTGGCGGAGATGGGCGACCATAGCCTGCGGCTCGGCACCGTCCACGACAGCCATGCCGACCTCATGAACTCCGAGGGCATGCAGCTGCTGCTCGCCACCGGCGTCGCTGAGGCGCTGCCCGGCTGCTCCGATTGCGCCTTTCTGCCTTACTGCGGCGCTGACCCGGTCTTCAACTTGGCGCGCGAGGGCGACCCCGTCGGCCATCGGCCAACGAACGCCCATTGTGTCAAGCACACCGGCCTGTTCCGGATCCTGTTCCGCTACCTAGCCGAGGCCGACCCGCACGTCGTGAGGACCTTCACGTCCTGGGTGACCCAGCGGCCGGTTCGGCGCCTGCCGGACGCGGAGGCCGCCTGATGCTTCCCCTTCACACACGGGCGGTGATCTCGGGTGCCCTGTCCCGGCAATTGCTGAAGGTCCTGGACCTCGCTGAGGCGTTGCGGGGAGACGTGCCTCATGAGCAGGTCGCCGTGCACCTGGATGACGGCATCGACGTTGACACCGGCGTCCTGCGCGACTTGCGCTTCGCCGCTGTGATGCGGCCGGGTGCCACCGACAGGCGCCCAGACGACGTCCTGCCGGTCATCTGCGGGCTGAGCAACACCGACGTCGTGAATCCCGGCGACGTCATCCGGGTGCGGCAGGACAGCGGGCAGCTGAGCGTGCTCTACCGGCGCGGGGCGAACGCGAATTCCCTGTTCCTGACCGTGCAGTGCAACAGCCGCTGCCTGATGTGCAGCCAGCCGCCGCGCGATGAGGACGACCTCTGGCGGGTCAGAGAACTCTTGGACCTCATCCCGCTCATCGACCGGGATCTGCCGCAGCTGGGTTTCACCGGTGGCGAGCCGACGCTGCTCGGCCCGCTGCTGCCGGAGCTCATCCGCAGCTGTAAGGCGGCGCTGCCGTGGACCGGCCTGCACATCCTGACCAACGGGCGCAACTTCGCCGACCCTGCCGTCGCCGACAGCGTCCATGATGCAGCCGGGTTCGCAACCTGGGCCATTCCGCTTTACGCTGATGTGCCGTCTCGCCATGACCATGTCGTCCAGGCTGCGGGCGCCTTCGACGCGACTGTCAACGGCATCTACAATCTGGCTGAACGCGGACACGCGATCGAGATCCGCTTCGTCGTGCATGCGCAGACCCTACCGCGCATGCAGCACTTCGCGGAGTTCATCTGGCGGAACATGCCGTTCGTCAGCCACGTCGCCTTCATGGGACTGGAGCCGATGGGCTTTGCCAAGGTGAACCGGGACCTGCTGTGGGTCGATCCGGTGGACTATGGCCCAGCGCTGGCCGAGGCGGCTTGGCACCTCCAGGACCGCGGCATCACGACGTCGATTTACAACGTCCCGCTCTGCGTCCTGCCCAAGGCCGCTTGGCCGCTGGCGCGTCAGAGCATCTCCGATTGGAAGAACGTCTACGACCCGGCTTGCGAGGGGTGCTCGATGCGGCCGCGCTGCTGCGGGTTCTTCGCGTCCCACGGCCCGGCATGGCGAAGCCGGGGCATCAGGGCATTCAGGTTCGATGAGGCAGCGGAATGAAGAAGAACTGGACCGACTACCTGAAGCAGGTGCTGGGTTGGACGGCGCCGACGGCGGCCACCCTGTCGAGCATCTGGTCGCCCGTGCAGGCGGGGCCGCTGCCGGTCCTATTGCCCGAGGCGCACCCGTCGAACACCCGGCTTCAGCCGCTGACGTTCGTGATGCCGAACCGGATGGAAGGCCCGGAGATCTACATCGGTCATCGCAGCCATTCCAGCCACCGGAGCCATAGCAGCCATCGGTCGCATTATTCGAGCGCTGGCGGTTACACGTCGCCGTCCTATTCGGCGCCAGTCTATTCACCTCCCCCTCCGCCACCCCCGGCACCGGTCTACAACGCGCCCTCGATGGTGACGACACCGTCCTGGTCCAGCCCGTCGAAGACGACGACCGCTCCTTACCAGCCGCCTGCACCGGCGTCCGGTTCGGCTTCTTCAGGAACCACAGCAGCGCCTCGAGCAAGCCAGCAGGACGCCATCGCGATGACGATGCGGGTCCAAGTCGAACTCATGAGGCTCGGCTACTACAAGGGCAAAATTGATGGGAAAATGGGACCGGGGACCAAGGAGGCGTTGCGAGCATTCCAGCGGGCTGAGGGGCTTGTAGTCACAGGGATGATGGATAATGCGACGTTGGCAAGGTTGGGGTTTGTCGGAAAGTAAATATCCCTCAGAGGGATTCGAATCTAGCAAATATCGCAATCATGTTGGGAATTGAAAGCAATGTCCGATAACTATGTAACTATTTGGGGATTTTCAAATCCGACCTTTAATGCTCCACCTATAAGAGCTATCAAAGAGCAGTGGTCAAATATTAAAAATGACAATATAGTCAATATAATGTGTTCTGAAGAACAATATCTGGAATTTCAGAAATTTATTATAAGTAATTTAGTGACGGCAAGCGGGAAATTACCTATTTCTGAAAAAAATGTTTCGAAACCGGTTGGTTTTAGTATTCGTGCTGGTATGGTTAAGAGTATGATACTGACTGCTGCCACTATAATAGAGGCTGGACTAAGATACCACGCTCACGCTCGCGGGTATGTTTCAGAAAAGGAAAAATCTGTAACTCTTGGTAGACTTAGAGATATTTGGAAAAGCAAAGGATCAACAGATATTAGTCACCTTTATGATACTTTGGATGTATTGACGGATCGCAGAAACACAATACACGCCTATAAAGCCGAAGAATTTAGATTAGGAAACGATTATGAAAGATACTGGAAAGGTATAGTAATTGAAGAAAATTTGATTTTCAACAAGGCGGAACTAATGATTGCCGAAATAAAGAAAATAAAGTCATAGGACGTGGATGAATGTTATTAATGTACATAATCGAAAATTTGTAGAAGCGTATAAAAATGATAATAATAACTTCTTCTAGAAAAGGCATATAACCGTATAATATTTATCATGATCTTCGAATATTAAATGTGATAGTCCGGTACATTTTACAAACATGGTTGAGTTGAGCTTTGTTTTGTCTAATGGAGAAGGAAACTAGAAATGCCGAAGCTACCTAGTAAACTGCCTTTTGGAACTTCCCTGGCTAGGCAGGTCGCAAAACAGAACTTGACTAGGTTTAACAATATTTTCTGGGTTTCAGAGAGATCGAGGAGACATATCCGATCCGGGTTTTCGTCAATACACTTTCCTTCTCCAGGGCCAGGCGTCCATGGGGTGTTTGCTTCATCCGCTGATTGGGAGAGCGCTGCCGATGAGTTTCGTGACTGGACTCGACAGCATGTTTTATTATCTGCCGCATCGTTGCTGGAAGTTTACCTAAAGTCAATTTCAACAACCGCTTTGCAAGCAAAGCCGGAATTAACTGATCGCTCGTTGACCAATGTCGACGGTTATCGGTTCGTTCTTAAGAAGGCAAAACCACCATCGAATTGGAAAAAGGCTCTCGACAGTCAAGTGAATGAATTTGTAACTGGTCTCTGGGCGGACCGGTTTCGTCAACTTGAGATCGTATTTGGTAAGCTTCCAGAAAAGTTGAAGGTGCTAGAGCCCGCTTTGCAGAATATTCAAAACAAACGAAATCGTATCGCGCACCAGTTTGGTGTTGATGCGCCACGGAATGCCCCTTGGGATAATATCTCTCATGTTTCGGTGGGAGCTAAAGATTGCGAGTCTGCAATAAAGACGGTGTCGGAATTTATTTCTGAAGCAGATACTAATGTTTTTGGGCATATTGTCGGATCGCATGAGGTTCTTGCTATTTATCATCACTGGGCACAGAAAGAGCCAAATATTAACCAGTACAAGGTATCTGGTTCCTGTGCAGCAAAATTTTGTGACTATGTTGGTCAATTGAGCGGTAGAGGAATAGGGAAAGATTATGTCCAGGAGGTTATAGAATATTATGAAAGCTTGTAAAAAATCAATTATAAATTCTCTATGAGGTGGTATTTCTTTGGCTGTAATTCATGAATTCAAATGCTTGTTGTAATAATATATACTGGTGCTCCCGTCAGGAAAACTAGAGCGGATTGGTTAGCATTCAAATCGGGGGATTTCCAGGGTCGCGCAGTTGTGATTCAAGTTTCGAACTGGTTGGAGGAGGCCAGTCCGGATGCCGAAAGCACTGTGGGTCGATCTTCGTCGGTGTCTGGTGGAGGCGGTTGCCGCTGGAGCCTCTTGCCGGGCGGCAGCGGCGCTCTTCGAAGTCGGAGTTTCCTCGGCGATCCGCTGGATGATGCGTGCGCGAACACTCGGTGACCTGACCCCGGACAAGCGCAGCGGCAATGTCCGCTCGCATCGGATCGACGGGTACCGAGACCTCATTCTGGGCTGGATCGAAGATAAGAGTGTCTATCAAAACCCCGGTCTGACGCGCTGAAGGCATTGATTTTCTTCAACATCAGACCGGTTGTGATGTGCACTCTAAGGTTGTGATGTGCACTCTAAGTCCGACCTGACTTTGGTGGAGGTTGCCGCGAGTCTAGACGAGGCTGTGCAGTATCGGCCACTGCCCAGTGTCATGTGCCGGTTCTTCCAGCGTCACGGCGTGACGCGGTAAAAAGACGGCGCACGCTGCCGAACAGGAGCGAGCGGACAAAGCTACCAGCCCAAAGCTTGGCTCGATGCCCGCGGCCGGATCTCGGCTGTTGAGCGTCACCGCCCCGATGACGCTCGACGCTATGGGCGGTGCGGCCTTCCTCGCTTACATCGAGCGCATTCTGGGGATGACGCTGAGTTACGGAGACGTCGTTGTCATGGACAACTTGCCCGCCCACAAGATTCCGGCCGTGTGGGCGGCAACCGAGCGGACAGGCGCCGTCGTGAAGCTCCTGCCACCCTATAGCCCTGACTTTAACCCGCTTTCTCCAAGATCAATATGCACCTCAGGAAAGCGGCCGCAAGGTCCCTCCCGAAACTGTGGGATGCCATCCGAGATGCTATCAACAGCGTGGCCCCAGGCGATAGTTGAGCTTTCTTCACCGCCGCCGGTTATGACTCAGAATAATCGGAGTATGCACTAGAATTTACCGGCTCCGGCCCGTATTTTCCGCAAGGCATATCTTGCCGCTTAGCCAGCCTCTTTGCCGTCTTCAGTGCCATCACACAAACAATCGGTGCGTGGAGGGCGAGACTATATTATATCGGGGTTTTCTCCCTCGGAGGGGATTTATCTTTAGACACAACAGCCAAGCTGAGGAGCATTGCTCTTTGATCGGCATTCAAGGCACACAAAGCCTTCGCAACAGCATCCCCGGTGCTTCGCGCTTGTTGTGGTCCTCGGATGGGCACATCCATTCCCTGGAAGGACATAACCACATCATGTTCACTGTTCTGAAAATGAGGCTCTAAGGTATTGTCTGATTCTATATTAAACTGGATTGGTTTAACTGCGGACATGTTGACCAAATCTACAGCAGATTCGAGGTGTGTTCCAATTAATGCGAGTAGTTGCTCTGCGTTGCTTACGATCTCGAGACGCTTTGCCACCTCGTTGTGATGGTAGCAGTCGTTTCGCGCTTCTCTGACCCTCTTGAACATGCCTTTGAAAACTGCTTCAGTCAAAGGGCTACCGTCGCTCAGAGTCGAGCGTAGTGACTTCGAAATGTCAGTCCAGTGCTCAAAAGTGAGCCTTTCTAGATCAGAAAGGGTTGACAATTGTAGAAGATGAATGCCACTTGAAGCCTTTTGGACTTTGCCTCTTTCAAAGTTTGGCCCGTCTATTCCTCTTAGAAGGGCGTTGATCGAATCATAGATTCCGAAGGAGACGGACCTGCCGTTGATCCCCTTGAACGCCGAATATCCTGCAAGGCCTTGGGCGGCCTCCAATACCCCGGACCACCAATTTCGTGTCTTATAATGATCTTCCATCCATGCTGCGACGTGACAACGATACCCCGATTCGAATTCGTGAAGCACCGGAAACAGTTGCGCCTGCTCGGCAACCTTGCGATGGTAGACACGGTCTAACCGCGCACCAATCTGCATCGGGTTTCCTTGTTTTTGCGCGCTCTTTATGGCACCGCGAAGCTCCTTGAGGGCGTTTCGGAGTAGATCAATGTTTGCCCGGGCGGCCAAACGGCGCACAGAGTGCCGCTCAGCCTTGCCGAGAGGCGCTTTCAGTTTAAGGGGCGCTCTCACTTCCTGCTCCAGGAGTTCATCAATAAAACGGTCCAGAGCGTCCATTTGGGGTACACCGATTGGTCTAGTCCCGCGCATTATAAGGGGAGGCTGACAGCCTCGCTAGAGAAACATCCTTGACGATGGACGGTTTTCAGCATATGTTAGCTTCACTCCGCCGCGATGCTTCTTCAGTGGGCTGTGTCAGGGAAGGTAGGATCCAGAACTGGACGCGGTTGAGTCTAAACGATCTCCGAAGTGCCTGTGAAGGTACTTTCGCAAAAAGAGCCCGTATGGGCTCTTTTTGCGTTTGTAGCTTAGCAGTGTAGGTCGTGTTGGCAAAGTTCAGAGCCATCGAAAAATCGCTGCGATGTTGATCGTGGCAAGATAGTTAATGGCGCGCTTTTCATGCAGTGTCTTGGTTCGCCGGAACTGCTTCAACTTGTTGAGCAGCCGCTCGACGCGATTGCGTTCGCGATAAGCGTCGCGGCCGAAATTTGGGTCAGGCCGCCCATTGCTTCTGGTCGGGATCAACGGCTGGATGCCGTGTCATCCCAGAGCGGAGCAAATGATGCCGCTGTTGTAAGCCTTGTCGGTTGCTAGCCGGTCCGGCTTGAGGCGTGGGCGTCTGCGGCCCATCTGCTTGATCCAACCGGCTCCAATAAGCGTGGCCAAAGCCTTGCTGTCGTGCATCTCACCGTCGGTCAGGGTGAAGGTCACCGGTTTGCTGAGACCTTCGGCGTGGATGTGGTCTTGGTCGAGAAACCGCCGCGCGAGCGAGCACGTGTCTCGCCGTCGATCCCCTTTTTTTCGCCGCTGGCCTTACTGGTGCCACCCGCGTGCTGATGAGCTCGAACAACGGTGTTGTCCAAGAAATGCAGGCTTCAATCCACCCGGCCCCGACGGTTGGCGCAGGCCTGCAACGCTTCCAAGATGCGTTTCCAAATCCCCGCACCGCCAGCGGTATAAACCGGCTCGCCACCGTGCCGAATGAGCCATACCGTTCCGGCAGATCCCACCACAGCACTCCACTGCGGGCGATTCACAGCATCCCGTTGATGATGCGTCGGTGAGAGTGGTTTGGGAGGCCTGCGCGCGGCTTCTCCGGAGGAAGCCGTAGCACCAGACGCTCCCATTGAGAATCGGTCAGTTCGTAATATTCTGTTCATCACAACTAGGATGGGCTTCTTCAGACTGCTACAAACTTTGTTAATGCAAATTAATATTAAATGTGCGAAAACTGTTATGGATGTTATATTTAGATGTAACATCTAAATACTGAATCAATATAGCTTTTAGTGTGTTACTTTTTGCCTGTGGCCGACAATGTGATATTGCTTGGTCGAATTGCGCGCAGCGGTGACAGGTTCACTGGAACATCATCGGTTTCATGGCTATGGGCTAATTTTGTTTTCTGCTCTTCCAGGCGCTGGCTATGCTGTGCGCGGAGTACCTGTTTCGACTGGCGGCCGGATTGCGATGACAGGTCCCCCCAAGCCCGTTTGGTTTCCTCGTCCGGAATAGAGGTCCGATCCCGCGCCACCAAGTCAGGAAGTTCGTCAAGGGTAAAAACCCCGTCAGGCTTGCCTTCCGGAAAACGGGCGTGAGTAAAAACGATAACTGGCCGGAAAGAAGACCGACTGTAGGTACCATGGAGAACACCTAAATGATGTTCATTTTGACGTAATGGGTTTTTCAATACCTTTGTATCATGGCGTTTCACCTGTTGCCACTCTGTGTCAGTGGCTTTGCCAAGGACATCTCCGGACCAGCCTTTTGTCTCGATGACCCAGATATGGCTTCCCACCAGAGCAAGGTGATCGATCTCGGTGTGGTGACCGCGATGGGGCACGTAGATCTCATGTAAGACCGGAATGCCAAGCCCTCTGAGGATCTCGTCCACCTCAAGTTCAGCTTGGTACCCGCTTTCCCTGCGTGCTGCTTCTGCATCCTCGGTTGAGATCCTCGGTGTAGCTGCGCTTGATCGCTCCCTCCAGTGCGGCCTTGAACGGTCCGTTGATGTCCTGCGGCTAGTTCTGGCGCGTCCAGTACTGGACTTACGCCAGAGCAAAAAGGCCAAAAGAGCGGCTACCCCCCAGACCCAGTAAATCTCGGAAGCACTGGTCACTCGAAGTGATTCATTGCGCTGAACGGCAGCAGGAGACAGGACCGCCGGTGGAGGGGTGGTTGCGACGGGAGGCAGGCTATTCGGTGGTGGGCTACGATACGCTTCGTCGATGATGATGTTGCTCAGATCGTTCAGGTCGCGCGGCGTCCCGATGGCCTCCGTGGACGCCAGCAGCCCAGATAGAACCATCAAGGCAAGGGTAAGCGGACGATGCCGTTCCATGGTTCCCTCCTTAAAACCGACCAGACTGCTGAGCAGCCTTGCGCCGGACGGCATCTTGGCGGGCGTTCTCGATCTCCTGCTCCAACTGGCGGACGGCTTCAGGAACCTCATAGACCAAGAATGGACCGGTCATGTGCTTTCTGCCTGCTCGAATGATGACATCACCGCGCCGCCAGACATGTTCCTCGTCGAGGCCCGATCGTCGGACCGAGCTCGGACCGTATTTCTGCGTCAGCATCTCGATGAGACGTTGACCATTAAGGTAGTCGAAGTTGTTGAAAATGTATCGGGCGATTGCAAACCGGGCTCCTTGAGCGTATCCGACTTCAAGGTTAATCGCTCCGTCGAGCAAGGTCTTCCCGTCGTACAGGTCGAACCAAGTTCGATAGTTTGCCAAGCCCTGCATGTTGTAGCGCCCGGGCCATTGGTTGTTGCCGCTGCTGATGTCGCGAGCGCCAAGTGCCGAAAGCGCTCGTTGCATGGTCGACCGATCAGCTGTCGTAAGGGAGACACCGAATAGTACGAGTTGCTGGTCACCGGCAGATCGCATGCTCGACGTTGTAGACAGCGGGCCAGCTACTGGAGCAAGGGCTGTCAGGGTGGTCGCATTCATCCACCCGATCACCGCGTCCGGGGTTGCGATCATCGACCACTCGCCTCGGCGCGCCAGGACATAGACCGCTCGATCCTGTTCTATCTGCGCGACCACTTGGGCCTTCGCCGTGGGGTCGGTTCTCAGGTTTGCTTTGGGCGACTTCACTACCATGACTTTGTCGGTCTTGTAGCCGACGTCGATCTCAACGGCCCGCCTCCACCTGTCCCAACCGGCCAACGCTGAAGGGGGCACTGGCGGCTTCCCATTTGATAATGTCTCGAGCAGATGGCGCAGTTGAATAGCCCGTTCATCTCCGGCCGAGACAGATGTCTCGATAAGGAGCGACGCCTGGTCGAAATCCTCAGGTACGCCACGCCCTTCCAGTTGGAGCATGGCCAACAGGGTCGTGGCTTCCATATGCTTTGCACTGGCTGCGAAACGCAACCACTTGGCGGCTGTAACGGGATCCGATGGACCGCCAATCCCGGCGTCGAGCAGTAGGGCAGCTTGGTACTGTGCTTCGACGTTACCGTCGTCACCGGCAGAGACCAGCCATCGCCGGGCATCACTTTGATCATTGTCCTGGCTTGGGTGGCGTGAGAGTAAAATTCCAAGGCCGAGTTTCGCGCCTATATTACCTTGTCGGGCAGCCTTCTCCATCCAAGTCCGCGCCTTCTCCAGGTCCCGTTGCACACCGCGACCAGAAAGGTAGAGGGAACCGAGGTGTGTTTGAGCAGTCGGGTTGCCAGCAGTGGCAAGGGGTAGGAGTTCTTGAGCGGCCGTGGTGAAGTTGCCACGCTCATGTGCCTCCTTCGCTTCGGTCAGCCCAGCTGAAGCTGAAGAAGCGTTGACGAGCAACACACCCAGCGCAGCTGCCGCGAAGATCTTCTGCCGCAGAAATCTGGAAAAATGCATCTGGACGCAAGGTTGTGGTGGGCACCAAGAACATCATAAAACAGGCGAGAGGAAATCAGCAACCTATAGCTCTTGCAGCATTCTCGTTCGAAACTGCGCTTTCCTGCTTTTCTGCGTGAATGTGCCAAAAACCTCAAAAGCAGTGTAAAATCAGTGCGGTGGAGCGATGGTGTTGTATTGGTTTGGACGGGCAGTGGCCGATTCAAGGTTGGCGTCGCCAAACCACTTCTGGTTCAGATGCGAGTTATCAGGTCAACACTTCCCGTCGGGTGGGGCAGCTTCATGTCAGGTAGGCGGCAGCGGTCAGCCATGAAATCCACAAAAGCGCGTACGCGTGCAGGCAGGGGACTTGGACCTCCGAGATAGACGGTGTGGATGTCCTCGCTGCCGCCGGGATGCACATCCTCCAGCACCGGCATCAGCGCACCAGAACCGATGTCGGCGTCCACCTGGAAACGTGCTAGTCGCGCCAGCCCGACGCCACCCAGCGCGAGCAGGCGCGCGGCCTCTCCGTCGCTTGCTCGTGCGATGACGGGCGGCATGTGTTCTTCGATTCCGTCGCCGTTTCTTAGAGGCGGTTTCCAAAACCTTGATCTGACGATACCCCTCCGGAAACCCGCTGATGTGCTGTCGGTTTCCTTTGCCTTTGGCACAGAGAGGCGGGCATGGGACCGACAGCTGCGGACTTGGTGGCGAGGATCATTGACTGGGTCGACGATCGACCTCGCGGCCCTGGACGTCCGCCGATGCCCACTGCGGAGGTCATCGAAACGCTGCGCTTCTTCCTACGTGAGGGCGTCCAGTGGCGTGAGCTTCGGACGGCGGACGGGCGCGCCTCAGGCTCAACCCTCCGCCGCCGCCTGGACGAGTGGCACACGACGGCGTTGCTCCGCCGTGTCCATGCCGTCCTCGTTCGAATGGCGCGCTCCGGTCCCGATGCCGCCGCTTGGGACGTCGTGGTCGACAGCTGCTCAGTACGGGCTAAGCACGGTGGCGAGTTGACTGGCCCGAACCCGACCGACCGCGGCAAACCCGGCACCAAGTATCACGTGGTCGTCTCGACTGACGGCCTGCCGCTGGCGGTCATGCCGTCTGCCGCCAATGTCCATGACACCATGCTCTTCCCCGACTTGCTGCGCTTGGCCCAGGTCGTCTGCGCCGCCATCGGCAGGCTCTACGCCGACGCAGGCTACGACAGTGCCGATAACCGTTGGCTCTGTTTACGTGACGGGGTTCAACCGCACATCCGCAAGATCGGCGAGCCCCACGGCTCAGGGCTCGGCAAGGTCCGATGCGTTGTCGAGCACGGCTGCGCTTGGCTGCTCGCGAACAAACGCCTGGATCGACGGCAGGATAGGCTCGGACGGGTCGTCCTCTCCTTGCTCACTGCCGCCGCCATCTTCATCATCGCTAACCGCTTCAGGGCATTCTGAAAACCGCCCCTTATTGGGGAGGCTCGCCTCCTGGTGCCGACCATCGCGTCTGCATTGACCGCCTATTGATTTGCTACGCGGGAAGAGCCGCCCGGGTCTAAGTCAAAAGAATGCTTGCCAGCATGGTCGATGCGGTTGGCGTGCGCATCGGACTGGCACAGCCCGGCATCGACTCCCTCGACATAAAATTTCCTCGGATTGTTTGGCGGCGTCCCCAATGGCGTGGAGCAGGAGCATCACATGAAGGACAACACTTTCGTGGCTCAGGCAGGATACGTGATCCCTTGAGACACGACCCGGCTTTGCCCTGCCGCATGCCCCGAAAAGGTGATCGGGGTGAACGAACTGTATGAGGACGGGACCGAGCGTCTCGTGACGCTGTCCTACGGGCAGTTCCTGCGGGTGCCCGCCGCGCGCTGAAATCCTTCAGGATCTTCTGAACTGACCAGCCTGCCAGCGTTCCCACCGGCTCGAAAGACAACTCCATGGCCTCAGCGAGCGACATGAGCAACGGATTCACCAGGGAGTTCCATGAGCCCACGGTGATGGATTCAGGCACGGATGCGGCGGTCAGCGACGAAGCACTTAATGACCCGGCTGAGGCAGCAGCCTACGAACTTCTCCGCCGCGCGCTGGAAGCTGCGTACCCCTCCGCCGAGCACCGCCTTGTGACCGAGCGGGGAAGCTGAATCATGGGGCCTGTCCCTATGGTTATCCCT
>NZ_LGQW01000015.1:1225662-1300557 GCF_003116035.1 Azospirillum sp. TSH64
CGTAGGACATGTTCAAGAGATGGTGGGCGCACAAGGACTCGAACCTTGGACCCGCTGATTAAGAGTCAGCTGCTCTACCAACTGAGCTATGCGCCCATCTCTTGATGCGGTGAACTTGACTGATGTCTTCGCAGAAACCAGCCGACTGTTCATCGCGCCGGCCAAGCCGTTGTCCCGGCCGGTGTGGCGCGGTTTATAACGAAGGGCTTTTGACCTGTCGATAGCAAAATCGCACCCCATGTGAATTTTTTGGCGCACGCTTTTCAGTGGCCGGACTCCGCCCCTGGCAGCTACACCGGCGCTGTCGAAACGGGGCATCGGAACGGGGGATCGGGGATGGGCGGCTGGACCGAAGGCTATGTCGGCGGCATCGACTATATCCGCGCCGTCTATCGCGACTGGTCCCCGGCCATGCTTTGCTTTGCGCTGACGCTGCGCGGCTGGCGCCCGCCGGAGGCACTGCGCCGCGGCAACTTCACCATGGCGGAGCCCGGCTGCGGCCATGGCCTGACCAGCGCCCTGCTGGCCGGCGCCCATCCGGCGGCACGGTTCGAGGCAATGGACTTCAACCCCTCCCACATCGCCGGTGTCCGCCGGCTGGTTGCCGATGCCGGGCTGGCCAATGCCGAGTTCCTTGAGGAAAGCTTTGCCGAGTACGCCCGGCACGACGGGCCGATGCTGGATGCGGTCGCGCTGCACGGCGTCTGGTCCTGGGTGAGCGCCGGGAACCGGGCGATCCTGCTGGAGGTGCTGCGCCGCCGGCTGGCGCCGGGCGGCATCGTCTTCGTCAGCTACAACGCCCTGCCCGGCACGCTGGCCCATATGCCGCTGCGCCGCCTGCTGGTGGAGCGCAGCGCCGAAGGCGACGGCCCCCTGCCCGACCGTATCGCCGCCGCGGTGGAGTTCGCCGCACGGATGGCGGCGCAGGGTGGCGGCTGGTTCGCCAACACCGACGGCGTGGTGGAGCGGATCGAACAGCTTCGCCACAAATCGCCGAACTACATCGCCCATGAATATCTGAACGGCGACTGGACCGCCTTCTACCATGCCGACGTGACGCGCGAGCTGGCCTCCGCCAAGCTGGAGTTCGCCGGTGCCGCCGTCCCGATGGAGCAGTTGGACGATCTCACCCTCTCCCCCGCCCAGCAGGCGCTGGCGGGAGAAGCTCGCGACGCCGCCCAGGCCGAAACCCTGCGCGACGTGATGACCAACCGCAGCTTCCGCCGCGACCTGTTCGTGAAGGGCGGTGAGCGTCTGGGCCGGGCCGAGCGGCGTACCCTGCTGGGAGAGACCCGTTTCGCGCTTCTGGTCGCCGCCGACGACCTGCCGGAAAGCGCCTCCACCCCCGTCGGCCGCCTTTCCTTCCCCCGGACGCTGTACCAGCCGCTGGGCGAGGCGCTGGCGGAAGGACCGAAAAGCGTGGACACGCTGCTTGCCCGCCCGGCCCTGGCGGCGCAGGGCGAGGACGCGGTGCTGCGGGCGCTGATCCTGCTGACCAGCCTGTCGCTGGCGGCACCGGCGATGCCCGAGGATGGAGGCACCGAACGGAAAGTTTCCTGTGACCGCTTCAACGCCGCGGTTCTGGAGCGCCATCGCTTCGACGACACGCCGGGTCAGCTCGCCTCGCCACTGCTGGGTGCCGGGGCGCCGGTGTCGCGGATCGAGGCGCTGTTCCTACTCGCGATGCGACTGGGCGAGGAGCCCGCCGCCTTCGCTTGGCGCCACCTGTCGGCCGACGGCATCGTGCTGGGCCGCGACGGCGAACGCTGCGAGGGGGATGAGGCCAACCGTGCGGAACTGGCACGCCGGCATGCGGCCTTCATGCAGCAGCGGCTGCCGGCGCTGGAAAGGCTTGGGGTGGCCTGACGGACAGGCGGTCTGGCGGCAGAGGTGCCGAATACAGGGCCCTCAGCGCTCCGGCGCCGTCTTCGGCAGCTTCTCGGCGATCCCATAGAGCGCCTCGCGCCGACGGATCTCCGCGAACACGTCGTCGGGATGGATGTTCAGCGTCGCCCACAGGACCGAAAGATTGTAGAGCAGGTCGGCGCTTTCGTTGATGACGCCCTGACGGTCCTCGTTCATGGCGTCCAGCGCCACTTCGACCGCCTCCTCGCCCACTTTCTTGGCGATCTTCTTCGGCCCGGCGGCGATCAGCCGCGCGGTCTTGGAATGCGCCGGGTCCATCTGCTGGCGGTCGAGGATGGCGGCATAGAGGCGGATCAGGTCGTCGGTCATCAGGGAGGTATTGTCTCGTGTGCGGGTGACGAAAGCATCGTTACGCTAACGTGATCACTCCGCAACGCAATTACCATCCCCCATAGGCGCGGTGGAGCGCCGCACAACGGCCTTATGCCATGCGGCGCTCCGCTTTCAGCGGACCGGGTCGTAGGAATGATCGGCCTTGGGACGCTCTTCGAGCAGGGTCTGGCCGGTGCTGACGAAATAGACGACCTCGGCGATGTTGGTGGCGTGGTCTCCGATGCGCTCAAGGTTCTTGGCGATCATCATCAGGTGCATGTGCGCCGTGAACTGGTCCTGCGCCGCCAGAGCCGACCGTTCCACTTCCGCAACGAGGCTGGTGTAGAGTGCATCCACCTCGTCGTCTGTGCGCCAGATCCGCAGGGCGGCCTCGCCGTCATTGTCGACATAGGCGTCGATCACGGCGCTGAGCCGTTCGCGCACCAGCCGGCCGAGCTGCGGCAGACCCGCCATCGACCCGGAGTCGGGCAGGCTGAAGATGGCGACGGCACGCTTGGCGGTGTTGGCCGCATGGTCGCCGATGCGCTCAAGGTTGCCGGCGATCTTCAAGGCCGCGATCACCTCGCGCAGATCGTCGGCGACCGGCTGGCGCAGCGCCAGCAGGCGCATGCAGTGGGCTTCGATGTCATGTTCAAAGGAGTCGAGTCGGGCATCCGACTCCACGATCTCCCGCGCAAGTTCGGGGTTGCGCTGGGCCAGGCAGGTCAGGGCCTGGTCGATCTGCGTCTCCGCAGCGCCGGCCATCTGCACGATGGCGGATTTCAGCCGCTTCAGCGCGTCCTCGAACGCGGACACGATGTGCGGAGCGGAGGTCTTCATGGTCGCCAAACCCTTCCCGGCGGTCTCGTTCCAGGCCGCCACCATAGCGCCGGGACGTTACGGTACGATGACAGCGCCTATGACCTAGGGCAGCCCGCCCTCACTTCGCGCATGCGGAAGAAACTGTCCGATTGATTTTGCGGCGCAGCATTGCGACACATGGTTTCTATCCCCCTCCCCAACGACGTGCCGAAACCTGCCATGATCGAACGCCGCTTTGAACAGATCATCTTTGCCAGCCGCTGGCTGCTCGCGCCCTTCTATCTCGGGCTGGTGGTTTCACTGGCCGCGCTGCTGGTGAAGTTCACGCAGGAGATCCTGCACATGATCCCGCATGTGCTGGAGATGAGCGAAAAGGACGTGCTCCTGGGCGTGCTGACGCTCATCGACCTGTCTTTCGCCGGCAACCTTCTGCTGATGGTGATCTTCGCGGGATACGAGAACTTCGTCTCCAAGATCGACGTCGCCAATCATGAAGACCGGCCGGACTGGATGGGTAAGGTCGATTTCGGCGGGCTGAAGCTGAAACTGATCGCCTCCATCGTCGCCATCTCGGGCATCCACCTGCTGAAAGCCTTCATGAACCTGGCCCAGACCTCGCGCGACGAGCTGATGTGGCTGGTCATCATTCATATGACCTTCGTGATTTCCGGCGTTCTGCTGGCTTGCATGGACCGGCTCGAAGGTCATCACGGCCATGCTGCCAAGCCCGAGGAGAAAGTTGGGTCGAAATCCACGGCGGATCATCACTGATAAGTCACGATGTTCCTTCGTCTCGTCTGTCAAATGTCTATTGCGGCGCAGCAACGACAGGGATAGACACTTCACCGTCACGCCGGCCAGCAGGGTTTTCAGCGGATCGGAATGGGCTTTGCCGCAGGGTTTGGGCCCGTTGACGGATTATTAACCCTAACCCGCCACTGTGCCCATCACCAGACGCCATGCCGCGGCGGTCTCCGGTTCGCCGGGGACCCTGTCCACAGCAGGCATCAGGGCTGCCGGGCGCACTCTCCGCTTGAGCGTGCGGGCGCATTCGACTATGGAACCGTTGGCGGGCATGCTATGCCAGTCCGTCGGCTCGGCCGTCTCAACCGCTTTGATAGAGTTCGTCAGCTCCATGCTCTCCAAACTGCTCGGCGTGCTGTCCGCCGACATGGCGATCGATCTGGGGACGGCCAACACCCTGGTCTATGTCAAGGGCCGCGGCATCGTCCTGAACGAACCGTCTGTCGTCGCCATCGCCAACGTGCGCGGCAAAAAGCAGGTTCTCGCCGTCGGTGACGAGGCGAAGATGATGCTTGGCCGCACCCCCGGCAACATCCAGGCCATCCGGCCGCTTCGCGACGGCGTCATCGCCGATTTCGAAGTCGCGGAGGAAATGATCAAACATTTCATCCGCAAGGTTCACAACCGCCGCAGCTTCGCCAGCCCGCAGGTCATCATCTGCGTGCCGTCGGGCTCGACCGCGGTGGAACGCCGGGCGATCCAGGAATCGGCGGAGGCCGCAGGCGCCCGCCGCGTCTTCCTGATCGAGGAGCCGATGGCCGCCGCAATCGGCGCCGGGCTGCCGGTGACCGAACCGACGGGCTCGATGGTCGTCGACATCGGCGGCGGCACCACCGAAGTGGCCGTGCTGTCGCTGGGCGGCATCGTCTATTCGCGCTCGGTGCGCGTCGGCGGCGACAAGATGGACGAGGCCATCATCGGCTACATCCGCCGCAGCCACAATCTGCTGGTCGGCGAAGGCTCCGCCGAGCGGATCAAGAAGGAAATCGGCTCCGCCTGTCCGCCCGAGGATGGCGAAGGCCGCATCCTGGAGATCAAGGGCCGCGACCTGATGAACGGCGTGCCGAAGGAGTTGATCATCTCCGAGCGCCAGATCGCCGAGTCGCTGGCAGAGCCGGTCTCCGCCATCGTCGAGGCGGTGAAGGTCGCGCTGGAGCACACCGCTCCGGAGCTGGCCGCCGACATCGTCGACAAGGGTATCGTGCTGACCGGCGGCGGCGCCCTGCTGGGCAATCTGGACTTCGTCCTGCGCCACGCCACCGGCCTGCCGGTGTCGATCGCCGACGATCCGCTCTCCTGCGTGGCGCTCGGCACCGGCCGCGCGCTGGAGGAGATGAAGACGCTGCGAAACGTCTTGGTCAGCGCCTACTGATTGGTGTATCCCTGGTTGGAAGGCCTCCGGTCCCCTGCCCACCCCTGGCGGTGAGGACCGGAGACGGACCGCGTATCTGGACGGGAATTTCCTGTGAAGCCACGCTCATCCGGCTCCGTCATCCGCCTTGCCGCCCCCTTGCGGGCTCTCGCGCAGCGATTCTCCTTCCTTCTACTCGTGCTGGCCTCCATCGCGCTGATGATGGTCGGCAAGATCGAGTCCGTCTCGGTCGACAGCGCACGCGCACGTGTGACCGATGCCTTCGCCCCCATCCTGGACGCCATCTCCCGCCCCGCCGCCACCGCGGCGCGCGTGGTCGAATCCGCGGTGGAGCTTGAGAACGCCTTCGACGAGAACCAGCGGCTGAAGGCCGAGAACGCCCGGCTTCTGCAATGGAAGCAGGCCGCGTTGCGGCTGGAGTCGGAGAACAACAGTCTGCGCAGCCTGCTGCGGGTCCGCCCGGAACCGTCGGTCAACTACATCGCCGCCCGCGTCATCGCCACCCCCGGCAGTTCCTTCGTCCGCACACTGGTGGTCACCGCCGGCAAACGCGACGGAGTGCGCAAGGGTCAGGCGGCGCTCGCCGGCGCCGGTCTGGTCGGCCGGGTGATCGAGGTGGGCGAATGGTCGTCCCGCGTCCTGCTGCTGACCGACATCAACGCCCGCATTCCGGTGATCCTGTCGAACACGCGCCAGCGCTCGATCCTCGCCGGCGACAATTCCGATCAGGCCAAGCTTCTCTATCTGCCGCCGGACTCGCCGATCCAGGTGGGCGAGCGGGTGGTGACCTCCGGCGACGGCGGCCTCCTCCCGCCCGGCCTGCCGGTGGGCGTGGTGACCGCGGTCAGCGAGCGCGGCATCCGCGTCCTGCCCAGCGCCGACCTGTCACGCGTCGAGCATCTGCGTCTGGTGGATTTCGGCCTGCCGAGCACCGATCTGGACCCGTCGCCAGATTCGAAGTGAAGTGGATGTGGAAGTGAGCTGGTTTTGGACGTGAGCCGGACGGACGGTCCGCCAACCGGGGGATTGCCGTTATGACGGCGACCTTCTGGCAGAAGGTGGACAAGACCGGGCGCAATCTGGCGCCCTTCGCCGTCACGGTGATGATGGTGCTGGTCGGCATGATCCCGCTGCCGGTCCCCGGCTATGCCCCGGTCGCACCGAACCTGACGCTGGTCTCGGTCTATTACTGGACGATCCACAGGCCTGACCTGATGCGTCCGGGGGTGGCCTTTCTCATCGGACTGCTTCAGGATTTCCTGATCGGCGGACCGCTGGGCGTCAATGCCCTGCTGCTGGTCGTCGCCCAATGGGCGGTCCTGAACCAGCGCCGGGTGTTCCTGGCCAGCACCTTCGCCCTGTTGTGGTTTGGCTTCACGCTGGTGATGGCGGGTGCCGTCCTGCTGCAATGGCTGGCTTTTTCGGTGCTCGACGCCGTCACGCTGTCGATCCTGCCGGCCCTGTTCCAGGGCCTGCTGACGGTGGCGGTGTTTCCTGCGGTGGGTTGGCTGCTGATCCGCGTCCATCGCGCGTTCCTGAACGGGTAAAGGGTCGACGGGTCTCATGAGTTCGATCGATCGCGACACCGACCGTTCCCGCCTGCTGGCGCGCCGCGCCCTGGTGCTGGGCGGTATCAAGCTGGCCGGCCTGTCCGCGCTGGTCGGTCGGCTCTATTACCTGCAGGTGGTCGAATCGGCGCGCTACACCATGCTGGCGGAGGAGAACCGCATCAGCCTGCGGCTGATCGCGCCGTCCCGCGGCAACATCGTAGACCGCTTCGGCGTGCCGCTGGCGGTCAACCAGCAGAACTACCGCGTTGTCGTCGTGTCGGAGCGCACCCACAACATCCAGGAGACGCTCGACAAGATCTCCCGCATCGTGCCGCTGACCGATGGCGACCGCCGCCGCGTGCTGCGCGAGTTGCACCGCAAGCGCCGCTTCGTTCCCGTCACCGTGCGCGAGAACCTGACCTGGGAACAGGTGGCGACGCTGGAGACCAACACCCCCGACCTGCCCGGCGTGTCCATCGAGGTGGGCGAACTGCGCTATTACCCGCAGGCGGACTGGACCGCCCATATCCTGGGCTATGTCGGCGCCGTCTCGGAGTCGGAGCTGAGCGGCAACAGCGACCCCGTCCTGTCGCTGCCCGGCTTCCGCATCGGCAAGGCCGGCATCGAGAAGTTCCACGAAAAGGTGCTGCGCGGCACCGCCGGCACCAGCCAGCTGGAGGTCAATGCGGTCGGCCGCGTCATCCGCGAATTGTCCCGCGACGAGGGCCAATCCGGTCGCGAGGTGCAGCTGACCATCGATATGGCCCTGCAACGCTTCGTTCAGGAGCGGCTGTCGCAGGAGGTCAGCGCCTCGGCCGTGGTGATGGATGTCCACACCGGCGGCATCTATGCCCTGTGCTCGCACCCCAGCTACGACCCCAACCAGTTCACCATGGGCATCAGCGCCGAACTGTGGGAGGAGCTGCTGTCCAACCAGGCGACGCCGCTGAACAACAAGGCGGTGGTCGGACAATATCCGCCGGGCTCCACCTTCAAGATGATGGCGGCGCTGGCGGCACTGGAATCGGGGGTGGTCAGCAACCGGCACACGGTGTTCTGCCCCGGCCATCTGGAGCTGGGCGACCACCGTTTCCACTGCTGGAAGCGCGGCGGGCACGGCACCATCGATTTCGTCGGCGCGCTGCGCCATTCCTGCGACGTGTTCTTCTACGACGTGTCGCGGCGGATCGGCATCGACCGCATCGCCGAGATGTCCAATCGGTTCGGCCTGGGCAGCCGCACCGGCATCGACCTGCCGCACGAGCGCGCCGGCCTGATCCCGTCCATCGCCTGGAAGAAGGCGACGCTGGGCAAGAACTGGGACATGGGCGAGACGCTGGTCGCCTCCATCGGCCAGGGCTATGTGCTGACGACGCCGCTGCAACTGGCGGTGATGACCTGCCGGCTGGCCAACGGCGGCTATGCGGTCAAACCGCACCTGACCAAACAGATCAAGACGGTCAGCGGCGAGCAGACGGCCTGGCCCAGCATCGGTGTGAAGAAGGAGAACCTCGACATCGTGCTGCGCGGCATGACCGAGGTGACCAACGCCCCCAACGGCACCGCCTTCAAGTCGCGCATCACCGAGGTCGGCTATGAGATGGCCGGCAAGACCGGCTCCGCCCAGGTCCGCCGCATCACCATGGCCGAGCGCAACACCGGCGTGAAGAAGAACGAGGATCTGCCCTGGCGTGAGCGCGACCACGCGCTGTTCGTCGCCTTCGCGCCGATCCAGGCGCCGCGCTACGCCTGCGCGGTGTTCGTCGAGCATGGCGGGGGCGGCTCCACCGCGGCGGCCCCGATTGCCCGCGACATCCTGCTGGAAACCCAGAAGCGCGACCCCGGCCGCGCCGCCGTCGCCGAAACCCCGCCGACCGGCTTCGGAGAACCGCGGGGCTGAGGAGCGGATCGGCTCAGGACCGGGAGCGGACAGGGATGGTCATCGCCGCCACCCCCAGCACGACCAAGGCACAGCCGGCAATCATGGTCGGCTCCAGCGTCTCGCCCAGCATCAGAACGCCGATTCCCACCCCGATCGGCACTCGCAGATAGGCTTGCGCGGTTGTCGGAACCGATCCGATGGTGTGGACAAGCCGGAAATAGAGAACGAAGGCCAGCGCGGTCGAGAAGACCGACAGGCCGGCAAGCGCCAGCAGCGAGTCCGGTGACGGCGACAGGGTCCAGGGGCGGTCGACCGCCAGACTGACCGACAGCAGCAGCGCAGCCCCGCACAGCAACGACCCGGTGGCCGGCATGATCGGATCCAGCCCCTTGAACACACGGCCGAAGATGGCTGCTCCAGCATAGCAGATCGTGGCGAGGACGATGGCTCCTTGTGCCAGCAGATCGTGGCCGATGCCGTCGATGGCCCCCGTCCCGATGATCAGCACCGTTCCACCGAGACCGGCGAACACGCCGATCGCCTTCCGCCAGCCCACGGCCTCGTGCCGGGTCAACAGGAGGGTGAGGAGGAAGGCGAAGATCGGTGTGGTGGCGTTGAGAATCGCTGCGGACCCGGCATCGACCGTCTGTTCGGCCCAGGCAATCAGGGTAAAAGGGAGAACGCTGTTCAGACAGGCCTGAAGGAGGAACCGCTTCCACACAGCCCCTTCCCGCGGCAGGGACAGGCCGCGCCAGCGGATGACCGCCAGCAGGATGGCTCCGGCGATCAGGGTCCGCCCAGCGATGAAGGTCAGCGGCGGGATCGTCTCGACGCCGATGCGGATGAAGCTGTAGGACGCGCCCCACAAGGTCGCGAGGGCCAGCAGCAAGGAAAGCTCGACACGCAGATTGGGCCGCGAAGCTGCGGTATCGGGGGCAGGAAGACTGGTCATGATGGCTCCATCGGTCTGCAAGGGGACCACCATGACAGCCGAGCCCTTGAGAGCCCGCCGCAAACGCTTCGGCGGCGGACGAAACGTCGGCGGCTGACGGGGCCGGCGACGGGGCCTAAACTGATGGCCATGACCAGCCCGCCCTTCCCCCTCGCCTCCGCCAACGGCATCGCCACCATCGCCGCGCTGATCGGCGATCCGGCGCGGGCGAACATCCTCTCCGCCCTGATGGGCGGGCAGGCGCTGACCGCCGGCGAATTGTCCTGGCATGCCGGTGTCGGAGCGGCGACCACGAGCGGTCACCTTGCCAAAATGAGCGAGGCGGGATTGCTGGCGATGGAACGCCAAGGCCGGCACCGCTATTACCGGCTGGCCTCCCCCGACATCGCCCAGGCGATGGAGAGCCTGATGGCGGTGGCCGCCGCCGGCCCGCGGCGCCACCGGCCGCCCGGCCCGAAGGACGAGGCACTGCGGACCGCCCGCACCTGCTACGACCATCTCGCCGGACGGCTCGGCACGAAACTGGCCGACAGGCTGAACGAGCGTGGATTCGTGATCCTTGGCGACGGCGGCGCCCTGGTCACCGACGACGGCCGCGATTTCCTGGGCGGCCTGGGTCTCGCAATTCCCGACGCCGGTGGACGCCACAGGCCCCTGTGCCGGGTCTGCCTGGACTGGAGCGAGCGGCGGCATCATCTGGCCGGGCGTCTGGGCGCAGCCTTGCTGACCTGTTCGCTAGAGCGCGGCTGGATCGCACGCAGTCCCGACAGCCGCGCCGTGACGATCACCGATGCCGGCAACAGGGAGTACGCCACGATTTTCGGCATCACGCCGGAGCATCTGGCCGCCAAATAAAAAGCGCGCCCCCGAAGGGACGCGCTTTTCATCGAACCGACAGGCTTTCGCCGGATCAGTTCTTCGACTTGTCGACCAGACGGCGCTCGGCGATCCACGGCATCATGGCGCGCAGCTTCTCGCCGACCTTCTCGATCTCGTGCTCGGCGTTGCGGCGGCGGATCGCCTTAAAGGACGGCTGGCCGGCCTTGCATTCCAGCATCCAGTCGCGGACGAAGCGGCCTTCCTGGATGTCGGTCAGGACGCGCTTCATCTCGGCCTTGGTCTCGGGCGTGATGATGCGCGGGCCGGTGCGGTAGTCGCCGTATTCGGCCGTGTTGGAGATCGAGTAGCGCATGTTGGCCATGCCGCCCTCGTACATCAGGTCGACGATCAGCTTCACTTCGTGCAGGCACTCGAAGTAGGCCATCTCAGGCGCGTAGCCCGCCTCGACCAGCGTCTCGTAGCCGGCGCGGATCAGCTCGGTCAGGCCGCCGCAGAGCACGGCCTGCTCGCCGAACAGATCGGTCTCGCACTCTTCCTTGAAGGTGGTCTCGATGATGCCGGCGCGGCCGCCGCCATTGGCCGAGGCGTATGACAGGGCGATGTCCAGCGCGTTGCCCGAGGCGTTCTGGTGAACGGCGACCAGCGACGGCACGCCGCCGCCACGCTGGTATTCGCTGCGCACGGTGTGGCCGGGGCCCTTCGGCGCGATCATGAACACGTCGAGGTCGGCGCGGGCCTCGATCAGGTTGAAGTGGATGTTCAGGCCGTGCGCGAAGGCCAGGGCGGCGCCCTGCTTCATGTTCGGGGCCAGATCGTCCTTGTACAGGTCGGCCTGCAGCTCGTCCGGGGTCAGAACCATCACGACGTCGGCCCAGGCGGCGGCTTCGGCCGGGGTCATCACCGTGAAGCCGGCAGTCTCGGCCTTCTTGATGGTGGCCGAACCCGGGCGGAGCGCAATCCGCACGTCCTTCACGCCGCTGTCACGCAGGTTGTGGGCGTGGGCGTGGCCCTGGCTGCCGTAGCCGACGATGACGACCTTCTTGCCCTTGATCAGGTTGACGTCGGCATCACGATCGTAATAGACGCGCATGGAGATGGTTCCTTGAATTCACAACGAACGAAGACAGAGTGCGTTTCCTGCGGCGGATTACTCCATTGAGCAAAGCCGCGCGTCAAGAGAAACAATCGCTCGATGGAACGGCAAAATGCAAAGCTTCCTTGCGTTTTTGCCGCCCCAATCTTTCGCAGAATGCTGTTCTGCGGGAGCGGCGCCTTAAAAGGCCGCCGGCCCCTTCGACATGGCGACCACGCCGGTGCGGCTGGCCTCCACGAGTCCGAGCTGGGTCATCAGGCCGACGAAGTCGTCGACCTGCTCGGTGGTGCCGGTCAGCTCGAAGACGAAGCTGGTGAGCGTGGCGTCCACCACCTTGGCCTTGAAGATGTCGGCGAGGCGCAGCGCCTCGATCCGCTTGTCGCCGGTGCCGGCAACCTTGACCAGCGCCAACTCGCGCTCCACCGCCGGCCCCTCGTCGGTCAGGTCATGGACGCGGTGGACCGGAACCAGCCGGCTCAGCTGCGCCTTGATCTGCTCGATGATCATCCGGGTGCCGGAGGTGACGAGCGTGATGCGCGACAGGTGGTCGGCGTTGTTCACCTCGGCCACCGTCAGGCTTTCGATGTTGTAGCCGCGGCCGGAGAACAGCCCGATGACGCGGGCGAGAACGCCCGGTTCGTTGTCCACCAGCACGGCGATGGTGTGCTTTTCGATCACGTTTTCCATGAGACCCGTCCCTCCTGTTCGTTCGTCGTCAGCCGATCAGACCAGCACCATGCCGTCTTCCGGCGTGGCGTCGGACGGGCTGTCGTCCGGACCGAACAGGATCTCGTTGTGGGCCTTGCCGCCCGGGATCATCGGGAAGCAGTTCTCCTTCGGATCGACGGCGATGTCGATGATGCAGGGGCGGTCGGTGACCGCCAGCATCTTCTCGATCACCTGATCGACCTCGGCCACCGTGGTGGCGCGCAGGCCGACGCAACCCCAGGATTCCGCCAGCTTCACGAAGTCCGGCAGGGCTTCGGAGTAGCTCTGGGAATAGCGCGATCCGTGCAGCAGTTCCTGCCACTGGCGCACCATGCCCATATACTGGTTGTTCAGGATGAAGATCTTGACCGGCGCGCGGTACTGCACGGCGGTGCCGATCTCCTGCATGTTCATCAGGAAGCTGGCTTCGCCCGACACGTCGACGACGATGGCGTCAGGGTGGGCCAACTGGGCGCCGATGGCGGCCGGCAGGCCGTAGCCCATGGTGCCGAGCCCGCCCGAGGTCATCCAGCGGTTGGGCTGGTCGAAGGGCAGGAACTGGGCGGCCCACATCTGGTGCTGGCCGACTTCCGTCGTGATGTAGTGGTCCTTGCCGCGCAGGGCCTCGCGCAGGCGCTCCAGCGCATATTGCGGCTTGATCACCGATTCGGTGCGGTTGTAGTTCAGGCAGTTGCGGGCGCGCCAGCCCTCGATCTTGCCCCACCACTCCTTCAGCGCGGCCTTGTCCGGCGACTTGGCGCGCGCCTTCCAGATGCGCAGCATGTCTTCCAACACGGCGCCGCAGTCACCGACGATCGGAATGTCGACCGCGACGTTCTTGTTGATCGAGCTGGGGTCGATGTCGACGTGAATCTTCTTCGAGCCCGGCGAGAAGGCCGAAAGCTTGCCGGTCACGCGGTCGTCGAAGCGGGCGCCGATGTTGATCATGACGTCACATTCGTACATGGCGAGATTCGCCTCGTACGTGCCGTGCATGCCAAGCATGCCCAACCACTGGTTTTCGGACGCCGGGAAGGCGCCCAGGCCCATCAGGGTGGAGGTGATCGGGAAACCGGTGGTCTTGACGAACTGGGTCAGCAGCTTGGCGGCGAAGGGGCCGGCGTTGATCACGCCGCCGCCGGTGTAGAAGACCGGCCGCTTGGCGTTGGCGATCAGCTCGATCGCCTCTTCGATGCGGGCGATCTCCGGCTTCACCTGCGGACGATAGGTCTTGTGCTTGACCTCCGTCGGCGGGACGTAGGTGCCGTCGGCGAACTGCACGTCCTTCGGGATGTCGACCAGCACCGGGCCGGGACGGCCGCTGCGCGCGACATAGAAGGCCTCGTGCAGGGTGCGGGCCAGATTGTCGACGTCCTTCACCAGGTAATTGTGCTTGGTGCAGGGACGGGTGATGCCGGTGGTGTCGGCTTCCTGGAAGGCATCGTTGCCGATCAGGTGCGTCGGCACCTGGCCCGACAGGCAGACCAGCGGGATGCTGTCGCACAGCGCGTCCAGCAGGCCGGTCACCGCGTTGGTGGCGCCGGGGCCGGAGGTCACCAGCACGCAGCCGACCTTGCCGGTCGAGCGCGCGTAACCCTCCGCCGCGTGAACCGCGGCCTGCTCGTGGCGTACAAGGACATGGCGGAGGTCGTTCTGCTGGAACAGCGCGTCGTAGATGGGAAGTACGGCGCCGCCGGGATAGCCGAAGATGATGTCAACGCCCTGATCCTTCAGGGCCTTGATGACGATCTGGGCGCCGGTCAGTTTCTGTTCGGACATCGCTCACGACCTTCTCATGTGGGCGCCTCCTCTAAGGCACCCGGTTCCTTGGACTTGTCACCGGCCGAGGCTGCTGGGCTATGCCGCCGGAACAACGGCTTAGCCCCGATGGCGGGGGCCGGGAGCGGCAAATTAGTCAAAAGCCCGGTCTCAGGTCAACCCATTTTGCGAATGTTCGCAAAGTTTTTTTGCCGCAGTTTTTCCAAATGTTGCGCATTGGCTTTGCAACATCGGCTCAGCGCCGCTTCGCTCCCACCGGATACGGAAACGGCGGCCGCACCGAAGCGCGGCCGCCGTTCCGAAGAGGCGACGATGAAAAGCCGAAGCCGTCAGGCGGCGGTCTTCAACAGCCCGCACAGGCGGCGGATGCCCTCGCGGATCTGGGCCGGCTTGGTGACGGAGAAGGCCAGCCGCAGGGTGTTCTTGCCCGACCGGTCGGCGTGGAAGGCCGAGCCGGGCACGAAGGCGACATTGGCCTCCTTGATGGCGCGGGCCAGCAGTTCGGTACCGTCGACCCCCTCCGGCGCCTCGATCCAGACGAACAGGCCACCCTCCGGCTTGGTCCAGGTGACGCCCGGCGGGGCGTATTCCTCAAGCGCCGCCAGCATGGCGTCGCGGCGCTCCTTGTACTGGGTGCGCAGCAGCTTGAGGTGGCTGTCGAAGATCTGCGAGACGACGTCGTGCATGACGATCTGATTGATCGTGCTGGCATGCAGGTCGGCGGCCTGCTTCATCAGGACCAGCCGGTTCACCACCTCGGGCGCCGCGTTGACCCAGCCGACGCGCATCGCCGGCACCATCGTCTTGGAGAAGGTGCCGCCGAAGATGACGTTGGTCAGCTTGCCGCCGTTGCGCTCGCAATCCAGCGCCGCCAGCAGCGGCAGATGCTCGCCGTCATAGCGCAGCTCGCAATAGGCGGTGTCCTCGATCACCGGCACGCCGGCCGCCTCGCAGGCGTCCAGGATGGCGTGGCGGCGGGCCAGCGTCACCGTGGTGCCGTTGGGGTTCTGGAAATCGGGGACGAGGTAGAAGAACTTCGGCTTCTGCGCCAGCGCCTCGGTCAGCGCCGTCATCTCCGGTCCCTCCTCGTCCATCGGGATCGAGAGATAGGTCGGCTCGTAGGGCGAGAAGGCCTGGAGCGCGCCGAGATAGGTCGGGCGGGTCACGACGATCTTGTCGCCGGGGCCGATCAGCAGCTTGCCGACGAACTCCAGCACCTGCTGCGAGCCGTTGGTGATGAGAACGCCGTCCAGCCCGATGTTGACGCCCTTGCCGCCCATGTAGTCGCAGATCCACTCCCGCAGCGGCGTGTAGCCTTCGGTGATGGAGTATTGCAGGGCGGCGCCGGCACCGGAGTTGGACTGGAAGATCTTCTCGTAGGCGCGGGCGATGGCCGAGCTGGGGAACAGGTCCGGATCGGGGATGCCGCCGGCGAAGGAGATGATCTCCGGACGATCGATCAGCTTCAGCAGTTCCCGGATTTCGGACGCCGTCATGCCGCCCACGCGGCCCGCGAACACATGACCCCAATCAACCGACACGGTGCTTCTCCTTCGGATCAGTAATTTAGTATCGTTCTCAGGCGGTCGAGCATTGCATTTCGTACCGCAAGCGAACAAGGCAGATCGATGGTATGGCAGCTATGCTGTCCTGTATGACTTACCAGCATATCGGGTGATTTGCCAACAATCTGATGCCGGAACCACGTGACCTGCCGTTTGGCATAGCGGCGGGTCGATTGCTGGGCCAGCGCAATGGCCTCGTCGAGCGGGATTTCGCCGTGCAGAACGCGGCGGAGTTCGGGTACTCCCAGGGCTTTCAGCACCGGCAGGTCGGGGGCGAGGGCCTGTTCGCGAGCCAGAGCGTCCAATCGCCGCACCTCCCCCAGCGCCCCCTGCTCCATCATCATATGGAAGCGCCTGTCGCACTGGGCATAAAGGTCGGCCCGCGGCGGATCGAGCACGAGAATGGTGAAGCGCAGATCGGCCGGCGCGCCCTGGGCGGTCCGGCTCTGCCAGTGCGACAATGGATGACCGGTGGCCTCCAGCACTTCCCAGGCGCGGGTCAGACGGGTGGTGTCGCCGGGGTTCAGCTTTGCCGACGCCGGGTCGCGGGCGACCAGTTCGGCGCGGAAGGTCTCGCCGCCGATGGCGGCCAACCGGGCATGGGCGGCGGCACGCACCTCGTCGGGGATAGGCGGCACTTCGCTCAACCCCTGCATCAGCGCGCGCAGATAGAGGCCGGTGCCGCCAACCACCACCGGCAGCCGGCCCTCGACCCTGGCGGCGGCGATCTCCGCCAGAGCCATGTCGCGCCAGCGCGCCGCCGATCCGCGTTCCGCCGCCGGCAGCACGCCGTAGAGCCGGTGGGGCGCCCGCGCCAGATCCTCGGCCGGCGGCCGGGCGGTCAGTACATCCAGGTCGGCGTAGAGCTGCATGCTGTCGGCATTGATGACGGTGCCGCCGAACGCCTCGGCGATGGCGAGCGCCAGCCCCGACTTTCCCGACGCGGTGGGGCCGCCGATGACGATGACGTCAGTCAGAGAGGTGGTCAAAGGGGCGGTGAGGTCGCTCATCGCCCTTGCATGGCGTTCCGGCGCCCGCTTTGCAACACCCAACCGCATGCCCCAACCGCAAGCCGACGCCGAAGCTTCGTTGGACCCGGCCCCCTTGGCTGTGGTAGGCAGCGCGCAAAGGCCCTCTTTTCCTCGGGATACCCGCCGATGAACGCCGTCGCCACGCTGATCGCCCCCCGCACCGCCACGCTCGACGAGGCCGCCGTCCAGACCGCAAAGGCGGCGCTGGTCGGGCTGGGCGCCGATGCCGGCGCACCGGACTGGCTGGCGCCGGGCACCGCCTGCGACCTGCCCTTCGGCAATCTGGCACCCGAACAGGCGGAGGCGGCGATCCGCCATGCCCTGACGGCGAATGGGACCGGCGTGGCGCTGGACATCATCGCCCAGCCGGCGGCGACGCGGCGCAAGCGGCTGCTGGTCGCCGACATGGAATCGACGATCATCGAGCAGGAGATGCTGGACGAGCTTGGCGATTATGTCGGGCTGAAGGACCACATCGCCGACATCACCGCCCGCGCCATGAACGGCGAGATCGACTTCAAGGACGCGGTGCGCGAGCGGGTCGCCCTGTTGAAGGGGTTGAGCGAGACGGTGATCGACGAGGTGTGGCAGCGCGCCACCCTGATGCCGGGTGCCGCCCAGTTGGTCGGCACCATGCGCGCCAACGGCGCCGTCTGTGTCCTGGTGTCGGGCGGCTTCCGCTGCTTCACCGGCCGGGTGCGCAACTGGATCGGCTTCGACGACGATCGCGGCAACGAGCTGGAGGTCGTCGACGGCGTGATGACCGGCAAGGTGATCGAGCCGATCCTCGACAAGGACAGCAAGCTCCAGGCGCTGATGGCCTATGCCGGCGAGCATCGCGTGCCGGTGGCGGAAACCATGGCCGTCGGCGACGGCGCCAACGACCTGCCGATGCTGTTGGCCGCTGGGCTGGGCGTGGCCTTCCATGCCAAGGCGGTGGTCGCCGCCGAGGCCCGCGCCCGCGTCGATCACGGCGATCTCACCGCCCTGCTCTACGCCCAGGGCTACCGGGCGGCGGAGTTCGTGGGGTAAGGGTCCTCTCCTCCCCCCTCACGCCCACACGCCACGCACATAGGGCGTCAGCTGCGTGTCCATCAGGATGATGTGGCGGACCAGCCAGTCGGCGGTGAATTTGTAGAGCTGCTCCGCATTCTCGTGGGTAGGGTCGATCGAAAAGCGGTTGGACAGCTCGCTGACCATCTTCACCGCGGCACGGTGCATGGCGACGTGCTCCTCGAATTTCGGGTAGTGTACGATCTGCATGATCCGCTCTTCGCGGGCGAAATGCTCCTTGGTGTATTCCAGCAGCTTGACCAGGATCTTGGCGACGCGGACCGGCTGGAACCGCTCAGCAGCCAGCGCTGCGTCGAGTTCATTCAGATACTCGATCAGATGCTTGTGATCGTCGTCGATGGACGGTTGGCCGACGCTCAACTGCCGTCGCCACGTTATGGCGCCCATGACCCTGCCGCCTCCCCCCTTGCCGGCACCCCGTTAGCCCGGATTATGGCTGGTGTCACCATTGCGCCAAAACAGCCGGCGGCGTCACACGGCAATATGACGCACCCGCCAGGAGACGGGCGGAGGGGAGGCCCGGAACGAAACAGGGCGGATGCGTCGCCGCACCCGCCCCATCATGCAATCCGATCCCCGCCGCCATCGGGCGGGGATCGGGATCTGCCATCGTCAGCCGACGATGGAATAACCGCAGTCGACATAGGTGGTGTCGCCGGTGATGCCCTTCGCACCATCGGTGGCGAGGAAGGCGGTGGTGTAGCCCACCTCCTCGATGGTGACCAGACGGCCTTCCGGCGCACGCTCGGCGGCCTTGTTCATCAGCTCGTCGAAATGGGCGATGCCGGAGGCGGCGCGGGTCTTGATCGGGCCGGGGGAGATGGCATGGACACGGATGCCCTTCGGGCCCAGCTCGGCCGCCAGATAGCGGACGCTGGCTTCCAGGGCGGCCTTGACCGGACCCATGACGCCGTAATTGTCGATGACGCGGTTGGCGCCGAAATAGGACATGGTGAACAGCGACCCACCGTCCTTCATCAGCGGCTCGGCATACTTGGCCATGCGGATGAAGGAGTGGCAGGAGACGTCCATCGCCTGCTGGAAGCCCTCGCGCGAGCAATCGACGACGCGGCCGTGCAGATCCTCCTTCGGGGCGAAGGCGATGCTGTGCAGCGCGAAGTCGAGCTTGCCCCACTTCTCGCCGATCTTGTCGAAGATGGCCTTCAGCTCGCCCTCGCCGGTGACGTCCACCGGTTCGAAGATCTCGGCCTCGAGCTGCTGAGCCAGCGGCTCGACGAACTTCTTGGCCTTGTCGTTCAGATAGCTGACCGCGAGGTCGGCACCCATCGCGCGGAAGGCGCGGGCGCAGCCCCAGGCGATCGACTGGTCGTTGGCGATGCCAAGAACGAGCCCCTTCTTGCCTTCGAGCGTGGCGGCGGCGGGAATGATCGTGGTCATGCGGACTGTCCTGCGGTCGATGTGACGGGAGGAGCGGCCGCAACCGTGGCGGCCTTTCGCCGGGTGCACAGACGCGGCGTTCCTTGTGCAGTGCACCATAAACGAACCGCCGCGGGTCCGCAACGTGCAATGGGCGCGAACCGCACATGCGTCTCAATCATTGCGCAGCATTGCCGCAGGCACGATCAGTAAAAGCCGAAGTCGTCCGAATTCTGTCTTTCATTGATCCATATCAAAAACGGCCTGCCAGCGTGGGACTGGCAGGCCGTTTCTTGATGACATTTCTGTTATGGCATCAGGCCGCTTGGCTGATTGCCCGCTTACCGCGCAACACCCGGGCTGAAGGAGGGCGGATCGCTCGCCGGGAAGGATTCCTGGGAAGCCTCGTCGACGATCTCCTCCTCGCAGCTCTCCTGATAGATGTCGCCGGGATGGCGGGAATAGGGGTCGATGCCATGCTCGACATCCTGCGCTGGAAACGCGGCCCGGTCATTGTGCGACCAGTCGGCCAGCATCGCCTTGCCGGGGCAATAGCCGGTCAGGCCGCGCGCGACCAGGGCACCGCCGGCCAGCGCCATGGCGGCGCCGGTCCAGTTGGGCCGGCGCAGGCCCAGCACCGCCAGCACCACGCCGCCGGCCAGCGACGCCAGCCGTTCATTGTGGCCGACATTGATGCCGTGGCTGCCGGTGGGTCCGGGCAAGCGGTCGGCCATGGTGTCGGCAATGCCGCGCAGGTTGCGCTGGGCCGTATCGGTGATCGAAGAGAGTTCCATGTCGGTCCTCCTGAATGCGGGTCCCGGTCAGACGGGTCCCAATCGGGGATCGTCCGCCATCGGATCGTTAACGCGTCACTGTTGGGAAACCGGCGGCTGGGGGCTGCCGTTCCCGGACGGCGTCTGCACGGCGGCATCCGGCGCCGCCTGTGGCGCACCGCCCTGCCCCATTCCGGCACCGGGCGTCGCCCCGCTGGAACCGGCGGCGCCGCGCGCCTGCTGCAATTCGCCATTCAGCCGCGCCACTTCCTGCGACAGGCGCTGCACCTCCTGGCGCAGCGGTGCCGCCGAGATATCGCCATTCCCGCCGGCGGCGCCGGCAATGGCGGCCAGCGTAGCGGAATCGCGCATCCAGTAGGGGGCGACGCCATAATAGGTGTGAACCGCCATCGCCCACTGGCGGTCGTTCATGTTCGGGCGGTTCTTGTCGTCGAAACGCGGCGCGTTGGTCAGCTTGTCCTTCGGCACATTCAGGACATAGCCCTCGCCCGACGGGGCGAACAGCGCCCACGGAACCGCGAAGTCGGCCTCGCCGATGCCAAGGAAGCCGCCCAGCTCGACCACGGCATAGGCGACGCGCCCGGTGCCGGGATCGATGATCAGTTCGGAGATGCTGCCGAGATCCTTGCCGTCCGGGCTGCGCAGCTTGGCATTCTCAAGATCGTCGGCCGCGATGGCGCGCGGACGGGCGATGGAATCCTGCAATGCCGTCGCCTCGCCCAGGATGGCTTGGCAGGCGGGGGCGTTGCCCTTCTGC
Organism: Azospirillum sp. TSH64; assembly: GCF_003116035.1. Classification (GTDB taxonomy): domain Bacteria; phylum Pseudomonadota; class Alphaproteobacteria; order Azospirillales; family Azospirillaceae; genus Azospirillum. Next base: position 1,246,301 of record NZ_LGQW01000015.1, read on the forward strand.
GCGGCGGCCTGGGCCGCCTGCTGAAGCGCGCGCAGCTGGGCGGTTTCCTGCTGGGTCACCGGTGCGGCGGAGCCGGGGCCGGCAGCCTCGAGAGCCGCCGCCTGCTGTCCCAGCCGGTCGAGCCCGGCCGCGCAGTCGTCGGCCGCCAATGCGGGCGCGGCGAAGGACAGGGTTCCCAGCGCGGCCAGCAGCAGGGCCGTTGCAGGGGTGGGGCGCGTCATCAGGGCATCCTCCGGCTTGGATCGTCTCATGCTGCATGAACAGCATGGTCAAGCCGGAGGTTCCATCGGCCAGAGAATCCCGGGCGCCGATCTTCCCCCAGTTGTGAACGGTCAGCCCGGAAGGGGCAATCCACCGCGCTGGACGATGAAGGACTGGATGGCATCGACCCCCTCGCCCGCCTTTACGTTGGCGAAGACGAAGGGACGGTCGCCGCGCATCTTACGGGCGTCGCGGTCCATCACCTCCAGGCTGGCGCCGACCATCGGGGCGAGATCGGTCTTGTTGATGACCAGCAGGTCCGACCGGGTGATGCCCGGCCCGCCCTTGCGCGGGATCTTGTCGCCGGCCGACACGTCGATGACGTAGATGGTGATGTCCGCCAGTTCCGGCGAGAAGGTCGCCGCGAGGTTGTCGCCACCCGATTCGATGAAGATCAGGTCGAGGTTGGGGAACTTGACGTTCATCTGGTCGACGGCGGCGAGGTTGATCGAGGCGTCCTCGCGGATCGCGGTGTGCGGGCAGCCGCCGGTCTCCACCCCCATGATCCGTTCCGGCTTCAGCGCGCCGGAGCGGGTGAGGAACTCCGCGTCCTCCTTGGTATAGATGTCGTTGGTGATCGCCGCGACCTCCCAATCCTCGCGCATGCGCTTGCACAGCGCGTCGGTCAGTGCGGTCTTGCCGGAGCCGACGGGACCGCCGATGCCGACGCGAAGCGGGCCGGCGTGGCTCTTTTCGATAGCGGGGAGAGCGCTCATGAGCGGAACAGCCTCGTATATTGGGTTTCGTGGATCATCGAGGTCCAATCGACGGCCATCGCCCGGCCGCCGAGATCGTCGAGCGGGGCCGCCAGCGCCGCGTCGGCCGCCCGGTGGGTGATGGGGTCGAGGGCGGCCAGCGCCCGCTGTCCGTCGGTCTGGCCCAGCGGCACCAGCCGCACGCCGGCCGAAACGAGGTTGGCGGAGAAGGCATGCAGATAAGCGGTCAGCGCCGGCCCTTCGGCCACACCGATCAGGGATGCCGCCAGCGCCACCGCAACCGCATAGGCGACAGGCCGTCCGGTGGAAGCGATCACCGTATCCCAGCGCGCCAGCCCGTCGAGCGGCCATGCGGCGCGGATCGCCAGCAGGAAGGCCTGCCCCTGTGCCCGCGATTCCAGCCCCATCTCGGCCGACGCACGCAGGATGTCGGCCCGCTCCACCGCCCAGGCGAAACCGGCCTCGTCGCCGGCCAGCACGGCCCGGTGGGCGGCGGCGAACAGCATGCCGTCGGTCCGTCCGGCGCCATGGCGCAGGATGCCGTCGAGCCAGACGATCATCGTCGCCCGGTCGCGCACCAGCCCCTGCTCCACCGCCGCCTCGATGCCATGGCTGTAGGAAAAGCCGCCGACCGGAAAGCTGGGCGACAGCCACGCCAGCAGGCGCGTCAGGGCGTGGGTGGAGACGCCATCCACGTCAGTGCGAATGACCATGCCCGCCGCCATGCGAATGCCCGCCATAGGCGCCGCCTTCCGGCATGAAGGGTGCCGACACGTCGCGCACCTCGGCCCCCAACCCGCGCAGCATGTCCTCGATCACATGATCGCGGCGCAGCCGGATGGTGTCGCCGACGATCTGCACCGGCAGGTGGCGGTTGCCGAGATGCCAGGCGACGCGGGCGAAGGCCTCGACCGGGCCGGGGACACGGACTTCCATCAACTCCTCAGGCGCGGCGACCACGCGGAGGAAGCTGCCGTCGCCCAGTTCCAGCCCGTCACCGTCGTCCAGCGCCACCGCCCGCGGCAGGTCGAGCAGGAAGGCGCCGCCGGCATCGTCGGTCATCGCCATGCGGCGGCGGAAACGGTCGTCGAAGGCGAGCGTCACGGTGCCGGCCGCCTGCTCGACCGGCCAATGGCCGCGGGCGTGGACTCGGGTGGCACGGCGGGCGGGATCGGTCATCAGATAAGCCGTTCAAAGGGGGTCGGGTGGCCGAAGAAGCGGCCGGCCAGTTCGCTGACCAGCGCCGCGTCTCCGGTGGTGAAGAATTTCAGGCCACGCTCGGCCGGGTCAGGGCGGTATTCGGGGTGGCGGTCGAGATACTGCTCCAGCGAACGGGCGGTCAGCGTCGGCTGGCACAGCACTTCCACCCCCGGCGGCAGCGCACGGGCGAACAGGTGGCGGACCAGCGGGTAATGGGTGCAGCCCAGCACCACCGTGTCCAGCGGCTGGCTGCCCATCTTGTCCAGCAGGACGCGGACATAGTCGTTCACCGCCGGCTCGATCTCGTCGTCCGACGCGCCGCGCTCGATCAGCGGCACCAGATTGGGGCAGGCCTGCTGCACGACGCGGACGGACGGCGCCCGCTTGCCGATCTCCCGCGGGAAGGAGCCGGAGTTGACCGTCGCCGCGGTGGCGAAGATGCCGACGCTGCGCGGTTCGGCGAGATGGTCGGGCGGAACGGTGTCGATCATCCACGGCACGCGGGTGATCGCCTCCACCATCGGCACCAGCACGCCCAGCACGTTGCGGCCGGGATGGGCGGACGGCAGCCATTCCTGCTGGAGCCGGCGCAGCGCGACGGCCGCGGCGGTGTTGCAGGCGATGATGATCAGCCGGCAGCCCTGGTCGAACAGACGATCCATCCCGGCGATGGTCAGCCGGTAGATGTCGTCCTCGCTGCGCGGGCCGTAGGGAGCGGCGGCATGGTCGCCGAGATAGACGAAGGGCCGACCGGGTGCCGCATCCACCAGGGTGCGCAGCACCGTCAATCCGCCATGTCCTGAATCGAATACACCGATCAACTGCTTGAGCCCTACCGAAAACCCCTTCTCCCCCTGGGGAGAAGGTTGGGATGAGGGGGTTCGGCGCAGCCGAAAGAGTCCGGCCTGCGCATCCCCCTCACCCTAACCCTCTCCCCGGGGGGGAGAGGGGATAAAAAAATACGCTTCAGAACAGGAAATAGCGCTGGGCCATCGGCAGGATTTCCGCCGGTTCGCAGGTCAGCAGCTGTCCGTCCGCCCGCACCTCGTAGGTCTCCGGGTCCACTTCGATGTGCGGGGTGGCATCGTTGTGGATCATGTCCTTCTTGCCGACGGTGCGGGTACCCTTGACGGCGATCAGCTCGCGGTGCAGGCCAAGCTGGCGGCCGACGTCCAGCTCCAGCGCCTTGGCGCTGACGAAGGTCACGCTGCTGGCCTGCATCGCCCGGCCGAAGGCGCCGAACATCGGACGGTAATGCACCGGCTGCGGCGTCGGGATCGAGGCGTTGGGATCGCCCATCAGCGCGGCGGCGATGGTGCCGCACTTGATCACCATGTCCGGCTTCACCCCGAAGAAGGCAGGCGACCACACCACCAGATCGGCCAGCTTGCCGACCTCGACCGAGCCGACGACATGGCCGATGCCGTGCGACAGCGCCGGGTTGATGGTGTATTTGGCGATGTAGCGCTTGACCCGGAAATTGTCGTTGTCGCCGGTCTCCTGCGGCAGACGCCCGCGCTGGAGCTTCATCTTGTGCGCGGTCTGCCAGGTGCGGATCACCACCTCGCCCAGCCGGCCCATCGCCTGGCTGTCCGACGAGATCATGGAGAAGACACCCAGATCGTGCAGAATGTCCTCCGCTGCGATGGTCTCGCGCCGGATGCGGCTTTCGGCGAAGGCGACGTCTTCCGGAATGCGCGGGCTGAGGTGATGGCACACCATCAGCATGTCGAGATGCTCGTCCACCGTGTTGATGGTGAAGGGCCGCGTCGGGTTGGTCGAGCTGGGCAGCACGTTGGCAAGGCTGGCCACCCGGATGATGTCCGGCGCATGTCCACCGCCCGCCCCTTCGGTGTGGAAGGTGTGGATGGTGCGGCCCTTGAACGCCGCGATGGTGTCCTCGACGAAACCCGATTCGTTCAGCGTGTCGGTGTGGATCGCCACCTGGACGTCCAGCTGGTCGGCCACCGTCAGGCAGGTGTCGATGGAGTCGGGCGTGGTGCCCCAATCCTCGTGCAGCTTCAGGCCGCAGGCGCCGGCGGCGATCTGCTCCAGCAGCGCGTCGGGACGGCTGGTGTTGCCCTTGCCGAAGAAGCCCAGGTTGATCGGCAGGCCTTCGGCGGCCTGGAGCATCCGCTCCATGTGCCACGGCCCCGGCGTGCAGGTGGTGGCCGAGGTGCCGGCGGCCGGGCCGGTGCCGCCGCCCAGCATGGTGGTGACGCCGCTGTTCAGCGCCTCGTCCACCTGCTGCGGGCAGATGAAATGGATGTGGGCGTCGATGCCGCCGGCAGTGACGATCTTGCCTTCGCCGGCGATCACCTCGGTGCCCGGACCGATGATGATGTCGACGCCGGGCTGGATGTCGGGGTTGCCGGCCTTGCCGATGGCGGCGATGCGCCCGCCGGTGATGCCGATGTCGGCCTTGACGATGCCCCAATGGTCGATGATCAGGGCGTTGGTGATGACGGTGTCGACGGCTCCCTGGTGACGCGAGCGCTGGCTTTGTCCCATGCCGTCGCGGATCACCTTGCCGCCGCCGAACTTCACCTCCTCGCCATAGACGGTGTGGTCGCGTTCGACCTCGACGATCAGGTCGGTGTCGGCCAGCCGGATGCGGTCACCGGTGGTCGGGCCATAGAGGGCCGCATATTCGGCCCGGTCGATGCGGTGCGCCATTGTCGTTCGCCCTTCCTGTCGGCCCGTCAGAGGGCGCCGTTGACCTTGCGGTTGAAGCCGATGACTACCCGGTCGCCGTCATAGGCGACCAGCGTCACGCGCCGGGTCTGGCCGGGCTCGAAGCGCACCGCCGTCCCGGCCGGAATGTCGAGCCGGAAGCCCCTGGCCTGCTCGCGGTCGAAGGTCAGCGCGCTGTTGGTCTCGTAGAAATGGTAGTGCGAACCGACTTGGATCGGGCGGTCGCCGGCATTGGCGACGTCGAGTTCGACGGTGGCACGGCCGTCGTTCAGCACGATCTCGCCGGCCGCCGGGAAGATTTCACCGGGTTTCATCGGGCATCCCCTCTCAACGGATCGGCTGGTGGACGGTGACGAGCTTGGTACCGTCGGGGAAGGTCGCCTCGACTTGGATGTCGTGGATCATCTCGGGGATGCCCTCCATCACCTGATCGCGGGTCAGCACGGTGGCACCGTCCCGCATCAGTTCTGCCACCGTGCGGCCGTCTCGCGCACCCTCCACCACGTAATCGGTGATGAGGGCGACCGCCTCCGGGTGGTTCAGCTTGACGCCGCGCTCCAGCCGCCGCCGCGCCACCATCGCCGCCATCGCGACGAGCAGCTTGTCCTTCTCGCGCCCTGTCAGGTTCATCGGGGGATTGCCCTTTCGCCGCCCTGTTCGTTGCCGGCGATTATGCCACGCCGGGACGGCACGCCAAGTGCGTCGTATGACGTAGAGGGTTGAAAGTGCTGGCGCCAAAGCTCGGGCAGCGCCTCACACCTCCCACAGCCGCGGCAGGCGGGTGGGCAGACCCGCGGCTTCGGCGCGCAGGCCCGACCACAGCGCCGCATAGGCGCGCCGCACGGTGCGGGCATCGCCGCCGAGGATGCGGACGATCAGCAGGCCGTCCAGCGCGGTGGCGCCGATGCGGGCGCCCTCGATCGGCTCGGCCAGCGCGCGGACCGCATCGAGGTGGCGGGCGGCGTCGGGAGCGGCATGGAGAAGGGTGGCGCAGGCGGCGGCGCCACCGAAGCCGGCGGGATGGGCCAGCGCCTCGGCGATGTCGTCGTCCAGATGCAGGGCGTCGGCCCAGACCAAGCGGCCGTCGCGGGCAACCTCCCAGGCGTCGCGGATCAGGCCGCGGGTGACCGTCTCGCCGAAGGCGGCGCGGCCGAAGACCAGCATCTCGCCGGCGATGGCGCGGCCGTCGCCCGACAAATCGATCCGGGTCAGGCGGCGCAGGCGGGAGCCTTCGAAGACGATGGCTTCCTGCGGCATCCATTCCAGCCAGCCGCCCTCCTCCACCGACAGGGCGGTGTCGATGCGGCAGTCTGCGCCGGTGGAGCGATAGACCTTCTCGGCCGCCTGGGTGGTGATCAGCGCCCTGGCGCCGGCCCCGACGGACAGGGCGATGTCCATGCGGTCGCCACCGACCATTCCGCCCGAGGTTGTGGCGAGCACCGCGATGGGAAGGTCGTCCCGGCGCGGCGTCGGCATCAGCACCCGCAGCGGGTCATGGTGGTAAAGCGTCGCCAGCCGGGTCTCGCCGTGGCGATGCTCGAAGCGGACGGTGGCGGCGCCATGGACGGCGACCTTCTTTTCCTCGCGCGCCGTTTCTCCGCCCGCCGACTCTTCCGGCCTGTCGGCCACCGCCACCTGAACCAAGCGCCCGCTCCTCACTGGATCATAGGGTCGCCAGTCTGCCGGAAGCGGGGCCGTTCAGGCAATGCGGACTCTTCAGCCTTCTCCGGTGAAGCAGCCGTTGCGGGCGGCGACCACCGCCACCTGGGTGCGGTTGCGCACGCCGAGCTTCTGCATGATGGCGCGCACATGCACCTTCACCGTGCCTTCCAGCACGCCAAGGCCGCGGGCGATCTCCTTGTTGGAGTGGCCGGCCAGCAAAAGCTCGAACACGTCGCGCTGGCGGTCGGTCAGCCGGTCCAGGATGTCGTCGTTGCCGCGCGGCCCCTCGGCCAGCGCCCCGTTCAGCACGGCACGCGGCAGCGGCAGGAAGATGTCGCCGCTGAGCGCCAGCGAGATGGCATGCTCCAGCACCTCCGGCGGGCTGGTCTTCAGCACATAGCCGCGGGCGCCCATGCGGACGCTGTCGACGATGTCGGCCACCTCGTCGGAGTTGGTCAGGATCAGGACCGGTACCTCGCCCAGAGCCTCCTTCAGACGGCGCAGTCCGGCGATGGCGCCACCGCCCGCGTCATCCTCATCCACGCGCGGCGGGCCGGGGTCGTACAGGACAAGGGCCAGCTCGGGAGTCTGGCGGCCGATGTTCAGCGCTTCATCCAACGACCCGGCCTCCAGCACGCGCGTCCCAGGACAGATCTCGCCGATGGACAGCGCGAAGCCATGGCGGACCATCGGCTGCTCGTCGACCACCAGAAAAATCCGCGTGGGATTGCCCGCGCTACGCGAACCACCGCGCGCTTGAAGCTCGAACTCCATCGTGTCCCCTTATTCTCAGCGGACCGCTCCTCAGTTAGGGCCAAGAACACCAAAAAGCCCCAATGGGAAAGCGGTTCATTCGCGCCGCTCCTTGGCGCAGCTACCCCTAAATATCGAATGAATGGATCTACGATCATTTTCACCGCAAATCCGATCTATTGGCTGTGACTTTCCTGTTCTCACCTTGCGCTGTTGGTTAATGAACCGTATAAATCATCGCAGCATGAAGCGTAAAGCCCGCTGTTCCGAACAATATTGTTCTAATTTTCTATGTTCGGAGTCCGTGCGGACCGGGCCAACCGGTCCGGTCCTTTTCCTGGACCTTCAGGCACGGAACAAAAGGGGGGATCGCCGCTGCCCGGAAAAAGGGCGGCTCAGCGGAGGATGATCGATGACGACATGGACTGTAATGCTGGTCGACCACGACCGGCTGTTTTCTGCGGCACTGGCAACGCTGATCGGCGGCGGCCCCTTCCGGGTCAGCACCCACGCGGCCAGCGCCGACGACGCGCTCGACCTGATTGCCGACGGCGAGGAACCCGACCTGATCGTGCTGGCGCTGCAGGATGGCATGCCGGAGGAGATTGCCGGCATCCGGAGGTTGCGTGACGGCACCTCCGCCCGGATTGCCGTGCTGGCCGATACCATCGCCGACCGCAGCCTGTCGCAGTCGCTGAAGGCCGGCGCCGACGCCTATCTGAACAAGAGCATGTCGAGCGAGAGCCTGCTGCGCTCCCTGCGGCTGGTGATGCTGGGCGAGGTGGTCTATCCCACCCATGTCGCCGGCCTGCTGATGGCCGCCGCCAACGAACGGCCGCAGCACAACCCCATCCCGATCACCATGCCGCCCAGCGGCGACCTGTCGAAGCGTGAGGTCCAGATCCTGCGTTGCCTGCTGGCCGGCCAATCGAACAAGGCCATCGCGCGCAACCTGCACATCACCGAATCGACGGTGAAGATGCATTTCAAGAATGTGATGCGGAAGATCAACGCACAGAACCGGACGCAGGCCGCGGTGTGGGCCATCCAGAACGGCTTGTCGCCGCTGGTGACGGCGTAGGTTCTGGTTGGGGGAGGAATTCCCCCTCCCTTCCCATGTTTCGCATGGGCTCCTTCCCTCCCCCGCATCGCGGGAGAGGGATAGGCAGGGAGCAAATCTGCGCCCTTACTCCGCCGCGTGGCGATGACCGGCGTGGCGGCCTTCGCTGAACTCCTCGATCATCTTGCGGCAGAAGGCCGGAATGTCGTCCGGCTTGCGCGACGTAACCAGCCCGTGGTCGGTCACCACCTGCTCGTCCACCCAGTTGGCGCCGGCGTTGCGCAGGTCGGTCTGCAAGGACGGCCAGGAGGTCATGCGCTTGCCGCGCACGCCGCCGGCATCGATCAGCGTCCAGGGGCCGTGGCAGATCGCGGCGATGGGGCGGCCGGTCTCCACGAAGCTCTTCACGAATTCGATCGCCTTCGGCTCCAGCCGCAGCGAATCCGGGTTCATCACCCCGCCCGGCAGCAGCAGCGCGTCGTAACGTCCGGCATCGGCCTGATCGAGCGCGACGTCGACATCGACCATGTCGCCGCGGTCATGGTGATTCCAGCCCTGAATCTGCCCGCTCTTGGGGGCGACCACATGAACGGTGGCGCCGGCATCGCGCAGCGCCTTCACCGGTTCGGTCAGTTCCACCTGTTCAAAGCCGTCGGTGGCGAGCACGGCAACGGTCTTTCCATCGAGTTTCTGAGCCATCGAGGCACGTCCTTCACTGAGGGTCATGCCGCACAAACCGGATTACCCCTGGATGGTTCCCTGGGAACCGTTCCGCAATTCCCATGTTGATTGTGACATACGAGACACACATCAGCGATGGGAGCCGAAATCATGAGGTTCCAGACCCTGTTGGCCGGCCTTGCGCTGGCGGCAACCCTGCCATTCGCCCATATCGAGTCGGCTCAGGCCGCGGATCCGCGCGGCGGCGACGACCTCGTCGGGCTCGAAGTGACCGGTCTGCTCGGCGAGGAGCTGGGCCAGATCGTTTCCGTTTCGCCCAGCGCCGACGGCAAGGACACCAGCATCCTGGTCGAGGCCAGCGGCATGCTGGATGTCGGCCACCGGTTCTTCACCGTCCGCCGCTCGCAGCTGTCGGCTGGCGAGGACGAGGACACGGTGACCTACAAGAAGACCGCGCAGGATGTGATTCGCCGTCTTCACACCGACACCCAGGTGGCGGAGCGCTGAACACCTGCGCTCCGGACCAGCCGCGAAGCGGTCAGGCCGGTTCGTCGGGGTGACAGGGTTTGCAGCCGGTGGGCCAGGGCTCGCCCAGATCCTCCACCATCACGCGCCAGGACGGCGCATCCAGCCGGACGCAGCCGCCGCCGGCGAAATGCAGGGCGACACCGCCCTCCACTGTCTCCATCGACAGCAGTTCCATGATGCGGCCGCGCTCCTTCAGGTCGAAGCCGCGCAGCTTGGCACCGGTGACCCCCTCCACCCGCAGGCCGCAATGGACCCGCTCGTAGGGGGCCAGATCGTCATCATCGGCGGACGGGCCGGGGCGCGGACTGTCGGCGGCCTCCCAGCGGAAGCGGTTGACGACCATGACGAACCGCTTCTCGTCGGGCTGGAAGCACATGTCGCCGACCGGCAGGATGGCGTCCTGCAGGCAGGCGGAGACGACCTTCAGATCCTCCTCGTCTTCGGCGCGCAGGCGGATCGGGGTCATGGCTGGGGCCGTCATGTTCGGGGGCACCTCTCGGGAAAGGCCAACCTCAGGGGATGGCGGGAGGGGCGCCCCCGCCATTTACTCGTCGCCGCCGTGGATGCGCTCGATCTCCGCACCGCAGGCAGCCAGCTTCTCCTCCACCCGCTCATAGCCGCGGTCGAGGTGGTAGACGCGGTTGACCGTCGTCTCCCCCTCCGCCGCCAGCCCGGCGAGCACCAGCGACACCGAAGCGCGCAGGTCCGTCGCCATCACGGGCGCGCCGGTCAGCCGCTCCACGCCGCGCACCAGGGCCGACGAGCCGTGGACCGTGATCCGCGCGCCCATGCGGGTCAGCTCCGGCGCGTGCATGAACCGGTTCTCGAAGATCGTTTCCGTGATCATCGCGGCCCCCGTCGCCGTGCACATCAGGGCCATCATCTGGGCCTGAAGGTCGGTGGGGAAGCCGGGGAACGGCTCGGTCATCACATCGACGCCATGCAGTTCGCCGTTCGCGCGCGACACGCGGATCCCGTTCTCGATCTCCTCGAAGGCGACGCCGGCCGGAGCCAGCGCCTTGACCGCCGCTTTGATCAAATCGAGACGGGTGTTCATGATGTCAAGACGGCCACCGGTGATGGCGGCGGCCATGGCGTAGGTGCCGGTCTCGATGCGGTCGGCCACCACCATGTGGCGGGCGGCATGCAGCCGGTCGACACCCTCGATCACCAGCCGGTCGGTGCCGATGCCGGTGATCTTCGCCCCCATCTTGACCAGGCATTCGGCGAGGTCGGTCACCTCCGGCTCGCGCGCGGCGTTGACCAGGATGGTGGTGCCCTTGGCGAGCGTGGCCGCCATCAGCAGGTTCTCGGTCGCACCGACCGACACCTTGGGGAAAACGTATTCCGCACCGCGCAGACCGCCCGCCGGGGCCTTGGCGACGATGTAGCCGGCATCGATCCGGATGTCGGCGCCCATCGCCTCCAGACCCTTGATGTGCAGGTCCACCGGACGCGCGCCGATGGCGCAGCCGCCGGGCAGCGACACCTTGGCCTCGCCGCAGCGGGCCAGCAGCGGACCCAGCACCAGCACGCTGGCGCGCATCTTGCGCACCAGATCGTAGGGGGCGGTGGTGTTGGTGATGTCGCGCGCGGTGAAGTCCACGGCGCGGCCGGCGCAATCGCCGCCCGCCCCGGCCATGTGGATCGCCACGCCGTGCTGCAGCAGCAGATTGCACAGCGTGTTGATGTCGGCCAGGATCGGCAGGTTGGTCAGCGTCAGCGTCTCGTCGGTGAGAAGAGACGCCGTCATCAGCGGCAGGGCGGCGTTCTTGGCGCCACCAACGGTGATGGAGCCGTTCAGCGGGCGGCCGCCGCGGATGCGGATCTTGTCCATGGACCTGTTTCTTTCGCGGATACGCTTTTGAAGGCGTTCAGAGAGGAGTGCTCAGAGCCGGGGCAGCGTGACGCCCTTCTGCCCCATGTATTTGCCGGACTTGTCGGCGTAGGACACCTCGCACACGCTGTCGCCCTTCAGGAACAGGAACTGGCACAGTCCCTCGTTCGCATAGACCTTGGCGGGCAGCGGGGTGGTGTTGGAGATCTCCAGCGTGACGTGTCCTTCCCACTCCGGCTCCAGCGGGGTGACGTTCACGATCAGGCCGCAGCGCGCGTAAGTGCTCTTGCCCAGGCAGATGACCAGGACGTCGCGCGGGATGCGGAAATATTCCACCGTGCGGGCCAGCGCGAAGCTGTTCGGCGGGATGATGCAGACCTCGGTCTTGCGGTCGACGAAGCTCGAATCGTCGAAGCGCTTCGGGTCGACGATGGCGTTGTCGACGTTGGTGAAAATCTTGAACTCGTCGGCGACCCGGGCGTCGTAGCCGTAGGACGACACGCCGTAGGAAATCACGCCTTCGCGCTTCTGGGTCTCGACGAAGGGCTCGATCATGCCCTTGGTCTCGGCCATCTCGCGGATCCAGCTGTCCGGCATGATGCCCATCGCGGGGGTACTCCTTGGCGTATCGATTGGATGGAGGGGTCGTGAAGGCTGGTTTGTAGCCGAGCACGCGGCGGCGCTCAAGGAAAGGTGGGCCGCTTGGCGCGCATGGACGGTTCTTTATCACGGCGCTGGTCTTCGCCGCCGCGGCGTCTAAGCTCGGCATCCATGAGCCAGAACTTCATCCTGTCCGTGACGGACACCCCCGCCCCGGCCGACCTGGCCGGAATCTACGAGGGCCTGCGCGCCTACAACGAGGCGTCGCTCGGCCGCGCCTATGACCGCCGCGATCTGGTGGTTGCCGCCCGCGACACGGACGGCGCGTTGAAGGGCGGTCTGGTCGGCTACACCAACTGGGACTGGCTGTATGTCGACCTGCTGTGGGTGGACGACTCCACGCGCGGCAGCGGTCTCGGCGGCCGGTTGCTGGCCGCGGCGGAGGCGGAGGCCAAGGCCCGCGGCTGCCGCTGGTCGCGGCTCTACACCTACGATTTCCAGGCGCCCGGCTTCTACCCGAAGCAGGGCTACGAAGTCTGGGCGGAGATGGAGGGTTATCCGCCGGGGCACAGGCAGATCTGGTTCAGGAAGGATTTGGCCTGAACGGTTTGGCCTGGGCGGAATCGTCCCTCCCCCCAAGCACGGGAGAGGGACGATTCCGGGAGAGGGACTATTCCCCCCGCTGCCGCGCCTGTTCCTTGCGCTTGCGCAGGTTCTCGCGCAGGCGGGCGGCAAGGCGTTCGTCGCGGCCCGATGCCGCCGGCTTCGGCTTCACCGGGGCCGGCGGCGGGGCCGAGGTTTCGGCGGTGTCGTCCATCGGCGCGGCTCCGCCCCGGATGTCAGTGGTCGGAATGGTGCAGGATCTGGTCGCGCAGCCCGGTGTCGTACTCGACGCCGGCAGCCGTCAGGATCGCGGCGGCGGGCGTGCGCTTCACGATGCCCTTGCGCTCCAGGATGGTCCAGACCGCGTCGTTCTGCAGGCCGGTGGCGTCCTTGGCGGCGACCACGGCATGGCCGAGATGGAAATGGTTGCCGTGGGCATGCGGCAGCGAGGTGATCTGGAAACCACCCTCCTCGTCCTCGGCCGGCTTGTTCTCCAGGCGGGCGATCTCCTGCAGCAGGGTCAGGGTGCGCAGTTGCAGCGGGTTCAGGTTCAGCGGATTCTTCTTCGGGGGCATCGATCGTCCCATCGGTCCTGATGTGTCGCGGTCGCGCAGTAGACCGGCAGGGCGGATGGGCTGTCAAGCGTGCGAACCGGTCACCGGAGGCCCGTGGATGGAGGCTGGCGCGCCAACCTCCGCTGGGGCATAAGACCGACGGACTATCTTCATAAGGGTGTCGGACCATGACCATCCTCGTCACCGGGGCCGCCGGCTTCATCGGATCGCATGTCGCGGCTGCGCTGCTGGACCGCGGGGAGAGCGTTCTCGGCATCGACAACCTGAACGGCTATTACGCGGTGGCGCTGAAGGAGGCGCGGCTGGCCCGGTTGACCGGCCGCGACGGATTCCGTTTCATCAAGGCCGACATCTCCGACCGCGCGACGGTGGAGGGTCTGTGGCCGCAGCTCAATGATGTGACCGGCGTCGTCCATCTGGCAGCACAACCGGGCGTACGTTACTCCATCGAGAACCCCTATGCCTATGTCGACGCCAACGTCACCGGTCAGGTGACGCTGCTGGAGGCGGCGCGGCGCATGCCGGGCTTGCGGCATTTCGTCTATGCGTCGACCTCGTCGGTCTATGGCGCCAACCGCAAGATGCCCTTCTCGGTGGAGGACCGCGTCGACAGCCCGGTCTCGGTCTATGCCGCCACCAAGAAGGCGGCGGAAATGCTGGCCTTCACCTACAGCCATCTCTATCAGCTGCCGATGACCGGTCTGCGCTTCTTCACGGTCTACGGTCCGTGGAGCCGCCCGGACATGGCGACATGGCTGTTCGCCGACGCCATCACCGCCGGCCGGCCGATCCGCGTCTTCAACGACGGCAAGATGAAGCGCGATTTCACCTACATCGATGACATCGTCGCCGGCGTGCTGGCCGCCCTCGACCGCCCCGCCCCGGTGGATGCGGAAACCGGCGCCCCGCACCGCGTCTTCAACCTCGGCAACAACCGCTGCGAGGAATTGATGCGCTTCATCGGCGTGCTGGAGCAGGCTTTGGGCCGCGAGGCGGTGAAGGTGATGGAGCCCATGCAGGCCGGTGACGTGCACGAGACCGCCGCCGACATCGAATTGAGTCGCCAACTGCTTGGCTTCGAGCCCAAGACCCCCATTGAGATCGGCCTGCCCCGCTTCGTGGAGTGGTACAAGGGCTACCACAAGCTCTGACCGTCCCCTTTCCTCCACCATCCGAGCCACCATGACCTCCACCGCCTATTCGACCGCGCTGATCGGTGTCTTCCTGCTGTGTCTGGCCGTCGGCTGGTATCTGTCGACGCGGGTGCTGCGCTATCTCCTCGCCAGCAGCATCCTGGACATCCCGAACGAACGGTCGAGCCATCAGGCCCCCACCCCGCGCGGCGGCGGATGGGCGGTGATGCTGACCGTGGTGCCGGTCTTCGCCATCGCCGGACTCGTCCTGGGGCGGCCGCTGGAGACCGGGGCCGTTCTGCTGGGCACGCTGGCCCTGATGGGAGTGTCGTGGATGGACGACCGGCGCACCTTGTCGCCGCTGCTGCGGCTGGCGGTGCAGGCGCTGGCGGTGGCATTTGGGCTGCTGACGCTGCCTGCCGACCAACTGGTCTGGCAGGGCTGGCTGCCCTGGGGCCTGGACCGGGCGGCGACTGCCTTTCTGTGGCTGTGGTTCGTCAATCTCTACAATTTCATGGACGGCATCGACGGGCTGGCCGGCAGCGAGACCATCCTGATCGGCGGCGGCGTTGCGCTGGTGTCGCTGGTCATGGGCGATTTCGGCCTGACCGGGGTTGCCGGGGCGGCGCTGGCCGGAGCCGCGGCAGGCTTCCTGACCCACAACTGGCGGCCGGCGCGCATGTTCATGGGGGATGTCGGCAGCATCCCGCTCGGCCATATCCTCGCCTTTCTTCTCACCTCGCTGGCGGCGCGCGGCGACTGGGCGGCGGCGCTGATCCTGCCGGCCTATTACCTGACCGACGCCACCATCACGCTGCTGCGCCGCCTGCTGCGCGGCGAGAAGATCTGGCAGGCCCACCGCGAGCATTTCTATCAGAAGGCCGCCAAGGGCGTGGGCCGGCACGACCGTGTGGTGTTGACGATCATCGCCTACAGCCTCGTCCTGGTCGCCGCAGCACTGGCCGCCGGCAGCTTTGGCGCCTGGACGCTGGCACCGGGGGCGGTCGCCGTCGCACTGCTGCTGGCGACGCTGACCCGAATGGCGAAGGCGTGATCCGATGAGCAGCGCTTTCCTTGACCTGTCCGTCGTCCTCTACCATCCCGATCCGGAACTGCTGGCCCGCTCGCTCGGTACCATCGGTGCCGCCGCCGACCGGCTGGAGCAGGGGGCCGGCGTGCGGACCCGGCTGTGGATCGTCGACAATGGCGCGCCGGAGGGTAGCGACTCAGGCCCCAACCCATTCAAGGCGCTGCTCGACCGCTATGCGGAGACCGGCCGGCCGCCGGTGACGCTGATCGCCGGACACGGCAATGTCGGCTACGGCGCCGGCCACAATCTGGCGATCCGGCAGGGCGACGCGCCTTACCACCTGATCCTCAACTACGACATCCTGCTGGAGCCGGACGCGCTGCTGGCCGGCTGGCGCTACATGGAGGCGCATCCGCGCACCGTGCTGCTGACGCCCAAGGTGTTCGGCCCGTCGGGCGAGCAGGAGTTCCTGTGCAAGCGACGGCCGACCGTCCTGGATCTGGGGCTGCGCGCCTTCGCACCCGGATCCGTGAAGCGGATGTTCGCCCGGCGGCTCGACCGCTACGAGATGCGCGACATCACCCGCGACGCTGTCGTGACCGGGCTGGAGCAGGTCAGCGGCGCCTTCATGCTGTTCCGGCGCGAGGCGCTGACCCGGCTGGGCGGCTTCGACGACGGCTATTTCCTGTATTTCGAGGATTTCGACCTGTCGCGCCGGGCGATGGCGCTGGGAGAGATCGCCTATGTGCCGGATGTCCGCATGGTGCATTTCGGCGGCAAGGCGGCGCGCAAGGGCGGCGCGCACATCCGGATGTTCGCCCGCTCCGCCCTACGCTTTTTCAACACCCACGGCTGGCGGCTGGTCTGACCGGCGCGACAGCCGGCATCCCGGCCGGCCACGCGTCTTCAGCAGCAGCGGGTTCCAGGCGATCATGCGGGCAACCTGCCCAAGCGTCGCCTTGCGGTCGTGCTGGATGGCACGGCGCTTGGCGATCATCCCCGGCAGTCCGCGCAACGCGTCGCGGATGCCGCGGCCGATGGCGCCGGTGCGCCCGCTGCCCAGGCTGCGGAAGACCAGATAGACCACCAGCAGCGAATGGCCGAGGAAGGCCAGCGGCAGCAGCGGCAACGGCATGTTCTTCACCATCGTCCACACCAGGTTGCGGACGCCGTGATACTGGGCGAAGGTGCCGTACTGCTTGGACACGCCGCTGCTGACATGCTCGACCACCGCGTCGCCGACCTGCACCGCCGGTCCGCCGCTGAGCCGGATGCGGAAGCCGAGGTCGACATCCTCGCAATAGCAGAAGAAATCCTCGTCGAAACCGCCGACCGCCTCGAAATAGTCGCGCCGGTACATCGCCGCCGCGGCACAGGGCGAGAAGACCGCTCCGCTGTAATAGGGTGGCTTCAGCATGCGGCGGTAGTTGACCCGCCAGGCGAAGCCGAAGATCGAATACTGGTCGCCTTCGCCGTCGATCATCCGGGGATCGTGCGAGAAGAGCTGGGTCGAGCCGAACATCGCCACATCGGGCTGCGCATGGGCGGCGGCCTGCAGCCGCTCCATCCAGTCGCGGCGCGGAAAGGCGTCGGGGTTCAGCGTGACGATCCAGGGGACGGTGGCGCCGGCAGCACCGACATTGTTCGCCTTGGCGAAGCCGACATTCGTGTCCATCCGCACCATGCGAAAGCGCGGATCGGCGGGCAAGGCAATGCCGTCGACATCCTTTGAGGCATTGTCGACGATCACCACCTCGAAGGCGGGATCGGTCTGGTCGAGCAGACAGCCAATGACGCGATTGACGAAGTCTGCGCAATTAAAGCTGACGATGATGATCCGGCTGTGCCGATCATTTGCACCGTCGACGGTATGTGACATGTCTTGGTAGCGTCCTTATTCACGCGTCCCTCTCCAGCTTATAGCCATTCCGATCCCCGACCGAAAGCTGGAAAAGGGTCTTGGGGCTTTGTGCCGTGGCACCACCCGGCCAAACCGGATACTAAGGCATGCTTGACTGCACCAACCGAATCCAGCCCGGACCGTCCTTCCCATGCGCGTTCTCCTGACCGGCGCCACCGGCTTCGTCGGCCGCCACACCATCCCGCTGCTGGCCGCCCACGGGCACAGGGTGCGCGCCGCCCTGCGCACCCAGCAGGAGGGGCCATGGGAGCCGGCGGCGGTGGGCGACATCGGCCCCGGCACCGACTGGACCGCGGCGCTGGCCGGCATCGACGCGGTGATCCACATGGCGGCCCGCGTCCATGTGATGCGCGACAAGGCCGCCGAACCCCTGGCGGAGTTCCGCCGCGTCAACACCGCCGGCACGATCCGGCTGGCGGAGCAGGCGGCGGCGGCCGGGGTAAGGCGCTTCGTCTTCCTCAGCAGCATCAAGGCGATGGTGGATGAAAGCCGCCCCGCCCCGCTGGACGAGGCGACGATGCCCGATCCCCACAGCCCTTACGGCATCTCCAAGCTGGAGGCCGAACGCGGGCTGGCGGCGATCTCCGCCCGCACCGGCATGGAGGTGGCGGTGATCCGGCCGCCTCTGGTCTATGGCCCAGGCACGGCCGGCAACATGCGCGCCCTGGTCAAGCTGGTGGCGACCGGCCTGCCGCTGCCGCTGGGTGGCATCCACAACCGGCGCAGCCTGATCTATGTCGGCAACCTCGCCGACGCGGTGGTGACGGTGTTGGAACACCCCGACGCCGCCGGCCGGACCTTCCTGGTCCAGGATGGGGAGCCGGTTTCGACCGCCGATCTGGTGCGCGCCATCGCCGAAGCGCTCGGCCGACCGGCGCGGCTGGTCCCGGTGCCGCGCGGACTGATGGCGCTGGGAGCGGCGTTGACCGGCACCCGGGCGGTGTTCGACCGGCTGGCCGGCACGCTGACGGTGGATGACGGCCCCATCCGCGAAAGGCTCGGCTGGCGCCCGCCCCATGACCTTGCGTCCGGGTTGCGCGCCACCGCGGAATGGTTCAAAGCTTCCCGCGGCTGATTTCCGGGCTGGAACAGCCATGGCCGTTCCAGCCCGCCGGTTTCCACGGCCGAACGAATGAACAAGGTTTAGCGGCATGCGCATCCCGTCCGCACGGGCTTCCCTGGTTTTCCTGCACGATCTGGTGATGACCGGGGTCGCGTTGGTCGTCGCTCTCTACCTGCGGGTGGGCGGGTCCGCCTTCGGCCTGTATTTCGACGCCCTGACCATCGCGCTGCCGGTGCTGGTCGGCGTCTCGGCGGCGGTCTTCCTGCTGTTCGGGCTGTACCGCGGCATCTGGCGCTACGCCTCTATTCCCGATCTGATCCAGGTGGTGCGCGCCGTCACGGTGGCGGTCCTGTGCTTCGTGCTGGCGATGTTCCTGCTGACGCGCGCCGAACTGCTGCCGCGCTCCCTGCCGCCGATCCTGTGGCTGGTTCAGATGCTTCTGCTCGGCGGGCCGCGCTTCGCCTACCGTTTCCTGAAGGACCGCCGCTTCAGCTGGGCCGAGGCGGTGGAGGGCGTGCCGCGCATTCCCGTCCTGCTGCTGGGCGTCGGCGACGCGGCCGAGCTGTTCATCCGCTCGCTCGACCAGCCGGGCCAGTCGGCCTATCGCGTGGTCGGCATCCTCGACGACAAGGGACGGCGGGTCGGCCATGCCGTGCGCGGCGTGCCGGTGCTGGGCGGTCCCGACGATCTGGAGCAGGTGGTCCAGACGCTGGAGCGCAAGCACGAGCGGCCGCAGCGGCTGATCGTCACCAAGGGCAATGCCGAGCTGAAGGGATCGACCCTGCGCAGCCTGCTCGACCGGGCGGAGGCGCTGGGGCTGGTCCTGTCGCGCCTGCCCAGCCTGACCGAGTTCAAGTCGGCGCTCGGCGAGGGCAAGGGTGTCGAGGTTCGACCCATCGCGCTGGAGGACCTGCTGGGCCGGCCGCAGGCGGTGCTGGACCGCGGCGCCATTTCCGGACTGGTCGGCGGTCGGCGGGTGATCGTCACCGGCGCCGGCGGCACCATCGGCAGCGAGCTGGTCCGCCAGATCGCCGCGTTGGGGCCGGAACGGCTGATCCTGCTCGATGCCGGGGAGTTCAACCTCTACAGCATCGAGATGGAGGTGCGGGAGAGGTTCCCCGACCTCGATCCGCGCCCGGTGATCGCCGACGTGCGCGACCGCGACCGCATCATGCGCCTGTTCCAGGAGGAGCGCCCTGCCCTGGTCTTCCACGCCGCGGCGCTGAAGCATGTGCCGCTGGTGGAAGCCAACCCGTGCGAGGGCACGCTGACCAACGTCATCGGCACCCGCAACGTGGCCGATGCGGCGCGCGCCGCCGGCTGCCTCGCCATGGTGCTGATCTCCACCGACAAGGCGATCCGCCCGACCAGCGTGATGGGGGCGGCCAAGCGCTTCGCCGAGACCTATTGCCAGGCATTGGACGTGCTGCCGCCGCGCGACGGGACGGATCATGCTACCCGCTACATGACCGTGCGCTTCGGCAATGTGCTGGGTTCTTCGGGCTCGGTGGTGCCGCTGTTCACCCGGCAGTTGGCGAAGGGCGGTCCGCTGACCGTCACCCATCCCGACATGCGCCGCTATTTCATGACGGTGCGCGAAGCGGTGGAGCTGGTTCTGCAGGCCTCCGCCCATGGCGCCACCCGGGCGGAGGATCGCGGCAAGATTCTGGTGCTGGACATGGGCGAGCCGGTGAAGATCGCCGACCTTGCCCGCCAGATGATCCGGCTGGCCGGCTACCGCCCCGGAGTGGACATCGAGATCGCCTATACCGGCCTGCGTCCCGGCGAGAAGCTGTTCGAGGAAATCCTGACCGCGGCGGAGGCGCCGAGCCGCACCGAGGCCGACGGCGTCTTCCTCGCCTCCCCCCGGCTGATCGACTATGCGCTGATCAACCGCGCAGTGGGCGAGCTGGAAGCGGCTGCGCGGGCGGGAGATGGTGAACGTGTTCTGTCGATCCTCGGCACCGTCGTGCCGGATTTCCGCGCCGAAGCGGTGCTTCCGCCGGCCGCGACGCAGGCTTGATCCGGGCACTTGTTTCGGGCGCGAAAAAAAGTGAGTGGCGAAGTGATTTTAAGCGCTTGCATCCCTAAAAGGCCTGTGGCATAACCCGCGCCACTTCGGGGGGCGGTCAAGCCTGAACGCCTCACCCGGACGCATCGCCCCAGCGATGATCGGTTATCGGAGCTGCCGTAGCTCAGTGGTAGAGCACTCCCTTGGTAAGGGAGAGGTCGAGAGTTCAATCCTCTCTGGCAGCACCATTTCTCCGATCTTGCCACAAGGCGCCTGCATCTGGCGCTGCCGTAGCTCAGTGGTAGAGCACTCCCTTGGTAAGGGAGAGGTCGAGAGTTCAATCCTCTCTGGCAGCACCATTCCCCTCTTTTAAAAACCCCCTTAAAAATCAGCGCATCGCTTCCTTGACCTTGTCGCCGAAAGGCCGCAAGAAATCCGCGCAAATAGACGCTACGTCATTGATCCGCGCGGGTTCGTTTCGGGAGGATGTCACCATGGCCGGCAACAGCTTCGGCACGCTTTTCCGCTTCACCACTTGGGGCGAAAGCCACGGCCCGGCCATCGGCGTCGTCGTGGACGGCTGCCCGTCGCTGCTCGACCTCGTGGCGGAAACGGACATCCAGCCCTGGATGGACAAGCGTCGGCCCGGCCAGTCGCGCTACACCACCCAGCGCCAGGAACCCGATCAGGTGAAGATCCTGTCCGGCGTGTTCGAAGGCAAGACGACCGGCACGCCCATTTCGCTGCTGATCGAGAACACCGACCAGCGTTCCAAGGACTACAGCGACATCGCCGGCAAATTCCGCCCCGGCCATGCCGACTACACCTACTGGCAGAAATACGGCATCCGCGATTACCGCGGCGGCGGCCGCTCCTCGGCGCGGGAAACCGCCTGCCGGGTCGCTGCCGGCGCGGTGGCACGCAAGGTGCTGGGATCCGCCATCCAGGTGCGCGGTGCGCTGGTGCAGGTCGGCCCGCACAAGATCGACCACAGCCGCTGGGACTGGGCGGAGATCGACAATAACCCCTTCTTCTGCCCCGACCCGGTCGCCGCCACCCAGTGGGCCGAATATCTCGACGGCATCCGCAAGAGCGGCTCTTCGGTCGGCGCGGTGGTCGAGCTGGTGGCCTCCGGTGTGCCGGTGGGGCTGGGCGACCCGCTCTATGACAAGCTCGACAGCGACCTCGCCTGCGCGATGATGACGATCAACGCGGTCAAGGGCGTGGAGATCGGCAATGGCTTCGCCGCCGCCGAACTGACCGGCGAGGACAACGCCGACCAGATGCGCATGGGCGCCGACGGCCAGCCGCAGTTCCTGACCAACAATGCCGGAGGCATCCTGGGCGGCATCTCCACCGGGCAGGACATCGTCGTGCGTTTCGCGGTCAAGCCGACCAGCTCGATCCTGACGCCGCGCCAGACGGTGGACACCGCCGGCAACGACACCGACATCCTGACCAAGGGCCGTCACGACCCCTGCGTCGGCATCCGCGCCGTGCCGGTGGGCGAGGCGATGATGGCCTGCGTCCTGGCCGACCATCTGCTGCGCCGGCGGGCGGAACGACGGGAGTGACCATCCGATGCCCGGCCAGATGCCCGGACGCCGCCACGGACAGCGCCTGATCACAGCCCTGGCGATGTTGGCCGCCATCGCCGCTGCCGCTCCGGCGGCGATGGCGGAAGGCAAGCCGTTCCGGGAGTTCGACGAGAGCTTCAAGAGCTGGAAGCTCTACTGTCAGCTCTGGTCCGGCACACGGCAGGTCGAGTGCGAGCTGTCCGCCCGCGGCGTCAACGACCGCACCGCCCGGCTGGTCTGGCTGCGCTCGACCGAGCGCTGGCGCGAGGGGCTGCGCTTCCGCGTCTCCCCTGAATCGCTGGATTTGGACAGGCTGGTCCGCATTTGGGCCGACCGGGCGGTGTTCAAGCCCGATTCCCCCTGCAAGCCCTTCCGCTTCGAAACCAACACCTGCGCCATGACCGATCCCGACCTGAACCGCCGCATGGTGGAAAAGATCGCCCCGGCACCGGAGGTTTCCATCGTCGGCCAGTCGCCGGCCGGGGAGAAGACGGAGGTCCGCTTCCCGCTGGCGGGATTCCGCGAGGCGCTGGAGCGCAGCGACGCCATCCGGGCGATGGTCGGCCGCAGCTGGGCGACGAGCCTCGGCGGCGATTGATCCCTATATAGCCATACCTGCGACAAGAACCGACGGACCCCCCGCCCAGTGACCGACAGCCATTTCCCCAGCAAGGACGCCATCCTCGCCTTCATCCGGTCCAGCACCACCCCCGTCGGCAAGCGCGAGATCGCCCGCGCCTTCAAGCTGTCCGGATCGGCCGACCGGGAAACGCTGAAGGATCTGCTGCGGAGGCTGGAGGCGGACGGGACGGTGGAGCGCGGGCGCAACAAGCGCATGGCCCCGCCGCAGTCCCTGCCCGCCGTCGCGGTTCTGCTGGTCACCGGGGTCGATGCGGACGGCGAGCTTGCCGCCCGGCCGCTGACCTGGACCGGCGAGGGCAACCCGCCGCGCATCTTCCTTCTGCCGGAGAAGAAGTCGCGGGGAGAGGAAAAGCCGTTGGCGGTCGGCGACACGCTGCTGGCGAAGCTCGCCCGCATCAACGACCGCCTCTACGAAGCCCGCGTTATCCGCCGCATAGATGGGGAACGCGAAGGCCGCATCCTCGGCGTCTACCGGCCGAGCGCCGATGGCGGGCGCATCCTCCCGACCGACCGCCGCCACAAGACCGAGTTTTTGGTGCTGCCGCCCAACCGCGGCGATGCCGAGCCGGGCGACCTCGTCTTCGCCGACATCCTGCCGGCCGGACGCGCCGGCCAGCCGCAGGCCCGTGTGGTCGAGCGGCTGGGCTCCACCGACGAGCCGCGCGCCTTCAGCCTGATCGCCATCCACGCCCACGGCATCCCCACTGTCTTCCCGCACGCAGCCTTGCGTGAGGCGGAACTGGCGGCGGTGCCGGCGCTGATGCAGCGGGAGGATCTGCGCGACATCCCGCTGGTGACCATTGACGGCGCCGACGCCCGCGATTTCGACGATGCCGTGTGGGCGGAGGCCGACGGCGATCCGGAGAATCCGGACGGCTGGCACCTGATCGTCGCCATCGCCGACGTGTCCTATTATGTGCGCCCCGGATCGGCGCTGGACCGCACCGCCTACGAGCGCGGCAACTCCGTCTATTTCCCCGACCGCGTCGTGCCGATGCTGCCGGAGGCGCTGTCGAACGGCCTGTGTTCGCTGCGGCCGGGAGAGGATCGCGCCTGTCTGGCCTTTCACCTGTGGATCGACCGCAACGGTGTGCTGGTCCGGCATCGTCTGGTGCGCGGATTGATGCGGTCGGCGGCACGGCTGACCTATGAACAGGTGCAGGACTGCCATGATGGCCGGCCGGACGAGGTGACGGGGCCGCTCGCCGACGGCGTGATCGCCCCGCTGTTCGGCGCCTATGCCCGGCTCGCCGCCGCCCGTGCCAAGCGCGGCACACTGGAGTTGGACCTGCCCGAGCGCCGGGTCCACATCGACGAGCGCGGCCGGGTCGCCGAGATCGTCAGGCGCGAGCGCCACGATAGCCACCGGCTGATCGAGGAGTTCATGATCGCCGCCAACGTCGCGGCGGCGGAGGTGCTGGAGCGGCGCACCATGCCCGGTCTCTTCCGCATCCATGACCGGCCCTCGATGGAGAAGATGGAGGCGCTGCGTGGTTTCCTCGCCGGGATCGGCCACCCGCTGACCAAGAGCGCCGACCTGACGCCCGACCACTTCACCCGCATCCTGCGCAAGGTGGAGGGGACATCGCACGCACCGCTGGTCAGCGAGGTGGTCCTGCGCGCCCAGGCCCAGGCCGCCTACAGCCCGGACAACATCGGCCATTTCGGGCTGGCCCTGCACCGTTACGCCCATTTCACCTCGCCGATCCGCCGCTATGCCGACCTGATCGTCCACCGCGCGCTGATCCGCACGCTGGGGTTGGGCGTCGGCGGGCTGGACGACGAGACGCTGGGCCGGCTGGCGGAGATCGGGGACCATCTGTCAGGCACCGAGCGCCGCGCCGCCACCGCCGAGCGCGACGCGGTGGACCGCTACACCGCCGCCTTCCTGGCCGACCGCATCGGAGAACGCTTTAGCGGCCGCATCTCCGGCGTCAGCCGCTTCGGGCTGTTCGTGCGGCTGGACGAGAGCGGCGCCGACGGGCTGGTTCCGGCCAGCAGCCTGCCCGACGACCGGTACGACCATGACGAGGCCGCACACACCCTGGTCGGGCAGCGTACGGGGCGCACGTACCGCCTCGGCAACCCGGTCAAGGTGGTGCTGGTGGAGGCCGATCCGGTCAGCGGCAGCACGCTTTTCCGTCTGACAGACTGAAGCCTGACTTGAGGGCCATTCCAGACCCGTTGCAGAATGGCAACGCTTGAGCCGGGATGCCGTCCAGGGGGCGACTCGTGGGCAGGCCAAGGTTCCGTGGCACCCGCGCCATACAAGCGTGGCCTTGGCGACACAGGATTGGACAATCCGCAACATTGTGGTGCGGCCCGCAATTTTGTCCCGCCCGCCCTCCTGAACGAAGGTGTATCTATCACCCATCCGGGATCGGGAACATCCTCCTCCGGTCCGGCTGCAGGAAAGGGAGGCCGCGGTTCGCCCCATGGCCCAGTTCGATCACAACGTGTGCGATCACGGCGTGTGCGACCAGAATGCACCGTCCCACGTGCCGTCTTTTCGGATCCCCGTCCTATCGGGCACCCTGATTTCAGGTGTGGCGCGCCGCTTCAGCCGCCCGCTTCGTCATCTGGCCTTCCAGTTTTCCGCCGCAGCCCTTCTCGCCACCACCGCTCTCGCCGGAACCCCGCAGGCCGCGAGCACCGCGCCGCAGCCGGTGACGGAACAGGTTTTCTCCGTCGGCTTCTCCAAGATCGCCGAAGTCTATCTGGAGCCGGTGTCCTTCAACCGCCTGGGAATTGACGGGTTGAAGGGGCTGACCGCGCTCGACCCCTCGGTGACGGTGGAGCATGCCGGCAGCACCGTACGCCTGTACGTGTCGGGCGCCCTGGCGGCGGAGTACGGCACCGCCGCCGATGGCGACGCCGCCGGCTGGGCGGTTCTGACCACCCGCATCATCGACCGCGCCCGCGTCTATTCCCCCACCCTGGCGAAGGCGACGCCGGAGCGGCTGTATCAGGTGGTGTTCGACGGCGTCACCGCCGATCTCGACGGCTATTCCCGCTACACCGGCGTCCAGCGCGCCAGCAACGAACGCGCCCAGCGCGAGGGGTATGGCGGCGTCGGCCTGTCGTTGGACACCACATCCAATGGTCGCGTCATCGTGCATGACGTGATGCCGCACAGCCCGGCCGAGCGCGTCGGCATCGTCGACGGCGACCAGCTTCTCGCCATCGACGGCGACCTGACGACGCGAATGAGCGCGGCGGACATGCGCGAGCGGCTGCGCGGTCCCACCGGCACGCTGGTCACGCTGACCGTCGCCCGCGACAATGGCGCCCCCCGCCGGCTGCCGCTGCGCCGCGAGCGGGTGGTGCCGAACACCGTCACCTATTCGCTGTCCGGCGACGTCGGCATCGTCAAGCTCGACCGCTTCAACGCCACCACGGCCTCCAGCCTGCGGTCGGCGGTGACATCCATCCGTCAGGCGGCGGGGCCGACGCTGCAAGGCATGGTTCTCGACCTGCGCGGCAATCCGGGCGGGCTGCTGGACCAGGCTGTCGCGGTCGCCGACCTGTTCATGCGCCGCGGCCGGATCATCTCCACCGAGGGGCGCAACCCCGAAAGCCGCCAGCGCTTCGACGCCAACCCCGACGACCTGCTCGACGGGCTGCCGCTGGTGGTGCTGGTCGACGGCCGCTCCGCCTCGTCGGCCGAGGTGGTGGCGGCGGCACTGCAGGACTCGGGCCGCGCGGTCGTGGTCGGCGCCTCCAGCTATGGCAAGGGCAGCGTCCAGACGGTCAACCGCCTTCCCAACGATGGCGAGCTGTTCCTGACCTGGAGCCGCATCTACACCCCGGCCGGCTATACCCTGCACCGCCAGGGCGTCCAGCCCACCGTCTGCACCAGCCGGGCCGGCCAGACCGACCCGGAAGCCCTGCTGTCCGACCTGCGTGAGGGGCGTCTGCGCCCGGCGCAGGTGGCGAGCTGGCGGTCCAAGGCGGCCGACGACGAGCATGCGCTGAGCGCCCTGCGCGAAGCCTGCCCGTGGAAGGAGCACGAGCCGGAACTGGACCTGAAGGTCGCCATGCGCCTGCTGGCCGAGCCGGGGCTGTACCAGCGCGCCGTCGCCACCGCCGTGGTCAACACGGTGGCGGAGCGCTGACACCGGTTTCGGGGACGTCGCTGTGGCAATCGCCGTCGGACGCCAGATTCACCGCCCATAGGGCTTGACATTGCGGCGTCAGACGGTATTTTCCGCCGCTAACGACGCCGCCCCCGCCGGGCCGGCGGGGCACGGATTTTTTGTCGGGATCGAGATCATGGCCAAGCAGAACACCGTCCTCATCAAGCTGGTGAGCACGGCTGACACCGGTTTCTTCTACGTGAAGAAGAAGAACCCGAAGAAGACCACCGAGAAGCTGTCGTTCCGCAAGTACGACCCGGTGGCGCGCAAGCACGTCGAGTTCAAGGAAGCCAAGATCAAGTAAGTCTTGTCCGACACTGAGCTGTGCTTCGAGTGAACAAGGCCGCCTTCCGGGCGGCCTTTTCGT
The DNA here is from genome assembly GCF_003116035.1 of Azospirillum sp. TSH64. GTDB lineage: Bacteria > Pseudomonadota > Alphaproteobacteria > Azospirillales > Azospirillaceae > Azospirillum. Next base: position 1,273,351 of record NZ_LGQW01000015.1, read on the forward strand.
TTTTGGCCCCATGCGTCGCCGGTGCCATTCATCGGCCATTCCAGATGCGGCGTCCGGTCGCAGCCGCTATTTGCGGTGACCGTTCCACCACGGATGCATGCATTCCAAAAGGGGCGTTCCGGGTGGACACTCTCCGAAGAGATCCGGATTTCGGAGGGACCGCCCGTGCCCGACACACATCCCATCCCGAGCGCAGGTCCGACCGCCGCGCATCTCCTCACCGAACGCCGGCAGTCCCTCGCAACCCGCTTTCAGAAGGCGCGTGCCCGCACCGCCGAACTGGTCGCCACCCTGTCGCCGGAAGACCAGATGGTGCAGACCGTTCCGGACGGCGCGCCGGCGAAATGGCATCTTGCCCACACCAGCTGGCTGTTCGAGGTGGCGGTGCTGATTCCCTTCAGCCCCGGCTACCGGCCGGCGGATCCGGCCGTCCTCGACCTGTTCGCCGCCAACAGCAACAGCGGTGCCCCGCCCACCCGCGTTCTGTCGCGCCCGACGGTGGCCGAGATCATGCGGCACCGCGACCAGATCAACGCCGCGGTGCTGCACCTGATCAACGGCATCGACGACAGACTTTGGGACCCGGCCGAGTCGGCATTGATGATGGCCATCGCCCACGAGCGGCGCCATCAGGAACGCATGCTGCTGCACATCAAGCATGCCCTGTGGAGCAACCCGCTGCGTCCGGCCTACGAGCAGGCGCCCGACCATCCGCATCTGGGTGCCCCACCCGACGGATGGCTGGAGCAGCCCGGCGGCCTCGTCGAGGTCGGCCGGCCGATGCCGTTGCCCGGATTCGACCATGAAAGCCCACGCCACCGCGTCTGGCTGGAGCCCTACCGGCTGGCCGCCCGCCCGGTGACCTGCGGCGACTATCTTTCCTTCATCGAGGCTGGCGGTTACGGCGACCGCTCCCTTTGGCTGTCCGACGGTTGGGAGATCGCAAAGGCCGAAGGTTGGAGCGCCCCACTCTACTGGCAGCGCGGCGACTCCGAGTCGGGCAGCCGCTGGCAGGTCTTCACCCTCTATGGCATACAGCCGCTCGATCCCGACGAGCCGGTCTGCCATGTCAGCTGGTACGAGGCCGATGCCTATGCCCGCTGGGCCGGCAAGCGCCTGCCGCGGGAGGCGGAATGGGAAGCGGTCGCCGCCGGCTGCGACAGCATGGGCAACCTGTTGGGCACCGGCCACCGCCATCCGCGCGCCGGCACCTGCCACGGGACCGGCCCCTGGCAGATGTGCGGCGACGTGTGGGAATGGACCGCCGACGCCTTCACGACCTATCCCGGCTACCTCCGCCCCCACGCCGGGAACAAGGCGGCTCTGGACGAGGCGGTCAACGGCCGGCTCGCCAGCAACCGCATGGTGCTGCGGGGCGGCAGTTGCCTTACCCCCTTCGACCATGCCGGTCCGTGGACGCGCCATTACCTGCGCCCGCAGACCCGGCTGTCGATGAGCGGGTTCAGGCTGGCGGAGGATATGCCGGCGACAGTTGCGCGTCGCCGCCGGCGACCAGCCCCCGTGCCTGCCCCTGGGTGACGACTCCGCGTTCCGTCAGGCGGGAGAGCAGCGCCACGGCAAGCTCGGCCTGGGCCAGCGCCTCGCCCTGGGGACCGTTGCGCGGGTGGCGGGGCAAGGCGAAGGCCTCCGCCAGACGGTCGGCCGATGCCCCGGCCAGGGCAGGGTCCAGCGCAGCCGCCAGCGCGCCGAGGTCGAGCGTCGGCGGCAGCGCCGGTTCGGCAATGCCGGCCAGGGCTGCCGACCGCGCCAGCGCGGCCACCGCCGAGTCGATGCCGATCCCGACCGCGATGCAGTTGTGCAGTGCCTCCTGGATCGCCGGCCACACCGCGGCGAAGGGGCGTTCGCCCGCCACCATGGCGGTGCCGATGCCGTGACGGGCCGTCGCCTCGGCCGGCACCGGTTCGACGGGGTCGATCAGCAACGCAAGCGACACCGTCCGAAAGATGCGCGACCCGACCAGCCGGACGGTACCGACCGCGATCGCCGGACCGCTGCCCGCCTCCATCCCCGCCGTCGCCACCCAAAGCGCAACGAACGGCAGGGCGGCCAACGGCTCCTCATCGCCGAGGGGGGTGGCGGGCTGGGCCGGGCGCAGGCTGAGCGTGCGCTTGCCGCTGAGGCCGGCGGCATGGGCCATGCCGCGGGCAGGGAAAGAGAGCAGAACACCGGCGCCGAGCCCAAGATCGGCCACACGCGCCGACAGCTCGCCGTCTTCGGTCCGGCGCAGCACGGCGGTGACGGGAACACCGCCGCCGCGCGCCCGCTCCATGGCGCGGGCCAGATCGTCACGCAGCAGCGACTTGCCGATGTCGGCCCCCTCCTCCACACCCAGCAGGCGGGCCGCGGCAGGGTTCAGCTGCTCCACCCGCCCCTGCTCGTCGAGGATCAGAAGGGGATCCTCGGACAGGGCCAGAGCCGCCCGCAAGGCCCGGTCGATGCGGCCGCCGCCCAGCGGACCATGACCGAATGGCCCATGACCGAGTGGGGTGCCGCCCAGCGGCCCCTCACCCAACCCGCGCTCGCCGCCGCGGGCAAGACTGACCGCCTCGGCCAAGCGCGCCAGTTCGCCGGACATCGGTTCGAGATCGACCCGGTTGCGGGCGCCCGACAGCCTGCCGGACAGGCGGTCGAGGTCGCGGAAATGGCGCGACAGTCGCGAGAAGACGAACCATACCGACAAAAGTCCGAGCCCGCAGATCGCCAGACCGCGGGTGAAGGCCGTTCGGTCGTCCGCCGCCAGCTGTGTGATCTCCACGCCCAGAAACACCAGCGCGGCCGCCGTCACGGCCAACCCCAGCATCACCACACGCCAAACGCCGCCCCTCATCGGGCCGTCTCCCCATCATTGCGCCCGGAGTCTAGCGGGCAGACGGGAAACGGAGAAGCCGCCCGCGTGTTCAGTGCATCAGGACGATGGTGCAGGCACCCTCACCTCGGCCATCAGGCCGGCCGGCAGAAGCGCCACCGCCGCAACAGCCGGCGCAATGTCCAGGAGCGACCGGGCCGGCCAGAGTCCCGTGGAACGGTCACGGGCAGGAGACGGAAAAGACGGCGTCGGCGGCTCCGGCCTGGAGGGACTTGGACCTGCCCAACCTGCCAACGGCGATGACGAACAACCCCTTAACGCGGCGCCCGAGGGCACCGCTTGGCTCACCTTTGACTCGGCACAGCTACGAATCACGGTGGTTTTTAAAGTCGAGACAGCGCTTCCCGCCCCTTGCTGCGGGCTTTACCCTTTGCCGCCGCGTCCGCGAATTTGGGTTACCGCCTTTGCGTAAAATACATAACAACTTGCGCCGCGATTTTTGCTGTCCTTCACCTGCATTTCTTGGTTTGCCTGCTTGTCGGATGATGCTAAGAGTGATGCATCCAATCAAAACACTCCTTTCCGCATAGGCAATTGCTTGGGAGGCCGGCAATGACTTTGGTCTATCGTCCCCTGCCCTATGGCGGGCACGAAGACCGGCGGACGGGTCGTCACCTGCTTCTGGTGGTCGCCCTGATCCTTGCCATTCCGACCGCGCTGGGCGCCGGTTGCACCGTCGATGCTCTGCGCAGCTATGCGGTGGAAGCCCGGCTGTCGCAGGCCGTCGATGCCGCCGCGCTGGCCGGCGGGCGCGTGATGTTCGACTCGCAGCGCGACGGACACATCCGCAGCTTCTTCGACAAGGCCTTTCCCAACGGCTTCCTCGGATCGAACCTGTCGCCCCTGACGATTGCCGAGGATGCCGCCGCCGGCACCCTGACGGTCAGCGCACACGCCACCGTCAACGCCATCTTCCTGCGCCTGTTCGGCAAGAAGGAAGTGACTGTGGAAGCGCAGTCCATCGTCCGCCGCGGCCAGCACGTCCGCAGCAAGCTGCAATAACCTCCCCACTTTCTGAACGGGCCTCATCGTCGATTCGCGACGCTCGCATTCGCGGAATGCAGCCCGGCGACTTCGCAACTGCGGTAGAAGGGACCCACAGCACCCCTTCCACCGGAGTCCGCGATGCTCGGAACCCTGACGCTCCTCCTGCTCTGCCAACTCGCCGGTGAACTGGCCGCCCGCCTGCTGCATCTGCCGGTTCCCGGCCCGGTGCTGGGCATGCTGCTGCTGTTCGCCGGGCTGCTGCTGCGCGGCGGCGTGCCGGACACGGTGCAGGACACGGCGGGCGGGCTCCTGCGCCACCTGTCGCTGCTGTTCGTGCCGGCCGGTGTCGGGGTGATGGTCCATGTCACCCGCCTTGAGACCGAGGCGCTGCCCATCGTCGCCGCCCTGTTCGGCAGCACCCTGTTCGGCATCGCGGTGACGGCAAAGCTGATGGCCTTCCTGTTGAGCCGCACCGATCCGCGGCTGGAAGAGGAGCCGGGGGCAGGGGAGCAGGTGAAGGGAGATCGGGCATGAGCGCCGATCTTCACCAGATCTGGGTCTATCTGTCCGCCAGCCCGCTGGCCGGGCTGACGCTGACGCTGGTCGCCTATCAGATCGGCCTGTGGGTCTTTGAAAAGCTGGGACGGCGCCCGGTGCTGAACCCGGTGCTGATCGCCGTCGTCCTGATCGCCGGCACGCTCAGCCTGTCCGGCATCGATTACCGCACCTATTTCGACGGCGCGCAGTTCGTCCATTTCCTGCTCGGCCCGGCCACGGTGGCGCTCGCCATTCCGCTCTATAACCAGTTCCAGGAGGTCCGCCGCTCGGCCCTGGCTCTGGTGGTGGCACTGCTGGTGGGGTCCGCCGCCTCGGCGTTGAGTGCCGTGGCGCTGGTCTGGGCGTTCGGAGGCAGCAAGGCGACCATCCTGTCGATGGCACCGAAATCCGTCACCTCCCCCATCGCCATGGGCGTGTCGGAGCAGATCGGCGGCCTGCCGTCGCTGACCGCGGTGTTCGTCATCATCACCGGCATCGTCGCCGCCAGCCTCGGCACCTGGGTGCTGAACCTTGTGCGGGTGAAGGACTGGCGCGCCCGCGGCTTCGGCATGGGCGTGGCGGCGCACGGCATCGGCACCGCGCGTGCCTTGCAGGTCAACGAGGTGGCGGGTGCCTTCGCCGGGCTGGGCATGGGGTTGAACGGGCTGGCAACGGCGTTGCTGCTGCCGACGCTGTACCACCTGATCTGGGGCTGACGCGTGAGGATGGGAAGGATGGAAGGAGCGCCGATGGTTGGTGCATCCCGCAGTCCGTTTTTCGCCAATCCGGGCTTGACAGCCATGCCGCACCTGCGCACAGTGCGCCCCATGAACACCATCGACCTGCAGAACGCCCTTCTTCGACTTCTCGGCCCGGCGCTTTAAGCGTCCGGGTTTGTCGCGTTCGCACACCAATTCCATCGGTCGAAGTGTCTGTTCCATGAGCGATGTTTTCAAAGGCGCCGGTATCGGCGTCGCCCGGCCGGGGCCGGGACTGCGACTTACCGACGGTCGCTGAGCCACATCCGGCGGCTCCGCGGCCGTACCCATCGCCGGTCCCTCCGCCTTTCAAAATCCGATCCGCCGCCCCCGCCCGCACAGAATACCGGGCCCCGGGGGCCGCCACTGGAGCCGAACGACGCCATGAGCACCGCGACCCAAACCAACACCGCGACCAACATTCCAGCTCTGCCGAAGTCCCCGTCCAAATACGCCCCCTTCCCCCAGGTGAAGCTGACCGACCGCCAGTGGCCGTCGCGCACCCTGGACAAGGCGCCGATCTGGTGCTCGGTCGACCTGCGCGACGGCAACCAGGCGCTGATCGAGCCGATGGGGCCGGACCGCAAGCGCGCGATGTTCGACCTGCTGCTGCGCATGGGCTTCAAGGAGATCGAGGTCGGCTTCCCCGCCGCGTCGCAGACCGATTTCGACTTCTGCCGCGAGATCATTGACGGCAACAAGATCCCCGACGGCGTCACCATCCAGGTGCTGACCCAGGCGCGCGAGGAGCTGATCCGCCGCACCTTCGAGGGCATCAAGGGGGCCAAGCGCGCCATCGTGCATCTGTACAACTCCACCTCGGAGCTGCAGCGCCGCGTCGTGTTCGGGTTGGACCGCCAGGGCATCGTCGACATCGCCGTCCAGGGTGCCAAGCTGATCAAGCAGTTGGCCGACGAGACCCCGGAAACCGAAATCGTCCTGCAATATTCGCCGGAGAGCTTCACCGGCACCGAACTGGACTTCGCCGTCGAGATTTGCGAGGCGGTGATGGAGGTCTGGCAGCCGACGCCCGAGCGCAGGATCATCCTGAACCTGCCCTCGACGGTCGAGATGTCGATGCCGAACGTCCATGCCGACCAGATCGAGTGGTTCTGCAAGACGATGAAGAACCGCGAGTCGGCGATCATCTCGCTGCACCCGCACAATGACCGCGGCACCGGCGTCGCCGCGGCCGAGCTGGGGCTGCTGGCCGGCGCCGACCGCGTCGAAGGCACGCTGTTCGGCAACGGCGAGCGCACCGGCAACGTCGACGTCGTCACGCTGGCGCTGAACATGTTCACCCAGGGCGTCGATCCGGAACTGAACATCGACGACATCAACGAGATCGTCCGGGTTTCCGAATACTGCACGCAGCTGCCGGTCCATCCGCGCCACCCCTATGCCGGCGAACTGGTGTTCACCGCCTTCTCCGGCTCGCACCAGGACGCGATCAACAAGGGGCTGAAGGCGCTGACCAAGTCCAACACCGGCAAGTGGGAGGTCCCGTACCTGCCCATCGACCCGCAGGATTTGGGCCGCAGCTACGAGGCGGTGATCCGCATCAACAGCCAGTCCGGCAAGGGCGGCATCGCCTATGTGCTGGAGAAGGACTACGGCCTGCAGATCCCGCGCCGCCTGCAGATCGAATTCTCCAAGGTCGTGCAGCGCGTCGCCGACGAGACCGGCAAGGAACTGTCGCCCGCCGACATCCACGCCGCCTTCCAGGCCGAGTATCTGGACGCCGACAGCCCGCTGGAGCTGGTCGAGCATTCGACCGAGCCGCGCGGCCCGAACTCCGGTGCCCGTGCCATGAGCGTGGTGATGCGCCGCAACGGCGAGATCATCACCACCAAGGGCAAGGGCAACGGCCCGATCGACGCCTTCCTGGACGCCCTGCGGCAGGGTTGCGGCACTGACCTGCATGTCGTCGATTACCGTGAGCACGCCATCGGCTCCGGCGAGGACGCCCAGGCCTGCGCCTATGTCGAGGTGAAGACCGGCGACAGGACGCTGTTCGGCGTGGGCATCGACGCCGACATTGTCACCGCCTCGCTGCGGGCCCTGGTCAGCGCCGCGAACCGCGCGACGCGGTAAGGGCTCATCGTTGCGGCCCCCTCCTTCCCGCTCCTGCAAGCGGGCGGTGGGGGGCCATTGACTTGCTCCCACCGCCCCACCCGCCTATAAGTCCCCACGAAACGCGTCGAGCAACAGCGGACAGCGCTATGATCGTGGTCACCGGCGGGGCCGGCTTCATCGGGTCCAACCTTGTCGCGGCTCTGGCTGCGCGCGGCATCACCGACGTGGCGGTCGTCGACCGCTTCCGTGACGGCGAGAAGTGGCAGAATCTCGCCAAGCGTGAGGTCGCGGCCCTGGTGCCGCCCGAGCAGACGCTGGCCTTTCTCGACCAGCATGCCGCCGAGATCGACACCGTCTTCCATCTCGGCGCCATCTCCGCCACCACCGAGCGGGACGTCGACAAGATCGTCGCCAACAACGTCGCGCTGACGCTCGATTTGTGGCGCTGGTGTTCCTGGCGCGGATGCCGGCTGATCTACGCCTCCTCCGCCGCAACCTATGGCGATGGCTCCGCCGGTTTCGACGATGACGGCTCCTGCGACGGGCTGGCGCGGCTGCGGCCGCTGAATGCCTATGGCTGGTCCAAGCATCTGGTCGACCGCCGCATCGCCCGCGCCGTCGCCGGCGGCGACCTCGTGCCGCCGCAATGGGCCGGGCTGAAATTCTTCAACGTCTACGGCCCGAACGAAGCCCACAAGGGCGACATGATGAGCGTGATCGCCAAGCTGCATCCGCAGTTGACGGCTGGCCAGCCGGCGCGCCTGTTCAAGTCGCATAAGGACGGCTTCGAGGATGGCGGCCAACTGCGCGACTTCATCCATGTCGACGACTGCGTCGCGGTGATGCTGTGGCTCTACGACCATCCCGATGTCAGCGGCCTGTTCAACGTCGGAACCGGCAAGGCGCGCAGCTTCAAGGATCTGGCGCTGGCGACCTTCGCCGCGCTGGGACTGCCTCCCCGGATTGAGTACTTCGAGATGCCCGAGCATCTGCGCGGCAAATACCAATATTTCACGCAGGCGACGACGGATCGCCTGCGCGCCGCCGGATTCGACCAGCCCTTCACCGAGCTGGAAGAGGGTGTCCGGCGCTATGTGCAGGATTTCCTGTCGCAGCCCGACCCGTATCGCTGACCGGAGTTCCCATGCTCGCCACCCTTCCCGTCGTGGCCTTTCCCACCATCGACCCGGTCGCCTTTTCCGTCGGCCCGGTCGTCGTCCGCTGGTATGCGCTGGCCTATCTGGCCGGCTTCGTGCTGGGCTGGCGCTATTGCATGGGGCTGGCGCGGCTCGATCCCGGCCGCCGGCCGAACCCCGAGGAGTTCGACGACTTCCTGACCTGGGCGGTGATCGGCACCATCCTGGGCGGGCGGCTCGGCTATGTGCTGTTCTACAACCTGCCCTATTATCTGGAAAACCCGCTTGACGCGGTTCAGGTCTGGCATGGCGGCATGTCCTTCCATGGCGGCATGGTCGGCGTGCTGACCGCCATTGCGCTGTTCTGCTGGCGGCGCGGCATCTCGCCCTTCGTCTTCGGCGACATCATCGCCGCCTGTGCCCCCATCGGGCTGTTCTTCGGCCGCATCGCCAACTTCATCAATGGCGAGCTGTATGGCCGGCCGGCGCCCGATTTCGCCTATGCCATGGTCTTCCCGCGCGACCCGTTGCAGGTGCCGCGCCATCCCAGCCAGCTTTACGAGGCTGCCCTGGAGGGCGTGGTTCTGTTCATCCTGCTGGCAATCGCCATCCGCAGCCCGGCGCTGCGCAACCGGCCGGGCACGATCGGCGGGCTGTTCCTGATCGGCTACGGCCTGTCGCGCATCACGGTCGAGTTATTCCGCGAGCCCGACCCGCAGCTGGGCTTCCTGTTCGCCGGCGCCACGATGGGACAGCTGCTGTCGCTACCGATGGTGGCCATCGGCCTGTGGCTGGTCCTGCGCGGCCGGCGTCATGCCATTCCGGCCTGACGCCATGGCGGACGAAAGCGCCGGTCCGGAAACGCTGGCCCGCCTGCTGGCCCGCCGCATCGTGATGGACGGCCCGATGAGCGTCGGCGCCTTCATGGCGGAGGCGCTGGGCCATCCGCGCTTCGGCTATTACATGCGCCGCGACCCGTTCGGCAGCGGCGGCGACTTCACCACCGCGCCGGAAATCAGCCAGATGTTCGGCGAACTGGTCGGGCTCTGGTGCATCGACAGCTGGGCAAGGCTGGGCGGCCCCGGCCCGTTCCATCTGGTGGAGCTGGGTCCCGGCCGCGGAACGCTGATGGCCGACGCGCTGCGGGCGGCCGCGGTGCTGCCGCTGTTCCGCGACAACGCCATCGTCCATCTGGTGGAGACCAGCCCGTCCTTGCGGGAGCGGCAGCGCCAGACGCTGCACCCCGTCCTGGGCGACGCGGTCTACTGGCATGACCGGCTGGAGGATGTGCCGGACGGCCCGACCGTCCTGATCGCCAACGAGTTCTTCGACGCCCTGCCGATCCGGCAGGTGCAGAAGACCAACTATGGCTGGTTCGAGCGGTTGGTCGATGTCGAGCCCGACAGCACCGGGGACGATCCACGCTTCCGCTTCGTGTTGGAGGCCTTCGGCAGTTCCGGCAACCGGCTGGTGCCGGATGTGCTGCGTGAAGCGCCGGACGGCAGCGTCGTCGAGGTCTCCCCCGCCTCGCAGGCGGTGGCGCGGCTGATCGGCGCCCGGCTGGCCGCGGCCCCCGGTGCGGCGCTGGTCATCGACTATGGCTACGCCCACGGGCCGGCGGCCGGCGACACGCTGCAGGCGATGCGCCGCCATGCCTATGCCCCCGTGCTGGAGTCGCCAGGCGAAGCCGACCTGACGGCCCATGTCGATTTCGCCGCAATCGCCGCTGCGGCGCGGGAGGGCGGCGCCCAATCCTTCGGCGTGGTCGAGCAGGGCGAGTGGCTGACCCGGCTGGGCATCCGCCAGCGCGCATCCGCCCTGGCGGCGAAGGCCAGCCCGGCCCAGGCGCAGGACATCCGCGGCGCGCTGGACCGCTTGATCGATCCCTCGCAAATGGGCAGGCTGTTCAAACTGGCCGCGTTCGCCACGCCAGGAGCCTTCGCCGACTCTCCCCCGGCCGGCTTCTGACCGGCGGACACGGAAACCGGGTCAGAGACACCGCACCATAACCGCCAGAACCACAATCCGGGCGGACCGTGCATCGCGTCCCCTGCCCTGTCGGGCATGATTGCCGGGCATGGGGGCCACAGAATAGGGAAGGACGGCGTTCGTGATCACACTCGGCGCGCTGAACGACATCACCCACATCAGACACGCCTTTTTCACCCGCACCGGCGGGGTTTCCACCGGTCTCTACGCCTCGCTGAACTGCGGGCTGGGGTCCAACGACTCCGCCGCGGCCGTGCATGAGAACCGCGCCCGCGCCGCCGCGCGCATGGAGGTGGCACCCGCCAACCTCATCACCTGCTATCAGGTCCACAGCCCGACCTGCGTCTTGGTGGAAGAGCCCTGGACTCCGGAAACGGCACCGAAGGCAGACGCCATGGCGACCCGGCAGCCGGGGATCGCGCTGGGCATCCTGACCGCCGACTGCGCGCCCGTCCTGTTCGCCGACAGCAAGGCGCGGGTGATCGGCGCCGCCCATGCCGGCTGGAAGGGCGCCAAGGGCGGCGTCATCGAGGCGACCGTCGCCCGCATGGTCGAGCTGGGCGCCAAGCCGAACCGCATCGTTGCCTGCATCGGCCCCTGCATCGCCCAGCGCTCCTACGAGGTGGGTCCGGAATTCCCGGCGCCGTTCGAGGAGGAGGATGCGCGCAACCGCGATTATTTCGCTCCTGCGCGCAAGCCCGGCCATTTCTTGTTCGATCTGGCGGCCTACGTCACCCGCCGGCTGGGCGACTCCGGCGTCACGGTGATCCAGCGCTGCCCCAACGACACGGTGGCCGAGGAGGACCGCTTCTTCAGCTATCGCCGCTCCTGCCTGCGGGGAGAGACGGATTACGGCCGCGGCCTTTCGGCCATCGTCCTGCAGAACTGAAACGGCGCGAACGGGTCGGCGGAACGGCCATGGTCATGCCGCCCGCGCAGGGCGGCATTCCCCAATGGGGAAAGACCCGACCGTCATGGAACGTTTACATGGGGCCGACCCTTTGTTATGGTCCGCCCCGTTTTCAAGGGGCGCCGGCGCGCAAGCGGCGAACGTGCCTTGAGCCGTTTCCCTGCAAAGAGAGCCGACCCCGATGAAGGTGCTTGCCGGCAACAGCAACCGTCCGCTGGCCGAGGCGATCTCCACCTGTCTCGGCGTGCCGCTGACCAAAGCCAGCGTCCGCCGTTTCTCCGACATGGAGGTTTTCGTCGAGATCCTGGAGAACGTGCGCGGCGAGGACGTGTTCGTCGTCCAGTCGACCTCGTTCCCGGCCAACGACAACCTGATGGAACTGCTGGTGACGATCGATGCGCTTCGGCGCGGGTCGGCCCGGCGCATCACGGCGGTCATCCCCTACTACGGCTACGCCCGCCAGGATCGCAAGACCGGCCCGCGCACGCCAATCTCGGCCAAGCTGGTCGCCAACCTGATCACCCAGGCCGGCGCCAACCGCGTGCTGACGATGGACCTGCACGCAGGCCAGATCCAGGGCTTCTTCGACATCCCCACCGACAACCTGATGGCCGCCCCGGTCTTCGAGAAGGACATCCGCCAGTCCTTCGAGAGCATCGACGAGATCACCATCGTGTCGCCGGACGTCGGCGGCGTGGTGCGCGCCCGCGCGCTGGCCAAGCGCCTGGACGCCGATCTGGCGATCATCGACAAGCGGCGTGAGCGCGCCGGCGTGTCGGAGGTGATGAACATCATCGGCGACGCCAACGGCCGCCGCTGCATCCTGATCGACGACATCGTCGACTCGGGCGGTACGCTGTGCAACGCCGCCGTCGCCCTGATGGAGGCCGGTGCCAAGTCGGTCCACGCCTTCTGCACCCACGGCGTCCTGTCCGGCGGTGCGGTCGCCCGCGTCGCCGTGTCGCCGCTGGAGCAGCTGGTCACCACCGACAGCATCCAGGCGACCGAGGCGGTGCGCGTGTCGCGCAACATCCGCCAGCTGACCATCGCCCCCCTGCTCGCCGAAGCGATCATGCGCATCAGCGAGGAACGGTCGGTGTCGAGCCTGTTCTCCTAGAGTGTGATCGCTTCACGCTGGATTGCTTGAAGCGTGAATCACACGGAAGACTCTAAGAGCGGCAGCGTTACAGGAAAGGTCCTTTCCCACCGGGAGAGGGCCTTTTTTGTTGCGCGCGTTCCGCTCCATCACCCCTGCCCCTGTCCGTCACCTAGCCCATGGAAGTCGTTCGCCGTGACCTGCCCACCAGTGGCGGCGGCGATTCGGGCCATGACGGCGGGACGGGGGACGCGGCGGCCATGGCGGTAGCGGTTGACCGTCGCCTGGGTCGTCCCGATCAGGGCGGCAAAGGCCTCTTCCTTGGTTGCGGTCCGGTTGAGCCAATCGTCGAGCGTCATACCGCAATGGTTTAGACCAAGCAGGCTTCTGCGCGCAACTGGATTTATTCCGCTCTGGTGGACTTTCCGAAGCCGTTTTGGTATGAAGGTCACATGACCACAATGCGCGAACTGCGGCAGGCCGCCGGGCTGAGCCAGGAAAAGCTGGCCGAGATGGCCGGTACCTCCCAGCCACAGATCAACAAGCTGGAAACCGGCCAGCGCAAGTTGACCGTCGACTGGGCGGTCAAGCTGGCCGGGCCGCTGGGCGTGGAGCCGGCGGTCCTGCTCGGTCTCGACGGGCCGACCGCCGCGACGGCCCAAGCGCCTTCCCAGCGCCCCGCCCGCCCGTCGCTTCCGCCGCTCCTCCGCACGGCACCGCTTCCGCAGGCGCAGGCCGCGGCGTCGATGCCGGTACGGGCGGCGGCACGTGGCGGCGTGGACCAGGAAATGTTTCTGGAGGACGGGCCCATCGACTGGATCGCACGCCCCGACTATTTGAAGAACGCCCGCGATCCATATGCCATGTATGTGGTCGGCGAATCGATGATGCCGCGTTTCCGCCCGGCCCAGCTTCTGCACGTCAACCCGCACAAACCGCCAGCCGCGGGATCCGGGGTGGTGGTGGTCAAATGCAACAAAGCGGTGCTGGTGAAGGAGTTCGTGCGGCGAGGCGCCGACATGGTGATCCTGCGCGAATACCGGCCGGCCGACCGCGAATTTTCCGTGCCGCTGGAAGAAATCGACACCCTGCACACCGTGGTCGGCTTGCAGGAGCCCTGACCGACATACCACAACGGTATCGGCTTTTTCTGGTCCTTATAGTCCAAATTGGACTATTCCTTTGTTCGGCGAAGCGGCGGACATCTCCGGCGCACCGCAGTCGATCGAGGAGACAAGGCCATGCCACAGCTTTATCCGCGCTTCCATCCCGGCCCATCGGGCGGGCGGCTCGACAGCTTCAGCGAGCGCGGCGCCCACGAACTGGCCCGCCGCATCCGCACCGCCTGGGCCAACATCGGCTGGGACGTGGAGGTGCGGGTGGAGCGCATCGCCAGCGAGGAAGTGGGCGACGGCCGCAGCACCGCCCACTTCACCGTTCGCAGCGACCTGATCAACGGCTTGCCCCAGCGCCGCCTGTCCCAACGCCGACCGGACGAGGCGGCCCGGGCGCTGCCGCGCGCCGCCTGATGCGGCTCACTTCAACCGCTCGTCCAACTCGACCTGATAGCCGACAGCGAGGCGGTTGGTCTCGTTCGCCATGCCAACCACCGCCATCAGCTCACCGAACTGCGCGTCGGTCATGCCCAGACGCCGCGCCGCCGCCTCGTGCGAGCGGACGCAATACTGGCAGTTGTTGGTGACGCTGACCGCGACGAAGATCATCTCCTTGACCAGCGGGTCCAGCGCACCGGGCGCCATCACCTCCTTCAGGCTCTCCCAGGTCCGTGCCAGGGTCGGCGGATGGTGGGCAATCGCCTTCCAGAAATTGTTCACGTCGGGGACGTTGCGCGTCGCCTTGATGTCGTCGTAGACGGCGCGGACCTCCGGGATCGCATCGGCCTGTTCGATCAGGGGAAGCGGCATGGCGGCGGGAACTCCTGTGGGGGATGGTGACTTGCGATAAGGCAGGACATCGTGTCGCAAGGCAACAGCCGGTCCATGTCTTTCCCCCGTCCATCGGCCAAGTTGACCGATGCCAGCCCCGCTGGTAGTAGAGACTTGCAACAGATCGCGCAAACGTTCGGACAAACGATCCGCCCGGAAGCCGCGGCGCTGAAAGAAATCCATAAGACACGAAATCTATTCGTGCAGCGTTCCCATGCGGCCCGGCCCCGGCACATGTCCGATCCGGCCCGAATGCCGGGAGGAACAGCGTGGACAGCACGGTTCTAGAGGCCGCCTTGCCACCCCATCGTCAGGACGGCCATCCCAAGGATGGTGCCGGCATCGCGGGAGCCCCTATTCCCAGCCCCCTCGATCTGGCCACCTCATCCCGGGGCCTGCGTCTACTCGTCCGCCTGCATGCCGAAGAACCGTCCGCCGCCTTGCTGGAGACGTTGCGACGCGAACCGGTCGGCCGCGGTCCGCTGGCACTCGACCGCGACGACTCGCAGCAGGCCGCCGCCCTGGTGGACGAGGTGGTGAGCGACCTGCCGGACCGGATCACCCGCAGCTGCCTCGCCCCGCTGGTCGCCGATTTCGCCGCCATCCACATCAACGGCGGGCTGCGGGCCTGTCCGACCGAAGGTCCGTGGCTGGAGGAGAAGCTGCGGGACGATGCCGCCGCGTCCCTGCTGCGCTGGCGCACTGGTCTGGGAGTGGAATTTGGCGGGCCGCCGCTGGACCGGCTGGCGGACGACCATGTCGCGGCGGAACTGGCTGTTCTGGCCGTGCTGCTCGACCGCGGGCGCACGCTCGACGCCGTCCGTTTCCTCGACCGCCACCCGCTGCGCTGGATGCCCGATTTCTGCAGCCGCGTCGCAACCCGTTGCCGTGAACCCTTCTTCGCCGGCATCGCCATCCTCACCAATGCCTATCTCGACGATCTGCGGGACCGGCTGGGCGATCTGTGCGGGCTGCCCCGCCCGGTGGATGACGGATCCGATGTCCGCCGCCGCCGCCGCTGGACGGAAGGGCGCTTTCCCCGCGCCTGCACCTGCGATCCGTAAACCGCCGAACTGCGACCCGCCATCGCCTCCCTGCCTTAAAGTCAGAGTTGCCCACCCTTCGATGCTTCGGCCATGGTGGCCGGAACGGGGTTGGGCCAAAGGCCTGCCCAGTGGCTTGTCCTGTGCCGCCGAAGGCCGGCAAGCTTCCTTTTTCCTGGCAATGGTTGGTGATGCCCGTTCGCAACCTCGACAGTCGGACCGACCGCAGGGGGGCAGTGCGCCTGCTGCGCCTGCTGCTGGCTGTGTCGGTCGCGCTGCCGCTCGTTCTGTTCGCCGGCATCGGCTGGCGCGAGCGGTGGGAGGCTCAGGACGAGGCCGAGCGGAGCAGCCGCAAGAACGCCCTGATCCTGCACGAACATGTGCTGAAGGTGTTCGACACCATGTCCCAGGTTCTGGACCGGGTGGACGAGCGCATCCATGGACGCAGCTGGCGCGAGATCGCCGAGTCGGAGCCGCTGCACCGCTATCTGAAGACTCTGAAAGGCGAACTTGAGCAGGTTGGCGCCATCGGGCTGACCGATCCCGACGGATTCGTGCGTAACTCGAGCCTCGTCTTCCCTGCACGCAACAGCTATATCGGCGACCGCGCGGATTTCCGGGAGCAGCGGGAGAAGGATTCCGGCCTGCTCATCGCCGGCCCGGTCGTCGACCCCACCAGCGGCAAACCCAGCTTCGGCATCAGCCGGCGCCGCAGCAGTCCAGGCGGCCCCGACGGCAGTTTCGACGGGATGATCGCCGCCATTATCGATCCCGATTATTTCGCCAGCTTCTACCGGCGGATCATCGGCACCGAAGGGGAATCCATCGCGCTGATCCGCGATGACGGCGCGATGCTGATGCGCTTCCCGACCCTGGACCCGACACGGCCGAACGCGACCCTGCCGACCCTGCCGGCCGACCGCGGCCTGCGTGCCGAAATCCGCCGCCAGCCGGACGAGGGAATTTTCCGCACCGGCAACAGCTTTGTGCAGGGGCTGGAGCGCGTGTTCGCCTATAAGCGGGTCGGCGCCTTCCCGATCTACGTCGTCTATGGGCTGGACGGGACTCAAGTCACCCGCTCCTGGTGGCGGAACATGGCTCTGGACGCCGCCTTCGTGGCTCCGGCGACGCTGGCGCTGGCGCTCCTCGCCTGGCTCGCCTACAGCCGCGCCGCGTCCGAAAATGCCGCGGTCCGGCGCTGGGCGGAGGAGGTGCGCAACCGCGAAAGGCTGGAGGAGGCGCTGCGCCAGAGCCAGAAGATGGAGGCGCTGGGCCAGTTGACCGGCGGGGTGGCGCATGACTTCAACAATCTGCTGACCGCAGCGCTCACCAACCTGCACCTGCTGGCCCGCCATCTGCCGGCCGACGGCCAGCGCTTCCTGGGCGGGGCGCGGACCGCGCTGGAACGGGCGGAGAAGCTGACACGGCAATTGCTGTCCTTTTCGCGCCAGGATGCCGTCAACCCGACGGTGGTCGATCTGGGCGACAGCCTGCGCCGGATGTCCGACCTGCTGGCCCGCTCCATCCGGGCGGACGTCGTACTGGAGTGGGACATCGCCCCTGTGCCGATGGCGGTCGCCATCGATCAGGTGCAGTTGGAGATGGCCGTGCTGAACCTGGTGCTGAACGCCCGCGATGCCATGCCCGGCGGCGGCCGAATCCGCATCGCCGCTGCGCCCGGTCCAGAGCCAAGCACCGCCCGCATCGAGGTTTCCGATTCCGGCGCCGGCATGCCGCCCGATGTGATGGCCCGCGCCTTCGACCCCTTCTTCACCACCAAGGGGGTCGGCAAGGGAACGGGGCTCGGCCTGTCGATGGTCTATGGATTCGCCCGACAGTCCGGCGGCAGCGCCACCATCGACAGCCGGCCCGGCGAGGGCACACATGTGTGCATCGACCTGCCGCTGACCGATGCCCGGCCGGAGGAGCCGGCCCCTGTCCCGGCGGCCCCGGTCGCGGACATCCGCCCGCTGCGCATCCTGGTGGTGGAGGACAATCCGCTGGTGCTGATGGCGACGGTGGAAGGACTGACCCAGGAAGGCTTCTCGGTCGAGACCGCGGAAGACGGCGTCACTGCGCTGGCTCTGCTGGAGACCGACCGCAACTTCGATCTTGTGGTGTCGGACGTCGTGATGCCGGGCGGCGTTTCCGGGGTCGACCTTGCCCGCCACATCCGCGAACACTGGCCGCAGTTGCGAGTCCTGCTTGCCTCGGGCTACAGCCCCGAATCGCTGGCCACCATGGGCGCCGACACCGCATCGGTGCTGGCGAAGCCCTTCACCCCCGACCAGCTGGCGGCACGAATCCGGTCGCTGACCAGGACCGGGCCGGGCGGCGGTGCGGCGGACGGGATCAGGTAAGCGCGCTGACGAACATCGGCGTCCACAGCGCCATGCACCACACCAGGCCAAGGCAAAGGCCACGGGTCAGATCGTCGAAGGTCGGCTGTTCCAGCCGGTTCAGCTTCCACATCGCATTGACTTCGCCCGGCGTCAGCGGCCGGTCGCCGGACCCGGTGTCAGGATCGAAATCGGACTGAAGCGTACGGCGATCGGTCTGCTCACGGCTGGCGGCTGCGCGCCGTTCGGGGTCGCGTGACGGCATGGCTGGGGCCTCGCATCGATAGCGGAATGCCCAACAAGTTTGTGACCGCCGCCGCCGGCGACCAGCCTTCCTTCCGTCCACGCCGGAATTTTGTCGACATACGAAAAAAGGCCGCCATCCGCTGGACGGATGCGGCCTTTTCGCCAAGCGTCCGGCCGGATCGGCCGGACGGGATCACTTGCCGGGACGGATCACCGGGGTGAGTTGATCGCCCCAGTTGCCGGTCTCGTTGTGGTAGCGGGCGGTGCGCATCAGCTCGACCGTCACGCCGGCCTCGACCGCCTTGACGACGGCGTCGTTCAAGCGGTGCAGGTTGTTGGCGACGATGCGGATGGCGCTTTCCTGCTCCGGCGTCAGTTCCGACCGGTCATCCGGCGGCGCGTCCTTGAAACCCGACATGCGTTGTTCCTTCCCCTGGATTGGGACCGCCCCGGCGGGACCGGCTGCGGTCCAGAACTTGGTCATGATCTTGACCGGCCTTTCCGGCCGGTTTTCATCATGTACCACATTGTGTGCGCCGCGACAAAGAGCACGACGCGCCAAGCGCTTGCGACCATTGGCCTCTTGCAACCGGCAAACCGACGCCCTGACGTTGCGGTGGAATCGGCCGGTCGAAAGTCCCGACCATGCCGGATACTCCGCCAAAGGTTGTTTTCTTACAAACAAAAGAAATAAAGCTTCAGTGTTGCAACAAACTCTTGGATTAACTCAATGGTTGACTATCCGCGATTGCGATGTACAGATCTCATCACGATCCAATTTTCCCCTGACGGAGATCATCTTGAAGAACGTTGCTGCCAAGGCCCTGCTCGTTGCGTCCTCGCTGTTTCTGATGCATGGCGCGGCGCTCGCCGGCCAGCAGGACTTCACGATCGTCAACAAGACCGGCTATCCGCTGAAGCACATCTACGTTTCGGAAAACAACAACAACAGCTGGGACGAGGATATCCTCGGCCGCGACGTCCTGAACGACGGCGAGTACTTCGAGGTTGCCTTCGCCAAGGCCGAGAGCACCTGCAAGTGGGACATGAAGGTCGTCTATGACGACGGCGAGTCGGCGGTGTGGCAGGGGCTGAACCTTTGCCAGCTCTCCAAGCTGACGCTGAAGTGGAACAAGAACACCGGCGTCACCTCGGCCCAGACCGAGTAACCCGTCACCGGAAATTGTCGGTGCTGCGGTTCATCAGATGGATAAAGACGTCTTCCAGCGTCGGTTCCGTCGCGGTGATCCGCAGCTCCGGCTGCCCAATCCAGGGGGCGAGCGCCCGGTCCAGGGCTGAAGAGTCGGTTCCACTGACATGCAGGCGGCTGCCGAATACCGCCACCATCTCCACTCCCGGCTGACCGTCCAGCGCCGCGGCGATACGGTGCAGGCCGCTGCCCACGACCAGACGGGTGTGCAGGCCCGACCCGGCAATCACCTGATCGACCGTTCCGTGCGTCATCAGCGTGCCGTAGGCGATGTACGCGATGCGGTGGCAGCGTTCCGCCTCGTCCATGTAATGGGTGCTGACCAGAACCGTCAGACCCTCGCCGGCCAGCCGGTGAATCTCATCCCAGAATTCCCGCCGCGCCTTGGGATCGACGCCCGCCGTCGGTTCGTCCAGCAGCAGCAGCTTCGGCTCGTGCAGGATGCAGGCGGCCAGCGCCAGACGCTGCTTCCAGCCACCGGACAGTTCCCCGGCCAACTGCGTGCGACGGTTGGACAGGCCCAGCCGGTCCAGCGCCTCCACCACCCGCCGCCGCCGGTCGGGCAGCCCATACATGCGGGCGACGAAGTCCAGATTCTCGGCGATGCTCAGATCCTCCCAGAAGCTGAACTTCTGGGTCATATAGCCGACCTGCCGCTTGATCGCCGCACTCTGCCTCCGGATGTCGAGGCCAAGGCAGGTGCCCTCCCCTGCATCGGGAGTTAACAGGCCGCACAGCAGCCGGATCGTCGTGGTCTTGCCCGACCCGTTGGGGCCGAGAAAGCCGTAGATCTCGCCGGTTTCCACCCTGATCGACACATCGTCGACCACGGTCTTGCTGCCGAAGCGCTTGACCAGGCCGCGCACGTCGATGGCCGGGCCGCCATTGGCCGCCGAGTTGTCCACCGTCATTGCCCCGCCCCCGCCGGCCGGCCATCCGCCAACCAGACATCGACCGGCAGGCCGGGGTTCAGCGGCCGGCCCGATGCCGGTTCCATCCGGGCCTCCACCCGGAAGACCAGCTTCTCCCGGCTGCCGACGCTGTAGATCACCGGCGGGGTGTATTCCGCCTGCGAGGCGATCCGGCTCACCCGTGCGGACAGGCCGGCTGGGCAGCCGTCGCAGCGCACCGACAGGGCGCCGCCCGGCACCACCCCCGCCAGTGCAGTCTCCGGGACGAACAGCACCAGCTTCACCCGCTCCGGCGGCAGGAGCGACACCACAGGGGAGCCGGCCGGCACCCACTCGCCGGGATTGTACAGCGTGTCCTCGACCAGGGCCGCCGCCGGGGCGACGGGAGCCAGATCGGCCAGCCGCCGTTCCGCCTGGGCAAGCGCCGCCTCTGCCTGGGTCACCGCCTCGTCGGCAGCGCGCAACTGTTCGGGCCGGGCCGGCAATGCGGCGACCGCCACTTGGGCATCCGCCTCCGCCAATTGGCCACGGTCCCGGCCGAAGGCGGCGCGCGCCTGATCGAGCTTGTCCGGGGACGAGACCTTGCGGGCGACCAACTCCTGCTGGCGGGCCAGCTCGGCGGTGGAATAGCGCAGCGCCGCCTCCGCCCGCGCCTTCTGCGCGGTCAGCACCGCCACCTCCTGCGCCCGCTTGCCGGTGGCGAGGTCGGCGCGCTGTGCCCGCGCCTGTGCCAGCGCCGCGGCAAGCCGGTCGCGCTCAGCCCTGGCGGTAGCGCGGTCGATGGCGAACAGCGGCGCTCCTGCCGCCACCTGTGCCCCGCGGGCGACCGACAGGCTTTCCAGCATACCGGCATTGGGGGCGGCGATGCGCAGATACTCTCCCTCGACATAGCCATGGGCGAGCGGCGGCGTCCCGCCGGCCGCGATGGGAAGCCCCATCGCCAGAGCGATGGCCGCCAGCCCATCCAGGAGATTTCCGAGAAATCCGCTCATGGCGCATCCTCCCCCGCTCCTGCCCGCCCTGTCTGCGAACCCGCATCACGCAGCAGGATCCGGCGCAGGTTGTCGATGTGGACCTCCACCAGCGCTGCCACATCCATGGGCGGTTCGCCATCGACCCCGTCGAAGGAGGTTCGCCACACGGCGCTCATCAACAGCGGTGCGACGATCAGACGCACACTGGGATCGAGTTCCATCGGACGGAACTCTCCGCTCTCCATGCCGCGCCGCAACAGGCCCCCGAGCACGCCGAAGCCGCGGCGGATCACCTCACGGTGGTAGAAGGCGGCAAGCTCGGGGAAATTGCCGGCCTCGGCGATCACCAGACGCGGGATCACCGCCATGCGTGTCGTGGCGATCAGCCGCGCCACCATGCGCAGCAGCCGCTCCAGCACCGGAAAGCATGGCCCGCCGGCTGAGGCGACCAGCGCTTCGGCCTGTTGCAGGTTCGGCAGGATGGCGGCCCGGATCACCGCCTTGAACAGCTCCTCCTTGCTGGGGAAGTAGAGATAGAGCGTGCCTTTGCTGACCCCGGCGCGGGCCGCCACCTCCTCCAGCCGCGCCGCGGCGAAACCGCGGTCGGCAAAGATCTCCATCGCGGCGGCGACGATCTCCTGCGGCCGGGCGTCCTTGCGGCGGCGCCAGCGCGGCGGTTCGCCGGACGCAGCCGGATCGGAGGCAGGTTCGGGACGGGAATCGGACGCAGGACCGGATTCGCGGGAGGGCATGGCGCGCCTCTCTTTATAACTGACCAGTCAGTTATTAACATGATACAACCATTCCACCAATGGCTAAGGTCATTGTGCGCCGCAGCAGAATCTATGCAAAAGGTCTTGCCTTTCGGCGAGCAGTCACGGACACTTTCCACCGGCTGGCAGCGTACGAACGGAGTCGCAGCCATGCCCGGCCTGGAAGACGGGCTCCAAAACAGGACATGAACGGCATGGCCGGACCAACGGCCGCCGCGGTTTTCGGGGGGTACGGATCAAGGCGCTGACGCCGGGACCCGACGGCTTACGATGGCTGGACCCTCCCGTCCGGCATTGGCCCGGGTCCCCAGCCGAGCGAGGGGATCGAACATGCCGAGTGCTGCCCAGTCCGCGTCATCCTCCAGCCTGGAGCTGCTGACGATCTACGAGGTCAGCAAGATCCTCGGGTCGTCGCTGGATCTGGAACAGACCCTGCGCGAGGTGCTGCGGGCACTGTCCTACCAGCTGCAGATGCATCGCGGCCGTGTCTATCTCCAGGGCGAGGACGGGGCCCTGCGCCTCGTCGCCGCGCAGGGCCTGCCCAAGGACTCGCCGGCGCAGGAGATCGACTACAACCAGGGTGAAGGCATCAGCGGCCGCATCCTGAAGACCGGCATGCCGGCGGTCGTGCCCAACCTCGCGGAGGAGCCGCTGTTCAACAACCGCTCCGGCGGGCGCGACGATCTGGACGAGCAGGTGGCGTCGCTGGTCGGCGTGCCGATCAAGGCGGCCGGCGCCGTCATCGGCGTGCTGACCATCGACCGCATCTCCGACGACGGCCCCAGCGGCCATTTCGGTTCCGATGTCCGTTTCCTGACCATGGTCGCCAACCTGATCGGCCAGACCGTCCGCCTGCACCGCACGGTGGCGGAAGAGCGGCGCTTCATGATGCGCGAGACCTTCCGCGTACAGAAGGAGTTGCGGCCGGTGGTGGCGCCGGTCAACGACGTGGTCTGCACCAGCCCCAACATGGTCGATGTGCTGGCCCAGGTGCACCGGGTGGCGCCCTTCAAGTCGACCGTTCTGATCCGCGGCGAGAGCGGCACCGGCAAGGAGCTGATCGCGCGCGCCATCCACAATCTGTCGCCGCGCAAGGACGCTCCTTTCATCCGCGTCAACTGCGCAGCATTGCCCGAATCGCTGCTGGAATCGGAGCTGTTCGGCCACGAGAAGGGATCCTTCACCGGCGCGCAGAAAGACCACAAGGGCCGGTTCGAGCTGGCCTCCGGCGGAACGCTGTTCCTGGACGAGATCGGCGACATCTCCTCCAACTTCCAGGCCAAGCTGCTGCGCGTGTTGCAGGAGCAGGAGTTCGAGCGGGTCGGCGGGTCGAAGACGATCAAGACCGACGTGCGGCTGATCTGCGCCACCAACCTGAACCTCGAAGAGGCGGTCGGCCACGGCAAGTTCCGCGCCGATCTGTATTTCCGCATCAACGTGGTGACCATCCACCTGCCGCCGCTGCGCGAACGGCGCGGCGACATCGGCATGCTGGCCAAGCATTTCGTCGGCAAGTTCGGCCGCGACAACGGCCTCAACCTGGACATCGCCCCGGACGCGCTGGAGGTGCTGAACCGCTGCACTTGGCCCGGCAACGTCCGCGAGTTGGAAAACTGCATCGAGCGGGCGGCGACCCAGTGCCGCAACGGCACCATCCGCGTGCCCGACCTGTCCTGCAGCATGAATCTCTGCAACTCGTCGGTTCTGTTCCAGTACCGCACCATGGGCGCCGCCGTCGGCGGGCTGGCCCCGTCGATGAGCGGAACGCCGACCAATCCGTCGGTCGCTCCTCCCTCGCAGGGGCGTCCGCAGACGCCTGCCATGCCCCAGGGGGCGCCGCAAGGGATGCCGCCGGCGATGCCGGCCCCCGCCAACGGGGCGGCGCATGGAGCAGCCAACGGAGCGCCCAACGGAGCGCAGTGGCCGGCCTGCGCATCGGGCTGCGGGGCGGGGCCAATGCCGGTCTGCGGCGCCTCGAAACCGCTGCCGCCTTCGGCCATCGTCCCCCTGCCCACCCCACAGCCGGCGGCATCCGTCCCGGCGGTCCCGTCCGCCCCGGCTCCGCAACCGGCCTCGGCCGGGCCCGACCTGCCGCTCGACGAACCGGAGTCGGGCCCGCTGCGCGACCGCCTGATCTGGGCGATGGAACGGACCGGCTGGGTCCAGGCCAAGGCCGCCCGGCTTCTGGGCATGACGACCCGTCAGGTGAGCTACGCGCTGCGCAAGTACAACATCGAGATCAAGCGGTTCTAGGTCCGGCAACCGGGGGGCCGGAAATCCGTCCGGCGGCACCCCCGTCGCGCACCCTGCGGTTTTGTGTTACCCTGCCGGGCCTTCGATTCGATGGCGTGCCCCCCGGTCGAACGGATTTCCGTCTTGCCTGCGCTTGAGAAGCCCCTCGCCCTGCTGTTCGTCGACATCGCCGACAGCACGATGCTGTACGAGCGCGTCGGCAACGTCGCGGCGGCGGCGCTGACACAGCGGGTGCTGGCCCATCTGCGCCGATTGGTGGATGAGAATCGCGGTGGGGTCATCAAGAGCCTGGGCGATGGTCTGCTCGCCGCCTTCCCATTGCGCGACGACAGCGCCCGCACCGCCTGCGCGATGATCGGCATCGAGGGCCAGTACGGGCTGCGGTTGCGCATCGGCATCCATTTCGGTTCCGTGATCGAAGGGGTCGGCGACCTGTATGGCGACGCCTGCAACGTCGCCGCACGGGTGCAGCAGATCGCCCGGCCGGGCGAGATCCTGGCGACCCTGGCTCTGGTGGAGGGCTTGTCGCCCGACCTGCGCGGCCGGACCAAGCCGCTGAGCAACGTCGCGATGAAGGGCAAGACGGCACCGATCGCCGTCCACCAAATCCGCACCGGCGACGATGCCGAGGACGCCATCGACAGCACCACGCTCGGCTTCTCGCTGGTGTCAGAGGTCGGCCGCAGAATGGTGACGCTGCACCTCGCCTATCGCGGGCAGGACATCACGCTGAGCCAAGCCCTGCCGCGCGTCACCATCGGGCGGGAGGACAGCAGCGGCCTGCGCATCGCCTCGCGCCAGACCTCCCGCCAGCATGCGGTGGTCGACTTCACCCGCGAGAGCTTCCTGCTGACCGACCATTCCACCAACGGCACCTTCATCCGCACCGGCGGGTCGCCGCCGCTGGTGCTACGCCGGGATGCGACCAAGCTGGTCGGCAGCGGCCTGATCGGCTTCGGGGCCGAGGTGCTGGACGAAGGGCAGGACCATGTCGTCGCCTTCCGCGCCGAGCTGGCCTGACCGGTTTGTCGGCACCCCGACAAAGCCCTCCGCCCACCCCGCCATTGTCGCAATGACGACAGCGTCCGCACCGCCGACAAATCCAGGCAAGCCTTTGTAATTCCATCGTTTCCTCTTTTGGCCCCGAACTTGCTTCTCATCGTTCCGTCCAACGGTGTCGTCCGGCACGGCAGGGAAGGAGTCGATGATGAGCAACGTGGTTTCGCTCGACAGCATCTTCGGGCTGGGGGAACTGGCCCCGCCGGCCGTGATGCCCGCAGCACCCGAGGCGGCGTCCGGCTGTTCGTCGTCGTCCTGCGGATCGTCGGACGGTCCGGCCGACATGGACCCGGCGGTGTGGGAGAAGGTGAAGAACCATCCCTGCTACTCGGAAGAGGCGCATCACTATTTCGCCCGCATGCATGTCGCGGTCGCCCCGGCCTGCAACATCCAATGCAACTACTGCAACCGCAAATACGATTGCTCGAACGAGAGCCGGCCGGGCGTGGTCTCCGAAAAGCTGACCCCCGATCAGGCGCTCAAGAAGATCCTCGCCGTCGCCCAGGAGATCCCGCAGCTGTCGGTGATCGGCATCGCCGGCCCCGGCGACAGCCTGGCCGCCGCCGGCAAGAACACCTTCGCCACCTTCGAGATGCTGCAGAGGAAGGCGCCGGACCTGAAGCTGTGCCTGTCCACCAACGGGCTGGCCCTGCCCGACCATGTGGACACCATCGCGCAGTACAACATCGACCACGTCACCATCACCATCAACATGGTCGATCCGGAGGTCGGCGCGCAGATCTACCCGTGGCTCTTCTACAAGCACAAGCGCTGGACCGGGCTGGACGCCGCCAAGATCCTGCATGAGCAGCAGATGCTGGGGCTGGAGATGCTGACCTCGCGCGGCATCCTGGTGAAGGTGAACTCGGTCATGATCCCAGGGGTCAACGACGAGCACCTGCTGGAGGTGAACAAGGCGGTGAAGAGCCGCGGCGCCTTCCTGCACAACATCATGCCGCTGATCTCCGACCCCGCCCATGGGACGTATTTCGGCCTGAACGGCCAGCGCGGCCCGACCGCGCAGGAGCTGAAGGTGGTGCAGGACGCCTGCGAGGGCGGGGCCAAGCTGATGCGCCACTGCCGCCAGTGCCGTGCCGATGCCGTCGGCCTGCTGGGCGAGGACCGCGGCGAGGAATTCACCGCCGACAAGATCGAGGCGATGGGCTTCATCGAGTATGACGACGAGGCCCGCCGCACCTACCGCGAGCATGTCGACTCCGAGCGCGCCGGCCGCCACGCCTCGAAGGCCGCAGCCCAGGCCGATGTTCGCGACAGCGTCGGCACGACGGTCGATCCGATCCTGATCGCCGTCGCCACCAAGGGCGGCGAGCGCATCAACGAGCATTTCGGCCACGCCAAGGAATTCCAGATTTACGAGGTCGGACCGGCCGGCGCCAAGTTCGTCGGGCACCGCCGCGTCGACCAGTATTGCGAAGGCGGCTCCGGCGATGTCGACACGCTGGACGGTGTGCTGGCCGCCATCAACGACTGCACCGCGGTGTTCGTCGCCAAGATCGGCGGCTGCCCGTCCAAGTCGCTGGCCGATGCCGGGATCGAACCGGTCGACCGCTTTGCCTTCGACTACATCGAGGAATCTGCGCTGGCCTACTTCAAGGACTACGCCGAGCGGCTCGGCCAGGGCGTCGTCCAGTCCCGTGCCGGCCAGGATGCGGTGATCCGCACCGGGGCGCTGACCGCGCGCCGCGCCTGACACCCTTTCCCCCTCCACAGCCATCCCATCACCCAAGGAGAGAGCCATGGCCTACAAGATCAAGTCCGCCGAATGCACCGTCTGCGGCGCCTGCGAGGCCGAGTGCCCGAACATCGCCATCAGCCTGAAGAAGGGCACCTACGTCATCGATCCGGCCAAGTGCACCGAGTGCCAGGGCCAGTTCGACAGCCCGCAATGCGCCGCCGTCTGCCCGGCCGACTGCTGCGTCCCGGCGTGATGTGACTCCCCCTCTTCCCTGGGGGAGGGGGGAAACCCAGGAGCACCGCGCCATGCTGGACGAGGTGGATGAGGACTGGCTCGCCCGCCGCTACTACGGCGGGGGGGTTTCCCCCCCGGGGGGGAGCC
>NZ_LGQW01000015.1:1300567-1495865 GCF_003116035.1 Azospirillum sp. TSH64
TATGGTCAACCAGTATCCTTGGCTCTATGAGCGCGCCGGGCCGTTTGCCTGGCGCGACCGCACCGGCACCTCCGGTTGAGCAGGGCCGGTTGAGCAGGGACCACTAGACATAAGGAATTAGACCGTACGGCTGATTGGTGCCCGCGAAACTGTCGCACTGTGCGCCACTCGGGGTATGGTATTCTGGAACCCGCCGGAGGGGACCCGGCGGCAAGGCCCGAAAGGGCCGGGGGTATGTTGCAACAGGGACCACTTCATAGAACAGGGAGCAAGCACACCCATGAAATTCAAGCTGTCCCTTCTCGCCGCGATCGCGGCGACCGCGCTCTCCGCCACGGCCGCCAAGGCTGATATCGCGGTGGCCACCGCCGGCCCGATCACCGGCCAGTACGCCACCTTCGGCGAGCAGATGAAGAAGGGCATGGAGCAGGCCGTCGCGGACATCAATGCCGCCGGCGGTGTTCTGGGCCAGAAGCTGAAGCTGGAGGTCGGTGACGACGCCTGCGATCCCAAGCAGGCCGTGGCCGTCGCCAACCAGCTGGCCAAGGCCGGTGTGAAGTTCGTGGCCGGTCACTTCTGCTCGGGCTCGTCGATCCCGGCCAGTCAGGTCTATGCCGAGGAAGGGATGCTGCAGATCTCCCCGGCTTCGACCAACCCGAAGCTGACCGAGCAGGGCCTGAAGAACGTCTTCCGCGTCTGCGGCCGTGACGACCAGCAGGGCCTGATCGCCGGAAAGTACCTGCTGGACAAGTACAAGGGCAAGAACATCGCCATCCTGCACGACAAGTCGGCCTACGGTAAGGGTCTGGCCGACGAGACGCAGAAGGCGCTGAACGCCGGCGGCCAGAAGGAAGCCATCTACGAAGCCTATACGGCCGGTGAGAAGGACTATTCCGCTCTGGTGTCGAAGCTGAAGCAGGCGAACATCGACGCCGTCTATGTCGGTGGCTACCACACCGAGGCCGGCCTGATCGCCCGCCAGATGAAGGACCAGGGCCTGAAGGCCATCATCGTGTCGGGTGACGCGCTGGTGACCAACGAGTACTGGGCCATCAC
Organism: Azospirillum sp. TSH64; assembly: GCF_003116035.1. GTDB lineage: Bacteria > Pseudomonadota > Alphaproteobacteria > Azospirillales > Azospirillaceae > Azospirillum. The sequence continues at coordinate 1,301,624 of NZ_LGQW01000015.1, forward strand.
CGGCGATGCCGGCGAGGACACCATGATGACCTTCGGCCCGGATCCGCGCGAGAAGCCGGACGCCAAGGCCGTCGTGGAGAAGTTCCGCAAGGCGGGCTACGAGCCGGAAGGCTACACCCTCTACACCTACGCCGCTCTCCAGATCTGGGCGAACGCGGTGAAGCAGGCGAACTCGACCGACGCTGCAAAGGTTGCCGACGTCATGCGCAAGGGCAGCTATGACACCGTCATCGGCAAGATCGGGTTCGACGCCAAGGGCGACGTCACCAGCCCGGCCTATGTCTGGTACAAGTGGCACAACGGCCAGTACGCCGAAGTGAAGTAAGCGAAACGCATCTGCGTTCCGCGAGAAAGGGCCGGCACGTCAGTGCCGGCCTTTTTCTTTGATGGTTCAAAAAAGTACCGGGCTTGTCGAACAAGCCGGTCAGGGAATAGGTCGGGGAACATAGGCGACGCGGTGCTGGGCCATGGCTGGCTGCGCCGCAGCAATTGCCTGGGGGGAGAGCCCGGTCGCCACACGCCGGCCCGACCGTTCGGTCAGCAGCCGTTCGCATGTGCCCATCACCTCCCGCCAGAAGGCGGCGGCACGGGTGTGGTTGGCGGCCGTGAGTTCGACAAGACGAACGCGGCTCATTCGAATCGCGGTTTCGCCCAGTTCATCAACCAGGCGGGTCGCGAAGACAAGCACGTCGAGATCGGTGTTCATGACCGCTATGAACTCACAGCCGCGCCTTTTGTTCCACTCTGAAGGGGGCCTGCGGCAAAGGGTCATCGGGGGTGCTCCGGACGTGCTGCGTTGCAACAACGCAAATGCGTCATCGGCAAAGGGTCACCGAACGGACACTCGCCACGGCAGGGGGGTTTTGTGCTTCAATGGCGCCCTTCGCGGCGACTGTGACGGTCGCCGGCATGGGACGGGTTTTGGAGAACGAAAATGCGCAGGAAGCGCGAGGTGGTCGAGGGACAGATTTATCGCAAGCTGTCCCCCAGCGGCGGCTATTGGGAAGTGATCGCCATCCGCAAGGACGGCATGGGCACCCAGCATGCCCAGATGAAGCGCACCGACGACCCGAAGACGTTGAAGACCCTGTCGGTGGCGACGCTGCTCGATCCGCACGAGTTCGAGATCGTCACCGAATAACTGCCGTCAGGCCGCTGTGATGGCTGCCGGCCGGCGGTAGAGGTCGGCCGGCGGAAGCGAAGCCGGCTCGCCAGCCGGTCCGGCGGTCCGCTCCAGCCGCCCCTTGCGGATCAGGTGGTTGAGGTGAGCCACCGCCTCGCCCACGGCGAAGAGCATCTGCTGCGGGTCGAGTGGGCGCGGAAACAGCGCCCGCGTCACCGCCGCGGCGGTCCGGGGGGCTGCACACAGAGTCTCGATCTCGGCCAGCCGCTCCCCATGGTGGAGAGCCAGCTCCTCTGCACGCCGGTGCAGGCCGCGGAAGGGACGGCCGTGGGAGGGCAGGACCAGCGTATCCGCCGGCAGGACGCTCCATCCCTCAAGACTGGCAAGATAGTCGGCGAGCGGATCGGCCTCCGGTTCCGACGGCCAGACGCTGATGTTCGGGCTGATGCGCGGAAGAATCTGGTCGCCGGAAATCAGCAGGTCCGGGCTGCCGCCGCCGGCCGGCCGGTAGAGGCTGACCGGTTCCGCCGTATGGCCGCTGCCGCCGATCACCGTCCAGTGGCGGTCCCCCACCGGCAGCCGGTCGCCGGCCCGCAGGCGGGTCAGCGTCGCCGGCACGGTGGGCACGCCGCGGCTGTAAGCCCCCTTGCGGGCGAGCAGCGACCGCAGCGTATCCTCCTCCAGGCCGCAGCGGCGATAGAACTGCTCGACCACCGCGTCGGTGGCGGCATCGGTGCCGGCCGACAGGGTGCGGGCGAACAGCCATTCGGTCAGCGAGGTGGCAAAGCCGGCGCCGGTCCGTTCCACCAGCCAGGCGGCGGCGCCGATATGGTCGGGATGGAAATGGGTGACGACCACCCGCTCCACCGGGCGCCCGCCCAGCGCATCGCGCAGCAGCACTTCCCACACCGCGCGGCTGCGCGGATCGCCGAGCCCGCAATCGACCAGCGTCCAGCCGACCGTGCCGCCGTCCAGCGCCCAGACATTGATGTGGTCGAGCTGGAAGGGGAGGGACAGCCGGATCCACAGCACGCCGGGCGCCACCTCCTGCCAGCCGCCGGGCTCGGGAGTGGTGCAGAGGGGGTAATCAACCGAACCGTCCGGGGTAGAGGGCATTGGGGATTCTGTCCAAGTTATTGTTATCGCGCGAGGAAATGCCTCTGAGGCGGCTGAGGCAAATCTGCAACAGGGAAAATGGGCGTGAGGCGGCGGGATTGGAAGCCGCAGGTGCGGAATCCATTGTCGGGGCCGGAGCCCGTTCTGTCACGCATTTCACCGCAGGCCGGGATGTCCCGATCGACCAACGCCGTCAACGATGGGAACAAGAACATGACGATGCGTGGGATTTTGCTGGGCACGGCACTGACCGTCGCCCTTCCTTCGCTGGCCGTCCCGACCGCCGCTTTCGCCGGTACGGAAGGCTTCTATGTCGGTGCTGGCGCCGGCGTGAACTGGACCGAGGATGCGGACCTCAGCAGCTATCCGGCTCCCGGCCTGGGCCTGAAGGAGGAATTCAAGATCGGCGGCATCGGCGACCTGTCGGTCGGCTACGCCACCGCGATGGGCCTGCGCGCCGAGCTGGAGGCCGCCTGGCGGTGGCGCAACAGCGTGGACGGCACCAGCAGCGCCACCCCCGGCCTGAACAATCTGGGCGGCAAGATGAGCTCGGTCGCCTTCATGGGCAACCTGCTGTACGACATCAACATCGGCCTGCCGATCACCCCCTACATCGGTGCCGGTGCCGGTATCGCCGGCGTCAAGCAATCGCTGAACGGCGCCAGCGACCGCGACTGGGTCTTCGCCTATCAGGGCATCGTCGGCGCCTCCTATGCGATCAACGACAATGTCGCGCTGACGCTGGATTACCGGTATTTCGCCACCGTCGATCCGGAGTTCGAACTGGGCCCGGTGACCTCGAAGGGCGAGTACCGCAATCACACGATCCTCGCCGGCCTGCGCTACACCTTCGGCGGTCCGGAGCGTGCGACCCCCATCGCCGCCCCGGCGCCGGCAGCCCCGCCGATGGCCGCCCAGCCGCAGAGCGAGTATCAGGTGTTCTTCGATTGGGACAAGGCGGTCATCACGCCGAACTCCGACAAGATCATCGCCGATGCCGCCGACGGTGCCAGCCGCGCGCGTGCCGTCCGCATCCAGGTGATCGGCCACACCGACACCTCGGGCGCGCCGTCCTACAACCAGAGGCTCTCGCTCCGCCGCGCCGAGGCGGTGCGGCAGGCCATGATCAAGCATGGCACGCCGGCCAACATCATCTCCATCGAAGGTGTCGGCGAGAACCAGTTGATGGTCCCGACCGGTCCGAACGTGCGCGAGCCGTCGAACCGCCGTGCCCAGATTATGATCAAGATCTCCTGAACGGCAAACGGGGGGAGGGGCAGCGGCCTCTCCCCCGCAGGCGCCTGCAATCCTTCCAAGCATCGCGGCAATGGAACAAAGGTGCCGGATGTGCGAAGGAGGTAGCGCGGACCGTTGCGTCAGCGTATGACGATACGGTACCCAAGGCATCTCCGGTCCGAGACGTTACATGCAGGTTCTGATCGCCGACGATCATTCCATCGTCCGCAGCGGCTTGACCCATCTGGTGGGTGAACTGGACGAGCAGGCCACCGTGGTGGCCGCCACCAGCTTCAGCCAATTGAACGCCATCCTCGACGGCACGATGCAGGACGGCGGGACCGCGTTCGACCTCATCGTGATGGACCTGCGCATGCCGGGTCTCGGCGGGCTGGAGGATGTCGAGGCGCTGGTCAAGCGCGTGGCGCCGGTTCCGGTTGCCATCTTCTCGATGATCGAGTCGCCGGACGAAATGCGCGCGGTGCTGTCGCGCGGCGTCCGGGCCTTCATTCCGAAATCGACCGACGACGTGCTGGTGGTGAACATCCTGCGGCTGGTGATGGCCGGCGGATCCTATGTGCCGCCGGTGCTGGGCATGCCGGGCGCACCGGCCCACGCGGCTGCGGGAGCCCCGCGCGCCGTGGCCCCCAGCATCTTCGACGGGCTGACCCGCCGCCAGTTGGAGGTTCTGGACCTGCTCGCCCAAGGCCTGTCCAACCAGGAGATCGGCGAGCGGCTGGGCCTGAACCTGTCCACCGTGAAGACCCACGTCACCGGCGTGCTCAAGGCGCTGAACGTCGGCAGCCGCACCCAGGCGGTTCTGCTGGTCAAGGAAACGGGGCGCGACCGTCTGGCCTGACGCCTACTGCGATCACAGGATCGCGTTCAGCAGCGATCCGCGCCCGCCATAGCTGCCGCCGGACCCGCCCAGCAGCATCGCCGAGGGGTTGAGCGAGGCGCTGCCCGCTCCCAGGATCGAGGCCAGGCCCTGAAGCTTGGTGTTGCCGCCGAAGGGGTTGTCGCCCTTGGCCGGCTGCTTGGCGATGGTGTCGTAGTCCTTGCTGTAGTTGCCCATGCGCAGCTGGACGCCGTAGCTCTTGGCATCCTTGACCGGCACGTCCTTGTCGCGGGCGACACGCAGGGTGTAGTCGCCCTTGTCCAGCGTCATCTGGCCGGATTTCAGCTTCTGGAAGGCGTCATAGCTGGCGCCGGCATCCTTGTTGCTGTCGGCGATGACCTTGCCGCCACGGTCCATCAGTTGAAGCCGGACGCCGGCATCGCCCACCGTCCCCAGCGTCACGGCGCCGGATGTGGGCACGTTGAACTTGTAGAAATCTGCCGGATCGTTGGAGGCCAGCGAGCTGAAGACGTTCAGCCGGCTGGTGTCCTTTATCAGGGTGCCGATGCCCGTCGCGAAGGGGGCGGCGTTCATCGCCGACTTGTTGACGGTCTGCTCGTACTCCTGGACCTTGCCGGTAGCACCACCATTGCCCGTTGCCTGCTGCTGCACGCGCTTGACCGCGGCGTCGATCGACTGCTGCAGGCTCTGGGCCATGCTGCCGACATCGGCGTAACTGGACAGGCTGACCATGGTGCGCTCCCCTCGTTCCGCATTCCCGTCAGGAAATGACAATCGAGGGGTGTGCAGGATGCGGGCCAGAGCTAAGCCTTTGACCTGACAGGGGCTATGGCAGGCTCATCGGTGCCGGGCGGCAGGTTTGGACCGGCAGGGGCGGCAGGATTTTCCCATCGGTGTTCACATGTCGCCGCCGCGGTGCCTGCACTCCGGTCAGACGATGGACAACATCGCCGCCGCGGGCGCGTCGATCGCATCGGCAAGGGCGCGCAGGCCGCGGGCGGCCTCGTCGCGGCTGCGCGGCATGCACAGGCCGACACGCACCGCATGGGGCGCACTGGCGCGGCCGACGGCGAAGGCGTCGGCACCGGTGACGATCACCCCGCGGCGGCGCGCCTCTCCGATGAAGTCCTCGCGCCGCCAGGGCTCGGGCAGGACCAGCCACAGATGCTGGGCCGCCGGGTGGCCATAGACGGTCTCGGCCGGCAGGATGGATCTGGCGAGCCGCTGGCGCGCCAGATCCTCCTCCCGCTGGGTGGCGACGATGCGGTCGGCGGTGCCGTCCTGGATCCAGCGCGCGGCCACCTCCGCCGGCAGGGCGGGAGCGGAATATTGCAGGGCCCGGATGGCGGTCTCGACACGGGTGCGCAGTTCCGCCGGGGCGACGACGAAGCCCAGCCGCAGGCCGGCGGCGAGGCTCTTCGACACGCTGGACACATAGAGCGTGATGTCGGGGGCCATGGTCTGGATCGGCACGGCATCCGGCACCATGAAGCCGAACACGTCGTCCTCGATCAGGATCACGCCATAGCGGCGGGCGATCTCGACGATCTCGCGCCGGCGGGCGGCGGGCATGACGACCGCCGTCGGATTCTGCAGGGTCGGCACCAGATAGGCTGCCTTCGGCCCCAGCCGGCGGCAGGCGCTGTCGAACGCGTCGGGCACCAGACCATGCTCGTCGATGGCGACGCCTTCCAGATGATAGCCCTGGGTGGCGGCCAGCGCCTTGGTGCCGATGTTGGTCAGCCGTTCCGCCAGGATGACGTCGCCGGGGCGGGCCACGGCGGCCAGCGCCACGGCCAGCGCGTTCTGCGCCCCGGTGGTCAGCAGCACCGACTCAGGCGTCGCCTTGACCCGGTGCTGGCGTTCCAGCCAGGCCGCCGCGGCGGCACGATGGTCGGGCAGGCCGGCATGCGGGCCGTAGCCGATCAGTTTCGCCGCATGTCCCGATGCCGCGATGGCGGACAGCGTCTGGCCGAAGGTCTGCACCGCCACGGCGTGTTCGGGATGGACCGTGGTCATGTTGACAATGGCGGGGCCCGCCGAGATCTCCCCGGCCGGCGGCCAGCCGAGCGGCAGGGGGGTGGTTGGCGGACGCTGTCCCTGGACGAAGGTGCCGCGGCCGACCTCGCCGCCGATCAGCCCACGCTTCTCGGCCTCCGTATAGGCGCGGGTCACCGTTCCCACCGTCACGCCGAGGCGGAAGGCGAGGTCGCGGTGCGTCGGCAGCCGCGTGCCGGTGGGCAGCACGCCCTCCGCGATGTCGTCGGCCAGCGCGTCGGCGATGACGCGATAGAGCGGGCCGGGACGGCCCTCCAGGTTCGGGGTCCAGTTTGTCATGGGGACAAATGTGGCATTGTCTCGACCTTCTGGCAAGATCGCCCGCGATTGTCCCTATCAGCCACTGTGGCGGGGCGGAACAATCTGCCACTGCCCGTCGCAGTTCCGTTACTCTCCAGCTTGTGTCAAATTGCCGGAACCGATAGTTTCGGTGCTGGGTGTGGCAGACAATCCGCCACCCGTCTCAGTCCGGTACGGGGGACAATGCACACCATCGCGGTGGTCGACGACGATCCCATCACCCGCGAGACCCTGAAGGCCTACCTGGAAGGGGAGGGCTATCGGGTGATGCTGGCGCGGGACGGCGACCAGCTGTCGGCGCTGCTGGCGCGGGGGCGCATCGACTTGCTGCTGCTGGACATCCGGTTGCCCGGCAAGGACGGTCTGGCGGTGACGCGGGAAATGCGGGCTGCCTCCAACATCGGCATCATCCTGATCACCGGGCGGTCCGACCGCATGGACCGGCTGATCGGGCTGGAACTGGGCGCCGACGACTACATCACCAAGCCGTTCGAGCCGCGCGAGATCCTGGCGCGCACCCGCAGCCTGCTGCGCCGCATCGCCAAGCCGACCAGACCGGCCGGCGGGCGGGTGAAGCGGTTCGACGGGTGGGAGCTTCATCTCGACAAGCGTCGGCTGCGCGGTCCCGATGGGGAGGACGCCCGGCTGACCTCCGCCGAATTCGAGCTGCTCGCCGCCTTCGTCGAGAATCCGGGGCGGGTGCTGAGCCGCGACGACCTTCTCGATCTGACCTTGCGCGGCGACTCGGTGCCGTACGACCGTTCCATCGACCGGCTGGTCCGCCGCCTGCGCCGGGTGGTGGAACACGACCCCGCCGACCCCACCCGAATCGTCACCGTCCACGGCATGGGATACATGTTCCAGGCCGCGGTGGATTGATCAGCTTCCGGTTTCCGGCAGCGATTTCAGGAAACCATCGACATCGTCCAGCACCGGGTTCAGCCAGCGCAAGGGTGCGGCGAGGGCGGCGACGATGCGGATGTGGCCGATGCCGTCATATTCCACCGTGCGCACGCTTCCGCCGACCTCGCGCGCCTTGGCCGCCAGATTCCGGCTGTTGCGGGGCAGGACCGTCTCGTCGGCAGTGCCGGTGGCGAGGAACAGGGGCGGCAGCGGGGCGGCGACATGGGTGATCGGCTGGGTGTCCGGCCGCGTCTTCTCCGGGCCGAACAGGTCCTTCAGCATGTCGCTCTGCAATGGCAGGAAGTCGTAGGGCCCGGCCAGCCCCACGGCGGCGCGCAGGTCGCGGGCGGGGTCGAGCCCCTGTTCGGCGAGCCAGCGGCGATCCATCGCCAGCATCAGGGCGTTGTAGGCTCCGGCCGAATGCCCCATCACCGCCACCGGTCCGGGCTGTGCGCCGTGCTCGGCACCGTGGCGCCGGACCCAGGCGACCGCGGCGGCGGAATCGCGCAGAAAGTCCGGATAGCGCACCTGCGGATAGAGCCGGTAGTCGGGGATGGCGACGCTGTAGCCGCGGCTGGTCAACGCCTGGGCGACGAAGCGGTACATGCCCTTGTCGCCGGTCTCCCAGTTGCCGCCATAGAAGAACACCACCGTCGGCGCCCCCGGCGCCGGCCGGTCGGGCCGGTAGAGATCCAGCCGCAGGCGCGGATCGTCGGCGAAGGGCAGGCCGGTGGCGACCGTGTAGCCCGACCGTGGGGTGAGCGCATCGACGATCTGCGGGCCGGAACAGGCGCCCACAAGCGGCATGAGCAGGAGAGGGGCGAAAACCCAGGGGTTCGGTCTTGGTCGTTTCAGGAGAAATCTTGGCATGGCCCGACAGCAGATAGGCCGCCGCCAGCGACGGGAAAGGGGCGTTGGACAGGTGAAGACGGACTCAGGACTGCGCGGGCGAGGTCCGGCGTTGCGGGCGGGCGGCGGCGGCGGCGTCCTCCTCCGGCTTGGCCGGCTTGCGGAAGGTGCTGAGTTCGGAAATGCGGTTGACGGTCAGGCCATTGATGCGGCAGCCGGCGACCTCGACGATCTCGAAACCGGCCTTGCGGGGATAGCGGGCGGCGACCCGTTCGCGGGCCTCGCGTTCACCGTCGGCGATCAGCAGGAAGCGGCGCACCCCGGTCCAGCCGCGATATCCGCGCTGGTCGGACAGGCTGACGCCGATCGGGTGGCAGCGCACCGCGACCTCCCAGAAACGGCCGGGGCGCGGCTCGTTCCGGTCGAAGACGACGTAGCGCTGCATCGGGGCCGACTTCTTCTGGTCCAGTTCCAGAATGGCGGCCTGCATGTCGATCTCCGCCTTCTGGACGCGCTTTTCCATCTCCGCATAATGGTGCGCCAGCTGGGCATAGTCGGAGGCGACGTCGGCGACCTCCTTGGTCACGTCCTCCACCTTCTCCTTCAGCTTGGACATGGCGATCCGCGTCACGACCAGCTGGCGGCGCCAGTAGCGGTTGGACAGGACGGTCAGCACCATCAGGCCCAGCGCGAAATACAGCATCATGCCGGTCATGGCGCCGTTCCCCTCATGCGATCCCCGATCATGCCGCGTCAGCCTCGACCTCGGGGTCGGGAGCGAGCGCCAGGGGGACCACGGGAGAGCAGATCACGCCGTTGCGCTGGGAAAAGCTGCTCCGCACCGTGGCATGGGCCTGTTCGGCGGACGGAGCGGTGATGTGGGAGACGTTGCGGTATTCCCAAATCTGGCGCGAAAAGACGATCTCCTTGCGGTCCAGCTCGTTGAAATTGGGACCGACCGCCAGCTGTGCCCAATAGATGTCGCCGTCGCTGTCCTGGTCGCCCAGTTCGTGGACCAGTTCGATCTTGGAGAATTCCAGAGCGCGCGACTCGGTCAACGCCTTCTGGCGCCGGCCGTTGAATTCGGTCAGGCGGGCTTGCAGGGTCGTCAGATCGACGCGCTTGCGCTCCGTCTTTTGGCGCCATTCGGCGAGTGCGGCGCGTTTCTTGTCGTACTGGCGCTGGTTTATCGCCTCGCGGGTCTTTTCCGCGCTGACGCGGCCGACATCGACGACGATGGAAAGTCCGAGCGCGGCGGCGCTGGCGATCAGTAGCAGCATCCCCAGGAATTCGGCCGAAATGACCATTCGCCCTCCGCCAGCCGCACCGAATGCCTGCGTCTGTCCATCGACGCATGGTGCCACGACCGGCGAAGGGCGGCGATGCCCTCGCGACAACCCGTCGCACGGAGCGGATCATACCATCGCGCTCCGTGTCGGGGTTGTCATTTTTAGCCGAAATAGGGGCAAACCCGCCTTTTTCATTAGGGTTTATGACCGAACGCCGATCCGTCGAAGGAAAGCCGGCGGCCGGTCATAGTTCTGCCGGTCAGTCGGACTTTTCCTCGGGCTCGAAGCTCATGGCGACGCCATTCATGCAATAGCGCTTGCCTGTCGGCCGCGGCCCGTCCTCGAAGACATGGCCGAGATGGCCTTTGCAGGATGCGCAATGAACCTCGGTGCGCGGATAGGCCAACTTGTAGTCGGTGGAGGTTTCGACCGCTCCCGGCAGCGGCTCCCAGAAGCTGGGCCAGCCCGATCCGCTTTCGTATTTGGTGTCGCTGGCATACAGCGGCTGGCCGCAGCCGGCACAGCGGTAGACGCCGTGGCGCTTCTCGTCGTTCAGCGGGCTGGTGCCCGGATATTCGGTGGCGTGCTCGCGCAGAACCTTGAACTGGTTGGGCGACAGGTCCTGCTTCCACTCCTGTTCGCTCTTGGCCGATGCTGTCTTGTCCGATTCGGGCATGCCGCCGGTCTCCCATGCAGATGATCGATGTTCTGAGCCCAGTATATTGGGTCGCCATTCCCCCTACCCAAGCCGGGGAAGGCATCGATCACGCGGTCGTGACCGGCGGGCCGGCCTATGTCGGACCGGAAATGTCCATGCAACAAAAGATTCTTGCCGATCGGGCGAAGGTTCGACGGCTGGCATCTTCCGGAATTCAACCGGTTTCGGTAACATCCACCACGCCAACAGTCCGGGACAGCGTGTCCGGGACGGAAATGCCGGGGCAACGACGCGCCGCATGATGGATGAACGCTACCTCCGGGCGGTTCGCGATGCGCTGGTACGCCACCAGCAATGGCTTCTGCGCGACCCGGCAGGGAAGGGGCGGCGCGCCAACCTCAGCTTCTACGATCTGGCCGGGCTCGGCCTCAACCGCGTCAACCTGTCGGGCGCCAAGCTGACCGGCGCCAGCCTCACACGGGCGCGGTTGGTCGGCACCCTGCTGTCCAAGGCCGATCTGTATGGCGCCGACCTGTCGAAGGCCGACCTGACCGGGGCGCAGTTGCAGGGGGCGGATTTGCGCGGCGCCAGGGTGGATGGCGCCCGGCTGCAGAATGCCAACCTCCAGGGCGCCGACCTCCGCCGCGGCATGGTTCTGGACAGTGGCGAGTTCCGGGCCGCCGGCAATACGGACGGCACCACCACCTTCGTCGGCTGCACCCTGTCCGAGGCGGTGCTGACCGATTGCCGGATGGCGCAGTGCGATTTCAGCGGCAGCGACCTGTCCGGCGCCGACCTAACCGGCAGCGACCTCAGCGGCGCCATCCTGATCGGGGCCGACCTGACCGGGGCGACCATGCGCAAGACGACGCTGGACGGCGTGCTGATGTGCGGCGCCCGGCTGAACGACGAGCTGCGTACGGCGCTGGAACGGCACGGCATCGATGTCGACGGCACCGGCCTGACCACCACGGCGGCGCGGATGAGCGAGCTGATCGCCGAGCATCAGATCTGGGTCGACAAGTTCGGCAAGGGCGGCGACCGCATCCAGCTCCAGCGGGTCGATCTGCGCGGCTACAATTTTGCCAACCAGCTGCTGTGCGGGGCGGTGATGCGGTTCTGCGGGCTGCGCGGGGCCGATTTCTCGGGCGCCAAGCTGATGATGGCCGATTTGTCCTACAGCGACCTGCGCGATGCCGACTTCACCAGCGCCGACCTGTCCGGCTGCAATCTGGAAGGTGCCAATCTGGCCGGAGCGAAGCTGTGGCGAGCCAAGTTCCGCAAGGTGGACCTCAGCGGCGACGGCAGCCGGCTGTGGCCGACCAGCTTCGCCAAGGCGCGGCTGAACGGCGCCGACCTGCGCGACGCCAGCCTTGCCGGCGTGGTGCTGCGCGGCACCGACCTGACCGCGATCAAGACCAGCTTCGCCACGCTGAAGGGCGCCGACCTGACCGGGGCCCGTGGCTGGCAGCCGTTCGAGGCGCCGGCATAGCCGTGGCTCAGCTTCCGTCGGCCACCGGGATGCGGCCGGCGACGATGCCGCGGCGGGCGGCCTCCACCGCCTCCACCATCGCGGTCGTCACCAGATCGCGGTTGTTTTCGTCGAGCGCATAATCGACCGCCGACTCGGCAAGGCCGAGCGCCACCGTGCCGGCGCTCCATCGGCCCTGACGGGCCGCCTCGAAACTCGATTCCACGGCCAGATCGACCCGCTTCAGCATCGAGGTCAGGATGGAGCCGGGATAGAGGTAGTTCTGGTTGCTGTCGACGCCGATGGCCAGCCGCCTTGCCTCGTTCGCCGCGGCGAAGATGCCGAAGTTGGAGACGCCGGCCCCGGCGAACACCACGTCGGCGCCGCGCTGGAACTGGCTGCGCGCCACCTCGGCCCCGCTGGCGGGATCGTTGAAGGCGGCCGGCGTGGTGCCGACGAAATTCACCAGCACCTTGATGTCGCCGCGGGCATGGCGGGCGCCCTGCTCGTAACCGGCGATGAATTTGCGGATCAGGGGGATGTCGAGCGCGCCGACGAACCCGACGGTCCCGCTTTTCGATGCCAGCGCCGCCAGCACGCCGACAAGGAAGGATCCCTCCTGCTCCTTGAAGGTGACGCAGCGGATGTTCGGTCCCTCCGCCACCGCATCGATCAGCGTGAAGCGGACCGCCGGGTGCGCCGGGGCCAGCCGCGCCAGCGGTGTCGCGTAGTAGAAGCCGATGGCGACCAGATCGGTCACCCCGCGCCGAAGCAGCGAGGCCGCGCCCTGATCGAACTGCACGGGCGTGGAGGGCAGATATTCGGTGACGGCGATGCCGGTGGCGTTCCTGAACCGCTCCGCCCCGGTGAAGGCGCCCTCGTTGAAGCTCTTGTCGAATTTCTGCCCGGCGGCATAGACCAGCCCAGGGACGAGGGCGGGCTGGGTGGACTGGATGGCTGCCGCATGCGCGTGGTGCGGAAGCAGCGCCAGGGCGGTGCCGGCGGCACCGAGGGACAGGACCGACCGGCGGGTGGGGTGCGGCATGGCGCGGCCTCTGGCTGGGTGGAAGCCTGTGAACCGGGTTCAATTTTAGGCATGGATTACTGGAGCGAACCAGAATTTTATTGCGCCGTAACCGCGGTGATTTGACCTGAACCCAGATTGTCGCGGCGGCGTTACGTCGCGGCTTGCTCAACGCTGCCATGCCGAGACAGGACTTTGCGTCGGGCAATGAAGGGATCAGCTTGAAAGCTGCGGATTCCGTCCGGCCGACTCCCCATTCCTTCATATCCGGATTTCCCGATGCTCGCGCGCCTTGCCGCCGTCCGTTCCCGTTCGCCTGCCGAAAGCCCGTTCTTCATCGCAGCACTGGGCGTGCTGATGTCGTTCGGGCCGATGGGCACCGACATGTATCTGCCCGGCATGCCGGCGATCGGCCGGGACCTGCATGCGGCGCAGGACCAGGTGCAGTGGACGCTGTCGGCCTTCTTCCTGGGGTTCGGCGTCGGACAGCTGCTGTGGGGGGCGCTGAGCGACCGGTTCGGCCGGCGGATTCCGGTGGCGACCGGCATCCTGCTTTACGCCATCGGCTGCGTCGGCTGTTCGATGACCGTCGATGTCGGCCATCTGGCGGCATGGCGCTTCGTGCAGGCGGTGGGGGCTTGCGCCGGGCCGGTGCTGGTCCGCGCCATGATCCGCGACGTCTTCGAGCGCGACCGGGCGGCCAGCGTCCTGTCGATGATGATGCTGGTGATGGGGGCTGCCCCGATCATCGCGCCGCTGATCGGCGGCCAGATCCTGGTGTGGGCGAACTGGCGCTGGATCTTCTGGGCGCAGGCCGCCTTCGGCATCGTCGCCTTGCTGGCGCTTGCCAGCCTGCCGGAAACCCATCCCGACTCGCGGCGCACCAGCCTGCGCCCGATGGTGCTGGGAGAAGCCTACCGCAAGCTCCTGACCGACCGCCGTTACCTGGGCTATGCGGTGGGATCGTCCTTCATCTATGCGGGGATGTTCGCCTTCATCTCCGGCTCGCCCTTCGTTTACATCGAGCTGTTCGGCGTGCGGCCGGAGAATTACGGTTTCCTGTTCGGGTTGAACATCGTCGGCATGATCATCGTCAACACGCTGAACAGCCGCGCCGTGATGCGCTTCGGCTCGGACGTGATGTTGCGGATCGGCGTCTGGCTGGCCGCCGCAACCGGCATCCTGCTCGTCGCCTGCGTGTTGAGCGGCTGGGGCGGGCTGTGGGGGCTGGTCGGCTGCCTGTTCCTGTTCATGTCGGTGACCGGATTCTGCTTTGCCAATTCCATGGCCGGGGCGTTGCAGTCCTTCCCGCAGATGGCCGGCACCGCGTCGGCGCTTGCCGGCATGCTGCAATTCAGCACCGGCGCGCTGTCGGGCTGGGCGGTCGGGTTGATGGCCGACGGCACCGCCATGCCGATGGCAGGGGTGATCGGCGGCGCAGCGTTGGTTAGTCTGGCACTGAACCTGTGGCTGATCCGCCCGGTCCGTCGCCGGTTGCCGGCCTGACGGTAAAACAAATGTGCAGTGTTGATTCGGGGTTCCTCCTGTCGGGACCGGCCGTGAATTGAAATTTGCGGCTGGCCCTACTAGGTTGGCGCGGCAAAAGGAGACCGTCATGCCGCAGACCAACCCGAGCCAGTTCACCGATTCCGACCGTCCGACCGCTCCCGACGTCAGCCGGCGCGAGCTTCTGCTGGGCGCGGCGGCCTTGGGCATCGCCGCCGCTGCCGCGTCGCTGCCGGCCTTCGCGGCGACCGGCCTGCGGGTCGGCTATATCCCGATCATCCCTATGACGCAGCTCTATGTGCTGACGGGCGAGGGTTGGGCGGCGGATGCCGGTCTTGCGCTGCAAACCACCAGCTTCCAGTCGGGGCCGGCGATGATCCAGGCGCTCGCGTCCGGGACGCTGGACGTCGCCTATGTCGGCATCGGACCGGCGATGATCGCCCGCTCGAAAGGGGTGAAGCTGAAGGTCGTCGCCGCCAACGTCATCGATCAGGTGGCGCTGATCGGCCGTGGCCCGCTGGTGAAGGCGATGGCCGGCGCCGCCAGCCCGGCCGAGGGGGTCAAGGCCTTCCGCGCCGCCAACGGCCGGCGGCCGAAGATCGGCTCGCTGCCCGCCGGATCGGTGCCGGATACGGTGCTGCGCTATTGGATGGCGGAGATCGCCCGCATCCCCTCGGAGGATATCGAGATCGTCGGCATGGGCGAACAGCCCTTGCAGCAGTCTCTGCTGACCGGCGCCATCGACGGCGCGTCGATCCTGGAGCCGATCCTGACGCTGGTGCAGTCGCGTCTCCAGGATGCGGCGATCATCGCCAAGGCCGGCAGCATGTTCCCAAAGCAGCCGGGTGCGGTGCTGGTGGTGACGGAGGACGCCATCGCCAAAAACCGCGACGCGGTGGCCGAACTGGTCAAGCTGCACATCCGCGCCACCGCCTTCGCCAAATCCAATCCGGACCGCACGGCGGAACTGGTGACCGACATCATCGGCAAGGGACTGGTCGAACGCGACGTGATGCGGGCGGCGCTGACCTCGGACGCGACGACCTTCATCGACGACCCGCGGGTGATCCTGGACTCCACCAAGCGGATGCAGGCCTTCCAGCAATCGCTGGCCCAGATCACCGAACCGGTGGATGTCGATGCGCTGTTCGACTTCACCTTCCATGACGCGGCAAAGAAGAAGTGACGGACATGGCATCTCCGCACATGGCATCTCCCCTGCGGCTGGTCATCCACGCCCCCACCCCGGCCGCGCTGGAGCGGGCGCGGAACAATGCCCGCAACCTGCTGAAGGCACGGCCGGATGCGGAGGTGCGCATCGTGGTCAATGCCGGTGCGGTCGCCGCGGCCCTCGACAGCCCGGATGCGGAGACCGACCGGCTCCTGCGGGTCTGCGGCAACACGCTGGCGAAGACCGGCCGGACCGCCGAGGGGCTGACGGTGGTCGCCGCCGGCGTCCTCGACATCGCCGAGGCGCAGGCGGACGGCTGGGGCTACATGCGGGCGTAAGCGCTCGTCAGCCCACGCCCCAGCCGCCGGTGTCGGGGAAGGGGACCGGAGGCGGTGGGACGGCCGCCGCCGGATCGGCGACGATCCCGCGCGGCAGGGCGGGGGCGCCGGCTGGGGTTGGGAGCAGCCGGGTCGGCCTGACCCACCAGCCAGGCGATGCAGCGGCGATGGATTTGGCCGCGGAGTCGGCCGCCGCCGCCGTGGCGTAGAGGCCGAAGCAGGTGGCGCCGCTGCCGGACAGGCGGGGCAGCAGGCAGCCGGCGCTGCGCTCCAGCGCCGCCAGCACGTCGGCGATCACCGGTGCCACCGTCAGGGCCGGGGCGGTCAGGTCGTTGTTCCGCTCCAGCAATAGGGCGGCGAGGTCGGCCGCGTCGGCCGGTTTGCGGGTGAAGCGGGCAGGGGTGGAGAAACCGGCGCCGCTTTTGGCGCGGGCGGCCGCCATCGCCTTGAACACCGCCGGGGTCGGTACCGGGACATTCGGGTTGACCAGGACCACATGGGTTTCCGGCAGGTCCGGCGCCTCGTCCAACTCATCGCCGATGCCGCCGAAATAGCAGCTTCGCCCAGCGACGCAGACCGGCACGTCGGCGCCCAGCCCGGCGGCCACCGCAAACAGCGCCGCGTCGTCCGGCGCCACTCTCCAGAGCCGGGCGAGCGCCCGCAGGCAGGCGGCGGCGTCCGCCGATCCGCCGCCGATCCCCGATGCGACCGGCAGCGCCTTGGTCAGGG
The DNA here is from genome assembly GCF_003116035.1 of Azospirillum sp. TSH64. GTDB lineage: Bacteria > Pseudomonadota > Alphaproteobacteria > Azospirillales > Azospirillaceae > Azospirillum. The sequence continues at coordinate 1,318,254 of NZ_LGQW01000015.1, forward strand.
CGATCATCACGTCGGCCTCGCGCCCCAGCCGGACGGCCAGGGCATGGGCGGCGCGCATCACCAGATTGCTGGCGGGGGACTCGCCCATCAGGGCCGGGCCGAAAGGACCGGCGATGGCCAGACGCGGGCCGGCCGGCGGCAGGTCGGCACCGCGCAGGGCCACCCGTGCCGCACCGGGTGTCAGGGCGATGCTGTCGCCGAACTCGGCGAAGGCGACGAGGCTGTCAAGCTCGTGATAGCCGTCGGCGCGCCGGCCGGTGACATGCAGGTAGAGGTTCAGCTTGGCCGGGGCGGCCTCGACGATGGGAAGACCGGTCATAAGCTCCAATCCGCTGGCGGGCGCGCGACGACGCTCCTGTGTCGCACCCTTTCGCCCGCAGCGGCAAGGGGAGGTTAGATCTGGGCCAGCATGTCCTTCAGCAGCGTCTCACCCATCGGCCAGGGGCCATGGCCGCTGGCGCCGTTGATGTGGCCGACCTCGCCCGCGTCGATGAAGTCGGCGCCCCACAGCGCGGCGAAGCCGCAGGCGCGGGCGGCGGTGCAGTAGGGGTCGCTGCGGCTGCCGACCACCACCGCCGGGAAGGGCAGGGGATCGGTCGGCACCGGGGCGAAGCGGCAGGCCTCGGCCGGCACCGTCTGGGGTGATTCGACGTCGGGCGGGGCGACCAGCAAAGCGGCGGCGACCGTTTCCGTCCTGTCGCTGGCCGCGGCCCAGCGGGCGACGAGGATGCAGGCAAGGCTGTGCGCGACCAGCACGACCGGACCGGGCGCGGCACGCACCGCGTCGTCGAGCCGCTCCACCCAGCGGTCCGGCTCCGGCGCATCCCAATCGCCCAGATCGACGCGGGTCAGGGCCGGCAGACGGCCTTCCAGCCAGCTCTGCCAATGATCGGGGCCGGAGTTGCCCAGACCGGGAAGCACCAGAACGGTCGGCTGCGTCATTCTTTCAACTCTTCGTTCGTAAATGTTGTGTGTACTGTCTGAACATTGCGTGCGGGCGAAAGCAGTGCTCGCAACGCGGTAATTCGGCGACTGGCATATCCCGTTACAACGGGATGTGCCGTGGAAATCCGATTGAAAACCATAAACGGGAAGAAGGGGAGAAGCGTCTTGGACATCAGCGCCACCATCGCACAGGATCTTTGCGACTCCATCGGCCGGGAACTGGACTCCGTCGTCTCCATCGCCGGCAAGAGCGGTGCCGTCATCGCCTCAACCGCGCGGGAGCGGATCGGCACCGGCCATCCGGTCGCCGGCGACATCGTGGCCCGCCGGCTGGACGAGCGTGCCGTCACCCGCGATGAGGCGGCCAAGTCGGGCGGCACGATGCGGGAAGGCTATGCCATCGCCATCGAGCTGGACGGAGAGCGGGTCGGGGCGCTCGCCATCGCGGCGCCGGCCGATCAGGCCCGCCGCTTCGCCCGCCTCGCGCGCCATTGGGTGCTGGCGACCCTGCGGGCCGAAACGGCGGAAACCCGCCGGGTCGCCCTGATGCGCGAATTGTCGGAACGGGTCGAGCGCGAAGTCGGCGGGTTCGCCACCGAACTGGCCGATGCCGGCCGCAAGCTGGAATCGGCGGTCGCGGCCGTCCGCTCCGCCGGGACGGATGGGTTGCGGCAGGCCGCCGATGCCGCGGGGGCGGCGCGTGCCGTGGATGGCTCGGTCAGCGCCATCGCCGGCATGCTCGACCGGCTGGCCTCGACCTCCGACCAGATTTCCGGGGACACCAGCAAGGCGCGGGAGATCAGCCTTGCCGCGGCGTCGGACAGCGACCGCGCCACCACGGTGATGAACTCGCTGCGCTCCGCCGCGGAACAGATCGCCAGCGTGGTGAAGCTGATCAATGCCATCGCCAGCCAGACCAACCTGCTGGCGTTGAACGCCACCATCGAGGCCGCGCGGGCGGGAGAGGCCGGGCGCGGCTTTGCCGTCGTCGCCAACGAGGTGAAGGCACTGTCGCGCCAGACCGCCGACGCCACCAAGCAGATCGCCGATCAGGTCGCCAATCTGCAAAAGGAAACCGCCGCGGTGGACGAGGCGCTGGGCCGCATCCATTCCACCATCGGCTCGATCCAGGCGATCAACGGCACCGTCGCCGCCGCCATCGACGAGCAGGCGACCCTGACCTCGGAGGTCGCGCGGTCGCTCGACCGTTCGCGTCAGGACGCCATGGCGGCGGAACAGCGGATCGGCGACGCCGAACAGACGCTGGGGGGCGTGACCCGCAATCTTGAGGAGCTGACCGCGCTGAGCCGCAGCATCGCGGAGCGGGCCGGCAGCCTGGGCAGCGGTCTCGCCGGCCGCGTCACCGACGCGCTGCGTCAGACGCGCGGATAAGGCTGCTGGCAGTCGACGGAATCGCCGCCGGCGATGGTGGTGCGGGGGGTGCCGCTTCTGGCGGCGGGGGCCGCACCGCCCGGCAGCGGCACGATCAGCCGGCGCTTCACCGGCTGCTGCGCCGCCCGGCGCGACACGCCGGCAAAGATCTGCTTCGACGCCTCGATCATCGTCACCCCGGCGAAGGCCTTGAACCAGCGCCCGCCGACCTCTTCCCAGGCGGGTGCCGTCTTTTGCAGGAAGTGCGAGCGGAGCGGCGGCATGAACAGGGCGTGGCGGGTGCGTTCCGGCACGAACATGGTGTCGCGCAGCACCTGCTTCAGCTGCGAGGCGGAATAGGGAAAGCCGTGGCCGAAGGGTGTCCAGTCGGCGCGCGCCCACAGGCCGCGGCGGTTCGGCACCACCGCCAGCACCCGGCCGCCGCCGGCCAGCACGCGCCAGATCTCGCGCATCATCGGGCGCAACTGCTCGGTGCCCTCGAGCCCATGGACCAGAAGCACGCGGTCAATGGTGTTGTCGCCGAAGGGCAGGTCGGCCTCGTCGCCCAGCGCCACCATGCCGGGCCCCTCCGCCGGCCAGAAGCTGACGCCCTGGCTGGCCGGCATCACCGCCACCACCCGGTCGGCCTCGCCCATGAAGGGTCGCAGGTAGGGTGTGGTGTAGCCGACGCCGAGAACGATCTGGTCGCGCACGTCCGGCCAGATGGTGCGGATGCGCCGCCGGATCATCCGCTGGGCCGTCTGCCCCAATCCGGACTCGTAGAACTCCCTCAGATCGACGATATCTGTGTACATGGTATCCCAAGCGTAACACGGGTTTCGTATCGCAACAGCAGGGAGTCCGCTGCCGTGGAGGTCATTCTCGTTCCGGCTTTCGCCGACAACTATATCTATGTGCTGCGCGACGCGGCATCCGGCAAGGTCGGTGTGGTCGATCCCGGCGACGCTGCCCCGGTGCAGGCCGAGCTGGATCGGCGCGGCTGGTCCCTGACCCACATCTTCCTGACCCATCATCACGACGACCATATCGGCGGAGCGGCGGCACTGAAGGAGCGCCATCGCGCCAGCGTGGTCGGCGCCCGTGCCGACGCCCACCGCATCCCCGGCATGGATGTGGCACTCAGCGACGGCGACCGTACGGTGTTCGGCGAGCAGACCGCCCGTGTCTTCGCCGTGCCCGGCCACACCAGCGGCCACATCGCTTTCTGGTTCGAGGCGGCGGAAACCCTGTTCAGCGGCGACACGCTGTTCTCGCTGGGCTGCGGCCGTCTGTTTGAAGGCACGCCGGCGCAGATGTGGGAGTCGCTGCAAAGCCTGCGGGCGCTGACCGACCGGACCCTGGTCTATTGCGGCCACGAATACACCCAGTCGAATGGACGCTTCGCCCTGACCGTCGATCCCGCCAACGCCGCCCTGCATCAGCGGATGGAGGAGGTTGCGGAGCTGCGCGAGCGGAACCGGCCGACGCTTCCCACCACCATCGGCATGGAACGGCGCACCAACCCCTTCCTGCGCGCCGACGATCCCGGTGTCCAGGCCGCCATCGGCATGACCGGCGCCCCGTCGGTGGAGGTGTTCGCCGAACTGCGCCGGCGCAAGGACCATTTCCGCGGGTGAAGCTTGCCGACAACCAATCGAATGCGGAAGGAGCGTCCATGTTGAAGCTGCGCTGGAGCCCCACCTCGCCCTATGTGCGCAAGGTGATGATGGTCCTGATCGAACGCGGGCTGGAGGACCGGGTGGAGCGGGTGACGACCGATCCCTGGTCGGCCGACACCGATCTGCCGACGGACAACCCGCTGGGCAAGGTCCCCGCCCTGACGCTGGAGGACGGCACCACGCTGTTCGACAGCCCGGTGATCGTCGAGTATCTCGATTCGCTGGGCGACCGGGCGCCGCTGTTCCCGCCGGCCGGCCCGGCCCGTTGGACGGCGCTGCGCCAGCAGGCCGTCGCCGACGGCATCTGTGATGCCGCCATCCTGCGCCGGCTGGAATCCATGCGTCCGGACGGCGAAAAATCGGCCAACTGGATGGAACGCCAGCGTAAGGCGGTGGCCCGTTCGCTCGACCTGCTGGAGGCGGAGGCCGCGTCGCTGGAGGGTGAGGCGACCATCGGCATCCTGTCGGTGCTGGTGGCGCTCGGTTACCTCGATTTCCGGTTCGGGCACGAGGATTGGCGCGTGGGGCGCCCGGCGCTCACCGCCTGGTTCACCAAGGCTTCTGACCGTGACAGCCTGCGTCGGACGGCGCCGCCGGTGTAACGTCGGCATTCCTTCCAGATTCTACGCGGTATGCGTGCAGTAACGCGGCGTCCGGCCCAGTCGGGCGCCGCTATTCGTTTCACGCGCTGTTTACGTTCGATTCACCATGACCGCCTGCGCGACCGATGATTTCCGGCCTCCGGCAATCTTTCGATTGTGCGTAGCGAAAACTTCATCCAACCGTCACCGATTCATCCAACCAGAAGGGCTACCCATGGCACCGGCCGGCTTGCGGAGAACCGCGGGCGCGGTACGGACAACCTCCAAGCCACGGGTGGCCCATATGGCAAAGCCTATCGACCAGCGCCGGCGGTCCGGCATCAAGTCGAAGATGCTGATCGCCTTCGGAACCGTGGCGGCACTGCCCTGCATCGCGGCGGTGGTCGGCTGGATGTCCTACGGCGCCGTCCGCGGCCATGTCGCCGACATCACAGGGACGCAGGTGCCGGTGCTCAGCGCCGCCCATGGCCTTGCCACCACCACGGCGCGGGTGCTGGCGCTGGGGCCGCTGATCGACGCCGCTTCGTCGGAGGAGGATCTGGTCCGGCTGCGCAATGCGGCGGGCGAGCAGCGTCGGACGCTGGATGGTCAGCTCGCCCAGCTGGCCGGCGGACAGGGCCATGCTGGTGGCGATGCGGCCCGCGTCGCCGACCTGACCGGAACCGCGCGCTCGCTGCTCGGCACCATCGATGCGCTGGGGACGGCGACCGGACGGCGGCTGACCTTGCAGGAACAGCGCAGCGGCCGGCTGGCGGAGCTGAGCGATGCCCATGCCCGTCTGCTCGCCGCGCTGAAGCCGGACATGCAGGCCTCGCGCGAACAGCTGGCCCAGGCGATTTCCGCGATGGTGCAGGCGACCTCCGAATCCTCCGCGGTGATCGGCGCCGAACTGGGGCAGACGGTGATCCCGCTGTTCCAGCTGCGCGGTGCCGAAGCGGCCCTGGCAAAATCGCTGCTGATCGGCGCCTTCGAGACCAACCGGTCCAAGGTGATGTCGCTCTCCACCGACTTCGACTCCGCGCTGTCCGACCTGCAGGGCGCACTGCGTCCGCTGGCGAAGAGCGAGGCGGCGGCCCCGGTGGTGGCGACGATCAACGAGCTGGCCGCCTTCGGCGATGGCGATGCCAGCGTCTACACCCGCCGCGTCCGTCAGCTGAGCCCCGGGATTCCGGAGGCGGAAGGGCAAAAGCTGACCGAGTCGCTAAACGCCAGCGTCGACGACATCGTCCGGCTGGACCGCGACGCCAACGCCCGCATGCTGCCGCTGATGCTGAATTCGCGCGGCCGCATCGCTGAGGCCGGCAATGCGATCGCCGAACGGATGCAGGATTTGTCCACCAACACGGTGCCGGCGGCGCAGCAGCGCTACACCGTCCTGAGCGGCCTGATGGCCGACGCCAACCTGCTGGCCGGCAAGCTGGCGGAGGCCGGCAACGCCGAGACGCCGGCCCGTCTGACTGCCGCCCGCCGCATGCTGGACCCGCTGGCCGCAACGATCCGCGGCACCCTGGCCGCGTCCGGCGACGATCTGGGGGCGGAGGTCCGCCGGCTGGCGGAGCGGCTGCTGGACCTTGGCTTCGGCAACGACGGCATCCTGGCGCTGCGGGCCGGCGAGCTGGCGGCCTATGCCGAGAATGCCGCGCTGATCGACAGCAACCGCAGCACCGGCGCCACCCTCACCGCCATGGTCGACGGGCTGGTCCAGGCGGCGGAAAAGGCGACCGCCGACGGGGCCGCCGCCGCCCATGAGGCGCTGGAGCGCACCAATCAGGTTCAAATCCTGCTGGCGACCGCCGGCGTGCTGCTGGCCGGTCTGATCGTCTCGCTCTATGTCGGGCGCCGCGTCGTCGGCCGGATGGAGACGCTCGCCGATGCCATGCGCCGGGTCGCCGGCGGCGACCTGACGGTCGAGCAGAAGGCCGACGGCAATGACGAGATCACCGACATGGCCCGTGCGCTGTTCGTCTTCATCGCCAACGCCCGCGCCATGGAAGAGGCGCACGAGAAGGTGGAGATCGAGCGCCGCAACGCCGCGTCGGCCCGCCGCACCAGCATGCTGGAGATCGCCGACCAGTTCGAACGCAACGTGCTGAGCAGCGTCGAAACGCTGGCCGAGGCCGCGCGCCAGATGGCCGCCCGCGCCCGCTCGCTGACCGACATCGCCGCCAACGCCAACGACCGCGCCGAGGCCGCGATGCAGCTGTCCGGCGAGATGGCGGCGGGCATCCAGCAGGTGGCGACCGCCGCTTCGGAAATCTCCCAGTCCATCGCCGAGATCAGCAAGCGCACCGGCGAATCGGCCCGCATCATCGGCGACACCGCCGCCGGAGCGGAGCAGGTGAAGGCCACCGTCGCCGACCTGTCGAGCACGGCGGGAGAGATCGGCACCGTCGTCGGGCTGATCGACGAGATCGCCGGCCAGACCAACCTCTTGGCGTTGAACGCCACCATCGAGGCGGCGAGGGCAGGGGAGATGGGCCGCGGCTTCGCCGTGGTCGCCGGAGAGGTGAAGGCCCTTGCCGGCCAGACCGCCCAGGCCACCGCCGAGATCGCCCGCCAGATCGCCGCGACCCAGGCGGCCAGCCGCGAGACGGCGGAGGTGGTGGCGGCCATGACCGGCAGCGTCCAGCGCATCGAATCCAACGCCTCGGCCATCGCCGCGGCGGTGGAGGAGCAGGCGGTGATCACGTCGAGCATCGTCGACAGCTCGCACCGTGTGGCGGTCGGCACCCAGGCGGCGTCGGACCATGTCGCCGGCCTGTCCGAGGCCGCGGCCAAGGTGCGTACCCAAGCCGGTGACGTGCTGCTGGTGGCGGAAGGCCTGTCGCACGAGGCGACCAACCTCGGCTCCGCCGTGCATCTGTTCCTCCAGGAAATCCGGGCCGCGCGATGAGCCTTGCCAGGACTTCGCGTTCCCGGTCTCGAACGGGTCGGTTTCATAAAACTGACACGTAAACAAAACAAACCCGTCACCGGCGGCGGCTATGGTCACCGCGACGAAGAAGGCGGGTTCCGACATCCGGCCAAGGCCGGGCTTTTCCGAAAAACCCAACCAAACCGTCCAAACCTATCGGGAGTTTAGCCGTGAAAACCATGACCTCGGCGTTCGTTCGCTGCGCTGCCTTCGGTGCCCTGGCCGTCCTGTCCGTGTCGGTCGCCCCGATTTCGGTCGCTTCGGCCGCCGACATCTCCGGCGCCGGCGCCACCTTCCCGTACCCGATCTATGCCAAGTGGGCCGACGCCTACAAGAAGGAGACGGGCACGGGCCTGAACTACCAGTCGATCGGTTCGGGCGGCGGCATCAAGCAGATCAAGGCCAAGACGGTCACCTTCGGCGCGTCGGACATGCCGCTGAAGCCGGAAGAGCTGGAGCAGGCCGGCCTGATCCAGTTCCCGATGATCATGGGCGGCGTGGTTCCGGTCGTGAACCTGAAGGGCATCAAGGCCGGCGAGGTCAAGCTGTCGGGCACCGTTCTCGCCAACATCTACATGGGCGAGATCACCAAGTGGAACGACGCGCAGATCAAGGCGCTGAACCCCAACGTCAACCTGCCGAACACCGCCATCGCCCCGGTCTACCGCTCTGACGGGTCGGGCACCAACTTCCTGTTCACCGACTACCTGTCGAAGACCAGCCCGAAGTTCAAGACCCAGATCGGCGCCAACACCTCCGTCCAGTGGCCGGCCGGCATCGGCGCCAAGGGCAACGAGGGCGTGGCCAACATGGTCAAGCAGACGGACGGCTCGATCGGCTACGTCGAATACGCCTACGCCAAGCAGAACAACATCACCCATCTCGATCTGCAGAACAAGGACGGCAAGACCGTCTCCCCGAAGATCGAGGCCTTCCAGGCTGCCGCCGCCAACGCCGACTGGGCCAATGCCAAGGGCTACTACGTCCTGCTGACCGACGAGCCGGGTGCGGAGAGCTGGCCGATCACCGGCGCCAGCTTCATCCTGATGTACAAGACCCCGCAGGACGTGGCGTCTTCGGCCGAAGCGCTGAAGTTCTTCGACTGGGCCTACAAGAACGGCTCCAAGATGGCGACCGAGCTGGACTATGTCCCGATGCCGGACGCCGTGGTGTCGCTGGTCCAGAAGACCTGGTCGCAGACCATCCAGGCCGACGGCAAGCCGGTCTGGACCGCGTCGGCCAAGTAACGACGGCCAACCGACCCCGGGCGGGCCGCTGGTTGGCGCGCCCGGGGGCATGATCGCCGGAGGGGACGGAAATTGCGCCGTCCCCACCGCACGCCTCACGGAGCGGCCATGACCGAGATCGCGCTGACCTTGACCGACGCACACGCCTCCACCGCCCGACGGGCCCGCCGCCAGCGCCTGCAGGATGCGGCTTTCCGCAACGCCACCCTCGCATTCGCGCTGCTCGTCCTGCTGATTCTGGGCGGCGTCACGGTTTCCCTGATCGACGGCGCGCTGCCGGCACTCCGCGCGTTCGGCTTCGGATTCGTCGGAACCGAAGTCTGGAACCCGGTGTCGGAGGAATTCGGCGCGCTCGCCCCCATTTACGGCACGCTGGTAACGTCGGTCATCGCCATGGCTGTCGGCATTCCCGTCAGCTTCGGCATCGCCCTGTTCATCACCGAGATGTGCCCCGCCTGGCTGAAGCGCCCGCTCGGCGTCGCCATCGAGCTGCTCGCCGGGATCCCCAGCATCATCTACGGCATCTGGGGCCTGTTCGTCTTCGCCCCCTTCATGCAGTCGACCATCCAGCCCTTCCTGATCAATACGCTGGGCCAGATCCCCGGCATCGGCAACCTGTTCATGGGGCCGCCCTACGGCATCGGCATCCTGACCGCCGGCCTGATCCTGGGCATCATGGTTCTGCCCTTCATCACCTCCATCACCCGCGACGTCTTCGAGACGGTGCCGCCGATGGTGCGTGAATCCGCCTACGGGCTGGGTGCCACCACCTGGGAGGTGGTGTGGAACGTGGTGCTGCCCTACACCCGCACCGGCGTCGTCGGCGGCGTGATGCTGGGGCTGGGCCGCGCGCTGGGCGAGACGATGGCGGTTACCTTCGTCATCGGCAACGCGCACCGCATCAGCTCCTCGATCATGGCGCCGGGCACGACGATCTCGGCCTCCATCGCCAACGAGTTCACCGAGGCGGTTGGTGACGTCTACACCTCCTCGCTGGTGGCGCTCGGCCTGATCCTGTTCCTGATCACCTTCGCCGTCCTGTCGATCGCCAAGCTGATGCTGCTGCGCCTGCAGCGCAAGGCCGGAGTCTGAGGCCCATGACGATGTCCAATTCCGCGACGCTGGCGACCCCCATCGGCGGGCTGTATCACCGCCGGCGCATCGCCAACAAGCTGGCGCTGTCGCTGGCGCTGGGGGCCGCCGGCTTCGGCCTGTTCTGGCTGGTCGCCATCCTGTGGACGCTGCTCTACAACGGGCTGTCGGCCATCAACCTCAGCCTGTTCACCGAGAACACCCCGCCGCCGGGCGGCGAGGGCGGCCTGCTGAACGCCATCTTCGGCAGCGTCGTCATGACCGCGGTCGCCACCGCGGTCGGCACCCCGGTCGGCGTCATGGCCGGAACCTATCTGGCGGAGTTCGGCCGCAACACCAAGCTGGCCGAGGTGGTGCGCTTCATCAACGACGTGCTGCTGAGCGCGCCGTCGATCATGGTCGGCCTGTTCGTCTACGAGGTGCTGGTGATCCGCATGGGCCATTTCTCGGCCTGGGCGGGCGCCATGGCGCTCGCGGTGCTGGTGATCCCGGTCGTCGTCCGCACGACCGAGGACATGCTGAAGCTGGTGCCCAACAGCCTGCGCGAGGCCGCCGCCGCGCTCGGTGCGCCGCAATGGAAGGTGATCACGATGGTCGCCTACCGTGCCGCCCGCAACGGCATGATCACCGGCATGCTGCTGGCCGTCGCCCGCATCAGCGGCGAGACCGCGCCGTTGCTTTTCACCGCCCTGAACAACCAGTTCTGGAGCGCGGACATGAACGCGCCGATGGCCAACCTGCCGGTGGTCATCTTCCAGTACGCGATGTCGCCCTATGAGGACTGGCGCCAGCTGGCCTGGGGCGGCGCGCTCCTGATCACGGTCGCCATCCTGCTCCTCAACATCGGCGCCCGGCTGCTGGCCGGTCTCGGCACGACGAGAAAGTAACCATGACGATGACCCACATGGACGCCAACAGCCAAGCCCACGGCAGCCACCCGATGCCCCCCGGCATGATGGCCGGCGCCGCCGCCGACCGTGCCATCGCCGGTGCCGGCCTGCCCGAGAAGATCACCGTCCGCAACCTGGACTTCTTCTATGACGGCTATCGCGCGCTGAAGAGCATCTCGCTGCCGCTCTACGACCGCCAGGTCACCGCCTTCATCGGCCCGTCGGGCTGCGGCAAGTCGACCCTGCTGCGCATCCTGAACCGGATGTACGACCTCTATCCCAAGCAGGTCGCCACCGGCGAGGTCATGCTGGACGGCGTCAACATCCTGTCGCCCAAGCAGGACCTGAACCTGCTGCGCGCCCGCGTCGGCATGGTGTTCCAGAAGCCAACGCCGTTCCCGATGTCGATCTACGACAACATCGCCTTCGGCGTGAAGCTGTACGAGAAGCTGTCGCGCGCCGACATGGACGAGCGTGTGGAGTTCTCGCTGCGCCGCGCCGCCTTGTGGGACGAGGTGAAGGACAAGCTGCGCCAGAACGGCATGAGCCTGTCCGGTGGCCAGCAGCAGCGCCTGTGCATCGCCCGCGCCATCGCGGTGAAGCCGTCGGTCCTGCTGCTGGACGAGCCGACCTCGGCGCTCGATCCGATCTCCACTGCCAAGTGCGAGGAGCTGATCGACGAGCTGCGGTCCGACTACTGCATTGCCATCGTGACCCACAACATGCAGCAGGCGGCCCGCATCTCCAACTTCACCGCTTTCATGTATCTGGGCGAGCTGATCGAGTTCGGGAACACGGAAGAGATCTTCACGAATCCGACCAAGGAAAAGACCTCCGAATACATCACCGGCCGCTTCGGCTGACGCTGTCTGCGCCGTGTTCGGCAAACGCGAAAAGCTCCTGTCACCGGATGGTGACAGGAGCTTTTTTGTTTCTCCCTCAATCAGGATTCGGCAGGCTATGAAGCCCTGGAGGTTTAGCCGACCATTCAGGAAATTTCCATAATCGAACTTATGTGTTTTTCTCTTGTAAGCGCATGTAGCGCAATGTCAGAATGTCAGCGCTTTGACGGCCCGTCGCGATAAAACATCCGCTATCGGAAATATTCCGCTTCCAAATCGCCTTCGCTTCCTCTATGATCCGCCCCAACTTCGCGATGCCGTCCGGGCCGCCCATTCCGGCCGGGGCACGCCCGCGTCCCTTTTGGGCGCTTACATCTTTTGAGTTCAAAGGTTTTCCATGTCGTCCGTTCGTCCGCGCAAGGCCGCGATAGCCTTCATTCTCGTCACCGCCGCACTCGACATCGTGGCGATGGGCATCGTCATTCCGGTGCTGCCGGCGCTGATCGAGGAGTTCGCCGGGGCCGATGCACAGGCCGGCACCATCAACGGTGCGCTGGTGGCGCTGTGGGCGCTGATGCAGTTCTTCTCCTCGCCGGTGATCGGGTCGCTGTCGGACCGCTTTGGCCGGCGGCCAGTGATCCTGCTGTCGGCGCTGGGGCTGGCGGCGGACTATGTGCTGATGGCGGTGGCGCCGAATTTGTGGTGGCTGGTGGTCGGCCGTGCCGTTGCCGGCATCACCTCCTCCAGCTTCACCACGGTCTTCGCCTATATGGCCGACGTGACGCCGCCGGAGCAGCGGGCGCGCGCTTATGGCCTGATCGGCGCCGCCTTCAGCGCCGGCTTCATCGCCGGACCGCTGCTGGGCGGAGTGCTGGGCGAGATCTCGCCGCGTGCACCCTTCTGGGGGGCGGGCCTGCTCAGCGGGCTGGCCTTCCTCTATGGTCTGGTGGTGCTGCCGGAATCGCTTCCGCCGGAAAACCGCATGGCCTTTTCCTGGCGCCGGGCCAACCCGTTCGGAGCGTTCCAACTGCTGCGTTCGCATCCGGAACTGTCGGGTCTGGCGATGGTCAATTTCATGCTGCATGTCTCCCACCAGATCTTTCCCGCCGTCTTTGTGCTCTATGCCGCGCACCGCTATGGCTGGAGCGCCTGGGATGTCGGTCTTCTGCTGTCGATGGTTGGTGCGCTCGACATGGTCATGCAAGGTTTGGTGGTGCCGCGCGTGGTGAAGTGGCTGGGCGACCGCGGCACCATGGTCGTCGGCCTGTTCGGTGGGGCGTTCGGGCTGGCCTGCATGGGGCTGGCGCCGGATGGCGGCTGGTTCGCCTTCGCCATCGTGCCGAACGCGCTGTGGGGGCTGGCGATGCCGACAATCCAGTCGTTGATGACACAGCGGGTCAGCCCATCCGAACAAGGCCAGTTGCAGGGCGCCAACATGAGCGTGGCGAGCGTCGCCGGCATCCTGGCTCCGGTCTTCTTCGGCACGGTCTATTCCGCCTCGGTCGGCAGCGATCCGCTGTTCCCGCATCCGGGCGCCGCCTTCTTGATCGCGGCCCTGGTGATGCTGATGGGCGCGCTGATCGGCTGGGTGGTGGCACGGCGCAACGGCCGGACGGGTGAAACGGGCGGCGTTGCCGCCTGACTCTCCACCGCCCTGCCCTCTCCCGTGCCCACACGCGCGCCTTGTCTCCCGGTCGGCTCCCTTGGTCATCCCCCTGGCCGCGCCCCTTGCACGGGCTGTGGGGCGTCCCACATAGCTGTCGCGCCACCCCGCACAATGTCCCATTGCTCCGCTGCGTTATCAGCGGTGGGAATTTGCTGGCCGACAAGGTAAGACTGTCGGCTTATCCATCCGCATTGTTGATCGAGACCCGGAGAACGCGATGCTCGCGGCCCCCAACCTGTTCACTCACCGCCCCGACCGCAGCGTGCGCCCCAAGGCGGCGCCCTTTCTGCCGATGTCGCGCGCGGAAATGGACCGGCTGGGCTGGGACCAGTGCGACGTGATCGTCGTCACCGGCGATGCCTATGTCGACCATCCCAGCTTCGGCATGGCGATCATCGGCCGGCTGCTGGAATCGCAGGGCCTGCGGGTCGGCATCATCGCCCAGCCGGACTGGAGCAGTGCGGAGCCGTTCAAGATCCTGGGCAAGCCGCGGCTGTTCTGGGGCGTGACCGGCGGCAACATGGATTCGATGGTCAACCACTACACGGCTGACCGCCGCCTGCGCCACAACGACAGCTACACGCCGAACGACGAGGGCGGCAAGCGGCCGGACCGTGCCGTCATCGTCTATTCCCAGCGCTGCCGCGAAGCCTTCAAGGACGTGCCCATCGTCCTCGGCGGCATCGAGGCCAGCTTGCGCCGCATCGCCCAGTACGATCATTGGAGCGAGAAGATCCGCCGATCCGTCCTGGTCGATTCCAAGGCGGACATGCTGGTCTACGGCAATGCCGAACGTGCGATCATCGAGATCGCCCAGCGTGCGCTGACGGGGGAATCGCCCAAGGCGATGACCGACATCCGCGGCACCGCCATCATGCGCTCGTCCCTGCCGGACGGTTGGACGGTGGTGGACAGCAGCTCCATCGACGATCCGTCCGCGCCGGTGTCGCCGCGCGCCGCCGGTGCCGACCGCATGGCGGTGCGGCTGCCCAGCTACGAGCAGGTGACGGCCGACAAGGTGCTCTATGCCCATGCCAGCCGCGTGCTGCACCAGGAGAGCAACCCCGGCAATGCCCGCGCGCTGGTCCAGCGCCACGGCGACCGCGACGTCTGGCTGAACCCACCGCCGATCCCGCTCGAAACCAACGAGATGGACGGCGTCTACGACCTGCCCTATGCCCGCGCGCCGCATCCGTCCTACGGCGATGCACGCATTCCGGCGTGGGAGATGATCCGCTTCTCGGTCAACATCATGCGCGGCTGCTTCGGCGGCTGTTCCTTCTGCTCGATCACCGAGCATGAGGGGCGCATCATACAGAGCCGGTCGGAAGGGTCGATCCTGCGCGAGATCGAGCATATCCGCGACAAGACCAAGGGCTTCACCGGCGTCATCTCCGACATGGGCGGGCCGACCGCCAACATGTATCGCCTCGCCTGCAAGGACAAGGAGACGGAAGCCGTCTGCCGCCGCCCGTCCTGCGTCTTCCCGGACATCTGCAAGAATTTGAACACCGACCATTCCTCGCTGGTCCAGCTCTACCGCAAGGCCCGCGCGGTGCCGGGGGTGAAGAAGATCCACATCGCGTCGGGCCTGCGCTACGACCTCGCCGTCCGTAATCCGGAATATGTGAAGGAACTGGTGACCCACCATGTCGGCGGTTACCTGAAGATCGCGCCGGAACACACCGAGCCGGGGCCGCTGGGCAAGATGATGAAGCCCGGCATGGGGGCCTACGACGAGTTCAAGCGGATGTTCGACAAGGTCGCGAAGGAGGCCGGGAAGAAGCTCTACCTGATCCCCTACTTCATCGCCGCCCACCCCGGCACCACGGACGAGGACATGATGAACCTCGCCTTGTGGCTGAAGCGGAACGGCTTCAAGGCGGATCAGGTACAGACCTTCCTGCCCTCGCCGATGTCGCTGGCGACCGCGATGTACCACAGCGAGCGCAACCCGCTGCGGCCGGTCCGCCGCGTCGGATCGGAAATCGTTTCGTCGGCGAAGGGGTTGAAGCAGCGCCGCCTGCACAAGGCCTTCCTGCGCTATCACGATCCGGAGAACTGGCCGATCCTGCGCGAGGCGCTGAAGCGCCTGGGCCGCGAGGATCTGATCGGTCCGGGCGAGGAGCATCTGATCCCGGGCTGGCAACCGGTCGGCGCCACCGCCAAGCCGCGGGAGAAGGGGGGCAAGACCTTCTTCACCCAGCAGGCCGGCCAGGGCCGCCGCGTGGTGCCGCCGGTGGGCAAGGCGCCCGTTGGCAAGGCGCCGGGGGCGAAGCCAGCCGCTGGGGCTGGCGGCAAGCCGTCCGGCATGAAGCCGCGCCAGACCAATTTGAAGGGCCGGTGACGGTAAAGCGCACAGGCCCCATTCCCCTCTCCCCCCCGGGGAGAGGGTCAGGGTGAGGGGGATGCACTGCGAGGATTATCGCAATGTCCCACCAGGCATCCCCCTCACCCTCCCCACTTCGTGGGTCCCCTCCCTCTCCCCGAGGGAGAGAGGGCGATGACCGCCACGTAATGCCTTCGCGCCGGCTGCCTGAAGCCACGCACCGTCACCTGTTCGCATTTCTCCCAACGGCGCCGCCGCCCGCATGGCCGGCCCCTGCCCCGGTTGGATTCCCATGGCACAGTCGAAACGCACCCCGCGGCCGAACGCCATCCGCAGCGTTCTGGCCTTCACCTTCCGTCACTGGCGCCGCCAGACACCGCTGGCCGTCGGCATTGCCGGCGCCATCGCCCTGTCGACGCTGGCCGACGTCTTCATGCCGCTGTTCGCCGGCCGGCTGGTCGATGCCCTCACCCTGCTGCCGGGCGACCGCGACGCCGCACTGCATGCGGCGCTGACCGCCTTCGGCGCCATGGTGGCACTCGGCGTCGGCATGGTGGTGATGCGCCACATCGCCTGGAGCTGCGTCATTCCCTTCACCCTGCGCATCATGGCCGATGTCGGCCAGGACAGTTTCCACCGCATCCAGCGCTTCTCCACCGACTGGCATGCCAACAGCTTCGCCGGATCCGTGGTGCGCAAGATCACCCGCGGCATGTGGGCGCTCGACACGCTGGACGACACGCTGCTGCTGGCGCTGTGGCCGTCGCTGGTCGTGCTGATCGGCACGATGGTGACGCTGGGGCTGCATTGGCCAGCGATGGGGCTGGTGATCGCGCTCGGCACTGCAGTGTACATCGCGATGACGGTGCTGTTCTCCACCCTCTACATCGCGCCGGCCGCCCGGCTGTCGAACGCCTGGGACACCAGGCTCGGCGGGACGTTGGCCGACGCCATCGGCTGCAATGCCGTGGTCAAGGCCTTCGGCGCCGAGCCGCGCGAGGACGACCGCCTGTCCGGCGTCGTCGGCAAATGGAGCCGGCGCACCCACCGCACCTGGACCCGCCACACCCGCCACAGCACCGTGCAACTGGTTGTGCTGCTGCTGATCCGCAGCGCCGTGGTCGCGACGGCGCTCTGGCTGTGGTGGCGCGGGCAGGCGACGCCGGGCGACGTCGCCTATGTGCTGACCACCTACTTCGTCGTGCATGGCTATCTGCGTGACATCGGCATGCACATCAACCACCTCCAGCGCTCGGTCAACGAGATGGAGGAGCTGGTGGCGATCCATGCCGAGCCGTTGGGGGTGGAGGACCGGCCGGAGGCCACCCCGATCCGCATCCGGGCGGGCGAGGTGCGCTTCGACCGCGTCACCTTCCAGTATGGCGGGCACACCACGCCGCTCTACCGCGACCTGTCGCTGACCATCAAGGCGGGCGAGCGGGTCGGGCTGGTCGGGCCGTCGGGGTCGGGCAAGACCACCTTCGTCAAGCTGATCCAGCGCCTCTATGACGTGACCGACGGCCGGGTGCTGATCGACGGGCAGGAAGTCGCGGGGGCGACGCAGCACTCCCTGCGCTCCCAGATCGCCATCGTACCGCAGGAGCCGATCCTGTTCCACCGCACGCTCGCGGAGAACATCGCTTACGGACGCCCCGGCGCGTCGATGGCGGAGATCGAGCGGGCCGCCAAACTCGCCAACGCCCACGACTTCATCGTCCGCCTGCCGAAGGGCTATGCGACGCTGGTCGGCGAGCGCGGCGTCAAGCTGTCGGGCGGCGAGCGGCAGCGGGTGGCGCTGGCCCGCGCCTTCCTGGCCGACGCGCCGATCCTGATCCTGGACGAGGCGACCTCCAGCCTGGATTCGGAATCGGAGGCGCTGATCCAGGAGGCCATCGAGCGGCTGATGCAGGGCCGCACCGCCATCATCATCGCCCACCGCCTGTCCACCGTGCGCACACTGGACCGCATCCTGGTCTTCAACCAGGGCCGGGTGGTGGAGGAAGGCAGCCACGCCGTCCTGCTCCACCGGCCGGGTGGGCTCTATCGCCGTCTGTTCGAGCAGCAATCGGCGCCGGAGCCGGTCCGGCGGATCGGGGGGTAGAGTCTGCCCGGCGCCTCTACAGGCACCGGGCAGACGCAGACGCTCTCACACGAACAGTTCCATCGTCTGAGGCACGTTGCGCGGCGTCTCCCCCGCCAGGATGGCGCGGGCGACATCGACGGCGGCGAGCAGGCCGCTTTCGGTGAAGGGCTTGGGCAGGCAGCCGATGCCGGTCAGCGGGCCGTCCTTCTTCAGCTCGTCGCGGAAGGAGGTGATGAACAGGCAAGGCACACCCAGCCTGGTCAGTCCCCGTGCGGCGTCGATGCCGTTGGTGCCCATTCCCAGATGCACGTCGACCAGGGCGAGATCCGGCTTGTCGTCCGCGGCGATTTCCACCGCCTCCACGGCCGTGACTGCCGGGCCGATGACGCTGTGGCCGACATTCTCCAGATACAGCTGCTGTTCGAGCGCGATCAGCACCTCATCTTCAACCAGCAGGATCTTCATCCCGAGATCTCCTCTGGCGAAGAGGTCTCAAGCAGCGGCACCTCGTCCGGCACCGCAAGCTCGATGCGGAAGGTGGTGCCCTGGGCGGTGGTGTCGATGTCGACGCTGGCCCGGATCTGGCCGGCGAGGCTGGAAATCAGGCGCATGCCGAGGCTGCGGCTCTTGCGGATGTCGAAGTTGGACGGCAGGCCCGGACCGCGGTCCGAGACGGTCAGGGCGAGCTTCTCGTCTTCGCGCCGGAAGGTGACCGTCACCCTCGCCGCACCGTTGCCGCGATGCTTGACCGCGTTGGTGATCAGTTCGTTGGCGATCAGGCCGAGCGGGGCGGCATGGTCGATGGGCAGGTCGACCACGTCCGACCGCACGACGATGTCGCACATGCTGTCGCCGCCGGATGCGCGCGCCAGATCCTCGCACAGCTCGTTCAGGTAGGTGCCGAACTCGATGGTCTGGAACTGGTCGGCCTGATAGAGGCGATTGTGGACGCGGGCAATCGCCTCGATGCGGCTGCGGGCATCCTGGAAATGCACCCGCACCCCCTCGTCGGGCAGGCTCAGCGTCTGCAGGGTCAGCAGGCTGGACACCAGCTGCAGGCTGTTCTTGACGCGGTGGTTGACCTCGCGCAGCAGCGTCGATTTCTGGCCGACCAGCTTGCGCAGCGCCGCCTCCATCGACTTGATCTCCGTCACGTCGATGTGCATCAGCACGGTGCCGCCGAAGGGGCCCGCCGGCATCGGGGCAGCGAGACAGCGGAACCAATGCTGGTTGTTGGTGACATATTCCGCCGACACCGGCGGCCCGCCTTCGCTCAGCAGCCTGCGCAGGTTGTCCATCACGGTGTCGGCGCGCGGGTCGGCGGTGTCGCCCCGGCCGCAATGGTGGAGATAATCGTCGCCGACGATGCAGCCCTGGCCGAGGAAGGTCGTTTCCGGCCCGGCTTCGCCCCAGGCGCGGTTGACCGAGACGATGTGGCCGGAGCGGTCGAGCACCGCGATGAAGGCCGGCAGCGCGTCCAGCGTCGCCTTGGTCTGCTCGGCCAACTGGCGCATGGCGAGCGCGCTGGTCCGCAGCTCCTCTCGGGTGCGGCGGCGTTCGGTGATGTCGCGCAGGATGCCGGTGATGAAGCTGCGCCCTTCCGATTCCCAGCGAGCCATCGACAGTTCCAGGTCGATGTGGCTGCCGTCGCGACGCCGGCCGGACAGCTCCACCGGCTGCGCCGCCATATCGATGCCGGCGGCACCCGGCCCGCTGCCCTCCGCCATGGCGATCCAGTCGGGAGCATCCTCGCCCAGCAGCACCGCGACGCTCTGTCCGATCAGCTCGTCCGGCCGATAGTCGAACTGACGGGTGGCGGTGCCGTTCATCCACTGCACCATGCCGCGGGTGTCGGTGGTGATGATGGCGTCGGGGGCGGTGTCGACGATGGCGCGATAGCGCGCGTCGCGCTGTTCGCGCAGCACCCGTTCGCGGTTCACCGACGCGGTCACGTCGGTCACCTGGATCAGGCAGCGCGCCTCGTTGCCCGCGGATTGCGAATGGGGCGAGGATGCGTGCGACGGCAGGGGACGGATCACCACATTGTGGACCATCCGCCGCCCGTCCGGCAGGCGCAGCGGGAACAGCATGGGGTTCAGCGTGTGCGACAGGACGCCGGGTGCGCCGGTGGCCAGCGTATCGCGCACGGCGATGTGCAGACGCGATTCCCGCAGGTTGGGCAGTGCGTCGAACAGGTCGTGCCCGAGGATCTCCCTGGCCGTCAGGGTGGAGGCCTGCTCCATCCAGCCGTTCCAGTAGAGAACGCGGCAATGGCGGTCCAGAAGCAGGATGCCGGCATCCAGCGCGCCGAGGACATCCAGTGCCCAGGTGGGTTGTTCAGGCAATCTGGGAGCCATGAGACGACGTTCCAGCGGATGTGGGTTCTTCGGCGGCGATGCCTTCGATGAAGGCGTGGATCAGTTGCTTCAGGGACTGGAGGGACGAAACCCCCATCAGCAGGGCGATGTAGCCGCGGATGCTGCGGCTGCGGATGGTGAAATCGATGTAGAGGAACAGCACCAGCTCATCGCCGCTGCCGACCTTGTCCTTGAGGATGTTGGCGCCATCGCCGCGCAGCACCGCCGGCAGCGAGATGGTCAGCCGGTCCTTCAGCGCGTTGGCGACGACGACCAGGCAACCGTTGAGGATGATGTTGCCGATCTCAGCGAGGGCGTCCTGCTCCAGATCGACGATTTCCGCCAGGGTCAGGTCGCCGCCCAGAACCGCACGGGCCAGTTCCAGGCTGTTGGCCTCCGGAAAGATCAGCATGGCGCGGCCGTCGAAGGAGCCCTGGAACTGCTGCTCCACCGCCACCAGCCCGCTGCGCTCGCGCGCGGCCAGGAAATCGGAAGCCTCCTGCCGGCTGACGATGTCCACGGTCGGCACGGACAGCAGAACCTGGTCGTTGACCATGCGGCTGAGATGGGTGGCGGCGCGGCCGACCCCCATATTCACCAACTCGGTCAGCGCATCGCGCTCCAGGTCGGTCAGTTCCACCATCTCTCGGCGCCTGTTCATCTTGGTCTCGGCTTCTCAACCGGCGCCGCCGGGCGGTCGCATCACAAATGTGGCCTATCGATGGGAAAAAAGGCACCCCCGTCAATGTCATATGTTAATTCCGCGACGCCATAGCCGATATAGCCGCCCACTTCCCACAATGGTCAGCCCAGCAATCCACCATCCAAAGACCCAGCTTCGGAACCTTTGGCAAGTCGCTGGGATTTTTGCGCAATATTGCTTAAGACGCGAAACTAAATGACCGGCGCGGTGTTGTGGGGCGGGACAGTCCCTCAAGGCGGGGATACCTCACAAGGGACTTGTCCTCGGGGGGATGGCGACTCCACATGTAGGGGCGGCGTCCGCCTGCGATGGGCGCCATGTCTTAGGAGACGTCGATGACCCCCGAGGAACGCACGCTTCTGTCCGACCTGTTCCGTCGCCTGCGCGATGTGGAGTCCCAGCAGACCTCCCAGCCGCGCGACGCCGAAGCGGAGGACTTCATCCGCCGGTCGGTGCAGGACCAGCCGCTGTCGTCCTACTACATGGCGCAGACCGTCCTGGTGCAGCAGCAGGCGCTGACCGCGGCACAGACCCGGATCGAGGAGCTGGAACGCCAGATGCGCGAGCGTTCGGCCCAGCCGGCCCAGTCCGGCGGCAGCTTCCTGTCGAACGCGCTCGGCATTGGACGCAGCCCGTGGGGCCGTGGGGCCGAACCTTCCCCTGCCCCCTCCTATCCGCAGGCGCCGCAGGGGCAGCCGCAGCAACAGCCGGCCGCCGGCCGCAGCCCGTGGGGAGCGGCGCCGGGTGCCGCCTATCCGCAGCAGCAATACAGTCCCTCCCCCGTCCCGCAGCCGGGCATGGCGCCGCGCGGCGGCGGATTCTTCGCCGGTGCGGCGCAGACGGCGGCCGGCGTGGCCGGCGGCATGCTGGCGGCGAGCGCCATCTCCTCCCTGCTGCACCATTCGCCCGGCCCCTTCGGTACGGCGATGGCACAGCCGATGGCCGGCGAAACGATCAACGAGACGGTGATCACCAACAACTACTACGGCGACGACCAGGGTCCGCAAAGCGATGCGGGCGGCGACACGGCACAGGATGCCGCTTATGCGCCCGATCCGCCGCCGGCCGACGATGCATCGTACGACGATCCGTCCTTCGACGATGGCGGCAGCGGCGGGGACGATTCCTGGATCTGAGTCCACAGTCCACGGTTGCGGGCCAAGTCCGGTCCGGCCCGCGATTCCGCAGTCTGCGATTGCCTATTGCGTTGCAGACTGCAGCGTCGATGGATGGCTTCCTCCTGACGATCCGAGCCATGGTTAACAGGCGTGGGTTAACAGGTGCGCGATCCGTGAGCGGTGGACGGGGCCGATCACGGCCGCATGCCGGAACAGTCCTTCACACGCATAAGGTCTTTCCCTGATCGAGAGCTTTACCGTCCTGCTTTGGTATGAGCCTTGCGCCCTTGGTCGCGGTTCAGTTCAAACGGAAACACCATCCATGGCCATCACCGTCACCATCGCCCCCTGCCGCGCCGACCGGTCGTCGAATGGCCGGATGCGGCTGCCGCTTCAACTACTTGAGATCGCCCAGGCGATGTCGGACGATTGCGACGGGGATCCGATCCATATTCTGGACTCGGACGGCCAGGAGGCTGCGGTGATCGGCCGGCGCGAGGTCGAGATCGAGCTTTTCTGAGGATGGGCGCCACATGGTGCGCGATCCTCACTCCTCGTCCTTGTAACGGCTGGCGATGTCGGTGAACTCGTCCTCCAGGGCGTTGAAGGCGTCGACAACGGCGGGATCGAAATGGCTGCCGCTGCCTTCACGGATGATGGAGGCCGCCTGTTCGTGCGGGAAGGGCGGCTTGTAGCAGCGGCGGCTGATCAGCGCATCGTACACGTCGGCGACCGCCATCAGGCGGGCCGACAGCGGGATCGCCTCTCCCGCCAAGCCCTGGGGATAGCCGGTGCCGTCCCAGCGCTCGTGGTGGCCATGGGCGATCTCCCGCGCGATGCGCAGGAACGAGCTTCCGCCGGTGATGGCGAGGTCTGTCTGTCCCTCGGCGGCGAAAATGGCGTCATGTCCCAGGGCTGCGTGGGTCTTCATCACCTCGAACTCGGCGTCGCTGAGCTTGCCCGGCTTCAGCAGGATCGAATCCGGGATGCCGACCTTGCCGACATCGTGCAGCGGCGCCGATTTGTAGAGCAGCTCGATGGTTTCCTCGTCCAGCTGGCCGGCATAGCGCGGGTCGCGGCTGAGATGGAGGGCGAGCGCCAGCACATAGTTCTGGGTCCGGCGGATGTGGTTGCCGGTTTCGTTGTCGCGGGTTTCCGCCAGCGAGGCCATGGCGCGGATGGTGGCATCCTGGGCGCGCAGCAGGTCGCGGGTGCGTTCCGCCACACGATCCTCCAGCTGCCTGTTCTGGTCGGCGAGCGCGCGTTGCGCCTCGCGGAGCGCGATGTGGGTGCGGACGCGCGCCAGCATCACCGGCGGGGAGATCGGCTTGGTGATGTAATCGACGGCTCCCACCTCGAACCCGCGGGTCTCGTCATGGACCTGCCCCATTGCGGTGATGAAGATCACCGGCACGCCGCGGGTGCGGGCGTCGCTTTTGAGCCTCCGGCAGACCTCGACGCCGTCCATGCCCGGCATCATCACGTCCAGCAGGATCAGGTCGGGCAGCGGGTCGCCGGCCAGACGGGCAAGCGCCTGCGGGCCGTCCTTCGCCACGATCAGGCCGTAGCTGTCGCGCAACAGATCGGCCATGACCTTCAGGTTGATCGGCTCGTCGTCGACGATCAGGATGCGCGGCTTGTCGCCGTTCGGCTGTCCGACCGGGGGCGGCAGGCTCATGTCGCGGTCTCTCTCAAATCGCGCAGGCGGTCGCGCAGTTCGGTCAGGGCGGTGGAGGCGTCGTCGAAATCGAAGGCCCCCGCATGACGGTTCACCCGCTCGGCCAGGGACGTCACCGGGCTGCCGGCCAGCAGGCAAGCAAGCGCATCGGCCAGATCGCCCGCTTCCGGATCTCCGGCGATCAGCAGGCCGCCCAGCCGTTCAGACAGCGATTGCGCCGCGCGCAGCATGTCGCGCGGAAGGCTGGCCGATGCCGGCGGTTCGGGCATCGGGGTGATGTCCGCAACCGGCCGGCCGAGGCTGCCGATTCCCTCCACCACCCGCGCAAGTGCGTCGGCAAGCCGGTCGAGCAGGCCGTCCTCTACGGCCGGCGGCACCGTCATCGCGCCGGCCTCCACCCGGCCCGCCAGACCGGACAGCTCCATGGCGCCGATGGTGGCCGCCGTGCCCTTCAAGGTGTGGGACAGCCGCAGCACGTCCTTCCAGCGGTCCTCGCAAACGGCGGTGGACAGCCGCACCGCCTCTGCCTCATGGGTGGCGGCGAAATCGATCAGGATCCGGCGCAGCAGGGCTAGGTTGCCGTTCACATTGCGCCGGGCGACCGTGAGATCGAGCGGCGGCAGGCTCTCGGGCAGCGCCTGGGCGGCCGATACCGCGGAGACCGCCGGTATTGCGGCATTCCCGGTGGTGGCCGCGGCGGCGCCGCCGATCCCGCGCACCGGCTTCAGCCAGCGGGCGAGTGCGGCATAGAGCGTCTCCGGGTCGATCGGTTTGGAGACATGGTCGTTCATGCCGGAATCGAGGCAGCGCTCGCGGTCGCCTGCCATGGCGTGGGCGGTCATGGCGATGATCGGCAGGCTCGACAGTTCCAGCTTTCGCCGGATCAGCCGCGTCGTCTCGTAGCCGTCGAGCCCCGGCATCTGCACATCCATCAGCACGAGGTCGAATTTCACCTCACGCAGGCATTGCAGGGCCTCCTCGCCGCTGCCGACCACGGTGGCCTCGATGCCGACCAGCTCCAGCAGGCCGCAGGCGACCTGCTGGTTGACCAGATTGTCCTCCACCAGCAGCACGCTGCGCCCGACCAGCGCCGACAGCTCCGTCGACTGGGCCGGATCGTGCACGCGGCGTGCGGACTCGCCGGGCCGGGCCGCAGCCCCGCCCAGCGCCATCATCACCGAATCGAACATGGCGGACGGCGTCACCGGCTTTTCCAGCACGGCGGTGACCGGCCGGTCGGGACCGGCCGCGCTCGTGTTTTTCAGCGCGCCGTCCAGCGCCCCCTGCACCCCGTCGGTGCCGTAGGCGGTGGTCATCACCACAGGCGGCTGGGCGCCCGGCAGCGCGCGCAGGCGGCGCAGCGTCTCCACCCCGTCCAGTTCCGGCATGCGCCAGTCCAGCACCACCAGCTCCACCGGCGGCCTGATGCCGGTCTGTCCTTCCTCCAGCCGGCGCAGCGCCGACAAGCCGTCGCCGACCGATTCGACGGTCAGGCCGAAGCGTTCCAGCATGTCGGTCAGAATCGAGCGCACGGCATCGCTGTCGTCGACCACCAGCACGCGGCGGTCCATCAGGTCGCGCGGTAGCCGGTCGTCGGTGGTGTCGCCGGCCGCGACCCGGCAGCGGATGGAGAAGCGGAAGATGCTGCCCTCGCCCGGCCGGCTTTCCACCGACACGGTGCCGCCCATCAGCTCCACCAGCTGCCGGCAGATCGCCAGCCCCAGGCCGGTGCCGCCGAAGCGCCGCGTGGTGGAGCTGTCGGCCTGGGTGAAGGGGCGGAACAGGGCGGCGGCCTGTTCCGGCGACATGCCGATGCCGGTGTCGCAGACCTCCACCTCCAGCCGGTAATCGTCGGCGGTGCCGATGCGCCCGCCGACCGTCACCGCCACCTCGCCCCGTTCGGTGAACTTCACGGCGTTGGAGACGAGATTCAGGATGACCTGACCCAGCCGCAACGGGTCGCCGACCAGCGTGCCCGGCACGCCGCCATGCAGGTCGACGATCAGTTCCAGCCCCTTTTCCCGCACCTTGGGCAGGACGACGGTCGCCACCTCCTGCAACACGTCGCCGATGTGGAAGGGGATCGCCTCGATCGTCAGCTTTCCGGCCTCGACCTTCGAGAAATCGAGGATGTCGTTGATGATGCCGAGCAGGCTGCGCGAGGAGGCATGGATCTTGTCGAGGTAATCGCGCTGTCGCGGCGTCAGCTCCGTCTTCATCATCAGGTGGCTGAGGCCGATCACCGCGTTCATCGGCGTGCGGATCTCGTGGCTCATGTTGGCCAGGAAATCGCTCTTCTGCCGGTTGGCGCGGTCGGCCTCCTCCTTGGCGCGGGCAAGCTCGTCCTCGGTCCGCTTGCGGTCGGTCACATCCTTGTGGATGCCGGTGATGCGGGTCGGCAGGCCGTCGGCATCGCGGTCCGTCACCTTGCCGGCCGACAGGATCCAGACCCAGGCGCCCGATTTGTGGCGCATGCGGAACTCGACCTCATAGACCGGGGCGCGGCCGGCCACATGATCCTCCAGCGTCGCCAGCACGCGGTCGCGGTCGCCCTCGTGCAGCAGTGCCAGCCAAGTGGCGCCCCTTCCCGGCAGTTCGCCGGGCGCATAGCCGAGCATGCCGAGCCAGAGGTCGGAAAAATAGGCATGGTCCGTCACCGGGTTCCAGTCCCACAGCCCGGTGATGGAGGCGTCCAGCGCCACCGTCAGCCGTTCCTCGCTTTCCTGCAAAGCGGTCAGCATGCGCTGGCGCTCGGTGATGTCCTGGAAGACGGTGACCGAGCCGACGATGCGGCCATCCTCGCGCAGCGGCACCGCGGTGATGGCGATGGGGAAGATCGTGCCGTCGCGCCGGACGAAATGATCGGTTTCCGAGCGGTGGATCTCGCCGCGCCGGACGGTGTTGAGGACGGTGCAGTCCTTGCCGGCGACCGGCCGCCCCTGCCCGTCCTTGTAATGCACGGCATCATGCAGGGTGATGCCGCGCAACTCCTCCAGCGACCAGCCGAGCAGCCGTTCGGCTTCCGGGTTGAGGAAGGTGCAGAAGCCGTTGCGGTCCAGCGAGAAGACGCCCTCGCCCATGCTGTCGGTGATGCTTTGCAGGAAGCGGCGGCTGTCCTCAAGCTCCGCCTCCATCCGCTTGCGCTCGGTGATGTCGGTGCGGATGGCGATGTACTGGTGCGGCTGGCCGTCGGCGGTCAGCTGCGGGACGATGGTCGCCGCCACCCAGTATTCCTCGCCCGCCTTGGTGCGGTTGCAGATCTCGCCGTGCCAGACCTGCCCGTCCATGACGGTGTGCCACATCTCCGCGAAGAAGCCGGAGGGGTGGTGGCCGGAATTGACGATGCGGTGCGACCGGCCGAGCAACTCTTCGCGGGGGAAGCCGCTGATCTGGCAGAATTTGTCGTTGGCGTAGGTGATGATGCCGCGGTGGTCGGTGATGCTGACGATGGCATGCTGGTCGAGCGCGAATTTCTGCTGTTCCAGCGCCCGTTGCGCAGCGGAGCGTTCCTCCACCAGCCCTGCCATCAGCTGGCTCAGCCGTTCCAGGCTGTCGGTCGGGCTGCTGTCGGCCGCATCCGGCAGTTCGGGACGGCCATCCGCCCGCAGCAGGCTGTTGGCGATGCCGCGCAGCCGGCGGATGGCATGGGCCTGCGCCGCCGCCTCGCGCCGCAGGCGCTCGTTGGTGTCGGCCAGCTCCTCCGAACTCAGCTGCAGGCTGCGTGCCCTGAGCGTCAGGTCGCGGTCCGCCTGCTCATAGCTCTGGCCGATGCGGGTGAACAGCGCCGGCAGCGTCTCCAGCATCCGCGCCGCCTCCGCCGACAGACCGGCGGTGCTGGCGAGCGCCTTCAACTCCGCCAGGACGGAGTCCGCCGCCTCGGCGGTCGGCAGGCCCAGCACCCGCTTGAATTGGCTTTGCAGCAGGCGGTGCATGCGGTCAGCGTTCCGTCAGCAGAGCAACCGTCATCGTCTGGTTGTGCAACCGGCAATCGACCAGATCACGCATCGGCCCGATCTCTCCATAGGAATAGAAGCCGGCCAGCACGGTGCCGGCCCCCATCCGGTCGGCCACCGCCTGCACCTCCTCCTCCACCCGGTCGCCCATCACCAGCTTGCGTCCGACGCAGCTGGTCAACAGGGCGAACCGGCCATCTGCCGCTTCGGCGGCTGGCTCGGCAGCCATTCCGGCAGTCGTGCCGACCGTCAGAGCGCCGGCACTGGCGGCGGAGGCGATGGCGCCGGCCTGCTCCGCCCCGTCGACCAGCCCATCGGTGCTGGCATGCATCAGCCGCAGATAGAAGCCTTCCTCCACCGTGCCGGCCAGGATCAGCCCGCCGGCCGCCTCGTCGATGCCGAGGATGGTGCGGATCAGCCCGACCGAATCATGGTTGCCGTTCAGCAGCTCGAAGGGGAACAGCAGCCCGGATGCCGGCAGGTCGCGGGCATAATCGCCGAGATAGCGCTTGTAGACGTTCAGTGCCGGTTCGCCGTCCAGCTGGAGCAGCAGGTTGCCGACCGCCTTCGTCACCTTGCGCGCCGGCCCGAACGGCTCCCACCCGCCGACGGAACCGAGGCCGAGATGCACGGAATCGCCGTACAGCCCGACTGCCACCGCCCGCGCGTCGGACACGCCGGACGGTCCCAGCACCAGCGTGCGGACGAAAGCACCGCCGTCGCCGGCCAGTCCGCCCGATACCGGCACGCCGGATGGCAGGCGCGACGACAGCCCGTCGATCAGCGCACTGCCATTGACGCCGACGCCGCGGGCGAACAGCAGCACCCCCGACAGGCCCGGCCGGGCGGTCAGCGCCTCCCCGAGCGCTTCGCCCGCGCGCTGGCTGTCGTCGGAGGATGCGATGCCGGCCTCCGTGGCGAAGACCGCGGTGCACTTGTCGAAGCGGATGGCGGTCGTGATGCAGGAACCGTCGAGGACGCTGTCCCCGGCGATCTCACCCGCCGTGCTGCATCCCACCCTTATCGCCTCAGGGTAGGCGGCAGCCAGCCGGTTGGCGAAGCCTGGACTGTCGAAGATGTCGATGGAGCCGAAAACCAGAACGAGATCGGCGGTCCGCGGAGACAGATCCGCCCCCGGGGGTGCAAACGCCGATTGCCAGACCCGCATGCCTCTCCCCATCGTCGATGACTTCCAGTCCGAGACTATCATGCAGCTGTGATCGCGAAGAGACTCTATAACGTTGGTGGGCTGCGGATGGTCATAATGACGCATGTTAAGTTCACCATCCGAACAGGGTGTGACGATTGGATTATGACCGGCAAAGGCAGAAAATGAGAGTTCCCCCGTAAGGATCTGTCAACCACACTGCGGTATGGTTGGGCGGCCAAGCAGTGTGGGTCGGAACAATCCCTGGGAGTGGGGGAGCGGTCCGCAGCCGGCGGGAACCAACGAATTGGGCAGAATGGGTGGAAAGCCCGGCCTAGACGCACTTTCCGGGGAGCAGGACGCATATGACGATGAACGCGCGCGACGATACCACCGTGCCCCACCACCCAACAGGTGCCGCAGGCGGCCGCAGGCTGGGCGTGCGCGGCAAGCTTCTGCTCGCCTTCGCCGGCATGGCCGGCATGACGGTCGCCGCCAGCATGGTCGGGCTGACCTCCTTCTCGGCGGTGGAACGGCCGCTGACGCAGATCGTCGGCACCGGCCTGCCGGAGATGGAGCTGGCGAAGCGCCTGTCCGGCGAGAGCAGCGGCATCGCCGCTGCCGCGCCGGTGCTTGCCGCCGCCGAAAGCCAGAGCGAGCGCGAGCGCGTCTATGGCGAGATCATGGGCAACGGCAAGGCGCTGGGCGCCCTGGTGGAGGAACTGGCCACCCACCGGTCCGGCGATCCGCGGATCGGCGAACTGCGCGCCAAGACCCAGGGGCTGATCGCGACGCTGGAACGCGGCAACGCCGCCGCCAACCTGCGCCTGTCCGTCCGCGGCACGCGCGAGACAATGGCGGTCGATCTGGCCAAGTCCTACGACGCCTTCCTCGCCAACCTCGCTCCGCTGACCGAGCGGGCCGGCGCCACGCTGCGCGGCAAGGGCGAGACGCTGGACAGCAGCACCGAGCGTGACATGAATTCGCTGGGCGATGCTATCCGCTCGCTGATCACGATGTATGAGGTGCGTGGCGACTTGGGGCTCGCATCGGAAGCGCTGACGCGCACCGGTGGTGCCGAAACCGCCTTCGCCGTCACCCAGTTCCAGCAGAATTATCTGGAAGCGGCCGCCCGCATGGTCAGCGCCACCGCCCAGATCGGCAGCCGGCTGAGCAAGGAGACCTCCGACGGGCTGGACGCCTTCTTCCTGCTGGGCGACGGCGCCGACGGCGTCTTCGACATGCGCCGCAAGGCGCTGGAACTGCCGGCCGGCAGCGCCGAGCGCGATGCCATCCGCCAGAGGACGACCGAGGTCCTGGCCGATGCCGCCCGCCGGCAGGCCGCTCTGCTGGACCAGATGGAATCGCCGCTGATGCGGCTGAAGGCCGAGATCAAGCTGTCGAGCGTCAACATCCGGTCGCAGACCCGTGACTCGATGCAGGATCTGCTGGGGGACGGTCTGGCCCGCTTCCGCACATATCTGGAACTGTCGACCTACGCCGCCGCCACCGTCGGTGCGCTGAACGAAGCGACGCAGGCGCCCAGCGCCGACCGGCTCGCCATGCTGGAAACCCGTTTCACCGCCGCCGCCAAGGCGATGGAGGAGCGGCTGAAGGCACTCCAGGCAGCCGGCGACGACGGGCTGCCGAAGCTGGTGAAGAGTGCCGAACTGCTGGCCGGCTTCGGCAAGGGCGACAACAGCCTGTTCAAGCTGCGCCGCTCCGAACTCGGCGCCGCCGCGGAGAACGAGAAGGTGCTGGCGGAGAACCGCCAGATCGCCCAGCAGTTCGCCGGCATGGTCGACGGCCAGATCGCCGCGATGAAGCAGGAGGCGGACACCGCCGCCGCCGGGGCCACCGACGCCCTGTCGGCCGGCCGCAAGATGCTGATCCTGTTCGCGGTCGCCAGCCTGATCGGCGCTGCGGCGCTGGCCTGGTTCGTGGTCGGCCGCAACATCGTCGCGCGCCTCAGCCAACTGTCCGATGCTATGCGGGCGATTGCCGCCGGCAACCTGAACGCGCCGATCCCCGCTGCCGGCTCCGACGAGATCGGCGATATGACCCGCGCCCTGATGGTCTTCCGCGACACCGCCAACGAGGCGAATGCCGCCAATGCGCGGGCCGAGGCCGAACGCGGCCGTGCCGCCGGCGAGCGCCGCCGCGCCATGGTCGAGATGGCCGAGAACTTCGAGAGCAGCGTGCGCGGCGTGCTGGACCGCGTCGCACGCGCCGCCGGCGAGATGCAGGACATGGCCCAGCGGATGAGCCGCAACGCCGAGGCCACCACCGGCGAGGCGGCAACCGCCGCCAGCACGTCCCAGCAGGCCGAAGGCAGCGTCAAGGCGGTCGCCGCCGCGACGGAGGAGCTGTCGGCCTCGATCCAGGAGATCGGCAGCCAGGTCCACGCATCCAGCCAGATCGCCCGCAAGGCGGCGACCGAGGCCGAGCGCACCGACCGCACGGTGGAGGGCCTGTCGCAGTCGGCCAACAAGATCGGCGAGGTGGTGCAGCTCATCAACGACATCGCCAGCCAGACCAATTTGCTGGCACTGAACGCCACCATCGAGGCGGCCCGCGCCGGCGAGGCCGGCAAGGGCTTCGCCGTGGTGGCGAGCGAGGTGAAGAGCCTCGCCAACCAGACCGGCAAGGCGACGGAGGAGATCTCCAGCCAGATCCAGGCGATGCAGGCGGTGACCCAGGATGCGGTGGACGCGATCCGCTCCATCGCCGGCACCATCCGCGAGATCAACGAGATCGCCGCCACCGTCGCCGCCTCGGTCGAACAGCAGAGTGCGGCCACCCGCGAGATCGCCCGCAATGTCGGCGAGGCGGCCGACGGCACCCAGCATGTCCGGCGCAACATCGACAGCGTCGCCCGCGCCGCCGCTGAGTCCGGCGAGTCCGCCACCCGCGTGCTGACCGCCTCCTCCACCGTCGCGGATGAGGTGCGCTCGCTGGGCTCGCAGGTCGACAGTCTGGTCAACCGCATGCGGGCGGGCTGACCGGGCCGCCGGGACCGCAAATAGCCAAAAACAGAACCGAAAGAAAAAAGCCCCTCTCCCGTCAGCGGAGAGGGGCTTTTCTCATGCGGAGACCGTCGCTGGTCAGCGCCGGGTCCCGACCGTGATCGGGCGCCAGATCACCGCGGCGCCGGCACCGGCACCGCAGGCGCCGCCGCAGAATTCCTCATGGGTGTCGGTGGCGCCGCCCTGCGTGCCGCGGTTGCCCTGGGTACCGGTGGCCGTCCGCTCTTGATGCGGTTGGGCCATCTGTTGCTGCTGTGACTGAGTGGTCATACCATTTCTCCTCTCGGGGAGGCATGAGGTATCAAAATAATCACCGACGATCAACTGTGATTTTCGGCAGATCTGTCGTGACTTATTTTGGTCTCAACACCAATGGCCGAGCTTTGTTTTGCGATGCCGAAGAGTTGATCGTGCATCGCACAAGAAAAGGACAAGATGGACCAAGCCATTCGTCCGCAAACATAAAACGCCCTTCCTCGCGGCGGAGGAAGGGCGTTTTTGTCGGAAACCATGCGGCGGAACGTCGCCCGCCGCTGCGTTGCGGCAAGAAAACGGCGGGAGATCAGCCGCTGTTGCGCAGGCCGGCGGCGATGCCGTTGATGGTCAGATGGATGCCGCGGGCGATCTGCTCGCCGCTGTCGCTGGTGCGGTGACGCTTCAGCAACTCGACCTGGACATGGTTCAGCGGGTCCAGATAGGGGAAGCGGTTGCGGATCGACCGCGCCAGCAGCGGGTTCTTCTCCAGCAGGGCCGACTGTTCGGTGATCGCCAGCAGGGCGTCGATGCTGTCCTGCCATTCCGCCCGGATGCGGGTGAAGATGGCGTCGCGCAGCGCCGGGTCCGACACCAGCCCGGCATAGCGCGATGCGATGGCGATGTTCGACTTGGACAGCACCATGTCCATGTTGGACAGCAGCGTGCTGAAGAAGCCCCAATCGCGGTGCATGGCGCGCAGCCGCTCGATCCCGTCGGGATGCTGGGCCAGATAGGCCTTCACCGCCGACCCGAAGCCGTACCAGCCCGGCAGCATCAGGCGGCACTGCGCCCAGCTGAACACCCAGGGAATGGCGCGCAGATCCTCGATGCTGGTCGATTTCTTGCGCGAAGCCGGGCGGCTGCCGATGTTGAGGTTGGCGATCTCGCCGATCACCGTCGATTCCCAGAAATACTTCTCGAAGCCCTCGGTCTCGTAGACCAGCCCGCGATAGGCCTTGAAGGCGTGCTCCGACAGTTCCTCCATGGTCTGGAGGAACTGGTCGGTGCAGGGGGCGGCCGATTCCGGGTGCAGCAGCGTGGCTTCCAGCGTCGCCGCCGCCAGCGTTTCCAGGTTGCGGCGGCCGACCTCCGGGTTGGAGTACTTCCCGGCGATGACCTCGCCCTGCTCGGTGATGCGAATTGCGCCCTGCACGGCGCCGGCCGGCTGGGCCAGGATCGCCTGATAGCTGGGACCGCCGCCACGGCCGACCGAGCCGCCGCGGCCATGGAACAGCCGCAGCCGCACGCCATGCTTGGCGAACACTTCGACCAGCGCGATCTCGGCCTTGTACAGCTCCCAGCCGGAGGTGAGGAACCCGCCGTCCTTGTTGCTGTCCGAATAGCCGAGCATCACCTCCTGCAGATTGCCGCGGCTCTCCAGGAAGCGCCGATAGACCGGGATCGACAGCAGCCGGTCCATGGTGGCGGCGCAGTTGCGCAGGTCGCCGATGGTCTCGAACAGCGGGGCGATGTTCAGTTCCAGCGCCTTGTCCTTCGGCCGCAGCAGCCCGGCTTCCTTCAGCAGGACGGCGACCTCCAGGATGTCCGACACGCCGTCGGTCTTGGAGATGACGCAGTTCACCACCGCATCGGTGCCGAAGCGGACGCGGGCTTCGGCGGCGGTGCGCAGGATGTCCAGTTCGGAACTGGTTTCTTCGGAATAGTCGGCGTAGCCGGAGGCCAGCGGGCGGTTGGTGTCCAGCTCGCGCACCAGGATCTCGATCCGCTCGTTCTCCGACAGCGCCGTGTAATCGACGTCGGCGTCGGCGAAGGACAGCAGCTCCGCCACCGAACGCTCATGCACGTCGGAGTTCTGGCGCAGGTCGATGCTGGCGAGATGGAAGCCGAACAGGTCGACGGCGCGGCGCAGGTGACGCAGCCGGCCCTTCGCCAGAGCCGCCGAGCCGTTGACGGTCAGCGAGCGGTCGATGATCTCGAGGTCGGCGCGGAACTCAGCCGGCGTCTGGTAGGGCGGCGCGTCGCCCACGGCGTGGCGCGGCGCCTCCAGCCCGTCCAGCGTCCGAAGCGTCGCGGCGACCCGCGCATAGATGCCGGAAATGGCGCGGCGGTAGGGCTCCATCTTGCGGTGCGGCGACGGGTCGGGCGAACGCTCGGCCAGCTGCCGCAGCGGCTCCGACACGTCGATGACGCGGGTGCTGAGCGACAGCTCCGACCCCAGCGTGTGCAGCTCGTCCAGATAGAATTGCAGGGCGCGGGTGCTCTGCATCCGCATCGCCTGACGCAGCACGGGGGCGGTGACGAAGGGGTTGCCGTCGCGGTCGCCGCCGATCCAGCTGCCCATCCGTAGGAAGGACGGCAGCTCCGTCGTCGTCCAGGACGGGTCGGTCTTGCGCAGATGGTCTTCCAGCTGGGCATAGAAGCGCGGCATCTCGCGCAGGAAGGTGTAGTCGTAGAAGGTCAGGCCGTTGGCCACCTCGTCCGTCACCGCCAGCTTGGTGGCGCGCAGGATCGCGGTCTGCCACAGCGTCAGCACGGCGCGCTGGAGCGATTCGAGGTTGGTGTCCTCCTCCTCCGGCGTCATCGGCCCGTGGTCGCGCTCGGCCAGCAGCTTGGCGACCTGCATCTGCACGGTCAGGATGCTCTTGCGCTGCACCTCGGTCGGGTGGGCGGTCAGCACCGGGCTGACCAGCGCGCCGTCGAAGAACTCCTTCAACTGCTGGGTTGTGACACCGGCTTTCGCGGCCTCGTCCAGCGCATGGGCCATGGTGCCGTCGCGCGCGGCCGACCCGGCGAGCGCATGGGCACGGGTGCGGCGGATGTGGTGCTGGTCCTCCGCGATGTTGGCGAGGTGCGAGAAGAAGCTGTAGGCCCGCACCACCCGCGCCGTCTGCGGCGGGGACAGGCTGTTCAGGATCGCCTCAAGCTCCTTGCGGGCGCCCTGGTCCTCTTCGCGGTGAAAGCGGATCGAGGTCTGGCGGATGCGCTCGACGATGTCGAACACCGCCTCCCCTTCCTGGCTGCGGACGGTGTCGCCCAGGATGCGCCCCAGCAGGCGGATGTCTTCGCGGAGCGGCTGGTCCTTCGTCTCGGAACTTTCCTGCAGCAGGATGGCGGACATGGGCGACGGTTTCCTGGTCGAGGATGGACGGATACGGGTCGATGCGCGAACGAGGATGATCATTTTTCGGGCAGGAGGTGCCCCCTGCACGCGAAGTGGTCAGACCATCGGCGACAGCATGCCGATTCTGTCGGAAGTTTCAACCGTCCGTGTGCTGGTGCGAGATAATTTCCATAAGTCGCAGCGCTGTGAAATGCGACGTCGCATATCCCATCTCTGCCCACCTCCCTCCCCAGCTTGGGGACACGGCTCGAATGGGCGGTGTGCCGGAGCCAAGCCCACGAAATCCTTTCAATGGCCGGCGTCCGAACCCTACTATGGTCCGGTGCCATTCCGAGGCGCCCGCTGTTCCCGTTGCGCCGACTTACAGACCGAAGAGCCAAGGCAAGCGATGAAACCCGTTCCTCCCTTCAAGGTCGCGGGGTTGTTCGTCTGTCATGTCCGTTCCGAACGGATCGAGCGGCATTTCCAGCGTCTCGTCGATCAGACCGGGCACATGATCGACTGGCATTTCATGTTCAATCCGGACAACCGGGCGGAACCGCAAGTCGATTTCGCCTATCGGCCGCCCAAGTCCTGCATGCCGGCCCGCTATCGGGAGATGGCTGCGCATGGCGGCGTGCAGCGGGGCTATCTGGACGTGGCGATCATTCCCTGTGTCCTGTCCCTCGATGCCGATTTCGTGTGGATCGTCGAATACGACGTCGATTATTCCGGCGACTGGGCGCAGCTTTTCGATCAGTTCAGCCGGAACGCGTCCGATCTGCTGACGACGACCGTCCAACCGCTCGCCGCAAGTCGCGATTGGTACTATTGGCAGTCGGCAGCGATGCCGGGGTCGGTCAGTCCTGACCACGTCCACCGGGCGTTTCACCCGATCATGCGCCTGTCCCGCCATTTCGCGCGGACCTATGGGCTGATCATGTCCATCGCCGGCTGGCGCGGCCATTACGAGTTCACCCTGCCGACCGTCGCATTTGCCGGTGGCTTCACCGTCGAAGACATCGGTGGGCAGGGGCCGCTGTGTCCGCCATCCCGGCGCGGAACCAATTACGAGAACACCCCGCAGGACGAATGCCTGCGACCGGGCACCCTGATCTGGCGCCCCTCCTGTCCGCGTTATTTTGCCGAGGACCCGAGCGGCTTCGGCCGGAGCAACATGATCCATCACCCCGTAAAGCCCGACGTTGCGGATTGGGACATGCCTGCGTGACGAGAACGCCGCCAAAATTTCCGCCCGATCCAAAAGACACAATCTTGACGGGAACGCCTGGAGCTATGATTATCTTTGCCTCGAAGGGTGGTTCCGCTCAGCCTTCGTTTGAAATCGCCCTATAACTGTAGGAATGGAAAGCATGACTTTCTCCATCGAAACCGCTGCGCCTCTTGGTCCGCCCCCGCCGCCGCCGCCCCCTTCGCCGCTTTTTTCTTGATAACGCCGTTTTTCAACCTGATTTGCCTTGCGCACACAGGTTGAAGTTGTGGGCCATGGTTCGCCATGGCCCCGCAATGCCCGTCCATAGTGGAAGCATTCTCGACCGGCAGTCAGCACGGCGTGTCGATCGCCTGCATCGCCTCGCTCCAACGCCGTCTCGCCAGCATTTGGGCGTCACGGCGTTTCAGCCAGGGGTCCGGCACATAGTTGCCGAGAAACGGGTTGGTGTTGATCTCGAACACCACCGTCCCATCCGGTGTGGTGGCATGGTCCGCGCGGCCATACTCGATCCCGGCGATCTCGAATGCCGGCATGAGCCAAGACTCGAACCGATTGGTCGATACGGCATCGAATTCGTCTAAGACGATGTCTTCCGTAAGACAGTCATGCCGGCCATATTTGACCATCCACCGGTCTTCGACGGCGATGTGCTCCACGACGATCCGCTCGCCGATCCGCCAACTGCCCCATTTGGCCCACAGGGTGCCGTTGTACGTCGCATCGACCTTTTCCAGAACGAGAAGGCCGCGCAAAGGCACCCCATCCCGGCGTTGCACGGCAAGAGCCTCGTCGAGTTCGCTTTGGCTGTAGTAGAGCGTATCCGACGGCATCTCATGCTCGTCTTCAAGGCGCAGGAAGACGGGAAAACGCGACGGCCTCGGACGCATGTCCGCCCGATGGACCTCGATGGGATTGCCGGTTTTTTCGTTGAGGTTGGTCAGAAGCTCCACACGGCTCATCGCGCAGGCAGGGTCGTTCAAGCAGCGCACGCCAAAATCGCGCAATTTCCGATATAGGTCGGCGGCCCGTCTCAGGCGGGATGTCGAAAGCCGCTCGAGATCCGCGAAAATATAGGTGGCTCTCGGCAAGGTGGATGCCGCAAGAACCTGGTCGTAACTCAGGCTTTTGATGTCCGGAACCGGCACGCCGAACTGGCCTTCGGCAATGCTGCGAAGTGTGTATTGATGGTCCGGGGTCGTCAGGAGAATGATCATGGAAAAGCCGATGCTGCGTGCAGGAGGTCGGTTGGAAGCATGCCGCCAAGAAAATTACGCAGCCTGCTGACCCGAAGACTGTACATTCGCCCCAATAATAGAATGCCTTTTACCGAGAGACATGCTGCTTCTTGTAGTAACCGTTCCAAATCATGTCAAGTATATGTGGATTCCGCGCTCGAAGTCGATCCACACTCTTGAGATCGCTGTGCCCGGACGGAACAGACTGACCAGCCGATCTATTCTGTTGCGCAATCCGTGATTGTCGCGAGCGAACCGATGCCGGCGCACCACACCTTGCTTGCCGTCCCGGTCGAACAGCGTCAAGGCGCGGGTGTGGGCATCCGCAATACCGTCGACGGAATAGTTTTCCATCCGGACGATCGGCAAGGAGTGTTGATCATGGTGTGGAATCACCAGATCAAGATCGGGAAACTCAGGTGGAACGATGGGGATCAGACCACATGCCAGAGCATCGAACAACCGTTGTGAAATATCATTTTTCAATGGAAGAATTACACTGACCTTGTAGGAAGCCCAATCCAACAGCCTCTGTTCCTGGCTGAATGAGAAATACGCAGATCTTTTGTCGAGTCCGAGAGTGAACACATGATCATCAGGATATCGATCCCGATATGACGCGATCAATCCGTTTCTCTCTTTTGCATCCACATGATTGAAGAAACCGCCATATAGTTTATCGCACCGCCCCGCAGAAGCGATCTTCTCTTCCATCGAAGCCAGGAAGACACTGCTCCATTGCGTTATGCAAAGCGGAAGATGCGGCGCTATGAGGGTGGCTGCATTTGCCATGTCCTCATGCGCGAACCAATGAGCAGGGAATACCGCATCGGCGATCATAGCCGCCCGGTTGTTGAGGATGGGCTCATGATGATTGTCCCATGTCCAAAGCGCAACAAACGGCTGCCTTGGCATGTTTTGCAACTTCCAAGAAAATATCTCTTCGCTCTTTAGATGTCCGCACAGAATTACAACATCGAAATCAAAGTTTTGATCATCGAATATTGATCCATCACTGGAAATTTCTAATTTATAATAATGTTCGCGAAAGTCTTCGTCAAAATCATTGGGAAACAAGAATTTGTTTTCCGTGAAGAAAAGAATTTTTAGCTCTACTCTTTCAAGTATGGCCTTCAGTTTTCCAAGGGAGCCATCAATTTTTTCTTGGAATAATTTCGGTATCATTGTCATTCTATCCCATCCAAACCATCAAGATTCCATCCGTTCTATTAATTAGATATGGAGCGCGCGGAAAAATATAATATCAGCCTCGCGAAAAGTAGTTATCTTAATTTTTGGGATATTTTAAATAAGAAACAAAAATATTCTCATACTTTATTTATATCTTTTCGATTTTATCAAAATATTCTCGACCTCTCTTTAAGATTCTCCACCGACAAACCCTCTGAATTTGAGGTGCTGTTATCGAAGCGAGACAGGACCTCAACCGATATCAAGCCATAGCATATCGGCAGATGAATTTGGAACGCTCATACGTCGACCTGCGGTCGTTTCCACAGCTTGACATTGTGGCGACAGTCCAGTGCAGGAGGCAAAGAAAGTCAACGGTCATCGGACAAAGGCTTGCGCGCTCCCCCGCCCTACACGACACGACAAGCTACTACCATACGAGTTTCCGCTTGCGGAGCCGGGACTACCATACTAGCATTTGGCATAGGAACGAATTATCCGCATCTTCCGCGATCCTGCTCTCCGACCGGTTCCGTCAGGCCGCCAACCATGGCTTCCCGGCCGCTTCAGTATGTCCGCCGCAGCTCGAACCACCGCAATTTCAAAACACGCACAAACGGGAGGAAACCTATGATCGACCACGGGATTTCACGACGCGGCTTCCTCGCGGCGTCCGCCGGGACCGCCGGGCTCCTGGCGACCGGCCGGCCGGTGTTCGCAGCCCTGCCGAAGCCGGCGAGCCCGGTCACGCTGAATGTGGTGGACGTCGCCGGCAATCTGGCGCTGACCCAGAAGGCCATCGAGAATTACCGCAAGGCCAAGCCCGACTGGGCTTCGCGCATCGTCTTCTCCAAGGCGCCGGCGCCGGAACTCCCCGGCAAGCTGAAGGCGCAGCAGGACGCCAACCGGGTCGACATCGATCTGGTCCTGACCGGCACCGACGTGCTGTCCGCCGGCATCGACCAGAAGCTGTGGGTCAATCTGCTGCCGGACCGCGCCGGCGACCTGCCGAAACTGTCCGACATCTATCTGGAGCCGGCCGCCCGCATGCAGGGTCTCGCCGAAGGCCAGGGCGTGGTCGTCACCTACTACCCGTCGGGCCCGCTGTTCGAATATGCGCCGGAACGGGTGAAGCAGGTGCCGAAGACGGCCGCGGAACTGCTGGCCTGGGCGAAGGCCAATCCGAAGCGCTTCGCCTATGCCCGCCCGGCCAACTCCGGTCCCGGCCGCACCTTCCTGATGGGGCTGCCCTACATCCTGGGCGACAAGGATCCCAAGGATCCGGTCAACGGCTGGGAAAAGACCTGGGTCTATCTGCGCGAGCTGGGCGAGACCATCGAGGCCTATCCGGGCGGCACCACGCCGACCATGAAGGCGCTGGGCGAAGGATCGCTCGACATCATCGTGTCGACCACCGGCTGGGACATCAACCCGCGGGTGCTCGGCGTGGTGCCGAAGTCGGCCGAGGTCTTCGCGGTGGAGAATTTCCGCTGGGTCGCCGACGCCCATTACATGTGCATCCCCAAGGGCGTGTCGGCGGAAAAGCTCGCCGTCCTCCTGGACCTGATGAACCATCTGCTGACCCCGGCGCAGCAGGCCTACACCTATGACGAGGGCTATTTCTATCCGGGCCCGGCGGTGAAGGGCGTGACGCTCGCCATGGCGCCGAAGGAGAGCCAGGACGCCATCGCCGAGTTCGGCCGCCCATCCTACGACAAGCTGATCGCCGACCACCCCATCGAACTGCCGCTCGCCGCCGACAAGCTGGTGCAGGCCTTCCGCCGCTGGGACGAGGAGATCGGCGGGCGCAAGGGCAAATGACGGCGCTCCAGCCGACGACGTGAAACGGAGGGGTCCTCCGCCCGGCAGCGGGCGGCGGGCCTCTCCGAAGACAGCGCCCCATCCAGCCACAGGACCCCGGAATGACCGTCGGAGCCACCACCTTCAAGCAACTGCACCTTCAGGGAGTGAGGCGGGAGTTCGACGCCTTCACGGCGCTGAAAGGGCTGGACCTCACCATCGAACGGGGCGAGTTCATCGCCCTGCTCGGCCCGTCAGGATGCGGCAAGACGACCGCGCTGAACTGCATCGCCGGCCTGCTGCCGGTCAGCGGCGGGCGCATCATGCTCGACGACCGGCGGGTCGACGTGCTGCGGCCCGAAGAGCGCGGCTTCGGCATGGTCTTCCAGAATTACGCCCTGTTCCCGCACATGACCGTGCGCAAGAACATCGGTTTCGGCCTGCGCATGCGCGGCGTGCCGAAGCCGGAACTGGAGAAGCGGGTCGATGCCGCCCTGGCGGCGGTGCGGCTGGAATCGCAGGCGGAGAAGCTGCCGGGCCAGCTGTCGGGCGGCCAGCAGCAGCGGGTCGCCATCGCCCGTGCCATCGTGGTCGAGCCGCCGCTGGTGCTGATGGACGAACCGCTGTCCAACCTGGACGCCAAGCTGCGGCTGGA
Organism: Azospirillum sp. TSH64; assembly: GCF_003116035.1. Taxonomy (GTDB): domain Bacteria; phylum Pseudomonadota; class Alphaproteobacteria; order Azospirillales; family Azospirillaceae; genus Azospirillum. The sequence continues at coordinate 1,359,327 of NZ_LGQW01000015.1, forward strand.
GATGCGCCAGGAAATCCGCCGCATCCACCAGTCCCTCGGCTCCACCACCATCTACGTCACCCACGACCAGGAAGAGGCGCTGTCGCTGGCCGACCGCATCGTCGTCCTGCGCGACGGCGCCATCCGGCAGGTCGGCACACCGGCGGAGCTTTACGCCCTGCCCGCCCATCTCGATGTCGCCGACTTCATGGGGTTCCGCAACCGCGTCAACGGCGAACTGGTCGGGATGGAGGGCGAGGACGCCCTGCTGAACATCGAAGGCACGGTGATCCGCGGCCGGATGCGTGCCGCTTCCGCCAGCAAGGCGGCAGTCGCCGCGATCCGCCCCGATGATCTGGAGCCGACCGGCACCGACAGCGGCATTCCGGTGCGGGTGGAGGCGGTGGAGTATCGCGGGCGCGGCTTCCACGGTGTCGGCGTCACCGCGTCGGGCACCGAGCTGCATTTCGCCTCCCCCTATCCGTTGCAGCGGGGCGCCGCCGTCCGGCTCGGCGCCGATGCCGGCCGCGTGCTGGTGTTCGGAGACGCGCGATGAGCGCCGTCCTGGAAGGCCGCGCCGAGGGGCCGACCCTGCGCCAGCGATTGGCTGCCCGCGGCATCGACGGGGCGACCCTGCTGGTGCTGCCCTGCGTGGCGCTGATCCTGGGGCTGTTCATCTACCCGTTCCTCTACGGGCTGATGCTGTCCTTCGAGCCCAAGGACGGATCGCTGTTCGGCAATTATGCCCGGTTCTTCGGCGATCCTTTCCTTTACGGCACCATCTTCAAGACGCTGCGTCTGGCATTCCCGGTGACGCTGCTGAACCTGCTGATCGCCATCCCCATCGCCTTCCGCGTCCGGCTGATGCGGCGCCAGCGTCTGCTGACCACCCTGCTGGTGCTGCCGATCACGCTCGGCACCGTTCTGGTGGCCGAAGGCATGCTGTTCTATTTCGGGCCGCAGGGCTGGTTCAACCGCGCCCTGATGGCGGCCGGGCTGCTGTCCACCCCGATCTCCGTGTTAAACGGCTATTGGGGCGTCTTCATCTCGCTGGTGCTGACCGGCTTCCCCTTCACCTTCCTGCTGACGCTGTCCTACGTCACCGGCATCGACCCGTCGCTGGAGAATGCGGCGGCGACGCTGGGTGCCGGCCCGGCCGCCCGCTTCCGCGAGGTCTTCCTGCCGCTGCTGATCCCCGGCCTCGCCATCACCTTCTGTCTGTCCTTCGTCCAGGCCTATTCGGTGCTGCCGTCGGCGGTGCTGGTCGGCGATCCGGCCGGCGCCACGCGCGTCATCTCCATCGCCGCCTATCAGGCCGCGTTCGAGGAGTACGACTACTCCATGGCCTCGGCCATCGCGATGATCATGGGGGCGGTCCAATTGCTGGTGGTCGTCGCGGTTCTCGGCTGCCGCTCGCTGTTCTACCGCGGCCCCGCCGCGGGCGCCAAAGGCTGAGGAGAGGCGGCAATGCAGAAATCCATCATGTCCCGCCTGTGGGTCTTCGCCGTCTGGGCGGTGATCGGGCTGTTTCTGATCAATCTGATGGGGCTGATCGCCTCGGTGGTGACCTCCTCCTTCGGAACCCGCTGGCTCGGCACCTGGCTGCCGGCGGGCTTCACCACCCGCTGGTACTTCGCCGCCTGGGACGAGTTCCAGCTGGGCGACGTGCTGTGGGTCACTTTCCAGGCGGTCGGGGCGGTGGTCCTGCTGTCTGGCCTGCTCGGTGTCCCGGCCGCCTATGCGCTGGCGCGGCGCGAGTTTCCGGCCAAGCGGGCGGTGATGCTGTTGCTGCTGCTTCCCCTGCTGGTTCCGCCCATCACCTACGGCATCCCGCTGGCGACGGTGCTGTACAAGGCGGGGCTGGGCGGCACGCTGACCGGCGTCATCCTGGCCAATCTGGTGCCCACCGTGCCCTTCGTGGTGCTGGTGATGATCCCCTTCATCGAACAGATCGACCCGCGCACCGAGGCGGCGGCCCGCGTCTTCGGCGCCAACATCTTCCAGATGTTCGTCCATGTGCTGGTGCCGATGCTGATGCCGGGTGTGCTGGCGGCGCTGCTTCTGGTGCTGGTCCGCACCATCGGCATGTTCGAGCTGACCTTCCTGGTCTCCGGGCCCGGCAGCCAGACCCTGGTGGTGGCGCTCTACTACGCTGTGTTCGCCTCCGGCGTCCGGGCGGTGCAGTCGATCGACGCCATGGCGGTCATCTATATGGTGACCACGCTGGTCTGGCTGATCGTCGCCCTGCGCTTCGTCAATCCGACCCAGATCGTCGGCCGCGGCAAGCGTCCGGCGGCATAGGTCCACTGTCCATGCCTGCCCCGTTCAAGGATGCACTGCCAACATCATGATCCTGAACGGGGTTCCCATAAATTCCGCCCGTACCGGCCGGCAGTTTGTTTGTGGAACTCTGGTGAGGTCTCTTTGATCCGGGTGAGCTTTCGTTGAGAAACCCGCCTTGGGCCAAGAGGGCTTGGCGGGAAATACTCTTGCCGACCGCTTGGTATGGTAGTATCCTGATAGACCAGTCATCCGCTCCGGCCCTTCGGGCAGGTTTCGAGGCGCCATAAACCATGACGTGCCGATGCTGAACAAGATCGACGTGGAATCCGGCGAGCCGATCGCGCGGCGCGTGTACCGGGTGCTGCGCCAAGCCATCGTGACGATGCAGTTCCGCCCCGGCCAGGCCCTGTCCGAGCAGGAGATCGCCGACCAGCTCGGCGTCAGCCGCCAGCCGGTGCGCGAGGCCTTCATCAAGCTGAGCGAAGCCGGCCTCCTCACCATCCGGCCGCAACGTGGCAGCTTCGTCGTCAAGATTTCGGTCAAGCAGGTGCTGGACGCGCGCTTCGTGCGCGAGGCGGTGGAGACCGCCGTGGTGCGCAAGGCCTGCGAGACCATCACGCCGGCCGGCATCGCCGAGCTCCGCGACAATCTGAAGGCCCAGTGGGACATCGCCGACGAACCGGTGCCGGTGCGCTTCCTGGAACTGGACGAAGCCTTTCACCGCGCCATCGCCATCGGGGCGGAGTGCGACTATGCCTGGCGCATCGTCGAGGAGACGAAGGCGCAGATGGACCGCGTCCGCTATCTCAGCGTTCCCTATGCCACGCCGATCCGCCGGCTGATCTCGCAGCATCAGGCGGTGCTGGAGGCGATTGTCGCTCGCGACCCGGCCAAGGCGGAGGCGGCGATGGGATTGCATCTGCGCGAGATCCTGACCTCGCTGCCCGAACTGGAAGGCAAGTTCCCCGACCTGTTCACCCTTGAGGAGGCCGGAGCCCCGCCGGCACCCAAGACCACCTCCAGAAACAACGGCCGGTCACGGGTTGCCGCCCTGCGCTGACCGCCGCCGCCTGTCCGGTGCCGGCCGCAAGGGCGGACGGCAGTAGCAGGGCTATATGGTTCGACAGGATGACAATCCGGGTTGCCCTTCTCCGCGCTTCTTGACATACTACCATACAAGAATGTGAGCCAACCGCTCGCCTGGAAGGAAATGCTCTCCATGCAATCGCCTGCGTCCACCGTCCCTCCGTCCGGCGCCCCGTCGCGGCGCCTCGGCGCCTCCGGCCTGTCCGCCCTGCCGGCGACGGTGGCCCGGCCCGGCTACGACCGCAACGGCCTCGACATCGGGATCGTCCATCTCGGCGTCGGTGCCTTCCAGCGCGCCCATCAGGCGGCCTACACCGACGCCCTGCTTGAACGGCAGTTCGGGCCCTGGGGTATCGCCGGCGTCAGCCTGCGCAGCCCCGACACCCGCGACGCGCTGGAACCGCAGGACGGGCTCTACACCGTCGCGGTGCGCGATGCGGAGGGGGAGCGGCTTCGGGTGATCGGCTGCCTGCTGGACCTGCTGGTCGCGCATGAGGACCCGGAAGCGGTGCTGGAGCGGATGTGCCGCCCCTCGGTGCGCATCGTCACCCTGACGGTGACCGAGAAGGGCTATTGCCATGATCCGGCCACCGGCGCGCTGAACGAGAGCCATCCCGACATCCGCCACGACCTGGACAACCCGGACAAGCCGCGCACCGCCATCGGTTTCCTGGCCGAGGCGCTGGCCCGCCGCCGCGCTGCCGGGCTGGCGCCCTTCACCGTGCTGAGCTGCGACAACCTGCCGAGCAACGGCGACACCGTCGCCCGCATCCTGCACCGTTTCGCGGAACTGCGTGACCCGGCCTTTGGCGCCTGGGTGGCCGAGGCCGTCGCCTGTCCGAACAGCATGGTCGACCGCATCGTCCCCGCCACCACCGAGGCCGACCGCGCCCGTGTCTCGCAGGCGCTCGGTGTGCAGGATGCCTGGCCGGTGGTGACGGAGCCCTTCACCCAATGGGTGGTCGAGGACCGCTTCCCCGCCGGCCGGCCGGCCTGGGAGACGGTCGGGGTGGAACTGGTCGCCGATGTCCATCCCTATGAGACGATGAAGCTGCGGCTGCTCAACGGCAGCCATTCCACCATCGCCTATCTCGGCTATCTGGCGGGCTACGAGACGGTGTCGGACACCATGGCCGATCCCGCCTTCGCCACGCTGGTCCGCAACCTGATGGACCACGAGACGGGGCCGACGCTCCACATGCCGCCCGGTGCGGATATGGAGCAGTACAAGGACGCGCTGATCGCCCGCTTCCGCAATCCGGCGCTGCGCCACCGCACCTGGCAGATCGCCATGGACGGCACGCAGAAGCTGCCGCAGCGGCTGCTGAACCCGATCCGCGACCGGCTTGCCGCCGGCTTGCCCATCGACCGGCTGGCCTTGGCCGTCGCCGCCTGGATGCGCTACGTCGCCGGCTCCGACGAGAAGGGACAGCCCATCGACGTGCGCGATCCGCTGGCTGCCAAGCTGGCGGAGATCGCAGCCGCCACGACCGGCGATCCCGACCGGCTGGCCGAGGCGCTGCTCGGGCTGACCGCTGTGTTCGGCGATGACCTGCCGCGCGACCAGCGCTTCACCGCCCCAGTCACCGTCGCGCTCAAGCGCCTGTTCGCCGAAGGCGCCCGCGCCGTCGTGGCCGCGTCTGCCTGATCCCGTTTCACCGTATTCTCTTCAGTAGGGAGTAGTCCCGTGGTTGCCCTGACCGTCGAAAAGCCGCATGTGCTGGCGCTCCGTCCCGAGAACACCCCGTCTGCCGGGCCGGTCAAGGCCGGCGAGGTGCTGGTGCGCGTCCAGCGTGCCGGCATCTGCGGGTCGGACCTGCACATCTACCACGGCTCCAACCCCTTCGCGGTCTATCCGCGCGTGATCGGCCACGAGTTCGCCGGCACGGTCGAGGCGGTCGGCGATGGCGTGACCAACGTCGTTGCCGGCGACCATGTGGTGGTGGATCCGGTGGTGTCCTGTGGCCGCTGCTATGCCTGCCGGGCCGGGCGCACCAATGTCTGCGCCAATCTGGAGGTGTTCGGCGTCCACCGCGACGGCGGTTTCCGCAACCATGTCGTTGTGCCGGCCGCCAATGCGGTCAAGGTGCGGTCCGACCTGCCGATCTCGATCGCCGCGCTGGCGGAGCCTCTGTCGATCGCCGCCAACGTGCTGTCGCGCACCGGCATCGCCGCCGACGACACGCTGCTGGTCTATGGCGCCGGCACGGTCGGGCTGACGATTGTGCAGGTCGCCAAACTGCACGGCGCCCGCTGCATCGTCGCCGACCTCGACGACAAGCGGCTGGAGCGGGCGAAGGAGTTCGGCGCCGATGTCGTCCTCAACTCGTCGCGGGTGTCGGTTCCCGATGCGGTGCGCGACGAGAATGACGGGCTCGGCCCCACGGTGGTGATCGACGGCGCCGGCGTGCCTGCCCTGCTGGAGGAGGCCTGCCGCCTCGCCAGCCCGGCGGCGCGCATCGGCCTGCTCGGCTTCTCTCCCGCCCCCTGCAACATCAGCCAGCAGGAGATCGTGAAGAAGGAACTGACGCTGGTCGGCTCGCGCCTGAACCGCCGCCTGCTGCCGCAGGTCATCGAATGGCTGGAGAGCGGCAAGCTGAAGCCGGCGGCGATGATCACCCAGGTCTTCCCGATCGCCGATGCGGCGAGCGCCTTCTCGCTGATCGAGACCGACCCGTCCAGCACCATCAAGGTTCAGCTCGACTTCGAAAGCTGATCGCGTGCCCAAGGGCAGCCACCAATCGAAGCAACGGCGGACCCGATCCGCCCAAAATGGAGGGACACCAGGATGAACAGCAAGACCCCGATCTCGCGCCGCACGCTGGCCAAGAGCATCGGCCTCGGCGCCGGCATCGCCGCCGGTGCGACGCTGCTGGGCGGGATCGCCGCCCCGGCCATCGTCCGCGCCCAGGCCAAGACGACGCTGAAGCTCGGCCACCTCGCCAACGAGGAGAATGTCTGGCACAAGGCCTCGCTGGTCTTCGCCGAGGAAGTCGCCAAGCGCACCAACGGCGCGGTCGAGGTCAAGGTGTTCCCCAACGAGCAGCTCGGCAAGGAAACCGACCTGATCAAGGGCATCCAGCTCGGCACCATCGACTTCACCATCACCGGCGAGTCCCTGCAGAACTGGGCGCCGGCCGCCGCACTGCTGGCCGTTCCCTACGCCATCCGCGATCTCGATCACCTCGACAAGGTCGTCACCGGCGAGCCGGGCAAGAAGATCGCCGACGCCATCGAGCAGAAGACCCAGCTGGTCCCGCTGACCTACTTCGCCCGCGGCCCGCGCAACCTGACCAGCAAGCGCCCGATCAAGTCGCCGGACGATCTGAACGGCCTGAAGATGCGCGTCCCCAACGTGCCGCTGTTCGTGTCCTTCTGGCAGGGGCTGGGTGCCAAGCCGACGCCGATGGCCTTCTCGGAGGTGTTCACCGGTCTGCAGAACGACACCATCGAGGCGCAGGAGAACCCGCTGGCGTTGATCAAGTCGGCGAGCTTCTACGAGGTCCAGAAATACGTGAACCAGACGGAGCACGTCATCAGCTGGATTTATCTGGTCGGCGGCTCGAAGAAGCTGAACAAGCTGCCGGCCGAACAGCGCGCCGCCATCATGGAGGCCGCCAAGGCTGCCCAAGCCGCCGAGCGCAAGCTGTTCATCGAGGACGAGGCCAAGCTGGCCGCCGACCTGAAGGCCAAGGGCATGGAGTTCATCGCCGTCGACAAGGCCGCCTTCGCCGAGAAGGGCCGTCCGGCCGTCGTCGCGGCGCTGTCGCCGGAGATCAAGCCGATCTACGACGAAATCCTCGCGGTGAAGTGAGCGGCAGACAAGGCCCTCTCCCGTCCCGGGAGAGGGCGCCCGTCTTCTCCCGAACCGCAAGAGTCCTTCCATGCGCAACGCCTTTGCCGCCCTGGTGTCGGCCGTCTCCGCCCTTTGCCGTTGGGGAACCCTGGCGGCCATCGGCGTCCTTATCGTCGTCGTGACCATCCAGGTGCTGGGCCGGATACCGGGCTTTCCCTCGCCGCCCTGGACCGAAGAGGTGGCCCGCTTCGCGCTGGTCCATCTCGTCGCCTTCTCCTGTGGCCTTGCGCTGCTGCGCGGCGAGCTGGTGAACGTCGACATGTTCATCCTGCTGCTGCCCAAGCCGATGCAATGGGCGGTCGCCCGGCTGGTCGACGTGGCCATCCTGGTCTTCGCCGTCGCGATCATCCCCGGTGCCTGGGACTATGTCGTCGGCAGCCTGGGTGAGCGGGCACGGTCCATCAACGTCCCGATGATCTGGGTCTATGTCGTGACGCTGATCATCCCGGTCTCGCTTGCCTTCTTCTCGATTGCCCGGCTGGCCGGGCTCGGGCGCGACTCCGCGCCGCCCAGCCATGGGGAAACCGTCTGATGGTCACCGCATTGTTCGTCACCTTCGCCGTCCTGCTGATCCTGGGCGCGCCGGTGGGCATCGCCCTGGGCGGCGCGTCGGCGGTCTATCTGGTCGGCAGCGACATCGACCTCGCCGTGGTCCCGCAGTTCATGTATGCGGGCATGGACAGCTTCGTCCTGCTCTGCATCCCCGGCTTCGTGCTGGCCGGCAACCTGATGAACGGCGGCGGCATCACCGACCAGATCGTGCTGTTCAGCAACCGGCTGGTCGGCCATATCCGCGGCGGCCTCGGCCTTGCCAACGTCACCGGGTCGATGGTGTTCGCCGGCATCTCCGGAACCGCGGTGGCGGAAACCGCCTCCATCGGTGCGGTGATGATCCCGGCGATGCGCAAGTCGGGCTACGACGCGCCTTTCGCCGCCGCTGTGACGGCCGCCGCCTCCACCGTCGGTCCGATCATCCCGCCCAGCGTGCCGATGATCATCGTCGGCACGCTGACCGGCCTGTCGGTCGGCAAGATGTTCATGGCCGGCGCCATCCCTGGTGTGCTGCTCGGCCTCGGCATGATGCTGACAGTCTGGATCCTGGCGCGGGTTCGCAACTACCCGCGTGAGCCGTGGCAGGGCTTCGGCGCACTGGTCCGCGCCAGCCGCGGCGCCTTCTGGGCGCTGCTGATGACGGCGATCATCCTGTTCGGCATCGTCGGCGGCTATTTCACCCCGACCGAGGCCTCCATCGTCGCGGCTCTCTACGCCTTCGTCATCGGTCTGTTCGTCTACAAGGGTTTCAAGCTGCGCCAGCTGCCCGGTATCCTGCTGGAAAGCGCCATCGGGGCGGGCGGGCTGATCCTGCTGGTCGGCCTCGCCAACGTCTTCGGCTGGATCCTGACCAGCGAGCAGATCCCGCAGGCCATCGCCGCCTCGATGCTGGCGCTGACCACCAACAAGTATCTGATCATCCTGCTGATCAACATCCTGCTGCTGATCGTCGGCACCTTCATGGAGACGATTGCGGCGCTGATCATCCTGTTCCCGCCCTTGCTGGCGGTGGCGACCCAGGTCGGCATCGACCCGATCCATTTCGCCACCTTCGCCGTGCTGAACCTGATGATCGGCCTGACCACCCCGCCGGTCGGCGTCTGCCTGTTCGTCGCCGCCAACATCGCGAAGATCTCCCTGGGGGCCATCACCAAGGCGATCTGGCCCTTCCTGCTCTGCAACATCCTGATCCTGTTCCTGGTCTCCTACATCCCGGCCCTGTCGCTGTGGCTGCCGAGCCTGCTTTTCCGCTGATTTCTCCAGACTTCCAAAGCCCCCTCTCTATCCAAGGAGTTCGCAGCCATGGAACAATCCTGGCGCTGGTTCGGTCCCGAAGACGCGATCAAGCTGAACCACATCCGCCAAGCCGGCGCCACCGGCGTGGTCACCGCCCTGCACCACATCCCCTACGGCGTCGTCTGGTCGGTGGAGGAAATCCAGAAACGCAAGGCGATGATCGAGTCCGACAAGGAACTCGGCCTCAGCTGGACTGTCACCGAAAGCCTGCCGGTGCATGAGGCGATCAAGATCGGCGAAGGCGACCTGACCGAGCTGTTCGACAATTACCGCCAGTCGATGCGCAACCTCGCCGCCTGCGGCGTGACGACCATCTGCTACAACTTCATGCCGGTGCTGGACTGGACGCGGACGGAACTGGCGGCGGCCCTGCCGGGCGGCGGCACCTCGCTGCGCTTCAACGCCCATGAACATGCCGCCTTCGACGTCTATATGCTGGAGCGTCCGGGCGCGGAGGAGGACCATTCGCCGGAGGTTCTCGCCAAGGCCAAGGAATGGTTCGACCGCTCGTCGGAAAGCGACCGCGCCAAGCTGCTGACCAACATCATGGCCGGCCTGCCGGGTGCGTACGACCGCTACGACATCCCCGGCCTGCGCAAGATGATCGCGCGCTTCAACGGCATGAGCGCCGACGGCCTGCGCGAGACGCTGGCCCGCTTCCTGCGCGAGGTGATCCCGACCGCGGAAGAGGTCGGCATCCGCATGGCGATCCACCCCGACGACCCGCCCCGCCCGCTGTTCGGCCTGCCCCGCATCGTCAGCACCGAGGACGACCTCGCCCACCTGATCAATGCGGTGAAGTCGCCCAACAACGGCCTGACCTTCTGCACCGGCTCGCTGGGGGCCGGACAGACGAACAATGTGCCGGCGATGGCGAAGCGCTTCGTCGAGGACATCCACTTCGTCCATCTGCGCAACGTCGCCAAGGATCCGGACGGGTCGTTCGAGGAAGCCGACCATCTGGGCGGCGACGTCGACATGGTGTCGGTCGTCACCACCCTGCTGGAGGAACAGAAGCGCCGCCAGGACGCCGGCAACGACAACTGGCGCCTGCCCTTCCGCCCCGACCATGGCCACGAGCTGCTGGACGACGTCGGCAAGCCGACCCACCCCGGCTACCCGATGATCGGCCGTCTGCGCGGTCTGGCCGAAATCCGCGGCGTGATGACCGCCGTGGCGCAGGTGAAGCAGTTGCCGATGTGAGTTGACTGCGCGCCGGCCTCACCCGCCGGCGCGCATCCCCAGACGGGCGAGCTTCTTGTAGAAGGCGGCGCGGGAGATGCCGAGCGCCTGTGCCGCCTCCACCGCACGGCCGCCGCTGGCCGCGAGCGCCCGGCCGAGCAGTCCGCGCTCGAACTCGTCGAAGGCCCGGTCATAGTCCGGCAGAGGCAGCGCTTGCGGTTCCGCCCGGACTGCCGTGCCGGTCGGCACGGAAGGACGTTCAAGCGGAGCGGCCTCACCCAGATCCGGCAAGGCCTCCGCAAGGTCGGCGGCGGTCAGGCGGCGGTTGTCGGTCAGCAGGCAGGCACGCTCCAGCACGTTGCGCAGTTCGCGCACGTTGCCCGGCCAGCGATGTCGGCCCAGGGTCTCGACCGCCTCCGGGGTCAGGCCGCGCAGGGGAAGTCCGGTGCGGGCGGCGATCTCCTGCAGGATGGATTCGGCGATGGCCTCCAGGCCGCCGCCCATTTCCGCCAAAGCCGGCAGTCGGATCGGCAGCACGTTCAGACGGTAATAGAGATCGGAGCGGAAGCGGCCGTCGCGGATCCGCTGTTCCAGATCGACGTTGGTCGCCGCGATCACCCGCACATCCACCTTCACCGGCCGGTCGGAGCCCAGAGGCTCGATCTCCTGCTCCTGCAGGGCGCGCAGCAGCTTGGCCTGGAGCCCCAGCGGCATGTCGCCGATCTCGTCCAGGAAGAGCGTGCCGCCGTCGGCGGTCTTGAAGCGCCCCTCGCGCCCGCGGCGGTCCAGCCCGGTATAGGCGCCGGGCACCGCGCCGAAGAACTCCGCCTCCAGCAGCGTTTCGGGGATCGCCGCCACGTTGACGCCGACGAAGGACCGTCCGCTGCGCGCCGACAGGCCGTGGATGGCCTGGGCGATCAGTTCCTTCCCCGTGCCGGTCTCCCCCAGCAGCAGGATCGGCGCGTCTGTCCGGGCGGCGAGACGGGCCTTGCGCTTGACCTCCAGGCAGACCGGGCTGTCGCCGACATAGCTTTGCAGCGTGTAACGCGGCTGCCGCCCCTCGTCGAGCCGGCGCTTGGTCGCCGCCAGTTCCGCCTCCAGCCGCGACAATTCGGCCAGCAGGGGTTTCAGCCGGTGCAGGCTGTCGTAGAGAACGAAGCCGACGGCGCCGATCACCGTGCCGGCATCGTCGGTCAGCGGAAAGCGCGAGACCACCAGCCGCTGGGTCCCGAACAGCATCAGGTCGAGAAGGATCGGCTGGCCGGTCGCCAGGATCTGGCGCATCTGCGAATGGGGGATGATCTCCTCCACCTCGCGGCCGATGGCCTCGGCGGGGTCGGAGATGCCGAGCATCCGGGCGTATTTCTCGTTGATCCACACGACACGGGCGTTGCGGTCGACCGCCACCGTTCCTTCGGACTGGGTTTCCAGCGCCTCGAACAGCGAGGGAATCGCCCGGCTGCGCAGCAGCGCCGCGTCGCCCTGCCCCACCTCGGAGAACCGCTCCCGATCACTCACACCCGCCGTCCCCGTTCCATGTCAGAGCAGGCTTACCTTATCGGCCCCTACGTCCGAATCCGCAACCGGCTGGGGCTTGCCACTTCCGGTAAGGCCGCACTGAACCGATGGCGGGGGCGGCGCGACCATCCCACCGACGCCCTGTTCTGATCTGCACCGTTGCGGTTCCGCACGGTGACGACCTTTCGATCATCACACAGGATGGAGAACACATCATGGCGAACCAGAACGAAGGGCGCAGCGCAGGCGGCCAGCACTCCGGCGGCAACTTCAAGAACGATCCGGAGCGCGCGGCCGAAGCCGGCCACAAGGGCGGCCAGGTGTCGGGCGGCAGCTTCAAGAACGATCCCGAACGTGCGTCCGAGGCCGGCAAGAAGGGTGGCGAGCACAGCCACGGTGGCGGCGGCAACAGTGGCGGCAACAAGGAATAAGGAGTGACCGGCTCCACGATCCGGTGAGGTCCGGGCAAACAGCCCGGCTGGGAAAGCGCGCCGATTGCGGCGCGCTTTTCCTTTTTGGCGGAGAAGCTTGCGCAGCTTCGGCGGAAAGGTTCATTCTCTGCACTTCCCATCTGCCGCAACGACCACGGCCGAAGCCCCGACCCATGCACGCTCCGCGATGACCCTTCCGTCAGCCCTGCTTCTGGCCGCGGTCGTCGCCACATTGTGGATCGCAGCGCGCAGTTGGACCCTTCCCGCTTTCCCCGGCCGCACCGATTTCGTGCTGATGCAGTTGTCGGCAGCCTGGTGGTCGACGGCCGTCGCCGTCGAGAGCATGGTGCCGGCGCCGGCCGACAAGCTGTTGTGGGCGGAAATGGCGTGGTTGGGCATTGTCTGCACACCGAGCCTGTGGGCGTTCTTCCTCTGGTCCTACACCAGGGGGGAGCTGCCGGCACGCTGGCGGCTGGTGCTGGTGACGATCGGATTGGCGACCTGGGCGGTGGCCCTGACCAACGACGTCCACCACCTGTTCTACACTGCCATCCAACCGATCAGCGCGGAGCCGGGCGCCGCCCTGGTCTACAGCCATGGGTTGCTTTTTTACGCCGTCACCATCTACATCTATGCCTTCATGGTGATGAGCATCGTCGTCACCGCCAGCGGCATCCACCGGGCGACGCCGGCCTACCGCACCCATTACCTGGGTTTCCTGGTGGTGATGGCCGTCCCGTGGGCCGCCAATGCCGGTTACGTCTTCGGCAACCTGACCCTGTTCGACCTGGACCCCACCGCCTTCAGCTTCCTGATGATGGACGGGATTTTCTATTGGTTGATCACCCGGCGTCGCCTTTTCGAGCTGTTGCCGGTGGCCCGCGATGCGCTGCTGGACGCGGTGCCGGATCCGGTGCTGGTGCTGGACGGCGACGGCACCGTGGTGGAAGCCAATCCGGCGGCACAGGCGCTTGCCGGCGATCATGCCGCCATCGGACGGCGGCTTGCCGACCTGCCCGGGCTGTCGGCCCTGTCCACCATGGTCGGCGCCATGCCGGCGACTGTACCGGGTCCGCTGACGCTGGACTGCGGCGGCTCTCCGCGCAGCTTCGAGGTGACCTGGGTGCCGCTGACGGCGGGCAGCGGCGGGCGCGAGGTCGGCTGCCTGCTGATGCTGCGCGACGTCACCCACCGCCGCCGGGCCGAGATGAGGCTGGAGGACACCGTGCGCCGCCTCGACCTCGCCCGGCTGGAGGCGGAAGAGCGGCTGATGGCGGAGCAGGAGGCGAAGCGGGCGCTGAACGGCTTCCTGTCGATGGCGGCGCACGAGTTCAAGACGCCGCTCGCCATCATCGATGGGGCGGCCCAGCTTCTGCTGATGGATGCGGAGGTGAAGGCCCCCGGCATGCTGCCGCGGCTTGAGAAGATCCGACGCGCCGTGCGCCGGCAGATCAACATCCTGGAAACCTGCCTTGCCGACGACCGGCTGAACGATCCCGCCTTTGCGTTGCGCCGGGACCGGCTGGCCTTGCCGGCCCTGCTGCGCGCCGCCGCCTCGGCCCAGGGCGACGCCGCACCCGGCCGACGCATCGAACTGGATCTGGACGGCTGCCCGCACTGGGTGGTGGGCGACGGTCCGATGCTGGAGTTGTGCGTCCACAACCTGCTGAACAACGCGCTGAAATACTCCCCCTCCGGCACGCCGGTCGGGCTGCGGGTCCGGGAAGAGGAAGAGGCGGATGGACCGTGGCTAGCGCTGTCCGTCGCCGACCAGGGCATCGGCATTCCGGACAGCGAGCGGAACCGGGTGTTCGACCGCTTCTTCCGCGCGTCCAACACCGGGACGGCGGCGGGGAGCGGCGTCGGGCTGAACATGGTCCGCCGCATCGCAGCACTGCATGGCGGAACCGTGACGGTGGACAGCCGGCTGGGCGAGGGCAGCGTCTTCACCCTGCGGATCCCGCTGTCAAAAGAGACGCTCTGCGAAGAGGGGATGGCCGGCATGCCGGCGGAGTAATCCGGGCGGGAGATCGTTTCTTGCATTGATTGCCCGGTGAAGGGAATAATCCCGCTCCCTTTATCTGGACCCTGGCAATATGAGCGATCACGACCCCACCGTCGTCCGGCCGGTGCCGAAACCCCGCGTCCCCCTGGGCATCGAAGAAGTGCTGGTCGCCATCACCATGGCGGCGGTGGCCCTGATCACCTTCGCCAACGTCGTGGTGCGCTACCTGACCGACGTTTCCTTCGCCTTCACCGAGGAGTATTCGATTGCGCTGATGGTCATCCTGACCTTTCTCGGCGCGTCGGCCGCGGTGGTCAAGGACCGGCATATTCGCATCACCTTCGTCACCGACAAGATGTCGCCCGTCAACCGCCGCCGGGCCGAGCAGTTCGCCATGGCCTGCGTCGCGCTGATGTACGGGCTGCTGACGGTTTACGGCGCCTGGGCCACCTGGGACGATTACCGGTTCGAGGTGACCTCGCCGGCGCTGGGTCTGCCGCAATGGATCTACACGATCTGCCTGCCGGTCCTGTCGTTCGTGGTGCTGGCCCGCACCGTCGGCCGCATGGTGCGCATCCACAAGGGCACGGAGCCGCTTGAGACCGGACATATCCCGGAGGGCGAGCCGTGATCACCACCCTGCTCTTCGGCTCTTTCCTGGTGATGATGGTGCTGGGCGTGCCGATCGCCGCCGCCCTCGGGCTGGCTGGCACCGCCGCCATCGCCTTCGCCCATCTCGGCGTCATCTCGGTGCCGACCAGCGTCTATACCGGCATCGCCAAATATCCGCTGCTGACCATCCCGATGTTCGTGCTGGCCGGCACCATCTTCGACCGGTCGGGCGTGGCGCAGAAGCTGGTGCGCTTCGCCACCGCCATCGTCGGCCAGGGCAAGGGCGCGCTGGCGGTCATCGCCGTCGTGGTGGCGATGATGATGGGCGGCATTTCGGGGTCCGGTCCGGCCATCGCCGCGGCGGTCTGCGGCGTCATGGCGCCCAGCATGATCCGCGCCGGCTATCCCCGCCCCTACATCGCCAGCGTCATCGCCGCCGCGGCGGCCACCGACATCCTGATCCCGCCGTCGGTCGCGCTGATCATCTACAGCGTGCTGGTTCCTGCCGCCCCGACCACCTCGATGTTCGCTGCCGGCATCATCCCCGGCACGCTCGCCGGCCTTGCCCTGATCATTCCGGTCTTCTGGCTGGCACGGAAACACAATCTCGGTTCGAAGCTGTCGCACGAGCCGCGCCCGCCCTTCTGGCGCAGCCTGTGGGACGCGTCGCTGGGCCTGTTCGCCAAGGTCATCATCCTGGGCGGCCTGCGTCTCGGCATCTTCACCCCGACGGAAGCGGCGGTGATCGCCGTGGCCTACGGCCTTCTGCTGGGCATGGTGGTCTACCGCACCATCCGTTTCCGCGATCTCTATTCCATGCTGGTCGAGGCGGCGGAAATTTCCGCCATCATCCTGACGGTGATCGCGCTTGCAAGCGTGTTCGGCTGGGCATTGAGCACCCTGTCGGTGATCGACCCTATCGCCGATGCCATCATCCATTCCGGGCTGGGCGAATATGGGGTGATGGCCCTTCTGGTGGTGCTGCTGACCATCGTCGGCACCTTCCTGGACGGCATCTCGATCTTCATCATCCTGCTGCCGCTGCTGATCCCCATCGCCACCGCCTACAAGTGGGACCTGACCTGGTTCGGCGTCATCCTGACCCTGATGATCGCCGTCGGCCAGTTCACTCCGCCGATGGCCGTCAACCTGATGGTCGCCTGCCGGATGACCGGCTGCACGATGGAAAGCACCCTGCGCTGGGTGATGTGGCCGTTGGTCACCATGCTGCTGGTGGTGGTCGCGGTGATCGTCTGGCCGGATCTGGCGCTGTGGATGCCGCGGCAGATGGGGTTCTAGAGGAGGCGGGCGACATCGCGGCTGGTCAGATGCAGGCTGGCCGCGGCGCCGTAGCCGCGCCGGGCGATCTTGCCCGCGGCCGCAGCCTCGAACGAGGCGCGGTGGGCGGCAGCAAAGGCGAGACAGTCTTCCGGCGTCGGTTCCCGCCGGTCCAGCAAGGAACGGAAGGCCAACCGGTGAACGGCGCACCAGCCGCCGTGCCCGGCCGGCCGGAAGACCAGCGCATCGATGTCCGCGCGCCAGAACAACTTCTCCCCGCTCATTCCCGCAGCCCCAGCCGGCGGGCGAGGCGGAACAGGTTGCTGCGGTCGAGCCCAAGCGACCGTGCCGCCTGCGCCCAATTGCCATCATGGCGGGCCAGATGCTCACGGATCATCCGGCGCTCCAGTTCCTCCACCGCATCGCGCAGCGGCAGTTGAGGCAGGTCCGGCAACGTCGGCTGCTCCGTCGGGCGAGCCTGCTGCACGGACATCGTCGCCGTCACGGCGCTCCCCTCCTCTTCCAGCCCCAGATCGGCGGGGGTCAGGGTCAGCACCCCGCCGTCCGTCGGGCGGGCCACGCGGGCGCGGATGGCGCCGCGGCCGATGGCGTGTTCCAACTCACGCACATTGCCGGGCCAGGGATAGGCCAGCATGCGCTGCTCCGCCGCCACCGACAGGCGCAGGTTGCGCAGGCCCAGCCGCGCCCGGTTGCGCTCCAGGAACAGGCCGGCCAGCCGCAGGATGTCGGTGCCGCGGTCGCGCAGCGGCGGCACCCGCAGCGGATAGACGCTGAGCCGGTGATAGACGTCGGCGCGGAAGCGTCCCTCGCGTACCTCCGCCGCCAGATCGCGGTTGGTGGCGGCGATCACCCGCACATCGACGGTGATGTGACGGTCGGAGCCGACGCGCTGAATCTCGCCGTTCTGCAAGGCCCGCAGCATCTTCGCCTGCGCCGCCAGCGGCAACTCGCCGACCTCGTCCAGGAACAGGGTGCCGCCGTCGGCCAACTCGAACTTGCCGCGCCGGTCGGCCACTGCGCCCGAGAAGGCGCCGCGCACATGGCCGAACAGTTCGCTTTCCACCAGCGCATCCGGCAGGGCGGCGCAGTTGACGTGGACCAGCCGCCCGGCGGCGCGAGGGGAACGGGTATGCAGCCGTCGCGCCACCAGTTCCTTGCCTACCCCGGTTTCGCCCAGCACCAGCACGACGAGGTCGCTGGCCGCCACGGTGTCGATCTCCGTCAGCAGGCTCGCCATCGCCGGGCTGGCACCGATGGGATCGAAGTCGAGGCCCTGCGGCGGATCGTCGAGAATCCGCAGGGCGGTGCCGCCATCGCCAGCCAGGGCGGCACGCCGCTCCGTCGCCGCCGCAAGGTCGGCGGCGAGCCGGGCCCAGGCGGCAATCGCTCCCTCCCACCCTTCAAAACGCCCCTCGTTCAGCGCATCCAGGGTCAGCATCCCCCACGGCCGCCCATCGACGCCGAGCGGCGCACCGACGCAGTCATGGACATGCAGCCGCTGGCGCAGGTCGGGGATCAGCCCGTCATAGGGGTCGGGAAGCTCGCAGCCGGCGGGAAAGCGCAACAGCCCGCCGCCAGCCTCGGCAATCGCCTTCAGGCGGGGATGCTCCTCCAGCTCGAAGCGCCGCCCCAACGTGTCGGGACTGAGACCGCGGGTGGCGAGCGGCACCAGCAGCCCCTCCCCCGCCCGACCGGTTCCGCCGCGGTCGTCACGCCGCAGCAGCGCACAGGCATCGCAAGGCAGATGGCGCGCCATCAGGTCGAGCAGCAACGGCCACAGCCGTGCCGGATCGTCCAGCGCCTGCACCAGCGCTCCAGCCTCTTCCAGCGGGAGCGATAGTGTCGAAATGACCGCATCGTTGTCCATCCGACATCATACCGTGCGCAGTCACTTTGACAACGCAGCTTCCGTGCAGCGCGGATTTCCGCGCTGCGTCGCTTTGGCACAGGGCTTGCCATCTGATTGCGACATCGTGACGCGCAAAAGGATTGCCCCCTCCCATGCTGACGCCTGCCCAGATCGCCGTCATCAAGGCCACCGCTCCCGTCGTCGCCGCCAACGCCAACACGATCACCGGCACCTTCTATCCGCTGATGTTCGAGCGCTTCCCCGAAGTGCGCGCCGTCTTCAACCAGAGCCACCAGCGCAGCAGCGCCCAGCCGGAAGCGCTGGCCAACGCCATCATCGCCTATGCCTCCAACATCGACCGGCTTGAGGTGCTGGGTCCGGCGGTGGATGGGATCGTGCAGAAGCACGTCTCGCTGAACATCACCCCCGACCAGTACAAGATCGTCGGCACCTGCCTGATGGAAGCCATCGGCAAGGTTCTGGGCGATGCTGTGACCACCGAGGTCGCCGACGCCTGGGGTGCCGCCTATTGGCAGTTGGCGGAGCTGCTGATCGCCGCGGAAGAGAAGGAATATGCCCGCAAGGCGGCGTTGACCGGCGGCTGGCGCGGCGCCCGCCGTTTCCGCATCGCGGAGAAGACGCCGGAGAGTGCCGTCATCACCTCCTTCCGGCTGGTACCGGTCGATGGCGGGACGGTAATGGACTTCCACCCCGGCCAGTATCTCGGCCTGCGGCTGACCATCGACGGCGAGACCGTCCACCGCAACTACAGCCTGTCGGCTTCGCCGAACGGCAAGGACTACCGCATCTCGGTGAAGCGGGAACAGCAGGGGCTGGTTTCCGGCTTCCTCCATGACCGCGTGCAGGTCGGCGACGAGATCGACGTCTATCCGCCCGCCGGCGAGTTCGTGCTGCGCGAGGGCGCCGGTCCGCTGCTGCTGATCACCGGCGGCGTCGGCCAGACCCCCGCCCTGCCGCTGGCCGAACAGGCGCTGGCCGCCGGCCGCAAGGTCATCTACGTGCACGCGGCACTCAACGGCTCGGTCCATGCCTTCCGCCGGCAGGTCGACCAGCTGGCCGCCCTGCACGATGCGCTGAAGCCGGTCTACTGCTATGCCGACCCGCAGCCGGGCGACACGCCGCACATGGTCGGCCTGCTGGACGAGGAGCGGCTGGGCAAGCTGCTGCCGCAGGAGCCGGGGGTCGCCGCCTATGTCGTGGGTCCGAAGCCGTTCATGGCTGCGGTGGTCAAGGCGCTGACCGCGCTCGGCCTGCCGGAGTCGGCCATCGTGCATGAGTTCTTCGGCCCGCGCGAGGCGCTCGCCTGACGCACCGCCGACACCGCCTTGCCTCCGACTGGATGGGCCGGCCTTTCCGAAGGCCGGCCTTCTTTCTGCCGGTCCGGCGGACCGCAAGGTCCATGGGGGCCGTATGCGCCCGCCGGTTGTGAGTAAATCTGTTATATCACTGGTTTTATATATGCCGACGACCGGCCTAGATCATCATTCCGGCTTGCGACGGCCAGGCAATGCGCGCTTTTAGTGAAATCCAAGCGGAGCCCGACTGGCCGATCATTGCGCTGCGGCATGTTTCGCAGGCCGTCACGGAAGAATCGTGGATTCTCCTTATTTCTTTCTTAAGCGGTTTGGCGCTTTCCTAGTCACGGAACGGTCAAATTATTTGCAATTGTTCCTTTTCTGCGACATCGCCCGCCAACCGCCCGCGACCGTCGCAGGCAGGTTCGGTGGAATGAAGGTGCGGCGAGAGCCGGAACGGCCAGCCGCAATGATTTATGGAGCGTCGGTGTCCGAGCACCGAAGGGGGAGGATGGGATGTCGAAGGGTAGCCAGAGCATGACGCGCCACGGCGCACCCGCCAAGGGCGGTGCATGGTATTCCGGACTGCGCGCCAAGCTGATGATCGCCATCGGCGTGGTGCTGTCCGGCACGCTGGTCGCCGCCGCGGTGGCGCTGATCGGCTATGCGAACGTGCGCACCACCATCGACGCCATCGTCGGCGAAGCGGTGCCGGCGATGACCGAGGGCATGGCGGTGGCGCAGCAGGCCGAACGGCTGGTGGCGCTGGCCCCGGCCCTGACCTCCGCCGACACCGCCGCCGCGCGTGAGGCGGTCTCCGCCCGCATCGCCGCCGCGAAGGATGAGTTCAACGTACGCCTGTCCCGGCTGCGGGCCACCGGTTCCGCCGGTGCTCAGCTCGCCGCAATCGAGGAGGCATCGCAGGGGCTGCTCGGCAATCTGGCGCAACTCGACCAGGCGGCTGCCGAACGGGTGGCGCTCGGCGCCGAACGCATGGCGATGATGCCGAAGGTGATGGCGGCCGAAGCGGAAATCCAGAAATTCGCCGCCCCCTGGACCTCCGTCCTCAACAATGACGAGGAGCAGGCCCGCTCCACCCTGGCGGAGCCGGATGCCGCCCCTGCGGCGATGCGCGAGGCGGCGGACACCCTGAACAAGGTGATGGCGCAGAAGAAGCCGCTGGCCATCGTCACGGCGGAAGCCGCCAACATCCGCAACATGCTGATGGAGGCGTCGACCACCAGGGACGACCAGCGGCTGGCGATCATCGAAACGCGGGTGGGCGTGTCGCTCGCCGGGCTTTCCAACAACGCGGAGACACTGCCGGAACGGCTGGCCGCCGTGGCCACCAAGCAGGCGGAACTGCTGAACGGCTTTTCCATCGGCGAAAACTCCATGGTCACCCTGCGCCAGAAGGAACTGACCATCGAGGGCTATTTCACCCAGCTGCTGGAGAGCAACCACGCCCTGACCACCACCCTTGCCAAGGGCATTTCCACCTTGGTGGAGGGCCAGAAGAGCAGCATCGCGGAGGCCAGTACCGCCACCACCCGCATGCTGGACAACAGCCGCCTGACCCAGCTCGCCGTCGCGGTGGCGAGCATCCTGGTGTCGATCCTGGTGGTCTGGCTCTATATCGGCCGGATCGTCATCCGCCGCATGATGGATCTGAAGACCGGCATGGACCGCATCGCCGCTGGCGATTTGGATGCCGAGATCGCGCTGACCGGCAAGGACGAAATCGCGGAGATGGGCACGGCGCTGCTGGTCTTCCGCGACACCGCGCGCGAGGTGGAGACCGCCCGCACCGCCGCCGAGGCCGAACGCCAGCGGGCTGCGGGCGAACGCCGCCAGACCATGCTGTCGCTGGCCGACCAGTTCGAAAACGGCGTCAAGACGGTGGTGGAGACGGTGTCCGCCGCCGCCACCCAGATGCACCAGACCGCCGCCGGCATGGTGGCGACCGCCGACGACACCTCGCGCCGGGCCGGCAATGCCGCCGAAGCGGCGGAGACCGCGTCGGTCAACGTGGATGGCGCCGCTTCGGCCGCGCATGAGCTGTCGCAGTCGATCAGCGAGATCGCCCGACAGGTGACCGAATCGGCGACCATCGCCGCCAAGGCCGCCAATGAGGCCGAGCGTACCGACAGCACCATGCGTGAACTGAACGACGCGGCCAGCCGCATCGGCGCCGTGCTGGACCTGATCTCCGACATCGCCGGCCAGACCAACCTGCTGGCGCTCAACGCCACCATCGAAGCGGCGCGTGCCGGAGAAGCCGGCAAGGGCTTTGCCGTGGTGGCGAGCGAGGTGAAGCAGCTGGCCAGCCAGACGGCGAAGGCCACCGAGCAGATCGCCGGCCAGATCGGCGCCATGCAGCAGGCAACCGGCGAGGCGGTGGGCGCCATCCGCAGCATCGGCCAAACCATCGGCCGCCTGAACGACATCGCCGCCAGCATCGCCGCGGCGGTGGAGGAGCAGGGTGCCGCCACCTCGGAGATCGCCCGCAACGTCCAGCAGGCGGCGGGCGGCACCGCCCAGGCTTCCCAGAACATCGGTCAGGTGCGGACCGCCGCCGGCCAGACCGGCCAGTCGGCCCAGGAAGTCCTGTCGGTCGCCCAGGAGGTGTCGAGCCAGACCGGCCGCCTCCAGCAGCAGATCGACCGCTTCCTCAGTCAGGTGAGGTCGGCATGATGCCAGCGAAAGGCCCCTCTTCTCCGCGGGGAAGAGGGGCCTTTCGTTTCTCAGCCCCGAAGTGGCGTCAGCCCTGGACCACCGTCTGGCGCTGGGTGCCCAACCCTTCGACGCCCAGTTCCACCACGTCGCCGGCCTTCAGGAAGACCTGCGGCTTCTGGCCCATGCCGACGCCGGGCGGAGTCCCGGTGGAGACGATGTCGCCCGGCTGAAGGCTCATGAAGCGCGACAGGTAGGACACCAGATAGCGCACGCCATAGACCATGGTGGCGCTGGTGCCGTCCTGATAGCGGTGGCCGTTGACCTCCAGCCACATCTTCAGCGCCTGCGGATCCTCGATCTCGTCACGGGTCACCAGCCAGGGGCCGGTCGGGCCGAAGCTGTCGCAGCTCTTGCCCTTGGTCCACTGGCCCTGCCGTTCGATCTGGAAGGCGCGCTCGGACACGTCGTTGACGATGCAATAGCCGGCGACATGGTCCATCGCCTCGTCTTCCGAGACGTATTTGGCCGTCTTGCCGATGACGAAGGCCAGTTCGACCTCCCAGTCGGTCTTTTCCGAGCCGCGCGGCAGTTCGATGGGGTCGTTCGGGCCGACGATGGCGCTGGTCGCCTTCATGAAAATGATCGGCTCCGGCGGCACTGCCATGCCCGTCTCCGCCGCATGGTCGGAGAAGTTCAGGCCGATGCAGACCATCTTGCCCACCTGCCCGACGCAGGGACCGAGGCGCGGGTTGCCCTCCACCAGCGGCAGCGAGGCCGGGTCGATGGCCCGCAGCCGGTCGAGCGCGTCCGGCAGCAGAGTGGCGCCGGCGATGTCGTCGACATGGGCGGACAGATCGCGGATGCGGCCGTCGGCATCCAGCAGGCCCGGCTTTTCCTGGCCCGGCGGGCCGTAGCGCAGCAGTTTCATGAAAAACCTTTCCAGATAAGGAGGTTGTCTCCGACAGGACGGCTGTGTTGGCCGATCCTGCCCGGACGGCGTGGAAAGTAAAGGGGGGAGCGAACGAATTGTAGCATTGCTTCACAGACTGGTCGACAAAGCGGCCGAACTGTAGTAAAACTACATTTGGTTCCGATACGCCTCCCTTCGCTGCCCATTCGGCAGTCACTCCGGTCCTCCCATGCTGGACAGCATCGCCTCCTCCCTCGACAGCCTGCGCCGCGCGGAAGCCGCGGTGGCGCGCAGCGTTCTGGCCGATCCCGGTGCGGCGGTGCGCGACAGCCTGGCCCAGCTTGCCGGCAAGGCCGGGGTCAGCGAACCGTCGGTCCTGCGCTTCTGCCGCTCCGCCGGTTTCGGCGGTTTCCAGGAATTCAAGATCGCGCTGGCCCAGCATCTGGCCGCCTCGGCGGCGCGGGAGGAGGCCGGCGACCGCCCGACACCGCTGGTGCGCGACCTCTCTCCCGGCGACAGCGTCGCCAGTGCGGCTGAGAAAGTGCTGAACCGCTCCATCGACGCGCTGGTCCGCCTGCGCGGCCGGCTCGACGCCCTGGCGTTGGAAAAGGCGGCCGGGGTGCTGGCACGGGCGCGGCGGGTGCAGATCGTCGGCGTCGGCGCGTCCGGTGCGGTGGCGCTGGACGCCCATCACAAGCTGTTCCGGCTGCTGCCGCAGGTCACCGCCAGCACCGATGCCCATCTCCAGGCGATGGCCGCCGCGACGCTCGGCCCCGGCGACGCGCTGCTGGCGATCTCCAAGACCGGAACCAGCGACGAGATCTTCGACGTCGCCGCCATCGCCCGCGACGGCGGAGCGACGGTGATCGCCATCACCGCATCGGCGACACCGCTGGCCGAACGCGCCGACATCCGCCTGACCGTCGATGTGGACGAGGACACCGCGGTCCATACCCCGATGGCCTCCCGTCTGGCACAGCTGGCGCTGATCGACGTGCTGACCGTCGCCGTCGGCCTGCAGGCTCCGCCCGGCCTCGACCGCCGCTTGGCCCGCATCAAGGCAGTCCTGGCCGGGCATCACCGCGCGCCGGAGCGGCCGGCTTCCGTTTCAAACTCCGCGTCTTCCGCCACCCGAAGAAAAACCGAGGAATCCTGATGTCCACCACGCAGACCCCGAATGAAATCCTGGACCAGCTCGTCGCTTACGGCGTCGTTCCGGTCATCCGCAACAGCTCCGCCGATCTGGCGCGCACCGCCGTGACTTGGCTGCGCGAGGCCGGTTACGGCACCTTCGAGATCACCATGACGACCCCCGGCGCCGTCGGCCTGATCGAGGAGCTGTCGGCGGAAGGCGGCGCCCTGATCGGCGCCGGCACCGTCCTGACCCCGGCCGCCGTCGCCGACGTGGTGAAGGCCGGCGCCAAGTATGTGGTGTCGCCCTGCGTCGTGCCGAAGGTGGCCGCCGCCTGCCGCGACCATGGCGTCGCCTGCCTGATGGGCGCCCTGACCCCGACCGAGGTGCATGCCGCCATCTCCGCCGGTGCCGACGCCATCAAGATCTTCCCGGCCTCCACCGTCGGTCCGGCGCACATCAAGGCGCTGAAGTCGGTCTTCCCCGGTGTCCGCTTCGTCCCCACCGGCGGCATCGACGCCACCACTGTGGCCTCCTATGTCGCGGCCGGTGTCGCCTGCGTCGGCGCCGGCGGCAAGCTGGTCGATGAAACGCTGGTCAAGAAGGGCGACCGCGAGGGCATCCTCGCCGCCGGCCGCCAGCTGATGGAAGCCTATCGCGCCGCCAAGGGCGTCTGAGCGAACCGGCATGAGGCGGGGGGCGAACCCCCGCCTCAAACCCCTTCCAGCACCCCGCGCACCGCGTCCATCGCGGCCAGGCCGCGGCTGAAGGCCGATTCCGCGGTTACAGCCAAGTCCTGCGCCTCCACCCGGCGGCCTTCGCGCATGCCGTCCTCCACCGCCCGCATCAGCCCGACGAAGGCGGTCAGGCCGAAATGGCTGGCGGCACCGGCAAGGCGGTGGGCGATGTCCTCGATCTCGTCGTCGGGGGTGTCGGCGGCGGTCAGGCGGGGCAGCCCCTCCTGGGCCGATTCCAGCAGCAGGCCGCGGATGGTGGCGAAGCGGGCGGGACCGAGGGAGCGGATGTAGCGTTCCAGAATCTCCTCGTTCACATCGTCCTCGACCACCCGCGGGCGGGGCGATGCCTCCGCCAAGCTCATCCCAACCTGCTGCTCCTCCTCATCGTCGGCACGCGGGGCGACGGCGTTCGACAGCAGGTGCATCAGCCGCTCCGGAAAAATCGGCTTCTCGATCACCGCATCGATGCCGGCGGCGATATAGCGGGCGCGGTCGGCGGCGAAGACGTTGGCGGTCACCGCGACGATGGGCACCGCCGCACGGTCGGCATCCTCCAGGGCACGGATGCGGCGCGCCACCTCCGGCCCGTCGATGTCGGGAAGGCGGATGTCCAGCAGGATGGCGTCGAAACGCCGCCGGGTCGCCAGTTCCAGCGCGCTTTCGCCGGTTTCGGCAACGGTGATGCGGTGGCCGGCGTCGGACAGCAACCCCAGCGCCACCTCCCGGTTGATCGCGTCGTCCTCCACCAGCAGCAGGGCCAGCGACCGCACCCGGCTGATTGGCAGCAGCCGTCCGGGCCGCGCCGGCAGCGCCGGCTCCTCCACCCGCAGCAAGGGGATGGTGACGGTGAAGACGCTGCCCAGCCCCTCCACACTGTCGACACGGATGCTGCCCTGCATGGCGTCCAGCAGGTGGCGGACGATGGCGAGCCCCAGCCCGCTGCCGCCGAACCGCCGGGCGATGGTCGGATCGGCCTGCTCCAGCTTCTCGAAGATGGCGGCACGGCGGTCGGCCGGCACGCCGATCCCAGTGTCGCGCACGGCCAGACGCAGCATCTCTCCGGCCCCGGAACGTTCCGGACCCGGTTCGATGTCGACGCGCAGATCCACCCCGCCGCGCTCGGTGAACTTCACCGCATTGCCGACGAGGTTCACCAGGATCTGCCGCAACCGTTGACGGTCGACCACCACCAGTTCCGGAACCTCCGGCGCGATGTCGAGGTCGAGGTAGATCCCCTTCTCGTTCGCCAGTCCTTCCACAGTCGCAACGACTTCCTCCAGCACCGGCAGCAGGGCGCAGGGAGCCGGGTCGAGGTCCAGCTTGCCGTCCTCGATCTTGCGCAGGTCGAGGATGTCGTTGACCTGATCGAGCAGCCCATGGCCGCAGCGCATGATCGACATGGCATAGCGGCGCTCCCCGGCATGCAGCTGCCCGGTCAGCAGCAGCCGGCACAGCCCGAGGATGCCGTTCAGCGGCGTGCGCATCTCGTGGCTGACGGTGGCGAGGAACTCCGTCTTGGCGGCGTCGGCGCGCTCCGCCCGGTCCTTGGCCTGCCGCAGCTCCTCGCGCGCCCGGCGCGATGCGGTGATGTCGTTGGCGACGCAGATGATGCGGCAGCGCCCGTCGCCCGACCATTCGAAGGGATGGCGCTGCAACGCGAAGACGGTGTTCTCGCCGTTGCGGGGAAGAATCAGTTCCTCCACCCCCAGCGAGCGCATGGATCCCGGATTGCCGCCGGCGAGCGCCCGCCCGGTCTCCGGACCCAGCACCTCGGCCAGCGTGCGGTCCTCGATGTCGGCGCGGCGGGTGCCGAAGCAATCCTCCGCCGCCCGGTTCCACAGCACGACGCGGCCGCTGTCGCCGTCCAGCACGTAGAGGACGCTCGGCACATTGTCGATCACCGCATCCAGGAAGGCCTGGGTCCGGCGCAGCAGCTCCTCCGCCTCGCGGCGGCGGGTGATGTCGACGACCGAACTCAGAAGCACCTCCTCGCCCTGGAATTCAAAGGCGATGCCGGACAGCAGGCCCCACAGCCGGCGGCCGGTACGGGTCACGAGTTCGGTCTCGACATCCAGCGCCAGCCCGCTGGTGAAGACGTCGCGGACGAACTCGTCGCGCACCTGCGGGACGTACCAGACGCTGGCGGCAGGGCGCCCCAGCAGTTCGCCGGCCTCATCCGCCTCGAACAGGTCGGCGGCCCGGCGGTTGACGAAGCGGATCTGTCCGTCGGCGCGGCCGGAGATCACCAGCGGGACCGGTGCGGCTTCCAGCACCGTGCGCAGCCACTGCTCGTTGCGGCGCAGCGCCTCGCTCTTGTCCTCCGTCTCCTGGATGTAGAAGCGCAGTGCGCGCGCCAGTTCGCCGATCTCGTCGGCGCCGGTCACCGGAACTTCCGCCCGGCCACCGCCGGTGCGGTCGCGGATCGCTTCGCTGACCGCCCACAGCCGGGCCAGCACCTTGCGCCGCACATACAGCACCGACAGAACCATCCCCAGCACCACCACCCCGACCGAGGCGAAGAACAGGCGGGTGTAGGTGGTCGACACCTCGATCACCTGCTGGCGGCTCTCCTCCGCCGCCTTGGTCTGCTCGACGAAGATGCCGGTGTTGAGGCCGGTGTTGACCAGCGACACCTGATTGGCGCGGTCGACCAGCCCGTTCAGCATCTCAGATGCCTGCAATTCCGCCTGCCGCTGGCGGAAGACGGAGCGGTCGCCCTCCACCACCGAGCGCATGCCCTCCGCCAGCCGGGCGAGCCGGTCCGCCACATTATCGCCTGAGCCGTCCGCCGGACCGACCGGGGCGGACCCATCCAGCGCCGACAGTTGCGCCACCGCGCTGTCGGCCAGCCGGGTGAGCGCGAAGCTGTTCTCCGCCTGATGGACCGAGGCGATCAGGAACAGCAACCGTTCCGCCATCGCCAGCCAGCGCTGCACGCCTGCATCGTCAACCCCGCGCAGGGCCGGTTCGGCCAGGGCATCGGCCATCCGCCGCACGTCGCGGTTGCGTTCAGCGAGGGCGCGGCGGGCGGTGATGCGGGCGGTCACGCCGCGGTCGATGGCGTCGCGCAGCCGCAGAATCTCGTCGCGTTGTACTTTCAGTCCGGTGATCCGCTGGGTCTGCCGGCCGTCGGAGGAGTCCATCTCCGCCAGCAGCCGGTCATAGCCGTCCAACTGGTCGGCTAACCCCTGCTTGATCGTTTCGCGTCCGAAATTTTCCTGCGACAGGGCCAATTGTTCCAGCGTCCGCATGATCCGCTGGTGCTGGCGCTCCAGCTTGGCGGACGCGACGACCGCCGGGAACTGCTCGGATGTGACCTTGGTGATGCCGGCATGGAGCCCGTCGAAGGCGATGTAGGCGCCAAGCCCGATCAGGAAGGCGACCAGACCGTTGAAGGCGAGAGCGCCGAACAACCGCGCGCCGACACCGATCCTGACCACCCCGGCCTTCGCCGATCCCGAACCACCCGATTTGGAACCGCCCGATTTGGAACCGCTTGGCCCCGCCTTGCTGTCGCCCGCCATGCCCGTTCCCGCTTCCCTCGGCCGCGCATCGTTTGCGTGGCGGCGCCGGCAGCGTATCATAGCGCGGCCGTCGGATAAGGGGAGAAGGATGGGGTCGAAGCCTGTTGCCGCCACTGTCGGCCTGCTGCTGGCGCTGCAACCGCTGCTGTCCGCCGGAACCGCCGCGGCGCAGCCGGACGTCGCCGCACGCAACGGTGACCGCCCGGTCCTTGCCGAGATCGAACGGCGCGGGGTCGTGCGCTGCGGCGTGTCCTTCAATCCCGGCTTCGCCGCCAACGACGATGGCGGGCGCCCGGTCGGCTTCATGGTCGACCTGTGCCGGGCGCTGGCCGCAACGGTTCTGGGCAAGGCCGACGCCATAGAAATCCGCCGTCTGTCCAAGCCGCAGGAATTCGCCGCAGTGGCCACCGGCGAGGTCGACGTCTCCTTCGCCCAGACATCCTGGACGCTGACGCGCGACGCCACCTATGCCGTGGATTTCGGGCCGCCGATCTTCTACGACGTGCAGGGGATCGCCGCATGGCGGCTGCCGGACGGCCATTCGGCGCTGGACGGCGACCTGACGGTCTGCGTGCCGGCCGGAACCACCACCCAGGCCGAGCTTGAAACCCTGATCGGCGGCGGCAAGCGGCCCTGGAAGCTGCGCAGCTTTCCCGGCTGGCCCGACACGCTGGAAGCCTTCCTCAGCCGCGACTGCGCGGCGATCAGCGCCGACCGCGCGCTGCTGACCACGGCGCTGCACATGCTGGAAACGCCGCAGGACGCGGTGGAGATCGCCGACATCCCATCGTCCCCGGCCTCGCGCGAGCCGCTGGCCCCGCTGACGCCGAACAGCGACCGCAACTGGATGGCGGCGGTTCGCTGGACCATGTTCGCCCTGTTCCTGACCGACGATGCCGGGGTGTCCGGCGCCAACGCCAATTTCCAGCGCATCACCGGCACCAGCGAAATGCGCCGCCTGCTGTCCGGCATGCCGGAGGTCGCAGCGAAAGCGGGATTGCGGCCGGATTGGGCCTATCAGGCGGTGGTGCAGGTCGGCAATTACGGCGAGATCTTTGAACGCAATCTCGGGAACCGCTCGCCCTTCAAGCTCGATCGCGGCCTGAACCGGCCCTGGACCCAAGGTGGGCTGCTCTACGCGCCCGTGTTCCAGTAAGCCCGGTATCCGTCCAAAAGATTAGCGTAACCCATTACCGTGCCCCCGATACCCCCGACCATGGTCGGGGGTGACGCACACTGTTCGTGCACGCAACTATCAGTGACATAACAAAGGCGCGGGCTCGGTCATCAAATCACGCGACCGACAGGCCCCTCATGCCAGAAAACCAACCAAAGTTGTGGATTATTCACTTGGGAGGGTGAAGACCATGGCCTATGCGGCTTCGACATCGGACGCCGTCCGACCGATGACGGGCGAGGAGAAGAAAGTCATCTTCGCGTCCTCGCTCGGGACCGTCTTCGAGTGGTATGATTTCTATCTTTACGGATCGCTCAGCGCGGTGATCGCCGCGCAGTTCTTCTCCGGCGTCAACCCGACCGCAGGCTTCATCTTCGCGCTGATGGCGTTCGCCGCAGGCTTCGCGGTCCGTCCCTTCGGCGCCCTGGTCTTCGGCCGCCTCGGCGACATGATCGGCCGCAAATACACCTTCCTGGTCACCATCCTGATCATGGGCCTGTCGACCTTCATCGTCGGCATCCTGCCCAACTACGCCTCCATCGGCATCGCCGCCCCGATCATCCTGATCGGGCTGCGCCTGCTGCAGGGGCTGGCGCTCGGCGGCGAGTATGGCGGTGCCGCGACCTATGTCGCCGAGCATGCGCCGCACGGCCGCCGCGGCAACTACACCTCCTGGATCCAGACCACCGCGACGCTCGGCCTGTTCCTGTCGCTGCTCATCATCCTGGGCTGCCGCGTCGCCATGTCGCCGGAGGACTTCAATGCCTGGGGCTGGCGCATCCCGTTCCTGATCTCCATCGTGCTGCTCGGCATCTCGGTGTGGATCCGGCTGATGCTGAACGAGTCGCCCGCCTTCAAGAAGATGAAGGAGGAAGGCAAGCATTCCAAGGCGCCGCTGACCGAATCCTTCGGCGAGTGGAAGAACCTGAAGATCGTCCTGCTCGCCCTGTTCGGCCTCGTCGCCGGCCAGGCGGTGGTCTGGTACACTGGCCAGTTCTATGCCCTGTTCTTCCTGACCCAGACGCTGAAGGTCGATGCCCAGGCGGCCAACCTGATGATCGCGGCGGCCCTGCTGATCGGCACTCCCTTCTTCGTGATCTTCGGCACGCTGGCCGACCGGATCGGCCGCAAGCCGATCATCATGGCCGGGCTGCTTCTCGCCTGCCTGACCTATTTCCCGCTGTTCAAGGGCATCACCCACTACGCCAACCCGGCGCTCGAGGAGGCCATCGCCACCGCGCCGGTCGTGGTCCTCGCAGATCCCAACGAGTGCTCGTTCCAGTTCAACCCGGTCGGCACCAGCCAGTTCACCAGCTCCTGCGACATTGCCAAGAGCGCCCTGGTGAGGCGCGGCATTCCCTACACCAATGAGGTGGCGCCTGCCGGTACGGTGGCGTCGATCAAGGTCGGCAGCACGGTCATCCCGAGCTATACGGCCGTGCCGCAGGCCAACACCACCGTGTCGCTGAGCCACGGCCCGGCCACCGCCGCCACCCCGACCGACGCCAAGGCCGCCGGTGCCGCCTTCGACAAGGGTCTCGGCGATGCGCTGAAGACCGCCAACTATCCGGCCAAGGCCGATCCGGCCCGCATCGACACGGTGATGGTCATCGCCCTGCTGACGGTGCTGGTCCTCTACGTGACGATGGTCTACGGCCCGATCGCCGCGATGCTGGTGGAGATGTTCCCGACCCGCATCCGCTACACCTCGATGTCGCTGCCCTACCACATCGGCAACGGCTGGTTCGGCGGCTTCCTGCCGACCACCTCCTTCGCCATCGTGGCGGCCACCGGCGACATCTACTCCGGCCTCTGGTACCCGATCATCATCGCCGCGGCGACCCTGGTGATCGGCCTGCTGTTCGTCCGCGAAACCAAGGACGTGGACATCTACCAGCACGACTGACCGCGGCCGCATCGACGCCTGACAAGAAAAACGGGCGGAGGGGATGACCCTCCGCCCGTTTGCCGTTGAGAGCGCCTGCCCGCTCGCCGTCAGGCGATGGTCAGCGTCGCGTTGCGCTGGGCCGCGTCGTCCAGGGCGAAGGCAGCACCGGCGGCGGGGGCAAGCGGAAAGGCGACGCGGCCTTCCTCATAGCCCTCGGCGACATAGTGGGCGGTCGCCGCCTGCAGGTCGCTGCCGAAGGCCGCCTGCAGATCCGGGTAGCGCGCCAGATAGGACTGCGCGTCGAAGCCCAGGCTCCGCCCCTCGGTCCGGCCGATGGTGGCGTAATGCAGCGCCGCCGCCGTCGGGTCGTTGCCGAAGGCCTGGATCAGGTCGGGATTGGCGGCCAGATAGGACTCCGCATCGAAATCGAACCGGCGATTTTCGTTGCGGCCGGTCTCGATGTAATGGCGGGTGGCATCGGCCGTGTTGGTGCCGAAGGCCGCGGCCAGATCGGGGTTGTCGGCCAGATAACCAGCGGCGTTGAAGGTCAGCGACCGCCCCTCGCTCCAGCCGAAGGAGCGGTAATGGTCGAAGGCGGCCTCGCTGTCCATCCCATAGGCGGCGGCAAGGTCCGGATTGGCGGCGAGATAGGACAGGCCGTCGAACACCGGGGCCGAGGCGCCGGCCACCGTCTGGTCGGTGTACTGGATGAACTCGACGTTGGTCAGCCGGTCATAGCCGTTGGCGTCGATCACATAGATCTCGCCATTATATTTGACGGCACCGCTGTCGGCCAGCGAAGCGTGGCGGACGACCGTGTCGTTGCTGCCGTCACCGCCATCGATGACATTGACGCCGCTGCCGCCATCCAGCAGGTCGTCGCCCATGCCGCCCTTGATGGTGTCGTCGCCGGCATAGCCGCGCAGCGTGTCGTTGAGGTTCGACCCGGACAGGCTGTCATTGCCTCCCAGCAGGGCGGCGCGGATCGCCTCCGGGCTGGTGCCGGCGCTCGCCCAGTTCAGAGCCGTCGCCACCGGCAGGTTCAGATCCGACACCGCCACGTCGAGAACGCCATTGCTCGCGTTGGTGACGCTGGTGATGGTGCCCCCGGTCAGGGCCTTGGTGAGGGGATCGTAGGTGAAATTGCCGCGCAAATCGGTGAACCGGTTGCCGGGATAGGTGATGACGAGCTGGTCGGGCGTGGCACCGGTGATCGTGCCGCCCTGGATGTTCGTCACATCAAGCGCGTCGGTGTTGAGGCTGGACTGGGAACCGGCGCTGACCGAAACCATTCGGACTCTCCTTCACCTTTTCGTGTTCGACCAAAGGCTTTGCAGCCTTGCAGGAAGAACACCAAAGGAAAGGAAATGTCCCGACGGGGGCGGGCGGGCGGTCGGGCGGCTCCCTTTGCTCCCCGCTCCACCGGCCGCATCCTTTTGCGTCCCGCCAAAAGTGGAAAGCGGATGCAGATTGCAAGCGCGGCGACAATGACGGGTTTGTGATAGGCTGTTGCCCGCAGGGAGCGAAAATCAAAAACCGGAGGCGCAAAGCCCCATGGAAAGCTGGTTCATCCTGGCCGCGTCGCTGGCCTATCTGCTGTCGCTGTTCGCCATCGCGTGGTACGGCGACCGAACCGGCACCCATGGCAGCGAGCGGCGCACACCCTGGCTCTATGCCCTAAGTTTCGGCGTCTACTGCACCTCCTGGACCTTCTATGGTGCGGTCGGGCGGGCGGCGACCGGCGGCTTCTACTTCCTGCCCATCTATATCGGACCCATCCTGATGATCGGGCTGGGCTGGCCGGTGCTGGCCCGCATCGTCCGGGTGGCGAAGTCGGAAAACGTCGTCTCGATCTCGGACTTCCTGTCGGCGCGCTATGGCAAGAGCCGCAGCCTGGCGGCACTCGTCACCGTCGCCGCGGTGATCGGGCTGCTGCCCTACATCGCCCTGCAATTGAAGGCGATCAGCGTCAGCTTCGAGATCCTGGCCGGGGCGTCACTGGGCGCCGACCTCAGCCAGATGCCGGGCGGGACGGCGCTGATGGCGGCGCTGCTGATGGCGGCCTTCGCCATCCTGTTCGGCGTGCGCAGCGTGTCGGCCAACGAACATCACCGCGGCCTGATGATGGCAATCGCCGCGGAATCGGTGGTGAAGCTGGCCGCGGCGCTGGGCGTGGGCGGGGCCATCGCCTTTTCCGTCTTCGGCGACCCGGCGACCTTCTTCGATGCCGCCGTCCGCCACCCGGGCTTTCTGGAGCTGATCCGGATGGACAGCATCGGCACCGACTGGTGGGTGGCCTGCCTGCTGTCGGGGCTGGCGATCCTGTGCCTGCCGCGCCAGTTCCACGTTGCGGTGGTGGAGAATACCCATGGCGGCGACGTGCGGTCGTCGGCGAAGCTGTTCCCGGCCTATCTGGTCGCCATCAACGTCTTCGTCCTGCCGGTGGCGCTGGCCGGGCTGATGCTGTTCCCGGACGGAACGACGAATGCCGACACCTTCATGGTGTCCATCCCTTTGAGCCAGGGCTGGCCATGGTTGGCGCTGGCCGCCTTCATCGGCGGACTGTCGGCCGCCACCAGCATGATCCTGGTGGAGATGGTAGCGCTCAGCACCATGATCTGCAACGACGTCGCCGTCCCGCTGCTGATGGCGCTGCGCCCGGACGACCGGCGGCTGCGCGACGATCCCGCGGGGATCCTGCTGCTGGTGCGGCGGTCGGCGGTGATCGTGCTGGTTCTGCTGTCCTACGGCTGCTACCGGCTGATCGGCCCGGCCTTTCCGCTGGCGACCATCGGGATGATGAGTTTCACCGCGGTGGCGCAGTTCGCCCCGGCATTGCTGGGCGGGCTGATCTGGAGCCGCGCCAGCCGCAGCGGCGCCTTCGCCGGCATCTGCGCCGGATTCGTCGGCTGGGCCTACACCATGCTGCTGCCGTCCTTCGCCGATGCCGGATGGCTGGCCTCCAGCGCCTTGCGCGAGGGCCCCTTCGGCTTGACCGGCCTCAGCCCGGTGGCGCTCGCCGGCATCGCCGGCATCGACCCGCTGACCAACGCCGCCCTGTGGAGCCTGGGGCCGAACCTCCTGCTGTTCGTCGTGGTCTCGCTGCTGACCCGTCCGTCGACTCTGGAGCGCCAGCAGGCCGCCCGCTTCATGAGCCTGCGCCGCGCCTCCGATGGCGAGCCGCATGGGCCGCGCGGCGCCACGCTGGCCGACCTGCACGATCTGGCACTGCGCTATGTCGGGCAGTCGCGCGCCGATGCCGCGTTCCGCCGCTTCACCGGCGTGGCAGACGGCGATTTGCGCACAGCACTGCTGATGCGCACCGATGGCGAGGCGATTCAGCTGACCGAGCGTCTGCTCGCCGGCGCCGTCGGGTCGGCATCGGCCCGCGTCGTGGTGGCTGGGCTGCTGTCCGACCGCCGGCTGTCGCGCACCGATGCGCGCTCGATCATCGACGAAGCCTCACGCGCCATCCTGAAGCAGCACGAGCTGCTCCGCGCCACCGTGGAGAATGTGCCCCAGGGCATCGCCGTGTTCGACGAGGACTGGCGCGTCGCCACCTGGAACAACCAGTTCGTCGTCCTCCTGGAACTGCCGGACGGCTTCGTCCAGGTCGGCACCTCGTTGCAGGACATCGTCGGACTGATCGCCCGGCGCGGTGAATATGGCCGCAACGGCGAGATCGAGACCCTGCTGGAGCGCCGGTCCGATCCGCGCCGCCGCAACAGGCCCGACGTCTATGAGCGGGTGCGGCCCGACGGCACGGTGCTGGAGATCGCCACCAACCCGATGCCGGGGCAGAGGCCCGGCGGACGGCCCGGCGGCGGCTTCGTCGCCGTCTACACCGACGTCACCGAACGCCACCGCGCCGCCGCCGCCCTGCGCGAAGCCAACGAAACGCTGGAACGCCGCATCGAGGAACGAACCCACGCCCTGTCGGAAGCGAAGGCGGAGGCCGAGCGTGCCAACCGCGGCAAGACCCGCTTCCTGGCCGCCGCCAGCCACGACCTGTTGCAACCTCTGCACGCCGCCCGGCTGTTCCTGTCGGCCCTGTCCGAACGCAACGGCGACAGTGCCATCCGCCAGATCGACGCCTCGCTGCGGTCGGTGGAAACGATCCTGGGCGATCTGCTGGACGTGTCGAAGATCGACAGCGGCGTTGTGAAGCCGAACCCGGTGCCGATGCGGATCGAGGAACTGCTGAAGCCGCTTGGCGAGGAATTCACCGTGCTGGCCAGCCGCCACGGGCTGGGGCTGCGGGTGGTCGACTGCTCCGCCATAGTCCACAGCGACCCGACGCTGCTACGGCGAATTCTTCAGAACTACCTCGCCAACGCGGTGCGCTACACCCGCACCGGCCGCATCCTGCTGGGCTGCCGGCGGCGGGGGAGTTTCCTGTCCATCGAGGTGTGGGACACCGGGCCCGGCATCCCCGAACACAAGGTGCCGGAAATCTTCATGGAGTTCCGCCAGCTCGACAACGACAGCGACGATCGGGGCGACCGCGGCAAGGGGCTGGGGCTGGGCCTCGCCATCGTCGAGCGACTGGCCGGCATCCTCGGCCACACGGTGCAGGTACGCTCCAAGGTCGGGCGGGGCAGCGCCTTCTCCGTGCTGGTGCCGCTGACCGACGAGCCGGTCGCCGCCCGTGCCGTCGTGGTCCGCCCGCGCGGCCGCGACCTGCGCGGCGTGCTGGTCCTTTGCCTGGAGAACGAGCCGGCCATCGCCCGCGCCACCGAGGATCTTTTGTCCAGCTGGTCCTGCCGCGTCGTCACCGCCGTCGCCCCCGACCTTGCGCTGGCGAAGCTGGAGGGGCGGACGCCGGACGTGATCCTGACCGACTACCACCTCGACCGCAGCCTGACCGGCGTGGAGGCTTTGCGGACCCTGCGCGCCTCGCTGGGCAGCGACATCCCGGCCGCCGTCGTCACCGCCGACCGCGACGCCGCCGTGCGCGAGGACATCGAGACGGCCGGCTGCCGGCTGCTGTACAAGCCGGTGCGTCCGGGCGCGCTGCGGGCATTGCTGGGCCAGCTGCTCGCCGAAAGGCAGCGGATGGCCGGTTAGCCGCACCGAAATTAAACCGCATAGAAATTGAGATTATTGACGGTTGAGACGCGGAGCCATACGGTTCCGGGGCATCGACCGTCACGGCCAGCCTTGGAGCTTCCGGTCAACGGACTCCACGATCCGAACAGGCCCCGTCAGGCAGGATGCGAATACTGGGGAGGCGCTTTGCGGCTTCGTCCGGAACCGTCGGGAGGAAAAGGTTCCGCAAAAGGACGCAGCGGCGGCGCCGACGACATGTATTGACGTGCAATGACGGAACGAAAGGATTGCCCTTCCATGGTGAATCCCACGGCGGCAAATTCCACGACACATTCGACTGCGGAACTTGAGGCGCTGCTGATGCAGCGCCCGCTGACCGATGCCGAGCTTCAGGCGACGGCGGAAGCGGCGGCGAATTTCCGCATCCTCCCCGATGCCACGGTGATCAAGATCGGTGGACAGAGCGTCATCGACCGCGGCCGGTCGGCGGTCTACCCGCTGGTGGACGAGATCGCGGCGGCGCGCAAGGCCCATAAGCTGCTGATCGGTACCGGCGCCGGCACCCGCGCCCGGCATCTCTATTCCATCGCCGCCGGCCTCGGCCTGCCGGCGGGCGTGCTGTCGCAGCTCGGCGCCTCGGTCGCCGACCAGAACGCCGCCATGCTGGGGCAGCTCCTCGCCAAGCACGGCGTCTCTGCCGTGGACGGCGCCGGCCTGTCCGTGGTCCCGCTCTATCTGGCGGAGGTGAACGCGGTGGTCTTCAGCGGCATGCCACCCTACACGCTGTGGATGCGTCCTCCGGCCAACGGCGTCATCCCGCCCTACCGTACCGACGCCGGCTGCTTCCTGGTCGCCGAACAGTTCGGCTGCAAGCGGATGATCTATGTGAAGGACGAGAACGGGCTCTACACCGCCAACCCGAAGACGTCCAAGGATGCGACCTTCATTCCGAAGATTTCGGTCGAGGAGATGAAGGCGAAGGGGCTTCAGGACTCGATCCTGGAGTTCCCGGTGCTCGACCTGCTGAAGGCCGCGCGCCATGTCCGCGAGGTGCAGATCGTCAATGGTCTGGTCCCCGGCAACCTGACCCGCGCACTCGCCGGCGAGCATGTCGGCACCATCATCACCGCGAGCTGAGGAGCCGGGACATGTCCGAGACCATCAACACCATCAAGCATGTGGCCTCGCCGCTCGCGCGGCAGACCCTTCTCAACGACGACCTGACCCGTCCGGTTGCCGGCGGCCGGCCGATCGCGCTGCTGCCCTGGCTTCATGTCGTGAAGATCGGCGGCCGGTCGATCATGGACCGCGGCCGCGACGCGATCCTGCCGGTCGTCGAGGAAATCCGCCGCCTCCTGCCGGAACACCGTCTGCTGATCCTGACCGGTGCCGGCATCCGCGCCCGCCATCTCTACAGCGTCGGGCTCGATCTCGGCCTGCCGGTCGGTTCGCTGGCGCCGCTGGCGGCGAGCGAGGCCGGACAGAATGGCCATATCCTGGCGTCGCTGCTGACACCGGACGGCGTCTCCTATGTGGAGCATCCGACCATCGCCAGCCAGTTGGCCGTCCATCTGTCGGCCGCCCGCGCGGTGGTGGGCAGTGCCTTCCCGCCCTATCATCATCACGAATTCCCGACCTCGCGCATTCCATCCCACCGGGCCGACACCGGGGCCTTCCTGCTGGCCGACGCGCTGGGGGTCGCCAGCCTGACCATCGTCGAGGATGTGGACGGCATTTATAGCACCGATCCCAACGGTGCGGACGGTGCAGTGGCCCGTC
Organism: Azospirillum sp. TSH64; assembly: GCF_003116035.1. Lineage (GTDB taxonomy): Bacteria > Pseudomonadota > Alphaproteobacteria > Azospirillales > Azospirillaceae > Azospirillum. Next base: position 1,397,463 of record NZ_LGQW01000015.1, read on the forward strand.
TATTGCCGGAGATCACGACCGCCGATCTGGCTGCCCATGACGGTCCCCTGCCGGTGGACCGGGCATTCGTCGAGGTGCTGGCGAACGCCCGCCACATCACCCGCGTCCAGTTGGTGAATGGCCTAGTTCCGGGACGGCTGACCGCCGCACTGCGCGGCGAGCATGTCGGCACGATAATCCACACTGGCGCCCGCCGGGTTTGACGGCCAGGAATTGAAACCAGGGCAGCGGGCGTACCATCGACGATGCGGTGCGCCCGCCTCTAGTTCACCGGAGCACGACGGACAGGAATGGTTAGGGCATTGTTGCGTTGCCAACAGAGTTCAATGGAATGTCATCAAGGCTGCTGTAGACCGGAAGCCCCCGCCTCCGAAAACGCTGCACCTCGGCATCAGCCCCGGCCGATGGGCCACCGACCCGCAAGCATGCATCGCAACGCTCGGCCAAGGCCAATGACACTGGCATCATGATTTCGTCATAAGCCGTCTCTCCGGCAACGGCGATGATCGGCAAGGCGGCATTCACGCCGATTACTGGAATATGCCCCCGGCGAAAGACTTGAAGAGCCGCCTCATTCAGAACGGTAAGATTTGCAGCGCGCTTCAGGGTATCGGCACCGTCGGTACTGTACGGACCGGCAACCATGATCAGCATATTTTCCTCATTCCACCGGTGGCGGCGGTACGGCGGACAGCGCCAACTGGCTCGCCAGCACGGCGGCCTGGGTGCGGGTCAGCACGCCCAGCTTGCGCAGGATCGTGGTGACATGCGCCTTCACCGTCGTCTCGGCGACGTTCATCTCATAGGCGATCTGCTTGTTCAGCTTGCCTTCGGCAATGCCGGCCAGGACGCGGAGCTGCTGGGGCGTCAGGGTGGCGGCGCGCTGGGCCGGGTCGGGGGCTTCGGTTTCGGGGCCGCCGTTGATCTCCGGCAGCCACAGCTCGCCGTCCAGCACGGCGTGGATCGCCTCGACGATCTGGGTGTTCGGCGCCGACTTGGGCACGAAGCCGGAAGCGCCATAGTCGATGGAGCGTTGGATCGTCACCGGATCCTCCGATGCCGACACCACGATCACCGGGATCGCCGGATGTTCGGACCGCAGCATCATCAGGCCGATCAGGCCGCTCATGCCGGGCATGTGCAGGTCCAGCAGGATGATGTCCGGCGGCTCCCCGGTGTCCAGCAGCGGCTTGATCTGTTCGAACCGCGACGCTTCCAGAATCACGGCGCCGGCAATCGCCTGACCAATGGTCTGGGTCAAGGCGGTACGCATCAGCGGGTGGTCGTCGGCAATCAGGATGCGGTGCGACATTGATTTTCCGAGAATGGAATTTCCGGATAAGGATGGTCCGGGTTTAAAACGGTTCCACCAGTATCCCCTTGCAGCCGCCCGTTGACAACTGCGCCCAATGCCGCGCGTCGACGTTTCCGGAGGATTTCCCCTCATCCGTCCGCGGACGGAATCGCACCGGCGCTGGTGCGTTCGTGGATGGCCTGACGGCGGAAGCGGTACAGCTCGGCCGGCCGGCCGCCGGTCTGGCTTTCATACTGGCCGGTGGGCTCCACGAAGCCGCCGCTGATCATCAGGCGGCGGAAATTCTGCTTGTGGACCCGTTCGCCCGACAGCGCCTCCACCACCAGCTGGAGCTGGTGCAGGGTGAAGGTCGGCGGCAGCAGCTCAAACACGATGGGGCGGTAGCGCAGCTTGCCTCGCAGCCGCTCCAGCGCGGTTGCCAGGATGCGCCGGCCATCGCGCGCCATCGGCCGGCCAAGCGCGCGCGGCATCGGCCCGCCGGTCGACACCGACGGGTCGACCCGGGCGGCGAGGTCGCGGTCGCGGAAGGACTCAACCACCAGCCCGGCCTCGTAGAGCAGTTCGAACCGCTCCAGCACGCGTTCCATGTCCCAGTCGGCACCGTCCAGGCCGAAGGCCATCTGGGCACGCTCGGCCCGGCGCAGCCGGGTCTCCTCGTCGGGCGCCGAGGCGATCCAGCCGCCGAGCGCCGGGGCGATGACTCCATCCAGCAGCGGCGGGCGCTGGTCGCGCCAGTCTTCCCACGGGAAATGGTCGTAGAGGTCGCGCCATTCGGCCGAGCCGCCGCCGCCCAGGGGGCCGTCCCTGACCAGCGCCAGATAGCCGACCACGACCGAGCGCGGACCGCCGAACAGCTCGTGCGGGTCGCGGTAACGGTCGCCGAAGGTGTAGAGCTGCTCGACATAACGGAGCGCCAGACCTGACAACCCCTCCGCCACCGCGCGGACACCTTCCTGCAGAGTGCGGAAACGCTCAGGCTCGAAGGGCGCGCCGGGGAGAGCGTCGCGATGCGGCAACGGCTCGTCGCCGCGCCGGTGGTTGTCCGGCACGGTGAATCCGCTGCGCACCGTCACGACGCGCGGAGTCCCGCCGGTCACCGCCACGATGGCGACCGACAGGCCCAGTTGAAGCGATTGGGTCACGGTGCGCCCCTCTCCTTTCGAAGAGGGGACGTCCGATGATGTGGGATCAACGCTTGTCCAAGGAGACGAAGGGACGGGCAGCGTGGCCGGTGAAGAGCTGGCGGGGGCGGCCGATCTTCTGGGCCGGATCCTCGATCATCTCCTTCCACTGGCTGATCCAGCCGACGGTGCGGGCCAGCGCGAACAGCACGGTGAACATGCTGGTCGGGAAGCCCATCGCCTTCAGGATGATGCCCGAGTAGAAATCGACGTTCGGATAGAGCTTCTTCTCGATGAAGTACTCGTCCGACAGGGCGATCTTCTCCAGCTCCATCGCGATGTCCAGCAGCGGCTCGTCCTTGATGCCGAGCTCGCCGAGAACCTCGTGGCAGGTCTGGCGCATGACCTGGGCGCGCGGGTCGTAGTTCTTGTAGACCCGGTGGCCGAAGCCCATCAGGCGGAAGTTGTCGTTCTTGTCCTTGGCGCGGCGGACGAACTCGGGGATGCGCTCCACCGAGCCGATCTCCTCCAGCATCTTCAGCACGGCTTCGTTCGCACCGCCATGGGCCGGACCCCACAGCGAGGCGATGCCGGCGGCGATGCAGGCGAACGGGTTGGCGCCCGACGAACCCGCCAGACGGACGGTGGAGGTCGAGGCGTTCTGCTCGTGGTCGGCGTGCAGGATGAAGATCTTGTCCATCGCCTTGGACAGGATCGGGTTGACCTTGAACGGCTCGCAGGGCGTGCCGAAGGTCATGTAGAGGAAGTTTTCCGCGTAGGACAGGTCGTTGCGCGGATACATGAAGGGCTGGCCGGTCGAGTACTTGTAGGCCATCGCCGCGATCGTCGGCATCTTGGCGATCAGGCGGTGCGCGGCGATCTTGCGCGCGGTCGGATCGTTGATGTCCAGCGAGTCGTGGTAGAAGGCCGACAGGGCGCCGACGACGCCGCACATGATCGCCATCGGGTGGGCATCACGGCGGAAGCCGCTGTAGAACTTGGTCAGCTGCTCGTGCACCATCGAGTGGCGGCGCAGGATGTTCTCGAACTCCGTGCGCTCGGCCGCGGTCGGCAGGTGGTTGTTGAGCAGGAGGAAGCAGACTTCCGGGAAGGTCGAATGCTCGGCCAGCTCATCGATGGCGTAGCCGCGGTGCAGCAGCACACCCTCGTCGCCGTCGATGTAGGTGATGCCCGATTCGCAGCTGCCCGTGGAGGTGAAGCCCGGATCGTAGGTGAAATAGCCGGTCTCGGCGTAGAGCTTGCGGATGTCGATCACGCTCGGCCCAACGCTGCCGTGCATGATCGGCATCGTGACCTGCTTGCCCGTCTTATTGTCGATGAGGGTAACGGTGTCCTTGCCGTCCTCAGTCTGGGTCATCTCGGCACGTCCTTATCGTTGAGGGTCGGGCTTAGCGCCCTTTTTTCGTCGGCGCAGCATAGTTCCATGGCTGCCCGATGGCAACGCACGGAAATGACCATTATGCTGCACCCGCTGCATCGCGGATGCGAGAAAGCGTCGCTTCCCGACCCAGCAATTCGGCCACCTCGAAGATCGGCGGCGACACCGTCGAACCGGTCAGCGCGGCGCGCAGCGGCTGCGCCACCTTGCCCAGCTTTTCGCCCCGTGCCTCGGCGAAGGCGCGGACCTGGGATTCGAGCGCGGCGGCGGTGAATTCCGGCTCGGCGGCGAAGGCTGCCGCCAGTTCCTTCAACAGAGTCCGGCCCTTTTCATCCAGCAGAGCGGTTGCTTTTTCGTCATAGCTGAGCGGCTGCGGCGCAACGTAGAAGCGTGCGCTCTGGGCCAGATCGACGACAGTGCGGGCGCGCTGCTTCAGCCCGTTCATCGCCCGCGTCAGAAGGTCGCGTTCCGCCTCGGACAGGCTGCGGCCGAGATCGGCCTCCAGCCGCGGGGCGATCAGGCCGAGCAGGCGGGAATCATCGGCCAGACGCATATAATGGGCGTTCAGATTTTCCAGCTTGGCGAAGTCGAAGCGCGACGCCGACCGGCCGATGCTCTCCAGGTTGAACCACTCGATCGCCTGTTCGGTCGAGATGATCTCGTCATCGCCGTGCGACCAGCCGAGCCGCAGCAGATAGTTGCGGACCGCCTCCGGCAGATAGCCCATGTCGCGGTAGGCATCGACGCCCAGCGCGCCATGGCGCTTGGACAGCTTGGCGCCGTCCGGCCCGTGGATGAGCGGGATATGGCCGAAGCGCGGCAGGTCCCAACCCATCGAATTGAAGATCTGGATCTGGCGGAAGGTGTTGGTCAGATGATCGTCGCCGCGGATGACGTGGGTGACGCCCATGTCGTGGTCGTCCACCACCACCGCCAGCAGATAGGTCGGCGTGCCGTCGGCGCGCAGCAGGATCAGGTCGTCGAGCTGGGCGTTCTGCACCGTCACCTCGCCCTGGACGAGGTCGTTCAGGACGGTCTGGCCTTCCTGCGGCGCCTTCAGGCGGATCACCGGTGCCACGCCCGGAGGGGCGTCGGACTCGGGACGGTCACGCCAGCGGCCGTCGTAGCGCATCGGCTGGCCGGCGGCCTTCTGGGCGGCGCGCATCTCCTCCAGCTCTTCCGGGCTGCAATAGCAACGATAGGCCTTGCCGGCGGCCAGCATCTGGTGCGCGACCTCGGCATGGCGGTCCTTGCGCCCGAACTGGCTGACGGCATCGCCGTCCCAATCCAGGCCCAGCCACTTCAGCCCGTCGATGATGGCATCCACCGCCGCGTCGGTGGACCGTTGCCGGTCGGTGTCTTCGATCCGCAGCAGGAACTGACCGCCGGTGTTGCGGGCGTACAGCCAGTTGAACAGGGCGGTGCGGCCACCGCCGATGTGCAGAAAGCCGGTCGGCGACGGAGCGAAGCGGGTGACGACGGTCATCGGTCTCTCAATTTCCGGTTCGGCGCTGGTATGATGCGCCGGTGGTTCGACACCGTGGTTTAACACAGCCACCCGGCTTGGAGGCAATGCGATGCGCGCATGGACGGTCGTTGAGGGGCTCGCGGGTGGCATCGCTGCGCCCGGAATCCGTTACCGGTGACGGCCGCCGGCTGGCCGGAGGAGGAAACCGACGGCCCCCCGGCGCTCGGCGGAGGCTGGCGGCGCCTGCTGGCGCGCGTGGGTGGGCGACTCGTGGCGCTCGCGGAGGCGGAAGGCGAGCGCTGGGTGCTGTGGCTGCCCGTCGCCTTCGGGGCGGGGGTATCGTTCTATTTCGGCCTGCGGCAGGAGCCCGACTGGTGGATTGGCGCGGCTGCGGTCGGCGGCTGCGCGGTGCTGGTTCTGGCGCTGCGGCGATGGTTCGCCATGGCCGGTGTGGCGATGGCGCTGTTGATGCTGGCGGCGGGGTTCCTGGTGGCGCAGGCGCACACCATCCGCATGGCGGCCCCGGTGCTGAGCCGCAGCATCGCCGGGGCGACCGTCACCGGCCGGGTGATGGCGGTGGAACGGCGGCCGGGCGCGACGCGGATCACCCTGCGGGAGGTGACCGTCAGCAGGCTGGCGCCGGAACGGACGCCGGCCGCCGTGCGCATCCGCCTGTCGGACCGCTTCCCGGCACCGGCGCCCGGATCGGTGGTGCGGCTGCGGGCGACGCTGCTGCCGCCGCAGGCGCCGGCCGAACCAGGCGCCTTCGACTTCCAGCGGCGCGCCTGGTTCATGGGGCTGGGCGGCACGGGCTTCGCCACCGGTGCGCCGGAACTGGTCGAGGCGCCGCCGGTGACGGGATGGAGTACGGTCGCCATCGCCTTCGAGAAGGCGCGCGGCGCGATTGCCGAGCGGGTGGCGTCCGCCATCGGCGACCCGGTGGAGGCGAGCGTCACCACGGCGCTGCTGAACGGCGAGGAGTTCGGCATCCCGGAAGCGACGATGGACGACTTCCGCAACAGCGGGCTGGCGCATCTGCTGTCGATTTCCGGCCTGCATGTCGGCATCGCCGCCGGCATCCTGTTCTATGTCGTGCGGGCGTTGCTGGCGTCGGTGCCCTATATTGCGCTGCGCTGGCCGATCAAGAAGATCGCCGCGCTGTTCGGCATCCTGTCGGCGCTTGGCTACACGCTCTTGGTCGGGGCGCCGCTGCCGACGGTGCGGTCGGTGCTGATGACCGGCATAGTGATGGGAGCGATCATGCTGGACCGTCACCCGTTGAGCATGCGGCTGGTCGCCTTCGCCGGGCTGGTCACCATGGCGATGGATCCGGAGGGGATGCTGGGCCCGAGCTTCCAGATGTCCTTTGCCGCGGTGGTGGCGCTGATCGCCGCCTTCGAGAAGGGCAGCGCCAGGCTGGCGGACTGGCGGCGCGATGCGGGATGGGTCGTGCGCGGGCTGTTCTATGTCGGCGGGATCCTGCTGACCAGCGTGGTGGCGACGCTGGCGACCTTGCCCTTCTCGCTCTTCCATTTCCAGCAGATCGCCTTCTATGGCGTGTTGTCGAACCTGATCGCCATTCCCATCACGTCCTTCTGGGTCATGCCGTGGAGCCTGATCGCCTACGCGCTGCTGCCCTTCGGACTGGAGGCGCCGGCGCTGATCGCCATGAACTGGGGCGACCGGGCGGTGATCTGGACGGCGGAGTTCTTCGGCCGTCTCCCCTGGGCTTCGCTGACCGTGCCGGCGATGCCGGCGGAAGGCTTCGCGGTGCTGGTGATGGGAGGGATCTGGCTCTGTCTTTGGACGCGCTGGTGGCGGTGGCTGGGGATGCTGCCGGTCCTGGCCGGGCTGGCCTCGCCGATGCTGGCGGTGCGGCCGGATGTGCTGGTGGCCGGCGACGGGACGGTGATGGCGGTCAGGCTGCCGGACGGACGGCTGAGCGCATCGGTCAAGGGCGGCGGCCGGATGACCGAAACCTGGCGGGAGCGCGATGGCGAGCGGTCGGTGGCCGATCCCTGGCCGGCCGACGGGGGATGGAGCGGGGGAGGGCGGTCGCTGGACTGCGACGCGTTTGGCTGCCTGTACCGGGTGCAGGGAAAGACCGTGGCGTTGCCGCGGCTGCCGGATGCGCTGGACGAGGACTGTGGGGCAGCCGATGCGGTGGTGACGGCGCAGGTGGCGCGGCGCTGCCGGGCGGACCTGGTGGTGGACCGCTGGACCCTGCGGCATGAAGGCGCGCATACGCTGACGGTGACCGCCGAGGGGGTGACGGTGGAGACGGTGCGCGGGCTGCGGGGAGATCGGCCCTGGACCGGAGGAAAGTGAGAGGAACTTGGACCTCGCCGATCCCATCCGCCGCGGGGACGGAGGAGAGGATCGGCGGTCGGGCAGGAAAAGCTCAGTACTTGCGCACGAGACCGACCAGCTTGCCCTGCACGCGGACGCGGTCGGCGCCGAAGATGCGGGTTTCATAGGCGGCGTTGGCGGGTTCCAGGGCGATGGTGTTGCCCTTGCGGCGCAGGCGCTTCAGCGTCACTTCGCCCTCATCCACCAGTGCGACGACAATCGTGCCGTTCTCCGCCGCATCGCAGCGCTGGATCACGATGGTGTCGTGGTCGAGGATGCCGGCTTCGATCATCGAGTCGCCGGAAACCTCCAGCGCATAATGGTCGCCACCGGTCAGCATGGAGGCGGGGACATCGACGAAGGCGCTGTTGTCGCGCAGCGCCTCGATGGGCGTACCGGCGGCGATCCGTCCATAGAGTGGGAGCTGCACCGTCTCGTTCGCGGCGGCCGGGGTCGGTGCGGGGGGAGCGGCGTCGCGGCCGGCGAAGGCGAAATCGCCCTTGATGACGTTGGGCTGGAACTTCGGCTTGGGAGCCGCGGTCCGGTTGCGGGAAGCGTCGAGACCCTCGGGAAGGCGCAGAACCTCCAGCGCACGGGCCCGGTGGGGCAGGCGGCGGATGAAGCCGCGCTCCTCGAGCCCGGTGATCAGGCGATGGATACCCGACTTGGACTTCAGGCCCAGGGCGTCCTTCATCTCGTCGAACGACGGCGAGACACCGCCCTGGCCAAGCCGTTCGTGGATGAACAGCAGCAATTCGTGCTGCTTGCGCGTGAGCATGGATGCCTCCCGGCCTCGGCCAGACTGAAGATGGAACAAAAACTAAACGTTGCTCCATGTTCTAGTTTGGTTCCTGCCGCGCGTCAAGCCCTCCATCGGCATCTTTTAGAACTAGAGGGGAACATCTGGAACGGCATGAAACAGTTTTCCGGGTGATGTTCAACTGTTCCAGCCGGCCGTTCCGGCGCTCTGCTGAAGTCTAGATGCTGAGTGCCCCATCCGTCAAAGGAAGCACGGTCACCATGGCGCCGGCCGGTTCCGGGTCGGCATGGGGCGGGCGGGGGATCAGGCAATCGGCCTGGGCGTACAGGGTGGTGATGGCGCTGTCCTGCCGGGCGAAGGGGGTCACGGTCAGGACACCGTCCGGGCCGGCGGCCAGCGTGGCGCGCAGATACTCCTCGCGACGGTCGTTGGCCCTCAACGGGCCGGTCAGGCGGGCGCGCAGCGGCAGACGGTCGTCCTCCGGCGGCAGGCCCTGCAGCACGCGCAGGACCGGGCGGAGGAACAGGAGCGCCGTGACGCCGGTGGACACCGGGTTGCCGGGCAATCCCAGCAGCGGCACAGACCCGGCACGGCCGAACATCAGCGCCTTGCCCGGACGCATCGCCACCGTCTGCACCTCCAGCGCCACGCCGCGTTCGGCAAGCACATCGCGCACGAGGTCGTAGTCGCCCTGTGCCGCCCCGCCGGTGGTGACCAGCAGGTCGCAACCGGCCGCCCCCTTCGCCAGCGCCGCCACGCTCTCCGCCGTGTCCCTGGCGACGCCCAGATTGTGGGCGATCCCACCCTGGGCGGTCACCAGGGCACAGAGGCCAAGCGCATTGGTGCTGACGATCTGGCTCGGACCCAGCGGGTCGCCGGGCAGGGCGATCTCGTCGCCGGTGGCAAGCACGGCGATGCGCGGCCGGCGATGGACCGACAGCCAAGGCACGTTGCCGCCGGCGGCCAGCGCGATGTCGCGCGCGGTCAGGCGCCGGCCCTTTGGCAGAAGCTCCTGACCGGCCGTGAAGTCGAATCCGGCCTCGCGGACGAAGCGGCCGGCGGCCACGGCGCGGCCGATCCGCACGGTGGCGTCGTCGGCGCTGCAATCCTCCTGCATCACCACGGCGTCGGCACCGCCGGGCAGGGGCGCGCCGGTGAAGATGCGCACCGCCTCGCCCCTGCCGACGCTGCCGGTGAAGGCATGGCCGGCGGCGGATTCGCCGATGCGGCGCAGCGGGACGGGGGCCTCGGCGGTCGCAGCGGCGATGTCGGCGGCACGCACGGCCCAGCCATCCATGGCGGCGGCGTGAAAGGGCGGCTGGGTCAGCCGGGCGACCACCGGTTCGGCCAGCACACGGCCGAGCGCGTCGGGCAGGGCGACGGTTTCCGCCGGGAGGGCGGCGAAGGCCGACAGGATGCGGGCGCGCGCCTCGGCGACGGAGATCATCGCGTCAGGCTCCGGTGGAGGAGGATGTGGACGCGCCCCACTCGCCGCTCTTGCCGCCGGCCTTGTGCAGCAGGCGCACATCGGTGACGGTCATGCCGCGGTCCACCGCCTTGCACATGTCGTAGACCGTCAATGCTGCGATGGTGACGGCGGTCAACGCCTCCATCTCCACGCCGGTCTGGCCCTTCAGCTTGCAGGTCGCCGTCACGTCCACCGCGTTGCGGGCGGGGTCGCAGGACAGGTCGACCTTGACCGAGGTCAGCATCAGCGGGTGGCACAGCGGGATCAGGTCGGGCGTGCGCTTGGCCCCCATGATGCCGGCCAGCCGGGCGACCGACAGCACGTCGCCCTTCTTCACCCCGCCCTGCATGATGAGATCAAGGGTTTCCGGCTGCATCAGCACGGTCGCCGCGGCTGTCGCGGTGCGTTCGGTGTCGGCCTTGTCGGAGACGTCGACCATCACCGCCTTGCCCTCGGCGTCGAAATGGGTGAAGCCGGTCATCGGGCGGTCTCCGTCAGAAATTTTTCCATGAAGACGCTGACGCCATTGTCTTCGTAGCAGGCATAGGGGCCGCGGTCGGTGAAGCCGGCCTTGCGGTAGAGCGCCAGCGCTTCGGGCTGGTGGATGCCCGATTCGAGCAGCAGGGCGTCCAAGCCCTCCGCCCGCGCCAGATCCTCCAGCCGGGCGAGCAGACGGTCGCCGATGCGCTGTCCGCGGGTGGCGGGATCGACATACATCCGCTTGATCTCGCCATAGCCGGTCGGATCGACGCGGAGTGCGGCGCAGCCGACCGGAACGCCGTCCTTGCGGGCGACGAGGAAGCGCAGGTCCGGCGCTTCCAATTCGCCGATGTCGAGCAGGTGGCAGGTATCCGCCGGATAGAGATCCAGCAGATAGCGGTCGAGCGCCGCCACCAGCGCGATCACCGCATCCTGGCGCGGGCTCTCCGCAGCGATCAGCACATCGGCTGTCACATCGGCTGTCGCATCGGCCACCACATCGGTCATCGCATCACACCGGAGCCAGCAGGGCACGGGTGGCGGCGGTCACATCGGCCTGCCGCATCAGCGATTCGCCGACCAGGAAGCAGCGCGCCCCGACCTTCGCCATCCGCGCCAGATCGGCGGGGTTGTAGAGCCCGCTTTCGGCCACCAGCATGCGGTCGGCCGGCACGTTGGCGGCCAGTTCCTCCGTCGTCGCAATATCGACCGCCAAGGTCTTGAGATTGCGGTTGTTGACGCCCAGCAGCGGCGTCCTCAGCAGCAGCGCGCGGTCCAGTTCGGCGCGGTCATGCACCTCGACCAGCACGTCCAGGCCCTGGGCGATGGCGGCGTCCTCGATCTCCGCTGCCTGGGCGTCGGACAGGGAGGCCATGATGATCAGGATGCAGTCGGCGCCCAGCGCGCGGGCTTCGACGATCTGGTAAGGATCGACCATGAAGTCCTTGCGCAGAACCGGCAAATCCACTGCGGCACGGGCCGCCACCAGATATTCGTCCCTGCCCTGGAAATAGGGCTCGTCGGTTAGCACCGACAGGCAGGTCGCTCCGCCCTCGCGGTAGGCACGGGCCAGGGCCGGCGGGTCGAAGTCGGCGCGGATCAGGCCCTTGGACGGGCTCGCCTTCTTGATCTCGGCGATCAGGCCGTAACGCCCGGCCTCGACCGCGGCGCTCAGCGCCCGGATGAAGCCACGCGGCGGGTTGCTCTCATTGGCGGCCCTGGCGGCGGTCTCCACCTCCGACAAAGGGCGGGCGGCCTTGCGGGAGGCCACCAGGGCGCGCTTGTCGTCGTTGATGCGGGTCAGAACGTCGCTCATCAGGCCACTGCCTCGTTGGTGATGGCGACCAGCCGGCGCAGCCGGTCGCGGGCGCCGCCGCTGTCGATGGCGTCGGCGGCCAGGGCGACACCGTCCTTCAGGGTCGCGGCCTTGCCGGCCACCAGCAGGGCGGCGGCGGCGTTCAGGAGCACGATGTCGCGGTAGGGGCTGCGCACGCCGTCGAACAGGGCGTGTATGGCCTCGGCGTTGACCTGGGCGTCGCCCCCCTTCAACTCCTCGATCCGGGCGCGGGGCAGGCCGGCATCCTCCGGCGTCACCTCGAACACCGTCACCTCGCCGTCCTTCAACTGGGCGACGGTGGTGGGGCCGGTGGTGGTGATCTCGTCCAGCCCGTCGGAACCGTGGACGACCCAGGCGGCCTCGGAGCCCAGCCGCTTCAGCACCTGGGCCAGCGGCTCCACCCACTGCTTGGAGAAGACGCCCAGCACCTGCCGCCTGGCGGTCGCCGGGTTGGCGAGCGGGCCCAGCAGGTTGAAGACGGTGCGGGTGCCAAGCTCGACACGGGTCGGGCCGACGTTGCGCATGGCGAGGTGGTGGCGCGGCGCCATCAGGAAGGCGATGCCGGCGTCCCACAGCGCCTTGCGGACCAGCGCGAAGTCGCAATCGAGGTTGACGCCGAGCGAGCCGAGCACGTCGGCGGCACCGGACTTCGACGAGATGGCGCGGTTGCCGTGCTTGGCGACCGGCACGCCACAGGACGACACCACCAGTGCCGCGGCGGTGGAGATGTTGTAGGTGCCCGCACCGTCGCCGCCGGTGCCGCAGGTGTCGATGGTGCCGGGAGGCGCTTCGACCGGGATCGCCTTGGCGCGCATGACGCGGGCGGCGCCGGTGATCTCGTCCACCGTCTCGCCGCGGACGCGCAGCGCCATCAGGAAGCCGCCCATCTGCGACGGGGTGGCGTTGCCGGACATGATGATGTCGAAGGCGAAGCCGGCCTCGGCCTCGGTCAGGGCGGCGCCGGTGGCGACCTTGCCCAGGATGGCCTTCATGTCGGACAGATCGCCGCTCATGCCGCGGTCTCCAGCGACGCGTTTTCCGGGCGGGGACGGGTCAGGTCCAGGAAGTTCCGCAGGATCTGGTGGCCGTGCTCGCTCTCGATGCTCTCGGGGTGGAACTGCACGCCGTGGATCGGCAGCTCGCGGTGGGCCAGCGCCATGATCAGGCCGTCGGCGGTCTCGCCGGTCACCTCCAGGCAGGCCGGCAGCGTGTCGCGCTCGACGATCAGCGAATGGTAGCGGGTGGCGCGGAACGGGCTGGGCAGGCCGGCGAGCACGCCGCGGCCCTCGTGCCGGATGTTGTCGACCTTGCCGTGCATGGGAACCGGCGCGCGGATCACCCGGCCGCCGAAGGCCTGCCCAATGGACTGGTGGCCGAGGCAGACGCCCATCAGAGGCAGGTGGGCCTTGGCGGCGGCGTCGATCAGGGGCAGGCAGATGCCGGCGCGGTCGGGATCGCAGGGGCCGGGGGACAGGACGATGCCGTCGGGGCGGAGCGCCATCGCCTCGTCCACCGTCAGGGCGTCGTTGCGGCGGACCTGCACGTCGGCGCCAAGCTCACCCAGGTAATGGACGAGGTTGTAGGTAAAGCTGTCGTAATTATCGATGAGCAGCAGCATGCGCCTTCCGCCTTCCACCTTTGCCCGGCCACCGTCGCCCGGGTCGTCCGGGCCGTTCCGGCCCCGTTCCAACGAGGGACACCCTAGCGGCTGAAAAGGGGGATTTCCAGCCTCCGCGCAGAACTTTGCCCCTGGGCCCCCGCGTCCTCACCGGCAGTCGAGCTGCGGCGGCGTCTTCGGCTCGTCCAGGACGTTGCCGCGGATGTCGGTTTCCAGCGTCAGCGTGCAGCGGCGGGTCTGGCGCGGCAGGTCGGCAGCGAGCGTCGCCTCGGTGCCGCGATACCGGCAGAGCACGAAGAGCTTGCCGCGCTGCGCGGCGTCGAACTCCCAGAGCTGGACCAAACGGCGCGCATGCCTGGTCTCGCTGTCGGGCGCCAGGGTGGTGCGCGCGGCGCTGGCCATCTGCTGGGCGCGGTCGCCCTCGATCAGGGTGATGCCGATGAAGCCGTGGCTGTCGCGGCCGGGATAAGGCGCCCAGCCGCCGGGCGCTTCCGGTTGGGCGGTCACGCTGACGGTCGGCGGGCATTGCGGGCCGCCGGCAGCCAATGCCGGAGAGGCGGTGGCCAGCAGCAGCGGGACGATGACGAGGAACGGGCGCATCGGGCGGTCTCCGGAGACTGGTCGGGCCGGTGGAAAGACGGTGCCGTTGCGGCGGCCGTCTTGTGTCGTTTGAGCAATTGCGGTCGCGGCGGCAGGGTGCCACTGTGCGCCGCCCCGGTCGCAGGATGGACATCGTCACCATGGCCCGCAAGGCGCCTTCGAAAGCCCGCAAGGTTCCGCTTCCCCCCTTTCTGTCGAATCCCTTCGTCCTGGCTCTGGCGGCAGTCGCCGCGGTGTTCGCTGTGGCGATCGGCGTGGCGACGCTGACCGGCGGACGGTCCGGCGGCGAGCGTGTCCAGCAGGCGTCCGTTCAGCAGAGTCCGGCCCAGCCGGCTCCACCCCAGCAGGCTGCCGTGCCGCCGGCTCCCCCCTCGCTGCCGGCGGCGAAGGCGGAGGCCCCGGCGCCCGCCCAGCATGCGGCGGACGGCCCGGAGCATGCGGTGCCGGAAAAGCCGGCCCAGGCGGAAACGCGCCCGCCCGCCACCACCGTGGCGATGCTGCCGCCGCCGGTTCCCCCGGCCCAGCCGCCGGTGCAGGCGCCTTCGGGCAATGCGGCATTGTGGCGCAGGAATGCGCTGCCGGCCGAGGTTCCGCAGGGCCGGCCGATCATCGCCATCGTCATCGACGACATGGGGCTGGACCGCAAGCGCTCGTCCCGGATGGCCGGGCTTCACGGCCCGCTGACGCTGTCCTGGCTGCCCTATGCCCGCGACCTGTCGGCCCAGTCGAAGGCGGCCCGCGCCAACGGGCATGAGCTGATGCTGCACATGCCGATGGAACCCAGCGTGAAGGCCGATCCCGGTCCGAACGCGCTGCTGGTCTCGCTGGACAAGGGCGAGATCGTGAAGCGGTTCCGCGCGGCTTTGGACAGCTTCGACGGCTATGTTGGGGTGAACAACCATATGGGCAGCCGCTTCACCGCCGACCGCGCGGCGCTGGCGCCGGTGCTGACGGAACTGCACCGGCGCGGGCTGCTGTGGCTGGACAGCCGGACGACGCCCAACAGCGCCGGAATCGGGCTGGCGCAGGAGCTGAAGATGCCCTGGGTCGGGCGCGACGTGTTCCTCGACAATGTGGAAACGGTGGCGGCGGTGAAGGCCCAGCTGACCAAGACCGAACAGGTTGCGAAGCGCCAGGGCTACGCCGTCGCCATCGGCCACCCGCATGATGCGACAATCGAGGCTCTGGCGTCCTGGTTGCCGGATGTGCAAAAGCGTGGCTTCGTTCTTGTCCCGGTCAGCGCGGTGGTGCGGACGCACCATGCCGGAGGTTGACCCGACCCAAAGGAAGCCCGTGGCGATGCCTGTAACGATGACCGATGCGTACAAGGTGGATGGGATGACCTGTGGCGGCTGCGCCCGCTCCGTTTCCAACGCGATCACCAAGGCGGCCCCGAATGCCGCGGTGACCGTCGATCTCGCAACCGGCACAGTCGTGGTCGCCGGCGGCATCGCGGCCGAACTGGTGCAGCAGGCGGTCGAGGCTGCGGGATTCGATTTCGGCGGAGCGGCGGCCTGATCGTGCTGCTGTTGCGGCGCAACAAAACCGTTTTCATGTTGTGGGTATTGCGGCATGCTCGGACCGATGCGATCCGTTCCGCGAGGGTGCGATGCCGCTCTATTCCTACCGTTGCCAGTCCTGCGGACAGGGGTTCGAGACCCTGGTCCGCTCCGGTGAGACGCCTGCCTGCCCGTCCTGCGGCGGTGCCGACCTGACCCGCCAGCTGTCGAATGTGGCGCCGGAGGGCAAGTCCGATGCCATCCTCCAGTCCGCCCGCCGGCAGGCTTCCAGGGAGGGGCATTTCAGCAACTATTCCCGGTCGGAACGGCCGAAGGTTTAGACAGGGGCGGGCAGGGTCAGACGGCCGAGCCGGACGGGGCGGTTTCGGCCGTCACGGTCGCTGCGATCCACGTCTCCAGACGCTCGGCCGCCGCCTGCCAGTCCTGTTCCAGCATCATCGCATGGCCCATGCCCGGCATGAACACTGGCTGGGTGCCCAGCGCCATGGCGGTGGCGACGATCTCGGCGCGCGGGAACAGCAGATCCTCCTCGGCCCCCATCACCAGCACCGGCATGTCGCGCGGCGGCAGGATTGGGAAGGGGATCCAGCCGCCGATGTCGAGCAGGACGCGGCGCGATTCCTCCTGAAGATAGCTCTCGTACTTGGCCGCTTCGGCGTGCGGCATCTTGTCGGAGAACATGGCCCGGCGGATGGCGTCGGGGTTGATCGCGGTCTCGCCGAAGGCCATCAGCATCGACATCTGCTGGAACACGTAGGGCGAGCGCCAGGCCAGCCCCATGGTGGAGGTCAGCAGGCCGTAGGGCGGGGCCGACGCCATCAGCACGCCTGCCGGAAAGCGGCGCTTCGCCAGCGCGCGCTGCACCACCATGCCACCCATCGAATGGCCGATCAGCACCGGGGGAGTGGACAGGCGGCCCGCCGCCTCCAGCACGTCGTCGACATAGTCGGCGATGCCAAACTCATGCAGCCGGTCGCGTCCTTCGCTGTTGCCATGGCCGCGGAGCGAGACGGCATGCGCTTCCCATCCCCGTTCGGCGAACCAAGGCAGAAACTTGGCGTCCCAGATCCAGGCGCCGCTGAAGGCGCCATGGACGAACAGGAGCGGCGGCAACTTGGCAGTTCCGGAGGGGGCAGTTCCGGAGGGACGGCGGCTGATGATTTCCAGGCGGGACATCGGATCGCAGGTTGTTGTTTTGCACCGCAATAAGCATGGTGGGCGAAACGGCGCCTGTCCAGCTACGGTCCCGGCAACCCTGCTTTGTAAGGGCCTGCTCCGCAAGGGGACTTGGCAGCGTTTGACGCCGCCGGTGCGGTTTGCGACAGTCCGGACCCGCAACACAGAGCCGGAGAGCGCCCGTGCCGAACCCACCGGTCCTCGACCCCGCGACGCTGACCGCCGAAACCGGCGCCACCGACTATCCGCAGCCCTTCCGGCCGCAGGTCGCCGGGCGGCACCGGGTGGTGCTGGGCGATCCGCTGGGGCTGATCAATTTCGGCGTCAACCTGACCACGCTGGCGCCCGGCGCCTCCTCCGCCCTGCGCCACTGGCACAGCCGGCAGGACGAGTTCGTCTATGTGGTGGACGGCGACCTGACGCTGGTGACCGACGCGGGCGAGACGCTGCTGACCGCGGGCATGTGCGCAGGATTTCCGCAGGGCGTCGCCGACGGGCACCGGCTGATCAACCGCAGCGACCGGCCCGCCAGCTATCTGGAGGTCGGCGACCGCAGCGGCGGCGACGAGATCGATTATTCCGACGAGGACATGGTCTGGCGCGACGGCGCCTACCACCACCGGGACGGGACCGTCTGGAAATGAGTGCCGATGTCACTCTGGTGCTGGGCGGCGCCCGCTCGGGCAAGAGCCGTTATGCCGAGGGGCTGGTGACGGCGCTGGGCGGGCCGCGGGTCTACATCGCCACCTCGCAGGTGTGGGACGCCGAGATGGCCGAGCGGGTGGCGCAGCACCGCGACGACCGCGGCCCGGACTGGACGACGGTGGAAGAGCCGCGCGACCTGACCGGAAGCTTGCGCCGGCAGGCCGCCGAGGGCACCGGCGTCCTCGTCGATTGCCTGACCCTGTGGCTGACCAACCTGATGATGGCTGAGGCCGACATCGCGGCGGAGACCGCGGCGCTGGTGGAACTGCTGCCGACGCTTCCCGGCCGGGTCGTGCTCGTTTCCAATGAGGTCGGGCTCGGCATCGTGCCCGACAACGCGCTGGCGCGCCGCTTTCGCGACCATGCCGGCCGCCTGCACCAATCCATCGCGGCCATTGCGCCGCGCGTCGTGCTGACCGTCGCCGGTCTGCCGATGTTCGTGAAAGGGACTCCTGCATGACTGCCGATACAGACGAGCTGAACCGCCGCCACGCCGAGAAGATGAAGCGGCGCAAAGCGTTGCAGGAGCGGGCGCTCGCCTCCAAGACGGTGGAGAAGGGCCTGCTGATGGTCCACACCGGCAAGGGCAAGGGCAAATCGACAGCCGCGTTCGGCCTGATGATGCGCGCCGTCGGCCATGGCATGCGGGTCGGCATGGTGCAGTTCGTCAAGGGCGCCTGGTCCACCGGCGAGACGGTGGCGCTGGAGCGCTTCGAGGATCTGGTCGATTTCCACACGATGGGCGAGGGCTTCACCTGGGACACCCAGGACCGCGCCCGCGACATTGCCGCCGCTGAAGCCGCCTGGGCCAAGGCGAAGGAGCTGATGGCCGACCCGCGCTATCGCCTGATCGTGCTGGACGAGCTGAACATCGTGCTGCGCATGGATTATCTGCCGTTGGACGAGGTGCTGGCGACGCTGGCCGCCCGCCGGCCGGACCTGCATGTCTGCATCACCGGCCGCAACGCCAAGCCGGAACTGATCGCCGCCGCCGACCTCGTCACCGAGATGACGCTGGTCAAGCATCCGTTCGAGGCCGGGGTGAAGGCCCAGGCCGGCATCGAGTTCTGACGCCATGCCGTCACAGCCGATACGATCCCGGGCGATCATGCTGCAGGGCACCGGTTCCGACGTCGGCAAGTCGCTGCTGGTGGCCGGGCTGTGCCGGGCGCTGGTGCGGCGCGGGCTGAGCGTCCGGCCGTTCAAGCCGCAGAACATGTCCAACAACGCGGCGGTCACGGCGGACGGCGGCGAGATCGGCCGTGCCCAGGCGCTCCAGGCGCGGGCCTGCGGCGTGGCGCCCAGCGTCCACATGAACCCGGTGCTGCTGAAGCCGCAGTCGGACATCGGCAGTCAGGTGGTGGTGCGCGGCGTGGTGGTCGGCACCGCGCGCGCCGCCGACTATCAGGCCCGCAAGCGCGAGCTGCTCGGCACCGTTCTGGACAGTTTCGAGCGGCTGCGGGGCGAGGCCGACATCGTGGTGGTCGAGGGGGCCGGCAGCCCGGCGGAGGTCAATCTGCGGGCCGGCGACATCGCCAACATGGGCTTCGCCACCGCCGCCGACGTGCCGGTCCTGCTGGTCGGAGACATCGACCGTGGCGGCGTGATCGCCAGTCTGGTGGGCACCCACGCACTTCTACCGAAATCTGAACAGGAGCGCATCAAGGGCTTTCTGATCAACAAGTTCCGCGGCGATGTTCGCCTGTTCGATGAAGGGCTGCGGATCATCGAGAGCCACACCGGCTGGCGCGGATTCGGCGTGGTGCCCTGGCTGAAGGAAGCGGCGACCCTGCCGGCCGAGGACGCGGTGGCGCTCGACCGGCCGCGGGAGGCCGGCAATGGGGCGCTGCGGATCGCCGTGCCGATGCTGTCGCGCATCGCCAACTTCGACGATTTCGATCCGCTGGCGCAGGAGCCGGGCGTCGCCCTGACCATGGTGCGTCCGGGCCAGCCGCTGCCCGGCGATTGCGATCTGGTGATCCTGCCCGGCACCAAGGCGACCATCGCCGACCTTGCCTTCCTGCGGGCGCAGGGCTGGGACATCGACCTGATGGCCCATTGGCGGCGCGGCGGCCGGGTGCTGGGCATCTGCGGCGGCTATCAGATGCTGGGCCGGCGCATCGCCGATCCCGACGGCATCGAAGGCCCGCCCGGCGAGGCCGCCGGGCTCGGGCTGCTGGATGTCGAGACGGTGCTGAAAGGTCCCAAGGTGCTGGAGGAGGCCCGCGGCACGGAGCGGCGCACCGGTGCCGCCGTGGCCGGCTACGAGATGCATATGGGCCGCACCGAGGGGGCCGACCGGGCGCGGCCGATGCTGGAGCTTGCCGGCGGCGGAACCGATGGGGCGGAGTCGGCGGACGGACGGGTGGCGGGCTGCTACCTGCACGGCCTGTTCACCGCCGACGGCTTCCGCTCGGCCTATCTGCGCCGGCTGGGAAGCGCCGGGTCGGATCTCGGATATGGTGTGGCGGTCGAGCGGGCGCTGGACGCGGTTGCCGACCGGCTGGAGAGCGTGGTGGATGTGGACGGGCTGCTGACAGTTGCGCAGGGATGAGGGAGGGGGCGACGCCCCCTCAGACCGCCTCCTGCTCCACCGATAACGCGCGCGGCAGCTTGAAGACGATGTTCTCGGTCGCCGTGCGCAGTTCTTCCACCGTCACGTCGAAGCGGCTGCGGGCAGCCTCGATGACCTCCTCCACCAGCACTTCCGGGGCGGACGCGCCGGCGGTGATGCCGAGGCGGGCGACGCCGGCGAGCGCGCTCCAGTCGATGTCGGCGGCGCGCTGGACCAGCTGGGCGGCCGGGCAGCCATGGGTCTTCGCCACCTCGACCAGACGCTTGGAGTTGGAGGAGTTCGGCGCGCCCAGGACCAGCAGCGCCTCCACCTTCGGCGCGATGGCCTTCACCGCCGCCTGACGGTTGGTGGTGGCGTAGCAGATGTCCTCCTTCTTCGGCCCGGCGATGGCGGGGAAACGGGCCTGGAGCGCGGCCAGGATCTCCGTGGTCTCGTCGACCGACAGGGTGGTCTGGGTGGCGTAGGCGAGGTTGTCCGGGTCGCTCACCTCCAGCGTCGCGACGTCGGCCACCGTCTCCACCAGCACCACGGCGCCCGCGGGCAGCTGGCCCATGGTTCCGATGACCTCGGGATGGCCGGCATGGCCGATCAGGACGATCTGCTTGCCGTCCTCGTGATGGCGCTCGGCCTCGCGGTGGACCTTGCTGACCAGCGGGCAGGTGGCGTCGAGATAGAACAGCCCGCGCGCCTCCGCCGCCTGCGGCACCGATTTCGGCACGCCATGGGCGGAGAAGACCACCGGGCGGCCGTCCGGCACCTCGGTCAGCTCATCGACGAAGACGGCGCCCTTGGCCTCCAGGCTTTCGACCACGAAGCGGTTGTGGACGATCTCGTGCCGCACATAGACCGGCGCCCCGAAGCGCTCCAGCGCCGTCTCGACGATCTGGATCGCCCGGTCCACCCCGGCGCAGAAACCGCGCGGTGCCGCCAGCAGGATGGTCAGGGGCTGGCGGGTTGGGGAATTGGTCGTGGTCATATGCGCTGTACCGCCCTTGCGTGGATTGGGTCGCCCTTAGGTAATCCTGTGCTGAACGGTCACAAGGGATAGAACCGCCGCGCGGTCTTGTGCCGGTCAAGCTGGGACACTAAAGTCGCGATCCAACAGCCCGTTAACCGATCAGGCCGAACCGATGGACCGCCGCGACCGTAATATAGGAACCCCCGCCCGGAAAAGCCCGCTGGCGTCCCTCTTTGGGATGGGCCGCCCTGCGTTGCTCGCGGCCGGGGCCGTTCTGGTGCTTTCCGGCTGCTCCGGCATGGGGTTGGGGCCGACGAACCCGTCGGAAGCGGCGCTGGCCTGCCCGAAGGTCAACATCGTCCGCGACCTGCAGGAAGTGACGGTGTTCCGTCCCGGCGGCAAGGATCTGACCGATCTGGAGTCGCGCGCCGCCCTGACCGATTTCACCGGCAGCTGCGACTACACCAGCAGCGGCGTCACCGTGAACGTGAACGTCTATCTGGTGGCGGAACGCGGTCCGGCGCTCCAGGGCACCACGGCCAAGTACCAGTATTTCGTCGCCGTGGCCCAGCCGGACGACACGCTGGTGTCGAAGGCCTATTTCGACACCGACGTGACCTTCGTCCCCGGCCAGCCGCGCGCCGGCACCCGCGAGGAGCTGACGCCGAAGATCCCGCTGCCCAAGGACGCCAACGCCAAGGACTGGAAGATCTATCTCGGCTTCCAGCTGACGCCCGAGCAGCTGAATTTCAACCGGACGCAGGTGAAGAAGTAAGGGCTGATCCGCGCCTCACATGCCCTTCCCAAGCCATCCGCCAGGGAGAGTATGATCACGGTCCAGCCCGTTGCCGCGTCCAAGGAACCCGTCACCATCGAGATGGAGGCCGGCAAGGCTATTGGTGGTGCCGCTGCGGCCGCAGCGCCAAGCCCTTTTTCTGCGACGGCAGCCATCCGAATTCATAAAACGGGGAGGAGCCGCGCCCGTGGCGCGGCTCCTGAATTAAAACCGGGGGATGAGAGGGGATCAGACGCTGACGAGGTTGGCCGAGAAGAAGGAAGCGTGGCTCGTGCCAACGATGTTGACGTTCGCAGCGTTCGTCGAGAATGCGTAGAATTCGACGTAATCGTCGGTGCCGTTCATGGTGACCAGCGCGCTGGTGTTGGCGAAGGTGCTTCCCGTAACGGAGGTGCTATTGAAGAAAGTGGCGATCGGCGAGCCGTTCTTGCGAATGACGCATCCGATGGACCTACCGGAATTGCAATCGATGCTCAGTTGACAGAAGATTGAGTAAACGCCGGCAATGGTAGGCTTGAATTGTTGAGTCGACATGTCGTAGGCCGACTGTGTGTTGATCACTGCATTGGCGAAGCTGACTTTGGTGTAGACGTTCGGCGGTAGAACCTGGTTGGTGCCGTTGAGCGTGATCATGCACTTGATCGGATTGCTTGGCCGCGTGTTGCTGTCGACCAAAGCCCGTTCGTCCACAATCAGATCGTTGCCGATAGCGTCCGTCGTCGGCAGCAGCATGACACGCGCCACCGGCAGCGTGCCTGTCGGAATCGCCGGCGGGGTCAGGCTGTTGGGGGTGCCGGTGACGATGGTCGCGGCGCCGGTGTTGCGGTCCACCACCACGCGGTCGATGCGGAAGCCGATGGCCGGTGGTGCGAAGGGGCCGACCGATTGGGCGTTCACCTCGGTCAGGGTGGTGCCGTTCAGCAGGTTGCCGGGATCGAGCGCCAGGGTCAGGTTCGGCACGAGTTGCGCATGGGGAGCGAAGTTGCCGACGATGCGCTGGGATACCGCCCAGTTGGCCGCGGACTGGGACAGGTCGGACGGGTTGAAGGCCTGAACGGTCATTGCGCGCTCTCCACTCTGTCGATTGGAATGAGTCCCGCGATGGACAACGGCTGGCCAGCTCGGCTTGACGCGGTAAATAGGTATGTATACCTACTCGTAACATATAAAAGGAAAATTTCCAAAAGCGGGGCATTTCAACAACTTGGCCTGTTGATTGGCCAGAGCGCCGATTGACAAACCTGTCTGATCGCGACAGTGTGCCGCCATCACGCCGATGATCCCTCGCGGGAGAGATCGCTTGTGAGTCTGTCGTAAATCGGCAGGTCCGCAGGCGGCGCCGAAGGAGCAACCGCCCCCGGAAACTCTCAGGCAAAAGGACCGCAAGGGGATAAGGCAACTCTGGAAAGCAGCCTCGGCGCCCAGTCGCCGCGACTCACCGAAGGAGTAAACCGGGTGCCCGGCTCGACCGGACGGCGGTGAATCTCTCAGGTCCAAGACAGAGGGGGCAGCTTCCTGCACCGATCCCGGTGCGGGTGCCGTAACCCTGTCGGAGGACCAGCGTGACCGAGGCCGCAACCGCTCTCAAGACCACCCCGCTGCACGCGCTCCATGTCGAGCTTGGCGCCCGCATGGTCCCCTTCGCCGGCTATGACATGCCGGTGCAGTATCCCCTGGGCATACTCAAGGAACACCAGCACACCCGCGAGAAGGCCGGGCTGTTCGACGTGTCCCACATGGGGCAGGTCCGCCTGACCGGCGTCGATCCGGCCGCCGCATTGGAAACGCTGGTTCCCGGCGACATCAAGGGGCTGGCGCAGGGCCGCATGCGCTACACGCTGTTCCTGAACGAGCAGGGCGGCATCCTCGACGACCTGATGGTGACCAATGCCGGCGATCACCTTTTCCTGGTTGTGAATGCCGCCTGCAAGGAGCAGGACGTCGCCCACCTGCGCGAGAAGCTGGCCGGCAAGGCCGAGGTGGAGCTGCTGGACGATCTGGCGCTGATGGCGCTCCAGGGTCCGATGGCCGCCGAGGTGATGGCCCGCTTCGTCCCGGAAGCCGCCACCATGAAGTTCATGAGCTACCTGTCCGCCACCTTCAAGGGCGTGCCGGTGATCCTGACCCGCTCCGGCTACACCGGCGAGGATGGCTACGAGATCTCCTGCGACAAGGCCGATGCGGAGATGATCGCCCGCGCGCTGCTGGGCGAGTCGGAGGTCGAGGCCATCGGTCTGGGTGCGCGTGACTCGCTGCGGCTGGAAGCCGGGCTCTGCCTCTACGGTCATGACATCGACACCACCACGACGCCGGTGGAGGGTGCCTTGGAATGGACGCTGCCGAAGCGCCGCCGTGCCGAGGGCGGTTTCCCCGGCTATGACATCATCCATCGGCAGCTGACCGAGGGCGCCGCGCGCCGCCGCGTCGGCATCCAGCCGGAAGGCCGCCAGCCGGCCCGCGAGCACACGGAAATCCAGGACGCCAACGGCACCGTCATCGGCGAGATCACCAGCGGCGGCTTCGGCCCGACCGCCGGCGCGCCGGTCGCCATGGGCTATGTCGACATCGCGAACTCGGCGGTGGGCACGTCTCTGACCCTGGTGGTGCGCGGCAAGCCGCTGCCCGCCCGCGTCGCCGCCACACCCTTCGTGCCGCAACGCTATTACCGGGGCTGACGCCTCGGCGTTCCCAATCACAAGCAACCGTTTGAACAGGGAAATCTTCAGATGACCAAGAAATTCACTAAGGACCACGAGTGGGTTCAGGTCGACGGCGATGTCGCCACCGTCGGCGTCACCGACTTCGCCCAGAGCCAACTGGGCGACGTGGTGTTCGTTGAGCTGCCCGATGCCGGCCGCGTGCTGGAGAAGGGCAAGGAAGCCGCCGTCGTCGAATCGGTGAAGGCCGCCAGCGACGTCTACGCCCCGGTGTCCGGCACGGTCGTGGAAGCCAACCAGGCCCTGGTGGACGACCCGTCGATGGTCAACAGCGCCGCGGAGACCGAGGGCTGGTTCTTCAAGCTTCAGCTCAAGGACGCCTCCGAACTGGATGGTCTGATGGACGAAGCGGCCTACAAGGCCTTCGTGGAGGAATCCCACTAACATGCGCTATCTGCCCCTGACCGAGGCCGACCGGCAGTCGATGCTGGAGGCCATCCGCGCAACATCGGTCGAAGACCTGTTCCGCGACGTTCCAAAGGCGGCCTGTCTGGCCGGCCCGATCGGGGGCTTGCCCAACCATATGGGCGAGCTTGAGGTCGAACGGCTGCTCGGCTCCATGGCGGCCAAGAATGTGCCGGCGGGGTCGGTGCCGAGCTTCCTCGGCGCCGGCGCCTACCGTCACCATGTGCCGGCCACCGTCGATCATCTGGTCCAGCGCGGCGAGTTCCTGACCGCCTACACGCCGTACCAGCCGGAGGTGAGCCAGGGCACGCTTCAGGTCCTGTTCGAATTCCAGACCCAGGTCGCGCTGCTGACCGGGATGGATGTGGCCAACGCCTCGATGTATGACGGCGCCACCTCCTGCGCCGAGGCCGTCATGATGGCCAGTCGCGTCACCCGGCGGAAGAAGGCGATCCTGTCCGGCGGCCTGCACCCGCATTACCGCGACGTGACCACCACCGACGCCCGCTTCATCGGCTTCGAGGCGGTGGCACTGCCGGCCGCCCCGACCGGCGGCGAGGATCTGCTGGCGCTGGTCGACGACAAGACATCCTGCGTCGTCGTGCAGAACCCGGACGTGTTCGGCCATGTCCGCGACTACACCGATCTGGCCGCCGCCTGCCAGGCCAAGGGCGCGCTGCTGATCGTCGTGGTGACCGAAGCGCTGTCGCTCGGCCTGCTGACGCCGCCAGGCGACATGGGCGCCGACATCGTCGCGGCGGAAGGACAGTCCTTCGGCAACGCGCTGAACTTCGGCGGCCCCTATGTCGGGCTGTTCGCGGTGAAGGACAAATATGTCCGCCAGATGCCGGGCCGCCTGTGCGGCGAGACGGTGGATGCCGACGGCCGCCGCGGCTTCGTGCTGACGCTCTCTACCCGCGAGCAGCACATCCGCCGCGAGAAGGCGACCTCGAACATCTGCACCAACTCCGGTCTGTGCGCGCTGGCCTTCTCGATCCATGTCAGCCTGCTGGGCGAAGCGGGGATCACGCAGCTGGCCCAGCTGAATCACGCCAAGGCGGTCCAGATGGCCGACAAGCTGGCGGCGGTTCCGGGTGTCGAGGTGCTGAACGACGGCTTCTTCAACGAATTCACCGTCAAGCTGCCGAAGCCGGCCGCCGCGGTGGTCGAGGAACTCGCCAAGCGCCGCATCCTCGGCGGCGTGCCGGTGTCGCGCCTCTATCCGGGCGAGATGGAAGACCTGCTGCTGGTCGCCGTCACCGAAACCAACACCGACGCCGACATGGACGCCTTCGCTGCCGCTCTGAGTGAGGTTCTGGCATGAGCATGAACAACCAGGGCCGTCCGTCGGCCATTCCGGCCGGTGCCGCCTCGTTCGACGGCGTGACCGGCACCGTCACCGGCAACCGCGGCCTCCAGATCGAAGAGCCGCTGATCTTCGAGCAGGACAGCGCAGGCCGCACCGGCGTCGATCTGCCCGAATTGCCGAAAGTGGCCTCGCGCCTGGGTGCGGTGAAGCCGCGCGCCAAGGTGGGGCTGCCTGGCCTCGCCGAGCCGCAGGTGGTCCGCCACTACACCCGCCTGTCGCAGAAGAACTACGCCATCGACAGCGGATTCTATCCGCTGGGATCCTGCACGATGAAGCACAACCCGCGCCTGAACGAGAAGATGGCGCGGCTGCCGGGCTTCTCCGACGTGCACCCGATGCAGCCGGTCAGCACGGTGCAGGGTGCCCTGGAACTGATGGACCAGCTGGCCTACTGGCTGAAGACGCTGACCGGCATGGCCGCCGTGACGCTGGCGCCCGCCGCCGGTGCCCATGGCGAGATGTGCGGCATCATGGCGATCCGCTCTGCGCATGAGGCGAAGGGCGACAGCGGTCGCACCAAGATCCTGGTGCCGGAAAGCGCCCACGGCACCAACCCGGCGACCGCCGCCGCCTGCGGCTATAGCGTCGATGCGATCCCGGCGACCGCCGACGGCCGCGTCGATCTGGAGGCGCTGAAGGCCAAGCTCGGTCCCGACGTGGCCGGGCTGATGCTGACCAACCCGAACACCTGCGGCCTGTTCGAGCGCGATATCATCGAGATCGCCGAGGCGGTGCATGCGGCCGGCGGCTATTTCTACTGCGACGGCGCCAACTTCAATGCCATCGTCGGGCGGGTGCGTCCGGCTGACCTCGGCATCGACGTCATGCACATCAATCTGCACAAGACCTTCTCCACCCCGCATGGCGGCGGCGGTCCGGGGTCGGGGCCGGTGGTGTTCGCGGAGTCGCTGGCGCCCTACATCCCGGTGCCCTACGTCACCCACGGCAAGGACGGCTTCGCGCTGGTCGAGAACGCCGGCGAAGGCCCCGCCTTCGGCCGCATGAAGGCCTTCCACGGCCAGATGGGCATGTTCGTCCGCGCCCTGTCCTACATGCTGAGCCACGGCGCCGACGGGCTTTGGCAGGCGTCGGGCGATGCGGTGCTGAACGCCAACTACGTCATGGCGCGGCTGGAGGACGTCATGACGGCCTCCTTCGACGGGCCGTGCATGCACGAGTGCCTGTTCGACGACCGCTTCCTGAAGGGGACGGGGGTCACCACGCTCGACATGGCGAAGGCGCTGATCGACGAGGGCTTCCACCCGATGACCATGTATTTCCCGCTGGTCGTCCACGGTGCCCTGCTGATCGAGCCGACCGAGACGGAAAGCAAGGCCAGCCTGGATCAGTTCGTCGATGCGCTGCGTGCGCTGGCCGAGCGGGCGAAGTCTGGCGATGTCGCCTATTTCCAGGCCGCGCCGCGTCTGACTCCGCGCCGTCGCCTGGACGAGACGGCCGCCGCCCGTAAGCCGGTGCTGCGCTGGACTCCGCCGGTGCCGGCGGAGGCTCTGGCGGCGGAGTAAGGGTGGAAACGACGCTCCCCCTTCCTGCATGGGAAGGGGGAGCGTCTTCCTGACGCTTACCTGTCCGTCTTGTCGACGAACTTGTCGGCCTTCTTCTGATCCTCGGCGGCCTCGCGGGCCATTTCCTCGCCGATCTTCGGATCGATGCTCTTGGCTTCCTCGATCAGGTCGCGCGCCTTGCGGGCATCGCCGTCGGCGGCCTTGTCCAGCGCCTGCTCGGCCAGATCGTGGGCCTTCTTGTGTTCGGGGCTGTCTTCGTGGCGGGTGGCCATGGGGCGTTCTCCTGTGGCTTGAGCATTGAGAAAACTGTCGTTGTCCAACAGGAGCCGCCTGCCGGGGTTCCGCTCTCCGCACTGCACAAAAAATTTTTGGAAGTGACGGAATAGGGAAGTCGGTCCACCCGTTTGTGTGGCTGTCCGGTGGCGAGCGGCCACCCAGCAACAGGGCACGCGAACTCCCCATGAGCAACCCGAAGAACTCGATCCGGCGCGCAGCCATCGCCGCCGCCATGCTGGCCGTGACTGCGGGCCACGCGTCCTTCTGGTCCTGGCGCAATGCGCCGACGCCTGTGGAGGCGGAGCCGGGACGTATCGAATCGGTGTCCTATTCGCCGTCGGGCCGCAGCTATGACCCGAACCACCAGCCGGTGGTGCCGCGCAAGGACATTGAGAAGGACATGACCGCCATCGCCGGCTTCGCCGACGGCGTCCGTACCTACTCGACTCTCGGCTCGCAGGGCGAGGTGCCGGAGATCGCGGTGTCCAAGGGGCTGGACGTCACGCTCGGCATCTGGCTGAGCAAGGACAAGTCCCGGAACGAGCGGGAGGTGCTGCATGGCATCGCGCTCGCCAAGGAATTCCGCGGCATCAAGCGCATCGTCGTCGGCAACGAGACGCTGCTGCGCGCCGAACTGACCGATGCCGAGCTGGCCTCCTACATCAAGCGCGTGCGCGCCGCCGTCCCCGCCAACATCAAGGTCGGCACCGCCGACGTGTGGTCGGAGATGGTCAAGGCCGACGCCACGGTGAAGGCGTCCGACTTCATGGGCGTCCACGTCCTGCCCTACTGGGAAGGCGTGCCGGTGTCCGATGCGCTGACCTGGATCCGCGACCGGCTCGACACCGTGCGCAAGGCCCATCCGGGCAAGGCGCTGTTCGTCGGCGAGGTCGGCTGGCCGTCGGGCGGCGAGAACTTCCATGACGCCTACCCGACGCCGGAGGCCCAGGCCGCCGTCGTCCGCGGCTTCGCGGCGGAAGCCAACGCGCTCGGCCTGCATTACAACGTCGTCGAGGCCTTCGACGGAATCTGGAAGTCGACCATCGAAGGCTCGCCCGGCCCGACCTGGGGCGTGCTGGATGCCGATCGCCAGCCGAAATGGTCGATGACCGGTGCCGTCGCCGCACCCTATGGCGAGCGGGTCGCCGCGGGCGTCGCCATCGCCGTCGGCCTCGCCCTGTCGGCCTTCGCCGTGTTCCGCCGCCGGACCAATGCCGGCTTTGCACTGGCCGCCTCGCTGGGCGCCAACATCATCGGCTTCGCCATCGGCTCGGCCGTCGCCGGCGCCTTTTCCGAATATCTGACCTTCGGTGCGGTCACCACCTGGGGCTCCGCCTTCGCGCTGGGCACCCTGATGATGAGCGTCGCCTTCGCCGATCTGGTGGACGTCGCCCGCCGGTTGCTGACCGGCCGCGCCCCGGCCTTGCTGCCGCACGCGGTGCCGAGCACCGAGCACAAGCCGATGGTCTCGATCCACGTCGCCGCCTGCCGCGAGCAGCCGGACGTGCTGAACGCCACGTTGGCCTCGCTGTCGCGGCTCGACTACCCGAACTACGAGGTCGTCGTCCTGATCAACAACACCGAGGAGGAGCATCTTGTCCGCCCGGTGGAGGAGATGTGCCAGGCGCTGGGGCCGAAGTTCAAGTTCCACTGGTACAAGAAGATCTCCGGCTTCAAGGCCGGCGCCCTGAACGCCGCGCTGCGCCACACCGATCCGTCGGCCGAGATCGTCGCCGTGCTGGACGCCGACTACACCGTGTCGCCTGACTGGCTGTCGAAGCTGGCCCCGACCTTCGCCGATCCGTCGGTCGGGATCGTCCAGGCTCCGCAGGAACACCGCGACGGCCACGAGACGGTGCTGAAGTCGGCGATGACCGCCGAGTACCGTCCCTTCTTCGACGTCGGCATGCAGGAAGGCGTGTCGAGCCAAGCCTTCATCTGCCATGGCACGATGATCATGCTGCGCCGCTCGGCGATGGATCAGGTCGGCGGCTGGTCGGAAGCCGGCATCTGCGAGGACACCGAACTGGGCCTGCGCATCCTGTCGGCCGGCTACCGCGCCGCCTACACCGACGAGCGGCTCGGCGCCGGTCTGGCCCCGGACAACTTCATGCAGTTCCGCAAGCAGCGTGACCGCTGGGTGTTCGGCTCGACCCAGATCGTCCGCGCCCACTGGAAGAAGTTCCTGCCGGGTGCGGCCGAGCTGAGCGCGCGGCAGAAGCTGGGCTACGTCACCAACTGGATCCGCTGGTGGTCCGATGCCGTCGGCCTGTTCGCCGCCGCCGCCGCCGTGGTCTGGACCTTCGCCTCGCTGGTCTTGCCGCTGCACCTGCCGCCGGTGGCCGCCACCGCCGCCGTCCTGGGTGCGCTGGTCCTGCGCGCCGGTTCCAGCCTGCTGGCCTCGCGCTATGCCTCGGGCAACAGCTGGAAGGAAAGCCTGGGTGCCTGCGCCGTCGGCATGGCGCTGTCCACCACCGTCGCCCTGGCCGTTGTCCGCGGTCTGTTCCGCAAACAGGACGCCTTCCGGGTGACCGCCAAGGGTGGCAAGCGCACCGCCGGCCGCTTCTGCGCCAAGCCGGAAGCCTGGCTCTCGGCCGCTCTGGTCGCCTCGGCCGCCACCGCCGCCCTGGTCAACCCGCTGGGCACCCTGTCGCTGGAACTGTGGTCGGTGCTGCTCGCCGCCATGGCGGTGCCGAACCTGATGGCCGTCGCCTTCGGCATCGGTGACATGCTTCCGGTCCGCGAAGCCAAGCCGGCCCCGGTTCCGGCGGTCCAGCAGGGCAACACGGCCGGCCAGGAGCAGGGCACGAGCCACCCGGTCGCCGCGTAAGGCCTCTCCTCCTTCCCTCATGCAAAAACGGCCCCTTCCCCGCCTGACCGGTGGGGGAGGGGCCGACTTTTTTGGGGGTGGAATCGCTTTTCCCACCAAGGTGAAACTTGTCTGCAACAGCGCTTCGTGCCTACCATCGGCGGCTCAAACCGATAAAGACGCGCGAACCAACGCGCCCAGCCACCTTCGGAGGGAGAATGTCATGCACGTCGTGAAAGCGTCCGACCAGTCCCCGCCTTCGCTGTTGTCCGGCGACAACCGGGTTCGACTGGAGCAATGGCTGGCCGCGCAGGCCGGCGCATCCCGCGTCACGGTGACGGAGGATGGACGGCTCGGCGGCGGGGCGATCTCCCTGAATCTGGCAGTGACTCTGGATATTGTCGGCGGGCCGCTGGCCGGGCGCCATGCCTGCGTGCTGCGGGCCGAAGGTGGCGGGCGTATCTCGGCCAGCATCGGCAAGCTGCGGGAGTTCGTGGTGCTGCGCGCCGCCTTCGCGGCCGGAGTGATAGCGCCGGAGCCGCTGTTCGGCTGCGACGATCCGGCGGTGCTGGGCCATGACTTCTACATCATGCGGCGGGCCGAAGGGCTCGGTGCCGGCCATGCGGTGACGCGGTCGGATACGGCGCAGCCGGAACTGGCGCGCGAACTTGGGCGGCAGCTTGGCCTGCTGCACCGGATCAGGCCTGATACCGAGGGGCTGGAGCGGCTGGGCGAGGCGCCCGACTGCCCGGCGCAGGAGACGCTGGCGCAATACCGCCGCTGGTTCGGCGATCTGGGACGGCGCGATCCGGTGATTGCCTGGGGGCTGCGCTGGCTGGAGGTCAACGCGCCGCAGCCGGGTGCGGTGGTGCTGTGCCACCGCGACTTCCGCACCGGCAATTATCTGGTCAAGGACGGCGCGCTGACCGCGATCCTGGATTGGGAGTTCGCCGGATTCAGCGACCCGATGGAGGATCTCGGCTGGTTCTGCGCCCGCTCCTGGCGGTTCCGCCGGCCCGACCGCGAGGCGGGCGGCATCGCCGACCGGGCCGACTTCTATGCCGGCTATGAGGAAACCTCCGGCCGCCTCGTCGATCCGGCGCGCGTCGCCTACTGGGAAACGGCGGCCTATCTGCGCTGGGCGGCGATCGCGGTGGAACAGGGGCTGCGCCACAGCTCGGGTGCCGAGCGCTCGCTGGAACTGGCGTTGACCGGACGGATGCTGCCGGAAATCGAGATGGACATGCTGCGCCATCTGCGTGCCATCAGCGCTCTCGGCGGCATGGCGGCGGGTGCCGTGGAGAAGGTGGCCTGATGCGCGCCAATCCCGATGCCCGCGGCCTGATGGAGATCGCCGCCTCAACCTTCCGTGCCGACGTGCTTCCCCATGTGGCGCCGGAGGCCCGGTTCGCCGCGCTGATGGTCGCCAACGCGCTGGAGATCGCCGAGCGCGAGTTGAAGGGGCTGGACGCTGCCGGCCATTCGATGCTGGGCGCGCTCGCCCTGCTCTATGGCGAGGATGCCGACGACGCGCTGTCCGGCGACGACCTGCGCAAGCGGGTGGAGGCCTTGCAGCACCGCCTGTGCATCGAGATCGCCGCCGGCGATTTCGACCAGGAGGGGCAGGACGTGCTGATGGACGCGCTGGAGGCCATCGTCGAAGCGCGGCTGGGCATCTCGAACCCGAAGGCGCTGGGGTAAAGGTACCGAGGGCGGGACGCTCCCGGCGCCCCGCTTCCCGGTCAGGCTCTCTGTGCCTTCCGTTCGCGCTTGACCTCATACATGGCGGCATCGGCCTTCCGCAACGCTGCGTCCACGGTGATGGTGCGTGGATCGACGGCGGTGGGGCCGAAGCTTGCGCCGGAATAGTGCAGGGTGACGCCCCGCAACTCGTAGTCGCCGATCAGCAGCGGCGCCAGACGGTTGCAGAGGGTCTCCGCTGCCGCCTGACCCGCAGCATCGTCGGATGGGCCAAGGCCGGTGACGATGAATTCGTCGCCGCCGAAGCGTCCGAGGATGTCCCCAGACCGGAGGCCTGCCGACAGGCGCGTGCCCACCTCGATCAGAAACGCATCGCCGACTTCATGGCCGTGACGGTCATTGATCGCCTTGAAGCCATCCAGATCGATGAAGGCGATCAGCACAGTCTGCCCTGTCGATTCGGCTCCGGCGAACAGACGGTCCATCTCCTTCAGAAGGAAGCGCCGGTTGGGCAATCCGGTCAGGACGTCGGTGAAGGAATGGGCCTCCAACGCGCTGTTGACCGATTGCAGGTTTTCGAGAAGTTGTTCCCGTTCCACATGCAGGCCGATCAGCGAGGAAAACAGGCGAAGAGTCTGTTCCCCCTTCGGGGTCAGCGGCTTGCGTTCCGAACCGGCCGCGCACAGCGTTCCAAACAGCGTGCCGTCATTCAGCCTGACCGGCGTGCTGACATAGGTCTGGATGCCGAGAGCCTTGGCGGCGTCGCAATCGCCCCACAGCGCCGGCACGTCTTCGGTATGGAATCTTCCTTCGTCGAGCGCGCGTTTGCACAGTGTTCCCTCCCAGGGGACGACAAGCCCTTCGGGGATCTGCATCGTCTTGGTGTTGTAGGCGAACAGAACGCGCTGTATGCCCATTTCCTGGTCGATGCAGGTCAGATAGGTGGCCTCCAGTTCCGTTACCGCTTCAAGCAGGCTCAGCAGCGGGCGGGTCAAATCCTCAACCGACCGGGCGGAGGACAGGGTCTCGGAAATCTCGGAGAAAAACTTGTCTGACATGGAGGATCCGTCGACTGCACGACAATAGTGGGTCTATGAAACGTTGTGGCCGTACATGAGGAAGGGCCAAATGCCGTCGGACCATCCCGGATACGCTTGGTGAACCGCCTCAACTTCATACTCTGAACAGTATGATGCCATAACCTAATGCAGCGTTCAAGTTGGGGCGTCTGTCCATGCCGTGTCATCAACTTCCAAGCCATTTGTCCGAGGCGTTGAAGTCCGGGCGAGTGCACCGCGGGCAAGCGCACCAGACCGTCGGAGGCGTGGCAGGGCATGGGCCCTATCGCAATTCCCGCCAAGCCTGCGCTCGACAGACGGGGGCAATGCAGCCATATAATCGGTTCCCGTTCCGTACCAATCCTCCGATCGGATCGCCGCCCCATGGCAAGCCCTGTCCTGTCCGCCATTCCCGCCAAGCCTCTCGCGAAGCTGGAAGCCGGAAAGCAATTCGTCATCGTGTCGGACTACACGCCTGCGGGCGACCAGCCCAACGCCATCGAGGAACTGACCGGCGGCCTGCGGCAGGGCGAGAAGGACCAGGTGCTGCTGGGCGTCACCGGGTCGGGCAAGACCTTCACCATTGCGCATGTCATCCAGACGGTGCAGCGCCCGACGCTGGTCCTTGCGCCCAACAAGACGCTGGCGGCACAGCTGTATGGCGAGATGAAATCCTTCTTCCCGAACAACGCGGTGGAATACTTCGTCTCCTACTACGACTACTACCAGCCGGAAGCCTACGTTCCGCGCACCGACACCTACATCGAGAAGGAATCGTCGATCAACGAGCAGATCGACCGCATGCGCCACTCGGCGACGCGGGCCTTGCTGGAACGCGACGACGTCATCATCGTCGCGTCGGTGTCCTGCATCTACGGCATCGGTTCGGTCGAGACCTACTCCGAGATGACGGTGGACCTGCGCAAGGGCGAGGTGATCGCCCAGCCGGAGCTGCTGCGCAAGCTGACCGAGCTTCAGTACAAGCGCAACGACGCCGCCTTCGGCCGCGGCCTGTTCCGCGTCCGCGGCGACACGGTGGAACTGTTCCCGGCCCACATGGAAGACCGGGCGTGGCGTATTTCGCTGTTCGGTGACGAGATCGAGGCCATCCACGAGATCGACCCGCTGACCGGCGAGAAGCTGGCGGCATTGGAGGCGGTGCGCGTCTATCCGAACAGCCACTATGTGACGCCGAAGCCGACGCTGAACCAGGCGATCAGCCAGATCAAGAGGGACCTCAAGGAGCGGCTGGAGGAGTTCGCTGCCGAAGGCAAGCTGCTGGAGGCGCAACGGCTGGAGCAGCGCACGACCTTCGACATCGAGATGATGGCGGCCACCGGTTCCTGCGCCGGCATCGAGAACTATTCCCGCTACCTGACCGGCCGCGCCCCGGGCGATCCGCCGCCGACGCTGTTCGAATATCTGCCGGGCGACGCGCTGCTGATCGTCGACGAGAGCCATGTCATGGTGCCGCAGATCGGCGGCATGTACCGTGGCGACTTTATGCGCAAATCGACGCTGACGGACTACGGTTTCCGCCTGCCCAGCGCCAAGGACAACCGCCCGCTGAAGTTCGAGGAGTGGGAGGGCATGCGGCCGCAGACGGTCTTCGTCTCCGCCACGCCCGGTCCCTGGGAAATGGAGCGCACCGGCGGCGTCTTCACCGAGCAGCTGGTCCGCCCGACCGGCCTGATCGATCCGCCGGTGATCATCCGCCCGACCGAAACCCAGGTCGACGACCTGATCGGCGAGTGCAAGGAGGTGGTCGCCAAGGGCTATCGCGTTCTGGTCACCACCCTGACCAAGAAGATGGCGGAGGCGCTGACCGAATACATGCACGAGGCGGGATTGCGCGTGCGCTACATCCACTCCGATGTGGAGACGCTGGAGCGCATCGAGATCATCCGCGACCTGCGGCTGGGTGCTTATGACGTGCTGGTCGGCATCAACCTGCTGCGCGAGGGGCTGGACATCCCGGAATGCGCTCTGGTGGCGATCCTCGACGCTGACAAGGAAGGCTATCTGCGGTCCAGGACCTCGCTGATCCAGACCATCGGCCGTGCCGCCCGCAACATCGACGGACGGGCGATCCTCTACGCCGACAAGATCACCGACAGCATGAAGTACGCCATCGACGAGACGGCACGCCGCCGCGAGAAACAGATGGCCTACAATCTGGAACACGGCATCACGCCGGAATCGGTGAAGAAGGCCATCGGCGACATTCTGGAAAGCGTGTACGAGCGCGGCGACCATGTGACGGTCAAGACCGGCCTGAACTCCAACGAACTGGTCGGGCACAACCTCAAGAACGTCATCGCCGACCTGGAAAAGCGCATGCGGGCCGCCGCTGCCGACCTGGAGTTCGAGGAGGCCGCCCGTCTGCGCGACGAGCTGCGCCGGCTGGAAGCGATGG
Organism: Azospirillum sp. TSH64; assembly: GCF_003116035.1. Taxonomy (GTDB): domain Bacteria; phylum Pseudomonadota; class Alphaproteobacteria; order Azospirillales; family Azospirillaceae; genus Azospirillum. The sequence goes on from NZ_LGQW01000015.1 coordinate 1,433,381, forward strand.
ATCTGGGGCTGGAGACTCCCGGCAGCATCGGCATCAGCAGTGCCCGCCAGGGTCGCGGCATTCCGGAAGGGGCGCCGAAGAAGCAGGGCAGGCGCCGGCGGGGGCCGTGATCCACCTGTTGTTGACCCACCCTTGTCCTGAACAGGTTGCAACACCATACTTCCGCTTCCCGTAGGGTGGCGCGGGATCGCAGGAGGGTCGTGGCTTGTTCGTTCGTCGTGTCTTGATGGTGCCGCTGATTGCGCTGGCGCTGTGTGGCGTTGGCATCGGGTCGGCATCCATCGCCGCGGCGGCGGATGCGAAATCGGCGGCGAAGCCGAACGCGGTGGCCGAACTGCCGCCGCCGTCGCTCAAGACCAAGTCCGGCGACTGCGAACTGGCGGAGCAGGGCAACGCCGATGCGGCATTCCGGCTGGCCCGCCGCTATCTGTTCGGCAAGGGGGTGCGCAAGGATCGCCGGCTCGGCACCGCTTGGCTGCGTGCCGCCGCCTCGCGTGGACATCCGGAGGCGCGGCGGCTGGTCAATTATGTTCCCGGCCGCATGGGGCGCATCCGTCCCTGGTGCCGCCCCGGCGCCGGCCCGGTGCGGGAGATGGGGCCGCCCCCGGCGGAGGTGGTGGCCCTGGTCAACGGCATCGCGCCGAAATATGGCATCGACCCGGCGCTGGTGCTGGCGGTGATCCAGGCGGAGAGCGCCTTCCGCACCGACGCGGTGTCGCCTAAGGACGCCGCCGGGCTGATGCAGCTGATCCCCGACACGGCCGACCGTTTCGGCGTCGGCGACGTCTTCGACCCCAAGCAGAACATCACCGGAGGGGTGAAGTACCTGCGCTGGCTGCTGGCCTATTTTCAGGGCGACGTGACGCTGGCGCTGGCCGGCTACAATGCCGGGGAGGGGGCGGTGGACCGCTACAAGGGCGTTCCGCCCTATGACGAGACGCGCAACTACGTCCGCATCATCCGCCGCATCTATGACAACACCCGCCATCCCTTCGACGGGTCGGTGGCGGAGCCGTCGTCGGCCATGCCGGCCATCCGTGCCGCGGCGGAACGCGCGGTCGAGGCGGAGTTGCCACGCGGCGCCAAATCGCCGAAAAAGGGATAGTTCCGTCAATTCTGAACAGGAGTGCCCGCCCGTGCCGATGTCCGAACGCAACGTCCTCGGCCTCAGCGCCGCCGGGTTCCACAGGATGGCCTACACCCAGTGGGGGCGTGACGATGCCGCGCGCACGGCGGTCTGCGTCCATGGGCTGACGCGCAACGGCCGCGATTTCGACCGGCTGGCGCTGGCCCTGGCGGATGGCTGGCGGGTGGCCTGCCCCGACGTGGTCGGGCGCGGCCGCAGCGACTGGCTGCCGGTGCCGGCGCTCTACGGCTATCCGCAATACTGCTCCGACATGGTGGCGCTGATCGCCCGTATGGGGGTGGAGACGGTCGATTGGATCGGTACCTCGATGGGGGGGCTGATCGGCATGACCCTGGCGGCGCAGGCGAACAGCCCGATCCGCCGCATGGTGATCAACGATGTCGGCCCCTTCATTGCCCAGGCCGGGTTGCAGCGGATCGCCGATTATGTCGGCAAGGACCCGGTGTTCGAGGATCTGCCGGCGCTGGAATCCTACCTGCGTTTCGTCCTGATGGGCTTCGGCACGATCGGTGACGAGTGCTGGCGCCATATGGCGCAGCACAGCGCCCGGCCGCTGCCCGACGGGCGGTTCCGCTTGGCCTACGATCCGGCCATCGGCGATGCGTTCAAGACCGCGCCCATCGGCGATGTCGATCTGTGGGCATTGTGGGATCGGGTGCGCTGCCCGGTCTTGGTCCTTCGCGGCGCGGACTCCGATCTGCTGAGCGCCGAAACGGCGGAGCGGATGGCGGAACGTGGACCGGGAGCCGCCGGTCTGGTGCGGGTGGTGGAGTTTGCCAACACCGGCCACGCCCCGTCCCTGATGACGGACGAACAGATCGCCATCGTCCGCGGCTTCCTGGCGGAGGGCTGAGCACCCTCCGGGGCAGGCAATCAATTCACCCGGCGCAGCACCGTGTCGAGCCGGCCATGGCCGTCCTTGTCGAGCCAGCTGGCGGCGACGCGGCCGTCGGGGCGCAGGCGGTAGCGCAGGATGTTGCGGCCCTTTTCGTCGAAGACCAGCTCGCCATTCTCGATGCGGCCCTTGCGGCGCACCCGTTCGGCGGGCTGGTCCGATTCCATGCCGGCGCCCAGCACATAGTCGGCATAGACGGCGTCGCCCTCGGCCTTCTCCACCGACAGGGCAACCTCGCGGCCATTGATGTAGCTGCCGTACCACATGCCCATGTAGGGGCGCAGCGTGGCGGTCGCGTCGTTGCCCCTGGCCGAGCCCGATGCGTTCGCCGGCAGGGCGGCCTGCAGCATCTCGGCACTCGGGCTGCGTCCCCAGGTCTCGTCGCAGGGCGGATCGTTGGGGGTTGGCGGCTCCTCCGCGAAGCGGACGATGCAGGCGCCGAAGCGGCGGACGAACAGCCCGGTGTTGGCGGCGCCATGGCCGGTCAGCAGCGACGGTTGGTCGACGATCAGGCTGCTCAACCCGCGCTGGGTCAGGATGTTGCGGGCCGGTTCGGCGCGCCCGCCCGGATCGAAATCGTCGCCGTGGAAGAAGAACATCATCACCCGCGCCCGGCGGACCTCGCGCAGGATCGGCCAGAGCTGGGCGGCGTTCTCGCGGTAGCTGTCGAACGCCTCGGTGAAGTTGCCGAAGGCGGCTGGTGCAGTGGCGATGACGGCGTCGATGGCGTTGGTCTGGCCGGCGGCGATCAGCGAGATGAAGGCGCCGAATGACTGGCCGGTCAGGGCGACCCGGCGATAGCCCTTGGCCTTCAGCGCCTCCGAATAGCCGGCGAGTGCGCGGGAGCTGTTGGGCAGGGTGTCGCTGACCCGCATGCGGTCCAGCCGGTACACGTCCCAGCCGGCGTCGCGCATCGCTTTCATGAAGAGCGGGGTGGGGGCTTCCGAATCTTCGGAGTCCACCGAGCGGCCGTGGCTCCAGACCACCGCGCCGCGGGCCTTTGCCGGACCGGCCAGCGAGGCCTCGCCGTAGGCGGATTTGAGAACGATCTGGGCCATTGCCGGGCGGGCGACCGTCAGGCCCCCGGCGACAGCCAATCCGATCGTCGCGACCAGTGCGAGAACACCCCCCCGAATCGTCCGCCTCATGCCCAGCGATCCCCCTGAACTGCTTAGTCGCTTCAGGATTGCCGCCGTTCGTTAACGCGACCTTTCCATGGTTTTCACTGTCACGCACGGACGCTTTTTGTCACAGGCAAATTTCGCAAATAAGAATGACTCGCAATTGGTGACGGGAAGCGGTAGGGTCTTCCTGCAACCGGATGAAGGAGCATCGGCATGTGCGGGACGGTGGAAGAGGGGCGGTACTCGCCTTGGACGGTGGCGGATCTGACGACCGCCGAACGGGCGTTGCTGACCGGCGTGCGCCAATGGTTCCGTGCTGGCACCGCCGGGGCCATGGCATCGATGCGCATCGGTCTGAATGTGGCCGGCGTGCCGAACACCGCACTGCTGCCGCTTTTCGCCCTGCTCGGCACCTTTGCGGTTGCAGGCGCCCGCCGGCCGGAGATCCGCTGCCCGGCCTGCAGCCGGATCAGCATCGACGAAGCCGCCCTGCTGGACTCCCTCGCCGCGGTGCAGGGTGGCGATGCGGAGGTCGCGACACAACTGCTCGACCGCTGGCTGCCGCCGGTCGCACTGCTCATGGCGACCGACGCGATGGCTGAACTGGGCGGCGTGCTGGATGGCGCACGCATCTTCTTGCCGCGCCGACGGGCGGCACGGCTGGTGACGCCGGCAACCGGCCCGACCATGGGCGACATGGCGATGGCGGCCGAATAGAGAGTGGCGGAGCAGGGTCAGTCGCCCGCCATCTTCAGGCTCCGGCTGCGGTCCGAGGGGGCGCCGTTCGCGCCACTGGCTTCGGGCAACAGTTTGTGCAGAAGCCACTGGTCGATGGCGACGCGGACCAGCCGGCCTTCCGGCGTGTGGTAGAGAAAGTGCCCGCGCTCCCGCCCGCAATGGTCGTACCCCAGCCGTTCGTAGAAGGGCAGCACGCCGACATTGTCGCGGTCCACCCCCAGTTCGGCGAAGGGCACGCCACGCTGGAACACCACCCGTTCGGCTGCCCGCACCAGCCGGACACCGATGCCGATGCCACGGAAGGGCTGGAACACCCGCAGTGCCCATAGGGTCGCTCGGCCGCTCGGCCGCTTGCGCAGGAAATCGATGCAGATCTGGCCGACCGGAAAACCGTTGACGTCGGCCAGCAGCATGGCGCCGTCACCGCGTTCCTGAAGATGGAAAGCGCCGGCGATGATTTCGCGATGGGGTGTGTGCAGGCCGTACCATTCGAGCGTCGACAAATCCTCCTGCCTTGCCGGACGGATGGTCAGCGGCAAATCGAGCATCTCGCTGTTCCCGCCCTCGCTGCCGTCCTCCTCTGCCGCATCCAGTCCGAAGTGAGCGTTGGTGGCTGTGCCGCGGATGCCGACGCGGCGCTGTGCTGTTGCCATGATGCCGATGCCTCGCAGGTTTTTCCCCGCACTGTGCCGCCGATGGATCGGATGGCGGCTTCGCTGACAACCCTACACGCCATGCGGACGTTCCCACGCTGCGCGGTTGGGATAAGGCTTTCGGTGGGACACCCCATTTTCGTGGTTTTATATAAAACAAATAAAATTTTACTATAATAAGAAATTACTGGGCGCTGCTTGTGTTGTGGAGAGGGTTTGTTCTCTGGGATGAAAGCTGATCTATGAAAACAGCAATGGGTTGAATGCCGGAAGTCTTATTGACGTTGCAAGACGCCGTTTGATAAATCTGTCGGAAGAGATTAACTCTCTCTTGCGTATGAAGAATAAAGCAATTTTACCTAAAATTCTCAACATCGGGCGGGGGATTGCATCATGACGAGAATCGTCAATCTGGGACGTACCGGTTTGTTCGTGGCGATGCGCGGTGGAGTAATGACCAGCCTGGGCGGTCACAGCCATTGGCGCAGCGCCGACGAGGTTCGCCGCGCCGCGCTGGCGGAGAATGTTCCGGTCAGCGATCTCGTGGTCCGCACGCTGGCTTGAGCGGTCGCATCGCCGCAAAGCCCGGACATTAAAAAAGGGCGCGTTCCTTGGGGGAGCGCGCCCTTTCCTCGAACCTGCACCGTGAAGCGGATCAGCCGGCGCGGACGCGGGTCAGGAAGCGCTCGACCTCGGACCTCAGGGTACCCGACTGGCGCGACAGTTCGTTGGTCGCCTCCAGAACCTGACGGGCCTCTTCACCGGCATTGTTGGCCGATGCGTTCACCGCGACGATGGTTTCGCTGACCTCGCGGGTGCCGATCGACGCCTGCTGTACGTTGCGGGCGATCTCCGTCGTGGCGGCACCTTGCTCTTCCATGGCCGTGGCGATGGAGGTGGAGATCTCGTTGATGCGGGCGATGGTGCCGGAGATGGACCGGATGGCCCCGACCGCCTCCTGCGTCGCCCCCTGGACGGCGCCGATCTGCGAGTTGATCTCCTCCGTCGCCTTGGCGGTCTGGTTGGCAAGGCTCTTGACCTCGCTCGCCACGACGGCGAAGCCCTTGCCGGCCTCCCCGGCACGCGCCGCCTCGATGGTGGCGTTCAAGGCAAGCAGGTTGGTCTGGCTGGCGATGTCATGGATCAGCTTGACCACCTGCCCGATCCGGCTGGCAGCATCGGCCAAGCCCTGAACGGTGGCGTTGGTCCGCTCGGCCTCGGTCATCGCGGCGTTGGCGATGGCGGCCGACTGGGTCACCTGATGGCTGATTTCGCCGATCGAGGCGGTCAGTTGCTCAGCCGCCGCGGCGACGGTCTGGATGTTGACCGAGGCCTCCTCGGCGGCGGCGGCGACCTGGGTCGACTGCTCGCTGGTGGTTTCCGCCGTGCGGCTCATCGCCTGGGCAGTGCCCTGCAACTGCTGGGCTGCACTGGCCACCGCCTGGACAACGCCCTTGACCTCGCGTTCAAAGCTGTCGGCGGTGCTGCCAAGTTCCCGCGCGATGATCGCCGCGGTGTTCAGGTCGATATAGACGGAGGTGGCGAGATCCATGTCCAGGAACACCGCCTTGTTGATCGCCTGGAGAAGCTGCGACAGCTTTTCCGGCTTCTTGCGGTAGATCTGGGTCGCCAGTTCAATCAGCTTGTTCAGGGTGAAGCAATAGGCGCCGGTGTACCAGCGCGGTTCGAGCCCGATGCGCTGGTGGGTCTGGCCGATCTTCAAGACCTGATTGACGTAGGCCTCGTCGAAGGTGCCGGTGAAGACGTTGCGCAGCCAATGCTGCTTCTGCAGGTCGCGGGCGCGGCCGGTCACCACGGGATTGACCAGCATCGGCGCCACCTGTGGCACGGCGCGCAGGTAGCCGTAGAACTCTTCCAGAATTTGATCGATGCGCTGCGCCAGATAAGGCTGGAACTCCCGCAGGGTTGCCTTCGTCGCTTCGTCGATGCGCAGGAAGGTGATGCGGTCGATAATCGATTGAGTCTGGGCAGCGTTCGACATGGAGCCCTCTCCCATATGTGATATGACTAGCGTACTATAAATTGGCGAAAATGCAATTTTCTCCGCGGGCCGCACATCATGCGCAAGCATTCCCAACTTTGAACCTGTCACTTTGTCGCATGGCATCTTCAAGCGGCAGCAAGGGCAACGGATCGCGGCCGGTTGGGATCGAAGCCGAAACAGTCCATAAAAGAAAAGGCCGGCGAGCCCAGGGGCACCGCCGGCGTGAAGGTTACAGGTCTGGAGGCAACAGGCGGGCCGACAACCCGCTGGAACGATGCGGAGCACGGCAAAGCCGGTCCCGCATATGTCCCGTCCGGCAGTGTGGCAGCCGGACGGGAAAACGATGTCCGGTCAGGCCACCATGGGGGTGACCGGGCGGCGCAGGGCCTGCGCGGCGCTGAGCACCGCCTTCTGGAGCTTTTCGAAAGCCCGCACTTCGATCTGGCGAACCCGTTCGCGCGAAACCGAGAATTGCTGGCTCAGCGCTTCGAGGGTCGAAGGGTCGTCCTTCAGGCGGCGTTCAAAGAGGATGCGGCGTTCGCGGGCGTCCAACCGGTCCAGCGCCTGTCCGACCAGCCGGCGGCGCAGCGCCAGTTCGTCGGCCTCGGCCAGCATGGCATCCTGGGTGGGCCGGTCATCGGCCAGCAGTTCCAGCCAATTGGTTTCGCCATCCGACGAGAGGGTGGCGTCGAGCGAGCTGTCGTTGGCGGCGAGGCGGCGGTTCATTTCCACCACCTCGGTCTCCGGCACGTCCAGTTCGGCGGCGATGGTGGCGACGGTCTCCGGCGACAGGTCGCCCTGCTCCAGCTCGGCCATCTGGCTCTTCAGGCGGCGCAGGTTGAAGAACAGCTTCTTCTGCGCGGCGGTGGTGCCCATCTTCACCAGCGACCAGCTGTGCAGGATGTATTCCTGGATCGCCGCGCGGATCCACCAGGTGGCGTAGGTGGCGAAGCGGAACCCGCGCTGCGGATCGAATTTCTGGGCCGCCTGCATCAGGCCGACATTGCCCTCTGCCACCAGATCGACCAGCGGCAGGCCATAGCCGCCGAAGCCGCGGGCGATCTTGATGACGAGGCGGAGATGGCTGCCCACGAGCTGTTCCAGGGCCTGCGGATTGCCGCGCTCCCGCCAGGCGATGGCGAGGTCGCGCTCGACATCCGGGGCAAGGATCGGGAAGCGCTTCGACTCCTCGATGTAGCGGGTCAAGCTGGCGTTTTCACCGATCAGCAGTTTCTTCAGCACGTGTTTGCCTCCTCTCCAACGCTTCCCGAAACGGCCTCTTTCCGAAGGCCGGCCCGGTCGGGGCCCATGGCGGGGATCGCCTTAGAGGCGATGATCCATTGGCGGACGCAGGAATATCGTCCGTCTTTATCGGCTCTGGCCGGCTTTGGTTTGTATTGGGGTCTGTATTTGCTTGGCGTCTTAAGGAACTGCGTCCTTATGACACTGTTAATGTGGCCGCAGAAATGCGACGGATCAACCCTGTAAAGGGCGTGTTCCGGGTGTTTTTCGGCGTATACCCAGGCTCTTCTTCCACCCGCACCGGCAGTCTGGAGGAGGGGCATTTCTATGACCCCTGACCTTCGGCCGGGTGACGTACGGGCGAGCGGTTCATCCCCAATCGGCTGGCCGGACGTTGGACCGGACAACATCGCTATACCGCATCTGCGAAAGGGAACGGAGGCAGGCAGTTCCCCGGTCGACCGGATTGGCGGGAGGCGACTATGCCTCTGCGATGAGGATGGTGATCGAACCGCCCGTGGTTCCTCAACCATACCGGAACCCTAGATGGGAAGGCCGAGCCACTTCGCCACCAGAACATTGGTCATATGACAACAATGGGCAAGGAGGTAGCCCGGGGGAGTGGGGCGGCGTCGGGCGGAGCCGGGGCCGGGCAAAGAAAAAGGCGCGTCCCGAAGGACGCGCCCGATCGAGCAGCGATGGACGGAGAGCCGTTATTCGGCCGCCGCACGCTTGCGGCCAAGCCCGAGCTTGGTCGCCATCTCCGAACGCGCCTTGGCATAGTTCGGGGCAACCATCGGGTATTCCGGCGGCAGGCCCCACTTGGCGCGGTATTCGTCCGGCGTCATGTCATAGACGGTCTTCAGATGCCGCTTGAGCATCTTCAGCTTCTTTCCGTCTTCCAGACAGACGATGAATTCCGGCGTGACCGACTTCTTGATCGCGACGGCCGGGACCAGTTCGGCCTTGGCCGGGGCCGGCTTGTCGTCGCCCAAATTGCGGAAGGCGATCTGGACGCTGTTGATCAGCGTGGGCAATTCCTGAACCGGTACCGAGTTGTTGCCGACATAGGCGGCAACGACCTTGGCGGTCAGCGATTGCAGTTCGGTTTGATCGATGGTCATGGCTGCGATCCCCTTGTGACGCGGATGCGGGCGGATCAGCCGTTCACCAGATCGCGCAGCTGCTTGGCCGGCTTGAACTTCGGAGCCTTGGAGGCGGCGATTGCCACGACTTCGCCGGTGCGCGGGTTGCGGCCTTCACGGGCGGCACGCTCGGCCACCTCGAAGATGCCGAAACCGGCCAGGCGCACATCTTCGCCGCGGCCCAGCGCGCCGGAGATGCCCTCGAACACAGCCTGAACGACCTTGGCCGCGTCGGCCTTCTTGATGCCGGCGTTGGTGGCGACGGTTTCGATCAGCTCGGCCTGGTTCATGCAAAACTCCATTTGTTCGGTTTGGTTTCGGTTTTTCGGAGTTATTGGCAGAACGGCACCATCCGCACAAGAGCGAACACAGATTGGGCAACCGTTGGTGTTTTTCTTGCGCGTCATTCGTTCGCCATCTGTGGCGTCGCTGCATCAAGTAGCGGGTCCGGATGGCGTTTCGTTCGTCATCGCCGCAGATTTCCAGGGCTTTGGCATCTCAGGCACGCTGTCGGGACTGCGACTCGCAAAGGTCAGCGAAAGACGCTGAGCGCTGCTTTTGCTTGTCGGGTGCGTTCGCTCCTTATCGCGGTCTTGACCCGCGGCAGAGCGACACCATCTGCTGGCAAGTTCGGGTCCGGGCCCCTCTGACGATCGAGGCGTCGGTCGTGATGTCGGAACCGCTTGATCTCTCCGCTCACGCAGCGTCATCAAGTGGGTTTTACGATGGACAGTTTGTTAGCGACTGTTTTTCTCGAATTTATGGGAAAGCCGGTCTGGATTTGGTTGGTATTCGTCGGCATTGTCCTGACCCTTCTGGTCCTGGACCTTGGTGTTCTGAACCGCCGCGACCATGTCATCGGCGTCGGCGAAAGCCTGAAGCTCTCGGCCTTCTACATCGCGGTCGCTATGCTGTTCGGCGGCTGGGTCTGGTGGTCGATGGGCGGCGAAGCCGGCTTGCAGTATTACACGGGCTTTTTCGTCGAAAAGAGCCTGTCACTCGACAACGTCTTCGTCATATCGCTGATATTCAGCTACTTCGCGGTGCCGCGTGAATTGCAGCACCGGGTGCTTTTCTGGGGCATCCTGGGCGTCATCGTGCTGCGCGGCCTGATGATCGGCGCCGGCGCGGCGCTGGTGTCGGAATTCCATTGGATTCTCTATCTCTTCGGCGCCTTCCTGGTGCTGACCGGCATCAAGATGCTGTTCGCCAAGGACGAGGAGACCAACCTGGGCGAGAATGTCGCGCTCCGGTTCGTGAAGCGCCACATCCGCGTCACCGACCGCTTCCACGGCCATCACTTCCTGGTCAAGGAGCCGGTGGGCGACAGCGGCACGATGCGCTGGACGGCGACGCCGCTGCTGCTGGCGCTGATCATGGTCGAACTGGCCGATCTGGTCTTCGCGGTGGACAGCGTGCCGGCGATCTTCGCCATCACCACCGACCCTTATCTGGTCTATACCAGCAACATCTTCGCCATCCTGGGCCTGCGCGCGCTATATTTCGCCCTGGCCGCGATGGTCCACCGTTTCCGTTACCTGAAATACGCCCTGGCGCTGGTGCTGGTGTTCATCGGCGGCAAGATCTTCTACACGCAGGTCTTCGGCAAGCCCGACCCGCTGATCGCACTTGGCGTGACCTTTGCTCTCATCGGCGGCGGCGTGGCGGTGTCGCTGTGGAAGACCAGCCGCGAAAACAAGGCGGTGGCGGCCGAGTAACCGCGACGGTCGACGCTGGGGGGCGGCACGCCGATGCCGCCCTTCCCGTCCGTCTCAGAACCCCAGCTTCGCCAGTTCGGCGATGCTGTCCGCGGCAGTGCGGTGGAGGATGAAGCGTCCGCCGGCCGTTTCCCAAGGCTCGCGGGCCTTCTCGCGGTCGTCGACCAGGATGGCGCCGGGAGTGGCATAGCGGGCCTTGTCCCGGGCTATGCAGGTGATGACCGGGACGTCGCCCCGCAGCATGCGGGCGACCCAGCGCGTCTTCTGCGCAGGCGCCCAACTGCCCAGCGGCAGGCCGGTCAGGATGGTCGGCCGGTGCGGTGCGCAGAAGCTCCAAAGCTCCTGCGCGTCGTGCATGAACTCCAGCGTGCCGAAGAAGTCGGCATGCCGGGACAGCGCCCGCCACATCTCCTTCATCGCCAGCTGTTCCGGCCGCTTGCCGGTGACCGCGACGACGCCGCGGTCGAAATCGGCAAGCACGCCGTCGAGGTCGAGGAACAGCGGCGGCACCATGTCAGGCCCCGCTCAGTTCCGTCCGCTCGCGGAACTCGTCGAGCGCCTGCGGGTTGGACAGCGCCTCGGTGTTCTTGATCGGCCGGCCGTGGACGGCGTCGCGCACCGCCAGTTCGGTGATCTTTCCGGAGCGGGTGCGCGGGATGTCGGTGACCTGCACGATCTTCGCCGGGACATGGCGGGGCGAACAGTTGTCCTTGATCCGCTTGCGGATGGTGTCGGCAAGGGCCTCGTCCAGTTTCATCCCTTCTCTCAGCACGACGAACAGCACGACGCGCACGTCGCCGTTCCACTCCTGGCCGATGCAGACCGCCTCCATGATTTCCGGCAACTGTTCGACTTGGCGGTAGATCTCCGCCGTGCCGATGCGCACGCCCCCGGGGTTGAGCACGGCGTCCGACCGGCCGTAGATCACCCAGCCGCCATGCTCCGTCTGCTCGATGAAGTCGCCATGGACCCAGATGTTGGGGAAGCGGTCGAAATAGGCGGAGCGGTATTTCGACCCGTCCGGATCGGCCCAGAAGCCGATGGGCATGCTTGGGAAGGGGCGGGTGCAGACCAGTTCGCCCTTCTCGCCGCGGACGGCATGGCCGTTGTCATCGAAGGCTTCCACCGCCATGCCGAGGCCGCGCGTCTGGATCTCGCCCTTCCACACCGGAGAGATCGGGTTGCCCAGCACGAAGCAGGACATGATGTCGGTGCCGCCGCTGATCGAGGCGAGATGGAGGTCCTGCTTGATCGAGCGATAGACGAACTCGAAATTCTCCGGCATCAGCGGCGACCCGGTGGAGGTCAGGGCGCGGACGCTGGCCAGCGAATGGGTCTTCATCGGCTCCAGCCCGGACTTTTCCAGCGACTGGATGAACTTGGCCGAGGTGCCGAACAGCGTCACCTGCTCCGCATCGGCATAGTCGAACAGGATGTTGCCGGTGGGAGCGAAGGGCGAGCCGTCATAGAGGACGAGCGTCGTGCCGCTGGCCAGTCCGGTCACCAGCCAGTTCCACATCATCCAGCCGCAGGTGGTGAAATAGAACAGCCGGTCGCCGGGCTTGAGGTCGCAGTGCAGCCGATGTTCCTTCACATGCTGAAGGATGGTGCCGCCGGTGCCGTGGACGATGCATTTCGGCTTTCCGGTGGTGCCGGACGAATAGAGGATGAACAGCGGGTGGTCGAATTCGACCCGTTCGAAGGTCGGCTCGGCCACCGGATGGGGCGCCATGAACTCCTGGAAGCCGACGGCGCCGGGGATCGCCGACAGGTCGGGCGCCTTGTCGACATAAGGGACGATGATTGTGGCGACGACGGTCGGCAGATCCTTGAGAACTTCGGCCACCTTGGCGCGGACGTCGTGGCTCTTGCCGTTGTACCAGTAGGCGTCGGGGGCGAAGACAACCTTCGGCTCGATCTGGCCGAAGCGGTCGGTGATACCCTGGATGCCGAAATCGGGCGAGCAGGAGGACCACACCGCGCCCAGGCTGGTGGTGGCGATCATCGCCGCCAGCGTTTCCGGCATGTTCGGCATGATGGCGGCGACACGGTCGCCCTTGCCGACTCCCTTGGCCTTCAGCGCCTGCTGCAGGCGGGAGACGGTGGCCTTCAGCTCCGCCCCGCTCCAGCGATACTTCACCTTGTCCTCGCCCCAGAAGACGACCGCAGTGTCGTCCGGCGCGCCGGCCAGCAGGTTCTCGGCATAGCTGAGGCGGGCTTCCGGGAACCAGCGGGCGCCCGGCATTTTGTCGCCGTCCAGCAGATCGACGCCACCGAGATCGCCGGTCAGCCCGGCCCATTCCCACAGGAAGCGCCAGAACTGTTCCTTCTCCGCGATCGACCAGTTGTAGAGCGCGTCGTAATCGTCCAGCCGCAGTCCGAATCGCGCATTCGCCGCCTCGCGGAAGACGGTCAGGTTGGCCTGCGCGATGCGCTCCTCACTCGGGCTCCACAGCGGAGTGTCCATTCTCGGTTCCCTCAGCGTCTCGTTTTCCGCCGGCCCCAGCGGCCAGCTCTCCTGCCGGGTTGCTTGTTCGTGCCCCGGATTGCCGTGCAGCATAGCGCATGGCCGCACCGGTTGTCTGCGTCCGGGTGGGCGAAATCGGATAGGGTGACGGAGGGCAACGGTAACGGAATCAAGGCGCTGCAAAAGAAAAAGGGCAGGGAGTTTCCTCCCCGCCCCCCGTGCCTTCGGTCAATCGGACCGCCGGTCAGGCGGCCTTCTTCTTGCCGGCGCCGATCTTCGGCTCCTCGCCTTTCAGCAGGCGCCGGATGTTCGCCTCGTGCCGGATGAAGACCAGCACGGCGATGAACAGGCAGAGGCCGGCGACCAGCGGTCCGCCGAAATACCAGCCGGTCAGCGGGCTGAGGCCGAGAGCCGTCAGCGCCGACAGCGACGAGATGCGGAACAGCGCCGCCATGACGATCCAGGTCAGGCAAGCCAGCAGCCCGACCGGCCAGGACACGGCCAGCAGGACGCCGATTGCCGTCGCGACACCCTTGCCGCCCTTGAAGCCCAGCCAGACCGGGAAGCTGTGGCCCAGCATGGCGCCGCCGGCGGCCAGAACCGCCGCTTCCGGCCCGGCCCACCACAGAGCCAGCAGAGCCGCGATGGCGCCCTTGCCGCTGTCGAGCAGCAGGGTCGCCAGCGCCAGCGGCTTGTTGCCGGTGCGCAGCACGTTGGTGGCGCCGATGTTGCCGGAGCCGATCTGGCGGATGTCGCCCAGGCCGGCCATCCGGGTCAGCACCAGCCCGAAGGGGATCGAGCCCAGCAGGTAGCCCAGCAGGGCGGCAAGAACGCCAGCGATGGGAGTCAGCACCGGATCAGCCCTCCGCCTGCCAGACGGTGCGGCCGTCGACGATGGTGCGCAGCGGCCGGCCCTGGACCGGACGGTTCTCGAAGGGCGAGTTCTTCGACTTCGACTTGAAGCGGCTGACGTCGATCTGCCATGGCACGTCGGCATCGAAGACGACCAGATCGGCCGGCCCGCCCTTGACGATGCGGCCGAGCGGCAGGTCGAGGATCGCCGCCGGGTTGGCGGTGACGCAGGCCAGCGCCTTCAGGAGCGGCATCCTGCCCTTGTGCACCAGTTCCAGCGTCAGCGGGAACAGAGTCTCCAGCCCGATGACGCCGGGGGCGGCCTGGGCGAAGGGCAGGCGCTTCTGGTCCTGGTCCTGCGGCACATGGTCGGACGCGATGGCGTCGATGGTGCCGTCGGCCAGCCCCTCGACGATGGCGCGGCGGTCCATCTCGCCGCGCAGCGGCGGTGACACCTTGGCGTAGGTGCGGTAATCGCCGACGTCGGTCTCGGTCAGGGCGAAGTAATGCGGCGCGGTGTCGCAGGTCACCTTCAGCCCGCGCGCCTTGGCGCGGCGGATCAGGTCGACCGACTCGCTCGTTGTGACGTGGGCGAAGTGCAGGCGCCCGCCGGTCAGCTCGGCCAGTCGCAGATCGCGCTCGATCATGATGATCTCGGCCTCGCGCGGGATGCCGACGAGGCCGAGGCGGGTGGCGATCTCGCCGGAGTTCATCATGCCGCCCGACGCCAGCGAGGGCTCTTCGGGGTGCTGGACGATCAGCTTGCCGAAGGTCTTGGCGTAGCTCAGTGCCCGGCGCATGGTCTTGGCGCTGACGATGGCCTTGATGCCGTCGGTGAAGGCGACCGCACCGGCTTGGCCCAGCAGGCCCATCTCGGTGATCTCGTTGCCTTCGGTGCCGCGGGTGGCGGAGCCGTAGGCGAAGACCTTGACCAGCTTCACCTCGCGGGCACGCCGCGCGATGAACTCCAGTCCCGCGACCTCGTCCAGCACCGGGTCGGTGTTGGGCAGCAGCGCCATGGCGGTGATGCCGCCGGCCGCCGCGGCGCGCGACGCGCTCTTGATCGTGTCCTTTTCTTCCTCACCCGGTTCGCCGATCAGCACCCGCATGTCGACGAGGCCGGGGGCTAGGCACTGGCCGGCAAGGTCGATCACCTCCGCGCCCTCGGGCGTGGAGTCGTTGAACAGGCCGGGGCCGAAATCGGCGATGGTCTCGCCATCGATCAGCAGGTCGCCGCGCTGGTCGAGGCCCGTTGCCGGATCGAGCAGGCGGGCGTTGCGGTAGACGGTACGCGCACTCATCAGACGGCTCCCGCAAGGTCGGACTGGCGGCGTTCACGGGTCAGCAGGTCGAGCACGGCCATGCGGACGGCCACGCCCAGCTCCACCTGATCGAGGATCATCGAGCGCTTGAGATCGTCTGCGACCTCCGAATCGATCTCCACGCCGCGGTTCATCGGACCGGGGTGCATGATGACCGCGTCGGGCTTCGCCACCTCCAGCTTCTCGTAATCGAGGCCGTAGAAGTAGAAGTACTCGCGGGTGGATGGGACGTACTGGCCGCTCATCCGCTCGGTCTGAAGGCGCAGCATCATCACCACGTCGGCATCGCGCAGGCCGGCCTTCATCGAGTGATGGACCTCGACGCCCAGCCGTTCGATCTGCGACGGCAGCAGGGTCGGCGGCGCCACGCAGCGCACGCGGGCACCCATGGCGTTCAGCAGGTGGATGTTGGAGCGCGCAACGCGGCTGTGCAGGATGTCGCCGCAGATCGCCACGATCAGCCCGTCCAGCCGGCCGAGGCGGCGGCGGATCGCCAGCGCGTCGAGCAGGGCCTGGGTCGGGTGTTCGTGGTGGCCGTCGCCCGCATTGATGACCGAGCAGTTGACCTTGTCGGCCAGCAGCTTGACGGCACCCGAATCGGCGTGGCGCACCACCAGCGCGTCGAGGTGCATGGCGTTCAGCGTCATCGCCGTGTCGATCAGGGTCTCGCCCTTCTTCACCGAACTGCTGTCGGTCGACATGTTGATGACATCGGCCCCCAGCCGCTTGCCGGCCAGCTCGAAGCTGGTGCGGGTGCGGGTGGAGTTCTCGAAGAACAGGTTCACCTGCGTGCGGCCGTCCAACAGGTTGGACTTCTTCACGGGTCGGCGGTTCTGCTCGACATAGCCATCGGCGAGGTCGAGAATCCGGGTGATCTCGCCGGCCCGCAGCCCCTCGATTCCGAGAAGGTGGCGGTGCGGGAAGACCGTGTCGGGGGGCGGGTTCGCGCTCATGGGCGCGGACTATAGGAGCGGTCCGTTACGCCCGCAAGCCGCTCCATGCGAAGGGTTTCACACCGCTCCCGCTTCCTCGAACAACCAGTCGTAGAAGGCCTTCACCTTGGGCCGGGAAAAGTAATGCTGCGGTGCCACGACGTAATAGGCGAGGCTTCCCGGCAGCCGCACATCGAACAGGCGGACCAGCCGTCCGGCGGCGATGTCGTCGGCCACCAGCACGCCGCGGGCCAGCGCTATGCCATGGCCGTTGATCGCCGCCTGGAGCGTGAAGGACGAATCGTCGAAGCGCAGGCCGCGTTCGGTGTCCACCCCCTCGATCCCCGCCACCCGGCACCACACCGCCCAGGAAATGTTGTAGTCGTCGTGCAGCAGTGTGTGGTGCCGCAGATCCTCCGGATTGACCAGGGGCCGCTTGCCGGACAACAGGGACGGATGGCCGACCGGGAAGATGTCCTCGGTCAACAGCCGTTCGACCCGCAGATCCGGCCACAGTCCGTTGCCGAAGCGGATCGCCAGATCGACGTCGTGACGGGCGAAATCGACCACCTGCGCCGTGCTGTGGACCCGCACATCCATATCGGGATGACGCTTCTGGAAGCGGACCAGCCGCGGCACCAGCCATTTGGACGCGAAGCTGGGCATGGTGGAGATGGTCAGCGTGCCGCTGCTGTCGGCGCGGATCAGCCGGTCGGTCGCCTGGGACAGCGTGTCCATCGCCTCGCGCACCGGCGGCAGGTAGCTCTGCCCCGCCTCGGTCAGCGCCAAAGCCCGGTTCATTCGGCGAAACAGCGGTAATCCGAGCCACTCCTCCAGAGCCTTGATCTGATGGCTGACGGCGGCTTGCGTCACATGCAGCTCTTCGGCGGCCTTTGTGAAGGAAAGATGGCGGGCGGCGGCTTCAAAGGCGCGCAGCGCGTTCAGCGGGGGCAGGCGGCGGGACATGGGGCGGTTCTGGGCCGGAGGTGGATTCGGATTAGCAGAGCTAATCGATTCTATGAGAAAGCGTCGTTTGTCGGCAAGCGTCCAGTGCCCCATCCTCAGTTCCACAAGCGATCACACTGAACGGAGCGGCGAGGCCGATGCCCCGCTCCCCCTCCAGCGAAGGAAAGAGGATCATGGCAAAGGGAACGCAGTCGCAGTTTTCCGCCGCAGAGCTGTTCGTCGCCAAGCCGGTGCAGGCCAACCCCGGTCTGGGCGAGCGCGTTGTGTCGCTGTTCGACCGTCTCGCAACCTGGAACGAGCGCCGCCGGCAGCGCCGTGCGCTGGAGGCATTGCCCGATCATCTGTTGTCGGACATCGGCATTTCCCGTGCCGATGCCGACCATGAGGCCGAGAAGCCGTTTTGGCGGGGTTGAGCGATGACCGACGCGACGGCAGGGGGAGAGCAGGTCTGGACCGGCGGTTGCCTGTGCGGCGGTGTGCGCTATGCCATCGACACGCATCCTGAGCCGATCTCCTTCTGCCACTGTTCCCAGTGCAGGCGCCAGCACAGCCATGTCGGCGCCTACACCGGCCTGCCGCGTGCGGCGTTGCGTCTGCTGAACGACGCCACGCTGACATGGTATGCCTCTTCCGACCGGGCGCGGCGCGGCTTCTGTGCGCGTTGCGGTGCCGGGCTGTTCTGGGAGGCGCTCGACCAGAGCGGCGCCGAGGATGGTCCGCGCATCACCGTGACCGCCGGCAGCCTGGACGATGCGTCGGGGCTCCGGGTCGAGCGCCACATCTTCGTCGACCACAAGGGCGCCTATTACGACATCGGCGACGACGGCGTCGAACGCCGGGCCAGCACGGGAGAGACGGTGGAATGAGCGAACAGAGCAGGGCACTTTCCGGGGGCTGCCTGTGCGGTGGCGTGCGCTTCCTGCTGGCCGAACGGCCGGACGGGGTGGTGACCTGCCATTGCGGGCAATGCCGCCGCTTCCATGGTCATATCGGCGCCTACATCACCGTGCCGCGCGACACCGTCGCCTTCGATGCCGACGCGACCCTGTCCTGGTACCGCTCGTCCGGCATCGCGGAGCGCGGATTCTGCGGCCGGTGCGGATCGTCGCTGTTCTGGAAGGGCGACGGCAAAAGCGAGATCGAAATCGCGGCCGGCAGCCTGGACCAGCCGACCGGGTTGACGACGCTCCGCCATGGCTATGTCGCCGGCAAGGCCGACTACTACGAGATCGCCGACGGGCTGGAACAGTTCCCGGGGTCGTCGGAACCGGAATAGACGGGCCGGGATTTCAAGCACGGAAAGTCAGCGAGGACAGTTGTTTGTGGACGGCCGCATTCCTGCCGGGTGCGCGTTTCCGTCGCAGGTGCGTTGCGGAGCCTGCGGGTGCCTTTTCATTTGACCCTCGGTGGTTGGGGTGAGAATGATTTTCAGAAGCAAAGGCCCCCAGCCCCCGAGGTTTTCCGCGAATGCGCCGTGTTTCCCTGCTCTCCGCCGCCTGCGCCATGGCTCTGTCCGGCGCTGCGTTCCTGAGCGCCGCTCCGGTCCGGGCCGACGATGCGATCACCATCGTCATCAAGGACCACAAGTTTGAACCGGCCGAGGTCAAGGTGCCTGCCAACAAGCGGGTGACCCTGCTGGTCGACAACCAGGACGCCACGTCGGAAGAGTTCGAGAGCGGCGAGATGAAGGTCGAGAAGATCGTCGGCGGCCGCAAGCAGATCAAGGTCATGGTCGGTCCGCTGAAGCCGGGGCGCTATCCCTTCTTCGGCGAGTTCCACGAGGCGACGGCGCAAGGTGCCGTGATCGCCGAGTGACGCAGTCTTAAGACCGTTCGATGCAGTCTTAGGGCGCAGTCTTAAGCCAGAGACCGCCCCGTACCGGAGACGACCATGCTCGCCAGTCTGATCATCGTCTTTCGCGAGGTCCTCGAAGCGGGCCTCATCGTCGGCATCGTGCTGGCCGCCACCCAGGGGGTGGCCGGGCGCGGCCGGTGGATCGCGCTCGGCATCGTCGGCGGCATCATCGGGTCCTGCATCGTCGCCGCCTTCGCCGACGGCATCAGCTCGCTGTTCGCCGACACCGGGCAGGAGCTGTTCAACGCCACCGTCCTGCTGATCGCCGTCGTCATGCTGGCTTGGCACAATGCCTGGATGGCGCAGCATGGCCGCGAGCTGGCGCGTGACATGAAGGCGGTCGGCCATGCGGTGCGGAGCGGCGAGAAATCGCTGGCCGCACTGGCCATCGTCATCGGCGTCGCCGTCCTCCGTGAAGGGTCGGAGATCGTGCTGTTCCTGACCGGAATCCTGGCCTCGGAGGAGGGCGGCATCGCCACTGTGGCCGCCGGTGGGCTTGGGGGCGTGGCGCTCGGTGGGCTTGTCTCGATCCTGCTCTATGCCGGGCTGGTGCAGATCCCGACGCGGCACCTGTTCGCCACAACCACCTGGCTGCTGACGCTGCTGGCCGCCGGCATGGCCGCCACAGCGGTCAATTTCCTGGCGCAGGGCGGTATGCTGAATGCAGGCGGGACGGTGCTGTGGGACAGCTCGGCCATTCTGCGCGACAACAGCCTGATCGGGCAGGCGCTGCATGTTCTGGTCGGCTACACCGACCGTCCGACCGAGGCGCAGCTGATCGCCTATGTCGGCGTGGTCGTCGGCATTCTGCTGCTGACCCGCTGGGCGGCCGGCAATTCGCCGTCCAACCGGTCGCGGGTCGCGTCCGCCGCGGAATGACCAATAGCATGACGGTGTAGGGCCGGGCTGACGGTCAAGCGTCTGGCCTTGCCCGTTGAAATCGCGTCATAGTGCCGCTGCGACAGTCGAGCGGCGGGGAATATGGCGGAGCTTGTGACGTTGGTTGTGCTGCTGGCGGCGATGGTGGTCGCCGTGCCAGTGGCGAAAAGGTTCGGGTTCGGGGCGCCGCTCGGCTATCTCGCCGCCGGACTGGCGGTGGGGCCTGCGGGCCTTGGGCTGGTGACCAATGTGGGGGCGATTGCGCACGCCTCGGAACTCGGCGTCGTCATGCTGCTGTTCCTGATCGGGCTGGAGTTGCGGCCCGCCCGCCTGTGGGTCATGCGGAAATCGGTGCTTGGGCTGGGCGGTGCGCAGGTCGCCATCACCGGTGCGGTGATCGCCGCGCTGTGCGGCTGGGGGCTGGGACTCGCCTGGCCGACCGCGGTGGTACTGGGCTTCGGTTTCGCCCTGTCCTCGACCGCCATGGCCCTGCCGATGATGGCGGAGCGCGGTCTGCTCGCCAACCAGTCCGGGCGCAACGCCTTTTCGATCCTGCTGTTCCAGGACCTCGCCATCATCCCGGCGGTGGCGCTGCTGCCGCTGCTGGGCAACGGCAGCGTTCCGCAGGCCGACGGCGCCTGGATGGCGGTGGCCAAGGCGGTGGTCGCGGTGGTGCTGGTTCTGATCGGCGGGCGCTATCTGCTGCGGCCGATCTTCCATGCCGTCGACCGGGCCGGCGCGCCGGAGATCTTCACCGCTACCGCCCTGCTGATCGTCATCGGCACCGCCGTGCTGATCCAGGAGGCCGGCCTGTCGATGTCGCTGGGCGCCTTCATGGCCGGCGTCCTGCTGTCGGATTCGGAATACCGGCACGAGGTGCAGGCGGACATCGAGCCGTTCGAGGGGCTTCTGCTCGGCCTGTTCTTCGTTTCGGTTGGGATGGGGGCTGACGTGCCGACGCTGATGGCGCACCCGATCCGCTTCCTCGGCCTTGCCGTGGCGTTGCTGGTGGTGAAGGGGGCGGTTCTGCTGGTTCTGGCCCGCATCGCCGGTGTGCCCTGGGCCGGGGCGGGGCGAATGGCGACGGTGCTGAGCCAGGGCGGCGAGTTCGGCTTCGTCCTGTTCGGGCTGGCGGTCGGCGGCGGCGCCATGGCGGGGGAACAGGCGTCGGCGGCCATGCTGGTGGTCACGCTTTCGATGCTGGCGACCCCCTTCCTGTTCGCCGCGGAAGAGCGCTGGCTCGCGCCGCGCCTGATGAGCGGCAAGCCCAAGCGGCCCTTCGACACCCCGCCCGACGAGAACCCGCCAGTCATCATCTGCGGCTTCGGCCGGGTCGGGCAGGTCGTCGGCCGCGTGCTGCGGATGCGCGGCATCGCCTTCACCGCGCTGGAGAGCAGTGCGGCGCAGGTCGACTTCGTTCGCAAGTTCGGCAGCAAGGCCTATTACGGCGACCCGACGCGCGTCGAGCTTCTGCGCGCCGCCGGGGCCGACAAGGCCAGGGTGCTGGTGGTGGCGCTGGACGACATGGAGCAGTCGCTGCGGGTGGTAGAGATGGCGACGCGCCATTTCCCCAACCTGACCATCTTCGCCCGCGCCCGCAACCGCCGCCATGTCCACCATCTGATGGACCGCGGCGTCACCCACATCGTGCGCGAGACCTTCGACAGCAGCATCCGGCTGACCGGCGACGTGCTGCGCCAGATGGGCATGCCGGAGGGTGAGGTCGGGCGGACGCTGGAGACCTTCCGCGCCCATGACGAGCGCACCCTGATCCGCCAGCATGCCGTCCACAATGACGAGACCAAGCTGATCCAGACCTCGCGCGATGCCGCCGCCGAGCTTCAGTCGCTGTTCGAGGCGGACCGCGAGGACGCCGTGCAGGGAGAGGCGGAACCGAGAACCGCCAGCGCCTAACCGATCAGCAGGCTGTCGTCGCTGATCTCCGCCCCGCCGCGCTGTTTGGCGAACAGCGCCAGCAGGTGCGGCACGTCCAGTCCGGCGCGCTCCTCTCCCGCCACGTCCAGCACGACGCGGCCCTCGTGCAGCATCAGCGTGCGGTCGCCATAGTCGAGCGCCTGCCGCATCGAATGTGTGACCATCAGCGTGGTCAGGCGGTTGTCGCGGACGATGCGGCGGGTCAGATCCAGCACGAAGTCGGCGGTGGCCGGGTCAAGTGCCGCCGTATGCTCGTCCAGCAGCAGGATCTTGGAACCGGCGAGCGTCGCCATCAGCAGGCTGACCGCCTGACGCTGGCCGCCGGACAGCAGGCCCATGCGGTCGTGCAGCCGGTTCTCCAGCCCCAGCCCTAGCGCCGCGATGCGGTCGCGGAAGCCCTTGCGGCGGTCGCCGCCCAGCGCCGGCGCCAGACCGCGGCGGCGTCCGCGGGCGGCGGCGAGCGCCATGTTCTCCTCGATGGTCAAGGTGGCGCAGCTGCCGGCCATCGGATCCTGGAAGACACGGGCCACCAGACCGGCGCGGCGCGGCGTGTCCCAGCGGGTGACGTCGGTGCCGTCGATGGCGATGCGCCCCTGCTCCGCCAGAACGTCGCCGGCCAGCGAGCCGAGGAAGGTCGACTTGCCGGCGCCGTTGGAGCCGATGACGGTGACGAACTGGCCTTCGGGAATGGTCAAATCGACGCCGCGCAGCGCGTGCTTTTCCAGCGGCGTGCCGCGCCCGAAGGTGACGTGGATGTCTTCGACGACGATCATCGGGCGGCTTTCGTGCTGCGGCTGGCCTTCGCCTTCAGGCGCGGCAGGATCAGGGCGACGGCGACCAGCACCGCGGTCACCAGATTGAGGTCGGAGGCCTGCAGGCCGATGGCGTCGGCCGACAGCGCCAGCTGGACCGCGAGACGGTAGAGGATCGACCCGGCAACGCAGCCGATCAGCGCCAGGGCCAGGGCGCGGGCGGGTAGAACGGTCTCGCCGACGATCACGGCGGCCAGCCCGACGACGATGGTGCCGATGCCGGTGGTGACGTCGGCGAAGCCGTTGGTCTGGGCGAACAGGGCGCCGGCCAGACCGGTCAGGGCGTTCGACAGGGCGATACCGGCATAGACATGGGCATCGGTGTCGACCCCCTGCGCCCGCGCCATCCGCGCATTCACGCCGGTGGCCCGCATCGCCAGCCCGAACTCGCTGCCCAGGAAGCGGGCGAGCAGCAGGACGACCGCCGCCACGATGACGCCGACCACCAGCGGGCGGACGATGTGGTCGGGGATGCCCAGCCCATAGAAAGGCGTCAGAACGGTGTCCTGCATCAGCAGCGCGACGTTCGGCCGGCCCATGACCCGCAGGTTGACCGAGAACAGCGCGATCATCGTCAGGATGCTGGCGAGCAGATGCAGGATCTTGAAGCGGACGTTCAGCGTCGCCGTGACCAGCCCGGCCGCCGCACCGGCAAGGGCTGCCGCGAGGCTGGCGAGCCATGGGTTGACCCCGGCGATCAGCAGCACCGCGCAGACGGCCGCCCCCAGCGGAAAGCTCCCGTCCACCGTCAGGTCGGGGAAGTCCAGGATGCGGAAGGACAGATAGACGCCGATGGCGACCAGCGCATAGACGAGGCCGATCTCGATGGCGCCGAACAGGGCGATTTCAGTCATTGCGGTGCTTTTGAAAGGGCTTGGCGGGGGAAGCGTTCCGCTCCCCCTGACGATCGTTTACTGCCCGACAACCTTCGTCGCGCGCTTCACCACCGCGTCGGGCAGGGTGACGCCCATGGCGGCGGCGGACTTGGGATTGACGAACAGGTCGGTGCCCTTGGCGAGCGCCACCGGGATGTCGCCCGGCTTCTCGCCCTTCAGGACGCGGGCGACGATGGCGCCGGTCTGCTTGCCGACCTGGAAATAATCGAAGCCGACCGAGGCGACCGTGCCGCGCGCGACGCTGTCGGTGTCGGCGGAGAAGATCGGCAGCTTCGCCTGCTGGCCGACCGCGATCACGCTTTCCAGGGCCGAGACGACGGTGTTGTCGAGCGGGATGTAGACGGCATCGGCCTTGCCGACGAGGCTGCGCACCGCCTGCTGGGCATCGGACGATTTCGGCACGGAGGCCTCGACGACGCTCAGGCCAACCTTGGCCGCCTCGTCCTTCAGCGCCTTGACCAGCACGATGGAGTTGGGCTCACCGGGGTTGTACAGCACGCCGATGCGCTTGACCTGCGGCAGGATCTCGCGGATCAGCGCCACATGCTCACCCACCGGGGCCATGTCGGACAGGCCGGTGATGTTGGCGCCGGGCTTCTCCATCGACTTCACCATCTGGGCCGAGATCGGATCGGTCACCGCAGTGAAGACGACGGGGATGTCGCGGGTCGCCGCCGCCACCGCCTGGGCCGAAGGAGTGGAGATCGGCACGATCACGTCCGGGCGGGATCCCACGAACTGGCGGGCGATCTGCGCGGCGGTGGCCGGATTGCCCTGCGCGCTCTGGTATTCCACCTTCAGGGTCTGGCCCTGGACGAAGCCGGCGTCCTTCAGCGCCTCCACGATGCCGTCGCGGGTGGCGTCGAGCGCCGGATGCTGGACGATGGCAGTGATGGCGACGGTCTTGCTCTGCGCCATGGCCGAAACCGGCACGGCGATCGGACCGACGAAGGCGGCGAGTGCCGCCGCGGCGCACAACAGGCGGGTGAAGGACATGGCTTGGAAATCTCCGCAACGGAAAGGTCTTCCCCTAGACCGCGCGGGCGCCGCCGTCAACTCGGCAGCAAGGGCGTCCAGGCCAGGATAGGGCGGCATGCCGGCCCTGCCCGCAATCGGGAGTGTGGTTTGCCGAAGAAGAGCCTATATTGTGGGCAACACGGAAGGAGTGGCCATGATCGCAGGGACCGGAACGGCTCCGTCGAAGTTTCTCGCCTCCTTCCGCGGCCTGATCGGCTGCTGCCCCAATTGCGGGCGCGGCCGGCTGCTGCGGAACTTCCTCAAGCCGGTCGACCGGTGTTCGGCCTGCGGCGAGGCCTATGGCCATCTGCGTGCCGACGACGCACCGCCCTGGATGACGATCCTGATCGTCGGCCACATCGTCATTCCCGCCCTGCTGTCGGTTGAGCAGAGCTACGAGCCGCCGACCTGGGTGCATTTGACGATCTGGCCGTCGCTGACCCTGTTGCTGACGCTGCTTCTGCTGCCGCGCTGCAAGGGGCTGGTGCTGGCGCTGCTGTGGAGCACCGGCGCACCGGGGTCGGAACATGGCGAAAGAGTCGGTTGACGGGAATTCCCGCCAGGATCAAGCTTGCCACCGATCATTGCGGTGATGGGTGGTCAAGTGTGGATCATGAACAGGCCATCAGGTATCGGCAGCCTTCTCATCGGCTTGAATCCGTCGTTGGCGGAAAGGATCGGCCCTTTGGGACTGGGAACGGTTTGCGGCGCCATCGTTGCGACCGCAGGTCAGGCAATTGTGTGGGGTTTCGCCCATGCCGGGATTCTTGAGGGCAGCCGGTGGTTCCTGGGCTTTCCTGTGCTGATCGGAGCCTATTGCGGCGCTCTGAATGGATGGAAGGGCTGGAGGCAGAGTTTCGACGGTACCAGCCGTTTTTGAGCGGGTTTTAGAGTTTCCGGACATGAAAACGGCACCGTGCGGTTCAGGCGCGGTGCCGTATCTCTATGTGCAAACAGCCTCCCGCCGCTCGCGGCAGGGCAGCCTGCCGTCAGCGCGCGCTCGGCAGGGCGGTGCCATGGTCGGCGCGGGCACCGGACAGGCTGGCGCGCAGACGGCCGAACAGCTCGCGCAGGTACTCGGCGCGCATCCGGCGGGCGGCCAGCATGATTTCGTCGTGGCTCCGGGGATCGCGGACTTCGTTGATTGACATGGTCATGGCTCTGGGAATCTCCACGTGAGGTGAGAGACGTCCACTCCCTTTGGCATTGTTTGCTTTTGTGAAGATCAAGATAGGGCAGAGCCGCTGTCCCATGAAGCGCGGTCCGTGCAAGGCCGACCGACGTTTTCCGTATCAGCTTCCTCAATCAACGGAGGTGCGAACTATTGCCGCAGGACACGGTTCGCAGCGGACTGCGGGCAACAGTTCGCCTGTCCGGTCACTCGCGGTCGCGCGCGCCGTCCACCGCGACGTTGCGGTCGGAGACGATGCGGTCGCTGTGGCGTTCTCCCGCCTGCCCCTGCGGCCGGTCGGGCTGGCGCGGCGGCAGCGGGCCGGTGCCGAGACCGCCGGCCTCCTCGCTGCCGGGGATGCCGAAATCCTCGTCGGGCTGGTCGACAGGGCCGCCGGCGCCGGGACCGATGATGCGCTGAAAGCCTTCGATCTCCTCGTCAACGTCCAGATGATCGCGCGTCTCGCGGATGTCGAGCGGGATGTCGCGCTCGTCGATGCCTCCGCTGTCACCGGGAGCATTGTCGCCGGGGCCGGTGGCGTTGCCGGACTTGCGGCTGTCGATGTTGCGGTCGTTGGTGGCCATGGGCGCTCTCCCGTCTGCTGTGTCGAGGTTTCGCTTTCCTCAACAGGGCGGAAGGGCACTTGTCACCGACCGCACGTCGAACCAGCCGCCGACGCTGTGGCGCAGATCGTGCCGACGGTCCTGCTCGGGCGCCGGGGCGATGTCCCACAGCCAGGACATGTCGGGGGCGGGAAGGGCAAGGCCCCAGGTCGAATCCTCCACCTCGGTCACGGTGCCGCCATGGATCCAGGAGGCATCGATGTCGGTGAACAGTGCCGCATGTTCGGCGATGGCTGTCAGCCAGCACAGATGGCCATGGACCATGCGCTGGGCGAAGGCCATCCGCTCCGCCGCCGGGATCTTCGGCGCACGGCGTTCCACCGCCTCCAGCGGCAGCAGGGGCAACTGGGACAGCAGGTTGCAGGAGAGAGCGAAACGGAAGGGGGCTTCCTCCGGCAACGGCGCGACGAAGCCGGTCGGCAGCGGGCTGCGGCTGTCGAGCGCCACCGCAAGCGGAGCCAGGGCGCCGCTGACGTCCATCTCGACCAGCCGGACGTTGGGCAGGGCCGCGGCCCGGCGGCGGACGGCGCGGCTGTGCAGGATGTCGACCAGCACCACCTCGTCGAAGCGTGCCGTCAGCCTTTCCAGCGGGATTTCGATCAGCAGCCCGGACCCGGCGACCAGCGCCCGCCCCCCCGGAGTCGCCCATTCCATGGCCTGTTCGACGAAACGGTGGCAGGCGGCGACGTGCGGCGCCCATGCCCGTCTCTGCCGCCGGTAGCGGGCGCCCAGCGCCACCATCTCCGACAGATAGCCGAACCTGCGGGCCAGTGGCGGGCAGGGTGTGGTCAGATATTCCAAGGCTTCGCGCAACATCGCCGGCCAATTCCCTCCAGTCGGTCTTTCCCTGGCGCCTCGCTTTTTGGCCCTCTCACCCCTTGACCCGCGAGGGTGGCAAGGTACCTATGGCGCCATGGTCGAGATCAAGAGGAAAGCGGCCCTTGTCACCGGGGCCGGCAAGCGCATCGGGCGGGCCATCGCGCTCGATCTGGCGGGGCAGGGGTGGGACGTCGCCGTCCATTACCGAAGCTCCCACGCGGAGGCCGACGCCGTCGTGGCGGAGATCGAACGGGCGGGCGGACGGGCCATGGCCTTCGCTGCCGATCTGGACCGCGAGGCCGAGGTGAAGACCCTGGTGCCGGCGGTGACGGAGCAACTCGGTCCACTGACCCTGCTGGTCAACAACGCGTCCCGGTTCGAACGCGACGAGGTTGCCGACGTGACCCGCGAATCGTGGGACGCGCATATGGAGGCCAACCTGCGGGCGCCCTTCGTGCTGTCGCAGGACTTCGCGTCGCGGTTGCCGGAGAGCGAGAGCGGACTGATCGTCAACATCATCGATCAGCGCGTCTGGAACCCCACGCCGCATTTCGTCTCCTACACCCTGTCGAAGATGGGGCTGTGGGCGCTGACCCGGACGATGGCGCTGGCGCTTGCCCCGCGGATCCGCGTCAATGGCATCGGTCCCGGTCCGACCCTGCGCAACGACCGCCAGACGGTGGAGGAGTTCGCCGAGCAGTGGGACTCGACCCCGCTGCGGCGCGGCACCACGCCCGAGGAGGTTTGCGCCGCCATCCGCTTCATGATCGCCGCCCCGGCGATGACCGGACAGATGATCGCGCTGGACGGTGGGGAGCATCTGGGATGGGCGCAGCCGGCGCATGGCTTCGTGCCCACCGAATGACGGCGTGTTACAGCGCCTAAACATGGGTGGACGCACCAGCCCCAGTGCCGGACGGTGGGCGGGATCGAGGCGGTCGATGGCGGGGGCGAGGAAAAGGACCGCGCGTTTTACACAGGTGCCCCACCCCGCGCAAGAGGCGCCTGCGCCGCAGCGACGATTTTGTGTCAGCGCGTCAATTCCCGCCATTGACTTGAAGCTGCCCTAGTGAAATCAATGACTTAGCAAAAATGCTCAAAAAATAGGCATAAGCATGCGATCCCTTGCGGCGCCTAGCTCCGGACGGGCTACTCCCTCCGTTATCGACAAACTTATCCACAGGTTTCGTGGATATTCTTTCGGAGGGGTGAGTCGATCCACATGCGACCTCCCTGTGCCCAACAGTTGACCCGCGGCGGCCGCTCGACGACATTCTGGTCATGTCCGAAACGCATTCCTCAGACCCCCTGGATTCCCCCTCGGCCGACGATGCCGCAGCTGGTTTCGCTGAAGATCGCTCGGCCGAAGACGGTTCGACCGATTTGGCCGCCCCGACCGACGCGGTGCCGGCAGAGGAGGGTGCCGCCGCGCGCCCGAAGCGGCGCCCGGCCGACATCGACCGGGGCGTCGAGACCATCCGGGAGCATCTGAAGACCCTGCCGCAGACGCCGGGCGTCTATCGGATGCTGGCAGGCGACGGGGCGGTCCTGTATGTCGGCAAGGCGCGCAACCTCAAGCGCCGGGTGACCAACTACACCCAGGTGGGAAAGCTGCCGGTCAGGCTCCAGCGCATGGTCGCGGAGACCGAGACGATGGAGTTCGTCAACACCCACACCGAGGTGGAGGCGCTGCTTCTCGAATCGAACCTGATCAAGAAGCTGATGCCGCGGTACAATGTGCTGTTGCGGGACGACAAGACGTTTCCGCACATCATGATCACCAAGGACCACGACTATCCGCAGCTGACCAAGCACCGCGGCGCCCGTGGGCGCGACGCCGATTATTTCGGTCCCTTCGCCTCGGCCGGGGCGGTGAACCGCACGATCACGGCTCTGCAGCGCGCCTTCCTGCTGCGCAACTGCGCCGACACGGTGTTCGCCGCCCGCACCAGGCCCTGCCTGCAATTCCAGATCAAGCGCTGCACGGCGCCCTGCGTCGGCCGCGTCACCCCGGAGGAATACCAGGCCCAGGTCAATCAGGCGCGCGCCTTCCTGTCGGGAAAGAGCCGGGACATCCAGACGGAGTTCGCGGACCGGATGATGGCCGCCTCCGAGCAGATGGATTTCGAGACGGCGGCGCGCTACCGCGACCGTATCCGCGCCCTGACGGCGATCCAGGCCCACCAGGACATCAATGTCGAGGGGGTGGTGGAGGATGCCGATGTCATCGCCGCCTATGCCGAGGGCGGGGTGACCTGCATCCAGGTCTTCTTCTTCCGCGGCGGCCGCAACTATGGCAACCGCGCCTACTTCCCCAGCCACGACAAGGCGGCGGAGACCGACGAGGTTCTCGCCGCCTTCATCGCCCAGTTCTACGAGAACAAGGCGGCGCCGCCGCTGGTGCTGGTCAGCCACGCCCTGCCGGAACTGGACCTGCTGAGCGAGGCGCTGGCGGTCCGTGCCGGGCACAAGGTGGAGTTGGCGGAGCCCAAGCGCGGCGAGAAGCGCCGGATCGTCGAGCATGCGCTGACCAACGCGCGCGAGGCGCATGGGCGCCGGCTGGCCGAAAGCTCCAGCCAGGCGCGTCTGCTGGAGGGGGTGGCCGCCGCCTTCGGGATGGATTCGCCGCCGGAGCGGGTGGAGGTCTACGACAACTCCCACATCCAGGGGGCGCACGCCATCGGCGGGATGATCGTCGCCGGTCCGGACGGCTTCATCAAGAACGCCTACCGCAAGTTCAACATCCGCACGGAGGGTGCCGCCGGCGACGACTTCGCCATGATGCGCGAGGTGCTGACCCGCCGATTCGGCCGGGCGGTGAAGGAGGATCCGGAACGCAGCCTGGGAAGCTGGCCCGATCTGGTGCTGATCGACGGCGGTCTCGGCCAGTTGAACGTCGCGCTTGAGGTGTTCGCGGAGCTTGGCATCGACGATGTGACGCTGGTCGGCATCGCCAAGGGGCCGGACCGCGATGCGGGGCGCGAGCATTTCTTCATGGAGAACCGTCCGCCTTTCCAGATGGAGATGCGCGATCCGGTGCTGTATTTCCTGCAACGGCTGCGCGACGAGGCGCACCGCTTCGCCATCGGCACACACCGGGCCAAGCGGACCAAGGCCATCGGCAAATCGCCCATCGACGAGATCGCCGGCATCGGTCCCGCCCGGAAGAAGGCCCTGCTGCACCATTTCGGCAGCGGTGCCGCCGTGTCGCGCGCCGGGCTTGCCGATCTGGAGGCGGTGGAAGGGATCAATCGGACCGTTGCGAAAAAGATATACGATCACTTCCATCCCGATGGTTAGAATGCAGGCACACGAATTCAGCCGGCTCTCTCACGGGCGCCGTGCGGCGACATCCTCCAGCGGTTCGAGTTCTCCGTCATGCTGACCAGCCTGCCCAACCTGCTGACCCTGTCGCGCATCGCGGTGATCCCGGTGGTGGTCGGGCTGTTCTATGTGCCGGAGGCGTGGGCCGCCTACACCGCCTGCTCGCTCTATGCGGCGGCTTGCATCACCGACTGGTTCGACGGCTATCTGGCGCGCGCCTGGGCGCAGGAAAGCGTGATCGGCAAGTTCCTGGACCCCATCGCCGACAAGCTGCTGGTGGCGGCGACGCTGATCATGCTGGCGGGCTTCCACCGGCTGACCGGCCTGTCGATCCTGCCGGCGGTGGTGATCCTGCTGCGCGAGGTTCTGGTGTCGGGCCTCCGCGAGTATCTGGCCGGCCTGCATGTCGGCGTGCCGGTAACCTGGCTGGCGAAATGGAAGACGACGATCCAGATGATCGCGCTGGGCTTCCTGATCGTCGGCGACTATGGTCCGGCCGAACTGCCGGTGACCTTCATCGGCACGGTCGGCCTGTGGATCGCCGCGGCGCTGACCTTCTACACCGGGTGGGATTACATGCGCGCCGGGTTGACCCATATGATGGCGGAGCAGCCGGCCAAGCCCGGTGCCGCCCGTTCGGCCCGAAGCGCCGGTTGAAAGTTTCCGACATGAAGATTTTCGGGCTGACCGGCTGGAGCGGCAGCGGCAAGACCTCGCTAATGGTACGCCTCATTCCCGCGCTGACGGCGCGTGGCCTGCGGGTTTCGACGGTCAAGCATGCACACAAGGGCTTCGACATCGACCATCCCGGCAAGGACAGCCACAACCATCGCATGGCCGGCGCCACGGAGGTTCTGGTCAGCTCTCCCCGCCGCTGGGCGTTGATGCACGAACTGCGCGACGCCGAACCGGAACTGACGCTGGACCAGCTGATCGGCAAGATCGCTCCGGTCGATCTGCTGCTGATCGAGGGATTCAAGCGCGACCGGCACGAGAAGATCGAGGTCTGGCGGGCCGATGTGGACAAGGCGCTGATCGCACCGGACGACCCCACCATCGTCGCGGTGGCAAGCGACAGCGCGGTTCCGGGATGCCCGGTTCCGGTGCTGGACCTCAACGATGCGGATGCGGTCGCGGCCTTCATCGTTGCGCGTTGCGGGTTGGAGTGGGGCTGAGCCTTCACGCGGTCAGACGGTAATATGGGCGGCATTTCCTCCTTCACCCGGCGGGCGCCCGGCCCTGATGTCTATCGGCTCGCCATCTTCGATTTCGACGGGACGCTGGCCGACTCCTTTCCCTGGTTCGTCGGCGTTCTGAACGGTGTCGCCGACCGCTATGGCTTCAACCGCGTACAGGCGGACGAGGTCGACCTGCTCCGTGGTTATGACGCGCGGCAGATCATGCGGCACCTGCGGGTGCCCGGCTGGAAGCTTCCTTTCATCGCCAACCACATGCGCCGGCTGATGGCGAGCGACATCGACGGCATACGGCTGTTCGACGGCGTGCCGGATATGCTGTGGGCGCTGACCGACCGGGGGGTGACGGTCACCATCGTCAGTTCCAATTCCGTCGAGAACGTCCGCCGCATCCTGGGGCCGGAGGCGGCGGGGCTGGTCGTTCATTACGGCTGCGGCGCTTCGCTGTTCGGCAAGGCTGCGAAGTTCCGCAGGATGCTGCGCACGACCGGCGTTCCGGCGTCCCAAGCCATCGCGATTGGCGATGAGCTGCGCGACATCGAAGCGGCCCGGACGGTGGGTATCGCCTGTGCCGCTGTCGCCTGGGGCTACACGCGCGGCGATGCGCTGGCGGCGCTGCGGCCGGATCGGCTGCTGAGTCGGGTCGATGAGATCCCCCGGCTGTTCGGCGGCTGAATGCCACGTCCCGGAAAGCGCGCCTTTTCCCTCTTCGCACCCGGCGTCGCAACGGACTAGAGTGGCGGCCATGGTGCAACTCGACAATGACTGCTTCGCCTTCGGCGGACCGATGATGGCGCTGGAGCCGGCGCTGGCGCTGCTGGCCGGACGGGTCGGGCCGGTGACGGCGACCGAAGCCGTGCCGCTGTCCGATGCGTTGGGACGGGTTCTGGCTGCCGATCTGGTGGCGCCCTTCAATGTGCCGCCACACGACAACGCCGCGGTGGACGGCTATGCCGTGTTCTTCGACGACCTCGACGCCGATGCCTCCACCACTCTGCCGGTGACGGCGCGGGTGGCGGCCGGGCAGTGGCTAGGCCGGCCGGCGGCGCGGGGGGAGGCGGTGCGGATTTTCACCGGCGCGCCGATGCCCGCCGGCATGGACACCGTCTTCATGCAGGAGGATTGCCGCAGCGCCGGGACCGGACGCGATGCAACCGTCACCCTGCCGCCCGGCATCCGCCGTGGCGTGAACCGTCGGCTGGCGGGAGAGGATGTACGCGAGGGCTCGGTCGTGCTCTCGGCCGGACGCCGTCTGCGGCCGGAGGACATCGCGCTCGCCGCTTCGCTCGGCCATGCGGTGCTGGACGTGCGCTGCCGCCTGCGGGTGGCGGTGTTCTCCACCGGCGACGAGCTGCGGCAGCCGGGACAGGCGCTGGAGCCCGGCGCCGTCTATGACGCCAACCGCTTCGCCCTGATCGCGCTGCTGACCCGACTGGGCTGCGCCGTCACCGATCTCGGTATTCTGCCCGACCGGTTCGAGGCCATCCGTGATGCTCTGGCGGAGGCTGCGGCAGACCATGACGCGCTCATCACCTCCGGCGGCATGTCCACCGGCGAGGAGGATCACGTCAAGCCGGCGGTCGAGGCGAATGGACGGCTGGATTTCTGGCGGCTGGCGATCAAGCCGGGGCGGCCGGTGGCGCTGGGACGGGTGCGCGATGCCGTGTTCGTCGGCCTGCCCGGCAATCCGGTTGCGGTGGTGGTGACCTTCCTGCGCATCGCCCGGCCGATCCTGCTGACGCTGATGGGGGCGTCCGGCGAGACGCCAAGGCTGATCCCGGTGCGTGTCGGCTTCGCCCACAAGAAGAAGCCTGGCCGGCGCGAGTTCCTGCGCGGGTCTCTGGTGTTGGGTGCCGATGGCGTGCTTGAGGCGACCAAATACCCGCGCGACGGTGCCGGCGTGCTCTCGTCGCTGGTGGAGTCCGAGGGGTTGATCGAACTGCCCGAGGATCTGGCGCGGGTCGAGCCCGGCATGACCGTCGATTTCCTGCCTTTCAAAGAATTCCTGTAGAGGTCGCGTGATGAAGATTCTCTATTTCGCCTGGCTGCGCAGCAAGATCGGCGTGCCGACCGAGACGGTGGACCTGCCGGCGGAGGTCGCAACGGCCGGCGATCTCGTCGAATGGCTGAAAACCCGCAGCCCCCGTCATGCCGAGGCGCTGGCCAACAGCAAGGTGGTCAAGGTGGCGGTGAACCAGGAGCATGTGCCCTACGACCACCCGATCTCGGCCACCGACGAGGTGGCGCTGTTCCCGCCGGTGACGGGAGGCTGACAGATGGCGATCCGCGTCCAGGCCGGGGATTTCGATGTCGGCGCCGAATATGCCGCCTTCACCGCCGGCCGCACCAGCGTTGGCGGGGTGGCGATGTTCGTCGGGCTGGTGCGCGACATTGCCGGCGGTGCCGCCGTCAGCGCCATGACGCTGGAACATTACCCCGGCATGACCGAGAAGCAGTTGGAGACCATCGAGGAGGAGGCGCGCCGCCGCTGGCCGCTGGACGATGTGCTGGTGATCCACCGCCATGGCCGGTTGGAGCCGGGCGACCGCATCGTGATGGTCGCCACCGCGTCGGCCCACCGGGACGCCGCCTTCGAGTCCTGCCGCTTCCTGATGGACTGGCTGAAGACCAGGGCGCCCTTCTGGAAGCTGGAGGCCACGCCGGAGGGCGAGCGCTGGGTCGAGGCCAAGGAGAGCGACGACGCGGCGGCGGCGCGGTGGGCGAATTGAGGTCCTGGGGCAGGCGGGGCGCGCTCAGGCGTGCCCGGCTTCGCCCGACAGCATGGAGACGCTGACACCCAGCTTGCCGATGGCGCGTTCCCATTTGGCGTCCAGGTCGGTATCGAACAGCAGCTTCTCGTCGCAGGGCACGTTCAGCCAGCCGTTCGCCTGGAATTCGGCGTCGAGCTGCCCCGGACCCCAGCCGGCATAGCCGAGCAGCAGCAGGTTGCGGCGCGGGCCGCGGTCTTCGGAAATGGCGCGCAGGATGTCGATGGTGGCGGTCAGGGCCACGTCGTCGTTCACCACCAGGGTGCCGTCGCGGACATAGTCGGTCGAATGCAGGACGAAGCCACGGCCCGACTCGACGGGGCCGCCGTAATGCACCGGCAGGTTGTTGACCGGCTGCGCGATGTCCATGTCGAGCTGTTCCAGCAGATCCTCGAACGTGATCGACCCGAACAGCCGGTTGACCACCAGTCCCATTGCGCCGTCTTCATTGTGGGCGCAGACATAGATGACCGTACGCTGGAAACGCGGGTCCTCCATTCCGGGCATGGCGATCAGCAGCTGGCCGGTCAGCGATTCCGTGGTCTTGGAGTCCGGAGACTTGGTCAGGCGCGGCATGGGCGATTATCCTTGTCGTCGGTCCGGTGCGGGAAACCGCTGCCCGTACCCACGTGCGGTTGTGGTTGGCGCTCTGGCGACGCTTTCACCGGAGTGTGACAGCACCGGCCGAGCTTTGTCACCATTATATGGGCTATCATATAGGGTGTCGGGGACGCGGATGCGCCCCTTCCAGGGAAGAGAACAGTGCGCGCGATGAAAAGACATGCCCTCGCCCTTCTGCTGGGTCTGGCCGCGCTGGCCGGTGCCGGCGCCCCCGTTTTCGCGCAGGATGCGGTTGGGGCCTGGACCAAGGCGGGACCGGTGGAAGCCCGGCTGGTGTCGGCGGTGCGCGGCACCGGCGATCTGGCGGCGCTGCCCCTGGGACTGGACCTGCGGCTGGAGCCGGGATGGAAGACCTATTGGCGCTCCCCCGGCGATGCCGGCTTTGCGCCGCGCCTGGACTGGAGCCGCTCCGGCAATCTGGGGGAGGCGACGCTGTCCTTTCCGGCGCCGCACCGCTTCTCGGTTCTGGGATTTGAAACGGCGGGCTATGACACGGCGATTCTCTTCCCGATCCAGGGCAAGCCGGCGACGCCCGGCAAGCCGGTCGATCTGGCGCTGACCGCCGAACTGCTGGTCTGCTCGGAAATCTGCGTGCCGCAGACTCTGGAGCTTGCCCTTGCCCTTCCGGCCGGGCCGGCCGAGCCCAGCGACGTCGCCAACGACGTAGCGCGTGCGCAGGCGCTGGTGCCGAAGGGGCCGAACGGTCTGCTGCGCATCGACTCCGTGCAGGGCAAGGGGGGCGCCCTGGAGGTCGAGGCGACCGCCGCCGATGGCTTCGTCTCCCCCGATCTGTTCGTTGAGACGGACCCGCCGCTGACCTTTTCCGCCCCCAAGACGGTCTTTTCCGACAATGACCGCCATGTCCGCCTGACCCTGAAGGTGACCGATCCGCAGCAGGGCCTCGATCTCGCCGGGCGCGCGATGACGCTGACCCTGGTCGACGGCGACAAGGCGGTCGAAGCACCGGCAACCGCGTCGGCCGGCGGCGCCGCTTCGGTGCCCGGTGGTGTGGGTCTGCTGGCGATGCTGGGGGTGGCCCTGCTGGGCGGCCTGATCCTGAACCTGATGCCCTGCGTGCTGCCGGTGCTGTCGCTGAAGCTGATATCGGTGGTCAAGCATGGCGGGCAGGCGCCGGCCGCTGTGCGTGCCGGCTTCCTGGCGAGTGCCGCCGGTATCCTGACCTCGTTCCTGCTGATGGCTTCTGTACTGGTCGGGGTCAAGGCGGCGGGCGGGGCGGTCGGCTGGGGCATCCAGTTCCAGCAGCCGCTGTTCCTGGTCTTCATGGTCGTGCTGGTCACGCTGTTCTCGGCCAACCTGTGGGGCCTGTTCGAGGTGCCGTTGCCGCGCGCCATGGCCGACCGGCTGGGCGGCGACGGGCTGGCCGGGCCGTTCGCCACCGGCATGTTCGCGACCCTGCTGGCGACACCCTGTTCCGCGCCCTTCCTGGGCACGGCGGTGGGATTCGCCCTGTCGAAGGGGCCGGTGGAGATCTACGCGATCTTCGCGACTCTGGGCGTCGGGTTGGCTCTGCCCTATCTGGCTGTCGCGGCATGGCCGCGGGTGGCGGGCTGGCTGCCGCGTCCGGGGAGCTGGATGGCGACGCTGAAGGCGGTTCTGGGGTTCGCGATGATGCTGACGGCGCTTTGGCTGCTGTCGGTGCTGACCGCGCAGATCGGCGATGTGGCCGCGGCCACGGTCGGGCTGATGATGGCGGCGCTGGTGCTGTCACTGTGGGTCGGGCGGAGCGCGCGGGGCGCCGCGCGGACGGCGGGGCCGGCGCTGGCCGGCGTACTGGCGGTCACCGCCTTCGCCATGCCGGCGGCGGTCGGTCCGTCGGCCGGTGCGGCGCCGGTGCTTGCCGAGTCCAAGGCACGCTGGGTCCCCTTTGCCGAAGCCACGATCCGCGAGCATGTCGCCGCCGGACGCACGGTGTTCGTCGACGTGACCGCCGATTGGTGCATCACCTGCCAGGCAAACAAGAAGCTGGTGCTGAATCGCGGCGAGGTTGCCCAGCGGATGGACGACCCGGCCGTCGTGGCGATGCGCGCCGACTGGACCCGCCCGGACGCGACGATCGCGAAGTTCCTGTCCGACCATGGCCGTTACGGCATTCCCTTCAACATCGTCTATGGTCCCGGCGCACCGGACGGCCTCGCTCTGCCGGAATTGCTGAGCGAAGGCGCGGTGTTGGAGGCGTTGGGCAAGGCGGCGGGCAAGTCAGCAGGCAAGGGGGTCTGAGCAGGGTCCGGAAAAGGCCTATGGCCGTTGCGGCTATTCTGCGGTAACAGGGCGGCTCCGGGAGAGCATCCCGCGCCAAGAGGACGATGATGGACGATCAGATCAACTGCCCGCAGTGCAGCTCCGAAAACGCCTACAATGACGGCAGCCTGTGGAACTGCCCGGACTGCGGGCATGAGTGGAATCCCGACACGGCTGCCGCGGCCGTGGATGGCGAAGCCGGGCAGGGCGTGCGCGATGCCAACGGCAACGCGCTGGCCGACGGCGACAGCGTCACCGTCATCAAGGACCTGAAAGTCAAAGGGTCGTCGCTGGTGGTCAAGGGCGGGACCAAGGTGAAGAACATCCGTCTGGTGGACGGGGCCGACGGGCACAACATCGCCTGCAAGATTGACGGCATCGGCGCGATGAATCTGAAGTCGGAGTTCGTGAAGAAGGCTTGATCACGGTTGTGCCGTCTGGTCAGCCGCGCCTTGCGGGCGCTCGCCGCGAGGGATAGAAGGGATGCAGGGCCGGGCTCCGCAAAGAGGGTCCGGCCGGACCCGAAAACGGGCCAAACCCAAAAACCGGAAGGGTTAGAGACGATGAGCATCCAGGTTGGCGATACCATTCCGTCCGTCACGCTGAAGTGGCTGACCGACAACGGCATGCAGGAAGTCACCACGGACGAGCTGTTCAAGGGCAAGAAGGTCGTCCTGTTCTCCGTTCCCGGCGCCTTCACCCCGACCTGCTCCGCCAAGCACCTGCCGGGCTTCGTCCAGCAGGCCGACGCGCTGAAGGCCAAGGGCGTGGACAGCATCATCTGCCTCGCCGTCAACGATCCCTTCGTGATGCGCGCCTGGGGTGACAAGGGCAGCGTCGGCGACAAGGTCAAGATGCTGCCCGACGGCAACGCCACCTTCACCACCGCTCTCGGCCTGACCATGGACGGCTCGGCCCATGGCCTGGGCACCCGCGGCCAGCGCTTCGCCCTGGTGGCCGAGGACGGCAAGGTCACCCATGTCGCCGTCGAGGCCCCCGGCAAGTTCGAGGTGTCGTCGGCCGAAGCCGTGCTGGAAAAGGTCTGATCGTAAAGCGCCCCCTCCCCGGGAAGGTCCGGGGAGGGGGCGCCTGTTCAGCTTCTGGCCCGCACGTCGGCAACCCCTCGCCGCGCCAGTTCGTCGGCGCGTTCGTTCTCGGGGTGGCCGGCGTGTCCGCGCACCCAATGGAACTCGATCTCGTGCTGCCGCTTCGCCTCTTCCAGGCGCTGCCACAGATCGACATTCTTCACCGGCTTCCTGTCGGCGGTCATCCAGCCCTTGGCCTTCCAGCCATGGATCCACTTGGTGATGCCGTTCTTCACATATTCGCTGTCGGTGAAGAGACGGACGGTCACCGGCTTCTTGAGGGCCTCCAGCGCCATGATGGCGGCCATCAGTTCCATGCGGTTGTTGGTGGTCGCCGGCTCGCCGCCGTAAAGCTCCTTCTCCACCTCGCCATAGCGCAGGATGGCCCCCCAGCCGCCGGGGCCGGGATTGCCGCTGCAGGCGCCGTCGGTGAAGATGTCGACGGTCCTGCCGCCGGCTTCGGGCGAAATGGTGCTGTCCGTCATGCCGTCAGCTCCTGCCCGCATCCGAGTCGTCGAGGAAATAGTCGCCCAGACCGCGGACCGACTGGTGGAAGCGCAGCTTGCGCAGATATTCCAGCGGATCCTTCGGCCGCACGAAGGCGCCCGGCGGGTGGTTCAGCCAGTCATAGAGACGGGTCAGCAGGAAGCGCACGGCGCTGCCGCGGCAGAGCCAGGGCAGGGCGTCCAACTCCTCGCGGGAAAGCGGCCGGACCTTGCGGTAGTTGGACAGCAGCAGCCGGGCCTTGGTGGCGTTGAACGAGCCGTCGATCTCGAAGCACCAGGCGTTGATGCAGATCGCCACGTCATAGACGAGGAAATCGTTGCAGGCGAAATAGAAGTCGATCACGCCGGACAGGCTGTCGCCGCGGAAGAAGACATTGTCCGGGAACAGATCGGCGTGGATGACGCCGGAAGGCAGGCCGACCGGCCAGTTGGCCTCCAGCGCCGCCAGTTCGGCATCCAGGGTGGCGCGCAGGCCGGGGGCCACCTCGTCGGCGCGCTCGGCCGACTTGGCGAACAGATCCTTCCAGCCGGGCAGGGCCAGCGCGTTCGGCCGCTCCATGCGGAAATCGCCGACCGCCAGATGCAGCCGCGCCAGCGCCTCGCCCAGCTGGGCGCAATGCTGCGGCGTGATCCGGCGCGGCCACATGCCGGCCAGGAAGGTGACGATCACCGCCGGGCGGCCGCACAGCTCGCGCAGAGCCACGCCGTCGCGCGCCGCCACCGGCAGCGGGCAGGCGATGCCCTTGTCTGCCAGATGCTCCATCAGGCCGAGGAAGAAGGGCAGATCCTCCTTCCGCGTGCGCTTTTCATAGAGCGTCAGGATGTAGGGTCCGCGTTCGGTCACCAGCAGGAAGTTGGAATTCTCCACCCCCTCCGCGATGCCCTTGCACGACAGCACCGCGCCCAGATCGTACTGGGCGGCGAAGGTGCTGAGATCCTCGTCGGTGACTTCGGTGTATACGGCCATGATATGCAGCGCCTTACCGGGTTTCCGGCTTGCGGTCAATTTCGGGAGTGATCGGCTCGTAATATTCCGGGCCGAAGCCGGCCAACTGACGGCTGGCGGTGTTGAACGGGCGCTTCAGCCCGCCGCGGAAATGGCGGCCGACCAGCTCCTGCCACAGGGCGACCGGCTCCGCCCCGCGGTCGGCACAGAGATGGACGAACCAGCGTCGGCCGGCGGCGACGTGGCCGATCTCCTCGTCATGGATGGTCTGGAGCAAATCGGCACTCTCCGCGTCGCCGAAATCGCGCAGGCGGCGCACGGTCTCCGGCGTCACGTCCAGTCCCCGCGCCTCCAGCACCATCGGCACCACCGCCAGCCGGGCGGCGAGGTCGTGGGCGGTCTCGGTCGCCGCCTGCCACAGCCCGTCATGGGCCGGCAGGTCGCCATAGGAGGACCCCAGCGCGTTCAGCCGGGTTTCCAGCATCTGGAAATGCCGTGCCTCGTCGTCGGCCACCTGGATCCAGTCGTCGGTGAAGCCTTTCGGCAGGCCGAGGGGCGCGAATCGGGCGACGATGTCCCAGGCGAGATCGATGGCGTTCAGTTCGATGTGCGCCAGCGCATGCAGCAGGGCGATGCGGTTCTGGGCACTGCCGCCGCGCCCGCGCTTTGGCATGTCGCGAGGCAGCTTCAGCTCTGGCCGCTCGGGACGGGCAGGGCGGTCGGGCGGCGGTGCCGGCACGTCGGGCGACAGAAGACCGTCGCGCCATGCGGCGGCGTGACGGCGGGTCAGGCGCACTTTCTCCAGCGGCGCCGCGGTGGTGAGCACCGCGGTCGCCGCTTCACCCAGGCACGATACGGAAGATGTCATTTCCAGCCGTAGGCGACGAAGTTCGGATTCAGGATGTCGTCCTTGCCATAGACCAGGGGCGAGCCGTCCGGCTGTTCTACCCGGCCGCCGGCACCGATCAGCACGGCGTGGCCGGCGGCGGTGTCCCATTCGCTGGTCGGTCCGAAGCGCGGGTAGAGGTCGGCCTTGCCGCTCGCCAAGGTGCAGAATTTCAGCGAGCTGCCGCAGGAAACCCGGTCCTTCACCGCATAGTTGCCGAGGAACTCGTCCAGCACCGACCCGCTGCCGTGGGACCGGCTGGCGACGACGGTCAGCCCGTCGGCCGGCGGGTTGCGGACGGAGATCGCGTGGTCGTGGCGGCCTTCCGCGCAATGGACGGCAGTGCCCGGGCCGGCCGCGGCATAGAGGTCGCCGGTGGCGGGAGCGTAGACGACGCCCAGCACCGGGGCGCCATTCTCGATCAGGGCGATGTTCACGGTGAACTCGCCGTTGCGGGAAATGAACTCCTTGGTGCCGTCGAGCGGATCGACCAGCCAGAACCGGCCGCCGGAGATGTCGGGCTTATGGCCGGCGGCCATCGCCTCCTCCGCGACAACCGGGACGCCGGGCAGCAGATGGTGCAGCGCCGGAACGATCACCGCCTCCGCCGCATGGTCGGCCTGCGTGACAGGGCTGCCGTCGACCTTGGTGGCGACGTCGATGCCGTCGTTGTAGAAGCGCAGGATGACCTGACCGGCCTCGTGAGCGATGGTGCGGACCGTCGGCAGCAGGCGCGCCACAGCGGCATCGGGCATGGGGTGAACTCCCTATGGTATGAAGAGTCAGCATACCGTGCCCGATGGCGGGCCGGAAGCTCTTGAACGGGTGTGGAACGGAGAAGGCGGATGACGGCCGGGTTACAGTCGCACGGTGAACGGGGAGAGGGCCGCGGAGCATCGGCCCTATGGCGTGCTATGACCGCGGCCGATCTGGATCGGATCCTCGCCATCGCGGACATCGTGCATCCGGCCTATCCCGAGGAGCGCAGCGTGTTCGAGGAACGGCTGGCGCTCTACCCCGCCGGCTGCCGTGTGGCCGAGCGCGGCGGAGAGGCCATCGGCTACGGCGTCATGCATCCCGGCAGGCTCGGTGTGCCGCCGCCCCTCGATACGCCGCTCGGCAGCCTGCCGGCCGATGCGGACTGCCTGTATCTGCATGACATCGCGCTGCTGCCGGAGTCGCGCGGCACCGGCCTGGGGGTGGCGGTGCTGGATTATGCGCATGGGTTGGCGGCGCGGGAGGGCTGGCGGTGGCTGGCGCTGACCTCCACGCCGGGCGCACGGAGCTATTGGGACCGGGTCGGCTTCGCGCCCTATGCGGAAGGCGGGCCGGCACTGGAGGCCAAGCTGGCCAGCTATGGCGGGGGAATGAGCTACATGACGGCGCCGGTTCAGGCGCGGGAGTGAGGCTCAGGCGGCCAGCATCGCCATTTCAGGATCGGTCACCACGGCCTGAAAGGCCGGCTTGGCGAACAGGTAGCCCTGCATCAGGGTGACGCCAAGATCGCGCAGGGTCTTGGCCTCGTCCGCCGTCTCGATGCCCTCGGCGATGGGCGTGATGGCGAGATCCTCGCACACCGCCAGGATGGCCTTGACGATGCTGCGCCGTGCCCGCTCGGTGTCGATGTTGCGGGTCAGCTCCATGTCCAGCTTGATGATGTCGGGCTGGAACTCGGCCAGCAGGTTCAGGCCGGAATAGCCGGAGCCGAAATCGTCGATGGCGGTCAGGAAGCCCTGGCGCTTGTATTCGTTGAAGATGCTTTTCAGATGGTCGTGGTCCACCACCCGCTCGTTCTCCGTCACCTCGAAGATGATGCGGTCGGTGGGGAAGCCGGTGCGGCGGGCGGCGGCCAGCGTGGCGCGGATGCAGG
Source organism: Azospirillum sp. TSH64 (assembly GCF_003116035.1). Taxonomy (GTDB): domain Bacteria; phylum Pseudomonadota; class Alphaproteobacteria; order Azospirillales; family Azospirillaceae; genus Azospirillum. The sequence goes on from NZ_LGQW01000015.1 coordinate 1,476,054, forward strand.
CTTCCGCCTTGTAGACGGCGTTCGGCAGGAAATTGATCGACAGGCGGGCGCCGTTCATCGGCAGGCTTGATGCCAGTTCGATGGCCTTGATGCGGCAGGACTGGTCGAAGGCATAGCGGGTGGAATCGGTCACCTGTCCCAGGACCCAGCCTGCGCCCTGACCCTGAAGACCGCGCACCAGCGCCTCATGCGCCCAGACACCGCCATTGGCGACGTCGACGATGGGCTGGAACGCCATCGTGAAGTCCAGATCGAGACGGTCAGCACATTGACCGCCGCACCCACCATCGCCAAACGCCATCGCCTTACCTCTGTCCGTCAATAGATTGCCACCTTTAGGTAAGAAACAATGACACGGCTTACACCTGACGGAGGTGTGGCAAGTGTCACACCTTCCGACTAGGACTTTCCCTAACCATTACGGTAAGGCCGGTTAAACAGCCTACTCCGCAGCCATCCGGCTTTCGGCTTGGCGGATTGCCGACCACACTGCTTCCGGCGTCGCCGGCATGTCGATGTGGGTGATGCCGAGGTCGGACAGCGCATCGACCACCGCGTTGATGATGGCTGGCGGCGCGCCGATGGCGCCGGCCTCGCCAGCGCCCTTCATGCCCAGCATGTTGGTGGTGCTGGGCACGCTGTTCAGCTTCACCTCGATCGGCGGCATGTCGACCGCCCGCGGCATCTGATAGTCCATGAAGGAACCGGACAGAAGCTGGCCGCTGTCGGGATCGAACACCACGCGCTCCTGCAACGCCTGACCCAGCCCTTGCGCCACGCCGCCATGGATCTGGCCGATCACCAGCATTGGGTTGATGACCGTGCCGAAATCGTCGACGACGCTGTAGCGCAGAACCTCGACGATGCCGGTGGCGGGATCGATCTCCACCTCGGCAATGTGGCAGCCGTTGGGGAAGGTGCTGGCCGGTGGGGTCCAGCGCGCCATCTCGGAGAAGGCGATGCCGCCGGTGCCGCCGTCTGCCGCCTTCGCCGCCACCTCCTTCAGAGACACCGAGCGGTCGGTGCCGACGATGGTGAAGCGGCCTTCGGCGAACTCCACATCGACCTCCGCGGTTTCAAGCAGGTCGGCAGCAACGGCGGTCGCGGCCTTCACCACCTTGGCCGCCCCCTCCGCCAATGCCGAGCCGCCGACCGGGACCGAGCGGGAACCGCCGGTGCCGGATCCCCAGCTGACGCGGTCGGTGTCGCCCTGCACCACCTCCACATCTTCCGGCGGGACGCCGAGCCGGTCGGCGAGGATTTGCTTGTAGGCGGTCTCGTGCCCCTGGCCGTTGGTCTGTGTGCCGATCATCAGCACGACCTTGCCGTCGCCGTTGACCTGGACGGTCGCCTGTTCCGGCCCGCCCCCCGAGCAGGCCTCGATGTAGGTGGCCAGGCCGGCACCACGCAGCTTGCCGCGGGCCTTCGCCTCCGTCTTGCGGGCGGGCAGGCCGGCCATGTCGGCAAGGATCAGCCCGTCCTCAAGATTCTGGACGAATTCGCCGGTGTCGTAGACCTGCCCCATCGGCGTGGCATAGGGCATGGCGTTGGCCGGAATGAAGTTGCGCCGCCGGATCTCCGCCGGACCAAGCCCGGTGACGCGGCCGGCATGGTCGATCAGCCGCTCCAGCAGATAGGCCGCTTCCGGCCGCCCGGCGCCGCGATAGGCGTCCACCGGCTGGGTGTTGGTGAAGACGCCCTTCACCCGGACATAGACGGCAGGCGTCCTGTAGGAGCCGACCAGCATCGCCGATCCGGCATCGGTCGGAATGAAGGGGCCGTAGTTGGACAGGTAGGCACCGAGATTGGCGACGGTATCGACCCGCAGCCCGAGGAAATGCCCGTCGGCATCGAGCGCGAGGCGTGCCTTGCTGACATGGTCGCGGCCATGGTCGTCGCTGATGAAGCCCTCGATCCGGTCGGCCGCCCATTTCACCGCGCGGTTCAGACGGCGGGCGGCGAACAGGCAGGCGACATATTCGGGATAGTTGAACAGCTTCATGCCGAACCCGCCGCCGACATCGGTGGTCAGCACGCGGATGCGCTGTTCCGGTTCGTTCAGGATCTTGGCGAACTGCTTCTGCAGGCCATGCACGCCCTGGCTGGTGACATAGATCAGCAGCCGGCCGGGTGCGTCGTCCGCCCCGGATTCGACGCCGGCGACGCAGGCGCGGCCCTCCATCGGATTGGCGACGACGCGGTTGTTGACCAGTTCCAGCTCGATCACGCGGTGGGCGCCGGCCAGTGCGGCCTCCACTGCCGCCTCGTCGCCGGTGTCCCAGTCGAAACAGAGGTTGTCCGGCGCCTCGTCCCACACCAGCGGGCGGCCGGGCCCCAGCGCCTCCAGCGTGCCGGTGACGGACTGGCGGTCTTCGTAATCGATCATCACCAGCTCGGCGGCCTCGCGCGCGGCCTCCAGCGTTTCCGCCACCACCATTGCGACCGGGTCGCCGACATGGCGGGCGAAGCCGCGGGCCAGCGCCGGGCGGGGCGTCTGGACATAGTCCGACCCGTCGCGCTGCTTCAGCGCCGCCTGGCAGGGGATCATGCCGATCTTCTCGGCATCAAGATCGGCGACGGTGTAGACCGCCAGCACGCCGGGCTGCGCCAGCGCTTCCGACGCATCGACCGCGCCGATGGCGGCGAAGGCATGGGGCGAGCGGACGAAGGCCGCATAGGCCTGTCCGGGAAGAGACACGTCGTCGGTATAGCGGCCGCCGCCGGTCAGCAACCGGGCGTCTTCGGTGCGCGGAACCGCCTGTCCGATGCCGAACTTCATGGGTGAACTCCCGCCTTCCGGTGCGATGCGATTGGTCTGCCCCGCGAAGATAGGCCGGCTTGAGCGCCAGGGAAACCCCGGCCGCCGGTATGGGTGACGGTTGTCCGTTGCAAGGATTGTCGGTGGAACGCAGCGACGTTTGGGAATGCGGCTGGCGCACGGAACCTTCCGGGGCCATATTCCAGGGCATGTGTGGACGAATGCTTCTCACCACCCCGGTCAGCGAGGTCCAGCGACTGTTCGGCGTTCCCGAACGGCTGAACCTAATGCCGCGGTGGAATATCGCCCCGACCCAGGACATTCCCATCATCCGGCGGGAGGAGGACGGCCGCCATCTGGCGATGGTCCGCTGGGGGCTGGTGCCGCCCTGGGCCGACGATGCCGCCATCGGTGGCCGCATGATCAACGCGCGCGGCGAATCGGTGGCTGACAAGCCGGCCTTCCGCGATGCCTTCCGCAAGCGCCGCTGCCTGGTCCCGCTGGACGGATTCTATGAATGGACCAGCGTGGGGGAGGGGGCCAAGCCGCGCAAGCAGGGCCATGTCATCCGCCGCCGCGACCGCGGCCTGTTCGCGCTCGCGGGCTTGTGGGAACGCTGGCGCGGACCGAAGGGCGCCGCTCCGCTCGATCCGCCGCTGGAAACCGCGACGGTGGTGACGACAGCTACCAATGCCACGCTGTCCTTCCTGCATGACCGCATGCCGGTGGTGCTCGACCCCGCCGACTGGGATGCCTGGCTGGACCCGGCCACCCCGCTGCCGGTGCTGGAGGGTCTGATCCGCTCGGCACCGGAGGAGTGGCTGGACGTCGTACCGGTGGGGCCGAAGGTCAACAGCGTCCGCAACGACGACTGCTCCTGCCTCGACCCGCCGCAGGAGACCGTGCCGGCGAAAGCGAAGGACAAGCGGGGCGATGACCAGCCGAGCCTGTTCTGAGGCGATGGCGCTGGCGGCGGCCATGAGGGTTGCAGCGGTCGTTGCGGTGCTGTTGCTGGCCGGCTCCGCCGCGGCGCAGACCAACCAGTCGGCCAAGAGCCGCGGCCCCATCGCCAACACGCCGGACCAGACGATCAAGGGCACCGCCATGGCGGTGGAGGGCGATCTGCTGACCGTCAACGGGACGGCGGTGCGGCTGATGGGCATCGATGCGCCCGATCCGGGGCAGAAGTGCAAGAACCGCTACGGCCACGAGTTGGACTGTTTCAAGGTCGCCACCGCGGTGCTTGCCAACATGGTGAAGGGCGAGGAGGTGACCTGTACCGTCACCGAACAGGACCGCACCGGCGAGAAGAAGGGCGAATGCCGCGTGCGCGGTGTCGATCTGGGGGCTGCGATGGTGGCGCGCGGCTGGGCCTTCCAATATGCCAGCCTGTCGCCCGCCTATCAGAAGGGCGAGGCCTATGCCCAGAGCAAGCGGCTGGGGCTGTGGGCCGGGCAGGTGGAAAAGCCCTGGCAATGGCGCAGCAGGCAGATTCGCCAAAACGCCAAGTGATGCGTGCGCCAAGTGACACGTGCGTAAAGTGACCGGAAGCCAAGCGACCGGCCGGCTCGACCCTGATCGGAGCTTGCTGACCGGGCGATGACCGCCCACACCCCCATTTCCCAGTCGACCCCTCCGCCGGTCGTGGTAGGATCCGGAAAAGACGACGGACGATCATCAAGCAGGTTCTGTGGCCCGATTGGACAGGGCCGGCGCGATTCCAGAGCGGCAACTCCCACCGGGGAGCGGAGTCACGGGTATGCTCGTTTACGAATGCGAACTGTTCGAGGTGGTTCCGGTGCTGCGCCGCTATGCGCGCGCATTGACCGGCGCCACAGACCGTGGCGACGCGCTGGTAACCCGCTGTGTCGAGGCTGCGGTGATGGCACCCACCCGTTTCGGGCTGGACCGCGGCGGCGACGGCGCCCGCCTGTCGATGTACGCCCTGCTGAACCTGCTGTTCGACCGCTCTCCTGAGGAGTTCGGGCCGCCCGGCCGCCCATTGCCCTCTCCCCATCCCATCGAACGTGCCCTGGCCGAACTGCCGGAGCCCGACCGTCGCCTGTATCTGCTCACCGCACTGGAGGGGCTGTCCCTGCCGCAGGCGGCGAAGGTCCTGCAATTGCGGACGGGGGAGGCGATTGCGCGGCTGAAATCGGCCCGAGCGCGGGTGCGCAGCACCATGGTGCAGCGGGTCATGGTGGTCGAGGACAATGCCCTGCTGGCGATGGAACTGGGGGCGCTGGTCGCGGAAATGGGCCATGTCGTCTGTGGCACCGCCGGCAACGAGCCGGAGGCGCTGGCCCTGCTGGATGCCGAAAAGCCGACATTGGCCCTGCTGGACGTCCGGCTGGCCGATGGCGGCAGCGGGATCGAGATCGCCCGGCGGCTGAAACGCGTGCGCGACCTGCGCACCATCTTCGTCACTGCGTTCGACGATGACATCCTGGCCCGCGATGCCCGACATCTGGGGCAGATCGTGCGCAAGCCCTTCACCAATGCCGGCATCCAGGCCGCCATCTCCCGCGCCATCTTCATGCCGCAGCCGGTGGCGTTGGCCTGATGCCGATCACGCAATGAAAAAGGGACCGCCGGTCGTCCCGCGGTCCCTTTTTCATGTCCGGCCTGCAGGCAGGCCGGCATTTCTCTGAACCGTCCTTACACCGTCGTGCGGCGGCCGGCGATCATGCGGTAGATGGCCAGGATGATGATCGCGCCGACGATGGCGCCGATGAAGCCAGCACCTTCACCCGGCCGGTACCAACCGACGGCAGCACCCAGATAGGTGGCGACGAAGGCGCCGGCGATGCCCAGCAGGGTGGTGATGATGAAGCCGCCCGGATCGCGACCCGGCATCAGGAACTTGGCGACGATGCCGGCGAGAAAGCCGATGATGATCGTCCAGAGAATGCCCATGGTGATTTCCCTTCCGTTGCGGGACCGTCTTCCCATGCCCAATAACGGGCAAAGAGGGATTTGGTTCTCGCCGCCGGTGGATCTTTTGGACTGGTATTCTTTCGGTAGGGCAGAACCTGCCGGCCCTACGCCGTATCCTCCCGGCCGCCTCTCCGAACGAAAACAGTCCCGAAAGCGCTCCCTGATCGGGGGTGCTTTCGGGGCCGCAGTCATTCGGGCCGGGTCAGCGCAGCGCGCTGATGTTGGCGGCGTACTGCTCCGGCCCACCGGTGAAGGTGGCGGTGCCGGCCACCAGCACGTCGGCGCCGGCCTCGATGGCCAGACGCGCGGTTTCCGGGTTGATGCCGCCGTCCACCTCGAGGTCGATCTGCTTGCCGAGCGCGTCGATGCGGGCGCGCAGATCACGGATCTTCGGAAGCTGGCTCTTGATGAAGCTCTGGCCGCCGAAGCCGGGATTGACCGTCATCACCAGGACGAGGTCAACGTCCTCCAGCACATGCTGGATGGCGTCCACCGGCGTGGCCGGGTTCAGCGACACGCCGGCCTTCTTGCCCAGTGACTTGATCAACTGGATGGTGCGGTGCAGGTGCGGACTGGCCTCCGGATGGACGGTGATGATGTCGGCACCGGCCTTGGCGAAGTCCGGAACGAAGAGATCCACCGGCGAGATCATCAGATGGACGTCGAAGACCTTGGCGGTGTGGGGACGCAGCGCCTTCACCACGCCCGGCCCGATAGTCAGGTTCGGCACGAAATGGCCGTCCATCACGTCGATATGGATGTAGTCGGCGCCGGCGGCATCGACCGCGCGGACCTCCTCGCCCAGCCGGGCGAAATCGGCGGAGAGAATCGAGGGGGAAATCTTGACGGCGCGCATGGGGCTTTCCTGGTGCGGGAGGTGGCTTGGACCGGGTCCGATCAGCCGAACTTCCTATCACGGCGTAGCAAGGCAAGTCATGACATGATGTGAACGCCCGATATGCGTGCCCAGGTTCGGCGCTTGAGATCCGGATCCAGCGTCGGCCAAGCCGTTTGCACTTTACCGCAAATGCGAAGCGCTGTATCCGTTGGAATATAGATGAAATGTCTAATCCGGCAGGAGGTGGCGATGGTTGGGTTGCATGGGGCTCTGGGGCGCGGCCGATTCAGGTCGGCGATGTCGGCGGTCATTCTCGGTGTCGGGCTGACGCTCGCGGCACCGGCGGCGATGGCGCAGGATGTGCTGGTGCTGGCGGCGGCCTCCACCAAGAATGCGGTGGAAAAGCTGGCCTCGCAGTTCAAGGCGAAGACCGGGGCCACCGTGACCTCCTCCTTCGCCGCTTCGTCGGCACTGGCCAAGCAGATCGAGAACGGCGCTCCGGCGGACATCTTCATCTCGGCCGATCTCGACTGGATGGACTATCTCCAGCAGCGCAGCCTGATCAAGACCGACAGCCGGGTGAATCTGCTCGGCAACGAGCTGGTGGTTGTGGTGCCCAAGGGATCGACTCTGAAGCCCGACCTGTCCAAGGGCGGCAAGCTGGCGGAGCAACTGGGCGACGGGCGGCTCGCCACCGGCGACCCGTCGAACGTTCCGGTCGGGAAGTACGCCAAGGCCGCGCTGGAGAAGCTGGGCCAGTGGGCGGCGGTCGAACCGAAGCTGGCGCGGGCCGACAGCGTGCGCGCGGCCCTGGTTCTGGTCAGCCGCGGCGAGGTGCCGGTCGGCATCGTCTATCGCACCGATGCCGCCGTCGATCCGGGGGTGGAGGTCGCGGCAGCCTTTCCGCCCGACAGCTATCCGCCGATCACCTATCCGGCGGCGCTGGTTGCGTCCTCGAAGAATGCAGCTGCCGCGTCCTTCCTCGACTACATGAAGTCGCCGGACGGCATGGCGGTCTGGACGGAATTCGGCTTCGTCCCGGCACCCAAAGCACCGTAAGCTCAGCGGCATGGAAATCCTGACGCCGATGGAGACCACCGCGTTGCTGCTGAGCCTGCGTGTCGCGGGCGTCGCCATCGCGTTGGGATTGCCGCTCGCCGTGCTCGCCGCCTGGGTGCTCGGCCGTTATTCCTTTCCGGGCAAGACGCTGTTCGACGGGCTTGTCCATCTGCCGCTGGTCCTGCCGCCGGTTGTCACCGGCTATATCCTGCTGGTGACGATGGGGACGAAGGGAGTGGTCGGCGGCTGGCTGTACCACACCTTCGGGATCAAGCTGATCTTCACCGCCGAAGGCGCCTCGCTGGCGGTGGCGGTGACGTCCTTCCCCCTGATGGTGCGGGCGATCCGCCTGTCGGTGGAGGCGATCGACGGTGGGCTGGAGGCGGCGGCGCGCACGCTTGGCGCCGGGCCGGTCGACCGTTTCTTCACCATTCTGCTGCCGCTGATGGCGCCCGGACTGCTGTCCGGCGCCATCGTGGCCTTCGCCGCGGCGATGGGCGAGTTCGGAGCGGTGATCACCTTCGTGTCCAACATCCCCGGCAAGACGCAGACCCTGCCGCTGGCGATCTACGCCGCGACGCAGGAACCCGGCGGCGATGCGGTGGCCGCAAGGCTGGCGGCGATCTCCTTCACCGTGGCTTTGCTGGCGCTGATGCTGTCTGAATTCCTGGCGAACCGGGTTCGCCGCCTGATCGGGCAGGTCTGATCATGCTCGACCTGCAAATCCGCCAGAGGCTGGGCGTCTTCACGCTCGACGTCGCCTTTGCCGCCGAGGAACGCGGCGTGACGGCGCTGTTCGGCCGCTCGGGGTCGGGCAAGACCTCTGTCATCAATGCGATTGCCGGGCTGACCCGGCCGGACGAGGGGCATATCCGCGTCGGCGACACCGTGTTCTTCGACAGCGCCCGGCGCATCGACGTGCCGGTGGAGAAGCGGCGCATCGGCTACGTCTTCCAGGATTCCCGGCTGTTTCCGCACATGACCGTCCGCAGCAATCTTGAATACGGCCTGCGACGTGTGCCGGTAGCGGAGCGGCGCATCGCCTTCGGCCCGGTGGTGGAGTTGCTGGGGCTCGGCCATCTGCTGGACCGCCGGCCGCGCGGCCTGTCCGGCGGCGAGCGGCAGCGCGTCGCCTTCGGCCGCGCCCTGCTGGCGCAGCCGCGCCTTTTGCTGATGGACGAGCCGATGGCCTCGCTCGACGCCGCCCGCAAGGCGGAGATCATGCCCTACATCGAGCGGCTGCGCGACGAGATGAACATTCCGATCGTCATGGTCAGCCACGCGCTGGACGAGGTGGTGCGGCTCGCCACCACCATGGTGCTGATCGGGGAGGGCAGGGTGCGTGCGTCCGGACCGGTCGGAACGGTGATGGGCCGGCTGGACCTGTCGGCGGTGACCGGCGCGCAGCATGCCGGTGCCGTGCTGCACCTGACGGTCGAGGCCCATGTTCCGGAAGACGGTCTGTCGGTGCTGGCCTTCGACGGCAGACGGCTGACCGTGCCGCAGATCGACCGCCCGCCCGGATCCCCAGTGCGGCTGCACATTAATGCCCGCGACGTGATCGTCGCATTGCAGCCGCTGGCCGGCGTCAGTCTGCGCAATGCGCTAGCCGCGACGGTGATCGAGTTGGCGGAAGCCGGCCCCTCCTCCGCCGACGTGCGGCTGGCTGTGGGCGGTTCTTTCCTGATCGCGCGCATCACCCGTGCGGCGGTGCGCGAGTTGGGACTGATGCCGGGCCGCGAAGTGGTGGCGCTGGTCAAGGGCGTCGCCTTCGAGCCTGACAGCGGCGGTGCCGTGTCGGACCGGCAAGGGCGGGTGGTGGACGTATAAGCGGACGGCCCCTCACCCGCGAACGGGAGAGGGACCGCAAATCCGCTGTTTTTAGTGGCCGCCGATTTTACTGCCCGCCCGAGGGGGTGGCGGATCCGCCGGTGCTGGCGCCGCCGCCGGCCGACCCGCCGGCGGTCGATCCGCCCGGCACGGTTTGGGTGGCACCGGTGGTCTCGTTCATCGAGTTGCCGGAGGTGCCGCCCTGCACCGGCACGCCGGTCGAAGGCGGCGGGACGGTGGTGGAACCGCTGCTCGACCCGCTGCTGGTGGTAGGGCTGGTCTGGTTTGACGCGTTGGAATTCTGGGCATTGTGGTCGTCGCAGGCGGCCAGACCCAGAAGCAGGGCGGGCAGGGCCACGATCAGAAACTTGCTGCGCATGAGTGTTGCTCCTCAGCCAGTGGGCGGCGCCATCGACGGGACCTGCTGTGCGAGTACGAAGCGGACTCGGTACGGCCCCGGTGACGTCGTATTCGTCCAAACACGCCACCGCCGGTTTCATTCCATGGACCTTGGTGCTATGCCGGGTGGGTGCCTGTTCCGATGAACAGGTTCCGGTCACCGGATGCTTACGGTGACTGATGAGAACTTTACGGGAACATCTTCGCGACTTGTGGCCTGGGCGCCACGGATGCCCATTATTGGGTTGCGCAAAGAACACGAACCTTTTGCGACTTGGTTTTTCCATCTTTTTCGTTTGACCGGTGGAAAGTCGCTGTGATTCCATCATGCCACCATGACGATGATCGCCGATCTCACCGACACGCTCGCCCGCGCCGCCAAAAGCGCGATCCGCCAAGCAATCATGCCGGCGCTGTGCGCCTGCGTGGTCGCCTACTTCGCCTACTACGCGGTCCATGGCGACCGCGGGCTGGTGGCGATGAAGCAGATCCAGGGGGAGATCGCCCAGGCCGAAGGGGTCCTCAACCAGCTCCGCACCGAGCGGGAGGACATGGAACGCCGTGCGCAGCTGCTGCGCGGCGACGGCCTCGACCGCGACATGCTGGAGGAGCGGGCGCGCCTGATGCTGAACTTCGCGAACGCGCGCGACGTCATCGTAAAGCTGCCGAAGCTGGCGGAACAGGAAGGGTCCGGCCAGCAGAAGTAAGGGCATATCAGCCGATTAACCGTTTCGCGGTTAATCTGAAATAGCGCTGCAAAAACAGACGTTTGCGCGCCTCCCGAAGCTCGTGTACTGTGCGCGCCATATTCGCTTCCGGTGCGGGCTCTCGTATGCCCGCAACGCGCGGCGGCAAAAGGTTTTGTCAATGACCTTTGCCGCTTGAACCCTGGGGAGGAATCATGGCCGCGTCCCGACGCCGTTCCACCAAGGCGCTGACCGACACCGCGCCCGCTCAAGCCGTCTCTTCCGAAGAGCTTCTTCATTATTATCGCGAGATGCTGCTGATCCGCCGCTTTGAAGAAAAGGCGGGCCAGTTGTACGGCATGGGTCTGATCGGCGGCTTCTGCCACCTCTACATCGGCCAGGAAGCCGTCGTGGTCGGCGTGCAGGCCGCCCTGAAGGATGGCGACAGCGTCATCACCAGCTACCGCGACCATGGCCACATGCTGGCCTGCGGCATGGAAGCCAAGGGCGTGATGGCCGAGCTGACCGGCCGCATTGGAGGCTACTCCAAGGGCAAGGGCGGCTCGATGCACATGTTCAGCCAGGAGAAGAACTTCTTCGGCGGCCATGGCATCGTCGGCGGGCAGGTCCCGCTCGGCACCGGCCTGGCCTTCGCGCACAAGTACAGCAACGACGGCGGCGTGGCCGCCGTGTATTGCGGCGACGGCGCCATCAACCAGGGCCAGGTCTACGAGAGCTTCAACATGGCAGCGCTGTGGAAGCTGCCGGTGCTCTTCATCATCGAGAACAACAAGTACGCCATGGGCACCTCGCAGGAGCGCGCCTCTGCCGGCGAGCTGCACCAGCGCGGCGCCGCCTACGGCATCCCCGGCTATCAGGTCAACGGCATGGACGTGCTGGAGGTCAAGGCCGCGGCGGACCAGTGGGTGCCGCACATCCGCGGCGGCAACGGCCCCGTCATCCTCGAGATGAAGACCTACCGCTACCGCGGCCACTCGATGTCCGACCCGGCCAAGTACCGGACGAAGGAAGAAGTCGAGAAGATGCGGTCGGAATCCGATCCCATCGATCAGCTGAAGGCGAAGATCCTGTCCGGCAACCACGCCGACGAGGACAAGCTGAAGGAGATCGACCGCGAGGTGAAGGCGATCGTCACCGAATCGGCCGAATTCGCCCAGCAGAGCCCGGAGCCCGATCCGTCGGAGCTGTGGACCGACATTCTCGTCTGATCCTGACGTCAACGATAAGCGGGAGCGGCGCCTTGTGGGACGGGAAACCGGACTCCCCGCGCCGCCGGAGGTTGAGGAATGCCGATAGAAGTGCTGATGCCGGCCCTGTCGCCCACGATGACCGAGGGCAAACTGGCGAAATGGCTGAAGAAGGAAGGTGACCAGGTGAAGTCCGGCGATGTCCTCGCCGAGATCGAAACCGACAAGGCGACCATGGAGGTCGAGGCGGTCGATGAAGGCCGCGTCGGCAAGATTCTGATCGCCGAGGGCACCGACAACGTCGCCGTGAACACCCCCATCGCCGTCCTGCTGGAAGAGGGCGAGGACGAGAGCGCGCTGAGCAAGGGCGGCAACGCCCCGACTGCCGCCGCTCCGGCCGCCCCCGCTCCTGCCCCGGTGGCGGAAGCCGCTCCGGCTCCGGCACCCACCGTGCCGGCGGCTCCGGTCGCGGCGCCCGCGTCGGACGAGGACAAATTCATGGCCAAGACCGTCAAGAAGACGGTCCGCGAAGCGCTGCGCGACGCGATGGCCGAGGAAATGCGCCGTGACGACAAGGTGTTCGTCATGGGTGAGGAGGTCGCGCAGTACCAGGGCGCCTACAAGGTGACCCAGGGCCTGCTGCAGGAGTTCGGCGAGCGTCGCGTCATCGACACGCCTATCACCGAGATCGGTTTCGCCGGTCTTGGCGTCGGCGCCGCCTTCAAGGGCCTGAAGCCGGTCGTCGAGTTTATGACCTTCAATTTCGCCATGCAGGCGATCGACCACATCATCAACTCGGCCGCCAAGACGCTGTACATGTCGGGCGGTCAGATGAGCAACTCGATCGTGTTCCGCGGCCCCAACGGCGCCGCTGCCCGCGTCGGCGCCCAGCACTCGCAGTGCTACGCCTCGTGGTACGCGCACTGCCCGGGCCTGAAGGTCGTGTCGCCCTGGTCGGCGGCCGACGCGAAGGGCCTGCTGAAGGCGGCGATCCGTGACGCCAACCCGATCGTCTTCCTCGAGAACGAGATTCTCTACGGCCAGAGCTTCGAGGTTCCGGAGGACGAGGAGTTCGTGCTGCCGATCGGCAAGGCCAAGATCGAGCGCGCCGGCAAGGACGTGACGATCACCGCCTTCTCGATCATGGTCGGCCATGCCCTGGCCGCCGCGGAGATCCTGGCCAAGGAAGGCATCGACGCGGAGGTCATCAACCTGCGCACGATCCGTCCGCTGGACACCGAGACCATCGTCAACAGCGTCAAGAAGACCAACCGCCTCGTCTCCGTCGAGGAGGGCTGGCCCTTCGCCGGCATCGGTTCGGAAATGTGCGCTCTGATGATGGAGCAGGCGTTCGATTATCTCGATGCGCCGGTGGCCCGCGTGGCCGGCCTGGACGTGCCGATGCCCTACGCCGCCAACCTGGAAAAGCTGGCGCTGCCGCAGGTCGATCACATCGTCAAGGCCGCCAAGCAAGCCTGCTACCGCTGAGAGGAGGGCTGATAGGATGACCGTTCAGATTCTGATGCCTGCCCTCTCGCCCACGATGACCGAGGGCAACCTCGCCAAGTGGCTGAAGAAGGAAGGCGACACGGTGAAGTCCGGCGACGTGCTCGCCGAGATCGAGACCGACAAGGCCACCATGGAAGTCGAAGCGGTCGATGAAGGCCGCATCGGCAAGATACTGATCCCGGCCGGCAGCCAGGGCGTGGCGGTGAACACCCCCATCGCCATCCTGCTGGAAGAGGGCGAGGACGAGAGCGCGCTGGCGTCCGCCGGTTCCGCTCCGGCCCCGGCAGCTGCCGCTCCGGCCGCTGCGCCGGCGCCCGCGGCCGCTCCGGTTGCCGCCGCTGCTCCGGCCGCTCCTGCTGCCGCTCCGGCGGCAGGTGGCGAGCGCGTGTTCGCCAGCCCGCTGGCCCGCCGTATCGCCGAGCAGGCCGGCGTCGACCTGAAGACCGTCAAGGGCACCGGCCCGCACGGCCGCATCGTCAAGGCCGACGTCGAGGCCGCCAAGGCCGCCGGCCCGGCCAAGGCCGCTGCCGCCCCGGCCCCTGCTTCGGCTCCGGCTGCCGCCGCTCCGGCTCCCGCAGCGGCTCCGGCCCCGGCGAAGGCCGAAGGCGTGGATGCCAAGGCGCTCGCCGACAAGCTCGGCATGGCCTACACCGCCGTGCCGAACAGCGGCATGCGCAAGACCATCGCCAAGCGTCTGGGCGAGGTGAAGCGCACGGTTCCCGACTACTTCCTGACGGTGGATGTCGAGATCGACGCGCTGATGAAGGTCCGTGCCGAGCTGAACGGCCGGTCCGACGCCTACAAGCTGTCGGTGAACGACTTCATCATCCGCGCCGTGGCTCTGGCGCTGAAGAAGGTCCCGGCGCTGAACGCCGCCTGGACCGACGAGGCGATGCTGCAGTACAGCCACGCCGACATCTCGGTCGCCGTCGCCACCCCGACCGGGCTGATCACCCCGATCGTCAAGAAGGCGGAGACCAAGGGGCTGGCCGACATCTCCAACGAGATGAAGTCGCTGGCCAAGAAGGCGCGCGACAACGCGCTGAAGCCGGAAGAGTATCAGGGCGGCACCATCTCCATCTCCAACCTGGGCATGATGGGGATCAAGCAGTTCCAGGCGATCATCAACCCGCCGCAGGCCTGCATCCTGGCGGTCGGCGCCAGCGAGCAGCGCCCGGTGGTGAAGGACGGCGCTCTGGCCATCGCCACGGTGATGAGCCTGACCGGCACCTTCGATCACCGCGTGGCCGATGGCGCCGTCGGTGCGGAATTCCTTGGAGCGGTGAAGAAGCTGCTCGAGGATCCGCTCTCGATGCTGCTCTGACGGCTGGAGGACCGGTTCCATGTCGAAAAGCCTTGCCCCGCTCCGCGCCGAGATCGACGCCATCGACGACGAGATCGTCGCGTTGCTGGGCAAGCGCCTGTCCGTCGTCCACCGCGTCGCAGCGGTGAAGATGGCGGAGAACCTGCCGGCCGTCCTGCCCGACCGCGTCGAAGCGGTCAAACGGCGGGCGGCCGAGGCAGGCAAGGCCTACGGCCTGGATCCGGACTTCATGGCCACCCTGTACCAGACGATCATCGACGAGGCGTGCCGGGTCGAGGAAGGCATCTTTGCCGCCGGCCGCGAGGATGCGCCTCGCTCCTGAATGGGGAGAACACCCTTGGCCGACATCAATTACGACGTCATCGTCATCGGCGGCGGACCGGGCGGTTACGTGGCGGCGATCCGCGCCGCGCAGCTGGGCCTGCACACCGCGGTCATCGAGCGTGAAAACCTGGGCGGCATCTGCCTGAACTGGGGCTGCATCCCGACCAAGGCGCTGCTGCGCTCGGCCGAGGTGCTGCATCTCGCCAAGCACGCGTCCGATTATGGTCTGGTCATCCAGAACCCGTCCTTCGACCTCGACAAGGTCGTCGCCCGCTCGCGCAAGGTCGCCGGGCAGCTGAACGGCGGCGTCAAGCACCTGCTGAAGAAGAACAAGGTCGCGGTGATCGAAGGCTCGGCCAAGCTGCTCGGCAAGGGGCAGGTGGCGGTTTCCAAGGGCGAAGCCCCGGTCGGCACCTTCGGCGCCAAGCACATCATCATCGCCACCGGTGCGCGCGCCCGCACGCTGCCGGGCCTGGAGGATGACGGCAAGCTGGTCTGGACCTACCGCAAGGCGATGACCCCGGACAGCATGCCGAAGTCGCTGCTGGTCATCGGCTCCGGCGCCATCGGCATCGAGTTCGCCAGCTTCTACAACGCGCTCGGCGCCAAGGTCACCGTTGTCGAAGTGATGGACCGCATCCTTCCGGTGGAGGATGAGGAAATCTCCGGAATGGCCCGGAAGGCCTTTGAGAAGCAGGGCATGCGCATCATCACCGGCGGCAAGGCCGGCAACCTGCGCAAGGCCGCCGACAGCGTGACCGTGGCCGTCGAAGCCGGCGGCAAGACCGAGGACATCACGGTCGACCGCGTCATCGTCGCCGTCGGCATCAGCCCGAACACCGAAGGCCTCGGCCTGGAGAACACCAAGGTCAAGACCGACCGCGGCCACATCCAGACCAACGGCATGTGCGAGACCGACGAGCCGGGCGTGTACGCTATCGGCGACGTGACCGGCGCGCCCTGGCTCGCCCACAAGGCCAGCCATGAAGGCGTGATCGTCGCCGAGCACATCGCCGGCAAGCATCCGCATGCGCTGAACGTCCGCAACATCCCGGGCTGCACCTATTCGCACCCGCAGATCGCGTCGGTCGGCCTGACGGAGAAGAAGGCGAAGGAAGCCGGCTACGAGATCAAGGTCGGCCGCTTCCCGTTCGTCGGCAACGGCAAGGCCATCGCGCTCGGCGAGCCGGAAGGCCTGATCAAGACCATCTTCGACGCCAAGACCGGCGAGATGCTGGGTGCCCACATGATCGGTGCGGAAGTGACCGAGCTGATCCAGGGCTACGGCATCGCCAAGTCGTCGGAGCTGACCGAGGCCGAGCTGATGCACACGGTGTTCCCGCACCCGACCTTGTCGGAAATGATGCATGAGTCGGTCCTTGATGCCTATGGCCGGGCGATCCACTTTTAACTGATGTTTCCGAGGTGACGTTCTTCCCAGCCGGATGGGGCCATGGACCGCAGCAGCGCCGCGTATGACGAGGATTTCTATGCCTGGAGCCAAGCCCAGGCGCAGGAGCTTCGCCGTGCCGGCGCCGAGCGGAACAATGCCCCGGTCGACTGGGAGAACGTCGCCGAGGAGATCGAGAGCATGGGCCGCAGCCAGAGATCCGAGGTCGAGGATCTTCTTAGCGTTCTGCTGCTCAATCTGCTGAGGTGGATGTTCTGTCCCGACTTGCGGGAGCGGTGCGAACGCGATTGGAGCTTGGCCGTCCGGCTGCAGCGCAGGAAGCTTGTCCGGGAGTTCAGGGACAGTCCCAGTCTTCGGTTGTGTGTTGCCGACGCCTTCGCCGAGGTTTACTCGGACACCCTCCTGATGGCGGCCGCCGAGGCGGATACCCCTCACGGCCATTTTCCACTCCAGCCGCCTTTCACGCTTGACCAAGCGCTCGATCCGGCCTATCCGGCCGAACTGTTTCCGCCGGAATGGCGGGTTTGACATCCTCATCGCACCTATTGTCGGGGCCGGGCATCGCGTCGGCCATCGGGAGCTTTAGACCATGACCCTCGTCGACCAGACCGAGAAGCTGCGCCACCCCGAAAAGGCCCACAAGCCCGACAACCCCATCCAGCGCAAACCGGCCTGGATCCGGGTCAAGGCGCCGATGAGCCAGGAATACAACGAGACCCGCCAGCTGATGCGCGGTCTGAAGCTGAACACCGTGTGCGAAGAGGCCGCCTGCCCGAACATCGGGGAGTGCTGGAAGCAGAAGCACGCCACCTTCATGATCCTGGGCTCCATCTGCACGCGCGGCTGCGCGTTCTGCAATGTCGAGACCGGGCGTCCGGATCTGCTCGACCCGCATGAGCCGGAGAAAGTCGCGGAGGCCGTCGGTCAGCTGAAGCTGTCCCACGTCGTCATCACCTCGGTCGACCGCGACGATCTGGCCGACGGCGGTGCGGAGCATTTCGCCCGCACCATCCGCGCCATCCGTGCGGCGTCGCCGACGACCACCATCGAAATCCTGACCCCCGACTTCCAGAAGAAAAAGGGCGCGGTCGAGGTGGTGGTGGAGGCCAAGCCGGACGTGTTCAACCACAATCTGGAAACCGCGCCGCGCCTATACCCTACGATCCGTCCCGGCGCGCGCTACTTCGCCTCGCTGCAGCTGCTGGCGCGGGTGAAGGAGCTGGATCCGACGATCTTCACCAAGTCCGGCCTGATGGTAGGCCTAGGCGAGACGAAGGAGGAGATCGGGCAGGTGATGGACGATCTTCGCTCCGCCGATGTGGACTTTCTGACGATTGGGCAGTATCTCCAGCCCACGCCCAAGCATGCGGCAGTGGATCGCTTCGTGACTCCTGAGGAGTTCGACGGTTATTCCACTGTTGGCCGCGGCAAGGGCTTCCTGCTGGTGGCCTCGTCGCCGCTGACGCGCTCGTCCTATCATGCGGGTGCGGATTTCGAGAAGCTGCGCGAAGCCCGGCTGCGCAAGCTGGGGGTCGCGGCCGCCTGATCCAGGCGGCTCAATAAGAAAGGACACGATACGGGCATGCCGACGCACGCGGAGAAGAAGGTTCTTCCCTACACGCCCCAGCAGATGTACGACCTGGTCGCCGATGTGGAGAAGTATCCGGAGTTTCTGCCCTGGTGCCTGGCGGCCCGCATCCGCAAGCGCGAAGACAACGTGATGTTCGCGGACCTGATCATCGGCTTCAAGATGGTCCGCGAACGCTTCACCTCGCGGGTGGAGCTGCACGAGCCCGACTGCCGGATCAACGTTCATTACACCGACGGGCCGTTCCAGTATCTGAACAATCACTGGATCTTCAACGAGCATCCCGGTGGCTGCTGCGTCGACTTCTTCGTCGATTTCGAGTTCCGCTCGAAGATGCTGCAGAAGATCATGGGGCTGCTGTTCAACGAGGCTGTCCGCCGCATGGTCCAAGCCTTTGAAACGCGCGCGGCCCAGCTTTACGGGCCGGGCCGGGCGACGCAGCCGGCCTGACGCCGGCCGCGGACGATTGAGACGGGTGGTCGGTCAGCTCTTGTCCGACCACAGCTCCCCGCCGCTCGCCCAATCGCTCTTCTTCACATCCTGAAAGATAATGTCCACCGCGGACGGCGAGCAGCCGAGGACCTTCACGGTCGCCTCGGTCAACGCCTTGGCATAGTCGCGCTTCTGTTCGACGGTGCGTCCTTCGAACAGCTGGATGTTGATGGTCGGCATCGGGTCTTTTTCCCTCATTGTGAAGAGTTTGTCGGCGAGTCTTCAGCGCAGGCTTCCGGTCGGCCGGGCGAGCCGAAGCCGCTCCAGCGCCGCCTGGACCGTCGCCATCCTCACGGCGTCGCGGTCGCCGGGGAAGGTGTATTCCTTGGCCTTGGCGGCTCCGCCGCGCACGGCCGTCGCGACATAGACCCGGCCCACCGGCTTGGTTTCCGTGGCCCCGCCGGGGCCGGCGATTCCCGTCACCGCCACCGTCACGTCGGCGCGCGATTTCGCCAGCGCGCCGACCGCCATGGCGACCGCCACCTCGGGACTGACGGCGCCATGGGCATGCAGCAGGCTGGCGGGGACGGCCAGCACTTCGGTCTTGGCGATGTTGGTGTAGGTGACGAAGCCGCGGTCGACCACCTTGGACGAGCCGGCAATGTCGGTCAGGGCACCGGCGATCAGGCCGCCGGTGCAGGATTCGGCGGTCGCCAGCATAAAGCCGGCGAGGCCGTATTCGGCGAGAGTCTGCGCGGCGAGGTCGCGGATGATCTCGGGAAACATGACGGCCTCTCCCGGTTCGTGTCGTCGGGCAGGATGTTAGCCCGGAAGTCGGACGGTCGCCACAGCCTGGGCCGCAATGCCCTCGCGCCGTCCGGTGAAGCCCAACTGCTCGGTGGTCGTCGCCTTGACGCTGACCCGTCCGACCTCGATGCCCAGAATCTGGGCAATACGTTCCGCCATGGCGGCGCGGTGGGGTCCCACCTTCGGCCGCTCGCAGATGACGGTCACGTCGGCATGGGCGATGACGCCGCCGCGCTCCGCCACCAGATCGGCGGCATGGCGCAGGAACTTGGCGCTGTCGGCACCGCGCCAGCGCGGATCGGTCGGCGGAAAGTGGCTGCCGATGTCGCCGGCAGCCATCGCCCCGAGGATGGCGTCTGTCAGGGCATGCAATCCGACATCCGCATCCGAATGGCCTTCCAGCCCATGGCTGTGCGGCACCCGCAGGCCGCAGAGCGTCACGAAATCGCCGTCGGTGAAGCGGTGGACATCGAACCCGCTGCCGGTCCGCACGTCCCACAGGCTGCTCATGATCGCGCGGGTGGCGCGGCTCAGGTCGTCGGGGGTGGTCACCTTGAAATTGTCCTCCTTGGACGGAACCAGCGCCACGGCCAGCCCGGCGCGCTCCGCCACTGCGGCATCGTCGGTCAGCGACAGGCCGGCGGCGGCGCGGTGGGCTTCGAGAATGGCGGGGGAGGGGGAGGCCCGCGGGGGCTGCGCCCC
>NZ_LGQW01000015.1:1495875-1863840 GCF_003116035.1 Azospirillum sp. TSH64
TGCCTGAGCCTGGGCTGCCGTCTCCGCCCGCCGGCCGGCGACGCGGGCAAGCTGCCGGCGCAGGTCGTCGATGGAGAAGGGCTTGGCGATCATCGCCACGTCGGGGCCGAAGCCGGCAGGCGTGCCGACGGCATGGGCGGCAAAGCCGGAGGCCAGCAGAACCGGCAGGCCCGGGCGCATGCGGGCGGTGTGCCGGGCCAGTTCCGTCCCGTCCATGCCCGGCGGCATGACGACGTCGCTGAGCAGCAGATCGAGCTTCTCCGGCCCGTCCAGTACCACCAGCGCTTCGTTGGCGTTGGTCGCCGCGATCACCCGATGGCCCCAGCCGCGCAGCAGCCCGGAGACCATGTCGCGCACGGTCGGGTCGTCGTCCACCAGCAGGATCGACAGCGGTCCGGCCGGCGGCGGGGAAAGCGCAGGCGGCAAGGGCTGGGCCGCAGGCTGTGCGGGGACGGCGGGGGCGATGGCTGGGCGGGTGATGGCCGGGCTGCCGGCGGCGGCCGGCCGGGCCGGCGGTGCCGCTGTCCTGCCCGAAGCCTCCGCCGGCAACAGGCGGTTCGCCGGCAGCCGCACCGTCACCGTGGTGCCGACGCCCAGCGTGCTGCGCAGCGCCAGCGTGCCGCCATGCAGCTCGACCAGCCGCTTGGTCAGCGGCAGGCCCAGCCCGGCGCCCTCCACCCCGCGGTGGTCGGCGCTCTCGACACGGGCGAAGGGTTCCAGCACGCGATC
This sequence comes from Azospirillum sp. TSH64, assembly GCF_003116035.1. Lineage (GTDB taxonomy): Bacteria > Pseudomonadota > Alphaproteobacteria > Azospirillales > Azospirillaceae > Azospirillum. The sequence goes on from NZ_LGQW01000015.1 coordinate 1,496,605, forward strand.
CAGATCCTCGGCCGGGATGCCCAGCCCGGTGTCGGTGATGCGGATCACCGGCGTGCCGTCCTCCAGCAGGGCGGACAGGGTCACCGATCCGCCGGACGGCGTGTATTTCACCCCGTTGGCGATCAGGTTCAACAGGATCTGGCGGATGCGGCGGTCGTCTCCGCGCAAGGCACTCACCGCCGGCGCCACCACCGCCGACAGCAGCACGCCGGCGCGCTCCGCCCGCGGGGTCAACATGCGGACGGCGAAATCCGCCGCGTCCTCCAGGTCGCAGTGCCCCTCCTCGAGGGTCAGCGCCCCGGCTTCCGCCCGCGCATGGTCGAGGATCTCGTTGATCAGCTCCAGCACATGCTGGCCGCTGTCGCGGACATTGGCGGCATATTGCCGGTAGGATGGGGTGCCGACCGGCCCCTCCGCCTCGCGGGCGATCAGGTCGGCGAAGCCGATGACGGCGTTCAGCGGCGTGCGCAGCTCGTGGCTCAGCCCGGCCAGGAACTCGCCCTTGGCCCGGTTGGCGGCCTCGGCGGCCTGCCGGGCGCTCTCCGCCATGTCGCGGGCCTGGTTCAGCGCGGCGGCGAGCCGGGCGCTCTCGTCGCGTTCGGCGCTGGTCCGCTCCACCGCGTTCCGCGCCTCGGCCAAGGCGACCTGCGCCTTGCGCTCGCGGTCGAGATAGCGCATTCCCCAGGCCAGCATCCCGAGGACCGCCAGCAGGCCGACCAGGGTCTCCACCACCGTGTGCAGGGTGCGGGTGCGCCACACGGCCATCGCCTCGTCCCGGTCGATGCCGGCCAGCACCACCAAGCCATAGTCGCGCACGGTCCGGTAGGCGGCGATGCGCAGAACCCCGTCCAGCGGTGACAGCGACAGGTACTGCCCCTCCGGCGCCTCGCGCAGCCGGGACTGGAACAGCGGCGCTGCGGCGACCGTGCGTCCGGCCGAGGCTTCGGGCTCCGGGCGGCGGGCGACCACCTCGCCGTTCGGCCGGTAGACGGCGATCAGCGGATCGAACTCGAAACCCGGAATGCTGTAGAAGTCGGTCAGGTGGTTCACCCGGATCGATACGGATGCCACCCCGACGAAACGCCCCTCGTCATCATGCAGCGGGCGGGAAACCGGAAAGACCAGCGGATAGGCCCCGGTGCGGACCGGCTGCGCCGCGCCGATGTGCAGGCGCGTCCCGCCGCGCAGGGCCTCCAGACCGGTCCGGTCGGCAAAATCGGCGATGCGGTTGGGGAAGCTGGCCGATTCGAGCACGGCGCGGCCGTCGGCGTCGTAAATCCAGATGGCATCGGCGCCCTCGACCTGGGCGGCATATTCGCGCAGACGGGCCCAATGCTTCAGGTCGCGCAGCTTCTCCAGGCCGCGGGCCTCCGCCACCATGGCCGCCGCCTGGTCGAGCGCCACGTCCGCCGTCCGCACCGTGCGGCGGACATGGTCGTCGACCAGCCGGGCCATGTCCTGCACCAGGGCGAAGCGGCGCTGCTGGGTGTCCTGGTAATCGTAATAGACCCTGTGGGCCGCGTTGCCCGCCAATGCGGCCAGCACGACGACCACCACCAGCGCGCCCCGTAGGAAGCGTCCCACAAATCCCCCTTTTGTGTGCCGATGCGCGATGCGGCCCGCCCGAAACTTCACATCCAAACTATCACGAAACCGGGGGAGCGGCTGTGCTATTCGAGCGGGAGGGGGCTTGGGGTTTGCCCCGATGGCCGGACAGTTTCAGGGGGCTTGCGGGACCGGAAACGCCCGCCTCATTCAAAAAAAATCGCGCCGCCCCTCCTCTTGCGCGGCCTGTCCCATGGGCCCAAATGGGCGGGCGTCTGAACCATTGGGGAGGTCGAACGATGGGTCTGTTCGATATGTTCAAGGGCAACGCGCCGCTGGAGATGAATCCGCGCCGTGCGCTGGTGGTGTCGCTGGTCTACTGCATGGGGTCGGATGGCGAGATCGACCCGGAGGAGGTCGGCCATCTGGTTTCCGTCCTCGGCCGCCGCGCCTCGCGGGAGGAGCTGGACGGCTGCCTCAAATATGCGCGCAGCACCCCGCCGGACAGCTTCCTGGCCGAAGTCGCGCCGAAGCTGAACCAGCAGCAGCGGCTGTGCATCCTCTTGAACATGATCGACAGCGCCATGGCCGACGGCGAGGCGGAGCAGGGCGAGCGCGACCTGATCATCCGCTTCCAGCAGGCATTCGGCTTCGACGACGCCACGTTGCGCCCCTATTTCGAGGCACTGACCGCGAAGAACGCCCGGTTCGTGCTGGATGCCTGACGGGGACCGCCCCCTCTCCGATGTGGAGGGGGCGCCAGTCCTTTACAGCCAGTCCCTTACAGCCAATCGGGCACCCGCTCGGCCGCCAGCATCTCCTCCACCGTCGGGCGGGGGCGGATGACGGAGAAGCGGTCGCCGTTGACCAGAACCTCCGGCACCAGCGGCCGGGTGTTGTAGGTCGAGGCCATCACCGCGCCATAGGCGCCGGCCGACAGGAAGGCGACGAGGTCGTCGTCGGCCAGCGGCGGCAGCGGGCGCTGAACGGCGAAGGTGTCGCCGCTCTCGCACACCGGGCCGACCACGTCGTAGGGCTCGGCAGCTGCGTCGGCAGCGGGTTCCGCGACGGGCACGATGCCGTGATAAGCGTCGTACAGCGACGGGCGGATCAGGTCGTTCATCGCCGCGTCGACGATGGCGAAGCGGCGGTGCAGCCCCTGCTTCACATAGATGACGCGGCTGACCAGGATGCCGGCATTGCCGACCAGCGAGCGGCCCGGCTCCAGCGTGATCCGGCAGCCGAGATTGCCGGTGATCGAGCGCACCATCGCGGCATAGTCGGCCAGATCGGGCGGCGCCTCGTTCTTGTAGGTGATGCCGAGCCCGCCGCCGAGATCCAGGCGCTGGATGTCGTGGCCGTCCTCGCGCAGCTGGTGCAGCAGCGCCGCAACCCGCTCGTAGGCCGCCCGGAAGGGGGCGAGGTCGGTCAGCTGCGAGCCGATATGGACGGCGATGGCGACCGGCTTGATGCCCGGCAGGGCCGCCGCGCGGCGGTAGATCTCACGCGCGTGGTCGTAGTCGATGCCGAACTTGTTCTCTTTCTTGCCGGTGGCGATCTTGGCGTGGGTCTTGGCGTCGACGTCCGGGTTGACGCGGAAGGCGATGGGAGCCTCCACGCCCATGGACGAGGCGATCTGGCTCAGCGCCTCCAGCTCCGGCACCGATTCCACGTTGATCTGGTGGATGCCGGCCTCAAGGGCGGCGCGCAGGTCGTCGCGGGTCTTGCCGACGCCGGAGAAGACGATGCGCTCGGGCGGGATGCCGCCGGCCAGCGCGCGCTTCATCTCGCCGACCGACACCACGTCGCCGCCGGCCCCCAGCTTCGCCAGCGTGCGGATGACGGCGAGGTTGGAGTTGGCCTTCAGCGCATAGCAGACGCCGGCATCCTGGCCGGCGAAGGCGCCGGCATAGGCGTTGTAGTGCGACTCCAGCGCCGCGGTGGAATAGAGGTAGAAGGGTGTGCCCACCTCCCGCGCCACATCCTCCAGCGACACGGATTCGGCGTGCAGAACGCCGTTGCGGTAGGCGAAGACGCTCATGGGCGAGCCGTTCGGGGCACCGGTGCGGGCGGTCATGGGAACTGGACTCCGGAACCGGCCGGCTTACCGGGCTTCGGGTCCAGCGAGGGGTTGGGATAGGTGCGGGGGAAGGGATCGACCTGCCCTTCGGGAACCGGGCTGTCGACAGCCTTCGGCTTCTTGCCGCAGCCGGCCAGCGCCAGGGCGCCGGCCAGGGCGAGGACGGTCAGGGAGACGGAGCGGGGAAGACGGCTGTTCACAGGAAACGCTCCCGGGCGGCCTTCACCGCCTCCTGCACGCGGACGGGGGCCGGGCCGCCGAAGCTGGTGCGGCTGTTCAGCGACGCCTCGATGCTCAGCGCCGGATAGACGGCGTCGGTGATGCGCGGCTCGATGGCCTGGAGTTCGGCCAGCGTCAGGTCGGTCAGGCCGACGCGCCGGTCCTCCGCCGCCTTCACGGCGCGGCCGGTGACGTGGTGCGCCTCGCGGAAGGGCATGTCCAGCTCCCGCACCAGCCAGTCGGCGAGGTCGGTGGCGTTCAGGAAGCCGCGGTCGGCCGCCTCGCGCATCGCCGGCACGTTGGGCTGCATGTCGCGCACCATGCCTTCCATGGCGGCGATGCAGAGCGCCAGCGTGTCGTCGGCCTCGAACACCGGCTCCTTGTCTTCCTGCATGTCCTTGGAATAGGCCAGCGGCAGGCCCTTCATGGCGATCAGCAGGCTGTTCAAACTGCCGATGACGCGCCCGGCCTTGGCGCGCACCAGCTCCGCCGCGTCGGGGTTCTTCTTCTGCGGCATGATCGACGAGCCGGTGGTGAAGGCGTCCGACAGCTTGATGAAGCGGAACTGCGCCGAGCACCAGATCACGATCTCCTCGGCGAAGCGCGACAGGTGCATGCCGCAGATCGACGCCGCCGACAGATATTCCAGCGCGAAGTCGCGGTCGGACACCGCGTCCAGCGAATTGGCGGTCGGCCGGTTGAAGCCCAGCGCCTCCGCCGTCATGAAGCGGTCGATGGGGTAGGGCGTGCCGGCCAGCGCCGCCGAGCCGAGCGGGCATTCGTTCAGCCGGCAGCGGGCGTCGCGGAACCGGCTGCGGTCGCGCCCGAACATCTCGACATAGGCCAGCAGGTGATGGGCGAAGCTGATCGGCTGCGCCGCCTGGAGATGGGTGAAGCCCGGCATCACCGTGCCGGTGTGCTGCTCCGCCAGGTCGATCAGCGCGGTCTGCAGCGCGGTCAGGCCGGCGATGGTGCGGTCGATGGCGTCGCGCACCCACAGCTTGAAATCGGTCGCCACCTGGTCGTTGCGCGAGCGGCCGGTGTGCAGGCGCTTGGCCGGTTCGCCGATCAGTTCGGCCAGCCGGGCCTCCACATTCATGTGGATGTCCTCCAGCTCCACCTTGAAGGTGAAGCTGCCGGCGTCAATCTCTGCCTTTACGCGGTCGAGCCCGTCGATGATGGCGTCGGCGTCGGCCTGGGATATGATGCCCTGCTTGGCCAGCATCGCGGCATGGGCCTTCGACCCGGCGATGTCCTGGTCGGCGAGCCGCTTGTCGAAGCCGATGGAGGCGTTGATCTTCTCCATGATGGCGGCGGGACCGCGGGCGAATCGCCCGCCCCACATCTGGCTGGCGGCGGGTGCGGCAGAGCCGGTGGAGGCGCCGGTCGGGGCGGCGGAAGTCGGCGTGGTCTGATCGGCGCTCATGGGGACGGATACCGGGGCATTCGGGTGAAGGGGAGCGAGGAAGCGTGAGTATGCGGACTTTGACGGCGGTCGCAACGGTTTGTGTGTGCATGGCCGGGGCCGGCCTGTGGTGGAGCGCCGGTGCGGCGCCTGCTGCGCCGGAGGTGGTGCGGCTGGGCGCGTCCGACGCGGTCACGCCCGCCGCCTCCACCGGCGCCGACAAGCTGGAGAAGTTCAAGGGGGCGGAGCCCAAGCCGATGCCGCCCTTGTCCTTCGTCGATGCCGAGGGGCGGCGGGTCGATCTGGCCGATTTCAAGGACCGGGTGATCCTGCTGAACCTGTGGGCGACCTGGTGCGGGCCGTGCGTGAAGGAGATGCCGTCGCTCGACCGGCTCCAGGCCCAGCTGGGCGGCGACGCCTTCCAGGTGGTGGCGCTGTCGCTGGACCGCGGCGGGCGGACGGCGGTCGAGCCCTTCTACAAGAAGACGGGGGTGGAGCATCTGACGGTGTTCCTCGATCCGGGTTCGGAGTCGATGAAGGCGCTGTCGCTGCGCGGGCTGCCCACCACCATCCTGGTCGATCCCGAGGGCCGTGAGCTTGGCCGCGTCGAAGGGGCGGTGGAGTGGGATTCGCCGGAGGTCGTCGCCTTCCTGCGCCAGTTCCTGGGCCGTGGCGGCGGCACTGGCGGCGGGCCGGCCCGCGACCATGGCGTGATGAAGACCCGAGGCTGACGATGCGGCGGCCATGGGGTAGAGTGGGGAGATAACCTCCGCCTGTCCCGAGCCGCCCAATGACGCAGTCCGCCTCTTCCGGTCCCAAGCGCTACACCATCGAGCCCGGCATCGTGATGATGTTGCAGGGCGAGCGCGCCGACCGGGCATGGCTGATCGAATCCGGAGAGCTGGAGGTGCTGCTGACCGCCGCGGACGGCAGCGTCCGGCGGCTGGGGGTGGTCGGCAAGGGGGCGGTGGTCGGCGAGATGGCGCTGATCGACGATGGCGAGCGCAGCGCCACCGTGCGGGCGCTGACCGAGGTGACGTGCGTCGAGGTGACGCGGGAGGTGTTCCGCGGCCTGCTGAAGCGCAGCCCGCCGCTGGCGTCCTACCTGTTGCAGAGCCTGATCGCCGCCATCCGCCGCGACTATGGCCTGCCGCCGACCGAGCGGGTCGGCAATGCGGTGGATTTCCGCTCCACCAATTCGTTCCAGAAGGTGGCCGACCGCCGGATGATCCGCGAAGGGCACGTCTTCTTCAGCCCCAACGAGCCGCTGAACGCCGCCTATCTGATCCAGTCCGGCCGTGTCGCGTTCCGCCCCGGCCGGGGCACGCAGGACGAGGAGATCGCCAGCTTCGGGCCGGGCAGCCTGTTCGGCGAGATCTATCTGCTGACCGGCCGCAAGCCCGACGTCACCGCGGTGGCGGTGAGCGGCGGGGTTTGCGAGGTGATCGACAAGCGCAGCTTCGAGGATGCGGTGATGGCGATGCCGCCGATCCTGAAATCGCTGGCGCGGATTTACATCGCGCAGCTGACGAAGAAAGCGCAATAGCGGCAATTCCGTCGAGGACCGCTTTGCCGAGGTCCGGCACTGGACATCCGTCTCAGGTGGCGGACGTCGCCGGACACATGATGCCGACCTCCGTGGAGTCTTACGGTGGCGGCAAGGCCCGATTGTGCGATGCGTGCAAAACCGGGATCAGGAAGTCCAGACCGGTGGCGCACCGATCACCGTACGGATGGCGCTGCTCACCACCCGGAATTTCGCGGAGGGTTGCGCCAAGGCGCGCAGCAGGTGGATGCCCGTATCCGACATATTCCAAGATTCGGCTCCGGATTTGGCCCCGGATTCGGCGTCGAGAGTCAGGCGCAGGAGAGCGCCGGCACGAACGTCGGCCCCGACGACCCAATCCGGCAGAAAAGCAATGCCGATTCCGGAGAGAGCCGCGCCCCGCATCGCCTCGAAGTCGTCGCAGCGGAAGACCACGCCGGCATCCTGCCGATGCCCTGCCGGATGGCCGAGCACGTCCGTCCAGCCGAGCAGATCGGCGCCATGCAGCTTGTCGATCAGCCGGTGACCGGCGAGCGAGGGGCGGTCGGCCGGCGTCCCGTTGCGCGACAGGTAGTCCGGCGAGGCGACGAGGAGCCTTTTCTGTCCGGCGAGACGGGTGGCGATGAGCGTGCTGTCCGCCAGCTCTCCGATGCGGATCACCGCGTCGAGACGTTCGAGGACCGGGTCTGCCAGCCGTTCGGTCAGATCGAGTTCGACGGTCAGCCGGGGATGGTCCTGCATCGCCGCCTCCACCGCCGGGATCACATAGCGCTTGCCGAAGGTGGGAAAGCAGGCGAGGCGGAAGACGCCGGTCACCGTTCCGTCGAAGGCGGCGATCTCCGCGTGGGTGTCGGCCAAATCGTCCAGAAGCCGTTGCGCGCGTTCTAAAAGCCGCTCACCGGCATCGGTCATCGCCAGGGCGCGGGTCGAGCGCACAAAGAGCGGGACGCCGACGCTGTGTTCCAGCGCGTCGATCTGGCGGGCGATGGCGGACGGCGTGAGGCCGCGCCGCCGCGCCGCGTTGGAGAAGCTGCCGCCCCTGACCACATCGACGAAGACCGTCAGATGCTCTGCGAAGCGCGGATCGATCATCTTTGCGTTCCGAGCAAAAAGGTTTCGATGTCTGGCTGCATTCTCGCCCCTGCGGAGGCTGCGTAAGGTCCATTCCAACAGCCGGGCGCCGGAGCCCGACTGAGGTGAAATGGAGAGTACAATGAAAGTCCTGGATCGCATCCTGTCCCAATCCGCCTATTCGGCCGAAATCGACGTGCCGCTGGATCAGGTGGACATCGAGGAATGGCTGTTTTCACTGCCGGAGGCCGAATATCAGCGCTGCTGCGCACCCGACCATATCGCCGCCGGCATCACCACGACCGACGACGGTCGCCGGATGTCGATCAATGTCGAGATGATCGGGACTGGGCTGGTGGTCCAGCATTACGTCGCCGAGGAAGCCGGCCCGGCCTATGTGCGGATGAATTCGATCTCCGACGTCTTCACGGCGAATGGCCGCACGCAGGTCAATGTCGTCTGGGAATTGATGGCCGAAGCCATCGACAATGGCCGGACCCGCTACACCAACCGGGTGACCGCGCATCCCACGGATGTCTTCATGGAGTTTCTGGAGGCGCATCAACTGTCCTACGAAGCCGCCGCCGCCGCCCGTCAAGCCGCCGGTGGCGATCACAACCGGCGCGAGACGCCGCTTTTCGCGGCCAGCATTGCGCGGCGTGCAAAGGTGCGGGCGCTGGAGGGTGTGAAGTGAAGGCGGCGGTCTTCGAGGACTTCGGCCGGGCGGATGTTCTCTGCCTCGCCGAAGTGCCTGTCCCGGAGATCCGGCCGACGGATCTGCTGGTGCGGGTGCGTGCCGCCGGTGTGAACCGGGCCGATCTTCTGCAGCGGCAGGGGGTCTATGGGACGGAGACGTACGGCGACAGCCCGCTTCTCGGCCTCGAACTGGCCGGCGAGGTGGTGGAAGTCGGCGGGGCGGTGACGGGGTTCCGCCGCGGCGACCGGGTGATGGCGATCACCGGCGGCGGTGCCTATGCGGAGGTCGCGCGCGTCGATCAGGCGCTGGCTGTCCACATGCCCGATCATCTCGGCTTCATCGAGGCGGCGGCAGTGATGGAATCCTTCGTCACCGCCTATGAGGTCGTTGGACATCTGGCGGGTCTCGGCACCGGGCAGACCGTACTCGTCCACGCCGCGGCGGGTGGTGTCGGCTCCGCCATGGTGCAGGTCGCCCGCGCCTTGGGGGGCCGTGTCCTGGCGACGGCCGGTGCCGGTCGCCTCGGCGATGTCCTCTCGCTGGGGGCTGAGGCGGCGGTCGACTACCGGTCGGGGGATTTCGAGGCGGAGGCGCGGCGGTTCACGGCAGGCCGGGGGCTCGACGCGGTGGTCGATTTCATCGGCGGCGATACGCTTGCCGCCAACCTGCGCAGCCTGCGGCCGGGCGGGATCCTGGTGCAGGTCGGGCTGATGGGAGGCGGAGGCGATGCGTCAATTCCTCTCGGCCTGCTGCTTCACAACCATCTGCGGCTGGTGGGAACGGTGATGAAGTCACGGCAGCCGGATGAGAAGCGCGCGATGGTTCGGCGCTTTGCCGATCGCATGCTGCCGCTCGTCGCCTCCGGCACCCTGCACGCCGTGGTTTCGCAGGTGTTTCCCCTGGCGCACGTCGTGCAGGCGCACGAGGCGATGGAGCGCGGCGGCGGTTTCGGAAAGATCGTGCTTACAGTGCCTTGAGGTGACCTGCACAGGCGCACCTCTTTCCAGTGTTGGCCTCCGCCAGCCGCCTTTTTGCCGAACGTCAGGTCCGGTCGATGACGATCACCCGGAAATCGTTGACGTTGGTCCGCGTCGGGCCGGTGATGACCAGATCGCCGAGCGCCTTGAAGAAGCTGTAGCCGTCGTTGTTGGCGAGGAAGGCCTTGGCGTCCAGCCCCATCGCCTCGGCCCGTTTCAGCGTGTCGGGGCGCAGGACGGCGCCGGCATTGTCCTCCGTCCCGTCGATGCCGTCGGTGTCGAAGGCCGCCGCCCGGATGCCGGGATGGCCGTCGAGCGCCACCGCCAGCGCCAGCAGGAATTCGACGTTGCGGCCGCCGCGGCCCTGGCCGCGCACCGTCACCGTGGTCTCGCCGCCGGACAGGATCACGGCGGGCACCGGGGCCGGCTGGCCGTGGCGGGCGGCCTGCCGGGCGATGCCGGCATGGACCTTGGCGACCTCGCGCGATTCGCCCTCGATGGCGTCGCCGAGGATGACCGGGGTGTAGCCGCGGTCGCGGGCCAGCGCCGCCGCCGCCTCCAGCGCGTCCTGCGGGGTGGCGATGATGGTGGTCTCGGCGCCGGCAAGCCGCGGGTCGCCGGGCTTCGGCGTCTCGTCCTCGGCAGCCTCCAGGAAGGCGGCCACGGCGGGCGGCGGGGCGATGCCGTATTTCGCCAGGATGGCGCGGGCGTCGGCGAAGCTGGTCGGGTCGGGCACGGTCGGGCCGCTGGCGATCACCGACGGATCGTCGCCCGGCACGTCGGAGACCAGCAGCGAGACGACGCGCGCCGGGTGGGCCATGGCGGCGAGCCGGCCGCCCTTCACCGCCGACAGGTGCTTGCGCACGCAGTTCATCTCGCCGATGTCGGCGCCGCTTTTCAGCAGCGCCTTGGCGACGGCGCGCTTGTCCTCCAGCGTGATGCCGGGGGCCGGCAGCGCCAGCAGGGCGGAGCCGCCACCGGAGATCAGGCAGAGCACGAGGTCGTCGGCGGTCAGCCCCTGCACCATGTCGACGATGCGCCGTGCCGCCTCCTGCCCCGCGGCGTCGGGCACCGGGTGGCTGGCCTGCACCACCTCGATCCGCTCGGTCGGCAAATCGTGGTCGTAGCGGGTGACGACGAGGCCGGTCAGCGGCCCCGGCCAGTGGTCTTCCACCGTCTTCGCCATCGCCGCCGCCGCCTTGCCGGCACCGATGACCACCGTGCGGCCCTTCGGCGGCTGCGGCAGGGCAGCCGGCAGCCGGGTCTCGGCGGTCACCGCGGTGAGCGCCGCCTGGAACAGGTCGTGGAGCAGGGCGTCTGAAGCGGTGGCGGCAGCGGGGGCGGTGGCGGTCATGGTCGCTCGGGCGTCGTGGGTGGCTGGGCGCTTAGAATGCACGCGAATGGTTGGCAGGCCAATGGTTTGGGTGGGGCGCCATCATGTGACGGCGCCCCTGACCCCTCACTTCGACCCGACTTCGTGCCCGGCGAGCAGTTCCAGCGCGCGGAGCATGCCGGAATGGTCCCAGGCCGCCCCGCCCTGCGCGGCGCAGGCGTTGAACAGCTGCTGGCAGCTGGCGGTGTGCGGCAACGACAGGTTCAGCGCCTTGGCGCCGCTCAGCGCCAGGTTCAGATCCTTCTGGTGCAGCTCGATGCGGAAACCGGGGGTGAAGTTGCGGTTGATCATCCGCTCGCCATGGACCTCCAGGATGCGCGAGGAGGCGAAGCCGCCCATCAGCGCCTGACGGACCTTGGCCGGATCGGCCCCGGCCTTGGACGCGAACAGCAGGGCCTCGGCCACCGCCTCGATGGTCAGCGCGACGATGATCTGGTTGGCGACCTTGGTGGTCTGGCCGTCGCCGTTGCCGCCGACCAGCGTGATGTTCTTGCCCATCTTCTCGAACAGCGGCTTGACCGTGTCGAAGGCCTCCTGCGGGCCGCCGACCATGATGGTCAGCGAGGCGGCCTTGGCCCCGACCTCGCCGCCCGACACCGGCGCGTCGAGGTAGGAGCAGCCGAGATCGTTGATGCGCTTGGCGTATTCCTTGGTCTCGATGGGCGAGATCGAGGACATGTCGACCACGATCTTGCCAGCCGACAGGCCGGCGGCGACGCCGTTCTCGCCGAACAGGGCGGCGCCGACATGGGGGGTGTCCGGCACCATGGTGATGATGACCTCGGCCGCCGCTGCGACCTCCGCACCGCTCGGGCAGGGGATGGCGCCCTTATCGGTCAATTCGGCCGGAACCGGCTTGATGTCGTGGACGTAGAGCGTGTGACCGGCGTCCAGCAGATGCCCCGCCATCGGGGTGCCCATGATGCCGAGACCGATGAAACCGACCTTCATGACGATAGTCCTTCTCTTTGAATGGATGAGGGTGCTTCAGGCGTGCGCCGGTTCGGTCCTGTAGGGGGCGAACCAGCCGAGCCCCTCGTCCGTCGTCGTCTTCGGCTTGTATTCGCAGCCGACCCAGCCGCTGTAGCCGATGGCGTCCAGATGCTTGAACAGGAAGGGATAATTGATCTCGCCGGTGCCGGGTTCGAAGCGGCCGGGGTTGTCGGCCAGCTGGACATGGGCGATGCGGGCGAGGTTGGCCTCGATGGTGCGGGCCAGATCGCCTTCCATGATCTGCATGTGGTAGATGTCATACTGCACGAAGAGATTGTCGGAGCCGACCTTGGCGATCAGGTCCAGCGCTTGGCGGGTGCGGGTCAGGTAGAAGCCGGGGATGTCGCGGGTGTTGATCGGCTCGATCAGCAGGCGGATGCCGGCGCCGGCCAGCGCGTCGGCGGCATAGGCGAGGTTGGCGGTCAGCGTGCTTTCGGCGGTGGCGGCGTCGGCGCCTTGCGGCAGGATGCCGACGAGGCAGTTGACTTGGCGGCAGCCCAGCGTGCCGGCATAGTCGATGGCGCGGGCGACGCCGTCGCGGAACTCCTGCACACGGTCGGGCAGGATGGCGATGCCGCGCTCGCCGCCGCCCCAGTTGCCGGCCGGCAGGTTGTGCAGGACCTGGGTCAGCCCATGCTGGCGCAGCTTCTCCGCCAGCGCGTCGGCGGCGAAATCATAGGGAAACAGATACTCGACCCCACGGAAGCCGGCATCGGCCGCCGCGGCGAATCGGTCGAGGAAGGGATGCTCGTTGTAGAGCATCGTCAGGTTGGCGGCGAACTGCACCATGACCGAACTCCCGGTTACGCAAATCGGCCGCCGAGGATGGAGGGGCGGCCCTTGGGTTGGGAGCTTGACCGCCGCGCAGGCCCTTGAGCCAGTTCGCCGAACGGCTTTTTCACACAGCGGAAAGCGGGGTGCGCGAACGATCAGGCCCTGATCGGCCGTCCAGGGGCGTCGGCGGATGCCGCGGAACCTGATTGACGCATACGTCACCCTGAACTAGGATTTGCACTGCCAATCATCAGCCTGCCCAGCGCCGCCAGAAGCGCGGGTTCGATAACCGGAGGACGTGCCCCTTGACCATGCCCGGCTCCCAGCCCTACACGCATCTGCTGGCCCCGCTCGACCTCGGCTTCACGGTGCTGAAGAACCGGGTGCTGATGGGGTCGATGCACACCGGGCTTGAGGACCGGCGCCGCCATTTCCCGCGGCTGGCCGCCTATTTCGCCGAGCGGGCGCGCGGCGGGGTCGGGCTGATGGTGACCGGCGGCTTCTCGCCGAACGTGGAGGGCTGGCTGTCGCCATTCGGCTCCACCCTTGCGCGGCATGGCGCGGCGCGGGCGCACCGGGTCATCACCGACGCGGTGCATGCCGAAGACGGCAAGATCGCGCTGCAGATCCTGCATGCCGGCCGCTATGCCTACAGCCCACTGTCGGTGGCGCCGTCGCGCATCAAGTCGCCGATCACCCCCTTCACCCCGCGCGCCCTGACCGCCAGAGGGGTGGAGCGCCAGATCCGCGCCTATGTCCGCTGCGCCGAGCTGGCGCGCGAGGCCGGCTATGACGGGGTCGAGGTGATGGGGTCGGAAGGCTACCTGATCAACCAGTTCCTGGTGACCCACACCAACCAGCGCACCGACAAGTGGGGCGGGCCTTACGAGAACCGCATGCGCTTCCCGGTGGAGATCGTGTCGCGCATGCGCGAGGCGGTCGGGCGCGACTTCATCATCATCTACCGCCTGTCGATGCTGGACCTGATCCCCGACGGCAGCACATGGGAGGAGGTGGTGCAGCTGGCCCAGGCCATCGAGCGGGCCGGAGCCACCATCATCAACACCGGCATCGGCTGGCACGAGGCGCGGGTGCCGACCATCGCCACCAGCGTGCCGCGCGCCAACTTCGCCTGGGTGACGGGGAAGCTGAAAGAGGCGGTGTCGATCCCGCTCTGCACGACCAACCGCATCAACACGCCGGAGGTCGGCGACGCGGTGATCGGCGACGGGCTGGCCGACATGGTGTCGATGGCGCGGCCCTTCCTGGCCGACCCGGACTTCGTCGCCAAGGCGGCGGCGGGGAGGGCGGAGGCGATCAACACCTGCATCGCCTGCAACCAGGCCTGCCTGGACCACATCTTCTCCGGCAAGACGGCGAGCTGTCTGGTCAACCCGCGCGCCTGCCACGAGACGGAGCTGGTGATCATCCCGGCCACCAAACGCAAGCGCGTCGCCGTGGTTGGTGCCGGACCGGCCGGGCTGGCCTGCGCCACCACCGCGGCGGAGCGCGGGCACGAGGTGCACCTGTTCGACGCGGCGGACGAGGTCGGCGGCCAGTTCAACATGGCGAAGCTGATCCCCGGCAAGGAGGAGTTCCACGAGACGCTGCGCTATTTCCGCCACCGGCTGGCGGAGACGGGTGTGGCGCTGCATCTGGGGCGGCGGGTGGGCGCCGACGCGCTGGCCGGCGGCGGCTTCGACGCGGTGGTGCTGGCGACCGGGGTGGTGCCGCGCGACCCGAAGATCCCGGGCCAGGACCATCCGAAGGTGCTGACCTACATCGACGTGCTGCGCGGCGCCAAGCCGGTCGGCCGCCGCGTTGCCGTGGTGGGAGCCGGCGGCATCGGCTTCGACGTCAGCGAATTCCTGGTCCAGGAGCCGCCGTCGCCCAGCCTGGACCCGGCGCTGTGGCGGGCCGAATGGGGGGTTGCCGATCCCGCCGAGGCTCGCGGCGGTGTCGCCGGCATCCGCCCGCATTTGACGCCGCCGGCCCGCGAGGTCGTGCTGCTCCAGCGCAAGGCGAGCAAGCCCGGCGCGGGCTTGGGCAAGACCACCGGCTGGATCCACCGGGCGCAGCTGAAGATGAAGAACATCCAGGCGCTGTCCGGCGTGAATTACGAGCGCATCGACGACGAGGGGCTGACCGTCAGCTTCGGCGAGAAGCGCGAGCGGGTGCAGACCTTGGCGGTGGACAGCATCGTCCTGTGCACGGGTCAGGAGCCGCTGCGCGAACTGCACGCCCCGCTGGAGGCCGCCAGCATCGCCGTCCACCTGATCGGCGGTGCTGATGTCGCGGCCGAACTGGACGCCAAGCGGGCCATCGCCCAGGGGACGAAGCTGGCGGCGGAGCTGTAGGAGGGGCGGCTCAAGCCTGTTCGGCCGTCATTCCCGCGAAGGGGGATTTACCGCCGTCCCTTCATGGGTCAACAGCCAGCGCTTGCGCTCCACCCCGCCGCCATAGCCGGTCAGCGAGCCATCCGATCCGATCACCCGGTGGCAGGGCACCACGATGCCGACCGGGTTGGCGCCGTTGGCATGTCCCGCCGCCCGCACCGCCGCCGGACGCCCGGCCAGCGCCGCCAGGTCGCGGTAGCTTATGGTCCTGCCGCAGGGAATCCCCCTCAGGGCCGCCCACACCGCGCGCTGGAACGGCGTCCCGCCGGTGCGCACCGGCAGCCGGTCGATGACGGCAAGATCGCCCGCGAAATAGGCATCCATCGCCCGCGTCAACCCGCCCGGATCGCCGGCCGGCCGCAGTTCGTAGCCGCCGGGATGGTGCAGGCGCAGCAGCCGGTGCAGGCGGTCCTCATGGTCGGTCCAGTCGATGGCGCGCAGGGCGCCGTCCCCGTCCGCCACCACGATCAACTCGCCGATGGGCGTCGCGGTGCGGTCGATCAGCAGGCTTGAGAAAGCGGACATCGCGGCATCCCCTATCCCGATTGCACCCTATCTCACTTGCACAGGTGCGCTGCCGAAATTGAAGGCAGCGCCCCGGCGATGCAACCCTTTGATACAGCGCAATTTCCTGTTTCCGCATCCGCGAATTCCCATGCGTTTCTTGCGTGGCGCCGACAAAAGAGGCGCCAAAAGGCTGAGTTGCGTGCAATCCGCATGGCTGGCATGATGAAGTCATGCCTGTCCATACCGTCAGTTTTTGACCGAACAGTCAGCTTTTCCGCCGCCCGTCCTCGTTGGCAGTGCTGGTTGGTTCTCTTGGCACGCGGGTTGCTGATGCTTCGGTAGACACGCCGCTCTGCGACCGAAGGGAAGCCATCCGCCATGACCCTGATCGCTACGCTTGCCACCACCGAAGACCAGTTGGCTTCGCCCTACGCCGACCTGACCCCGGCGATGACGCCGGTGCAGGCGCTGGCCGAGTCGAACCGCTGCCTGTTCTGCTATGACGCGCCCTGCATCAAGGCCTGCCCGACCGGGATCGACATTCCGGCCTTCATCCGCTCCATCGCCACCGGCAACCTGAAGGGCGCCGCGACGACGATCCTGTCGGAGAACATCATGGGCGGCACCTGCGGCCGCGTCTGCCCGACCGAGACGTTGTGCGAGCAGTCTTGCGTCCGCAACCGGGCGGAGGACCGCCCCGTCGCCATCGGCCGGCTGCAACGCCACGCCACCGACCGTCTGATCGACGGCGAGCCGGCCCACCCCTTCGCCCGCGCCGCCGCGACCGGCAAGCGCGTCGCCGTGGTCGGTGCCGGCCCGGCCGGGCTGTCCTGTGCCCACCGCCTCGCCACGCTCGGCCATGAGGTGACGGTGTTCGAGGCGAAGGCGAAGTCCGGCGGCCTCAACGAGTACGGCCTTGCCCCCTACAAGATGGCCGACGATTTCGCCCAGCGCGAGGTCGCCTTCATCCTCGGCGTCGGCGGCATCGCGGTGGAGCATGGCCGCAGGCTGGGCGCCGACCTGTCGCTCGACAGCCTGCGCGCCGACTTCGACGCGGTGTTCCTCGGTGTCGGTCTCGGCGCCAACAACCGCCTCGGCATCCCCGGCGAGGACCGTGCGGGCGTGGAGGACGCGACCGCCTTCATCGAGCGGGTGCGTCAGGCTCCCCCCGGCCAGCCGCCGGCGGTGGGGCGCAGCGTCGTGGTGATCGGCGGTGGCAACACCGCGGTGGACGCCGCGATCCAGGCCAAGCGCCTGGGCGCGGAGGACGTCACCCTGGTCTACCGCCGCGGCCGTGCCCAGATGGGCGCCACCGGCTGGGAGCAGGAGCTGGCCCAGACCGAAGGCGTCGTGCTGAAGACCTTCGCCGCCCCTTCGGCAATCGGCGACACCGACATCACCTTCGAGCGCACCCGCCTGACCGACGGCAAACTGTCCGGCACCGGCGAGACCTTCACCCTCCAGGCCGACATGGTGCTGAAGGCGGTCGGGCAGAAGCTGTCGGCCGAGGCGCTCGGCGGGCTGGAGGTCACCGGCGGCAAGATCGCCATCGACGGCGCCTACCGCACGACGCTTGCCAAGGTCTGGGCCGGCGGCGACTGCGTCGCCACGGGCGAGGATCTGACGGTCCAGTCCGTGCAGGACGGCAAGCTCGCCGCCCTCGCCATCCACAGCCACCTGACCGCCTGAGGAAAGGGAGCCACATCATGGCCGATCTTCGCAGCACCATCGCCGGCATCCGCTCCCCCAACCCCTTCTGGCTGGCGTCTGCCCCGCCGACCGACAAGGCCTACAACGTCGTCCGTGCCTTCAAGGCGGGCTGGGGCGGTGTCGTCTGGAAGACGCTGGGCGAGGATCCGCCGGTGGTCAACGTCTCCAGCCGCTATGGCGCGCATCTCGACACCGACCGCCGGATGATCGGCTTCAACAACATCGAGCTGATCTCCGACCGGCCGCTGGAGGTCAATCTTCAGGAGATCATCGAGGTCAAGCGCGACTGGCCCGACCGCGCCATGGTCGTCTCGCTGATGGCCCGCATCGAGGAGGAGGCCTGGGCCAACCTCGCCCGCCGCATCGCCGAGACGGGAGCGGCCGACGGGCTGGAACTCAACCTCGGCTGCCCGCACGGCATGTGCGAGCGCGGCATGGGCTCCGCCATCGGGCAGGTGCCGGAGATGGTGGAGCAGGTCACCCGCTGGGTGAAGAACGCCGTCAACCTGCCGGTGATCGTCAAGCTGACCCCCAACATCACCAACATCCTGTGGTCGGCCGAGGCGGCCAGGCGCGGCGGCGCTGATGCCGTGTCGCTGATCAACACCGTCAACTCCATCGTCGCGGTCGATCTCGACGCCATGGCGCCGACCCCGGTGGTCGACGGCAAGGGCAGCCATGGCGGCTATTGCGGCCCGGCGGTGAAGCCCATCGCGCTCAACATGGTGGCGGAGATCGCCCGCAACCCGGACACGCGCGGCCTGCCGGTCAGCGGCATCGGCGGCGTCGCCACATGGCGCGACGCGGCGGAGTTCCTGGCGCTGGGCGCCACCAACGTGCAGGTCTGCACCGCCGCCATGACCTACGGCTTCAAGATCGTCGAGGACATGATCGGCGGCCTGTCCAACTGGATGGACGAGAAGGGATACCGGACGCTGGACGAGCTGAGCGGCCGTGCGGTGCGCAACGTCGTCAACTGGAACGACCTGAACATGAACTTCTCGACCAAGGCGGTGATCGACCCCGCCTTGTGCATCGATTGCGGCCGCTGCCACATCGTCTGCGAGGACACCTCGCACCAGGCGATCCGCATCGACCAGGGAGAGGGCCGCCGCGTCTTCACCGTGGTCAACGAGGAGTGCGTCGGCTGCAACCTGTGCAGCCATGTCTGCCCGGTGCCGGACTGCATCACCATGGTGCCGGAGCACACCGACCTGCCCTATGTCACCTGGCCTAACGACGCCCGCAACCCCATGCGCGTCCCCGAAGCCGCCGCTGAATAAAACGCCGCCGAACAAGAACGACGTTCAGGAGAGAGCAACATGTCCACCCCGCAGAATGTCGCCGTGAACGGCTCGCGCCTGTGGCAGAGCCTGATGGACATGGCGCAGATCGGCGCCACGCCCAAGGGCGGCGTGTGCCGGCTGGCGCTGACCGACCTCGACAAACAGGGCCGCGACCTGTTCGTGCGCTGGTGCGAGGAGGCCGGCTGTACGATTTCGGTCGACCGGATGGGCAACATCTTCGCCCGCCGTCCCGGCCGCGACGACAGCCTGCCCCCGGTCATCATGGGCAGCCATCTCGACAGCCAGCCGACCGGCGGCAAATATGACGGCGTCTATGGCGTGCTGGCCGGGCTGGAGGTGGTGCGCAGCCTGAACGACATGAACTACGTCACCGAGGCGCCGGTGGAGGTCGCGGTCTGGACCAACGAGGAGGGGTCGCGCTTCGCCCCCGCCATGGTGTCGTCCGGCGTCTTCGCCGGGGTGTTCGATCTGGACTACGGCCTGTCGCGCGCCGACCTCGACGGCAAGACGATGGGCGAGGAGCTGGCCCGCATCGGCTATGCCGGCGACCGGGAGGTCGGCGGGCGCAAGGTCGGCGCCTATTTCGAGGCCCACATCGAGCAGGGTCCGATCCTGGAGATCGAAGGCAAGACCATCGGCGTCGTCACCGATTGCCAGGGCCAGCGCTGGTACGAGATCACCTTCACCGGCCAGGAGGCCCATGCCGGCCCGACCCCGATGGTCCGCCGCAAGGACGCCCTGCTCGGCGCCGCCCGCGTGGTGGACGCGGTGAACCGCATCGGCATGAAGTACGGCCCGCTCGCCTGCGCCACGGTCGGGCTGATGCAGATCCATCCCAACAGCCGCAACGTCATCCCCGGCCGCGTCTTCTTCACCGTCGATTTCCGCCATCCGGACGACGCCATCCTTGCCGCCATGGACGGCGAGCTGCGCGCCGAGGTGGAGCGCATCGCCGGCGAGATCGGGCTGGAGACCGACTTCCAGCAGATCTGGTACTACGCCCCGATCAAGTTCGACGAGACCTGCGTCGCCGCCGTCCGCAAGGGGGTGGAGCGCACCGGCCACAGCTTCCGCGACATCGTCTCGGGCGCCGGCCACGACGCCTGCTACCTGTCGAAGGTCGCGCCGACGGCGATGGTCTTCATCCCCTGCATCGACGGCATCAGCCACAACGAGGTCGAGGAGACGACCCCGGAATGGTCGACCGCCGGCTGCGAGGTGCTGCTGCACGCGGTGCTCGACCGCGCGAATGCCATGGCGGAAGTGAGCCCTCTCCCCCCCGGGGAGAGGGTTGGGTGAGGGGGACGCATTGCGTGGAGTCGGTGAGCGAACGGAACTTTCCATTCCTTGTTGATCCACGCCGTGCATCCCCCTCACCCTGACCCTCTCCCCGGGGGGGAGAGGGGATTAGCCCCGGCAATGAACGAGTGGTTATCAAAGCGATGGCGCGAACGGCTGCCGACACAGCGGACTCCACCCAGCCCCAGGGACGCATCCGGCGCGAGAACGTCGAACGCATCCTGAAGGCGGCCGAGCGCGTCTTCGCCGAGGCCGGCTTCGCCGGCGCCACCATGGCCGACATCGCCGAGCGGGCCGGCCTGCCCAAGGCCAACCTGCATTACTATTTCGGCACCAAGGACGATCTCTACCGCGCGGTGCTCGACAACATCCTGCGGCTGTGGCTGGCGCCCATCGCCTCCTTCACCCCGGACGCCGATCCGGTGGAGACCCTGACCGCCTATGTCAGCGCCAAGATGGAGGCGTCGCGCACGCGGCCGCATGCTTCCAAGGTCTTCGCCAACGAGATCCTGCATGGCGGCACCCAGGTCGAGCATTTCCTGGCCGAAGACCTGAAAGCGCTGGTCGACGCCAAGGCGGCGGTGATCGACGGCTGGGTCGCCGCCGGCCGCATGGCCCCGGTCGATGCCCGCCAGTTCCTGTTCATGATCTGGGCGGTGACCCAGCATTACGCCGACTTCGACGTGCAGATCCGCAAGGTTCTGGGCCGCCGCACCCTGACCCGCCAGGACTTCGCCGCCATGACGGCGGAGGTGCTGCGGCTGGTCCTGCGCGCCGCCGGCCTGCCGGAGCCTGAAATCGCCGAAACGCCCACCGACTCCGTCCCATCCATTTCCTGAGGGAGCGCCCGAGCATGCCCACCATCCTGATCCGTGGCGGCACCGTCGTCACCGCCGAGCAAACCCGCCGTGCCGACGTCCTCTGCCAGGACGGCCTCATCACCGCGGTGGGCGACGCTCTCGACGTGCCGGCGGGGGCGGAGGTGGTGGATGCCGGCGGCTGCTACGTCATGCCCGGCGGCATCGATCCGCACACCCACATGGAACTGCCCTTCATGGGCACGGTGACGACGGAGGATTTCTTCAGCGGCACCGCCGCCGGCTTCGCCGGGGGGACGACGACGATCATCGACTTCGTCATTCCCAACCCGAAGCAGAGCCTGATGGAGGCCTATCACACCTGGCGCGGCTGGGCGGAGAAGGCGGCCGGCGACTACAGCTTCCACGTCGCCGTGACGTGGTGGGACGAGAGCGTGCGGCAGGACATGGGCACGCTGGTCGCCGACCATGGCGTGAACAGCTTCAAGCATTTCATGGCCTACAAGAACGCCATCATGGCCGACGACGAGACGCTGGTGAACAGCTTCCAGCGCTGCCTGGAGCTGGGCGCCATCCCCACCGTCCATGCCGAAAACGGCGAGCTGGTCTTCCAGCTCCAGAAGAAGCTGCTGGCCCAGGGCCTGACCGGGCCTGAGGCGCACCCGCTCTCCCGCCCGCCGGAGGTCGAGGGCGAGGCCGCCAACCGCGCCATCCAGGTGGCGAAGGTGTTCGGCGTGCCGGTCTACATCGTCCATGTCTCGGCCAAGGAGGCGCTCGCCGCCATCGAGCGCGGCCAGAACGACGGCCAGCGCGTGTTCGGCGAGGTTCTGGCCGGCCATCTGCTGATCGACGACGGGGTCTACCGCAGCCCCGACTGGGATTTCGCCGCCGGCCATGTCATGAGCCCGCCCTTCCGCCCGAAGGAGCATCAGGACGCGCTGTGGCGCGGTCTCCAGGCCGGTCACCTGCACACCACCGCCACCGACCATTGCTGCTTCTGCGCCGAGCAGAAGGCGATGGGCCGCAACGACTTCACCAAGATCCCCAACGGCACGGCGGGCATCGAGGACCGCATGACCGCGCTGTGGACGCACGGGGTCAACACCGGCCGGCTGACGATGAACGAGTTCGTCGCCGTGACCTCCGCCAACGCCGCGAAGATCTTCAACCTCTACCCGCGCAAGGGCTCGGTCAGTGTCGGGGCCGATGCCGATCTGGTGGTGTGGGATCCGAAGGCGACCAAGACCATCTCGGCCAAGACCCAGATGCAGAAGGTCGGCCTGAACATCTTCGAGGGCATGACCGTCACCGGCACCCCGGCCTACACGCTGAGCCAGGGCCGCATCGTCCACGCGCTGGGCGAAAGCCGCGCGGTGCGCGGCGCCGGCCGCTACATCAACCGCCCCGCCTTCCCGCCGGTCTACGAGGCGGTGCAGAAGCGCAACGCGTTGAATGTTCCGGTGGCTGTGGAGCGGTAAGCAAAAGGGCTCCCTCTCCCAAGACGGGAGAGGGAGCCTTTCCTCAAATCACCCCACCGAGCTGGCGAACAGGAAGTTCTCCGCCGTCAGGCTGTTGCGGTCGACACCCATCAGCTTGATCGAGTTGAACGCACCGAGGTCGATGGACAGGTCGGCGCCGTCCTGCGTCGAGTGGGTCAGCACGCTGTTCAGGCTGGTGAAGCCGCTGATGCTGCGGATGTCGATCACATCGCCGCCGGTGCCGGCTTGGAAGTCGCCGATGACGTCCCAGCCGTCGCTGGCATGCTGGACGAAGGTGTCGCGCCCGGCGCCGCCGATCATGTAGTCGTTGCCGGCATTGCCGGTGATGGTGTCGTTGCCGCTGCCGCCGGCCAGATACTCGCCAGCCGAGGTGCCGGTGATGGTCTGGCCCGGCGTGCCGCCGGTCGAGCCGCCGGTGCTGCCGCCGCCCGTGCTGCCGCCAATGGCGGTGAAGGAGAAGTTGGCGGCGGTCAGGCTGCTGCGGGTGACGTTGGCGAGGATGGCGCTGTTGTTGCCGTCGAAATTCACGACGGTGTTGGCACCGTCCTGCACGGTGACGGCCATCACCGACGCGAAGTCCTTGAAGCCGCCCCAGCCCGCGACGTTCAGCACGTCGCCGCCGCTGCCGGCCTGGAAGTCGCCGACATAGTCCCAGCCGTCGCCCGGCTTGAAGACGAAAATGTCGCTGCCGGCGCCGCCGGTCATGTAGTCGTTGCCGGCGTTGCTGATGATGGTGTCGTTGCCGCTGCCGCCGGTGAGATAGTCGCGGCCGTCGGTGCCGGTCAGCGTCTGGCCGCCCGTGCTGCCCGTCCCGCCGCCGGTGTTGCCGCCTCCGGTGTTGCCGCCCCCCGTATCGCCACCGCCGGTCGAGCCGCTCCCCTGGCCCAGCGTGATGGTGTTGCCGGACAGGCTGATGTTGGACGCGGCGAAGCTGCCGGCGATGCGCAGGGTCAGGTCGGAGCCGGCGGTGCCGTCGAGCCCGACATGGACCAGCGTGACGCCGTTCACCGTCTCCGCCTGTACCTTGCCGGCGGTCAGCGTGCTGCCGTTGCCGCTGCCGACCGTCCCCGACAGCGCGGCGCCGACGATGGCGAAGGCGTCGCCGGTCGCCGCACCGGTGATGCTGCCGAAGCCGTTGCCCTGGGCCGCGGTCATCGTCACGGTGTGGCGCTGGCTGCCGGTGAGGGCCAGCGTCTCGACGCTGGTCAGCGTCATGCCGCTGATGTCGATCTTCGGCGAGGCGACGTCGTTGTAATATTCGAGATTGTAGCCGTTGTAGCTGGTCAGGTTGTCCGACCGCAGCTCCAGGGTGTCGGTGCCCGCACCACCGTCGAAGCTGACCGTCCCGGCGTCATACTGGCTGACCACGATGTAGCGGTCGTTGCCGGCATCGCCATAGATCAGGTCGGCCTGGGTCTGGGCGTAGCTGCCCGAGCTGACGATGCCGGCGAGAATGGTGTCGTCGCCGTCGCCGCCATAGACGGTGTCGCGCTCCCAATCGCCCTTCAGCAGGTCGTTGCCGGCATCGCCGTAGATCAGGTCGGCACCGCCGCCGCCGGCCACCGTGTCGTTGCCCAGTTCGCCATGCAGTTGGTCGTTGTCGGCGCGGCCGTACATCAGGTCGTTGCCGCCGCCGCCGAAGACGCTGTCGTTGCCGTCGCCGGCCTCCAGCGTGTCGTTGCCGGCGCCGCCATGCTCGACGTCGTTGCCGCCATGGCCCCAGAACCAGACGGCGGTGTCGCCGGCGGTCAGGCTGTCGGCATATTCGGAGCCGATCCAGCGCTGGATGTTGACGAAGGTGTCGCCCGCCGCCTCGCCGGTGTTGTTGGCGCCGTTGGTCAGGTCGAGCGTCAGGCCGCTGGTGGCGTTCTCGTAGGTGACGATGTTGAAGCCGCTGCCGCCGACATAGTGATCGGCGCCCAGACCGCCATTCATGGTGTCGCCGGCCGACTGGCCCGTATTGCCGCCGCCGACCAGCGTGTCGTTGCCGATGCCGCCGATCAGGCTGTCGTTGCCGGTGCCGCCGACGATGCTGTCGTTGCCGGCCAGCCCGTTGATGGTGTTGCCGCTGTTGTCGCCGATCAGCGTGTCGTTGCCGCTGGTGGCGGTGCCGCTGTAGCCGAGCCGGTGCGGCCAGGCCTCGGCACCGGCGAACGGGCGGGCCGCCAGGATCGGGCCGGTCACCACGTCGAGGTCCCAGGAGGCACCCTGGTCGGCATGACCCACCGGGTGGCTGGCGGCGGCGACGCGGGCACCGGTGACGGCGGCCAGACGCTCGACGAAGCGGCGGCCGTTGCCGCCGGCGCCGACGTCGCAGGCATGGATCAGGATCTCGCAGCCGGTCGCATCGGGCCAGCGGCGGTCGAACAGGGCGCTGGTGTCGAGCGGCGTCGCTCCCAGCTTCACAACACCGGGCGCGCCATGGGCGATCAGGTGGACCGCCGCCGGGCCTGCCTCGCGGGCGGCCTCCAGGGCGTCGGCCAGCAGGCCCAGGGCGTCCTCGTCCGCGGCGACCCGGACCACCGTCACGTCCGGCGCGTGCCGGCCGATCAGCGCATCGATGTCGGCCAGAGCGGCGTCGGCAAGAATGATCCCGTGCATGAAAACCCCTTTCTGGGGAATTGTTGGAAGTCGTTTGCGCGTTCTGTGATGTACGGGATCATGTCCACCAAACAACGTCCAATAAGCCCATCATTCCTTGGGAAGCATCCACTCCGGCCGGGCGATCTGTTTTCTCCGTCATAGCGAAAGCGGTGCGGTCTCTTCCGATTTCGACGCCATCCGGCCGGTCGGGCTTGTTGCGGCGGCTTGCCACTCTTTTTCCAGATTGGGGGGGTATTACTCGAAAACTACCCCCAATTCGGGGGTGGGCCGGCGCGGCTGGGCGGGGAAAGCGCACAAAAAACAGGGCCATCGGGAAAACCCGATGGCCCAGTCCAGGAGAGAAGTCGTTCAGGGGTGCGGGAGCGCCGCCTGTTTCCCGGTCCGCCTCAGTGCATCAGCATGCGCGGCAGCCACAGCGAGAAGGCCGGGACATAGGTGACCAGCAGCAGCGCCACGAACAGCGCCCCGTAGAAGGGCGTGATGGAGCGCATCACCTCGCCCACCGACACGCCGCCGATGGCGCAGCCGATGAACTGGGTGGTGCCGACCGGCGGGGTGTTCAGGCCCAGCGCGCAGTTGATCAGCATGACGATGCCGAACTGAACCGGATCCATGCCGTACTGCATGGCGATCGGCAGGAAGATCGGCGTGCAGATCAGGATGGTGCTGGCCATGTCCATGAAGGTGCCCAGCAGGAACAGGATGATGTTGATCAGCAGGAAGATCATCAGCGGGTTGGTCGACACGCCGGCCAGCAGCTCGCCGGTCATGTCCGCCACCTCGTAGAGACCCATGAGGTACTGGAACATGGTCGACACGCCGATCAGCAGCAGCACCACGCCGGTGGTCTTCACCGTCTTGGCGGCGGCGGCCAGGAACTTCTCCCAGCTCAGCGTGCGGTAGACGAAGGTGGTCAGCAGCAGCGCGTAGATCACGGCCACCGAGGCCGACTCGGTCGCGGTGAACACGCCGGTGGTGATGCCGGCCAGGATGATGACGACGATCAGCAGGCCCGGCGCCGCGGCGGCGAAGGAATGCGCCAGGATGTCCCAGCCGGGGAAGGTCCCCTTGGGATAGCCGCGCTTCACCGCGACGTAATAGGCGGCACCCAGGTTGCAGACCATCAGCAGCAGCGCCGGCATCAGGCCCGCGGCGATCAGCGCGCCGATGGACGCCTTTCCGCCGGCGGCCAGCGCATAGATGATCATGTTGTGGCTGGTCGGCATCAGCGCGCCGACCAGCGCTGCGTGGGTGGTGACGTTGACCGCGTAATCGGCGTGGTAGCCTTCCCGCTTCATCATCGGGATCATCACGGCGCCCATGGCCGACACGTCGGCGACCGGCGATCCGGCGACGCCGCCGAACAGCGTGCAGGCCACCACGTTGGACATGCCGAGCCCGCCGCGGATGTGGCCGACCATGCTCTTGGCCGCGGTGACGATCTTGTCGGCGACGCCGCCGTGCAGCATCAGTTCGCCGGAGAAGACGAAGAAGGGAATGGCGAGGAACGAGAAGACGTTCATGCCCGACATCATCTGCTGGAAGACCACCGCGACCGGCAGGCCTTCATAGAGGATGGTGCAGAGCGCCGACAGGCCGATGGCGAAGGCGACCGGAATGCCGAGGATGAGGAAGCCGAAGAAGGTGATTGAAAGGATGGTCAGTTCCATGACGGCTTGACCTCCTCGCCGCGCACGATGGCGACGATATGCTCGATGGAGAAGAGAACGATCAGCACGCCCGACAGCACCAGCGGCACGTAGCGCACGGCTTCGGAGACATGCAAGTTCGGGATGGTGTAGGAGGCGACCGAGCTGCCCAGGATCCAGCCGTTGTAGGCCATGCAGGCGCCGAAGATGCCGACCAGGGCGTAGATCAGCACGTCCATCTTGCGGCGTGCGCTGTCCGACAGCATCACCAGCAGCGATTCCAGCCCGATATGGCCGGCATCGCGGACGCCGACGGCGGCGCCGATCAGCGTGACGTAGAGCACCAGCACGATGGCCAGGCTTTCCGCCCAGGTCGGCGAGCTGTTCAGCACATAGCGGCCGAACACCTGATAGAAGACGACGCACACGATCATCATCAGGCCGATGATGGCGACATACATGCCGGTTTTGGCCAGCGCCGCGTTCATGCGGGTCAACCAGCCGGCCGCATGCGGCGGGCTGACGTCCATTGCTTGCAGCTCGATATCCATGCTGCGGCTCCCCACTCCTGAGACCCCGGCGGTGCGCGGTCCGTCCCGGACGGGACGAAGCCGCGCGCCGCCTTGTTCTTGGCGTTACAGAAAGGTCGTTACTTGGTTTCCTGGACGCGCTGGACGAGGCTCTGCAGCTTCGGCGTGTTCGCGAACTGGGTGTAGACCGGCTTCATGGCGTCGATGAATTCCTGCTTGTTCGGAACCTCGACGATCTGGGCGCCGGCCTGGGTCACGATCTCCTTGGACTTCAGCTCACGCTCGTCCCACAGCTTGCGCATGTAGGGCACGGAGTCCTTGGCGGCCTTGCGGACCGTGGCCTGATCGTCCTTCGACAGGCGGTCCCAGGCGACCTTGGAGAAGACCAGCACTTCCGGCGCCATCGCGTGTTCGGTCAGGGTGAAGTACTTGGCCGCCTCGAAGTGGCGGGAGGATTCGTAGGACGGGTAGTTGTTCTCGGCGGCATCGACGATGCCGGTCTTCAGCGCGGTGTAGACCTCGCCGAAGGGCATCGGCGTGGCGTTGGCGCCCAGCGCCTGGATCATGGCGACGAACAGGTCGGACTGCTGGACGCGGATCTTGGCGCCCTTCATGTCGGCCAGAGTCTTGTAAGGCTTGGCGGCCGAATACATGCTGCGCGAGCCGCTGTCGTAGAAGGCCAGGCCGATCATGCCCTGGCTTTCCATCGCCGCCAGGATTTCGTCGCCGATCGGGCCGTCCAGCACGCGGCGCATGTGGCCGGTGTCGCGGAAGATGAAGGGCAGCGCGGTGACCATCGTCTCCGGCACCACGTTGTTCAGCGGCGCCACGTTGATGCGCATCATCTCCAGCGCACCGATCTTCAGCTGCTCGATGGTGTCCTTTTCGGTGCCGAGCGCGCCGTTCGGGAACACCTTGATGCCGAGCTTGCCGTTGCTGCGCTCAGCCACCAGCTTGCCGACATAGCGGACCGCCTCGACGGTCGGGTAGTCGGTCGGGTGGATGTCGGCGGACCGGAAGTCGCGCGCGTCGGCCGGCGCAGACAGCATCGGGGTGGCCAGGATGCCGCAGACGGCACAGGCGGCCAGCAGCGCGGTGCGGACCGAAGTCAGCGAAAACTTCATAGGTTCTCCTCCTGATGGTGGGGACGAAGCCTGTTGCGGCCCGTCCTTTCTTGTTCTGGCGTTGCCCGTTGGCCTGAAGGCGACGGGCCGCCCTGCACACTCGACTGCACGTACCGTGGACCGGTGACAGACGAAGCATGGAAGGCGGGGCTTGCGGCGGCCGGATTTCGCAGCGCTGCGACAGCGCGGCGCGCGACCGGGCACCATGCATGGCCGACACCGGCCCTGCCCCCCATCCTCCTTCAGCCCCCCGGCTAACCTTGCGCCGCCCCCTGTTCACTGTACTTAGGATATTAGTATATCAATCTGCGCGCAACCCTGAAAGTTCAAAGCGGCAACAACCGTTCGGACTTTATTGCGATCAGGATTGCGGGGAGAGGGACAAAGTGACTGGCGGGGCGGGTTTCGGCCAGACCACGGATCGCCGCAGGGGGGCGGGTGCGACATTCGGCCCCAGTGTCCGCCGCAGCCAGCCCCCCAGTCATTCGGATGCGGCGCCGGACGCCGTCGGTCCTTTAAAACTAGGCCGGTCAGGCGTGACCGTTCACCAGGGGCCACACCTCCAGGGCGCCGCGATAGATCATGTGCAGGGCGACATAGAGGATGATGGCGAGGCCGACATAGGCCAGCCAGCGGTGCTTGTGCAGGATGCGGGCGATGAAGCTGGCGGCGAGGCCCATCAGGGCGATCGACAGGGTCAGGCCGATGACCAGCACCCCCAGATGCTCGCGCGCCGCACCGGCGACGGCCAGCACATTGTCGAGCGACATCGACACGTCGGCGACGACGATCTGCCAGACCGCCTGACCCAGCGTCTTGCGCGGGCCGGACGCCGTGGCGTCATCGTTCTCCAGCGACTCGACCGCCTCGTCCTCCTCATTGGACTGGCGCAGCTCGCGCCACATCTTCCAGCAGACCCACAGCAGCAGCACGCCGCCGGCCAGCAGCAGCCCGATGATCTGGAGAAGCTGGGTGGTGACGGCGGCGAAGCCGATGCGCAGCACGGTGGCGGCCAGGATGCCGATCAGGATCGCCTTGCCGCGCTGGTCCTTCGGCAGGCCGGCGGCGGCCAGACCGATGACGATGGCGTTGTCGCCGGCCAGCACCAGATCGATCATGATGACCTGGAGCAGCGCGAACAGCGCGTCGGTGGTGAAGAGTTCCGTCATTTGGGCACGAGTCCTCGCATCACGATCAGTGTGGGAGGAGTGGCCGCACGGGGTCTTCCGATGACCGGCCGGGCCGCGCCGATGGCGTCGGACGGGAAGCGCCGGTCAAGGGCAAAAGGCGCGGGCCGCTCCTGATGTTCCCAGTCCGACATCGCAACCGGTGAAGGTTGCCAGAGGGGCCCGGCCTGGTTCTGGCGCTTTACGCCAAAGCTGTGGATTGCGCAAGGCCGTGCTTGCGGCCGGTGGGCGTTCCGGTTGGACTGCCGATCAGGGCGTGCCGACCTCCACGCTCGCGGCACGGCCCGATGCTTCAAGCCCGGACGCCTCCAGCATCGCCTCGATCAGCCGGTGGACCTTCAGCGCCTCGCGCCCGTCCACCCGCGGCCGGCGTCCTTCGTCCAGCGCGTCGAGGAAGTCGGACAGCACCGCGCGGTGATGCTGGTGGGAGAAGGCCATCGGGTCGGCGCCGCCGCCCAGCGTGGCGCCGTCCGCCCCCGCGGTTATGCGCTCGCCATCGACCAGCTGCACCTCCAGCCGGTCGCCGGCCAGAACGGCGGAGCCCCCGGTCCCGGCGATCTCGATCCGCTCCGGATAGCCCGGATGGACGGCGGTGGTGGCGTTCACGGTCGCAAGCATGCCGTTGCCGTAGCGCAGGGCGGTGGCGACCACATCCTCCGTGTCCATGCCCACACTTGGGTCCGATTTGCGCAGGACGCTGGTGGCGGCGAATCCGGCAACTTGATCCGGCAGGCCGACGAGGCCGACGAAGGCGTCCAGCGTGTGGATCGCCTGGGTCAGCAGCACGCCGCCGCCGTCGCGCGCCTTCATGCCGCGGCCGGGCTGGGCGTAATAGGCGTTGTCGCGCCACCAGCGCACCGAGACCGCCGCGGTCAGCGGCCGGCCCAGCGTGCCGTCGCGCATCAGTGCCGCCAGCCGCTCGACCGAGGCGCGGAAGCGGTGCTGCAACACCACGCCCAGCGTCAGCCCGGCTCCCTCCATGGCGGAGACCACCGCCCGCGCGCCCTCCGGCGTCGCGTCCAGCGGCTTTTCCAGCAGCACATGCTTGCCGGCGGCGGCACAGCGCGCCACCAGAGCGGCATGGCTGTCGGGAGGGGTCAGCAGCAGGACGGCCGACAGCGCCGGGTCCTCCAGCAGGGTTTCCAGCCGGTCGACCACCGGCAGGCCGTGGTGGGCGGCGAAGGCGGCGCGGCGGTCGGCCGACGGGCTGAAGCAGCCCGCCACCTCCACCCGGCCGGCCAGGTCGATCAGGCTCTGCGCGTGCGGCGCCGACGCCATGCCGAGGCCGACGACACCGATGCGGCGACGGGAACCGGTCATCGAAGCGCTCCGTCCAGGGCGGTCGCGGCAGCGATGTCGGCGGTCAGGCTGCCGGAGAAATAGAGCGGGGCGGCGTTGCGCACGTCGTCCACCGTGATCTGCAGATTGTCCAGATGGCGCACCAGGCTCTGTTCGGCCCGGTCGGGATCGTGGCCGGCGATGGCCTCGACGATGGCCTCATGCTCGGCGATGACCGTGCGCATGCGGCCGGGGACCGGCAGGGTCAGGCGGCGGCAGCGGTCGAGCTGGACCTTGGCCTGCTGGATGATGCCCCAGAAGCCGGGATATCCCGCCATCTCGGTGATCTGGGCATGGAAGGCTTCGTCGGCCTGATGGAAGCCGTCGGCGTCGCCCACCGCATCGACCTCGCGCTGGTGCTCCAGGCAGGCGCGCAAGGCGGCGATCTGGCTGCGGCTGGCGCGTTCGGCGGCGAAGCGTACGGTCGCCCGCTCCAGCACCTTGCGGATCACGCCGGCTTCCGGCAGGGCGCCCAGCGGGATGCGGGCGACGAAGGTGCCGGATTGCGGGAAGATCTCGATCAGCCCCTCGTCGGCCAGCCGCAGCACCGCCTCGCGCACCGGCGTGCGGCTGACGCCATAGGCCTCGGCGATCTGCTTTTCGGCGATGGGCTCGCCCGGCTTGCGTTTCAGCGACACGATTTCCGCCCGCAGGTCGCGGTGGATGGCGTCGGCGGCGGTCGGACCGCGCCGCATGTCCCGGCGCGCCGGCGGGCGGACCAGCAGCGCGGCGGCCTTGGCCGGCATGACCGGCGTGGCGGGTGGCGTTGTCGACGGCATGGTCGATGGCGGTGTCGCCGCGATGGAACCGGTTTTGGCCGGCGGGTTGCCCGTTGGCATGGCGTCCAGCCTCCTCAGAAGCGCATGCCTCAGAATACTAATATATTAGCTAGCGCGGCAAGCGATTTCGCTCATCCCCCGTTCGGATCCGGGTGTGACAAAGGCGCCCCCATTCCCGTCATGGCTGTGGGGCAACATGGCTGTGAGACGTTGGGGAGCGGAGCAGGATTGCAGAAGGAAACGTCCCGGCCGTCCTCTCCCGCGAAGGCGGGGGATAACGGCCGGGACGGGCGGGCCCGTTCTCGATGGCAATCGAACCCGTCGGTCAGGCGCCGAAGCCGCCGTCGATGGTCTGGAACGAGCCGGTGATCATCGCGGCATGCGGGCCGGCGACATAGGCGGTCAGTTCGGCGACCTCGTCGGCGTCGATGTGGCGCTTGATCGCCATGAAGCTGTGCATGGCGGGCGCCATCGGACCGTCGGCCGGGTTCATGTCGCTGTGGGTCGGACCCGGCTGGATGGCGTTCACGGTGATGCCGCGGTCGCCGAAATCGCGGGCGAGGCCGCGCACCATGCCCTGGACCGCCGCCTTGGTCAGGGCGTAGGCGGCCCCGCCGGCAAACGGCATGCGGTCGCCGTTGACCGAGCCGATGACGATGATGCGTCCGCCGTCGTTCATCTGCCGGGCCGCCTCGACCGCCGCGTGGTAGGGCGCGCGGACATTGATGTCGATCATCCGGTCGACCGCGTCGGGATCGAAGGTCAGCGGATCGCCGAGGATCGCCGTGCCGGCATTGACCACCAGCACGTCCAGCGCGCCGCGACCGGCCACCGTGGCGATCAGGGCGTCGCGGTCGGCGCTGTCGGTCTGGATGGCCTCCGCGCCGGTTTCGGCGGCAAGCGCCTCGGCGGCGTCCTTCGACCCGGCATAGGTGAAGGCGACCGCGCCGCCGGCCTTGGCGAAGCGGCGGACGATGGCCTTGCCGATGCCGCGGCTGCCGCCGAGGACCAGGATCTTGCGGCCGGTGAACTCACCCATGATGTGCTCCTTGAGAAAATGTAGTGAGCGCTATATAAATCCAGGCGGGGGATTTCCGCAAGGAGAAAATATAGTGGTCGCTACAGAAAACTCCGGAGCCCGTGGACGGCGGCGGTCCTTCGATGTGGACGAGGCGGTCGAGACGGCGATGAGGCTGTTCCACGCCCGCGGTTACGACGCCGTGGGCGTCGCCGAGCTGGGAGCCGAATTGGGAATCAAGCCGCCGAGCTTCTATGCCGCCTTCGGCAGCAAGGCGGGGCTGTTCGAGCGGGCGCTTCGGCGCTATGCGGCGGGGGAGGCCAACATCTTCGCCCGGGCGCAGGCCGAGGGCGGCAGTATGGCCGAGGTGATCGAGCAGACGCTGCTGCTGGCGGCGCGGCTCTATCCGAAGCGTGATGGGGTGGCGGGCTGTCTGGTGCTGGACGGGGCGCGCAACAGTGCCGACCCGGAAGCGGCAGCGCTGGCCGAGACGATGAGAAAGGCCGGCGTGGCGGCGATCCGCGACTTCATCGCCGCGGAGGCACCGGACCGGGCCGACGCGCTGGCGGACTTCGTCGCCATCACGATGAAGGGAATGTCGGCGGCGGCGCGCGACGGCATGGGCGAGGAGGCGCTTACCGTCGTCGCCCGGATGGCGGGCCGCGCCTTCCGCCGCGAACTGGCGGCGGAAGGGTGATGTGTCGGCTTGAAGCCGACAGAAAACCGCGAATCAGGCCGGCATGGCGTCGCGCGGGATGATGGCGCCGCGGTGCTGGATGACGGCGGCGGCCAGCTTGTGGGCGGCGCGGGCGGCGTCGGCCGGACCCTCGCCGCGCAGGCGGGATGCCAGATAACCGGCGCTGAAGCTGTCGCCGGCCGCCGTGGTGTCGACCACCGTGGCGACCTTCTGCGCCAGCACCTCGACCGCCTCGCCATTCTCGATCACCACGCAGCCGGGCTGTTCCAGCTTCAGGACGATCTCGGTGACGCCGGCCTTGCGGACGCGGGCCAGCACGGCGTCGGCATCGGCGTCGCCATAGAGGTCGCGCAGGTCGGTGACGCCGGGCAGCGCGATGTCTGTCAGTGCCAGCATGCGGTCGAAGGCGGCCCGCGCGGTGTCGAGGTCCGGCCACAGGCGCGGACGCCAGTTGGTGTCGAAGGCGACCTTGCCGCCCTGCGCGCGGACCCGCTCCAGCACCTCGAACAGGCGCTCGCGGCCTTGCTCGCCCAGGATGGCGATGCTGATGCCGGACAGATAGACGATGCCGTAGCCTTCAAGCGCCTTGGACAGTTCCGGCGTCTGGGGCAGGGCGAACAGCTCGCGCGCCGGGGCATTGTCGCGCCAGTAGAGGAAGCGGCGCTCGCCGCTGGCATCGGTCTCGATCAGGTAGAGGCCGGGCAGGCGGTTCGGCACGCGCAGGACATGGCCGGTGCCGACGCCTTCCGCCGCCCAGGCCGCCACCATGTCGTCGCTGATGCTGTCGTCGCCGAGCGCGGTGACATAGTCGACCGGCGTGCCCAGACGCGCCAGATAGACCGCGGTGTTCAGCGTGTCGCCGCCGAACCCCATGGTCAGCGACCCGTCCGGCCGCCGGAACATCTCGATCATGCATTCGCCGAGTGCGGCGACGCGGTTGGGCGTGTCGGTCATGCTTCTTCTCCGCAAGCCGGGGAGCGCCCCGGCAAATCCCATTTCAGGCAACAGAACGGCGTTCCCGCGCCCGCATCCGCTCGCGGTGCGCGGTGTAGAGTCCGCTGGCGATGATCACGCCGGTGCCGACGAAGGTCCAATGGTCGGGCACCGCGCCGAAGACGAGGAACCCCAGCGCCGTGGACCAGATCAGCTGTACGTAGGTGAAGGGCGCCAGCACCGATGCCTCGCCCTGGCGGTAGGCCAGGATCAGCAGCCATTGCGCCGCCGTGTAGACCAGCCCGATGAAGACCCCCAGCAGCATCTCCCACGGCGTCGGCCATGCCGCATGCAGCGGCAGCAGCGCCGTCAGGGCGATCAGGCCGGTGAGCGCGCTCCACACCATGGTGGTCAGCGGGTTCTCCTGCACCGTCATCTTGCGCGTCGCCACCAGCCCCAGCGCCCAGCTGAAGGCGGTCAGGATCGGCAGCAGCGAGGCCGGTTGGAACCCCTCCGCCCCTGGCCGGATGACGATGATGACGCCGGCCAGCCCGACCAGCAGCGCCGCCCAGCGGCGGACGCCGACCGTCTCGGCCAGCAGCAGGATCGACAGCACGGTGACGAAGACGGGAGAGACGAAGCTGATCGCCGCGGCCTCGGCCAGCGGCAGATGCTGCATCGCCATGATGAAGAACAGCGCCGAGCCCAGCATGCCCAGCCCGCGCACCACCTGAAGCCCCGGCCGCGTCGTCTTCAGCACGCTCAGCGAACCGCCGCGGAGCGCCAGCGGCATCACCAATGCTGTGAAGACGACATAGCGCATCCAGGCGATCTCGGCCGGCGGCAGGGTCCGGCCGAGATATTTCGCCGTGGCGTCGGAGCAGGACAGGCAGGCCACCCCCAGCACCACCAGCAGGATCGCCCGCATCGGCTCCGTGCCCTTGGACCCGGATCCAGCCTGCGGATTGACGGTAGGCTGGATCGGGGTCTGCGGCGCGTTCACCGGCGAGGGTCCGGCATCGCTGCGGGGGCCGGGGAGAGGGGTGGAACTGTCGGGCATGGCGCCGGCTCGTCATCGGTCATGGTTAAGGGGGCGGACCCCTTACATAACCGCTCCCATCTGCCAAGGAGCAAATTCGTCGGCACCGACGCCGAGTTCCTCGCTCTTGGTCTTGCGGCCCGACGCGGTGTCGAGCACCAGCTGGAAGATCGCGCGGCCGACCTCCTCGATGGAGGCGTCGCCGGTGGCGATGGCGCCGCAGTCGATGTCCATGTCGTCCGGCATGCGGCGGAACAAAGTGCTGTTGGTCGCCAGCTTCAGGCTGGGCGTCGGCTTGCAGCCGAACACCGAGCCGCGGCCGGTGGTGAAGCACAGCACGTTGGCGCCGCCCGCCACCTGTCCGGTCGCCGACACCGGATCGTAGCCGGGCGTGTCCATGAAGACGAAGCCCTTGTCGGTGATCGGCTCGGCATAGCGGTAGACGGCGGTCATCGGGGTGGTGCCGCCCTTGGCGACCGCGCCCAGCGACTTCTCCAGGATGGTGGTCAGGCCGCCCTTCTTGTTGCCGGGCGACGGGTTGTTGTTCATCTCGCCGCCGGTGCGGCTGGTGTACTCCTCCCACCAGCCGATGCGCTCGACCAGCGCCTCGCCGACCTCGCGGCGGACGGCGCGGCGGGTCAGCAGATGCTCGGCGCCGTAGACCTCCGGCGTCTCGCTCAGGACGGCGGTGCCGCCGTTGCGGACCAGCAGGTCGACGGCATAGCCCAGCGCCGGGTTGGCGGTGATGCCCGAATAGCCGTCGGAGCCGCCGCATTGCAGCGCCAGCGTCAGGTGGCTGGCCGGCAGGGTCTGGCGGGTAACGTCGTTGATCTCCGGCAGCAGCGCCTCGATCCGGCGGATGCCCTCGCGGGCCGCTGCGGCGGTGCCGCCCATATCCTGGATGCCGATGGGGATGACGCGGGCGCCCTCCTCCAGGCCGGTGGCCTCCATCAGCTTGTCGATCTGGTTCACCTCGCAGCCGAGGCCGAGCAGGATCACCGCGGCGAAGTTCGGGTGGCGGGCATAGCCGGCGATGGTCCGGCGCAGCGTGTCCATCACCTCGCCGCTGCCGGCCATGCCGCAGCCGTAGCCGTGGGTGAGCGCCACGACGCCGTCGATGTTGGGATAGGCGGCGAGTGCTGCCCCGCGGAAATGGTCGGCGATCATCCTTGCTGCGGTGGCGGAGCAGTTCACCGAGGTCAGCACGCCGATGTAGTTGCGGGTGGCGACGCGGCCGTCCGGGCGGACGATGCCCTGGAAGGTGGCGCGCTCGGCCTCCGGGATCGGTTCGACCGGGTGGACATCGGCGCCGAAGGCATAGTCGCGCTCGAAATCGCTGCCCATGCCCATGTTGTGGACGTGGACATGGTCGCCCGGCTGGATCGCCGCGGTGGCGAAGCCGATGACCTGATTGTACTTGCGCACCGGCTCGCCCAGCGCGATGGCGCGCACCGCGACCTTGTGCCCGGCCGGCACCGGCCCGGTGGTCGCGACTTCGGTGCCGGGCAGAGTGGTGCCGGGCTCCAGGTCGGCGCCGGCGACGACGACGTTGTCGGCGGGGTGCAGGCGGATGGTCAGCGATGCCATGGGAAGATGTCCTTGAGGCGCGAAGGGGACTTGATATTCCCTCTCCCCCCCGGGGAGAGGGTTAGGGTGAGGGGGAAGCGCGGCGGGACCTTTGGGAAAATCCTGCGGTGCATCCCCCTCACCCCGACCCTCTCCCCGGGGGGGGAGAGGGGGATTGGGCCGTTACAGCTTGTAGGCGTTCTTGGCGAGGCGGTAGGCGAGGTCGACGGCCAGGTCCGCGGCCTCGTCCTCTTCCATCCGGTGCTCGGCGACCAGACGGGCGAGGAAGCTGCAATCGACGCGGCGCGACACGTCGTGGCGGGCCGGGATCGAGCAGAAGGCGCGGGTGTCGTCGTTGAAGCCGACCGTGTTGTAGAAGCCGGCGGTCTCCGTGATCATCTCGCGGTAGCGGCGCATGCCCTCGGGGCTGTCGTGGAACCACCAGGCCGGGCCGACGCGCAGCGCCGGATAATGGCCGGCCAGCGGCGCCAGCTCGCGGGAATAGCTGTCCTCATCCAGCGTGAACAGGATGATGGTCAGGTCGCGCTCGTTGCCGAAGCGGTCGAGCAGCGGCTTCAGCGCCCGCACATACTCGGTGCCGCTCGGGATGTCGGCGCCCTTGTCGCGGCCGAAGCGCTGGAACACCACGTCGTTGTGATTGCGGAAGGAGCCGGGGTGGATCTGCATGACCAGACCGTCCTCCAGGCTCATCCGCGCCATTTCGGTCAGCATCTGGGCGCGGAACAGCTCGGACTCCTCGGCCGTCGCACCGCCGCGGCGGACGATGTCGAACAGCTTTTCCGCTTCCGCAGGAGCCAGGTCGGCGGTCGCCGCCGTCGGGTGGCCGTGGTCGGTCGAGGTGGCGCCGAAGCTCTTGAAATACTGGCGACGGTCGGCCAGAGCGGCGAGATAGCCGTCCCAGGTCGCGGTGTCCTTGCCGGTGATGCGGGCCAGTTCGGCGAGGTTGTCGCGGAAGCCCTCGAACTCCGGATCGACGACCGGATCCGGACGGAAGGCGGTGATGACCCGGCCCTTCCAGCCGCTCTCGCGGATCGCCTTGTGGTGGACCAGCGGGTCGAGCGGCGATTCGGTGGTCGCCAGCACTTCGAGGTTGAAGCGCTCGAACAGGGCGCGCGGACGGTATTCCGGCTTGCGCAGGCACTCTTCGATCTGGTCGTAGATGCGGTCGGCGCTGGCGGCACTCAGGCGCTCGGTGACGCCGAACACCGTCTCGAAGGCGTGCGTCAGCCACATCGAGGTCGGGGTGCCGCGGAACAGGTGCCAGTTGCTGGCGAGCAGGCGCCAGATGGCGCGCGAATCGGTCGAGGTCTCCCCGCCGTCCTTGCGCGGAACGCCCAGCTGCTCCAGCGGAATTCCCTGGCTGTAGAGCATGCGGAATGCATAATGGTCGGGCTTGACGAACAGGCTCGCCGGATCGGGGAACGCCTCATTCTGCGCGAACCAGGACGGATCGGTGTGGCCGTGCGGGCTGACGATCGGCAGGGCGGCGACTTCGCCGTACAGGCGGCGCGCGATGGCACGTTGCGTCGGGTCGCTCGGAAAAAGACGGTCGGGGTGAAGCATCGGAAGCCTCTACGCTGCAAGAGAAGGGCAAAAGCAGGGTGGGGAAAAGGCGGGGTCCGTGCGGGGGACCGTCCCTACCGGCTGGTCGTATAATATTAATATATCAGATCTGATTGCAAGCCCAATCGTTCCGCCGATGGGGCTTCGGAGCCGGTGAAGGCTGCGCCCAGTCGCCGCACCCGGCCTATAAGGAAAACCGGCGATGGGTTTGACGTTGACGAAGAGGGGCAGGTAGATTGCTGGGGATGAGGAACATCTCGCGGGTGGCGGACCGCCGCCCCACGACATCTGTATGTTTGCCGGAATGGAGCCATCGGTGAAGAAGGTCGCGACGACAGAAGATGAAGGCGGCCTGACCTCCGCAGCCGTGCGCCGCAGCGCGGCCCCGGCCCCGGCGGTGCGCCCGCCGCGCCGCGCCGCCACCGTCGCATCGCGCATCTACCGCGACCTGCGCGGCGAGATCGTCTCGCTGAAGCGCAAGCCCGGCGACGCCATCGCCGAGAAGCAGATCGCCGAGTCCTATGGCGTCAGCCGCACGCCGGTGCGCGAGGCGGTGCTGAAGCTGGCCGACGAGGGGCTGATCGAGATTTTCCCGCAGTCCGGCACCTTCGTGTCGCGCATCCCGCTGGACGCCCTGCCGGAAGCCTTCGCCATCCGCAAGGCGCTGGAGGAGGCGACGGTGCGCTATGCGGCGGCGCGTGCCAGCCGCAGCCAGATCGCGGCATTGCGCGCCAATCTGGAATTGCAGCGCGAGATGCAGGAAACCGCCAATTACGAAGGCTTCCATCAGGCCGACGAGGCGTTCCATGCGCTGATCGCGGAGATCGCCGGCTATCCCGGCTTCTGGACGCTGATCCAGCAGACCAAGGTGCAGATCGACCGCTACCGCCTGCTGACCCTGCCGGTGCGCGGCCGCATCGCCGAGGTGATCGCCGAGCACACGGCCATCCTCGACGCGATGGCGGCGAACGACCCCGCCGCCGCCATCAAGGCGCTGGACGACCATCTGGACGATCTGCAGATATCGGTCGCCGACATCCGCCGCGACTACCCGCGCTATTTCACGGCGCCGGGCGACCCAATTTGAAAAGGCCGATCTGAGGGGGCCGATTTGAAAGGGCCGGGGCGCCGGGCCGGTTTGAAAACCGGCCTGCGCCCTGATCGGGGGAGTTACTTTGCGTCGGTTTCGGCAGCGTAGGCCACCGGCTCACCCAGGAAATCCTCGCGGATCGGCGTGAAGATGTCGAGCAGCACGCCCGGCTCCAGCGCCACCACGCCATGCAGGACGTTGGACGGCACCATATAGCCGTCGCCGGTGTTCAGCCGCTTGGTGCGGCCGTCGATGGTGACGTCAAAGGAGCCCTTCTCCACCACGGCGCACTGGACATGGGGATGGCGATGCTGCGCGCCGATGGCGCCGGCCTCGAACTCCACCCGCACCATCATCATCGTGTCGTTGTAGCCGAGGATCTTGCGGCGCACGCCGTCGCCCAGATCCTGCCACGGGATGTCGCCCGCGGTCAGGAACACATCGGTCGCCGTTGCGGTGGTCATCGTCCGGTTTCCTCCCCCAATGGAAAAGCCCTCCTCCGCCCGTGAGGGGCGGGGAGGGCTGCTTTTGCGGTCAGCGCGCCAGCCAGCCGCCGTCGACCGGCAGGATGGTGCCGTGGATGTAGTCGGCGGCATCCGAGGCCAGGAACACCGCCGGGCCGCCGATGTCGGACGGCACGCTCCAGCGGCCGGCCGGGATGCGGCCGAGGATCTCGGCGCTGCGGTTCTCGTCGGCGCGCAGAGCCGCGGTGTTGTTGGTGGCGACATAGCCCGGCGCGATGGCATTCACGTTGATGCCCTTGCCGGCCCATTCGCAGGCGAGAAGCTTGGTGATGCCGGCGACGCCGCTCTTGGAGGCGGTGTAGGACGGCACGCGGATGCCGCCCTGGAAGGACAGCATCGAGGCGATGTTGATGATCTTGCCCTTGCGGCCGGCACCGATGGCATAGCGGCCGAAGGCCTGGCAGAGGAAGAACACCGTCTTGATGTTGAGGTTCATCACGGCGTCCCAGTCGGCCTCGCTGAAGTCGACGGCGTCGGCGCGGCGGATCATGCCGGCGTTGTTGACGAGGATGTCCAGCCCGCCGAGCGTGGCGACCGTCTGCTCCACCAGCCCCTGCACCGGGGCGATGGAGGTCAGGTCGGCGTGGATGCCGAGGAACTTGCGGCCGGTCGCCTCGACCAGACCCTTGGTCTCGTCCAGCGACACCACGTCGACGGCGGCGATGTCGGCGCCGGCCTCGGCCATCGCCACGGCGATGCCCTGGCCGATGCCGGTGTTGGCGCCGGTGACCAGCGCCACCTTGCCGGTCAGGTCGAACGAAATGCTCATGGTCGGTTCCCGTTCTTATGAGTTGGTTTCAAATCGGCGGGCGCGTCAGCGCAGGCGGTCCATGGCGACGAAGTCCATGTCCGTGAAGTCCTGGTTGTCGCCGCCCATCGCCCAGATGAAGGTGTAGTTGCGGGTGCCGACGCCGGAATGGATCGACCAGGGCGGCGAGATCACCGCCTGCTCGTTGGCGACCACGATGTGGCGGGTCTGCTCCGGCTCGCCCATCAGGTGGACGACGCGCGCCTCTTCCGGCAGGTCGAAGTAGAAATAGACCTCGCAGCGCCGGTCATGGGTGTGGCACGGCATCGTGTTCCACATGTTGTTCGGCTTCAGCACCGTCATGCCCAGCACCAGCTGCGCGGTGCGGACCACGTCCGGGTGGATCATCTGGTAGATGGTGCGCTCGTTCGACTGGGCCGGGTCGCCGAGATGCACGGCCTTGGCCTGGCCGATCGAGATCTTCATCGTCTCGAACCGGGCATGGGCGGGCGTGCTGTTCAGGTAGAACTTGGCCGGCTCGCGGCGGTCCAGGCTTTCAAAGACGACGTCCTTGCTGCCCATCGCGACATAGAGCGCGTCGCGCGGCGCCAGCTCATAGACGGCGCCGTCGACGGTGACGCGGCCGGCACCGCCGACATTGACCACGCCCAGCTCGCGCCGGTCGAGGAAGTTGGGCGAGCCGATC
The DNA here is from genome assembly GCF_003116035.1 of Azospirillum sp. TSH64. Lineage (GTDB taxonomy): Bacteria > Pseudomonadota > Alphaproteobacteria > Azospirillales > Azospirillaceae > Azospirillum. Next base: position 1,537,957 of record NZ_LGQW01000015.1, read on the forward strand.
TCCTTGGAGGAGTCCAGCTTCAGCGGGCCGGCGACCGGCATGGCGCCGCCGACGACGAAACGGTCGATGTGGCTGTAGGTGAAGACGGTCTCGTCCGCCTCGAACAGGGTCGGGACCAGGAAATGGTCGCGCAGCGTCTCGGTGTCGAAGCCGCGGACCGCGTCGGGATGGGAGGCATGCCGGACGGAGATTTTCATGGGAAGGGTCCTTTTAAAATCTGTGCAGCCGGCGTCCCGGCGGGTCTGGCGCCATCATACTAATATACTAGTAAGCCGGGCAAGCTCTAATGATGGAGTGCCGGACATTTCAGGCGGCGGAGGGTGCGACAAAGTCGCTGGTCCGACGGGGGAGTGCGGTAGGGTCGGAGGGGCCGCGTTGCGTCGGCCTCAAAGGTAATATATTAGTGAACGGTCTTCGCCCGGAGTGTCCAGTCATGTCCAGTCAGCAGCCCCGCAAGCGCATCGCCCTCGTCGCCCATGACGCCCGCAAGGCGGACCTCATCGCCTGGATCGGCGCCAACATCGAAGCATTGGACGGCCACGCCTTCTGGGCGACCGGCACCACCGGGCAGAAGGTGCGCGCCGCCCATCCCGGCCTGGACATCACCCCGCTGAAGAGCGGCCCGCTGGGCGGCGACCAGCAGATCGGCGCGATGATCGCGGAAGGGCGGATCGACCTGCTGGTCTTCTTCGTCGATCCGATGACCGCCCAGCCGCACGATGTCGATGTGAAGGCGCTGACCCGGCTGGCGACGCTCTACAACATCCCGATGGCCTGCAACGAGGCCACCGCCGACATGATCGTCTCCTCCGCCCATTTCGCCAGCGGCTATGCCCCGCGCGCCGCCAGCTTCACGGCCTATGAGACGCGCAAGCTGTGAGCGCGTCCCGCCCGCTCATTCCGTGAAATCTCATTCCGTGAAATATTGCGGATAGCTCCGCCGGACCTCGGCGATGCCAAGTTGCAGGTCGGTCAGATGGTGGCGCAGCTCGCCCACCGCGCGGTCGGGGTCGCGGGCGGCGACGGCCTCGACGATGGCGCCGTGTTCGGCCAGCGCCTTGTCCATCCGGCCGGCCGCCGGCAGGGTCAAATGGCGGTAGCGGTCGACCTGCCGCTTCACCTGCTGGGTCACCGCCCAGAAGCCGGGATAGCCGGAGATCTCCGCCAGCAGGGCATGGAATGCCTCGTCGGCCTCGTGGAAGCCGTCGAAATTGCCGGACTCCTTCATCTCGCGCTGGAGTTCCAGATTGGCGCGCAGCCGCGCCACCTGGCTGCCGCTCGCCTGTTCGGCGGCGTAGCGCACGGTGGCCTCCTCCAGCGCGCGGCGGATGGCGATGGCCTCCGGCAGGCCGCTGATGGGAATGCGGGCGACGAAGGTGCCGGACTGCGGGAACACCTCCACCAGACCCTCGTCGGCCAGCTTCAGCATCGCCTCGCGCACCGGCGTGCGGCTGACGCCATAGGTTTCCGCCACCTCCTTCTCGATCACCGGCTCGCCCGGCTTGCGCCGCAGCGAGACGATGTCGTCGCGCAGGTCGCGGTAGATGGTGCCCGAGACCGTGGCGCCGCGGTGGGCAGGCCTTGCGGTGGCACTGGCGGGCCGGCGGCGGCGGCGGCGCACCGGTGCGGCCACGGCCACCATGTTCGTATCGCCCGCGTTGGAATCCATAATCGTCCCATTCATGTCGTCGGCGGTCATGCCTTCGACCGCAGCCACTAATATATCGCTGCGTTTCCGCGGGCGGGAAGCTTTTTGCCGCGGAAATTCGGGGATGGTAACGGGGTGGGGGGAGTGGCGGCGCAGGCAGCACCCACTCCCCCGCGATCGGTGCTCTTACAGCTTCGCCGCCGCGTCGAACACCGCATGGCTGTAGGCGCCTTCCGGCTTCTTCGAGATCACCGGGGCCGACGCGCCCGACATCAGGATGCCGACGGTGCGGTCGAAATCGGCCGGGTCGAGATAGCCGGTGCCCTTGGCGCCGCCCTCGATCAGCTTGGCGACCTCCTGCATCATGGTGGTCTGGTGTTCCTCGGTCTGGGCGCCGGTGGTGTCGTTCTCCAGCACGATCTTCACCGCCTCGGCCTGGTTCTTGGCGGCGTACTCCCAGCCCTTGGCCGAGGCCTTTACGAATTTCGCCAGCTTCTCGACGATCTTCGGGTCGGACAGCGACTTCTCGGTGGCGTAGAGGCCGTCCTCCAGCGTCGCGACGCCCTGCTCCTGATACTTGAAGACGGTCAGCTCGTCGGCCTTCATGCCGGCTTCGATCAGCTGCCAATATTCGTTGTAGGTCATGGTGGAGATGCAGGCCGCCTGCTTCTGCAACAGAGGATCGACGTTGAAGCCCTGCTTCAGCACCTTCACGTCCGGGCTGGAGCCGGAGGTGGAGTAGCCCAGCTTGCTCATCCAGGCCAAAAACGGATATTCGTTGCCGGAGAACCAGACGCCCAGCGTGTTGCCCTTGAAGTCCTTCGGATCCTTGATGTTGGCGTCCTTGCGGCAGGTCAGCATCATGCCGGACTTCTGGAACATCTGGGCGATGTTGACCAGCGGCACGCCCTTCTCGCGGCTGGCCAGCGCCGACGGCATCCAGTCGACGATCACGTCGGCACCGCCGGCGGCGATGACCTGGGTCGGGTTGATGTCGGGGCCGCCAGCCTTGATCGTCACGTCCAGCCCGGCGTCCTTGTAGAAGCCCTTGGCCGCGGCGACGTAATAGCCGGCGAACTGGGCCTGGGTGACCCATTTCAGCTGGAGCGTCAGCGCATCGGCGGCGGCGGCCGGCGCCCCCCAGCCGGCGAGGCCGGTGAGCGCGGTTGCGGCGAGCAGGACGGCGGAGGCAAGGGTCTTCATCGCGTTCGATCCTCTTCTGGCTGGGTTTTGTTTTGGCTTGAGGCGGTCAGCGTTTGCGGAAGGACGGGTGCCAGGCGGTGACATGCCGCTCCGCCAGTGCCAGCGCACCGTAGAGCAGCGATCCGGTCAGGGCGGCGACGGCGATCGTCGCCCAGACCACATCCAAGTTCATCCGGGCGACCTGGGTGGAGATGCGGAAGCCCATCCCCACCACCGGCGTCCCGAAGAACTCGGCGACGATGGCCCCGATCAGAGCCAGGGTTGAGTTGATCTTCAGTCCGTTGAACAAAAAGGGCAAGGCGCAGGGAAGCCGCAGCATCGCCAGCGTGCGCCAGTAGCCGGCACCATAGGAGCGCATCAGGTCGAGCTGGATGCGATCCGCGCTCTGCAAGCCGGCCAAAGTGTTGATCAGCATGGGGAAGACGGTCATCACCACGATGACGGCGGCCTTGGACTGCCAGTCGAAACCGAACCACATCACCATGATGGGCGCGATGCCCACCACCGGCACGGCGCTGGCCAGATTGCCGAGCGGCAGCAGCCCGCGCGCCAGGAAGGGCACCCGGTCGGCCAGGATCGCCACGAGGAATCCGGCGCCGCAGCCGATCAGATAGCCGCGCAGGACCGAAATCAGCACCGTCTGGCGGAAATCGTCCCACAAATCGGCGGCGTTGGCGGCGAAGGCGGTTGCCACGAGGCTCGGCGGCGGCAACAGGATGGTCGGCACCTGGAAGCCGCGGGTCAGGATCTCCCACAGCATGACCAGCGCCAGCCCGAACAAGGCGGGGCCGGCCAGCCGCACCGGCCCGGCGATGCCCGCCAGCAGAGCCAGCACCCGCCAGAGCAGCAGTGTGGCGCCGGCCACATAGATCCACAGCCCACCGGCCTGGGCGAGGGCGTTGCCCTGGTTCAGCAGGAGCAGCGGGGCGGCATAGGCGGCGGCGACTCCGGCCAGCAGGAGCAGGGCCTCGCCCAGTGCCGAGCCGGGCAGGCGGCGGGCGAGGATCGTCGCGACGGTCAGGGCGAAGAGGGCCAGGGCCACGGGAAGCTGCGGCAGATAAAGGGCGGCACCGTCCTGTGCGGCGAAGGGCAGCAGCGGGGCGGCCAGCATCACCAGCGGCCACGGTGCCATGATGGGGCGGGGCATGGTGGAGCGGCTCATCGTGCTCCTCCCCGGCCGCCCGGCACCAGCGCCCGTTCGGCGAGGCCGACGACGGCGACCAGCGTGACACTCAGCACTGCCGCCATCACCAGCGCGCTCCAGATCTGCACGGTCTGGCCGTAATAGGAGCCGGACAACAATCGGGCGCCCAATCCCGCCTGCCCGCCGGTCGGCAACTCGGCGACGATGGCGCCGACGACGCTGGCGGCGACCGCGATCTTCAGGCTGGTGAACAAATAGGGCAGCGAGGCCGGCAGGCGCAGCAGGCGGAAGGTTTGGGCGGTGCCGGCGCTGTAGGTCCGCATCAGGTCCAGCGTCAGCGGATCGGCGGAGCGCAGCCCCTTCACCATGCCGATGGTGATCGGGAAGAAGCACAGATACATGGCGATGATCGCCTTGGGCAGCAGGCCGGTGAAGCCCAGATTGCCGAGGATCACCACGATCATCGGCGCAATCGCCAGGATCGGCACGGTCTGCGAGGCGATGACCCAGGGCAACAGGCTGGATTCCAGCGTGCGTGCCTGGACGATGCCGGCCGCCAGCGCCACCCCCAGAACCACCCCCATGCCGAAGCCGGCCAGGGCGGCCCCGGCGGTGACGCCGGTGTGGTAGAGCAGGTTGCGGATGCTGGTCACCGGATAGCCGGTCAGGGACGTGTAGAGATCGAGTGCCACCTGATCCGGCGTCGGCAGGATCGGGCGCTTCATCGCCAGCGTGGCGCGGATCAGGTCGGCGGTGGTCCAGTCGTGGCCGGCGCGGTTCAGCGCGTCGGTCGCCATCGGCGCGTTCAGCCAGACGGCACCTGCGTACCACAGTACCAGCACCGCCAGCGCCATCACGGCGACGGGGAGGGAGCCCTTAATCGTCATAGCTGTGGCCCTCCATCAGCCCTTCGCGGACGCGGTGGGCGATGCGCTGGAACTCCGGGCTTTCGCGGATGTCGAGCGTGCGCTCGCGCGGCAGGTCGCGGTCACAGTCGATGACATCGAGGATGCGGCCGGGGCGCGGGCTCATCACCACGATGCGGGTGGAGAGGAACACCGCCTCGGCGATGGAGTGGGTGACGAAGATGCAGGTCTTGCGGGTGCCGAGCCACAGGCGGGTTAGCTGCAAATTCAGATGGTCGCGGGTGATCTCGTCGAGCGCGCCGAACGGCTCGTCCATCAAAAGCAGGTCGGGGTTGAAGGCGAGGGCGCGGGCGATGGACACCCGCTGCTGCATGCCGCCGGACAGCTGCCAGGGGAATTTGCGCTCGAAGCCGGACAGCCCGACGAGGTCGAGCTGCTCGCGGGCGCGCTGCTGCCGGTCTGCCCTGGGAAGCCCCATGATCTCCAGCGGCAGCATGACGTTGCGTTCCACCGTCCGCCACGGGTAGAGCGCCGGGGCCTGGAAGACGTAACCGTAGGCGCGCTTCAGCCGTGCCTGTTCCGGCGTCATGCCGTTGACCGTGACCTCGCCGGAGGTCGGCTGTTCGAGGTCGGCGACCACCCGCATCAGGGTCGTCTTGCCGCAGCCGCTGGGGCCGATCAGCGAGATGAAGTCGCCCTTGGATATCGACAGGCTGACGTCGCTCAGCGCGTAGACCGGATGGTCGGCAGCCTGATAGGTCAGGGTCAGGTTGCGGACATCGACGATGGTGCGCGGCGCCGCGTCTGCGGCCGGCGGAACCAGAGTGAGCGGTGCGGGCTGGGCGGCTGGCACGGCGTTCGTCCCTTCGCGTTGTCGTCTCTCGGCGGGGACGAGAGCAAGAAGCGAGCCAGAGGGGGACGGGATTGAGTATTCAGCGGGTAGGGCTTTGTTTTCACGAAGAGAAAACTTGTCTATCCAGACAGGAACTGACGGTGTGGACAGTGTTCGGGCAGGTGTGTTTTTCGCAAGGCGCACAATTTTCGGGCTGAGGCTGTGTGGGTGGTGAATTTTCGGGCAGGGATGAAGATGTCCCCCTCTCCCCAGGGGGGAGAGGGGATTAAGGGGCGGGAGAGGGAAACAACGCCACCCTTGCCAGTCCTGCCCCGTCCCCGCTAACTGTTCAAACGGCCGACAAACCCCTGGATGCCATGCTCGACAGTTTCCTGCTCGCCTTCACCGCCCTGTTCTCCATCGTCAATCCGCTGGCGATGGCGCTGATCTTCAGCCAGGTGACGGCGGACAGCAGTCCGCGCGACCGGGCGCGGCTGGCCGGGCTGGTCAGCCTCTATTCGGCCATCGTCATGCTGACCGCGCTGTGGGCGGGTGCCTATGTGCTGAACTTCTTCGGCGTGTCGATGGCGGCGCTGCGGATCGCCGGCGGCTTCGTGGTGGCTGAACGCGCCTGGGCGCTGCTGACCGCACCGGAACGCCACGAGGCGCGTAAGCAGGAACAGGCCGCACCCACCGGCGACAACGACCGGCTGGCGGAGTCGGCCTTCTTCCCGATGACGATCCCCTTCACCACCGGGCCGGGCACCATCTCGGTCGCCATCGCGCTGGGCTCCACCCGTCCGACGCGCGGGGCCGGCGGGCTGATGGAGTTCTTCCTGGGCATGTCGGGGGCGGCGCTGGCGATTGCCGCGCTGATCTGGCTGTCCTACCGCTCCGCCGACCGCATCGTCGCCTTCCTGGGTCCGACGCGGGTGCGGGTGCTGACGCGGCTGTTCGCCTTCCTGCTGTTCTGCGTCGGCGTCCAGATCCTGCTGACCGGCGTTCTGGACGCCTTCCCGCTGCTGTCGCAGAAGGGCTGAGCCTCAGCTTTTGGGCCGCAGATCCTGCACTCGCTTGGCCTTGCCGATGGACCTGGCGATGCCGCCGGGTTCGACCACCTCGACGCGGGTGCTGATGCCGATCAGCGACTTGATCGAGTGCTGGAGATGCCTGGCATGGCCGTCCCATTCCGACGGGTGGATGTCGTCATGCATCTCCACACGGACGGCGAGGTTGTCCATATGGCCGTCGCGGCTGACCACCAGCTCATAATGCGGGGCCAGCGCCGGGATCTTGCAGATCAGCTCCTCGACCTGGGTCGGGAAGACGTTCACGCCGCGGATGATGAGCATGTCGTCGGACCGGCCGGTGATCTTGTCCATCCGCCGCATGCCGCGCGAAGTCGGCGGCAGCAGCCGGGTCAGGTCGCGGGTGCGGTAGCGGATGACCGGCATGCCCTGCTTGGTGAGCGTGGTGAAGACCAGCTCGCCGTAGGAGCCGTCCGGCAGAACCTCGCCTGATTCGGGATCGATGATCTCGGGATAGAAATGATCCTCCCAGATCACCGGGCCGTCCTTGGTCTCGACGCATTCGGACGCCACGCCCGGCCCCATCACCTCCGACAGGCCGTAGATGTCCACCGCATGGATGTTGAAGGTGCGCTCGATCTCCTCGCGCAAGGCACCGGTCCAGGGCTCGGCGCCGAAGATGCCGACGCGCAGGCTGGTGCCGCGCGGGTCGATGCCCTGGCGGCGCATCTCGTCGGCGATGTTCAGCATGTAGGACGGCGTGACCATGATGATGGTCGGCTTGAAGTCCTGGATCAGCTGGACCTGCTTCTCGGTCTGGCCGCCCGACATCGGCACCACGGCGCAGCCCAGCCGCTCCGCCCCGTAATGGGCGCCGAGGCCGCCGGTGAACAGGCCGTAGCCGTAGGCGATGTGCACGATGTCGTTGCGCGTGCCGCCGGCCGCGCGGATGGAGCGGGCGACGACCTCCGACCAGACGTCGATGTCGCCCTTGGTGTAGCCGACCACTGTCGGCCGTCCGGTGGTGCCGCTGGAGGCATGGACGCGGACGATGTCCTCCATCGGCACGGCGAACATGCCATAGGGGTAGGCGCGGCGCAGATCGTCCTTCACGGTGAAGGGGAAGAGCGCCAAATCCTTCAATTCCTTGAAGTCGTCGGGATGGACGCCCTTCGCCTCGCACTTGGCTCGGAAGGACGCGACGTTGGCATAAGAGTGACGCAGCGACCATGCCAGCCGCTCCGTCTGCATCGCGACGATCTCGTCGCGGCTGGCGAACTCGTAGCGGTCCATGCCGGCTTTCGCGCCCTCGGTAACGCCGGTATCGGTCATGATGGACATGGTGCGCTTCTCCCTTCGTACTGATGCCCGGCGCTTGACGGCCGGTGTTGCCGGTTTTCGTTCAGACCCGCTCCACCATCATGGCGATGCCCTGGCCGACGCCGATGCACATGGTGCAGAGCGCGCGGGTCGCCTTGCGGTCCTCCAGCTCCATCACCGCGCTGGCGACCAGCCGGGTGCCGCTGGCGCCGAGCGGATGGCCGAGCGCGATGGCGCCGCCATTCGGGTTCACATGCTCGGCATCGTCGGGCAGGCCCAGCAGGCGCAGCACCGCGAGGCCCTGTGCGGCGAAGGCCTCGTTCAGCTCGATCACGTCGACGTCGCCGATGGAGAGGCCGAGGCGGGCCAGCAGCTTCTGCGTCGCCGGGGCCGGGCCGATGCCCATCACGCGCGGCGCCACGCCGGCCACCGCGGTGCCGACGACACGGGCGCGCGGGGTCAGGCCATAGCGCTTCACCGCGTCGGCCGACGCCACGATCACCGCGGCGGCGCCGTCATTGACGCCGGACGCATTGCCGGCGGTGACGCTGCCGCCCTCCTTGCGGAAGGGGGTTGAGAGCTTGGCCAGCGCTTCCAGCGTGGTGTCGGGGCGCAGATGCTCGTCGGCGGAGATTATCGTCGGCTCGCCCTTGCGGCGGGGGATGGCGACCGGGACGATCTCGCGGGCGAGGCGGCCGGATTCCTGGGCACGGCCGGCGCGCTGCTGGCTGCGGACGGCGAAGGCGTCCTGGTCGGCGCGGGAGATGGCGTAGTCGGCGGCGACGTTCTCCGCCGTCTCCGGCATGCTGTCGATGCCGAACCTTGCCTTCATCAACGGATTGACGAAACGCCAGCCGATGGTGGTGTCGAAGATCTCGGCCTGCCGGGAGAAGGCGCTGTCGGACTTGCCCATGACGAAGGGCGCGCGGGTCATGCTCTCGACGCCACCGGCGACGATCAGGTCCGCCTCGCCCGCCTTGATGGCGCGGGCGGCCATGCCGATGCTGTCCATCCCGGAGCCGCAGAGGCGGTTGACCGTGGTCCCGGGCACCGTCTCGGGCAATCCCGCCAGCAGCGCCGCCATGCGGGCGACGTTGCGGTTGTCCTCGCCGGCCTGGTTGGCGCAGCCGAGGATCACGTCGTCGACGGCGGACCATTCGACGCCGGGGTTGCGCTCCATCAGCGCCTTCAGCGGCACCGCGGCGAGGTCGTCCGGGCGCACCGGGGCCAGCCCGCCGCCGTAGCGGCCGAAGGGGGTGCGGACGGCGTCGCAGAGGAAGGCTTCACGCATGGGAGGCTCCGGGAACGGGGATCACGCTGCCGGCGAGGCGCGCCGACTGGCCGCGGAACAGGCCGACGATTGTGCCGTCCTGGCTGGTGACGGTGACGTCGTAGACGCCGGAACGGCCGCGCTTGTGCACTTCGCGGCATTCGGCGGTCAGCAGGTCGCCCAGCTTGGCCGGGGCGGGGAAGGTGATGGAGCAGCCCGCCGCCACCGTCACCTCGTTCGCCGCGTTGCAGGCATAGGCGAAGGCGGTGTCGGCCAGCGTGAAGGTCATGCCGCCATGGCCGATGTCGTGGCCGTTCACCATGTCCTTGCGCACGGTCATGCTCATGCGGGCATAGCCGGGGGCGATCTCCAGCAGTTCGATGCCGTGGGCCTGGGCGCAATGGTCGCGCTCGTACATGCCGCGGCCGACCGCTTCGGCCAATTTCTGAAGATCGGCGGATTGGGGGTCGGTGTGGGACTCAGCCATGGAAGCGGTTTCCTCCGGAAATCCTGCGGCGCAACAGCGCCGACGCGCGGTAGCGGTCCTCGCCGTAGGTGCGGGCCAGGGCGTCGAGAACGGCCAGCACATGGGGCAGGCCGATGCGGTCGGCCCAGGCCAGCGGGCCCAGCGGGTAGTTCACGCCCTTGGTCATCGCGATGTCGATGTCGGCGGCGCTGGCGACGCCCTGCATCGCCGCGTCGGCCGCCTCGCTGGCGAGCATGGCGACGGTGCGCATCACCACCAGACCGGGGGCGTCGTCGATCACCGACACCGCCTTGCCCAGCGCCTGGAACAGCCCGGCGGCGACGGCGAGCGCGTCCGCCGGCGTGCCGTCGGCGGGGGCCAGCGCCACGCGGGTGGCCTTGGCGTAGTCCAGCGCCAGATCGAACAGCACCAAGGGCGCGAGCCCGTCGTCGGCGGCGCGGGCGGTGGCGGTGCGGCCGTCGGTGAGTGCCAGCGTGACGCCGTCCACCAGCATCAAACCGGAGCCGGAAGTCTCTTCGACGGAGATGCCGGTCTCGCGCAGAAGCCCGACCAGCGAAGCGGCGGGGCCGAGGTCGCCTTGCACCAGCACGCGGTCAGGTCTCACGCCCGGTTCGGCGTTGCGCGGCACCGGCCTGGCGGCGCCGGGGCTGTGGTCGTAGAAGCCGCGGCCGGTCTTGCGGCCGAGACGCCCGGCCTCGACCAGCTCCTGCTGGATCAGCGAGGGCTGGAAGCGCGGGTCGCCGAAATAGGCGGCGTGGACCGAGCGGGTGACGGCGAAGTTCACGTCATGGCCGATCAAATCCATCAGCTCGAACGGCCCCATGCGGAAGCCGCCGGCCTCGCGCATCACGGCGTCGATGGTGGCGGGATCGGCGGCCTGCTCCTGCAACAGCCGCAGCCCTTCGGCGTAGAAGGGGCGGGCGACCCGGTTGACGATGAAGCCGGGGGTGGAGCGGCAGCGCACCGGGCTCTTGTCCCAGGCCTTCGCCGTGTCGAACAGCGTGCCCAGCACCGCCGCATCGGTGGCGAGGCCGCTGACGATCTCCACCAGCGCCATCAAGGGGGCGGGGTTGAAGAAATGCAGGCCCGCCAGCCGCTCCGGCCGTTGCACCCCGGCGCCGATGGCGGTGACCGACAGTGACGAGGTGTTGGTGGCGAGGATGGCGCTTTCGCCGACGATGCCCTCAAGCTCGGCGAACAGGCGGCGCTTGACGTCGAGATCCTCGACGATGGCCTCCACCACCAGGCCGGCGGGGGCGAGGTCGGACAGGCCGTCCACCGCACGCAGCCGGCTGACCGTGGCGTCGCGTTCCGCCGCGGTGCGCTTGCCCTTCTCGACCAGCAAGGTCAGCGCCTTGGCGATGGACCCGACGGCGGCCTGGGCCGCGCCGGGGCGGGCATCGACCAGCAGGACCGGGTGGCCGGCCTGCGCCGCGACCTGGGCGATGCCCTGGCCCATGGCGCCGGCCCCGACCACCGCGACGGTGACGGAGGGTTCGAGCGCCGCCATCACCGCCCCTCGAATTTCGGCACACGCTTGCCCACGAAGGCGGCGACGCCCTCGCGATAGTCCCGGGTGCGGCCGGCTTCGCGCTGGAGGTCGCGTTCCAGGTCGAGCTGGCTGTCCAGGTCGTTGTCCAGCGAGACGTTCAGCGCCCGCTTGATCAGCGCAAGGCCGTGTGTCGGCTGGGTGGCGAGCTGGCGGGCGAGCGCTCCGGCCTCCTCCGCCAGTTTGTCGTCATCGACCGCCTTCCAGATCATGCCCCAGGCTGCCGCCTGTTCGGCCGAAACCTTGTCGCCCAGCATGGCGAGGCCCATGGCGCGGGCGTGGCCGACCAGACGCGGCAGGGTCCAGGTCCCGCCGCTGTCGGGGATCAGCCCGATCTTGCAGAAGGCCTGGATGAAGCTGGCCGACCGCGCCGCCAGCACGATGTCGCAGGCGAGCGCGATGTTGGCGCCGGCCCCGGCGGCGACGCCATTGACAGCACAGATCACCGGCATCGGCAGCTCGCGGAGCGTGCGGACCAGCGGGTTGTAGTTGGTCTCGATGGACGCGCCGAGGTCCGGCGCCTCCTGGCCCGGAGCGACGGCGCGGTCGGACAGATCCTGCCCGGCGCAGAAGCCGCGGCCGGCCCCGGTCAGCAGCAGGCAGCGGACGGTCTTGTCCTCGCGCACGGCGGCCAGCGCGCCGCGCAGTTCCTCATGCATTGCCGCGGTGAAGCTGTTCAGCCGGTCCGGCCGGTTCAGCGTGACGGTGGCGACTCCATCGGCGATGTCGAGAAGGATCGTTTTCTCGCTCATTGCGCAGTCTCCAGAACCGGGACGCGGCTCTGCACCACGCGGAAGCGGTTGGCGACGAAGGCGAGGTCGCACAGCGCGGCATTGGCCGCCGGGTTGGCGCCGGTGCCGTGGAAGTCGCTGAAGGCCGCCGACTGGTTGACGAAGACGCCGCCGGTCAAATTGACCGACAGGGCGACGCCGGCCTCGACGAACAGGTCGGTCGCCTGCTCGATCAGCTGCGGGTCGGTGCTGTAGAGGCCGGTGGTCAGCGCCCCCTTGGTCCGGGTCAGGCGGGCGGCGCGCTCCAGGCTGTCGGCGGTGCTGTCGGTCTTCACGATGATGGAGATCGGGCCGAACAGCTCATGGCCGTACTTGTCCTCGTCGGCCGCATCCATGGTCAGGATCAGCGGCGTGCGGATGCGGGCGTCCGGGAACTTCGGATGGGAAATGGCGCGCGACGGCAGCACGACGGTGCCGAGCGTGGCGGCCTCGTCGATGCGGGCGAGCGTTGCGTCGGACTGGATGGCGCCCAGCACCTCCACCGCGCGTTCCGGGTCGGAGAGGAACTTGTCGACGCCGCCGGCCAGCGCGGAAACCACCTGATCGAAGCTCATGCGGTCGGCACCGGCCTGGATGCCGTCCTTGGGCACGAAGATGACCTGGGTCGTCGTGCACATCTGGCCCGAATAGAGGCTGAGCGTGAAGGCGAGGTTGCGCACCATGCCCTTGGGGTCGTCGGTGCCGTCGATGACCACACTGTTGACGCCGGCCTTCTCGGTATAGACCTGGGCGTGGCGGGCGTTCTGCTCCAGCCAGTCTCCGAAACCGGTCGAGCCGGTGTAGTCGATCACCGCCACCTCCGGCCGCAGCGCCAGATCCTTGGCGATTGTGTCGCCGATGGCGAGCGTGACGAGGTTGGGGTCGAGCCCGCACTCCACCAGCACCTCGCGCGCGATCCTGACGGTGATGGCGAGCGGCAGGATGGCGGTCGGGCCGGGCTTCACGATCACCGCGTTGCCGGTGACGAGGCTGGCGAACAGGCCGGGATAGCCGTTCCAGGTCGGGAAGGTGGCGCAGCCGATGACCAGCCCGACGCCGCGACCGACCACCTCGAAGCGCTTGTCCATCACCAGCGGCGGGTTCTTGCCCTGCGGCTTCTCCCAGCGCGCCGCCGGGGCTTGGTCGCTCATCGCCTTCCAGCCATAGGCGACGGCCTCCAGCCCGCGGTCCTGGGCATGGGGAGCGCCGGCCTGGAAGGCCATCATGAAGGCCTGCCCGGTGGTGTGCATCACCGCGTTGGCGATCTCGAAGCTGCGGGCGTTCAGCCTTTTCAGGATTTCCAGGCAGACGCCGGCCCGGCCATTCGGACCCGCCTTGCGCCAGCCCGGCATCGCCGCCTTGGCGGCAGTCACCAGCGCCTCGACGTCCGACACCGGATAGCTGATGCCGAGGTCGAAGCCGAAGGGCGAGCGCTCGCCCCCCGCCGTTGCGGTCACGCCCGGCTGGTCCAGCTCGAAGGGCTTGTCGCGGTAGGCCGCGAAGGCCGCCTCGCCATCCGCCGCCGCCGTCTCGCCATAGGCGCGCGGGCTCGGCATTTCGGGGAAGGCCGACCAGTAGGCGCGGCTGCGGCAGGCCTCGACGGCCTTCTGCAACGTCGCCTCGTGCGTCTCGAACAAGCTCTGCGGGGTGGTGGTCATGGCGGGGCGTTTCCTTTTTCTCGTTGTTGGCTGTCTTTGCTCAGGCGGCGTCGAAGTCGATGACGACCCGTTCGGTCAGCGGGCGCGACTGGCAGGTCAGGACATAGCCGGCCTCGACCTCCCACGGCTCCAGCGAGTAGTTCTCGGCCATCTCGACCTTGCCTTCGCGGACCTTGGCGCGGCAGGTGCAGCAGACGCCGGACTTGCAGGAATAGGGCAGGTCGGCGCCATGCCGGTGTGCGGCCTCCAGGATGCTCTCGCCATCATAGGGCAGGGTGAATTCCTTGCGCTTGCCGTCCTGAAGAACGGCGATGGTGGCGGCATCGGTGGGGCTGTCGGTTGGCGCCTTTTTCGCCGCGGGTCGCGCGGCGGTCGTGGTGCCGAACAGCTCGACATGGATGTTGGCAGGCGGCGTGCCGCAGGCGGCAAGGGTGTCGCGCACCTCCTCCACCATCGGCTGGGGGCCGCAGAGGAAGGCGGCGTCGATGTCCTCAGCCTTGAGCGGGCCGGCGCAGAGTTCGCGCACCAGACCGGCGCCGATGCGCCCGCCCAGCAGCCCGGCCTCTTCCGGTTCGCGGCTCAGCACATGGTGGATGACCAGCCGGCCGATGTAGCGGTTCTTCAGGTCTTCCAGCTCCTCCCGGAAGATGATCGAGGAGACGGTGCGGTTGCCATAGACCAGCACGAAGCGGCTCTTCGGCTCCTGCGCCAGCACGGTCTTCAGGATCGACATCACCGGGGTGATGCCGCTGCCGGCGGCGAAGGCGACATAGGTGCGGGATGCTGCCGGATCGACGGGGGTGTGGAAGCGCCCCATCGGCGTCATCACCTCCAGCACCGCGCCGGGCGCCAGCGACTGGTTGGCGTGGGTGGAGAACAGCCCGCCATCCACCTTCTTCACCGCCACGCGCAACTCGCCGTCGCCTGCGCCGGAGCAGATGGAATAGGAGCGCCGCACCTCCTCGTCGCCGATGCGGGTCTTGAGGGTCAGGTACTGGCCCTGGACGAAGCGGAAGCGGTCGGCGAGATCGGCCGGCACGTCGAAGGCGATCGACACGGTGTCCGCCGTCTCCCGGCGGCACTCGCGGATGGTCAGCGGGTGGAAGCTGGGGCTGGTCATGGGGTCCGTCCTTGCGGCGCGGAGGGTGCTCCGCCGAAGCCGCTCAATGGCATTTGGATCAATGGCATTTGAACACGTCGAACGGTTCGAGGCAGGCGTTGCAGGCGTGCAGCGCCTTGCAGGCGGTCGAGCCGAAGCGGCTGATCTGGCGTGTGTCCTCCGATCCGCAGCGCGGACAGGCGATCACCTCGTCCGGTGCCGTCAGCGCCCGCTTGCCGGAGTGCGGCGGCGGGACGATGCCAACCTCGGCCAGCTTGTCCCGGCCGGCGTCGCTGATCCAGTCGGTCGTCCAGGGCGGGGCGATCACCACCGAGACGCGGGCGTCGAGGCGTGCGCGGGCCAGCGCGGTTTCCGCCTCCAGCACGATCACGTTGGTGGCGGGGCAGCCGGAATAGGTGGGCGTCAGGGCCACCGACAGCCGGCCGTCCGCATCGGCCGAGACGGCGCGGACGATGCCGAGATCGACGATGCTCAGCACCGGGATCTCCGGATCCATCACCCCGGCCAGCGCGCCCCAGGCGGCTTTCACCACCGCATCGGCACCCGGTTCCGGTCCCCAGCAGCCCGCTGCATCCGGCATGGCATCCTCACCAGGTCGCGTCGGGATAGGCGCGCGGCAGGAACTGCATCTCGGCCAGCAGATAGCCCAGATGCTCGCTGTGCTCGCCGCGGCGGCCGCCCTTCTGCATCCAGCCGTCGGCCGGGCGGTCGAGCGTGGCGTCCTCCAGAACCGCTTCGACGCGGGCGGTCCAGGCGGCCTTCAGCTCGGCCGGGTCGGGAACGATGCCGGCGGCGACCAGCGCCTGTTCGGCCTCGTCGCGCTCAAACATTTCGCCGGTGTAGGGCCAAAGCCGGCCCAGTGCGTCGGCGACCTTGGCATGGCTGATGTCGGTGCCGTCGCCCAGCCGCACCAGCCAATCGCCGCTGTGGCGGACATGGTAGCGCACCTCCTTCACCGCCTTGGCGGCGATGCCGGCCAGCGTCTCGTCCGTCGAGGCGCAGAGCCGCCCGTACAGCTCCACCGCCCAGGCATCGTGCAGGAACTGGCGGACGATGGTGTGGCCGAAGTCGCGGTTGGGCTGCTCGGCCAGCAGGTGATTGCGGTAGTCGAAGACGTCGCGCCGGTAGGCGAGGCGGTCCTCGTCGCGGCCCTTGCCCTCCAGCTCGCCGGCATAGGTCAGCAGCATGCGGGCATGGCCGACGAGGTCGAGCGCGACGTTGGTCAGCGCGATGTCCTCTTCCAGCTCCGGCGCATGGCCGCACCATTCCGACAGCCGGTGCCCAAGCACCAGCGAGGTGTCGCCCAGCCGCAGCGTGTAGCCGAACAGGGCCTCCTTGAGATCCGTGCTCATCAGATGGTCTTCCGGCTAGATGTTTTTGACGTCTGCGGGGATGTCGTAAAAGGTCGGGTGGCGGTAGACCTTGTCGTCGGCCGGGTCGAACAGGCTGGCCTTGTCGGTCGGGTCGGACGCCGCGATGCTGGATGCCGGAACCGCCCAGATGCTGACGCCCTCGCCGCGGCGGGTGTAGACGTCGCGGGCATTGTCCAGCGCCATGCGGGCGTCGGCGGCGTGCAGGCTGCCGACATGCTTGTGCGACAACCCGTTCTTCGGCCGGATGAAGATCTCGAACAGCGGCCAGTCCTTACGGTCCATCGTCTCTTCCCCTCGGGATTCTTCGGTCAGCCGGCCTTCTTCAGGGCGCGCTGCTTGCGTTTGGCGGCATGGGCGGTGGCGGCCTCGCGCACCCAGGCGCCGTCGTCCCACGCCTTTTGGCGGGCCTCGATGCGTTCGCGGTTGCAGGGGCCGTTGCCCTTCAGGATCTCGTTGAACTCGGTCCAGTCGATGGCGCCGAACTCGTAATGACCGGTCTCGGCGTTGAAGCGCAGCTCCGGGTCCGGGATGGTCAATCCCAGGAACTCGGCCTGCGGTACCGTGGCGTCGACGAAGCGCTGGCGCAGCTCGTCGTTGGAGAAGCGCTTGATCTTCCAGGCCATGTTCTGGGCGGAGTGGGCCGACTGGTTGTCGGACGGGCCGAACATCATCAACGACGGCCACCACCAACGGTTTAGCGCGTCCTGCGCCATCCGCTTCTGCTCGGCCGTGCCCTGGGCCAGCGCCAGCATCAGCTCGTAGCCCTGGCGCTGGTGGAAGCTCTCCTCGCGGCAGATGCGGACCATGGCGCGGGCATAGGGCCCGTAGGAGCAGCGGCAGAGCGGCACCTGGTTCATGATCGCAGCACCGTCGACCAGCCAGCCGATGGCGCCGATGTCGGCCCAGGTCGGGGTCGGGTAGTTGAAGATGCTGGAATATTTGGCCTTGCCCGACAGCAGCTGGCCGATCAGCTCGTCGCGCGACACGCCCAGCGTCTCGGCGGCGCTGTAGAGGTAGAGGCCGTGCCCGCCCTCGTCCTGCACCTTGGCCAGCAGGGCCACCTTCCGGCGCAGCGTCGGCGCGCGGGTGATCCAGTTCCCTTCCGGCAGCATGCCGACGATTTCCGAATGGGCATGCTGCGAGATCTGGCGGACCAGCGTGCGGCGGTAGCCTTCCGGCATCCAGTCGCGCGGCTCGATCTTCTCCTCCGCATCGACGCGCTCCTGGAAGCGGCCCTGGAGAGCCGTTTCCTGCTCCGTCACCAGCCGGGGGGACGGTTGAGCGCCCTGCTCGGTCTTGGCATCCAAACCCTGCGTGTACATCGGCATCCCCGAGATGGATTGCGCGTCCAGCGAACAATTTCTGAAGGAAAAATATGATACAGATCAAAGACTGTAAAGAGGAATTGTGTGTCGCTTTAGGGGTGGGGCGGCGTGGGCGCATAAAAGCGTTTCATAACAATGCATTGATTTGAAAATCCCGAGCGCATGCCGGGGTGGTGCGCAGGGAGAATGGGCACAGGAATACCGCCACCGATACACCGATGCTGCGGTTTTGCGGATTTTGTGCGGCGCAGAAAAGGCTGGGCGGGCAGGGGGGATCGCTGCCGGACCGATGGTTGACCCCGGCGCTGCGGATTGGGCCGGCGGCACGCATCGGTCGGGCGCAGGCGTCCCGTCAGGAGCCGCTCCGCCGGGCGGGGGAGGGCTGGTGACGGGGAACTGCGACGCTAGCGGATGGGGGGAGGGAGGCGCGGCTTCGGGGGGATTTGAACGGCCGAAGCCAGCGCCTTACGCGCCGGCGCCGGAAAAGGTGCGCTCCAGGCGACGGGGGGCGCGGATCATATGGAGGTACAACTCGTCGAACTGACCGACGGAGGCAAGCTGGCGCACGTCGTTGACGGTGATGCGCTGGCCATTCACTTCGATCAGGCCACTGTCGCGCAGCCGGCGCAGGGTCCGGTTGATGTGGACGATGCTCAGACCCAGCGCGTCGGCCAGGATCTCCTGCGTCACCGGCAGGACGAAATGGCCGTCGGTCACCATGTTGACGATGCTGAGGCGGCGCAGAAGTTCGACCAGCAGGTGGGCGGTGCGCTCCAGCGCGGTCCGCCGCCCCAGGCTGAGCAGCCGCTCCGCCAGGATCGCTTCCTCGCGTGCGCCCGACCAGGCGAGCGCCGCGGCGAGGCGCGGAAAGGAGCGGAACATCTCGCCGAGCCGTTCCGGCGGGAAGCTCGCCACCTCGACCGGGGTCAGCGTGGTGACGCTGTGGTCGGCCGATTCGAACAACGTGCAATACATGCCGATGATGTCGCCCGGCAGGACGAAGTTCACGACCTGACGCCGGCCATCGGGCAAAGCCTTGTGACGGATCGCCCAGCCGTCCCGCATGATCCGCACGTCCCGATATCTTTCACCCTGTTGGAGTAGATCGGTTCGTGGAGACACTCGGGCAATTGTCCTTTCCAAATCGGTAAGGTACAACTTTTCCTCGTCCGACAGGATGAGGTAGCTGCTCAATTTAAGCCACAATGGAGTGGGCTCTAGGGCGCGGCTCGCCGGTGCGCGAGTCATGGTCGTCTTTGCCTTCTTTGTCCTAATATTGGCGCTTTGATAAACGGACGCGCAGTTGACCCGGTTCCGCGTGAGCTCGAACGTTTAGGGTTTTCGGCAAAGGCGGCCACAACATAGGTTAATCAGCCAAATATTTTTCTCGAACGGTCTGTGACGCGCGGCCGACCGTGGTGTTGTTCCCTATGCAATTGGACGTACCGGCAGCATGGCCGGACGGTAAGCACCATCCAATAACACGGGGGGCATGATGACGGCGGAGGATGGGGCGGCGGGGATGGCCGCTCTCTCGATTTGTGAATCGTTGGTGATCGCCATGGTGGAAAAAGGCCTCCTTACGGTGGAGGAGGCCCGGGGCGTGCTTGAGGACGCGGCGGCGGCTCATCTGCGGCAGGAGACTGCCGGATTGGCGGACGGGTATCAGCAAAGCGCCGTAAGGGCGATAGAACGGCTGGTTCTGCAGGTGGACGCCGCCGGGCAATCCGGCCGCAGATGACCTGAGGGGCGCGTCGGCCCACTCGAACCGGTTCAACCGGTCAACCGGTTCGAGTGAGCCCGGCGCGATCAGCCCGGCAGGATGACGGGATTGCGCCGGCTGCCGGTCTTCCGCCCACCCTCGGTTCCGGCCCGCTCCGGAACGGCGTCGCTCAGCAGTTGCGCGACCTCCTTGGCGGCAATGGGCTTGTGCAGGATGCGGTAGCCGCTGGCCTCCGCGTCGGCGATACGCTGCGGTGCGGTGTCGCCGGTCAGGACCACGCTGGTCGGAACCCTGAAGCCCCGGCCGCGCAGGGCGACCTCGACGGCCTGGATGGCCTGCAGACCGGTGGCGCCCGCCTCCAGCCGGTAATCGGCGATCACCAGATCGGGCGGACGGTCCTGGCCGCTCAGCAGGCGCAGCGCATGGCCGGCGCTGTCGGCCGCGGTCACCCTCCAGCCGAAATCCTCGATCAGCAGGGTCAGGCCTTCGCGGACCAGAGGATCGTCGTCGATGACCAGGGCGGTGCCGCGTCCCGGCTCCGGCGCCTGTTCGGCCGGTGCCGGTGCCGACGGCGCCTCGACGGCCGGCAGGGCAGGGATGGGGATCTCCAGCGTGAAGCAGGACCCCTTGTTCGGCCGGGAGGCGACATGCACGCGGTATCCCAGCAGCCGTGCCAGCCGGTCGACGATGGCCAGCCCCAGCCCCAGCCCCTTGCCGCGGTCGCGGGTGGGGTTGGAGACCTGATAGAATTCGTGGAAGATCCGCTCCAGATGTTCGGGCGGGATGCCGATGCCGGTGTCGTAGACCTGGATGCGCAAGACCCCGCGGGCATGGCGGCAGCCCAGCAGGATGCGGCCATGGTCGGTGTAGCGCAGGGCGTTCTCCACCAGATTGCGGATGATCCGCTCCAGCAGTGCTGCGTCGGCGTTCAGCCTCATGCCGGTGGGAACGCTGCGGAAGGCGACACCCTTCTCCGCGGCGCGCAGGCGGTACTCGTCCTCCAGCCGCGCGAAGATGGTGCCGAGCGACACCGCCTGCACATTGGGCGACACCGTGCCGGCATCCAGCTTGGAGATGTCGAGGATGGCGTCGAGCAGGCGGCACAGCGCGTCCATCGACGCCTCGATGCTGCCGACCAGGGAGGCGGCGGGGTGGTCGCCCAGCCGGATCGCCAGCGCCGAGGTCAGCAGGACCAGCGACTGCACCGGCTGGCGCAGGTCGTGGCTGGCCGCGGCCAGGAAATGCGTCTTGGCGGCGTTGGCGCGCTCCGCCACCATCAGCGCCATCACCGCCTCCTGGCGCGAGCGTTCCGTCTCGTTGCGCGCGCTTTCCGCCTCGGCGCGGGCCTGCTCGGCGCGCTCGGCCAGCGTGCGCTGGATGGTGATCTCCTCCGCCGCGCGCATCTCGCGGTCGCGCTGGATGCCGGCGATGTGGTCCAGCATGGCGTTGAAGCCGCGCGCCAGGGCGGACACCTCGTCGTTGCCGCGCACCTCGGCGCGCTGGCCGGTGAAGCCGTCGGTGGCGATGGCGCCGGCCAGCCGTTCCAGTTCGCGCAGGGAGCGGGTCATGTGGTTGCCGACGGCGCGGCTGCCGACATAGATCGCCAGCAGGGCGGCCAGCCCCACCATCCCGTAGGCGGGCAGCATCCAGGAGAGCAGCGCCGAGGGCGGTGTTTCCGGTGCCTCCAGCCGCAGCGTCAGCCCCAGCGACGCCAGCCGTTCCGGCACGCTCAGCGGCACCGTCACCGCCATCATGTCGGGCGGCGGCGGCTTCGGTGCGTCACCGGCGTAGAGAAGCTCGGCCTCCGGATGCAGCACCAGGAAGTCGAGCGGCACCTTGTAGAGCAGCGCCCCTTCCGGCGACATCGTGCGGGAATAGATCAGCATCTCCGCCGCCAGCAGGAACTGCGTGTCGCCCTGCTGCACCACGCGTGCGGCCGGCTTGCCGGCGGCGATGGCGGCGCGCAGCCAGGCCATGTCGGCGGGTGCGACGGCCAGCGGGTCGGCATGGCGGCCGTTGTCGGCGATCGGCTCCCCTTCGAAATCGGTGAAGACCAGGGCTACCGGAACGCTGGCGATGTGGTTGAAGCTGCCCAGGAAGGGGATCAGGTAGGTTTCCTTGCCGGCGGAATCGACCAGCGCGGTGGCGAGCATGCTGTTGTCCGCCAGCTCGCGCACCGTGGTCACCAGCGTGTTCAGCAGCCCTTCGGTCTGGCGGGCGGCGAGGCTGGCGTTGGCTTCCACATTGGCATGGTGCTGGCGGGCCAGATGGCGGCTGGACACCACATACAGGCTGGCGCCGATCAGGATGGCGATCAGCACGCCCAGCATCAGCGACACCAGCGCGAAGCGGCGCGCCAGACGGCCCGAGGTCAGCATCCGCTGCGCGGTGCGCGGGATGGTGCCGTAGGCCGGCGGATCGAGGGGGGTGGGATCGGTCATCCGTGTTCTCAATCCACCGGGACCAGCACGCCGTCGCTGCGGAACCGTGCCATCAGCAGGTCGTCGGACCCAAGCGCCTCGTGGCGGCCGGGGGCGAAGGGGCGGTCGAAGTCACGGATCACGCCGCGATAGGGGCCGACCTGTTCCAGCGCGTCGCGCACCGCGGCGCGGTCGGTGGTGCCGGCACGGTCGATGGCCAGCGCCAGGATGCGGGTCAGATCGTAGGCATGCAGGAAGCCCACCGGCGACACGATGTCCTCCGGCCGGCGGATGCCGAACAGCCGCCCGGCGGTCTCCAGCACCGGGGCCAGCCGGTCCGGCGGGATGCGGAGGGGGCTGACCGTCTGGATCACGGTGAAATCGACCTCGCTGAGCGCCGCGCCTGCCTGTCCGACGAAGTTGCCGCCGGTGACGCCCCAATGGCTGAGGATCGGCAGCCGCTGCTGCGCCGGCAGGGCGGCCACCTCGCGCACCAGAACGGCGGCCTCGTCGTCGTTGGCGACCAGCAGGATCGCCTGGGCGCCGTCCTCGGCCAGCGCCTGATACTTGTCGAGCAGCGAGCGGTCGCGCCAGTTGTACCAGGCGGTGCCGGCCAGATCCGGGATCTTGTGGCCGGCGAGATGGCGTTTGGCGGCTTCCAGGTTGGAGCGGCCCCAGGCGGTGTTGGTCAGCAGCAGCCCGACACGGGTGAAGCCGCGGTCGGCGGCGCGCTTCAGCAGGAAGGGCATCGCCAGGCTGTCGCGCAGCGACAGGCGGAAGATGTAGTTGGGCTCCATGTCGTTGTCGACGATGGCGTCGGCCGACGACCAGGGGGCCAGGAACAGGGTGCGGGTCTGTTCCAGGACCGGCAGCTCCTCGATCACCACCGGGCTGAACCGGCCGCCGAACACGGCGATCAGATCCGGAATGGTGGCCAGTTCCCGGATGTTCTTGATGCCGCGGGCGGAGATCGACCGGTGTTCGCGCGTGATCAGTTCCAGCGGCCGCCCGCCCAGCACGCCGCCCTGGCGGTTGATGTCGTCGATGGCGGTCAGGATGCCGCGTTCGATGGCCTCGGCCGAGGTGCTGTTGGTCAGCCCGAATTCACCGTCCAGCGCCAGGATCACCGGCTCCCGGCCCAGTTCCCCACCCAGCTCCCTGCCCAACTCTCCCACGGTCTGGGCGGCGGCAGCCGTCGCCAGCGCCGCGAGCGGCAGCGCGAACAGAAGAAATATCGGCCGGCAAAGGCGAAGGACTGCGATGAACATTGACCGTCGTTCGATGGGATCGGCGGACGGAAGATGGGCTCCCGCACACGCAAGGCCGCACTATGGGTGGGCGGAAGCGGCGGGGTCAATCTGCCCTTCGGCAGAGCGGAAGGTTTGGAAGACATGAAGCGCCGCGGCAGCTTCGCCGCCGGTGGCTCGCTGCATTATCTGCACCGGTACGCTTGCTGCCGCGGGACGCTGCCTTTTCTGCGGGACGGGTCAGAGAAGCTTGGCGGTCAGGCTGATCTGGGTGCCGGCCAGCGCCTTCGACACCGGACAGTTGGCCTTGGCGCCGTTCGCCTGTTCCTGGAAGGTGGCCTCGTCGATGCCCGGGATTTCCGCCTCGCACTCCAGCTCGATCCGGCTGATGGCGAAGCCGGCACCGGCCTTCTCAAGATGCACCTTGGCGGTGGTGTGGACGCGGGTCGGCGTGTGGCCGGCCTGGGAGAGCCCGGCCGACAGCGCCATGGAGAAGCAGCCGGCATGGGCCGCCGCGATCAGTTCCTCCGGATTGGTGCCCTGGCCGTTCTCGAAGCGCGACGGGAAGGAATAGCTGCCTTCGAAGGCGCCGCTGCCCAGCCGCATCGTGCCGCTGCCCGATTTGAGGTCGCCACGCCATTCGGCGTCCGATTGCCGCATCGCCATGTTGATGTCTCCCTTTGAATATCGTGGTTGGTCCGGTGGCTCGCTGTCGCGTGACCGGTCCGGCCTGACCTAGGGCAGGGGAACGCCACTGCCAGCCATGTACCACCTCCGCGCTGCCTGCCGTCCGTCGCCAGCCGTCAGGCCTCCTGGACGGTCTCGATCTCCGACAGGTCCGACAGGCGGCGGGCCAGACGTTCGGTGCAGCGCACTTCCAGAATGCCGAAGCCGGCGTTGGGGGCGATGGTGTGGAGGTCGCCGGCCATGCCGTTCTCGCTGGCCAGCCGCCGCACCCGGTCCACCATGGCGTCGCGTTCCGGCCGTCCCGGACGCAGCCCCGGCAGCGGGCGGGTGAAGTGCAGCTTGTATCGCTTGAAGATCGAGGGAGCCATTCTGGTCACGGATGCCGGGTCATGGGTGCGACGTGGGGGCGGCCCCCCGGCATGAAGCCTGCGGATGCCGCCCCCGGATCTCGCACAGGCCGGCGGTGCGATGCCAGCCTGAAAAGCCCGTATTCCCGCAGCCTACTTCTTCGGCTCGACATTCTCGGCACCGGCACGGGTGCCGCCGAAGCGGTCGGCGCCCTTGGCGTCGGGGGCGTCCGGCTTCTTGTGGTTGCCGGTGTTCTGCTCGCCCTCGGTATGGCGGACGGTCTCTTCGGTGTGGGGCTGCTTGTTCTGCTGGCCGGTCATCGGCGACGCTCCTTCTATATATAAGGTGTCTTCCGTTAACCGGATCGGGCCGCTTTGGTTTCGGGCGCTCTCACCGTTGCCGTGCGATCTGCTGGGCGATGGCCTGGGAGATGGCCTGCGCCAGGGCGATCCAGCGCTCCTCCTCGTCCGCTCCCTCCCCCTCGTCGCGCAACACGCGCAGGGGCGGCCAGACGCCGAGCCGGCTGGAGCGGCGCAGCGCGAAGAACCGGTCGAGTTCCTCGTCGGTCGGCAGGCGGTCGTCCTTGCGCTGGTTGCAGCGGCGGTGCGCCAGCACGACGTTGGCCGGATCGTCGATCCCGCCATAGGCCTGGGGGATCAGATGGTCGAAGGTGGCCTTCGCCCCCACCGGCCCGTCGCAGAAGAAGCAGCGCCCGCCCTGCTGGACGTCCATCAGTCTGGCATCGTCCGGCGTGACGGGCATGGCGCTCTCCAGTCGGTCGATAGACAGGGTTCAGAGATCGCGCTCGACGCTGCCCCACAGGTCGTACTCGTCGGCATGCTCGATGGTGACGTCGACCATGTCGCCCGGCTTCAAGCCGGTCTCGCCGTTCAGGAAGACGTTGCCGTCGATCTCCGGCGCATCGGCATAGGAGCGGCCGATGGCGCCGTCCTCGTCGACCTCGTCGATCAGGACGCCCAGCGTATAGCCGACCTTCTGCTGGAGCCGTTCGGCGCTGATCGCCTTCTGCGTCTCCATGAAGCGCTCCCAGCGCTCCTGCTTGACCTCTTCCGGGACGGCGCCGGGCAGGTCGTTGGCGGTCGCACCCTCGACCGGCTCGTACTTGAAGCAGCCGACGCGGTCGAGCTGGGCCTCCTTCAGCCAGTCCAGCATGAACTGGAAGTCCTCCTCCGTCTCGCCGGGGAAACCGGTGATGAAGGTGGAGCGCAGGACCAGATGCGGGCACTCGTCGCGCCACTTGCGGATGCGGTCCAGCTGCTTTTCCTGGGCGGCCGGGCGGCGCATCGCCTTCAGCACGGTGGGCGAGGCATGCTGGAACGGGATGTCGAGATAGGGGAGGATCCTGCCCTCCGCCATCAGCGGGATGACCTCGTCCACATGCGGGTAGGGGTAGACATAATGCAGGCGGACCCACAGGTCGAAGTTCGCCAGCTCGTTGCACAGGTCGAAGAAGCGGGTGCGGACCTCGCGGTCGTACCATTTCTCCGACTTGTACTTCACGTCGACGCCGTAGGCGCTGGTGTCCTGCGAGATGACCAGCAGTTCCTTGACGCCGGCAACCGCCAGCTTCTCCGCCTCGCGCAGGACCGAATGGATCGGCCGGCTGACCAGATCGCCGCGCAGGGACGGGATGATGCAGAAGCTGCAGCGGTTGTTGCAGCCTTCGGAAATCTTCAGATAGGCGTAATGGCGCGGGGTCAGCCGCAGCCCTTCCGGCGGCACCAGATCGGTGAAGGGGTTGTGCGTCGGCGGCACCGCCTCGTGCACGGCGCTGACCACCTGCTCGTACTGGTGCGGACCGGTGACGGCCAGCACCCCGGGGTGGACTTGCCGGATCATGTCCGATTCCACGCCCATGCAGCCGGTGACGATCACCCGCCCGTTTTCCTTGATCGCCTCGCCGATGGCGTCCAGAGATTCCTTCTTGGCGCTGTCGAGGAAGCCGCAGGTGTTGACCAGCACGACGTCCGCGCCGTCGTAGCTGGGGGAGATCTCGTACCCCTCCGCGCGCAGGCGGGTGAGGATACGCTCTGAATCGACGAGCGCCTTCGGGCAGCCGAGGCTGACGATGCCGACCTTCGGGGCGCCCATGGTCTGGGCGGCGGCCGGCGATGCGGACTTCGGAACGGGGGATGTGGTCATCGCGCGCGTATACCGCCGATTCAAAGATTACGCCAGTGAAACATGGCGTTTGAGCGCCCGGGCATGGCCGGCATGCCGGTTTTGCCGGGGTCTGTCATGCCTTTGAGGTCTTCCAGCGCCTTGTCCATCCCTTTGCTCCTCCTTCGCCGGGCTCAAGCCAATGCGACAATTTGCAACAAAAGGATGAAGTGTTCGATGTTCCGTTTTGTGTTCAGCCACGCTAGTATGTATGACGATCTTATGATCGATGTGGCTGCCGCCTTACAGCGATAGCCGCCAGCCTTGTGATGCGCCCATCGTATAGCCACTAAACTTTATAGAGTGGAAAAAATGGACTTCGCAAAAGTGCGCGGTGTTGCTGCGGGCCGGATGTCGGTCCGGAACAACGGGACGCTGGACCGGACGCCGATCGGAGCCGGAGCCATCGGAGCCACCATGGACTTCGCCGAACCCGATCACGCGGGGGCTGCCTCGCCGCAGGCCATCGCCGACGTGATGCTGCAGATCTCCCATATTGCCGACAGCCTTGGCTATACCCATGGCCTGAAGCCGTCGCAGTGGACGGCGCTCCGCTATTTCGCCGGGGCCAACAACAGCCAGCGCACCGTGTCGGCCTTCGCCGATTTCCACGCCACGACCCGCGGGGCCGCCTCGCAGATGGTCGAGGTGCTGGTGGGCAAGGACCTGCTGGTCCGCGTGCCGGTTCCGGAGGACCGCCGCGTCACCCAGCTGCACCCGACGCCGAAGGCGCTGGAACTGCTGCGCCACGACCCGCTGAACGACTTCGCCGGCATCATCGCCGCGCTGCCGGGCGACGAGCAGTACAAGCTGGCCGAGACGCTGACCAGCCTGCTGCGCGGCCTGCTGGAAAAGCGCCAGTCCGTCTGACCGCCCGGCGTGGTTCGGGCGTTTGAGCCCGGCCGCCCGTCAGGGCTTGCGGCAAGCGGCGACCGCCGCCTGCAGACCGCGCTGGTCGCGCTCGTTGAGGCGGTTGGCGACGAAGCCCTCCCATAGGCCATTGCGCGCCAGTTCGGATTGCACGCAGCCGCAGTTGGCGGTGCAGGTGACTTTCGCCACGCCGGCGCGCTCGCAGCTTGCCACGCAGGACGCCTGGAAACTGCGTACGGCGAGCGTTTCCGCCGGCATCAGCTGCGCCGCGGCCCAGGCGATCCCGAACAGCAGAGGCTGGTGCAGCAGATAGACGGCAAGGCTGTGCCGGCCGCCGAAGGCGAGCAGCCGCGCGGCGCGGCCGTTCACCGCCACCCCCTCGCCCAGTCCAGGCCGCAGCCGGCCAAGCCCGATCCCGGCCAGCACGCCGCCGATCCAGGGCAGAAGCGGCACGTAATCGTTGGAATCCGGCGCCACGCTGGTCAGCCCGATCCAGCGCAGCCAGGGGCTGTCGAACAGCGGGAAGCCCTGGGTCGTCCCGACCAGCACCGCCGCTGCCGCCGCCGTCAGGGTCACACTGGCGGGCAGGCGGACGAAGGCGAGGCCGATGACGCTCGCCACCGCGATGTGGTGCAGCACGCCGAAGAAGATCGGGCTGTCGGGAAACAGGGCATAGGATGCCGCCGAGACCGCCGCGGCCCCGGCCGCCACCCGCCCCAACCGGCGCAGGAAACGCCCGGCGTCGATCCCGTCGCGGCTCGCCAGCACCAGCCCGATGCCGGCCAGCAGCAGGAAGCTCGACAGAATCGCGGTGCGGGCAGCCAGCCACAGCGGGTCGCCCAGCAGGTCGAAGCCGGCGAGGCCGAAATAGGTGGCGTCCCAGCTTCCGTGATAGGCCGCCATCGCCAGCAGCGCCAACCCGCGGGCCACGTCGATTGCCGGCCGGCGCGAGGGCCGCTGTGCGAGGCCCTGTGCCGACGTGATGCCGATTGCGCTCATGATCCGGTCATTCCCACCCCGAAGATCCACCCCTCCTGCCGCCTTGCGGTGTCGTCCAGCCCCGGCGGTGCCCAGGCGCGCGGGGTGCCGGCGAGCCAGCGCAGGCCGGCGGCCGACACCAGCGCATCGCTGTCATGGTCGCTGACCGCCCCGGTCCGCTCCAGCGGATGCGAGCCCAGCCGGCGAAGCGCCTCGTCCATCTCGGCGCCGTCGCGGATCTTGCGCTGGCCGAAGCCGGTGTGTTTCAGGAACAGGCGCGGGTAGATCTCCACCATCACGCTGGCGCCCGGTGCCGGGTCATCGAAGGGCCAGACCGCTAGCCGGCCGGGCAGGGCGGTGCGCAGGGCGCGCAGCACCCGCATGCCGGCAAGCGCCCCTTTGCCGACCTGACGCGAGCCGATCAGCTTGTAGGGGCTCTGCGGGTGGCCCAGCCCATCGGCGCGGCAGGCCCATTCGGTGGCGCGGTGCGGGTCCTCGTACCAGTCCGGCTGCGGCCCGCCATGCCAGAAGCCGACCCCGTGCAGCGGATGGCTGGCGAAGGGACCACCGCCGAAGTCGGGCTCCGCCGCGCAGATCTCCTCCACCGCGTCCCATAGATCGAAGACGGTGGCCTCGCGCCCAGGAAAGCCGTGCGCCGCCACCGCGAAGGGCAGGGAGAAGGCGCAGTCGATTCCCACCAGGGCCGGTTCTTTCGGCAGTTCCGCACGCAGCCAGTCGAACACCGCCGTCCGCGACCACCAGCCGCCGGGGCCCTCGACCAGCCGTGGGGCGGCATCGCCCGCGGCACATTCCGCCACCGCGATGCCGGCGTAGCGCTTGGCCAGCGCGCCGGACCAGTCGATGGCGATGAAGCGCCCGAAGGCGGGCGCCGCCACCGTCATCAAAGCTCCGCCACCTCCACCACGCCCGGCACCGCCTTCAGGGCCGAGCGGCTCTGCGCGGTGATGGTGTAGCTGCCGGGCAGCTCGATCTCGATCTCCTTCAGCGGGTCGACCTCGACCAGCACATTGATGCGGCTCTTGCCGCGCGACAGCCGATCCAGCGTGGCGCGCAGATGCTCGATCGGGCCGGGGTCGCGCAGGACGACGCGCAGGCCGGCGCTGACCGAGGCGACGGCCTCCTCCAGCGGCTTGATCTCCTGGCAGGTCAGGCGGATCTCTTCGCCGTTCAACTGGACGTCGACGGTCAGCAGAACCGCGTTGCCCGGCTCCAGCAGGGCGCGGTTGGCCGCCAGGATTTCCGAGAACAGCGTGACCTCGTAGCCGCCGGCGGCGTCCGACAGCTCGACGAAGGCGAAGCGGTTGCCGGACTTGGAGGTCTTCTCCTTCTTCGACACGATGATGCCGGCCATCGCGCGGCGGGTCATGCCGCCGGCCTTGGCGACGTTCGCCAGATCGGCCGAGCGCACCACCTTCATGCGGCCGAGCGGGCCGGAATAGGCGTCGAGCGGGTGGGCCGACAGGTAGAAGCCGATGGCGCCGAACTCGTGCTTCAGCTTCTCCAGCGGCTCCCAGTCCTTGACCTTGGGCAGTTCCGGTTCGGGCAGGCCGCCCCCGCCGCCGCCAAACAAGTTGCCGATGCCGCTGTCGCGCTCCGCCGCCTCCGCCTGGGCGTAGCGGATGATGGTCTCCAGCGCGGCATGGACCTGGGCGCGGTTGGGGTTCAGCCCGTCGAAGGCGCCGGCGCAGGCGAGATTCTCAAGCTGGCGCTTGTTGATGGTCTTCAGATCCAGCCGGCGGGCGAAGTCGAACAGGCTCTTGAAGGGGCCGTTCTTCCGCCGCTCCTCCACCACCGCGCGCATGGCGGGCTGGCCGACGCCCTTGACGGCGGCCAGCGCATAGCGCACCGCCTTGGTCCCGTCGGCCAGCTGCTCGACCCCGAAGATGGAGTCGGATTTGTTGATGTCCGGAGTCAGCAGCTTGACGCGCAGCCGCGCCAACTCCTGGCGGAAGACGTTCAGCTTGTCGGTGTTGCCAAGGTCGAGCGTCATCGACGCCGCCATGAACTCCACCGGGTGGTTGGCCTTGAGATAGGCGGTGTGGTAGGCGACCAGGGCGTAGGCGGCGGCGTGGCTCTTGTTGAAGCCGTAGCCGGCGAACTTCATGACCTGGTCGAAGATCATGCTGGCCAGATCGGCCTTGACGCCGCGCGACTCCGCGCCGTCGCAGAAGATCTTGCGCTGGTTGTCCATCTCCTCCTTGATCTTCTTGCCCATGGCGCGGCGCAGAAGATCGGCGCCGCCCAGCGAATAGCCGGACAGCACCTGGGCGATCTGCATGACCTGTTCCTGGTAGATCATGATCCCGAAGGTCTCCTTCAGGATGCCTTCCAGGCTGTCATGCATGTAGTCGGCTTTTTCCTCGCCGTTCTTCACCCGGATGTATTTCGGGATGTTGTCCATCGGGCCGGGACGGTAGAGCGACACCAGCGCGATGATGTCCTCCAGCCGGTTCGGCTTCAGCCGGCGCAGGACGTCGCGCATGCCCGAGCTTTCCAGCTGGAACACGCCGGTCGCCTCGGCCCGGCTGAGCAGCTGGTAGCTCTTCTCGTCGTCCAGCGGGACGGTGGTCAGGTCCGGCTTCTCGGGGATCAGGTCGACCGCCGTCTTCAGCACGGTCAGCGTCTTCAAACCCAGGAAGTCGAACTTCACCAGGCCGGCCTGTTCGACATATTTCATGTTGAACTGGGTGACCGGCATGTCGGAGCGCGGGTCTCGGTAGAGCGGCACCAGCTCCTGCAAGGGCCGGTCGGCGATCACCACGCCGGCGGCGTGGGTCGAGGCGTGGCGATAGAGGCCTTCCAGCTTCAGGGCGATGTCGATCAGGTGGCGCACGGTGTCGTCGCCATCGCGTGCCTGCCGCAGCATCTCCTCGCTGTCCAGCGCCTGCTGGAGCGTCACCGGGTTGGCCGGGTTGTTCGGCACCATCTTGCAGATCTTGTCGACCTGACCGTAGGGCATCTGCAACACGCGGCCGACGTCGCGCAGCACGGCGCGCGCCTGGAGCTTACCGAAGGTGATGATCTGGGCGACGCGGTCGTAGCCGTACTTGTTCTGGACGTAGCGGATGACCTCTTCGCGGCGGTCCTGGCAGAAGTCGATGTCGAAGTCGGGCATCGACACGCGCTCGGGGTTCAGGAAGCGCTCGAACAGCAGCCCGAAGCGCAGCGGGTCGAGGTCGGTGATGGTCAGCGCCCAGGCGACGACGGAGCCGGCGCCCGACCCGCGGCCCGGACCGACGGGAATGTCGTGAGTCTTCGCCCATTTGATGAAGTCCGACACGATCAGGAAGTAGCCGGGGAACTTCATCTTGACGATGACGTCCAGCTCGAACTCCAGCCGCTCGAAATAGGTCCGCCTCGTCTCCGCGCGCTGCTCCGGCGTCATGTCGGGGGTGTAGACGACCTTCTCCAGCCGCTCCTCCAGGCCGGCGCGCGACTGGGCGCGCAGCTCGTCGTCCTCGGTACGGCCGCCTTCGCAGGCAAACGGCGGCAGGATCGGCTTGATCGGCTTCAGCAGGAAGGAGCAGCGCCGGGCGATGGCGACGGTGTTGTCCAGCGCCTCCGGCAGATCGGCGAACAGCAGCCGCATCTCCTCCGCCGACTTGAAGCGGTGGTCGGGGGTCAGGCGGCGGCGGTCCTCCTGGCTGAGATAGGCGCCCTCGGCGATGCACATCAGCGCGTCGTGCGCCTCGTACATGTCGGCAGTGGCGAAATAGCAGTCGTTGGTGGCGACCAGCGGCAGGCCGTGGGCATAGGCGAGGTCGATCAGCGCCGGTTCGATGGCGTTCTCCGCCGCGGCGAAATGGCCGCGCCCGCCCTCGTGCCGCTGAAGCTCGACATAGAGGCGGCCGGGGAACAGCCGCTTCAGCCGCTCCAGGACGTCGAGCGCCAGATCCTTCTGCCCCTCGTGCAGCAGCCGGCCGACCGAGCCGCCGGGTCCGCCGGTCAGCGCGATCAGCCCGGCCGAATGGCCGTCCAGCGCGTCCAGCGTCACCTGCGGGCCGGCCAGCGGGTCCGACTCAAGGAAGGCCTTGGACACCAGCGCTGCGAGGTTGCGGTAGCCCTCCTCGTTCTGGCAGAGCAGGACGAGCTGGTCGGGGGTGGCCGCCGCCTTGCCGGGCAGGCCGGGCTTGGTCTGAGCGGGGCCGACGCGGGTGATGCCCAGCACGGTGCCGATGATCGGCTGCACGCCGGCATCGGAGGCAGCCAGCGCGAATTCCAGGGCGCCGAACAGGTTGCCGGTGTCGGTGACCGCGACGGCCGGCATCTGCTGTTTCAGGCAGAGCTTGACCAGCTCCTTCACCTTGATCGCACCTTCCGACAGCGAATAGGCGGAATGGACGCGCAGGTGGATGAAGTCGGCGTGGGGCATGGCAACCGGGGGCTTGCTTGCTACGGGGCCCCTGGTTCTAGCACAGCCCGGACGCTTCCCGCGACGGTCGCGCGGGGGCATGCGAACGTGGTATGGAAGTCGCCGCAACACGTTCAGGGATGGGGAGGACGCCGCGATGGATCGGCAGCACCTTGCACCCGTCGTCCGACTGCGGCCGGTCCTGCGGGACCGCCATGCCGTCCGGGCGGCGACGCCTTCGGCCCTGCTGACCGGGGCGCTGCTGACCGGGTTGGCGCTGGCGCTGTCCGCCTGCGAGACCGTGCCGCCGCCGCCGGCAGCGGCCCAACAACCCGCAGCCGGGCTGCCGGACGGGCCGTCCAAACCCTTCAGCTCCGGCAAGGGCTGGACCGTCACCATCCACACGCCCCCCGGCGGCAAGCCCTTCTGCGTCGCCGAGCGCGGCATCCCGGTCGGCCAGAACGCCGCCCCGCGCCTCAGCTTCCGCACCGCCGCCGCCGAGTCGGGCTTCATCCTGTCGGGCTTCACCCCGTCGGACAGCGGGGCGACGGTGAAGCCCGGCGAACGCTACGACCTGGCGGTGATGTCCGACCTGGGGCCGCGCCTGTCCTTGAGCGCCCGCGGCCTGCCCAACGGCAGCCTCTACGTCGCCGTGCCGACCAAGGGGTTCCTGGAGGAGATGGAGCCGCTCGCCCGCGCCCACCGCGTCAGCTTCCGCAGCAGCGGGTTGGGGGATATCGGCACGATGCTGCTGTCGGGATCGTCCTGGGCGATCAACGCATCGGACGAATGCCGGATCCTGCACGCGGAGTCGTAAAACCTGCTCCCCGCCCGTGGGGGTGACGCGCAGGTCAGCCACGCTGGCCGCGCGCTCCGCCGCCGATTGACCGGTCCGGCAGGGCCCGTTTAGCCTTCCGATCATGCGCGCTTCCCACATCCTGCTCGCCGTGGCGGTCGCCGCCGTCTGGGGCCTGAACTTCGTCGCGATCAAGGTCGGATTGCGCGATTTCCCGCCGCTGCTGTTCTCCTGCCTGCGCTTCGCGCTGGCGGCGCTGCCGGTGGTGGTGCTGGGCTGGGGCAAGGGGCCGCCGGTGCCCTGGCGCTATGTCATCGGCATCGGCGTGATGCTGGGCGTGGTCAAGTTCCCGCTGCTGTTCCTGGGCATCGACGTCGGCATGCCGGCGGGGCTGGCCTCGCTGGTGTTGCAGGCGCAGGCCTTCTTCACCGCGATCTTCGCCGCCTTCGCGCTCGGCGACCGGCCGGGGCCGCGTCAGGTCGGCGGCATGGCCGTCGCCTTCGCCGGCGTCGGGCTGATCGCGCTGGAGATGCCGGCCGGCGATTCGCTGCTCGGTCTCGGGCTGACGCTGGCGGCGGCGGCGGCCTGGGGTGTTGCGAACATCGTGATGAAGCAGGCCAAGGCCCCCGACCTGTTCAGCCTGCTGGTCTGGGTCAGCCTCGTTCCACCGCTGCCGCTGCTGGCGATGTCGCTGGCGCTGGAGGGGCCGGACCGCATCGTCCATGCCTTCACCACCCTGACAGTGGTCGGAGTCGGCTCGCTGATCTACATCGCGGCGGGGGCGACCTTGTTCGGCTTCGCCGCGTGGGGCTTCCTGATGCGGCATTATCCGGCGAGCCTGGTCGCGCCCTTCTCGCTGCTCGTCCCCATTTTCGGCATGAGTTCCAGTGCCTTGCTTCTGGGCGAGACCTTCACCACGGCGAAGCTGGCCGGCGGACTGCTGGTGTTCGCCGGGCTGGCCCTGTCGGTGCTGAGACTGCCGGCGCGGGTGCGGGTGCGGGCCTGATCATAGGCCGATTTGGGGCCGACTGGGGGCCGATTGGAGATCGGATGGGGCTGGCAGGAGGAACCAGCCGCATTAAAGTCCTATTGAACTCGATGAGCTTGACGCGGCGCTATGGCGTCCGGATCATTCCGGTCGATAGTTGCGTCCCTAAACCATAGGCAAGCCTTGATCTCTTCCGACAGGACCGCGCAACCGAATGGTGGAATGCCAAACGGTGGAATGCCGATTCCGCCGATCAGGCACTGGCAGGCCCATCTGCGCGCCAGCCGGCCCCTGCGCGTCCTGCTGCTGATCGGCGGGCTGTCGGTCGCCGTGCTGCTGGCGGCGACGGTCCAATACATCGACAGCATGCGCGACCGCGAGATGGAGGGGGCGGAGCGCGAGCTGTCCACCCTGAACCTGTCGCTGGCGGAGCAGACGGCCAGCGCGACTCAGAGCGTCGATCTGGTGCTGACCACCATCATCGAGCAGCTGAAGTCGGACGGGATCGACACGCCGGAGGAGTATGTCCGCCGGATGGGCGGGCGCGACACCTACCAGATGCTGCGGGCGCGCATCACCGGCCTGCCGCAGCTGGATGCGGTGACGATGATCGCGGCCGACGGGCACCTGATCAACTTCTCGCGCTATTACCCGATCCCGCCGGTCAACGTGTCCGACCGGGATTACTTCGCCTATTTGCGCGACCACGACACCACCGCCCCGTTCATCAGCGAACCGGTGCAGAATCGCGGCAACGGCAGCTGGACGGTCTATCTGGCCCGCCGCATCAGCGGCCGGGACGGCAGCTTCGTCGGGCTGGTGCTGGGCGCCATCGAGCTGAGCTATTTCCAGAGGATCTACAAGGCGCTGCAGCCCGATGGCGACGGCAGCATCAGCCTGTGGCGCCGCGACGGCATCCTGCTGGCCCGCCACCCGGTGCTGCCGGACATCGGCCGGCCGCTGGGCCAGCGCCAGTTCCTGAAGGTGCTGGAGCGCGCCAAGTCCGGCGTCTATTTCTCCTCCGGCGGGCTGAACGACGGCGCCCGTCTGGTGGCGACGCGGGCGCTGGCGGACTATCCGCTGGTGGTCAACGTGACGCGCAGGCTGGACGCCGTGCTGGACAAATGGCGCATCCAGGCCTGGACCATCGGTGCGGCGAGCGCCGTCGGCATCGCGGCGCTGCTGCTGTCGCTGTGGGCGCTGGCCCGCCAGTTCAGCGCCTACGAGGCGGCGACGCGGGCGATGGATGCCGCCCGCCGCGCCGTGGAGGGACGGGAGCAGGCCGAACAGGCGCTGCGCCAGAGCCAGAAGATGGAGGCGATCGGCCAGCTGACCGGCGGCGTCGCCCACGATTTCAACAACCTGCTCCAGGCCATCGGTATCAACCTGCACGTCATCGACAGCCGCACCGAGGACGAGCGCATCGCCGGCCCGGCCCGGCTGGCCTTGCAGGCGGTCGAGCGGGGCGCCACCCTGACCCAGCATCTGCTGGCCTTCTCGCGCCGGCAGCAGCTTCGCCCGGTCCCGGTCGATGTCGCGACGCTGGTGGAGCGGAGCAGCCGCCTGCTCGGCCGCACGCTGGGCCAGTCGGTGCGGGTCGAGACGGAGGTGGCACCCGGCCTGTGGCCGGCGATGATCGACCCGACCCAGCTGGAAATGGCGGTGCTGAACCTGGCGCTGAACGCCCGCGACGCCATGCCCGGCGGCGGCACGCTGTGGATTCTGGCCGGCAACCGGACGGTGGCCAGCCCGGAGGCCGGCGAGCCGGCGGCTGGCGATCCGGCGATTGCCGGCCGGTTGCCGGGCGCCGGTCCGCTGCCGGTGCAGGTGGAGGGGCTCGCGGGCGGCGACTATGTGGTCCTGCGGGTGCGCGACACCGGCACCGGCATGGCGGCCGAAGTCGCCGCCCGCGCCTTCGAGCCCTTCTTCACCACCAAGGAGGTCGGGCGCGGCACCGGGCTCGGCCTCAGCATGGTGCATGGGCTGGCGACCCAGTCCGGCGGCGGGGTGGAACTGGACAGCCGGCCAGGGCTGGGCACCACGGTGACGCTCTATCTGCCGCGCGCCGAGCAGGCGGCGGACGTGGCCGCGGTACCGCCTGCGCCGCCGCCGGCGAGGACGAAGGTAACGGACACGGCAGCGATTGGCGCCGGCTGCGCCATCCTGCTGGTGGACGACGAGGAACTGGTGCGCTCCGCCACCGCCGGCTATCTGGCCCAGGCCGGCTTCGCCGTGCGCGAGGCGGCCGATGCGGCGGCGGCGCTGTCGCTGCTCGACCATGGGTTCCGGCCGGACGTGATCGTCACCGACCACATGATGCCGGGGATGACCGGGCTGGAGATGGCCCGCACCCTGCGCGCCCGCCAGGACGAGACGCCGATCCTGATGGTCACCGGCTATGCCGAGGATCTGACCTCCACCGCCGCGGTGCGCGAAGTGTCGCTGACGGTGCTGTCCAAACCGATCGAACCGTCGCGGCTGGTCCGCTCCATCCGCGACATGGCGTCGGTCGAGGGGTGAGGGCAGGGCGGCGTTTCGGGAAGGCCTCGTGGGGAACATCGGGGGAGTGGCGGCGTTGGAAGGGCGATCCCACCCATTTTAGCCCCCGGAGAAGCCATGAACGCCCAATCCACGATCCGCGACGCCTATGACAGCGTCTTTGAAGGCCACACCAACCTCGGCATGGGCGAGCGCATCGTCTCGACCGGCCTCGGCCTTGCCGTCGCGGCGGGCGGGCTGCGCAAGGGCGCCAGCATTCCCGGCGCCATCATGGGCCTGGTCGGCGCCGCGCTGGTCGCCCGCGGCATGAGCGGCCATTGCCCGCTGAAGGACCGCCTGTCCGGCGATCACCAGGACCGGCTGGGCCATGGCGGCTCCTATGGCGAGTCGCAGGCCGTCGACCATTCGCGCATGGCGGAAACCTACTGATCCGCCCCGCGACGGGTCCATCCCGTCACCGGATGACGCAGTCCGGTCACGGGAATGTGTGACGCCATTAACCCTGATGGTGAATTGTTGGGCAGGCCAGCGACGGGGTGAAGACCGGGGACCGCGGGTGTGACATCCTGCGGGGCCCGGGCAGCAGCCCCCGACCTGACGTCCCGCTCAGGAGTTTCACCGCATGTGGTTCCCCGCTTTCCGACCCCGGTCCACCAGTGCGGCGGTGACGGCGTTCTGCGTCGGCTCCGCCCTGGTGCTGCCGGTGCCTGCGCCCGCCCAGACCGCTGCGGCCCCGGTATCGACCCAGGCCCCGGCCCCCGCATCGGCATCGGCTTCGGTCCGCTACGACCTCGGCTACAACATCTTCTATCCCGTCCGCAGCCGGAACGGGATGGTGGCCTCCGAGCACCGGCTGGCGACCGAGATCGGCGTCGACATCCTCAAGCGCGGCGGCAACGCGGTCGATGCGGCGGTGGCCGTCGGCTTCGCCCTGGCGGTGGTGCTGCCCAATGCCGGCAACATCGGCGGCGGCGGCTTCATGGTCGTGCATGACGCCAAGAGCGGCAAGGACGTCGCCATCGACTTCCGCGAGATGGCGCCGGCCAAGGCCTTCCGCGACATGTATCTCGACCAGCAGGGCAAGGTGGTCCCCGACCGCTCGCTCTACACCCATCTGGCGGTCGGCATCCCCGGTACCGTCGCCGGGCTGGCCCATGCGCTGGAAAAATACGGCACGATGACGCTGGCCGACGTGCTGGCCCCGGCGATCAAGCTGGCCCGCGAGGGCCACACCGTCACGCCGCAGCTCGCCGGGCTGCTGGAGGTCGAGCGCGACCATCTGGCCGCCTGGGACTCCACCCGAGCCATCTTCTTCAAGGACAACCGCCCGCTGACCGCCGGCGAGACGCTGGCCAACCCCGACCTCGCCAATTCGCTGGAGTCGATCGCCCAGCAGGGGCCGAAGGCCTTCTACGAGGGGGCCATCGCCGACAGGATCGCCGCCGAGATGTCCCGCCACGGCGGCTACATCACCAAGGACGATTTGAAGGCCTACAAGGTGGTGGAGCGCGAGCCGGTCAGCGGCAGCTACCGCGGCTATACCGTGAAGTCGATGCCGCCGCCCAGTTCCGGCGGGACGCACATCATCCAGATGCTGAACATCCTGGAGCGCTGGCCGCTGAAGGAGTACGGCCCGGACAGCGCCAGGTCGATCCACCTGATGGCGGAGGCGATGAAGCTGGCCTATGCCGACCGCTCCGAATATCTGGGCGATCCCGACTTCACCAAGGTGCCGGTGAAGGGCCTGACCTCGCGCAAATATGCCGACGAGCTGGCGGCGAAGATCGATCCGGAGAAGGCGACCCCGGCCGGCAGCATCAAGCCCGGCAAGCCGGCGCCCTACGAGAGTGACCAGACCACCCATTTCTCGGTGGCGGACAACCAGGGCAACGTCGTCAGCACCACCTACACGCTGAACCTCAATTTCGGCAGCGGCATCGTCGCCGAAGGCACCGGCATCCTGCTGAACAACGAGATGGACGATTTCTCGGCCAAGCCGGGCGTGCCCAACGCCTTCGGTCTGGTCGGCGGCGACGCCAACGCCGTCCAGCCCTACAAGCGGCCGCTCAGTTCGATGTCGCCGACCATCGTGCTGAAGGACGGCAAGCCCTGGCTGGTCACCGGCAGCCCCGGCGGCAGCCGCATCATCACCACCACCATGGAGACGGTGATCGATCACATCGACTTCGGCATGAATCCGGCCGAGGCCGCCGCCCTGCCGCGCGTCCATCACCAGTGGACCCCCGACGAGCTGCGGGTGGAGAAGGGGCTGAGCCCCGACACCGTCCGCCTGCTGGAGCAGATGGGCCACAAGGTGGCGGTCAAGCCGACGATGGGCCGCACCCAGACCATCCAACTGCGCGAGGACGGCCTGTACGGCTTTTCCGACCCGCGCAATCCCGACGGGATGACGCTGGGATATTGAGGGAGCAATTGGGGAGGGAATTGGCCGGAGGGCAGTGACCGGATGGGAAGACGGGCGCCCGGCGACGGCCGGGCGTCACAATTCCCGTATACAAAGAAAAAGCGGCGTGCTTTGGTAACCTTCGATCCGCCATGACCGGCGGCGCAGGGGCCAAAGGCTCGTGCCCGTTCGGGAAAGGCAACGGAACAGTTGGATTAAGGCGGGCCTGTCGGTTAGCCTTTGCAGGAGTGAACCGGAGCATTTGCCGTGGACAAGGCCTTGGTTGAAAAGAACCGCGAGTGGACCTATCAGCGTGAAGGAAAGCAGCCCGTCACCATCCGGGTCGCCGATTTCGAGCGCGAGGGGAAGCGCATCGTCGCCTTCCTGGAACAGACCGACATCGCCAAAGCGGCCGGGTTGCCCCAGCCGGCCGTGAACGATTGGCCCCGCATCGCCGAGGCCTATGCGAAGGAACAGGGTGTCGGCCTCAACGACATCTATTGGTACGAGCTGCATCCGCGCCGCTTCGCCAATGGCCGCCCCAACGTTTCGGAATACCGTCCCGGCATGGCCGAATGGCGGTTCGAGACCAGCATTCCGCTCGCCCGCGCCATCGTGGAGCAGCTGGGCTTCGACCCGGACAACCTGCCGCTCGACATCTGACAATCCTGCATGCGGCCCCCGCGCGCAGCCCCTGTGATGCGCCGCGGGACCGGTGTATGATGGCGCCATATCTCAGGCGGCCGGCGGGACGGTTTCCGCGGACCGCTGCCGGGAGATAGAGGCCGGGAGACGAAGATGAAGACGGTGCGGAGGGCGGTCGCCCTGGGTGCTGCGATGCTGGCGGTTGCGGCCGCAGCCGCCGTGATGTCCGTTCCGGGTGCTGCACAGGCGCGCGCGTCGGTATCGGTCGGCATCGGCGTTGGACCGATTTTCCCGGCCTACGGCTATTACCACCCGTACCGCTACTACGCGCCGCCCCCGCCGGTGGTGCAGTATTACGCGCCGCCGCCGGTCGTCTACGCGCCGCCGCCGGTGCAATATTATGCACCGCCTCCGGCCACGGTCGGCGCCGATCCGGCCGGACCGGTCTATTATTCGCGAAGCGGCCAGCAATGCCGCGAATACCAGAGCAGCGCCATGGTCGGCGGCCGGCCTCAGCCGGTCTACGGCACCGCCTGCCTCCAGTCCGACGGGACCTGGCGGATCGTGAACTGAGGGCAGGTCGAATCAAGGGCGGATCGTGAAACGAGGGCCTCACCGGCCCTCGCGCCCGTTCAGGCACGTCCTTTCAGCCGCGCTTTTCAGTGATGAATCGCTTCGGGAACGAGGTCGGACGGCTCTTCGGCGTTCTCGTGGTGGATCCTGCACACGTCGTCCCAACGCGACAGGAAGGCGTCCAGCAGCGCCGGGTCGAAATGGCGGCCGCGGTTCTCGGCCATGTAGGCGCGCGCCTCCTCCAGCGTCCAGGACTGCTTGTAGGGGCGGGCGGAGGTCAGGGCATCGAACACGTCGGCGATGGCGACGATGCGGCCGGACAGCGGGATGTCCGTCCCGGCCAGACCGTTGGGATAGCCGCTGCCGTCGAACTTCTCGTGATGGCTGAGCGCGATCTCCGCCGCCAGACGCAGCAGCGGGATGGGGCTGTCCGCCAGGATGCGGTGGCCGATGGCGGCGTGCTGCCGCATCACCGTCATCTCTTCCGGCGACAGGCGTCCCGGCTTCAAGAGAATCATGTCCGGGATGGCGATCTTGCCGATGTCGTGCATCGGCGCCGCCTTCATCAGCTCCTGGGCGAAGGCGCCGCCGCAGCCGGCCGCTTCGGCGACCAGCTTCGAATAGAGCGCCATCCGCTCGATGTGGGCGCCGGTCTCCGGATCGCGGTATTCGGCGGCGCGCGACAGGCGGTTGACCAGCTCCTCGCCCTGGCGCTGGAGGGCGGCGGTCACCCGCTCGACCTCGGCAGCCAGCAGGGCGGCGCGGTCGCGCAGCAGGGCGCGGCTGTGGCGCAGCGCCAGCAGGTTGCGCAGGCGCGCCTGCACCTCCGGCACGACCACCGGCTTGGTCAGGAAATCGCTGCAGCCCTCGTCGAGCGCCCGCACGCGGATGTCGACCGCCGTGTTGGCGGTGATCATCACCACCGGCACGGTGTCCAGCCGCGCATCGTCGCGGATGTGGCGCAGCAGCTCGATGCCGTCCATGTCCGGCATCATCTGGTCCAGAAGGATCAGGTCCGGCTCGTTCCCGCGCAGCCATTCGACGGCCTCCAGCGGGCTTTCCATGGTCACCGGCTCCGCATCGTCCAGGCGGCGGACGATGGCGGCCATGATGAACAGATTGGTGCGGTCGTCGTCGACGATGAGGATGTTCATCTTGCGGCGTCGCCTTTCCGGTCGCTGTCCTTGCGGGCGGCGAGCAGCCGGCCGACCTCGGCCAGCAGGGCCTTCAGGTCGACCGGCTTTTCAAAGGCCGCCTCGGCCCCCAGCAGGCGGGCCATCCCCGGCAGTTCCATCCGCAGGCGCACGCTGCCGCCGGTCACCGCAATCAGGGGCGGGCGCGACTGTTGTGACTTCAGCCGCAGGATGATCTCGTACCCGTCGGCCTCCGGCATGATGATGTCCGTCACCACCAGATCGACCGCGTGCCGTTCCATGACCGCCAGTGCTGCGTTTCCGTTCTCAGCCTCGTGCACGGTGTAGCCGGCGCGCTGGAAGGCCGTCCGCACCATCCCGCGGAAGTCGGGGTCGTCGTCGACCAGCAGGATCGACGGAGCGGATTCAGTTGTTGTGGAGGGGGTGGACCGGCTCCGCAACTCGAAAAGGGACATTTCCATGGTTGCCGCTTCCGTAAACCGCCGCGTGACCGCCGGGCCGCGCTGAAGAGAAATCGCTAGGCTTCACCATAACCGGCTGCCGGCGCGCGCACCCGCTGTGTCTGGGATAGTGGAGACGGGAAATGGGATAGCGGGGATATTATCCTGCGTCCATGAAGACGCGGCGCCGGACGGAGATGGAGAAATATGACCGGCATGCAAAATTATGACTGGCATGAAATATGGGGAAGCCACGAAAACTTAAGATTTCGGCCAGTATAACAGAAAATCTTGATACTATGGGACGAGTGGTTGCCGAGGGTGGCGGAGGCTGGTTGATGAAGATCCTGGTGGCGGACGACCATCCCTTGTTCCGGGACGCGTTGGAGCTGTCGGTCCGTCAGGCTTGGCCGGATGCGGAAATCGGCTGCATCGGCTCGCTTTTGGAATTGCCTGCGGCGCCGGCTTCGGCCGACGGCAGCCCTGCCATGCTTTTCCGCTATGACCTGATCGTGCTCGACTGGCGGATGCCCGGTGCGGAGGGAAGCAATCCGATCGCCGTGCTTCGCCAGGCGGGGGTCCAGGGGCCGGTCGCCGTGGTGACGGGTGCGGAGGATGCGCTGACCGCCCTGGAGGTGCTGCGCTGCGGGGCCGAAGCCTTCCTGCCGAAGACGACGCCGCGCCGAATCCTGGCCCAGGCCCTGCGTCTGGTGGCCGAAGGCGGAAGCTTCGTGCCGAAATGCGTGGCGCTCGACCTGCTGCACATGACCGACTTGTCGCTCGACATCGACGAGGCGGAGGAGGCCGACGGACCGCCGCTGGAGGGGGAGGGGGCGCCGTCCTCGCCCCTGACCGACCGGGAGGAGCAGGTGCTGTCGATGCTCGCCACCGGGGCGACCAACAAGGAGATCGGGCGTCACCTCGGCCTTCAGGAGGTGACGGTCAAGCTGCACACCCGCCGCATCCTGCGCAAGCTGGGTGCCCGCAACCGCACCGACGCCGTGCGCCGCGCCCAGCAGGCCGGGCTGCTGTCCCGCAGCCTGGACGAAGCGTCGTCCTGACTCCGGCAAGACCGCTTGCCGCATAGGGCTGGTCCCAGCAGCGGAAGGCCGGCCGTTCTGGTATGGTCGCCTCCTCTCGTCACACGCCTTCGTCCGGTGCGGCAGAGATGGGCTAACCGCTATAGGGCCGCAAAAAATGGGGCCGCATTCCGAGTCGCCGATGAGCCCATCCGACCATCCCCTGCCTGCTCCGCAAACGGTCCGCGCCGCGCCCGCCACCGCCGCGCCCGCCATCGCGGCGCTGTGCGGTGCGGCGGTGCTTCTGCTGTCCGCGCTCGACCCGCTGCGCGAGGCGGCGCCCCTGGCGCTTCCGCTGCTGGCCGCCGGCTGCGGTGCGGCGGCCGGGCTGACGCTGCTGTCGGTCTGGAATGCCGGGCGCCGCAAGGCCGCGCGCGACAAGGCGGCGGAGTCCACGCCGTTTGCCGTCCCGTCCACCATCCCTTTCCCTGGCCCCATCCCCGGTCCGGTGACGCCGCCGGGGCGGCCGGCCTCCCCCACAGTCCCCGACATGGCTGCCGACATGGCCGCCGGGGCCACCGTCCGCATCGCCGCGCTGGAAGAGGCGTTGCGGCAAAGGGACAGGCAGGCTGCGGAGCGGCTGCGCAGCCAGCAGCTGGCGGCGATGGACGTCCGTGCCGAGCTTGCCTGCGCCATCGTCCACGACATGAACAATGCGCTGGGTGCCGTCTCGGGCTATGCCGACTTCCTGGTCAGCGACCTGCCCGCGGACTCGCCCCAGGCCGACTATGCCAACCGTGTCCTGGCGGCGGTGACCCGCGTCGGTCCCGGACTGCGCAGGCTGGTGTCGGCTGCAAGGATGGAGCCGGTCCCGCTGAAGCCCGAGCGGGCCGTCGGCATTCTGGACGAGGCGGCCGCACTGCTGCGGACCGTTC
The DNA here is from genome assembly GCF_003116035.1 of Azospirillum sp. TSH64. Lineage (GTDB taxonomy): Bacteria > Pseudomonadota > Alphaproteobacteria > Azospirillales > Azospirillaceae > Azospirillum. Next base: position 1,581,829 of record NZ_LGQW01000015.1, read on the forward strand.
CGGTGCAGCCGGGCAGCCTGGCCGTCCGCCACGATCCCGGCGTGCCCGATCCGGTCTGCAACGCCGACCTGCTGGCGCGGACCCTGGCGGGTCTGGCGGCGGAGATCCTCGCCGCCTCCGGCCGGGCCGGCGATGCCCGGCTTTGCCTGCGCGCCTCGGTTCCGGGCCAGTTGGGGGCAGGGCTGGGGGCAGGGTTGGGATCGGAGCTGGGTGCGGATCAGGACGATCCGGATCGGGACGCCGCCGGCTGGACCGTCCGGCCGCTCCTGACGCCGCGCCGCGGGCCGCACATCCTGTTCGAACTGCGGGTCGATGGCCCGCCGCTGGCCGACGCCCTGCTGTCCATGCTGGTCGACCCGCTGCTGTCCGCCCGCGCCTGCTACCGCCGCGGCCAGTCGGAGCGGGAGGAGGGCACCTCCTGGCCGGCAGCCCTGCTGACCGCGCGGCTCCATGACGGCGGGCTGAGCCTGCTGACGCACCCGGTGGAAGGAACGGCGGTGCGGCTGCACATTCCCGCCGTCCCGCCGCCGCCCCGCACCTCCAGGGCGGCGACACCGCAACCGGAGAACGCGCCGCCACAGCAGCCGCAGCAGGCGCCGCCGCTGCTGCCCCGGCAGGTGCCGGGTCCGGCGACGCGCAGTTCCGCGCCGGCCTGCAAGGTTCTGGTCGTCGATGCCGACCCGGCGTCCGGAGACCGGTTCCAGACCGGGCTGGAACGGCAGGGATTCGAGGTGTCGGTCTGCGACGACCTTCGCGATGCGCTGGACGTCGTCGCCGACGAGCCGGGTTTCTTCGATGCGGTGGTCATCGGTCCGGGGCTGAGCGCGCTTCCCGCCGGCCTTGCGCTGGCCGGCCGCCTGAAGGCGCTGCGGCCGGACCTGCTGTGCGTGCTCTATGGTGCGGCCGGCACGGAGCTTTCGGAGGCTGGCGCCGTCCCGCTTCCTGCCGAGGCCGGCGGACCGGCCGACCTGCTGCTGCCGTTGCCGGTCGACCTGCCGCGGCTGGCGCGCGCGGTGGCGGCACTCGCCGCCGGCGGCAGCCGGATGGGCAGCGGGGACGGGATGGCCGGAGGGCGGCGCTGATGCGTGGACGTCTTCATCTGCAAGGCTTCATCGGCGCCATCTGGACGGCGACCCTGGTGATCGCCACCGGACTGTGGGCGGCGGCCCTGACGCTGGCCCATTACGACGATGCCGAGGCGATGGCGCGGGCCGAGCGCGACAGCGGCAACCTTGCCCGCGTCGTCGCCGAGCAGGCGACACGAACCATCGCCGAGGCCGACCAGATCCTGCTGTTCCTGATCGACGATTACCACGAGCATGGCGACAGCTGGACCCAAGGCATCACCCAGATGCTGCGGCAGGCGGTGGAGCGGTCGAGCATCCTGGTCCAGCTGGCGGTGATCGACGAGCATGGCGACCTCATCCACACCAGCGTCGAGGATGCGCCGGCCCGCATCCATCTGGCCGACCGCGAGCATTTCCGTGTCCATGTCAACAACCCGGCCACCGGCCTGTTCATCGGGAAGCCGGTGTTCGGCCGCGCCTCCGGCAAATGGTCGATCCAGCTGACGCGGCGCATCGACAACAGCGACGGCAGCTTAGCCGGGGTGCTGGTCGCGTCGATGGACCCCTTCTATTTCAGCCGCTCGCTGGAGGAGCTGGACGTCGGCCCCAACGGGGCGGTGGCGATCATCGGCACCGACGGAATCCTGCGCGCCCGCTCGCTGATGAACGACCGCATCGTCGGGCGGGACGTCGGCGGATCGCCGACCCTGCAGATGGCGCGCCTCCAGCCCACCGGCTTCGTGCGCACCGCCAGCCCGATCGACGGCATTCCACGCCTGCAATCCTTCCGCACCCTGTCCACCTATCCGCTGGTCGTCACCGCGGCCTTCGACGAGGGCTCCTTCCTGGCCGACACGCGGCGGCGGCAGCGGGTCTATCTGCTGGCGGCGGTGGCGTGCAGCGCCGGGCTGGTCGGGCTGGCCCTGCTGGCGACGCGGCAGACGGCGCGGCTCGCCGCATTGGCCCGCCAGCTGGCCCAGAGCGAGGAGCGGTTCCGCGACCAGGCGGAAACGGCGTCCGACTGGTTCTGGGAGATGGACGCCGACCTGCGCTTCTCCAACCTGGCCGGGCCGCTGGTCCCGCATGTCGTCAACGGCACGCTGCCCATCGGCCTCAGGCGCGAGGATGTCGCGCTGCGCGAACCGGGGGATGCGCCCAAGTGGGAGCGGCACCGTCAGGCGATGGAGCGGCGGGAGCCGTTCCGGAACTTCCGCTACCGGGTGATGACGGCGGCGGGCTTGCGCTATTTCAGCGTCAGCGGCCGTCCGGTCTTCGACGAGAGCGGGGAATTCCGCGGCTACCGCGGCTCGGCCACCGACATCACCGAGCGGGAGTTGGCCGCCAACCGGCTGGCCTCCAGCGAGGCGCGCTACCGCGCCATGTTCGAGGCGGTCGGCCAGCCGATCGTCACCATCGACGAGCATGGCACCATCGACGCCTTCAACCGCGCGGCGGAGCGGCTGTTCGGCTACCGTGCGGCCGACATGGTCGGCGGGCCGATGACCCGGCTGATGCCGACCGCGATGGGCGCCGTCCATGACGGGCTGCTGGCCACCTACCGCGAGAGCGATGCCTCCGCGCCGCGCTCGGAGGTCCGGGAGCTGACCGGCCGCCGCAAGGACGGCAGCGAGTTCCCGCTGGAGGTGACTTTGGCCGGCTGGCGCGAAGGCGACCGCCGCTACGTCACCGGCGCGCTGCGCGACGTCACCGCCCAGCGCGAGATCGAGGCCAGCCTGCGCCGCGCCAAGGAAGCCGCCGATCAGGCCAACCGCGCCAAGGGCGAGTTCCTGGCGACCATGAGCCACGAGATCCGCACGCCGATGAACGGGGTGCTGGGGGCGCTCGCCCTGGTCGAGGGGCCGAACCTGAACGAGGAGCAGCGCCAGCTTCTGGACGTCGCCAACCGGTCGGGCAACGCGCTGTTGCAGATCATCGACGACATCCTCGACCTGTCCAAGCTGGAGGCCGGCAAGGCGGAGGTCGAGCCGGTGGATTTCGAGCTGCGCGCCGTGCTGGGCGACAGCATCGACCTGCTGGAGCCGACCGCCTGCGGCCGCGGCCTGATCCTGACGCGGGAGGTGGCGCCCGCCGTGCCCGACCGGGTGCGGGCCGACCTGCGCCGCATCCGGCAGGTGCTGGTCAATCTGGTCGGCAACGCGCTGAAATTCACCAACCGGGGCGGCGTGTCCGTGCGGGTCGGGCTGGAGGCGGCCGGAACGGGGGCGGCAGATGGCGGCTTCGTCCTGCGGTTCGAGGTGGCCGACACCGGAATCGGCATTCCGGAGAATGTGCAGCAGACCCTGTTCCGCCGCTTCACCCAGGCCGACAGCTCCACCACCCGGCGCTTCGGCGGCACCGGGCTGGGGCTGGCGATCAGCCGGGAACTGGTGACGCTGATGGGCGGGCGCATCGGTGTGGCCAGCACCGAGGGCAAGGGCAGCACCTTCTGGTTCACCGTCCGCTGCGAACCCGCCGCCGATCCGTCGGCCGGGGTGCTGACCGTGCCTTGCGCCCCGGAACCGGTGACGGCGGCAGGGGGCGGGGCAGCGGGCGGGGCAGCGGGCGGTGCAGCGGGCGGAACCGCGCAGGCGGCCGGCCTGCATGTCCTGGTCGCCGAGGACAACGAGATCAACCGCGACATCGTCGTCACCATGCTGCGCCGCGCCGGCAATCGCGTGACCGCGGTGGAAGACGGCCTGCAGGCGGTGCGTCTGGTGGAGGAGGGCGGCTTCGACCTCGTCCTGATGGACGTGCAGATGCCGGTGATGGACGGGGTCACCGCGACCCGGCACATCCGCACCATGCCGGGCGAGGCCGCCCGCCTGCCCATCGTGGCGCTGACCGGCAACGTCATGCCCGGCCACCGCGCCGAGTATCTCGCAGCCGGCATGACCGCCTATCTGACCAAGCCCATCGTTTCCGCCGACCTGTTCGACGTGCTGGCCTCGGTGGCCGCGTCGCGGGCGGCGGGCGGGACATGGGGGGAGTCCGGCCTGCCGCCGCGGGTGCCCCTGGCATCGATTTCCCCGGCCGCCCCGTCGCCCGCCCCGTCCGAGGCGGAGATCTGGCGCGCGGCCCCGCTGCTGGATGACGGGCAGGCCTCGTCGCTGCGCGCGGTGATCGGCGAGGAGGCCTGGGCGCAGACGGTGGTCGCCTTCCGGCGGACGGTGGGCGACAGCGTGGCCGCCATCCGCAGCGCGGCCGGGCGGGAGGGGGGCGCCGTGCCGCCGGTCCGCATCGCCCACACGCTCAAGGGAACGGCCGCCAACATCGGCGCCGTGCGCCTCAGCCGTCTGGCTTCGCTGCTGGAACAGCAGGCGCTCGACCATGGCGGCTGGACGGCCGGAGACCCGCACTGCGAAGCGCTGGAGGGCGTGGCCGAGGCAACGCTGGATGCCCTGGCGTCCCAGTTCCAGCCGGCGGACGACGCCGCGATGGAGCAGGAGACGGCCTGACGCAAGGAATACTCTGGCGGCCGTTACTTTGTTTCCGAAGAGAATTCACAGAGTTTCTCAAGAAGAACAGCGACTTCGCGTCGCATATGCATCCGTAAGAAAGTATTTTCGGTGACCGAACGGTGTGGAAGGTCTAGGGTGCGCAGTCTCGGCCTGCGCCGATCATTCGTACTCTTAACCAGTAAAGTTCCTCATCATGATGGCTGCCGGAAGCATTCTCCACGTCATCTCGATCCGGGCGAAGGTCGTGGCGGTCGCGGTGTTCGTCTTCGCCGCGGTCGGCCTGTCCTCCGTCCTCACCATGCGCGACATGAACGGGCAGACCGACCATCTGTCGGAGGTGCAGCGCGATACGCATGACCTTGTCGGCAGCGTCATCCCCCTGGTTTCCCTGGTCGGGGAAATCCGGTTCGACGTGGTGCAGACACAGCAGTGGCTGACCGACGTTTCCGCCACCCGCGGGCTGGACGGCATGAATGACGGGCCGGAGAAGGCCGCCGACTATGCCCGCCGGTTCGAGGAGCACACCGCCAGGGCCACCGAACTGGCGCAGGCGCTGGCCCTGCCGCAGGTGGTCGACGAGATCGGGCGCGCCCGCAAGGCCTTCGGTCCCTATTACGAGATGGGGCGGCGTATGGCGCAGGCCTATATCGACGGCGGGCCGGAGGCCGGCAACCGGATCATGGGCGAATTCGACAGCGTCGCCGACGCCATGGGCGACAGCATGGAGGCGCTGGGCGCCAGCGTCGTCGCCCTCAGCGCCGACCGGCTGAAGGCGCTGACCGGCGGCATCGGGGCGGTGCGGGAGGCGGCCGACGGTCTGCGCTGGACCCTGACCGGCGCCGGGCTGGTCATCCTGCTGATGGCCTCGGCCTGCGTCGTCTTCCTGGAGGCGGCGATGATCCGCCCGCTGGAGCGGCTGCGCAGCGCCATGGTGGCGCTGGCCGGCGGCAGCCTGGACGTCGAGGTCGGCCTGAGCGAGCGCCGGGACGAGATCGGCCATATGGCCGACACCGTCCGCGTCTTCCAGCAGGGCGCCCGGGAGAATGCCCGGCTGCGCCTTGCCCAGGAGGAGACCCGCCGCCGGGGCGAGGAGGAGCGGCGCCGGGCGCTGGAGGCGATGGCGGAGAAGGTGGAGCGCGAGACCCGCGTCGCCGTCGATCATGTCGCCGAACGGACCGGCCGCATGAGCGGCAATGCCGGCGCCATGGCGGAATCGGCGGTGCAGGTCAGCGACAACGCCCAGAACGTCGCCGCCGCCGCACAGCAGGCGCTGAGCAACGCCGAAACCGTCGCCGCCGCGACGGAGGAGCTGTCGGCCTCCATCGGCGACATCGGCATGCAGGTGTCCACCGCAACCCAGGTCACCGGCCGGGCGGTGGAGCGGGCGGGGCTGGCCCGCTCCACCATCGAACGGCTGTCGGCATCGGTCGAGCGTATCGGCGCCGTCGCCCGGCTGATCGGCGACATCGCCAGCCAGACCAACCTGCTGGCGCTGAACGCCACCATCGAGGCGGCGCGGGCCGGCGATGCCGGGCGGGGCTTCGCCGTGGTGGCGAACGAGGTGAAGACCCTCGCCAGCCAGACCGCGCGGTCCACCGAGGAGATCGGCTCGCTGATCGCCGAGGTGGAATCGGTGACCGCATCGGCCGTCGGCGTCGTCGGCGAGGTGGCGGAAACCATCGACGAGGTGGCCGGGATTTCCTCCTCGATCGCCGCCGCGGTGGAGGAGCAGGCGGCGGCCACCCAGGAGATCGCCCGCTCGGTCAGCCAGACCAGCGACGCGGCGAAGGAGGTGTCGCTGCGCATCGGCCGCGTCTCCACCGAAGCCGACGCCACCCAGAACCGCGCCGGCGAGGTGCGGACGGTGGCCGACGACGTTGCCGGCGGCATCGACGCCCTGCGCAATGTGCTGATCCGCGTTGTGCGAACCGCCACAAGCGATGTCGACCGCCGCCAGCGCCCGCGTTTCGCCGTGTCGATGGGCTGCGGCCTGGAGATCGCCGGCGCCGTCCCGGTGCGTGCCGTCGTCGCCAACCTGTCGGCGGGCGGCGCCATGCTGACCGGCGCTCCTGACCAAGTGACCGGCGGAATGGTGACCCTGCGGATCGACGGGGTGGCCCGGCCGCTCACCGCGCGGGTGAAGTCCAGCGAGCGCGGCCGGCTGCACGTGAAGTTCGATCTGTCCGATGCCGACCGGCAGGCCTTCGAGCGCGAGGTGGAGCGCCTGACCCATGGCCTGACGCCGATGGCCGCCGTTGCGTGACGCAACGTGACCCGCGGCTTCGCGGGGGCCGGCCTACAGCCCGCCCCTACAGCCCGCCCCCTAAAGCCCGCCCCCTAAAGCCCGATGAAGGGCTGCATCAGCCGGCCCATCAGGCCGGTGAAGCGCAGCGGCGCGTCGGTCGCGATCAGGCAGATGCAGTCGCGGTGGCTGTCGGCGATGGGCTGGTGGTTGGTGTCGCCATCGACCTCCGCCAGATCGCCGGGGCCGTAGCGGCCGAGTTCGTCGGCGAAATGGCCGCTCAGAACCACGGTCAGCTCCAGCCCGCCATGGCCGTGGTGGGGCAGGGCGGTTCCGGGCGCGATGCGCAGAAGCTGCGCCGCGCCGCCGGACGCCGTGCGCGGCAGCAGTTCCACCCGCCGCACGCCGGGGGCCAGACGCTGCCAGGACAGGCTGTCCAGGGATGGGACATAGGCGCGCAGCGGACGGGGCAGCCCCATCGCCGGTTGCGGCGCGGAGCCGGCTTTCGGCTTGCCCAGCGACGGCTTGCCCAAGGACGGCTTGAGGCGCAGGGCCTTGCAGGGGTTGGCCGGCGCCTCCTCCCGGTCCAGCCGGTCCAGGGTGGCGGCCAGCGACAGGCTTTCCAGCGGGGCCGGCGGCAGATCCTCCAGCAGGGCGCCGCCCAGCGCCTCCACCTCCGCCAGGGTGGCGCGGCAGTCGGGGCAATGGGCGAGATGAACCGCCACGGCCAGCGACAGCCCCTCTCCCAGGCTGCCGGCGCCATAGGCCACCAGCAACGCATCGCTGGGATGGTGGTTCGGCAGCAGGGCCAGGGCGGCATCGGGGTGGTGGGCGGTCATCGGTCGTCGTCTCCCAACGCCTTGCGGATCTTGGCCATGGCCAGACGCAGGCGCGATTTCACTGTGCCCAGCGGCACGTCCAGCCGTTCGGCGATGGCCGGATGGGCAAGGTCGGCGAAGAAGGACAGCCGAACCACCTCAGCCTGCTCCGGCGTCAGCGCCGCCAACGCACCGCGCAGGCGGCGGGCGCGGCGGTCGCCGTCCAGCAGCTCGTCGGCGGGTGGGCGGTCGTCCTCATGCTCCAGCAACTCGTCGTCGGACACCTCCGGATGCCGTTCCCGGCGCAGCACGTCGATGCGCAGGTTGCGCGCGATGGTGAAGACCCAGGTGGCCGCCTCCGCCTTCGACGGATCGTAGAGCTGGGCCTTGCGCCAAACCGAGAGCATGGTGTCCTGCGCCAGATCCTCCGCCCGCTGCGCCGGCATCCCCAGCTTCAGCATGTAGGCCTTCACCCGTGGGGCGAAATGGGCGAACAGCCGGGCGAAGGCCTGACGGTCACCTGCGGCCACCGCGACCAGATCGGCGGACAGCCGGGCTGCCGCCGGATCGTCGCAGCCGCGTGCCGCCAGCCCGGCTTTTGCCCGGTCCGCTCCGGCGGCGTGCGTCAGAAGAGTGGCGAGGGGGGCGATCATGCTGGAGTTACGCCGACGCCTGCGCTTCGGATCACTGCCGCCCCTTGTCTTTTTTCCGTTCGGCCGGGCGGCGGGAAAGCGCGAGCGTCGCGATGATCCATCCGCGCCCGTCCACCGTATCCCGATCACACGCCGAGCCTACCCAATTCGGATAGAGTGCGGCCCCGGATATCGTCGAAACCCTGGCCGGTTACCGCCAAGTCCCCCAAAGAGGACCGCCCCATGCCGCATTCTCCGTCCGAGACCAGCCCGCCGGTCCCGCTCGACATCGCCGTCATCGGCTCCGGCATCGCCGGAATGTCGGCGGCGTGGCTGCTGTCGAAGTCGCACCGCGTCACCCTCTACGAGAAGGAGGACCGGCCGGGCGGCCACGCCAACACGGTCGAGGCGGATGGCGCCGGTCCGGTCGACACCGGCTTCATCGTCTACAACGAGCCCTGCTATCCGAATCTGGTGGCGCTGTTCGACCATCTGGGCGTGGCGACGCGGGCGACGGACATGAGCTTTTCCGCCTCGCTGGACGGCGGGCGGGTGGAATATGCCGGCAGTTCCCTCGCCACCCTGTTCGCGCAGAAGCGCAACCTGCTGCGCCCGCGCTTCTGGCGGATGCTGTCCGACCTGCTGCGCTTCTACCGCGAGGCGCCGGGGCTGCTGGCGGAGTTGCAGCAGGGCCCGGCGGCGGAGACGCTGACGCTGGGCGATGTGCTGGACCGCGGCGGCTATTCCGATGCCTTCGTCCGCGACCATCTGCTGCCCATGGCCGCCGCGATCTGGTCGACCCCGGCCCAGTCGATGCGCGACCATCCCGCCGCCGCCTTCATCCGCTTCTGCGACAATCACGGCCTGCTGAAGATCAAGGGCCGGCCCGTCTGGCGCACGGTGGAGGGCGGCAGCCGCAGCTATGTGGAGCGCATCCTGGCCGACATGCCCGGCGCCCTGCGCCTGAACTGTGCGGTGGAGGGCATCGTCCGCGAGGGGGGCCGCGAGGGGGGCCGTGTGCTGGTGCGCGACCGCCGCGGTGCGGTGCGCGCCCACGACCATGCGGTGATCGCCACCCATGCCGATCAGGCGCTGGCCCTGCTGGAGGATGCCGGCGAGGAGGAGCGCCGGCTGCTGGGTGCCTTCGGCTATGAGCGCAACCTTGCCATCCTGCACAGCGACGCCTCTCTGATGCCGAAGCGCCGGGCGGTGTGGTCGAGCTGGAATTATCTGGCCGAGCGGAGGGACGATGGTCAGGGGACGGACGCGGTTTGCGTCAGCTACTGGATGAACCGCCTGCAAGGCTTCCTGCCCCGGGAGCGCGACCTGTTCGTCACGCTGAACCCGCTGCGCCCGCCGCGCGAGGGCAGCATCCTGCGCAGCGTCCTCTACGACCATCCCATCTTCGGGATGGAGGCACTGGCGGCGCAGAAACAGCTGTGGAGTTTGCAAGGGCAGCGGCGGACCTGGTTCGCCGGCTCCTATTTCGGCGCCGGCTTCCACGAGGACGGCGCACAGGCCGGGCTTGCGGTGGCGGAGGCCCTGGGCGGCCTGTCCCGGCCCTGGACGGTGCCGAACCAGTCCGGCCGCATCCATGTCGGACAGGCGCCGGTACCGGGCCCGCGTGCCGCCGCGCTGGAGGCGGTGTGATGGAGGGGCTGCCCTTCGCCTCCGGCCTCTATGTCGGCAGCGTGATGCACCACCGGGTGAAACCGGTGCGGCACCGGCTGTCCTACCGGGTGTTCAGCCTGCTGGCCGATCTGGACGAGCTTCCCCGGCTGGACCGCGAGCTGCGGCTGTTCGCCCACAACCGTTTCGGACTGCTCGGCTTCCGCGACCGCGATTTCGGGCCGTTGGGCGGTATGGGGTTGGGCGGGATGGGGACGGACCTCAAGGGCTGGGCCGAGGGCCAGCTCGCCGCCGCCGGGATCGAGGGGGGAGGGCCGGTCCGGCTGCTCTGCTTCCCGCGGATGCTGGGCTTCGTCTTCAACCCGCTCAGCGTCTGGTTCTGCCATCGCCGCGACGGGTCGCTCGCCGCCATCATCCACGAGGTGTCCAACACCTTCGGGCAGCGCCACGCCTATCTGATCCCGGCCGCGGCCGGACCGGACGGGCTGGTGCGCCAGCGCTGCGACAAGGGCTTCTACGTCTCGCCCTTCATGGAGATGGAGACCGCCTATCACTTCCGCATCCGCCCGCCCGGCGGGCTGGCGGGGGAGCCGATGGCGGTGTCGATCCGCCAGACCGATGCCGAGGGTCCGGTGCTGCACGCCGCGCTGACCGCCCGGCGGGTGGAGCTGACCGACGGCGCCATCCTGCGCGCCTGGGCCCGCCATCCGCTGATGACCGCCAAGGTGGTGGCCGGCATCCATTGGGAGGCGCTGCATCTGTGGCGCAAGGGGCTGGCGATCCGCCCGCGCCCGCCGGCCCCCGCCCATCCCGTCACCATCGTGAACAGCGCCATCCTGACCGTTTCCGAGAAGGCTTTCCGCCCATGACCGACGTTGTTACCGATATCGCAACCGACATCGCTGCGGGCGGGATCCGACGGCAGCCCCGATGGCTGCGGCTGTTGACCGGACGGGATTTGTGGACCGGCGCCCTGGCGAGGGTGGCCGGCCGCATCCGCCGGGGCGAGCTGACCCTGCGCCTGCCCGACGGGCGGACGATGTGCGTCGGCGATCCGGCCCAGGGACCGCGGGCCGACCTGACCCTGCTGGATGGGACGGCGGCGCGGCGTCTGCTGCTGGGCGGCGGCATCGGCATGGCGGAGGCCTACGGCGACGGGCTGTGGCGCACCGGCGACCTGCCGGCGCTGATCGAATTGGCGATCCGCAACGAAGGGGAGTTGGGCGGCGCGTCAAAGAGAAATGTGCTGAAGGGCACCCTGGCGCCGGCGCTGGCCAACCGCCTCTTCCACCGCAGCCATGCCAATTCCCGCCGCGGCAGCCGCCGTAACATCGCCTTCCATTACGATTTGGGCAACGACTTCTACCGGCTGTGGCTCGACCCCGGCATGACCTATTCCTCCGCCCTCTACGGGCGGGAGGGCCAGAGCCTGGAGGAGGCGCAGGACGCCAAGATCGCCCGGGTCGCCCAGCTGTTGCAACTGCGTCCCGGCGACCGGGTGCTGGAGATCGGCTGCGGCTGGGGCGGCATGGCGGAGCATCTGGCCGGCCGCTTCGGCGCCTCGGTCACCGGCTTGACCCTGTCGGCGGAGCAGCTCGCCTTCGCCCGCGGCCGCATGGAGGGCGCCGGGCTGGCGGACCGGGTCGATCTGCGGCTGATGGATTACCGGGATGCCGGTGGCGGCTTCGACCGCATTGTTTCCATCGAGATGATCGAGGCGGTGGGGGAGGAGCATTGGCCGCGCTACTTCGCCACGCTGCGCGACCGGCTGGTGTCCGGCGGAGCGGCGGTGGTTCAGGCGATCACCATCGACGACGCGCGTTTCCCGTCCTACCGCCGCAACTGCGATTTCATCCAGCGCCACATCTTCCCCGGCGGCCTGCTGCCCTGCCCGTCGGCCCTGCGGGCCGAAGCGGCGCGGGCCGGGCTGGTGGTGGAGCATGTCGAGACCTTCGGGGACTCCTATGCCCGGACCTGCGCGGAGTGGCGGCGGCGCTTCCTGGAGGCCGGGCAGCAGGTGGCGGCGCTGGGCTTCGACGAACGGTTCCGCCGGCTGTGGGATTACTACCTCGCCTATTGCGAGGCCGGGTTCCGCGCCGGGACCATCGATGTCGGGCTCTGGCGTTTCCGCAAGCCGTGAGCGGGGGGACCCTTGCGATGAAGATCGAGGATTTCGCCGCCAACGCGCCCGAACTGCGGATCGAGCAGTATTTCGCCGGTCGCACCCATGCCTGGGGGGTGTTCGAGGACCGCTTCGGCACCCTGCGCCGCAGCTTCACCGTTGCCATCGACGGGGAGTGGGATGGGCGGGAACTGGTGCTGGACGAACGCTTCCTCTATGCCGACGGCGAGACCGAGCGCCGGGTCTGGCGCATCGCCAGGACGGCTGAGGGCCATTACGAGGGGCTGGCCGACGACGTGATCGGTACGGCGGTGGGGCGGTCGGCCGGCAATGCGCTGAACTGGACCTACGAGATGGCGCTGAAGGTTGGCAACGACCGCTGGCGCGTGCGCTTCGACGACTGGATGTGGCTGCAGCCGGGCGATGCGCTGATCAACCGCGCGAACGTCTATCGCTGGGGCCTGTGGATCGGCACGGTCAGCCTGTTCTTCCTGCCGGAAGGCCGGTTGGGGCGGCCCGGCGCCGTCAGTCCGGCGGAGACGCGCCAGGCTTCCGTCCCCCCAGCCGCTGCCGAATGAGGCGCAGCGGCGCGCCCAGCAGCGGCAGGCGCAGATAGACATGCTCGCCGGAGTCCCAATGGTCGATGTGCTCGGCCACCCGACCGTCGGAGGCCTGCCGCACCTCGCTGGTGCCGATGACGTCCATGCGGCCGATGCCGGTCACCGTCGCCTCGAACCGCCAGCGCAGGATCGCCAGATCGGCGGCATACAGCCGGTGGGTGACGGTGAAGCGCAGGTCGCGGCAGCCGTTCAGCGTGTGGACCAGCACCGCGTGCACCGCATCGCGCCCGCGGGCGTCGTTGAAGGGATCGCGGAACCGCACCTCCGGCACCGTCAGCGCGGCAAGCCGGTCGAGCGTGTCGAGGCTCAGATGCTCGAAGAAGTCGGCCCAGGCGTCCAGCCCCTGGCTTCTGGCGTCGTCCGTCATGCTCCCGTCGCCTTGCGGACCAGGGGGAAGTAAAGCCGATAGGGCAGGCAGCGCGCCAGCTTCAGCTTGCGGGTGAAGCGACGGGGAAAGGCGATCTCGAACCGGTCGCCATCCAACCCGTCGGCGAGTTCCCGTGCCGCATCCTCGACCGGCATCAGGTCCGGCATGCGGAAGCTGTTGCGGGCGGTCAGCGGCGTATCGACGAAGCCGGGGCAGACCAGCTGAAGCCTGATCCCGGCACGGTCGCAGTCGGGCTTCAGCGATTCGCACAGGTTGATCAGCGCCGCCTTGGTCGGGCCGTAGGCCGCCGCCGTCGGCAGGCCGCGGTAGCCGGCGACCGAGGCCACCACCGCCAGCTGTCCGCGCCCACGCGCCCGCATTCGCGGCAGCAGCGCCTCCAGCCCATGGACGACACCCATATAGTTGACCTCCATCAACCGGCGGGCGGTGTCGGCGGAGAAATCCTCCAGCGACATCGGGCTGTGGGTGCCGGCATTCAGCACCGCCCGGTCGATGGGACCCATCCAGCTTTCGATGGCGGCGACGGTGGCCGCGGTCGCCTTGCGGTCGGTCACGTCCAGCGGGAACATGCGCATCCGGTCTGGGACCATCTGGATGGCCGTCGTCAGATCCTCGACGGTGCGGGCGGACAGCGCCACCCGCGCCCCGGCATTGGCGAGGTGGATCGCCAGCGCGCGGCCGATGCCGCTGCCGGCCCCGGTGATCCAGGTGACGCCCTGCGAACTCCCGTCCGTGCCGTTGCTCATGTCACTGCCCGTACCGTCCATGGCGTGCGCTCCGCGCGGTTCAGCCGTCGCGGTACGCAGCCAAGGCTGCGCTGGATCACCGGAGTTGGCGGGCCAGCCGGTCGCCGCGCTCCGACAGGTCGCGCATCAGGGCGCGGGCTTCCTCCTCTCCGGTCCAATGGGCGACCGAGGCCATGCCGTCGGGCGTGTCCGCGGCACCGTCGCGGCCGCCGCCGGAATCGTCCGGCAGGCCGAACACCTGTCCCGCCCGCGCCTCCACCACCGCGAAGCGGCCGTCGCCGGCCACCAGACGGAAGCTGCCCCTCTCCTCCACCACCGAAACCCGGGTCATCGGCCGTCTCCCTGGCGCTGTTCCATGGGCGGTTCAACCGGCGGGAGCGCCAGAAGGTTGCGGTGCGTCGAGATTCTTCGCGACAGCGGGTCGGAACAATGGTAGTGAGACTTATTCGCACTCAGCGGTCGCGGCCGCCATCAGTGGCTTCGGAATGGTTCGCCAGACCAACAAAAGCATGGTCCGACGATGGCGAATTCCCACAAAAAACGACTGAATCCCCGCTGGGCGCGGTCGATTTTCAGTGCGAGTGCGACTCATTCGCACTATAACCGCGGTGGGGTATCTGCTTCGGGTCCATTGCTCCGGAGCGCCATCGGGTTTTTTGCAGTGCGCGTGCGGGGCACGCGCCGAGTGGGAGTTGGACCGCCATGCCGACATCGTTTCGCCACCGTCCTGTCCTGGCCGCCGCCCTTGCCGGCGCCGGGGCGCTGATGGCCGGCGCCGTCCGGGCGCAGGAGGCTGCCGCGCCCGCCGCCGCCGTGCCGGCGGTCGGGCCGGGGGTGGTTCAGGGTGTGGCGCAAGGGGCGGCATCAACGGTAACTCAGGGGGCGGCCCAGGGAGCGGCGCAGGGCGTGCCGGACGCCGCGGCGGCGTTGGCGTCGCTGCCGCACGACCTGTCGCCCTGGGGCATGTTCGTGACGGCCAGCCCGGTGGTGCAGGCGGTGATGGTCGGTCTGGCCCTCGCCTCGGTCGTCACCTGGACCATCGCCATCGCCAAGACCGCGGAAGTCACCTCGGCCAAGCGCAAGGCGCGGGCGGCGCTGGAGATGCTGGAGGAGGCGCGGTCGCTGTCGCAGGCGGCGGAGCGGGTCGGCTTCAGCCAGGGCACCGCCGGCGCGCTGGTCCGCGCGGTGCTGGCGGAGACCCACATGTCGGCCGATGCGCCGTCGCGCGACGGGCTGATGGACCGCGCCGCCTCGCGGCTGGAGCGGATCGAGGCGGCGGCCGGCCGGCGCATGGCGCGCGGCACCGGCATCCTCGCCACCATCGGCTCGACCGGCCCCTTCATCGGCCTGTTCGGCACGGTGTGGGGCATCATGACCAGCTTCATCGGCATCTCCAAGGCGCAGACCACCAACCTCGCCGTCGTCGCCCCGGGCATCGCCGAGGCGCTGCTGGCGACCGCCATCGGCCTCGTCGCCGCCATCCCGGCGGTGGTGGTCTACAACGCCTGCAGCCGCGCCATCGGCGGGCACAAGGCGCAGCTGACCGACGCGTCGGCCGCCGTGCTGCGCCTGCTGAGCCGCGACATCGACCGCCATGCCCTGCCGCGCCCCCATGCGGTGCAGGGCCACGCCGTGGCGGGCCATGCCGTTCCGGCCCACGGCAATTCCCGTGCGGCGGAGTAACGGCGATGGGTGCGCGCCTCGGCTCCGGCAACGAAGACGATCTGACCGAAACCCATGAGATCAATGTCACGCCCTTCATCGACGTCGTCCTCGTCCTGCTGATCATCTTCATGGTCGCGGCACCGCTGGCGACGGTGGATGTGCCGGTCGATCTGCCCGCCTCCACCGCGACACCGACGCCGCGGCCGGACAAGCCGCTGTTCCTGACCATCCAGGCCGACAAGACGCTGTCGCTGGGCGAAACCGCGACGACGAAGGAAGCGCTGGGTGCGGCGCTGGACGCCGCCACCAACGGCGACAAGACGCAGCGCGTCTTCCTGCGTGCCGACAAGACCGTCGATTACGGCGCCCTGACCGAGGTGATGAACAGCCTGCGCGGCGCCGGCTACCTGAAGATCGGCCTCGTCGGGCTGGAATCGGCGCCGACGCCATGAGTGCCGCCTTCGACCATGGTCCCGCCGACTGGTCCGCTGGCGACGGGGAACGGCCGGGGCGGGGAGCCTTCCGCTGGGGCGGCAGCCTGATGGTTGCACTGGGCGTCCATGCCGCGGCCGGTGTCGCGATGGTCGCCTGGCATGTGCCGATCATGCCGTCCGACGCCGAACCGCCGGCCGTGCTGCTGGAACTCGCCCCGCTGCCGGTGGCCCCGCCGGAACCGACGCCGGCCATCGATATCCCCTTGCCGGAACCGATGCCGGAGCCGGTGATCGAACCGCCGCCGCCCGAACCCGAGCCCGAACCGGTCGTCGAGGAACCGCCCCCGCCGCCCGAGCCGCCCCCCGTGGTCGAGCCGGAGGTCGTGCTGCCCAAGCCGCCGCCCGACCCGCCGAAGCCCAAGCCCGAGGTGAAGAAGGAGGCGCCCAAGCCCCAACCGGAAAAACCCAAACCGGAGAAGCCGAAGCCGCCGCGTCCGGTCGCCCAGCCGGTGCAGCCCGCCCCGGTGGCTGCACCGCCTGCACCGGCCCAGGCGCCCGCCCCGGCGGCCCCGGCGCCGTCGGCCGCGCCCAGCCGGGCGGTGCCGAGCTGGCAGGGCCGGCTGCTGAGCCATCTGGAGCGGCACAAGCGCTACCCGCGCGCCGCCCAGGCCCGCCGGCAGGAAGGTGTTGCCCAAGTCCGCTTCACCATCGACCGCGAGGGCAACGTCCTGTCGGTCCAGCTCGACCGCAGTTCCGGCGTCAGCTCGCTGGACGAGGAGACGGTGGAGATGGTCCGCCGCGCCTCCCCCCTGCCGGCCCCGCCGGAGGAGATGGCGAAGGACCGCATCGAGCTGGTGGTTCCGGTCCAGTTCTTCATCCGCTGACCCGCTGCCCGTCCAACCGCCTTCTCCCGTCAGAGCCCATCCCATGGCCAACGCCAGCAAGCCGCGCAGCCAGCGCCTGTGGTACCGCACGCTTCAGAACATCCATCTGTGGGTCGGGCTGATCCTCTGCCTGCCTCTGGTCGTCCTCGGCATCACCGGGTCCATCCTGGTGGTGGACGAGGAGCTGCGCAGCCTGACCGGCGACGCGCCGGCCCGGGAGGTGTCCGGCGCTCCGACCGACGGTCCGATGCAGCCGGTGTCCGCCATCCTGGCCGCCGCGCGCGCCGCCGCACCGGCCGGGACGCAGCCGGGCTTCCTGGTCCTGCCCGAAGAGCCGGGCCGTCCGGCCACGGTGCGCCTCGTCGCCGCGCGCGGCGGTGACAGGGGTGGCGAACGGGGTGGCGAACGGCCGCAGGGTGCTGCTCAAGGTGCTCTCCAGGGCGCTCCGGCGCCGCAGGGTGGACCGGTCGGCATGCTCAGCATCGATCCGGTGTCGCTGGTGGTGAGCGGCGGCGCCAACCCGGCGCAGGCGTCCGGCGGCTTCCTGCGCACGGTCCACATTCTGCACGGCAACCTGCTGATCCGCGACCGCAGCGGCCGTGAACTGGTCGGCTGGCTGGGCGTGGCGATGCTGGTGCTGGGCGTCAGCGGCCTCGTCCTGTGGTGGCCGCGGCCGGGCCGCTGGAAGGCCGCCTTCACCGTCAAGGCCGGCGCCCGCGGCGTCCGCCTGCACCGCGACCTGCATGGCGCGGTCGGCATCTGGTCGCTGCTGGTCTTTGTGATCGTCAGCTTCTCCGGCGTCTATCTCGCGTTTCCGCAGACGCTGGGGGCCGGCGTGTCGTCGGTTCTGCCGGCCCGCGACCTGCGTGCCGCGGTGACGGTCCAGCCGGTGAAGGGCGCCACCCCCATCGACGTCGACCGCGCGGTCGCCCTGGCGCAGGACGCGATGCCGGGGGCGGCCCTGCGCTCCGTCTCGCCGCCGGCGCGGCCGGATCAGGCGTACCGGATCGGTCTCGCCCCGGCCGGGCAGGCCGATGGCGCCCCCATCGCCACGGTGTTCGTCGATCCCTGGACCGCGCAGGTGGCCGAGATCCGCGACCCGGCAGGCTACAGTGCCGGCGAGACGGTCATCGCGTGGCAGCGCCCGCTGCATGCCGGCGAGGGGCTGGGGCCGCTGTGGAAATGGGCGGTCTTCCTGTCCGGCATCCTGCCGCCGCTGTTCGCCGTCACCGGCACGCTGATGTGGTGGCTGAAGCGCAAGGCCCGCCGGGCCAAGAACGCCGAGCGCGTGGCAGCGCTGGCGGCCGCGGAGTAAGGGGAGGGGCGCCCGCTGACGGCGCCCGTCCGCCCTTCAACCCCGCCCCTCAATCCAAAGTCGGTTCCATCCGCTTGCCCACCCGCCGTTGGGAGTCGACGGCGGCACGCAGGCGGTCGCGTGCGGCACCGCGGCTGCCGGCGGTGGCGGCCGGGCGCAGGCCGTTCAGGGCCGCCAGGAAATTGGTGCCGGCGCGGCCCTTCGGTTCGGCAACGATCCGGGCCGGCAATGCCGGGATCTCCTGCGTCACCACATCCCGGCTGGTATCGATGCCTGCGGTCTCCGCCGTCTTCGCCTGGACGCGGGCCTGCTGCGCCTCCACCCGCGCGCGGGCGACGATACGCTCGCGCAGCTCGGCGTCGAGCGTGCGGAACACGCGCGACGCCTCGGTCAACTCGTTCTCCCGGCCGCTGTCCAGCGTCCGCTTCAGGGCGTTGGCGAGCAGGCGGCATTCCAGGACGCCGGGCACCCGCTCGCGCTCCACCGCGCGGGCGAGGACGCCGACGGCTTCGAGGGTTTCGCGGTCGAGAGTGCCCTGGGGCATGGTGCGGCCCGATCCAAAAGGGTTAGGGCCGACACTATCGGTCGGCAAGCGAGCTTATTCAACCCGCTTGTTAACCTTTTGTGCGGCGCACCCGGATCAGCGCCCGGCGGTGGCTTCCGGCCGGTCCTGCTCCACCGCTCCGCGTCGCTGGAGCCACTCGGCGATCATCCAGCAGAAGGCCGCCCAGGCGGCGCCGACGCTCCAGCCCGCCAGCACGTCGGTCGGCCAGTGGACGCCGAGATAGACGCGGCTCGACCCGATGATGAGGGTCAGCACCATCGCCCAGGTCAGCAGATAGGCCTTGGTGCGCCGGCCCTCGACGAACTGGGTCAGCAGGGCGCCCAGCGTCAGGTAGACGACGGCCGACTGCATGGCATGGCCGCTGGGGAAGCTGGCGGAGATCACCTCGTCGCCATGCGGCACCAGATCGGGGCGGGCGCGGTCGAACAGCATCTTCAGCACGGTGCTGAGCATTCCGCCGCCGCCGACCGACACCAGGACCAGCAGGGCCGCCGCCCGCTTGTGCAGCAGCAGCAGGAAACCCAGCGTGGCGACGGTCAGGATGGCGAGGATGGTGGTGCTGCCGAGCGAGGTGATATCGCGCGCCACCCGGGCCAGCCACCAGGGGCCGCCGGGCTGGTCGGGGTTCAGCGGATCGCGCAGCGCCATCAGGATGCGCTTGTCGAAGGCGGTGGTTTCGCCCTCCATCACCTCGCCGGCCAGTTCGACGAAGCCGAACAGCAGGCCGGCGATCACCGAGAGGCTGACGAGCATGCCCAGCCGGTGCCGGCTCAGATTCGCCCAGAACCCGTTTTTGCCGAACCCGTTTCTACCGCCCCCTCCGACCGCTTCGTTCCGGTTCACCCGCACCCTCCATCCCGGTTGCCGTTCAGGCGGGAGAGAGAAGCCGCACCGGTGAGCCGGCCGTCCAGGCCAGGATGTCCTCCAGGGCGTCGCGGTAGAACACCGCATAATTCTCCCGCGTCACGTAGCCGAGATGGGGCGTCAGCACGGTGTTGGGAAGGTCAAGCCAAAGGCTGTCTTTCGGCAGAGGCTCGATGGGGAAAACGTCGATGCCAGCGCCGCCGATATGGCCATGGCAGAGCGCATGGGTGAGCGCCACCTCGTCCACCAGCCCGGCGCGCGAGGTGTTGACGAACAGCGCGGTCGGCTTCATCGCGCCGATCTCTTCGGCCCCGACCACGCCGCGGGTGCGCTCGCTCAGCACCAGATGGACGCTGACCACGTCGGAGGTGGCGAACAGCGCGCGCTTCTCCACACGGGTCACCCCGGCCTCGGCGGCGCGTTCGTCGGTCAGGTTGGGGCTCCAGGCCACCACCTCCATGCCGAAGGCCTGGCCGACCCTGGCGACCTTGCTGCCGAGCTTGCCCAGCCCGACCAGACCCAGCCGCTTGCCGCCGAGATCGCCGGTCAGGCCGGTCTGCCAGCGGCCCTCGCGTAGCGCCCGCTCTTCGGCCGGGATGCGCTTGGCCAGCGCCAGGATCAGGCCCCAGGTCAGTTCCGCCGTCGGCGCGCCGACCATGCGGGTGCCGCAGACCGGGATGCCGCGGGCGGCGCAGGCCTTCAGGTCGATGGCGTTGTTGCGGGCGCCGGTGGTGATCAGCAGCCTGAGGTTCGGCAGCCGCCCGATCAGGGAGGCCGGGAACGGCGTGCGTTCCCGCATGATCACCAGCACGTCGAAGGGCTCCAGCGCCACAGCCGCCGCGTTCTCATCGCCGAGCGGCTTTTCGAACACCGTCAGGCTGCTTCCCGCCGGAAGCTGCGACCAGTCGGCGAGGTCGCGGGCGACCCCCTGATAGTCGTCGAGGATGGCGATGCGCATGGAGCCCGTCCCCTTTACTTGGTGAAGTAGGGCGCCAGATTGGCGCGGATGCGGTCCAGCACCGGGACGGCGGTCGCCGGCACCTCGAACGGGCGGCCGGTGATGGTCTCGCCGGCTTCGATGTAGACGCGGGCGGCCTCCAGAACCACTTCGGCGGGGATCTCCGGAACGTCCTGGGTGTAGGGATCGCAGCGGGCGACGACCCAGTTGCGAACAAAGTCCTTGTCGAAGCTCTCCGGCTTCTCGCCGGCCTCGAACCGCTCCTGATAGCTGCCGGCGAACCAGTAGCGCGAGCTGTCGGGGGTGTGGATCTCGTCGGCCAGCAGGATGTTGCCGTCGGCGTCGAAGCCGAACTCGTACTTGGTGTCGACCAGGATCAGGCCGCGCTCGGCCGCCATCTTCTGGCCGCGGGCGAACAGGGCCAGCGCCTTGTCCGACACCTCGTCCCACTGGGCGCGGGTCAGCAGGTTGCGCTCGACGATCTCGGTCGCCGTCAGCTCCTCGTCATGGCCGGCGTCGAAGGCCTTGGTGGTCGGCGTGATGATCGGGGTGCCCAGCTTCTGGTTCTGGCGCAGTCCGTCGGGGAAGATGTGGCCGTACATCTCGCGCCGGCCCTGCTTGTACATCGACCAGATCGAGGTGCCGGTGGTGCCGGCCATATAGTCGCGGACCACGACCTCGACCGGCATGATGGTCAGCCGCTTCGCCACCACCACGTTGGGGTCCGGGTATTCCAGCACATGGTTGGCGCAGATGTCCTTCGTCGCCTCGAACCAGAAGCGGGCGGTCTGGGTCAGCACCTGCCCCTTGAACGGGATGGCGGTCAGGGCGCGGTCGAAGGCCGACAGACGGTCGGTGGTGATGAGGATGCGCCTGCCGTCCGGAAGGTCGTAGTTTTCACGCACCTTGCCGCGGTAATGATTGGGCAGCTCCGGGATGAAGGCGTCGCGAAGAACGTTGGTCAGATGCGGGGCGAGCAGGGCGGTGTCAACCATGGGATCCTGGTCCGGATGCAGGGGCGGATGCGAGAGGCGCGCATGATACCCGAAACCCCTGCCGGAGCCAGGACGCTAATTTAGGAGGGAGGATCGCTGTCCGATGCATGACGGGACCATCGAAATGCCGGATCCTGAGCTTGCCGGCGACTATGTCCTGACGCCCGGAGTCGTCCGCGTCTGGTTCGCCGATCTCACCCGGCTGTCCGGACAGAAGGCGGCGATGCGCGCCCTGCTGTCCGCCGACGAGGTGGAGCGCGCCGACCGCTTCCTGATGGAGCGGTTGACCGACCGCTTCATCCTGCGCCGCGGGCTGCTGCGGCTGCTGCTGGGGCGCTGCACCGGCCGCGATCCGGCGGGGCTGGTCTTCGACTATGGGACGCACGGCAAGCCGTCGCTGCCCGGCGGCCCGGCCTTCAACCTCAGCGACAGCGAGGACAGCCTTGCCATCGCCGTCGCGGCGGAGGGGCGGATCGGCGTCGACATCGAGCGGCTTCGTCGGATCGAGAGCGCCGACGGCATCGCCGACCGCTTCTTCCACGTCACCGAGCGCGCAGCGCTGCAAGGGCTGGGGCCGGAGCGGCGGGACGAGGGCTTCCTGCTGGCCTGGACGCGGAAGGAGGCCTTCATCAAGGCGGCCGGCGTCGGGTTGTCGATGCCGCTCGACCGGTTTGCGGTGGAGGTGAGGCCGGACGCGCCGCCGGCCCTGCTGGAGATCGGCGAGGATCTGCGCGGCGATGTCGGCCTGCCGGCGGACTGGAGCCTGTTCGACCGCCGGGTGCTCCCCGGCACCATCGCCGCCATCGCGGCGCATGGCACCGGCTGGACCGTGGAGACCAGGGTGATCGATGTGGGGTTCGCGGGGTAGGGAGACCCTACCTCACTCTCCCCCGGCCAGCGTGCCGGTCAGGCGGTTGCGGATGGCGGAGACGGCGCATTCCAGCGGGCGGTCGTCGTCGGGCTTGGGGGCCTTGTCCATCACGTCGGGGCACATGTCCTGCGCCATCCACACCTGCGCCTTCGGCGGGACCGGGGCGTTGGGGTCGCAGGTCGCCGGGTCGGGGTGGGTTTCCTCGGTGCTGCCGTGGGTCGGCTTGACCTCCAGGTTCGGCGAGACGCCGAAGCAGTCCACCAGCGCGCCCGACGGGCGGTAGTAGCGGGCGGTGGTCAGCCGGATGCCGGTGTCGACGCTGAGCGAGGAAATCGTCTGCACCGAGCCCTTGCCGTAGGAGCGGGAGCCGAACAGCAGCGCCCGGTGATGGTCCTGCAGGGCGCCGGCCACGATCTCCGACGCGGAGGCCGAGCCGCTGTTGATCAGCACCACCACCGGCAGCCCGGCCATCAGGTCGCCGGCGGTGCCGCGGTAGGTGCGGGATTCCTCGGGATCCCGGCCGCGGACGGACACGATGTCCACCGTCTCCAGGAAGCGGTCGGCCACCTGCACCGCCTGCTCCAGCAGGCCGCCGGGGTTGTTGCGCAGGTCGATGACGGCGCCGGTAAGCCGGCCCTTCGATTGCCGGCGCATGTCCTCGATCGCCGCATCCAGCGCCGAGGAGGTCGACTGGTTGAAGGTGGCGATGCGGACATAGGCGACGTTGCCCTCCAGCCGGTAGCGGACGGGCTGGATCTTGACGATGGCGCGGGTCAGCGAGACGCGGGTGTTGGCGTCGGTCGCCGGCGGGCGGCGGATCGACAGGGCAACCGAGCTGCCGACGGGCCCGCGCATGCGGGCGACGGCGTCGTGCAGGTTCAGCCCCTTCACCGCCACATCGTCGATGCGGGCGATCAGGTCGCCGCTGCGCAGGCCGGCACGGGCGGCGGGCGAACCGTCGATGGGGGAGACGACCTTGATCAGGCCGCTCTCCTCGTCCATCGTCACCTCGATGCCCAGCCCGCCGAACTCGCCCTGCGTCTGTTCGCGCAGGTAGCGGTAGCGCTCGGCGTCGAGGAAGCTTGAATAGGGATCGAGCGAGCCCAGCATGCTGTCGAGCGCCGCCTCGGTCAACAGCCGGTCGCTGGCCTTCGGATTCTCCGCCTTCTTCTTCTTCAGCCCGTCTTCCGCCTTGTCGATCAGCACCTGCGGATCGAAGGGCTTCACATGCTCCGTCAGGACGCGGCGCATGGCGTCGGAGAAGAGGACGTAATTGCGGTCGGCGGTCGACAGCGAGCCGTAGCCGCGGATTTTCGCGAAGTCCGTGCGGTAGCGGTCGAGCGCCGCGACGGTGTCGGCACGGCTGGTGGGCGCCACGGCGCAGGCGGGCCCGATCGCCACCATCATCAGCAGCAGGGCAGCCAGCAGCTTCGCCATCCTTGGACCCTCTTGACTGGCCGATCCGGCCGGCGGTCTTGCACGCATCGTTCACTATACCAGGGTTTCGCCGGTTGCCCCGACCCTAGCACGTCGTTCGCCCATTCTCAAAGTCCACCCGATTTCGGCAAGAGGGCATGCCGGGGGTGGAACGGCCGAACCGCACGATGGAGCGGAGTCCTGACATAGGATGCACAAACAGCGATGTCGCGCGCCCCGATGGGACGCACGACCGGCGCGAACGGACGAGTGCTTTCGGAGGGTGGGGACGCTAAAGGACCTGGGGAGAGGCGCTCAGTAGGCGCCGCTGCCCTTCACCACGACGCGCACGGTGCGCAGCATGATGCCGATGTCGGCCCAGAAGTTCCAGCCGACGACATAGGCGGTGTCGAGCTGGACGCGGCGCACGTAATCGACGTCGCTGCGGCCGCTGACCTGCCACAGCCCGGTCAGGCCGGGGCGGCAGCGGGTGTAGAAGGGAAAGCAGGCGTGATAGTAGGACACCTCGTCGTCGATGATCGGGCGGGGACCGACCAGGCTCATGTCGCCGCGCAGCACGTTGACCAGCTGCGGCAGCTCGTCCAGGCTCGATTTGCGCAGGAAACGGCCGACCGGGGTGATGCGCGGGTCGTTGCGCAACTTGCGCGTCGCCAGCCATTCGGCGCGCGCCTCCTCGTCGGTGGCGAGCAGCCGTTCCAGCACCTCGGCCGAATTGACCACCATGGAACGGAACTTCAGGCAGGTGAAGGAACGCCCGTCGGCGCCGACGCGCCGGTGGCCGAACACCGCCGGTCCGCCGTCGCGCGCCACCATCCAGGCCAACACCAG
Organism: Azospirillum sp. TSH64; assembly: GCF_003116035.1. GTDB lineage: Bacteria > Pseudomonadota > Alphaproteobacteria > Azospirillales > Azospirillaceae > Azospirillum. Next base: position 1,606,367 of record NZ_LGQW01000015.1, read on the forward strand.
CATCAGCGGTCCGAAAACGGCAAGCAGCCCCAGCGCGCCGACGATGTCGAAGGCGCGCTTGATGCGGTGCCGGTGCAGGGGAGGGCAACCGGGAAGCCGGTCCATCGCCTGCATCGCCGACCGGGTCCCGGCCATCCGGCCGGGGTCCAGACGGGGAGCGCCCAAAAGAGCGATGTTGGACAACGCCATTGTAATCTCTCGTCGCTGAACGTCTCTGGTCAGAGCATAGGACCATCCGAGAGAGGCAACGGCCAGCGCGCGAAAGGGGTCCCGCCAATGGGACCGATTGTTTGGAAACAGCGGGTTAGCCCGCCGGTACGTATCAGCAGATACGGGGAAGCTGTTCTCCGGTCAGCCAATCCACGATCCGGCGGCCGCCGAAACGGGTCTCCATCTGAACGAAGCGGTGGGAGTCTTCCACCACCCGTCCGATGCAGGCGGCGTCCCGTCCCAGCGGGTGATCGCGCATGACGGAGAGCAGGCGGTCGCACTCCTCCTCGGCACAGATTGCGATCAGCTTACCCTCGTTGGCAGCGTAAAGCGGGTCGAGTCCCAACAATTCGCAGGCCGCCGTCACCTGCGCCCGCACCGGAATGTCGGATTCGCGCAGCCGCATGCCGACACCGGACTGGTGGGCGATCTCGTTCAGCGTCGTCGCCAGCCCGCCGCGGGTCGGGTCGCGCAGCACATGCACGTCCGGCACCGCCGCCACCATCGCAGCGACCAGCCCGTTCAGCGCGGCGCTGTCGGACAGGATCGCCGTTTCGAAGCCCAGATTGTCGCGGGTCGACATGATGGCGACGCCATGGTCGCCCATGGTGCCGCTGACCAGGATGACGTCGCCGGGCCGCGCCCGGTCACCGGAGGGGGAGACGCCGGGCGGCACCATGCCGATGCCGGTGGTGGTGATGAAGAGGCCGTCGCCCTTGCCGCGCTCCACCACCTTGGTGTCGCCCGACACGATGGCGACCCCGGCCTCGCGCGCCGCGGCGGCCATGCTGTCGACCACACGCTTCAGGTCGGCGAGGGGGAAGCCCTCCTCTATGATGAAGCCGGCGGTCAGGTGCAGCGGCACGGCACCCGCCATGGCGACGTCGTTGACCGTCCCATGGACGGCCAGCGAGCCGATGTCGCCGCCGGGAAAGAACAGCGGCGAGACGACGAAGCCGTCGGTCGTCATCACCATGCGCCCGCCCGGCACGTCGAAGGCGGCCTGGTCGTTGCCCTGGTCGAGATACGGGTTGGCGAAGGCGGCGGCGAACAGCTCGCGCACCAGCTGCGCCATCGCCTTGCCGCCCGACCCGTGGGTCATGTCCACCGCCCCGCGGGCGATGTCGAGCTTGCGGGTGAAGAGGCGGCGGTCGGTCATGGCGGGGGTCCGGGTGGTCGGCGGGTGTGTGGAGGGCAGGGGCGTCAGGCCGAGGCTTCGGCTTCGGCCTGGGCGACTTCGGCCAACAGAGCGAGCGTTCGCTCGGCTTCCTCCGCGTCCAGGCGGGACAGGGCGTAGCCGACATGGACGATCACGTAATCGCCGACGGCGACACCCTCCACCAGCTCCAGCGAGCAGGTGGAGGTGACGCCGCCCAGGCTGACGGTGGCGCGGTCGTCGGGCAACAGGGCGGTGACCAATGCTGGGACGGCAAGGCACATGGCGGCGATCCCCCCGGTCAGACGGCTGCGGTGGCGGTATGGGACGCGCGGGCCTCGGCCAGCCCGTCGGCGATCCAGTCGTACCAGTCCTCCAGCCCTTGGCCGGTGGTGGCCGACAGCTGGATCACCGCCAGCGACGGGTTGAGGCGCTGGGCATAGCCGATCATCCTCTCCACATCGAAGGTCAGATGGGGCAGCAGGTCGATCTTGTTGACGACCAGCAGGTCGGCGCGGACGAACATGTCCGGGTATTTCAAAGGCTTGTCCTCGCCCTCCGTCACCGACAGCACGACGACGCGGTGGGTCTCGCCCAGGTCGAAGCCGGCGGGGCAGACCAGATTGCCGACATTCTCGACGAACAGCACGCCATCCTCGGCGAACTGGCCGTCGGCCGCCAGCTTGTCGGCAGCCTGCGCCACCATCGAGGCGTCGAGGTGGCAGCCCTTGCCGGTGTTGACCTGCACCGCCGGAGTGCCGGTGGCGCGGATGCGGTCGGCGTCGAAGCTGGTCTGCTGGTCGCCCTCGATCACCGCGACGGGGAACCGGCCCTTCAGATCGGTCAGGCTGCGGGTCAGCAGGGTCGTCTTGCCCGAGCCGGGGCTGGACATCAGGTTCAGCACGAACACGCCGCGCTCGGCGAAGCGGCGGCGATTGACGGCGGCTAGCCCGTCGTTCTTCGCCAGGATGTCGCGTTCGATGGTGATCAGCCGCGGCTGGTTCAGCGCCGCGCCGCCGTCGATGGCGTCCGGCCGGTCGGGGCGGTGGTGGGCATGGTCATGGTCATGGGCGGCGTGATGATGGTGGACGTGGCCATGGTCGTGGTGATGCCCATGGTCGTGCCCGTGCTCATGCCCATGATCGTTATGGCTGTGGCGGAACACCGTGCCGTCGGGGGCGACATGCTCGTGGGTGTCGTCATGGTGATGGTGGGCATGGGGATGCGTGTCGCCGTGGCGGTGGCGGTAGACCTTTCCGTCGGGGCCGATGTGCTCATGATCGGCATCGGCGGCCTTGCCGTCGATCCGGGTTTCGCCTTCGCCGCATCCGCAAACCGTGCACATCACGCCCTCTCCCACTCTTCCATCCGCAAGACGCCCGCCCATCATCGACTTGCCTGCGGGCTTCGGCAAGCGCTCGTCATTCGTGTACGTCTATGCCGCAGGCGACGCAGGGATCCAGCATCGCGACCAGCAGCCGCACACGCTCCACCGCATCGTCACGGTCGCGCACCGCCGCTCCGGCGAGGCCGCGCGCCAGCGGGCCGTCGGCGGCGAAATTCCAGTCGGTCGGCGCCACCATGCGAGCATCGGCCAGGCGGCCGTCCCCGTCCAACCGCAGCCAGTGTGCCAGCCGCCCGCGCGCGGTCTCCGCCACGCCGCAGCCCTCGCCCGGACCGCAGGAGCCGGTGGCGGCCGGATCGGTCGGCCGAAGCGCGGCTATGGTCTTTTCCATCCGCCGCGGCAATTCCGCCAGATCGGCGAGCCGCGCCGCGAACAGCCGGGCCAGCCCGTCGCCGAAGCGCTCCGTCACCGAGGCGACCAGCAGGTGGTCGGCCTGCCGTTCCAGCGGGCCGGTCAGGGCCGGGGCACCGTTGCGGCGGGGGGTGGTGGCGAAACCCGGATCGCCGGCCAGCGCCGCCGCGAACCAGCCGGGCGACCGTTCGCCGAGCAGCGGCACGCCGCAGGCGCCCCAGCCGGCCAGATTCGGCGACAGCAGCCGGGCGGCCAGCCGTGCCGCGTCCGTGCCGCCGCGCGCCGCCCAATCGGCCAGCTCGTCGGCATCCCGCGGTGGCGGTCCGGCGAAGACCGTCGCCTCCAGCCAGCCGGCCACCCGGTCCAGCGCGTCGCGCAGAGCCGCCACGTCCGGCCGCAGCATGCCGCCGCCGGGGCGCAGCCCATCCTTGGCCGGATAGAGCGCCGGCAGGACGGCGGACGCCGCGCTCCGAAGCTCGCGCAGGGCCGCCGGCCGCGGCGGTACGCCCAGGCGCGCCGGCCATTCGACCACCGCCTGCCAGCCATGGCTGTCCAGCGCCTCCGCATCGGCCAGCAGGCCGCGCGCCGCGTCATGGGCGCTTGCGTCTTGTCCCAGCGCCGCCTCGCAGGCGCGGGCGACGGCCAGCCCCTGGGCGCTGCCGCACAGGCTGAACAGCAGGGGCGCCAGCCGCGCCGCCTCCTCCGCCCTGCGGCCGACCAGGGCGGCGACGGCGCGCGGGCGGCGGGTGGCGACCTCGGCCCGGCGGATGGTCATGCCCTCCCGACCGTTGTCCAGCCACAGCCGGACGGACACCGAACCTTCTCCGGGAAGCGTGGGGGTGGACATCGAAGGTTCCTGGGGCGGCATCTGCCGGGGGTTAACGGATCGCATCCTGACGGATCGGGGGTGCAACTCATTGACCTGCGTCAAAATACGTAGATCCGGCGGGGTGGGAGCGCTGTCTCGGCCATGGCCGGGCCGGCGCTTTCTGCTACACTTCGCCCCAACCGCGCCACACCGTCCGGTTTCCCCTGCGTCGGGCGGGAAAGCCGGGACGGCATGATCCGATGGGCGCGACACGACATCAGAGGATGCTGGTCCATGAAACGTTTCCCTCTCGCCTCGGCCGTCCTGCTGGCCGGGCTGGTGCTGCCCGCGGTCGCCGACGCCCACACCTTCGGCGCCCATGACGCCGGTTTCGCCCACGGCTTCCTGCATCCGGTGGGCGGCTGGGACCATCTGCTGGCGATGGTGGCGGTCGGGCTGTGGGCGGCGCAGCGCGGCGGTGCCGCCTTGTGGGCGCTGCCGACGGCCTTCGTCACCGCCATGATCGGCGGCGGCCTGCTGGGCATGACCGGCATCGGGCTGCCGGCGGTGGAGCTAGGGATCGCCGGGTCGGTGATCGCGCTGGGCGCCCTGATCGCCGCGCAGTCGCGCCTGTCGCTGCCGGTCTCGCTGGTCGTGGTCTCCGCCTTCGCCCTGTTCCACGGCCATGCCCATGGCGCCGAGATGCCGGAGGCGGCACAGCCGCTGCTCTACGGCCTGGGCTTCGCGCTCGCCACCGCGCTCCTGCATGGCGCCGGCGTCGGCGCCGCCCTGTCGCTGCGCGGCATCGTCCGCGGCGGCACGGGCGCGCTGGCCCTGCGCGGGCTGGGTGCCGCCATCGGCCTCGGTGGCGTGGCCCTGGTGGCGCTGGCCTGAGCGCCGCCACCGGTTCGCCCAAGATGGCCAATCGATGATGGAAGGGCCGGGCGGGAAACCGTCCGGCCCTTCGGCGTTGTGGGCCCCGCGACATTTTCTACCCCGGCCGGGTGACGACGTTGCGCCGCTGCGCGTTCACGCGCTATAGGGCGGATCGTCCCCGCCCGCCCCCCCTCCACCGACAATCGACGGACCGCCCGTGGACTCGCTGATTCCCGAACTGATCGCGCTTGGCCAGGTGGTCTTCATCGACCTCGTGCTGGCCGGGGACAACGCCATCGTCGTCGGCATGGCCGCCGCCGGGGTGGCGCGGGAAAAGCGGGCCCGCGTGATCTTCTGGGGCATCGCCGCCGCGGTGGTGCTGCGCATCGGCTTCGCGCTGGCGGCGACGAAGGTGATGGACATCATCGGCCTGACGCTGGCCGGCGGTCTGCTGCTGCTGTGGGTGTGCTGGAAGCTGTTCCGCGAACTGCGCAGCCAGCGCGAGGAGGCCCAGGCTGCGGCGCTGGTCGCCGACGGCGATGAGGCCGGCGACGGCGGGACCGCAGCCCCGGCCGGCGGCGGCAAGTCGGTGCGCACCGCCGTCTGGGAGGTGATCGTCGCCGACGTGTCGATGTCGCTCGACAATGTGCTGGCGGTGGCAGGTGCGGCGCGCGAGCATCTTTGGGTGCTGGCCATCGGGCTTCTGCTGTCGGTGGCGCTGATGGGGGCGGCGGCCAGCGTGATCGCGCGGCTGCTGAACCGCTTCCATTGGATCGCCTATCTGGGACTGCTGGTCATCGTCTATGTCGCCGTCCGCATGATCTGGCAGGGCAGCATTGAGGTGATGGCCTTCGCCCAGATTATCGGCTGACCTTATGGGTTGACCCGCAGGGGGCGAGGCGGGCGGGACCGGAACAATCGGCCTTCGATGGTGTTGCAAGCCGGCAGCCCCCACAGGAGACGCCCGGCATGACCCATCAGAACGACGCCATTCCGTCCGCCGCTCCTCCCGACACGACAGCGCCCCAGGGCCGCCGCCCGGAAGAGATCGAGCACGAGATCCAGTCGATCCGCGCCCGCATGGATTCGGTGATCGACGAGATCGAGTTCCGCCTGTCGCCCGGCCAGATGTCCGGCGGTGTGGTGCAGGTGGTGCGCGACGTGATCCAGGGCGGCGGCGACGGACTGTCCGGCCGCATCGCCCGCGCCGTGCGCGCCAACCCGATTCCGGTGGCGCTGATGGGCGTCGGCGCCCTCTGGCTCGCCGTGGCGGTCGCCCGCACGCCGGACTCCACCACCGAATTCGACGATTACGCCCCCAATGGCCGGCAGCTCGACCCGCGCAGCCGGCATCTGCTGACCGACCTGACCGGCGCCTGCCGCGACGGGGCCGAGGCCTTCCGCCGCGCCGACATGACCATCGCCGACCCGTCGCTGTCCGGCCGCCTGCAGGAACTGGCCGACCAGCTCGACCGCAGCGCCGTGGCGCTCGATGCCGAACTGCGGCAGGGCGGCGGCTGGATCGAGACCGCCGGCGACGGTGGGCGCGTCTGGTCGCCGATGCACGGGCTGGCTGAGGCCAGCGCCCGCAGCGTGATCACCGGGGCCGGCGGACCGGGTGCCCGCGGCGACCTGCTTGCCCGGCTGGAAAGCGGGCTCGACGGCACGCTGGCGCTGTTCCGTGACGCCCTGCGCGATGCGCCGGACGACCATCTCCAGGTCGCAATCGGCGCCCAGTTCCACGCCCTGGAAACGGCGCGGCACCGGGTCGGCGCGCTCCGCGAAGCCGTGGCCTGAGGAGGGCGGAGGATGCTGGGGCTGAGCCGCCGACATTATTACGAGCACCGCAACCGGGTGAACCGGCAACACGGTGGGCAGCATGGCGGCGGGCATGGCGCCAATGACGGGGCCAATGCCGGCGACGGCCGGGGCCGGTCGGCGGACAGCCCGTCGGAGATTCCCAAGAAAGGCTGGAAGGACATCCTGCTGCGGGTGTGGGACGAGCAGAGCAAGGACAATGTGTCGATGCTGGCCGCCGGCGTCGCCTATTACGCCCTGCTCGCCATCTTCCCGGCCATCGCGGCGCTGGTGTCGATCTATGGCCTCGTCGCCGACCCGTCGACGATCGAGAGCCAGCTGAACCAGCTGGGCAGCCTGCTGCCGCCCGAAGCCCTCAGCATCGTCAGCGACCAGGCGCGCAAGGTGGCGACCGCACCGTCGCAGGGGCTGGGCTTCGGCCTGATCTTCGGCCTGATGCTGACGCTGTGGAGCGCCTCGCGCGGGACCAACTCGATGGTGTCGGCGCTGAACATCGCCTACGGCGAGAAGGAGACGCGCGGTTTCCTCATGCTGGCGGCGCTGTCGATGGGGCTGACGGTGGCCGGGCTGCTGTTCGTCATCCTCGCCATGGCGATGATCATCGCCGTCCCCGCCGCCATCAACATCATCGGGCTACAGGACACGCCCATCGGCTGGATCGCCAGCCTTGCACGCTGGCCGATCCTGGCGGTGACGATCATGCTGGCGCTGGCCGTCTTCTACCGCTACGCCCCCGACCGGCGGGAGCCGAAATGGCGCTGGGTCAGCTGGGGTTCGGCGATGGCGACGGTCGTCTGGCTGCTGGGCTCGCTCGGCTTCTCCATCTATGTGTCGAACTTCGGCAGCTACAACGAGACCTACGGTTCGGTCGGCGCCGTTGTGGTCCTGCTGCTGTGGTTCAACCTGACCTCCTACGTCGTGCTGCTGGGGGCGGAGCTGAACGCGGAGATCGAGCACCAGACCGCCCGCGACACCACCGACCGCGACGGCCGTCCGGCCCGGCCGCTGGGCCAGCGCGACGCCTATGTCGCCGACACGGTGGGGGAGCGCAAGGCGAGCTAGCCGCGGACGCGTTCCCTTGGCCAAATCTCTCTTGGCAAGCCGGCGGCCGCGCGCTATGGTCGCCGCTATGCAACAGATGCTCGCCATCGCGTCCTGTGGACGCTCCCGATATTTTGGCCGCTGGTTTCGTTCGGCGGCCTAGGAACGCGCATCTGTCGCTCACTCCCGAAGCCGCCCGGACCGACCCGCGGCGGCTTTCGTGTTTGTGATCCCCGGCCCTCGATGGGCTGCACATCCTGAAAAATCCGAACACGGGCGACCCGGGCGGCTTCATCACAAGCCAAGAGAGGTTGTCATGTTCGATTTCGATGTCGTCACCGGTCCCACCCAGCCGCCCCATTGCCATCTCGCCGACGAAGCCGCCGGCCCGGCCGCTTCCGAGTCGGTCCTGCCGCCGGCCAACCTGATCGGCGCTGCGGCCGCCACCCTGGCCGAGCCGCATACGGCAAACGGAGAAAAGCCGCGATCCTGATGCGGATCGGGCCGCCGACCGTGGCGTGCAGGGTCCGCATCCCAGCTTTCGACCAAAAAAATCACGAATCCTACCTATGTTCGGCCGGCTGTTGTCGTATACTCCCTTTGGGCAGACGTGTCCGGGTGGCGGCTCAGCCGGCCGCACTCTTGTTGGCAGGTCCTCGCCGACGTCCGTGTCGGGATGGGCGCGATGGTCGGATCGGAAGAAGGATGACGAATCATGGCGGATGATGCTCTCTCAGGCGTCAACTCTATGGTCTCCAGCCTCAACGCGTCGATCAACAACGCGGTGGAGGCCATCAAGAAGTCGCAGAGCAATCAGGCTGTCGGCGACGTCAAGGAATACTCCAAGACGGTCAAGAAGTCGGCGCAGACCACCACGGCTGGCGCCACCGACATCGGCGTGCTTGCCAAGAACACCACCCGCCTGAACGTCGCCAGCACCCTGGCGCCGAACGACAAGGTCGATTTCTACAAGTTCAAGGTCGTCCAGAAGGGCGAGATGACCATGGGGCAGGTCGGCGACGACGGCCTGCGCGTCCAGGTGATGAACAGGCTCGGCCGCGTGGTGGCCGACAGCGATCCGAAGGCCGGCGACGATTACAAGGCCTTCAAGCAGTTGCAGGCCGGCAACCTGACGGTCGACAAGGGCGACTACACCCTGCGCGTGAGCCGCGAAAAGGGCCAGTCGGACAAGGACCCGAAGAATTACGCCATGCAGCTGGTCATGGGGAATTACAGCCAGGATTACGACACGGTCGCCAAGCAGCCGGCCAAGGGTGACACCGGGCAGTCGCTCACCACCGGGCAGCAGGCGACGCTCGACGGGCTGAACCAGGCCATCAGCAGCATGAACTCCATCCCCACCGGACAGACCGGCACCCAGAAACTGATGGGCAGCTTCAGCCTGTTCGTGTGACGCTGGGCGTTGGGCCCTGCGCCATGACGGAACTGTGCTATGACGGAGCGGAGCCGATCCGTTTCGGAGCCAAGATTTTGCCGTCCATCACGCGCCTGAGCCCCGCCGACCATCGCCGCGTTCCCTGGAAGAACGGTGGCGGCGTCACCACCGAGCTGGCGATGGAAGCGGCCGCCGATGGCCGCCCCGATGGCCGTTTCGTCTGGCGCGTCAGCATCGCCGACGTGGTCGAACCCGGTCCCTTTTCCGCCTTTTCCGGTTATGATCGTCTGATCGCCGTGGTGGAAGGCGACGGCATGCGCCTGTCGGTCGATGGCGCCCCGCCGGTCGAGCGCCGCCGCCTGGACCCCGCCTTCGCCTTTCCCGGCGAGGCCCCGGTGTGGTGCGAGCCGACGGCCGGTCCGATCCGCGACGTCAACCTGATGCTCGACCGGGCGTCTGCGGCCGGCATGTTGACCCTGCTGTCCGGCTCCGCCGCGCAAAGGGCCAATGTGCACCGGGCCGAAGCCGATGTGATTCTGGTCCACGCCCTTGCCGGCATGCTGACGGTAACGCCCGAGGACGGGGAGGCGCTGACGGTTCCCGCCGGCCACAGCCTGCTCCTGCATGGCGCGGCGGCGCTGGTGGAGGCGCCGGACGGGGCGGAGGGCGTCTGTGCCGAGGTGTGGCGCCGTTAGGACTTCGCCGCCCGGATCAGCTCCGCATACCAGCGCGCCGAGTCCTTGCATGTGCGGGCCAGGGTCTGGAAATCGACGTGGACGATGCCGAAGCGTTGGCCGTAGCCGCTGCCCCACTCGAAATTGTCCAGCAGCGACCAGACGAAATAGCCGCGCACGTCGGCACCCTGGGCCATCGCGTCGCGCATCGCGGCGTTGTAGATGGTCAGGTAATTGATGCGGTGCGGGTCATGCACGGCCCCGTCCGGGCTGACGGTGTCGCTGCCGCCGCAGCCGTTCTCCGTCACCACGATGGGCAGGCGGTAGCGGCGCTGGATGGTCAGCAGCTCGTCCCGGAAGGCGTCGGGGAAGATGGCCCAGCCGACGCCGTGGGTCGGCTGGTCGGCCGGCGCGTCGCCCCAGCCATAGCCCCAGGTGCGGGCCGGATCGGCCTTGGCGAAGATCGGGCCGTAATGGTTCAGCCCGAACCAGTCCACCGGCCGGGCGATACGCGCCATGTCGCCGGGCCGGACATGGGGCTCGATGGCGGCGGCGGTCTGCGGCGGGTAGTGGCCCAGGATCTGCGGGTCGCAGAAGACCAGATTCCAATGCTCGTCCAGCAATGCCGCGGCGGCGCGGTTCTCCGGCGTGTCGGTTTCCGGGATCACGACCTGACGGTTGTGGATGGCGCCGATGGAGGCGCCCGGCACCATGTCGCGCAGCACGTCCACCCCGGCGCCATGGGCGAGGTTGACATGGTGGATGGCGCGCAGATGCTGCGCCCGGTCGACGATTCCCGGCGCAGCCCAGGGAATCGCATAGCCGAACAGGGTGAAGACCGAGAATTCGTTGAAGGTGATCCAGCGCTTCACCCGGTCGCCGTAGCGCCGGGCGCAGAGTGCCGCGTAGTCGGCGTACCAGCCGGCGCAGTCGCGCGACGACCAGCCGCCCAGATCCTGCAAGGCCTGCGGCAAATCCCAGTGATAGAGGCACAGCCAGGGCTCGATGCCCGACTCCCGAAGCCGGTCGATCAGCCGGTCGTAGAAGTCCAGCCCCGCCCCGTTCACCGCCCCCTTGCCGCGCGGCATCACCCTGGGCCAGGAAACGGAGAAGCGGTAGGCATCGACGCCCAGCCCCTTCATCAGGGCCACATCCTCCGGCATGCGGTGATAGTGGTCGCAGGCGACGTCGCCGGTGTCGCCGTTCACCACCCCGCCCTGGGTGCGGCAGCGCACGTCCCAAATACTGGCGCCACGCCCGTCCTCGGCAGCGGCTCCTTCGATCTGGTAGGCGGAGGTGGAAACGCCCCAGACGAAGCCCGGCGGGTACAGGGTGGGTGGAGTTGGGGAGGGCCGGTCGGTCATCGTCAGGCTGCGATCTGGTTGATGCTGCGGCAGCGGGCCTCGAAGGCGTCGGAGATGAATTCCGGGCGCTTGTAATAGCCCTTGATCCAGCTCGCCAGCAGGCAGAGCTCCTCCAGCTTCACCAGCTCGTCCAGCGTCCCGTCGGGAAAGCGGATGGCGAAGCTCTCGGCGATGTATTCCAGCACCTGCTCGACCTGGTCGATGGACAGCTGGATGTCGGTCTCCAGCGTCGCATTGCGGGTCAGCAGAGCCTCGTCGACCCCATACTCGTCGCGGATCAGCTTCACGATCCAACGGAACATGTGCATCCAGTTGGATACACCCTCGATCGACTTGCTCATCGCGACGCTCGGCTTCGGTTGCGCGAAAGGGGTATGCGGCAGCGACTGTACGCACGGATCGTTAAAGAATAACGCAGTCCCCGTCGGGGTCTCCAGCCGGGCGCGGCAATAAACCGCGCGGCTTTTGCCACCTGTGCGGGCAGCGGCGCCATGGATTTGCCCAGGCATTGTGCAGTGGCGGGCGGGGATACGGCCGGAAGCCGCCATCCGCCAGGGCGGCACGCCCCATGCAGAACGAAGCCGACCGATTGCAGAGCGAGGCTTCCGCCATGAAAAGCGCCGCCACCCCCGATGTCCATCCCGTCGACGAGGTTCTGGCGCCTTGGCGGCTGCTGGCGCTGGGTCTGCAGCATGTGCTGGTGATGTATGCGGGGGCCATCGCGGTGCCGCTGATCGTCGGCGGCGCCCTGAAGCTGCCGAAGGACCAGATCGCCATGCTGATCAACGCCGACCTGTTCGCCTGCGGCGTGGTCACGCTGATCCAGGCGGTGGGGGTCTGGCGATTCGGCATCCGGCTGCCGGTGATGATGGGCGTCACCTTCGCCGCCGTCGGCCCGATGGTGGCGATGGCGACCAACCCGTCGCTCGGGCTGCTGGGCATCTACGGCGCGGTGATCGGGTCGGGCATCTTCGCCATCCTGGCCGCCCCGCTGGTCGGCCGGCTGCTGCCGCTGTTCCCGCCGGTGGTGACCGGCAGCGTCATCGCCATCATCGGCGTCTCGCTGATGCGGGTGGGTGTCGGCTGGGCCGGCGGCGGGGTCGGCAATCCGCGATTCGGCGACCCCGCCTTCCTGGGCGTGGCGGCCTTCGTGCTGCTGACGATCCTGGCGCTGATGAAGCATGGCCGCGGATTCGTCCGCAACGTCGCGGTGCTGCTGGGTCTGGTGGCCGGGATGGTGCTGGCGATGGTGCTGGGCATGGTCGATTTCAAAGGGCTGGGGGAGGCGCCGTGGGTGGCGCTGGTCCAGCCCTTCCAGTTCGGCATGCCGGTGTTCGATCCGGTCGCCATCCTGACCATGTCGCTGGTGATGATCGTGGTGATGATCGAGTCGACGGGCATGTTCCTGGCCGTCGGCGACATGGTCGGCCGTCCGGTGAGCCGCGAGGATCTGGTCCGCGGCCTGCGCACCGACGGGCTGGGCACGCTGATCGGCGGCGTCTTCAACACCTTCCCCTACACCTCCTTCTCGCAGAATGTCGGGCTGGTCGGAGTGACCGGCGTGCGCAGCCGCTGGGTGTGTGCTGCAGGCGGGCTGATCCTGCTGCTGCTTGGGCTGCTGCCGAAGCTTGCCCATGTGGTGGCGTCGGTGCCGGCCTTCGTGCTGGGCGGGGCCGGGCTGGTGATGTTCGGCATGGTGGCGGCGACCGGCGTGAAGATCCTGGCGCAGGTCGATTTCGCCGGCCGGCGCGAGAATTTGATCGTCGTGGCGGTCAGCGTCGGCGTCGGGCTGATCCCGCTGGTGTCCGACAAGTTCTTCTCGCAGATGCCGGCCTTCCTGTCGCCGCTTCTGCACAGCGGCATCCTGCTCGGCACCCTGACCGCGGTGGCGCTGAACTGGTACTTCAACGGGCTGGCGAGTGCCGACCGCGCCCGCCACGACGTCGCGGCAGCCGCGCAGGGGGTGGAGGCTTAAGCCTTCCCCCGCAGCAGGTCCTTGCTGGCGAGCAGCGATCCGCCGGCGATCAGGGCGCAGGACACCCAGATGATGCCTGAATTGGGGGCGAGGCCGAACAGGACCAGCAGCAGGGTCGACAGCAGGGGCGCCAGATAGGACAGCGCCCCCAGCGCCCGGATGTCGCCATGGCGCACGCCATAATCCCAGACGAAGAAGGCCGCACCCACCGGTCCCAACCCCAGCAGAAGCATCGCGCCCCAGCCGGCGGCGCTGTCCGGCCACACCGTCCGTTCCAGGGCCAGATGGCAGAGCAGCGACAGGATCGCCGTGACGAGGCAGAAGGCGCTGACCGCGTCGGTCGGCGCCTCGCCGATCTGGCCCAGCCGGCGGCGCAGCACCGAATAGCCGGCCCAGGTGACGGCGCTGCCGAGTGCCGCGGCATAGCCCGGCAGATGCGCCGGGTCGATGGAAAATCCGCCCCCGCCGCCGCGGGCGATCAGCAGTGCGGTACCCGCCAGCCCGGCGACGGCGCCGCCGACATGCCACACCCGCAGCTGCTCGCCCGGCAGCAGGGCGGAGAACAGCACGATCAGCAGCGGCCACAGATAGTTGATCAGGTTGGCCTCCACCGGCGGGGCCGCCTGCAAGGCCATGAAATAGAGGAAATGGAAGCCGAACAGCCCGCCGACCCCCAGCGCCCAGGCCGCGACCGGCTGGCGGAAATAGCGCAGCGGGTTGTCGCCGCGGGATGCGGTCCAGCAACTGCCGACCAGGAAGGCCAGCAGGAAGGAGGTCGCCACCAGCTGGAACGGCGGCACCATGGCGGCCAGCGTCGCCAGCGGGGCCAGCGTCGCCCACAGCAGGATGGCGATGAAGCCGACCAAAGTGGCGCGGTTGGATGAGCGGCGGTCGGGCAGGGTGGCGGTGGAGGAGGCGGTCATCGGGTGTATCGGTCGGTTGACGTCGAGGTGGCGACCATAGCCGGCCGGCGGAGGGCTGTCTTGACCGGACCTCCGCCGCGCATTGACCGAATCTCCGGCCTTAGAAACTCCGGTCTCAGGCCGTCATCGGCAGCGGCTCGGTCCGGGCGAAGGCGGTCATCACCATCGCCTCGGCCGCCTCGGCCGCCAGCGGGCGCGAGATCAGGAAGCCTTGCAGGCAGTCGCAGCCGGCCTCCGCCAGCCAATGGCGCTGCTCGGCGGTCTCCACCCCCTCCGCCACGGTGGACAGCAGGAGCCGCTGGGCGAGCGCGATGACGGTGGAGGCGATGTCGGGGGCATGCGGCAGGTCGTTGACGAAGCTGCGGTCGATCTTCAGCACATCGACCGGCAGCTGGCGCAGATAGGCCAGCGAGGAATAGCCGGTGCCGAAATCGTCGATGGCGATGCGCACCCCCAACGCCCGCAGCCGGTTCAGCGTCGGCAGATGGTGGCGCACGTCCTTCATGATGACGGTCTCGGTGATCTCCAGCTCCAGCAGGTTGGGCGGCGTGCCGTGGCGCTGCAACACCTGTTCGACCAGCCGGGCGAAGCCGGGATCGGCAAGCTGGCGGGCGGAAACGTTGACCGCCACCGGCACCGGGCCGTGGTCGAGCGCCCAGCGGGTCGCGGTACGGCAGGCTTCCTCCAGCACCCAGCGGCCGATCTCGATGATCAGGCCGGTGTCTTCGGCGACCGGGATGAAATCGGCGGGCGAGACCGCCGCCCCCTCGTGCCGCCAGCGGATCAGCGCCTCGAAGCCGGTCAGCCGGCCGCCCGCCGCCTCGATCTTCGGCTGATAGACCAGCTCGAAGGCGCGCGCCGCCACCGCCTCGCGCAGGCCGGATTCCAGCCGCAGCCGGGTCTCCGCCCGGTCGGTCATCTCGCGGGTGTAGAAGACGAAACGGTCGCCGCCCGCGGCCTTCGCCGCCTGCATCGCGGAATCGGCCATCCGCATCAGGCCGGCGGCGTCCGGCGCTTTGCCATTCCCTGTCGCAGGATGGACGGCCACGCCGATGCTGGCGGTGAGATGGACGCGGTGCTCGCCCACCTCGCGCAGGGAGGACAGGCCGTCGAGCAGCCGTTGCGCCACCATCGCCGCCTCGTCCCGGTCGGCGACGCGCTCCAGCACGACCAGGAACTCGTCGCCGCCCAGCCGGCCGACGGTGTCGCAGCGGCGCACGCTGACGCCCAGCCGGTCCGCCACCCGGCAGAGCAGCAGGTCGCCGATGGCGTGGCCCAGGCTGTCGTTCACCCGCTTGAAGCGGTCGAGGTCGACATACAGCACGGCCAGTCGGCCGGCATCCGGTTCGCGTGCGCGGTTCGCCAGTTCGATGGCGTGGTCCAGCCGGTCTAGCAGCAGCGCCCGGTTCGCCAGCCCGGTCAGCGGGCAGCGCGTCGCCAGCCGCCGCAGCTCGTCATGCTCTTGCTCCAGCAGGGTGAGGGTGTGGTTGAAGCGGGCGATGACGAAGCCAAGCTCGTCGTCGGCATGGCCGCGCGGCACGGCCAGCGGCTGGCCATAGGGCTTTTCCGGGTCGATCCGCGCCACCGCGCGGCCGATCTGCAACAGCGGGCGGGTCAGCAGCCGGTGGAACACCACCGCCATCGCCAGCCCGATCAGCAGGTTGCGCAGGGTCCCCGCCACAAGCGCCGCGGAAACATAGGTAAGGAAGCCGGAGGCTGCCCGTCCGGTGTCGATGCCGACGACCAGCTGTCCGATCCGCGAGGCGTCGGCGGCGCGCGGTCCGCTCGCCGATCCGTTCGGCGGGGTCATCAGCTCGTGCGTCACCACCGGCCGGTCGACGAACAGCAGGGCGGTCGCCCCGCGTTCCAGCAGGCTGGCCGGCTTGGGCGGGCGTTCGCGGCGCGCCAACAGGGTGCCGTCACCCAGGCGGATCTCCGCCCAGGCGGCGTTGGCACGGACCATCCCCTGCAACACCTGCCCTGCCAGCTCCGCGTCGATCAGCCAAGCGGCGCTGGCGGCCGGCCCCTCGACCAACGCGACCACATCCTTGACCTGCGCCAGCGCCGTCGCCCGCTCGCGCGTGGCAGTCCAGGCGAATTCGGCCGCGGTGATGGTCAGGCCGATGACGAAGGCGGCGAGGACCGCGTGAATCGCCTGCTTCAGCGTCAGGCTGCGCAGGACTGGGATCGCCATCGCACCGTTCCTAAGGCCGGGTGTTTCGCACCGCCGTCCCTGCCGGGGGTAAACCTTTCGGCGAGGACGGCGAACCGCAGCATTAGTGGTGCGGGCGATGACCGGGACGCGGCGGATCTGTGAAATTTTTGTAACCGAGGATGTGCTCTATTGCTGACAATGCATATTGCTGCATAGGGCTATTCCCGCAGCGCATGGCTACCATTCAGCATTGGTAATACCAGTTCGTGTGCGCCGCAGCATATTCTGCCCTTGCCCATTCTCGGGGCGTTTCCTCCCTAAACTACAGGGCCGCGCGATTGCGCGGCCCTTTTTCTTTTTCGACGTCTTGTGGGGAGGCGAGGGCGGATCAGACCCGACGGGCGAGCGCCAGCAGGCCGCCGGCGCCGATCATCAGGCCGCCGGTCAGGCGGTTCAGCGACCTGGCCGCGGACACCGTGGTGAGCTTCGCCGCCAGACGGTCGCCGCCGGTGGCATAGGCCATGATCCAGCCGAACTCGATCACCACCATGGTGGCGACCAGCGCCACCAGCTGCGGCGCCAGCGGGGCGGTGGCGTCGATGAATTGCGGGAACAGCGCGCCCATGAAGACCAACGCCTTCGGGTTGCTGAAGGCGACCAGCGCGCCGCGCAGGAACAGGCGCACGGGGGTGCCCTCCCCCGAAGCGGCGGCGGCGGCATCGCGCTCGCCCGGCTGTTCGACCGGCGCCCGCCATGCGGCGATCCCGAGCCAGGTCAGATAGGCGACGCCGGCCCAGCGCACGATCTCGAAGGCGAGCACGGAGGTGGAGAGCAGGGCGCCCAGCCCGAAGGCCGACAGCGCGGCCATCACCGCCAGTGCCGCGCACATGCCGGCTCCGCCCCAGGCGGCGCGGCGTGCGCCGAACCGCAGGCCGAGGCTCATCGCCAGCAGCATGTTCGGGCCCGGCGTCATGGAGATCACGAAGGCGGTGGCGAAGAAGAAGGCGAGCGTTTGCCACGTCATGGCTGGAAACCTCGATGCCGGAGGGATGCCGGGGAGGAAGCGACAATCGGCCACATCACAGCAGCATGCGCCCGGTTCCGCCGCAAGCGGCAGCGGCGAAACACAGCCATGCTTGCGGAACCGGCTTTCCGATGCCGGCCGAAACGGGTCAGTGCGCCGCCGTCCGGATCTGCCAGGCCCGGAAGGCGAGGTTGGCCGAATCCTGGTCGGGCCGCTTGTAGGAGGCGAAGCGGCGGTCGCGGATGCGCCCGCGCGCCTCCTTCCACACGGCGTTCCAGTCGATGGCGCCGTCGGCCAGCAGCCGCTCCTCCATGATGCCCAGCAGGGCCTCGTTGACCGTCGACACGCCGATGTTCTGGGTCGCCAGAACCAGCGCATCGGGGGCGCGTTCCAAGGTCGAGCGCAGGCGCGTGTGTCCGCCGCAGGAACCCCAGAAGACCAGCGCCGTGCCCGGCGCGATCTCCGTCATGGTGGCGTCCTCGTGATAGCTGTGGCCGCGATGGATGACGATGGACGGGGCCAGACCCTCGCGCGCCATCCAGTCCCAGGCGGCGGCTCGGCCGGCGTCGCCGGCACCGGGGATGTCGGCGACGATGACGATCCGGCGCCCGTGGCGTTCGGGACTGATGGCGACGGCAAAGCCGGACTGGGCGTGCAGCGCCCAACCCTGCGCGCGGTGCTGGCGCAGGAAGCCGCGGAAGGACGCCCGACCGTCGGGATCGTCGTAGAAGGTCATCCGCTGCACGTTGATGCCGTTGCGGAACAGGCGCTGTCCGCTCAGGACCGGCAGGGCGGCCAGCGGATGGTTCTGGGAAAAGCGTTCCGCCTCGAAGGCCGGGGTGGCCGCCCGGCCGGACAGCCGTGCCGCGTGCAGGCTGCCCGCCAGCCCGATTATGCCCCGGGCCGGCGTGTCGCCGATCCCGCCCCGGATGGACACGTCCTGTAGTCCGGTCTTTGCCGGCGGTTCGCCGGCGGCGCGGTAGCGGGCGGCCAGCTCGTCTTCGAGTGCCGCGCGGATTGCGGGACTGTCAAGATCCATGGCGTCGGCCAGAGCGCCGATCACGACCGCGGTGTCGATCGCCGGCGGCTTCCCGTCGGCCGGCAGCAGGGCCCGCAGGCTCTCGCGCATCAGCTCCCGCGCGATGGCCGGGTTGGTGCCGAACAGGCTCGCCGCCCGTCCGCCGGCGACCGTTGCGACGAAGAACTCCGCCCACAATGGCCGTGTCCGCTCCTCGCGCGCGAGGGCGAGGAAACTGCGCTTCTCCAGCTTCACCTGGATCCGCAGGATGTTGACCAGCCCGTCGAGCGAGGAGGTGTAGAGCTGCGGCCCGATCCGCGCGATCAGCCCGAGCAGATCCTCCGACGACATCGCCATCGTGATGCGGAAGCGGTCGGCCGGCGGATCGTCGACCATGTCGTCGAGCAGCGCGCCGATCTTCGGCGCCATCCCCGCCGGATCGCGCGCCAGCGAGGCCGCCAATGCCTTGGCCGCATGGATTTCCAGCGCCCGGAGATCCGTCTTGGGCAGGCGTTTGCGCAGCTCGTGCCGTGTCTCGTAGAAGGGCATGCCCCCCTCCAGCGAGCGGGTCAGCAGCCCGAGGTCGAGCGCGCGGGCGATGATCTCCTCCCCGCCGGGGCGGGTGCTCAGCTGATCGGCGGCTCCGACCGCATCGAAAGGCGCCTGCGGAACGGCGTCGCGCAGGGCGGCCAGCGCCGCGTCGCCGGGGAACAGGCTGGAGCAGCGGAACGCCTCGGCCGGCGACCGGCGGGCCAGATCTGCGAAGGCCGCATCCCCGCCGAACAGGGCGTCGAGCACTTGCTGGCTCGCCGGCTCATGGTCGGCGCAGGCGGTCTGCCCGTCCGGCGGCCGGCTGTCGGAGGCCCGGCTGCTCATGATCCGCTCGTCGGCGGCCCTGGCTTCAGCCATTTTGGCGGCTCTTGCCGCTTTCGCGGCGGCGGCTCTCGCCTCTGCGGTCTGCGGATCGGCGTTCGGCGCAGTGGAAGGCGTGGCGGGCGGCTTGGCGGCGACGGGTTGGGTCCGGCCCTGCGGTCTGGGCCGCTCGGGCGCCATCAGTTCCGCGGCATGGATGGGCGTGGGCGGCAACTCCGCCACCGTGATCGGTGCGGTCGTCGTCACCGGCTGCGCTATGCCCGAAGCTGAAAATCCGGTTGCGAGGACGGTGCAGACGGACAGCAGCAGCCGGCTGGTCCATCGCGACGGTGAAGCCGCAGCGGGAGCGGGGAGCGAACGACCAGGGAGCACGTCGATGGCTGCTTCGGAGATTGAACGGGGCGGGTGGCGGCGCGGGATGGCGCCGGCCTGACGGCGTACCCCGATAGGACTAGCCTATGCAGGCAATATCGGTTTTGTCACCCGTTACCCGCGGTCCGCCTGCATATTCTTGTACTTCCGGCGGTGGAGTACCCCGCACTGGCCGTCCGGCGGGATCGGAATAGACCAGTGAAGCATGGACAGGGAGCGTTCGCGCACCAATCCTCAGTCCTTCGTCCGGCGCCCAGGCCGGACCGGTGGCTGGATGGAGGGTGCGTATGCGTGCATACCGTCTCTTGGCCCACGTCTTGGCGCGCGCCTTCGCCCCTGCGGTCGCCCGTCTTCCGATGCTCGCCCTTTTATGCCTGCCCGCATTCATTGTCCCGGCCGCGGCACAGACGCCGGTGGACGTGGAACTGGTCTTTGCGGTCGACGTGTCCGGCAGCGTCGATCCGGACGAGGCGAAGCTTCAGCGCAACGGCTATGTCCAGGCCTTGCTGAACCCGAAGGTGCAGGCGGCGATCCGCGGTGGGCCCTTCGGCCGGATCAGCGCCACCTATGTGGAATGGGCGGGGGAAAGCCACCAGCACACCGTCGTCGGCTGGACCGAACTGAGCGATCCGGCCAGCATCGAACGCTTCGCCGCCAGCGTGGCGGAGGCGCCGATGATGACGGAGCAGTGGACCTCGATCAGCGCGGTCATCGACTACGCCGTCCCGCTGTTCGGCAACAACGGGTTCGAGGGGACGCGGCGGGTCATCGACATTTCGGGCGACGGCGAGAACAACCGCGGCCGTCCGGTGGAGGAGGCGCGCGACGCCGCGGTCGCCCGCGGCATCACCATCAACGGCCTGCCGATCCTGAACGACCGCCCCAACCCCTGGGGCGGGGCGGCGCCGAACGATCTGGAAGCCTATTACCGCGAGCATGTCATCGGCGGCCCCGGCGCCTTCCTGGTGCCCGCCCGCGACTTCGACGCCTTCGCCGACGCCATCCTCAGCAAACTGCTGCTGGAGGTGTCGGGCGTTCCGCCGACCGGGCGGGGGCGAGGGCGGGACTTCGCCGCCCGCTGACCGTGCGAGAGGCGGTCAGTTCACCGTCCGGCCGTCAGTTGACCGTGCGGTCGATGGCGCGGCCGGCCTTTTCCGCCGGGCCCGGCGGATCGATGGCGTCCTTGACGCTCTGGCCCGCATTGTCGAGGGACTTGCCGGCCCGCTCGGCCGGGCCTTCCTGGTGGCAGGCGGCCACGGCGACCAGCGGCAGGACCAGGGCGGCGGCGCGCAAAAGCCTCAGCATCGGATTCTCCTTCACTCGTGGCGCGCGGCGTCCGGTGATGGGCGGCGCGCTGCAGTGCGGAAGGAACGCCATGGCCGGGCTTCGGGTTCGCCCGCCTAGCCGATTTCTCCGCCGATGGCCACGCCTGAGCCGGAACGCTGCCGTTCAAGCTACTCCCCCTGATCGCGCCTTCCTCTCTCCGGTCTGCATTTTGTGTTCTACGGTCAACTGCCCACCGCGGCACCCGTGCCACTCTTGCGTCCGTAATGAGACGGGCGGGAGGCCGGCATGGCTGGTTACCAGTGCGACCTGGGGCGGCAGCGCCATCGGTTCGACGATCTGAAGGCGGTGATGGCCTGCGCCTCGCCGCGGCGGTCGGGCGACGAACTGGCGGGCATCGCCGCCGACAGCGACGAACGGCGGGTGGCGGCGCGCATGGTGCTGGCCGACCTGCCGCTGAAAACCTTCCTGACCGAGGTGCTGGTCCCCTACGAGACCGACGAGGTGACGCGGCTGATCATCGACCGCCATGACGCCGACGCCTTCCGTCCGGTGGCCCACATGACGGTCGGGCAGTTCCGCGACTGGCTGCTGTCCTACCAGGCCGACAGCGCCGCGCTGGCCGCACTCGCCCCCGGCCTGACGCCGGAGATGGTGGCGGCGGCATCCAAGCTGATGCGCAACCACGATCTGGTCTCGGTCGCCGCCAAATGCTCGGTCGTCACCCGTTTCCGCACCACGGTCGGGTTGCCGGGGCGGCTGTCGAGCCGCCTGCAGCCCAACCACCCGACCGACGACCCGACCGGCATCGCCGCCTCGACGCTGGACGGGCTGCTCTACGGCATCGGCGACGCGGTGATCGGCATCAACCCGGCGACCGACAATGTCCCGGCCTGCATCGCTCTCCTGGAGATGCTGGATGCCGTCCGCACCCGCTTCGACATCCCTGTGCAGTCTTGCGTGCTGGCCCATGTCACCACGACGATGCAGGCGATGGAGCGCGGGGCGCCGGTCGATCTGGTGTTCCAGTCCATCGCCGGCACCGAGAAGGCCAACCGTGGCTTCGGTGTCACCCTGTCCTTGCTGGCCGAGGCGCAGGAGGCGGCGAAATCGCTCAAGCGCGGCACCATCGGCGACAACGTCATGTATTTCGAGACCGGCCAGGGATCGGCGCTGTCGGCCGATGCCCATTTCGGTGTCGACCAGCAGACGGTGGAGACCCGCGCCTATGCCGTCGCCCGCGCCTTCGACCCGCTGCTGGTCAACACGGTGGTCGGCTTCATCGGACCCGAATATCTGTACGACGCCAAGCAGATCACCCGCGCCGGGCTGGAAGACCATTTCTGCGCCAAGCTGCTCGGCGTGCCGATGGGCTGCGACGCCTGCTACACCAACCATGCCGAGGCCGACCAGGACGACATGGACGTCCTGATGACGATGCTGGCGACCGCGGGCGTCAATTTCCTGATCGCGGTGCCCGGCGCCGACGACGTCATGCTGAATTACCAGAGCCTGTCCTACCACGACGTGCTCGGCCTGCGGCATCTGCTGAAACGCCCGCCGGCCCCGGAGTTCGAGGCGTGGCTGGACAAGGCCGGCTGGCTCGACGAGCAGCGCCGCCTGCCGCCCTGGCCCGACCAGAGCCTCGTCGTCTCCGCCCTGTTGGGGAGCGCGGCCCGATGAGCGACACTCCAAAGGATAAACCGCAGGATCCGTGGGCGCGCTTCCGCAGCGCCACCCGTGCCCGCATCGCGCTCGGCCGCAGCGGCGACGCGCTGCCGACCAAGGCTCTGCTGGAGTTCCAGCTGGCCCATGCCCGTGCCCGCGACGCCGTCCACAATGCGGTCGATTTCGACCGGCTGGCCGCCGACCTGTCGCCGCTGGAGACCATCCGCGTCCACAGCGCCGCGCCCGACCGGCCGACCTATCTGCGCCGCCCGGACCTCGGCCGCCGGCTCGACCCGGCCAGCGCCGCCGGGCTGCCGGCGGGGGAGTGGGATCTGGTCTTCGTGATCGCCGACGGGCTGTCGGCCGCCGCGGTGCAGGTCAACGCCGCGCCGCTGGTCCAGGCCTGCATGGCGCGGCTGGGGCATCTGCGCATTGGGCCGGTGGTGCTGGCGGGGCAGGCGCGGGTCGCTCTGGGCGACGAGGTGGCCGCGGCCATGGGCGCCCGGCTGGTGGCGCTGCTGGTAGGCGAGCGGCCCGGCCTGTCCGCCGCGGAATCGCTGGGCGCCTATCTCACCTGGGACCCGAAGCCCGGCCGCGCCGATTCCGAACGGAACTGCATATCGAACATCCATGCCGACGGCCTGTCGATCCAGACGGCCGCCGACAAGCTGTGCTGGCTCGCCACCGAGGCGGCGCGGCTGAAACTGACGGGGGTCGCCCTGAAGGAGGACGCCCCGTCGCTCGCCGGTCCGGACAACGAGAAAAACCAACTGACCGACCGGTCGTGAGAGAGCGCCGCCAACGGCATCAACGCCACTGAATCCAAAGCCTTGAACAGGGGCAGGAGGCAACATGTCTGGGAACACGAAACCTGAATTGAGCAAAAGCCTGAGCGGGCTCCATCTGTGGGGCATCGCCGTCGGGCTGGTGATCTCCGGCGAATATTTCGGCTGGAGCTATGGCTGGGCGGCGGCGGGGACGCTGGGCTTCCTCGTCACCACGATCCTGATCGCGGCGATGTACACCACCTTCATCTTCAGCTTCACCGAGCTGACCACCGCCATTCCCCATGCCGGTGGTCCCTTCGCCTACAGCTACCGCGCCTTCGGACCCAAGGGCGGCTTCGTCGCCGGCTTCGCCACGCTGATCGAGTTCGTCTTCGCCCCGCCGGCCATCGCGCTGGCCATCGGCGCCTATCTGAACGTGCAGTTCCCTGGACTGGACCCGAAGACCGCGGCGGTCGGCGCCTACATCCTGTTCATGGGGCTGAACATCGCCGGCGTCTCCATCGCCGCCACCTTCGAGCTGTTCGTCACCATCCTGGCGATCATCGAGCTGGTGGTGTTCATGGGGGTCGTCTATCCCGGCTACTCCTGGGCCAACTTCACCGCCAACGGCTGGGCGGGGCAGGCCAGCTTCAGCAAGGATGCGCTGGGCGGCATCTTCGCCGCGATCCCCTTCGCCATCTGGTTCTTCCTGGCGATCGAGGGGGCGGCCATGGCGGCGGAGGAGACCAAGGACCCGAAGCGCACGGTGCCGCGCGCCTATATCGGCGGCATCCTGACGCTGGTGGTGCTGGCCTTCGGCACGATGATCTTCGCCGGCGGCGTCGGCGACTGGAACGCGCTGTCGAATATCAACGACCCGCTGCCGCAGGCGATGAAGGCGGTGGTCGGTGAGTCGAGCGGCTGGCTGCACATGCTGGTGTGGATCGGCCTGTTCGGCCTGATCGCCTCCTTCCACGGCATCATCATGGGCTATTCGCGCCAGATCTTCGCACTGTCCCGCGCCGGCTTCCTGCCGCCGGTTCTGGCCCGCCTGCACCCGACGCGCAAGACCCCGCACTGGGCGATCCTGGCCGGTGGCGTGATCGGCATCGCCGCCATCTATTCCGACGAGCTGATCCAGATCGGCGGCCAGCCGCTGACCGCCAACATCGTCACCATGTCGGTCTTCGGCGCCATCGTCATGTACATCATGAGCATGGCGGCGCTGTTCCGGCTGCGCGCCACCGAACCGGCGCTGGAGCGTCCGTTCCGCGCACCCTTCTATCCGGTGTTCCCGGCGATCTCGCTGGTGCTGGCGGTGCTGGCCCTGGTGACGATGGTCTACTACAACACCCTGGTCTTCGGGCTGTTCGTGGCGCTGTTCGCTCTCGGCTACCTGTTCCACCTCGCCACCGCCGGCATGCGGGTCAAGGCCGGCGCGTCTTCGGGGCTGACGCACATGGATGCCTTTACCGAGGCGCGGAGCATGGTTGACTGAGAGCTTTCAACTGGTTGACGTCAGAAAAGGGGCGCCGGTGTTCGGCGCCCCTTTTCTGTTTTCACTCGCCGTCGTGGCTTTGGATGAAGCTGCGGATTTCCGGCAGGATGGCTTCGCGCCAGCGGCGGCCGTTGAAGATGCCGTAATGGCCGACACCCTTCTGGAAATGCGTCTTGCGCATCTCGTCCGGCAGCGACGAGCACAGGCGCTGCGCCGCGATGGTCTGGCCGGGGGCGGAGATGTCGTCCAGCTCGCCTTCCACCGTCATCACTGCGGTCTTGCGGATCGCCGACGGCTCCACCTTGCGGCCGCGTGACACCATGGTGCCTTCGGGCAGGGCGTGCTTCTGGAACACCGTCTCGATGGTCTGCAGGTAAAAGTCCGCCGACAGGTCCATCACCGACAGATATTCGTCGTAGAACCGGCGATGCTGCTCGGCCGAATCGCCGTCGCCGCGGACGAGATGGCGGAACAGCCCGACATGCTCGTTGATGTGGCGGTCGAGGTTCATCGACATGAAGCCCGACAGCTGGATGAAGCCCGGATAGACGCGGCGGAAGGCGCCCGGATAATAGACCGGGACCGTGGTGATCACGCTGCGCTCGAACCATTTCAGCGGGCGTTCCATCGCCAGCTTGACCGGCACCGTCGGGTTGGCCATCGGATCGATGGGGCCGCCCATCAGGGTCATGCTGCGCGCCTGCACCGGCTCGTCCGCCGCCGCCATCAGCGACACCGCCGCCATCACCGGAACCGCCGGCTGGCACACCGCGATGACGTGGGTGTTGGGGCCCAGGAAGCGGATCAGCTCCGCCACCGTGTCGATGTAGTCGTCCAGATCGAAGCGCCCGGCCGACATCGGTACCAGCCGCGCGTCGATCCAGTCGGTGATGTAGACGTCATGGTCGCGCATCAGCGCTTCCACCGTGCCGCGCAGCAGCGTGGCGTGATGGCCCGACATCGGGGCGACCAACAGCACCTTCGGCTGGCGCGGCGTGCCGTCCGGCTTGGCGAAGTTCAGCAGCTTGCAGAAGGGCGACTGCCAGACGAACCGCTCGGTGACCGGAACGGTCTGCCCGTCGACCACCGTCTCCGGCAGACCGAAGGCGGGCTTGCCGAAGCGGCGGGTCGTCCGCTCCACCAGCTCGGCCCCGGCGGCGACCGCCCGGCCCAGCTTGGTGTAGGACAGGGGCATCAACGGGTTCTGGAAAGTCTGCTGGGCGGCTTCGGCCCAGAAACGCATCGGCCGCATGGCAGCGTGTTGCATGTCGTACAGGTGATACAGCAAATCAGATCCTCACGTCACGGCTACCCCCGGGCGGCCAGGGTTCGTTGTTCCTTCGATCAGCGCATTGATCGTATGACCAACCATATCCTTCGTCGGGGATCGCGTATAGGTCAAGAGCCTCTTCGCATTTGCAAAGCTCTGTTGTGCAATGAACATTGCAGCGCACAAAAAATTATCAACTGCAACAATCCCGCTATGACCTCCGCGCAGGATTCCATTGGTCATACTGACGTTTCGGACCAATCCTGGACGGTCAGGGCACGGCCAGCACGGCGCGGACCGGCAGATGGTCCGATGCCCGACGGGTGAGGATGGTGCGGATCACCTCGAAAGCGGGGATTTGCAGGCCGCCCGTCACATAGATGCGGTCGAGCCGCAGAGTCGGCATGCGGGCGTGGAAGCTGCGCGGATTGGCGACGTCGGCGAAGGAGGACGCCAGCTGGCGCAGCCGGGGGGAGCTGGGGGTCCATTCGTTGAGGTCGCCCATGAACAGGGTCGGCAGCTCCGGCTGGCTCTCCACCCGCGACACTATGTCGCCGACCTGCTTTGCCCGTTCCCAGGGGTCGAGGCCGAGATGGGCGACGATCACCCGCACGGGGCGGCCCTGCACCTCCACCACCGCGTCGATGCCGCCGCGCGGCTCGCGCTTGCCGACCGACAGGTCCAGCGTCTCCATCGACCGCACCGGCAGGCGGGTCAGCAGGCAGTTGCCGTAATGGGCGCGCTCGCTGTGCTTGGTCGGGCCGGCATAGGCTTTCAGCCCGGTGTTGCGCTCCAGGAAGGCGAACTGGTCCATGCCCGATTCGCCGCGGTGGTGCCAGCCGACCTCCTGCAGGCCGATCAGGTCGACGTCGAGGTCGCGGATCACCTGGGCGATGCGGTCGGGGGCGAAGCGGGCATCGAGCCCGACGCAGCTGTGGATGTTCCAGGTGGCGACGCTGAGCGCCGCCATGCCGTCGGGAACGGGGAGGCTGCGGCGGTCGGCACGGCGGGGGCGGCGGGAGCGGGCTGCGCGCAACACGGCGGCGATGCGCTGGACACGGTCGCGGCTGAAACGGATCACGGTTCCAAATTCCTTTCCTTTGGCCTTTCGTCAGCCCTGTCGTCTTGCCGGCCCGGCGTTTTGCCGGCCCGATCCCGGCCGGAGCGGCCGAGAAGCCGGCTGGTCAGCCAGCCCAGCCCGATCGCCACCGCCGCCATACCCGCCAGAAGGGCGAAGTCGGCGGCGCCGGGATTCGTTATGGTGCGCTCAAGCTGGTGCCCGAGCAGATTGAAGGCAAGGATGCCGGGTGCAAGACCGACCATGGTGCCGATCACGAAATCGCCGAAGCTCAGCTTCGAGGCGCCGGCGGCGAGATTGACCACGGTGTAGGGCGCAATCGGCACGGCGCGCACGCCGGCCACCGCGGCGATGCCGCTGTCGGCCAGCTTCCCGTTGATGCGGGCGATCAGCGGGCCGCCATGGCGGTCCAGCAGGTCGCGCCCAGCGATCCGCCCGGTCCAGAACATCGCCGCCGCCGAGGCGACCGCCCCGGCCATCGCGGTGGGGAAGCCCCACCACGGCCCCATGACGATGGCGGTGGCGGCGATCATCACCGTCAGCGGGAACATGACGTAGCCGCCGGCGACATAGGCCAGCATCAGCCACAGCGGCGCCAGCGGGCTGTCGCCCAGGCTGTGGAAGGCCGACATCACAGCCTCCAGCGTCGCCCAGTCCCGCAGCGCCGTGTAGCGCCACATGCCCCACAGCCCCAGCAGCGCCAATATGCCGGCCAGAGTCAGCCAGTGGCGCGTGCGCGGGATGCGCGACGGCAGCACGCGGCGGACGATCTCCACCGCGCCGACGGGGTGTTCGGGATCGAAGACGCGTGCGTCGGCCACCGCGGCAGCCAGCCCGTCCGGCTCGGGGTCGTGCAGCGGCTCCAGCGTGCGGCCGACCGGCTTGCGCAGCTGGTCGATGGCCGCGGCGAGCGAGCCCAGCCGCCGGTGCGCCGCCGCCACCTCCACCGCCGTGGAGCCCAGATGCTCGGCGATCAGGTCGTCGCGGGTGTGCAGGATGGCGCGGCGGGTGTCGGCATGCTCCGGCCCCGGCCCGGCCTCCAGCGCCAGGTCGCACTCGGTGTCGAGCCCCATGGAGCGGTTGTTCAGGTTGGCCGAGCCGATGCGCAGCAGCCGGTCGTCGACCACCATCACCTTGGCATGGACGGTGATGCAGGCGCCGCCGTCGGTCAGCGCGGCGAACAGGCGGAAGCGGCCATGGCGGTCGGCCTCGCGCAATTCCTGGGTCAGCCGGGCGCGGGCGCCGAGCATGACGGTGTTCTCCAGCCAGCTGGTGGTGCGCACCGGGTTGACGACGATCACCTCCGGGCCGTCGGGCTCCGCCAGCCGGGCCTTCAGCGCCTCGGCCACCGCGGTAGAGGCGAAATACTGGCTTTCCAGATAGATGACGTCGCGCGCCGCGGCGATGGCCGCCAGATAGAGCGCCTCGACCTCGCGGATCTCGTCGCGCCCGTTGCAGGCGGGGTCGGTGCGGGCGATGCCGACGCGCACGCCGCGCAGCATCGGCTCGAAGCCCGGCGGCCAGGGATCGGCGGCCAGCGGATGGCGGCGGGCGGGCCGGCCGGGGGCAGGGGCGGGGGGCTTCAGCGTCTCGCCGGTGGCGCGTGCCCAGCGGTCGCGGAACATCTCGCCCAGCGCGCGGGCGGCGTCGCCGTCCACCGCCATCATCACGTCGTGGAACGGCTCGTAGGGCTTGCCGTCGGGCTGGCGCCGCCGCGGGTCATGGGCATGGTGGGCGCGGGTGTCCCAGCGGTTGGCGGTGATGTCCAGCCCGCCGCAGAAGGCGACCCGGTCGTCGATCACCAGCATCTTCTGGTGATGGCAGGCGCCGGTCGGGTGGTCGCTGTCCAGCCGGTATTGCAGGCGCCGGTGGGTCAGCCAGTTGCGCAGCATGAAGGGGTGCGACCAGCGGGCGAGGTCGAACAGCTCGGCATAGTCCCACTTCAGCACATGGATGTGCAGGTCGGGCCGGGTGGTCGCCAGCCAGTTCAGCAGCGTGCCCAGCCGGTCGGGCCGGCGCGGCCGGCGGGTCTGCGGCATCAGGCGGATGCGGGCGTCGAAATCCCAGGCGGTCAGGTAGATGCTGCGCCGGGCGCGCCGCATGGCGGCCTTGGCCAGAGCGAAATAATCTTCTCCATCGACGATCACGCCAAGCCTTGCGGTGTCCTCCACCCGCCAGCAGGTCTGCCCCGGTTGCAGGATCGGCCGCAGCACACCGACCGATCCGGCGATGTCGGGCGTCGATCCGGCTGACGGAAGCGGCTGGGGCGAGTGGGCGTACATGGCGTCCGATCGGGTGGGTGTCCTGGGTCATAACATGTGGGAAGGCCGATCCTTCCCCACCCTTCGCCATTTGGTGAAAGCCAATGGGAATTGCAGCCACCCCGGCCACGCCCACGGTCGAACAATTGACCCTGGCGGCGGCGTTCCGGGGCCCCGGAGCCGCTCGATTGACCTCGCTCAGTGCGGGCGGGTGCCGGGCGTGGCAGGAGTTGAGCCGTCGTCGGGCACCGCCTTCGAGGGGACCGCAGAGCATGAAGATCGCTATCGGCACCAAGGATTTCGCCACCATCGCCACCCATGGCGGCCGCACCCGCCGCTTCCTGGTCTATGAGGCCGATGCCGGCACCGCCCCGGTGGAGGCCGGGCGGATCGAACTGGGGGAGGAGGAGGTGCTGCACCTCTGCGGCGACGGCCGGCCCCATCCCATCGATGCGGTGCGGGTGGTCATCACCGGATCGTCGGGCGCCGGCTTCGTCGCCCACATGAAGCGCCGCGGCATCGAACCGGTGACGACGACGGAAACCGACCCGCTGCGGGCGATCCAGGGCTGGTTCGCCGGCACGCTGGAGCCGGCGGCGGAACCGGCGCATCCCCATGAGCACCATGACGGTGACGGGCACGGGCACGCAATCCCCTCTCCCGCCGGGGAGAGGGGGAGCACTTAGACCGGGAAGCTGACGCTGGCCGTGGTGCCGGCGGCGTCGCTGTCGGTGGACAGCGTGTCGCCGAGCTGGCCGGCCAGCGCTTCGGCCAGCATCAGCCCGTCCTCGGCGGTGGTGTCGAAACCGGCGGGCAGGGCGCGGCCGTTGTCCTCCACCGTCAGGCGGGCGCGGCCGCTGTCGCCCTGCTGGCGCACGGTGATGCGGATCCAGCCGTCGTCGGGGAAGGCATGGTGCAGGCAGCTCGTCACCAGCTCCGCGATGATCAGGCCGAGCGGCATCGCCTCGTACAGGCCGATCTGGATCGGGTCGGAATTGACGGTCACCGGCACGCGCGACAGGGCGCCCGGCGTGCCTTCCCGCACCGCTTCGCAGAGTGCCGTGACATAGCGGCCGAGATCGACATGGGTGCCGGCACCGCTCTCGTGCAGCTGGCGGTAGAGGATCGCCAGCGCCTCGATGCGGACCATGGTCTGCTCGTAGGCGGCACGGGCGTCGGGATCGCGGATGCGTCCGGCCTGCAGCTTCAGCAGGCTGATGACCAGTTGCAGGCTGTTCTTGGCACGATGCTGCAACTCCCGCAGCTCGGCTTCCAACTCCTGGATGCGCGCCGTCAGCCGGTCGGCCGGAGACAGGCCGGACACGCCTGACGCGATGCCGTCGCCGGTCTGGTCCGGAGGAGAATAGGCGGTCTGCGACCGCGGAAGCATCGGCATGGGGACGGACTCGGCTCGATCGTCACGGGTAAGGATCGTCGAAAACATTCGTCAATCTAAGCGCTTGTCCGGCAGGCCCCACCGGTTCTGAGGGAGTAACCCGCCGCGCCTAGCCGATATGACCGGGCCGTTATGAGAGAGGTGGCGTAGCGCTCACGCTGCATCCTGCCGTATGTCTGACGCCGCGACCGAAAGAAAGCCAAAAGAAATATTGTATCCCTCGGTTGCACTGGCAAGAGTGCCCCGATGACGATACGCAAAAGCTTGGCCTGGGGCCTGCTGCTGGTCGCCCTGTCCGGCGGTTGCGCCGCCGTGGTCGGTGCCGGCGGCGACTCCGACCCCACCCCCGGCCCCCTTTCCGTCACCGCCTCCGCGGTGCCGCTCGACCGCGGGCGGCCGGACAAGGTCGCGGTCGGGCCGTTGCGCTTTCTGGGCGGTCTGGACATCGCCGGGGGCGAGCGGGTCGGCGGCCTGTCCGGCCTTTGGATCGATCCGGCCGGCGACCGCTTCGTCGCCATCGGCGACACCGGGCTGGTGGTGGACGGCCGGCTGCAAACCGACGCCGAGGGCCGGCTCGCCAGAGTGTCGGAGGTCCATGTCCGTCCCTTGACGGTCGAGGAGGGGATCTCCCATCGCAAGCGCCGCACCGATGCCGAGGATTTGACGCGGCTGCCCGACGGCGGCTGGCTGGTGTCGCTGGAGCGCGACCACCGCATCCTGCGCTACAAGGGCGGCGATGGCAGCGACCGGGGGCCGGCGGGCACGCCCACGCCGATTCCGATGCCGCCGGGCATGGACAGCACGCCGGAGAATGGCGGGCTGGAGTCGCTGACCCTGCTTCCCGACGGCCGGCTGCTGACCATCGAGGAGGGCAAGGACGACGGCCATCAGGACCGCCGCGCCTGGATAACCCGCATGGGCTCGTCCAGGGACGGCGTGCCGGCGAGCGCCGCCGACTGGCAGCCCTTTACCTACCGGACGGCCCCGCGCTACCGCCCGACCTCCGTCGCCCCGCTGCCGGACGGCGGCGTGCTGGTGCTGGAACGCCGGGTGTCGCTGCTGGGCGGCTGGTCGTCGCGGCTGGTGCGGGTGGCGGCGCGCCAGTTGACAGCCGGCGCGGTGGTGGACGGCGAGGAACTCGGGCGTCTGGAGACGCCGCTGGTGAACGACAATTTCGAAGGCATCGCCACCCGGCCGGGGCCGGCGGGGGAAACGCTGGTCTATCTGGTCTCCGACAACAATTTCAGTTCGCTCCAGCGCACCTACCTGCTGATGTTCGCCCTGCACGGCCCCTCGTCGTGACCTCCAGGGTGTCCCACCAAAGTCGGACACGGCCGGTGACGCGGGGCGTTTGACAGGGCCATGGCTCTGCGGCTAGCTGGGCGGGACTGGTTGCAGGAGAAACAATCGTGGTGGCAAGCGATAAGACGGGTGCCGTTCCGGCTCCGGCGGTGCCCACGGCCGGGCGGGCGGCGCTGCTGACCGTGCTGGCGATGCTGGCCTTCGCCGCCAACTCCATCCTGTGCCGGCTGGCGCTGACCCAGACCGCCATCGACCCGGCCGGCTTCACCCTGGTGCGCATCGCCTCCGGTGCGGCCAGCCTGTGGCTGATCGCCCGGGCCACCGGGCACGCGAAGGCGGGCGCCGGCAGCTGGGGCGGGGCGGCAGCGCTGCTGGCCTATGCCGCCGCCTTTTCCTTCGCCTATCTGACCATGACCGCGGGGACCGGGGCGCTGCTGCTGTTCGGTGCGGTGCAGGCCACCATGATCCTGGCCGGGCTGTATCGCGGCGAACGGCTGGTGCCGCTGCAATGGGGCGGGCTGGCGCTGGCGCTCGGCGGGCTGGCCCTGCTGCTGGCGCCCGGACTGTCGGCGCCGGACCCGCTGGGGGCGCTGCTGATGCTGGCCGCCGGGGCGGCGTGGGGGATCTATTCCCTGCTGGGACGGGCCAGCCGCGACCCCATCGCCACCACCGCCGGCAATTTCCTGCGCGCCGCCCCGATGGCGGCGGTTCTGGCGCTGGCGGCGGCGCTGGCGGGGCCGCTGTCCGGCGGCGGCCTGCGCTGGGACCAGGGCGGGCTGGTCTATGCGGTGCTGTCGGGGGCGCTGGCGTCGGGTGTCGGCTATTCCATCTGGTATGCGGCGCTGCCGGCCCTGACCGCCGCCCGTGCCGCCTCCGTCCAGCTGAGCGTTCCGGTCATCACCGCGCTTGTTGCGGTGCTGGCGCTGGGGGAGCGGATCACGCCGGTCCTGGCGCTGTCGTCGGTCGCCGTGCTGGGCGGCATCGCCCTGGTCATTCTGGCCAAGTCGCGGCGGGGATAAGGGCACCCCGCCTCACACCGGAGCGGGCTGTGTCCGCTTCAGCGCCCGCAAGGGCTCCGACCGGTTGCGCAGCCGGGAGGGCGGGAACAGCACGGTGGCGGTGGTGCCCCGGCCCAGCACGCTCGACAGCACGAAGCGGCCGTCCTGCAACTCGACCAGCGACTTGACCAGCGGCAGCCCCAATCCGGTTCCGGCATAGCGGCGGGTGTGGGAGTTGTCGACCTGATGGAAGGGCTCCATCACCTGGTCCAGTTCGATGGCGGGGATGCCGATGCCGGTGTCGCTGACCCGCAGGCGCAGGCTGCGCGCCACCCGGTCGGCCTCGACGACGATCCGCCCGCCGGGCGGGGTGAACTTCACCGCGTTGGACAGCAGGTTCAGCAGGATCTGGCGCACCGCACGGGCATCGGCATAGAGGATGGGCAGGGAGGCGGGCAGCGCCGACGTGAGGGTCACGCCCTTTTCCACCGCCAGCGGCCCCATCTGGCGCAGGCAGTCGCCGATCAGGTCGTCGACCGGCAGATCCTCCTGATGCAGCACATATTTGCCCGATTCGATCTTGGTGGTGTCGAGGATGTCGTTGATCAGGCTCAGCAGATGCTGGCCGGACTTGCGGATGTCGCCGACATATTCGGTCTGCTTGGCCGACATCTGGCCGAAGATGCCGCTTTCCAGCGCCTCGGCGAAGCCGATGACGGCATTCAGCGGGGTGCGCAGCTCGTGGCTCATGTTGGCCAGGAACTGGGTCTTGGCCCGGTTGGCGGCGTCGGAGACCTGCTTGGCGGCGATCAGCTCGGCCTCGATCCGGTGGCGGGCGGCGATGTCCTGGATCAGCCGCTGCTGGCTGTCGCGCAGCGCCCGCTCGCTGTCCTGGAGATCGGCCATCGCCCGTTCCCGCCGCCCCGCCTCGCGCAGCAGGGCGAGCGTCATCGCCGCCAGCACCAGTGTCCCGGCAAGATCGGCCACCGCCAGCGTCATCGCCTTCGACCACCAGTGCGCCAGCACCGCGTCGCGCGACAACGAGACGGTCACCGCCACCGGCATCTCGGCCGACGCGCGATGGCTGAGGATGCGGCGCGGCCCGTCGCTGGCGCTGTCCAGCAGTTCGGTGCCCACCCGCGCCTGCTTCAGCAGCGTGGTGAACAGCGGCAGATGGTGGGCGGACAGGCCGATGTGGCTGTCGTGGTCGGGGAAGCGGGCGATCACCGGCCCGTCGGCGTGATAGAGCGTGACCACCGCGTCGCCGGACAGGGGAAGCGTCTGGTAGAAGCTGCGGAAGGCCATCGGCTCCATCACCGCGACCGCCACCCCGGCGAAGCGGCCGTCCGGCGCCTCCAGCCGCCGGCTCATGCTGATGAACCAGGTGTTGGAGGTGCGGCCGCGCACCGGGTTGCCGACGAAGACCGCATCGGCGCCGCCGGGAACCAGCCTGTCGCGGTGCGCCATCAGGTAATCGCGGTCCGACAGGTCGATGCCGGCCGGCTCCAGCGTCTGGGTGTCGTGGATCAGTTTGCCGTCGGCCGACACCACCAGGACGGCGCGGATCAGCGGCGAAAGCGTCGCCTGACGGCGCAGCAGGGCGAAGACATCGGCGTCGCCGCGCTCCCAGCTGTCGGCGCGCACGGCCAGGACCTCGACGATTCCGGCCAGGATTTTCGCCACGCCGGACAGGCTGTCGGTGGCATGGTGCTCCAGCACCAGCGCCATCGCCGCGCTGTCCTCCCGCGCCCGGGCCAGCGTCTCGTCGCGCTGGTGCAGCAGGTCGTGGCCGACCAGGGCGTTGAGGCCCAGGATCAGCGCCACACCGAATGCGCCCATTCCCCCTTTGAGACGCGAGATCAAGCGACGGCCCGCCATGTCCGGTCACGGATCACCCGATCCTACACCGTGCAGGGAATGGCCGGAAGTCGCCTTATCGTAGAATTAAGGGGTTTCCTGTTCCCTCAAAGGCGGACGGAAGTGCTGGAATAGCGCTCCGCGGTCGAGTGCCCCATCGCGTTCAGCACCGCAGCCGTGCCCAGTGCGATCACCGCCGCGGCGGCGAAGCCGAGGATCATTGCCTTCATTCCATCACTCCCTGACACATGCGCGACGTCGGTCGCATAAAAGCAAAGCGGGCGTGGCGGCGCAATCCGCGCTTTCCCGAACGCCGGAGGCCCGGCCGAAACCGCTCAGATCTCGTCGGGACCGACCAGCGTCAGCGAGATGACGTCGCTGTCGATCAGCACTTTGCCGGCATGCTCGAAATTGACGGTGATGCGGTTGCGGATGGCCGACTGCACCTGCCCCAGCCCCCAGTCGGGCTGGTCCGGGTGGCGCACCCAGGCGCCGGGCACCAGCGAATCGTCCATGTCGGGTCCCATCCATCGAACTATTGTACATAGGAAATGCGACCGCCTGTGCGGCGGGGCCGGGACAGTATAGAATCTCCAGCGCCGCGCCGTCGCCGTTCCTTTTTACCGGAGTCTGCCTCGTGACCGAATCGTCCTCCCTCCCCGTCAGCGTCGACATCCGCGTTCTGGAACTGCTGGCGTCGAAGCTCTGCCACGATCTGGTCAGCCCGGTCGGCGCCATCCGCAACGGGCTGGAGCTGATCGAGGAGATGCAGGAGGACGAGGATGGCGGGCCTGCCGGGGGCGGTTCCATCGGCGGGTTCCTGGGCGAGGCGGTGAAGCTGATCGACCATTCCTCCGGCCAGGCCGACCGCCGGCTGCGGGTGTTCCGGCTGGCCTATGGGGTGGCGGGGCGCGACCAGAAGGGCTTCGGCGACGCCCGTGCCGCCGCCGCCGGCTATGTCGAGGGCGGACGCACCCGGCTGGACTGGCCGGAACGGGTGCCCCACGACATGACCGCCCAGCGCCGCGGCGTGGTCAAGCTGGTGCTGAATCTGGTGATGCTGGCGGACGAGGCGCTGACCCATGGCGGGCTGGTCTCCGTCGCCGCCGACGGCGATGAGACGGCGGGCCGCATCACCGTGACCGCCGCCGGCCGGCCGGGCACCCTGAACCCGGAGGCCGCGGCGGCGCTTGCCGGAACGGCGACGGCCGGGGCGCTGACTCCCCGCACCATCCACGCCTATCTGGCCGGCCGGCTGGCCGAAAGCGACGGCTTCCGCATCGCCGTCGCCACCGAAAGCAGCGAGCGGCTGGTCTTCACCGCCGAGTGGTGAGGCGTCCCGCCGCTCTTCCGGCCGCGTCTACAGCTGTTTGAAAATCCGCGGCTCCACCACGACCTGCTCCACCCCGCCGGTGGTCTGGTGGGCCGTGGTGCGCAGCGTGATCGCCAGATTGTGGCGTGCGGCCTCCGCCAGCGCGGCGTTGAGCCGTTCCACGGCTTCGCGCACGGATTGGGCGATTTCGGCGTCGCTCATCGATCCTCCCTGTGAGAATGGACGCTGTGACAAAGGAACCCCGATCCTACCGGTAGCAGCTCCCGGAAGACTCCCTATCGGAAGAGGTAAGGTTCTCTTAATCAGTGTTTGACAGGCTCCCACCCTACCTGGACTGGAGCGCAACCGGCAGCCTTTCGATGCTGCCCGTTCGAGCCGCAGGCCGGCGCGGACCATAAACATTGGGCCTGGGGAATGCGACATGGATGATCTGCTGTCCGAATTTCTGACGGAGACCAACGAAAACCTCTCGGTGCTCGACGTCGAGCTGGTCAGGTTGGAGCAGAATCCCAACAATCCGGAACTGCTGTCGAACATCTTCCGGCTCGTCCACACCATCAAGGGAACCTGCGGCTTCCTCGGCCTGCCCCGCCTGGAAAAGGTGGCGCACGCGTCGGAGAACGTGCTGGGCAAGTTCCGCGATGGCGAACTGACGATCAACCCGGAAGCCGTTTCGCTGATCCTGCAGGCTCTGGACACCATCA
Source organism: Azospirillum sp. TSH64 (assembly GCF_003116035.1). Taxonomy (GTDB): domain Bacteria; phylum Pseudomonadota; class Alphaproteobacteria; order Azospirillales; family Azospirillaceae; genus Azospirillum. The sequence goes on from NZ_LGQW01000015.1 coordinate 1,643,222, forward strand.
AGAGCCTGCTGGCGGTGCTGGAAGCGACCGAGGCGGAACCGCCCGGCGACGACCTGCCGCTGATCGAGCGGCTGAACCTGTGCGCCGAAGGCAAGCTGGGCGGTCCCGCCCCGGCCGCAGCCGCTCCCCCGCCGCCCCCGCCGCCGACCGCCCCTGCGGTTGCCGCGTCGGAATCCCGGCCGGTGACGATGGACGAGCTTGAGGCGCTGTGGAACTCCACGCCCGGCCCGAACGACATTCCCGCTCCGGCGGCCGGCACCGCGGTCGCCACCCGTGCGCCCGAGCCGGCCGAGGAGCCGGCCCAGTCGCACGACCTCGTCGTGCCCGATGCCGAGCCGGTCGCCGCCAAGGTGCCGGCGCCGGTCGCCCCGATGGCCGGTGCTTCGGGCGGCGGCAACGCCGGTGCCGCCGATGCCGGCGCCGAGGCCGCGACCAAGGAATCGGCAGTCGCCGCCCAGACCATCCGCGTCAACGTCGACCTGCTCGAAAACCTGATGACCATGGTGTCGGAGCTGGTGCTGACCCGCAACCAGCTGCTCCAGATCCTGCGGTCGCAGAAGGAGAGCGAGTTCGCGGCACCGCTGCAGCGCCTGAACCATGTGACGTCGGAGCTGCAGGAAGGCGTCATGAAGACGCGCATGCAGCCCATCGGCAACGCCTGGGCCAAGCTGCCGCGTCTGGTGCGCGATCTGGCGCATGAACTGAACAAGAAGATCGACCTCCAGATGCTCGGCGCCGACACCGAGCTGGACCGCCAGGTGCTGGAGCTGATCAAGGATCCGCTGACCCACATGGTGCGCAACAGCGCCGACCATGGGCTGGAGATTCCGGCGGAGCGCGTGAAGGCCGGCAAGACGGAGACCGGCCGCATCACCCTGAACGCCTATCACGAGGGCGGCCACATCATCATCGAGATCCAGGACGACGGTAAGGGCCTTGCCATCGACCGGATCAAGCAGAAGGCGATCCAGAACGGGATGGCGTCGGAAGGCGAGCTGGCCTCGATGACCGACCAGCAGATCATCCAGTTCATCATGAAGCCGGGCTTCTCCACCGCCGCCAAGGTCACCAACGTGTCGGGCCGCGGCGTCGGCATGGACGTGGTGAAGACCAACATCGAGAAGATCGGCGGTACGATCGAGATCAAGTCGGCCCAGGGCAAGGGCTCGACCTTCGTCATCAAGATCCCGCTGACGCTGGCCATCGTCTCGGCCCTGATCGTGGAATGCGCCGGCGAGCGCTTCGCCATCCCGCAGATCAGCGTGGTCGAGCTGGTGCGCGCCGCCGCCGACAGCGAGCACACCATCGAGCGCCTGAAGGGCACTCCGGTCCTGCGCCTGCGCAACCGCCTGCTGCCGCTGGTCTCGCTCCAGCAGCTGCTGCGGCTGGACGACAGCGAGGGCGCCAAGAAGACCGAGGAAGAGACCTTCATCGTCGTCACCCAGGTTGGCACCTACACCTTCGGCATCATGGTCGACCGCGTGTTCGACACCGAGGAAATCGTGGTGAAGCCGGTGGCGCCGATCCTGCGCCACATCGAGATGTTCTCGGGCAACACGATCCTGGGCGACGGCTCGGTCATCATGATCCTGGACCCCAACGGCATCGCGTCGGCCACCGGCGAGATGGCGATGGGCGAGGCTGCCGGCAAGGAGGCTGCCGCGGTCCAGACCCAGCGCCAGGAGGACAAGATGGCGCTCCTGCTGTTCCGCGCCGGCGAGGGCGCACCCAAGGCGGTGCCGCTGTCGCTGGTCGCCCGCCTGGAGGACGTCGATCTCGCCACGGTCGAGTTGTCGAACGGCCTGCCGGTGGTCCAGTACCGCGGCAAGCTGATGCCGCTGGTCCCGATCGACCCGAACTTCGTCGTCGCCAACGAAGGCCGCCAGCCGGTGCTGGTGTTTGCCGACGGCGACCGCTCGATGGGCCTGATCGTCGACGAGATCGTCGACATCGTGGAGGAGAAGCTGAACGTCCAGCTGGCCGCGGAGCGTCCCGGCCTGATGGGGTCGGCGATCATCGCCGGCAAGGCGACCGAGGTGATCGACGCCGGCTTCTTCCTGACCCAGGCCTACAAGGACTGGTTCGGCTCCTCCACCCAGGAGGGGTTCGAGGAGGAGAAGCTGCAGCGCGTGCTGCTGGTGGACGACAGCCCCTTCTTCCGCAACCTGCTGACGCCGCTGCTGTCGGTCGCCGGCTACGACGTGACGGCGGTGGAGAATGCCGGCGACGCGCTGGCGCTCTGCGAGGCGGGCGAGGACTTCGACGTCATCGTCTCCGACATCGAGATGCCGGGCATGAGCGGCTTCGACTTCGCCGAGGCGGTGCGCCACGGCAGCCGCTGGCAGCGCGTTCCGATGGTGGCGCTGTCCAGCCACGCCAGCGCCCGCGATCTCGACCGCGGCCGGATCGCCGGTTTCAACGACTATGTCGCCAAGTTCGACCGTGACGCGCTGCTCTTCGCGCTCCAGCAGACGCTGACCGACCAGAAAGGTGCCGCATGAGCAACGCCAAGCTGCCGTCCACCGTCCGCAAGTCGCGGGGCGACGATCTCGTCGTCTCCGGCAACCAGGACTTCGTGACCATGACGATCGCCGACCAGATGTTCGGCATCCCGGTCCTTCAGGTGCAGGACGTGCTGGGCCATCAGCGGATCACCCGCATCCCGCTGGCCCCGCCGGAGGTCGCCGGATCGCTGAACCTGCGCGGCCGCATCGTCACCGCCATCGACGTCCGCCTGCGGCTCGGCCTGACCGGCCGTCCGAAGGACAAGCCCGGCATGTCGATCGTCGTCGACCTGCGCGGAGAACTGTACAGCCTGATGGTCGATTCGGTCGGCGAGGTGCTCAGCCTGACCAAGGAGGACTTCGAGCGCAACCCGGCGACCCTGGATCCGCGTTGGCGCGAGGTATCGACCGGAATTTATAGGCTGAACGGTCAGTTGATGGTTGTGCTGGACGTGCCCCGTCTGCTCAACTTCACAACCATCGAGACGGCTTGACGGTTTGCGGCGCCCTGCCCTCCGGGGGAGGGTGCCGCACCGGCCGGCCGGCTTTTGCCGACGAACAGATGACCTGAGGCCCTGCCGCAATGAAATCCTGCCTGGTGGTCGATGACAGCCGCGTTGTCCGCAAGGTCGCGCGCAAGATCCTGGAAGAGCTGAATTTCGCCTGCTTGGAGGCGGAGGACGGCAAGCAGGCGATGGAAGCCTGCGCGGCGCAGATGCCGGACGCCATCCTGCTGGACTGGAACATGCCGGTGATGACCGGGATCGAGTTCCTGCGCCGGTTGCGCAAAATGAGCGGGGGCGAACAGCCCAAGGTGGTGTTCTGCACGACCGAGAACGACCTTGCCCACATCCAGGAGGCGCTGTCCGCCGGGGCCAACGAGTACATCATGAAGCCCTTCGACAGCGACATCATCCAGACCAAGTTCGCGCAGGTCGGCCTTCTGTGACCCCGGGGCGGGATGTCGGGAGAGCCAGCGTTGAACCAGTCGAGTTGAAAGGCGAATCGCCGTTATGTCGGACAGTTTTGGCAGAGGTCCCCTCACCACCGCGCGACCGGCCAACCCGGATCCCGTCCGGGTCATGGTGGTGGACGACTCCGCCGTCATCCGCGGCCTGCTGACCCGCGCGCTGGAAGGGGACCCGGACATCCGCGTCGTCACCTCCGTCGGCGACGGCCAGATGGCGGTCAATTCACTGCAGCGCAATTCCATCGATGTCATCGTGCTGGACATCGAGATGCCGGTGATGGACGGGCTGACCGCCATACCGAAGCTGCTGGCGGTTGCGCCGCAGGTGAAGATCATCATGGCCTCCACGCTGACGCTGCGCGGGGCCGACGTGTCGATCCGCTGCCTGTCGGCGGGTGCCGCCGATTACATCCCGAAGCCGACCTCCACCCGCGAGATCGGCGGGGCGGAGGACTTCAAGCGCGAGCTGGTCGCCAAGGTCAAGGCGCTGGGCGCAGCCGCCCGGCGCGCCGGATCGCGCTCGCGCGGCGAGATCCGGCCGCTGACCCCGGCGGCTCCGCTGGGGCTGCTGAAGCGCGAGGTCGGGCCGATCGTCACCCGGCCGACTCCGGCCGGCACCATCGCCACCAAGCCGGACGTGATCGCCATCGGCAGTTCCACCGGCGGCCCGCAGGCGCTGTTCGAGGTGCTGTCGCACCTGAAGGCCGGCGTCAGCCAGCCGATCCTGATCACCCAGCACATGCCGGCGACCTTCACCACCATCCTGGCCGAGCACATCACCCGCCAATGCGGGATCGATGCGCGGGAGGCCAAGGACGGCGAGCCGATCGTGCAGAACCGCTGCTACATTGCGCCCGGCGACTTCCACATGCTGGTGACCCAGCGCGGCGGCGCCAACGTGATCGCTCTCAGCAAGGATCCGCCCGAGAATTTCTGCCGCCCGGCGGTCGACCCGATGATGCGGTCGATCCTGAAGGCCTTCGGCGGCCGCAAGATCCTGGCCTGCATCCTGACCGGCATGGGGCAGGACGGGTTGAAGGGCTGCACCGACGTGGTCAATGGCGGCGGCACCCTGATCGCCCAGGACGAGGCATCGAGCGTGGTCTGGGGCATGCCCGGTGCCGTGGCGCAAGCCGGCATCTGCAATGCCATCCTGCCGCTCAAGGAAATCGGTCCCCACATCCGCAAGCTCGCTTCGAGGGCAGCATGAGAGTCGAAGATTTCGACATGTTCTCCACGCTGCTCAAGCAGCGTTCCGGACTGGTCCTCACCCGTGACAAGGCGTACCTGCTCGAATCCCGGCTGATGCCGGTGGCGCGCAAGTGGAACATGAAGGGCCTCGAGGAGCTGGCGACCACCGTCCGCACCCGCAAGGACGAGGCGCTGCTGCGTGACATCACGGAAGCGATGACGACCAACGAGTCGTCCTTCTTCCGCGACCAGAAGCCTTTCGACCAGTTCCGCCAGCTGGTGCTTCCGAAGCTGATGGAGGCGCGGGCGGCCAAGCGGTCCTTGCGCATCTGGTCGGCCGCCTGTTCGTCGGGCCAGGAAGCCTATTCGCTGTCGATGATCCTGAACGACGAGGCGGCGAAGCTGGCCGGCTGGCGCATCGAGATCGTCGGCACCGACATCTCGGCGGAAATGGTGGAGCGGGCGAAGGCCGGCATCTACACCCAGTTCGAGGTGCAGCGGGGCCTGCCGATCACCATGCTGGTGAAGCATTTCAAGCAGAACGGCGACAAGTGGCAGATCAGCCAGCAACTGCGCCAGATGGCGTCGTTCCGCGAATGGAACCTGCTGGGCGATTTGTCGGCGCTGGGACAGTTCGACATCGTCTTCTGCCGCAACGTGCTGATCTATTTCGACCAGCCGACCAAGGCGAAGGTTCTGGAGTCGATTTCCCGCCAGATGCCGCAGGACGGCGTTCTGTATCTGGGCGGTGCTGAAACGGTGCTGGGCATCACCGACAAGTTCAAGCCGGTGGAGGGCCAGCGCGGTCTCTACAGCCTGGGCGGCTTTTCGGCCGCCGGCGCCAAGGTGGCGTAAATCCTGGGATCCTTGTCCTGACGGACGTCATCCCCGCGAGGGCGGGGATCCAGGCTTCCAACTCGATCGTTCGGACGGCTGGATCCCCGCCTTCGCGGGGATGACAGCCGGAAAATGCACCAACTCTCAGGCCGACGGCGTGATCGACTTGATCGGGCCGCGCGGATTGCCGGACATTTCGGCGATCTTGCGATCCTGCGCTTCGAGGAAGGTGCGGATGGAATTCTCGCGGTCGAACTGATCGATGTCGGCGGTCGGCACCTTGCGGTTCGAAGTGCGCGCACCGTCCTGGTAAATCACGTCGAAAAGCGCAAACGCGTTGTCGACGGGCTGTTTCTTCTGACGGGCCATGGCCTGTCCTCCGTATGGTCGCGGTCGGCCGCGCCTGCGGCCGTCCGTTCAGGCATTGTTGGTGTCGGTTTTGGTCTCGGCATCCGTGTCGGTATCGGTCGTCAGGGACTCGTCCTGACTCTCCGTCCCGTCCGGATCGCCGGCGCGGCGGGCGGCGACGCCTTCCTCGCGACGCTGAAGCTTTTCCTGCTTCCTCTGTTCCTTGGCCCGGTTGCGCTCGGCCCGCTGCTGGTTGTAATTCGGTTTGAAAGCCATCGCGGATCTCCTCTGGGCAGAGCCCTGCATCTGGGCGACAGGGACTTGTTCAACACGGAAAAAGGGCACCGGTTTCCCGATGCCCCTTTTTCCGCAGGTCGGCGGTCAGGCGGTCAGACCGCCTTCAGATTTTCCGCCGAGGTCTTGCCACGCTTCGGATCGCGCTGCTCCTCGTAGGAAATCTTCTGGCCATCGACCAGGCTGCGCAGCCCGGCGCGTTCGACAGCGGAGATGTGAACGAACACATCCGGGCCGCCGCTTTCCGGCTGAATGAAACCGAAGCCCTTGGTGCTGTTGAACCATTTGACGGTGCCGACGGGCATGTCTGTCTCCCATAACGCAAAGGGCGCCACACCACCGGTGCGGCGCATCAGACTGGGTGTGGGATTGGCGGCCCCCAGGTGCTCGCGATCGAATTTTGCGATGGCGAAAAAAGAGGGGCTGAGCGTGGGGGCTTTTGAAAGCCCCGCAGTCCGAAGCAGAATGACCCACCAAGTATGGGAACGCCCGGTCCGGCTTTCAAGGTGAAAGACGGCCGGGCGTGGAGGGGTGGGCAAAAGAAAAAGGAGAACCGGTGAAGCGTCAGCCGGCGGCCTGCTGTTGCGGCACGCGCGGCGGCGGCGGGGGATTGCCTTCGACGATTTCCTCGTGCGGGTCGCGCAGCACGTAACCGCGGCCCCACACCGTTTCGATGTAGTTGTCGCCCTGGGTCGCGGCGGCCAGCTTCTTGCGCAGCTTGCAGACGAAGACGTCGATGATCTTCAGTTCCGGCTCGTCCATCCCGCCATAGAGATGGTTGAGGAACATCTCCTTGGTCAGCGTCGTGCCCTTGCGCAGGCTCAACAGCTCCAGGATGCCGTATTCCTTGCCGGTCAGGTGCAGCGGCGACTGGTCGACCTCCACCGTGCGGGTGTCGAGATTGACGGTCAGGCGGCCGGTGCGGATGATGCTGTCGGAATGGCCCTTCGACCGGCGGACGATGGCCTGGATGCGGGCGATCAGTTCGCGCTTGTCGAACGGCTTGGTCAGGTAGTCGTCGGCGCCGAACCCCAGACCCTTGATCTTGTTGTCCATTTCGGTCAGGCCGGACAGGATCAGGATCGGGGTGGTCACGCGCGCGGCGCGCAGGCGGCGAAGAACCTCGTAACCGTCGATGTCCGGCAGCATCAGATCGAGGATGATGATGTCGTAATCGTAGAGTTTGCCGATCTCGAGTCCGTCCTCACCCAGGTCGGTAGAATCGACGATGAAACCTTCCGTGTTCAGCATCAGCTCGATGCTTTTGGCGACGGAGGAATCGTCTTCAACCAGCAGAACCCTCATGGCGATATCCCGACGTTTGATGGCGCGCTTTCGCTACCCGACCCCGGACATGGCCCCCGATCCTTGATGACCGATTTCAACCATCCCGTTTACACAAGTTAACAGACGATTCAGCTTAACGCCAGTGCCAAGCGCTTACACAACGTTAATCCTTCCATCGCAAGATGCGATCATGGTGGTTAACGTCCCCTCCGTCCACTGAGCTACCACTTAATAGAGGCGCCTCCCGTCTTGGGACCGCCTGCCCTGGAAATGCCGGTATCCGATCCATGACGTTCGATATCGATCAGTTGATCCGCGACATCGACCAAATCCCGGACTCCAGCCGGTACGGCCGCGTCACCGCCGTATCCGGCCTGATGGTCGAGGTCGGCGGGATCGAGAAGGAACTGTCGGTCGGCGGCCGCTGCATCGTCGAGACGCGCGACCGCCGTCAGGTCCCGTGCGAGGTGGTGGGCTTCCGCCAGGGCAGGGCGCTCGCCATGCCGTTCGGTGCGCTGGATGGGGTGGGGCTGGGCTGCCGGGCGCTGGTTGCGGGCGATCAGGCGCGGATCTATCCGACGGATGCCTGGCTCGGCCGCGTCGTCAACGCGCTCGGCGAGCCGGTGGATGGCAAGGGGCCGCTGCCCAAGGGGCCGCAGGGCACGCCGATCCGCAACACGCCGCCCAACGCCCATTCGCGGGCCCGCGTAGGCGAGAAGCTGGATCTGGGCATCCGCGCCATCAACGCCTTCCTCACCTGCTGCCGTGGCCAGCGCATGGGCATCTTCGCCGGATCGGGCGTCGGCAAATCGTCGGTCATGTCGATGCTGGCGCGCTTCTCCGCCGCGGAGGTCGCGGTGATCGGCCTGATCGGCGAGCGCGGCCGCGAATTGCAGGAATTCATCACCGAGGATCTGGGCGAGGAGGGGCTGGCCCGCAGCGTCGTCGTCTGCGCCACCTCGGACGAAGCGCCGCTGATGCGCAAGCAGGCCGCCTACATGACGCTGGCGGTGGCCGAGCATTTCCGCGACCAGGGCCGCGATGTGCTGTGCATGATGGACAGCGTCACCCGCTTCGCCATGGCCCAGCGCGAGATCGGCCTGTCGGCCGGCGAACCGCCGACGACCAAGGGCTATCCGCCGACCGTCTTCGCCGAACTGCCGCGCCTGCTCGAGCGCGCCGGTCCGGGGGTTGTCGGATCGGGCACCATCACCGGCCTGTTCACCGTGCTGGTGGACGGCGACGACCACAACGAGCCGATCGCCGACGCCGTGCGCGGCATCCTGGACGGCCACATCGTGATGGAGCGCCAGATTGGCGAGCGCGGGCGCTATCCCGCCATCAACATCCTGCGCAGCGTGTCGCGCACCATGCCCGGCTGCAACACGGCGAACGAGAACGAGCTGGTCGGCCATGCCCGGCGCCTGCTGTCGTCCTACGACAACATGGCGGAGATGATCCGGCTGGGCGCCTACCGCCGCGGCACCGACCCGCAGGTGGACGAGGCGATCCACTTCCAGCCGGCATTGGAAGCCTTTTTGAAGCAGAGCAAGCGCGAGGCCACCGATCTGGAGACCAGCTACGCCATGCTCGCTGAAATCTTTGGGGTGCAGTGGCCGCAATGAGCCTGAAGACGATCATCCGCCTGCAAAAGCTGCAACTGGACGAGAAGCGTCGCGTCCTGGCGGACCTCCACACGCTGGCCGACCGGCTGCGCAACGAGATCGAGAAGGTGAAGCAGGAGATCGTGCACGAGCAGGAAACGGTGCGCGACGACTTTTCGGTGTCCTTCACCTATTCCAACTTCGCCCAGGCGGCGATGGAGCGCGGCCGCAAGCTGGGCGAATCGCTGGGGCAGGTGGAGATGCAGATCAACATCGCCACCGACGAGATGGCCGAAGCCTTCCAGGAGTTGAAGCGCTACGAACTGGCCGAGGAAGAGCGGCTGAAGCGCGAGCGCGACAAGCAGAAGCGCAAGGAGGCCGCGATGCTGGACGAAACCGCGCTGGTGGGGTTCCGGCGCCGGCAGGCGGAGGAGGAGGCGACCGGGGGGTAAGGTTTGCGGGCAGGGCAATCGGACGCGCTGCCCGGTTCAAGGCTGCCCGGTCAAGCCCTTCAGACGGTCACCGAAACCAGTCCACCCGGCGACCCGCCGCCGTATCCGCCCGTCGCGGCCGGTGTGACGCCGCCGGTCGTCGGTGCTGCTGTGGCTGACCCTGCCGCCGTCCCGCTGCTGCCGGGGGCACTGGCGAAGGACACGCCGATCGACGGACTGGCCGCCGTGCCGGTCGTCGTGCCGGTTGATCCGAATCCGCTCGCCGCTGCGCCATAGCCGCTGCCGGACGATGTCCCCGCGCCGCCGGGCGATCCGTCCGAGCCGCTCTTCGCCGCTGCCGCTTTCCGCTCGTCCTCCTGCGACAGGCGATTGGCGGTGCGGCGGTATTCCTCAACCACGCGCTGGGACGGGATCTGGTCCTGGGTTTCGCCGGTGTCGAAGTCGCGGAAATACAGCACGGCCACCCGCGCGCCCTGGTCGTAGCGCATGAACGGGCTGATGAAGCCGGCTCCGGAGGATTTCTCCGCTTCGCCAGAGGTTCCGCTGCCGGATGCCTGGACTGGAGTCGACGGGGAAGCGGCGCCGGCTTCGGTCGGCTGGAAAGCAGTCGGGCGGAGTGCCGTCGTGCTGGAAACGCCACGGATCTCCATCGCTGCCTCCTGCGCTTCTTGCCCGCTTTCCAGGCGTTGCCCCTGGGACAACCCCTTGGCGGGCGCCGCCCCTCGATGCTCTCCTTGACCGACCCTGCCGCACCGGACCTGTCGTGTGATCCGGTATGGATCAGACCGTGATGTTCAGGTTCTGGCCGCGGGTGGCGGTGGTGTTGCCGCCGCTGGATCCGCTCTGGGCCGTCTGCGCCTCCTGCTGGCGGCGGGTGCGCTCGGTCTGGTCTTCCTGTGCGGATTCGACGGGCGAGGTCGACCGCTGCGCCGCGGCGGGGCCGCTGCTGAGCGGGGTGACGTATGGCTGCTGCTGATAGCCGCCAATTCCGCCAATGCTGCTGACGCCCATGATCGTTCCTCCGGTCGCTGACGCGACGCTTCTCAACCCAACTAGGCAAATTTTGCCCGATCGAAAGGGTTAGCGCCAGCGAAATCGCTTCGGTGGAGAAGCTTTTCCGGGAATGTCAACGATCAAAGTGACTTGCGGGCAAAGGGTCACAACTCTTTTTCGGCGGTTGCTTCCGCTCCGGCAACCTGCGCTGCGGGCTCCGGCGGCGACTCGGCGTTCCGCCACAGCGCCGCTTCGACCGCCAGCGTCCAGAAGCTTTCGGCCGCCTTGCTCTGGCGCGCGCGTGGGCGGACCAGCCGGATCTGCACCGGCACGGTCCAGCGTTCGTCGCCGGCCGGCACGCCGGCGCGCACCAGGGAGCCGCGCGCCAGATCCTCGGCGATCAGGCTTTCCGGCAGCCAGGCCACGCCGCGCCCGTCGCGCGCCAGCGTGCGCAGGACCGCAGCGAGGTGGGAGGTGAAGACGGTGTCGAGCGCATTGGGCAGCGGATGTGCCGCCCGCACCGCCTCCAGAATGCGGCCCATGCCGGATTCGCGGCTGTAGGACAAATGCGGCAGCGCGGTGTCCTGGCCGTCCGCCAGCAGATGGCGCGGTCGGCCGCCGGCATCGGGGGCGGTCACCGCCAGCAGCCGGTCGCCGCCGACGACGACGGAGCGGAAGGACTCCGCATCCAGCCGGCCGGCCGCCGCCGGATGGGCGTGGCAGAGCAGGAACTGCGCCTGGCCTGCCAGCATCAGCCGCTCGCAGGCCTCCATGCTGTCGGACGACAGGGTGATGGCGCCCAGCCTTGCCCGCGCCTCCAGCGCCCGCAGCCAGGAGGGGAAGAAGGTCAGCGACAGCGCATGGGTGGCGGCGAAGCGCAGGGTCGCCGCTTCCGACTGGGCGGCGAGCCGGGCCTCTTCCCGGCCTTGCAGCAGGCGGCGCACGGTTTCGTCGGCGAAGGGGCGGAAGCGCCGCCCGGCCTCCGTCAGGGTCACCGGCTGCCCACTGCGGTCGAACAGCGGGGTGCCGGCCCAATCCTCCAGCGCGCGGATGCGGCGGCTGAAGGCCGGCTGGGTCAGGTGGCGCATGTCGGCGGCGCGGGAGAAGTTGCCGCAATCCACCAGCGCCAGGAAATCGTCGAGCCAGGAGAGTTCCATCGCCCAATCTTCGTCACGTCTGCCGGCCCGGCCCGGTGCCCTTATGCCGAACCCGCATGATGCGTTCCGACCTTGGCATTGGCCCGGCGGCCCGCAACATCCCTACAGTGCCGGCACGAAACGCGCCACCACGCTGCAAGGGGAACCGCCATGCGCATCGTCGAAATCCGCGAGCAGACCGCCGGCATCAAGTCCGACATCGCCAACGCCTTCATCGATTTCAGCCAGATGACGTGCAGCGTCGTCGCGGTGGTCACCGACGTGGTGCGCGACGGCAAGCCGGTGATCGGCTACGGCTTCAACTCGAACGGCCGTTATGCCGCGGGCGGGCTGCTGCGCGAGCGCTTCATCCCCCGGCTGATGTCGGCCGCACCCGACAGCCTGCTCGACGACACCGGCGAGAACCTCGACCCGTTCCGCATCTGGGCGCGGCTGATGACCAACGAGAAGCCGGGCGGCCATGGCGAGCGCTCCGTCGCCGTCGGCACCATCGACATGGCGGTGTGGGATGCCGTGGCGAAGATCGCCGGCGTGCCGCTCTACCGCCTGCTGGCCGACCGTTACCGCGGTGGGGTGGCCGACGACAGCGTCTGGGTCTACGCGGCGGGCGGCTATTACTATCCAGGCAAGGATGTGACGGCGCTTCAGGACGAGATGCGCAGCTACCGCGACCGCGGCTACAAGGTCGTGAAGATGAAGATCGGCGGCGCACCGCTGGAGGAGGATCTCCGCCGCATCGACGCGGTGCTGGAGGTGGTCGGGTCGGGCGAGAACCTGTGCGTCGATGCCAATGGCCGCTTCGACCTCGCCACCGCGATCAAATACGCCGAGGCGCTGAAGCCCTACGGCCTGTTCTGGTACGAGGAAGCCGGCGATCCGCTGGACTATGCGCTGCAGGCCGAACTCGCCAACCATTACGACCGGCCGATGGCGACGGGCGAGAACCTGTTCTCCCACCAGGATGCCCGCAACCTGATCCGCCATGGCGGCATGCGGCCCGACCGCGACTGGCTGCAGTTCGACTGTGCCTTGAGCTATGGACTCGTCGAGTATCTGCGCACGCTGGACATGCTGAAAGACAATGGCTGGTCCAGCCGTCGGGTGGTGCCGCATGGCGGGCACCAGATGTCGCTGAACATCGCCGCCGGCCTGCATCTGGGCGGCAACGAATCCTATCCGGACGTCTTCAAGCCCTTCTGCGGTTTCGCCGACGGTATCGCAGTCGAGGATGGCCGCGTGCGCTTGCCCGATCTGCCCGGCGTCGGTTTCGAGGCGAAGTCGGAACTGTTCGCGACGATGAGCGGGCTGCTGGAAACCAGATAACTGCACTCAGGTTCAAGGTCCGGACCTGTTCCATTGGGAGACGGCATCGCCAATGGTCGATTCGGCCATTGACCGAGCGATTTACTGTGTCAATCTGTTGGAGGTCGCAACGTTTCAGAAAGGAGGTGATCCAATGTCTCATGGAGCCAGTCCGGTCGTCGCCGTTTTGTTCGGTCTCGCCACTCTCCTGACGGCGGGGATCGCCAACGCGGACTGTTCGCCCAACCACAGCGCGAGCGCGTCGCCGCCGCCGGCCTCCAGCACCGTCGGGTCTGCTGGAACACCGGCGCCCAGCAGCACGCGCGGCGGGTGACGGCCGAACGCTGACGACCAGGAAAATCCATGCACAGGAACGGGCCGCCCCTCACCGGGCGGCCCGTTTTCTTTGTGCCGCGCTTTCTGTGACTTGGTCCATGTGACAGCGGAGGGCGAAAATCGGTTGTGGCGGGGGCTATTCGAAAAGTACTGTACGAATGGATTTTTATTGCTTTTCCATATGGTGATATACCTTATGTCGTAATTTTTAATAATTTGCCGCCACCATTGCGCGTGAAACCTCGATATGGGTTCGAGGCGTGTTGGAGGGCAAGATGGATCACTCGACCGGTCATCACCATGGCTGCTGCCAGGGCGAACACAGCTCGCGCCGCGGGTTCCTGAAGCTGGCGACGCTGGGCGCCGGCGTGACGCTGATGGCGCCGATGATGATGAGCCGCCCGGCGCAGGCCGGGGGGGTCGACACGCTGCTGCTGACCTGCATGGACTACCGGCTGATGGCGCGGGTGGCCGAGTACATGGAAGGGCGCAGTCTCAAGGAGAAATACGACCATATCGTCCTGGCCGGTGCCAGCCTGGGCGCGCTGAACGACAAGAAGCCGGCCTGGGGCGAAGCCTTCTGGGATGAGGTGGAGATCGCCCGCGACCTGCATCATGTGAAGCGGCTGATCGTCATGGATCACCGCGATTGCGGTGCGTACAAGGCGTTCCTTAACCTCGATCTGGCCGGTGACCCGCGCCGGGAAAGCGACGTGCACGGCCAGTATCTGACGAAGCTCCGGACGATTGCCAAACAGCGCCATCCCGATCTGGAGGTCGAACTGCTGATCATGGATCTCGACGGCAAGGTCGAGACGATGGCGGCATAGCGGCAGGATGACCGGCACTCCTGCCCCGGTTCCGAGGAAGGAGTGCCGGCAGGCGGCCGTCACATGTCCAGACCCAGGTCCAGGTTCGGGGCGCTGTGGGTCAGCCAGCCGCAGCTGATCATGTCGACGCCGGTCTCGGCGATGGCGCGCACGGTGGCGAGCGTGACGTTGCCCGATGCCTCGGTCAGCAAACGGCCATCCACCATCCGCACCGCGCGGCGCAGCGTGTCCGGGTCCATGTTGTCGAGCAGCACGACATCGACCGGCAGGCCCAGCAGCTCGTCAAGCTGGTCGAGCGTGTCGACCTCGACCTCCACCTTGACCATGTGGCCGATGGCGGCGCGGACGCGCTCCACCGCCGGGCGCACGCCGCCGGCGACGGCGATGTGGTTGTCCTTGATCAGCACGGCGTCATCCAGCCCGAAACGGTGGTTGAAGCCGCCGCCCAGCTTGACCGCATGCTTCTCCAGAACGCGCAGACCCGGGGTGGTCTTGCGGGTGCAGACGATGCGCGTTTTCGTGCCCTCCACCTCGCGCACCAGGGCGCGGGTGGCGGTGGCGATGCCGGACAGCCGGCCCATCAGGTTCAACGCCGTGCGCTCCGCCGTCAGCAGGGCGCGGGCCTTGCCGGTCAGGGTGGCGATGGTGCCGCCGGAGAGCACGTCGTCGCCGTCCGCGCGCTCCACCGTCACCGACATGCCGGGGTCGAGCAGGCGGAAGGCGATCAGCGCCGCCTCCAGCCCGGCGACGCGGCCGTCCTTGCGGGCGGCGATGCGGGCGGTCGCCACCGCGTCGGCCGGGATGATGCTGTCGGTGGTGATGTCGCCGGCCCGGCCCAGATCCTCCGCCAGGGCGGCGCGGACGATGGGCTCGACGGTCAGAGGATGCAGCATGCGGCGTCTCCGGGCAGGGGGCCGGCGGCGCCGGCCAGGTCGCTGAGGGTCAGGGTGCGGGAGAGGGAAGCGGGGTTCGGCAGGGGATGGTCGCTGCGGCAATGGGCACCGCGGCTTTCCTCCCGCGCCAGGGCGGCATGGATGACCAGACGGCCGACCAGCAGCCGGTTGCGGGCCTCGCCCCAGTGCCGGACGATGTCCGGCGGAGCCTGGACGGTGTCGTGGGTGTCGCCGTCTTCGCAGCGGAGCATGTCGAGCGCCGCCGCCAGCCGGTCGAGCTTGCGCCGGGCGGCCAGCAGCCCCAGCCCGTTGCGGACCAGACCGGCCCCGTCATAGAGCGCCGTCCGTGCCTCCGCCCCGATGGCGTCCAGCAGGGCATGGCCGACATCGGCGGCGACCGCCGGCGGGCGGGGCAGGGCGAAGGGCGGCAGCGGCGCCAGCGGGCGCTCGGCCACGTCGCGGGCGACGCGGGCGCCGAACACCAGCGCCTCCAGCAGGGAATTGCTCGCCAGCCGGTTGGCGCCGTGGACACCGGTGCAGGCGACCTCGCCGCAGGCCCACAGCCCCTCCAGGCTGGTCCGCCCGTCGGCGTCGGTGACCACCCCGCCCATATGGTAGTGGGCGGCGGGCGCCACCGGCATCGGCTCCGCGAAAGGATCCAGCCCATGCTCGGCGCAGAGGGCCAGCACGGTGGGGAAGCCGTCCGGCTTGGCGGCCAGCGCCGGGCGCAGGTCGAGGAACACCGGCTCCCCCGCCGCGACGCGCCGGCCGATGGCGCGGGCCACCACGTCGCGTGGCGCCAGTTCCGCCAGCGGATGCTCGTCCGGCATGAAGCGGTGGCCCTGGCGGTCGAGCAGCAGGGCGCCCGCCCCGCGCAACGCCTCGGTCAGCAGCGGCACCGGGTCGGCATCGACGGCCAGCGCCGTCGGGTGGAACTGGACGAACTCCAGGTCGGCGAGAGTGGCACCGGCCCGCGCGGCGATGGCCAGCCCGTCGCCGGTGGCCTCAGCCGGGTTGGTGGTGCGGGCGAAGGCGGCGCCGATGCCGCCGGTCGCCAGGATCACGCGCGGCGCCCGGTGCAGCACCCAGCCCTGCCCATGGCAGGCCAGCAGACCGCAGACCCGGCCGTTGCGCAGCACGAGATCGACGGCGAAGGCGTCGGTCTCCACCCGCACCGACGGGGTGGCGCGCAGGCGGTCCGCCAGGGCGGTGACCAGGGTGCGGCCGGTGGCGTCGCCGCCGGCATGGACGATGCGCGCCGCGCCATGCGCGGCTTCCCGGCCGAGCAGCGGCGAGCCGTCGGGCGCGCGGTCGAAGGGCAGGCCGTCCGCCAGCAGCCGGCGAACCTCGGCGGCGCCGTTGCGGGTCAGCAGGGCCGCCATCGCCGCATCGACCAGACCGGCCCCGGCGGCGACGGTGTCGGCGGCATGGTCCTCCGGCCGGTCGCCGGGACCGACAGCGGCGGCGATGCCGCCCTGGGCGTAGAGGCTGGAGCCGCCGGGCAGTCCGGCGGTCTTGGTGATCAGCGTGACCGCGCGGGGCGCCAGTTGCAGCACCGCGGTCATCCCGGCAAGGCCGGAGCCGACGACGATCACCTCGGCATCGCGGACATCGTAAGGTGTGCTGGAGGTCATGGGGGACTCCTGACTCTCCCTTTCGAGGGCGTTTCTACACACTCACTTCGGCTTCACCGCCAGCATGCGCTCAACCGAGCGGCGGGCACGGGCGGCCAGCGCGTCCGGGATCTCGACGCGAGGTTCCAGGGTCCGCAGCGAGTCCAGGATGCTCGACAGCGTCACCGTCTTCATGTGCGGGCACAGGTTGCAGGGCCGCACGAACTCCGTCTCGGGCGAGGCAGCGGCGACGTTGTCGCTCATCGAGCATTCGGTGACCATCAGCACCCGCGGCGGCTTCTCGGTGCCGACGAAGTCGATCATGCGGGCGGTGGAGCCGACGAAATCGGCGGCCTCCAGCACGTCGGGCGGGCATTCGGGGTGGGCGATCACGGTCAGCCGGTCGAAGCGGCGGCGGAAATCCTCGATCTCGGCGCCGGTGAAGCGCTCATGCACCTCGCAATGGCCCTTCCAGGCGATGATCTCGACCTTGGTCTGGGTGGCGACGTATTTCGCCAGATACTCGTCGGGCAGGAAAATCACCCGGTCGACGCCGAGCGACTCCACCACTTCCACCGCGTTGCCCGAGGTGCAGCAGATGTCGACCTCCGCCTTCACCTCGGCCGAGGTGTTGACGTAGGCCACCACCGGGACGCCGGGATGCGCCTCGCGCAGCAGGCGGACGTCGGCGGCGGTGATGCTGTCGGCCAGCGAACAGCCGGCGTTGCGGCTGGGGATCAGCACGGTCTTGGCCGGATTGAGCAGCTTCGCCGTCTCCGCCATGAAATGCACGCCGGCCAGCACGATCACGTCGGCATCGGTCTCGGTCGCCTTGGCGGCCAGCGCCAGGCTGTCGCCGACGATGTCGGCCACGCCGTGGAAGATCTCCGGCGTCTGGTAGTTGTGCGCCAGGATGACGGCGTTGCGCTCGCGCTTCAGCTCGTTGATGGCGTGGACCAGCGGCGCGTGGAAGGGCCATTCGATGGCCGGCACGACACGTTTCATGCGCTCAAAGATCGGCGCGGTCGCCGCGGCGACGGCAGGGGTGTAGGCGAGTTCGGCGACCTCGGGCATCGGACGGCTCCGCTCTATGCTCGTTCTGAGCAAAACCATATGTGCTCGATAAGAGTATATCAAGAAGAAAAGGTGGAGCGGAAACAATCCGGCGCAAGCGGCGTTGTGCGGTGGCGGGGAAGGCCGGCAGCGTGGCCTGTCCCCCTGGTCAGCGCTGTCTGGAGTTTTGCCGATGAAAGCCTTCCTTGCCGCGCTCTGCGCCATCGTTGTCCTGGCGGGCGGCGCCTGGACGGTGCTGCCGAGCCTGTTCGCCCGCAGCGCCGACGAGACCTTCGCGTCGAGCGGAGCGCGGGTGGGAGAGGAGGCGTCGGTTGCGCACCGCAACTTCTCCGGCCGTCCGCAGATCGACCCCCAGCAGGCCGGCAACACGCAGAAATGATCCGGCCAACGGGGAAAACGGATGACCCCGGCAGGGTAGCCCCGACCGGGTAAGGCAACTTTTGCCCGCGCCGGCCGTTAACTAGGCTCGGGCCGACCATGGCCCCACACAGGGTTTCCGGAGCGGTTTGCGGGAGTGTGATGACGGTTCATGATCCGGAAAGCGGCGCGGAAGACTTGCGTGCCGACGTCTACCGGCTGCTGGCGCTGACGCTGGCCGCCCCGCCGGGCGCCGACCTGCTGGCGCTGCTGGGCAGTCTCACCGGCGACGCGACGCCGCTCGGCCGGGCCTTCGACGATCTGGCCGCCCGTGCCCGCGCCGCCGAACCACAGGCGGCTGAGCGGGAGTTCAACGCGCTGTTCATCGGCGTCGTCCAGGGCGAGCTGGTCCCCTATGCCTCCTACTACCGCACCGGCTTCCTGACCGACCGGCCGCTGTCGGCCCTGCGCGCCGACCTCCAGGCCCTGGGGCTGGAGCGGGCACCCGACGTGTCGGAGCCGGAGGACCACATCGCCGCGCTCTGCGACGTAATGGCCGTGCTGATCCGCGAGGGGGCCGACCCGGCGGTGCAGCGCCACATGCTGGACAGCCACCTGACGCCCTGGGCCGGGCGCTTCTTCCAGGATCTGGAGGCGGCGGAGGCGGCCGGCCTCTACCGCCCGGTCGGCACCATCGGCCGCCTGTTCCTGGAAATCGAGCAGGAGGCCCTGAGCAGACAGATCGACGAATTGGAAGGGGCCGACGCATGAAGACGCCGCAAGATCCGTCGTGCAATTCCGCCGCACGCAATCCCCTGCAACGCCGCGACATCCTGAAGACGCTGGGCCTGGGGGCCGCCGGCGCCGCAGCGGCTGCCGTGCTGCCGGTCGGCGACGAGGCGCAGGCAATGGAATCGCCGCAGGAGCAGGTGAAGTCCCGCTACCGCGAAACCGAACACGTCAAGCGCTTCTACGCGCTGAACCGCCTCTAAGGGCGATCCGGAGGGTGTCCATGCTGGTCAAACGCAGCTCGGCGAAAGCGGCAGGCGCAAAGCGGTCCGGTCTGGTCGCGGCCTTGGCCGACAGTCTGGAATCGGGCGTCAGCCGCCGTGGCTTCCTGCGCCGGTCCGGCCTTGCCGCGGGCGGCATCGCCGCCGTCGGCGCGCTGCCGGGTGCCATGATCCGCAAGGCGGAGGCGGGCCCCATCCTGCCGAATGTCGAGGTGGTGACGCGCAAGAATGTCTGCACCCACTGCTCGGTCGGCTGCACGGTGATCGCCGAGGTGCAGAACGGCGTCTGGGTCGGTCAGGAGCCGGGCTGGGAAAGCCCGATCAACCAGGGCACCCACTGTGCCAAGGGCGCTTCGGTGCGCGAGCTGACCAAGGGCACCCGCCGCGTCAAATACCCGCTCAAGCTGGTCGACGGCGTCTGGCAGCGCATCGGCTGGGACCAGGCGATCGAGGAGATCGGCAACCAGCTGATGGACATCCGCAAGGCATCCGGGCCGGACGCGGTGTTCTGGCTGGGCTCGGCCAAATTCTCCAACGAGGGCGCCTATCTCTACCGCAAGCTGGCGGCCTTCTGGGGCACCAACAACGTCGATCACCAGGCGCGCATCTGCCACTCCACCACGGTCGCCGGCGTGGCGAACACGTGGGGCTACGGCGCCATGACCAACAGCTACAACGACATCCAGAACTCCAAGGCGCTGCTGATCGTCGGCGGCAACCCGGCCGAGGCGCACCCAGTGTCGATGCAGCACATGCTGCGCGGCAAGGAGCACAACCGCGCCCCCTTCATCGTCATCGACCCGCGTTTCACCCGCACCGCCGCCCATGCCACCGAGTATGTGCGCATTCGTCCCGGCACCGACATCCCGGTCGCCTGGGGCCTGCTGTGGCACATCTTCGAGAATGGCTGGGAGGACAAGGAGTACATCCGCCAGCGCGTTTACGGCATGGACGAGATCCGCGCCGAGGTGAAGAAGTGGACTCCGGAAGAGGTGGAGCGGGTGACCGGCGCCCCCGGGTCGCAGCTTCGCCGGGTGGCGGAGGCGCTGGCCAAGAACAAGCCCAGCACGGTGATCTGGTGCATGGGCGTCACCCAGCACACGGTCGGCACCGCCAACGTCCGCGCCCTGTCGATTTTGCAGCTGGCGCTGGGCAACATCGGCGTGGCCGGCGGCGGCGCCAACATCTACCGCGGCCACTGCAACGTGCAGGGCGCCACCGACTTCGGCCTCGATGTCAGCACGCTGCCCGCCTATTACGGGCTGGCGGAAGGGGCGTGGAAGCATTTCGCCCGCGCCTGGGACGTCGAGTACGACTATCTGAAGGGTCGCTTCGCCACCAAGGACCTGATGGAGGCCAAGGGCATCCCGACCACCCGCTGGTTCGATGCCGTGCTGGCGAAGCCCGGCGAGATCGACCAGCCGAGCCCGCTCCGCGCCATGATGTGCTTCGGCCATGGCGGCAACACCGTCACCCGCATGCCGGAGATGGTGAAGGGGCTGGAGAAGCTGAGCCTGTTGGTCATCGCCGACCCGCACCCGACCACCTTCGCCGCCATCAAAGAGCGGCGCAACGGCACCTACATCCTGCCGGCCTGCACCCAGTTCGAGACCGACGGTTCGCGCACCTGCTCCAACCGCTCGATGCAGTGGGGCGAGAAGGTGGTGGAGCCGATCTTCGAGTCGAAGGACGACTACGCCATCATCTATCTGCTGGCGCGCAAGCTCGGCTTCGCCGACGAGATGTTCAAGCACATCACGGTGGAGAAGGACCGGCCGGTGCCGGAGGACATCCTGCGCGAGATGAACCGAAGCTGCCTGTCCATCGGCGCCACCGGCCAGTCGCCGGAACGGTTGAAGATGCACATGAAGCATCAGGCCGACTTCGACAAGATCACCATGCGGGCCGCCTCCGGCCCCTGCGCCGGCGATTACTACGGCCTGCCCTGGCCGAGCTGGGGCCATCCGGAGATCAGGCATCCGGGATCGGCCGTGCTCTACGACACCTCCAAGCATGTGATGGACGGCGGCGGCGTCTTCCGCGCCCGCTTCGGGGTGGAGCGCAACGGCGTCTCGCTGCTGGCCGACGGCTCCTATTCCAAGGGGTCGGAGATCGAGGACGGCTATCCCGAATTCACCATGGCCGTGCTGAAGAAGCTGGGCTGGGACAAGGACCTGACGCCCGACGAGATGCGCGTCATCCAGGCCATCGGCGGCGGCGGGGCCGAGGTGGACAATGTCAGCTGGCAGACCGACCTGTCGATGGGCATCATCCGCGTCGCGCTGAAGCATGGCTGCGTGCCGCACGGCAACGCCAAGGCGCGCGCCGTCGCCTGGAACCTGCCCGACCCGGTGCCGGTCCACCGCGAGCCGATCTATTCCCCGCGCCCCGATCTGGTGAAGGCTTTCCCGGCCATCGAGGACCGGCGCGACTTCCGTCTGGTCCAGCTTGCCCGCTCGTTGCAGTTCAAGGTGGCGGACAGCGACCTGCGCCAGCGCTTCCCCATGGTGCTGACCTCCGGCCGGCTGGTCGAATATGAGGGCGGCGGCGAGGAGACCCGGTCCAACCCGTGGCTGGCCGAGTTGCAGCAGTCGATGTTCGCGGAGATCAACACCAAGGACGCCGAGCGGCTGGGCATCAGGGACGGCGCCTGGGTCTGGGTCTATGGGCCGGAGGACGGCAGCAAGGCCAAGGTCAAGGCGCTGGTGACCGACCGCGTCGGCGGCGGCACGGTGTTCATGCCCTTCCACTTCTCCGGCTACTGGCAGGGCGACAGCTTGCGCGGCAACTACCCGCCCGACACCGACCCCATCGTGCTGGGCGAGCCGGTGAACGGGGTGACGACCTACGGCTACGACCCCGTCACCTTCATGCAGGAAACCAAGGTCACCCTCTGCCGGGTCGAGCCGGCGTGACGTACGGGAGCTGAACAGAACAATGGCCCGGATGAAGTTCCTGTGCGACGCCGAACGCTGCATCGAATGCAACGCCTGCGTCACCGCCTGCAAGAACGAGCATGAGGTGCCGTGGGGCATCAACCGCCGCCGGCTGGTCACGCTGAACGACGGCAAGCCGGGCGAGCGGTCGATCTCCATGGCCTGCATGCACTGCAACGACCCGCCCTGCGCCGCGGTCTGTCCGGTCGACTGCTTCCTGCAAACCGCCGACGGGGTGGTGCTGCACAGCAAGGATCTCTGCATCGGCTGCGGCTACTGCTTCTACGCCTGCCCGTTCGGCGCCCCGCAATACCCGCGCACCACCGATTTCGGCAGCCGCGGCAAGATGGACAAGTGCACCTTCTGCGCCGGCGGCCCCGAACCGGACGGCAGCGTCGAGGAATACCAGAAATACGGCGCCAACCGGCTGGCCGAGGGCAAGCTGCCGCTCTGCGCCGAGATGTGCTCCACCCGCGCGCTGATGGGCGGCGACGGGGCGGTGCTGGCCGACATCTATCAGGAGCGCTCGCTGCGCCGCGGCTACGGCTCGGGCGCGCCGGGCTGGTCGACCGCCTATGGCCGCAACGACCGCGGCTCTCCCTTCGCACCGGGCGGGCCTGGCACGGGAGGGGCGTGAGCGCCTCCGCAAGTAAAGTCCATTCCGGGAGACCATCATGCGCCCCACCAGACTCCCCCTGCACGCCCTGCTGCTGATCGCCCTGCTGGCCGTTCAGAGTCTGGCCGCTTCGACTTTCGCACAAGCGCAGCTCACCCAGGTGCCCGGCCAGAACTCGCCGACCACCAAGGAGCAGGTGCCGCTCTACGTCCCGCAGGACGACAAGCTGATCGGCCGCGTCAGCATCCCGGACGAAAAGCTGGCGGTGCTGGTCCAGCCGGAAGGGCGGGAATGGCGGGAGTGGCGCACCCACACGCTGCGGCTGGCGATCGCCGGGCTCGCCATCGGCATGACGGCGGTCCTGGCGATCTTCTTCCTCTATCGCGGCACCATCCGCATCCATGGCGGCAAGTCGGGGCGGCTGGTCCTGCGCTTCAACGGGTTGGACCGCTTCGCCCATTGGACGACGGCGGTCAGCTTTCTGCTCATGGCGTTGACCGGGGTGATCCTGACCTTCGGCCGGCCGCTGCTGATCCCACTGATCGGCCATCAGGCCTTCACGCCGCTGGCGGAATACGCCAAGTCGATCCACAACTTCGTCAGCGTGCCCTTCGTCGTCGGGCTGCTGATGATCATGGGCCTGTGGCTGCGCGACAACATTCCGGAAAAGGCCGACTGGACCTGGATCAGGACGGCAGGCGGGCTCTTCTCCAAGGCCGGTGGGCAGCATCCGGAGGCCGGGCGCTTCAACGCCGGACAGAAGCTGGTGTTCTGGAGCATCGTGCTGGGCGGCATCGGCATGGCGGCCACCGGCTATCTGATGATGGTGCCCTTCGCCGTTTCCGGGATCGGCGGCATGCAGATCATGCACGTCATCCACGGCCTGCTGGCGGCGGGCCTGATCGCCGCGGTGATCGGCCACATCTACATCGGCACCATCGGCATGGAGGGCGCCTTCGACGCCATGGGCTGCGGCGAGGTGGACGAGAACTGGGCGATGGAGCACCACCGCCGCTGGTATCAGGAGCAGTTGCGCAAGGGCTATGTCGAGGGGCGCCAGCCGGCGGAGTGAAGCGACACACCGATGCGTTCATAGGGTGGGACACGAACAATCCCACCCGCCGACCGTCTCCTTCCATAGTACAATTTACCCCCTCCCTCTCAGAGTGGCTGAATGGCCCTCGACAAACGCGCTGGACCGGAGACCTGACCGGTTCACCACACTGAGAGGAACGGCCCAAATGCTCCACCAGGCTCTCGACACGCTCCAGAAGCAGATCGCGCTCCGCCCCCGCTACGACAACTATATCGGTGGTCAGTGGGTTGCGCCGGTGGATGGCCAATACTTCACCAATCTCACCCCGATCACCGGCAAGCCGCTGTGCGAGATCGCCCGTTCCCAGGCCGCCGATGTGGAGCTGGCGCTCGACGCCGCCCACGCCGCCAAGGATGCCTGGGGCCGCACCTCGCCGACCGAGCGCTCGAACATCCTGCTGAAGATCGCCGACCGCATGGAAGAGCGGCTGGAGGTCATCGCGCTGGCCGAGACGCTGGACAACGGCAAGCCGATCCGCGAGACCCGCGCTGCCGACGTTCCGCTGGCCATCGACCATTTCCGCTACTACGCCGGCTGCATCCGCGCCCAGGAAGGTTCGATCGCCGAGATCGACCACACCACCTACGCCTACCATTTCCATGAGCCGCTGGGCGTCGTCGGCCAGATCATTCCCTGGAACTTCCCGCTGCTGATGGCCGCCTGGAAGCTGGCCCCGGCGTTGGCCGCCGGCAACTGCATCGTGCTGAAGCCGGCCGAGCAGACCCCGATGGCGATCATGGTGCTGGCCGAGATCATCGGCGACCTGCTGCCGCCCGGCGTGCTGAACATCGTCAACGGCTTCGGCATCGAGGCCGGCAAGCCGCTCGCCACCAACAAGCGCATCTCGAAGATCGCCTTCACCGGCGAGACCTCGACCGGCCGCCTGATCCTGCAATACGCGTCGGAGAACATCATCCCGTCGACCGTCGAGCTGGGCGGCAAGTCGCCGAACATCTTCTTCGAAGACGTGATGGCCGCCGACGACGAGTTCCTCGACAAGGCGCTGGAAGGCTTCGCGATGTTCGCGCTGAACCAGGGCGAGGTCTGCACCTGCCCCAGCCGCGTCCTGATCCAGAAGTCGATCTACGACCGTTTCATCAAGCTGGCGGTCGAGCGCGTCGCCAAGATCGCCCAAGGCCACCCGCTGGACGGCGGCACCATGATCGGCGCCCAGGCGTCGCAGGAGCAGCTTGAGAAGATCCTCTCCTACATCGAGATCGGCAAGGCCGAGGGCGCCAAGGTCCTGATCGGCGGCGAGCGCGCCCATCTGGGCGGCGAGCTGGAGGGCGGCTACTACGTGCAGCCGACCATCCTCGAAGGCCACAACAAGATGCGCATCTTCCAGGAGGAGATCTTCGGCCCGGTCGTCGCCGTGACGACCTTCGAGACCGAGGAAGAGGCACTGGCCATCGCCAACGACAGCGAGTTCGGCCTGGGCGCCGGCGTGTGGAGCCGTGACGGCAACCGCGCCTTCCGCATGGGCCGCGGCATCCAGGCCGGCCGCGTCTGGACCAACTGCTACCACCTGTACCCGGCGCACGCCGCCTTCGGTGGCTACAAGAAGTCCGGCATCGGCCGCGAGACGCACAAGATGATGCTCGACCACTACCAGCAGACCAAGAACCTGCTGGTCAGCTACAGCCCGAAAGCGCTCGGCTTCTTCTGAGCCCTGCTCCTCCCTATCGGGCAAACCTGGGCCGGGGGCGTGTCCCCCGGCCTTTTTTCTTTCTCCGTGTGGTTTCGTGATAAAGGACCACCATGACCGCCCCAACCCCGACTGACCGCGTGACCGCCACGCCCGAGGCCGTCGCCCTGCTGGACCGGCTTGCCGCGAAGCACGGGCCGCTGATGCTGCACCTGTCGGGCGGCTGCTGCGACGGTACGGCGCCGCTCTGCCTGCCGAAGGGGGAGTTCAGGATGGGCGGTCGCGACCTGTGCCTCGGCACGGTCGCCGGTGCGCCCTTCTGCATGTCCGACGACACCTTCCAATGGTGGCGCAACACCCAGGTCATCCTGGACGTTATCCAGGCACGCGGCGGCGGCTTCTCGATCGAGGCTCCGGACGGCGTCCGCTTCATCGCCAGGGCCCGCCTGTTCACCGACGGGGAGCTGGCCGGCCTGCCCGATCCGCAACCGGCCGAGACTGTTTAGGAGCCGCCCCGCATCATGTCCTCCTTCACCGGTCCGCGGATTGGTCTTGCCCGCCGCCATCCCTGGAGTACCCTTGCCGGATCGCATCCGCGGACGGAGCGAGGGGTGCAGGGGGAAGCCATGTCCGCAGGAGAGACTTCCGTGACGGGGCCGGTACGGCCGACCTCCGGCGACGGCATGCCGCGCGCCGTCACCCATGCCGAACGCCCGGACGAGGCGGCGCGGGAACTGCGCGCCGGGCTGGGCGAGGTGGCTTTGGAACTGGTGGTCGTCTTCTGCGCCCCAAGCTATGACCGCGAGGCGCTGGCAGACGCGCTGGCGGGGCAGTTCGGCATGGTGCCGGTGATCGGCTGCACCACGGCGGGGGAGATCGGCCCCGGCGGCTACACCACCAACGCCCTGGTGGCGGTGGGCTTCCCGACCGAGGATTTCTGCATCGTCACCGCGCTGGTCGACCATGTCGACCGCTTCGAGATCGCCGACAGCACCGCCATCGCGCGGTCGCTGCTGTCGCGCCGCGACCGCGCGATGGGGACCCGCCCGGTGCCGCTGGGCGAGGAGGCCCGCAGCTTCGCCATGCTGCTGATCGACGGGCTGTCGATGAGCGAGGAGACGGTGGTCAGCGCACTGCACAACGCGCTGATCGACATCCCGCTGTTCGGCGCCTCGGCCGGCGACGACCTGCATTTCGAACGCACTTTCGTCCTGCATGAGGGCGCCTTCCACGCAGACGCCGCGGTGGTGGCGCTGTTCACCACGACGCGGCCCTTCACCGTCTTCCGCACCCAGCATTTCGTCAGCTCCGACCGCAAGATGGTGGTCACCGGCGCCGATCCGCAGCACCGCATCGTCCATGAGATCAATGCCGAGCCGGCAGGCCGCGAATATGCCCGTCTGGTCGGGCTGGAGGGGGAGCCGCTGACCCCGATGATCTTCGCCTCCCACCCGGTCGTGGTGCGGGTCGGCGGCCAGTATCATGTCCGCTCGATCCAGAAGGTGAACGACGACGAGAGCCTGACCTTCTTCTGCGCCATCGACGAGGGCATCGTCCTGACGGTGGCGGAGGGGGTCGATCCGGTCGCCAATTTCGACGGGCTGATCGAGGGCATCGAGGCGGAGGTCGGCGCCCCCGACCTGATCCTCGGCTGCGACTGCATCCTGCGCCGGCTGGAGATGGAGCAGCGGCAGCTGAACGCCGTGATGTCCGACCGGCTGGCCCGTCACCGCGTCGTCGGGTTCTGCGCCTATGGCGAGCAGGTCAACGGCATGCACGTCAACCAGACCTTCACGGGCGTCGCCATCGGAGGGCGCTAAGCCATGGCCGGCATGCAGACCCGCAACTGGACACTCGACCCCGCCGACCGCATCGCCGAGCTGGAGCGGGAGAATGCCAAGCTCCAGCGCATCAACAAGGTGCTGATGGACCGCGTCGAGCGGTCGATGGATTTCCAGGGCGGCGCCTTCTCGCTGTTCCAGACCGCCATCGTGCTGGAACAGAAGATCCGCGAGCGCACGCTGGAGCTGGAACGCGCCCTGCACAAGCTGGAGGACAGCAACCGCGACCTCGCCCGCGCCAAGGAGCTGGCGGACACCATGCGCACCCGCCTGTTCGAGGCGATCGAGTCGGTGAACGAGGGGTTCGCCCTGTTCGATTCCGCTGACCGGCTGGTGCTGTGCAATCGCAAATACCTGTCCTACTGGCCGTCGGTGGCGGGCCGCATCCAGGCCGGCATCCGCTTCAACGATCTGGTGGCGATGGTCGCCGCCGCCGGTGCCGTCGCCGAGCCGCCGCCCGACGTCTGGCTGCGCGAACGGATGGAGCACCGCCACGACCTGAAGGGCGTCTTCCTGAACCGGCTGTCCGACGGCCGCTGGATCCAGGTGAACGAGCGGCGCACACGGGACGGCGGCATCGTCGGCGTCTACACCGACATCACCGTCATCAAGCGCGAGGAGGAGCGGCGGCGCGAATCCGAACAGGCGGAGAAGTCCGCGCTGATGATGCTGAACGACCAGTTGCAGCAGGCCAAGTCCCAGGCCGATCAGGCCAATTTGTCCAAGACACGCTTCATCGCCGCCGCCAGCCACGACCTGTTGCAGCCGCTGAACGCCGCCCGCCTGTTCGTCTCGGCGCTCGCCGACCTGGAACAGCCCGACGCCAATGCGGAGCTGGTGGAGAACGTCGACGCGGCGCTGACGTCGGTGGAGGATCTGCTGTCGGCTTTGCTCGACATCTCCAAGCTCGATGCCGGGGCGGTGACGCCGGAGGTGACCGACTTTCCGCTGCGCGGCATCCTGGCGCCGCTCGCCACCGAATATGCCGCGGTGGCGGCGGAGCGCGGCATCGATTTGAAGGTGGTGGGGTCGGGGGCGGTGGTGCGCAGCGACATGCGGCTGTTGCGCCGGATCGTGCAGAATTTCCTGTCCAACGCGCTGCGCTACGTCCAGGGAGGCCGGGTGGTGGTCGGTTGCCGCCGCACCGGTGACGGCGGCATCCGCATCGAGGTGTGGGACAACGGCCCCGGCATCCCGCGCGACAAGATCACCGAGATTTTCCAGGAATTCCGCCGTCTCGACACCCCCGTCACCAAGGGGCGCGACCGCGGCATGGGGCTGGGGCTCGCCATCGTCGACCGCGTCGCCCGCATGCTGGACCACCCGATCACCGTGCGGTCTGAGCCGGGCCGGGGCTCCGTCTTCGCCGTCACCGTGCCGCGCGGGACCGAGCGCCGCGCCGTCCGCCCGGCCAGCATCGCCGCCCGGCCGATGACCAACCGGCTGGCCGGCACCTCGGTGCTGGTGCTGGACAACGAACCGGCGGTGGTGGCGGGGATGGAGGCGCTGCTGCGCGGCTGGGCCTGCGACGTGGTGTCGGCCACCAACGGCGACGAGGCTCTGGCGCTGCTGTCCGGCATGCCGCAGCCGCCTGATCTGCTGATCGCCGACTATCACCTCGACGACGGCGTGCTGGGGGTGGACGAGGTGGCGCGGCTGCGCGCCGCCTGCGGCCGCATCCTGCCTGCCGTGATCGTCACCGCCAACCGCACGCCGGAACTGGCGGACGAGGCCAAGGCGGCCGGCTGCCTGGTGCTGAACAAGCCGGTGAAGCCGGCGCAGCTGCGCGCGGTGATGTCGGGGCTGGTGGGGTAGGGGCGGGCGGCGAAGAGAGCCTGATGATTTACCGGTAACGCCTTGCCGGTTCGGCTGTTGTCGGTTTTCATGACCGACCCCGCTGCGTTGCGCGACAAGGCGCTCGAAATCCACCGGCTGCTGTGCACCGTCTACGGCTGCCCGGTCGCCTATTTCCACAGCCTCGACCCGCTCAGCGAGCTGGTGTCGTCGCTGCTGTCGCACCGCACCCGCAATGCGGCCTCGGGCGCCGCCTTCAAGGCGCTGCGGCGGCGCTGGCCGGATTGGCAGTCGGTGCGCGACGCGCCGGTTGCCGAAGTGGAGGCGACCATCGCCGGCGTCACCTGGCCGGAGCAGAAGGCGCCGCGCATCCAGGCCATCCTGCGCCGCATCACCGAGCGGGTCGGCAGCCTGTCGCTCGACCTGTTGTCCGGCATGCCGGTGCCCGAGGCCCGGGCGTGGCTGGAGGAGTTGCCAGGTGTCGGGCCGAAGACCAGTGCGGCGGTGCTCAGCTTCTCCACCCTGCGGCAGGCGGCGCTGCCGGTGGACAGCCACCATCACCGCGTTGCCGTGCGCACCGGCCTGATCCCCGCCACTCTCGCCGTCGGCCCGTCCCACGCCGTGCTGTCGGCGCAACTGCCGGAGGGGTGGGACGCCCAGCAGGTCTATGACAACCATGAGGTCATGATGCTGCACGGCCAGCGCTGCTGCTACCATCAGGCACCGGCCTGCGACCGCTGTGTGCTGCTGCGGCTCTGCCCGACCGGTCAGGCTCTGCGGCCATCGGAGGATGAGCGGGAGAGGGCGTGAAGCCATTCGTTTTGTGCATTGCAACACGCAGCCATTCCCAGAATGCAGGGCCGTTCGCCGGATGCAGAGCGCATATAGGATCGTGAGGGCGACGAAGACGCCGCTCGGATCTCCATAAGACGAGGCCTGAGGTGATTCACAAGATTTTGGACGCGATCGATGCCATCGTCGCGGAAAAACGGCAGAACGGCCAGCTTGAGGACTGGATCAAGAGTGGAGCCGCCCGCCGTTTCTGCGAGAAGATTTCGTCCGAACGCAAGCACTACTATCCCGCCCTGCTCCTCTACTTGGAGCGCCGCGGCGGGCAGCACGTCTGACAGCATGCCTGTAACGGGAACGGGCCGCGGCATTCCGCGGCCCGCCCGTTTTTGAGGGAGCCTATTCGGCCGCCAGCGGCGCCGGGATCATGCTGCCGGTCTGCTGGAAGCGGCTGTGCCAGGCGAAGGCTTCCTCCAGCAGGTGCGGGGTGTGGCCACCGCGCTGAAGCGCCCGGCGGTGATAGTCGGCCGCCAGTTCTCGGTAGCTGGGATGGACGCAGTTGCGGATGATGGTCTCCGCCCGCTCGCGCGGCGCCAGACCGCGCAGGTCGGCCAGCCCGACCTCCGTCACCAGCACATCGACGTCATGCTCATTGTGGTCGACATGGGTGACCATCGGCACGATGCTGGAGATGGCGCCGCCCTTGGCCAGCGACTTGGTGACGAAGATGGCGAGGTGGCTGTTGCGGGCGAAGTCGCCGGAGCCGCCGATGCCGTTCATCATCTGCGTGCCGTTGACGTGTGTCGAGTTGACGTTGCCGTAGATGTCGCACTCCAGCGCCGTGTTGATGCCGATGACGCCCAGGCGGCGGATCACCTCGGGATGGTTGGAGATCTCCTGCGGGCGCAGCAGCAGTCGGCCCTTGTAGGAACTAATTCTCGGCAGCACCTCGGCATATTTGCCGGCGCTGAGCGTGATCGATGAGCCGGACGCGAAATTCAACTTGCCGGCGTCGAACAGCTCGAAGGTGCTGTCTTGCAGCACTTCGCTGTACATGGTCAGATCGTGGAACGGCCCGTCGATCAGCCCGTGCAGCACCGCGTTGGCGATGGTGCCGATGCCGGCCTGGAGCGGCGCCAGCGACCGGCCGAGCCGGCCCTGCTTCACCTCGCGGCCGAAGAACTCGATGAGGTGGCCGGCGATGGCGTTGGTCTCGTCATCGGGCGGCAGGATGCTGGCCGAGCTGTCCTGCTTGCGCGTCACCACGATGGCGGCGATCTTCGACGGATCGATGGGTATGTAGGGCAGGCCGGCCCGGCTTTCCGCCGTCACCACCGGGATCGGTTCGCGGAAGGGGCGGCGCGTCGGGATATAGACGTCGTGCATCCCCTCCAGATCCAGCGGCTGGGTCAGGTTCAGCTCGATGATGATCTTTTTGGCCAGGATGGCAAAGGTCGCCGAATTGCCGATGGAGGTGGTCGGCACGATCCCGCCGGTGTCGGTGATGGCACAGGCCTCGATCACCGCGACATCGACCGGCCCCATCTGGCGCGAGCGCAGCAGTTCCACCGTTTCCGACAGATGCTGGTCGACGAACATCACCTCGCCGCGGTTGATCGCCTTGCGCAGCACCGGGTCGGCCTGGAAGGGCAGGCGGCGCGACAGCACCCCCGCCTCCGTCAGGATCCGGTCCACGTCGTTGCCCAGCGAGGCGCCGGTCATCAGCGTGATCTTCAGCTTCTCCGACGCGGCGCGCTCGGCCAGCGCCAGCGGCACCGCCTTGGCGTCGCCGGCACGGGTGAAGCCGCTCATGCCCACGGTCATGCCGTCCTTGATAAGGAAAGCGGCTTCCTCCGCCGGCACCACCTTGCCCCACAAGGATTTCAGGCGGATGCGATCTCGGTACATCGGGCGTTCCTTTTATGAGTGTTTTTTGTCGAATGACGAACGATCCGTGCCTTGGTGTTCGTTTTTCTTATTTGAAAATACTCATAAGGACGGGCTGTCCGATACCGCAACCGTTCGTCCGGAATATCAGGTCACGGAGAAGTGAATGGGTGGGCGAATATCGCCATATCCGTTCGGAATGCGACCAGAGACTTCGTTCGATTGTATGGATATTTGCCGAAACACAGTTTCGCAAATCGGTATTTGGCAAGCATCGTCCGGCAACGGGGCGGTTGCCGGCGGAATGGTCGAGGGCGTACCATCGGTCTCTCGAACCGATTCCAGGAGTCCGCCGGCGTGGCGTCCCCGCATCGGCCGACCGTCAGCACCCGCAGTTACGACGGGCATGAACGGCGGCACGCGCATGACCATCACCAGATCGTGCTGCCCATCGCCGGCACCCTCGACATGGAAGTCGGCGGCGCCTGCGGCCGGGTGGGAGACGGGCGCGGGGTGCTGGTGGCCGACGGCGTGCCGCACAGCTTCCGCAGCGGCGGTGCCAACCGCTTTGTCGTGCTGGATGTACCGGCCGCTGGGCTGGTGCCGGAGGCGGCGGTGCGCGCCTGCAATGCCTTCTTCGCCATCGACGGGGCGCTGGATGGGCTCGTGCGCTATCTCGCGGCGGAGGCGGCCGACCGGCCGCTCGACCCGGTGCTGGCCCATCACTCGGCGGGACTGCTGCTGCGCGCCCTGGAGGCGCGCCAACCGCCACCCGTATCGCCCGCCGTATCAACAAAGGATCCCATCGACCGCGCCCTGGCCCTGATGGCGGAGCGCTGCGGCGAAGCGCTGACGGTGGCGGAGCTGGCCGAGGCGGCCGGTCTGGCGCCCAGCCGGTTCCATGAACGCTTCCGCGCCCGCACCGGCAGCACACCGGCCCGCCTGCTGGCCGAATTGCGGCTGGACCGGGCGGAGGCGCTGCTGCGGGACGGTCGCCTGCCGCTGGCGGAGGTGGCGTTGGCGGTGGGATTCTCCGACCAGAGCGCCCTGACCCGCAGCCTGCGGCGGCGGCGCGGCACCACGCCAGGGGCGGTGCGACGGTCTAGATAGCGCGGGCCGCTTCGACGATCACCGCGGCCACCGCATCGGGACGCGACAGGTGGGGGGCATGGCCGCTTTCGATTTCGACCGTCCGGGCGCCGATGCGCGAGGCGGTGGCGCGCAGGAAGTCCGGCGGCAGCATGCGGTCCTGGCTGGCGACGACATACCAGGCGGGTTTGGTCTTCCAGGCGGCGGCGCTGACCTTGCTGGCGAAGCAGGCCGCCGCGACCGGCCCCTGGGTGGCGGCCAGCAGGGCGACCTCCTCCGCCGGCAGGTCCTGGGCGAAATTGCGGGCCATGCCCTCCGGCGTCAGGGTCAGGAAGCGGCCCTTGTCCACCGACACGCCCGACAGGCCGGCCGACGGCGGGAAGGGCTTCAGCGTGTCGTTCGGCGATTGCCCGACGTCGGGAGCGAAGGCGGCGACATAGACGAGGGACTTCACCCGCTCCTGCTCGCCGATCTGGGTGATGACCGCCCCGCCCCAGGAATGGCCGACCAGCACCACCGGCCCCCTGGTCCGGTCGATGGCGCGCTGGACATGGGCGACATCGTCGTCGAGCGAAACCAGCGGGTTCTGCACCGCGACCGCCGCGAAGCCTTCCGCTTGCAAGCGGGCGATCACCCGGCCCCAGGAGGAACCGTCGGCGAAGGCGCCATGGACGAGGATGATGGTCGGATTGGAACTCATGGAAAGGCTCCCACAGGCGGTCGGACCCGCCAGTCAGAGCATGGCGGAAGCCGGGCCGTCCAGAGCGGGCGAGGCGCTTTTCCTCAATGCGGAAAAGGGCTTGGCCGTTATTCCGCCGGCTGGCGGGCCGACCGCCGGCCGAAGGTGGCGACGCGGTAGACGTACCAGAGGGCGATCCCGGCGGCGACGATGTTGGACACCGGGTTCACCCAGTTGGCTATCTGCTGGTAGCGGTCCTCCAGCAGATAGCCGGCGCTTGCCAGGAAGGTCGTCCAGATCGCGGTGCCCAGCGTGGTGTAGAGCAGGAACGGCACCAGCGCCATGTTCGACACCCCGGCGGGGATGGAGATCAGCGTGCGCACCGCCGGGATCATCCGGCCGATCAGCACCGCCCGGCCGCCATGCTCGCGGAAATGGGCGGCGGCCTCGTCCACCTCCTCCGGTGCGATGGTCAGCCAGCGGCCATGGCGTGCCGCCCACTGTTTCAGCCGGCGGCTGCCGACCCAGCGGCCGATCCCGTACCAGAACAGCGCCCCCAGCACCGCACCCACGGTGCCCGAAACGATGATCATCGGCAGACCAAGGTCGCCCCTTGCGGCGGTGAAGCCGGCCAGCGGCAGGATCAGCTCCGATGGAATGGGGGGAAACAGGTTCTCCGCGAACATCAGCAGAGCGACGCCGAGATAGCCCGTCTGCTCCACCATACCGACAATCCAATCGAACACGGTCTTCTCCTCGCGCCTGCCGACCCGCCACCCACCGCCGGAGCAACACCGCGACGGGGCGATTGGTTGCATGGAAGGGCTCGCACCGGCTGCCGGCCCTGCTTATGTTTGCAGATGCAACGATTGGATGGACGGAGAAAGTGCCAATGGCGGCGATCAAGCTCGACCGGCATGAGAAGGGGATCCTGGCGGCCCTGCAGGAGAATGCCCGCCTGACCATGCAGGAACTGGGCGACACGGTCGGGCTGTCGGCCTCCCCCTGCTGGCGCCGGGTGCGGTCGATGGAGGAGATCGGCGTCATCCGCCGCTACACGGTGCAGCTCGACCCGCGCAAGCTGGGGCTCGGCGAATGCGTCTTCGCCCATGTCACGCTGGAGCGCCACAAGGAGAATGCGGTCGACCAGTTCGAGACCGCCATCGCCGGCATGCCGGAGGTGCTGGAATGTTTCGCGGTCACCGGCGACGCCGACTATCTGCTGCGCATCGTCGTGCCGACCACTGAGGATTACGGCCGCTTCCTCAGCGAGCGCATCTTCTCCATCCCCGCGGTGTCGCACGTCAAATCGAGCGTCACCCTGAAGGAGGTGAAGTTCGAGACCCGGCTGCCGCTGGACCATCTGGAGTGAGCAGCCAACTTTCTTGAACGGCATCAATGAAAAAGCCCCCGCTCCGGTGGAGCGGGGGCTTTTTCACATCACAACGACCGATGAGAGATCAGGCCATCTCGACGCGCTGAGCCTCGGGACCCTTGGCGCCCTGGCGGATGGTGACGCGGACCTGCGCACCGTCGTCCAGGCCGTTGATGCCCGACCGCTCCAGCGCACGGATGTGCACGAAGATGTCCTTGCCGCCGGTCGACGGGGCGATGAAGCCGAAGCCCTTCGACACGTTGAACCACTTCACCGTGCCGTCGACGACTTCGCCGCCGTCCGAATCGCCGTAGCTGTCGTAACCGCCGCGGCTGCCGCCGCCGTAGCTGTTGCCGCCGCCGTAGCCGCCGTCGTTGCCCCAGCTGTCACGCTCGCGCGGGGCGCGCGACGGACGGCTCGGAGCGGCGGTCGAGGTGTCGACCGCGTGGATGGTGGCGACCTGCGGGCCCTTCGGGCCGCGCGACAGGTCACAGGTGATGGTGGCGCCTTCGGGCAGGCTGTCGTGTCCGCAGAACTGCAGAACCGTGGAGTGCAGGAAAGCGTCGGGCGACCCATCGTCGGGGGTGACGAAGCCGAAGCCCTTGGTGGCGTTGAACCACTTGACGGTGGCGCGGATGTCGCGCTGGGTGATTTCAGGAGCGCGGAAGGAAGAGCGCTGCGGACGGTCGAACATCAGTTATCGTCTCATCTGTCGTGTTAAACCCCATCCCGGCAAAAACCAAAGAAGGGACACCCGGAACAGGGCAGGCGAAGGATGATCGGTTCCGACCCATAATTCAATCGGGATTGCGCATTTTCACCATCCGCGCACAACAAAAACTCCGCCGCCGCCTGACGGGCAGGCGGGGCGGGGCGCTTCGGCGGTTTTTTGTGCAGATGCAGCGTGACGATTCAGCCGCGACTCAAGAGCCGAACCGGTCAGGCGCCGTGGCACTTCTTGTATTTCTTGCCGCTGCCGCAGGGGCAGGGGTCGTTGCGGCCGACCTTGGGGCCGCTGCGCGGACGGGCGCCAAGCTGGCCGTCCACATAGTACCAGCGGCCGTCCGTATGGGTGAAGCGGCTGGTCTCGTGGTGGGTCATCGGCTTGCCGTTCATGCTGAAACGGGCGACGAACTCGACGATCCCCTCGCTGTCGCCGGGCTGGCCGTCCTCGGTCGAACGGATCTCCACACCGGTCCACACGCTGTTCTTAGCCCAGGTCTCGATCTCTTCACGGTTGAAG
The DNA here is from genome assembly GCF_003116035.1 of Azospirillum sp. TSH64. Classification (GTDB taxonomy): domain Bacteria; phylum Pseudomonadota; class Alphaproteobacteria; order Azospirillales; family Azospirillaceae; genus Azospirillum. The sequence goes on from NZ_LGQW01000015.1 coordinate 1,679,264, forward strand.
TCGTCGCGGGTGCTGGGCAGCAGCGTGTCGTGCAGATAGTCGATGTTGCCGGTGGCGAAGGCGGAATAGCGCGAGCGCATCAGCGCCTCGGCCGTCGGGGCGGGCATGCCGGCCAGATAGGGTCCGCAGCAGGCGTCCAGCGGCTTGCCGGAACGGCAGGGGCATTCGGCGGCGGTCTGGGTCGTGTCGGTCATGGCCTGCTCTCGGGTGATGGCGGGGCGGGTGATGGATGCTGTCCGGCTTCGCGGGGCGCATCCATAGCGCAGCCGTGCGCCGCTTCTCAAGAGGCTGGTTGGCGCAAAAGGCCGCAATCTGCGGCACGATCGGCGGTGGCCTTGCGCGCGGACTCCGCCGCCGCTATCAAGCGGCCCCATTCCAACCGACGTTCCACTGCTGCCCGGAAGGCTGCCCGCTCCCATGCCTGCCAAAGCGCCCCGCAAAGCCGCCATCCCCCGGCAACGCCCGGACCTGTCGCTGGAGGCCGGCTTCGGTCCCGGACGCCGCGTCTGCGGCATCGACGAGGTCGGGCGCGGCCCGCTCTGCGGCCCGGTGGTCGCCGCCGCCGTGGTGCTGCCGCCCGAAGGGCTGCCGCCGGAGATCGCCGCCCTGATCGACGACAGCAAGGCGGTCAACCGGCGCCTGCGCGAGGAGATCGAACCGGCGATCCGCGCGCATGCGCTGGCCTTCGCCATCGCCGAGGCGTCGGCCGCCGAGATCGACGAACTGAACATCCACAAGGCGACGCTGCTGGCGATGAAGCGGGCCTATCTGGCGCTGCCCGGCCCGGCCCCCGACGCGGCGCTGGTGGACGGCAAATTCACCCCCGACATCGCGTGCGAGCGGGTGGCGGTCGTCAAGGGCGACAGCCGCAGCCAGTCCATCGCCGCCGCGTCTATTCTCGCCAAAGTGGCGCGCGACAGCGAGATGTTGCGGTTGTCGGTCCAGTATCCACACTATGGATGGGACCGAAACGCCGGCTATCCGACACCGGAGCATCTGGATGCGCTGACCCGCCACGGTGTCACGCCGCATCACCGAGTCAGTTTTGCACCAGTGAAACGCCAAAGGGCACTGAGCGGCTGAGCCGTCGTCACTTGGCAAAGAAAGCTGTTGACGGCGACTCGGTCGAGACTCATTGTCCGGCCGAGTCCCAGTTCTTTGCCGGTCGTGAAATGCTCCCTGAAAACCGTATCCTGGTCGGCGATTGCATCGCTCTCATGAACGATCTGCCGCCCGCTTCGGTCGATCTCATCTTCGCCGATCCGCCCTACAACTTGCAGTTGGGGGGTGAGTTGCTGCGGCCGAACCACACCCGCGTCGCCGGGGTGGATGACGAGTGGGACAAGTTCGACGATTTCGAAGCCTATGACCGCTTCACCCAGGACTGGATGGCGGCCGCCCGCCGCATCCTGAAGCCGGAAGGCTCGCTGTGGGTGATCGGCAGCTATCACAACATCTTCCGGGTCGGCGCCACGCTGCAGAATCTGGGATTCTGGATTCTGAACGACATCGTCTGGCGCAAGACCAATCCGATGCCGAACTTCCGGGGAACCCGTTTCGCCAACGCCCATGAGACGATGATCTGGGCGGCCCGCGACAAGGATGCGCGCTACCGCTTCAATTACGACGCGATGAAGAGCCTCAACGAGGATCTTCAGATGCGCAGCGACTGGCTGCTGCCGATCTGCAACGGCGGCGAACGGCTGCGCGACGAGGACGGCAAGAAGACCCACCCGACGCAGAAGCCGGAATCGCTGCTGTACCGGGTGATCCTGTCCTCCTCCCGCCCCGGCGACGTGGTGCTGGATCCCTTCTTCGGCACCGGCACCACCGGGGCTGTCGCCAAGCGGTTGGGCCGCAAGTGGATCGGGCTGGAGCGCGACGACACCTATGTCAAGGCGGCCCAGGCCCGGATCGACGCGGTGGAGGAGGCGCCGGAGGCGGCGATCCTCGACACCCCGCCGAAGCGCGCCGCACCGCGCATTCCCTTCGGCTGGGTGGTGGAGCGCGGGCTGCTGCGCCCCGGCTCGACCCTGTTCGACCACCGCCGCCGCGTCGCCGCCCGCGTGCGCGCCGACGGCACACTGATCGGCTCCGGCCCGCGCGGCGACCATCGCGGCTCGATCCATCAGGTGGGGGCGGCGATGGCCGGCCTGCCGGCCTGCAACGGCTGGACCTTCTGGCATTACGAGGAGGGCGAGGATCTGCGCCCGATCGACGTGCTGCGCGAGCGCATCCGCTCGGAAATGCACTGAGTCCATCCCAGACCTGTCCGTCCGGCATAGGCGCCGGCCGGGACGGTTGCTTGGCAGCGGTGGCGTTGCCGTGTTAGGGCTGTCGGCCATGAACAAGCTCTTCGCCACCGTCACCGCCCCGGTGCCGCGTTCGGCCCCGGCGACGCTGTCCACCCGTTGTTTCGTGCGCGATCTGGTGATGGACGCGTTGATCGGCGTCTATGCCCATGAACGGCTGAAACCCCAGCGCATCCGCCTGAACCTGGATCTCGACGTGATCGCCCCCGGCGTCACCGGCGAGGACATGGCGACCATCGTCAAGGGCGTGGTCACCCAGGGCCACGTCACGCTGGTGGAAACGCTGGCCGAACGCATCGCCGAGCGCTGCCTCGCCGACGCGCGGGTGACGGTGGCCAAGGTCCGGGTGGAAAAGCTGGACGTGTTCCCCGACGCCGCCAGCGTCGGCGTCGAGATCGAGCGCGCCCGCGGATAACGGGGCGTGGGGGTGAGGGCAGGGTGAGCCCTCACCGAATTCTTCTTACCGCCAGACTTTTCTTACCGCCGCAACGGCACCGCCCGCTTGACCAGCCGGCGGTCCATGTCGGCTGCCGCCACCGTCGGCTCGCCCAGGCTGCGCATGACGAAGGCGAAGGTGTCCATCACCCGGTCCAGCACGATCTCGTTGTCGTCCGGGCGGCGGCTGACCGACACCACGGCATAGCCGGCGGCACGCGCCACCGCCGGTTCGCCGCGCAGGCCGCGCACGCCCCAGCCGGCCAGCGCGTCCTTGCAGCGGAACAGTTCCGCGGCGAAACCGCCGGCGGACTGGGTGCGGCCGACCACATAGGCGGCGGCGACCGCCAGCGGCGCCAGCAGCCCGTCCCAGTCCAGGCAATCCTCCCGCCCGACCCACACCCCGCCGACCGAGCAGGCGGCGGCGCCGACCGCCTCGCCCAGCCCGGCGCGGAAGGCGCGCAGCGACTCCACCGCGTCGGCCGCCGGCATCGGCTCCACCCGGCGCCCCTCCGGCATGAGCATCAGCCGGCCCGCCCATTCCGACGAGGGCGGCAGCTGTTCGGTCAGGCGCGCGAGCAGCGCCTCGCGGGCGGCGGCGAAGGGGACGACCTCGGACATCGGGGCCTGCGGCAATGGTGGGGAGAGGAGGCGAGAAAAAGCCTGAGATGCTCCGGACTGTCAAGAGCGAGCCTGTGCGCCGGCAACCCATGGCTGCGGCGCGGCTGGAATGTCACAGGCGACGGGCGTGGAAACCGCCTTTTTCCGGAAAAATGAAGAGCTTTGCATTTTTCCGCTTGCCAGCTTTCGCCAGCGGCCATATAAGGCGGGCCTCCGTTCCCGGTTAGCTCAGTTGGTAGAGCAGCGGACTGTTAATCCGCTTGTCGCTGGTTCGAGTCCAGCACCGGGAGCCATAGCGCGGGTGTAGCTCAGTTGGTTAGAGCGCCGGCCTGTCACGCCGGAGGCCGCGGGTTCAAGTCCCGTCACTCGCGCCACTTTCTTTTTCAAATTCGGCGTCAATCGCCAGTATGCTCCAAGGACTCGCAAATTGCGGGTCCTTTTTCGCATGCATATTGTCTTTCCTTTCCCCTATTTTAAAAACGTGGTATTACCAGGGTCTAACGCGGGGGCTGGCTTGTCCTTCCGCGTGGTGAAAAGCGATTCAAAGCGCTTTCCTTGCCCACGGTCTCGGCATATATTCCGGCCCGTCTGATGGGCTAATCCAAGGCATGGCTGCCACGGCTTTGCGCTTCCGCCGATTTCCCGGCCGGAACGGCGCCCGTGGTCGTGGGCTTATGGGAGGAACGCGGTGTCGACTCCGCTGATCATTGAGTATCTTCCGATCCTGGTGTTTCTGCTGATCGGCATCGCGCTGGCCGCGGTGATGGTTGGGGCATCCTACGTCATCAGCCCGAAGAACCCGGACGCCGAGAAGGTCTCCCCCTACGAATGCGGCTTCGAGCCGTTCGAGGACGCGCGCACCAAGTTCGACGTGCGGTTCTACCTGGTCTCGATCCTGTTCATCATCTTCGACCTTGAAGTCGCCTTCCTGTTCCCGTGGGCGGTCGCCCTCGGTGACATCGGGCTGTTCGGCTTCTGGTCGATGATGCTGTTCCTGGGCATCCTGACCATCGGCTTCATTTATGAGTGGAAGAAAGGAGCTCTGGAATGGGAGTAGAGGTCGCCAAGCCGCTGGCGCCGATTCCGCCCGGACCGGAACAGGACGCCTACATCCGCGCGGTCTCCGACGAGATCCAGGACAAGGGCTTCGTGCTGGCGAAGTACGAGGATCTGCTGGCCTGGGCCCGGACCGGTTCGCTGTGGCCGATGACCTTCGGCCTGGCCTGCTGCGCGGTGGAGATGATCCACGCCTATATGAGCCGGTACGACCTGGATCGCTTCGGCGTCATTCCGCGTCCCAGCCCGCGCCAGTCCGACTGCATGATCGTCGCCGGCACCCTGACCAACAAGATGGCCCCGGCGCTCCGCAAGGTCTACGACCAGATGCCGGAGCCGCGCTGGGTCATCTCGATGGGGTCCTGCGCCAACGGCGGCGGCTACTACCACTATTCCTACGCGGTGGTGCGTGGCTGCGACCGGATCGTGCCGGTGGACATCTATGTGCCCGGCTGCCCGCCGACGGCGGAGGCGCTGATTTACGGCATCCTCCAGCTCCAGAAGAAGATCAAGCGCGGCAATCGCATCGCCCGCTGACCACGGCGTACCGTCCCGCCTCCGGCCTCCGGAGGCGGGACGAACGACAAGCGCGCTGAAGACAAGTAGGAAGGCAGGGTCCCACCCATGTCCGAACAGGCGTTGAAGGAACTCGGGGACGTCATCGCCGCCAAGATCGGCGGCGACGTCCTCAAGGTCGAGGTGAAGCTCGGCGAACTGATGGTGACGGTCGAGCGGCCGGCCATCCTGGCGGTGCTGACCGCGCTGCGCGACGACCCGGACACCCGGTTCGAGCAGCTGACCGATATCACCGCGGTCGATTACCCCGACCGCGCGGAGCGGTTCGAGGTCGTCTACCAGCTGCTCAGCTATACCCACAACCGGCGCATGCGCGTGAAGCTGGCCACCGACGAGGACACTCCGGTCCCGTCGGCCGTTTCCGTCTTCAGCGCCGCGAACTGGTTCGAGCGCGAGGCGTGGGATCTGTTCGGCGTCTTCTTCGAGAACCATCCGGACCTGCGCCGCATCCTCACCGACTACGGGTTCGAGGGGCACCCCTTCCGCAAGGACTTCCCGCTGACCGGCTACGTCGAAGCCCGCTACGACGAGGACCAGAAGCGCGTGATCTATGAGCCGGTCCGTCTGACCCAGGATTTCCGCGCCTTCGACTTCCTCAGCCCGTGGGAAGGCATGACCAACGTCATGCTGCCCGGCGATGAAAAGGCGGCCCTCCAGGACGGGAGCAAGAAGCCGTGAGCATGACCGTTTCGACCGACTCGGCGACCGGCGTCGTCTCGACGGGTCCGAACGGGGCGATCAGCGCCTCCGGTCCGGAGACCAAGACGCAGATCAAGCCCTACACGATGAATTTCGGGCCGCAGCATCCGGCCGCCCACGGCGTGCTCCGTCTGGTGATGGAGCTGAACGGCGAGGTGGTGGAGCGTTGCGATCCGCACATCGGCCTGCTGCATCGCGGCACCGAGAAGCTGATCGAGTACAAGACCTACATCCAGGCCGTGCCGTATTTCGACCGCCTGGACTATGTCAGCCCGATGTGCATGGAGCACGCCTATGTGCTCGGCATCGAGAACCTGCTGCAGATCAAGGCGCCGCTGCGCGCCCAGTACATCCGCGTGCTGTTCTCGGAAATCACGCGCATCCTGAACCACATCCTGTCGATCACGACGGGTGCGCTCGACGTCGGCGCGATCACCCCGGCGCTGTGGGGCTTCGAGGAACGCGAAATCCTCATGGAGTTCTACGAGCGTGTGTCGGGTGCCCGCCTGCACGCCAACTATTTCCGGCCGGGCGGCGTCGCCTGGGACATTCCGGACGGGCTGCTGGACGACATCTGGGCCTTCACCGAGCGTTTTCCGAAGTTCATGGACGACCTCGAGAGCCTGCTGACCGAGAACCGCATCTTCAAGCAGCGCACGGTCGACATCGGCATCGTCACCAAGGAGCAGGCGCTCGACTGGGCCTTCACCGGTCCGATGCTGCGCGGCTCCGGCGTCGCCTGGGATCTGCGCAAGTCGCAGCCCTACGAGGTCTATGACCGCATGGAGTTCGACGTCCCGGTCGGCCTGACCGGTGACTGCTGGGCGCGTTATCTGGTCCGCATGGAGGAGATGAAGCAGTCGCTGCGCATCATCCGCCAGTGCTGCAAGGAGATGCCGGCCGGTCCGTACAAGATCGAGGACCGCAAGGTGTCCCCGCCGCCGCGCGGCGAGATGAAGCGCTCGATGGAAGCGCTGATCCACCACTTCAAGCTCTTCACCGAGGGCTTCCACGTTCCCGCCGGCGAGACCTACACCGCCATCGAGGCGCCCAAGGGCGAGTTCGGCGTGTATCTGGTGTCCGACGGCACCAACAAGCCCTACCGCTGCAAGATCCGCGCGCCGGGCTTCGCCCATCTTCAGGGCCTGGACTTCATGTCGAAGGGTCACATGCTGGCCGACGCCGTCGCCAACATCGCCTCGATGGACATCGTTTTCGGAGAAATCGATCGATGAGCGCGCCCGCTTCCGATCACGGCCACGCCGAGCCGACCAGCTTCACCTTCAGCCAGGAAAACCTGGAGCTGGCGAAGCGCATCATCGCCAAGTACCCGCAGGGCAAGCAGGCCAGTGCCTGCATGCCGTTGCTGGACGTGGCACAGCGCCAGAACGGCGGCTGGCTGCCGCGCGTCGCCATGGACGCCGTGGCCGACCTGCTGGGCATGCCGCGCATCCGCGTGTACGAGGTCGCGACCTTCTACACGATGTACAACAAGAACCCGGTCGGCCGGCACCACATCCAGGTCTGCACCACCACCCCCTGCTGGCTGCGCGGGTCGGACGACATCGTCCACACCTGCAAGAAGAAGCTCGGCATCGAGGTGGGCGAGACCACGGCCGACGGCCAGTTCACGCTGGGCGAGGTCGAGTGCTCGGGCGCCTGCGTCAACGCGCCGGTTGTGCAGATCGGTGACGATTACTACGAAGACGTGGCCCCGGAGCATATGGAGCGCATCCTCGACGCGCTGGCGCGCGGCGAGACGCCGAAGCCCGGCTCGCAGACCGGTCGTCAGTCCTCGGAGCCGGTCGGCGGCCCGACGACGCTGAAGGCCTTTACCACCGCGCAAGCGGACGCCACCACCGCGCAAGCGGACGATTGAGGGGGAGGGGACAGCGATGCTTCGCGATGAGGACCGCATCTTCACCAACCTCTACGGCTACCAGGACTTCGGTCTTGACGGAGCCCGCAAGCGCGGTGACTGGGACAACACGGCATCCTTCCTGGCCAATGGCCGGGACTGGATCATCGAGCAGGTGAAGGAATCGGGGCTGCGCGGCCGTGGCGGCGCCGGCTTCTCGACCGGCATGAAGTGGTCCTTCATGCCGAAGAACGTGACCGACAAGCCCGTCTATCTCGTCATCAACGCCGACGAGGGCGAGCCCGGCACCTGCAAGGACCGCGACATCCTGCGCCACGATCCGCACAAGCTGATCGAAGGCTGCCTGATCGCCGGTTTCGCCATCGGTGCCAGCGCCTGCTACATCTACATCCGCGGCGAGTTCTACAACGAGGGCTCCAACGTCCAGCGCGCCATCGACGAGGCGTATGCGGCGGGGCTGATCGGCAAGAACGCCTGCGGCACCGGCTACGATTACGACGTCTACATCCACCGCGGTGCCGGCGCCTACATCTGCGGCGAGGAAACCGCGCTCATCGAGTCGATCGAGGGCAAGAAGGGGCAGCCGCGCAACAAGCCGCCGTTCCCCGCCCAGGCCGGACTCTATTCCTGCCCGACCACGGTGAACAACGTCGAATCCATCGCCGTCGTTCCGACCATCCTGCGGCGCGGCGCCTCCTGGTTCGCCGGCCTCGGCCGTCCGAAGAACTCGGGCACCAAGCTCTTCTGCATCTCCGGGCACGTCAACAAGCCGTGCAACGTGGAAGAGGAGATGGGCATCCCGCTGAAGGAGCTGATCGAGAAGCATGCCGGCGGCGTGCGCGGCGGCTGGGACAACCTGCTGGGCATCATCCCAGGCGGCTCTTCGGTCCCGGTCCTGCCCAAGTCGATCTGCGACACCGTCCTGATGGACTTCGACTCCTTGCGCGAAGTTCAGTCGGGCCTCGGCACCGCCGCGGTGATCGTGATGGACAAGTCCACCGACATCGTGAAGGCCATCGCCCGCCTGTCGTCCTTCTATGCGCATGAGTCCTGCGGCCAGTGCACGCCCTGCCGCGAAGGCACCGGCTGGATGAGCCGCGTCATGCAGCGCATGGTCACCGGCAACGCGCGCATGGAAGAGATCGACATGCTGCTGCAGGTCACCAAGCAGGTCGAAGGCCACACCATCTGCGCGCTCGGCGACGCTGCCGCCTGGCCGATCCAGGGCCTGTTCCGCCACTTCCGTCCGGAAGTGGAGCGGCGCATCCAGGCCTACCGCAACAGCGCCCCGCTGGCGGCCGAGTAAGGAGTTCCCGTTCCCATGCCGAAACTGACCATCGACGGGATCGAGATCGAGGTCGAGCCGGGCACCTCGATCCTCCAGGCTTGCGAGCAGCTGGGGATCGAGATTCCGCGCTTCTGCTACCACGAGCGCCTCAGCGTGCCGGCCAACTGCCGCATGTGCCTGGTGGAGATGGAGCGCGCGCCCAAGCCGGTCGCGTCCTGCGCCATGCCCTGCGGCGACGGAATGGTCGTCCGCACCAACAGCGAAACCGTCCTGAAGGCCCGCAAGGGCGTCATGGAGTTCCTGCTGATCAACCACCCGCTGGATTGCCCGATCTGCGATCAGGGCGGCGAGTGCGATCTGCAGGACCAGGCCATGGCCTACGGCTTCGACCGCGGCCGCTACGGCGAGAACAAGCGGGCGGTCAAGGACAAGTATATGGGTCCGGTCATCAAGACCATCATGACCCGTTGCATCCATTGCACCCGCTGCATCCGCTTCATCAACGAAGTGGCCGGTGTTCCCGATGTCGGTGCCGTCTATCGCGGCGAGCACATGGAGATCACCACCTTCGTCGAGAAGGCCATCGGCTCGGAGCTGTCGGGCAACCTCGCCGATGTCTGCCCGGTGGGTGCCCTGACCCACAAGCCCTACGCCTTCACGGCACGCCCGTGGGAACTGCGCAAGACAGAGACCATCGACGTCCTCGACGCCGTCGGCTCGAACATCCGCGTCGACGCCCGCGGGCCCGAGGTGATGCGCGTCCTGCCGCGCGTCAACGACGACATCAACGAGGAGTGGCTGAACGACAAGAGCCGCTACTCCTATGACGGTCTGAAGCGCCAGCGGCTGGACCGCCCCTACATCCGCCAGAACGGCAAGCTGGTCCCGGCCAGCTGGGCCGAAGCCTTCACCGCCATCGCGGCGCGTCTGAAGGGCCTGTCCGGCAACCGCATCGCCGCCATTGCCGGCGATCTGGTCGATGTCGAGGCGCAGTTCGCGCTCAAGGAGCTGCTGTCGCGGCTCGGCTCGGCCAACCTGGATTGCCGCCAGGACGGTGCCCGGTTCGACACCTCGGTGCGTGCGGGCTACCTGTTCAACTCGGGCATCGCCGGCATCGAAAAGGCCGACGTCATCCTGCTGGTCGGCACCAACCCGCGCTGGGAAGGCACGCTGGTCAACGCCCGCATCCGCAAGCGCTACATGGCCGGCGGCGTTACCATCGCCTCCATCGGCGAGCAGCGCGACCTGACCTACCCCTACAGCGTGATCGGCACCGGTCCGGACGCGCTGCAGCAGCTGGTCGACGGCAGCCACCCGTTCTCCGAGACGCTGCGCGCCGCCAAGAACCCGATGATCATCGTCGGCATGGGCGCCTTCCAGCGCGCCGACGGTCTCGCGGTCCAGGCCGCCGCCCGTCTGGTCGGCGAGGCCTACGGCATGTTCCGCGACGATTGGAACGGCTTCAACGTGCTGCACACCGCCGCCGCGCGGGTCGGCGGCATCGAAGCCGGCTTCCTCCCGGGCGAGGGCGGCCGCGACGTTCACGGCATCCTCGACGGTGCGTCGAAGGGCGAGATCGACTTCGTCTACCTGCTGGGTGCCGACGAGATCGATATGGCGAAGCTCGGCAATGCCTTCGTGGTCTATCAGGGCCACCATGGCGATGCCGGCGCCCACCGCGCCGACGTCATCCTGCCGGGTGCCGCCTACACCGAGAAGAACGCGGTTTACGTCAACACCGAGGGCCGTCCGCAGCTCGCCCGCCTTGCGGTCTTCCCGCCGGGCGAAGCGCGCGAGGACTGGAAGATCGTCCGCGCGCTGTCGGAAGTCCTGGGCACCACGCTGCCCTTCGACACCCACGGCCAGCTGCGTCAGCGGCTGATGGCGGCGAACCCGATCTTCGGCGCGGTCGGCGAGACGACCCCGGCCAGCTGGGCGCCGTTCGGCGCGCAGGGTCCGGTGGACGCGGCCCCCTTCGTGACGCCGATCACCAACTTCTACATGACCGACCCGATCAGCCGGGCGTCGGTGACGATGGCCAACTGCACGGAAGCGCTGGTGGGCCCTGCTCAGGAGAGGACTGGCACCCATGGCTGAGTTCTGGAGCGGCTTTCTCCTGCCGCTGATCATTATGGTCCTGCAGATCCTGGCGATCACCGTGCCGCTGCTGGTCGCCGTCGCCTTCATGACCTATGCCGAGCGCAAGATCATGGGCGCGATGCAGATGCGCCAGGGCCCAAGCATCGTCGGCCCCTTCGGCCTGATGCAGCCCTTCGCCGACGGCCTGAAGCTGTTCGCCAAGGAACAGATCCTGCCGGAAGGCGCCAACCGCATCGTGTTCTACGTCGCGCCGATGCTGACCTTCTTCCTGGCGCTGATCGCCTGGGCGGTCATCCCGTTCGACTACGGGGTGGTGCTGTCCAACATCAACGTCGGCGTGCTGTACCTGTTCGCGATCTCCTCGCTGGGCGTCTACGGCATCGTGATGGCCGGCTGGGCGTCGAACTCGCGCTACGCCTTCCTCGGCGCGCTGCGCTCCGCGGCACAGATGGTGTCCTATGAGGTCTCGATGGGCCTCATCATCATCTCCGTGCTGCTGTGCGTCGGCTCGCTGAACCTGACCGACATCGTTCGGGCCCAGGAGAAGGTCTGGTTCTGCATCCCGCTGCTGCCGATGTTCGTGATGTTCTTCATCTCGGCGCTCGCTGAAACCAACCGCGCTCCCTTCGACCTGCCGGAAGGCGAGTCGGAGCTGGTGGCCGGCTTCATGGTGGAATACAGCTCCGCTCCCTTCGCGCTCTTCTTCCTTGGCGAATACGCCAACATGATCCTGATGAGCGCGATGACGAGCATCCTGTTCCTCGGCGGCTGGCTGCCCCCGCTGCCCTTCGCGCCCTTCACCTGGGTGCCGGGCATCGTGTGGTTCGCGCTGAAGATCGCGTTCTGCCTGTTCACCTACGTCTGGGTTCGCGCCACCGTGCCGCGCTATCGCTACGACCAGCTGATGCGCCTGGGTTGGAAGGTCTTCCTGCCCCTGTCGCTGTTCTGGGTCGTGCTGACCGCCGGCGTCCTGGTGACCTTCGGCTGGCTGCCGAAGTAAGCGGCATCGCCGCAAAGCCAGCCTGCACCGAACCCACCATTGACGTGTCGATTTGAGTGCCGGCGAGCCAACCCATCGAACGGGAGCGGCCGCCGGCGAGGAAGGAGACGAAGAGGCCATGGCGTTCCTCGACCGCGCGGCGCGCAGCCTGTTCCTGACCGAGCTGCTGGGCGGCATGGCGCTGACCTTGCGCTACATGTTCAAGCCCAAGGTCACGCTGAACTACCCCTATGAGAAGGGCCCCATCAGTTCGCGCTTCCGCGGCGAGCATGTGCTCCGCCGCTATGCGAGCGGCGAAGAGCGCTGCATCGCGTGCAAGCTGTGCGAAGCGGTGTGCCCGGCTCTCGCCATCACCATCGAGGCCGAACCGCGTGACGACGGCAGCCGCCGCACCACGCGCTACGACATCGACATGACCAAGTGCATCTACTGCGGCCTGTGCCAGGAAGCCTGCCCGGTCGACGCGGTGGTCATGGGGCCGAACTTCGAGTTCTCCACCGAATCCCGGGAAGAGCTCTTCTACAACAAGCAGAAGCTGCTGGCGAACGGCGACCGCTGGGAGGCGGAAATCGCCCAGAACCTCGCGGCCGAGGCTCCTTACCGGTAAGCGGAAGCGAGAAAAACGATGATACTCCAAGGCATCGCCTTCTACGTGTTCGCCGCGCTGCTGGTGGCCTCCGGTGTGATGGTCATCTCGGCGCGGAACCCCGTTCACTCCGTCCTTTTCCTGATCCTCGCCTTCTTCCAGGCGGCTGGTCTCTGCCTTCTGATGGGGGCGGAGTTCATCGCGATGATCCTGATCATCGTCTATGTCGGCGCCGTGGCCGTGCTGTTCCTGTTCGTGGTGATGATGCTCGACATCAATTTCCGCGAGCTGCGCAAGGGTGCTATGGAAGCGCTGCCGCTGGGCGCGCTGGTCGGGCTGATCCTGCTGGCCGAACTGGCTGCGGTGCTCGGCGGCTGGATCGTGGCTCCGAACGTCGCCGCCATCGCCGGCGCGCCGACCCCGGCCTTCGATCAGGTGTCGAACACCCAGGCGCTGGGACGGCTGATGTACACGCAGTACGTCTACCTGTTCCAGGCATCGGGCATCGTCCTGCTGATCGCCATGATCGGTGCGATCGTACTGACGCTGCGGCACCGTCCTGGCGTGCGCAAACAGAATGTCGGCGCCCAGATCGCCCGTCGCCGGGAAGACGTGGTCGCCATCCGCAAGGTTTCGACCGGGGAGGGCGTGTGATCATGGAGATCGGTCTCGGACATTACCTGACGGTCTCGGCCATCATCTTCACGCTGGGTGTGCTGGGCATCTTCCTGAACCGGAAGAACGTCATCATCATCCTGATGTCGATCGAGATGATGCTGCTGGCGGTGAACCTCAACCTCGTCGCCTTCTCGACCTTCCTGCACGATCTGGTTGGCCAGATCTTCGCCATGATCATCCTGACCGTCGCCGCCGCCGAGGCGGCCATCGGCCTCGCCATCCTGGTGGTCTACTTCCGCAACCGCGGCTCGATCCGAGTCGAAGACATCAACATGATGAAGGGCTGAGGCGGCGCCATGGAAGTGCTAGTCGTATTCCTTCCGCTCCTGGCGTTCCTCGTCGCCGGATCGATCGCGCTGTTCGGCGGGCCGAAGGCCGAGCCGGCTGCTGCGGGTCACGGAAGCCACGGTCATGGCCATGACGATCACGGGCACGCCCAGATCGCCCATGCCCATGACGATCATGCCCACCACATCTCGCACGACGAGCTGAACCACGCGCACGACGATGCCCACGACGACCACCATGTCGTCGCCGGCCCGCCGACCGTGGGCGACCGCGTCGCGCAGTTCGTGACCGCGGGCTCCGTCATCGTCTCGGCGATCCTGTCCTGGACCCTGTTCTTCGACGTCGCCGTGCACGGCCATCCGCGCACGATCGAGCTGATGACCTGGATCCAGAGCGGCACGCTCGACGTGAAGTGGGCGCTGCGCGTCGACCAGCTCACCGCGGTGATGCTGATCGTCGTCAACACCGTCTCGGCCTGCGTGCACGTCTATTCCATCGGCTACATGGCCGAGGACCCGCAGAAGCCGCGCTTCATGGGTTACCTGTCGCTGTTCACCTTCGCCATGCTGATGCTGGTGACGGCGGACAACCTGGTCCAGCTGTTCTTCGGCTGGGAGGGTGTCGGTCTGGCCTCCTACCTGCTGATCAACTTCTGGTACGAGAAGCCGTCTGCCAACGCCGCCGCCATGAAGGCCTTCCTGGTCAACCGCGTCGGCGACTTCGGCTTCGCGCTCGGCATCTTCGCGATCTTCGTGCTGACCGGCTCCGTCCAGTTCGACACGATCTTCGCCAAGGCCCCGACGCTGACCGGCCAGACGCTGCATTTCCTCAGCTGGGACTTCAACGGCCTGACCATCGCCTGCCTGCTACTGTTCATGGGCGCGATGGGCAAGTCGGCGCAGCTCGGCCTGCACACCTGGCTGCCGGACGCGATGGAAGGCCCGACCCCGGTGTCGGCGCTCATCCATGCCGCCACCATGGTCACCGCCGGCGTCTTCATGGTCTGCCGCCTGTCCCCGGTCTTCGAATACGCCCCGACGGCGCTCGAAGTGGTGACGGTGGTCGGTGGCCTGACCGCCTTCGTCGCGGCGACCATCGGCTTCACCCAGTTCGACATCAAGCGGGTCATCGCCTATTCGACGATGTCCCAGCTCGGCTACATGTTCTTCGCCGCTGGCGTTTCCGCCTACGGTGCGGCCATGTTCCACCTGTTCACGCACGCCTTCTTCAAGGCCCTGCTGTTCCTTGGCGCCGGCTCGGTCATCCATGCCCTGCACCATGAGCAGGACATGCGCAAGATGGGTGGCGTCTGGCGCAAGATCCCCTTCACCTACGCGGTGATGTGGATCGGCAACTTGGCACTTGCCGGTCTGCCCTTCTTCGCCGGCTATTATTCCAAGGACATGATCCTGGAGGCGGCCTTCGCCTCCGGCAGTGGCGTTGGGCGCTTTGCCTTCGCGCTCGGCATCGCCGCAGCTCTGCTGACTGCCTTCTACTCCTGGCGCCTGCTGTTCATGACCTTCCACGGCACGCCGCGGATGGACAAGGAAGTCTACGACCACGCCCATGAGTCGCCGGTCGTCATGCTGGTCCCGCTGGCGGTCCTGACGCTGGGCGCCCTGTTCGCCGGTGTCGGCTTCCACGAGTATTTCATCGGTCACGACCGTGCGGAGTTCTGGGGCAAGGCGATCATGACCTTGCACGGCCACGACGCCATCGAGGCTGCGCACCACCACACCCCGGGCTGGGTCGCGATCGCTCCGCTGGTCGTCGGCCTGATCGGCATCGCCATGGCCTACATCGGCTATGTGATGATGCCGCGCCTGCCGGGCCGGATCGCCAGCACCTTCAGCGGCATCCACAAGTTCCTCTACAACAAGTGGTATTTCGACGAGCTGTACGATGCGCTGTTCACCCGTCCGGCCAAGGCCCTGGGCTACGGCCTGTGGAAGTCGGGCGACGGGGCGGTGATCGACGGTGTGGGTCCGGACGGCATCGCCGCCGCCACCCGCGACATCGCGGCACGCACCAGCCGGCTGCAGTCGGGGTACGTCTATCACTACGCCTTTGCCATGGTGATCGGGGTCGTCCTGTTCGTCGCCTGGCTGTCGGTCTTCGGCTGAGCGGTTTCGAAGGAGAACAACAACAATGGCTAGCTGGCCGATCCTGTCGTTCGCGACCTTCCTGCCGCTCGTGGGCGTCGCGCTGATCCTGCTGTTCTGCCGGGGCAACACCCCGGACGTGCTGCGGAACGTGCGGTACATCTCGCTGTGGACGACCCTCGTCACCTTCGTCCTGACCCTGCTGGTCTGGGCCAACTTCGATCCGCGCAATCCCGGCTACCAGATGGTCGAGAAGGCGGGCTGGATCCCTGAGTTCGGCATCAACTACCACATGGGCGTCGACGGCATTTCGGTGCTGTTCGTCGTCCTGGCCGGCTTCCTGATGCCGCTGTGCATCCTGGCGAGCTGGGAGTCGGTGCAGGTCCGCCTGAAAGAATACATGATCGCCTTCCTTGCGCTGGAAACCCTGATGATCGGGATGTTCTGCGCTCTGGATTTCGTTCTGTTCTACATGTTCTTCGAAGGCGTCCTGATCCCGATGTTCCTGATCATCGGCATCTGGGGTGGCCCGCGTCGCGTCTATGCCGCCTTCAAGTTCTTCCTCTACACGCTGCTCGGCTCGGTGCTGATGCTGCTGGCGATCCTGGCCATGTATTACGTGGCCGGCACCACCGACATCCCGACCATCACCGCCACCCAGTTCCCGCGCAACATGCAGCTGTGGCTGTGGCTGGCCTTCTTCGCCTCCTTCGCGGTGAAGGTGCCGATGTGGCCGGTCCACACCTGGCTGCCGGACGCCCACGTCGAGGCGCCGACCGCCGGTTCGGTCATCCTGGCCGGCGTGCTGCTGAAGATGGGCGGGTACGGCTTCCTGCGCTTCAACATTCCGATCCTGCCGGAAGCGACCGAGTATTTCGCGCCGCTGATCTACACCCTGTCGGTCGTCGCCGTGATCTACACCTCGCTGGTCGCTCTCGCCCAGGAGGACATGAAGAAGTTGATCGCCTACTCGTCGGTCGCTCACATGGGCTTCGTCACCATCGGCATGTTCGCGCTGAACCAGCAGGGCATCGAAGGCTCGGTGTTCCAGATGCTGTCGCACGGCGTGGTGTCGGGTGCGCTGTTCCTGTGCGTCGGCGTCGTCTATGACCGGCTGCACACCCGCGAGATCGCCCGCTACGGCGGCCTCGTGAAGAACATGCCGAAATATGCGGTGGTCTTCCTGTTCATGACCATGGCCTCGGTCGGCCTGCCGGGCACTGCCGGCTTCGTCGGCGAGTTCCTGGTGCTGATGGGCGTCTTCCGCGACAACACCTGGGTTGCCGCCCTCGCCGCCACCGGCATGGTTCTCGGTGCCGCCTATGCGCTGTGGCTGTACCGCCGCGTCGTCTACGGCAAGCTGACCAAGCCGGACGTCAAGGCGATGTTCGACATGACGCCGCGTGAGATCGCAGTGTTCGTGCCGCTGATCGCCGTCGTCCTGTGGATGGGCATCTATCCCAGCAGCTTCCTGAACGTCACCTCGGCATCGGTCGAGCAGCTGATCCAGACCTACCAGACCAAGCTGGCCGCGTCGCACGCCGCGTCCGGTGTCTCGGTCGCCGCTCGGTAAGGGGTTCTTCGACATGACCGCAGTGTTTCCCGACATCTGGCCGGCCCTGCCGGAGATCTTCCTGGCTCTCTCGGGCGTTGCCCTGCTGATGCTGGGCGTGTTCCGCGGTGACGGCTTCACCCGTCCCGTCTCCTACCTGTCGATCGTCTGCATGCTGCTCGCCGCCATCCTGGCGATGGGCTATGGCAGCGGCCGCGTCGTCACCTTCAACGGCATGTTCGTGATGGATGCCTTCGGCGTCTTCATGAAGGTGCTGGTGCTGGTCTCCGCGGCCTTCGCGGTGATCCTCGGGCTGGGCTTCAACGAGCGGGAGCAGATGGCCCGCTTCGAGTTCCCGGTGCTGATGATCTTCGCCACGCTCGGCATGCTGATGATGATCTCGGCCAACGACTTCATCTCGCTGTATGTCGGGCTGGAGACGCAGAGCCTGGCGCTCTACGTCATCGCCGCCTTCCGCCGCGACAGCGCCAAGTCGTCGGAGGCCGGCCTGAAGTACTTCGTCCTCGGCTCGCTCTCCTCGGGCATGCTGCTGTACGGCGCTTCGCTGGTCTACGGCTTCGCCGGCACGACCTCCTTCGACAAGGTGGCCGCCCTGTTCGCCGGCGGCGCCCATGTTTCGCCGGGCCTGGTGATCGGTCTGGTGTTCGTGATGGCCGGTCTGGCCTTCAAGGTCTCGGCCGCTCCGTTCCACATGTGGACGCCGGACGTGTATGAGGGTGCGCCGACCCCGGTGACCGCCTTCTTCGCGGCGGCGCCGAAGGTTGCGGCCATCGCCCTGCTGACCCGCGTGGTGATGGAGCCGTTCGGCCATCTCGCCGCCCAATGGCATCAGGTTCTGGTGGCGACCGCCATCCTGTCGATGGTGATCGGCTCCTTCGTCGCCATCATGCAGACCAACATCAAGCGCCTGATGGCCTACAGCTCCATCGGCCATGTCGGCTACGCGCTGGTCGGCCTGACCACCGGCACGCAGGACGGCGTGCGCGGCGTGCTGATCTATATGGCGCTCTACATCGCCATGAACATCGGTGCCTTCGCCGTCATCCTCAGCATGAAGGCCAAGGGCCAGATGCTGGAGGAGATCAAGGACTTCTCCGGCCTGTCCAAGACCAACCCGATGCTGGCCGCCACCATGGCGATCTTCATGTTCTCCATGGCCGGCATCCCGCCGATGGCCGGTTTCTTCGGTAAGCTCTACGTCTTCCTGGCGGCCGTGGCCGCCCAGGAATACACGCTGGCCGTGGTCGGTGTGCTGACCAGCGTCGTCGGTGCCTTCTACTATCTGCGCATCATCAAGATCATGTATTTCGATGAGCCCGCGGTGGTGGTCGACAAGGTCGATGACGACGGCATGACCGGCGTCCTGGTGCTGACCAGCCTGTTCACCCTGCTGTTCTTCGTCGCTCCGGCGCCGATCCTGAACGGTGCGGCGGCTGCCGCGGCGGCCCTGTTCGCCGGGTAATATCCGACCGATGACGGTATCGCTCGAAGCGGAGGCGGCGCGTCTGCGCCTGCCTCCGGGCTTCCAGATCAAGGCCTTCGACTCCGTCGGCAGCACGAACGACGAGGCGAAGGCCTTGTCGCGTTCCGGGGCACCGGAAGGCACAATCGTCTGGGCCCGCCGGCAGGAGAGCGGTCGAGGCCGCCGGGGCCGGGCCTGGACCTCCCCGGAAGGCAACCTCTACAGCACGACCATCCTGCGTCCCGGCCTGCCTCCCGCGGAAGCCGCCCAGGTTTCCTTCGTCGCCGCGCTCGCCATTGCCGAAACCGCCGAAGCGGTGCTGCCCGATCCCGGCGGCGTCCGCTGCAAATGGCCGAACGACGTGCTGGTGCATGACCGCAAGCTGTCCGGCATCCTTCTCGAGTCGGAGCCGGCGCCGGACGGCAAGGTCGCCTGGGTGGTGCTGGGTGTTGGCATCAACCTGCGGCATTTTCCCCCCACAGCCGATTACGGTGCGACCTCCCTGATAGCCGAAGGCGCCCCGCCGATGGGCCCCGGCGCGCTGCTGGAGGTCTATGCGGAGCATCTGGCGGCTTGGTACGGCCGCTGGCGTGTCCATGGTTTCGGTCCCGTGCGCGATGCATGGATGTCGCGGGGCAAGGGGTTGGGCGGGCCGATCCTGGTCAGGCTGGCCGATCGGACGATCCCCGGCACCTTCGCCGATCTGGACAGCGACGGCGTTCTGTTGCTTGATCCAACGGACGGCGGACCGCGCCAGCGGATCGCTGCCGGCGACGTGTTCTTTGCGCCGCCACACACCGACCCTTGATCGTTCATCACCGATTTCAAACGCTCACCGCCTTCAGGACTTTGCCATGCTGCTCGCGATTGACGCCGGAAACACGAATGTGGTGTTCGCCATCTATGACGGCGACCGCCAGCGCGGCATCTGGCGCACGGCGACGGATCCCAAGCGCACTTCCGACGAATACATGGTGTGGCTGACCCACCTGATGGCGCTGAAGGGGCTG
Source organism: Azospirillum sp. TSH64 (assembly GCF_003116035.1). GTDB lineage: Bacteria > Pseudomonadota > Alphaproteobacteria > Azospirillales > Azospirillaceae > Azospirillum. The sequence continues at coordinate 1,698,929 of NZ_LGQW01000015.1, forward strand.
AAGCCGGTCGACATCCATGGCGCGATCATCGCCAGCGTGGTGCCCGGCGCCACCTTTAATCTGAAGCGGCTGTGCAAGGACCATTTCGGCTGCGAGCCGGTGATCGTCGGCCAACCCGGCGTCGATCTGGGGGCCAAGGCCTTGGTCGACCGGCCGGAGGAGGTCGGTGCCGACCGGCTCGTGAACACGGTGGCGGCTGCCGCGACCTACAAGACGCCGCTGATCGTCATCGATTTCGGCACGGCGACCACCTTCGACGTGGTGGATGCGGAGGGCAATTACCGCGGCGGCGTGATCGCGCCGGGGCTGAACCTGTCGCTGGAGGCGCTGCAGATGGCGGCCTCCAAGCTGCCGCGCGTCGAAATCCAGCCGCCGGCCCAGGTGATCGGCAGGAACACCATCGCCTGCATGCAGTCCGGCATCTTCTGGGGCTATGTCGGCCTGATCGAAGGGCTGGTCTCCCGCATCCGGGCGGAGTACGGCGAGCCGATGCGGGTGGTCGCCACCGGCGGATTGGCTGTTCTTTTCGCCAAGGCCACCCATGTCATCGAACACACCGACAACGAGCTGACGCTCCGCGGTCTCCTCCTGATCCACAAGCGCAACACGGTCCAATGACACAATCCTCCAAGACCGCCGCCGGAACGTCCGAAGCCCCGGCGGACACCTTCGTTCCGGAGGATGGCGCATTGTATTTCCTCCCGCTCGGCGGTTCCGGCGAGATCGGGATGAACCTCAACCTCTACTGCCATCAGGGTAAATGGCTGATGGTGGATCTCGGCATCTCCTTCGCCGACGACACCATGCCCGGGCTCGACGTCATCATGCCCGATCCGGCCTTCATCGCGGCGCGGCGCAACGATCTGGTTGGGCTCGTGCTGACCCACGCGCATGAGGATCATCTGGGCGCCGTCCAGTATCTGTGGCCGGAGTTGCGCTGCCCCGTCTATTGCACGCCCTTCACCGCGGCCTTCCTGCGCGCCAAGCTGCATGAGAAGGGCCTGAGCAGCACGGTGCCGATCCACGAGATCCCGCTGGGCGGTACGGTGGGGGTCGGTCCCTTCTCCGTCGAATTTGTCACCATGACGCATTCGATCCCGGAGCCGAACGCGCTCGCCATCCGCACGTCCGCCGGGACCATCCTGCACACCGGCGACTGGAAGCTCGATCCCGATCCGCTGGTCGGCGAGACGGCGGATGAGGAACGGCTGCGCGCCATCGGCGACGAGGGGGTGCTGGCGCTGGTCGGCGACAGCACCAACGCGCTGGTGCCCGGCGCGTCCGGTTCGGAGGCGACCGTCCGTGCCGCGCTGATGGAGCTGTTCGGCCGCTACCGCGACCGCCGCATCGCCGTCAGCTGCTTCGCCACCAACGTGGCGCGGCTGGAGAGCATCGCCGCCGCCGCCGCCGCGCATGACCGCCATGTTGCGCTGGTCGGCCGGTCGCTGTGGCGCATCAACGAAGCGGCGCGGGCCACCGGCTATCTGGCGGACGTCCCGAAATTCCTGTCGGAGCATGACGCCAGCTATCTGCCGCGGGAAAAGCTGGTGCTGATCTGCACCGGCAGCCAGGGCGAGCCGCGCTCCGCCCTTGCCCGCATCGCCGCCAACGACCATCCGCAGGTGACGCTGTCGCGCGGCGACGTGGTGATCTTCTCCTCGCGCGAGATTCCGGGCAACGAGCGCGCCATCGGCCGCATGCAGAACCAGCTCGTCACCCAGGGCGTGGAGCTGGTGACGGCGGACGAGGCGCCGGTCCATGTGTCCGGCCACCCGGCGCGGGACGAGCTGGTGCGCATGTACCAGTGGGTGCGCCCGAGCATCGCCGTGCCGGTCCATGGCGAGCAGCGCCACCAGCAGGCGCACGCCGCCTTGGCGGAGGATTGCCAGGTCGCCCACAACATCGTGCCTGCCAATGGCGAGATCCTCCGCCTGGACGGGCCGGAGGGCGCTCGTGTGGTGGCCCATGTCCGGGCCGGTCGCATGGCGGTCGACGGCAAGCGTCTGGTGCCGCTCGACACCGGCATGATGCGGGCGCGCAACCGGATGGTGAACAACGGTGCCGCCGTGGTGACGCTGGTGATGAGCGCGACGGGCGAACTGATGACCGCGCCGCAGGTGGCGGTGATGGGGCTGATCGACGAGGCGACCGACCGCGACCTGCTGCTGGACGTGGTCGATGCGGTGCGCGAGTCGGTGGCGCTGCTGCCCAAATCGGCGCGGGCCGACGACGCCCAGGTGAAGGAGGCGGCACGGATTGCCGTGCGCCGCTGCTTCAATGCGTCCCACGGCAAGAAGCCGGTGACGGAGGTCCACCTGGTCCGCGTCTGAGTGAAACACGGTATAACAGGCTTATCAGAGCCCGCTAACGGGCCAGGGACAGCCATCGAGAGGACACGCATGATCGGGAAGCTCAACCACGTCGCCATCGTCGTTCCGGACCTGCCGGCGGCGACCGCGCTCTACCGCGATACGCTGGGCGCCGCGGTGTCTCAGCCGGTGGACCTGCCACCGCACGGCGTCACCGTCGTCTTCGTCACTCTGCCCAACACCAAGATCGAGCTGCTGCATCCCTTCGGGGAGAAATCGCCGATTGCCGGATTCCTGGAAAAGAATCCGTCCGGCGGCATCCACCACATCTGCTACGAGGTGGAGGACATCCTGGCCGCCCGCGACCGGATGAAGGAGCAGGGAGCCCGCGTGCTGGGTGACGGCGAGCCGAAGATCGGCGCCCATGACAAGCCGGTGCTGTTCCTGCATCCGAAGGATTTCTGCGGGACGCTGGTGGAGTTGGAACAGGCCTGATCCTGGCCGGCCAGGGGCCAGCTGCGGGCTTGATCGACTGAAATGCGGAGAGGGCGATGGACAACTGGGTGACTGCGGCCTTCGTCTACATCGTCGTGTGGTGGGTGGTGCTGTTCGCGGTGCTGCCCTGGGGCGTCAGGACCCCGGAGACGCCGGAACCCGGCATGGCCTCCTCCGCACCGGTCGAGCCGCGCATACTGCGCAAATTCATCATCACGTCGCTGGTCGCTCTGCTGGTGTGGCTGGTGATCTTCGGCGTCGAGCGATCCGGCATCGTTTCCTTCCGCGACATGGCGCGGGACATGTTCTGACGACACAGAGGAGCAGGGCGGGTGAGCCTGACCTATTGCGCGGCCGCACCCGGCCATCCCCACCACGGTCCCTACCACGACGGCGAATACGGCTTTCCCAGCAGCGATGACCGGGTGCTGTTCGAGCGTCTGGTGCTGGAGATCAACCAGGCCGGCCTGTCCTGGCTGACCATCCTGAAGAAGCGGGACGCTTTCCGTGCCGCCTTCGACGGGTTCGACATCGACCGGGTCGCCGCCTATGGCGAGGCGGAGCGGGTGCGGCTGCTGGCCGATGCCGGGATCATCCGCAACCGCCTGAAGGTGGATGCGGTGATCGACAATGCCCGGCGCATCGTCGCACTGCGGGAAACCCACGGATCCTTCGACGGCTGGCTGCGTGCCCATCATCCGCTGTCCAAGGCGGAATGGGTGAAGTTGTTCGGCCGCACTTTCCGCTTCACCGGCGGCGAGATCGTCGGGGAGTTCCTGATGAGCCTGGGGTACCTGCCGGGTGCCCATCAGGCCGACTGTCCGGTGCAAACTGTGGTGCTCGGGCTAAATCCACCATGGAAAGCCGCAGTGGACGCCGGTTACAGTGGTTATCAGCCCAAGGAATAAGCAAATGTACGCACAGAACCTCGGCAAACGCTGAAAGGCTGGGCAAAAATGCAAGTATTTTGTGCAGGAGGGGGTTCTGCCTCTGTTTTAGGCTTGCCATGATCGCGGCTCGGGTCCACTCTTTTATGGTGACGAGGGGGATATTCCCCCCTTTCCGACGCCTGGTGGCGATTCCTCCCTAAACTCGATAGGCCGCGCCGCATTCGCCGCGCGGCCTTTTCTTTTCCATTCGATGCGGGTTGGAACCGGGCGGTGCGGCGGGGACAGAAAATTTCCGCCGATGGTCCAGAAAACGTTAACGGTTTACTTGGTAGCGTTGCTCGGCTTAGTTCCTGTGGCGGGGGTTCCCCAGTGCGGGCGCTCAGCCGGGTTTTCAGATCGCCACCGGGGGGCTGTGCCGTCCGGGGGCTTTCCGCTTTGCTCGCTTATCCAGCTGGACCTTTGCCCGCTCCGGCGGGCGGCAGGAAAGGGACGACAGTCGAGGCGCCGATGGCCGCGAATGAAAACGAACGGTTCAATCAGTTCGCGGCGGTTGTGGCAGCCGAACTGTTGGAGCGCACCAAGAAAAGCATGGAGCTGCTGGCGCCTGAGCAACAGCCATGCTCGGTCTTGCCCTTCATCCAGACTCCGTCCTTTGTCGAATTCTATCAGGAACTGGTGCGCGTCGGGATTCTGCCGGTCGTGCTCAGCCGCCGTCCGGTGCGCGCCATCGTCGGCGACGTCGACTGGGCGCGGGAAGGGCGGGAGTATCTGCTGACCGTTCTCGACGACCGCTCCAACGCCATCTTCACGGCCTGGGAATTTGCCTGGGACTCGCTGTGGGACGAGCGCAAGATCGGGCAGGATGGCGGCAACAGCAGCCAGTCAAAGCCGAAGAAGGGCTTTTTCAGCGCCCTGTTCGGCCGAAGGCGGGAGGAAAAGACGGGCAGCGACGGCGGCGGCGGCGGTGCGGAGGGCGGCGTGATGGCCGGTCTTCACACGATGCTGACCGAACTGGCGGAAAAGCGCGGCTTCCTGCCCCTGTTCCATGACGATGTCCGCATCCTGAAGGCGCTGCCGCGCCTGAAGCCGGGCCGTGTGGCGCAGGCGTGGAAGGAAATCTCGCAATACCACCACCAGGAGTTTTATCTGCCCGAGCCCGAACAGGCGAAGCCGGGTGTGACCTCCGACTGTTTGCAGAAATGGCATTACAATCTGCCGGACAAGATCGGCGAGTTCCTGGTGCTGAAGGCGGCGATCGATCTGGAACATGTGAACAAGCCGTTCATCGGCAAATACATCCGCCAGTCGGCACGAACCCAGGAGGAGGCGGAAAAAGGAATGCCCTACCTGTCGATCTACTGGAAGGCCATGCGCAATCCGGCCCCGGTGGCCGAACGGCACACGCTGTGATCCCGCGCGGAGCCCTTATATGCCGGCCGTTGCGCGCCGGGCTGGCGGCCCTGCTGCTGTCCCTGGCCCCGGTTCCAGCCCCGGCGCAGTCGCCGCAACCGCTTCCCGGTCCGATTCCGCTGACGCCCGATGCGGCCCGCAACAGGCCGGCTGGCGACCGGCCGGTGATCGACCTGTCGCTGTGCCAGCGTCTGACCCGCCATGTGCCGGCCGCTGACGTCGAATATCGGCCGGGCGTCGATGTCAATGGCCGGGCGGTGGCGCCGGCCGATCTGCCGGGGAGTGCCGGTGCGCAACCGCAGATTCCCATCGATCTGCCGCTGTCGGTCGATCTTGCCCGGCGGATGGGGATCGCCCTGCCGTCGGTGCCCCATCTGCCCAACGACATCACCGCGGTCTGGCTCAGCGTCGTCGGCGACCGGCTCTATCTGAACGGCCAGCCGATCGATCCGGGTGCCGAGGAACGCCTCTACGCCTATTGCCGCACCCGGTAGGGAGAGAGGCAGGCGGGACTGCCGGCGGGGGGCTTACAGTGGACAAGTGAGGGCGACCTTCCTAAAGTCGCTCACCCGCCGTCCGTGTCCGCTCTTTCGTTGCGAAGCAGCGGGCGCGTCGGCCTTGTCGAACACCTCGCACACGAGAGCAGAGCCATGCGGCTGTCCAGCTTCTTCATGCCGACCCTCAAGGAGACCCCGACCGAGGCGCAGATCGTCTCGCACCGCCTGATGCTGCGGGCCGGGATGATCCGCCAGACCAGCGCCGGCATCTATGCCTGGCTGCCGCTGGGCTATCGGGTGCTGCGCAAGATCGAGCAGATCGTCCGCGAGGAGCAGGACGCCGCCGGTGCGCAGGAACTGCTGATGCCGACCATTCAGTCGGCCGACCTGTGGCGCGAAAGCGGCCGCTACGACGATTACGGCAAGGAGATGCTGCGCATCACCGACCGCCACGACCGCGAGATGCTGTTCGGTCCGACGAACGAGGAGATGATCACCGACATCTTCCGCTCCTTCGTCAAGAGCTACCGCCAGTTGCCGCTGAACCTCTACCACATCCAGTGGAAGTTCCGTGACGAGATCCGCCCGCGCTTCGGCGTGATGCGCGGACGCGAATTCCTGATGAAGGATGCCTATTCCTTCGACATCGACGCGGCCGGCGCCCGCCGCTCCTACCAGAAGATGTTTCTGGCTTACCTGCGCACCTTCGCCCGCATCGGGTTGAAGGCCATCCCGATGCGCGCAGACACCGGCCCCATCGGCGGCGACCTGAGCCATGAGTTCATCATCCTGGCCGAGACCGGCGAGAGCGGCGTCTTCTGCCACAAGGACTGGATGAACCTGGACGTGCTGCAGGACGCCCCCGGCATGGAGGACGACCTGCAGCCCTTCTTCGACCGCATCACCTCGATCTATGCGGCGACCGACGAGAAGCACGACCCGGCCAACAGCCCGGTCCCGGAGGCCGATCTGGTGTCGGCCCGCGGCATCGAGGTCGGCCACATCTTCAACTTCGGCACCAAATATTCCAAGCCGATGAACGCGGTGGTCGCTGGTCCGAACGGCGAGTCGATCCCGGTGGAGATGGGCAGCTACGGTATCGGCGTGTCGCGCCTGATGGGGGCGATCATCGAGGCCAGCCACGACGACAACGGCATCATCTGGCCGGACGCCGTCGCCCCATTCAACGTCGGCCTGATCAACCTGAAGTCCGGCGACGCCGAGACCGACCGTGTCTGCGCCGAGCTGTATGCGAAGCTGGAAGCGGCCGGTCTGGAGGTCGCCTATGACGACCGCGACGAGCGTCCCGGCGCCAAGTTCGCCGACATGGATCTGATCGGCGTTCCCTGGCAACTGGTCGTCGGGCCGCGCGGCCTGAAGAACGGTGTCGTCGAGCTGAAGCGCCGCGCCACCGGCGAGAAGGAAGAACTGCCGGTCGAGGCGGCGCTGGCAAAGCTGCTGGGCTGATTGGCTTAACCCGAAGAGGAAGCCCGGACCGACAAAGTCGGCGGTCCGGGCTTTGCCCTTTTCCCGCCACGCTCACGTTCTTATGTAGGGCATCGCTTCCGCCTGTTTCAGGCCCCGCCACAGGACCCCCGCCTCATGATCTTCAATGCCTTCGAACGCATGGTCGCGATGCGTTACCTTCGGGCGCGCCGCCAGGAAGGGTTCATCTCGGTCATCGCGGGGTTCTCGCTGCTGGGCATCGCGCTCGGCGTGGCGACGCTCATCATCGTGATGGCGGTGATGAACGGCTTCCGGGCGGAGCTGCTGGGCCGGGTGCTCGGCCTCAACGGGCATTTGAACGTCTACAGCTCGCGGGGCGGGCCGCTGCCGGACTTCGACATCCTGGCCGGCAAGCTGCGCAACACGCCGGGCGTGGTCAACGTCACCCCGACGGTCGAGGGGCAGGCGCTGGTGTCGGTGCGCGGCGTCGCATCCGGCGCCGTCATCCGCGGCGTGCGGGCGGAAGACTTCAAGGTGCGGCCGACGCTTGCCAACAACGTCATCCGCGGCTCGGTCGACGAGTTCGGCGAGGATCGCGTCGCCATCGGCGTGCGCATGGCACAGCGGCTGGGCCTGTCGGTCGGTGACCAGATCACGCTGATCGCACCGCAGGGAAACGTCACCGCCTTTGGCACCGTGCCGAGGATGCGCAGCTATCCCATCGGCGCGATCTTCGACGTCGGCATGTTCGAATACGACAACAGCTTCATCTTCCTGCCGCTGGAGGAGGCGCAGGCCTTCTTCCGCACCGGCGACGCCGTGACCTCGCTGGAGGTCTTCGTCAGCGACCCGATGCAGATCGCCGCGGCCCGGTCCGCCGTCCAGTCGGTGGTGGCAGGAGAGGGCAGGGTGGTCGACTGGCAGCAGTCGAACGCCAGCTTCTTCACCGCACTCCAGGTTGAGCGCAACGTGATGTTCCTGATCCTGTCGCTGATCATCATGGTGGCGGCCTTCAACATCATCTCCAGTCTGATCATGCTGGTTAAGGACAAGGGGCGCGACATCGCGATCCTGCGTACGATGGGGGCGACGCGCGGCATGATCATGCGCATCTTCTTCCTGTCGGGCGCCAGCGTCGGCGTCACGGGGACGCTGCTGGGGCTGGCACTGGGCGTGTCCTTCGCGCTGAACATCGAGAGCATCCGGCAGGTCATCCAGGGGCTGACCGGCACCAACCTGTTCAATGCCGAAATCTATTTCCTGTCCCATCTGCCGGCCAAGATCGACTGGAGCGAGGTGACCCAGGTGACGTTGATGGCTTTGGGGCTGTCCTTCGCCGCCACCATCTACCCGTCCTGGCGCGCCGCCCGGCTCGACCCGGTGGAGGCCCTGCGCTATGAGTGACGCCGTCATGCAGCCGATGCTGGAACTGAAGGGAATCGTCCGCCGCTTTGAACAGGCGGGCGAGACGCTGGAGGTGCTGCGCGGGGTCGACCTGACCGTCGGCGCCGGGGAACTGGTGGCGCTGGTCGGCCCGTCGGGGGCCGGCAAATCGACGCTGCTGCACATCGCCGGCCTGCTGGAACGGCCCACCGGCGGCACGGTGCGGATCGCAGGCACCGATGTGTCCAATCTGGACGACGGCAAGCGGACCGAGGTGCGCCGCCGCTCCATCGGCTTCGTCTACCAGTTCCACCATCTGCTGCCGGAATTCTCGGCTCGGGAGAACATCGTCCTGCCGCAGATGATCGCCGGCGTGTCGAAGTCGGTCGCCCGGCAGCGTGCCGACGAGCTTCTGCGCATGGTCGGGCTGGAGCAGCGCGGCACCCACCGTCCGGCCCGCCTGTCGGGCGGCGAGCAGCAGCGCGTCGCCATCGCCCGCGCGCTGGCCAACGCCCCGTCGCTGCTGATCGCCGACGAGCCGACCGGCAACCTCGACCCGCACACGGCGGAGCATGTCTTCACCATGCTGTCGGCCATCGTCAGGCAGGCCAAGGTCGGTGCCCTGGTCGCCACCCACAATCTGGACCTTGCCCGCCGCATGGACCGGGTGCTGGAGATGCGCGACGGCCTTCTGGTGGAATACCAGCCGTCGGAGCTGGTGCCGCTGACCGAGGTGGCATCGGAAGCCTCGTAACCGGCGTCATAGGCCGAAAGCGGATCCGTCTCCCGGTTGCCAAGCCGGTGCGTCGCCACCACTCTCATGCGCGACCGCACCGGCTGAGCTGCGGCACGAGGCAAAACAGGGGCATCGGGGATGGACCAGCGGATCATCGACCTTTACGACGAATACACCCACGCGCCGCTGCCGCGCCGGGTGTTCCTGGAACGGCTTGCGGCGCTGGCCGGCAGTGCGGCGGCCATTCCGGCCATCCTGTCGGCCATCGAGCCAAACTATGCTCGTGCCGCCGTGGTCGGCGAGGACGACACCCGTCTGGCGGCGGAAAAGGTGTCCTTCCAGGGGGCGACCGGCGACGTGTCCGGCTATATCGCCCGGCCGAAGCTGGCGGACAAGGCTCCGGCGGTGGTCGTCATCCATGAGAACCGCGGCCTGAACGCCTATGTCGAGGACGTCACCCGCCGCCTCGCCACCGAAGGCTTCGTGGCGTTTGCCCCGGACCTGCTGTCGCCGCTGGGCGGCACGCCGCAGGATGCCGACAAGGCGCGCGACATGATCGGCCAGCTCGACACCGACAAGACGGTCAACAACCTGATTGCGGCGATGAGCTACCTGATGGCCTATCGCTATTCCTCGGCCAAGGTCGGGGCGGTCGGCTTCTGCTGGGGCGGCGGCATGGTCAACCGGCTGGCGATCAAGGCGCCTGACCTGAAGGCCGGCGTCGCCTTCTACGGCCCGACCCCCGACCCGGCGCTGGTCACCACGGTCAAGTCGCCGCTGCTGCTGCACTATGCCGGGCTGGACGAACGCATCAACGCCGGCATTCCCGCGTACGACGAGGCGCTGAAGAAGGCGCATGTCGAACACCAGATCTACGTCTATGACGGCGTCAACCACGCCTTCCACAACGACACGTCGGCCGAGCGCTACAACAAGGACGCCGCCGAGCTGGCCTGGAAGCGGACGGTGGAATTCCTCAAGGCGAAGCTGGCGTAAGGCGGCCGTCAGCCCAAGACCGCCGCCGTATCCACGACCGTCGCATATTCGCCGTCCATGTTGGCGAGCGACAGGTCGTGGACCTCGTCGGCGGTCCGCAGCCTCCCCGACCTGTCCTTCCTGGCGAAGGTGAAGCAGGCGTCGGCCACCAAGCGCACGTCGTAGCCGAGGTTGCCGGCCATCCGCACCGTCGCCTCGACGCTGTTGTTGGTGATGACGCCGGTCACCACCAGCGTGGCGATGCCGCAGCCGCGCAGCCACTCATCGAGCCCGGTGCCGATGAAGGCGCTGTTCACCCGCTTGCCGATCACGGTCTCGCCGGGCAATGGCCGCGCCTCTTCCTTGAAGTCATGGCCGGGACCGCCGGGGCGGTAGCCGGAGTCCGGCTCCACCGAATCGTGGCGGATATGGACGATGGGCCGTCCGTCCCGCCGCCACGCGGCCAGCAATGCCGCGACGTTGGCCTCCGCCTGCGGGTTGTTGCGTGGACCGGTCAGGGCCCAGCGCGGATCGTCGATGGCCTTTTGCAGGTCGATGACCAGCAATGCGGCGTTGGAGGGAAGCTTTTCCATGCCTGCGATCCTGCCGCGATTGTCCATCGCGTGACAAGTCCGCCGGTTTCTGGCTCTAATCCGGCGCTCCACTCCCGTTTCCCTTTCCCAGCGCTCAGCCGGAGGCGCCGTGCTCGCATCCCCCCTGTCCTTGCTCGCCGTCGCCGTCGGCGGTGCCGCCGGTTCGGTGGCGCGTTACCTGATGCTGCTCACGATTGCGCAATGGATCGGAACCCGCTTTCCGGTGGGGACGATCATCGTCAACGTGATCGGCTGTACGGTGATGGGGGTGCTGTCGGAACTTGCGGCGCTGACATGGTCGCCGTCGCCAGAACTGCGCGCCTTCCTTCTGGTGGGCGTGCTGGGCGGCTTCACCACATTCTCCTCCTTCACGCTGGACATCGGTGTCCTCGTCGCCCGTGACGAGCTTGCCGCGGCGGCGGGATACTTCCTCGCCTCGACGCTGTTCAGCGTGGTGGGCTTCTTTGCCGGCCTGTGGGCCGTGCGTTCTCTTGTTTCGGTGTCCCTCTGATGACTGACTCTCCCAAGCCCACTGCCGATAACGCCGATACCGCGTCGACCGAAGCCAAGGGCGACAGCAAGGTCGAAACCCGCATCGTGACGGCCGACGAGGCCGACATGCGGCTCGACCGCTGGTTCAAGCGCCATTTCCCCGACGTGAACCACAGCTATCTGCAGAAGTTGCTGCGCACCGGTCAGGTCCGCGTTGACGGCAAGCGGGCGGAGACGTCGACACGGCTGGCGGCTAAGCAGGGCGTGCGCATCCCGCCGCTGGCCGCCTGGGCCGCACCGGTCAGGGGGCCGGGTCAGGGAAGCAGCAAGCCCAAGGGCATGTCGGACAAGCAGATCGCCGAGTTGCAGGCGCTGGTGCTCTACCGCGACGCCGACGTGATCGCCATCAACAAGCCGCCCGGTCTGGCGGTGCAGGGCGGCACCGGCACCTCCAAACATCTCGACGCCATGCTCGACGCCCTGCGCTTCGACGGCAACGAGCGGCCGAAACTGGTCCACCGGCTGGACAAGGACACCTCCGGCGTCCTGCTGCTGGCCCGCACCACCTTCGCCGCCAGCAAGCTGACCGAGCTGTTCCGCGGCAGTGCTGTGCGCAAGATTTACTGGGCCGTCACCGTCGGCGTGCCGACGCCCTACCAGGGCAAGATCGATCTGGCGCTGGCCAAGGAAGGCGGCCCGCATGGCGAGCGGGTGGCGGAGAACAAGGAAGAGGGCAAGCGCGCCCTTACCGTCTATTCGGTGCAGGAGAATGTCGGCAAGCAGGCGGCCTTCGTCGCCATGTGGCCGCTGACCGGCCGCACCCACCAGCTGCGCGTCCACATGGCCGCCGTCGGCACGCCGATCCTGGGCGACGGCAAATATGCCGGGCAGGGCGCCTTCCTGGCCGGCGGAGCCGAGGTGGCGAAGAAGCTGCACCTGCATGCCCGCCGGCTGATCCTGCCGCATCCGCGCGGCGGCAAGACCATCGACGTGACGGCGCCGTTGCCCGACCACATGCTGGCGACCTGGAAGTATTTCGGCTTCAGCCCCAACCTGCGCGACGACCCGTTCGAGGATTTCGAGTGATGGCTCCGCAGGGGAAGCCGCCGCTGCGCCTCGCCCTCTTCGATTGCGACGGCACGCTGGTCGACAGCCAGTTCGCGATCATCGACGCCATGACCCGCGCCTGGGCCGAGCATGGGCTGGGCGAGCCCGAGCCGGCGGATGTCCGCCGCATGGTCGGGCTGTCGCTGGTGGAGGCGGTGGCCCTGCTGCTGCCGCAGCGGGATGCCGACCTGCATGTCGCGGTGGCGGAAAGCTACAAGCGCGCCTTTTCCAGCGCCCGCAGCCGCGGCGAGGTGGACGAGCCGCTATTCCCTGGCATCGTCGACACGCTGGCGGCGCTGGAGGAGGCCGGGGTGCTGCTGGGGGTGGCAACCGGCAAGTCACGGCGCGGGCTGGATGCGGTGTTGAAGGGCCATGGGCTGACCGGGCGCTTTGTCACCTTGCAGACCGCCGATGTCGGTCCCGGCAAGCCCAACCCGCACATGGTGCAGCGGGCGCTGGCGGAGACCGGTGCGGAGGAAGCGGCGACGGTTGTGATCGGCGACACTACCTACGACATTCAGATGGCCCGCAACGCGCGGGTGCGGTCGGTCGGCGTCTCCTGGGGCTATCACGCGGTGCCGGAACTGGAGCGGGCCGGGGCCGACCGTATTGTCCACCGCGGGCGCGACGTCGCCACCGCAGTGCTGGAGCTTTTGGAAGGGTAAGCGATGAAGCGTTTCTACAAGGCGGCGGGCGTCGGCAAGGTTGGGGGCGAGACCGAGGGCGGTTTCCGGGTCGAGCTGGACGGCCGCCCCGTGCGCAGCCCCGCCAAGGCGCCGCTGGTCTTCCCGAGCCTGCCGCTGGCCCAGGGCGTGGCTGACGAATGGGCGGCGCAGGGCGACCAGATCGACGCCCATTCCATGCCGCTGATGCAGCTGTCGAGCACCGCCGTTGATCTGATCCCGGTGAAGCGGCCGGAGATTGTTCCCGCCATCAGCGCCTATGCCGAAACCGACCTGTTGTGCTATCGCGCCGAACATCCCCAGCCGCTGGTGGAGCGGCAGGCCCGGCTCTGGCAGCCTCTGCTGGATTGGGCAGCGCTGACTTATGACGCGCCGCTTCATGTCTGCGCCGGGCTGATGCCCAAGCCGCAGCCGGACGAGGCTCTGGCCGCCCTGCGCCGGGTGGTGGAGCAGACGGACGACTGGTATCTGTCGGCGCTTCAGACCGCGACCGGCGTCTGCGGATCGATCATCGTCGCGCTTGCTCTGCTGGAAGGCCGTCTCAGCGCCGAGGAAGCGTTCGATGTCTCGCAGCTGGACGAAACCTACCAGATCGAGCAGTGGGGTGAAGACGCAGAGGCCACGAAACGCCGCACGAACGTTCGCGCGGAGATCGTGGCCTGTCGGCGCTTCGTGGATTTGCTGCGGGGCTGAAGGGCGGGGGCGGATGCCCCCACCTCGAATCGCAAGCAGCCCTTACTTCGCCGTGGTGGTGCCGGTCGTCGGGGCGGCGCCCGGGGCGACCGTTTCCTTCTCCGCCGGCTTGCGGTTCTTGTTCAGCGACGTCATGGTGTCGTCGTACTTGAAGTCCGGCATCGCCTTGACGTCGTCTCGGCTCATGCCGGCGAGGTTCAGGCGGTTGTTCTGAGAATCCCAGTTGGCGGCGCTGTAATCGACCGCGACCTGCTTCTCGCCGATGCCGAGGAAGCCGCCCGAGCTGATCACCAGCTGCTTGGCCTGACCGGTGCCGTCGAGGATGACGTCGTCAACCTCGCCGATCTTGTTGTTGTCGCGGCCATAGACGTTCTTGCCGATCAGTTCGTCGGCGCTGGCGAGCTGGCCGCCCGTCGGGCCGGACTTGGTCATGCTGCTGTTGGTGGTGCTGTCCGGCGTTGCGGTGTTCGACATGCTGGACGTGGACGAGGACGGATTGCCCACGGTCGGCGACGAGGTCTGCGCGACGGCGACGCCCGTCATGAGAGCCAGCGAGGCGGCGGTGACGATCAGGGTGCGACGCATGAGGGTGGCTCCTTATGTCGTTGTGTCTGAAGACATCACAACAACAGGAGCGAAGCCCGTTTGATCACTCCTTCCGGGAACTCTTTCGGTGTGTGACTAACCCTTCGTGGTATGGTCCCACCCAGGTTCGCGCGGCGTCAGAACCGCCGGCCCTGCCTGAAAGCTCAGTCCGCTCTCGGCCGCGCGCTGCACATCCTCCAGCCGCAGCAAAGCGAGCGCGGCGCCGTCGCGGCCACTGCGCATTTCGCCGACGTCCTTGCCGTCCAGCGTCACCGGAGTGCCGGCGTCCGGCATCGGGCCGTCGACGGTGACCGGAAACAGCTTCTTCTTGATCAGGGCGCGGTATTTGGTGCGGGCGGTCAGCTCCTGCCCCATGTAGCAGCCCTTGTCCCAGGAAATGGCGTTCAGCGCGTCCATCCGGCTTTCCAGCGGGATCGATTTCTCCGGGATCAGGTCCAGCGTGCCGTCGGGGATGCCGAACGACAGGCGATGCCGGTCGTAGTCTGTGGCCTCGCGCGGCGCCAGACCGGCTGCCTCCAATGCCGCAAGCCCGTCCGCCGGCAGAAATAGGCGGGCCCCCAGCGCCGGCAGCCGCGGGTCGGTGAAGGCGACGCCGCCAGCGAAAGCCCGTGCCGCACCCGGTTCGTCCGGCAGGCCCAGCGCCTCCAGCGCGCCGGCCCCGAAGGCGACGACCACGCGAAGCTGCTCCGTCCGGTCCTCCAGCGCGATTTTCGAGCGCAGCTTGTACATCTTCAGCCGGCGCAACAGGTCGGCGCGGCGCTCCGTCTCCGGGTCCAGCAGCAGCACGGCGTCCGATTCTGCTCCCGACTCGATCAAGTTGAAATCATGAAGGAACTTGCCCTGCGGCGTCAGGAACAGGGCATAGGCGGCACGGTCCGGCGTGACCCGCAGCACGTCGTTGGACACCAGCCCTTGCAGGAACGCCTTGCGGTCCTCGCCCGTAACCGCCACCACGCTCCGCTGGTCCAAAACTGCGTAACCCGCCGACATCCTCGCCTCCACATCATCCAATCGACTGAAGTGTTGGGCGGAACGGCCCGGCTGGCAAGGGCTTGCCGCACTGCAATGCCCTGGCAATGAGCTGGGCGAAGGGCTGGGTTGCGGGAGCCGACTGTGGCATGATGACCAAAGCGGCAGATGCATCACCGTTGGGCAGAGGATCGGTTGTTGACGGCCGGTGGTGCCGCCGGATTACTCTGTTGGTAGCGGTGGCACGGCTTTGGCAATGCCATACAGGTTTGACCTTTTTCCGGATTGCTCCTCCTTGCCTTCGCACGCCGAGACCTACCCCCCGGACGCTCCGCCGCCCCGTTTGGAGCTGCGCGGCATCACCAAGCGATTCCCCGGCTGTCTGGCCAACGACCATGTCGATCTCGTCCTGCAACCGGGCGAGATCCATGCGCTTCTGGGTGAGAACGGGGCCGGCAAGTCGACCCTGGTCAAGATGATCTACGGGGTGCTGCACCCGGATGCCGGAACCATGTTGTGGCAGGGGGCGGAAACGGTTGTTCCCGACCCGGCCGGTGCGCGCCGTCTCGGCATCGGCATGGTGTTCCAGCATTTCTCGCTGTTCGACACGCTGACGGTGACCGAGAACATCGCGCTCGGCCTCGACAATGCCGGACCGATGGATCAGCTCGCCGGCCGTATCCGCGAGGTGTCGGAACGCTACGGTCTGGCGCTGGACCCCGGCCGCCATGTCTTCCACCTGTCGGTGGGCGAGCGCCAGCGGGTGGAGATCGTGCGCTGCCTGCTGCAGGATCCGAAGCTGCTGATCATGGACGAGCCGACCTCCGTCCTGACGCCGCAGGAGGCGGCCAAGCTGTTCGAGACGCTGCGCGTCCTGGCGGCGGAGGGCTGCACGATCCTCTACATCTCGCACAAGCTGGAGGAAATCCGCGCCCTGTGCAGCCGCGCCACCGTGCTGCGCGCCGGCAAGGTTGTGGGTGCCGCCGACCCGCGGCAGGAGACCGCGCGCAGCCTTGCCGAGATGATGATGGGGGCGGAACTGTCCACCCCCGAGCGACCGCCGCAGGGTGTGGCCGGCGTTGCCCGCCTGACGGTGCGCCACCTGTCCACCACCTCCGACAACCCCTTCGCCACCAATCTGAAGGACGTCAATTTCGAGGTGCGGGGGGGCGAGATTCTCGGCATCGCCGGTGTGGCCGGAAACGGGCAGGCGGAACTGATGGCGGCCTTGAGCGGCGAGGTTCTGCTCGCCGACGCCGACGCCGTGGTGATCGAGGGAACCTCGGCCGGGCATTTGGGACCGCGGGCCCGCCGGACGCTCGGCCTCGCCTTCGTGCCGGAGGAGCGGCTGGGCCGCGGTGCGGTGCCGGAACTGAGCCTGTCGGAGAACGCGCTGCTGTCCGGCTATGCCCGCGAGCCGCTGGTGCGCGGCGGCATGGTCCATTTCGCCCGCGCCCGCGCCTACGCCGAGACGATCATCCGCGGCTTCAACGTCGTGGCGCACGGTCATCGGGCGGAAGCGCGGTCGCTGTCGGGCGGCAATCTGCAGAAATTCATCATCGGCCGCGAAATCCTGCAGAAGCCCAAGCTTCTGGTGGTCGGCCAACCGACCTGGGGTGTCGATGCAGGTGCTGCCGCGGCGATCCACAAGGCGCTGATCG
This sequence comes from Azospirillum sp. TSH64, assembly GCF_003116035.1. Lineage (GTDB taxonomy): Bacteria > Pseudomonadota > Alphaproteobacteria > Azospirillales > Azospirillaceae > Azospirillum. Next base: position 1,715,874 of record NZ_LGQW01000015.1, read on the forward strand.
ATCTGGCGCGGTCGGGTGCGGCGGTGCTGGTCATCAGCCAGGATCTGGATGAGCTGTTCGTGCTGAGCGACCGGATTTCCGTGCTGTTCCATGGCCGCCTGTCCGACAGCCGGCCGACGCACGAGACGACGGTGGAGCGCATCGGCCTGCTGATGGGCGGCCTGTTCGGCACGCCGCCGGACGAAGACGGGGAGATCACGCGTGCGGTCTGATGGTTTTTTGAGCACCGGAGACGCCGCATGAGCTTCATCCGTCTTGAACCGCGCGGGCAGGCGTCGAAGACCATGGTCTACGTCACGCCGCTTCTGGCGGTGGCGCTGACCCTGCTCAGCGGCTTCATCCTGTTCCTGGCGATGGGCTTCGACCCGTTGAAGGCGCTTTATTCCTTTTTCGTCGCGCCCGTGACCTCGGTCCGCGGTATCGGCGAACTGGTGGTGAAGGCGACGCCGCTGGTGCTGTGCGCCGTCGGGCTCGCCATCGGCTTCCGCGCCAATGTCTGGAACATCGGCGCCGAAGGGCAGCTGACGCTGGGCGCCATCACCGGCGGCGGGCTGGCGCTTGCCTTCTATGGCGAGGGCGGTTGGTGGCTGTTGCCGATGATGGTGATCGGCGGAGCCGTCGGCGGGGCGGTCTGGGCGGCGGTACCGGCCTTTCTGCGGCTGCGCTTCAACGCCAGTGAGATCCTGACCAGCCTGATGCTGAATTACGTGGCGCTGCTGCTGCTGAACTATCTGGTCCATGGCCCATTCCGCGATCCCGACGGCTTCGCCTTCCCCGAATCGCGGCTGTTCGAGGCCGAGGCCACGCTGCCGATCCTGTGGGCCGGGACCCGCGTCCATTTCGGCGCGCTGCTTGCCCTGCTGGCGGTGGCGGGCGGCTGGCTGTTGATCGCCCGGACCTTCATCGGCTTCCAGATCAAGGTGATCGGGCTGACCCCGGCCGCCGCCGGCTATGCCGGTTTCGACCAGAAGCGAATCGTCTGGCTGACGCTGCTGCTGTCGGGGGCGCTGGCCGGCATTGCCGGCATGGGCGAGGTCGCCGGGCCCATCGGCCAGATCACCGCCAGCATCTCGCCCGGCTACGGTTATACCGCCATCATCGTCGCCTTCCTCGGCCGGCTGCATCCGGTCGGCATCCTGCTGGCGGCCTTGCTGATGGCGCTGTCCTTCATCGGCGGCGAGGCGGCGCAGATCGCCATGGGCCTGCCCAAGGCCATCACCGGAGTGTTCCAGGGCATGCTTCTGTTCTTCCTGCTGGCGAGCGACGTGCTGATCCGCTATCGGGTCCGCTTCGGTGCGCGGAGGGCCGCGGCATGAGCGACCTTGCCTTGATCGGCCCGATCCTGGCCGCAATGTTCGCGGCGGCGACGCCGCTGCTGTTCGCCGCCTTGGGCGAGCTGGTGGTCGAGAAGTCGGGTGTCCTCAACCTGGGTGTCGAGGGCATGATGCTGGTCGGCGCCGTCTGCGGCTTCGCCGTCACGGTTCAGACCGGCAGCCCCGTCACCGGTTTCCTCGTCGCGGCCTTCGCCGGCGCCGCCACCGCCTCGCTGTTTGCCGTGCTGACCCTGTTCCTGCTCGCCAACCAGGTGGCGACCGGGCTCGCGCTGACCCTGTTCGGCGTCGGCCTGTCGGCGCTGATCGGGCAGGGCTTCGTCGGCATTCCGCTGGAGGGCCTGCCCAAGCTCCACATCCCCGGCCTGACCGACCTGCCGGTGGTGGGGCAGGCGCTGTTCGGCCAGGACATCATGGTTTATCTGGCGGTCGCCGCCGTGCCGCTGGTCCACCTGTTCCTCTACCGCAGCCGCGCCGGTCTCGTCCTGCGCGCGGTGGGGGAGAACCACACGGCCGCCCATGCGCTGGGCTACAAGGTCCTGCGCATCCGCTTTTTCGCCGTGCTGTTCGGCGGCGCCATGGCCGGGCTGGGCGGTGCCTTCCTGTCGATGGACTACACGCCGATGTGGGCGGAGAACATGACTTCGGGCCGCGGCTGGATCGCGCTGGCGCTGGTGGTCTTCGCCACCTGGAAGCCGGTGCGCGCCATGCTCGGCGCCTGGCTGTTCGGCGGCGTCACCATCCTGCAGCTGCATGTCCAGGGGCTGGGCATCGACGTGCCGTCGCAGCTCTTGTCGATGCTGCCGTATCTGGCTACCGTTCTGGTCCTGGTGCTGATTTCGCGGGACGTCGCCCGCATCCGCCTGAACGCGCCGGCCTGTCTGGGAAAACTGTTTCATCCCGATGCTTGACGCGTCGTTTTGAAAACGAAACAAAGCCCATATCTCACGACATCAAGAATAAGGAGCGTCGACGTGAACAGAAGGACGATGGGCAAGACGGTGCTGGGTCTGGCCGGTGCCGCGATCGCGCTGAGCGTGGGGCTGGGTGCCGGCATGGGCTCCGCCTTCGCGCAGGAGAAGCTGAAGGTCGGCTTCGTCTATGTCGGCCCGGTCAGCGACCATGGCTACAGCTATCAGCACGACCAGGGCCGTCTGGCCGTGGAGAAGGCGCTGGGCGACAAGGTCACCACCACCTTCGTCGAGAATGTGCCGGAAGGCGCCGACGCCGAGCGCGTGATCGAGCAGCTGGCGGCCAGCGGCCACAAGCTGATCTTCACCACCTCCTTCGGCTTCATGAACCCGACGCTGAAGGTGGCCAAGCGCCATCCCGACGTGAAGTTCGAGCATGCCACCGGTTACAAGCGCGCCGAGAACGTCGCGACCTATTCCGGCCGTTTCTATGAGGGCCGTACGGTGGTGGGCGCCATCGCCGGCAAGATGACCAAGTCGAACATCATCGGCTACATCGGCTCCTACCCGATTCCCGAGGTGGTCGGCGGCATCAACGCCTTCACCATCGCGCTGCGCGAGCAGAACCCGAAGGCCGAGGTCCGCGTGGTCTGGGTCAACAGCTGGTACGATCCCGGCAAGGAAGCCGAGGCGGCCAAGGCGCTGATCGACCAGGGTGCCGACATCATTGTCCAGCACACCGACAGCCCCGCCCCGATCCAGACCGCGCAGGAGCGCGGGCTGTGGTCGGTCGGCCAGTCGTCCGACATGACCCGCTTCGGTCCGAAGTCGCACCTGACCGCGATCGTCGAGGACTGGAACGGCTACTATGTCGACCGCGTGAAGGCGGTTCTCGACGGCAGCTGGAAGCCGATCGACACCTGGGGCGGCATCAGCACCGGCATGGTCGAGCTGGCCCCCTACAACCCGGCGATTCCGGCCGACGTCGTGAAGATGGCCGACCAGATCAAGGCCGACATCGTGTCCGGCAAACGCCACTCCTTCCAGGGTCCGGTCAAGGACCAGTCCGGCAAGGTCGTGATCCCGGAAGGCAAGTCCGCCACCGACGAGCAGATCCTGAAGATGGACTGGTACGTCGAAGGCGTGCAGGGCAAGGTTCCGAAGTAAGCGTCGTACGGCGCTTCCGACCGGGGGGTGATAATCTCCGGTCGGAAGCGCCGTCCGTTTTTACAGATACTCGCCCAGCAGGCGCAGGAACGGACGCGCTTCCTGCAGGACCAGGATGGTCTGGTGGAACAGGTCCTCGGGCGAGGCGTGGTGTTCCAGCCGGATTTCCGAGAACAGGATGATCTTCTGTCCGCCCTGAACGATGAAGCGGACATGCGGCAGTCCTTCGATCCCGCGCAGGACCGCCAGCAGGGCGCGGCGGCGCTCCGGAGCCTGGGCCGTGTAGGGCACGTGGCCGACATCCGCCCAGATCTGGCAGATCGAGCCGCCGCCGTCCTCCGGCCCTTCATGCCGGACGGCGACGTTGAAGGGCAGCCCGTCGGCCATGAAGGTCAGCTTGCAGGGACGGGGCGGCTTGGCGATGCCGAGAACGCCCTCGGACGTCATCTCGATCGAACCGGGATTGATGGGCAGGGCGCCGTCCGGCACTTCGGCCAGCGATTGAATGGTCTTCAGATCGGGAACGGACAAGGCGGCACGCTCGGCTTCAGGGGCAATGGAGACGACAGCATGGGCTCCGCCCGCTAAAATTCTGTAAAGGCTTGCAACGCACAGCTAGAATGGCTGTTCGCTGTGGTCTGAAAATACGAAGAAAGCAGGCGATGTCCGCCATCGATACCGTCGTCGTCCCCATCCACCGAGCCGGCTGGCCCTTCATCGCCGGTTTCGCGGTGGTCTCCCTGATCCTGGGTCTCGCCGTCTGGGCGCCGCTCGGCTGGATCGGCCTGGTGCTCACCCTGTGGTGCGCCTACTTTTTCCGCGATCCCGACCGGGTGACGCCGACGCGGCCCGGACTGCTGGTCAGCCCCGCCGACGGGCGCGTCACCATGATCGTCCAGGCGGTTCCGCCCAAGGAGCTCGGCATGGGGGACAAGGCGCTGACCCGGATCAGCGTGTTCCTCAACGTGTTCAACGTCCATGTCAACCGCGTGCCGGCCGACGGCACCATCGTGGCCGCCGAATACCACAAGGGCACCTTCGTCAATGCCGCGCTGGACAAGGCGAGCGACGAGAACGAGCGGATGGCCTTCCGCCATCGCCTGCCGGACGGGCGCGAGATCGCCTATGTCCAGATCGCCGGCCTGGTGGCGCGCCGCATCCTGTGGTGGGTCAAGGCCGGGCAGCAGGTGAAGGCGGGCGAGCGCTTCGGCCTGATCCGATTCGGCAGCCGCACCGACATCTATCTGCCCGACGGCGTCGCCCCGCTGGTCTGCGTCGGCCAGACCGCCATCGGCGGCGAGACGATCCTGGCCGACCTGGACGGGACCGAAGCGCAGCGGCAGGGGGATGTGCGGCGATGAAACGACCGCCCGTCTTCCGCCAGCAGATCTTCCGCCCACACCGGGCGCGCCGTCCCGGCCGGCCGCACCCGCGGCTGAAAGGGCTGTCGATCAACCACCTGTTGCCGAACGTCCTGACGGTGCTGGCGCTCTGCTCCGGCCTGACCGCGATCCGATTCGCCATGCAGGAGCGGTGGGAGCCGGCGGTCATCGCCATCGTCATCGCCGCCATCCTGGATGCGCTGGATGGCCGGATCGCCCGCCTGCTGAACGGGCAGAGCAAGTTCGGGGCGGAACTGGACAGCCTGTCCGACGCCATCAGCTTCGGTGTCGCCCCGGCCTTCATGATGTATCTTTGGGGGTTGAACGGCGCGGGCAGCCTGGGCTGGATCGCCGCCATGGCCTATGCCGTGTGCTGCGCTTTGCGGCTGGCGCGCTTCAACTCGCGGCTCGGCGTGGTCGACCTGCCGCCCTGGGCCTACAACTACTTCACCGGCGTTCCGGCGCCGGCCGGTGCCGGCCTCGTCCTGCTGCCGATGATCCTGGGGTTCGAGATCGGTCCGGAGTTCCCCGGCCATCCGGCCGTCATCGTGCCGTGGACCCTGCTGATCGGCGGGCTGATGGTCAGCATCCTGCCGACCTTCTCCTTCAAGGGTGCCCGGGTTCCGGCCCATTGGGTGGTGCCGGCCCTGGCCGGCGTCGGGCTGCTCGCCGCGATGATGGTCAGCCAGCCCTGGTGGACACTGTCCATCGTCGGCATCGCCTATATGGTCAGCCTGCCATTCTCCATCGCCCAGTTCCGCAAGCTGCAACGGGCTGCGGAACTTATGCGCACGGAGATCGGCGAGCCGCCGGAGATGCAGGGGACCGAGGTGCAGGCTCAGGCTTCGGAAGCCGTGACGCCCGAGGACGAGGCGCGGAAGCCGGTCTGACCGGCTTCCCCTTTTCTTATTCTGCCGCGACCAGTTCCGCAAACCGCTCGGCTGCCACAGCCGCCTCGGCAGCCAGCTCTGATACGCTGACGCGCACCACCATCGGGATTTGTCCCAGGCACCGGCCGACATGGTCGGTTTCCGCCTGGGGCAGATCGCCGATCTCCATGGCGATGTCGAGCATGTCGCCGGTCAGCCGGCTGTGCAGGGCCAGCGGGACCAGGCCGCGCTTGGCGACATATTCCAGAACGCGGGGCAGGGTGCCGGGATCGGCGTCGGCCACCAGGGAGAAGACGACCCGGCGGCCGGGTGCGGTGACACGCGCGTCCGAAGCGGACACGGGGGCGGCTTTTGAAGAATGGCTATGCGCGGAATCGGTGGTCAGGGTGCTGGACATGGCGTGATCGGGCCTTCAGACGGTTCTGCGGACTGGACGAGCGAAATCCCCGGCTCTCAAAGGAGAACCGGGCCGCTAATTCGCAGAATGCCGTCGATGCGATGCACGTTCATGGACAGGAGCCTAAGCGGCCCGCCGCCGTCCGTCAACAGGGACGAACTCGCCGAAAGATCGGACGTGTCGCGTTCGGGGAGCGCCGGTGGGGCGGCATCCCTCCTTGGTGGTGGCAAACCGTCACGTTCGAGCCGGACAGGAACAAAGTCCAGGGGATCCCGTTGAGGTTCCGCTTGTCCGTCACAAATGCTCCATCATAAGGGAGAGGGCCATGCTCGGCACCATTCTGCTCATCATCCTCATTCTGATGCTTCTCGGCGCCGTTCCGGCTTGGCCGCACAGCCGCGGCTGGGGCTATGGTCCCAGCGGCATCCTCGGCGTGCTGCTGATCGTTCTGATCGTTCTGCTGCTGATGGGTCGGATCTGATCCGCACCCTGTCGGTCTGATGCTATCTGCCCGATGGGCGGCGGGGCCGGCGGAGTGCGAACATCAGCCATCCGACCGGTCCCAGCATCAGCACCATCACCAGCCACCCGGCGCGCGGCCCGAAGGGGCAGCGCGACCCGGCCGGCGGCCGCCAGCCGCCACCCCGGCGCGACAAAGCCACATGCAGCAGCGGCAGCCCGTACAAGGCGAACAGGATCAGCCAGGGGATCGCGGCCCAGGGAATCATGGCGGAAAGATCGGCATTCATCCTCCGACGATAGCATCGATCTCCAGTCTGTTGCGACCGATCGTCACGTCATAATGCGCATGCATGCAGCCTCGGTTGCGCTGCACACAGGGCAACGAGGTTGAAGCCGGTGGGGACTTTCGGCTAGGGTCGTCGACAAGATCGTCCGAAGGGCCTAGCCATGGCACTGGAAATCGAGCGGCGCTTTCTCGTCCGCAAGGATGTCCGGCATCTCTGCCGGAATGGCGTCCGAATGGTCCAGGGATACCTGCCGTCCGACGGCGCCAGCACGGTCCGCGTCCGCATCGCGGAAGACCGGGCGACTCTCACCATCAAATCGCTGAAGCGTGGAGCGTGCCGGGACGAGGTGGAGCATCCGCTGGACCTGGATTTCGCACGCCAGCTTCTTCTCCACGGCTGCGAAGGCCGGGTGATCGAAAAGACACGCTACCGCCATCGCCAGGACGGCCTGTGCTGGGAGATCGACGTCTTCGACGGCGAGAATTCCGGCCTCGTCATCGCGGAGGTCGAGTTGGAGACCCCTGACCAGACGGTGCCGCTGCCGGACTGGATCGGTGCGGAGGTCACCACGTTGCGTGCCTATGGCAACTCCGCCCTTTCCCGTGCGCCGATCCGGCGCTGGTCCGCCGCCGCCTGAAAGGTCGCGTGTGCGGGCGCGACCAGAGCGGCGATAAGCCAGCAGAGTGGGTCAGGCCGTGCGCACCTTGTTCAGGAAACCCTGAACCTCGCCACGCAGGCGGTCGGCCTGGGTCGCGAGAGTGCGGCTGGCATCCAGAACCGCATCGGCGGCGCCGCCAGTCTTGGTGGCGGCGGTCGTCACCTCGGCGATGTTGCGCATCACCTGCTGGGTGCCTTCTGCCGCCTGCTGGACATTCTGGGCGATCTCGCGCGTGGCGCTCCCCTGCTGTTCCATTTCGAGCGCGATGTCCGTCACCGTGCCGCTGATCGCGGTCACGGCGTCGGAGATGGTGCGGATGGCCTCCACCGCGCTGGTGGTGGCGGTCTGCATCTCGGCGACCTGGGCGGAAATCTCCTCGGTCGCCTTGGCGGTCTGGCCGGCGAGGTTTTTAACCTCGGTCGCCACCACGGCGAAGCCCTTGCCGGCCTCGCCGGCGCGGGCGGCTTCGATGGTGGCGTTGAGCGCCAGGAGGTTGGTCTGCTCGGCGATCTCGCCGATCAGGCCGACAACCTGACCGATGCGCTCGGCGGCCATCGACAGACCCTCGACGATGCTGTTGGTCTGCACCGCCTTGTCGGCGGCCCCCGACGCGGTGGCGGAACTGGCGTTCAGCTGACGCGAGATTTCAGCGATGGATGCCGACAGCTGTTCCGCCGCCGCGGCGACGGTCTGCACGTTCGCGGTCGCCTGCTGCGAGGCGGTGGCGACGGCGGTGGATTTCGCGGTGGTCAGCGCCGCATCAGACGACATCTCCTGAGCATCGCGGCCCAGCGAGCCGGCCGATTCGGTCAGCGAGGTCACCACGCCCGACACCGCCTGTTCAAAGCCGTTGGCGAATTCGTTCATCGTCCGGCGGCGGTCGGCGTCGATCTGGACGCGCATCTCCTCCCGCTCGCGCTCCATCCGCCGCATCTCCAGGGCGTTGTCCTTGAAGATGGTCATGGCGGCGGCCATGTTGCGCAGCTCGTCCTTGCGGTCGCCACCGGGAATGTCGACGCTCAGGTCGCCTTCGGCGAGCCGGCCCATGGCGCCGGTCATGGCGTGCAGCGGGTGGGTGATGGCGCGGTCGATGATCCAGGCCATCAGTGCGCCCAGCAGCAGCGCCACCGCCGCACCGATGGCGATCACCATGCCGGCGCTGGCGCGGCCGGCCTCGCGATCCTCGCGCTGCAGAGTGACCAGTCGGCCAACCTGACCGCTGACCGCGGCCGATGCCTTGGCCATCGCCGCCGAAGCGTCGTGCTGCTTGGCGACGGCGGAGGACAGCGCGGTGAATTCCGAATCGAAAGCGCGGGCGGCCTCGGTGATGGCGGCGATCAGCGCCCGCCCCTCCCGATCGACCAGGACGGCACCGGCCTGTCCGGCGATGGTCAGGATCTCCTTCACCGCGGCGGCGGCCGCGACTTTGGCGTCCGCCGAGCCGGTCAGCAGGAAATCGCGCTGGGCCAGCATCGCCGATTGGGCGTCCTGCACCAGCCGCATCGCCAGACCGCGCAGCATGACGGCCTCGTTCACCTCGCTTTGGGCGTATTTCGAGGCTTCGGTCAGCGCTTCGGTCACCATGGCCTGGTTCTTCTGGAGTTCCACGGCCCGCTCCTGCACGCCGCGGGCGGCCTCGTCCAGACCGGCGGCCACGCCGACCTCGGTCAGTGCGGCGATGCCCTTGCCGTGCAGGGCGCGCACGGTGTCATGGTAGGCGCGGGCGTCGCCGGCGATCCGTGCGGCGGATTCCTCGTCATTGGTACCGACGAGGTCCTTGGCGACGGTGTCGGTGATCTGCACCAGCTCGTCCAGCGCCGCGACGATGCGGTCCGCCAGGGCCTGATCGGCGTTGCGGCGCAGATCGCTCTGCTGGCGCCGGACCTCCAGCACCCGCTCGATGACACGGTTCGCGCGCTCCGCCGTGTCCATGCTGTGGCGCAGCTCGGTGTCGGCGTCGCGCTTGCTGGCCATATTCAGGTCATAGCGCTCCGATTGCTGCTTGCCGATCTTCTCGGCGATCTCACGCAGGGCACGGGCGCGCATTTCCATGCTGGCGGTGCGGGCGTGCGCCTCACCGTCCTGGGCGACGAAATTGTTGAAGGCGGCGCGGTAGCCGTCGATGCCGGACAGCACCTCGTCCAGGAGCCGGCGTCCTTCGCCGTCGGTCAGGGCGGCGCGCGTCTGCTGCGCTTCGGCCTGCAGGGCGTCCAGCATGCCCGGGACATTGGTCGCGGCCTTGGCGTCGCGTTCGGTGACGAATCGCGCTTCCTCCAGCCGCACCGACTTCAGCCTCGTGTCGAGGTCGGCGGTATGGGCTTCCAGACCGACCCGTTCGGCGTAGGTGCTCAGGCTGTTCCAGCCGACGAACGCCACGCCAACCGTCAGGAGCAGCACGGCGGCAAAGCCAAGTGCGATCCGCGTTCCGATCGTCATGGATTATGGACTCCCCGATGGCATCGCAAGTGGCGATGCTTCTCCCCGTTCATTGGGACGATTGAACCACAGGACGCTTTATGTCCGGTTTGATTCAAGTCAGGAATCCCACTTATTTCAGAAGCGGTCGGGCATCCAGCACGGTGCGCCGCGAAATAGGCGGTGCAAACGGTCGATCATCTTTTCTTCACCATGAAGCAAACCAGCTCTCCAAAGTGTGCGAGCGCTTGCATGCCCCGTGAACAGACTGGCGAAAGCCGCGGTGCCGATCCGAGCCGGCGGATCAAGGACTTGCTCTGTTTTCGAGATATTTCCAACAGAGCTGACAACCTCAAGGTGGTGACGCTCGCAATTGCCAAAAATAGAATCATCATTTATCTCAAAAATGGCATACTCTTGTATGTCAGTTGAGTAACCTCTCGCCTCCAAGGCCATGCCGACATCGAGGGGACGGACCAGCCACTCCTCGCGGCATTCCAGCGCCACACCATCGCCGGCAAGCAGCGCAAGCGGGTCATTCGGACCGCCGCGCCATGTCACCCGGTCCACTTGAGCCCTGAAACCGGCCAGCATGGTCATGACCGGTTTCAGCGACCGCGCGGAGGGCAGGCAGAGATCGGCGACGTCGAGGCGCCGATCCAGCGGCGGCGTCACCGCGATGTAACCATCCTGATTGCGGTAAAGCTCCGACGGCTCGCAGTCCGGGCAGAGAGCGAGCGTCCACAGCGCCTCGGTCCTCTCCGGCAGGCCGTTCTGCTCCTTCAGCAGAGGTTGGCGGAGCATCGCCAACGGCACGGCGTCGAGCGGGTCCGCCGGCCACAAGCCGCTTGCGGCAGCCCCCGATTGTGCAAAGGCCGACGGCGGTGCGCTCCAGCGGCAGGTGACGCCGCCACGGCCAAAGCCGAGCCGACGGTAGAAGGGAAGGGTCGCCGGGCAGAGCACCGCCAATGCCGCCCCGGCTTGGCGTCCCTCCCTCAGCAGGGCCTGCATCAGCGCATTGCCAAATCCGCTGCCGCGCAGGGCTGGATCGACCGCCACCATGGCGATGGCCTGCACCGGGACCGGCCGGCCGCCGAACCACTGGTTCATCGTCCAAAAAGCGGCGCAGGCGGCCAGCGTGGTTCCGGTGGACCGCGGAACGCGCAGGACGCGGATGCTGTCCATGCCGAACAGGCCGGCGTAGCGGTCGAACAGGTCGCGCGACAGCCCGAAGCCGAGCCGCGCCAACCGGGCGACGGCGCTCAACTCCTCCGGCTGGGCCGGCCCGTACTCATGATGGTGGGCGATGAGGGTGACGACCGGCCTCCACTCGTTGAGCGGCCGGCGGGACCGCCGCGCGGGCTTCGTGCAGCAAGGATGCGAGCCTGTTCATATGACAATGAAACAGCGTTGGCGGCAACAGGGTGAGCGGAGGACGGTGACCGTGTGGAGAAAATGCCGTTCAGGCACCCGTGCCCGTCGCGCCGCTCAATCTCGCTGCCGCCCATCCGGCCGCCTCGCGCACCACATCGCTGACGTCCTGTGCCAGGGCCTCAGCCACCGGGCTCAGCGACGGATCGCCGCTGTTGCCGATGGCGACGAGGACATTGCGGACGAAGCGGTCGCGGCCGATGCGCTTGATCGGGGAGCCGCTGAACACCTGCCGGAAGCCGGCATCGTCCAACTGCGCCAGATCGGCCAGCCGTGGCGCGGTCAGTTCCGCACGCGGCAGGAAGGCGGGTTCAAGGGTCGCGCGGGCGAACTTGTTCCAGGGACAGGCGGCAAGGCAATCGTCGCAGCCATAGATGCGGTTGCCCATCAGCGGCTTGAGGTCGTCGGGGATCGGCCCCTTGTGCTCGATGGTCAGATAGCTGATGCAGCGCCGGGCGTCGATCTGGTAGGGCGCCGGGAAGGCGGCGGTCGGGCAGGCGACCTGACAGCGGTCGCAGGATCCGCAGCGGTCACGCGCCGGCGGGTCGGGCGGCAACTCCAGCGTCGTGTAGATTTCGCCCAGGAACAGCCAGGAGCCATGGTCGCGCGACACCAGATTGGTGTGCTTCCCCTGCCAGCCCAGCCCGGCCTGCGCCGCCAGAGGCTTTTCCATCACCGGGGCGGTGTCGACGAACACCTTCACGCCGGCCTTGGTCTGGTGCGCCAGCCATTGCGCCAGCGTCTTCAACCGGCCTTTCACGAGATCGTGGTAATCGCGGTTGCGGGCATAGACCGAGACGATGCCGCGGTCGGGATGCTCGGCCAGACGGCGCGGGTCGTCGTGCGGGGCGTAGCTGGTGCCCAGCGCGATGACGGTGCGCGCCTCGTCCCACAGCGACTGCGGATGGCTGCGCTGGTCGCTGCGCTCGGCCATCCAGCCCATGTCGCCGTGCCGGCCCTCGGCAACGAACTGCGCGAGACGCTCGCGCGCCTCCGGCCCCAGTGCTGCCGGGGCGAAGCCCACCGCGTCGAACCCCACCGCCAGCGCGCGGTCGCGGATGGCGTCCCGCAGCCGCACCGGGCCGGCGGAAGACAGCGGAGCGGGCTTAGCCGCGGCCACGGTAGGTCGGCACGTCCTGCGACGGGATCCAGACGCCCTTGGGCGGCTCCCCGGTCTGGAAGAACACGTCGATCGGGATGCCGCCGCGCGGATACCAGTAGCCGCCGATGCGCAGCCAGACCGGCGACAGTTCGTCCACCAGCCGCTTGCCGATGCCCACCGTGCAGGCCTCGTGGAAGGCGCCGTGGTTGCGGAAGCTGGTCAGGAACAGCTTCAGCGACTTCGATTCGACCAGCCAGTCGCCGGGCACATAGTCGATGACCAGATGGGCGAAGTCCGGCTGGCCGGTGATCGGGCAGAGCGAGGTGAACTCGGGTGCGGTGAAGCGCACACAGTAGGGGGTGCCGGGGTTCGGGTTCGGCACCCGCTCCAGCACCGCCTCTTCCGGCGTCCTGGGCTGGGTTGTGGAGCCGCCGAGTTGGGTCAGGCCGGCATAGATGTTCTCACTCATCGGTCTTTTCCTCCGCCACCCGCTCGGCTTCCGGCGGGGCGCTGTCCTTGTCCGCCTCCGGCGGAGCACTGTTATTACCCGCCTTCGGCGGATCGCTGTCTTTAGCCGCCTTCGGCGGGCGGCCCTGCTTCGGCGGCTTGCCGGGCTTGGCAATGGGGTCCACGGTGGCTTCGATGTCGCCCTCGTTCATGCGGGCCTCCATGGCGCCGGCGACCTCCTCGAAGGTGCCGTCCGCGATGGCCTGCCGCATCGTCCGCATCACGTCCTGGTAGTAATGCAGGTTGTGCCAGGTCAGCAGCATCGGCCCCAGCATCTCGTCCGCCTTGAACAGATGATGCAGATAGCCCCGGCTGTAGCTTCGGCAAGTCGGGCAGCCGCACTCGGCATCGAGCGGGCGCTCGTCATGGGCATGGCGGGCGTTGCGGATGTTGATGGTGCCGCGGCGGACGAAGGCCTGACCGGTGCGGCCCGACCGCGTCGGCATCACGCAGTCGAACATGTCGACGCCGCGCCGCACCGCGCCGATCAGGTCGCTCGGCCGGCCGACGCCCATCAGGTAGCGCGGGCGGTCCTTGACCATCAGCGGCTCGGTGAAGTCGAGCACGCGGAACATCGTCTCCTGTCCCTCGCCGACCGCCAGCCCGCCGATGGCGTAGCCGTCGAAGCCGATGTCGGTCAGGGCGGCGACGCTCTCCGCCCGCTGCTCCGGATAGACGCTGCCCTGGACGATGCCGAACAGGCCGTAGCCGGGCCGCTCGACGAAGGCGTCCTTGCTGCGCCGCGCCCAGCGCATCGACAGGCGCATGGAGGATTCGGCCTGCGCCTCCGTCGCCGGAAAGGGCGTGCATTCGTCCAGGCACATGGTGATGTTGCTGTCCAGCATGTGCTGGATCTGGATGGAGCGCTCCGGCGTCAAATGGTGGCGGCTGCCGTCCAGATGCGATTTGAAGGTGACGCCTTCCTCCGACATGGTGCGCAGGTCGGACAGGCTCATCACCTGGAAGCCGCCGCTGTCGGTCAGGATCGGCTTGTCCCAATTCATGAAGCGGTGCAGGCCGCCCAACTGCGCCACCCGCTCCGCCGTCGGGCGCAGCATCAGGTGATAGGTGTTGCCCAGCAGGATTTCCGCACCGGTGGAGGCCACCGCGTCGGTGGTCATCGCCTTCACCGTCGCGGCGGTGCCGACCGGCATGAAGGCCGGCGTCTCGATGGTGCCGTGGGCGGTGGTGACGCGGCCGCGCCGCGCCCGCCCGTCGGTCGCCAGAAGGTCAAAGCCGATGCCGGTCATGTTGGGTCCGTCCTGTGCAGCAGCGAGGCGTCGCCGTAGCTGAAGAAGCGATAGTCGGTGTCGATGGCATGCCCATAGGCCGCCCGCATGCGGTCATAGCCGGCGAAGGCGCAGACCAGCATGAACAGGGTCGATTTCGGCAGGTGGAAGTTGGTCCACAGGAGATCGACGATGCGGAAGCGGTAGCCGGGGGTGATGAAGATGTCGGTGTCGCCGCTGAAGGGGACCAGCGTCCCGTCCGTCCGGCCCGCCGTCTCCAGGATGCGCAGAGCCGTGGTGCCGACCGAGACGATCCGGCCGCCGGCCTTGCGAGTCTCGTTCACCGCGGCGGCGGTGTCGGCTGAGATCTCGCCCCACTCGCTGTGCATCTTGTGGTCGGCGATGTCGTCGACCTTCACCGGCAGGAAGGTGCCGGCCCCGACATGCAGCGTCACCGGCACCCGCCGCACGCCGCGCTCGTCCAGCGCCGCCAGCAGGTCGGGCGTGAAGTGCAGCCCGGCCGTTGGAGCGGCGACGGCACCCTCGCGGGCGGCGAAGACGGTCTGGTAATCGGCGTTGTCGCCCTCGTCGGCCTTGCGGCGGATGTAGGGCGGCAGCGGCATCCGGCCATGGCGGTGCAGCGCCTCCATGAGATCAGCCCCGCCGGCGGAGAAGCGCAGCCGCACCTCCATGCCGTCCTTGGCGATCACCTCGGCGCTGAAGTCATCCGCTATGACGATGGTGTCGCCGGGCTTCAGCCGCTTGCCGGGTTTGGAGAAGGTTGCCCATTCCCGTTCGCCCAGCCGCTTGTGCAGCGTGATCTCCACCGCCACCTCGCCGCGCCGGCCGTCGAGCCGGGCCGGGATGACGCGGGTGTCGTTGACGACCATCAGGTCGCCCGGCTGCAACAGCGCCGGCAGGTCCCGCACGATGAAGTCGCGCAAGGTGGAGCCCACCTCCAGCAGGCGGGCGGCGTCACGCGGCCGGACGGGATGCTCGGCGATCCGGTCGGGCGGCAGGTCGAAGTCGAAATCGGCGGTCTTCATGGGAGGGGCAAGCTATAGACTGAACCGCCCCTCGTTGTGAAGGGACAGGAACGGGACACAGTCCTGCTGGCCCGGCCCCGTTCCGATCCGCAGCCTTCTCACGCCGCGCGCAGCTGCGACAGGAACTCGGCAAGCTGACGCTCCATCGCCACCGCTTCCTGCGATAGGGTGGTGGAGGCGTTCAGCACATTCTTGGCGGCGGTGCCGGTTTCCCCCGCGGCAGCCGACACGCCGGTGATGTTGTGGTTCACGTCGCGGGTGCCGGTGGAGGCCTGCTGGGCGTTGCGGGCGATCTCCCCGGTCGCGGCGGCCTGCTGCGAAACCGCTCCGGCAATGCCGGATGATATCTCGTTCATCGATTCTATGACGCGCGTGATGCCCTGGATGTCGGAGACGGCCTCGCCGGTGGCGGCCTGGATGGCGGTGATCTGGGCGGAGATCTCCTCCGTCGCCTTGCCGGTCTGGTTGGCGAGATTCTTCACCTCGCTCGCCACCACGGCAAATCCCTTGCCGGCCTCTCCCGCCCGCGCGGCTTCGATGGTGGCGTTCAGCGCCAGCAGGTTGGTTTGCGAGGCGATGGAGTTGATCAGCTGGACCACGTCGCCGACCTGCCGGGCCGCGGCAGCCAACCCATCGACCTTGGCGTTGGCATGCCGTGCGCGTTCCACCGCCTCTTCTGCGATGCCCGTCGACTGCGATACCTGGCGGCCGATCTCCCCGACCGATGCCGACAGTTCCTCCGCCGCCGCGGCGACCGTCTCGACGCTAGCCGATGTCTGCTGGGTTGCGGCGGCGACCGCTTCCGACCGGAGATTGGTCTGGTCCGCCGTGTCGGTCATCATCTTCGCGGCCTGTTGCAGCACCCGCGCCTCGTCGGCGACCGTACGCAGAATGCCGCCTATTCTCTGTTCCAGCCGGTCGGCCAGTTGGCGCATGGCCTGGATGCGCTCTTCCTCCGCCCGCAGGTCGGCGTTGCGCTGCTCCTCCTCCAGCCGGCGTTTTTCGATGGCATTGCCTTTGAAGACGACAAGCGCCGATGCCATGGCTCCGATTTCGTCGGATCGACCTTGAGCCGGCACGATCACGGCGGTATCGCCGTCGGCCAGACGATGCATCGCGTCGGTCATGGCGGACAGTGGACGGGTGACGCCGCGCGTCATCATGATGGCGGTGCCCAGACAGGCGGCCAACCCGATCAGGCCGCCGGCAATCACCACCAGCTTCAGCGAATCGACATCGGCCCGCACGGTGTCGATCGACCGGTTCAGCTTGGCGATCTCCGCGGCGGCGGCCGTATCGGTCTTGCTGACCAGCGCTTCCAGACTGTCGGTGATGGCTTCCGCCGTCTTGTCGAACTCGCCCATCAGACGGTTGCCGCCAGCCGGACCGTCGGCGATGAACGCCTCGGCCATCCGCTTGCCGGTGTCGTAATAAGGGGCGAACGCGCCTGCCGTCTCGCGCAGCGCCTCCTGAATGTCGGTCAGGCCGAGCGTGGAGGCGAGCGCCGCGGCACGCGCGATCTCGGCCCTGAACCTTTCGGCATGCTCGGCGGCCTTGGCCGGACCGTCATCCAGCCCGTCGAGCCCGCGGGTGGCGGACACATCGGTCAGCCATTGCTGAACCTGAATGACGTGGATCTGGATTTCCTTGATCGACTTGACCAGTTCCAGACCATTTTCGGTCACGCGGTCGGACGAGCTTTCCATGGTGTTCAGCGAGTCGTGCTCCTCGCTCACCGTCATCCAGGTCGCCGCCATCGAGAACAGCAGGATGGCTGCAATCAGGGCCATTGCGATCGACAGTCTGCGCTTGATCGACATTCCTATGTTTCCCTCGCTGAAATCCGCTGATTTGGATCAGGCCGGACGAAGCGGAGGGTCGACGGACCCGCTGTCAGGCATGCTGTTTTTGAATAAGTGATCAATAACGATGCTGTCGAGCGGTTCCGTTCGCGTTCAAACAGAAAGCCATAAAAATCCGTACAGGGTTCAGAAAGATTTCCGGATGGTTTTGTCTTTATATTGATTGGTCAGTCATTGAGTGAGCGGCCGGGGGTAATTGCGATTTATTCTCAGTCCGCTGGAGGCAATCCTTGGGCCGTCAGCGCTTCCTCCTGCCGCGCCGCCAGCGCATTCACGTCGAAGTCGCGGATCAGCCCCTGGAACATCTGGTACCAGTTCAGCTCCGCTTTCAGATGCAGGAAGACCGAGCCCAGCCCGACCGCGGCGCGGTCCATGAAGACGAACTCCCGCGGGATTTCCACGCCGCCGACGCGGCGCAGTTCGGCATGGACCTTGCCCGCCGTCTCGCGGCCGTAATGGCCGCCGTTGGTCTCCTCGATCTTGCGCTGGCGGTCCTCCATGATCGGGGCATAGACGAAGCGCGCCCAGATGTTCAGCACGTCGACCAGCTCGTTCGACGGGTTGACGAAACCCCAGGTGCGGTAGGCCTCCACCGCCTGCTCGCGGTTGTCGGTGCGCAGCGCATTGTAGAGGTCGATCACGCCCTTGACGAAGCTGGGCTTGAAGACGCGGATGCAGCCGAAATCGAGCAGGTTGATCGAGCGGTCGGGCCGGACCGTGTAGTTGCCCAGATGCGGGTCGCCGTGGATGACGCCGTAATTATAGAAGGGCACATACCAGGCCCGGAACATGTTCATCGCCAGTTCGTCGCGCGCCTCCGGATGTTCGGCGACGAAGTCCAGGATCTTGCGGCCATGCACCCATCCCATGGTCAGCAGCCGCTTGCTCGACAGCTCCGGCACCACGTCCGGCACATGGACGCCGGGCGTGCCGGCCAGCATGGACTGATAAAGGCGGGTGTGCTTCGCCTCGCGCTCGTAATCCAGCTCCTCGCGCAGGCGGGCGCCGATCTCCTTCTGGATCTGGCGGGTGGAGATGGCGCTGTCGGTGCGCTCGAAGATCGCGAAGATCAGGCCAAGCTGCCGCAGGTCGGCTTCCACCGCCGAGGCCATGTCGGGATATTGCAGCTTGCAGGCAAGCTCCCGCCCGTCCGGCCCGATGGCCTTATGGACCTGACCCAGCGACGCGGCGGCGGCGGCGGTGTGCTCGAAGCTCTGGAAGCGCGACTGCCAGCTGGGGCCAAGCTCGCTCGCCATCCGACGCTTGACGAAGGGCCAGCCCATCGACGGCGCGTCGGCCTGCAACTGCGCCAGTTCCTGGGTGTATTCCTTCGGCAGGGCGTCGGGGATGGTCGAGAGGATCTGCGCCACCTTCATCAGCGGCCCTTTCAGCCCGCCGAGTGCGGCCCGCAGTTCCGCCGCGTGGCGCTCCCGCTCCACGCGGATTCCCAGCACGCGTTCGCCCGCCAGCCGCGCGGCCAGCCCGCCAACGGCGGTGCCGACCCGCGCATACCGCGCGACCCGTCCGCCCCATGTGTTCTCATCGTGTTCCGGCATGCCCACAAGGTGGGTTCGCCTCCGGCAAAAGGCCAGCCCCCGCCCGTTCGGAGACCGCCGACGGACTGCCTCCGAAAGGCGCTGCGACGCAGCATGCGATTTTCTTGACAGCTCTGTGAAAGGAGCGCAGGCTTCCTCTTACAGTAATCAACACCGAGGTGAAGTGAGCGAGCATCGGAAACGCCTTACCGTTGAAGCGGTTAGCTTGAGCGGAACAGTAGAGACCGATACCAGGGAGGGTGAGTAAGATCATGACTCCACCGGCGCTTACCTGATTACGCCGATCTGTTCGGCCGATATGACTGAGGTTTCAGTTCCGAATTCTTTCGCCTGATTGGCGACTTCATCCGGGCCGTAGATGCCCGCTGCGAAAGCCCTCGCTTCCTATCGGAGCGAGGGCTTTTGTTTTGCCAGGAGCGTAATTCCCATCCCAGGGCGGGAAAGAACACAGATCCCGGCAATACGTTTCAAACGATACTGTTTGCATATGAAATCAAATCCCGCTATCCACGGAACCGAACGGTGCGGCAGGACGCCGCAGGTCGGCGTGCGCACCCGTCACACGAAAAGAGGATGGGGAGGATCGCATGGGTCGGTTGCTAAAGCCTTTCGCGCTGGCGGCGCTGCTCGCGACGACGGCGTTGTCCGCTGCCGCGGTGTCGGCTCAAGCCCAGACCGCCAAGCCGGTGCGAATCGGCGTGCTGGCGGACGAGGCCGGGTTCGCGTCCGACATCGGCGGCAAGGGTGCCGTGCTCGCCACCCGGATGGCGGTTGAGGATTTCGGCGGCAATGTGCTTGGCCGGCCGGTCGAGGTGCTGTCGGCCGACATGCAGAACAAGCCGGACGTGGCCTCCAACATCGTCCGCAGCTGGTTCGACGTCGACGGCGTCGACATGGTGACCGACATTCCGGTCTCCTCCGTCGCCCTGGCGGTGCAGGCGGTCGCGCGCGAAAAGAAAAAGGTGCTGATGATCAGCGCCGCGACAACCACCGAGCTGACCAATTCGCAATGCTCGCCCTACAGCATCCACTGGGCCGACGACACCGCGTCGCTGGCCGTTGGCACGACCAAGGCGGTCGTGCAGTCGGGCGGCACCAGCTGGTACTTCATCACTGCCGACTTCGCCTTCGGCACGGCGATGGAGAAGGCGGCGACCGACGCGATCAAACAGGCCGGCGGCACCGTCGTCGGCGGCGTACGCCATCCGATGGGCACCAGCGATTTCGGCTCCTACCTGCTGAGCGCCCAGGGCAGCGGCGCCAAGGTGGTGGCGCTCGCCAATGTGGGGGCGGAGACCATCGGCACCATCAAGCAGGCTGGTGAATTCGGCCTGACCGAGTCCGGCCAGCGGCTGGTCGGCTATATCGTCTTCATCACCGACATCCATTCGCTGGGTCTCGACCTCGCCAAGGGGCTCTATGTCACCAGCGGCTTCTATTGGGACCGCAACGACCAGACCCGGGCATGGTCCAAGCGCTTCTTCGAGCGCCACGGCAAGATGCCGACCAAGGAGCAGGCCAACACTTACCTCGCCACCCTGCATTGGCTGAAGGGGGTGAAAGCGGCGGGCACCACCGAGTCCGAGGCGGTCACCGCCGCGATGAAGGCGATGCCGACCGACTATTTCGGCACCCCCGGCAGCATCCGCAAGGACGGCCGCGTGCTGTACGATCTTGAGCTGTACCAGGTGAAGAGCCCGGCGGAGAGCAAGGCGCCGTGGGACTATTACAAGCAGGTCCGCAGCATTCCGGCGGCGGAAGCCTTCCTGCCGGTTGAAACCAGCAGCTGCCCCTTTGTGAAAGCCCAGTGACTGGCGCAGAGGTGACCTGCGGGTCGCCGCCGGCGGAAACCGAGTCGAGAGGGGTTCCCGCCGGACTGCGATCCGGGTTACACTCCGCTCTTTAGGCGCTGCGGGGACGGTACGTGGATCTACAGGTGCAAAGCGAGCGGCAGAACGACACCGGACGGTTGCGTTCGTCGGCGCTGGTGCGCCCGGTCTTCGCCGCGCTGGACCTCGGCACCAACAATTGCCGCCTGCTGATCGCCAAGTCGGCGCCGGGTGGCTTCCGCGTCATCGACGCCTTTTCCCGCATCGTCCGCCTGGGCGAGGGGCTGAGCCGCAACGACCATCTGTCGGAGCCCGCGATGGAGCGCACCATCGCGGCTCTGCGCGTCTGCGGCTCCAAGATCGAGCGTCGCGGCTGCACCGCCGTCCGCGCCGTCGGGACCGAGGCCTGCCGCCGCGCCAGCAACACCGCTGCCTTCGTCGAGACGGTGGAGCGCGAGACCGGTATCCCCTTGGAAATCATCTCCAGCGAGGAGGAGGGACGGTTGGCGCTGGCCGGCTGCGCCGCATTGCTGGAGCCGACCCATCCCTATGCCATCGTCTTCGACATCGGTGGCGGCTCGACCGAGCTGATGTGGCTGCAGGTGGAAAAGGGCAGGGCGCCGCGCCTGCTCGACCAGACCTCCATCCGTTGCGGCGTCATCGGCCTGACCGAGGAATATGGCGGCCCCAACGTCACCCGCGCCAACTACATCCAGATGGTGGAGGCGGTCGCCGACGCCATCGCCCCGTTCGAGGCGCGCAACCGCATCGAGAGCCGCGTCGCCGCCGGCAAGGTGCAGATGCTCGGCACCTCGGGCACGGTGACGACGCTGGCCGGCGTGCATCTGGGGCTGTGCCGTTACGACCGCCGGGCGGTGGACGGCAGCTATCTGCGGGTCGACCACGCCCGCGCGGTGATCGACCATCTGGTCGCACAGGATTTCGACGGCCGCGCCCGCCATCCCTGCATCGGCCAGGACCGTGCCGATCTGGTGGTCGCCGGCTGCGCCGTTCTGGACGCGCTGTGCGACGTCTGGCCGGTGGAGCGGCTGCGCATCGCCGACCGCGGCTTGCGGGAAGGAATTCTGGTGGACCTGATCGGGGCCGCCGGCGAATGAACCGGTAACGACACCGGATGTATGATCGGGCAGGTGGGGAAGGATTCCCGCCTGTGCCGGATGACCGAGGAACAGCAGCGATCATGACCGAAAAGACTCCGTCGACGCGTCCGGGCGGACGCCGTGCCACGGTCCGTGTGAAGACCGCCGGCAAGCGCACGGAATCCTCCAAGCGCTGGCTGGAGCGCCACCTGAACGACCCCTATGTGGCCGAGGCGACCAAGCGCGGCTACCGCTCGCGCGCGGCGTTCAAGCTGTTGCAGCTGGACGAGAAGTTCCGCCTGCTCGCCCCCGGCAAGCGCGTGGTCGATCTCGGCGCCGCCCCCGGCGGCTGGACCCAGATCGCGGTGGAGCGGGTGCAGGCCGCGAAGGAGGGTTGGAAGGTCGTCGGTCTGGACATCCTGCCGATGGACCCGGTTCCCGGCGCCACCACCATGCAGGCCGACTTCCTGGAAGAGGGGGCGGCCGAGAAGCTGAAGGACGCGCTGGGCGGCCCGGCCGATCTGGTGCTGAGCGACATGGCCGCTCCCACCACCGGCCACCAGCAGACCGATCATCTGCGCATCATGGGTCTGGCAGAGGCCGCCTACGATTTCGCGGAGGAGGTGCTGGCCCCCGGCGGCGCCTTCGTCGCCAAGCTGTTCCAGGGTGGGGCCGAGCGCTCCCTGCTCGACCGGCTGCGGCGCGACTTCGCCGTGGTCAAGCACGCCAAGCCGCCGGCCAGCCGCGCGGAGTCGTCGGAGACCTATGTGGTCGCCACCGGCTTCCGCGGCGGCAACGTGAACGACTGAATAGGCCGTTTTTCGCACTTGCATAACAGATGCTGTGTGCGCACGGGTTCACAAGCCCATGGTCTTGTGTATAAGTGCGCCACGTTTATCTTCCGGGAGATTAGACACATGGCGCGCGACACCAAAATCCGCGAAGCCCTGACCTTCGACGACGTCCTGCTGGTTCCGGCCGAAAGCTCGGTGCTGCCGAACGACGTGGACACCCGGACAAGATTGACGAAGACCATCGAGCTGGGCATCCCGCTGATGTCCTCGGCGATGGACACGGTGACCGAGAGCCGTCTCGCCATCGCCATGGCCCAGGCCGGCGGCATCGGCGTCGTCCATCGCAACCTGACCATCGAGCAGCAGGCCGAAGAGGTCCGCAAGGTCAAGCGGTACGAATCGGGCATGGTGGTCAACCCGATCACCATCACGCCGAACGCGACGCTGGCCGACGCTCTGGAACTGATGTCCTACCACAAGATCTCCGGCATCCCGGTGGTCGAGAGCCGTGACGCGCGCGGCAGCGGCAAGCTGGTCGGCATGCTGACCAACCGCGACGTCCGCTTCGCCGACGACCCGCGCCAGCCGGTCAGCGAGCTGATGACCAAGGAACTGGTGACCGTTCGCGAGGGCGTCAGCCAGGACGAGGGCAAGCGCCTGCTCCACCAGCACCGCATCGAGAAGCTGCTGGTGGTGGACGAGGACTACCGTTGCATCGGCCTCCTCACCGTCAAGGACATCGAAAAGGCCCAGGCTTATCCCAATGCGTGCAAGGACGATAAGGGCCGCCTGCGCGTCGCCGCCGCCACCGGCACCGGCAGCGACGGTCTGGCCCGTGCGGAGGCCCTGTTCGACGCCGGCGTCGACGTGCTGGTGGTCGACACCGCGCACGGCCATTCGCTGAAGGTGCTCGATCAGGTTCGCGCCGCCCGCGCCCTGTCCAGCTACACCCAGGTCATCGCCGGCAACGTCGCCACCGCCGAAGCGGCCAAGGCGCTGATCGATGCCGGCGTGGATGCCGTCAAGGTCGGCATCGGTCCGGGCTCCATCTGCACCACCCGCATCATCGCCGGCGTCGGCGTGCCGCAGCTGACCGCTGTGATGGATGTGGTGGAGGAGTGCGAGAAGCACGGGATTCCCGTGATCGCCGACGGCGGTATCAAGTATTCGGGCGATCTGGCCAAGGCGATTGCTGGCGGTGCCAGCGTCGCCATGCTGGGCAGCCTGTTCGCCGGCACCGACGAAAGCCCGGGCGAGGTCATCCTGTTCCAGGGCCGCTCCTACAAGAGCTACCGCGGCATGGGCTCGGTCGGCGCCATGGCGCGCGGTTCTGCGGACCGTTACTTCCAGCAGGAGGTTTCGACTATGAAGCTGGTGCCGGAAGGCGTCGAGGGCCGCGTCCCCTACAAGGGTCCGGTGTCGGCGGTCATCCACCAGCTGGTCGGCGGCCTGCGCGCGGCCATGGGCTACACCGGCAGCGCTTCCATCGCCGAGATGCGCGAGAAGTGCCAGTTCGTCCGCATCACCAACGCGGGCCTGCGCGAAAGCCACGTCCACGACATCACCATCACCAACGAGTCGCCGAACTACCGGCAGGGCTGACGGTGACTTCGGGAGCGTCGCCGCCGGCAGTCACCCGGCGGCGACGCTTCCCTCCGCCACCATCTTCCAGGGCTGCCACCCGCCCAGCCGCACGCCGACCGCAAGGCTGGTGAAGGGGATCCGCAGTTCGATGTCCCGCGGCTGGAAGAAGGTCAGCCGTTCCGGTTCACCCCGGTCGTCGAATTCCAGCCGGGCGCCTTTCGGTTCGGGCGCATACTCGTCGCTCATCACCTGCCAGATTTCCAGGTCGCTGCCATGGTTGGTGATCTTGTACTGGCCGCAGCGCCAAGTCGCCGCCTCGCCGACGCTGCCCTCCACGACCTTCTTGTCGCCTTCCATCCGCACGTCGCCGACCCCGGCGGCCTCGCCCTTCATCGACGGGCCCTGCCGTTCGGCGCGGAACCCCAGCCGCAGCCAGGCAGAGCGGCTGTGCGGGATCAGCCGGCGCACAGTGCGTGCGTCGTCCGCTACGAAATGGTCGGGGTCGTCATAGAGGATGCGGTCCAGCGCGGCGGAGACGATCATACGGTCGTCGATGCGCAGGTCCGGTGCGGTGGCTTTGCTCATCAGGCCAAGGGACTCCGAAGGGTGTGCCCATAGTATATAGGGACTTATGCCGCCCGTCGCCCTGATGAGGTCCGCGCCCCGACAGACTCCCGAAACCGGTTCCCAAGCGCTATCCTGCGCGGCCCTTCTCCGGAAGCTCCCGATTCGTCACGAGACGCGCCATGCAGGACCTGTTCGACACGCCGCCCAATCCCCGCAGCATCGCCGTCGATGCCCTGACGCCGGACCAGGCGGCGGCGGAGTTGGCGGCGCTGGCCGCCGAGATCGCCCACCATGACCGGCTCTATCACCAGCAGGACCAGCCGGAGGTCTCCGACGCCGACTATGACCTGCTGGTCCGCCGCAACCTCGCCATCGAGACCCGCTTTCCCGAGCTGCGCCGCGCCGATTCGCCCAGCCTGCGCGTCGGCGCCGCTCCAGCCGCTGGCTTCGGCAAAGTGCGTCATGCCATTCCGATGCTGTCGCTGGGCAACGCCTTCGCCCCCGAGGACGTCGCGGAGTTCGATGCCCGCGTCCGCCGCTTCCTCGGCCTGTCCGACGATGCGCCGCTGACCTTCGTGGCGGAACCGAAGATCGACGGGTTGTCCTGCTCGCTGCGCTACGAGAAGGGCGAGCTGGTTCTGGCCGCCACCCGCGGCGACGGGGCGGAGGGCGAGAACGTCACCGCCAACGTCCGCACCATCCGCGACGTACCGCACCGCCTGCCGGCGCCCTTCCCCGACGTGCTGGAGGTCCGCGGCGAGGTCTATATGAGCCGCGACGACTTCCTGGCGATGAACGCCGCCCGTGCGGAGAAGGGCGAGCAGCTGTTCGCCAACCCGCGCAACGCGGCGGCCGGCAGCCTGCGCCAGCTCGATCCCTCCATCACCGCGTCCCGGCCGCTCTGCTTCTTCGGCTATGCGCTGGGCGAGCTGTCGGAGCCGATCGCCGAGAGCCAATGGGGCATCCGCGAGCGGCTGAAAGGCTGGGGCTTCCAGTTGAACCGCCCGGCCGAGCTGTGCGACGGCAAGGACAAGCTGCTGGCCTATTACGAGGGCATCGGCCGGCGGCGCGCCGGTTTGCCCTTCGACATCGATGGTGTCGTCTACAAGGTCGACAGCCTGGAGCTACAGCAGCGGCTGGGCTTCGTCAGCCGCGCGCCGCGCTGGGCCATTGCCCACAAGTTCCCGGCCGAACAGGCGCAGACCCGGTTGAAGGAGATCACCATCCAGGTCGGCCGCACCGGTGCCCTGACACCTGTGGCGGAGTTGGAGGACATCACTGTCGGCGGCGTCGTCGTCAGCCGCGCCACCCTGCACAATGAGGACGAGATCGCCCGCAAGGACATCCGCGTCGGCGATCTCGTGGTGGTCCAGCGCGCCGGCGACGTCATCCCGCAGGTGGTCGAGGTGGTGCTGTCGCAGCGCCCGGCCGACTCGGCCCCCTATGTGGCGCCGGAAACCTGCCCGGTCTGCGGCAGCCTCGCCATCCGCGAGGCGGGCGAGGTGGTGCGGCGCTGCACCGGCGGCCTGATCTGCGCTGCCCAGGCCAAAGAGCGGCTTCGCCATTTCGTCTCCCGCGACGCCTTCGACATCGAAGGGCTCGGCGAGAAGATCATCGAGGAGTTCTGGGACGAGGGCTTCATCAAGTCGCCGGTCGACATTTTCACCCTTGAGGGCCGGGTCGAGCTGATCGGCCGGCCGGGCTGGAAGGAGAAGTCGGTCCAGAACCTGTTCAAGGCCATCCAGCAGCGTCGCGATGGCATCGACCTGCATCGGGTGATCTACGCGCTCGGCATCCGCCATGTCGGCGAGGTGACGGCCAAGTCGCTGGCCCGCCACTACAAGACGATGGGGGCTTGGGTCGACGGCATGCTGGCGGCTGAGCAGGCGATGCCCGGCCGGGAATGGCGCGATCTGCATACATTGAACGGCGTCGGTCCGGTCACCGCCGACACCATCCTCGCCTGGTTCGCCGATCCCGAGAGTGCGTCCAAGCTCGACTTCTATGCCGGCAACGATGCGCTGCGGCTGGAGACCATCATCGGTTCGCTCGGCATCAAGCGGCTGAACAGCCGGGCTGCCCAGGCGCTGGCCACCCGCTACGGCACCCTGTCCGACTGGCGGGCGGCGATGGAGCGTGCGGTGGCGCAGGCGCCGGGTCAGCCCTGGCTCGATCTGGTCGCCACCCCCGATGTCGGCGAGGTGGCGGCCGAGGAATTGGCCGGCTTCTTCGCGGAGGAGCGCAACCTCGTCATCGTCCGCGGCCTGATGGAACGGCTGACCGTGCTGGAGGCCGAACTGCCGAAGGCCAGCAACTCCCCCATCGCCGGCAAGACGGTGGTCTTCACCGGAACGCTGGAGCGGATGACCCGGTCGGAGGCGAAGGCCCGCGCCGAATCGCTCGGCGCCAAGGTGGCGGGCTCCGTTTCCGGCAAGACCGACTATCTGGTCGCCGGGGCGGATGCCGGCAGCAAGGCGGCCAAGGCCAAGGAGTTGGGCGTCGAGATCCTGACCGAAGACGAGTGGCTGGCCCGGATCGGTGGCTGACCGACGCCGCATCGGACCTTCGCCAAAATGTCGCATCCCCGTTCGACCGGATTGACGGACGGGGATTGGCGGAGTGAGATCAGGAAACGCTTATAGTCAGAAGCGGAACGATGCCGGACAGGTGGACCGCCCCGAAAACGGGACGGCGCCGACGGGCGGTCAACGCCCGCACCCGCCTGCCCGGCTGCCAACGAAGGGGACGAAGGAAACGCCATGGAGCCAATTCAGTGGTCGCGCTGGATGAGCGTGGGCAACGACGCACTGGACGAGGATCACCGCGTCCTGATCGCCATCGTCAATAAGCTGTACGATGACGAGAGCCGCCAGGACCCAGCCCTGATCGAAGCCATCCTGGATGAGTTGATCGCCTACACCCGCCATCACTTCGCGGAGGAGGAGGCGCAGATGGAAAAGCTGAACTACCCGACCTTCGCCGCCCACAAGGCCCTGCACGACCGGCTGACCCGGCAGGTCGAAAGCTACCGCGACGAATTCCGCGCGGGTGGCAGCAGGATCAGCGGCGAAGAGGTGTTCCTGTTCTGCTCCGACTGGCTGGGCAAGCACATCCTCAAGGAGGACACCCGCTTCGGAGAATATGCCGGCACTGGGGCGGAGATGGTGGCGGGGTAGGAGGCCTTCCCGTCCCGGAAGGAGGGGGCTCGCGGCACCTGCGCAGATCCCAGATTAAGAAAATTACCTAAAATACTGAAATAAATCGGAAAACAGGAAATATCCACCAAATTGCGCAGGGCGCCCGCTCCGAGAGGGGAGGGCGCTTTTCCTTTGCGCGAATCGCCGCGGCGGTGGGGGAGGGGAGTGCGCCAAAGAAAAAGCCCTCCCCGGTGGGGGAGGGCAGGGGCAGACCTCTCGAAAAGACCATCCCGGAATGATGATGGCAATCAGGCGACCGCCAGCTGCTCCAGGCCGCGGCGCGCGACCGGCAGCGACATCGCCGTCTCGTAGCGCCAAGCACTGCGGTCGGCGAACAGCGCACGCAGCAGCTGGTTGTTCAGGGCATGGCCGGAGCGCACGCCGTGGAAATGGCCGACGATCGGCGCGCCGGCCAGATACAGGTCGCCGACGGCGTCCAGGATCTTGTGGCGCACGAACTCGTCCTTGAAGCGCAGGCCCTCGGCGTTCATCACCGTATCGCCGGAGATGACCACCGCATTGTCCAGCGAGCCGCCACGGGCGAGGCCCATCTTGCGCAGCCCCTCGACCTCGTGCAGGAAGCCGAAGGTGCGGGCGCGGCTGATCTCGTCCTTGAAGCTGTCCGGATCGATCTCCAGGGCACGGGCTTGACGGGAGATGGCGGCGCTGTCGAAGTCGATCTCGAAGCTGTAGCTGGTCGCGTCGTCCGGGGTGAAGGACGCGCTCTTGACGCCGTCGCCGATGGCGACCGGCTTCAGGATGCGGATGAAGCGGCGGGGCGACTTCTGCACGGCGATGCCGGCCTGCTCGATGGCGGCGACGAAGGGAGCGGCGCTGCCGTCCATGATCGGCACCTCGATGCCGTCCAGCGAAACCACGGCGTTGTCGATGCCGCAGCCGGCCAGCGCCGACATCAGATGCTCGATCGTGCCGACGGTGGTGCCATGGTCGTTGCCGATCACGGTGCACAGGCGGGTGTCGACAACCGTGTCCCAGCGCGCCGGAATGACGGCGGCCGCACCGCGCAGGTCGCTGCGCAGGAAGGTGATCCCGGAATTCGCATCGGCCGGCGAAATCGTCAGCGTGACGATGACGCCCGAATGCAGCCCGACGCCGGCGATGGTCACCGCCTTCTTCAGGGTCTGCTGGAACATGCCGTCCACGTTGCTGCGATTGTTGGCCACGATGTCTTTTCCATCTTGGTCGTGAAGGAGAGGTTTCCGGCGATCCGCGCCGCTTGATCTTGGGAGATCATCGCGTCGGCGGCTTTCGCTTTCGACCATGCTGATAGGTAACACCGGGGATCGGAAATCGGCAAATCACTCATTGTTACCGTTTGTTGCAGGGCAAAAGTGGTGTGCAGCACAAGCAATCAGTTGTTTGAAGCAAGTAGCGGGAAATAAAAAATCCCCGGCGACGCACGACGGCATCACCGGGGTCCGAAAGGTTCGGTCAGGTTGTGGAGCCGCCGGCGCCGCGATTAGGAGGCTGCGGCGACGGCGGTTATCTCCGGCTTTCGCCGGGATCGGCCGGCCGTCCTGCCCAACACCATGTCGCTCAGGACGGCCAAGATCGGTTCAGGTCCGGCCGCTCAGTTGGCCTGACGGCGCAGGAAGGCCGGGATGTCCAGTTCTTCCTGTTCGCCCGGCTTTCCGTCGGCCCGCGGGGCCGGAGCCTGCGCCTGCGGGGCGGCGGGGTAGCCCGGCGCATGCTGCGGAGCGGACTGCTGCGGCGGATAGACCGGTTGTTGCTGCTGCGGCGCCGGATACTGCTGGCCCGCCGGATAGCCCTGGTGGGGAGCCTGCGGCGGCTGCTGCGGGTAGGCGGGCGGCTGCTGCGGATAGCCCTGGGGGGCCGGCTGGTACTGCTGCGGGGCTGGCTGCGGCTGATAGGCCTGCGGTGCGGGCTGCTGCTGCACCGGCTGCGGCGCCGGTTCGGACTTGCGGCCCAGGCCGGTCACCAGACCGAACAGGAAGTTGCCCTTGCGGGCCGGCGCCGGCTCCGGCGCAGGCGCCGGGGCCGGACCGACGGACAGGCCGCCCGGATGCTGTTGGCCGGGGTGCTGCTGGTGGCCCTGCGGGGCGGCGTGGTGATGCTGCGGCGCCATCGGGGCCGGCTGCGGCTGGAGTTGCGGCTGCTGGTTGCCCTGCATCTGCGGCGCCTGCGGGGCGTGCTGCTGGTGCGCCGGCTGCTGCGGGGTCGACAGCGGTGCGGCCCCGACGGTCACCGGCTGGCGCGGACCGGCGTCGGCCGGCTTCGGCGCGAAGAAGTGGCCGCCCTGGTTCTCGCCATGCAGCGGACCGGCGGCCGGCTTCGGCGCCTCGACAGGCTGCTGGCCATACTGCTGGGCCGGCTGCTGCTGGGCCGGGTCGTGCTGGATGGCGGCGGCACCGGCAGTGACCGGCTGCGGCGTGCGCAGGCCGGCGGCGGCGCTGGGAATGGCCGAGCCTTGGGCGGCGGCCGGAGCCGGGGCGCCGGTCAGGTTGCCGGGAGCCCCCGGCTTCTTGGCGCGGTCGCCGACCAGCGACAGGTTGACCGGGTGCAGGGTGCGCGGGTTGCTCATCGCCGCGGCATCGATGCCGGTGGCGACGACCGACACGCGCATCACGCCGTCCAGCGAGCTGTCGAAGGTCGAACCGAAGATGATGTTGGCGTCGGGATCGACCTCGTCACGGACGCGGTTGGCCGCCTCGTCGACCTCGAACAGGGTCATGTCGTAGCCGCCGGTGATGTTGATGAGGACGCCGCGGGCACCCTTCATCGACACGTCGTCCAGCAGCGGGTTGGAGATGGCGGCCTCGGCGGCCTCGATGGCGCGGCGCTCGCCGCCGGCCTCGCCGGTGCCCATCATCGCCTTGCCCATCTCGGTCATGACGGACCGGATGTCGGCGAAGTCCAGGTTGATCAGGCCGGGCATCACCATCAGGTCGGTGACGCCGCGCACACCCGAATGCAGAACGTCGTCGGCCATCTTGAAGGCGTCCGCGAAGGTCGTCTTCTCGTTGGCGATGCGGAACAGGTTCTGGTTCGGGATGATGATCAGGGTGTCGACATACTGCTGCAGTTCGGCGATGCCGCCCTCCGCCAGCCGCATGCGGTGACCGCCCTCGAAATGGAAGGGCTTGGTGACGACGCCGACGGTCAGGATGCCGCGCTCGCGGGCTGCACGCGCGATGACCGGGGCCGCACCGGTGCCGGTGCCACCGCCCATGCCGGCGGTGATGAAGACCATGTTGGAGCCTTCGAGATACTGGACGATCTCGTCGATCTGCTCCTCGGCCGAGGCACGGCCGACATCCGGCTTGGAGCCGGCGCCCAGGCCGCGGGTGGTGCCCGTGCCCAGCTGGATGCGCTTCTCGCACAAGGAACCCTTCAGCGCCTGCGCATCGGTGTTGCCGACGACGAAGTCCACGCCTTCCAGGTTCGACTTGATCATGTTGTTGACGGCATTGCCGCCGGCCCCGCCGACGCCGAAGACGGTGATGCGCGGCTTCAGTTCGGGCTCGATCTGGGGGATGGTCACGTTGATCATTCTATTCAGGCCTCCACAACCTGTTTTCGTTGGGTTTGATGTTTGATATGCCGCGACCGGCGCCCGGTTGTGTCCGGTGTCTGTCCGTTCGGGAATCGGTGAATGGCGGTGGGGCGAATCATCTAGAGATTCTCCCGCAGCCACAGGCCGACGCGGCCGAGGAGCCCGGTTGACGCGACCGCCTCTTGGCCGGTCACCATCAGCTCCGTCGGGTTGCGGACGGCGTGTAGGAGAAGGCCCGCCACCGTTGAGAAGGCCGGTCCGCCATGCGCCTCGTTGAGGCCGGCGATCCGGGTGGGGCGGGCGATGCGGACCTGCTTGTCGAGGATCGGGGCGGCCATCTCGCGCGTGTTGGGCAACTGGCTGGCGCCGCCGGTCAGCACGACGCGCCGGCCGACCAGATGGGAATGGCCGGACTGCTCGATGGCGCTGCGCACCTCTTCGAAGATCTCTTCCATCCGCGCCTGGATGATGCTGACCAGGAAGGAGCGCGGGTGGCTGGCGGTGCCGCTGCCGCTGCGCTCGTCCTCGCCGATCTGCGGCACCTCGATCATCTCGCGCTCGTCGGCCGGGTTCACGCGGGCGCTGCCATACAGCACCTTCAGCCGCTCGGCATGGACCAGCGGAGTTGCCAGCCCGTGCGCGATGTCGTTGGTGACGTGCCGGCCGCCGAGCGGCACGAAGCCGGTCCACACCAGATTGCCTTCGGCGAAGATCGAGATGGTGGTGCCGCCGCCGCCGATGTCGACGCAGGCCGCTCCCATCTCCATCTCGTCCTCGACCAGACAGGCGAGGCCGGAGGCGAAGGGGCTGACGACGATGGACTCGATGTTCAGGTGACAGCGGGCGATGCAGGCGTGCAGCGTGCGGATGGCGCCGGCTGCGGCGGTGACGACATGCAGCTGTGCGCCCAGCGTGTGGCCGCTCATCCCCTTGGGATCGCGGATGCCGCGGCTGCCGTCTAGGGTGAAGCCAAGCGGGATGGTGTGGATCAGCGCCTGATCAGGACCGGCCTGCAAAGTGCGGGCATGGGCCATGGCGCGCCGGATGTCGCCCTCCGTCACCTCCTGGCCGGAGACCGGGACGGTGGCGGTGAAGGCATGGGAGCGGGGATGGCCCATCGACAGGTTGACGACGACGTCATGCACCGTCTCGCCGGCCATCTGTTCGGCCGCATGCACGGCGGCGCCGATCGAGGTCTCCGCCGCCTCCATGTCGATGATGGTTCCGGCGCGGATGCCCGTGGCGATCTGGTGGCCGACGCCGATCACGCGGAGGGAGCCGGGCTCCTCCATCCGCGCGATGACGCAGCACACCTTCGTCGAGCCGACGTCCAGCGCCGTGACGATCCCGCCACGGGCCGGCCGCTTCGGCTTCTTGGCACCGTTGAATCCCATCCCGAACATGCCCCCCAAGACTTTCCCTCGACTCCTGTCCACCGGCGACGGGCGCTTCCCCACAAGCGCCTGTCGTCACCGGGGCTTCAAGATTTCTTGCCGTTCTTCTTCTTCGTGTCGTCCTCCCAGCCCGGAAGCTGGGCGGTGGCGGAGGTCTGGATCGCGGCCTTGTCGGGCAGGCGCAGGTCGATGGCGACGATGTCGCGGTCCAGCACATGGCTGGCCGTGTGCATCTGCTCCAGTTGGCGCAGCGCGCGGCGCATCTCGGCATTGCCTTCCGGCAGCTTCACCGTCACGCCGTTGCCGAGCTGCAGGTTCCAGCGGCGGTCGCTGATCCAACTGGCGGATGACAGCATCGGCGCGATGGTCGGGGCGCCATCCAGCGCCGACAGCAGGGTGTGGACCTGCTGCGGGGCGTTGGCGCCGATCACCTGCGGCAGAGTTTCGATCCGCTGGTTGCCGCGGCGCGCCAATTCCGCCGCGTCGGCCAGCGGACGGCCGGCGCGGTCGATGACGGTGAACTGGCGGTCATGCTGCCAGATCGCCATCGGCTGGCGCTCGGACAGGCGGATGTAGAGGAAGCCGGGCAGCCGCCGCTCGATCGAGGCGGACGACACCCAGGGCAACTCCTCCAGCCGTTGCTTGGCATCGGCAAGGTCGATGGACAGGATCGGCTCGCCACGGCGCACGCCCAGCGCGTCGAGCACAACGTCGCGCTCGGTCTCGCTGCGGCCGACCACCAGGATCTCCGACAGGCGGAAGCCCATGTCGCCGGTCAGGCGGATGACGCTTTCCTGCGCCGCCTCCATCGTCTCGGCCAGATTGCCACGCTTCCAGGTGGAGCCGGCGGCACCGACCAGTCCCAGCACCGGCACCAGCACCAGCGCCGCCTTGACGGCGGAGCGGGTCCAGCGCGGCCAGGCACGCCGCCGCTTGCCTTTTTCCGCCGACGCGGCCATGGCGCGTGGCGGGGTCGGCATCTCGTCCCGGGCGCGCGCGCCGGCGGCGGCGCGAAAGTCCGGGTCGGCCATCAGGCGAGCTGACATGCGGCGTTCTCCACGAGCCAGCCGACCAGCGCGCCGTAGGTGATCCCCACATGCGCGGCCTGTTCGGGCACCAGCGACAGGGGCGTCATGCCCGGCTGGTTGTTGATCTCCAGGAAATACAGACCGTCCGTTCCCGGCCGGCTGTCATCCCAGCGGAAGTCGCTGCGCGACACGCCCCGGCAGCCCAGGGTGTCGTGCGCCAGCACCGCCAGCCGCTTCGCCTCCTCCGCAACGACCTCGGGGATCGCGGCGGGGACGGTGTGGACGGCATGTCCGGCGCTGTATTTCGCGGTATAGTCGTAGAGCTGGGCCTGGAAGACGATCTCGGTCACCGCCAAAGCACGGTCACCCATGACGCCCACCGTCAGCTCGCGACCGGGGATGAACTCCTCGACCAGCGCGCGCTCGCCGAAAGTCCACGCGTCGCCGACCGGGCTGTTCTGCCCCTCGCGGACCAGGGTTACGCCAACGGTCGAGCCTTCGTCCACAGGCTTGACGATATAGGGCGCAGGCATGGGGTGGCTGCCGCCGGTGATCTCCCCGCGGGACAACACCATCCCCTTGGGCGAGCGGACGCCGACGGTGTCCAGCACGCGTTTGGTCATCGCCTTGTCCATGGAGATGGCGGCGGCCTGGACGCCCGAATGGGTGTAGGGCAGGCCCAGGAACTCCAGCACGCCCTGGATCGTCCCGTCCTCGCCGCCGCGGCCGTGCAGGGCGTTGAACACCACGTCGGGGCGCGGATTGCTCAGGGCGTGCATCAGCCCGCCCAGGTCGCGCTGCACGTCGATGGCGGTGACGCGGTAGCCTTCCTCCTCCAGCGCCTTGGCGACGCCGGCCCCGCTGACCAGCGACACCTCGCGCTCGGCCGACCAGCCGCCCATAAGGACGGCGACATGCTTCTTGTGGGCGTGGAGAAGGGCTTCGGTCATTGGGCGGTGCTTCCTTCGGCGGGAATGCCGATGCGCTTGATTTCCCAGTCCAGCGTGACGCCGCTGGTCTCGAATACGCGGCGGCGGACTTCCTCGCCCAGCGCTTCCAGTTGGGCGGCGGTGGCCGTGCCGTTGTTGATCAGGAAGTTGCAGTGCTTTTCCGACACCTGGGCGTCGCCGATGGACAGGCCGCGGCAGCCGGCCTTGTCGATCAGTTCCCAGGCCTTGTGGCCCTCAGGATTCTTGAAGGTCGAGCCGCCGGTGCGGGAGCGGACCGGCTGGCTGTCGGCGCGCTTGTCGGAGATCTCGGCCATGCGCCGCGCGATCTCCAGCGGGTTGCCGGGCTCGCCGCGCAGGACGGCACCGGTGAAGATGCAATCGTCCGGGGCCGCGCTGTGGCGGTAGGTGAAGCCCATGCCGGCATGGCTGAACTCCAGCCGCCGGCCGTCGCGCGCCACCGCGATGGCGGAGACCAGCACGTCGGCCAGCTCGCGGCCATAGGCGCCGCCGTTCATGCGGAGCGCGCCGCCGACGGTGCCGGGGATGCCGGAGAGGAACTCCAACCCGGCGATGCCGGCGTCGCGGGCGACCATGGCGACATTCAGGTCGAGCGCCGCTGCCCCGGCGGTCACGGTCATTCCGTCCGCGGTGATGTCGGTGAAGCCGCGGCCGAGCCGGATGGTGACGCCCGGCACGCCGCCGTCCCGCACCAGCAGGTTGGAGGCGACGCCGATCACCGTCACCGGCACCTCGGCCGGCAGGGCGGCCAGGAAGTCGGCGAGGTCGTCGGCATCGGCCGGGCGGAACATCACCTCCGCCGGCCCGCCGACGCGGAACCACGTCACCGGCGCCAGCGGGGCGTCGGCGGTCAGCCGGCCCCGCACCGCGGGCATCCGCTGGATCAGGTGGCCGTTGGGCCGATGGCTGTCAGCCGGGCTCATGCTGGGCGCTGCCGTCATCGCGTCGCGCCATAGAGGGAGGCCAGCTCACCCGGCAGGGCGTTCGCCCATTGGGTGATGTTGCCGGCGCCCAGGCAGACGACGAAGTCGCCGGGCTTGGCCATCTCGCGCACCACCTGCGCCAACTCCTGCTGGCTGTGCAATGCCACGACATGACGGTGGCCGTGCATGCGCAGGCCCTCGACCAGGCTGTCGCGGCTGACGCCCTCGATCGGCGCCTCGCCGGCGGCATAGACGTCGGCGACGATCACGGCGTCGGCGTCGTTGAAGCAGGTGCAGAACTCCTCGAACAGGGCGGCGAGGCGGGAATAGCGGTGCGGCTGGACGACGGCGATGGTGCGGCCGGTGCCGGCGGTGCGCGCGGCCTTCAGCACCGCGGCGATCTCCACCGGATGGTGGCCGTAATCGTCGATGACGGTGATGCCGTTGGTCTCGCCGGTCTTGGTGAAGCGGCGCTTAACGCCCTGGAACTTGGCCATGCTGTCGCGCATCACCACGTCGGGCAGGCCCATCTCGTTGCCGACGGCGAAGCAGGCCAGCGAGTTCTGGACGTTGTGCGGCCCGTACATCGGCAGGCGCACGCCGGCGATGGCGCGGCTCTCGCCGGTGTGGCGGTCGTAGATCAGCACGTCGTACTTGGCGCCGTCGGGGCCCAGCTCGACGTTCACCGCGCGGATGTCGGCCTGCGGCGAGAAGCCGTAGGTGACGATGCGGCGGTCCGACACGCGCGGGATCATCGCCTGCACCTCGGGATGGTCGATGCAGAGTGCCGCGAAGCCGTAGAAGGGAATGTTCTGGAC
Source organism: Azospirillum sp. TSH64 (assembly GCF_003116035.1). Lineage (GTDB taxonomy): Bacteria > Pseudomonadota > Alphaproteobacteria > Azospirillales > Azospirillaceae > Azospirillum. The sequence goes on from NZ_LGQW01000015.1 coordinate 1,752,244, forward strand.
GAAGCTGTCGAAGGCGGCCCGGGCGTTGTCGAAGGTGCCGTAGAAGTCCAGATGCTCCGGATCCATGTTGGTGACGACGGCGATGCAGGCCGGCAGCTTCACGAAGGTGCCGTCGCTCTCGTCCGCCTCCACCACCATCCAGTCGCCGGTGCCGAGCCGGGTGTTGGAGCCATAGGCGTTGATGATGCCGCCGTTGATGACGGTGGGGTCGAGGTTGGCATGCTCCAGCATATGGCCGACCATCGAAGTGGTAGTGGTCTTGCCATGGGTGCCGCCGATGGCGATGGCCCATTTCAGGCGCATCAGCTCGCCCAGCATCTCGGCGCGGCGGACCACCGGCACCAGGGCCGCGCGGGCGGCCACGACCTCCGGATTGTCGCGCTTGACGGCGGAGGAGACGACGACGACGGCGGCGCCGGCGATGTTCTCGCCGCGATGGCCGACGAACACCTTGATGCCCAGTTCGCGCAGGCGCTTGACGTTGGCGTTCTCGGCGAGGTCGGAACCCTGGACGGTGTAGCCCAGGTTCCGCAGCACCTCGGCGATGCCGCTCATGCCGATGCCGCCGATGCCGACGAAGTGGATGGTGCCGATCGAGAGGGGGAGGGCGCGCATGTCAGGCTTACTTTCCGCGGCGAAGCATCAGGCGAAGGGTGGCGTCGACCGCCCCGTCGGACAGGTCGTTGGGGAGGGGCTGCGATCCATGGATCATCGACAGGCGGTCACGCAGGAAGCCGCCTTCGGCGAGGAAGCGCGGCACCAGCGGGCAGCCCGGACGGTTGTACCAGCCGCCCTCGGTCCGAGTCATGTCCGCCGGCCAGTCCTGCAGCGGCCGCGGCGTCGGCCGGGTCAGATTCCGCATGGGTTTCATCATTCCGCGGCCCCCTTGGCGCTGGCACCGGCGGACGGGCGCCGGGCGTGTTGGGATTGGTCGTGGTCGGAGCGGGCGTGATCGTGAGCGGCGGGGCCGCCGTCCAGCATCGCCAGCACGGCGTCGGCCAGCGCGGTGGCGGCGTCGGCGGTGCCCCAGCCATGGGCGGCGCGGGCTGCGGCAGTCAGCGCCTGCGGATCGGCCAGCAGGGCGGACAGCTGCTTGGCCAGAGCCTGTGCGGTAAAGGAGGGCTGCGGCACCAGCCAGGCGGCGCCGGCTTCCGCCAGATGGCGGGCGTTGGCGGTCTGGTGGTCGTCGGTGGCGTGCGGGTAGGGCACCAGGATCGCCGGACGGCCGACGCAGGTCAGCTCGGCGATGGTGGAGGCCCCGGCGCGGGTGACGGCGAGGTGGCAGGCGGCCAGCCGCTCCGGCACATCGCGGAAGAAGGTCTGCAACTCCAGCCGGGCGAGGCCCAGCGGTTCCAGCGCGTCGCGGGCGGCTTCGAGATCCTCCGGGCGGCATTGCTGCGCCAGATGGATGCGGGCGCGCATCGCCTCGGGCAACAGGGCCAGCGCCGCGGGAATCACCTCCGAGAAGATTCGGGCGCCCTGGCTGCCGCCCATCACCAGCAGGCGGACGGGACCGTCGGCGCCGGGTGCCTCGTAGGGGGACAGGCGGCGGGCGGCGACGGCCGGGCGGACCGGGTTGCCGGTGCGGACGATCTTGACGCGCTGCGCCTCGCCCAGCTTTTCGATGTCGGAGAAGGCGACGGCGATGCGGCTGGCCCCGGCGATCAGCATCCGGTTGGCGCGGCCCAGCACGGCGTTCTGCTCGTGCAGCAGGGCCGGCAGCTTCGACTGGATGGCGGCATAGACGGTGGGGACCGACGGGTAGCCGCCGAAGCCGACCACGGCGGCGGGGTCGAGCCGGCGCATCAGCGCCCGCGCCTCCAACAGGCCGAGGCCCATCTGCAGGGCGGCCTTCAGCTTGCCGACGATGCCGGCGCCGGGGGAGGCGGCGCGGATGCGATGGACCGGCACCTCCGGCAGGTTCTCGCCGAAGGCATGGCCGCGCTTGTCGGTCACCAGCGTCACCGCCCGGCCACGGGCCAGCAGCTCGCGCGCCAGCGCCTCGGCCGGGAACATGTGCCCACCGGTACCGCCGGCGGCCAGCACGATCACCTTGTTGGCGTTGGCGTCGAATCCCGCAGGGAAGCCCGCATTGGAGCCGATCGTGCTCAAGTCGGTCGGCCTCCTCATTCCGCGGGGCCGAAGCGTTTGCGTGTCAGTGCCAGAACCATACCCATGCCGAACCCGAGAGCGAGCAGCGAAGAGCCGCCGTAGGAGATGAACGGCAGGGTCATGCCCTTGGTCGGCATAAGATGCAAGGACGAACCCATGTTGATCGCCGCCTGAAGCCCGAACTGGATCAGAAGACCGGCGGCGGCCAGCAGGACGAAATAATTGTTGTCGTTGAAGACACGGGCGAACCCGCGCAGAACGACGAAGGCGAACAGAACCACCAAGCCCAGGCAGAAGATCAGGCCCAGCTCCTCGCCTGCGACCGCGAAGATGAAGTCGGCATGGCTGTCGGGCAGATAGAACTTCACCGTGCCCTGTCCGGGGCCGGTGCCCATCAGCCCGCCGTTGGCGAAGGCCTCCAGCGAGCGGTTGACCTGATAGTTGTCGCCGGCATGCGGATCGAGGAAGCGGTTGATGCGGCTGGTGACGTGCGGCAGCGTGTAATAGGCGCCGACCAGCCCGACCACGCCCAGCCCGCCGAGCCCCATCACCAGCACCAGGTTCAGACCGGCCAGGAAGAACTGGGTGAACCAGACGGCGGAGACGACGAAGGTCATGCCCAGGTCGGGCTGAAGGATCAGGCCGGCCATGGTGAGGCCGTAAAGCGCCATCGACACCAGCGCGCCGGGGAAGCCGGGGTTGGTGCGCGACAGCGAGAACAGCCAGGCGGCGACCACGGCGAAGGCCGGCTTCACGAACTCCGACGGCTGGATCGACAGGCCGGGGACATGGATCCAGCGGCGGGCACCCTTGATCTCCACGCCCACCACCAGCGTGGCATAGACCAGCGCCACCGAGATCAGGAACACCGCCAGCGCCACCCGCCGCACGCCGCGCGGGCTGAGCAGAGAAACGCCGACCATGATGACGATCGCGGGGATCAGCATCATCACGTGGCGTTCGACGAAATAGAAGGTGTCCTGGATGCCGATGCGCTCGGCCACCGGCGGGCTGGCCGCGGTGATCAGGACGGTGCCGAGGAACATCAGCAGGGCGACGGCGCCCAGCTGCCAGCGGTCGACGGTCCACCACCAGCGGCCGAAGATCGATTGGTCGGTACGGTCGAAGGTGATCATGCAACGCCCCCGCTGGTGCCGTCACCGGTGCTCTCATGCGCCGCGACGATGTTCGCGACATAGACCGCGAAGGCTTCGCCGCGCTTCTCGAAATTGGCAAACTGGTCCCATGACGCGCAAGCTGGGGACAGCAGCACGCAAGCGCCCTCCAGCCGTTCCGCCAGGGCCAGTCCGGCCGCCTTCGCGGTCGCAACATCCAGCGTTCCACAGCGTGTATAAGCAACACCCTGCGCGTCTAGCCATGCGGCGAATTGTTCCTGTGCCTCGCCGATCAGGAAGGCGTGGCGGACGCGGCCCATATAGCGTTCCAGACCGTTCAGCCCGGTGTCCTTGGCCTGTCCGCCGAGGATCCAGTAGATCGGGTCGAACGTCGCCAGCGCCTTTTCGGTGGCGTCGGCGTTGGTCGCCTTGCTGTCGTTGACGAAGCGCACCCCGTCCAGCGTGCCGACCAGCTGCTGCCGGTGGGCGAGGCCGGGGAAGGTCGCCATCGCCGCGACGATGGCCGGCACCGGCAGGCCGGCGGCCTTGCAGGTGGCGAAGGCGGCGGCGGCGTTCTGCCAGTTATGGGCGCCCAGCAGGCTGGGCAGGCCCGACAGCTCCACGACCCGAACCGCCTCGCCGTCGGTGTCGTCGACCAGCCAGCCGTCGGCGGCATAGACGCCGCCCGCCACCGGCCCCTGGGCGGAGATCGGCCAGATGCGCTGGTCGCCGGCGGTGGCGAGGTCGGCGTGGATCTTGCGGCAATGCTCGTCGTCCACCCCGATCACCGCGGTGCGCGGCCAGGTCTGGCGGTGGAAGATCAGCTTTTTGGCGGCGATGTACCCCTCCATCCCGCCATGGCGGGCGAGGTGGTCGGGCGTGATGTTCAGCAGGACCGCGATGTCGAAAGTGATCGAGTGGGTCAGCTCCAGCTGATAGCTCGACATCTCCAGCACGCAGGTGCCGCCCGACCCGATCGGATCGAAGGTCAGCACCGGCGTGCCCAGATTGCCGCCCACCGCGGCTTTGCGGCCGGCGGCAGCCAGGATGTGGCCGATCAGGGTGGTGGTGGTCGATTTGCCGTTGGTGCCGGTGATGCCGATGAAGGCGCAGTCGCGCTCCGCCCGGCCCAGCAGCTCGATGTCGCAGATAAGCTCGATCCCCAGCGTGCAGGCGCGCTCGGCCACCGGATGCGGCTTGGGGTGGGTGTGGGGGATGCCGGGCGACCAGACGATGGTGGTCAGGTCCGACAGGTCGGCGCTGGCGAGATCGACCACGGCGAAGCCCTCGGCCTCCGCCGCGGTGCGGGAGGCGGGATTGTCGTCCCACACCCGCACCTCGGCCCCGCTGTCGCGGAGCGCGCGGGCGGTGGCGAGGCCGGACTTGCCCAGCCCCATCACCGCGACGGGCAGCTCCTGCATGTAGAACAGGTCGATCATCGCCGGTGCCCCCCTCAGCGCAGCTTCAGCGTGGACAGGCCGACCAGCGCCAGGATCGAGGCGATGATCCAGAAGCGGATCACCACGGTCGGTTCCGCCCAGCCCTTCTTCTCGAAGTGATGGTGCAGCGGCGCCATGCGGAACACCCGCTTGCCGGTCAGCTTGAAGGAGGCGACCTGCACGATCACCGACACCGTCTCCAGCACGAACAGGCCGCCGATGATGGCCAGCACGATCTCATGCTTGGTCACCACGCTGACCGCACCCAAGGCACCGCCCAGCGACAGCGACCCGGTGTCGCCCATGAAGACCATGGCCGGCGGGGCGTTGTACCATAGGAAGCCCAGCCCGGCGCCGACCAGCGCGCCGCAGAACACCGCCAGCTCGCCCGAGCCCGGCACATGGTGGATCTGGAGATAGTTGGCGAAGATTGCGTTGCCCGACAGGTAGGAGATCAGGCCGAAGCAGCCGGCGGCGATCATCGTCGGCACGATGGCAAGCCCGTCCAGCCCGTCGGTCAGGTTCACCGAGTTCGAGGCGCCGACCATGATGAAGGCGCCGAAGGGCACGAAGAACCAGGACAGCTGGACCAGGAAATCCTTGACGAAGGGCACCGCCACGCCGCCCGACAGCGGCGGTGCCGACACCCACATGATGAGCGCCGAGGCGACCAGCCCGATTGTGATCTCCCAGCCCAGGCGGAAGCGGCCGGACAGCCCCTTGGTGTTGCGCTTGGTCAGCTTCAGGTAGTCGTCGCCGAAGCCGATCAGGCCGTAGCCGATGGTCACCAGCAGGACGATCCAGATATAGGCGTTGGTCAGGTCGGCCCACAGCAGGGTGCTGACCGTCATGGCAATCAGGATCATCAGGCCGCCCATGGTGGGCGTGCCCTTCTTCTTGAAATGGCTCTCCGGGCCGTCGGCGCGGATGGGCTGGCCTTCGCCCTGCTTGCGCTTCAGCCAGGCGATCAGGCGCGGAAAGAAGACGAAGCTGATGACCAGCGACGTGATCACGGCACCACCGGTCCGGAAGGTCAGGTACCGGAACAGGTTGAACGGCGAAAAGACGTCGGCCAGACCGAAGAGGAGGTTGTAGAGCATTTGGGTCCGTCAGCCTCGCGGGGCCTGCGCGGATTGCGCGGCCGCCTGCGGCTGGTTGGTGGTTCGGGAGGCGGCTTTGTCCTCGCTTTCGCGCCCGCTGTCGAGTGCCGCGAGCGCATCGACGATCAGACCTGTACGACTGCCCAGGGACCCCTTGACCATGATGACGTCGCCGCCCTTTACGGTCCCGGTGACGATGGGGGCCAGCTCCACGCTGGTTTCGGTCCAGGCGCCGCGCATCGCCGCCGGCAGGCGGTCGAACAGCGTCTTCATATGCGGCCCACAGGCATAGACGGCGTCGACATGGGCGTTGCGCAGCGGCTCGGCCAAACCGATGTGCAGCGCGTCGGCGCGCGCGCCCAGCTCCCGCATGTCGCCCAGCACGGCGATGCGCCGGCCGCCGGCACCGGGGTCGATCTTGCCCAGCACCTCCAGCGTCGCCGTCATTGCGGCGGGGCTGGCGTTGTAGCTCTCATCGATCAGGGTGAAGGCGCCCTGCGGCAGCTGGATGCGCTTGCGGGTGCCGCGCCCCTTGACCGGCGGCAGGCTGGACAGCGACCGGGCGGCGGCGGCGACATCGGCGCCCAGCGCCTTCACCGCCAGCAGCACCGCCAGACTGTTCATCACCCAGTGCCGGCCCGGCTGCGACAGGCAATACTGCACCCGTTCGCCGCGGATCAGCGCGGTCACCGCGCTGCAGGTCGCATGCAGCGAGCAGTCGACCAGCCGGGCGTCGGCCTCGTCATGGGCGCCGAAGCTCCAGATGTCGGTCAGCCCCTGGCGGCGGGCGGCGGCGGCCAGCCGGCCATACTGTCCGTTGTCGCGGTTCAGCACGGCGATGCCGCCGGCATCCATCCCCTCGAAGATCTCGGCCTTGGCATCGGCGATGGCCTCGACGCCGGAGAAGAACTCCAGATGCACCGCCTCGATGGTGGTGATGACGGCGACATGCGGCTTGACCTGCCGCGACAGCGGCCCGAGTTCGCCGGCATGGTTCATCCCCAGCTCGAACACGCCATAGCTGCTGTCGGCAGGCAGGCGGGCAAGCGACAGCGGCACGCCCCAATGGTTGTTCAGGCTGCCTTCGTTGGCGTAGGTCGCCCCTTGCGCCGACAGGACATGGCGCAAGGTCTCCTTGGTCCCGGTCTTGCCGACGGAGCCGGTGACGCCGACGAAGCGTGCGCCGCAACGCGCCCGCGCCACCACGCCCAGCGCCGCCATCGACTCTAGCGTGTCGGCCGGGGCGAGCAGCAGCGGTGCGCCTTCCGGGAGATTATCCGGCAGATGGTCGACCATCGCAGCGGCGGCACCGGCGGCCAGCGCGGCGCCAACGAAGGCGTGCCCGTCGAAATTCGGCCCGCGGATGGCGACGAACAGGTCGCCCACCGCCACCTTGCGGCTGTCGATGGCGACGCCGGTCGCGGTCCAGGCGGACGGGCCGGCCAAACGCCCGCCGGTAGCGGCCGCCGCCTCATCCGCTGTCCAAAGGACCGTCCTGTCCCCGCTCATGCTCCAACCTCCGCTACGGCTTTCCGGGCCTCGTCCGCATCGTCGAACGGATGCACCTCGGTGCCGATCGTTTGTCCCTGTTCGTGGCCCTTGCCGGCGATGACCAGTACGTCGCCGGGCTGAAGCTGCCGCACCGCGGTGCGGATCGCTTCGGCCCGGTCTCCGATCTCCTCCAGCCGGCCGGCCAGATCCCCGGTGGCCCCAGCCAGCACCTGACCCCGCACGAAGGCGGGATCCTCGGTCCGCGGGTTGTCGTCGGTGACGATGGCGCGGTCGGCCAGTCTAGCCGCCAGAGCTCCCATCACCGGCCGCTTGCTGCGATCGCGGTCGCCCCCACAGCCGAACACCGTCACCAGATGGCGCGCGGCATGCGACCTCAGCGCCAGAAGCACCGTTTCCAGCGCGTCCGGCGTGTGGGCGAAATCGACGTAGACCGCCGCCCCGTTGGGATGGGTCGCGACATGCTGCAACCGGCCCGGTACGCCTTCCAGCGAGGAAAGGCTGTCCAGCGCCCGCCCGGCGTCACCGCCGGATCCGATGACCAGTCCCAGCGCGCAGAGCACGTTCCAGGCCTGGAACCGACCTGCCAGCGGCAGGTCGACCGTCACGTCGCGGCCGAGCACAGACAGGGAAAGGCGCTGGCCATGGGCCAGCGGCTCAACCCCGGTCACCCGAAGCTCGGTGCCGGCCAGACCATAGGACAGGACCCGGTGGCCGCGGTCGTTACAAATGGTGGCAAAATGTTGAAATTCCGGAGAGTCGGCGTTCAGTACCGCCACGGCCCCCGTCGGCAGGACGCGGTCGAACAGCATCGCCTTGGCGTCGCGGTACGCCTCCATGGTGCCGTGATAGTCCAGATGGTCCAGCGTCAGGTTGGTGAAGCCGGCGGCCTTGATCGCCACCCCGTCCAGCCGGAACTGCTCCAGCCCATGGCTCGACGCCTCCATCGCCAGATGCTCGATGCCGGCATCCTTGGCGGCGGCGAGATCACGGTGAAGCGACACCGGATCGGGCGTCGTCATTCCGCCATAGCCGTGCAGGCCGGGGCCGAGCAGGCCCAGCGTGCCCAGGCTGCCGGCGGGCAGGCCGAGGCGCGTCCAAATCTGGGCGGCGAACTGGACGGTGGAGGTCTTGCCGTTGGTGCCGGTCACCGCCACCACCGTCTCCGGCTGGCGCCCGCCATGGAAGGCGGCGGCCATGAGCGCGAAGGCGAGGCGGGGCTGCGGGTCGGTCAGCAGGAGGGCGGTGGAACCGGCTGGCAGTTCAGTGCCCTCGGGCGCCAGCACGGCGGCGGCGCCCCTGGCGAGCGCGTCGGCGATGAAGGCGCGGCCATCGGCCTTCACGCCGGGCAGTGCAGCAAAGACAAAGCCGGGCTTGACCGCCCGGCTGTCGGCGGTCAGCCCGGCGATGTTGGGGTCGGCGACGCCGCGGGTGGCGTCAGCGCGGCTTGGTCTGAGTTGGGAAAGACGCAACGGTGCTTCCCTTCGCGGGGGGTGGAGCGGTGACGGGCGGCAGCGACTGCTGCCAGTTGGTGGAACCGGCGGCGTTCAGGTAGGTGGAGTTCAGGATCTCCGGCGTGTTCTCGTCCACCATCGGCACATTCAGCAGCGGGCCGATCTGCTTGACGATGCGGCCCACCGCCGGGGCGGCGACCCAGCCGCCGGTGGCGTAGCCGTAAGTCTTCTTCGTCGCCTGCGGTTCGTCGACCAGCACATAGACGATGTAGCGCGGATCATTCATCGGGAAGGCGCCCAGGAACGACGACATGCGCGAGTTCTTCTGGTAATGCTTGCCCTTTTGCTTGTCCGCCGTGCCGGTTTTTCCGCCGACGACATAGCCCTTCACTTCCGCCGATTTGCCGGTACCCTCGGTGACGACGAAGCGGAACATGCGTCGCATCATGTCGGAGGTCTGGCGCGACACCACCTGCTCGGTCGGAATCTCGCCGTCGGGCTGGCGCTTCAGCAGCGTCGGCTTGTGGAAGAGGCCGCCGTTGATGACGGACGCGGCGGCGGCCACCGTGTGCATCGGGCTGACGGAGATGCCGTGGCCGAAGGAGATGGTGTAGCTGTTGACCTCGCGCCACGGGTTGGGCACCAGCGGCCAGCCGCTTTCCGGCAGCTCCAGCCCGGTGGGCTTGGTGAAGCCCATCTTGGTCATGAAGGCCTTCTGCGCCGCCACGCCCACCTGCTGCACCATGCGCACCGAGCCGAGGTTGGAGGAGTGCTGGAACACTTCCGCCACCGTCAGCGCGCGGTGCAGGTTGTGGTAGTCGTTGATGGTGAAGCGGCCGATCTTGACCGGGTGCGCCGCGTCGAACATGTCCGACACCCGGATCTTGCCGGTGTCGAATGCCAACGCAGAGTTGAAGATCTTGAAAGTCGAACCCATCTCGTACACGCCGAGCGTAGCCCGGTTGAACAGCGTGTCCGGGACCAGGCCGGTCGGATCCTGCGGGTCGAAATCGGGCAGCGAGACCATCGACAGCACTTCGCCGTTGCGCACGTCGAAGACGATGCCGGCGGCGCCGATGGCGCTGAATTCCTGCACCGTGGCGGCCAGCTCCTTCTTCAGGACATGCTGCAACCGCAGGTCGATGGACAGCTGAAGCGGCGTGCCGGGCTCCTCGGTCAGCCGCTTGTTGAAGCCCTGCTCCATGCCGGCAAGGCCGTTGTTGTCGATGCCGGTGAAGCCGACGATGTGCGAGGTCAGCGGGCCGGCCGGATAGAAGCGGCGCTCCTCCCGCTCGAACGCGACGCCGGGGATGCCGAGGCGGTGGACGGCGGCCTGCTGCTTCGGCGTCAGGTTGCGCTTCAGCCAGACGAAGCGGCGGTCGCCGCTCAGCTTGCCGAGGACGTCCTTGTAATCCAGGTCGGGCAGGGCGCCGACCAGCTTCTGCGCGGCCTCTTCCGGGCGCGAGACCAGCTTGGGGTCGGCATAGAGCGACTGGGTGACCAGTGAGGTCGCCAGCAGGTTGCCGTTGCGGTCGGTGATGTCGGCGCGGTTGGTGGTGGTGTCGCCCACCTCGAGCGCGACATGCTGGCGCGGCTCGCCGCCGCCGGCGAGCAGCGTGGCCATCGCCAGCTTGACGCTGATGGCGGTGAAGACGGTCGTGACCACGGCAGCCGTCACCATCAGGCGGTAACGGCTCTGCTCCAGCGCGACCGCCAGCGAGGTCCGCGGCTTGGCGGACGGCTGCGGGGCCGGCTGGGGAAAGGGCGAGGGTGCCGGCGGCGGCACATAGGTGCTGCCGGTGCTGGCTCCCGGCTGGCCGTAGCCGGCCGGGCCGCCGTGGTCGTGACCGATCATCGATTGGCCCCCAGGCGCGCAACGAGCAGCCCGAGGCTGTCGGTCGGCTTGGGCTGATAGGGCTGCTGCGCGGCCGGAGCCGCGGCGGCAACCTTAGGTGCCGGCGCCGGGATCGGGCGGGAGGCCAGTTCGGTCGGGCGCGCGGTCGGGGCGTTGGGTGCCAGCTTGCCGGCGGCGGCCGGCGCAGCCGGAGTCGCCGACTTCTCGGTAGGCACACGGGCGGAGCCGGGCACCAGGGCGGCCGGCTTGATCCGGTTGGCGCGGGACGGGTCGGCAAGGGCAGCGCCGGAGGGCAGGGATGCCGGCACGACGACAGGCGCGCGTTCCAGCGCCTTTTCCATCGGCAGCGGCTTCGCCAACCCGACCGGCGCGCTGACCGGAACGATTCCGGCAGCGGCGTTGTTGTTGGGAGCGGCGGGCACGCGGGCGGCGGCCAGCTGGGAATTGCCGGTGCCGGGCGCGCGGACCATCGGCGGCAGCGGAGCGCCGGGCATGGCCTTGCCGGGCAGGGCCTGGGCCGGCGGCGGGACCGCGTCGGCCGGGCGCATCGGGATCATGTCCATCGCCATGTACTGGCGCGGCTCGGTCGGCTGCAGCGTCAGATAGGCCTGGGCCATCTGCTCCAGCTTGGTGGGGTCGTTCAGGTAGCTCCATTCAGCCTTCAGGACCTGGATCGACTCCTGTTCCAGAATGATCTTGCGGTTCAGCCCGGCGAGCTTCTCCTCAAGATCCTGGACGTCGTAGCTGGTCTGGAACAGCACGCCACCGGCGGCCGCGATCAGGCCACCCCAGAACAGCCAGGTCTTGCCTTTCATGCTGCCTCCTTGCCGGACGCCGGGAACGCGGGCGCCTCGGTACGTTCAGCCGCGCGCAGCCGGGCGGACCGGGCGCGGGGATTGTTACGGGCTTCGGCCTCGCTCGGGTCCACGGGTTTCCGGGAGAGCAGGCGGAAGGATGGGTGATGCGCCGCGACCGCGGTCACGGGCGTGTGGCGGGACGGGGAGGGCGGCGGCGAAGAGCGTTCCCGCAGGAACGCCTTGACCTCGCGGTCCTCCAGCGAATGGAAGGAGACGACGGCGAGACGCCCGCCGGGCGCCAGCAGCGACTCGGCGGCGGACAGGCCGCGCCGCAGTTCGCCCAACTCGTCGTTCACATGGATGCGCAGCGCCTGGAAGGTGCGGGTGGCCGGGTCGATCCCGTCGCCCTTCCCCTTCGGCACGACCGAGCGGATGATGTCGGCCAGCCGGGCCGTGCGCTCGATCGGCGCCTCGCGGCGGGCGGCGACGATGGCGCGGGCGACGCGGCGCGCCATCCGCTCTTCGCCCAGGTGGTAGACGATGTCGGCCAGATCCGATTCGTCGGCGGTGTTGACCACGTCGGCGGCGGTCGGCCCATCCCGTCCCATCCGCATGTCGAGCGGGCCGTCGAAGCGGAAGGAGAACCCGCGCTCCGGCTCGTCGATCTGGGGGGAGGAGACGCCGACGTCGAGCGCCACGCCGTCGACCGTCCCGACTCCATGGTCGGCGAGCAGCCGGTCCATATCGCCGAATCGGCCCTCGATCACCTCCAGCCGTCCGGGGAACTCCTGGGCAAGCGCATGGCCGCGCTCGATCGCGGCGGGGTCGCGGTCGATGCCGATCACGCGGCAGGAGGCCGATTGCAGCAGGGCGCGGCTGTAGCCGCCGGCGCCGAAAGTGCCGTCCACATAGAGGCCGCCGTCGCGCGGAGACAGCGCGGCGATCACCTCGTCCAGCAGGACGGGAATGTGGATGCGGGTGTCGGTCATCAGGCGCCCTCCCCGCTCCGGCTGGCGGCGCCGCGGGACGCCTTGGCCACGATCTGGCTGAGGGAGATGTCTTTGCGCACGACCTGTTCGCGCAGTGCCGCCTCGTGGGCTTTCAAGGCGTTGGGTTCCCAGATTTGAAAGGTTTTGCGGCGGCCGATGAAGGCGGCCTCTTCGGTGATGCCGGCGAACTCCGCCAGCTCCTTGGGCAGGACGATGCGGCCTTCGGCGTCGGAGGAGACGGGGATCAGCTTTCCGAAGATGAAGGTCTCGATCATGTCGCGCTCGTCGGCATCGAGGTCGGGGGATTCGAGGCTTTCGGAGAGGACGTCGAGATAGTCCTGGTCGGCGCCTTCCAGCGCCTGGTGATTCAGCGAGGGCCAGAGATAGACGGTGCTGGGAGCCGACGTCTTGGCAAGCGACTGCCTGAACTGTGCCGGGATGGACACACGCCCTTTCCTGTCAACTTTGTTGACGTATGTGGACAGGAAAACGGCCATAGGCCCGGCGATCCCCCCTGCTATCCCCCGTGCGCGGTCGGGTGCTCCGCGCTAGCCCCGCTTGGCCCATTCAGCTCCCGCCCCCGGTGTTAACCAGAATGGGTAAGAGCCCCCCTTAAATGGGCGTTCTTGGGATAGCATGGGACGGCATGGGCGTCAACGCTCCCCCGAGTATTCAGACGGGGGTGTCAAGACTTTTGGGTCATACAGTGGCATCCGGGCAAGTTGGTGTACGAAATCTCAGAATCTTCGCAGTATTCCGCTGGACTCTCGCGATGCGCATGGAGTTATCCACACAGGTTCTTCGAACGTTCCAAAATTTTAAGAAAATGCTATATACGCATGGTTTGTCTCACCGTGGAATCGACCCCCTCGGACGGCATAGAACCTTGGGTGGGAAACAAAGGTTCGGCATGGGACAGCATGGGAAATTGCCCCACAGTTATCCACCGGCTGTGGATTAGTCTGGGGAAAATGTGGATGTGACCGTGCACATCCTGGGGATGACGGCGGAAAAGCCCGGCGGACTGCGGGGTGCCGGGGGAGGGGCGGTCGCATCCACCCTGTGGATGACATCGCAGACCGCTCCTCTGCCACCCGCCTGCCGCCCACGCCGTCCCATGTCCGCCCGTCGAAAGGAAACGAGCGAGGGCAAACGGGAGCCGCCATGGGATCGGCCGCCCCTATGGGGAGCCGATTTGGGACGGGCTGGGCAAAAGAGGTGGGAAAGTGCCAGATGGCCTGTAAGCCGGGTTCTGTATCCCGCCCCGAGGGGCAGGCGATGGCCATTCGTCTGGGACGCCGGTTGCCCGGACGCCTCGCGCGACCAACCCGAGCGGCGGCGCGGAAACGCGCTTGACCCACGCCCGTCCCGTTGCGGGGACGGTGGTCGGGCCGCTCCTATTCGGTCTTGCTCCCGGTGGGGTTTACCGTGCCGTCCCCGTTGCCGGGTCCGCGGTGCGCTCTTACCGCACCCTTTCACCCTTACCTGCGTCGAAACGCCGGCGGTTTGCTTTCTGTGGCACTTTCCCTAGGGTCGCCCCCGCCGGCCGTTAGCCGGCACCGTGTTTCCGTGGAGCCCGGACTTTCCTCCCCCGGTCGAAACCGAAGGCGGCCATCCGGCCATCTGGCGCGGTCGTTCATATAGGGAAGCGGCCGTGGGGGCAAACCCCAAATCGCGGGCTCCGACCGTTACCGTCCGGTCAGTCGCAGCAAAGCGCGCAGGCGGCGCACCGTCTCAGGGTCGGGAAGGCCCGTCAGGCAGTCGGGATTGAAGTGGCGCTGGAAGGCCAGCAGCGCCCTCGGCTCTGCCGGGTCGTACCCATAGCGTCCCAGCAGTGCGGCGACCTCCCCTGTGTCGGCGGGGCCGTCGTCGGCCTGGGACGGCGTGGGCCAGAGCCCGATCCCGTGGGCGGCAAGGCCCGGCCAATCGAACAGCTCGCCCGGATCCTCCTTGCGGGCGGGGGCCACGTCGCTGTGGCCCAGCACATCGGCGCCGGCGATGCCATGCCGGGCGACGATGCCGAGGCAAAGCTCGGCGACCGCGGCCATCTGCACCGGCGGGAAGGGCCGGTAGCCGAACTCGTGGCCGGGATTGACGATCTCCACGCCGATGGAGCGGCTGTTGACGTCCCCCGCTCCGCGCCAGCTCGACCGGCCGGCATGCCAGGCCCGCCGGTCCTCCGGCACATGGGCATAGACGGTGCCGTCCTCGTCCACCGTGTAATGGGCGCTGACCTGGGATGCCGGGTCGCACAGACGCTCCAGCGCATGGGCGGCGGTGAGCATGCCGGTGTAATGCAGGATCAGCAGTTCCACCCCCGCACCGTCGGCACGCGGGCCGTGGTTGGGGGAGGGGAGGTCGATCCGGCGGAAGCGGCTCATGTCGGCATCAGGTCGGGTTGGTGACGGTCTCGCTGACGGTGCGCGGACGGCGCTTCACGATCACCGCAACGCCGCCGATGGTCAACAGCCCGCCGATGGCGAGGTTGATCGTCACCGGGTCGCCCATCAGCAGCACGCCGCTGGCGACGCCGAAGACCGGCACGGTCAACAGATAGGGCATGGTCTGGTTGACGGAATAGCGTCCCAGCAACGGATACCACAGCCCGTAGGCGATGATGGTGACGGCGATGGCCATATAAGCGATGGACGCCCAGCCGACCCAGGTCGAATTCGCCAGCGCCGCCATCTGTCCATGCTCCGTCAGCAGCGACAGGACCAGCAACTGCGGCATGGCGAACAGTGCCATCCAGCCGTTGACGGCGAAACCGTTCACCGCCCCGATCAACTTCATCTGCACGCTCGCCACCGCAAAGGCAAAGCTCGCGGCCAGGATCAGCAGCAGCGAATGGAGCGACTCGCCCAGCCGCGGCTCTCCGGCGATCACCGCCACGCCGGCGAAGGCGGCGGCCATGCCGATGCCGCGGCGCCAGCCCAGCTTGTCCTTGAACACCAGCGCCGCCAGCAGGGAGGAGAATGGCACCTGCACCTGTGCCGCCAGCGAAGCGGTGGCGGCATCGATCCCTTTGAGTCCGCTGAACATCATCGGGAAATGGATGCTGCCCAGCGTCACCGACAGCAGCGCGATCTTCCACAGCTTGTCGCGCGGCACGCGGAAGAAGGGGATGATCAGCACCGCCACCAGGGCGAAGCGCAGGAACATCACGAACAGCGGCGGAAATTCGGCCAGCGCCCATTTCGCCACCACGAAGTTCAGCCCCCACAGCGCCATCACCACCAGCGCCTGGAGCGTGTGGGCAAAACTCATGCCCGCCCGCCTTCCAACTCCTCGCGCATCGCCTCCAGCTCCAGCCAGCGCTCCTCCGCCGCGGCCAGCGCCGCCTGCTTGGCGTGCAGCTGCTCGCTGGTCTTCTGGAACTTGGCGGGATCGCGGGTGAACAGGTCGGGATCGGCCAGCGCCTTCTCCAGCTTGGCGATCTCGCCCCCCAGACTGTCCATGCGGGTGGGCAGCTCGTCCAGCTCGCGCTGGTCCTTGTAGCTCAGCTTGCCGCGTGGCTTGGCCGCGGCGGCCGGTGCCTGGGCGGCCGGCTTCGGCTTGGCGGATGCTGCGGCGGGAGCCGCCTTGGCCGGACGCTGCACCAGATAGTCGGAATAGCCGCCGGCATATTCGGTGGCGGTGCCGTCGCCCTCCAGCGCGATGGTGGCGGTCACCAGCCGGTCGAGGAAGTCACGGTCGTGGCTGACCAGCAGCAACGTGCCCTGATAGTCGCCGAGCACATCCTCCAGCAGATCCAGCGTGTCCATGTCGAGGTCGTTGGTCGGCTCGTCGAGGATCATCATGTTGCTGGGCTTGGCGAACAGCCGGGCCAGCAGCAACCGGTTGCGCTCGCCGCCCGACAGCGCCTTGACCGGGCTGTCCAGCTGCCGGGTGTCGAACAGGAAATCCTTCATGTAACCGGCGACATGGCGCGACACGCCGTTGACCACCACCGCGTCGCCGCCGAAGGGGCACAGCACCTTGCGGATGGTGTCCTCCGGGTTCAGCCCCTCGCGCCGCTGGTCGAAATAGGCGGTGTCGAGGTTGGTGCCCAGCTTCACCGTGCCCTCGTCGGGATCGAGCTGGCCGGTCAGCATCTTCAGCAAGGTGGACTTGCCTGCGCCGTTCGGCCCGATCAGGCCGACCCGGTCACCGCGCAGGATCCGGGTGGAGAAGTTGCTCACGATGGTCTTGCGGCCGTCGGGCGTGTCGAAGCCCTTGGAGATGGCGGTCGCCTCGATCACCAGCCGGCCGCCGCGCTCGGCCTCGGCGATGGCGAGCTTGGCCTGCTGGCCGCCCTTGATCTGCTCCGCCCGCCCGGCCCGCAGGTCCAGCAGGTTGCGGACACGCCCCATGTTGCGGGTGCGCCGGGCGGAAATGCCCTCGCGCAGCCACTTCATCTCGCTCTCGATCTTGCGGTCCAGCTTGTGGGCGGCCGCCTCCTCCGACTCGAACACCTCGGCCTGCCAGGTCTCGAAGTCGGAGAAGCCGCGGTCGGTGGCGCGCACCGTGCCGCGGTCGAGCCACAGCGTCCGCTTGGCCAGCCGGTTCAGGAAGGCGCGGTCGTGGCTGATCAGCAGCAGGCCGCCACGGAAGGACAGCAGCTCCTCTTCCAGCCACTCGATGGTGGGGAGGTCGAGATGGTTGGTCGGTTCGTCCAGCAGCATGACGTCGGGGTTGCCGACCAGCGTGCGGGCCAGCGCGGTGCGGCGCGATTCGCCGCCGGACAGGGTGCGCGGATCGAGGTTGCCGTCCACCTGGAGCCGGTCGAGCACGGCGTCGACACGGTGCGCCTCGTCCTGTTCGTCGGCGGGCAGGCCCTGCACGACATAGTCCTGGACGGTGGCGCAGCCGGTGAAGTCCGGCTCCTGCGGCAGATAGGCGAGGCGGGCGCCCGGCTGGACGAAGACGGTGCCGCCGTCGGGTTGGATCATCCCGGCCAGCACCTTCATCAGCGTCGACTTGCCCGACCCATTGCGTCCGACCAGACAGGCGCGGTCGCCGCGGCCGATGGACAGGTCGATGCCGTCGAACAGCGGACGGCCGCCGAAGGTGACGGAGACGCCCTGGAGCGCCGTGATGGGTGCGGGAGGAGCCATGGACCGTTCGTGCGCCGGAAAATCGAGGGAAGGGGATGGGTTATAGCGCGCCGTCCCCCTCCACCGCGACCCGGAAAAACGGTTGGGCGGGTTGCGCCCGGTGGAACCGCCCCCGGCTTCAGGCTGGGATCAGGTGGATACCGGGGCGATGGCGGTCGGCGCCGGCACCTGCTGTTCCTGCATCTTGAAGCCGAAATAGGTGCCGTTGCTGATGCCGGTAAGGGCCAGCAGGTTGGCCGACAGTTCCGGCATGCCCAGTGTGCGGGTGACCTCGTAGAGGAAGGTGATGCCCCAGCACCCCGGTCCAGGCCAGCAGTTGCAGGCGATGGATGTTGTAGCCGGCGGCATCGCTCAGCAGATCGGGCAGCAGCCCCTGGGTGGGCGGATAGATCTGCTCCAGGCTGGCGGCCATCGCCGTCCGGTCGGGTGGGGTGGCCGCGGCTGCGGCGATGTAGAGGGCGGCATGCTGCTGGCGCCGGGTCTGGTCGTCGTTCAGCCGGCGGTCCTGGAAGACGGCCAGGACCGAGGTGCCGCCGACGATCCCCATCAGCGCCATGGTGCCGGTGGTGATGGTGTCCATCGACCCGGTGATGGTCAGGATGGCGGCGTAGGAGGCGGTGACGATCCCGCTCCACCACAGAAGCTGGAAGCGGGCGAGGCTGTAGGGTGCCCGGTAGTCGGCCGGCATCGGCACGCCGGCAATCGGAGTCATGGCATCGGTGCGTCCGAAATGGCGGAAGAAGGCGAACAGGAACACCGCCGCCACCAGGGCGAACCACACCGCCGCCAGCCCGAGGTCACGGTCGCTGGCGCCCTGGATGGACACCATCTGCGGCGCGGTCGTCATGCCGCCGGTGGCCGGACCGAAGGCGACCGGCAGGGTCTTGGCCCCGGCGAGGTTGAAGAAGCCGCTGAAGGCGGTCTGCCAGGAGGCCCGCCGCTTCGCCGCATCGTCGCCGTTGCCGGCGATGGAGGTCGAGGCGGTGCCCGTCAGTTCGCCCTTGGCGGAGCAGGCGAAGCTGGCGCGGGCGCAAGGAATGGTCTGGCCGTTGGCGACCAGGACCAGCGCTTGCGCGTTCAGCGTTGCCGCCTGCGTGGGGCAGTCGGTGCCGACAGGCGGCGTTCCCAGATTCAGCGCCAGCGGCTGGCCCAGCACCACCGTGGCGTCGCCAAGTGTTGCGGGGGCCGTCACCTGCGCCTGAGCGCCCCACCCCATGGCGATCGTCGTTCCCAATACAGCGGCGAAGACCGTCCGGATGATCGTGCGTCGCATCGTCGTGTCGTCCCCAAAGCACGCGGGCAACCGGTTGCCCGCACCGTCGGGGACGATACGTCATGAAACGAGATAAAGACCACGGCAAAGCAATTTGAAATGACCGTGCTCAGCAAAGATTCGCGACAGGTCATGATAGGGCGGCGGCACCTTCCCGTTCCCGGCGGATGCGGTCGTAGGCGGCATTGATCAGCGCGAGCTTCTGGGTTGCCAGATCGATGAATTCCTGTGGCATGCCCTGGGCGATCAGCCGGTCCGGGTGGTGTTCGCGGACCAGCGCCCGGTGTGCGGCCTTGACCGCGTCGTCGCCGGCCAGACGCGCCACGCCGAGCACGGCATAGGGGTCGGTTTCCGTCGGGGTGCCGGCCAGATGGTGACCGGCGACGATGCGGCGGAAATCGGCCTCGTCGAAGCCGAAGATCACGGCGACGGCGTGCAGATACTCCACCTCGGTCTCGTGCAACTCGTCGTCGGCCTCGGCGATCATCAGCAGGCTGTCGAGCAACTCCTCCAGCACCGCGTGCTTGTCCTCGAACAGCTTGGCGATCTGGCGGGCATATTCCTCGAACCCGCGGGTGTCGCGGCGGGCGAGGTCGAAGACCCGGCCGACATTGTCCAACTCCTCCGGGGGGACGCGGAACAGCCGCTTGAAGGTGTCGACCTCCACCCGCTTCACCACGCCGTCGGCCCGAGCCATCTTGGCGGCCAGCGCGATCACGCCGATGGTGAAGGCGACGGTCTGCTTGGCCGCTTCGGCTTCGGCATCGCTCATGCCGCGGCGCGGTTGCTCGTCCGCGCCGCAGGGCGACCACAGATCGACTGCATGCCCGGCCAGACCGCCCAGCAGGACGCCGAGCGGACCGCCGGTGAACAGGCCGGCAGCGCCGCCCAGGATCTTGCCCCAGATGCTCATGTCATGCCCTTTTGTGCACAGGCCACCCCACCCGTGACCGCAGCATAGCGGCCGGGAAAGGGCAGGCCAACTGTGGCTTGCCGGCAACAGGCCAGCATTGTTGGTATCGCGAATTTCTAATAAGCGCTTGCGAATCCCGCCGGCCACGCCATGTTGCAATGCAACAAAAGGCGCCGGAGAGAGCGCCGCTCGCGATAAGACGGTGCCTGCTGACGGCGGTGCCGGGTCCTGGGGAAAAAACGTTCTGCACGAATGCGTTTTCGGAATTCGAGAACCGTGAGCAGAGCCATGCCTGTCATCCGCAAGATCATGCCGACCGAGCTGCCCCAGTACCGGGCGCATCTTCTCCGCCTCGACCGCACCGACCGTTATGCCCGCTTCGCCGGCACCCTGTCGGACGAGGCGGTGGAGCGGCATTGCGCGGCAATCGACTGGGGACGGACGGTGATTCTCGGCGCGTTCGAGGACGGTGTTCTGCGCGGTGCCATCGAACTGTGCGGCGACCGCCTCCTCTGGCCGGAGCAGGCTGAATTCGGCATCAGCATCGAGTCGGGATTGCAAGGCAAGGGCGTCGGCAGCACGCTCGTCCGCCGCATCCTGACCGTCGCCCGCAACCGCGGCATCCGTCATGTCCATATGGTGTGCCTGGCGGAAAATTCCCGCATGCGCGCCCTGGCCCGCCGGTTTGGCGGACGGCTGGCGCTCGACGGCGGCGAGATCGCCTCGATGTTCGAGCTGCCGGCGCCGAACCAGTTCTCCATCGCCCTGGAGGCCTTGGAGGATGGCAGCGGCGCCTTCAACAGCATCCTGTCGGGCAACGCCATCCTGGCCCGCCTGTCCACCCGTCCGTCGGAGCGGCTGGCCGCCTGACGGCGACATTCGTCCGGCCGGTCGGCTGTGGTCCTGTGTTCTTTCCGCCGCGTCCCTCTCCCCTGATGGGGGCCGGGCACGCAAGCTGTTGAAATTCGCTGCCGGATCGCGAAACTCCGGCCCACGCGCGGTGCGGTTGCCGCGCATGGACTTCGGCGGGTGCGACAATGAGTGGGACGAAGAGCGGGACGGTGACCGGTGCGGCGGAAACCAAGCCGGCCCGGTGGCAGTTCTGGGTGGATCGCGGCGGCACCTTCACTGACATCGTCGGCCGCCGGCCCGACGGGTCGGTCGTGACCCACAAGCTGCTGTCGGAAAATCCGGAGCGCTACACTGACGCCGCCGTCCAGGGCATCCGCGAGCTTCTGGGGCTGAAACCGGGCCAGCCTATCCCGCAGGACACGGTGGAGGTGGTCAAGATGGGCACCACCGTCGCCACCAACGCCCTGCTGGAGCGCAAGGGCGAGCCGACCGTCCTGCTGATCACAGAAGGTCTGGCCGACCAGCTGCGCATCGGCCATCAGGCCCGTCCGAAGATCTTCGCCCGCCGCATCGATCTGCCCGACCAGCTCTATTCCCATGTGGTGGAGGTGCCGGAACGGGTGATGGCCGATGGCCGCGTGCTGAAGCCGGTCGACCTGCATGCCGTCCGCCGCGGGCTGGAGGAGGCCTACCGCCGGGGCTTCCGCGCCGCCGCCATCGCGCTGATGCACGGCTACCGCTATCCCGAGCATGAGCGGCAGGTCGCCTCGCTGGCCCGCGCGGTCGGATTCACCCAGGTGTCGGTCAGCCATCTGGTCAGCCCGCTGATGAAGCTGGTCGGCCGTGGCGACACCACGGTGGCCGACGCCTACCTCTCGCCGGTGCTGCGCCGCTATGTCGACCGGGTCGCCAACGATCTCAGCGTCGATGGCGCGCCGGTGCCGCTGATGTTCATGCAGTCCAACGGCGGCCTGACCGACGCCCGCCGCTTCCAGGGCAAGGACGCCATCCTGTCGGGTCCGGCCGGCGGCGTGGTGGGCGCGGTGCGCACCGCCGGCATGGCCGGCTTCGACCGGGTCATCGGCTTCGACATGGGCGGCACCTCGACCGATGTGTCGCATTATGCCGGCGAGTACGAACGCGCCTTCGACGCGGTGGTGGCCGGCGTGCGGGTGCGCGCGCCGATGATGCACATCCACACGGTGGCGGCCGGCGGCGGTTCGCTCTGCGTCTTCGACGGCACCCGCTTCCGCGTCGGGCCGGACAGCGCCGGCGCCAACCCCGGCCCCGCCTGCTACCGCCGCGGCGGTCCGCTGACCGTCACCGACTGCAACGTGATGGTCGGCAAGATCCAGCCGCGCTTCTTCCCCAATGTCTTCGGCCCCAACGGCGACCAGCCGCTGGACGCCGAGGTGGTGAAGGCCCGCTTCACCGAGCTGGCCGCCACCGTCAATGCCAAGCTCGGCACGACGATGACCCCGCAGGAGGTGGCCGAAGGCTTCCTGCGCATCGCCGTCGACAACATGGCGAACGCCATCAAGAAGATCTCGGTCGAGCGCGGCTACGACGTCACCGGCTACACGCTGAACGGCTTCGGCGGGGCGGCGGGCCAGCATGTCTGCGCCGTCGCCGACGCGCTGGGCATGACGCGGGTGTTCCTGCACCCGCAGGCCGGCGTGCTGTCCGCCTACGGCATCGGTCTGGCCGACACCGTCGCCATCCGCGAGCGTGCGGTGGAAGGGCCGCTGAGCGATGCGGTGGTCGACCGGCTGACCATGCTGTTCACCGATCTGGAGACCGAAGGACGGGCCGAGCTGACCCGCCAGGGCGTGGATGCCGGGCGGCAGGCGATCAACCGCCGCGTCCATCTCAAGGCCGCCGGCTCCGACACCACCCTGACCGTCGCCTTCGGGTCGAAGGTGGCGATGACCAAGTCCTTCGAGGAGGCGCACCGCCGCCGCTACGGCTTCCTCACCCCCGGCACCGCGCTGGAGGTCGAGTCGGTGACGCTGGAGGCGGTCGGCCTGACCGACGTTCTGGAGGATCCGGAGCTTCCCGCCACCACCGCGGTGCTGCCGCGCCGGCTTGCCACCGTCGCCATCCATAGCGGCGGCCAGCGCCGCGAGGCGCCGCTCTATGACCGCCGTCAGCTTCAGCCCGGAAACCGTGTCGTCGGTCCGGCGATCCTGGCCGAGGCGGTCTCCACCACCGTGGTCGAGCCCGGCTGGATGGCCGAGGTCACCCGCAAGAACCATCTGGTGCTGTCCAGGCTGGAGCCGGCGGCCCAGCGTCAGGCCGCCGGCGTCAAGGGCGGGGCCAAGGTTGATCCGGTGACGCTGGAGGTCTTCAACAACCTGTTCATGTCCATCGCCGAGCGGATGGGCGTGACGCTGGAGAAGACCGCCCGGTCGGTGAACATCAAGGAGCGTCTGGACTTTTCCTGCGCCCTGTTCGACCGCGATGGCGGCCTGATCGCAAACGCTCCGCACATGCCGGTCCATCTGGGATCGATGGGCGAGAGCGTGCGGGCCGTCATCCAGCGCCGCGGCGGCACCTTCACCGCCGGCGAGAGCTTCGCGCTGAACGATCCCTATCACGGCGGCACCCACCTGCCGGACATCACCGTCGTCTCCCCGGTGTTTGACGAGCCGGGCAAGGAGTTGCTGTTCTTCGTCGCCTCCCGCGGTCACCATGCCGATGTCGGCGGCATCACCCCCGGCTCGATGCCGCCCGACAGCAGGACCATCGCCGACGAGGGCGTGCTGCTGGACTGCGTGCCGCTGGTGGAGAACGGCCAGTTCCGCGAGCAGGAAATGGTGGAGCTTCTGCGCTCCGGCTCGCATCCGGCTCGCAACCCGGCGCAGAACATCGGCGACCTCAAGGCGCAGGTCGCCGCCAACGAGCAGGGCACC
The DNA here is from genome assembly GCF_003116035.1 of Azospirillum sp. TSH64. Lineage (GTDB taxonomy): Bacteria > Pseudomonadota > Alphaproteobacteria > Azospirillales > Azospirillaceae > Azospirillum. The sequence continues at coordinate 1,775,660 of NZ_LGQW01000015.1, forward strand.
CGCGAACTGCACCGCGTCGTCCGCCTGCACGGCCTGTCGACCGTCATCGCCTATATGCGCCACGTCCAGGACAATGCCGAGGAGCAGGTCCGCCGCGCCATCGGCGTGCTGAGCGACGGCGACTTCGCGGTGACGCTGGACAACGGCGCGGTCATCAAGCTGCGGGTGTCGATCGACCATGCCGCGCGCTCGGCCATCGTCGATTTCTCCGGCACCAGCAGCCAGCTCACCAACAACTTCAACGCCCCCTCGGCCGTCTGCCGGGCCGCGGTGCTCTATGTCTTTCGCTGTCTGGTGGACGACGAGATCCCGATGAACGAGGGCTGCCTGCGCCCCATCGAGATCGTCATTCCGCCGGGCTCCATGCTGTCGCCCAATCCGCCCGCCGCGGTGGTCGCCGGCAATGTGGAGACCAGCCAGTGCATCGTCGATGCCCTGTTCGGCGCGCTGGGGGTGATGGCGTCGGCCCAGGGCACGATGAACAACACCACCTTCGGCAACGAGTGGCACCAGTATTACGAGACGGTCTGCGGCGGGTCGGGCGCCGGCAACGGCTTCAGCGGCACCGACGCCGTGCAGACCCACATGACCAACTCGCGCCTGACCGATCCGGAGGTGCTGGAATGGCGCTTCCCGGTGCTTGTGGAGAGCTTCCGCATCCGCCGCGGCTCCGGTGGGGCAGGGCGCTGGCGCGGCGGCGACGGCGTGATCCGCCGCCTGCGCTTCCTGGAGCCGATGACCGCCGCCATCCTCGCCAACCACCGCAAGATCGCTCCCTTCGGTCTGAAGGGCGGTGCCGACGGAGCAGTCGGCCGGACCTGGGTCCAGCGCACCGACGGCAGCGTGCAGGAACTGGCCTCTCAGGACAGCGCCGTCATGCGTCCGGGTGATGCCCTGGTGGTCGAGACGCCGGGCGGCGGCGGGTTCGGAGCCGCAGGGTAAACGGGGAGTCCGGGGGGCGCGGAAACCTGCCGCGCTCCCTCACTCCGCCCGGTGCGGCGCCACGATGCCGAAGCGGTGCATCTGCCGATGGACGGTCGAGCGGTCGACCCCCATCGCGCGCGCCGTCGCTGAAATATTCCAATGGTGCCGCCGCAGCGTCTCGCGCAGCCGGGCGGCCGGGTCCTCCTCCGTCGCAACCGTTTGCGCAACCTCCTCCGGCCAGGCCCGGAACAGGCCGCTGTGCTGCACCGGCTCTGGGATATCGTCGAGGTCGATCAACCCGCCGTCGCTGACCGCGCAGGCATAGTCCAGCGCATTCACCAGTTCCCGCACATTGCCCGGCCAGCCATGGCCGCGCAGGGCAGCCAGCGCCGCCGGCGTGAGGCGGTAGCCGATGCCGTCACGTTCCGCCCGCTCGGCCAGCAGCCGTTCGATCAGCCAGTCCAGGTCGCCGCGCTGGCGCAGGGGCGGCACGGTGAACACCGCGCCGTTGAGACGAAAGTACAAGTCGTCGCGGAACTGTCCTGCCTTGACCAGTTCCACCAGATCGCGGTGGGTGGCGCCGATGACGCGGACATCCACCGACACCGCCTTGGTCCGGCCGATCGGCGTCACCTCGCGCTCGGCCAGCACGCGCAGCAGCCGGGTCTGCGACGACAGCGGCATGTCGCCGATCTCGTCCAGGAACAGGGTGCCGCCGTCGGCCTCCAGGATCAGCCCCTTCTTGCCGCGCGCCGTCGCCCCGGTGAAGGAGCCGGGCTCGTAGCCGAACAGTTCGCTCTCGATCAGGTTCTCCGGCAGGGCGGCGCAATTGACGGCGACGAAGGGCTTGTTGCGGCGGATGCTGGCCTTGTGCAGGGCCTTGGCGAGGTGCTCCTTGCCGGTGCCGGTCTCGCCGTGGATCAGCAGGCTCATGCGGGTGTTGACCAGCTTGGCCGCCCGCGTCAGCACGGCCTTCAGTGCCGGGTCGCCGCCGGACACCACGCGCAGCGGCTCTGGCAGCGAATCCCCGCCATGATCCGGCGTGTGGCTGCGCGGCAGCGACACGGCGGGCGGTGGCATCGCCTGGGCGAACAGCGGCAGGCCGGTGCGGCGCAGGCGCAGCGTGCGCTGCTCGGTCGGCAGCGAGCGGACGAAATGGACCAGATCGTCCACCTCACAATCGAACAGTTCGGCGAAGGACCGGCCGAGCGGTGATGCCCCGTCCTCCGCCAGCAGATCATGGGCCTTGTGGTTGAAGCCGACCACCCGTCCGCCGGCGTCCAGCGCCAGTACGAAGTCGGGGTCGACCTCCGCAAACTCCTGCGACGCCGACAGCTTCAGCACCCAGTCGCGGCGGAAGTTGTTGTAGAGGTTGGCGGTTTCGATCTTGTGGACATAGGCGCGCACCATCTGCAGCGCCAGATACTGGCTGATCTTCGGCTCCGGCGAATGCAGGGCGGAGATGTCCAGCACGGCGGCCAGTTCGCCCCCGCTGTCGAAGACGGGAGCCGCGGTGCAGGTCAGCGGAATGTGGGTGGAGTCGAAATGGTCGGTCTGGTGCACGGTCAGCGCCTGGGCGGTGGCGATGCAGGTGCCGACTGCGCAGGTCCCGGCATGCCCCTCATTCCAGTCGGACCCGAGATACAGGCCGGCCCGGCGCAGATGGTTGTCGAAGGTCGGGTCGCCGATGAAGTCCACCGTGACGCCGTTGCTGTCGGTCAGCAGCAGGACATAGCCCATGCCGGCGACCTGCCGGTACAGCGCCTCCAGCCCGAAGCGGGCCATGCGCAGGAACTCGTCCATCGCGTCGCGATGCTCGCGCAGCCGTTCCTGCGGCAGGATGTGCGCCTCGCGCCCGACGGTGGGGTCCAGCTTGTGGTCGGCGACGCAGCGGCGCCACGAGTTCTCGATGATCGGATCGCGGGCGGACGACACCCCTGCGGAGACACGGCCGGTGGAGACACGGACGAGTTCATCGATGTGGGCCGCGCGCGCGCTGTCCATGGTCGTGCCTCCCGCAATCATCGTTCGCTTGTTCCACGAACATATTGGGATGGACAGTATCAACCGGCCGGCCCGATAGGCAACATATGCAAAAGCATCAGATCGGTCCTCCGGCGGGGGGCATCCATCACCCTGGAATACCGGCGTATGACATCCGCTTTTGGTTATCCTGCCATGGCATGACGTTAAGGACATTTGCACAAGTAAGGTCGCATGCTCCATAAACGGGCAGGGATCGCCGGGAGCTTTCGATTTGCGGATTCTGATCGTCGACGATTCACCGCGCCACCTGACCATGATGGTGTACGAGCTGAACAAGCTCGGCTATGCCACCAGCGTGGTCAACAATGGCGCCGCCGCCATCGAGGCGGTGGCGAACGAGCGGTTCGACGTGGTGATGGCCGACATCCGTCTGGCCGACATGACGGGGCTGGAGCTGTGCTGGCACTTGCGCACGGCCCAGGGGCTTCGCCACCTCTACCTGATCCTGATGATTCCAGGCAGCATGACCGACCAGTTCCACGAACTGGTGGAGGCCGGCGCCGACGAGTTCCTGCGAAAACCTTTGGATTGGAAATGGACGGCGGCGCGCCTGCTGGCGGCCTCGCGCGTCGTGGCGATGCAGCGCGACCTGGAGCGGCTGGCGACCACCGATGCTCTGACCGGTGCCATGAACCGCCGCCGCTTCCTGGAGAGGGGGGCTGAAGAGTTTACCCGCTCGCGACGATACGAACGCCCGCTGTCGGTGGTGATGCTGGACATCGACCATTTCAAGCGGGTCAACGACAGCTATGGCCACGCCACCGGCGACGAGGCGATCCGCAGCACGGTGCGCGCCTGCAAGGACAGCTTGCGCGCCTGCGACCTGATCGGCCGGCTGGGCGGCGAGGAGTTCGCCGTGGTGATGCCGGAAACTCCGCCCGTGAATGCTTTTGCCGCCGCCCAGCGCCTGCGCCAGGCAATCGCCGCCCAGCCGGTGAAGCGGGAGGACGGCGGAGAGCTGTTCCTGACCGTCAGCCTGGGGCTGAGCTGGCTGACCGGCAGCGACACCGGCATCGAGCCTCTGCTGGCCCGCGCCGACGCTGCCCTGTACCGCGCCAAGAACGCCGGCCGCAACCGGGTGGAGGTCGAGCCGCAGATCGCACTGCCGAAGTCGCTGGCGGGGTAAGGGGAGCCACCGGTTCCCCACAGTCACCGATCCACAGTCCACACGGCGTCAAGCTGAGAGCGCACAAAGAAAAACCCCCTGGCTTCCTTCCGGAAATCAGGGGGTTTTCTATGATGGTAGCAGCGGAGGGATTTGAACCCCCGACCAAGGGATTATGATTCCCCTGCTCTACCACTGAGCTACGCTGCCATCGTGATCGCCGTTGCTGGCGTTTCCGCCGCCGTGGCTACCATCGTGTCCCGTCGTTGCCGCCGGGAGCCGCTATATAGGATAGGGCGACTTGGCCTGTCAACGCGGAATTTTCGGGGGGTGCGATTTTTTTTGGCCGGCCGGCGAAAAGTCGCATAACCCTCTGATTCAGGCTGCCGTTTCCCCCGCCTCCATACCCTCGCCCACTCCGCCGGCGGTGGCGGAAATCCAGCCGCCGCCCAGCACGCGGTCGCCCTGATAGACGACGCAGGCCTGGCCCGGGGCGATGCCGTGCTGAGGCTCCAGCAGCTCGACCTGCGCGGTGCCGTCCGGGCCGGCGCGCCACAGGGCAGGGGCGGCCGGCTGGGCGGAGCGGAGCTTTACCGAAACCTCGATGCCGGCACCATTGGCCAGATCGGGGCCCAGCCAGTTCACGTCGCGCACCGTCACCAGCGAGCGGGCGAGGTCGCGGCGCGGGCCGACGACGACGCGGCGGCGCGCAGGCTCCAGGCGGACGACGTAGAGCGCCTCTTCTTCCTGGCCGCGGATGCCGCCGATGCCCAGCCCCTTGCGCTGGCCGACCGTGTAGTGGACGACGCCCTTGTGGCGGCCGAGAACGCGGCCATCGACATGGACGATGTCGCCGGGCTCGACCGAGCCGGGGCGCAGTTTCGCCACCACCTCGGCATAGTTGCCGTTGGGGACGAAGCAGATGTCCTGGCTGTCGGGCTTGGCTGCCACCTCCAGCCCGTGGCGCTCGGCCAGGGCGCGGGTTTCCGGCTTGGTCAGGCCGCCGAGGGGAAAGCGCAGGAACTCCAGCTGTTCGCGCGTGGTGGCGAACAGGAAATAGCTCTGGTCCTTGGCAGGATCGACGGCGCGATGCAGCTCGGCGCCATGCGGGCCGGCGACGCGGCGGACATAATGGCCGGTGGCCAGCGCTTCGGCACCCAGGTCGCGGGCGGTGTTCAGCAGGTCGCGGAATTTGACCCGCTGGTTGCAGCGCACGCAGGGGATCGGCGTCTCGCCGCGCAGATAGCTGTCGGCGAAATCGTCCATCACGTCCTGGCTGAAGCGGCCTTCGTAATCCAGGACGTAATGCGGGATGCCGATGCGGTCGGCGACCTGACGGGCGTCGTAGATGTCCTGGCCGGCGCAGCAGGCGCCCGGCTTCTGCAAGGCGAGGCCGTGGTCGTAGAGCTGCAGCGTGATGCCGACGACGTCATAGCCCTCCTCCCGCAGCACGGCCGCGGTGACGGAGGAATCCACCCCGCCGGACATCGCGACGACGACGCGGGTGTCCTGGGGGCGCTTGGAAAGACCGAGGGAGTTCATGGCGCCCTATATAAGGCGGGCAGGCGCCCGGAAAAGGCAGGAATGCGCAGCAGGGGACAACACAAGCGGCCGCCGGGTGCCGCAGCGCGCGGCGCCGTCCCGGCGGCCGGAACAGGGTTCCCCCGAACGCTTACTTCATCGCGTTGTTGCTGCCGCCCGGCAGGCGGACGACGAGGCCGTCCAACTCTTCGGTCATGATGATCTGGCAGCCCAGGCGCGAGGTCTTGGTCAGGCCGAAGGCGAGGTCCAGCATGTCCTCCTCATCCTCCTGCGCATCCGGCAGGACGTCGAACCACTCCGGCTCGATCACGACATGGCAGGTGGAGCAGGCCAGAGAGCCCTCGCAGGCGCCTTCCAGGTCCAGGCTGTTCTTGTGCGCGATCTCCAGCACGGACAGGCCGAGCGGGGCGTCCACCTCGCGGCGGGTGCCGTCGGTCTCGATGAAGGTCATCTTGGGCATGGGGTCCTCGTTCTTTTACGGTTGCCTAGCGAATTAAAGGGCGATTGTAAGGAAAATGTGAATCACGGCCGCGGGGTCGTCCGCGCGGCACGGCGGTCGCGCACCTCGGTGGCCAGCGCTTCCAGCCGCTGCAGCCGGGCCAGGATGCGGGCGGCACCGTCGGCGGCCGGCGGGCTGTCGGGTGTCGAGGCCGCCTGTGCCTTGCGGAAGGCCGGGGCGAGATATTTGATGCAGGCCTCGACCCGCTGGTTGAGGTCCAGCCCGATGCGGTCCAACTCCAGCACGTCGTCGGCACGGGCCAGCCGGGCTACGAGGTCGGCGATCTCCTCGTCGCCGTCCTCGTCGCCATCGGCCGGCGCACCGCCGATCAGTTCCAGCAGCGCATGGGCGCGGCGGATGGGATCGCGCAGCACGTCATAGGCGTCGCGCAGCGCCTCGACCTGGGCCTTGGCGTTGGCCTGCTGGCGCTGGCCGCGGGCGGCGAAACGCTCCGGGTCCATGGCGCGGGTGAAGCCGGCATGCTGTTTCGTCAGCTGTTCCAGATCGATGTCGAAGCGGCGCTCCAGCCCCAGCCGGGTGAAGGGGTCGAGCGGCCGCGGCGGCTGTGCCGCGCCGCAGGCATGGCAGAACAGGGCGCGTGGCGCCACCGAGCGGCCACAGGTGCCGCAGGGCTCCAGATCGCCGGCGATGGCGCCGGAAATGCCGCCGCTGCTGTTGCCGGGCGGGCCGGATTTGGGCGGGCCGGATTTGGAGCTGGTCATGCGCGCAGTCCGTCAAAACGCCGAAAGGCTCGGCCGATGGGATGATTTACCCGACATGAGGCCCCTGTTGTCACGAAGGCCATTGTCACGAAGGCCGCCTTCCGCGGGGTCATACCGATAAGCCGCATCCGGCGCAATGCGCGAATGCGGGCTTTCCTGACCGAGGACAGATGGTCGCGCAGCCATGGCGGGTAACAGCTGGGATCAGCCATCCGCGGGCGCGCTTCGCCGCGCCATCGCGGTCCAGGCCGTCAGGAAGCGGTCGACCGCCTCGTCATCGCTGGTCCAGCCCAGACTGACCCGGATGGCGCTTGCGGCGGAGCGGTCGTCCTCGCCCATCGCCGCCAGCACATGGGAGGGCTTCACCTTGCCGCTGGAGCAGGCCGATCCGGCGCTGACCGCCACGCCGGCGAGGTCCAGCGTCATCACCTGGGTTTCTCCGGCGAGGCCGGCCAGCATCAGGCAGCTGGTGTTGGCGACCCGCGCCGCACCGGCCCCCATCACCCGGGCGTGCGGGATGGCGGCCAGCGCCTCCCGCTCCAGCCGGTCGCGCAGGGAGGCACGGTCGGCGGCCTCCGCCAGCCCGTCCAACGCCAGCCGGGCCGCGGCGCCGAAGCCGACGATGCCCAGCAGGTTCTCGGTACCGGCCCGCTTGCGCCGCTCCTGCCCGCCGCCGCGGATCAGCGCATCGGGTTCGAGCCCCTCCGCCAGGATCAGGGCGCCGACGCCGGTCGGACCGCCCAGCTTGTGGGCAGACAGCGTCATCAGATCGACGCCGAGATCGGGCAGGGACAGCGGCATCCGGCCGGCCGCCTGCACCGCGTCGCAATGGAGCAGCGCGCCATGGGCGTGGGCGATCCGGGCCGCGTCGGCCACCGGCTGGATCACCCCGGTCTCGTTGTTGACCAGCATCAGCGAGACCAGGGCCGGGGTGTCCGCAGCGGCCAGCCGGCGCTCCAGATCGTCCAGGTCGGCGACGCCATCGCGGTCCACGCCGAAGCGCTCCGCCCCGGGCTGGGCGGCCAGCACCGACTCATGTTCGATGGCGGAGGTCAGCGCACGGCGGCCGGGGAAACCGCGGAGAGCGAAGTTGTTCGCCTCCGTCCCGCTGCCGGTGAACAGGACCTGTGCCGGCTTCACGCCCACCAGCGTCGCCACGGCGGCACGCGCCTCTTCCACCGCCCGGCGGGCGCTGCGGCCGAAGGCATGGACGGAGGACGGGTTGCCGACCAGATCCATCGCCTGACCCATCGCCGCCTTTACCTCCGGCTTCAGCGGAGCGGTGGCGTTGTGGTCGAGATAGACACCGGTTCGTCTGAACGAGGCAACGGGTGTGGCAACGGGCTGGGAAGTCACTTTTCAGAAGCGCTCAACGTGAAAGGCCACTCTCTTTGGTCTGCATCACTCGGCGGCAGCGGCGGCGCTGTCGGTGGCCGGGGCCGGGCGCAACAGGTTCAGGCCGCTGGTGCCGATGATCCGCCGCTCCACCACATCGGCGACGGTGACCGAGCTGAGATACATATGGATCTGGTTGCCCAGCTCTTCCCACAAATCGTGGGTCAGGCAGCGCGAGCGGTTGGTGCGGCAGCCCTGCGGCGTGCCGTTGGCGCAGCGGGTGGTGCGGATCGGCTCGTCCACCGCCAGGATGATGTCGGACACCCGGGTCGCATCTGCCGGGTGGGCAAGCAGATAGCCGCCGCCGGGGCCGCGCACGCTCTTGACCAGACCGCCCTTGCGCAGCTTGGCGAACAGCTGCTCCAGATAGGACAGGGAAATCTCCTGCCGCTCCGCGATGTCGGCCAGCGCGACCGGGCTGCCCTGGCTGGTGGCGGCCAGATCGACCATCGCCATCACGGCATAGCGTCCCTTGGTGCTGAGTCTCATCGCGATTCTCCTTGCGCTTCGTGCATCCCGTTTGCGTGGGACGCCACCGTCTCTAGCGGTGTGGGTGTTGAACGGGGGAGGGCAGCGGGCGGACGATCCGCTTCCAGCTCGCCGACACGGGCCTGCAGCGCCGTCATCTGGTCGAGCAGGCCGGTCAGCGCGCGGGCAACCGGGTCGGGGATGTCGCCGCAGGGGGTGCCGTAGGGCATGAATTTGCGGGTTTCGGCGCGGTCGCGCGCCACCACCGGCTTGGCGGGAATGCCGACCACCGCAGTGTCTGCCGGCACGTCGGCCACCACCACCGCATTGGCACCGATGCGCGCGCCGCGTCCGATGGTGATGGCGCCCAGGATCTTGGCGCCGGCCCCGACGATGACGCCGTCGCCCAGCGTCGGGTGGCGCTTGCCGGGATTGAGCGAGGTGCCGCCCAGCGTCACCCCATGATAGAGCATGACGTCGTCGCCGATCTCCGCCGTCTCGCCGATCACGACACCCATGCCGTGGTCGATGAAGAAGCGGCGTCCGATGGTGGCGCCGGGATGGATTTCAATGCCGGTCAGCGACCGGGCGATCTGCGAGATCAGGCGGGCGGTGGTGTGCAATCCGGCGTCGCGGGCGCGCCGGGCAATGCGGTGGAGAACGATGGCGTGCAAGCCGGGGTAGCAGAGCGCGACCTCGAGCCGGGACCGCGCGGCGGGGTCGCGCGCCATGATCCCATCGATCTCTTCGCGAAGATGCTTGAACACGCCATCACCCGCCGTGGTATAGTCCGCCGCTCTCATCGGCCGCCCGTGCCCGGTTTCGGCCTGTCGGACCCTTGCGGTTCAGGACCTTCCGGTCCGAAACCTCGACGGTTCAGACCGGTAGGGACCCGGACTTATCGATGGGTCCGGCTAGCGCTGGAGCCGATCGGGCGGGTCAGGCGGGTTGTCCCGGAGGACGTTACGACGCATATATGATGACCAAGCAAAACGGTCAAGAATTGTGTGCGGAAAACCCCACTCCGAGACGGGAAAATCCGTGACGGGCCGGACGGCCCGTGCGCCGGGGCGGTTTGCCGGATGAAAGTCCGGCCGGTCGCCGCGGCGGTTCCAACAACCCTTTGTCCGCGTCAGGAACGTCGTTCCCATGCCTGAAGTGCTCTTCAACGGTCCCGCCGGTCGCCTGGAAGGCCGTTACACCCACGGCAAGCAGCCGAACGCCCCGGTCGCGCTGCTGTTGCACCCGCACCCGCAGCACAATGGGACGATGAACAACAAGGTGGTCTTCACCCTGTTCCAGTCGTTCACCAAGCGCGGCTATTCGGCGCTCCGCTTCAATTTCCGCGGCGTCGGGCGCAGCCAGGGCACCTACGACAAGGGGGAGGGCGAACTTGCCGATGCGGCGGCGGCGCTGGATTGGTTGCAGACCTACAACCCCAACGCTCCGCTCTGCTGGATCGGCGGCGTGTCGTTCGGCGCCTGGATCGGCATGCAACTGCTGATGCGCCGGCCGGAGATCGACGGCTTCGTGTCGGTCTCGCCGCCGGCCAACCTGTTCGACTTCTCGTTCCTGGCGCCGTGCCCGTCCTCGGGCCTGATCATCCATGGCGACAAGGACGAGGTGGTGCCCCAGGCCGCGGTGACCAAGCTGGTAACCAAGCTGTCGCACCAGAAGGACATCCGGATCGACCACCGCGTCGTTCCCGGCGCCAGCCACTTCTTCGTCAACCGCACCGACGATCTGGCGACCCAGGTGGACGATTATCTGGACAAGGCGCTGGGCAATCCCATCGCGGCGGTGGCCGAGTAAGCAGGATCAAGCGACGGAGAGCGGGGGAGGGGGCAATCGCCCCGGACCTCCCCACCTCCTCATTGTTCGCAGCCCAGAACCCACACGTCGTAGATCGGGTTCTCCATCGCCGACAGGGCGGGGCTGGAGGAGAACATCCAGCCGCTGAAAACCTGTTCGGCCTGCTCGCCGGGCTTGATCTCCGTCACTTCCAAGAAGGCGGCGGATTCCGGCGTCTCGATCGGCGGATTTTCGCGGCAGGCGCGCAGGGTGATGCGCAGGCTGCTCATCGCCTTGGTCTCCCCGACCTTCATGGTGAAGGTGGAGGTGCGGGCGGTCACCTTGTCCAGCCACTGCAGCTTGGCCGCCGGCCGCTCGATCATCTGGCTCGGCACCGGAGCGGCCTGAACGGCCACGGATGCCAGCAGGGCCGCGGCACCCAGCAGGCCGGCGGCAGGCCGGAGAAGATCGGGCCGGAGATAACTAGAAAGTCTCGTCACGTCGGATCGCTTCCGTAATTGCGGACGGCACCCCATGGCAAGACCCAGCCTGTCAGCGGGAACTGTACCGGGGTGCTCCGCCTTCTATCCCGGAAGCGGGGTCAGCGTCTAGTGGCGGGGGCGCCGGGGTGCGTTGTGCGGAAATTGCGGCTCAGCGCGTGACGGTGCTGCGTGACGCCGGCGCACTGTAGGTGGCGCCCGACCCGCTTTGTGCGGCGCTGCGGTCTTCGATCTTCTGGGTCGCTGCACCGGCGCCGGCACCCGCAGCCGTTCCGACTACGGCGCCCACCGGTCCGCCGACCACGGCCCCTGCTGCGGCACCGCCAAGTCCGCCGGTGGCCGATTTCTCTTCCATGTCGGCGCCGCAGGCGGCAGTCGCCAGGGCCACGCCGAGCGCGGCCAGATGGAACAGACGCATCGCGTTCCTCCTGCTTCGTGATCCGGCGGCGATGGCCATCCGGACTGGAGAGGGAACGCATAGGCGCGGCCGTCGGTTCCGGCCACGCCCAGGGTTGGAAATCACTGCTGGTTGGAAATCACAGCTTCGGCGGCTGGGCCGGGGCCTGTCCCGGGGTCTGGCCCTGCTGGCCGTTGGCCTGATCGCCCGACTTGCTCATGCTCTGCAGCGAGAAGATGACCTGTCCCAGCAGCTGTTCCAGGCCCGGCGTGCTCTGGGTAAACTCGATCTTGCCGTTCGGCTTGATGGCGTCGGGATCGCCGCCCGGCTCCAGCGACAGGAACTTGCCGCCCAGCAGGCTTTCCGAGGCGATGACCGCCGCGGTGTCCCTCGGCAGCTTCACCGAATTGTCGACCGACAGGTGAACCACCGCCTGATAGGTGGTGGGATCGAGCGTCAGCCCGGTGACCGTGCCGACCTTCACGCCGCTGATGCGCACGTCGGCGCCGCTTTGCAGGCCGGTGATGCTGTTGAAGTTGGCGGTGACGTCATACCCCTGCACCTTGCGCAGGTCCGCACTTTTGTAGGCGAAGGCAAGGAACACGGCGGCCACGGCGAGCACGACGCCGCCAAGCACGGTCTCAATCACATTCCGGCGCATAGAGCTATCCTGCTGCGAATTCCCGAATCGAAACCCGGCCCGCATGGGGCCGGGCTTTCCGTTCCGCTTTCCGTTCCGACCCGGTGGTCGGTGCCGGCGTGGATCAGCTCGGAGTCCAGGGCTCGTAATCGCCGGTGGCCGGCACGCGCTGCCCGCCGGCCAGCACATGGCCGGGCGGACGGTAGGCCTGGACCGAGCCCGACATGTTGGGCAGATGTTCCTTCTGCCACGGCTTGTGGTAGGCGCTCGACCCCTCGGGCAGCGGCTCCTTGGTGGTGTGGTGCAGCCACCCGTGCCATTCCGGCGGGATCTTGGAGGCGTCGGGCTCACCGGCATACAGGACCCAGCGGCGCTCGCGCGTGCCGGGCTTGGTGTCCTTGTTGCGGTAATAGACGTTGCCGAAGCGGTCGCTGCCGACCTTGGCGCCCCGACGCCACGTGACGTAACGGATGTGAATGTTCGCCAGTTTGGTGAACAGGGAGATCGGCTCGCTCATCGTCGCTCACGAATTCCGGAGTCTGGCCCCGCGGAAACGGGGCTGGTCGAATGCGGGCCGCACTATGACACCGCAAGGCACGCGCGTCCACCGTTGGTGAGGCCAAAGCTGCCCACAGGGTGGAATGAGCGGAGCTATTGCAGGCGGGTCGCGGCGATCTTGGCCGTATCGACCGGGGTGGCGGTGCAGCCGCCCAGCGTCGGGCCGACCGGAAGCTCGCCGAAGGCCGCCAGCGCGCCCTCCGCCTTCAACCGGCCGACGAATCCGGGTTCCACGCCGCGGGCGACCCAGGCGAATCCAAGCCAGGTGGATCGCACCGGCTCGCCCCCGGCCCGCACCATCGCCGCCATCGCCTCGGCATCGCTGGTGCCGGGGGAGAAGACCGCCAGCATCAGGCCGTCGGTCGTGTCGGGCAGCGCAGCGCGTTGCAGCGACAGCCCCATCAGCCCGGCCCAGACCAGCAGGACACCGCCCAGCAACGCCGCGGCGAGGCCGTGGCCGATGGGAAATGCAGCAGGGGAAGGGGCGGGGCTGTCGCTCATGGTCGTATATCTTACGCCTTTGCCTCGGCCGCCGCCAGCGACGGGGCGGGCTTCTCGGCGATCGGCCAGTGGACGATGGTCGCGAACATCGCCAGCGCCACGCCCAGCCACCAGACCACATCGTAGGACCCCGTCCGCTCATACAGTACGCCGCCGAGCCAGACACCCAGGAAGCCGCCGACCTGATGGCTGAAGAAGGCGAAGCCGTAGAGCGTGCCCATGTAGCGGGTGCCGAACATCAGCGCGACGAGGCTAGAGGTCGGCGGCACGGTGGACAGCCACAGCAGGCCCATCACCGCGGCATAGGCGATCACCGTCACAGACGAGATCGGCAGCAGGATGAAGATTGCCGTCGCGATGCCGCGAGAGAAATAGTTGGCGCACAGCAGGTAGCGCTTGCTGACCTTGCCCGCCAGGATACCGGAGGCATAGGAGCCGATGACGTTGAACAGGCCGATCAGCGCCAGCGCCCAGGCGGCGAGCGTCGGGCTGATGCCTGCGGCGGTGAGGTAAGGCGGCAGGTGGGTGGTGATGAAGGCCAGCTGGAAGCCGCAGACGAAGAAGCCGGCGACCAGCAGCACATAGCTGCGGTGCTGGAAGGCCTGCCGCACCGCGGCGATGTAGCCGATGTTGGCACCGGTCACCGCCGGTGTGCCGCTCGCCGTCATGCCCTTCGGACCGGGGAAGACGCCGGCCAGCAGCGGCACCGCGATCATCGAAGCGGCCAGCAGCAACAGGGCGGTCTGCCAGCCGAAGCCGGCGATGAAGGCCTGCCCCATGGGCGCGAACAGGAACTGGCCCATCGACCCGGCGGCGGTGGCGATGCCGACCGACCAGCTGCGCTGTTCCGGCGGCAGCAGCCGGGTGAAGCCGGCGATGATGATGCCGAAGGAAGCGCCGGACAGGCCCAGCCCGATCAGCACGCCGGCGGTCAGGTACAGCTCGACGCTGGTGGTGGCATAGGGCATCAGCGCCAGCCCGGCCGCATAAAGAATCCCGCCCCCGGCCAGCACCGGGGCCGGACCGTAGCGGTCGGTCAGCGCCCCGGCGAAGGGGCCGCCGGCGCCCCACAGGATGTTCTGGATCGCCATCGCCAGCGCGAAGACGTCGCGGCCCCAGCCGCGGGTTTCCGAAAGCGGGCCGATGAACAGGCCCATGCTGGAGCGCGGTCCGAAGGCCAGCATCGAGATCAGGCAGCCGCAGACGACGACGAGTGCAGGCGTCCTCCAGGAGGGCGCCGGTGCAGGGGTAACGGTGGTCAAGGCATCCTCCCGGATCCGGGCGCCTCTGCGGGGTATCGCCGCGCGCCGGTGTTGTGAAACTGCTCTGCCTGCGACGATAGGCGGGCCTCAACAGTTCGGCAAATTCATAATCGGCAACCAGGTCATTCCGCAGCGGAATGCAGGAGGGGATGCTCATCCATCGCGTGCTTGGGCACCGCGCAACTCGGCAGGCGCCCGATTGCCAGTTCCCGCCGAAGCGCCTCTTCCAGCCGGTCGAAGACAGAGACGATGCGTCCGGCCGTCCGCGACTGGATCAGCCAGATCGTCACCGACATCCGGAAGTTGGGAAGGTCGAGCGGGCGCACCGCCGTCGCATCGGGGATCGGCGCGATCAGCCCCATCGGTGCCAGGCCGAAGCCGACGCCGCGGGTCACCAGCGACACCAGCAGGCTCTGGTCGTAGGCCTCCACCGTTACGTTCGGCTGCAAGCCGAGCGGCGCCAGCGCCTGCTGCAACGCCTCGCGGTAACGGCAACCGTTCGGCTGCAGCACCCAGCCGCGCTGGTTCATGGTGGCGAGATCGCTGGAGGCGTCATCGGGAGAGGCGATGATGTTGACAGGCTCGGTACCGATCCGGCGGACCGGCAGATCGTCGGGCGGCGCCTGCCCCTCGCACAGCAGGATCACCGCGCCGTCCAGCGTGCCGGCGCGGACCTGCTCGATCAACGGGTTGCTCCAATCCGAATGCAGCCGCAGGGTCAGGCCGGGGAAGCCGGCGCGCAGCTCGTCCAGCGGCCGTCCGGTGGCCAGCGCGGTCAGCACATGGGCCATGCCGAGCCGCAGCAGCCCGCGCGGTTCGGCCGATCCGGCGAACGCGTCGGCGAAGTCGCTGGCAGCCGCGAGGATTCGCCTTGCATGGGCCAGCGCCAGTTCGCCATCGCGGGTCAGGGCCAGCGGCTTGGTCTGCCGGTCGAACAGCACGACGCCAAGCTCCGCCTCCAGCCGCTGGATCAGCCGCGACACGGCGGACTGCGTCAGCCCCAGCCGGTTGCCGGCCTCCTGCACCGACTGCGCATCGGCAACGGCGATGAAGGTGCGGATCTCGTTGAGCTTCATGGGGCGGCCATTTGGTCGGGTAGGGTGTGCGCCGGCAGGACGCGGCACTGCATCTTCGCGTCTGGTGTACCAGTGTCGGACCGCGCTACCCTCGGGTCAAGACATCGATAGGGAGCCGTTCATGCCCGCCACTCCGCCCGACCGTTCCAGCCGCGAATATCCCGACCGCCCCTGGGTTGGCGTCGGGGCCGTCGTCTGGCGCGGCGACAAGGTGCTGCTGATCCGGCGGGGCAAGGCGCCGCGGATGGGGCAATGGAGCCTGCCGGGCGGGGCGCAGTCGGTCGGCGAGACGGTGTTCGAGACCGCAGTGCGCGAGGTGCGGGAGGAGACCGGGCTGGAGGTGGTGCCGACCGGGATCGTCACCGTGGTGGACGCCATCACCCCCAATGCCGAGGGGCGAGTCCACTACCATTACACGCTGGTCGAGGTGGCGGCGGAGAGTGCGGAGGGCGAGCCGCTCTGCGCCGACGATGCGCTGGAGGCCTGTTGGGCGACCGCCGATGAGGCCGGGGAACTGACGGAGTGGGACGAAACCCGGCGGGTCATCCTGATGTCTGCGGCCCAGCGCCAGAGCCCCCCGACCCGATAGACGGCAGGATCGCGCTGCGCTCGGCAAGGAAAGCGTCCACCCCGTCGGCGGACAGCGGGCGCGACAGCCAATAGCCCTGCAAAACATCGCAGCGGTAGGCTTGCAGGTAGAGCCGCTGTTCCGGCGTCTCCACCCCCTCCGCCACCACGCCCAACTCCAGCGCGTGGGCCAGCGCCACCACCGCTTGGACGATGGCGGCGGCGTCTCGGTCCTCCACCATCGCCTGGACGAACTGCTTATCGATCTTCAGCGCCTCCACCGGCACCCGGCGCAGGGTCGCCAGCGAGGACCAGCCGGTGCCGAAATCGTCCAGCACCAGCCTGATCCCGGCGCCCCGCAACCGCAGCAGCGCCTCGCGTGCCTCGGCGGTCTGGCTGAACATGCTGGTTTCGGTCAGCTCCAGCTTCAGGTTGGCGGCGGGCAGGCCGGTTTCCGCCAGGATACCCAGCACCTTCAGCACCAGCCCCGGATCGTCGAGCTGCCGCGCCGACAGGTTGACCGACACCGGAATGTCAGGATAGCCGGCGCGCAGCCAGCCGGTCGCCGCGACACAGGCCGTCCGCAGGGTCCATTCGCCGAGCAGGTGGATCGCCTCTCCCTGCTCGGCCATCGGCACGAAGACATCGGGGGGCAGCATGGTGCCGTCGGACAGGCGCCAGCGCGACAAAGCTTCGAACCCGGTCAGGCGGTTGGTGATCACGTCGGCCTGGGGCTGGAAGACCAGGGACAGTTCCTGCCGGTCGATGGCGTCGCGCACCCGCGCGGCGAAGCCGGCGTCGGATATCCCCTGTGTACCGGGTCCGTTCGCGGGTCCGTTCGACGTCGCGTGCGTGTTCGCCACCGTCCGCTCCCTCTCGACAACCATTCCTCGGCCCGACATTTCCCCTGGGGCTTGCTGCCATAACAACCACAGGAAGGATTTGTTAACCATGTCGCGAAAGAGCTTGACGAATTTTATATGGTTACGAAAGTGTTAACGTTGCTGCGCTGGTGACAAGAAAAGGTCGAAGCCGAAGCGGGGCGGTTCCCCAATAGGACGTGAACGGTCACGCCCGCGCTGCTCCTCGTTTGAGACGACTGGGCAGCAGCTCACCCGATTGATCGAGTACCGGATAGGCGGCGGCAACCAAGTGGGCGTTGATCCGGCGCAGGTCGCGCAGGATGTCGAGGTGGAGCGCGCTGGTCTCCACGCTTTCCTTGCGGCCGGCGCGCAGGCGGGCGAAATGCGCCTCGGTGGCGCTGGTCTCCAGATCGCGGATCACCTCCTTTTCATGGATCAGCGCGCGGGCGGAGCGGACATCGCGCGACACGAAGACGGCGGCGGCCAGCCGCTGGGTTTCGCTCAGCCGCTCCAGCATGCCGGCGATCTCGCCGGCCCCCTCGGTGGAGAAGCGCAGCTTGCGCCGGATCTTCTTCGAGGCCGTCTCCATAAGGTTGCAATCGACGATGTCGCCGACATGTTCGAGGTTGATGGTGAAGGTCAGCACGTCCGACATCCGGCCGGCGTCACGCTCGTCCAGATCCTCGACATTGATCTGGGTGAGATAGCCCTTGATCGCCTCGTGCAGCCGGTCCAGCACATCGTCCATCCGACGGATTTCCTGCACCCGCTTGCGGTCGTCGGTCTGGATCACGTCCAGCGCACCGCGCAGCATGGCGTCCACCGTATCGGCCATGCGCAACGCCTCGCGCGATGCGTTGGCGATGGCGAGGTGGGGGATGCGCAGCGCGCTGCGGTCGAGATAGAGCGGCATCGCCGGGTCGGCGACCGCCACCCGCTCCGGGAACATCCGTGTCAGTGCTCGTGCGAACCAGGGCAGCGGGCCGATGAACAGCCCGGCCATCGCCAGATTGAAGGCGAGGTGGAAGTTGGCGGCCAGCCGCGTCGCATCCGGCGACACCGCTTGCAGGCCGGCGGTGATCGGCTCCAGCAGCGGCACGACGATGAGGCAGCCGACGAGGCGGTTGATCAAATTGCCGACCGGCAGCCGCCGGGCCGCCGGGTTGCGGCCGTCGCCCCCCGGTCCCTCGATCACCGGATTGACGGCGCTGCCCAGATTGGCGCCGGCCACCATGGCGATCGCGGCCTCCGGTCCGATCACCCCGCCGCCGGCCAGCGAGGCGATCAGCAGGATGGCGGCGACGCTGGAATGGGCGGCCCAGGACAGCAGCGCCGCCAGCACCACCGCCACCACCGGATCGGCGGTCAGCATCGCCAGCATCCGCCGCAGCATCGGCGCATTTTCCGCCGGGGCGATGGTCGCCAGCAGCAAATGCAGCGACAGCAGCATCAGGCCGAGCCCGATGGCAACCCGCCCCAGGTCGCGGCTGCGCGTCCGCGCCCCGCGGCGGAAGGCGATGAAGCCGCCGAGCAGCAGGACCGGCGCCACATGGGCGACGTCGAAGGCGAGGATCTGGACGATCAGGGTGGAGCCGACATTGGCCCCCAGCATCACCGCCAGCGCCGGCATCAGCGACACCAGCCCGGTGGCGGTGAAGCCGGTGGCCATCAAGCCGGTGGCGGTGCTGCTCTGCAGCAGCATGGTGATGCCCATGCCGGACAGGAAGGCGGTCCAGCGGTTGCGCAGCCCGGCCCCCAGGATGCGGCGCAGGTCGCCGCCCAGCGCACGGGTCAGGCCGCTCTGCACCATGTGCAGCCCCCACAGGAGCAGCACGACATTTCCGGCGAGTTCCAGCAGCACCCGTGTCGCCTGCATCGCACCCCCTTTGTCGGATCGGGGATGCGGTCAGGCGGCACCCCTAACTGAAGGGTAGGGCGCGCGGATTGTTACGACAATATGACAGTTGGATGACAGCGTAGGGGGAAGGGGCCATTAGGCTCCCGTTCCCCTGGTCACCCGTGGTGTCTCAGACGTTGAAGCGGAAGTGGAAGATGTCGCCGTCCTGGACGACATATTCCTTGCCTTCCTGGCGCATCTTGCCGGCGTCCTTCGCCCCCTGCTCGCCGCCGAGCGTGACGTAACTGGTGTAGTCGATGGTCTCGGCGCGGATGAAGCCGCGCTCGAAATCGGTGTGGATGACGCCGGCGGCCTCCGGGGCCTTGGCGTGGCGGCGCACGGTCCAGGCCCGCGTCTCCTTCGGGCCGACGGTGAAGAAGGTGATCAGGTCCAGCAGCTTGAAGCCGGCGCGGATCAGCTTGTTCAGGCCGGTTTCCTCCAGCCCCATCGACTCCAGGAACTCGGCCTTCTCGGCAGGGTCGGACAACTGGGCAACCTCGGACTCGATGGCGGCGGAGATGACGACGACCTCGGCGTTCTCTGCCTTCGCCTTCTCGGCGACCTTGGCCGAGAAGCTGTTGCCGGTGGCGGCCGACGCCTCTTCGACGTTGCAGACATAGAGCACCGGCTTGGAGGTCAGCAGCATGAACTGCTTGAACACCGGCTTCTCTTCGTCGGAGACCTCGACCACGCGGGCGGGCTTGCCGTCCTGCAGCACCTTCAGGGCGCGCTCCATCAGGTCGGCCTTGATCTTGCTGTCCTTGTCGCCGCCCTTGGCCTTCTTCTGCAGGCTGGTCAGCTGGCGCTCAAGGCTTTCCATGTCGGCGAGCATCAGCTCGGTCTCGACCACCTCGGCGTCGCGCAGCGGATCGACATTGCCCTCGACATGGGTGATGTCGTCGTCCTCGAAGCAGCGCAGCACATGGACGATGGCGTCCACTTCGCGGATGTTGGCGAGGAACTGGTTGCCCAGCCCTTCACCCTTCGACGCGCCGCGGATCAGGCCGGCGATGTCCACGAACTCCAGCTGGGTCGGGATGACCTTCTGCGACTTGGCGATCTCGGCCAGCTTGTCCTGCCGCGGGTCGGGGACGCTGACGCGGCCGACGTTCGGCTCCTTGGTGCAGAAGGGGAAATTCGCCGCCTCGGCCGCCTGGGTGGCGGTCAGCGCGTTGAAAAGGGTCGACTTGCCGACGTTCGGCAGGCCGACGATGCCGCAATTGAAGCCCATGGTTGGGTGCTCGCCGTCGGAAATGCTGGAATTGACGCGCTTTATCCTACGATGGGGACCAAAGCGCAAACGCGAAGTGGGAGAGGGGCCTGAACCGGCAAGGCCGGCGGGGCCTATCTGCCCTGCGTCGCCACCGTCACCTTGTTCATGAACAGCTCCGGCCGGCCGTCCACGATCAGCGGCAGGTTGTCGGAGACGGCGTCCAGCAGCGGGTCGATCCAGCCCTGGTCGGCCTTGGCGAAGTCGTGCAGCACATAGCCGCTGACCAGATCCTTGTTGCCGGGGTGGCCGATGCCGAGCCGGACGCGCCAGTAGTCCTTGCCGATGTGCGCGTCGATGGAGCGCAGGCCGTTGTGGCCGCCATGGCCGCCGCCCTTCTTCACCCGGATCTTGCCGGGGGGCAGGTCCAGCTCGTCATGGATGACGACGACGTTCTCGGGCTTCAGCTTGTAGAACTGGAGGGCGGCCACCACCGACTGGCCGGACAGGTTCATGAAGGTGGCGGGCTCCAGCGCCAGCACCTTGTCGCCGGCGACGGTGCCCTCGGCGGTCTGGCCCTGGAACCGCTTTTTCCATGGGGTGAAGCGGTGGCGCTGGGCGATGGTCTCCACCGCCATGAAGCCGATGTTGTGGCGGTTGCGGGCATACTCGTTGCCGGGGTTGCCCAATCCGACCAGAAGCAGCATGTCCCTCACCCTCTATCCGGAACCCAGGCTCCACAAACGAAGCGGGGGGCCGAAGCCCCCCACCGTACCCAATCTTCTAAGGTCGAACGCTCCCGATCAGGCAGCGGCGCCCTCTTCCGACTTCAGGCCCGACGGCGCAACGATGGTCGCGATGGTGAAATCGCGGTCGGTGATCGTCGAGGTCACACCCTCCGGCAGCTTGACCGCGGAGATGTGGATCGAGTCGCCGACATCGAAGCCTTCGCACGAGATGGTGATGTGCTCGGGGATGCTGTCGGCCGGGCAGCTCAGCTCCAGCTCGTGACGGACGATGTTCAGCACACCGCCGCGCTTCAGGCCGGCCGACTTGTCCTGGTCGGCGAACTCGACCGGAACCTGCACGTTGATGCGGGTGTCGGACGAAACGCGCAGGAAATCGACATGCAGCGGGACGTCGGTCACCGGGTGGAACTGCACGTCGCGCGGCAGGACGCGGTGGGCAGAGCCGTCGACGGTGACGTCGAACAGATGCGTGAAGAAGCCCGGCTGATGCAGGACGCGGGTGAACTCGAACTTCTCGAGCGAAATGGTGACAGGAGCCTGCTTACCACCGTAGATGACGGCCGGAATACGGCCGTCACGGCGGGTCTGGCGGGCGGTCCCCTTGCCGGCCCGTTCGCGCGTCTCAGCGCCGAGCGGAATGATCTTGGTCATGACGATGCTCCAAAACGAAAAGGGCGCCGGCCTCCAGGGGTGCCGACGCGTGCGCGGCGTGCATACGGCAAATGGCGAAGCACGTCAAGGTCCGCGCGGAATGGAACGTTTGAAACATCGCGCCGCCGGCTGTTCACTGTTCCATCCCCACACCCTTCCCAACCGTCGCCGCCAGTCTGCCACGGCTGGGCGGAACGGGTGAAATTATCGTCAAGAAGACTGGAGCGGGCGCGAGAGGGCGATCGACCGCACGGCCGGATCGGCCTCCAGCCCGGCGAGGTCGGCCGCGGCGATCTCGGCGGTGACGATGCCCGGGGCTATCGGCCTGCCGCTGGACAGGCAGTCGGGGGCGGCGGCGTTCGCATGCAGGCGGACGATCACCGCGACACGCTGGGCGTCGTCCAGCGGCTGGGCCAGCATCGACGGAGACGGGCTTTCCAGCTTCCTGAGCGAGGCGAGGTCAATCGGCATGCCGGCCATCCATGGGGAAGGGGCGAGGGAAACGGAGAATGGTCGGTCCTCCGCGTCCGGGCGATGATGGGCTTCTCCCCCCATCGAGGCAAGCACGCGGCGATGCAGGCTCGCTGCCTCAAACCACCGCTTCAGACCTTGGCTTGGCCCCGCCCTGGGCGGCATGCCACTCGTCGAAGTCCGGGTTGCGGGCGGAGTCGTGGTCCAGTTCCTCCAGGATGGCCGCGGCGGATGCCCGTCCGTGACCGTGCTGCGGATCCCAGTCCGCTCCGTCGGGCGGATCGCGGCGGACCATGCGGATCAGGCGCTCGCGCAGCGTCGCATTGTCCATCGGCAGGCCCTTGCGGATCGACCGGGCATAGATCAGCGCGATCAGTCCGGTCACCGCCGGGGCGGCCATGCTGGTTCCGTATTTCTCGACCACGCCGGTCACCGTCCGCGACCACGCCGCCTTGACGCGGTGTCCGGGGGCGGAGAGGTCCGGCTTCTGCCGCCCGTCGCGGGTCGGGCCGGCGCTGGAGAAGAAGGAGATCGGCGTGCCGGTGGAGTGGGCATCGTGCGACCCGACGATGATCGTCGAATGGCCGGTGGAGATCGAGCCCAGCATGTGAGAGGCGACCGGCTGGAGGAACTGCGCCTGACCGGCGTCGAACCGCTCGATCCAGGCGTGATAGTCGATGGGGCCGTCGTCCAGCGCTTGGAGCCGGATGCTCCATTCCCCCGTCGGCGCCCCCATGGCGATCCAGATGCCGATCACATTGTCGTGGTTGTTGGGGTCGTCCAGCCGATTGACGATGAAGACCGCCGGCGGTTTGCCGGGGAGGCCGTAGGGCAGCGAGCCGTTCGGATCGACCGGCCCGATCTCGGTGCCGTCGGGGGCGACCAGCGTCACCGACAGTCGCCGCCGGCCGGGATACCACAGCTCCACCTCGCCGCCGGCGGACGTGGTCTCGTAGCCGGCGATGCCGAGCGTGGGAATGCCCAAGCCGATGGAACATGCGCCGCCTGCCGGGACGGTGCCGCTGGTGTGGGTTCCGCTCTGCTGGGAATTGCCGGCGGCGATCACCACGGCCCGGTAGGGAGCCGCGTTGACCATCGCGTCCAGCCCCTGTTCGACCAGCGAGGTGCCGTCATGCGGGCCGCCGTTGGTGCCCAGGCTGAGATTGACCACGCAAGGGCGGTTGCCGGCGGCGTTGAAGATGTAGTTGACCGCCTCCAGCAGTTGAACGGTGCTGCCCAGCGTGTGGTTCAGCTGGTCGGGCGAGTTGACCGGGGTGGGGAGCTTGGCATCGACGAAGATCAGCGACGCCTTGGCCGCCACGCCCGGCTGCTTCGATCCCAGCCCGTTGCCCGCGGCGATGTCCATGACATGGGTGCCGTGGGTGCCGTTCTCCTGGGGCTTGCCGGGATCGTCCTTGGGCGGAGCGTAGCCGAGGGCGTCGTAAGGATCGTCGGTGGCGAGTGCTGCGTCGATCTGCTCGGGTGTGTAGAGCGCGCCGTAGGGGAAGGGCGAGTTGGGCGTGCCGGACTGGTCCCACACCGCCAGCAGTCGGGTGCGCCCGTCGGCCTGCCGGAAGTTCCGGTGCATGTAGTCGCAGCCGAAATCGACCACGCCGATGATGACGCCTTCGCCATCCCGGTGCGCATGCTGGACCCAGGGCGGCAGCAGCCCAGGCACCGCGGGTTCGGGCAATCCCGGGACCGCGAGGGTGCCCAGCCCCATCTCGGAAATGGTGGCGTCCAGCGCGGAATGGGTCGGCTGCGCCGCCTTCAGGCTGAGCACCACGGCATGGGCGTGAACCGCCTCGACCTGATCGGCATGCAGGCGGCCGGTGACGATCCAGGAGCCGTCGGCCGCCTTGCCGATGGTGCTGGCGGATTTCACGCCCGGCAGGGCGGCCCAGCCGTCCGGCGAGGCGACACGGGCGATGACCGGCACCTCTTCGTCTGCGGCCGGCGCTGCGGCCACTTGGTCCTGCGCAGGGGCCTGTGCGGAGCGGGCATGGCGGCGGGCATGGGAATCGCGGTTGAGGATGCGGAGTTGGAGCCGATGGTCCATCGGGGTGCCGGGGCCACCCGGAAGGTTCCGCGCGGCGGAAAGATCGGGGGATTCGACCGGGGCCAGGCACATATGGTGGGCATGCAGCGGTAACCGTGGCGCCATTGGCGGGGGCCTCCGTAAGCTGGAACCGAACCACAGACCGCACTCCGGTCAGCCGGACGGGCAGAACCCTTGCGGGAAGGTGCGGGCCCCGCCGCGATGCATGCGAAAGACTGTTGTCCGCGGACTGTATATACTTTTACGAAAGATATTTTTCGGATTGCAACCGTTCAGGACGGTTTGGACCTCACAGCCCCGTCGGGGCCGGGCGGGTGTCGGCGGTGCGGGTGGTGCCCTGGTCGATCAGCGGCTGGAGCGCCGGGGCGAGGCTCTTCAACAGCTGGGCGGGCAGGGCGCTGGTGAAGCGGTAGTTGTCGGCCTCCGGCCCATGGACGAAGGCGGTCATCGTGCCGAAGAAGCGGTCGCCGATGTAGAAGACGAAGGTGGCGGTGCGGTTGACCGCCTTCGATTCGATCAGCACGCCGCCCGGACCCCAGCGGTCGAGCCGGTGGTCGCCGGTGCCGGTCTTGCCGCCCATCGGGACCGGCGCGCCGGTGGGATCCTTGAAGGACCCCCAGACGCGCTTGGCGGTGCCGTTCTGCGCCACGTCCATCAGGGCGCGGCGCAAGGTGGCGCAGACCTCCGGCCGCAGCACGCGCTCGCCCTGCAAGGGCCCCAGCCCGAGCTTCGCCTCATAGGGCGTGCCGGCGGCGAAATGCAGCGAGCGGATCTTCACCGTCGGCTGGCGCACCCCGTCGTTCAGGATCAGCCCCATCAGCTCCGCCAGCGCCGCCGGGCGGTCGGCCGAGCTGCCGATGGCGGTCGCCAGCGACGGCACCAGCGTTTCGAACGGATAGCCGACGCTGCGCCATTGGGCGGTGATGCGCTGGAACGCCTCCTCCTCCAGCCCGATGCGGATTCGGGTGTTCTGGGCGGCCATGCCCTTCTTGAACAGCCAGCGGTAGCTCTCCTGGCGCTCGTCGGCGCTGGCGGCCAGAACCTCGGCCCGCTTGGCGTCGGGATGCTGCTGGAGATAAGCGACCAGCCACAGCTCCAGCGGATGGACGCGGGCGAGATAGCCCAGATCGTTCAGCGGGAAGCGGTCCGGCCCATATTTGGAGTAGAGCGCCGACAGCTCGGTGTCGGACAGCGCCTTTCCCGGCAGCCGGCCACGCAGGAAGCCGGAGAACTCCGCCAGCCCGGCCTTGGGCCGCACGGTGCGGAAGATCACCGCCAGCCGGTGCGGCACCGGGCGCGAGCGGGTCGCCAGCCGGGCCAGTGCCTCGTCCAGGGTGCGCTTGCGGTAGTCGTTGTAGAAGCGGTTGAGGAAGTCGGTACCCTCGCGGTCGGCGAAGCGGGCGAGATAGGCCTGCCGGGCGGGATGGTCGGGGGTGCGCAGGATGTCGGCGCCATCGTCCGCCCCCTCGTCCATGTAGAACTGGACGACATCGCGCATCAGCCGGATGAAGGGCAGGTTGACGCTGTTCCGCAGCGCCTCCTGCACGGTCAGGATGCGGCCGTTGTCGTCCTTGTTGAAGTTGACGAAGCTGTGCTGACCGCCGCCGGTGAAGAAGACCTCGCCAGGGCTGGCGGAATAGCGCCGCTCCATCGCCGCATCCAGCATGGCGGGCAGCCGGCGGTCGGAGGCAGCGGCAAGCCAGGAGGTCGCCCAGCGGGTCAGATTGTCCGACGCCTCGTCCTCGACATCGCCCAGCAGTTCCTTAGGCAGATGGGCGTAACGGCTGTGCAGTTCGGCGACGATCTGCAGATATGTCGCCAGCGTGCGCAGCTTGGCGGTGGAGCCGAGGTCCAACTTCGCCCCGTCGTTGATGTCCAGCGGCTGGTCGAGGTTGTCGGCCTGGACGCGCAGGTAATTGGCCTCTGGGCCGCGCTCGTAGAGGGTGATCGAATAGACCAGCTTCGACAGGTCGTTGTTGCGGGCGTCGAGCAGCCGCTCGCCGGTCAGCCCGAGCGAGCGGGCATAGTCGGGGTCGTTCAGCCTGCCCAGCACCTCCACCACGCGGGCCTGGGTTTCGGCGTCCAGGGTGGATTGCGCGGTCAGGTCGAGCCGGTCGAGCGCGTAGAAGTTGGAGACGCCGAGCATGCCGAGCAGCCGGGCGCGGATGGCGTTGGTCGCCTTCTGCTCGACATAGGAGGTGGCGGGGCTGGTCGGCGCCTCCTCGCGGAAGACCAGCGGGGTGGCCAGCGCCGCGTCGCGCAGGGCGGGATCGATCACGCCGGACTGGGCCAGGGCGCGCAGATGGGCGTCGGCCAGCCGGTCGAGGGCGGCGCGGTCCTGGATCAGGTAATGGGAGGGACGGCGCTGGGCCAGCAACAGGGCCAGCACCTGCTTGTAGGCCAGCGCCTTCAGCTTCAGGGCGCGCGCATCGTCTGCGGAGTCGCTGAGGACGCGCTTGGCGATGGTGAGGTCGGTGCCGAACCAGGCCCACAGTCCGTCGCCCAGCCCGTTCACCTCGCCGAAGCCCGAGCGCGCGGTCAGCGGGGTGGAGTTCAGGTAATCGACCAGGATGCGGCGGCGGGCCAGCGTTGTGTCCTCGCCGTCGCTGTAGGCGCGGACGCTGGCCGAGGTCATCTGGCGCAGCTTCTCGACACTGCCGACGGTCTGGCCGTCGGGCGAATGGCGGTATTTCTCGATCTGGGTGGCGAGCGTCGAGCCGCCGGGCGAGCGCTGGCCCGGCCGGATCATCTGGATCGGCAGCATGGCGACGGCGGCGCCGAAGCGGTCCCATTCCACCGCCGGGTTGCGGCGGGGTTGGTCCTCGTCCAGAAGTTCGCGATTCTCGATGAACAGCAGCGTGTCGGCGACCAGCTTCGGCACATCGTCGAAACCGTCGAACACCCGTTCGGGATAGCGCGCCGAATACATGACCGCGCCGTTGCGGTCGAGCAGGGTCAGCCCGGCCTGCGTCTTCTCGCGGTAGATCGGAAAGCCGCCGCCGGCCATGAAGCGGTCGAGCGCCGGTGACAGTACCGCCTGCCGCTCGATTGCGTAGACGTCACGGGTCAGCGCGTCGAGCTGGCCGGGCAGGGCGGTGTAGCCGAGCCGCTCGTTGTACGGCCCATGCTTGGGAAAGCGCGCCTGCGGATTGGGGCCTTCCTGCACGCTGACGGACATCGACTGGGCGACGCCGGAGAGCAGCCGGGCCTGGAGGCGGGAGGTCTCCATCTCCCGCCATCCGGCATAGCCGGCGGCGGCGAGCGTGATGGACAGCGTCGCCGCAATCGCGACCCGCCCGGTCCAGCGCCCGACCTGCATCCACCCCTTTGCCATCTCGGATGCGCACCCCCTGTCGTCCGACCCACCCGGCCGGTGTAGGTCGGAACGATAGGCGAATTATGGTTAACGGGGGTTTAAAGGGGTGCCTCTCACCCTTCCAGCAGCGTCTTTGCGCGGGCAGCCAGCTCCGTCAGCGGGACCTCGACCTGCTCGCCCTTGACCAGATGCTTCAGGGTCGCGGTGCCGCGGGCCTTCTCGTCGGAGCCCATCAGCAGGACGACCGGGATGCCGGCGCGGTCGGCATACTTCATCTGCTTGGCGATCTTGCCGCCGTCCAACTGGATTTCCGTGTTGATGCCGGCGGCGCGCAGCTCGCTCGCCATGCGGAAATAATCGGCGGACAGGGCCGGGTCCATCTGCGTCACCAGCACCTGGGCGGTGGGGGTGGCGTCCTTGATGATGCCGGCCTCCATCAGCTGGTAGAACAGGCGGGTCGCGCCGATGGAGATGCCCACACCAGGCAGCTTCGACTTGGTGTAGTGGCTGGCGAGATTCTCGTAACGGCCGCCGGAGCAGACCGAGCCGATGCCGGGATGGTCGTTCAGGAAGGTCTCGTAGACGGTGCCGGTGTAGTAATCGAGACCGCGCGCGATGGCGAGGTTGATGCGCACCGTGCCCTCCGGCACCTGGAAGGCCTTCAACCCCTCGATGACGGTGGTCAGTTCGCCCACACCTTCGCGGAAGAGGTCGGTCTCGATATCGAGCGCGCCCAGCGCCGTCAGCGTCTCGGCGTTGGTGCCTTCCATGGCGATCAGCGACAGAATGGTGTCGGCGGCATGCTCGGTCACGCCGAGGCCCAGCAGGCTGGCGCGCACCTTGTCCTGGCCGATCTTGTCCAGCTTGTCGATCTCGCGCAGCACCAGCACGCGGGTGTCGGCGTCGGCGACGCCCAGACCGTCGAGCAGGCCGAGCAGGATCTTGCGGTTGTTCACATTGATGGTGAAGCCGCCGAAATTAAGCTCGGTGAAGACATGGTGGATGACCGCCGGGATCTCGGCGTCGTAATGGGTGGACAGGCTGTCCTTGCCGATCACGTCGATGTCGCACTGGTAGAATTCGCGGAAGCGCCCGCGCTGCGCCCGCTCGCCGCGGTAGACCCGCTGGATCTGGTAGCGGCGGAACGGGAAGGCGAGGTCGCGCTCATGCTCCGCCACATAGCGGGCGAGCGGCACGGTCAGGTCGAAGCGCAGGGCCAGTTCCGGCTTGTTGCCCTGCTGGATGGCGCCGGTCGACTGGACGAAATAGACCTGCTTCTCCGTCTCGCCGCCCGACTTGGTCAGCAGCGTGTCGACCGTCTCGAACACCGGGGTTTCGACAGGGACGAAGCCGAACCGCTCGTAGCCGCGGCGGATGGTGTCCAGCATGCGCTGGAAGGCCACCTGCTGGCGCGGCAGCAGCTCCATCGTTCCGGGCGGGGTGCGGGGCGTGATCAGGCTCATCGGAGAAGGTCCGCGCTTGGATAGGAAAAGCGTGGGTTTTCTAGCCCCTTTCGCCGGCCCCGTCACCTGCGGCCAAAAAAGGCGGCGGAAAAATTTTCAGGCTCCTCGAAAATTTTTTGGAAGGGCGTGGAATGAACGGCAGCGGGGCCGCGTTCATCTAAGCACGATCCCGCAACGAGGATCGCTCACCGAAATGGAGAAACCAAATGTCCGGCACCGTCTTTGGGTCGCGTATCCGCTCGTCCGTTTCGACCTTTGCGTTTGTCGCCCTGATGGCGACGGCCCCCGTGCTGAGCGCGGGTGCGGCAACGGTCGCGCCGGCCGCTCCGGCCACGCCGGCCCCCGCCGCGACGACCGACTCCACCACGACGGCCCCGAAGCTCGACCAGAAGGCCGATCAGAAGGCTGTCACCAAGAGCGAGGCCACCAAGACCGAAGCCACCAAGATCGAGGCTCCGAAGGCCGACGCCACCAAGGCGGATGCCGGCAAGACCGAGGCGGGCAAGACCAAGCATGAGCAGGTCGCGGCCACCCCGAAGGCCGAAGTGACCAAGACCCAGGCCGACGCCGTCGCCAAGGAACTGGGCGCCAAGCCGACCGACCAGCTGCCCGTCCAGCTCGGCAAGTATCACGAGCAGATGCTGGCCGCCCATGCGCTGAAGGACAGCGCCGCCCGCGACAAGGCGGTTGCCGACGCCCGGCAGCAGCTGGCCGGCATCGGCGGCAAGCCGGTGACCGCGGAGCAGGCCGCGAAGATCGACGGCATCCTCGGCCTGAAGACCTCGACCACCATCCAGTAAGGTTTCGGCCAGTAAGGTCCGGGCCAGGACGGCCAGCCCCCCGCCAACGCCGGCCGGCGGGGGGCTGCCGGCTTCTCCTCCCGTTTCCAGCCTGTGTTTCCAGTTTGGGGACCGCCTCTGTTGAGATGCCGCGGCGATGGCGATAGAACGTCGTCCAAGCTCACCGCCCCTCGACACCAGCGCCGGGACCCGACCCATGCCCAACGACCGTCTTGTCATCCGCCGTCCCGACGACTGGCATGTCCACCTGCGCGACGGCGCCATGTTGAAGGCGGTTCTGCCTTTCACCGCCCGCCAGTTCGGCCGCGCCATCGTCATGCCGAACCTGAAGCCGCCGGTGGCGACGGCCGCCGACGCCGTGGCCTATCGCGAGCGCATCCTGGCTGCCCTGCCGGACGGCGTCGCCTTCACCCCGCTGATGACCGCCTACCTGACCGACGGCACCGACGCCGCCGATCTGGCCCAGGGCTTCAAGGACGGGGTTTTCGCCGCCGCCAAGCTCTATCCCGCCAACGCCACCACCAACAGCGCCCACGGCGTCACCGACATCGCCCGCATCGCCCCGGTGCTGGAGCGCATGGCGGACATCGGCATGCCGTTGCTGATCCATGGCGAGGTCACCGACCAGTCGGTCGACATCTTCGACCGCGAGGCGGTGTTCATCGACAGCATCCTGGCCCCGCTGCTGGAGCGCCACCCCAGCCTGCGCATCGTGCTGGAGCATGTGACGACGGCCGACGCCGTGCAGTTCGTGCGCGCCCATGCCGCCAGCGGCCGGATCGCCGCCACCATCACCGCACACCATCTGCTGATCAACCGCAGCCACATCTTCCAGGGCGGCATCCGCCCGCATCTCTACTGCCTGCCGATCGCCAAGCGCGAAACCCACCGGGTGGCTCTGGTCGAGGCGGCGACGAGCGGCGAGGGGCCGTTCTTCCTGGGCACCGACACCGCGCCGCATACGGTGACCGCCAAGGAGGCCGCCTGCGGCTGCGCCGGCTGCTTCACCGCGGCCAACGCGCTGGAACTCTATGCCGAGGCGTTCGACGAGGCCGGGGCGCTCGACAGGCTGGAGGCCTTCGCCAGCCTGAACGGCCCGCGCTTCTACAACCTGCCGGTCAGCGAGGAGCGGGTGGCGCTGGAACGCCGTCCGTCGGTCGCCCCCGACCTGATCCTGGTCAGCGAGGGCGACGCCGTGCTGCCCTTCCGCAGCGGCGAGACCCTGCGCTGGAGCTTCGCCGGCGCGGTGTGACGGTCTGCGGACCGGTTTCGCGGAAAAGGGCGGGGATAGGGGAAGGACGGTACGGTCATGGCGACGATCCAGGAAGCTCTGCTCATCGCCTTCGACCTTCACCAGGACCGGCGCTTCGATGAGGCGGACGCCATCTATCGCCAAATTCTGGACGCGGTTCCCGGCCATGTCATGGCGCTCCATCTGCGCGGCATCCTTCTGGGGCAGAGCGGCAGGCTGGAGGAGGGCTGCGACCTGATCCGGCAGGCGATCGCCGGGGATGGAACGCAGCCGGATTTCCATAACAATCTCGCCGGCCTGCTGGAGGCGCTGGGCCGGTCCGGCGAGGCATTGGAATCGATGGTGCGCGCCGCCGTCCTCGATCCCGACCGGGCCGTCCAGCTCAACGATTTTGCGATGCGGTCCCTGAATGCGGGCCGGACCGGCGAGGCCGCGCAGGCGCTCCGTGTTGCGGCCGGGCTGCATCCGCTTTCCATCGAGCTGCGCTGCAACCTTGCGGTGGCGCTGGCCGCCGACGGGCAGTTTGCGGCGGCGGCAACAGAGCGCCGCATCGCCCTGCTGCTCGCCCCCGATGCCGCCGAGATGCTGCGGCTGTTGGGGGAGTATCTCCTGCAAGCGGACGGGCAGGCTCCCGACGGCGAGGCGGCATCGACGCTCCGGCGTGCCCTGATCCTCGATCCGCTGCATCACGGCATCTGGAACGGGGTCGGCAGGCTGCACATGGAGGCCGGACGATTGACGGAGGCATGCCGGGCCTACGAGTCCGGCCTTGCGGTCGATCCGTCGGCGGCGGAGCTGTGGAACAACCGTTCGAATGTCCTGAAGGGGCGGGACGATCTCGAAACCGCACTGGCCGGCCAACGCCGGGCGGCGGCGCTGCAGCCGGACGAGGCGGGCATCCACAACAATCTGGGCGACGCATTGCTGCTTGCGGGCCAACCGGAGGATGCCTTGGCCCATGCGCAGGCGGCGCTGGCGCTCGCTCCCCAACTTGGGGATGCCCGGCTGCTTCGTGCCGCGGCGCTGCTGACGCTCGGCCGTTTCGAACAAGGGTGGGCGGCCTGGGAGGATCGCTGGACCGTGCCGCCCTGGCTGCTCGCCGCCGGCCGATTCCCGCAACCGGCCTGGACGGGCCAGCCGCTGGGCGGGAACCGTCTGCTGATCTGGGGCGAACAGGGGATCGGCGACGAAATCCAGTTCGCCAGCCTGCTGCCGCTGCTGGTCCAGGCGGGTGTCAGCTGTGTGTTGGAATGCGAACCGCGGCTGGTTCCGCTGTTCGCGCGCTCGCTGCCGGAGGTGGAGGTGGTCGCGCGTGGCTGGCCCCCCGATCCAAGCCTGACGCGGACCGGGGCTGCCGACCCGGACCGCGCCCCGATTGCCGCGCAAATCCCGGTGGGCAGCCTGCCGCGCCTGCTGGCGGACGCCGGGGGTGTCCCGCGCTCCGCCGCTCCCTATCTGCTGGCCGATCCGGCCAGGGTTTCGGGGCTTCGGGCGGCGATTCCGGCGGGCACGCTGGCGGTCGGCATCGCCTGGCACACCACCAATCCCAAGCACGGGCGTAGTCGCAACATTCCGTTGCGCGTGTTGGCGCATGCGCTCCACCGGCCCGGCGTCCGCCTCGTGGTGCTGCAATATGGCGACTGGACGCAGGAGATCGCCGCCTTGACGGCGGAGGGCATCGACATCGGCGGGCTGCCCGGTCTCGATCCCTGGAGCGATCTGGACGGGTTGGCCGCGGCGGTCGCCGCCGTCGACCTTGTGGTCTCCATCGACAACATCACCGTGCATCTGGCCGGGGCGCTGGGGCGCCCGACCTGTGCCTTGCTGCCCCATGCCGCCGAATGGCGCTGGCTGCGCGACCGGACGGACACCCCCTGGTATCCGACCGTCACCCTCTGCCGCCAGCAGGCGCCGAAGGATTGGAGCGTGCCGTTGTGGCTCGCACGGCAACGGCTCGACGAGCTGGCCGGCGGATAGCTTGCTCCGCTGCTGTCCGACCCAGGCCGACCGGTCTCAGAACAGGCTGCCCTGTACGGGCACCGGCCGAGGCTTGCGCGGTGCCGCCTTCTTTTCCGGCTTGGGTTCCGCCTGCGCCTCAGGCTTCACCTCCGGCTTGGGAGTGCCGCCATCGACGGTTGCTGCAACCTTGGCATCGTCGGCGAAGACGATGTTGACGGCCAGACCCGGCGTCGCCTGATCGGCACGGGTGACCGGGCGGCCGTCGCGGTCCTCGACCAGGGCAAAGCCGCGGGCCAGCACGCCCTTGTAGCTGTAACTCTCCAGCAATTGGCCGAGCGACGCCAGAGATGCCGCCTTGTCGGCAACTCCCTTGGCATAGCTGCGGTCGAGGCGCGGCGTCAGGTCGGCGATGCGGCGTTCGCCGTCGGCCAGCTTCACCCGCGCCGGGGTCAGCGACAACCGGCCGGCAACCCGGTCGAACCGACCGCCGGCGGTGGTCACCGCATGGCGCAGGCCTGAATCGAGGGCGCGGCTTTCCGACGCCAGCTTCTGCTCCGCCTGGGCCAGCTTTTCGCGCGGGTGGCGCAGCTTCGCCGCCAGCTCGCCGACGCGGGTGCGGCGGCGCTCCAGCAGGGCGGACGCTGCGAGATTCAGCCGTTCCGCCCGGTCGTCCAGCCGCTGGGCATGACCCTCCAGCAGGGCGCGGGGATCGCCGAGGCCGCGGGCCAGCCCCTCCACCCGGTTGCGGCGGTCCTCCACCGCGCGCGACGCGCAGGCCAGCAGCCGGCGCTCGTCGTCGAGGATCTGGGCCAGCAACTCGCCGCGCACCGGCACCGCCATCTCGGCGGCGGCGGTCGGGGTGGGCGCCCGCAGGTCCGACGCGAAGTCGATCAGCGTGGTGTCGGTCTCGTGCCCGACGGCGGAGATCAGCGGGATGGTGCTGGACGCGGCCGCGCGGACGACATTTTCCTCGTTGAAGGCCATCAGGTCCTCCAGCGAGCCGCCGCCGCGCGCGACGATGATCAGGTCGGGGCGTGGAACCCGGCTCCCTTGGGGTCCACCCGGCTGGATGCGGTTGAAGCCCTCGATGGCCGCCGTCACCTCGGCCGCCGCACGCTCGCCCTGCACCGCGACCGGCCACAGCAGGACATGGCGGGGGAAGCGGTCGTTCAGCCGGTGCAGGATGTCGCGGATGACCGCCCCGGTGGGGGAGGTGACGACGCCGATCACGTCGGGCAGGAAGGGGATGCGCTTCTTGCGGGCGGGATCGAACAGCCCCTCCGCCGCCAGCCGGCGCTTGCGCTCCTCCAGCATCTTCAGCAGCGCGCCTTCGCCGGCCAGCTCCATCGACTCGACGATCAGCTGATATTGCGAGCGGCCGGGGTAGGTCGTCATCCGCCCGGTGACGATGACCTCCAGCCCTTCCTCCGGCCGGACGGCCAGCTTCGCCATGGTGCCGCGCCAGCACACCGCCTCGATCACCGCGGTGTCGTCCTTCAGGCGCATGTAGCAGTGGCCGGAGCTGTGCTTCTTCGGCTGGCTGATCTCGCCGCGGACGCGGACGAAGCCGAACTCCTCCTCGATGCTGCGCTTCAGCCGGCGGGCGAGGTCGCCGACGGTGAATTCCGGAAGGTTGGAGCCGGGGCGCGGTTCCGGGGCAATCAGCGGCGTGGAGGTTTGGGGTGCGTTTTCGGACGTCATGGCGCTCTTGAGTTGGGGCGCCGCCATGATACAAGGCGCGCAGATCGCAACAAGGCGGAAGGAGCGCCCCCCCATGAAAGTCCTCGTCGTCGGATCGGGCGGTCGTGAGCACGCGCTCTGCTGGGCCATTTCCAACTCGCCGCTGTGCGATGCGCTCTATTGCGCGCCGGGCAACGCCGGCATCGCCGACGTCGCCACGCTGGTCGCCATCGGGTCGGAGGATGTCGACGCGCTGGTGCGCTTCGTCCAGGAAAACGCCATCGACTTCGTCGTCGTCGGTCCGGAAGGGCCGCTGGTGCTGGGTCTGGTGGACAGGCTGACCGCGCTGGGCGTCAAGGCCTTCGGGCCGAGTGCGGCGGCGGCGGAGCTTGAGGGCTCCAAGGGCTTCATGAAGGACATCCTGGCGAAATACGGGGTGCCCACCGCCTTCTACGAACGCTTCAAGGATCCCGAAGCCGCCAAGGCCTATGTGCGCAAGCATGGCGCCCCCATCGTGGTGAAGGCCGACGGTCTGGCCGCCGGCAAGGGCGTTACCGTCGCCCGCACCGAGCAGGAGGCGTTCGAGGCCATCGACGACGCGCTGGTCGGCGGCCGTTTCGGCGCTGCCGGTGCCGAGGTGGTGGTCGAGGAGTTCCTGGACGGCGAGGAGGTCAGCTTCTTCGCGCTGTGCGACGGCGAGAACGCGCTGCCGCTGGCCTCGGCCCAGGACCACAAGGCGGTCGGCGACGGCGACACCGGCCCCAACACCGGCGGCATGGGCGCCTATTCCCCGGCCCCGGTGCTGACCGCCGACCTGCAGGAGCGCGTGATGCGCGAGATCATCCTGCCGACGGTCAAGGGAATGGCGGCGGAAGGCAAGCCGTTCAAGGGCGTGCTGTTCGCCGGCCTGATGATCATGCAGACGGCGGACGGCCCGGTGCCGAAAACGCTGGAGTTCAACGTCCGCTTCGGCGACCCGGAATGCCAGACGCTGATGATGCGGCTGAAGTCCGACGCGCTGGCGGCGCTGGTGGCGGCGGCCGACGGGGTGCTGGACAGCATCGACCTGCGCTGGCACGACCGCACCGCGCTGTGCGTGGTGATGGCGGCCAACGGCTATCCCGGCGATTACACCAAGAACACCGAGATCCGCGGGCTGGACAAGGCGGGTGCCGTGGATGGTGTGACCGTGTTCCATGCCGGCACCAAGCGGGCCGAGGACGGCCGGGTGCTGTCGGTCGGCGGCCGGGTGCTGGGCGTCACCGCGCTGGCGCCGACGGTGGCGGAAGCCCAGACGGCTGCCTACAAGGCGGTGGACGCGCTGGACTGGCCGGGCGGCTTCTGCCGCCGCGACATCGGCTGGCGGGCGGTGGGGCGGTAAGCTCTGCCGTCGGACAGGGGATCAGGGGGCGCAGTGATGCGCCCCCTTTTGCGTTCCGGCTTCAGGCACGCAGCCGTTCCGACGTGGAGGCGATGTTCTGCGACACCACTTCGATGTCGCGGACCACGCGGGTGACGCTGTGGGCGATCTCCTTGGTCGCCGATTCCTGCTGCGACACGGCGGCGGCGATGGTGGTGGAGATCTGCTGGACGTCGGTGACGATCGTGCCGATGCGGCGGATGGCGTCGACCGCGTGCAGCGCCTCCTGCTGGACCGACGCGATCTGTGCCGCGATGTCGTCGGCAGCGCTGCCGCTCTGCTGGGCCAGCGACTTCACCTCGTTCGCCACCACGGCGAAGCCGCGGCCCGCCTCGCCGGCACGGGCGGCTTCGATGGTGGCGTTCAGCGCCAGCAGGTTGGTCTGCGAGGCGATGCTGTTGATCAGCTTGGTGATGGCGCCGATTCGCTCGGCCGAGGTGACCAGGGCTTCCACCGCGGCGTTGGTGCGGGTCGCCTCCTCCGATGCCTTCAGCGAGGCGCCCGACGCCTCGTTGGCGCGGTTGCTGATGTCGGAGATCGAGGCCGACAGCTCCTCCGTCGCGGCGGCGACCGTCTGGGCGTTGGCGGTGGCGCGGTCGGCGGCGGTGCCGACCTCCCGGTCCAGGGACTCGGCAAGGTTGGCGATGCTGCTGCGGCGTTCGCCGTCCAGTTCCGCCTGCCGCAGCTCGGCCATCTTCTGGCCGTGGATGTCGATCAGCGACCCGCAGGCGCGCAGGGCCAGGCCGTTGCCGTCGCGGGCGACGCCGCCGATGGCGCGGAACCAGCGATAGGTGCCGTCCTTCAGCTTCAGCCGGTAATCGACGTCGTAGCCGGTGCGGCCGCTGCGGTCGTTCAGGCAGGCCATGAAGCCGTCGAAGGTCGGTTTGGCGTCGTCCGGGTGCAACCGGTCGGCCCAGGAATTGACGCCATCGGGGAAGCCAACCTTGTCGTCACGGTCGAAACCGGCGAGGCGGCGGAACTCCGGCGACCAGTGCCAGCGGCTCTGCGCATGCATCGGGTCGGCGTTGTGGAACACCGCATCCCAGAGCCCGACGCCGGCATGGCGGTCGAGCAGCTTGGCCCGCTCCAGTTCGTTGCGCTCGGCATCGATGTCGATCAGCGATCCGCAGGCGCGGAGCGCAAGGCCACTGCTGTCGCGGGCGACGCCGCCGATGGCGCGGAACCAGCGATAGCTGCCGTCCTTCACCTTCAGCCGGTAATTCACGTCATAGCCGGTGCGGCCGCTGCGGTCGTTCAGGCAGGCCATGAAGCTGTCGAAGGTCGGCTTGGCATCGTCCGGGTGCAGCCGGTCCGCCCACGACCCGACCTTGTCGGGGAAGCCGGCCGTGTCGTCATGGCCGAAGCCGACGAGGCGGCGGAATTCCGGCGACCAGTGCCAGCGGCTCTGCGCATGCATCGGATCGCCATTGTGAATCACGGCGTCCCACAACCCGACGCCCGCATGGCGTCCCAGCAGAGCCAACTCTTCGGCTGCCTGATTGTCCTGGGGCTTGCGGAACGACAACATTTTTGAACTCCCGATGGCTGGCGGCTGTCGACGCATCATGGGCAGATATTCATTAAACAAACACTTAACAGACCATAACTTATCTACACGTACTCTATAACCTTTCTGCTATGCCTTGGAGGCTTTCATCCAGATTTGCCGTGGGGTTGTTTTGCAATGGTGTGTTTAATGCTGAGAAATTCTATTCCGTTGCGTTGATAACAATAGTGCGCGCAACGCGAACCAAGCCTTTGGAGATGGCTCATCGGCGCTTTCTGAAGAAGTCCCGCAGCAGCGACCCGGCCCGGGTCTCGCCGATCCCGCTGTAGACTTCCGGCGCGTGGTGGCAGGTCGGCTGGGTGAAGAAGCGCGGCCCATGGTCTACGGCGCCGCCCTTGGGGTCGTAGGCGCCGTAATAGACCCGCCGGATGCGGGCGAAGCTGATCGCCGCGGCGCAGAGCGCGCAGGGCTCCAGCGTCACATACAGGTCGCAGCCGGGCAGGCGGGGCTGGCCGCGCCCGGCACAGGCGGCGCGGATCGCCAGCAACTCGGCATGGGCGGACGGGTCGCACAGCTCCTCCGTCCGGTTGCCGGCGGCGGCGAGCACCGCACCCGTTGCGGGATCGACGACGACGGCGCCGACCGGCACCTCGCCGCGCGCGGCGGCGGCCTCGGCGGCGGCGAAGGCGAGGTCCATATAGCTGGGAGAAGGCATGGCCGGGCAGGGTGCCAACCGCCCGCCGAGCCCGTCAACCGGATTCCGGTGGCTGGGCGCTGGACCAGTGTTGCGGGCGGCGCGTCCAGGCCCTATGGTCCGGCCATGGACCGCTCCGATACTGCCAAGAAATCCGATTCCGCCACCGCCTCCGGTGCTGGCGGCGGTGAACGAATCGCCAAACGACTGGCGCGCGCCGGCCTATGCTCGCGCCGCGACGCCGAACGCTGGATCGCCGAGGGCCGCGTCGCGGTCAACAGCCGCGTGCTGGACAGCCCCGCCTGCGTGGTGCGCCCCGGCGACATCGTGCAGGTCGACGGCAAGGTCATTCCGGAACCGGAGCCGGCCCGCCTTTGGCGCTATCACAAGCCGTCGGGGCTGGTCACCACTGCCCGTGACGAGAAGGGGCGCGAGACCGTCTTCGACCGCCTGCCGCCCGACCTTCCGCGCGTGGTCTCCATCGGCCGTCTCGATCTGACGACCGAGGGGCTGCTGCTGCTGACCAACGACGGCGAGCTGGCCCGCTTCCTCGAACTGCCGGCCACCGGCTGGACCCGCCGCTACCGCGTGCGCGTCTTCGGCGAGGTCGACGAGAGGCAACTGGCGGCGCTGGAGAAGGGGCCGACCATCGAAGGCGTGAAGTACGGCCCGATCGAGGCCGCGCTCGACCGCATCCAGGGCCGCAACGCCTGGCTGACCGTCAGCCTGAAGGAAGGCAAAAACCGCGAGATCCGCAAGGTGATGGAGTCGCTGGGGCTCCAGGTCAACCGGCTGATCCGCGTCGCCTACGGTCCGTTCCAGCTCGGCAAGTTGGAAGAGGGCGCCGTCGAGGAGGTGCCGAAGCGCGTCGTCCGCGAGCAGATCGCTCCCTTCTTCGGCACGCCCGAAGGGGCGGAGTCGACCGAGTCCGGCACCAAGCAGCGCGCCAAGGCCCGTGCCGAAGCGGCGGGGAAGCCCGGTCCGAAGGCCGCATCCTCGAAAGGCGGGGCGGCGAACGCCGACGCCAAGGCGGCGCCGAAGCGCGCGCCGCGGTCCGCCACCAAGCGGCACGAGGCCGAAGCCGCCCGCACCGAAGAGACCAAGCCGGCGCGGCGCGGCGGGGCCACCCGCGGCACCCTGTCGCTTGGCGGCGGTTCGGCCAAGCCGGGCCGTTCCGGCAAGCCGGAGGGTGCCCGCTCCGATGCCCCGCGGTCCGAGGGCGCACGTTCTCGCGATGACAGGGCTCGCGACGACAGGCCCCGCGATGACAGGCCGCGTGACGGCAAGGCTCCCGGCTTCAAGCCGGGCGGGTCCAAGCCAACTGCTCCGAAGGGCGCCGGTCCGGCGCCGCGGGGCGGTCCGAAGGCCGGCGGCGGCGAGAGGTCCGGCGGCGGGGCTGGCGGACGGACGGAGCGCCCGCGTGCGGATCGTCGGCGGTAAGCACCGCGGCCGCAGTCTGGTGGCACCGGGCGGGCGCGATACCCGCCCCACCACCGACCGCACCCGGCAAGCCATTTTCAACATCCTGGCCCACGCCGACTGGGCGCCCGAGTTCGAGGGCGCCGCGGTCGTCGATGCCTTTTGCGGCACCGGTGCGCTGGGGCTGGAAGCCCTGTCGCGCGGTGCGTCCTGGTGCGGCTTCCTCGATATGGGCCGGCCGGCCCTCGACGCCGTGCGCGCCAATGTCGAGGCTCTGCGCGAGACGGCGAACGCCCAGATTCTGCGTGCCGATGCGGCCAAGCCGCCGCCGGCCCCTCGTGCCTGCATGCTGGCCTTTCTTGACCCGCCCTATGGCCAGGGGCTGGCGCCGCGCGCGCTGGAGGGTCTGCTGCGCGCCGGCTGGCTGGCTGAGGGCGCGCTCGCCGTGGTTGAGGTTGCCGACCGCGACCCGCTGCCTCTTCCCGACGGTTTTTCGGCGCTCGACGAGCGCCGCTATGGCGACACCCGCGTCGCCTTCCTGACGGTCCGCCACCCGGCCTGACCGCTTGGGCGGTTCCCGCCCGACCCGCCCTTGGCGTTTCGCGTCAGTCCTTTACATCCCCTGAGTTCCATTTTTTACCGGCCCCGCCCACCCGCCGATGGGGGCGCATCCCTGGCGTTCCAAGGCTGCCGCTCGTGTTTTTCCATCATGCGGAAAGACGAAACGGATTGTTGAGTTCCAAAACAATCCGAGCAAAACATTATGTGTCGCCGATGCGGTTCCTCTATGGAAACGGCGGCATCTATCTATCTCCTAAGACTGCACACCCTCGTTTGAGGGGGCCGTGCAGGTACCGGCACGGCTTCTTTTTACAGAACACGCGACCGATCGGATGAACCGATAATAGAACCGGTGTGGACCGCTCGCCGGATGTGGTGTGTAAGGTAAGTTTTACTTGATCAGTCTGTATGCCTACGGCGTCGATCCGTCCGTCGGTGTCTTTTTGTCCCCGGTTTTGGCATACCAGATTACATATCTGGCATTCCTAAATCGGGACAATCGAACTCCGAGCGATTGTCGGCATCCGCGCCGAGTTCCGGAAAGGAACCGTCAGCAAGAGCGGTCCGTCCGGGTCATTCCGCAATCGTGATTGGCGTGCCGGTCCCCGGGAGAGGGGCCGTGCCGCCGGCTCAGGCAAGTTTAAGGGAGGCACGATGGCTCATATGAATTCACAACCGGCGGCGGAATCCGCGGCGCCGGTTTCCGATGCGGTCCGCTGGACGCAGATCGTCGTCGGCATCGTCTGCATGGTGGCGGCGGCCAACATCCAGTATGCCTGGACGCTGTTCGTCCCGGAAATCCAGGCGACCCATGGCTGGACGCGCGCATCGATCCAGACCGCCTTCACCATCTTCGTCGTCGTGCAGACCTGGCTGACGCCGATCGAGGGCTATTTCATCGACAAGTACGGCCCCAAGGTGATCGTTGCCGCCGGCGGCTTCTTCACCGGCCTGTCCTGGATCATCGACAGCTATGCCGGCACGCTCACCATGCTGTATGTCGGCTCGGCCATCGGCGGCATCGGCGTCGGCTGCGTCTACGCCACCTGCGTCAACAACGCGCTGAAGTGGTTCCCGGAAAAGCGCGGTCTGGCGGTCGGCCTGACGGCGGGCGGCTATGGCGCCGGTTCGGCCCTG
The DNA here is from genome assembly GCF_003116035.1 of Azospirillum sp. TSH64. GTDB lineage: Bacteria > Pseudomonadota > Alphaproteobacteria > Azospirillales > Azospirillaceae > Azospirillum. The sequence goes on from NZ_LGQW01000015.1 coordinate 1,816,761, forward strand.
ACCATCCTGCCGATCTCGGCGATGATCCACAGCAGCGGCTACCAGTCGGCCTTCTTCTGGTTCGGCCTGGTGCAGGGCGCCATCATCATCTGCGCCGCGCTGTTCCTGCGCATGCCGCAGAAGGAGCAGGTCAAGGCCTCGACCAAGGTCGCCCAGACCCGCCGCGACTACACGCTCAGCGAAGCCATCCGCACCCCGGTGTTCTGGGTGATGTGGGCGATGTTCATCGGCACCGTCACCGGCGGCCTGATGGCTGTGGCCCAGCTGGGCGTCATCGCCCACGATCTGGGTGTGAAGGAAGCCCCGGTCAGCGTCTTCGGCCTGACCATGGCGGCTCTGCCCTTCGCCCTGATGCTCGACCGCGTGATGAACGGCATCTCGCGTCCGCTGTTCGGCTTCATCTCGGATCACATCGGCCGTGAGGCGACCATGTTCGTCGCCTTCACCCTGGAAGGCGTCGGCATCATCATGCTGAGCCGTTTCGGCCACGACCCGATGATGTTCCTGATCCTCAGCGGCATGGTCTTCCTGGCCTGGGGCGAAGTGTACAGCCTGTTCAGCGCCACCTCGGCCGACACCTTCGGCACCAAGCATGCCGGCAAGATCTACGGCGTCCTCTACTGCGCCAAGGGTGTCGCCGCCCTGCTGGTCCCGCTGGGCAACCTGCTGATGGAAGCCACCGGCACCTGGGCGACCGTGCTGTACGTCACCGCCACCATGGATCTGACCGCCGCGGCCTGTGCGCTGTTGGTCCTGAAGCCGATGCTGGCCCGGCACCATGCCCGGAACGAGGAGTTGGCACGCCGCGCCGAACATGGCGATGCAGCCCGCGCCGTTCCTGTCGGGGCCGCCGCCGGCACCGCCAACGGGTAAGGCGCAGTCGGGGGGCTTCGCTCGGAAGACTGACTGACGGATGCGGGCCGGGATGTGCGAGAGCACCCCGGTCCGCATCGTTCATTCGATCCAGAAGGGCCGGTCCTTGGCCTTGCCGGGTTTGCCTTCGGAATTGTTTTCGGTCTGGGCCGCCTGCTGGAAGCGGTCGGAGGAGAACAGGATGCCCGGCTCCTCTTCGGTCTCGTCCTTCTCCGGCTCGATGACGGTGAAGCCGCCGCGGCCGCTGGCCATATAGACGGCGTGGCCGATCATGCCGGTCAGCGCGAGGAACAGAAGGGCCTGGGTCTCGATCATGGCGGAAACGTCCTTATCGGGAGGGGAGGGGCGTCGACAGGAACAAAGGCGATAGGAACAACAGGGCACGAGGCCAAACGACATCCCTCGCGGACAGTGGGTGCCCACGGTGACGGTTCAGTCATGCTGTACTGCAACATAAGCAGGCCGGTATGCTACCGCAAAAAGTTTTGCATACCAGATGCCGGATGCCTGACCTGCAACTTTGCCGCAGGCGCACCCACCACCGAAGGGCGGTTTGCCCCGCAACCAAAGTGGCCTTGCCGCTGTTCCCCGCCTGTCCTCCCCGCATCGGGCCGGGGACAGGGCATCGCGATGGAGCGGCCATGATCCGGGACCTCTGGTACAAGAATGCGGTGATCTACAATCTGTCGCTGTCGACCTTCATGGACGCCAACGGCGACGGCGTCGGCGATTTCCAGGGGCTGCTGCGCCGGCTGGACTATCTGCACGGACTGGGGGTGACCTGCCTGTGGCTGGGGCCGTTCCAGACCTCGCCGATGAAGGACGACGGCTACGACGTCGCGGATTACTACACCGTCGATCCGCGTTACGGCACGCTGGGCGACTTCGTCGAGTTCACCCATGCCTGCGAACAGCGCGGCATCCGGGTGATCATCGATCTGGTGATCAACCACACCTCCGACCAGCATCCCTGGTTCAAGGCCGCCCGCAGCGATCCCGACAGCAAATATCGCGACTGGTATGTCTGGTCGGACAAGAAGCCGGAGAATGCCGACCAGGGCATGGTCTTTCCCGGCGTGCAGAAATCGACCTGGACCTATGACCGCGAAGCCAAGGCCTGGTACTTCCACCGCTTCTACAAATTCCAGCCCGACCTGAACACCGCCAATCCGGAGGTGCATGCCGAGCTGCTGAAGATCATGGGCTTCTGGATCCAGCTGGGCGTCGCCGGATTCCGCATGGACGCCGTGCCCTTCATCATCGCGGAGAAGGGTGCAGACGTCACCACGCCGAAGGAGCAGTTCGGCATGCTGCGCAGCTTCCGCGAGTTCGTGCAGTGGCGGCGCGGCGACGCCATGCTGCTGGCCGAGGCCAACATCCTGCCGGAGGACGACCTGCACTATTTCGGCAGCGATGGTGACCGCTGCCACATGATGTTCAATTTCCAGGTCAACCAGCATCTGTTCTATGCGCTGGCGACCGCCGACACCGGGCCGCTCGCGAAGGCGCTGGAGGTGACGAAGCCGCGGCCGGCAACCGCCCAATGGGGCACCTTCCTGCGCAACCACGACGAACTCGACCTGGGCCGGCTGACCGAGGAGCAACGGCAGGCGGTGTTCGCCGCCTTCGGGCCGGACAAGTCGATGCAGCTCTATGACCGTGGCATCCGCCGGCGGCTGGCGCCGATGTTGAACGCCGACCGGCGGCGGATCGAGCTGGCCTACAGCCTGATGTTCACTCTGCCGGGGACGCCGGTCATCCGCTATGGCGACGAGATCGGCATGGGCGACGACCTGTCGCTGCCCGAACGGAACTGCGCCCGCACGCCGATGCAATGGTCGGACGAGCCGCATGGCGGCTTCACCAAGTCCGACGATCCGGAAACTCCGGTGATCGGCGGCGGTGTCTTCGGCTATGAGCGGATCAACGCCGCCTTCCAGCGCCGCGACCCACAGTCGCTGCTGAACTGGACCGAGCGCATCATCCGCATGCGCAAGGAGTGTCCGGAAATCGGCTGGGGCGATTTCCAAATCCTGAAGACCGGCCGGCCGGAGGTGCTGGCCCTGCGCTACGACTGGCGGAACAACGGGGTGGTCGTCCTGCACAACCTGTCGGACAAGCCCTGCGAGATCGTGCTGGACGTGGACGGCCATGGCGAGGGCTGCCGGCTGGTCAACCTGCTGTCGGAAGACCACAGCGAGCCCGACGCGAAGGGCCGTCACCATCTGGTGATGGAGGCCTATGGCTATCGCTGGTTCCGGGTCGGCGGGCTGGATTATCTGCTGCGGCGGACGGAGGGGGACGGCAAGCCCGGCGAGGAGGTTTAGGCGACGTCCAGCCGCACCGGAGCGTCGTCCTCGCCGCGGTCATAGGCGGCGCGGGCTTCCAGCATCTGCGCGATGTGGGTCTCGGCCCACATCCGCAGCGGCACCAGCGTTTCAGCCAGGGTGGCGCCCAGTGGCGTGATGGAATATTCGACGGTGACCGGCACGGTGGCAAAGGCCCTGCGGCTGACCAGCCCGTCGCGCTCCAGGCTTTTCAGGGTCTGCGACAGCATCTTCTGCGAGATACCCTCGATCTCGCGGCGCAGCTGGTTGAAGCGCATCGGTCCGCTTTCCAGCAATCCCAGGATCAGCACCGTCCATTTGTCGGCGATCCGGTCCAGCGCTTGGCGCGTCGGACAGGCGGAGGCATAGGCGTCGGGCAACTGGTCCATTTCCGACGGCCGCTTGCCGCCCAGCCCCAGCAGGGTCCTGTCCATCCGCATCCACTCCCAGGCCGGCGGTTACATGCAAGTGACCATGTCACAAAAAGGTGCCTTCTTTACACCAGATTTCCAACACGGCATCAAGTCACTATTGGAAACCTAGTCAGAGGACACCCGCCATGAACGTCGCCATCATCGGTGCTGCCGGCCGCGCCGGCAGCCGCATCCAGGCCGAACTGCTCCGCCGCGGCCACAGCGTCACCGCCATCGTCCGCGATCCGGCCAAGGTTGCCGCCGCCTCCGGCCTGACGGTGAAGGCCGGCGATGCCAACGACGCGGAAACGCTCGCCCCGCTGCTGGCCGGCCATGACGCGGTGGTCAGCGCCGTGATGTTCCTGATGGGCGATGCCGACAGCCTGATCGGCGCGGTGAAGACCTCCGGCGTGCCGCGCTATCTGGTGGTTGGCGGCGCCGGCAGCCTGAAGGTGGCGCCGGGTGTGCGGGTTCTCGACCTGCCGGAATTCCCCGAGATCTACAAGGCCGAGGCCGCCAAGGGCGCCGAGTTCCTCGATCGCCTGAAGGGCGAGCCGACCCTGAACTGGACTTTCCTGTCGCCGTCGGCCGAGTTCGTGCTGGGCGAGCGGACGGGCAAGTTCCGGGTGGGGGCCGACGGGCTGCTGGCGGACGAAACCGGCCGCAGCTGGATTTCCTACGAGGACTTCGCGGTGGCTCTGGTCGACGAGATCGAGACGCCGAAGCACGAGCGCAAGCGCTTTACGGTGGGGTACTGATCACGTCCGGGGTATCTCTCCAGTAGGTTGTCCGGAGCAGGGGGCTGCAATCTTCCATTATCCTCCCATGTCTTCGGCAAGGGCAGATCAAGCCCGGCTAGACAAGACATGGGAAGGAACGGAATGGCTCTGATCCCCTGCGCCGCCTGCGGCCACACGATCTCCACCGAAGCTCCATCCTGCCCGTCCTGCGGACACCCTGGGGCGACCATGTCGAAGGGAGGCCGCGAGGGGATGGCACGGATCGCCGGGACTGTCGCCGGCTCCTACATCTCGGCCCAGATGCTGGCCAGCATCATCGTCGGCTCGGTCGCCATCGTCAGCTTTGCCGCCATCATGATCGCGGTGATCCTGAAGGGGTGAGTTCCGGCAACCGGGGGCCGGCAGCGGAACTGCCGGTCTACCTCCTCCCGAACAGCCTTTCGATGTCCGCCAGCTTCAACTCCACATAGGTCGGCCGCCCGTGGTTGCACTGCCCGCTGTGCGGGGTTGCCTCCATCTGGCGCAGCAGGGCGTTCATCTCGTCGACACTCAGCGTGCGGCCGGCGCGGACGGAGCCATGGCAGGCCATCGTCGCGCAGACCTCTTCCAGCCGCTCTTTCAGCGACAGGGCGTCGCCAAGTTCGGACAGTTCTTCGGCAAGGTCGCGGATCAGGTTCTTCACGTCGGACTGGCCGAGCAGGGCCGGGACCTCGCGCACCATGACGCAGCCGTGGCCAAAGCCCTCGATCACCAGACCGAGTTCGGCCAGTTCGGCGCTGCGGGCGAGCAGGCGGTTGGCGGACGGCTCGTCCAGCTCGATCAGTTCCGGGATCAGCAGGGCTTGGCGCTTCACCCCGCCTTCCAGCAAGGCGGTCTTCATCCGCTCATAGACCAGCCGTTCATGGGCGGCGTGCTGGTCGACGATGACGATGCCCTCGCGGGTCTGCGCCACGATGTAGGTGGTGTGGACCTGCGCCCGCGCCGCACCCAACGGGTGGCTGTCGGGTGGCAGCTCGGGCTTGTGGGCGGCCGGGTCGGGGGCGCGGTATTCCGGCGGGCGGGCCGCAGGGGCGAAGCCGTTGCCGAAGCCGCTGAGGCGGCCTTGCAGCGGCGGCAGTCCCGACTGGGTCGGCGCCTGGAAGGCGGCGGAGCGCTCCGCCAGACCGCGCGGCACGGATGTGGGCGTATAGGAGCCGCCCCAACCGCCCCCGCTCGACCCGCCGCCGGATCGGCCGTAGGGAAGGGGCGAGGGGGTGAAGCCGCTGTCGGTGTCGCCGGCAGGTTCCGGCCGCAGGGCGCCCAGCGTGGCGAGACCGACGGTGGTGGAGGCGCGGTGTCCGGCCTCGGCCAGCGCGTGTTTCAGCGAGCCGACGATCAGGCCGCGCACCAGACCCTGGTCGCGGAAACGCACCTCGGCCTTGGCCGGGTGCACGTTCACGTCGACCTCCTGCGGGTCGATCTCGAGGAACAGGGCCAGCATCGGGTGGCGGTCGCGCGGCAGGAAATCGGCGTAGGCGGCGCGCACCGCGCCAACCATCAGCTTGTCGCGCACCGGCCGGCCGTTGACGAACAAATGCTGGTGCTTGGCGGTCGGACGGTGCAGGGTCGGCAGGCCGATCCAGCCGGCCAGCGACACCGCCTCGCGCACCGCCGTCACCGGGACGGCGTTCTCCTGGAAATCGCGGCCCATCAGGGCACCCAGCCGGGTCAGCCGGGCGTCCAGCAGATCGCCCTGCGCCGCACTCAGCCGCAGGCCGCCGCGTCCGCCGTCGGAGAGGGTGAAGGCAACGCCGGGATGGGCCATCGCCAGCCGCTCCAGGCAGTCGGCGATGTGGTCGTATTCGGTGCGCGATGCCTTGAGGAATTTCAGCCGGGCCGGCACGGCGGCGAACAGGTCGCGCACCTCGATCCGCGTGCCCTGGGCCAGTGCCGCCGGTTGCGGCGATCCCTTGGCGCCGGCATCGACCGTCAGGCTCCAGGCGCTGTCGGCGTCGCGGGCGCGGCTGGTGATGGTCAGGCAGCTGACGGCGCCGATGGAGGGCAGCGCCTCCCCGCGGAAGCCGAGAGAGCGGATGTCGAGCAGGTCGTCGCTTGGCAGCTTGGAGGTGGCGTGGCGTTCGACCGCCAGCGCCAACTCGTCCGGCGTCATGCCGCAGCCGTCGTCGGTGACGGCGATCAGCGACTTGCCACCGTCGCGCGCCACCACGTCGATGCGGGTGGCGCCGGCATCGATGGCGTTCTCCACCAGCTCCTTCACGGCGGCGGCGGGACGCTCGACCACCTCGCCGGCGGCGATGCGGTTGACGAGCGTTTCAGGAAGAAGACGGATCGGCATGCGCATAGATATAGGGGCTGCCGACCGCCGACACCACCATCTTCGGGCGGCGCCGTATGCGTTACAGACCCTTCAGGGCCTTCATGTAGTCGACCAGCTTGCGCTCGTAGAAGGGCTGCGGCGGCTGGTAGCGGGCGACGAGGCCGGCCTCCTCGGTCAGCTTCACCACGAGGCCCATGCAGGACACGTCCACCGGATCGCCGCCGATGTCGAACTGCAGGCGGAAATCGAACTTCTGCTTGGCGATCAGGTCGCCGTCATAGGGACGGATGCGGAAGGAGCCGATGACGAACTCCTCCGGCACATATTCATGGTGATCGATGACGATCTTCGGCGGGGTGGAGGGGCGCTCCCTGCGCGGTTCGGCTGCGGACTTCGCGCCGCCCGGCTCTTTGTTGCCTCCAGAGAATTTCGACAGCCAAGACATGAAGAGCGACGTCCTCTTGTTCCGAAACCCTGAAACCATACCGACATATTCAGACAGTTTTGGGGGCACATCGTTTAACAACGGTTAATGACGTAAGCATTCGTTACGGCCCGGTAATTTTCCTGCCTGCACTGCGCATTGGCGATGCCCGCTTCCCCGATGGGGCCGTGACTTTCGGGGTTCCCCCTTGCTGCCGCTTCGTCCGCGGTCATGCTATGCTTCGACCTCGTCAAGTTGCCGCCTGTTGGGGGGAACCGCCATGCAATTGTTGCCGGTGATTCGCGATTTCGCCGCGGAGGCGTCGGATCCTGGGCGTTACGCCGCGCTCGACGGGGGGTGGTCGCTGGCGGTTGCCGACGTCACCGGCAGCACGCAGCTTGCCGAGCAGGGACGCCATCGCGACGTGAATTTCGTCGCCGCCGGGGTGGTCGCGGTGCTGTCCGACGCGGTGCGCATCGGGCAGGAGCCGGCCGCCTGCCAGTTCGGTGGCGACGGCGCCATCGCCGCGGTGCCGCCGGGGCGGGAGGATGGGGCGCGGGCGGCGCTGTCGGCACTCGCCCACTGGTCGGCGGAGGTGATGGACGTGCCGCTGCGCGTCGGGCTGGTGCCGGTGCAGGCGCTGCTCGACCAGGGGCTGGAGGTGATGGCGGCGCTGCACGATGTCGGCAACGGCAACAGTTTCGGCCTGTTCCTCGGTGCCGGGGTGGTGGCGGCCGATGCCTGGGTGAAGGAGGATGCGCGCTGGCGCCTGCCGCCGCAGCAGGGTCCGTTGCCCGGGCTGGAGTCGGTCTCCTGCCGCTGGAACCCGGTGCCGCCGCGGCGCGGAACCGTGCTGTGCGTGATCGTCGATGCGGTCGATCCGGGAGCCGCGGGGCTGCTGGAGCTTGCCCGCGTCCAGAGCGCCATCGAGGCCATCGTGCCCACCGTCGGGGCTGCACCGCTGGGGGTTGGGGAACGGCTGGAGGCGCGCTGGCCGCCGGACTGGCGCTCCCTGCTGATGGAGGCGCGCGGCGGCCGGTCCGGCGCCGGTCTTGGGCCAAGTCTGGGCACGCGCGTCCGGCGGGTGGGCACGGCGTTGGCCGGGTCGGGACTGCTGGTCCTGCTGCTTAGGCTGGGCCTGTCGCTGGGCAATTTCGATCCGCAGCGCTACCGCCGCCACATGGCGGAGCGCACCGATTTCCGCAAATCGGCCGGCGGGCCGCGGCTGGTGCTGGACGTGACGGAGGGGGAGGCCGACGCCATCGAGACGCTGCTGGCCCAGGCGGCGCAGGCCGGCTCGATCCGTTACGGCACCGCGCGGGCCGATGCGACCACCGTCACCTGTCTGGTCGGCGACGTGACGGCCGACCGTCATGTGCATTTCGTCGATGGGGCCGGGCTGGGCTTCTGGCGCGCCTCGGTCATGCTGAAGGCGATGAAGGCGCGGGAAAAGGCGGGGCAGGCGACGGAACCGGAGCCCGCCGCCGCCCTGTCGTGACCGAGCCGGTCAGGCGGTGATGTCGACGCCCTGCGAACCGCGCGGCGTCAGGCTGGCGAACAGGCTCTGCGCGCCGGAGATATCGCCGGAACCGAGCGAACTGCTCAGGCTGGCGAGATTCTTCTTGAGCGTGCCCAGGAAGTCGGTGGAGCCGCTGTCGTCGTCTCCGCTGTCGCTGTCGGAGGCGCTCTTCAGCATATCCGACAGAGCCGACAGCGAGTCCTGGGCGCCCGACACGTCGCCGGACTGCAAGGACTGGGCGAGGCTGCCGACGGTGCTGCGCAGCTCGTCAGATCCGCCCTCGCCGCCCGGCGGCGGACCGTTCGGCGGCGGGCCGCCCGCTCCGCCGGGACCTCCGCCTGGACCGCCGGCACCATCCGGACCGCCGCTGGGCGGGCCGTTCTTGGACATCGCCTGCTGGACCTGGCCGATGTCGCCGCTCTTCAGCGCCTCTCCCACGCTGGACAGCAGCTTCGACAGCGGGTCCTTTCCGGTGCTGGCACTGGTGGTTGATGACCCGCTGCTCGACCCGCTGCTGCCGCCCTGCTTGTCGGACTGCAGCTTCGACAGGGAGTCGTAGGCGGACTGGACGGCGGTCATGTCGCCGGACTCCACCGCCTTCTTCAAGCTGTCGATGCCCTCGCGGATCTCTTTACCCGGCCCTTGGGGCCGCTGATAGGTCTGGCCGACGGCCGACGCACTCACCATGGATACCGACATGGCACTCTCCAACGGATAGCCTCACAAGAGGCAGTACGGGAGAGGCGTGGGACTCCTGCGCACCGGAATGCGGGGGCCGTGCGGTTTCGATAAAATTGTCGGAAATGCCTCAGTCGGGGATCAGATGCGGCCGGTCACCCGCCGTTCGACGCCATCCGACGGCACAATCTCGGTTCCGACCGGCCACAGCGCCAACAGCGCAAGCTTCAGATGCGCCCAGGCGAAGGGCAGGCCGATGATGGTGATGGCAAGCCCCACCGCCGCGACCAGATGGCCGAGCGCCAGCCACCAGCCGGCCAGCACGAACCACACGATGTTGCCGATGAAGCCGAGCGCGCCGGTGCCCATGTCTTCGCGCCCGCGGAACTCATCCCGGCGCACGGCGGTTTGTCCAAAGGGAAGCAGGGTGTAATGGGCGATGGTCAGGGCGGACCGGGCCCAGGGCAGGCCGATGATGGACAAGGCCATCAAAACCGCGGCCAGCACCCAGCCGAGCGCCATCCAGATGCCGCCCGTGACCAGCCAGAGCAGATTGAGGAGAAGACTGAGCAGAGGCATGACAGGAACCCTCCCTTTCGCCGCAGATGTGGGGATGCTCATACGGTGCGCCTAGAGGTGGGCCGGACAGATATCGGCAGATGCGAAGATGGGGCACCCCGTCCGGCGGCGCGAAAGAGGGGGAGCCTCATGCCATCCATGCCTTGAACCGGATCCGTACGGTCCACAGATCCGAATCAGGCATCATGACGACGCATCCGGACGGGCCCATTGCCGGCAGCACCGCCGGCGGGCCGCCTTCCGGATCACACGGATCGGAGGCCGCATGAACGAGGCTTTGAACACCGACACCGGCGCCGACGCGCCGAACATGCCGGCCGAGGGCGAATCGCTCTCGCCGGTGGTCGCCGCCATCCTCGGCACCGCCGTCGCGGCTGCGGCCAAGCGCGGCGGCAATGGCGACGTGGTCCGCGGACTGATCGCGGGTCTGCGCATCCTGCGCGCTACCGTCGAGGAAGAGGCCGGCTACACCATGGCCGCCGCCGTCGACAACGCCATCCGCACCCGCCTGCTGGCCGACAACCTGTCGCGCCTGCGCGTCAGCGGAGAAAAGCCGAAGGCTGTCCCGCTGCCGGATCCCGGACCGGGCGCCAGCGCCGCCGCCGCCATTTTCGAGAGCGCGGCGGAATCCTGCCTGACCGTCAACGCCCATGCGGAGGACAACGGGCCGCTGGAGACCGCAGTCTTCGCCTTCACCGCACAGTTGCTGCAACAGCTGGGTGGAGCGCCGGAATGGCGCAGCCTGGTCGGCGAACTGCGCCGCCCCCTGGCGGTCGCCCCCGACCCCGAAGGCGAGGAGGTGACGCTGCACTGACCGGACGCCGTACCGGTTGACTCGGCCAGTGGTTGGGCCAGTGGTCGGACCGGTGATGGGCCGGTGATCGGCAGGCCGACCGCCTGTGATCGAAAGCGGACGGCAGCCGGTCGGCAAGTCATGGAATTTGCTTTGCTTTTGTCGTGTTTCGATGGTGGCTGAAACCTTTTGCGGGCAGGGTGGGGTTTTGGCCCCTTTTCAGGGTTTTGCCCGATTTATCGAACGGGACGACTTCGGTTCGGCATCGTTACGGTTGGGTTCGGCGGTGGGACGGTCCCATCGCGGAACGCCACCATCGGGGATCCGACCGTGTTCTTTCACACCCAGCCTTCCACCGTCCGTGCCGGACGGGCTGACACCGCCCGCTGTCCGGTGAACGGTCTGACCGCGGACGGGGTGGGTGCTGCATGGATCGGCGACCGCACGGCCGACCGTGCCGGCGATCCATCCGGGCGGCGGGTGATCTTCCTTCATCCCGGCAAGGGGGCGTGGTGGCGCCTGCTGGACAATGTTCCGGCGGGGCAGGAATGGCTGACCGTGCCGGCTGCCGCCGGAGCGGCGATGCTCTCGCCGGTGCTGGGCCCGCTGCTGGTGGAGCGTGGCGGGCGCCGGCCGGTTCTGGTCGCCGGTGCGGTGACGGCGCCGCTCGCCATCGCCGCGGCGCTGGATTTCCCGGAACAGGTCGGCGGCGTGATGATCGTCGACGATGTCGGCGCCGAATCGCCGATGCGGCGGCGCTGGAACGCGCTCGCCGCCTGTTTCGGCCGGCCGTTGCCGACGATGCCGACGGGTGATCTCGGGGACCTCGAATCCGAACTGCCGGCGGTGCGGGTGCCGGTGACCCTGATGCAGGGCAGCGACCCGGCCGGGCTGTTCACACGGCTCGAAAGCGGGCTGACGGGGTGCCGCACCCTGACGGTCGTCGCCGTGTCCGACGCCGCCGCCATCCGCCCGCGCACCCATGCGGCCGAACTGCGCGGCGCCCTGCTGGCGCTGGTCTCCGCCGTGGAGCGGGCGCAGCGGTAGGGCGGGGGCCTTACAGGCTCTGCGCGGTCAGCGCGGCCTGGGTGCGGTTGCGGACGCCGAGATGCCGCAGGATGGCGGTGACATGGACCTTCACCGTGCCTTCGGTCAGCCCCAGCTCATGGGCGATCTGCTTGTTCGACTTGCCGTCGCGCAGCCGGGCGAGGACGTCGCGCTGACGCGGCGTCAACTGGTCGCCGTTGGCATTGCCCATCCCGGCATTGTCGTCCATCGCCTCGCCGGAACCGTGCCCGCCATAGCCGCCATGCGTCTGCTCGACACGGTCGGCGCCGCGGATGGCCTGTTCGGGAAGATAGATTCCGCCTGCGAGCACCAGTTGCAAGGCGCCCAGCAGGACCTTGGCGCTGGAGGATTTCGGGATATAGCCGGCAGCGCCGTTTTCCAGGGCCGCCAGCAGGTCGGACCGCTTTTCCGACCCCGACACCACCACCAGAAGCGCCTTCGGCAGGTTGACATGGATGTCGCCGAGGGCCGAGAAGCCGGTCCAGCCGGGCATCCCCAGATCGAGCAGGATCAGGTCGAACGGTCTGGTGCCGTCGCAGAGTGCCCGCACCTCGTCATAGGTGCTCGCCTCGAAAAACGTCATGTCGGCGTCGAATTGCGCCAGGAGTCGGCGCAGACCGTCTCGGAACAGCAGGTGATCGTCGGCGATCAGCACGTTCATCGCGGGCATTTCCAGAAGGTTGCGGCAATCTCACGCCGGGAATGGCGTCATCGGCCCGCAGTTCACATAAGCACGTCCATTCTCACGCTGTAGTTCGCTTTTGGTCTTAGACCGCTTCCTCTATGCCTGCCGTCTTCGCCGGCCATGGGTCTCTGGGCTTTGCCGCGTGTTGCCCGGACGGTCTGCAGAAACGGAAGCGTGCTGCAAAAGGCGACGTCCCGCTCCGCCGGCCGCCTGCCCCGGATGGAAGGGGCGGACGGCCGGGACGGAAGGCGGGCGGGGCCTTTCGGCAGAGCGGTATGCCGATCCGTCGGATCGGGCGGCAATCAGACGGTGGCGGCGACGCCGGCTTCCGCGGCCTGGTCGCCGATGCCGTTGTTCAGCGCCCAGATGGCGGCCTGGGTGCGGTTGGAGGCGTTGATCTTGCGCAGCAGGCTCTTCAGGTGAACCTTCACGGTGGCTTCCGTGATGTTCAGATGATTGGCAATCATCTTGTTGCTGTCGCCGTTGAGCAGGCAGCGCAGGATCTGCACTTCGCGCTGCGACAGGCCCTTGCGCGACACCGGCATCTCGGTGCCGTTGCCGTTGACGCGCCCGGAGATCAGCAGAGCCGCCAGATGGGTCGGGAACACCTTCTCGCCCATCATCACCAGCTTCAGCGACTGGGCCAGTGCGTCGGACGACAGATCCTTCATCAGATAGCCGTCGGCACCGGCTTCCAGCGCGTTCGCCAGACGGCGGGTGCACAGGTCGCTGGTCAGAATGACCAGCCGGGTTTCCGGCAGCAGGGCGCGCAGGCGGCGCATGCCGTCGGCTTCCTCGTCGCCGCCATTCTGCAGGTCAAGAAGGACCAGCTGGGGCCGAATGCCGTTCTCAACCGAACCCAGCGCCTCCCGCAGGTTTCCCGCCTCGGCGACGATCTGGAAGGGCGAATCGTCGAGCAGGCGCTTCAGCCCCTCGCGAAACAGCTTGTTCGAGTCGATAAGAAAAGCGCGCACTGAGTCCATCGTCCGCTCCCGCAATTTTGGTCGATCGTCATGACGTCGTGGCCAGGGTGAAGGCCGTTGTACAGAGGAAGGTCCCGACGCATTGGCGATTCGGCGATTACCCCTCGATAGCTTCGGCAGGCCGTTATTTAGGGGGAGGTTACCCCCGTGTCGTGTCCTACGGTACCACTCTCCGGAGTTAAAAGAAGAACGCATTGGGCATATGCGCAAAGCCTCTCCAAGATTTCCGGATCCAAAGATATCACAGCAGCGAACATTGTTATGCGCAAAGGAATTAACTGTTTTGTTAACCACCACTTATTTGCGTATGAGCGTATCTCCTAAGCAATCAATGCCGCAAAATTCTCACACCGGGTTGCTCCGCTCTCTGCCGAGAGGATGACGCCAACAGATACCCCGGATGGAGCATCCGTACTTTCGGCATAGAAGATGCCGCCGCCATCGTCGTAGCCTTGACCCTGCCCGGTCGCGCATGTGCATTTCCGCCGGCTTCCGCCACCCGGCGGAGAGAGGATGAGGACAGGATGGGCTGGCAGATCATCGCCGCCGCCATGGCGGGCTATCTGGTGCTGCTGGGACGCAGTGCCTGGAAACAGGGCGAGTTCCGCCAGTACCTGCGCAGCCTCGCCATCGTCGCCACCCTGTGCGCCCTGCTCGCCAGCGCCGTCGCCCTGGCGATGCTGCTGGACGGAGCATAGGGCACATCGCCAGCCCCTTCTCCGACGGTCCACAAACGAAAAGGGCGCCGGCGGTTTCCCGCCGGCGCCCTTTTGTTGCCCGCAGCCGATCAGCTAAGCGGGATCGCCACGAAGCGCAGGTCGCCCTTTCGGTCGACCAGCAGCAGCACCGACTTCTTGCTCTGCTCCTTGGCCTTCTGGACCTTGGCGGTCACGTCCTCGGGCTTGCGGACCTCTTCCTGGCCGACCTCGATGATGACGTCGCCGGCGCGCAGACCCTTTTCCGCCGCGGTGGAGTTGCCCGCCACGTCGGTGATGACCACGCCCTTCATGTCGGGCTTGATCTCGTACTGCTGGCGCAGCTCCGGGGTGATGGCGGTCAGCTTCATGCCGAGGGATTCGGTCGGCTTCTGGGCCGGGGCCTTGTCCTTCGGCTGCTGCTTCTCGTCCGGACCGGCGGCGAGCAGACCCTGCTCCTCCGCGGCCTCAAGCTCGCCGACCTTGACCTGGACGGTCTGCGACTTGCCCTTGCGCCAGACTTCGACCGGAACGGCCTTGTCGATGGAGGTTTCGGCGACGACGCGCGGCAGGCGGCGCATCTCGTCGATTTCACGGCCGTCGAACTTGGTCACGACGTCGCCGGCCTGGATGCCGCCCTTGGCGGCCGGGCCGTCGGGGGTGACGGAGGCGACCAGAGCGCCCTTGTGGCCGGGCAGGCCCAGGCTTTCGGCGATCTCCGGCGTGACCGCCTGGATGCGCACACCCAGCCAGCCGCGGCGGGTCTTGCCGTAATCCTTCAGCTGCGCCACTACCTGCTTGGCGAGGTTGGACGGAATGGCGAAGCCGATGCCGACCGACCCGCCCGACGGCGAGAAGATGGCGGTGTTGATGCCGATGACCTCGCCGTTCAGGTTGAACATCGGGCCGCCGGAATTGCCGCGGTTGATCGAGGCGTCGGTCTGGAGAAAGTCGTCGTACGGGCCGGCGTCGATGTTGCGCTGGCGCGCCGAGATGATGCCGGCGGTGACCGACCCGCCCAGGCCGAACGGGTTGCCGATGGCCAGCACCCAGTCGCCGACGCGCATGGCGTCGCTGTCGCCGAAGGGAACGGCGACCAGCGGATGGCTGGTCTTGATCTTCAGCAGGGCGAGATCGGTCTTGCTGTCCTTGCCGACCAGTTCCGCCTTGATGTTGGTGTCGTCCTGCAGGATGACGGTGATCTCGTCGGCGTCCTGAACGACGTGGTTGTTGGTGACCACATAGCCGTTCTTGGCGTCGATGATGAAGCCGGAACCGAGCGACGTCGCCTTGCGCTGCGGCTGGTCCTGCTGCTGCTGGCGGTCGAAGAAGTCCTTGAAGAAATCCTCGAAGGGCGAGCCCGGCGGGAACTGCGGAATCTCCGGCCGCTGGCCCTGCGGACGCTGCGGCGCGTTCTGGCTGGTGGAGATGTTGACGACCGCCGGCAGCAGCTTTTCCGCCAGATCGGCGAAGCTGCCCGGCGCATTGCGGTTCGGCGTTGCAGCTTGAGCCTGGGCCGGAGCGGCAGCGATGCCGCCCATCACGGCGCCGCCGGCCATGACCGACGTCATGCCCCAGACGATGGCTGCGACCAGCGGCCGGACGCCCGCCTTGCGAGGCCGGGCCTCGGCCACGGCGCCGCGCGTGGCGGGTTCGAAGTTGGGTATGCGAATCAACGTGCTCTCCCTACCAGACGTCCGGCCGATTCCATGGACGGGAGCGGCCGCCCAGTTCTGGGCCATATATGTGTTGGGCCAAGAGTATGGCCGCAAGATGGCGTGCCGGTCCAGTCGGCACCAGTGGAAAACTTAAGGCCTGAGTTTTCTTTTGAACTCTTGCTGCGGACCGTCGGTCCAGTGGCTCGCCCGGCCCGACAGCACTGCGGCCGGACCGGGGGAAACCCCGGTCCGGCCGCAAGCCGTTTCGACCCTCTCGCGCGGCGTTACTGCGCCGGAGCGGCCGGAGCGGGGGCCGGAGCCGGTGCGGGAGCGGAAGCAGGTGCCGGGGCACCACCGCCGACCTGCGGGCCGGCGCCGTTGAAGTAACGGAAGAATTCGCCGGTCGGCGACAGCACCATGGTGGTGTCGTTGCCGTTCAGCGACTTCCGATAGGCTTCGAGCGACCGGTAGAAGCCGTAGAAGGCGGGGTCCTGCGAGGTCGCCTCGGCGATCAGCTTCAATGCGCTGTTGTCGCCTTCACCGCGCAGGATCTGCGCATCGCGCTGGGCCTCGGCGATGATGACCGTGCGTTCGCGTTCGGCGCGCGACTTGATCTGCTGCGACTGTTCCTGGCCCTGGGCGCGGGCCTCGGACGCTTCGCGTTCGCGTTCGGAGCGCATGCGGGCGAAGATCGACTGGCTCGTCTCTTCCGGCAGATCGGCGCGGCGGATGCGGACATCGACGATCTCGATGCCGAAGCGCTTGGCCTCGTCGTTCACCTGTCCCTTGATGTCCGTCATGATGCGGGCACGCTCGTCCGACAGGACGGCCAGCACCGTGACGTTGCCGAGCACGCGGCGCAAGGCGGAGTTGACGATGGAGTTCAGGCGGGTTTCTGCCACCGCCTCGGTCCCGGCGGTCTGGTAGAAGCGCAGCGGATCGTGGATGCGGTAGCGGGCGAAGGCATCGACATCCAGGCGCTTCTGGTCGGCCAGGATGACCTGCTCCACCGGCGGGTCGAGGTCGAGGACGCGGCGGTCGAGCAGCCGGACCTCCTGGATGAAGGGGATCTTGATCTTAAGGCCCGGATCCTGGATCACCCGGCGCGGCTCGCCGAACTGCAGGACGAGCGCCTGCTGGGCCTCGTTGACGGTGAACAGGGCGGACGACGCGACGACGCCGAGGGCGACGATGGCGATACCGGCGATGGCGAGGGTGCGTTTCATGATGCGATCCTCCTCACTGGCCGGACATTGACGGATTCTGGGGCAGCGCGGACAGCGGCTGCGTCTGCGTGCCGGAGCGCGCCCCCCCCTGGCTGCCGCTCTGGCTGGACGGGGCCTGGCGCGGCGCCTGCTGCTGCGGAGCCGGCGTGGCGTTCGGGGCCAACTGGTTCAGCGGCAGGTAGGGCACGACGTTCTGCGCCGAACCCTCGATGATGATCTTGTTCCGGCCGCGGAAGATCTCCTCCATGGTCTCCAGATACATGCGCTTGGAGGTGACGTCCTTGCTCAGCGCATAGGCCTCGTAAACCTTGCGGAAGCGGTCGGCGTCGCCCTGCGCCAGGCTGACAACCTGCTCGCGGTAGGCCGATGCCTCCTGCACCAGCCGCTCCGCCTCGCCGCGGGCGCGCGGGATGATGTCGTTGCGGTAGGCTTCCGCCTCGTTGCGGGCGCGTTCGCGGTCGGCACGGGCACGCTGCACGTCGTTGAACGCGTCGATGACCGGCTGCGGCGGGTCGGCCTTCTGCAACTGTACCTGGGTGATCTCGATGCCGGCCTGATACTCGTCCAGCATGGTCTGGAGAAGCTGGCGGGTCGAGGTTTCGATCTGCTGGCGGGCCTCGGTCAAAGCGGGCTGCAGGTCGGTGCGGCCGATGACTTCGCGCATGGCGCTCTCGGCGGCCTTCTTCACCGTCACTTCCGGCTCGCGGATCTTGAACAGGAAGTTGCCGGCGTCCTTGATGACCCAGAACACCGTGAAGTCGATGTCGACGATGTTCTCGTCGCCGGTCAGCATCAGTGACTCGTCCGGCACGTCGCGGTCGTTGCGGCCGCCGCCGACGGAGGACCGGTAACCGACCTCGATGCGGTTGACGCGCGTCACCTTGGGCAGCAGCACCGTCTCGATCGGTGACGGCAGGCGATAGCGCAGGCCGGGCTGTTCGGTGCGGGTCCACTCGCCGAAGCGCATGACCACGCCCTGCTCGTCCGCCTCGACGCGGTAGATGCCGCTGGCGAGCCAGATCAGGCCGAGCACGCCGGCGACCAGCGCCACGCCGCGGCCGCTGCCGAAGCCGCCGGGCATGGCGCGCCGCAGGCGGTCCTGGCTCCGCCGCAGAAGATCCTCAAGGTCGGGAGGCTGCGGGCCACCGCCACCGCCGCCATTTCCTCCGCCCTGGGGACGGCCCCACGGGTTGCCCGGGCCATTGTTGCCCGGCGGGGGACCCCAGGGGCCGCCACCTCCGCCCCCACCTTGATTGTTCCACGGCATCCGACTCTGTCCCCCTTCTGCGATTCGTCCCATCATGTGGAAGCGCAATGGCTTAAGGCCCGCGCATCCCTTTACCGATCTCGTCCGTCGGTCCTATAGTCCCCCATACCCTTCGGCAAGGATTCCACCAACGGATATCCGCCAATATCGGGAAGACAGCGGAGTTTTCAACCATGGCGCAGATCAGCGAAGCTCAAGTCATGCAGGCGCTGAAGACCGTCATCGACCCGGACCGGGGCGGCGACATCGTCAGTTTGGGCATGTTGTCGGGCCTCGTGGTGCGCGACGGGCATGTCGCTTTTTCCATCGAAGTGGACCCCAAGCGCGGCGCGCAGGCCGAGCCCCTGCGCCATGCCGCCGAGAAAGCGGTCGATGCTTTGCCCGGCGTCCTTTCGGTCACCGCGGTACTGACCGCCCATCGCGCGGCACCGCAGGGTGCGGCACAGAGCCACACGCATTCGCATGGTGGGCAGCACGGCCACTCCCATGGTCATTCCCATGGAGGGGCACCGCAGGGTGCCCCGCAGAACGATCCGCAGAAGCCGCTGGTCCCCGGCGTGAAGGCCATCGTCGCGGTGGCGTCCGGCAAGGGCGGCGTCGGCAAATCGACCACCTCGGCCAATCTGGCGCTGGCGCTGGCGGCGAACGGGCTGAACGTCGGCCTGCTCGACGCTGACATCTACGGCCCGTCGATGCCGCGCATGATGGGCATTGCCGGCCGGCCGAACAGCCCCGACGGCAAGCGGCTGGAGCCGATGGAGAATTTCGGCATCAAGGTGATGTCCATGGGCTTCCTGGTCGCCGAGGACACGCCGATGATCTGGCGCGGGCCGATGGTGATGAGCGCGTTGCAGCAGATGCTGCGCGACGTGAACTGGGGCACGCTCGACGTACTGGTGGTGGACATGCCGCCGGGCACCGGCGATGCCCAACTGACCATGGCCCAGCAGGTTCCGCTGGCGGGTGCGGTGATCGTCTCCACCCCGCAGGACATAGCCTTGCTGGACGCCCGCAAGGGGCTGAACATGTTCCGCCGCGTCGATGTCCCCGTGCTGGGCATCATCGAGAACATGAGCTATTTCTGCTGCCCCAACTGCGGCCACCGCACCGACATCTTCAGCCACGGCGGCGCCCGCAAGGAAGCCGACGATCTGGGCATGGAGTTCCTCGGCGAAATCCCGCTTCACCTGTCGATCCGCGAGACCTCCGACCAGGGCCAGCCCATCGTGGTGTCGCAGCCGGACTCCGAGCATGCCCAGGCCTATCGCCGGATCGCGACGCGCCTGTGGGAGAAGATCGGCGGCGGCACCGGCGGCCGCGCCGCTCCGCGCATCGTCGTGCAGTGACCGGTCAGGGGTGGGAGGCCATCTCCCACCCCGTCCCGTTCATCCGTAGCGCCGCAACGCCTCCACCGTCAGCCCCAAGCCGACAGAGCCGAAGATGTTGCCCTCCACCACCCGTGCCCCCGGCGCCTCGGCCAGGATCGCCGCGCGCACCTGGGGCAGAAGCGTGGAGCCGCCGGTCAGAAACACCGCGTCGATGCGGTCGGCGGTCACGCCCGCGTCGGCCAGACAGTCGCGGATGCGCGTGCCGATGCGCGCCGCCAACGAGCCGGTGGCGCGGTTCAGCGCCGTACGGTCCACTGCCAGCGACAGATCGCCGTCGCCCCAATCCAGCGCCAGCTGCGTCGCCTCATGGTCGGACAGGGCGATCTTGGTGCGCTCCACCGCCATCGCCAACGCATGGCCCTGGCGATGTTCGACCACGCCGATCAGGCGCCCGATCTTCTCCGGCTCGGCGGAATCGCGCTGCAGGCGCTCCAGTTCGGCCATCGCCTTGGCGGTGTAAAGGAAGTTGATCTTCGACCAGGTCGCAAGGTCGAAATAGATGCTCTTCGGCGCCAGCAGCCCGGCACGCTTCATGGCGCTGCCCAGCCCCAGCTCCGGCATGGCGGTGGCGAGGCTGAGGTCGCGGTCGAAATCGGTGCCGCCGACGCGGATGCCGTCGTTGGCCAGGATGTCGCCGGCCCGGTCGGCCTTGCCGCGCCGCTCCGGACCGATGCGAACGACCGAGAAGTCGGAGGTGCCGCCGCCGATGTCGGCGATCAACGCCAGTTCCTCGCCTGCCACCTGCTGCTCGTAATCGAGGGCGGCGGCGATGGGCTCGAACTGGAAGGAGACGTTGCGGAAGCCGGCGGCCCGCGCGATCTGGCCCAGCGTCTCTTCCGCCGCGGCATCGCCGGCCGGGTCGCCATCGACGAAATGGACCGGGCGGCCGACCACGACGTCGCCCAGCTCGCCGCCCAGCGCCTCCTCCGCCCGCTTCTTCACCAGATCGAGGAAGGTGCCGATCACAGCGCGGAAGCTGATGCGGCCCTTGCGGAGTGCCGTGTCGGCATCGATCAGGTCGGTGCCGAGCATCGACTTGATCGACCGCATCAGACGCCCTTCCACACCGGACACATAGCCGTCGATGGCGGCCTGTCCGATGGTGGTGCGGTCATGTTCAAAGTCGAAGAACACCGCGGTCGGCAGGGTCGTCCGCGTACCGTCCAGCGCCAGCAGCCGGAAGCCGTCCGCATCCTGCACGCCCAGCGTCGTGTTCGAGGTGCCGAAATCGAGCCCGCACGCCGTCATGTCCCGCCTCCTGCCCGGATGACCGGTGCGGCCAGCCGCCGCACCGGAAAAGGGGCGAGCGTATAACGGCTCCCGACCGCCGGATCAAGCACCCTGCCGATCGATCGTCACATCTGGCGCATCGCCCTGCCCGCCAGAGGACGGCTGGCCAGCACCACCGGCAACAGGAACAGGGTCAGGTTGGTCCAGGAGAAGGCATGCCCCTGCCCCTCCATCCTGCCCTGGCCTCTCCCCCTGCCGCGCTCCGGCTGCCGCTCCATCCAGCCGCCGCTTGCACCCTGAAATTCCGGCATTGCCGCCAGCACGCCGCCCGCCGTGTCGGGAGCGGAGCGGTTCTGGAACATGTCGCGCTCGATGGTGTGAGCGAGCGCCCGCTCGGTCATCTGCGGCGCCATGGCGTTGCCGACGGCGGCGAGACGCCCCTCGGCGCCGACGAACAGCTCGCGCTGGGGATTGGCCGCCAGCGACAGGATGGCCGCGGCGACCTCTTCCGGCGGATGGATCGGGTTCAGCGGCTTGATTGCCCGGCCGGTGTAGTTGGCGGCATGTTGCCACAGCGGGGTGTCGATGGAGGCCGGCATGACCATGCAGACATGGATGTCGGGCTCGTCCACCAGCTCCTGCCGCAGGGATTCGGAGAAGCCGCGCACGGCGAACTTCGCCGCGGTGTAGGGGGTGGCATAGCGCTGACCGATGTTGGACACCATCGACGCGGTGTTGATGACAATGCCCTCCCCGCGGTCGAGGAAATGGGGAAGCACGGCGCGGCAGCCATGGACCATGCCGAAGAAGTCGGTGCGCACCACCTGCTCGAACACCTCGTCGGGGATGTCCTCGAAACGGCCGAAGGCGATGACGCCGGCATTGTTCACCCAGACGTCGATGCCGCCGAAGGCCTGGATGGCACGGTCGGCGAGAGCCTGCATCGCGCGCTGGTCGGTCACGTCGGTCGGCACCACCATGGCCCGGCCGCCGGCTTCGATGCACTCCTCCGCCACCTCGTGCAGGGCCGCCATCCGCCGGGCGGCCAGGATCACGGCAGCCCCCTGGCTGGCGAACTCCAGCGCGGTCGCCCGGCCGATGCCGCTGGAGGCGCCCGTGATGACAACCACCTTGTCGCTCATATCGCTGCCCGGCCGCTTCGCCATGACCGCCGTCCTTTCGTCAGAGTTTCTCGGGGCAAATTCCTTGCTGTTGCGCCGTACAACAGCGCCGGGGCCGGAAAATTTCGGACGAGGGTCCACCACAGCGCATGCGAATTCCCCGCTGCCGGTGTGGAGATGCGGAGGCGAACCGGCTACAGTCACATGTCCTTGTTAAGGATTTCGTCCTCAACCAGTGTGGAGCGGGCGCGGTGCCGGCGAGAGAGCTTGACGTGAAGGGGCTGCATTGCCCGTTGCCCATCCTGCGCACCCGCGCCCTGCTGAACGGAATGGCCGCCGGGGAGGAGCTGGTGGTCTACGCGACCGACCCGGCCTCCGTCATCGACTTCAAGCATTTCTGCAACACGACCGACAACGCGTTGCTGTCGCATGAAACCCAGCCCGACGAAATCCACAAGACGGTCTTCGTCTACCGCATCCGCCGCGGCGTCTGAGGCGTCCCTCGCCGCCCGTCCGCCGTCCCGCGAAAGGTCCATGCCCAGATGCCGCTTCCCCCCGCCATTCTGCCGCCCCTGCGTCCCGGCGCCGTCATCCATGGGCCCGGCTCCCATGGCGTCGACACGCTGCTGGACGGCTTTTCGGCGGAGCTGAAGCGGCGCGGTTTCCGCGTCGGCGGGCTGGTCCAGCGCAACCACGGGCCGGGCGACGATTGCGCCGAGCGGATGGAGCTAGTCGACGTCGCCACCGGCCACGCCTATGACATCACCCAGAAGCTGGGCCGGGAATCGCAATCCTGCCGCGTCGATCCGACCGGCGTGGCGGAGGCCAGCCAAGCGATCCGCAATGCCGTCGCGTCGGGTGTCGACCTGCTGGTGGTCAACAAGTTCGCCGGGCTGGAATCGCATGGCGACGGGCTGTCGGACGAGCTGCTGGCCGCCATCGCCGAGGGCATTCCCGTGCTGACCAGCGTCGGCAGCCGCTATCTCAACGAATGGCAGACCGCGACCGGCGGCTTCTGCGACCTGCTCTCCCCGGTGGCCGATGCGCTGTGGCGCTGGTGGGGACCGCAGCGGATGTACCAGGATCTGGTGCAGGGCGTCGCCGATGCCGACGTCCGCCGCGTCGTCACCGGCGACAAATGGGTGGTGGTGGAAACCGCCGATGGCCTCGGCGTCGCCGCAAGGCAGGCGCCGGCGGCAAAGGGCGCAGCAGCGGGCGCTGCAGAGGACAATGCGCAGCGCTGGACCGGGCGGGGCCTGCGCGACCTCGCCGCCATGGCCGCTCAGTCCTGGGATCCGCTGGAGATCGCCGTCGGCGTCGCCGCACTGAACGCGCATTACAACCGGCCAGACGTGACCGGCGTCCCCGGCAACGGGCTGGACCTGTTCGCCTCGGTCGAGGGCCGGGTCGTGGTGATCGGCGGCTTCCCGCAGCTTGCCCGCCGCCTGCCCCGAGCCAAGGTGATCGACATGAACCCGCAGGAGGGCGAATACCCCGAGGCTGCCTGCGACTGGCTGCTGCCCGGCGCCGATGCGGTGGCCATCACGGCGTCGGCCTTCGCCAACCGCACCCTGCCCCGCCTGCTGCGGGTTTCGGCGGGAGCGGAGGTGGCGATGGTCGGCCCCGGAACGCCGCTGACCCCGCGCCTGTTCGATTACGGGATCCGATCGCTGGCCGGTTTCGTCGCCATCGACCGCGAGGCGGTGGTGCGCACCATCGCCGGCGGCGGCGGTTCGCGCGATTTTCATCCCCATGGCCGGATGGTTACGCTGCACCGGCCACCCCACTCTTAACTGAGCAAGAATACCGGAGGAGTTGAGATCCCATGGCCGATCTGGACCACCAGACCCGCATCGAACTGGAAGCCGCCGCCTTCCGCGGACTGGTCGAACATCTGCGCAAGCGCACCGACGTGCAGAACATCGACCTGATGAACCTCGCCGGCTTCTGCCGCAACTGCCTGTCCAAGTGGTATGCGGCGGCTGCCAAGGAGCGCGGTGTCGAGCTGTCCGACGAGGATGCCCGCATCGCCGTCTACGGCATGCCCTATTCCGAATGGAAGCAGAAGCACCAGAAGGAAGCCTCGCCCGAACAGCAGAAGGCGTTCGAGGATACCAAGCCGCTGCACGCCGAGATCAGCGGCCACCGGTAAGTCCCCATATCCTTCACCATGCCCCCTTCCCGCGCCGATGCACGGAGAAGGGGGCAACGCCTCAGGCGTTCACCGAAAAAGGCTGCACCACCGCCTTGAACTCCGCCATCGCCTCGCATGCGTCGGAGTGGGCGGCGAGCGCCGGCCAGCAGGAGCGGTCGAACACGGCCGGGTGGGCTTCGCCGACGAAGCGCAGGGCGCAGCCGGCGGCGATGTCGGCATGGCCGATGCGGTCGCCGAACCACCAGGGACCGGCGGCGGCGGCGCGGTCGGCCTCCAGCACGTCGAGGACGGCACCGATCTGGCCGGTGCAGCGCTCCATCCACAGATCGGACCGTTCCTTGTGCAGAACGCGTTCGTAGACGAGACTGACCGCCTTGTCGGCCAATCCCGTCGCCAGCGCTGAGAGCTTCAGCGACCGCCGGCGCTCCGGCCCCTGGCGGGCGATGAGCGCGCGGTCCGGTCCGGCGACCTCGTCCAGATGATCGAGGATGGCACCGCTTTCGATCAGCACCTCCCCATCCGCCAGCACCAGCGTCGGCACCCGTTTCAGCGGGTTGAAGCGCGCGACCTCCGCCGCGTCGGAAAAGACCGACCAGGGCCGATGCTCGTACGCCATGCCGTAGAGTCGCAAGGCGACGGCGACGCGGCGCACGAAGGGCGAGTCATACTGTCCGATCAGAATCATCGATTGTTTCCTTGATGATAGCCCTGACGATAGATGGGCCGACGGCTGAATATCCGCACCCATCCTAGACCGGATTTTTCCCGCCGCCGCATTCGTTCAACGCGGTTCAGTCCCGCGCCACGATCGGGGTCAGCTTGTAGCGGGCGGCGATGCTCTCCAGCCGACCATCCGCCTTGATCGCGGCAACGAAGGCGTTGACCCGGTCCAGCCAGCCTGCATCGCCCGGCGCCACCGCATAGGCGTAAGGGGTCGGCTGCACCGGCACGTCCGGCACGATCAGCCGCGCCCAGGGGTGGAAGGCCAGCATGCGCTGTCCATAGGGATAATCGGTCAGGAAAGCATCGGCACGGCCGGACTGCACCTCCTCCTCCCGTTCCTGCGCGCGGGTCACGGCGACGATTCGCGCGGCCTTCATGGCGGAGCGGGCATAGCCGTCCATGTAGGTGTCCTTCTGCACCGCCACGACATTGCCGGTGCGGTCGAGATCCTCCCACCGCTGGATGCCGCCGTTGGTCTGGGTGGTCACCGCATAGATGCCGCTGCGCAGATAGGGTTGGCTGAAGGCGACATGCTGCGCCCGTGCCGGAGTGGCGCCGATGGCGAACATGCCGATGTCGCAGCGGTCGGCCAGCAAATCCTCGATGAAGCGGGGAAAGCTGCTTTCCACCACCGTCAGGCGAACGCCCATATCCTTGGCGAATTCCTGCGCCAACTCCGCATCCAGCCCCTCAAGCGCGCCGGTGCGTGGATTCCGGAACGAGATCGCATAGTAATCGGGCCAGGAGCAGACACGAAGTTGCTTTTGTTCTGCAATTTTCTGAAGTCTCCCGTCCGCCGCCATGGTCGGTGACACGATTCCGACCGACAGAATCGACAGAATTGAGAAGCTGACCGCCCAAAGGCCCCGCGTCGCCATGTCACACCTTTCGTTAACCAACCATCGCTGTTCTTTGCGACCTGGAAGCAAGGCCGCAAAACCGCGGCGGTATCTTAGCATCGACCGGTTCACGACGGCAGCGGATGCTTGGCGTCGGGTGTGGGTAGCTGCTATTGTCCCAGGCGCAAACTTCGACCAAGAGGTTGGGCCCAGCGCATTGATCCGACTGCGATCCGGTCGCGGACCGCAGATGACGGACGGGCTCGGACCCATGCAACCTGCGGCTTGGTCGCTCCACCACTTCTGACCGTCCGGAACGAACGTCCTGTCCCCGTCCCCAGTCAAAGCGGATCTGAAGGGTCTCTTCGAAAAGCGGGGCGGAATCATCGCCTTCGCCCTTCTTGCGGTTTTCGCCCTGCTGATCAACCAGGGCCAGCAGTTGATCACAGCGCGCCAGACAGCTCTCGACTCGGCCGAGGCCAGCCTCACCAGCCTTGCCGCGGCGCTGGAGGTCTCGACCACCCGCACGGTGCAATCGGTCGATGTGACCCTGTCCTCCATCGTCGATTCGCTGTCGGACGCCAACTGGACGGGGGAGGACGGCGCACCCGGTCCCGACCTGACGGCCATGCTGACGGACCGGCTGCGCCGGTCGCCCCACCTGCGCGGGCTGACCCTGCTCGACCGCACCGGCCGGATCGTCGCCACCACCGAAGGTGCTTACCCCGCCGCCACCTACCTGACTGAACTGGACGTGTTCCACCAGCAGGCGGCCGCCCAGGGCAACGGGCTGGTGATCGGCGATCCACGCCCGGGACGCAGCCTGATAGACCGCACCCCGGCAGGCGAACGGTCCGGCCGCTGGCTGCTGCCGATGAGCCGCGCCCTGCGCGAGGCAGACGGCACGCTCCAGGCGGTCGTCGTCGCCACCGTCAATCCGGATTACTTCCAAGGCCTGTACCGGGCTGTGCAGGGTGGCGCCGGCGCGGGAATGGGCGACCGGATCGCGCTGTACCGCTATGACGGTACGCTGCTGACGGTCCAGCCGCAGACCGGGACCGAGATCGCCAAATCCTTCGCCGCCACCCCGCTGTTCCGCCATTATCTGCCGCAGGCGGAATATGGCGTGTTCCGCCACTCCGGGGCGGATGTCGACGCCGGCCCGGGAACGCGAATCGTCGCCTACCGGACGACACCGGTCTGGCCGCTGATCCTGACCGTGAGCGTGCGCACGGACACGGTTCTGGCTCCCTGGCGCGACAATCTGCGGATGGCATCGCTGCTGTCCGGCGGCATGATCCTGCTGCTCGGCCTGTTCGGGCTGCTGCTGGCGCGCTCCCTTGCGGCACAGCGGGAACAGGGCAAGGAGCTGGAAGAGACCAATGCCCGCCTGTCCGCCATCGTCGATACCGCGGCGGAGGGCATCGTCACCGCGCGGCCGGACGGTGTGATCGAAGCGGCCAACCCGGCCGCCCATGCCATCTTCCGCTGCGCACCGGGCGAGCTTGTCGGCCGGCTGGTGGTGGATTTCCTGCCGGCGGACAGGCGGGCCGACGTTTCCCGCATGCTGGAAGAGATCGCGCGCGGCCGCCGCACCATGGATCTCGCCACCCGCGGCGAGATCATGGCGCTGCGGGTGGCGGCCGACGAAGCCGGGGATCGGACGGAAGGCTTCCCGCTGGCCTACTCCATGGCCTTGGTGAAGACCGCCGCCAGCCCGCTTTATGCCGCAATCCTGCGCGACCTGACCGAGGAGAAGCGGCTGGAGCACACGTTGCGCGACGCCAAGGAGCGGGCGGAGGACGGCCAGCGCATCAAGATGGAATTCCTCGCGACGATGAGTCACGAGATCCGCACCCCGATGAACGGGGTGATCGGCATGGCCGGACTGCTGCTCGACACGCCGATGGAGGCCGAACAGCGCACATATGCCGAGACGATCCGCGATTCCGCCGAATCGCTGCTGGTCATCATCAACGACATCCTCGACTTCTCGAAGATCGACGCCGGCCGGCTGGATTTGGAGGTTGGAGAGTTTGAACTGGTGCCGATGGTCGAGAGCGTCGCGGAGATTCTGGCGCCGCGCGCCGCGGCCAAGGGACTGGACCTTGCCAGCTTCGTGCCGCCGGGGCTGCGCGGTCCCCTGCTGGGCGATGCCGGGCGGCTGAGGCAGATCCTGTTGAACCTTGCCGGCAACGCTGTGAAATTCACCGATTCCGGCAGCGTCACTATCCTCTTGAGTGAGGAGCCCGACGAGCGGCAGGACGCGGACGGTCCCGATTCCGGCAAGGCGGAAGACGGCGTCCGCGTCCGGTTCGAGGTGCGCGATACCGGCATCGGCATCCCGGAGGAGGAGCGGCCGCGCCTGTTCGCCATGTTCACCCAGGTCGATTCGTCTCCCGCGCGGCGCCATGGCGGCACCGGCCTGGGGCTGGCGATCTGCAAGCGGTTGGCCGAGTTGATGGGTGGTCGGATCGGCGTGGACAGCGAGCCGGGGACGGGAAGCGTCTTCTGGGTGTCCGTCCCGCTGAAACGCGGTGTCGGCAGCGCCCATCCGCCGTCCCCCATCGGCAATTGGGCCGGGCGGCGCCTTCTGCTGGTCGATGACATCGCCGTCAACCGCGACCTGCTGACCCGGCAGATCGACGGCTTCGGCATCGTCGTCGAGACGGCGGAGAGCGGAGAGCAGGCGCTCGACCGGCTGGTCGCCGCCGCCCGTCTCGGCACGCCCTTCGACGCGACGATCCTCGATCACCGCATGCCCGGCCTGACCGGACCGGACGTGGCACGGCGTATCCGCGCCATCCCGGAACTGGCCGGCATCCGGCTGGCGCTCGCCTCCTCGCAAAGGCTGGAGGGGCAGGAGCAGGAACGCGCGCCGGTGGACACCCACCTGCCCAAGCCGATCCGTTTCAGCACCCTCTGCCAATGTCTCGCCCGCCTGCTGGAACGGCCCGCGCTGTCGCTGGCTGGCGCCCCGCCTGCGTCCTGGCCCGATGCTGCGCCGGGGAGCGGTCCGGCCGCCGGGACCGTCATTCCGCGCCCGAGCGACAGCACGGCAGCGGTGCCGCCGACCGCCGCAAGAATCGAGCCGGTCTCCAACGGCCAACCGACGCCGCGCGTCCGCGTTCTGGTGGCGGAAGACAATCCGGTCAATCAGCAGCTGACGCTGGCCCTGCTGCGCCGGGCCGGGGTCAGCGCGGAAGCGGTGTCCAACGGCGAGGAGGCGGTGGAGGCGGTGACCGCCCGGCCCTACGACCTCGTCCTGATGGACGTGCAGATGCCGGTGATGGACGGGCTGACGGCGACGCGGCGGATCCGCCGGCTGTCCGGAGCAGTGGCCCGGATTCCCGTCGTGGCGCTGACCGCCAACGCCATGCAGGGCGATGCCGCCATCTGTCTGGAGGCCGGCATGGATGACTATCTGTCCAAGCCGATCAACGCCCGCAAGCTGCTGGACACCATCGCCCGCTTCATCCCTCCGTCGGAGGACGACAAGAGCGACGGCGGGGGCCCAGCCGCATCGCCACCGAAGGCGGCCCCCGGACCCGCCACCGTCAACACCGAGAAGATCGAAGAACTGCGCGACGCGCTGGGCAAGGACGGCTTTGCCCTGCTTCTCGAAACCTTCTTCGGCGACAGCCCGCAGCACCTCGATCTGCTGCGCGCGGCCATTGCACGAAGCGACCGTACCGGCATCGAGCGGGAGGCGCACATCCTGAAGGGCTCGGCCGCAAATGTCGGCTTCGACCGGCTGGCGGGGACCGCTCACATCCTGGTCGACGCCGCCCGCCGTGGCGACCTCGATGCCCTGACCGCCACCGCCGGCGAACGCGTCGCCGACGAACTGTCGGCGGCACGGAAAGCAGCTGTGGCGCTTGTTGCGACTGACGATTGATATCCACAACTGGTAATGCTGCGACGCAGTGCCGCCGGTGATTGTACGATTGCGGCGGTTTCGGTAAAATGCCATGAAATTTCCCCAATCGTGCCCCGAACCGCTGGAGTACACGCCGACCATGGCCGATGCCGTCACCGCTCTGGTCGTCGATGACGAGGAAATGACCCGCGCCATCGTCGCCGGCTATCTGTCCCGCATCGGCTATCGAACGCTGGAGGCGGAGACGAAGGCGCAGGCCTGGGAGATCCTGTCGGCCAGCGGATCGACCATCCATGTCGTGCTGCTCGACCGCCGGCTGTCCGACGGCGATGGGCTGGAACTGTATGAGCGGATGAAGCGCGAGCCGCATCTGGCCGACATCCCCGTCATCGTCCAGACCATCTCCGACAGCAGTTCCGAAATCGCAGCGGCGATCCGTGCCGGCGTCTTTTACTACCTGATCAAGCCCTATGACGGTGCCCTGCTGCGCTCCGTCGTCCGTGCGGCGGAGGAGACGACCGGAAGGCTGAAGAGCCTGCAAGGCGACCTGCGGTCACGCTCCGACGCCATCGGTCTGCTGCGCGACGGGCGCTTCCGCTTCCGCACCCCGCAGGAGGCGCAGAATCTGGCCATCACCCTGTCGTCGGTCGCCGCCACCGCTCACAGCCTGACCTTCGGCCTGTCGGAGATACTGGTGAACGCGGTGGAGCACGGCAACCTTGGCATCGGCTTCGAGGCAAAGGGGCGGCTGAAGGCCAGCGGCATGCTGGCGCGCGAGATCGAGGCGCGGCTGGCCGCGGCCGAACATCGCGAAAAATACGCCACCTTGCATGTCGAGCGCACCGATAGCCGCGTGATTTTCACCGTCACCGACATGGGGTCGGGCTTCGATTTCAACCGCTACCTGTCGGTCGATGCCTCGCAGTCGGATGCCACCCACGGCCGCGGCATCGCGCTGGCCCGCATGGTCGGTTTCGACCAGCTCACCTTTGTCGGCAACGGCAACCGCGTGGTCGGCATCGTCAATCTGGGCCGGACCGCGGACCGACGCTCCGACTGATCCACAGCACCGTCAGATCGTCGGCCAGCAGCCGGGGCACGGTCGCGAAATAGCGGTCGAGCATAAGGTCCAGGGGCCGCTCCAGCTCATCGTCACCGAGCCCCCGCACCAGATCGGTCACGCCGCCATAGCCGAACATTTCGCCGTCCCAGCCACGCGCCTCGTACAGCGCGTCGCTGAACAGCAGCAGGGTCGAGCCGGGCGGGAAATCCAGGCTGTGGTTGCGGTACCGCGCCCCGCCCGCCAAGCCCAAGGGCAAACCGCAACTCGGCCCCACCTCCAACCCGCCGTCCCTCTGGCGGACCAGCGGTTTCGGCGCGCCGGCGGTGGCGTAGACCAGCCGGTCGGCACTGACATCGACCACGGCATAGATCATCGCGGCGAACTGCGCCTCCGGCAAAAGCCCGACCAGCAGACCATTCAGCGTGCGCAGCGTCTCGGCCGGATCGTCGGCCGGCAGGTCGGTGCGGGCCAGCAGCGTGTGCAGCCGGAAGGTGTTCAGCGCGGCCGCCACCCCGTGGCCGGTGAAGTCGCACAGAAACAGGGCGAAGCGCCGGTCATCGAGTGGACGCGCGCCCCACAGATCGCCGCCCAACTCCGAACTCGATTCGAAGTGGCTGTCCATCGCGATGCCATAGCGCCCTTCCAGCGACCGGCAGGCAGCGGCATCGGGCAGCAGTCCCAACTGCATCTGCCGCGCCAGCGCCATCCGCTGCATGGCGCCGTGATGGTAGGCGTGCAGGCTGCGGATAACCTCCTGAAGGGAGCGGTCGAGGCGACGCCTTTCCAAATGCACCGACAGGCGGGCGGCCAGTTCCGCCAGGGTCAGCGGACGCGCCAGCAGGTCGGTCGCCCCTGCCCGCATCAGCTCCGCCCGGCGGGAGCCGCTGGCAAAGCGGCCGAGGACGAGGATGGGCACGTCGCGCAGTTGCGCCATCTCCCGCAATCCCACCAGGAGATCGGGGCCGAATCCTGGCAGCCCGGCATGCAGAAGGAGAAGCTGAGGGGGATCGGCCGTGGCTTCGGCGACGGCCTGCGCCAGCCCGTCGCCATCCACCACGGCGACGCGGCGAACCCCCAGCCGGCCCAGGACATCACGCAGCGGCCCGGCGGCGGATGGACGAGGGTGGCCGATGACGACCGGCGAACCGCCGCTCACCGGTTAGAACTCGCAGGGGATGATGGTGTGGAACTCGGAAATCTCGATCAGGTCGCGGACCTGACCGCGCGGATGCTTCAGGCGGAAGGTAATGCCGGCCTGTCTGGCAGCGTTGTTCGCCATCACCAGAAGCCCCAGCCCGGCGGAATCCATGTAATCGACGGCGGACAGGTTGAGGACGCAATCCGCGATGCCTGCCGTCTCCCACTCCCCGAGGATCGTCCGGAAATCGGTGTCGGCTTCAAAGGTGATCTGCCCGCGCATCTCCAGTTCGCGCAGGGTGCCGCTGTCATGCACCGTGTAGTCCATCGCCGCATCCCACCTTGCCAGCCGTCAACCCGACGGCCCGGGCATCGGCGCGTCTCCGCGATCAAGGATAGCATAACGCAGAACAGGAACCAGCCTTTAGGCTACATTCCAGGCTCGAACACCGCCACAAGGTTGCGGCCGAGATGCTTGGCGCGATAAAGCGCGAGGTCGGCACGATGGATCGCCCGCTCCAGCGTGTCGGTCGCCCCCTCCAGCCCGGCGATGCCGATGCTGACCGTCAGGCGGAAGGTGCCGTCCGGCGCCTCGATCGGCATGCGGGCCAGATGGCGGCGCACCCGTTCGGCCACCACACGGCTTTCATCGGCGGTCGCACCGGGCAGGACCACCACGAACTCCTCCCCGCCCAGCCGGCCGAGGATGTCGTATTCCCGCAGGATGGCCTGACAGCCGGCCGCCACCATGCGCAGCGCATCGTCGCCGGTAGCATGGCCGAAGCTGTCGTTGATGCGCTTGAAATGGTCGACGTCGAGGACGAAGACCGACAGCGGTTCGTGGAAGCGATGGGCGCGGGCCAGTTGGGCGCGGGCCATGTCCATGAAGGACCGCCGGTTGAAAATTCCGGTCAGCGGATCGCGCGACGCCATGTC
This sequence comes from Azospirillum sp. TSH64, assembly GCF_003116035.1. Lineage (GTDB taxonomy): Bacteria > Pseudomonadota > Alphaproteobacteria > Azospirillales > Azospirillaceae > Azospirillum. The sequence continues at coordinate 1,849,478 of NZ_LGQW01000015.1, forward strand.
GCGCAGCGCCTCTTCCATGCTGCGGCGTTCGGTGTAGTCGTAGATCCAGGCCAGATTGACCGCCGTGCCCTGGATCACCGCCTGATTGACCGTGAACAGGGTCCAGAAGGGCGACCCGTCGGCCCGCCTGAACTGAACCTCCATGTTGGTGACGCCGCCGCCGCCGCGCAGCCTCTCCAGCACGCGCAGGCGCTGGTGGCTGTCGAGGTAGTAATCACGGGCGCGGCTGCCGATCAGCCTCTCGCGCGGCAGGCCGATCAATTCGGCGAAGCGGGTGTTGACGAAGATGATGCAGCCGTCGTCGCGGCGGGACACCGAAACGCCGATGGGGCTCTGTTCGAGGATGGCTTCAAGCCGTTCCTCGTTCGGATGCAGGTCATTCAATTCCCGGGTGACACCGGCAATACCCGACTCGTCACGGAAGGCGTCCTTGGCCGGGAAGCGGGTCGCCCCCTCCGCCACAAGGACCGGTGCCTCGTACCGGACATTGCCGCCATAGTCCCGCAACGTTCCGGCAGCCGGACTCCCGGCCTGCGATGCATCCTCGTCCGCAAGGATGGCCTGCCGATACACCGCATCGACGTCCGTCACCGTCACCAGCCGCAGGCTTTCCGCCCCTCCTTCGGCCTTCGTGCCGGATGGAAGCGCGGTCCAGGGCGCATCCGCCACCGTCACCCGGCAGACGGTTCCGTCGTTCCGCAGCACCCGGTGCGCCCGCGCCGGATCGGCGACCGGACCGCCGCCATCGCAGCTGTCCAGCCCGAACTCGCACAAGCTACGTCCCGGCAACCCGCCCGGTTCGCAGGCCAACAGCGCATGGAGCGCCGGATTCGCGTGATGAATGATCCCCGAAGCCGCAACAACGCAAACCCCGACCGGAAGGCGGTCGAGGATCGACAACGCGGCATCGCGTCCGTCATGCGCATCACGGCCTGAGATCATTGCCATGCAACCCGGAACCGGCATGGCCGAGAGTGTCTCATTGACTTTTGATTCCTCGCAGCGCCGGTGGTTTCCGACAAGGTCGAACTGGAAGGGCCGGACTTCTAAGAACGGTTGAGTGTATAAAATTTTCGGCGATTGTTCAAGACGCGGACATTTTACAAGGTTGCATCGCCCAAACTTGTTTCCGGACAAGTGCGCCATCAAGACGACTCCATGCCGCATCGTCTCCCGGCAGTCCGAAGCGCAGCCAATCCGGCCGGTGCTCGAACCGGCGCACCAGGATCCCGGCCTCGCCCAATGCCCGATAGAGCGCCGGTGCCCGATCGTCCTCGACAAGACGGAACAGCTCCGTCCCGCCGGCCACCTGCAATCCGGCTGCCGCCAGCAGCCGGTCCAACTGCACGGCGGCAGCGGTCAGGCGGTCGCGCGTGGCAGCGATCCAGCCGCGGTCGGCGAGAGCCGCGGTGGCGATGTTCAATCCCGGACCGGACACCGCCCAGGGTCCGATGGACTCGCGCATTGCCGCCGCCAGATCGATCGGGGCCAGCGCTATGCCGAGGCGCAGCCCCGCCAGCCCGAAGAACTTGCCGAAGGAGCGCAGGATGACCAGTCCCGGCCGGCCGGCATGCGCGGCGGCACTGTCTTCGGGCCGCATATCGGCGAAGGCCTCGTCCACCACCAGCCAGCCGCCGCGCGCGGCCTGCGCCGCGGCAAGCTCCAGCAGCCGGGCGACAGGCCAGCGCCGGCCATCGGGGTTGTTGGGGTTGACGACGACGAGCACGTCGGCCTCAACCACGTCCGCCGCCATCCGCACATCGTGGCCGGCCAGCGCCCAGCAACGGGCATGCTCGGCATAGGTGGGCCCCAGCACCGCCACGCTGCCCGGTGCACGCAGCCGCGGCAACAGCTGGATCAGCGCTTGCGAACCGGAGGCCGCGGCAACCAGCTCCGCCGATGGCACGCCATAGCAATCGGCCGCCGCCGCACGCAATGCCGCCTCCTCGCCGCGGCCGGGCAGCCGGGTCCAGGCGTCCTGCGGCACCGGCGGCAGCGGATAGGTCCAGGGGTTGATGCCGGTGGACAGATCGACCCACGGCAGCGGCGCACCGGGAAAGGCGGCACGGGCACCGTCCAGGTCGCCACCATGCAGAAGGACGCCTTCGGTCGCGTCACCCTGCCTCCACGGGTCCGCCACAGGCAGGTCCGACCCAAGCGGGTCCGCCATGTGCGGCTTGGTCGCCGGGCTGTCTTCGGCCATGATCGCGCTCCTCATTTCCCCGTCGCGCGGCCAGCGGGCCGCCCCAATCCTGGAACGTCCCTGCCGTGCCGCTGCATCCTTTCCTGCTCGCCACCGCGCTGATCGTCGAGGCGGCGGTCGGCTATCCCGACCCACTCTACGCCCGCATCCGTCACCCGGTCGTATGGATCGGAGCGCTTATCGCCCAGTTGGACGGCGCACTCAACCGTGAGACCGACGGCTTCGACCGCCGCAAGGCGTTCGGCGTCCTGGCCGTGCTGGTGCTTCTGCTGACGGTCGGCGGAGTCGCGGTGGCGGTGGCCTGGGCCTGCCGGCTCCTGCCCTTCGGCTGGCTGGTCGAGGCGGCGCTGGCGTCCACCCTGCTGGCCCAGCGCAGCCTGCACGACCATGTGGCGGCGGTCGCCAAGGGGTTCCGCACCGCCGGGCTGGAGGGCGCGCGCAAGGCGGTGGCGATGATCGTCGGCCGCAACCCGGCCACGCTGGACGAACCCGCCGTCGCCCGCGCCGCCATCGAAAGCCTTGCCGAGAATTTTTCCGACGGGGTGGTGGCGCCGGCTTTCTGGCTGCTGGTCGGCGGGTTGCCGGGTCTGGCGCTCTACAAGACGATCAACACGGCGGACAGCATGATCGGCCACCGCACCCCGCGGCACGAAGCCTTCGGCTGGGCAGCGGCGCGGCTGGACGATCTGGTCAACCTGCCGGGATCGCGCCTGACCGCCCTTCTGCTGGTGGGTGCCGCCTGGATGACGGGAGGGACGGATGCGCGGCAGGCCTGGGCGTCGGTGAGGCAGGATGCCCACCGTCACCGCTCTCCCAACGCCGGCTGGCCGGAGGCGGCGATGGCTGGTGCGCTCGACCTGCGGCTGGGCGGGCCCCGGGTCTATGGCGACACCCGAATCGAGGATGTCTGGCTCGGCGCGGGACGGACCGCCGCCACGCCGGACGACATCGGCCGGGCGCTGGCGCTCTACCGCCGCGCCTGCGTGCTGCTGATCGCCGGGGCGCTGGTGCTGGCCGTGCTGGGGTGACCGGTCATCCCCGCCCCGCCCGCCGCACCATCAAGGACAGGCGCCGGCCGACCCGGCGCGCGAACTGACGGACTGCGATCAGCAGCCGGCGCGCGGCGCGGGCGGGAGCGGTCTCCTTCAGCCAGGCGAGCCAGGCCGTTACCCGCACATAGCCCCAGGCGAACCAGCCGATGGTCAGCAGCTTCGGCTTGGCGATGTGGAACAGCCGCTCCACCAGGGTGATCTTGACCAGTTCCGCCCCGATGATCACGGCGGCGCCGGCCATGGGGCGGCCCGTCGCGAACAGCCAGGCGCCGACCGGCTTCGCAGGCTCCAGCAGGGCCAAAGGCACAAGCACGAGGACCAGCGACGGATAAGGTCCAAGCCCCGCCACCCATTCTCCGAATCGCGCGAACAGCGGCAGCCGCGCGATCCGGCGGGCGACCGGACGCACCACCCAATAGGCCAATGCGTCCAGCAGGAAATACGCGACCGCGAACAGTGTCGCGACCGGACGCAGCAGGCGGGACAACAGCCGGCGCGGCGGCGATTGCGGCGGTTCGGGGGAGGCAGGACGGTTCTGCGCCCCGGGAGGGGGAGTGCTGTTCATTGGAAATATTCCGCCGGAGGTCTTAGGTCCCTTCTACCACGAAGGCGAGCCTTTCGTTCGTGGGAAGGGACTGGCACCTTCATCCAAATTGGTTCTGTAAACGCACAATCGAGTCCGCTCCTTCCCCGAACGACCCCATACAACAGCCGAATCGACCGTGCCCGGCCATTATGACCCCCTCCTCGTCGCATTATCCTATGTGATCGCCGTGTTCGGCGGTTATGTGGCGCTGGACCTCGCCCATCACTCCCGCAGCGGCACGGCAGGCCGATCCCTCGCGTCGGCCCTGGGGAACACGACCGGAAACGGTCCGGGCGACAAACGGCGATTGGCCGGTGCGGCGCTGGCGCTCGGTGCTGGAATTTGGTCGATGCATTTCATCGGCATGCTCGCCTACCGCAGCGACGTGCCCATCGGCTATGATGCCGGACTGACCGCACTGTCCTTCCTGCTGGCCGTCGGCGTTTCGGGAGCCGGCCTGTTTGCGGTAGCGCGCAACCGTGGCAACAACTATTTTAAATTGCCGATTGCGGGCACCCTGACCGGGCTCGGCATCGTCAGCATGCATTATGTGGGAATGGCGGGAATGCGCATGGACATGGACCTGTCCTATGACGTGGTTCTGGTCGCTGTTTCGGTGATCGTCGCCATCGCCGCATCGACCGCGGCCCTGTGGCTGGCCTTCCGGACCAGCCGCCCGCTCCAGCGCGCCGCCGGTGCCGTCCTGCTGGGGCTGGGGGTGGTGACGATGCACTATACCGGCATGGCGGCCGCCGGGATGGAGCCGATCACGGAGCTGAGCGCCGCCGCCATCGGAAGTGCTGACGCCAGCCGCGCCGCCCTTCCCCATGCGGCGTCCCACTCCGGTCATGGCATCGCGCTCTCCTCGTCCCTGCTGGCGATCATGACCGGGATGGGGACGCTGCTTCTGCTGTCGCTGGCGATGCTGTCGTCGCTGCTCGACCGCCGGCAGCAGGCCGAGCGGTCGGCGGAGCAGGAAGCGCGCTACCGTGCCATCGTCGACACCGCGGTGGACCCCATCGTCCTGATCGACGACCAGGGCATCGTGGAGTCCTTCAACCACGCAGCGGAGAAGACCTTCGGCTACCGGGCCGAGGAGGTGATCGGGCGCAACATCAGCATGCTGATGCCGGAGCCCTACCGCAGCGCCCATGACGGGTATCTCGACCGCTACCGCCGAACGGGCGAGCGGCGGATCGTCGGAATCGGCCGCGAGGTGGACGGGCTGCGCAAGGACGGCACCACCTTCCCGCTCGACCTGTCGGTAGGCGAATGGAAGGTCGGCAAGCGGCGCATGTACACCGGTATCATGCGCGACATCACCGCCCGCAGAGCATCGGAGGAAGCGATCCTGCGCGCCCGCGACGAGGCGGAGGCCGCGAGGGTCGAGGCCTTGCAGGCCCGCGACGATGCCCAACGCGCCGACCGCGCCAAGACCAAGTTCCTGGCCGCCGCCAGCCACGACCTGCGCCAGCCGCTGCAATCGCTGTTCTTCTTCGCCCATGCCCTGTCGGACAAGCTGGAGGATCATCCGGCCGCCCCCCTGCTGGCCAGCATGACCGATTCGCTGAACGGGCTGCGGGTGATGCTGGACAGCCTGCTGGATGTCTCCCGCCTCGATGCCGGGGTGGTGAAGCCCAGCGTCACCGACTTCGCGCTCGGCGCCCTGCTGGAGCGGCTGGCGGAGGAATACCGCATCCGCGCCGCCGAGTCGGGCCTGACGCTGCGCCATGTCCCGACGTCCGCCTGGACCCGCAGCGATCCCGCCCTGCTGGAACGCATCCTGCGCAACCTGATCGAGAACGCCATCCGCTACACAGAACATGGCGACATCCTAGTCGGCTGCCGTCACCGTGGCGGCACGTTGCGGCTGGCGGTGCTGGACCAGGGCATCGGCATCCCCGCCGACAAGACCCAGGACATCTTCCAGGAGTTCACCCAGCTCGCCAATCCCGAGCGCGACCGCCGCAAGGGCCTTGGGCTGGGGCTCGCCATCGTTCGGCGGCTGGCCGGGCTGCTGGAGCATGGGGTGACGGTGCAATCCGCACCGGGACGCGGCAGCGGCTTCTTCCTCGATGTGCCGACAGCGGTTCCGCGCCCGATCCCGAAGCCGGTGCGCGTCCCCGCGGAATTGCCGGACGCCAAGGGGCTGATCGTGGTCGTCGACGACGACACCATCATCCTGCTGAGCATGCGGGCGATGCTGGAGGAATGGGGATACGAGGTGGTCGCCGCGGTGTCCGCCGACGAGGCCATCGCCTCGCTGCTGAATCTCGGCCGGCAGCCGGCGATGATCGTCGCCGACTATCGCCTGCGCGAAGGACGGACGGGGGTGGAGGCGATCCGCGACATCTACGGCGTCTGCGGCGTGCGCGTTCCCGCCGTTGTGCTGACCGGCGACACCGATCCCGCCCGCATCGCCGAGGTCCAGCGCAGCGGCCACCGGCTGATCCACAAGCCCGTCTCCGCCCCGATGCTGCGCGAGATCCTGAACACCGCCGCATAAGGCGGCAGATCGTCCACCCGAATCGGCGGCGGCGGTGCTAAAAAAGCGCCCGACTCCACCGAAGCAACCCTGGACGGGCCGGCGGCCGGAAGACTAGCATCCGCCGCCGACCGAGCCTCCCGGCAGCCCCCGCCCGTTGCCGCCCCCTTTCTCTCCCACGGACCGTGATGCTGCGCCGTTCCCTGATCCGCGCCGGCGAGACCTGCGCTTTCCAACTCCGCGCCGCCCTGGCGCGTGCGCTGTCCCGCCCGGCCCCGCCCGTTGCCCCGCCTGCCGCTCCGCCCTATGACGGTTATCCACCGCCGTCCCACCAGACGCAGCAACCCGTCCAGTATCCAGGCACGCCCTATCCAGGCGCCCCCTACCCGCAGGCGCCGCAACAGCCGGTCTATCCGCCCAGCGCTTATCCACCGAACGCTTACCCACCCGGCACTTATCCGCCGGGTAGCTATCCCCCCGCAGCCCATCCGATGGCTGCTCAGCCACCCGCTCAGCCCTATCCCCAGCAGCCGGCGCCGCCCTACGGCGTGCATCCGCAACCGGCGCCGCCCCCTCGCAACTCCCGGCGCCCACGCCTGCGTCTGCCGCGCGGTCGCTGGGGCAAGGTCGCGGCCGTCGCCGGTGTGCTCGTACTGCTGCCGCCGGCGGGTCTGCTCGGCACCTATGTGTGGATGCGGGCCCAGCAGCCACAGACCAGCGGCGCGGTCGCCATCCCCGGCAACGGCGCACCGGCCGAGGTCGTGCGGGACAAGCAGGGTGTGGTCCATATCTTCGCCGCGACCGAGCGCGATGCTTACCGCGCGCTGGGCTATGCCCACGCCCAGGACCGCCTATGGCAGATGGAGACGATGCGCCGGGCCGGGGCCGGCCGGCTGGCCGAGCTGATCGGCACAAAGTACGGCGACTTCGCGCTCCGCACCGACCGGCTGATGCGCACGCTGGGCGTCCGCCGTGCGGCGGAGGCGATGGCCGCCACCCTGTCGCCCGACGCCCGCACCGCCTTCGACGCCTATGGCGAGGGCGTGAACGCCTATCTCGCCACCCGGTCGGAGGCGTTGCCGGTCGAATTCCAGCTGTTGCGCCACACGCCGGAGCCCTGGACTGTCGCCGACAGCTTGGTTTGGGCCAAGCTGATGGCGCTGCAACTGTCGGCCAACTACCGCGACGAGCTGTTCCGCTCCCGCATTCTGGAACGGTTGTCGCCGCAACAGGTCGACGATCTGTTCCCGTCGGACGTTCCCGGGTCTCCCACCACGCTGGCGAGCGACCTGCGCGGCATGGATTTGCGGGAAACGGTGCGCCGCACCCTGGCGGCCCTGCCGCAGATGGACTTCGACACCGCGTCGAACGAATGGGTCCTGACCGGTGCCCGCACCACGACCGGCAAGCCGATCCTCGCCAACGATCCGCATCTGGGGCTGGAGGCGCCGATCCTCTGGTATCTCGCCCGCATCGTGACGCCGGACTTCACCGTCACCGGCGCCACCGTGCCGGGCGTGCCGCTGACCATCCTCGGCCATAACGGCAAGGTCGCCTGGGGCTTCACCACCACCCACAGCGACACCCAGGACCTGTTCGTCGAAAAGCCCGACCCGCAGGACCCGGCGCGCTACCTGACCCCCGACGGCACCCAACCCTTCGAGACGCGTGCCGAGACCATCGGCATCGCAGGCGAGGCGTCGCAGACGCTGACCGTCCGCAGCACGCGGCATGGCCCCGTCATCTCCGATCTGGACGCCCCGTCCCTTGACGGCAAGGCGCCCGGTCCGGTGCTGGCGCTGTCCTTCCCCGGTCTTGCCGATGACGATACCAGTGCGGAGGCGCTCTACCGCCTGAACCATGCCGGATCGGCGGAGGGCGTGCGCGACGCCCTGCGCCTGCATGTCGCCCCGCAGCAGAACGTCGTCTATGCCGACGTGAGCGGAGAGGTCGGCTTCATCACCCCCGGCCGGGTGCCGATCCGCCGCAAGGGCGATGGCCGCGTGCCGGTTCCCGGCTGGACCGGCGAGTATGACTGGACCGGCTTCCTGCCCTATTACGCCCTGCCGCAGGCGGTAAACCCTCCGACCGGCCAGTTCGTCAACGCCAACAACGCGGTGGTCGGGCGCGACTATCCCTATCGCCTCGCCACCGAATGGCCGGATCCCTCGCGCGCCAAGCGCATCGTCGAGATGCTGGGCGGTGGGCGCCATTCGGTCGAGGATGTGGCGCGCCAGCAGATGGACATCGTCTCCCTGCCCGCCCGCGACTTCCTGCCGGACCTGCTGAAATACCCGACGCCGCCCGGCCTCGCCAGCGACGCGGCGGCCCTGCTGCGCGGTTGGGACGGCCGGATCGACCGTAACCGGCCGGAACCGCTGATCTTCGACATGTGGCTGCGGGAACTGGTCCGTGCGGTCTTCGCCGATGAGTTGGGTGCCGACTTCGCCTCCTACTGGGACCTGCGGCCGGAGGCGTTGCGCCATGTCTTGAACAACCGGCCGGAATGGTGCGACGATGTCACCACGCCGCAGAAGGAAAGCTGCGCCGACGTGATCGGCCGCTCGCTGGAAACGGCGGTCAAGGCGCTGGCCGAACGCCATGGGTCCAGCATGAAGAGCTGGCGCTGGGGCGACGACCACACGGTTGCGCTGGTCCACCGCATGCTGAGCCGCCTGCCGCTGATCGGCGGCAAGGCCGACCTGTCGGTGGAGACCGACGGCGATTTCTTCACCGTTAACCGCGGATCGACCACCATCCGCGACCCTGCCAACCCGTTCCGCCATGTCCAGGGCGCCGGGTTCCGCGCGGTCTATGATCTGGCTGATCTCGACAATTCCCGATTCGTGATCGCCACCGGCCAGTCCGGCAATATCTGGTCCCGCCACTGGGGCGATCTGGTCACCCTGTGGCGCGATGGCGGTTCGTTGCGTATGGCTGGCGACCGTGGCACGCTGGTCTCGGCAGGGGCGGAGGTGCTGACACTCACACCACGCAACACCGGGACAAACACGAAATGACCATCACGCTGGAGGACGTGCGCGCCGCCGCGGCGCGCATCGCGGGACACCTGCCGCGAACGCCCACGGTTCCGGCTCCCCGCCTGGGGGACATGGCGGATTGCCGGATGCACGTGAAGCTGGAGAACCAGCATGCCACCAGCTCCTTCAAGGAGCGGGGCGCGCTGAACAAGCTGCTGTCGCTGGGCGAGGCGGAGCGCCGCGCCGGCGTCATCGCCATGTCCGCTGGCAACCACGCCCAGGCGGTGGCCTGCCACGCGACGCGGCTGGGCATCCGCTCGACCATCGTCATGCCTGCCTTCACCCCCTTCACCAAGGTGGAGCGGACCGAGAATCTGGGCGCCACCGTCGAACTGCATGGCGAGACGCTGAGCGAGGCAGCCGCCTTCGCCCATGACCTGGCGGCGCGCGACGGGCTGACCTTCGTCCATCCCTATGACGACCCGCTGGTGGCCGCCGGGCAGGGCACTGCGGCGCTGGAACTGCTGGAGGATGTGCCGGACCTTGACGTGCTGGTGGTGCCCATCGGCGGTGGTGGGCTGATCTCCGGCATGGCGACGGCGGCCAAGGCGCTGCGGCCGGATCTGGAGATCGTCGGGGTGCAGTGCAGCCTCTACCCGGCGGTGCGTCAGGCGCTGGCTGGCCAGCCGATCACCTGCGGCGGGGCGACCGTGGCGGAAGGCATCGCGGTGAAGGCGCCCGGCGCCCTGACCCTGCCGATCATCCGCGCCCTGGTCGACCACGTGGTGGAGGTGGGAGAGGCCCGGCTGGAGGAAGCGGTCTACCGCCTCGCCACCGTGCAGAAGCTGGTCGCCGAGGGAGCCGGGGCGGCGGCGCTCGCCGCGGTTCTGGAGGATCCGCAGCGCTACCGCGGCCGCAGGGTCGGCATCGTGCTGTCGGGCGGCAACATCGACTCCCGCATCATGGCGCAGGTGCTGATGCGGGGTCTGGTCTATGAGGGCCGCATCGTCCGCCTGCGCATCGGCATCACCGACGCCCCCGGCGCGCTCGCCCGCGTCACCCGCCTGCTGGGCGAGGCCGGCGCCAACATCGTCGAGGTCCACCACCAGCGACTGTTCCACAATGTGCCGGTGAAGATGGCGGAGGTGGATGTGGTGCTGGAGACACGCAACCAGACGCATGTCGATGCGCTGATCGCCCGGATGAAGGACGCCGGCTATCCGACCAGCCTGATGATGGAGGTGGGGTAAGTCCCCACCCCGTCAGATGCTGTAGTTGTCGGCGATCTCGGAGCGCAGCTGCTCCACCTGATCGCGGAACACCGCTCCGTCCCGGCCGGCGCTGTTGCGCACGTCGCGCACCACGCGGGCCGGGGTGCCGCCCAGCACGATGATGCGGTCGGCCAGATGCACCGCCTCTTCCAGATCGTGCGTGACGAACAGAACCGTCTTGCCCGTCTCCTGATGGATGCGGCGAAGCTCGTCCTGCAAATTGTGGCGGGTGATGGCGTCGAGCGCGCCGAACGGCTCGTCCATCAGCAGGATGTCCGGGTCGACCGCCATGGCACGGGCGATGCCGATGCGCTGGCGCTGGCCGCCCGACAGCTCATAGGGCCAGCGGCGGGCATAGCCGTCGAGCCGCACGAGCTTCAACGCGGCTTCCGCCCGGTGCCGCCGCTCGTCGCGGCTGACCGGCAGGCCTTCCAGCCCGAATTCCACATTGCGGATCACCCGACGCCAGGGCAGCAGACGCGAGTCCTGGAACACCAGCCCGACCGGTCGATGGCCGGGGCGCTGGTCCTGGTGGATCGTGACGCCGCCGCTGCGCGCAGTGTGCAGCCCGGCGACGACGCGCAACAGGGTCGACTTGCCGACACCGGACGGGCCGACGATGGCGACGAAGCTGCCGCGCTCGACCGACAGGTTGACGTCGACCAGAACCGGCGGCGCATCCTTGCCGTAGCCGATGGACACGTCCTCGAGGTCGATGACGGAGGCGGTTGCGGTCTTGGAGAGGGTCACCGCTGCCATGAGAGCACCCGCGACTGAACTTGCATGAACAGGAAATCAGACACGCCGTAGAGCAGCGCGATGGTGACCATGTAGAGCACGACGATGTGGGTCGCCAGCAGGCCCGACGCCTCCATCATCCGCATGCCGAGGCCGGAGATGCCGAACAGTTCGGCCGCGACCACGGTCATCCAGCCCTGCCCCAGCCCGGCACGCAGGCCGGACAGGATGCCCGGCAGGGCGCCCGGCAGGATGATCTTGAACAGGCGCGGGATCAGCCCGCCCTGGCCGAAGGCATAGCCAAGCTCGATCAGGTCCTTGTCCACCCCGCGCACCGCGGCGTAGCTGGCGTAGTAGTTGATCCAGAACACCGTCAGCGCGATCAGGAAGGACGCCGCCCCCTCGCTGACGCCGAACCAGATGATGGCGAAGGGAATCCAGGCAATGGCCGGGATCGGGCGCAGCATGCGCACGACCCAGGCCTGGAAGGCGTCCCACTTGCCCCACAGCGCAGCAGCAGTGCCGAACGACACGCCGAGGAAGGTGCCCAGCGACAAGCCGACCAGATAGTGCGACAGGCTGGCCAGCACCATCGCCTGCCAAGTACCGCTCTTGAACTCGGCCAGGAAGGCGGCAGGCACCGCGCTCGGCGACGGCAGCAGCCGGGCCGGCACGACGCCGCTGCGCGCCACCGCTTCCCACGCCAGCAGGAAGACGACGACGCCCAGTGCCGACAGGGCGATCTTGTTATAGGTCTTCATCGGCTTGTCGATGTCCCTCACACGGCCGCCTTACTTGACGGCAGCGTCGTAGAAGCTGAAGTCGAATGCCTCGGCCACCGGAACGGTTTCGGAAGCCGAACCGATCTCCTTGGTGTAGGCCATCATCTGTTCGACCGCCGGGACGACCGTGTGCGGATCGGCGACGAACTTCGACCCCGGCCCCTTGAAGGCGGCTTCCAGCGTCGCCGGCTCCATCAGGCCCTTGCCGAGATAATTGTTCACGATCTTGGCGGAACCGGCCGGATCCTTGGCGATCAGTTCGACCGCGCGGATGTGGGCCTTGACCAGCGCCTTGATGGCGTCGGGATTCTTCTTCAGCACCTCGGCGCGTGCGGAAACCACGGTGCCGGGCTGGTCCGGGAACATTTGCGCGCCGGTGGCGACCAGCATGACGTTCGGATCCATCTGCTGGGTGACGGTCACCGTCGGCTCGCGGATGGTGGCGGCGTCGAGCGCGCCGGCCAGCAGGGCCTGCTGCGTCTTCTCGATGCCCATCGGCACCAGCTCGACATCGGCGGGATCGACCTTCACCACCTTGAACAGCCAGTGCTTCAGCACGGTATCGGGAACCGAGCCCGGCGGCTGGGTGCCGATCTTCGGCTTGCGGCCGGTGTCGGCGGCGAATTTCTTGAAGGACTCCGCGGTCGGCGTGGTGCCCACCGCCTTGGCGAAGGGACCGCGGGCCGCAACCACCATCTCTTCCACCGCTGAATTGGCGATGACCGAGATGTCGGCACCCTTGGTGCGGGCGACCAGCACGGGAGCGACACCGGCATAGAGCAGGTCGATCTGGCCGGCGGCCATTGCCTGGATCGCGTGCGGGCCGGATTCGAAGCGGGTCAGCTTCAGCACAATCCCGGCATCCTTGGCCCAGCCCTGCCCATCGACGATGAACAGCGGCGACGCTGCGAGAATGGGAATATAGCCGATTTCCAGCTTCACCGGGTCGGCGGCGTGTGCGGTGCCCGGCATGACGGCAGCGGTCGACGCGGCAGCCGACGCGAGGGCGACCAGGGCGGCAAGGGTGGAGCGACGGGTCAAGCGGAGCATCGGATCGTCCTCGGCTAAGGTTCCGACGCTATTTAGCACGGTTGTCCGAATGGGGAAGAGAGATTTTCACATAACAGGAAAAGGGAATTGGCAATTTAACACGTTATCATCGTATTATCCTTGGGCCGAAACCGCCTGGAACCGCGGAAAATGTGGGTTCGGCGCGGCGCTGGCGGTTCGGCTTCAGGTCTCGGTCAGCAGGTAGAGCGACACGCCGCAGAGCGAGACTCCGACCATCAGGATCGCCATGGCGATGCGCGTCCAGAGCGTGATGTGCGAATCGAGCGGGTCGCAGAGATCGTCGTCATCCATGGTCGGGTTTCCGTCACTGTGAGGAAGCCGGCGTAAGGCAGCCGCCGGCTTTCGGTGACGGTAAGCGTTAGCGGTGCCGTGTTGCGGCGATGTGTCCCGCGGACGGTTCTGTGTAACGCTTGGTAACGGCTTCCCTGATGGCTACAGGGTGCAGGTTACAGCCCCTCCACCACGATCATCTTGAAATCGGCGGCATCGCGCCGGGCCTCGCGGGCCTTGCGGTATTCCGGGCTGTCGTAAAAGGCCTTGGCAGCCGCCACGTCGGGGAATTCGAGGATGACGATGCGGTTGGGCTGCCACCCACCTTCCAGCACCGCCGTCTCGCCGCCACGGCTGAGGAAGCGTCCGCCGTTCTTGGCGATCGCGTCGGGGGTCAGCGACTTGTAGACCTCATAAGCGACCGGATCGGTCACACGCACGTCGGCGATGATGTAGGCGGTCATCGGTTCCACACCCTCATTGATGGTCTTTGAGCCCAAAAGGAACGGGCGCGGGAAGCCTCGCCTCCCGCGCCCGTTCCGGTCAACCGCTTGATGTGCCGGTCAGGCTTCCATCGCCTTCACCACCTCTTCGGTGACTTTCTTGGCGTCGCCGAACAGCATCATGGTGTTGGGGCGGAAGAACAGCTCGTTCTCGACACCGGCATAGCCGGCGGCCATGCCGCGCTTGATGAAGAACACCGTCTTGGCCTTCTCCACGTCCAGGATCGGCATGCCGTAGATCGGGCTGGTCGGATCGGTCTTGGCGGCCGGGTTGGTCACGTCGTTGGCGCCGATGACGAAGGCGACATCCGCCGTGCCGAAGTCACGGTTGATGTCCTCCAGCTCGAACACCTCGTCGTACGGCACGTTGGCCTCGGCCAGCAGCACGTTCATGTGACCGGGCATGCGGCCCGCCACCGGG
>NZ_LGQW01000015.1:1863850-1890764 GCF_003116035.1 Azospirillum sp. TSH64
GCTGTCGAACAGCGCGTCGATGGCGTCCTGGCTGACCTCCGGACCGCCCAGTTGAGGACCGTTCAGCAGATGCGCGTCTGGCCGGGTGTCGCCCAGCTTGCGGTGCGAGGACACTTCGCCCGACGCATGCTGCTGGGGATCGGCGACGGCCAGCCGCTCGACGCCCCAGATCTCGATCATCGTGTTCACGCGCTCTTCGATGTAGCGCAGCGTGTTGACGACTTTGGTGGTGCGCTGGCCGGTGATGTCCTGGAAGGAACAGGCGGTCATGATCTCGATGCACCATGCCTCGACCGCGTCGATCCGTTCGGCCAGATCGTCGTCGTCGCGCGGGATCGACATGGTGATTTCCTGAATCTTCTCCGTCGCGTTCAGGATGTCGGTGGTGGCGCGTTCGGTGGCGGCGACGATCTCGTCCAGTTCGCCGGTCGCCGCCTCGATGCGGTTGGACCCGGTGTCGGTCGCCTTCAGGGCCGCGATGTCGCTGCGCGCCTCGCGCACCACCTGGGTGATGGCGGTCAGCTCCTGCTGGATGCGCGGATCCTCGCCGGAGGCGAAGGCCGTGAAGGCGCTGGAGGATGTGCCGCTCAGCCGGTCGACCTGGGTGCCCAGCTTGTCCACCAGCCGGTGAAACTCGTCGGAGGCGACGACACGGCTGCGCCGGTCGCGCATGCGCAGGAAAGCCCGCCCCCGCGCGGTCTGCGACAGGGCCTCTTCCATCTGCAGATACTCTTGCTCGGTCAGTTCGAGCAGTGACCCGCCGCTCATAGCGCTCAACCCGTTCCTCGACAGCCGCGCCTTCCCGGCATCTCCGGGGCCACGCCGACCGTCGTCCTATACCACCGTATTTCTTTACCGGGAGTTTCCGACGCCACCACGGTATCATCGATGCAGCGGATTTGGCGGACAGGGCACGGCCATGGAGGCGGGCTTGGCTCTGAAGGCCGTCGGTCGGCCGACAGGCTTGAACAGACTTCGTTTTTATCCCAAATCAGCCCGATCAATGGCCATCTCGCCTTAGAAATTCCCAAAAGGAAAGGAACAGTCCATGAAGACGGCGGCGCATCCGGTGATGTTTGCGGCGGCGGTCGGGATCGCGGCGCTGACCGGCGGCGCGCTGGTGGCACCCGCCGACTCGGCGCTGGGCCGGATCGGTTCCGCCATCGGCCTCGGGGCCTCGCCGGCCGAAGCGGCGCTTCCCCTGGGTGCGGTGGGCGGCGGCACCATCGCCCCGATGCTGGAGCAGGTGACGCCGGCGGTGGTGAACATCTCGGTGCTGAGCCAGGCGCCCCAGGCTGAAAACCCGCTGCTGCGCGACCCGTTCTTCCGCCGCTTCTTCAACCTGCCCGACCAGATGCCGCAGTCCAAGCCGCAGGTCAGCGCCGGGTCGGGCGTGATCATCGATGCCCGCAATGGCTATGTCGTCACCAACAACCATGTGGTGGAGAACGCGCAGGAGATCGCGGTCACCCTGAAGGACCGCCGCCGCCTGCGCGCCAAGCTGATCGGCCGCGACGCCGCCACCGACATCGCGCTTTTGCAGATCAAGGCCGACGGGCTGGCCGCGCTGTCCATCGGCGATTCGGACCGCACCAAGGTCGGCGATTTCGTCGTCGCCATCGGCAACCCGTTCGGACTCGGGCAGACGGTGACCTCCGGCATCGTCTCGGCAATGGGCCGCAGCGGGTTGAAGATCGAAGGCTACGAGGACTTCATCCAGACCGACGCCTCGATCAACCCAGGCAATTCCGGCGGCGCCCTGGTCAATTTCCAGGGAGAGCTGATCGGCATCAACACCGCCATCATCGGCCCGGCCGGCGGCTCGGTCGGCATCGGCTTCGCGGTGCCGGTCAGCATCGTCCGGTCGGTGGTGGAACAGCTGCGCGAATATGGCGAGGTGCGGCGCGGCCGGCTGGGCGTCGCCATCCAGGACCTGACGCCCGACCTTGCGGAAAGCATGAGCCTGAAGGGCGACGAGGGCGCGCTGATCGCCAAGATCGAGCGCGGATCGCCGGCCGACAGCGGCGGTCTGCGCAGCGGCGACGTGGTGATCGCGGTCGATGGGCGGCCGGTGCGCAGCGCCACCGATTTCCGCAACCGCATCGGCCTTCTGCGCGTCGGCACGCCGGTGCAGTTGACGGTGATGCGCGAGGGCGGGCAAAAGTCGGTCACTGTCCGAACCCAGCGTTGACCGCACCACAACGTTGACGGCGCCACAACGCTGACCGAAGACCGTCGAGGAGCCACACCGTACCGGCATGATGCGTTCGAACCCTCCCCGCCGCCCGGCCGCTCCGCCGGCGCCCACGCCCGGCCGCAGCGCGGCCCAGCGGCAGCGCGAGATCGCGACGCTGCTGATGCGGCTCGACGCCATGCTGAAGCAGTCGGCCGAACTGGCCCAGACGGCGCGCGAGCGGGTGTCGGTCGGCGGGCTGGCCCGCTATCGCCGTTTCAGCCGGCGGGTGCGCGACTTCTTTGCGCTGGCCGCCCTGACCCAGGAGCGGCTGGACGCCGCGCCGGAGGAGATGGAGGATCTGATCGACCCCATGACCACCGCGCTGGAGCGTCTGCACGCCCGCATGGTGGTCCAGTTCGTGGAGGGCAGCGCCGCCTTCTTCGCCAGCTTCGCGCGGGTGAAGGCCCTGCCCATCGGCACCCATGAGATGTGCGGCGTGGAGCTGCGCGGCGTCCTGGAAATCCGCAAGTTCCTGGACGACCCGCTCTATGAGGGGGAGCGCGGGCAGGCCCTGCGCGGCCAGGCCGACCGCATCGCCGCCCTGATCCGGCGGGTGATGGACCGCATTCCGCCGTTGCCCGATTTCGGCGACGAACCCAGCATCGGCCCGCGCGGCACGCTAAACAGTCCGCTGAAGGGCCCCAACGCCCATCTGCCGCCCGGCCGCGCCGCCGCCCGCCCGTCTGCCGACCGCTTGGCCGCCGCCCGTCCGGGCGGCATGCCGCCGGTTGCCCCGCCGGCCCCGAATCCGAGCACCGAGGTTCGCTCGCTCAGCCTCGACCAGTTCGAGGACGACGAGGAAGATTAGGGAGGGGAGGGGCCAAATCGGCCATCCTGCCCCCCTCGGTATCCTTTGGGGCGTCCTCTGGTCCGCGACCTGCGCGCTCAGCGCCGGTGCCTGCCCTCGTCCGCCGTCAAGGCGCCGACTGCCGCGCCGGCGGCACCGCCCAGCAATCCGCCATAGACGGCACTGCCGCCGGTGACTGCACCGATGGCTGCCCCGCCGGCTGCGCCGATGGCGCCGCCGGTCAGCGCGCGGTTCTCGCGATGGTTCAGGTTCGAACAGCCGCCGAGCAGGGTCGCGCCGATCATCAGCGCCATCGCCCCGGTGGAGAATGTCCGCATGGTGGTCTTCATCGGTCTCTTCCTTCAAACACAGGCACGTCGATAAGCCGGCCGCCACCCTACCGTCAGGCCGGGAACTGGCGGTCAAGCTTATGTTTGGTGAGTGGAGCCGGTCCTTGCTGTGACCATTTCGGGGTATCGATCTCATCCGGTCAGTGGGATTCCACTCCTTTTGGAATGCGAGCGGTACGGAAGGTTGGGCGGATGTGCGGCATGGCGCCATGCGGGGCAGCGTGTACGCCGATTCCGGCATCCGACCCAAGAAATAACATTCTTGATATTATGGTTAACAAATGGTGTGGTAAGACCACGTAAATTGTGTACGGGCGTTTACAAATGGTCTGAGATTTTACGATCAAAAATTCTTGTGAATTGGGCAGGAAACCCTTTAGGACCTCATTCATTATCCCTTGGGGAAAACTGAGATCGGCTCCTGCTGCGGGCGTGCAGACGTCCAATGCCGAAAGGCCGACACCGGGAAGACCAGAGATGACAATCGACGACAGCGATTTAGACAGCAACCAACCGCTCCGCTTGCCATTCGACTCTCCGATGGGGCGGATCGTCGAGATGGCGTTCAGCGGCCTGTGGGTGATTCGGCAGCGAGGCGTCTTGGCGGAGGTCGGCGGACGGCTCTACTGGCCCGACCGCGCTTCGCTGGAGCAGGCCGCCGCGCGGGCCGGCATTCCGCTGTCCGCCGATGTCGTGCACACCGGCCGTCTCGACACCGGCTGCTTCGACCCCGGCCGCCACTAGCCGGCCACCGATGGGGATGGTCCATTCACCTTCCGGGGGATGGAACAACGACGAACGGACAGTTGCACAGGCGACAGGCTGCTCCCAATATCCGGAGGATCGGCAAAGGTCAGAACCGGCCGTCCCGCAATCTCCGTTTCATTGGGGCCTATGGAAGACATCGACCGCCAAAGAGCGCTTGCCTATTTTGAAAGGCTGGGAAAAGAGCGGGTTCGACTCTATACCGCCATCGACTGCGACCGCTTTCTCGGTGACTGGCAGGTCCGTGAATTGGCCGATCAGTGGCTTGATGCCAAGAATGCCGAAGACGGGTCGCGCCAGTTGGGATGGCCGCTGCTGCGCCGGCTGCTGTCCAACCGCCGCCCCTGATCCCAGTCCCCCTTACCCCCGCTCCGGAAACATCCCCAGCAGCCCTTCGCGCGAGGCGGGGCAGATGCCGCGTTCGGTGATCAGGCCGCTCACCAGCCTTGCCGGCGTGACGTCGAAGGCGTAATTCGCCACCGGGCTGCCGTCGGGGGTGACGCGCACCGTCTCGATCCGGCCATCTGCGGTGCGGCCAGTCAGCTCGCTCACCTCGCGGCCGTCGCGCTCCTCGATGGGAATCTCCCGCACGCCGTCGGCGATGGTCCAGTCGATGGTCGGCGAGGGCAGCCCGACATAGAAGGGCACACCATTGTCGTGGGCGGCCAGCGCCTTCAGATAGGTGCCGATCTTGTTGCAGACGTCGCCGGTCGCGGTGGTGCGGTCGGTGCCGACGATGCACAGATCGACCTTGCCGTGCTGCATCAGGTGGCCGCCGACATTGTCGGCGATCACGGTGTGAGGGACGCCATGCTGCTTCAGTTCCCAGGCGGTCAGGCTGGCACCCTGGTTGCGCGGGCGGGTCTCGTCGACCCAGACATGCAGCGGGATGCCCTGCTCGAAGGCGGCATAGACGGGGGCGAGCGCCGTGCCCCAATCGACGGTGGCGAGCCAGCCGGCGTTGCAGTGGGTCAGCACATTGACAGGCTCACCGGTCGCCTTGCGTGCCGCCGCGGCGCGGATCAATGCGGCACCATGCAGGCCGATGGAGCGGTTGATCTCCACATCCTCGTCGGCGATGGCCGCGGCCTCCGCCTCGGCGGCGCTGATGCGCTGCGACTCGGGCAGCGGAATCAGCCGGCCGCGCATGCGCTCCAGCGCCCAGCGCAGGTTGACGGCGGTCGGGCGGGTCGCCAGCAGGGTGGCGCAGGCCCGTTCCAGACCGTGGTCGCTGGCGTCGGTCCGCAGGGCCAGCGCCACGCCATAGGCCGCCGCCGCACCGATCAGCGGGGCGCCGCGCACCAGCATGGCGCGGATGGCGTGGGCGGCCTCCTCCAGGCTGGTCAGGCGGACGACGGCGAAATCGTGCGGCAGCCTGGTCTGGTCGATGATGGCGACGACACCCTCGCCGTCCGGCCAGATGGTGCGATAGGCCGTCCCGTCGATCCGCATAAAACTATCCTCCCCATGCCTGCCGGAGTCTTGCCAAGTCCTTACCAACGCGGGATGACTTTGTCGGCACCCCACAATAGGTGGTGGCTGCTGCCGCTTCAACACGGGTAGCCTTCGGCGGAACCGTCACCCGCCGGGCGGTGTTACCGTTTCCGGCTAAGAATGAAGTGGCCGTATCTCCAGATGGTTTCCGACACGATGCCGTTGCGCGCGCTGCGTTCCCAATCCTCTCCGCTCTACCGGCTGCCCGGTTCGGCGCTGGTCCTGATCGCCTGCACCGCCGCGGTTCTGCTGACCATCGGGCTGTCGGCCGTCTTCGCTTGGCGCGACCGCAATGAGGCGGTCCAGCAGGCGACCGGCGTCGCCGGCAACATCGGACTGCTGGCGGCCGAACACGCCGCCCGTCTGATCGAGTCGGGCGACCTGCTGCTGACCCAGGCGGCGACCTTGGCCAGTCCAGCCGGCACGCCGCTGCCCGACGATGTCGCGACCCGCGACCGCATGGCCCTGCTGGCGGCCAGCGCGCCCCATGTGGTCGGGCTGGAGATCCGCGATGCCGCGGGCGCCCTGCGGCTGTCGAGCCTGCCGGACGCAGCACCCGGCGCCGGCATGCCAGCGCTGAAGCCGAATGGCATGACCATCGGCAGCGGCCGGATGGGCAGGCGCGCGGTGGTTGTCCTGGCGCAGCCTCTGCCGGGCGGTACGGCCGCCAGCGGTGCCGGCGCCGCGCCGCACGGCTGGGCGGTGGCGGGGCTCGACGCGCGGGCCTTCCGCGATGTCTACCGCTCGCTCGACGTCGGCTACGGCCACAGCATCTCCATCATGCTGCCGGACGGAACGCCGCTGCTGCGCGAACCGGAGGGTGGCGGCACCATGGGCGGCAATCCCGGGGATGAAGCCGCCAGCCACGCCGACGACATCACCGTGACCCGTCCGATCGGCGACACCGGCCTGTCGGCCGCGGTGACCATCACCACCGAAAGCGTCCTGCGGCGCTGGAGCGAGCGGCTGTGGATTTACGCCGCCTTCGCCGCCGCGGCCTGCGCGACGGTGGCGGTGATCGGCGCACTCGCCATCCAGCGCGCCCGGAAGGAGCGCGAGGCCGAGGACGCCCTGCAACACGCCTATGACACGCTGGAAGAAAACGTCCACCAGCGCACCGCCCAGCTGGAGCGGGCCAACGCCCAGCTGGAAGCGGCGGTGACCGACAAGGAGGTGTTGCTGAAGGAGGTTCAGCACCGGGTGAAGAACAACCTCCAGGTCATTTGCAGCCTGCTGCGCCTGCAAGCTGCCCGCATCGACGAGAGGGCACGGCGCGGCTTCGACGAGAGCCTGCGCCGCATCCAGACCATGAGCCTGCTGCACGAGCTGCTCCACCGTTCGGCCGAGCCGGCGCACATCAACTTTGCCGACGCGCTGCGCCAGATGTGCGACGGGCTGGTCCGTTCCGACAACCCGACGGCTGCCCGGCTGGAACTGGAGGCGCAGGACTGGATCGTCGATGCCGACCGCGCCACGCCGCTGGCCATCGCCACCAGCGAGCTGGTGTCCAACGCCCTGCTGCACGCCTTCCCGCACGGTCATCCGGGAACGGTGCGCGTGCTGCTGGAACGCGAGGAAAACGGCATGCGGCTGATCGTGCGCGACAACGGCGTCGGGCTGCCAGCCGGCATGCCGAGCCAGCACAAGCGCCCAAGCCGCGGCGGCGCCAGCAGCGGGCTCGGCCTTAATCTCGTGCAGGCGCTGTCGCACCAGGCCGGCGCCACGCTGAAGATCGAGCGCGACGGCGGCACCATCTTCACCCTGACCATTCCCAACCTGCCGGTCCGCCAGCACGCCAAGACCGCGGCGTAGCGGAACCGTGGCGTAAGGAAAGCGGTCGGACTGAAAACGGAAAGGGCCTCCCGATCCTGCCGGATGGGGAGGCCCTGACCCTGTGCGGCCGACCGCAGCGCGGCCGGTGCGGTGACTACTCCAGCATGCTGCGCAGCATCCAGGCGGTCTTGTCGTGGATTTGCAGGCGCTGGGTCAGCAGGTCGGCGGTCGGCTCGTCGCTGCCCTGCTCGGCCAGCGGGAAGACGCCGCGGATGGTGCGGGCGGCGGCCTCATGGCCTTCGACCAGCTGGCGGATCATGTCGTTCGCCTTGGGAACGCCCGCCTCTTCCTTGATCGAGGCCAGCTGCGCGAACTGCGAGAAGCTGCCCGGCGCCGGATAGCCCAGGGCGCGGATACGCTCGGCGATCTCGTCCAGCGCGGTCCACAGCTCCGTATACTGGGTCATGAACATGGTGTGGAGCGTGTTGAACATCGGACCGGTGACGTTCCAGTGGAACGAATGGGTCTTGATGTAGAGCGCGAAGGTGTCGGCCAGAACCTTGTTCAGCCCTTCGGCGATGGATTTGCGGTCTGCGTCCGAGATCCCGATGTCGATCTTCATGCTTCGATCCTTCTTGTTGGGTCCTGCATCATAACCCGGCATTGGCGCAGCCGTCACCGGCCGCTGCCCCCCGCGGTCCCGGGACAACAGCTTGGGCGCAGGCGGATCGTTTCAAGTCCGATGCGGCTAAACTTCACAGATGGGTGATGAAACGCGGACATATGCCGCCGCCCTCTGCCCGTTCTCCTCAACCCGCCCGAAGCCGGCCGATGAAGTTCGTCACCTCGCGGCTCAGGGTCACCGCCTGACCGTCCAGCAGTTCCGCGGCGCGCAGCACTTCGCCGGCAGCGGTGCCGGTTTCCCCGGCGCTGGTGGACACCGTGGCGATGGTGTGGGAGACCTCGGCGGTGCCGGCAGCGGCCTCCTGCACGTTGCGGGTGATCTCCTGGGTGGCGGCGGCCTGCTGTTCCATGGCCCCGGCGATGGAGCCGACGATCTCGTCGATGCCGACCACCGTTTCGCCCACCCCCTTGATCGCGGTGACGGCGGCTCCGGTCACGCCCTGCATGGTGGCGATCTGGGTGCCGATCTCCTCGGTGGCCTTGGCGGTCTGGGTGGCGAGGTTCTTCACCTCGCTCGCTACCACGGCGAAGCCCTTGCCGGCCTCGCCCGCCCGCGCCGCCTCGATGGTCGCATTCAGCGCCAGCAGGTTGGTCTGGGCAGCGATGGAGTTGATCAGGCCGACGATCTCGCCGATGCGGTGGGCGGCGTCGGACAGACCGACGACGTGGGCGTTGGTCTCCTCGACCGCGCGCACCGCGCCGCGCACCATGTCGAAGGACCGGCGGACCTGATCGCCGATCTCGGCGATGGAGGCCGACATCTCCTCCGTCGCGGCGGCGGCGGTCTGGACGCTGGTGCCGGCCTGGGCGCTGGCGGCGGCGACGGTGGCGGCCTGCCGGTTGGCGCTGTTGGCGCGCTCCAGCATGCCGGCGGCGTTGCTGCGCACCTGATGGGCGCCGGAACCGACCAGTTGAACCACCTCCGCCACGCGGGCCTCGAACAGGTCGGCCAGTTCCTGGATGGCACGGCGTTTTTCCACCTCGGCTTCCGCCTTCTGGCGCTGCTGGTCGGCGGTCAGCCGCTCCACCTCGCGGGCGTTGGTCTGGAACACCTCCAGCGCGCGAGCCATGGCGCCGATCTCGTTGCGCATCCAGCCGCCTTCGACCACGGTGTCGAGCTTTCCGGCGGCCAGATCGGCCGTGTTGCTCGACAGCCGCTGCAAAGGGCGGGTGATGGAGCGGGCGAGCAGCAGCCCGGCCGCCATCATCGCCAGCAGCAGCCCGCCCATCACCAGGGCGAAGTCGCGGCGTGCCGATGCGGCGGCATCGCGGGTGGCCTGGGTGGCGGCGGCGGTGGAACGACCGATGGCCGCCTGCGTCTCCATCACCTTGGCGGTCAGGGCGGCGAACTGGTCGTCGGTGTGGGCCATCATCGGGATGCCGATCAGGCGGTCGATTGCCGCCATCTGGTTCATCTCGTCCACCGCCTTGGCATAGGCGCCGATCCGCGCCGACACCTCGTCCAGCATCGCCCGCTCCGCCTCGACCAGCGGCATGGCCCGCAGCTCGGCAATGGCTGCGCGCGCCTTGCCCAGGTTGGCGGCGATGGCGTCGCGCATGGCCTGGAGCTTCTTCTCTTCGATCCCGGACCCCGACAATGCCAGATGCCGGGACACGTCGCTGTGGATGACGTAGGCGATGGCGACCAGCCGGTCGATGCGGCCCAACTGCTCCGCCGCCTCGCGGTGGATGGCGTCCACGGCGCCCAGGGCCTGTTCCGACTGTCGGTCGGCCAGTACCAGCGCCGCCACCGTCAGGACGATCCCCATCAGGGGCGCTGCGAACACACGGCCTGCCACCGACAGGCCGGACAGACGCGCAAAGACACCGCCGCTCATGCTCACCCCCAACAGTTCCGCCCTCAACGGCCCTACCCGCCGGTCACCGCCCTACGCGGGAGCCGTCACTTGTAGATGCCGACATAGGCGACCAGTTCCTGGCCCGGCACGCGCTTCACGTAGGTGATCTTCGGTTCGATCCTGTTGCTGGCGGGGTTCAGCCAGCGATACTCGACCCAGCCTTCGCCCTTGTCCTTGGCGACGGCCAGCACGTCCTGGACGATGAAGCGGCCGTCCGGGTCCTTGACGTTGATGACGCTCTGGCCGACGCCGGCCGGACGCGGCGGGTAGACCTTCCACACGCCGGTGAAATCGATGACGTTGACGTAGATCTCGTCGTGCTTGTACGGACCGTCGGCGTTGAACGCCTTGGCGGCCTCGTCCAGGCCCTGGGCGGCGATCAGGTCCGCCGCCTTCAGGGTGATGGACTTCGCGTCCTCCTGCGTCGGCTTGGCCTGCTCGGCGACGGCCGGGCTGGACAGCGGGGCGGAAACGGCAGTCCCGACGGCAATCAGGGCGACCGCCAGCAAACGAAACCACAGGCGCATGTGCACTTTCCCCAAGGAATGCGGGGCGGACGGCAGATGCCGCGCGACCCTGACGAGTTTTGTCCGGCCGCCATCGCCTTCGCATGTGGCCATTTTCCCGTAAGGCTACTAGCAGAAGGTTTCATGGGTTTGTTCGTTGCATTTCCAAGCGATCATACTGCATTGCAACATAGCAATATTACGAATGAGAGACGAGACAACACATCCTTGAGGATTATCTCGTTGCATTTGAAGGTATTATCCGTCCGGCTGGGGCGGCCGGACAGGGATCGGCGGGTCATCCACGCGCCGATGCGGCTTATCGACGCATCGGCCGCGCCCACAGCCCGCGCGTGACGGTTTGCCGCCCCTTTTTTCCATCGACAGCCGTGCCATTCGGGTGGAGCATCGAAAGTCCGATGCGGGCGCCCCGCCGGCCCCGGACCAGATGCGTTTTCCAGCGCCCGTCCGCCGCCGCCCGTCGCCCGATCCGGACGCAATCTTCTGGAAGTGCCAAGTCTTTAAAGTGCCAGTCTGAAGTGCCACACGCGAACGGGCCGCCCCGGCGGCCGGGGCCGGCGGCCCCATTCCCGCCCTGGCCCCGTCCCCCGGTCACGACAGCCCGAAGCTTCGACGGGAGGTGTGAATGCCGCATACGCAAATCCGGACGGCGCGCTGCGCGGCGCTGGTCGGCCCCTATCTCGCCGGCAAAACGACACTGCTGGAAAGCCTGCTGTTCGCCGCCGGGGCCGTCACCCGCAAGGGCAGCGTGCGCGACGGCAATGCCGTGGGCGACAACTCGCCGGAGGCGAAGGCCCGGTCGATGAGCACCGAGCTGAACGTCGCCTCCTTCGATTACCTGGGAGAACGCTGGTCGATCCTCGACTGCCCCGGTTCGGTGGAACTGGCGGGGGAGGCGCAGGCGGCGCTGATGGCCGCCGACATCGCCATCGTCGTGGCCGAGGCCGCGCCGGAGAAGGCGGTGCTGCTGGCCCCGCTGTTCAAGGTGCTGGACGATCACCGCATCCCGCATCTGCTGTTCATCAATAAGATCGACACGCTGGGCGATATCAGGGTGCGCGACGTCGTCGCCGCCTATCAGGAGGTTTCGACCCGCAAGCTGGTGCTGCGCGAGGTTCCGCTGCGCGAGAACGGCCAGATCACCGGGCTGGTCGATCTGGTCAGCGAGCGTGCCTGGCGCTTCAACCCGCACAAGCCGTCCGACCTGGTCGCCCTTCCCGACGGCGCCCGCGACTGGGAGGCGGAGGCGCGGCAGGCGATGCTGGAATCGGCGGCCGATTTCGACGACGGCCTGCTGGAAAAGCTGCTGGAGGACATGGCTCCCGACAGTGCCGAGCTTTACGAGACGCTGGCGCACGAACTGGCCGACGACCTGATCGTGCCGGTCTTCTTCGGGTCGGCGGAGAACGACAACGGCATCCGCCGCCTGCTGAAGGCTCTGCGGCACGAAGGGCCGGAGGTTGCCACCACCGCGGCCCGCATCGACATCCCGGCCGACGCGGCGGTGGCGGCGCAGGTGGTGAAGACGATGATGGGGTCCCATGCCGGGAAGCTCAGCCTCGCCCGCATCTGGCGCGGCACCGTCACCGACGGCATGACGCTGGGGGCTGAGCGGGTGTCGGGCATCTTCCAGCAGTTCGGCCGCGACCAGACCAAGGTGCCGCAGGCCGTCGCCGGCGATCTCGTGGCCCTCGGCCGGCTGGAAAAGGCGGCGACCGGCGACCGGCTGACCGAGAAGGCCAACCTGGGGCCCCCCGCCGACTGGCCGGCCGCCGCCCCGCCGGTGCATGGGCTGGCACTCCGCGCCGAGAACCGCAATGACGAGGTGAAGCTGTCCGCCGCCTTGCAGAAACTGCGGGAGGAAGACCCGTCCCTGACGCTCGACCAGTCGGCCGAGACCGGCGAACTGGTGCTGTGGGGCCAGGGCGACGTGCATCTGAAGCTGGCGATGGACCGGCTGCGCAGCCGCTTCAACGTCGCGGTGAGAGGCCAGCCGCCGCAGGTGCCCTACAAGGAGACGATCCGCAAGGGCACCGGCCACCATGCCCGCTTCAAGCGCCAGACCGGCGGCCATGGCCAGTTCGCCGACATCCATGTCGAGATCCGGCCGTTGCCGCGCGGGTCGGGCATCCGGTTCGAGGATGCGGTGGTCGGCGGCGCCGTGCCGCGCCAGTACATCCCGGCGGTGGAGGCCGGCGTGCGCGACGCGGCGGTGCGTGGGCCGCTGGGCTTTCCGGTGGTGGATTTCGCGGTGGCGCTGACCGGCGGCCAGTTCCACGCCGTCGACAGCTCCGACATGGCCTTCAAGACGGTGGCGCGGCAGGCGATGGCCGATGCCCTGCCGACCTGCGAGCCGGTGCTGCTGGAGCCGATCCTGACCGTCACCATCGCGGTGCCCAGCGCCTTCACGCCGAAGGTCCAGCGTCTGGTCAGCGGACGGCGTGGGCAGTTGCTGGGCTTCGATGCGCGGCCGGGCTGGCCCGGCTGGGACGAGGTGAAGGCGTGCATGCCCCAGGCGGACATGCAGGATCTGATCGTGGAGCTGCGGTCGCTGACCTTCGGCGTCGGCAGCTATAGCGCCGAGTTCGACCGGCTTCAGGAGGTGGTCGGCAAGGCGGCCGACCGGGCCGTCGAAATCCGCCGCGACATGCTGGCGGCACAATAAGCGGTTGGACGCTCCACCGCCCGGCTGGCGGGCGGTGGAGCAAGTCCCTTATCAGCCGATCTTCTGCTTGGCCATCGCGCCCAGACGCAGGCGGAGCGCGTTCAGCTTGATGAAGCCTTCCGCGTCCTTCTGGTTGTAGACACTGTCCTGCTCGAAGGTCACATAGTCCATGCGGTACAGCGAGTTGGGCGACTGGCGGCCGACGACCGTGACGTTGCCCTTGAACAGCTTCAGACGGACGGTGCCGTTGACCAGCGACTGGGTCTGGTCGATCAGCGCCTGGATGGCCAGACGCTCCGGGCTCCACCAGTAGCCGCAATAGATCAGCTCGGCGTAGCGCGGCATCAGCTCGTCCTTCAGGTGGCCGGCGCCACGGTCGAGCGTGATGCTCTCCATCGCGCGGTGCGCCACCAGCAGGATGCTGCCGCCCGGGGTCTCGTAGACGCCGCGCGACTTCATGCCGACATAGCGGTTCTCGACCAGATCGAGGCGGCCGATGCCGTTCTCGCCGCCCAGGCGGTTCAGTTCGGTCAGCAGGGCCGCCGGGGACAGCGCCTTGCCGTCGATGGCGACCGCGTCACCGTTCTTGAACTCGACTTCGATGTAGGTCGGGGTGTCCGGCGCCTTTTCCGGAGCGACGGAGCGGGTGTACATGTCCTCGTCCGGCTCGACCCACGGATCTTCCAGCGCCTTGCCCTCGTACGAGATGTGCAGGAGGTTGGCGTCGGTGGAGTAGGGGGCCTCGCCGCGCTTGTCCTTCGCGATCGGAATCTGGTTCTTCTCGGCGTAGTCCAGCAGCGTGGTGCGGCTGTTCAGGGTCCATTCGCGCCACGGCGCGATGACCGTGATGTCCGGGCGCAGGGCGTAATAGCCCAGCTCGAAGCGGACCTGGTCGTTGCCCTTGCCGGTGGCGCCATGGGCGACGGCGTCGGCGCCGACCATGTTGGCGATCTCGATCTGGCGCTTGGCGATCAGCGGCCGGGCGATCGAGGTGCCGAGCAGGTAGGTGCCCTCGTAGAGCGTGTTGGCGCGGAACATCGGGAAGACGAAATCGCGAACGAACTCTTCGCGCAGATCGTCGATGAAGATGTTTTCCGGCTTGATGCCCAGAAGCTCGGCCTTCTTGCGGGCAGGCTCCAGCTCCTCGCCCTGGCCGAGGTCGGCGGTGAAGGTCACCACCTCGCAGGAATAGGTTTCCTGCAGCCACTTCAGGATGACCGAGGTGTCGAGGCCGCCCGAATAGGCGAGCACCACTTTCTTGATCTGTTTGCCGGACGCGCCGCTCATGGGACTGCTCTTGCAGAAGAGAAAGGTAAGGCCGCGACCGTACGGCCTTTCCCGCCCGCCTTCAAGCCCTGCCGGCGCCGATCTGCCCTTGGGAAGGGCTGGGACCGGCTACTCGATCTTCTCACCGGGGTAGGTGCCCCAGAAATCGGCGCGCTTCATCCAGCCGCGATAGCCCTTCACATCGACCTCGCACCACTCGTCGCGGCACTTCTTCAACGATCCGATGACACCGGGCTCGGCCCGCGCCACCACGCCGCTGTCGCCGCGCGGCGATTCATGGATCGCGCGGGTTTGGCCGACGATCAGCACGCCGCGGCGTCCGGAGAGCGCGCTCTGGTGTACCCAGCCTTCCGCCCCCTCCCAGTCGCGGATGCGGCGCCAGGTGTCGAATTCCTGGATGATCTCCACCGGCATGTCCTTGCGCTTGAACACCCATTCGATGGGGTAGCTGCCGTTGGGGCCTGAGCGCAGGTTCACCTCGCCGACGCGCACGGTGACGAAGCGGGGGATCGGCAGGCCCGACGCGTGGGTCGGGTCCTTCCCCTCCGCGGCGAGCGCCGTGCCCTCAACGCCCGCGAAAAGCCCCGCCCCCAACCCCGCGATCAGGGCCAGAGCAGCGAGGACGGAGCGGCGGCGGACAGGCATGGCGGCACCGGAACAGGGACAGGGGAGGGCAAACCGGGCCGCACTATAGAGACCACCCGTTCGATAGGGCAAGCGCCGCCACCCCCAATCGGACGGTGCGGCCGGCTTGCCGCAGGGTGGCCTTTCGCGACGGACTTCTGGACAGTCCAACGACCGCTTGGTATGGCAACCATGGACCGGAGCAGCCTGTGCCGAGACCTTCAGATGCGGGCAGCCGGGGCAAGGGAGGACCAGCACCGATGACCGACAAGAAGAAGCCGCTCGTTGTCGTCACCCGCAAGCTGCCGGACGTCATCGAGACGCGCATGATGGAGCTGTTCGACACCCGGCTCAATCCGGACGACGTGCCGCTCACCCCCGCCCAGATGCAGGACGCGATGACCATCGCCGAGGTGCTGGTGCCCACCGTCACCGACCGCATCGACCGCGCGCTGATCGAGGCCGCCGGGCCGCAGCTGCGGCTGATTGCCTCGTTCGGCACCGGCGTCGACCACATCGATCTGAAGGCGGCGCGCGAGCGCGGCATCGTCGTCACCAACACCCCCGGCGTCCTGACCGAGGATACCGCCGACATGACCATGGCGCTGCTGCTGGCCACCGCGCGCCGTGTGGCGGAGGGCGAGCGGCTGGTCCGCTCCGGCCAGTGGACCGGCTGGGGGCCGACCACCATGCTGGGCCACCGCATCAGCGGCAAGCGGCTGGGCATCCTGGGCATGGGCCGCATCGGCTCGGCGCTGGCCAAGCGGGCGCGCGCATTCGGAATGTCGATCCACTACCACAACCGCCGCCGTGTCCATCCGGAGCTGGAGCAGGAGCTTGAGGCGACCTACTGGTCCAGCCTGGACCAGATGCTGGCGCGGATGGACATCGTGTCGATCAACTGCCCGCACACGCCGGCCACCTACCATCTGCTGTCGGAACGCCGGCTGAAGCTGCTGCGCCCGCACTGCTACATCGTCAACACCTCGCGCGGCGAGGTGATCGACGAGGTGGCGCTGACCCGCATGCTGTCGAAGGGCGAGATCGCCGGCGCCGGCCTGGACGTGTTCGAGCATGAGCCGGCGGTCAACCCGAAGCTGCTGCGGCTGGACAATGTTGTCCTGCTGCCGCACATGGGCTCCGCCACCATCGAAGGCCGCATCGACATGGGCGAGAAGGTGGTGATCAACATCAAGACCTTCACCGACGGCCACGCCCCGCCCGACCGCGTTCTGGAAGCCCTGCTGTAAGACGCAGTTCCCTTCCTTCGGACAGGGGAGGGGGCCGGCTCAGGGCGCGGAGGCTTCCAGAGGGGCGGCCTCCCGTGCCGGCACCTCCTGCAGCTCCGCCTCCAGCCTTGCCTTGGCGGCGGCGGCCAACTGCTCGTCGGCCTGGATGCGGGCCATGTCCTCCGGTGCGACGGCGCCGGCGGCGATCACCAGTTCGGCGAAATCGGACAGATAGACGCTGCCCTTCACGGTGCGCTGGACCAGCACGTTGCGCTTGTCCTCGGCATCGCGCTTGCGCTTGACGAAGCCCAGGACCGACAGACGGTCGAGCGCACGGGTCACCGCCGGCTTGGAAATGTTCAGCAGGGACGCCAAACCGCGCACGGTGTGCGGCGGGTCGGTCAGATAAACCTGGAGAAGGATCGCCAATTGCCGCGCCGACAGGTCCGGCGCGTCCTTGCGGACGCTGGCGACCAGCGCGGTGCGCCACAACCCGAGCGCCTTGAGGTTCCGTGCCATGCCTCCCCCCGGAAAGCCGCGTGCGGTTCCGCAACCGCAGCACGCGCCGCGAAGTGTCGCTTACCCGAACGATGCAGGCAAGGCTTTCGCGTTCCCGGGAGAAGGACGGCGCCGGTGCCTGTCTATTTTCCTTCGCGTTTCAGCACCACCGGCTTGGCCGTGCCGGTGACCAGCAGATTTCCGCCGGCAAGCGGAACGACGGTCAGGCTGCCGCCGGCCGATACCGGGGCGAGGCTGACCGCTTGGCTGGCGGCGTTGGCGGCGAGCTTCACCCCGCCGGGGACCTCCTTGGGGTCGAAGACGGCATCCTCCCCCTGGCCGGCGACATCATAGCCCGTGCATTCGTTGCCGATGCAGATGCCGGTCTCGTCGATGCGCGCCTTCCCGGCGGGGGCGTTGAAGGGCGGGTCCTCCGCCCCGCCGCCGCTCCAGCTCCAACTGCCGCGCAGCCAGTCCGGCAGGCGGGTGTCCTTCTGGAGCTCCAGATTGTCGGTGATCAGGCCGATGCTGCCATTCAGCCCCTGGGCGGCCACCGCCTCGGCGATCTTGCGGGCCTCGGCGGCGGGAATGCCGTAGCGGGTGGCGATCTGCGGCGTCCAGGCCGTCACCGTACCGTCCACGCCCTTGCGCAGGCTGTCGCCCCAGCCGGGCGCGATCCAGCGCGGGTTG
Source organism: Azospirillum sp. TSH64 (assembly GCF_003116035.1). GTDB lineage: Bacteria > Pseudomonadota > Alphaproteobacteria > Azospirillales > Azospirillaceae > Azospirillum. The sequence continues at coordinate 1,881,319 of NZ_LGQW01000015.1, forward strand.
GACCAGCCGGAGGCATCCTTGACCAGCTGGGGCAGTTGCGGGGCATCGGCGCCCTGATCGGCGCCCTGATCGGCGAGGAACAGGCGCGGATCGACCGCCGACTTCATGCGGTCGATGCCCATCTGGCGGTAGGTGGCGAAGCGGATGGTGCCGGTGCGGTTGGAAGCCGCCTCCAGCATCGGGGCGAGCAGGTCGTCAACCGTCTTCCAGGCGGGAGTGGCGAGCAGGGCCTTGTCGTCGGGGCAGGCGGGATAGGCGCCGAAATTGTCGCGGTTGCTGCCATAGAGCGGTTCCATCGCCTTCCAGGCCGCCGCTCCCCGCTTTTCCATCACCGAACAGGGCCATGCCATCTCCACCTCGTCGCTGACGACGCGTAGAGCGGTGAGGAAGCCGTCGTCGGTGGCGAGATCGACCCCGGATGCCGTCTCGCGGGCGTAGGAATCCTCGATGCCGGTGATGGCCTCGCGCAGCAGCGCCTCCGCCTTCGCGCGGTCGGGGGAGGGGCCGAAGCGCAGCAGGTAGGCGTTCCATCCCTTGCCCAGCTCGCCGCGGATTTCGCCAAGCCGTTTGGCGGCGCCGGCCGGATCGCCGGGGATGCCGTCGACGATGGCGGACATCGCGGCGACCGCCTTCGGCATCGACTCGGACAGCGCGGTGCGCCGCGTATCCAGCACCGGGCCGAGGCAGGGGCTTGGTGCCGCGGCGGTCGCACACTGGTTGCGCTGCGCCAGCCAGGACCGCTGTTCCGCCCGCAGCCGGTCACGGTCGGCGGTGCCAGACAAATCCTGCAGCGACTTGTAGAGATCGGCGATCTCCCGGTCGGCATCGGCCAGCTTGGGATCGGCGCAGATCGCCTTTTCCACCGGTGTGGAGGCCGCCTTGCAGTCGAAGGACGGCTCCGCCCTTGCGGCCCCGCCGACCACCATGATCGAGAGTGCGGCTGCCGCCCCTGCGAGCATCGCGCCGCCGATGGACGGCCTCCCGCTTTTGCGCCTGTCCATAGCCGCTCGGTTTTTCTCTGCCCGGCCCATCATGCCTTCCTGGGACTGTGATCCGCGGAAGATACGGAATCCGTTGCGGCTTGTCCTCTGCCGCAACGGCAATTCCGTGGAGCGGCAATCAGAGAAGGCGGTCAAAGAAAAGCGACTGCGATTGCGGCGAAATGGCAGCTGGCCGCGGCCAGCACGAACAGATGCCAGACGGCGTTGTTGTAGGGCATGCGATCCATCAGATGGAAGACGACGCCGACGGTGTAGACGAGCCCGCCGGCGACCAGCAGCCACAGGGCGGGCGCCGACAATGCCGATCCCAGCGGTTCCAGCGCCGTGACCACTGCCCAGCCCAGTCCAAGATAGAGCGCCAGCCCCAGCCGGTTGAAGCGACCTGGAAAGCGCAGCTTCAACGCGGCGCCGAAGGCGGCCCCGCCCCACACGGCGCCGCCCAGCCCGATCCCTTGGCCCAGCCCCAGCGTGAAGGGCGTGTAGGTACCAGCGATCATCACGAAGATCATGGCATGGTCGATCCGCCGCAGCACTGCCTTGCCGAAGCCGGGCGGGGCGAGGTTGTAGGCGGCCGAGGCCGTCAGCATCCCCAACAGACCCAGTCCGTAGACGGTCAGCGCCAGCGCGGTGTGGACCGGCACGGCGCCGGAAAACACACCGTCATTCAGCAGCCAGACGAAGCCGGCGAGGCCGGCGGTGACGCCGATGGCATGAACGACCGCATCGGCCCGCCGCTCACCGACGCTGTAGACGGGAAACTGGTGGGCATCCTGCATTGGCACACCGCTTCGGTCGACGCGAAAGAGAGAGGTCGGCCGCCGGAACGGGGCCTGCGTCGAACATGGTGTGCCGGCGGCGGCCTCGCCAGCGGTCCTGTCCGATGGAACGAACCCGGCGGGCGCCGCTTCGGCGAACCGCTTATGCCGGACGGAACGGCCGCATTACGCCGTCACTCCGCTGCGAAGGCCACGGCCGCGGTGTGGCGGTGGCGCGGCATCGGCTCCGACAGGTTGGCGGCCTTGCGGAAGTAGCACAGGGCATAGACACGGACGCAGCCGGTGAGATTGTCGCAGTCCTGGCGTTCGGCATCGATCTTCGACACCAGCTCGCTCATCGTCATGAATTCGCGGGCGCAGATTTCCTCAAGCGACTCCCACTCCACCGGCATCAGCTTCATGCTGGTCCGCTTGCCGTTCACCCTGATGTTGCGCATGTGCATGGGAGAGCCCTCCGTTGCTGATGCATAAATGGGTATGCGAAACGACGGGGTGCGTGCTGTGAAGTTCTTCACAGGGAAAACGGCCCTCCGAGCGGGGAGCTGTCGAAAGGCCGGGCGGGCATCGTGGGATCGATATCGGATCGGGGGACGGCATGACACGGAAAGAAGCCTTGCGTGCGATCATGAATGAGGCGGCTGCGGCACGTTCCGCCCTGTGCGAGAACGAACTGGTCATCCGTCTGGACAACATCCTCGCCATTGCCCGCGAAGCGCTGGAGGGGCAGGACGGGGACGAAATGCCGCAACCGTCACGGAACGAAGGCGGTGGCTGCCCGGAGCGGTGAAGGGGATCGGTCACATCCAAGGGACTGAGGCAATTGGTCACGGGTGGTCGTAAATTTGCACAACTTCGCACACCCACGAATTGCATAGGGGGGTAACCTTCCAGACTTACCACCGTCATCCCCGATCCTGGAAAATCCGGGAGGGCAGGCGGAGGGCTTCTCAAACCGAAATGGGACTTCCCACTCAATGGCTCCGATCCCGACTCCGACCTGCATCCTCCGCGGCACTTACGTTCATACCATGCTGGGCGAAGTGCCCGTCGAAAGCCTGAAGATCGGCGATATGATCAAGTCGTCGGTGAGCGGTGAGTTCCGTTCGATCCGCTGGATCGGCCGGCGTCTGCTGGCGGGCTCGTCCTTCGATACCGAGCATCTGCGCAAGGTCCATCTGCCGGTGCGGATCGCCCGTGACGCCATCGCCCGGAACATGCCGTCCCGCGATCTCTATATCTCCCCCAGCCATGCGCTGCTGATCGGCGATTATGGTGTTTCGGCCCGTCTGCTGATCAACGGCTCGTCGATCCGGCAGGTGGATGCGATGGAGGAGATCGAGTATTTCCACATTGAACTCGACAGCCATGACGGCATGTACGCCGAAGGGCTGCCGGTCGAGACCTATCTCGAAGCCGACAACCGTCAGGCCTACGACAACGCTGCCGAGTATGAGGCGCTGTATCCGGGAGACGACCCGCGCATTCAGGAACCCTGTGTGAAGATCGACATCCCGCTGGCCGCGCTGGAGCAAATCCGCAAGAACGTGAACAAGCGCGCCGAGCAGATCGAAACGGCCGAACTGGCCTGAAGCCGAGCCTGGCCCGCCTGTGGGCTTGATTGTCGATTGTAAGCGAGGGGCCGTCCTGTGGGGCGGCCCTTCCTGCATTGGCGGATGCTGACGACGTCTACGAGCTTCACCCGGAGCGCACCGGGGTTCCAGCCGACATGGAGGCGTTGCCGGCGGGCAGTGCTGATGAAGGAATGCGAGCCTCTGCGGCAGAGGACCAGTCGACAACCCATCTTGGGATAGTCGATCAGCCAAGGATTGCCGTAGTCCAGGCTCTTCACTATCCTCTGTCGAACCAAGCCCCATGCGGGCGTCCAACCCTCCTGGCGCCCCCCTAATGCCGACCATGCCCATCGACCGTCCAAGCGCCAACCCCGACGCCGCGGCGCTGGAGCGGCGGTTACGGGCCGCACCCGATGACGTTCCGGTGACGCAGGAGCTTGCCGGGCTGCTGTTCCGAACGGGCCGCGCGGCGGAGGCCGAATTCCATGCTCGCAATGCGGTCCGGCTGGCACCGGAAAGCGCACGCTCCCACCTGCTGATGGCATTGGTGCTGGCCGATACCCACCGGCCGCAGGCTGCCGAGTTCCATTACCGCCGTGCGCTGGCCCTGGCGCCGCCAGACGCTGCGACCGTGGCGAATCTCGCCTGGGCCCTGACGCAGCAGGGCCGACCGGACGATGCCCGGCGGACCTACCGGCTGGCCGCGACCCTGCACCCGTCCATCGCCCTGACATGGCACGGCTGGGCACAGACCGAGGATGCGGCCCGCGATCTCCCCGCCGCGCAACGCTTCGTGGGGCGCGCCCGGCGTCTCGATCCCGGCCATCGCGGCGTCAACACCTTCGCGGCGGCCCTGCTGGCCCGGTGCGGCGATCCGGAGCAGGCGCTGGCGGTGCTCGACACCGCAGCGGCCCGGCATGGCGCCGATCCCGACGCGCTGCTGGAGAAGGGACGCGTTCTCGACCGGATGGGCCGCCACGATGAGGCGTTCGCCGCTTTCGCCACCGGCAAGGCTCTGCTCCGGCAGGCCGGGCGTCGCTACGGCGAGGAGCCGGCGGTGGATCTGATCGCGCGCCTCGCCGCCTTCTTCGTCGCGCCTCGCCTGCGCCTGATGCCGCGATTGGACACGTCCACAGCCGGGGCCACAGCCGGAGCCGCCGCCGGGACGCAGCCGGTTTTCATCGTGGGTGCCCCACGCTCCGGCACCACGCTGGTCGAGCAGATCCTGTCCTGTCACCCCGCCGTCGCTGCGGGGGACGAACTGCCGTCCCTCGGCGCGGTGGTCCAGGCGCTGCCGCAGATTCTGGGCAGCCCGCTGACCTATCCAGAAGCGCTGTCGGAGCTTTGGATGGGCGACCAGCGCGACGGGCTGGAGCAACTGCGCGACGCCTATCTGCGCCATGCCCGCAAGCTGGTCCCGGTCAAGCCCGGCCACACGCTGTTCACCGACAAGATGCCCTTCAACGAAACGCATCTCGGCCTGATCGCGCTGATGTTTCCCGCCGCCCCGGTCGTTCATGTGCTGCGCCATCCGCTGGACGTGGTGCTGTCGATGATGGGGACCAACCTGACCCACGGCTTCCATTGCGCCAACGATCCGGAGACGGCAGCCCGCCACGTCCTGCGGGTGTTCGATCTGGTGGAGCATTACCGGCGCGAGATGCCGTTGCGCTACCTGCCGCTGCGCTACGAGGATTTGGTGCGCGAGCCGGAGCCGGCGGTGCGGCGGTTGCTGGGTTTCCTCAGGCTGGGGTTCGACCGGCGCTGCCTGCGCTTCGAGGAGAACCGGCGCTTTGCCCGCACGCCCAGCCACGCCCAGGTCGCGGAGAAGCTCCACGGCCGATCCATTGGTCGTTACCGTGCCTATATGGCCCATCTGAAGCCGGTGATCCCGATCCTGGAGCCGGTCATCCACGGGCTGGGCTACAGCCTGTAGCCGCCGCCATGCCGTTCGCGCCATCCCACAGCGACCTGTGCGAAATCCACCGCCGCGAGGGCCGGCTGGACGAGGCTGCCGTCCACGGCCGCCGTGCCGTGGCACTCGATCCCGGCGACGCGGCGGGCTGGTACAATCTGGGCATCGCGCTCTATGACCGGCTGGAGATCGAGGCGTCGATCACCTGCGAGCGGCGGGCCGTCCGGCTTCGCCCGGATTGGCCGGAGCCGCATTTCGAACTGGCCGAGGGGCTCCTGCTCTCCGGACGGCTGGAGGAGGGCTGGCGCGAGTATGAATGGCGCTGGCGCCTTCCCGGCGTGCCGCCGCCGCTTCCACCCACGATCCAGAAGCGACACGGGCACGCCGGTGTGAAGCCCTGGGATGGGCATCCGATGCCCGGCGGCACCCTTCTGCTGGTCGCCGATCAGGGCTTCGGTGACAGCATACAGTTCGCGCGATACCTGCCGATGGCGGCGGCGCTCTGTTCGCGTCTGGCGGTCGCCTGCAGCCCGGACATGCTGCCGGTGATCCGCTCCCTTCCCGGCGGGCAGCGGGCCTTCAGCGCCTGGGAGGAGGCGCCGCCGTTCGACGCCTGGGCGGCGCTGTCCAGCCTGCCGGGGCTGTTCGGCACGGTGGTGGGGACGATCCCGGCCGCGGTTCCCTATCTGCGGGCCGAGCCGGCGCGGGTGGAGCGCTGGAAGTGGCGCCTGGACGGGTTGCTGCCCCGCGGCTACCGCCGCGTCGGGCTGGTCTGGGCCGGGCGACCGACCCACGGAAACGACCGCAGCCGCTCGATGCCGCTGGCGCGGCTGTCGCCGCTCCTGGCACTGGAAAGGACGGTTCTGGTGTCGCTCCAGAAGGGGCCGGCGCAGGCCGAGTCCGCGTGCATCTATGGCACGGCGCCGCTGGTCAATCTGGGACCGGAGCTGGAGAGCTTTGCAGACACCATGGCGGTGCTGGCGCAGCTCGACCATGTGGTCTGCGTGGATACGGCGGTTGCCCATCTTGCCGGGGCGATGGGACGTCCGACAGCGGTCCTGCTGCCGCACGCACCGGACTGGCGCTGGCTGCTGGGCCGTAGCGGCACGCCCTGGTACCCCACCGTCACCCTGCACCGGCAGCCGGCGCCCGGGTGCTGGGACGAGGCGGTCCACGGTGCCGTGGCTGCGGTGACCGGCAACCCGGTCAGGGCTTCAGGGCGGCCAGCCCGTCGGTAACCCCCTTGGTCGAGATCGGAAAAGCAACGTTCTGCGCGCCGCCATAGGGACGGACCGTGATCTGCGCCCCCTTGGACCGGCGCAGCGCGGTCAGGGCTGCCTCGTCCATCGGGGCGTTGGCGAGGCAGCCGTCCTGAAGGCACTGCTGGTAGGTGAGGGGCATGGGCTTGCCGTCGTCGATGGTCAGCGCCGCCCCGGCGCGCAGGTCGACGCCCAGCGGCAGGATCACGACCATCACGCCCTTGCCGTCCGGTGCGAAATAGCCGACCGACACCTTGAGGATGCGGGTCGCCTGCTTCGACTCCTTGTTCTCCACCACGCGGGTCTGCGACAGGAAGCAACGCGGTTTCCCGTCGGTGGGCGTCTCGCATTCGGTCTGCCAGTCGCCAAAGGTCCTGCCCGGCTCCACGGCGCCGGCGGGCGCCACGCCCGCGAGGAGCGGAAGCGCGCCCAGCATGCCCATGAAGACGATTCCGCGCACCGCCGTCAGGTCCTTCACAGCTTCCATTTCAGGCTGGCGGTGGCCGACAGGCTGTTCTCACGGGTGCGGATCGCATCCTGGACGTCGATGGTGGCGCTCATCCGGTCGGTCAGAACCACACCCAGCCCGGCGCCGACCACAAGGGCGTCGCGGCCCGGCTTGCTGGCGTCGGCGGTGAAGGCCGCACCGCCCAACCGGTTGGTGGTGGTCGCCGTCGCGTCCGCGAAGTCATGTTGCCACGCCAGGGCGGCGTTCGGCGACAGGCGCCAGCCGCCGACCGTGATGCCAGTGCCGGTACGCACGCCAACCGCGCTGCGCAGGCTGCTCCAGCCCGCCGCCTCGATGTCCAGCGCCACGCCGCCGCCCGATTCCCGGAACGCCTCGCGGGTGATGCGGTCGAACCGCAGGCCGGCCCGCGGCTCGATCCAGACGCTGTCCGAGCCGGCAAAACCCATGCGGTGTCCGGCGGCGATCTCGACGGAAAAATCATGGCCGTCCGCCGTTGCGCCGGCGCCCTGCGCCAGCCCGCCGAAGGCGATGGCACGAGACGCATCGTAGCGGGCGTAACCGTAGCCGATGGCACCCTCTACAAAGGGGCTGTCCGCCGAACCGCGCAGGTTCCAGGAGCCGTAGAGCGTCGCCTGATAGCTGTCCACATCGGCCTTGCCCAGCCCGTCGCGGGAGCTGACGCGGTTGCGCAGGTAGCCGAGCGCCACGCCGCCGGTCATCCCGTTCTCGTAGCTGCGGTCCATGCCCAACAGGAAGCCGCCGATCCGCTCGGTGGTGCCGGCGGCGTTGCCGTCCGAACCGGTCCGGCCATAGGCTGCCAGCGGCTGTCCCCAGATGCCGCCGGAACCCTTTGTCCCGCCGGTCTCACCGACGGCGACCGTGCCGTTGCTGCCGCCGGCCAGCCGAACGCCCGACGACGACGCTTCGCCGCTGCGCAGCGCCGACAGACGGCTCTCCACCGCGCTGCCGAACAGGCGGCGGCTGGTTCGGTCGGCGGCCAACGTGTCTGCGTGCAGCTTGCCGGAGAGTTGGTCGAGCGCCCCGGCGATGCCGCTGCCCGACAGGCCGTAGAGGCCGCCGAACAGCGGAGCGGCGACACCATCCAGGGCGCCGTCCAACCGGGCCCCGGCGGCGGGGCGCAGCGCGTCGACCGCCGCACCGGCGGCCCGTTGGTTGGACGTGCCGCCGCGGACCGCGTAGCTGGCCGGGGTGACCACCAGCCGGACTGCGGTGGCGTCGTACAGCGTGTCGAAGCGGGTTCCGGCCTCCAGCCCCGCCGCCGGCTGCGTCACAGCGGCGAAACTGCCGGACACGCCGCCATCCGCCTGGACGATGGTAAAGCTCTGCCCCAGCGTCGCGGTGTAGCTGTTGGTGGCGTCGCCGCTGATGTCGCGCAGCACGGGGGTCAGCGTGCCGGCCGCGATGAAGGACGCTCCCTGTACCCGGACTTGATCGTGCCGACCGGCGCCGAAGCCGGCGGTCGGGCCGTCGATTTCGGCGCGCAGCACGCTGGTGCCGGTCAGCGTCACGGCGGACTGGAAGGTCAGCACGCCGGGCGAGTTGCCTGGAGACAGGATGCCGGAGAGTGTTGCCGGGCCACGGACCGTGCCGCCGCCGCTGAATGTCGAGCCGGCGCTGGTGGTGAGGGAGCCGGCGACCACGCCGTTGACGGAGACCACCCCGCCGTCCCCCACGGTGACCGCGCCGGTGCTGCCGGTGGCGGCCACGGTGACGGTGCCTTCGCCGACCGTAACCGGAGCCATGACGGCACCGGCCAGGGTGGCGTTGCCGCCGGAGGTCACGGTGACCGCACCGTTGACCGCGCCGTAGGGGGCGACGGTCAGGGTTCCGCCCTCGACCGTCAGCGTGCCGCCGACGCCGCCACCCTCGGCCACGGTGACGGTGCCGTTGCGGGCGACCGTCACCGGCACCGCGACGATGCCGCCGACCGTGGCATTGCCGCCGCTGTTCACCGTCAGCGTGCCGCCGGCGACCACGCCGCTCTGCGCGACGGTCAGGGCCGCGCCGTTGGTGACGGACAGTCCGCCCGCGTTGGCGAGCTGTCCGGAGACGACCAAAGTGCCGGGACCGGACGCGGCCAGCGCGCCGGTGCCGCCGACGGCACCTGCGAGCGTGACGGTGCTGCCGTTGGGCGTGATGGTGCCGCCCTGATCGGTCACGATGACCGATTGGCCAACCGTCAGCGGCAAGGTCGGACGCAGCGTTCCGCCGTCGAAGGTGACCGTGCTGCCCTGGACCGCACTGTCGCTGTCGGTGAAGCTTGGGCGGCTGGTGTCGATCACGCCGGTCGGGGGCGGAGGTGGCGGCGGAGACGTCGGAGTGGGATCGGGCGTCGGTGTGGGTGTGGGCGTGGGTGTCGGAACCGGATCGGGGGTGGGCGACGGCGGAGGTGGTGGCGACGGCGGAGAGGGAGGCGGGGGAGGAGGCGGTGGCG
>NZ_LGQW01000015.1:1890774-1916036 GCF_003116035.1 Azospirillum sp. TSH64
ATCGGCGTTCTCGGCTGCCGCGCAGTCTGCGTCGGCTGTCCCGGCTCCGGCCTTCTCGGCGGTCGCCGCTCCGGCATCGGCGTTCTCGGCTGCCGCGCAGTCTGCGTCGGCTGTTCCGGCCCCGGCCTTCTCTGCGGTCGCCGCTCCGGCATCGGCGTTCTCGGCTGCCGCGCAGTCTGCGTCGGCTGTTCCGGCCCCGGCCTTCTCGGCTGTCGCCGCCCCGGCATCGGCGTTCTCGGCTGCCGCGCAGTCTGCGTCGGCTGTTCCGGCCCCGGCCTTCTCGGCGGTCGCCGCCCCGGCGTCGGCGTTCTCGGCTGCCGCGCAGTCTGCGTCGGCTGTCCCGGCTCCGGCTTTCTCGGCGGTCGCCGCTCCTGCTTCCGCTCATTCCGCATCGGCGATGTCGGCATCGGCAACCTCCGCGTCGGCGACGTCCGCTGCGGCGCAGTCCGCTTCGGCAACCTCCGCTGCGGCCACTCCTGGCGCGTCGGCCTCCGCATCGCAGGGCCCGGCAGCGGCTGGCGACGATCCCAAGACCGAGGCGTAATCGCATCGGGGCCGGCCTATCCTCACGGGAGACGGCCGGCCCCTCATTGTCATTACGCGTCCCGCGCCCTGCGGGGCGACAATCCATCTCCCTCCGAACCGGCCGGAACCGCGAGTCCTGATCCATCCCATGGCTGACAGCGCATCGCCCGACACCGTCTATCCGGAGTTCCCCGGCATCCGCCTGGGCGACACCGTCCACCGCGCCGCCAAGCGCTTCTTCATCGGCACCCACCGCACGGCGACGCCGGAAGAGACGCTGGCCCGCATCTCGCCCCATTTCGCCCGCTGCGGCATCACGCGGCTGGCCGACGTGACCGGGCTGGACCGTCTGGGCATCCACACCGTCATCGGGCACCGGCCAAACAGCCCGACCCTGTCGGGCAGTGCCGGCAAGGGTTTCAGCCTCGCTGCAGCGACAGTCTCTGCCGCGATGGAGGCGATCGAGTTCCACCATGCCGAGCATCTGCGCCTGCCGCATGTCGAGGCGGCGTGGAACGACCTGCCGGCCGATGGACGCATCCCGCTGGACCGCTTGCCGGGAACCAAGCACGGCTCCTTCCGTCCCGACCGGCCGGAGATCTGGACCTGGGGCTGGGACCTGATGAGCGGGCGGCCGGTCGCCGCTCCCTGGACCTCGGTCGGGCTGCACAGCATGCCGCCGGGGACCAAGCCGGGGGCCCGCAGCTTCTACGCCATGGGCACCAACGGTCTGGCCAGCGGCAACCACATCCTGGAGGCGGTCGCCGCCGGCCTCTACGAGGTGATCGAGCGCGACTCCGTGGCCTGCTGGCGCTATGCCGGCGATCGGCTCAACTGGCCGACGCCGCGGGTCAATCTGGAGAGCATCGACGCGCCGACCGTGCGCGACCTGCTGCACCGGTTCGAGCAGGCCGGCATCCGTCCGCTGCTGTTCGACGTCACGACGGACCTGGGCGTGCCGAGCTACATGGCAATCGTCTATGACCGCGAGATGCGCAAGACCGGCATGAACCGCGGCTATGGCAGCCATCTGGAGCCGGCCGTTGCCATGTGCCGCGCCCTGACCGAGGCGGTGCAGTCGCGGCTGGTCCTGATCGCCGGTTCGCGCGACGACTTCTTCCGCCGCGACCTGGTCCGCAATCAGAATGCCGACGGCAATGCCGAGATCGCGGCGCTGGAGGCGACGCCGATCAACACCGACGGGCGGCGTCACCGGAACCATGCCACCCCGACTTTCGAAGGCGACATCACCGTTCTGCTGACCGTCCTGCACCGCGCCGGGATCGAGCAGGCGCTCGTCTTCGACCTTACCCTGCCGGAGATCGGCATTCCGGTGGTGCGGATTCTGGTGCCGGGGCTGGAAGGCTACCAGTTCGACTTCTACACTCCGGGTGCCCGGCCGCTGGCTTTCGCGGACGCTCTGAAGGCACATGCGTCTCAAGCGCAAATGGGATCGGTCGCATGAAGATCTGTGTGTTCCTGGGCCCCACCATGCCGGTGGAGGATGCCCGCGCGATCCTGCCGGATGCGGTGTTCCTGCCCCCGGCGGCGCAGGCCGACATCATCAGCGCCATGACCATCCACCGGCCGGACGTGATCGCCCTGATCGACGGGGTGTTCGGCCAGTCGCTGTCGGTCTGGCACAAGGAGATCCTCTATGCCCTGCACAAGGGCGTGGCGGTCTATGGCGCGTCCAGCATGGGCGCCTTGCGGGCGGCCGAATGCCATCCCTTCGGCATGGTGCCGGTCGGCGAAGTCGCGCGCGGCTATGTCGACGGCCGGCTGACCGGCGACGACGAGGTGGCGCTGGCCCATGCCGGTCCGGAAGACGGCTGGTTCCCGCTGTCGGAGCCGCTGGTGAACCTGCGTGCCAGCATGGCGGCGGCACTGGCTGCCGGGGCGGCGGACCGGGCCCTGCACGACCGGGTGATCGCCGCGGCCAAGGGGCTGTACTTCACCGAACGCACCCGCGACCGCATCTTCGCCGAAGCCGGACTGGGCGCGGAGGAAACGGACCGGCTGGAGCGCTTCCTGGAAAGCGGCGGAATCGACCAGAAGCGCCGCGATGCGGAGGTTCTGCTCAGCCATCTCGGCAGCCTCATCATGCCGCCGCGGCCGGCGCCGTTCGACTTCAACGCGTCCCATTATTTCGATGTCCTGTACGAGCGCGACCGCCGCGTCTGCCACGGCGGCAACACGGTCCCGCTGTCGGAGATCGCCTCCCACGCCGCCCTGCACCGGCCGGACTTCGCGGAAATCAACAACGCCGCACTCGGCCGCCTGCTGATCCGCCAGTTCGCGGAGGTGATGGGCGTCACGGTGGACGAGACGGCGGTGCGGACGGAAACCCGGCGTTTCTGCGCCATGCGCGGACTCGTGGGGGCGGAGGCGCTGGCCGACTGGTGCCGCCGCAACGACCTGACCGATGACGAGTTCAGCGAACTGATGACCGAGCTGGCCATCGAACGGGCGATGCGGCTCTGGCTGGTCCCGCGCCGATTCCTGGCGCGGACGACGAAGCCGGTGCTGAACGAGCTGCGCCTGCGCGGACTCTACGAATCCACCGCGGAAGAGGCGGCGCTGGTCGAGCGCGTGATGGAGCTGCATTTCGGCGACGCCAGCCGCCAGCCCAAGGAAACGGTGGAGCAACTGCTGGCCGAGCATGTTGCCAGCACCGCCTGCCGGGTTGATGCACCGGCCGACGTCTGGTCGTATGAATATGGCTTCAAGGACCTGCTGGACCTGCGCATCGACCTGATGCGGGCCAAGCAGGTGCGTGATCTGTTCCGCCAACTGGCGGTGGAGGCGGAAGCGGCGCTCGTCCAGACGGCGGCGCATAAGCCTGCTGGAGAGGCGATGCCGGAAGAGGAGATGCAGACGTGACGAACGCTGAGGTGACCATCCGCGTGCCGACCCCGTTGCGCGGCTTCGTCGGCGGGCACGATCAGGTGACGGTGCCGGGCGCCACGGTGCGCGAGGCGCTGGCGGCTTTGACCGCCGGGCAGGATGCCTTCCGCGACCGGCTGTTCACCGCCGAGGGCGACCTGCGCCGGTTCGTGAATGTCTATCTCGGCCGCGACGATGTCCGGCGGCTGGGCGGGCTGGAAGCGGCCTTGCCGGCCGGCGCCACCCTGACCCTGATGGTCGCCCTGGCCGGCGGTTGAGGAGCCTCGCGTCATGAGCCTGAAGGACCGGCGCCTCGCCGAATTGCGCGCCCGCATCGCAGAAGTCACCGCCGCTGACGCGCTGGCCCTGCAACGGGACGGTGCCCTGCTGGTCGATGTCCGCGAGGATGAGGAGACGGCGACGGGCAGCCCGGCCGGTGCGCTGCGCCTGCCGCGCGGCTTCCTTGAGTTGCGGATCGAGGAGAAGGCGCCCGATCCGGCGCGTCCTCTGCTGCTGATGTGTGCCGGCGGCACCCGGTCGCTGTTCGCGGCGGAGGATCTGTTGCGGCTGGGCTATCGGGACGTGCGGTCGGTCTCCGGCGGCTTTTCCGCCTGGAAGGCCGGCGGCCTGCCGGTGGAGGTGCCGCCGCAGCTCGATGCCGCCCAGCGCGAGCGCTACCGCCGCCACCTGACCATGCCGGAGGTGGGGGAGGCCGGACAGCACAGGCTGCTGCGCAGCCGTGTCGCCCTGATCGGCGCCGGCGGGCTGGGCTCGCCCATCGCGCTGTACCTCGCCGCCGCCGGGGTCGGACGCCTGACCCTGATCGACGACGACCGGGTCGAGCGCAGCAATCTTCAGCGCCAGATCCTGCATGCCGAAAGCCGGCTGGGCCAGCGCAAGGTGGAGAGCGGCCGCGCCGCCCTGCTCGATCTGAACCCGACGATCGAGGTGGTGTCGCACGACACGCGGCTGGAAGCGGCCAATGTGCTGGAGCTGTTGGCCGGGCACGATGTGGTGGTCGATGGCTCGGACAATCTGCCGACGCGCTATCTGGTCAACGATGCCTGCCTGCGGCTGGGCGTGCCGAACGTCTATGGCGCCATCTTCCGCTTCGAAGGGCAGGTGTCGGTGTTCGGCGGAGCGGCACCGGGCGTGCGCCCCTGTTATCGCTGCCTCTTCCCGGAACCGCCGCCGGCCGAATATGCGCCGTCCTGCGCCGAAGCCGGTGTGCTGGGCGTGCTGCCCGGCGTGATCGGCACCATCATGGCGGCAGAGACGATCAAGCTGCTGCTCGGCCTCGGCGAACCGCTGGCCGGCCGGCTGCTGCTCTATGACGGCCTGCGTGGCGAGTTCAACGAGATCGCGGTTCCGGCCGATCCGGATTGCCCGTCCTGTTCGGCCGGGGCGCATCCGGAATTGAGCGACATCGCGGCAGTGTGCGCGGGGTGATGGAGAGAGACGGCGTGCTCCCTGTCCGGCAATCGGGCCGGCCCTTAATCGGCCCTGGGGTCGGCCCGGCGGGGGTCGGCTCCGGGGTCGCCGGGAGCGGGGCTGGGCGTTAAGCGGCCGTCTTCTGGACGATGACGCTCTGGACCAGCTTCTTCAGGGCAACGAAATCGACGGGCTTGGTCACCAGTTCGGTCGCACCGATGTCCAGGGCGCGGCGGCGGTTTTCGGAGTCGCCATAGGCGGTGACCATGATCACCGGCACGTGCGGTGCTTCCGCACGAAGACACCGCAGGAAGTCGAGTCCACTCATCCCGGGCATATTGATATCGCTGAGGACAAGAACAGCTTCCGGTTGCAGGCCGGTGTTCAAGCTTTTGAGTGCCTCTTCGCCAGACGCGGCGAAATGAAGCACCAGTTCACCACGGCGCAATTCTGCGCGAAAACGCTGGCGAAACAGATCCTCGATATCCGGTTCGTCATCGACGACGAGGATTCCCAGGGTCATGTCTTTCGGCGCTCCCCTAGCGACATGGCCGTCACGGTTCGTGGCAGCGTGATCGTAAACTCGGCATGCTCGTTTTCGATGCTGGATACGTCGAAACGGCCCCTGTGTTGATGTACCACGATGTCATAGCTGAGTGAAAGTCCTAAGCCCGTTCCTTCTCCGGTAGGCTTCGTGGTGAAAAACGGAGTGAAAAGCTTTTCGATCACTGCGGTAGTCATGCCGATGCCATTGTCGCGAATTCTTATGGAAACGTCCCCTCCTCTCGTTTCGGTTGTTATTGTCAGTGCCGGTACGTAGGCAGGATCGCCGCAGGTCAGCTGTTTTTTGCGGACCGCGTAAAAGCTGTTCGTGAACAAATTAACCAGCACACGCGAGATGTCCTGTGGAACCAGCTTCACTTCACCCACCGCCGCGTCGAATCGGCGGTCCAGAGTCGCGTTGAAGCTGCGGTCCTGGGCGCGCACGGCGTGGTAGGACAGGGCCACGGCCTCTTCCACCAAGGCGTTCAGGTCGGTGGTTTGCCATTCGCCGCCGCCGCCGCGAGAATGGGCCAGCATGCTCTTGACGATGTTGTCGGCGCGCCGGCCATGGTCGGCGATCTTGCGCAGGTTGCTTTGCAGGCTGTCGACCAGTTCATCCACGTCGGTGCGGGTCGCTCCCTCCAGATGGTCGTTCAGCGGCTCCAGCAGTTCCAGCAGCTCGTCCAGCAGTTCGCCCGACAATTCGGCAAAGTTGTTGACGAAGTTCAGCGGGTTCTTCAGCTCGTGGGCGATGCCGGCGGTCAGCTGGCCGAGCGAGGCCATCTTCTCCTGGACGATCAGCTGTTGCTGGGTCTCGCGCAGCTCCTTCAGGATCGCCTCGGCCCGCTCCTTGGCTTGGCGAAGCTCATCCTCGATGCGCTTGCGGTCGGTGATGTCGTGGTGGGTGATCACATAGCCGCCGTCCGCCCGGGGAGCCGTGCGGATGTCCAGGATGCGGCCGTTCGAGGGAACCTGGCGTTCGGAATTGATGACGCCCTTGACCAGGAAGCGGGTGCACAGCTCCGCCACCGTCTCCTCGCAGGGGACATCGCCGTAATCGCCGCGCCGGTGGTTGTAATGGAGGGTCTCGGCAACCGGGGTGCCGGGAGGGAACATGCCGGGGGGATAGTCCCACAGCCGGAAATACTCGCTGTTGGCGCCCTCCAGCCGCAGGCTGCGATCCAGCATCAGCACGCCGTTGGGCATGGCGTCGATGGCCGCTTGCAACAGTTGCCCCTGATGCGGGATCTCGGCATTGGCCGCCTGGGGGCGCATCTGGGTCAGCATCTCCATCACCGCGGGCGCGCCGCCCCAGTCCACCGGTTCGAGCAGCTGGTCGAACCACTGGATGCTGGTGTCGGCCCGGTGGCGCTTGATGCGGCGGGCCAGCGGCTGGATCGGGCCCTGCTGGCAGTGGGCATAGGCGTTGCGCTCCGCCAGCCGGGCGTCCTCCGGAATCAGCGCCATGATGTCGGACAGGGCCATCACCTCCCCGACCGAGTCGTAGCCCAGCAGGCGGGCAAGCGTGCCGCTGCAATGAAGGATCACGCCGTCCCGGTGGACGATCAGGCCCGGCATCGCCGCGACCAGCTGGTCGTGATAGTTCTGCGCCCGGTCCAGCGAGGCCACGACCGACTCCTCCGGGGAGTAGGACGACAGCGGGGGCAGGGCTCGCAGCAGATCGGCTTTGTCGTCCATGAGTGGGTCCCGAAGATGTCGTCCGCAGGGCTCTGTCACTGATCCGGAAGGGTCAGGGGGCGTCCAGTGGCAGCCGCAGGATCACACAGGTTCCGCGGCCGACCTCGCTGTCGATATCGATCTCCCCGCCAAGCTTGCCGGTGACGAGATTGAACACGGCATACAGCCCCAACCCCATGCTGCCGGCGCCGCGGCGGGTGGTGGTGAAGGGCTGGAACAGCCGCGGCTGGATGTCGGCGGGGATGCCCCGGCCGTTGTCGGACACGCGCAGCTCCACCCGCTCGTCGCCCATCATCCGGACCGACACCGTGACCTGTCCCGGACGGCGGACGCTGTCCTCCGGCTGCTCGCTCTCGCTCGCACCGAAGCCGACGGGGACGGGCGCCGCCTCGAAGGCATGGGCGAAGGCATTGGTCAGCAGGGCCAGCAGCACCTCGGTCAGCGCACCGGGATAGGTGTCGAGCGCCAGCCCGTCCGGACATTCCAGCACCAGCTCATGCCCGGCGGCGGCCGGCTGCACCTGCACCGCCAGCACGATGTCCGACAGGTAGTCGCGCAGGCCGACACGGCTGCGCGGCGAACTGGCCTTGCCCTCCGTCACCAGCTTCAGGCTCTGGATCAGGGCGGCGGCACGTTCGATGTTGGCGACCAGCAGGGTGGAGACCTCGCTGGCGGTGCCGACATAATCCTGGAAGTCGCTCTTGCGCAGCTGTCCGCCGTTGAAGGTCATGATGATCCCCTCCGACGCCGTCTGCAAATGGGTGGCGGCGGTCAGGGCGATGCCGACGGGGGTGTTGATCTCGTGCGCGACCGCGGCGATCAGCTGGGCGATCACCGCCATCTTCTCCGCCCGGATCAGATCGGACTGCATGCGCTCCAGGTCGGCGAGCGCCTGTTCGGCCGAATCCTTGGCCCGGCGCAGCGCTTCCGCCTGAACCTTGCGTTCGGTGATGTCGTAGAGCCAGACGATGAAGACCGGCTGGTTCTCGTAGCTGGTGCGGTCGACGGACATCGCCATCCACACCGTGCGCCCGTCTTCGCGCACGTAATGGATCTCGTCCGAAACCGATAAGGCGTCCATCCCGGATGCCCGGTTCGGCAGCCGCTCCTGGACATGGCGGAACAGGGTGGGGGCGCAATGGTGCTGGAGCGTGTCGGCGGGGACGCCGAACAGGTCGGTGCAGCGCTGGTTGCAATAGACCAGATCGCCGGCTTCGGTGATGATGGCGACACCGATCGGGCTGCCGTCCAGGACCCGGCGCATGCGGGCGGCCTGGGCGCGCGACGCCGCCTCCGCCGTGCGGGTTTCCTGAAGCGCGTCGCGCAGGCGGCGCACGGACTGACAGGCCTCCAGCGTCTTGTGGATGGTGGCTTCCAGATCGGCGAAGTCGATGGGCTTGATGATGAAGTCGAAGGCGCCGCGGTTCATCGCCGCGCGCACGTTGCCAAGGTCGCCATAGGCCGACACCATGACGGCGCGGATGTCGGAATTCACCTGCGGCAGATGATCCAGCAGGGTCAGCCCGTCCATGCCGGGCATGTTGATGTCGCTCAGCACCATGTCGATGTCGGGCCGGGCGCGCAGGGTCGCCAGCGCCTCCTGCCCGTCATGGGCGAACAGGAATTCCAGTTCGCCGGTCCGGACGGCGCGGCGGAAGCGCTGCAAGATCAGCGTTTGGACGTCCCGCTCGTCGTCGACAACCAGTATCTTGCCCATCCCGCCTTCCTACCGCCAACCCGCCGGACAGGCGGGCCGTTCCGTCGGAGCCGCGTCATACGCCGATCCGTGGGCCCCACCATAAGCGTGCATCGCCCGAACGGGAAGGGCCGTGGCGTATGGCACCCCATCGGTTGTATGCCGCCATGGGCGCATGGCTGGGCCGGACCGCAAGCGGAAATCCCCTGATCCATATGGAACGTACATGCCGGAAAGGATAGCACGGGATTGCAGCACGGCCAGACGATTGTAAACGATTAGAGTCTAATCAATCTTTCGAATCATGACCGGCGGCTCTCCGGCGCCCTGGCCGGACGGGGAAACCGCCAGCGGCAAAGTGAACCAGAACGACGCCCCGGTGGCAGACTCGGCGACCGGTCCGTCCGGAGCGTCTTCCACCCCGATCCGGCCGCCCAGATGCTCGACGATCCGCTTGGCGATGGCCAGCCCCAGCCCGGTGCCGGCTGGCTTGCCGGTCAGCGCGTCGCCGGATTGGCGGAAGCGGTCGAACACCAGGTCACGGTCCTTCGCCGGCACGCCGGGGCCGCTGTCGATCACCGCCACCCGCAGGACCCCGTCCGCCAGCCGGGCGACCAGCCGGGTCCGGCCGCCGGGTGGGGTGAATTTGGCGGCGTTGGACAGCAGATTGACCACGACCTGGATCACCCGGTCCACATCGCCGCGCACCGGCGGCAGCCGTTCCGGGATATCGACCGACAGGGCGATGCCGCGCTCGCGGAACAGCGCCTCCGTGGCGACGACCGCCTCCGCCAGGGCCTGTCCGGCATCGATGGTCCCGATTCGCCAGTCCAGCGCACCGGCCTCGATCTTCGCCATGTCCAGCACTTGGTTGATCAGGCGGGTCAGCCGCTCGCTCTCCTTGATGATGACGGCCAGGAACTCCTGCCGCTGCTCGGAGTCCAGCTCGGGGTCGTCGTGCAGGATTTCGCTCAGCGCCCGGATCGAGGTCAGCGGCGTGCGCAGTTCGTGGGTGACGGTGGACAGGAAGTCGTCCTTCAGCCGGTCCAGCTCGGTCAGCCGCTCGTTGGCGGCGCGCAGCGCGTCGGTGGCACGTTCCAGTTCCGCCGTCTTGCGTTCCAGCGCGCGGCTGTGGGCGATGACGTCGCTGGTCTCGTCCAGCATGCGCAGAAGCTCCGCCGCCTCCACGGCACCTGCCGAGACGGAGGAGGCCAGGGCGACGCGGGCCGACGCTCCGCCGATGGCGCCGGCCAGCAGCCGTTCGGCCAGCCGCAGCCGGTCCGGTCCGGCCGGCTCGTCCGGATCGGCGCCGTCGAAGGCACGCCCGGCACGCTGTGGACCGAGGAAGCGGGCGACCACGCGGGTGAGATCGCCGACGCTGGCCGCACTGCGCCAGTCCGGCGGCGCCTCCCGCCGTGGTGTCGCGACATCCGGGGCGGAGTGGAAGACATCGACGAACGCCGTGGCCTGCACCCGCTCCGCCGCACCCTGCCGGTCGAACAGCGACAGGCCGACATAGGCGCCGATGTTGGCGAGCGCGGTCCAGAACAGCGAATGGGCCAGCGAGTCCCAACCTTCGAGCCCGAACAGCGCGTAAGGCCGCAGGGCGGCGATTCCCCACGGCCCCTCGGTGATGAAGCCGGACGGCAACCAGCCCGAACGCGCGAAGCTGGGCAGCAGCAGGGTATAGGCCCAGACCAGCGCGCCCGCCGCCACGCCACCGATGGCGCCACGCCGGGTCGCTCCCCGCCAGTAAAGGCCGCCGATCAGTGCCGGGGCGAACTGTGCCACCGCGGCGAAGGAAATCAGCCCGATCGACACCAGAGCGTAGGCCGAGCCCGCCAGCCGGAAATAGCCGTAGCCGAACAGCAGGATCGCCACGATGGCGATGCGCCGCACCGCCAGGAGGAGCGGTGCCAGATCGGCTGAGCGTGCCAGCGCCCGCGGCCGGGTGCGCAGCAGGATCGGCATCACCAGGTCGTTGCACAGCATGGTGGACAGCGCCACCGTCTCGACCACGATCATCCCCGCCGCCGCCGACAGCCCGCCCAGGAAGGCCAGCAGCGCCAGCCATCCCGCACCGCCGTTCAGGGGGAGGGCGACCATGAACAGATCCGGGTCCATCCCTCCGCCGAACGTCAGCAGGCCGGACAGCGTCACCGGCAAAACGAACAGGTTGATCAGCAGGAGATAGAGCGGGAACAGCCAGATCGCCCTGTCGAGATGGCGTTCGTCCGTCGATTCGATGACCATCACCTGGAACTGGCGCGGCAGGCACAGCATCGCCGCGGCGGACAGGATGGTGGTGGCGACCCAGGCGCCCCATGGACCGCCGCCGGACGCGGCATGCCCAAGCGCCGCCTCGCTGCCCATCAGGCGGGCGAGGTCCGGGCGGGCGGCCGCTGCGGCGAACAGGCTGGCTAGCCCGCCGTGCAGGCCCCAGACCACGAAGATGCCGACCGCCAGGAAGGCGACCAGCTTCACCAGCGATTCGAGCGCGATGGCGGCGACCATGCCCGGATGATGCTCCGCCGCGTCGATCTGGCGGGCACCGAAGACGATGGCGAACAGCGCCATCACCGCCGCTATGAGAAAACCCTGGTCGAGGAATGGCTCGGTGGGTGCGCCCAGCCCGCCACCGGTCAGCGCGTCGAAGCTGACGGCGACCGCCTTGAGCTGCAAAGCGATGTAGGGGGTCACACCCACCGTGGCTGTCAATGCCACCAGACCGCCCAGCAAGGGGCTGTGGCCGTAGCGGCTGGCCAGGAAGTCGGCGATGGAGGTGATGCGCTGCGCCTTGGCGATGCGCAGGATCTTGCGCAACAGCAGCGGCGCCAGCAGCATCAGCAGGGTAGGGCCGAGATAGACCGGCAGGAACCCGATGCCCAGTGTCGCCGCCCGCCCGACCGACCCGTAGAAGGTCCAGGTGGTACAATAGACCCCGAGCGACAGGGCGAAGACGGTGGGCGAGGCGATGACGCTACGCCCCGCCGCTTCCCGCCGGTCGGCCCAATGGGCGATGGCGAACAGGGCGGAGAGATAGACCAGCGCGGCGATCAGGACGGCAGCCCAATCCAGCCCGGCCTCCATGCCGCCCTCCTAGCGTGCCCGGCCGGCGAGTGCCGCCAGCGCGATCACCGCCGCCCAGATGCCGAAGACCCAGCCATACAGTATCGGCACCCCCAGGATCGTTCCCTTCACACTGAACAGGCCGAGAAGCGGTGGGCTGAACAGGGCGGCCGCCAGCAGGAACAGGCCGATCATCCGGTCGCGGTACCGGGCGGAGCCCGGCTCATGGCCCGGGATCGGCTCGGGCGCGCTCAAAAGGCGCGCTCCCGTGCGGCAAGTTCGACCAGAATGTTGGCCCCGCGGATGGCATCGTCCAGCGTCCGCACCTCGCGCTCGCGCAACATCTCGATCATCCGTAGGAACACCGCGGCGGTGACCAAGCTGTCGCCCAGCGCGGTGTGGCGGTCCACCACCTCGATGCCCAGCCGTTCGGCGATGCCGTCCAGCGTGTGGTCGCCGTCGTTGCCCAGCAGCATGCGCGACAGCAGCATGGTGTCGAGAACCGGACAGTCGAAGGCCACCCCGGCCGCCCGTTCTTTCATCTTCAGGAATTTCAGGTCGAAGGCGGCATTGTGCGCCACCAGCACCGCACCGGAAACGAAACCGCGGAACTGCGGCAGCACGGCGTCGATGGTCGGCTTGCCCGCCACCATCCCGTCGGTGATGCCGTGGAAGGGGACCGATTCCGGCGGGATCGGCCGTTTCGGATCGACCAGCGTGTTGAAGGTCTCGCCGGTCAGGATGCGCCCGCCGACGACGCGGACGGCGGCGATCTGGATGATCTCGTCGCCGGTGCTGGGCGACAAGCCGGTGGTCTCGGTGTCGAACACCACGTAATGCAACCGGTCCAGCGGCGTGCGGCCAAGCTCGCTGGTCGCCAGCGGTTGGTGCAGCAGCCCGAAATCGAAGAATTCCGGCCGGGCGCCGGCCTTCGGCCGCGGCTGGACGGTGCGCGGCGACTGCGCCGGCGGCAACGGCACGCGCAACCGGGCGCGGGCGGTATCGCGGGCGGTATCTGGGGCGCTGTCGGTGGACAGCGGCTCGCTCCAGGCGGTGCTGCGGTGGTGCTGCAAGACGTCGCCGGCGCTGAGGCCGCCCAGACCGTCGGGCAGGGTCTGGTCCAGCCAGCCGTCCAGCGTGGCGCTGGACACAGGCGGCCCCTGCCAGACGAGGTCGAGATAGACCCAGCGGTCGCCGTCCTGCGGGCCGGCAGCCTCAAGATCGAAGGCGGTGGCGCCGGTCAGCGCCTGCACCCGCCCGATCAGATAGGCGAACAGCAGGACGAGGCTGTGGCTGTCGCCATGCACCCATTGCGGCAGACCGGTCAGCGTCACCGTGGTCGCGGACTCGGCCCCCACCCGGTGGGCGACAAGGGTGATCAGGTTGTTGGAATGGATGTCGCTCATCGGCCAGCTGCCGGTGACGACATTGCGGTAGGCGTTGGTCACCCGCTCCAGCCTTTGCGACAGGCTGTCGCAGGAGTCCAGCATCGCGCTTTCGAAGGCGGCGCGCTCGCCGGGTCCGAGGTCGGGTGCGTCGTACAGCGTCTCCACCGCCGCCCGCAGATTGGCGATGGGCGCACGGAACCCTTCCGTCGCCTCGCGCAGCAGGGAGTCGCGCTGGCCCAGCGCCGCCAGTTCGCTGGTGGCGTCTGACAGGGTCAGAACGTAGCCGGTTATGACAGGGCCGGTTATGGTCGGCGGCTCGTCCGACGCCGGGTCGGGGTCCTGCAGGATGGCACTCATCCGCCCTTCCAGCAGGATGCGGCCGTCGGTGGTGGCGCCGACGAACTGGGCGGTGGTCCCATGCTCGTGGTTGACGTGCCGCCCCTCGCGCACCCGCAGGGTCAACCGCTCCAGCGTGTGGGTCACCGGCTCCGCGACCACGAAGTGCAGCAGCGAGCGGCCCAGCCCAAGCTCGCCCGTCAGATGCAGGATGTCGAGAGCGGTCTGGTTGTAGAGCAGGATCTGGTTCCGGGTGTTGCAGACCAGGACACCTTCGTGCAGATCGCGCAGCACGGCGGCGAGCTGCGTCTTCTGCTCTTCCGCCTTGGCGGTGGAGTCGGCGACGGTGCGGGCGATATCGCGCCGGACCTGGGCCAGCTTGTCCGACAGATCGTTCACCGCGCGGGCGATGGGCAGCAGGTCGCCATAGCGGGCCAGCGGCACCCGGCCGCCGACCGCCCCCTCGGCATTGCCGTGGGCGATCAGCCCGGCCTCGCGGCTCAGGGTCTCCGCGGCGCGCAGCAGATAGCGGTCGACCGCCAGCCACAGCCCCCAAACCGCGGCGGCGCAAGCCGCCGTCATGACCACGGCGTAGGTCAGCAACGGGTCCGATGCGTCCGACCCGCGCACCGCCGCCGCCAGCCCGACCGCCACCACCACCAGACCGATGCCGACGGCGCGGAAGGCCAGCGGGATCATGCGGCGGGGCAGGCGGGCGGGCGGAGGAACGCCGCTGCTCTTCCGGTCCGGGCATGGTCCATCCAGTGCCGGGGCGGTCATGGTGCCGGCTCCGCGCTGCCGGTCGCGGTCAGGCCCAGATGGCGGCGGACGGTGGTCAGCAGGTCGCGGGTGGAGAAGGGCTTGGTGATGTAGTCGGTGGCGCCCAGCGCCAGCCCCTTCTGCCGTTCGACGTCGCGGCTTCGCGCCGTCAGCATGATGATCGGCAGCGTCTTCCAGGCCGGGTTGGTCCGCAGGGTCTGGCAGACGTCGAAGCCGTCGCGCTTCGGCATCATCGCGTCGAGCAGGATCAGGTCGGGGGTGAAGGTCTCCACCGAGCGCAGCGCTTCGTCCCCGTCGCGGGCGATGCGCACGTCGAACCCGGCGCGCTGCATGAGAACCTGGAGCGACAGGACGATGCTGGGCTCGTCGTCGACAACCAGGATGGTCGGCTTCATGGCGGGGCGTCCTCCGGTGCGCCGGTCTTATGCCGGCTTCCCAATTTGCGGCCGGGGCAATGCATTCGTGCCCTGGAATGTCCATGGTACGAGCAAAGACAAGCGGGGATCAAGCGGCACTCCCGGCTCCCCCGACCAAAGAACGGGGTGAAGCCGGAAAGAAAAAGCCCGACCGCGACCAAATGTCGCCGCCGGGCTTTCGTTTCAATGACACGATGTCGCAGGGGCAAAAACCGGCCGGCGCCCGTCGCCGGCCCGGGATCAGCGCGTCGACACGACGACGGGGTTGAGCCCCATCTTCGATTTCAACTGCTCGGCCTCCCGCTTGGCGGCGGCCGGATCGGGGTAGCCGCCGACGCGCACCGCGCGCCAGGACCGGTTCGAACCGTCGGTCCAGTCCACCGTGTAGGCCTGGAACCCGTTGCCCTGAAGCCGCTGGACCAGCGAATCGGCGTTCCCCGTCACCGAGAAGCTGCCGACCTGCACGGTGTAGCGTCCGGCCGGCGCCTGGGCGGCAGGGGTGGGCGGAGCGGCGGCCTTGGCGGCCTGCTTGGGCTCGCCGTTGCCGGGCGACGCGGCGGGCGGGGTGGCGGGGGCCGCCGGTGTCGCGGCGGGCGGACGCTTTGCCGGCTCCTTGGGCGGCGCCAGCATCGCCTGCAACGATCCGGTGTCCGCCGGAGCGTCCTGCTTGGGCGCTTCCGGCTTGGCTGCTTCCGGCTTCGGCGACTCCGGCTTCTGGACCGCGGGAGCGCTTTCCATCGGGGCCGCAGCGCGCGGCTTCGGAGCCGCGGCGGGGGCGGTGGCCGGGACGGACGGTGGCTCCGGCACTTTCAGGACCGGGGGCGGGCTGGTTGGCAAAGCGGCGACCGGCGGCGGCGGGGCGGCGGCGGGTGTCTGTGCCGGCGCGGACTGCACCGGAGGAGCCTGCGTCGCGGCGGTCGGCGAGGTGGTGGGCGTCGGGGTGGTGGCAGGTGTCGGCAGGCTTCCGGTCGCGTTCGACGCGGCGCCGGGTGCCGGGTTGGCGGGCGTCTGGTTGGCAGGGGCGCGGGTGATGGCGGGGGCCGGCACCATCGGCGCCCCGCTGTTGGCGGCCGTCGTCACCGGCGCCGGATCGCCCGAGCCGAAATAGACCACGCCGACGGCAATGCCGCCGGCAGCGACCAGGGCCATCGCGATCTTGCCCAGCGGCAGGCGGCTGCGGGCTGCCGGCTCCTCCTCCTCATACTCCACGTCGTCATCCTGCGGGTCGGCCCGCAGATCTTCGTTCAAGGCGCGAAGCAGCTTGGCGATGTCCTCGTTCTCCGGCGGCGGAGTGTCGGAAGGTTTGCCGTTGGCCTTCATCTCGTCCTTGAAAGTCGGTGTCGTCAGGGTTGGAGCCTGCCGGTACGGTGGCTTGAGCGTCACGGTCGACCTGCGCTTGCCCGTCATGGCGGGCCGGCTGAAAGCAGAAAAAGGGGCCTTCCGGGCGCCGGGACCGCGGAACACGGACCGGCTGCGGAAAGCCCCTTCTCTTTATCGTATTTTGCCGCCCCTTCAAACCGCCATGCGGTCGCGCCCGGCAGTCGGGCGGCACAAAAGAAGAGACCTCAGCCCTGATGCGGCCGGGTCGGATCGACCGGCTGGGCGGTGGTCGTGGTGGTGGCGGTCGGCGCCGGCTGAGGTGCGGCCGGCTGTGCCGGGGCCGGGTTGATCGCGGCCGGAGGAGCCTGGGCCGGCGTCTGGGCGGTGGTGGTCGCGGCAGGCGGCTGGGCCTCGTCCTCGTCCTTCAGTCCGGCCTTGAAGGCCTTCACGCCCTTGGCGATGTCGCCCATCACGTTGGGCAGCTTGCCGGCGCCGAACAGGAGAAGCACGATGACCAGAACGATCAACCAGTGCCAGATGCTGAAACTGCCCATCGATCAATACCTCTGAAAAACGGTCGGAACGGATGTCGTCGCGGTCGCCACCAATGTGAGTGCCCCTTCCGCGCCGCACAAGAGGGGCAAGGCCGGGAGTCGTGACAAAGCTGGTGCCGTCAGGCTGCCGGGCCGCTTTCCGCCGGCTCATCCGGCAGCTGGTGGCGCATGATCAGCGGTGCCTGGAAAGCGCTGAACAGCAGGGTCAGCGGCATGATGCCGAACACCTTGAAATTGACCCACGTGTCGGTGGCGAAGTTCCGCCACACCACCTCGTTGAGCACGGCCAGCAGCAGGAAGAACCACGCCCAGCGGATGCCCAGCGTTCGCCACCCGTCGTCCGAAAGGTTCAGAACCGTGCCCAGCAGGCGCTTCATCACGTTGCGCCGCGTCATGTGGGCGACGAACAGGACGATGGCGAACAGCAGGTTGACCAGGGTCGGCTTGATCTTGATGAACAGGTCGTCCTGAAGCCACAGAGTCAGGCCGCCGAACAGCAGCACGAATCCGGCGCCGACCACCGGCATGATCGGGATGCGCCGTTCCAGCCGCCAGGACACCGCGAGCGCGATGGTGATGGCGACCATGAAGACCGCGGTGCCGGTCATGATGCCGGCCTGTGAATTGGCAACGAAGAAGGCGGCGAGCGGGCCGGCCTCGATCGCCAGGCGTGCGAACTGGTTCATGGTCCCTGACATAGCCCGAACCGGTCGCCCATGAAAGGGGCGAATGTTGACGCACGAGACATTCGGGAGCCCACACCCGCCCGTGAAAAGGAAAATGTGGCGGTGACATCGCTCGGTCCCCGACGCCGGAACGCGAGCGGGGCTTTTCTCGCGTCGAGTGTTTCGCTAACTCTTTCGTCATCCGCCGAACGGCGGGGGACAGGACGAAGGGCAGGGGACCATGGAAGCCGCCGAGGTGAAGGACCTGATCGACGAAGCCCATGAGCGGGAACGGGCCAAGCACCGCCCCGCGGGACACCACCATGCCGAAGAGAATGACGAGGGCGGGCATGGGGTGAAGATGTCCACCGCCATCTACATCTCCGTCCTGGCGGCGGTGCTCGCCATCGTCAGTGTCGCCGGTTCCAATGCAGGCAAGGAGCTGATGGCCAGCGCAATAGAGGCGTCGGACAGCTTCGCCTATTACCAGTCCAAGACCCAGCGCCAGATCAGCCTGCGCTTGGCCGCTGACGAACTGGAACTGCTGTCCGCCGGCATGCCGGCCGATGCCCAGGCCAAAGCCTTGCAGCGCTCCACCGAATACCGCCAGTCGGCTGACCGGATGGAGGCCGACGAGGGCAAGAACAGCCGCAAGGATCTGTTGAACAAGGCCAAGGCGGCGGAGGTGCGGCGCGACCATGCCGCGGCGCAGGACCCCTATTTCGACTTCGCCGAGGGCATGTTGCAACTGGCCATCGTGCTGGCATCGGTCTTCGCCATCACCAACCGCGGCTTCATCCTGTGGGCCAGCCGCGGTTTGGCAGCGGCCGGCGTGCTGATGGCGTTGGACGGCTTCACCCTGATCCTGCCGCTGCCCTTCCTCTGATCCCTCAGAACTGGGCCGACAGACGCAGGGAGCCGTAGTTGGTCAGCGATTTCTGGCCTTGGAACTCCGGCGTCTGCAGGGTCTGGGCGTAGGTCAGGCCGTAGCGGCCGTAGCGCAGGGTCAGGCCGGCCTGCATGCTGCCGACCAGCGGGTGCTTGGCGACCGAGCGGCTTTCGCGGAAGCTGTTGCCGTCCAGGAAAATATTGCGGGCCACCGCCCGGCCCTCGGCGCTGGCATAGACGTACCAGGAAAAGCGCCCCGGCCGTTCGGAGTAAGGATTGTCCTGGTAGGGGATGCTGGAGGTCGGGCGCGTCACCAGCGCACCGACCGGCGGCGGCATGTTTCCGCCGAGCCGGACGGTGGCCCCCGTCGCGGCGAAGGTCAGCACGTTGCCGACACTAGCGGCGACATGGGGGCTGAAATCCCATTCCAGCGGGCCGAGACTGTTGGGCTTCTCGTCGCGCCAGACATGCTCATAGCTCAGCACGACACCCGGCTCGTCGCGCAGCTGGTAGTTCCAGCCCTCCGGATAGGTGGCGCCGTCGACGATCTTGTGGACCGTCTTCTGCGTCTGCTCCGCCAGCGAAGCCGGACCGACCATGCCGAGGTCGAGGTCGATGCGGTCTACCGCCCGCGGCGCCTCGTTCAGCACCGACACGCGGCCATAAAGCCAACCGGCATAGGGCCGGTCCTTGGGGTTTGGGTTGCGGGCGGTCAGGTCGCTCGGCGTGTAGATGTTCTGGCCGAAGGCGAAGCCGTAGCGCCGCACGCCGCCCGGTTCGATCCAGGGCACAAGGTTGGCCAGCCAGTCGATGTTGCCGTAGGTCGGCCGGGCCCCGGAGAAGTAATAGAACTGGAACCCGTTCGTGTAATAGCGGTCGGTCCCGCCGCCGAACAGGTCGTTGTCGATCCAGAACCCGATGGCCGGGCCGGAGGTCGCCGGTTCGTCGCCGGGGGGAGGGGTGGTTTCCTGCGCGGTGGCCGACGACATCGCTGCCGATGCAGTCAGCAACAGGGTTGCAAATGCTGCGGCCAAAGTGGGGCCGCTCTTCGTCACCATTCCCGCACGCTCCATCCGTTTCGCGAGATAACGGATGGAGGGGAGCTGTGTTGCGCTGCGGTGCGGCCTCTTTGGGGGTAGGGGGCGGGGCCTGGGTCGAGGATGCTCCCCGCATGCTCACACCCGCGTCCGCAATCCCTCCACCGCTTCCTCCAGCGTCATGTCGATGCGCTTGATCCCGTGAAGCGCCAGGAAGCGTGCCTCGTTCTTCGACAGCTCGCCGGGGATGACCGCCCAGTGGCTGTCGGAGGAGCGCTTGGCGATCTGGCGGGCGAAGGTGCGCTGGATCTCCTGGTCGAAGCGGCAGCCCAGATATAGGAAATGACGGCCGGCGCGGCGGTCCTGGACGATGGCCGGGATCGGGGTCTGGATGTCGATCTCCGTCAGGATCTCGACATAGTCGCTGTCGGAGATCAGGTAGTTGCCGGCCGGCGTCGCTGCCCCCGACGGCTTGTACAGCACGGTGTCCCAGCCGGCCGCCGCCTCCGCGGAGGCTTCGGCACCGTCAGGGCCGTAGTAACGCACCCATTCGCCGGTCGATTGCGGGTGCGACACCCCCTGGATCTGTCCCCAGGTCCGGTCGGCGGCGGCGCTCAGCAGACCGTCCAGCACGCTGTCGTACCAGACATCGACCAGCAGCGGCGGGGCCGGGATCGCTGCCAGCAGGGCATGCACCGGGGTGGCCGGCACCGTCTGGCGGAAGATGTCGTTGAGGATGGCCTCCAGCGTCTTGCGGTGCTTGCGCGTCTCAATGAACTGGGCGACCGCGGTCAGGCTGGCGCGGATGCGGCCGGGGGCGGCGACCTTGGCGTTCAGGCGCTGCACCAACTCCGCCGAGTTGCGCGGGATCGGACACTGGTCGGGCGGCAGCAGGTCGAAGGCGCCGGGGCCGAGATAGGGCACCACCTGCCGCGCCGCAAGCGCCGCGGCGATGTCGGCCAGTGCCGCGGCGGCGTCCGGGACCGTGACGGAGTCGGAATCGGGTGCAAGCGTGGTGACGGTCATGGATGCCTCTTCCCTCTCTGGGCTTCACAGATAGATCGCGGCGCCGGCACCGGTGTTGATGCTGGCGTCCTTCAGCGTTTCCACGATGAAGGCGACCTGGTCGCGGGTGATCTTGCGGTGCAGCGGCAGGGCCAGCACGCGGTCGGCGGTCTTGGTACAGACCGGACAGGCGCCGCGGCCGGCACGATCTTCGCCCAGCGCTTCGATGTAATATTGCTGGGTGTGCAACGGCTGGCCGTAGTCGCTGGCGTCGATGTCGTGGGTGTCCAGATCCTCGATGATCGACCGGCGGCCCGACGCGCTGAAGCGGGTGCCGAGATGGACGCAATAGACCATCGGGTTGACCACCTCGGCCCCCGGTCCGCGATAGGGCGGCTTAATCCCCTCGAAGCTCGCCATGGCTGCGTCGTAGTAGGCGATCACCAGATTGCGGCGCGTCAGGATTTCCGGCAGGCGCTTCAACTGCACCAAGGCCAGCGCCGCATTCAGGTCGCTCATCCCAGCCTGCCAGGGCAGGGTGCGGGTGATGACCACCGTGTTGCGGTGCTCCGTCTCGCGCCGGCGCATGTAGCGCAGCCGGTGGGCGAGGTCGCGGTCGTCGGTGACGATCATCCCGCCCTCGCCGGCCAGCAGGATGCCGGGTTCGGAAAAGTCGAAGACCGCCGCATCGCCGAAGGTGCCGACCATCTGCCCCTTGTAGGTCGAGCCGATGGCCTCGGTCGAATCCTCCAGCAGGATCAGCCCTTTGGCATCGGCAAGCGCCCGCAGCTCGTCCCAATGGGCGGGGTGGCCGTTGACGTTGCCGGCCAGGATCGCCCGGGTCTTCGGCGTGACCAGCGCCGCCGCCTTCTCCGGGTTGATGGTGTGCTGCCAATAGTCGATGTCGACCAGCACCGGCGTGGCGCCGGACAGCGCCACCGCATGCTGCACCTGATGCCAGCCGAACGGGCTGCACAGCACCTCGTCCCCCTCGCCGATGCCATAGCCCTTCAGCATCAGCAGCGTCGCCATGGTGCCGCTGGACACCGCCACTGCATGGTCGCGGCCGACATAGGCGGCGAAGCCATCCTCGAACGCCCGCACCATCCGCCCGTCGCTCAAGGCCCCGGAGGACAGCAGGCGGCCGAGCATCTCGACCTCGGCACCGGAGATGTCCGGATCGGTCAGCGGGATATAATCGTCCACCCCGTCATCGTCGGAGGCGGCGGGGTCCCATGCTACGGCGGCTTCGCTCATTCACTCGTCCTCGTCCCGTTGGGCGATCACGACGCCGGTGGCAAGCTCCGGCTTGTCGGTGATGAGCCAGCAGTGGTTGTTGCCGTCCACCAGATGCAGGTCGAAGCCCGCCCCTTCCCGGAACGGATCCTCCGCCATCACCGCGGCCATGGCGCCGGTGACGGTCTTCAGGTCCGGGTTGGCCTCGCGCACGCTGCGGACCACGGCGTCGAGCTTGCCGCCGCCGGCGAACAGTTTGCCGGCCAGGGTGGCGATGCTGTCGATGCGCTCAGGCGACAGGGCCATGGGGGTCACTCCGTTCCGCGCTTCTTGGCTTCCACGGTGATCGGCAGGCGGGTTTCCGCCGGCATCTCCGGCAGATCGAGCGTCCAGCCGTTGGCGACCTTGACCCAGCCGCCCCACAGGCCCGGCTTCTCCATCTCGACGATGGGTTCCTCCAAGTCCTTCTTGGCGACGTAGATCGTGTACTGTTCGGACGCCTTGCGGATCATCACCTTCATCACCGAAACTCCATCCTATTGTTTTAATTATATTTTCAGGCTGCGACCAACCGGGCGTGCAAGGCCGGCAGTTCCGACAGGACGGCGTCCACCTCCGCCGCGGTGGTGTAGCGGCTCAGCGAGAAGCGCAGGCTGGCAGCGGCCTCGGCGCCGTTCAGTCCCATGGCGGTCAGCACATGGCTCGGCTCGTTGCCGCCGGAGGAGCAGGCGGCCCCCATCGACACGGCGATGCCGGCGCGGTCGAGCCGCATCAGCAGTTCTTCGGCGTCCACCGGATGACCGCGCCCGTCGGCGAAGCGGATGTTGCTGGTGTTGGGCAGACGGGCGGCACCGGCGCCGTTCACAACCGCACCCGGCCAGCGGGCGAGGATGCCCTGTTCCAGCCGGTCGCGCAGGAAGGCGATCAGATCCGCCTCATCCAACCAGAGCGAGGCCAGCGACGCGGCGGCGCCGAAGCCGACGATGCCCGGCACGTTTTCGGTTCCGCCGCGGCGGCGGCGCTCCTGATGGCCGTGGATCAGTGCATGGAAGGGGGCGCCCTTGCGGACATAGAGCGCGCCGACGCCCTTCGGCCCGTGCATCTTGTGGGCGGACAGGGTGAGGTAGTCGGCGATGCCGCAATCGACCGGGACCCGGCCCGCCGCCTGCACGGCGTCACTGTGGAACAGCGCGCCATGGGCGTGGGCGATGGCCGACGCCCCTTCGACCGGCATCAGCACGCCGGTCTCGTTGTTCGCCCACATCATGGAGACCAGCGCCGTCGCCTCCGTCACCGCGGCGGCGAGATCGACCAGCGAGGGCAGGCCGTCGCGGTTCACCGGCAGGATGGTGACGCGCCAGCCGCGTTGGCGCAGGTCGTCGAACAGGGCCAGCGTCGCCGGATGCTCCACCGCGGTGGTGACGATGTGGTCGCGGTGGTGGTCGGTCTCCTCGATCACGCGCAGGGCACCCAGGATGGCGGCGTGGGTCGCCTCGGTGGCGCTGCCGGTCATCACCAGATCGGCCGGCTTGGCGCCGATCAGGGCCGCGACCTGCGCCTTGGCCTCGCTGACCGCGCGGCGGGCCGCCATGCCGGCGGAATGCGGGCTGGACGGATTGGCGAACTCGCCGAACAGGTGCGGCAGCATCGCCTCGCGCACCTCCGCAGCCAGGGCGGTGGTGGCGTTGTTGTCGAGGTAGACGGTCATCGCATCGCCCCCCATCACATCACACCGGGCACACCGCGCCGCGACCCGTCGGCCGGGGCGATTTCCTCTTCCAGGCAGCCGACGACGGTGCCGCCGGGGAACTCCACCAGATAGACCGGCAGGCTGCCTTCCTCGGTGCGGCCGACGCGGACGATGGTGCCGGGCGTGCCCTTGGGCGCCAGCAGCGCGCCGTCCGGCACCTGCGGGTGGCTGCCGTCGTTGAACAAATCCTCCTGCACCGTGACCCGCAGGCCCCAGTCGTACAGCGGTTCGCGCGGCGGAATGAAACCGGGCTTGGCGGCGGCTTCGACGTCGGACATCGCGAGGCTCCTTATCGGTGGGGACCGGCTGGTTTGGCCTGGGGCTTCCGGGCTGGGTTCACTGGGGGTCGTTGCAGTGGGCGTCGATCACCTGAAGCTCGCGCGCGCGCATACCGACGACGACCCGTTTCTCAAAGAAATCAACGGCATAGATGTAGTACATCTGCAGGTAAGTCCCGACGGAGATGACATAGCCGACATCGCCCTCGCGGATGAGGAAGTCGCCGACCGGCCGGCCGGGATAGGTCCCGTCGTTGCGCACGTCGCGCAGGGCCTTCACCTTGAACCCCTGCTCCAGCACCGGCGGGCCGACCAGCTCATTGGCATCCTCGGCACTGCGGGCGCGTTCGCGGCGGTATGGGGCGGCTGCTTCGGTGTCGGTCATGGCGCGGATGCTCCGTCCGTTGAGGGGCCGCTAGAGGGGCGGGAGGTCGTTTGCGATCGTGAAACCTGCAGCGAGACCGGCGGCGCGCTGGCGGGCGATGGCGCGCACCTCCTCCTCCGGGTCGTCGAGCAGGGGGCCGAGCTGTCCGGCATCGATCCGCCCGGCAACGGCGAGGCGGACCATCCAGTCGGCATCCGCCAGCAGCACATGCAGCTTCGACGGCGGCAGCCGCTGGGCCACCACCAGCCGCACCCGCGGGCTATCGTCCCAGGCGAGGCTGGGCAACCAGTCCATGGCGAGGCGGCGGGCGACCTCCACCCGAACCTCCGGGTCCTCGTCATGCATCATCGCCGGCAGCATGCCGTCTGGAATCCGCCGCACCACCCGGAGCCGGACCGAACAGTCGGGATCGCGCATCAGCGGGGCGAGGTCGGCGTCCTCCAGCCGGGTGGCGACGGCGATCCGCACCTCGCGGTCGGGATCGTCGCGCAGCTTCATCAGCAGCCGGCGCGGCAGGCGGCGGGCCAGGACGGAGCGCACCGTTTCGTCCGGATCGCCCATCAGCCGGGGAAGCTGGAAGATCGGGGCGAAACGCGCCGCATTCGCCCGGACCTCGAAATAGGGATGGTCGAGATGGCCGGCCGACAGATCCGGGTTCCATTCGAAAAATCGCTGGATGCGCTTGGCGTAGCGGTCCTCGACACAGGTCTTCAGCGGCAGGCAATGACCGGGCAGCTTGCCGCCGGGCGGCAGGGCCGTGGTTGCCGGATCGAGCCGGCGGTCGCGGTGGGCGCAGGCGGTGCAATCCACCGGTTCGCCGCGCCAGTCCAGGGATTCGAGGATGTCGTCGGTCATGCGCCGGCCTCCTCAAGTTCGTCCTCATGCTCGCGGCGGTCGGCGACGGCGATCAGGCGGGCGGCTCCGAAACGGTCGTCGGGATCGAGGTCACAGACCTTGCCCAGAGCCTCCCGCCCGGCGTCGAGCCGCCCGGTGCGCAGCAGCAGGTAGCCGATGGCGACCAGGGCGAACAGGAACAGGCGGGGCGCCGGCTCCAGCCCGCGGAAATCCGCGGTGGCCGGTGTGATGCTGCGCCAGTCCGTATGGTTGACGCCGAGTGCCGCCATCGCGTGGCCGAGCATGCGCTCGCCATAGACCAGCGCCGGACCGAGGTTGGCCTTGTAGAAGTGGAACTTATAATGGCCGAGATCGACGAGGCGATGGCCGGGGGCGACCTCCGCCGCGCGGGCGAGATGGACGAGCGCCGCTTCGCTGTCGGCATAGCTGGCGGCGGCCAGATGCAGGCAGCGTTCCGCCTCGGGCGGAAGATCCCCGCCGTAGTAGCGGCGGGCGAGCCAGTCCTCATCCACCCCGTCCCG
>NZ_LGQW01000015.1:1916046-2082891 GCF_003116035.1 Azospirillum sp. TSH64
AGAGGGGACATTTTCCTGCGTCGGAAGCGTCACTGAGCCGGGGGCTTAAATCCTCGCAAATTCCGGGGATTTCGCCATGAGCACGGTGGTCATCCTCTGCGATCATGCCCACCCCAGCGGCGGGCTGGCGAAGGTCGCCATAGCGAGCGCGGTCGGGTTGGCCGGGCGCGGCCATCGGGTCCATTTCTTCACCGCCGTCCCGCCCATCGATCCGGCCCTGCTGACCGACGGTATCGCCGTCCATTGCCTGGAACAGGCCGACCTGAAGGGCAATGCCGACCGTGTGCAGGCAGCTCTGCGGGGTCTCTGGAACCGCGAAGCGGCGCGTGCCCTGGAAAGCCTGCTTGCCCGCTGCCCGGCCAACGACACGGTGATCCACGTCCATGGCTGGGCCAAGGCACTGTCGCCCAGCGTCTTCCCGGTCTGCCGCAAATCTGGCCTACCGGTGTTTCTGACCCTTCACGATTATTTCCCGCTCTGCCCCAACGGCGCCTTCTTCGTCTTTCCGGAAGGCATCAACTGTCCGCACCGGGCGCTGTCGGCCGGCTGCCTAGCCACCGACTGCGACGCCCGCGCCCTGCATCACAAATGGTGGCGGGCGGCCCGCCATGCGGCGGGGGCGCTGGCAGGCGGCTTCACCGGTGGCATGGCGTTGGTGACGCTCAGCGACCGGCAACGCGCGGTGATCGCCCCCCACCTTCCGCCCGGCACCATGACCTTGCCAATCCCGAACCCGGTGGAAGTGGAAGACCTCGGTCCGGCTCCGGTCGCCGACAACCGCCACATGCTGTTCGTCGGTCGCCTGTCGCGCGAGAAGGGCGCTGCCCTGCTGGCCGAAGCGGCGGCCGGGGCCGGTTGCCCGGTGCGCTTCGTCGGCGACGGCGACGAGAGGGAGACCATCCGCCGGCTGAACCCGGATGCGGAGCTTTCCGGCTGGCTCCCGCCCGACGGAGTGCTGGAGGAGGTGCGGCGGGCGCGTGCCCTGGTGGTCCCGTCGCTGTGGTATGAGACCTTCGGCCTCGCCGCCTATGAAGCGCTGGCGAATGGCGTCCCTGTCATCGTCAGCGACAATTGCGCGGCGGCGGAGGCGGTCCTGTCCGGCGAGAACGGCTTCCTGTTCCGCAGCGGCGACGCCGCCGACCTCGCCCGCTGCCTGAAGCTGTTCTCCCACGATGCGGAGGTGAAGCGGACGGGCCGCAACGCCTACGACCGCTATTGGCAAGCCCCCTTCACCCTGGACCGCCATCTTGACCGGGTGGAGGAGGTCTATCGCACCGCCCTCAGCGGCGGGCTCCAGCGACCGGCACGGGTTCGCGCACCATGAATGGCCGAACCGGCAACCGCATCGGCAGGCGTACGCTGCTGGCCGCGGCCCTGGCACTGCCGGTAGCCGGATCCGCCACCGTCACCGCCGAGGCGGCCCCGGACAAGCCATCGCGCCCGTCCCCCAGCCCATCGCCAAGCCCCCAGCCCACCCCGTCGCCGCGGAACGGCCCGGCCCTGTCGATCCGCGACCGCGGCGCCGTCGGCGACGGGCGCAGCCACCCCCTGTCGGAACGCTACAAGACCCTGGAGGCGGCGCGGCGCGTCCATCCGCATGCCCGCTCCCTGGACCAGGAATGCGATTGGGCAGCCCTGCAAGGCGCTGTCCTGGAGCTGTCGCGCAGCGGCCAGGGCGGGACGGTGCTGGTGCCGCCGGGCCAGTACCGGCTGGACGGCGAGATCGTCCTGCCCAACCTCGACCGCTACGACGATGCCTTCAACGAGGTCGAGATCGTCGGCGCCGGCATGCGGGCCTCGCTGCTGTCCTGGCCGGAGGATCTTGGGCCGGGCCGCTTCGCCATCCGGGCCGCCAGCCGGCAGGCCACCCGC
The DNA here is from genome assembly GCF_003116035.1 of Azospirillum sp. TSH64. Classification (GTDB taxonomy): domain Bacteria; phylum Pseudomonadota; class Alphaproteobacteria; order Azospirillales; family Azospirillaceae; genus Azospirillum. The sequence goes on from NZ_LGQW01000015.1 coordinate 1,917,919, forward strand.
GACGACAACAAGGGCTATCAGTGCAGCCGCATCGCCCATCTCAGCCTGCGCGGACCGAAGCCCGGCAACCGGCCGGGCGATGCGCCGCCGGGCATGGGCGGGGTGGCCCTGACCTCCCGCTTCCTGCTGGAACGGGTCGGGGTGTACGGCTTCCGCGCCGGGGTGGATGTCTGGCGCGATCACTCCTCGCTGATCTCCTGCCAGTTGACCAAGAACCACATCGGTGCCTACTGGTCGGCGGGAACCGACAGCTTCGGCGATCATCTGTTCCTCGACACCGACCTCGCCGGCAACACGCTGGCCTCCATCGCCGTGGCGCCGGAGAACGGCATCGACCATGCCAGCTTCATCTCCTGCCATCTCGGTTTCTCGCCCTATGCCATCCTGGCGGAGGACGGGGCACCGAAGCGGACCTTCCTGTCCAACAACAAGTTCCTCGACTGCGCCTTCGAGGCTTGCGGCAACGGCTGGATCCAGGGGCCGATGGCGGAGATGTACGGCAATGTCCTGATCGGCTGCAGCGGCTCGCTGCTGCCCGACTATCGTCTGGCCGGGCGTCCGGTCACCGGCTTGATCGTGGTGCGGTCTCTGGAGCGCAACAGCTTCACCGGCGGCAGCGCCAGCTTCGGCGACGGCACCAACGACCGTGCTGCCGACATCGAGACCGCGGCCGTGGTCGCATCCTCGGCCGTCGGCAACCGGTTCGAGGATGCGGAACGGCTGCTCCGCCTCGGCCGCGACGGGTTCGTGCCGGCGCTCAGCATCTCCGGCGCCTGCCGCTCAAACCGGTTCGAGGCGGTGGACTGCGCCGGCGAATTCCGCAAGGTGGGCTCCGGCGGCGTCGATGCCGGCAATCTGGTGCAGCGCGATTATGACCGGGTGCGGCGGTTGGAGCAGGACCGCCCGGCCGACGGCGTCGCCCTGACCTCCGCCCCTGCCGGCGGCGTCGTGCCGGTCGCCACCAGCGGCACCGCGCCGGTCGGCAAGACCCGTGCGGCCATCCGCATGGGCAGCCTCCTGCGCCCCGCCGTCGGCGTTCCCCAGAGGGTCGATTCCACTGCCGGCGCCGCAGCTGCGGTGGGCGTGGCGGTGGCGGACGCCCCGGCGGGAAGCGACAGCGTGACGATGGATTTGCGGCTGGGAGTGCGCTGACGGCACCCGGTCAGGAAGCCGATCCGGCCAACAGCCCCCGCCTCTCGACCGCCCGACCCGAGGATTCCGGCTCCTCCAGCAGGTCGGCATATTGCCCGGCCGTCACCGACCAATCCTGGCTCTCGGCGATGCGTCGGCCGGCTTCGCCCATGCGGCGGCGGAGCGCCGGGTCGGCCGCCAGACTGCGCATCGCCTGCACCAGTTCGGCATGGGCGTCCGGGCGATCCAGCACGATGGCCGCGCCGTCTTCCAGCAGCCGGCCGGCACCAGCCAAGCGCGTGGTGACGACCGGCAGGCCGCTCGCCGCCGCTTCGAGCAGGACAAGGCCGAAGGGCTCGTAGCGGGTCGGGAACACGAACAGGTCGGCCGCCCGCATCAGCGCCGCCACATCGCGGCGGTGGCCGAGGAAGCGGACTCGTTCCTCCACCCCCAACGCCCCCGCCATCGCCGGGAATGGGCCGCCCCGCTCGTCGCCGGCCACCGCCAACGACAGATCCGGCACTTCGGCCAGCGCGCGCAACACGCCGTCCAGATTCTTGCGGTCGCTGCGGGCATCGCCGACGAACAGCGCCACCGGCCGACCGGGCGGCAGGCCGAACAGCACCGGGTCCGGCGTTCCCGGACGGAACTCTTCGACGTCGACGCCATTGTCGATCACGCTCAGCCGCCCAGGCGCGATGCCGTCCCGGTGCAACTCGTCCGCCACGGTGCGCGAGACCGCCACCAGCCGGCCGGCACGGCGGAAGCTCCAGCGCTCGAACCCGACATTCAGCAGCGTGTAGAGCGCCCGGTAGAGCGACAGGGGCGAGACGCCCTTGCGGATCGGGTGGGTGGGGGAGCGCATCCAGGCGGAATGGACGAAATGCACCGCATTCACGTCCGACCGCGCCCAGCTGACGAAGCCGTTCACCACCACCCTGTCTATCCCTGGCCGGCCATTGCCCGGCTGGTCTTTCCCCCGGCGCTTTTCCCGTGCCAGCGCCCGGCTGGCCCGCCATGCGAACAGCTGGTCCTTCGCCAATTGCGTCGGCACCCCTCCCCCGTCGATGCGGACCCAGCGCAGGCGCGGATGACGCGCCAGCTCGTCCGCCAGGTCCGAGGCGATGGCGACGACCTCGTGCCCGCGGCGGAGCAGTTCGTCGACCACGACCGCGTTCACGCGGCCCTGGCCGTCATGGCGGACGATCTTCTGCGTAACGACGGCGATGCGCAGGGATTCGGTGCGCATGTGGAGGCCTCCTGCCCTGCCTGATCTGCGGTACCGGCGGCGGTTCGTGCCGCAGTGGACCATGGAGGTGGAGCGAACGCCAAACAAACGAAAGATACGGTCTCCACACAACAGGCTTAAGACTGCCGATGTCGGATTCAGTCTTTCAGCGTCTAAAGAATTCGCGGACTCGAAATCGATTTTTTTGGAAGAGTCAAAGATGAGTCAGAGTCATGTCCCAAGATTGACTCTCTCAATTACATAAACTTTCGTGCGACTACTCCCAACGAGAAGGGTAATCCGACCGATACGGGTAATCCCGTTTTGGAAGATCTTAATATCCGATTAATAGGAGTCGTGCCGATGTCGTCCACCGGGTCCAATCTCATCGATGTCACCTTTGCGATAGACGCTTGGGGACAGGCTGCCGGCGGCATCTGGCCGCATCTGGCGCTCAAGCTCGATGGTGCGACCATCGGTCAGGCGACGGTGAACAGCAGCACCGCCGGCCGTTACACGATCACCGCCAAGGTCGCCGCCGGCAGTGCGCACAACCTTCAGCTTGTCTATGACAATGACGGGGTGGTCGGCGGCGCCGACCGCAACCTGTTCGTCCGCGCCGTTGCGGTGAACGGCACCTCGATTGCCGTCACCGACCCGTCGGTCACCTATGACAAGGGCGCGGTCGACGGAAAGGACGTGGTGAAGGGGCAGGAGGGGCTCTATTGGGGCGGCGCCCTGAACATGCCGCTGCCCGCCTCGCTGTTCCCCGTCCCCACCGCGACCGATGCCGCCGAGGCGGTGGTCGCGACCCCGGCGGCGACCAAGTCCTTCAGCGTGGTCGTCAATGCCTGGGGCACCAGTGCCGGCGGCGTGCCGCCGCATTTCAAGCTTCTGGTCGACGGCAAGATGGTGGGCGATGCCAAGGTGGCCGCCACCAGCCAGACCGCCTACAAGTTCACGGTCGATCTCGATCCGGCCCTGGCGCACAAGGTCCAGGTCCAGTACGACAACGACGCCGTCGTCAACGGCCAGGACCGCAGCCTCTATGTCGGCTCCGTCGTGGTGAACGGCCACAGCGTCGCCTCGACCGCCGCCGGCGTCACCTATGACCGCGGCGCGCTGGACGGCAAGGATGTGGTTGCCGGCCAGCAGGGCCTGTGGTGGAACGGCACGCTCAGCATTCCCGTCAGCAAGGACATGCTGGCCAGCGGCACGACGACCACCCCCACGGCGCCGACCACGCCCACCACACCGACGGCGCCCGTCGCCACCCTGCCGAAGAACGACCACAGCGCGAGCGCCGGGGTCAGCAGCGAGCGTCCGCCGCTGATGTCGGACGTGTCGACCATCTCGTGGGGTGCCGACCGCGGGCTGGCGCCGCAGCACCTGTTCTGGGAATCGGTGCCCGATTACGCCAACGTCGCCCATCTGAAGGAAACCCGCGACGTTGCAGCCGGCCATCTGGCCGACGGGGTGATGCCGCTGATCGGCTTGCAGCTGTGGGAGGACACATTCGAGTTCTCGCAGAACGGCGGCGAGTTCGCCACTCTGGGCGGCCACAAGGCGTGGGTGTCGTGGGTCAAGGCCCATCCGCAGTATCTGGGACGTGACGGCGACGGCAATGTCCTGAACTCCGACAGCAGCAATCCCTATGGCTGGGGCTATGTCAGCCCGCTGATGCCGCTGGACGCCAAGGATGCACCGGCCGGCTGGACCGGCGGCACCGCCCATTATGCCGACTGGATGGCCGACAAGCTCGGGCGCCTGTCCGCCCTGACCGGCACACGCGGGTACGAGCTGGCCGATTTCTTCGACGGCAGCCCGCATTCCGGCGTGATGGACTTCTTCAACTCCCGCATGATCGCGGAGTTCAGCAGCAAGACCGGCATCAAGGTGGCCGGCAGCACGCTGGCGCAGCAGGCGCAGGACATCGTCGACAACCACCCGACCCAGTGGCTGGACTATTTCGTCGACGGCTGGGCCTATGGCTGGAAGGCGCTGGACGACGCCATCGTGAAGAACACCGGCAAGGCCGCCTGGCTGACCACCCAGGTGTCCTTCACCCCGGCGGCGATGCGCGAATTCGCCGGCGTCGATGCCCGCGTGATCGCCGACAAAATGAACGAGAAGGACATCCTGTTCAACGTGCAGACGCTCGAACGCTTCGAGATGCAGCACAAGCAGGCCCCGGCCTCCTACGAGCAGGCGATGCTGGGCATCCATGCCGCCCGCGCGCCGGACGCCCATTTCGGCCACATGATGTCTTCGTCGGAAGATGATTACTGGGGCGCGGTGAACAGCCTCTACACCGGCGTCACCGGCACGGTGCGCGACGAGCTGGGCTGGGGCCGGCTGGAACAGACTTGGCTGCAGAGCGGCTGGACCATGATCGCCGACGACCAGGGCGGCGTCCGCCGGGCGGCGGAGCAGTGGTCGCGCAGCTATCACGATTGGGGCGAGGTCAAGCAGCCTTGGCTCGACATGCTGCGCGACATCGTGCCGACCCGTCCCTTCGGCCCGGCGCTCTATTACAGCGCCAACGCCGAAAAGGCGATGAACGCGCTGGAACCGGCCGGCAACTCCATCGGCAATGCCTATCTCGGCGAATTGCTGGAGCCGATCACCAAGCTGCACGACGCCGGCGTACCGTTCGGCTATTACGTCAGCGACGCCGCCCTGCAATCGATGACCAAGGCCAGCGCGCCCAGCGCCTTCATCATCCCGCAGGCCACATACGAGGGACACAACCTGTTCAGCGATGCCGAGATCGCCGCCCTGAAGGCCAAGGCCCCGGTCCTGATCGGCGACGAGGCACTGAACTACCACCACCCCTTGACCTTCACCGACAAGGATCCGGATGCCCAGATCACCGGATACGGCTTCTACGACCAGAAGGACCGGTTGATCGTCGTGGCCTCCGACCGCGTCGATTTCAACGACACCGCGGCGCGCAAGGCGGTGGCCACCCACGTGGAATTGCAGCTCGCCAACGGCCACTACACGGTCCAGGACCTGATGCACAACACCACCCAGGGTTTCGACGTGGTGAACGGCGTCGGCGGCTTCGACACCACCATCGCCCGCTGGGACACCGGCGTCTACGCCATCACCCACGACGTGGCGGCATAAGGCGGCGGCCAAGACGCAGCTAGCCGGAACGAAAATGGAGCCCCGTCCAGGCGGGGCTCCATTTTCGTTTCCATGGTCAACGAAGATTCTCCTGGCAACCGCTGTTTAAGAGTCTATATTATCGATGGTGAACTGGCGCAGATCGGACAGATCACAAGTCCTTCCATCTAACATAAGTTGCTTTATCCCGACGTTTCTCTTCTTAGTATGGAAAAATCGTTTGGATCCCTTTCCTTCGGACCCGCCACGATTGGCGATATACCTTGGAGCCCCTACTGTCTTTGTCGGGTAATCATCTCTATCTCGGCACACGAGGATGGTTTATTACTGCTGTCCGTCTGACAAGGGACTCCGCCCTGACAGGGTGATTCTCACCCCCACTGAGCCTGGAACAATTCCAAAAGTGCAGCAGACAATGCCGTGAGTGCCGGATCATAGTTTGATCTAAATTCGAACGGGCGAGCACGACACCAGCGATACAACGTGTATCGTCCATCGGAATTGCGGCATTGCGCGGCCAAGCGCGGCGGCATCGGAGACTGCGGAGGCAACGGTCCGAACGGGGGGCCGAAGGTCGGACGCCGGGCATAAGAATCCGGCTAACCTGAATTGCCACGCACCGGTACCGCCGACGTCCAAGCACAGCGTCCAGGGGGGAAAAGCCTGCCTTCCGGCCGCGCAATGCCGTCCACCAATTCGTCTATTCCTGGGGGAGACGGACATGTCCGATCGCATTCGTGTGATTGTTCACAACCAAAGCCGATTGCTGCGCGAATCCATCCTGAACATTCTGGATGACTGCTTCGAGGTCATCGACCCACAAAGCCGGCTTGCAACTGGACTTTCACCCAAGACGATGTGGAACGGCAGAACCAACGGCGCCGCCGACCGCTATTCCGACGGGTTCTCCGCCAGTGGGGCTGTGGCCACGCTGGAGGCGCCGCCTGGAAACGGCAATCCCGACCGATCCGCCGACATCGTGCTGTTCGACCTCGCCTCGCTGAAGACCGACGCCTGGAACTTCCGCAGTTGGTACGGCGAGCAGGCCAAGCTTGCGATGATCGCCGACGAATTTTCCGCCCACCACATGCGGATGGCCCTGCGGTTCGGCGTGCGCGGCTATCTCCTGAACCGGATGGCGCCGGCCGCCTTCGTGCTGTCCCTGCGTCTGATCCATGCCGGCGAGCCGGTGGTGCCGGAGGAATGCTTCGATTACTTCTCTCCCACCGCACTGCGCCGCGGTGGCGAGGATGGGGCGATGGCCCAGCATGAAACCGAATTGCTGGGATATCCCGGGCTCTATCCGCGTCATGCCCGCATCCTGAAACTGATCATGGACGGATGCAGCAACAAGGAAATCGCGCGCGAGATGCTGATGACCGAAGATCTCGTGAAGCTTCATGTCCGCCACATCATGCAGACCATCAACGTCCGCAACCGCACCCAGGCCGCCCTCTGGGCCGCCCAGAGCGGCATCATCCAGGAGATGGAATATTTCCTGGAACGGACGGCGCCGTAAGCTGGGGTATCCCCTCTCCCGACGGGAGAGGGGGACAGCGGTCAGGCCGGAACCACGCTGTTGCCGAGGAAGGCTTCAAACTGGTCGATCGGCAGCGGCCGACTGATCAGATAGCCCTGGATGCGGGTGCAGCGCTGCTGGCGCAGCATGTCGGCCTGCTCCTGCGTCTCCACCCCCTCAGCGATGGTGTCGAAGCCCAGGCTCTCGGCAAGATTGACGATGGTGCCGACGATGGCCGGGTCGGTGGTCGACTTCACGATGTCGCGGACGAAGCTGCGGTCGATCTTCAGCGTGTCGATGGGGAAGCGCTTCAGATAGGCCAGCGAGGAATAGCCGGTGCCGAAATCGTCGATGGACAGGCGGACGCCGATGTCCTTCAGTCCGTTGAGGATCGTCACCGCCTTCTCGATGTCGCCGATCATCGCACCTTCGGTCAGTTCCAGTTCCAGCCGGTCGGCCGGTATGCCGGCCGATTCCACGACGCTGCGCACAAAACCGACGAGGCGGGCGTCCTGGAACTGGCGCGGCGACAGGTTCACCGACACCGAGGGGATCGGCAGGTCGCGCCGGATCCAGTCGGCCAGCCGGCGGCAGGATTCGATCAGGGTCCAGGCGCCGATTTCCCAGATCAGGCCGGTTTCCTCGGCAAGTGGGATGAACTCCGCCGGGCTGACCACGCCGCGGACCGGGTGACGCCAGCGGATCAACGCTTCCGCCCCGATGGTGCGGTTGCCGACCAGATCGATCTTGGGCTGGAAGTGCAGTTCGAACTCATCGCCGCCGCTGGCGCGGCGCAGGTCGCTCTCCAGCCCCAGCGTGAAGCCCGACCGCTCGCGCATCCCGCTGTCATAGAAGACATATTTGTGCTCGGGATTGCGCTTGGCATGGTACATCGCCAGATCGGCGTTGCGCAGAAGCTGGTCCGCCGTCTCGCCGTCGTCGGGATAGAAGGCGATGCCGATGGATGCGCCGCAGAAAAGCTCCTGATTGTGGACGCTGAAAGGCTCCGACATCGAATAGAGCACCTTCTCGACCAGCCGGGCTCCGGCGGAGCGGTCGGCGGCGTCGGGTGCAACGATCAGGAACTCGTCCCCGCCCAGCCGGCCGACGGTGTCGGTCATGCGGGTGCAGTTGCGCAGACGCCGGGCAACCAGCTTCAGCAGCTCGTCGCCGGCATGGTGGCCCAGCGTGTCGTTCACCTGCTTGAAGCGGTTGAGGTCGAGGAAGGCGACGGCCACCTTGCTCTTGGTCCGCTGGGCGCGGACGATGGCCTCCTCCAGCCTTTCGCAGACCAGCCAGCGGTTGGGCAGGTCGGTCAGCCGGTCAAAGCTGGCCTGATAGCGGATCTGGTGTTCCTGCGACTTGCGCTGGCTGATGTCGGCGATCGTCAGGACGTAATGTTCAAGCACGCCGTTCGGCGCACGGACCGACGTCACCGACAGGGCGGCGGCGAAGGCGTCGCCGGAATGGCGGAAGCTGGTGACCTCCCCCTGCCAGCGGCCGGCCTGCCGCGCCGTGGTCCAGATGGCGTCGACGAATTCCCGCTCGTGAGAGCCGGGGGCGAAGAGCACCAAAGGCTTGCGGAGCAGTTCCTCCCGCTGGAAGCCGGTCATGATTTCGTAGGCCGGGTTGATCGCCTGGACGGTCAGTTCGGGATCGACGATCAGGATGCCGTCGGCCACGCTGTCGAACACGGTGGCGAGCAGCCGGATCTTCTCCTCATGCTGCTTGCGCTCGGTGATGTCCTGGACGGTGCCTTCGTAATAGCGGATGCGGCCGGCGGCGTCGCGCACGCAACGTGCACTTTCCGAAATCCAGATGATGGTGCCGTCGCGGCGGAAGACGCGCGCCTCGAAGCTGAGGACGCGGTCCTGGCGGGCCATCAGGTCGGCGAAGGCCTCGCGCTTGCCGGGATCGACATAGAGCTGGCAGGCGATGTCGGTGAGGTTGGCGATCAGGTCTTCGGGCGAAGCATAGCCGTAGATGTCGGCAAGCGCCGGATTGACCCGCAGGTAACGGCCGTCGACGGTGGTCTGATAGATGCCTTCGACAGCATTCTCGAAGATGCTGCGATACTGTTCTTCAGTGTCGTGACTCATAGTACGCGCCTCATCCGACGCCGATCCCGAACCGCCTGGAAACAACATAGGCCTGCAACTCAAACAACGATTGTGGAACTGCCATCTTTCCGCAATGCGGCAAAGTAGACGCCGGTTCGATGAGGCCCGTCAAGCACCATCGCCTGTACTGTCTCATAGTACGAAGGGAAAATATAACAAAAAGGTAACCGTTCCTGACCATTACCGGCACATACGATCCGAAACATTGATCAGAGCATTGATTCACAACGATAGTCTGATGAGTTACGGTTAAAATTCTGAAAGATTTCTCCGTCATGGCCCGCTCTGTAACGGCTGCTCCCTTATCCGGTCCCACAAACGCTCTTGTACAAATGACTGATTTTTATCCAGCACTGCCCACTCTTTGAGCAACGGCGGTTCCTCTTTGCGTTGCAGACTCGTCGCGACAGTCGAAATGTCGCTGCTTTGCTGTATTCCGGCGTTTGGCACATCCTGTGCAAAGTGCCTCCTGTTCAAGCCAACGGCGGTTTGACCAGCGCGGACCCAAAGACTGCGGCCCGCACCCAAATCACACGCAACGCGTCCTTCCTCCCCCCGCCCCGCACCGGACCGGTGCCGCGCGGATCTCACCGGACGCTGCCGTGCCGTTTCTTCAGCGCTTGTTCCAAGGGGACTTGTCATGTCGTATCTCGTGCCCTCCGAGTTCGTCACCAAAATGGTGGACGCCGGCGAATCCAAGATTTTCATGTCCACCCGCGACACGGTCATCCGCGCCTTCATGGCCGGGGCGATCCTGGCGCTGGCGGCGGTCTTCGCCGTCACGGTCACGGTTCAGACAGGGTTCCCGATCATCGGTGCCATCCTGTTCCCCGTCGGCTTCTGCATGCTGTATCTGCTGGGCTTCGACCTGCTGACAGGCGTGTTCGTGCTCACCCCGCTGGCGCTGATCGACAAGCGGCCGGGCGTCACCATCGGTGGCGTGCTGCGCAACTGGGGGCTGGTGTTCATCGGCAATTTCCTGGGCGCGCTGACTGTGGCGGTGATGATGGCCGTGGTCTTCACCTATGGCTTCTCCACCCCGCCGGACAAGGTCGGCACCGTCATATCCCACATCGGCGAGAACCGGACGCTGGGCTACGCCCAGTATGGCGCGGCAGGAATGCTGACCATCTTCCTGCGCGGCATGCTGTGCAACTGGATGGTCTCCACCGGCGTCGTCGGCGCCATGATCTCCACCTCGGTCAGCGGCAAGGTGATCGCGATGTGGATGCCGATTATGCTGTTCTTCGGCATGACCTTCGAGCATTCGGTGGTGAACATGTTCCTGTTCCCGTCGGCGATGCTGATGGGCGGCAACTTCTCGGTCATGGACTACATGATCTGGAACGAGCTGCCGACGGTGCTGGGCAACCTGATCGGCGGCCTCGCCTTCACCGGCCTGACGCTCTATGCCACCCATGTCCGCACGGCACCCAAGCGCCGCTTGCCGCAGCCCCACCTGCAGCCGGCCGAATAAAGCCACCCTGCCCGTCCGTCCGCTCTCCCCGGTCCGCCCTGGACCCGGGGAGAGCGGAGTTTTCCTTGAGCGGGGCCGGCATCGTGAAAGAGCTGCGGATTTCCATCGGCCAGTGGTCCGACAAGGGGCGTAAGGAGACCAATCAGGATTTCCATGGAGCGCTGATCCCGATCGCACCGTTGCTGGCCATGAAAGGCATCGCGGTGGCGCTGGCCGACGGCATCAGCACCAGCCGGGTCAGCCACATCGCCAGCGAATCCGTGGTGAAGAGCTTCCTGACCGACTATTATTGCACACCGGAAAGCTGGTCGGTCAGGATGTCGGCGCAGCGGGTTCTGGCGGCGACCAATTCCTGGCTACACGCCCAGAACCGGCGCAGCGAATACCGCTACGACCAGGACCGCGGCTATGCCTGCACGCTGAGCGCGCTGGTGTTGAAATCGGCCACCGCGCATTTGTTCCATGTCGGCGATTCCCGAATCTACCGCCTCGCCGGCCGGTCGCTGGAGCAGCTGACCGACGACCACCGCGTGGTGGTATCGTCCGAGGTCAGCTATCTCGGCCGCGCGATGGGCGTGGTGCCGCATGTCGAGATCGACTGCCGTGAGCTGCCGGTGGAACCCGGAGACGTCTTTCTGCTGGCGACCGACGGCGTCTATGAGCATGTCGATGCCGAATTTTTAATCAACACAATCGACAGGCATCCGGACGACCTCGACCGCGCAGCCCGATGCGCGGTCGACGAGGCGCTGCGACGCGGCAGCGCCGACAACCTGACTCTCCAGATCGTCCGAATCGATGCGGTTCCTGACGCCGATGCCGGGGACCTGTTCCACCGGCTGTCCGATCTGCCCGTGCCGCCCCTGCTGGAGCCGAGGATGGAGTTCGAGGGCTACCGCATCCTCCGGGAATTGCACGCCAGCAGCCGCAGCCATGTCTATCTGGCCCAGGACGGTGCAGGCGGTTCAGCGGTAGCCCCGGCGGTGGCGCTGAAGGTGCCGGCCATCGACCGCCGTGACGACCGCGCCCACCTCCGCCGCTTCCTGATGGAGGAGTGGATCGCCCGCCGGCTCAACAGCCCCCATGTGCTGAAGCCGCCGCCGCAATGCCGGCCGCGCCGCCACCTCTATGTCGTCACCGAGTATATCGAGGGGCAGACGCTGACCCAGTGGATGCGCGACCACCCCGACCCCGACCTGCCGACGGTGCGCACCATCGTCGAGCAGATCGGCAAGGGATTGCAGGCCTTCCACCGGCTGGAGATGCTGCACCAGGATCTGCGGCCCGACAATGTGATGATCGACGGCACCGGAACGGTGAAGATCGTCGATTTCGGATCGGTTCTGGTCCCCGGCATCCTGGAAACCATGCCTGACGCCGACCGCGGCGAGATTCTGGGCACCCTTCAATACACCGCGCCCGAATATCTGTTGGGGGAGGGCGGAACGCCGGCGTCGGATCTCTATGCGCTGGGGGTCATCGCCTATCAGATGCTCACCGGCCGCCTGCCCTACGGCGCCGATGCGGCGACGGCCACCACGCGGGCGCGCCAGCGCAAGCTGGCCTACCGCACCGCCCTGGACGACCGGCGGGCGGTTCCCGCCTGGATCGACGGGGTGCTGCGCAAGGCGGTCCACCCGGACCCGGCCAAGCGCTATCGGGAAATGTCGGAGTTCCTGTACGACCTGCGCCATCCGCGCAAGCAGGCGACCGGCATGCGGCGCCGGCCGCTGATCGACCGCAACCCGCTGGCCTTCTGGCAGGGGCTGTCGGCACTGCTGGCATTGGCCGTGCTGATCCTGCTGGCCGGCCGGGTCTGACCGGCCCGCCAGCAGGAGGACCGGGCGGTCAGTGCCCGTGGGCGACCTTCGCACCTTCCTTCAGCTTGAACAGGCGCGAGCAGTAGGGGCATTCGACTTGGCCCTCGCGATCCAGCGTCAGGTAGACCAGCGGATGGCCCAGCGCGCCGCCGCCGCCGTCGCACCCGACGGTCGAGGTTTCAACAAGGATCGTCTCGGTCGGCTGCATAGCAGTCATCCTCTGTTTTGACAGGCGCGCCGGTTCACGCCATCGTGGACACGCCCGCTGTCCGGGCCCCCGATCAGGGTTCCGCGCGCGCGGGCCGGATGATACCCATCGCGCGCCGCGGATCAACGGGGGAAACCACCGGACACCGGGGCTTTTTCGCAAACCGCAAACATCATGGTTCAGGATCAATGGCCGCGCCAACCGATACCCCCACGCCCGTCTCGCTCCCGGCCAACGCGGTGGAGCTGCGCGGCCTGACCAAGATCTACCAGCCGACCGGAAAAGCCGGGCCGAAGCACGCGCTGAAGGGCATCGACCTCGCCATTCCGCGCGGGTCGCTGTTCGGGCTGCTCGGACCCAACGGCGCCGGCAAGTCGACGATGATCAACATCCTCGCCGGGCTGGTGAACAAGACCGGCGGCACTGCCACCATCTGGGGGCATGAGGTGGCCGACCATCCGCGCCGCGCCCGCGCCTCCATCGGCGTGGTGCCGCAGGAACTCAACATGGACCCCTTCTTCACCCCGCGCGAGATGCTGGAGCTTCAGGCCGGCCTCTACGGCGTGCCGAAGAAGGAGCGCCGGACGGACGAACTGCTCGACGCCGTCGGGCTGGCCGACAAGGCCGACGCCCACGCCCGTTCGCTGTCGGGCGGCATGAAGCGCCGGCTGATGGTGGCAAAGGCGATGGTCCATACGCCGCCGGTGCTGATCCTGGACGAGCCGACCGCCGGCGTCGATGTCGAGCTGCGCCGCCAGCTGTGGGACTATGTGCGCACGCTGAACAAGTCCGGCACCACCGTCCTGCTGACCACCCATTACCTGCAGGAGGCGGAGGAGCTGTGCGACACCATCGCCATCATCAACCATGGCGAGGTGGTGGCGTGCGAACCGAAGACCACCCTGCTGCGCCGGGTCGACAACAAGGCGCTGTGCCTGACCCTGGAGCGTGACCTGACCGCCGCCCCGCCCGCGCTGGATGGCTACACGGTGGAGATGCCGGAACCGCGGAGGATGGTCGTCCGCTACCACCCGAGCCGCCAGCGTGCCGGCGCCATCCTGTCCGCTCTGGCGGCTTCCGGAATTGGGATCGTCGATGTCACGACCGAAGAGTCGGATCTTGAAGATATATTCCTCCAACTGACGGGTGGTGCTCACAGCGACACAGGGGTAATCCATGCGGCATAGCGGAATGGCGGCTGTTCTCGGGTTAGGGCTTCTGCTTGGCGGCTGTGCCGCGGATTTCCAACCGATGGGGATGGCCGTCGTCCAGCCGCAGCTGAACGACAAGGTGCTGATCGCCGCCGACGGTTTCGAGCTGCCCATGCGCTCCTGGCTGCCGGCCGACGGCAAGGTGCGGGCCGCGGTGGTGGCCCTGCACGGCTACAACGACTATTCCAACGCCTTCGACGGCTCCGGCCGCGACTTCGCCACGGCCGGCATCGCCACCTACGCCTATGACCAGCGCGGTTTCGGCGCCACTCGCGAACGTGGCGTGTGGGCCGGTACCCCCACGCTGGTCAGCGACGCCCGCACCGCGGTGGAGATGGTGCACAAGCGCCATCCCGGCGTGCCGGTCTATCTGATGGGCGAAAGCATGGGCGGCGCCGTCGTGCTGAGCGCGATGACCGGCCCCAACCCGCCCAAGGTCGACGGCACCATCCTGGTCGCCCCCGCCGTCTGGGGGCGGCAGGCGATGGGGTTCTTCCCGCGTGCCGCGCTGTGGATCACCTACAATCTGGTTCCCGGGATGGTGGTGCATCCGCCGAAGGATCTGGACATCCGCCCGTCCGACAACATCGAGATGCTGCGGGCTCTCGGCCGCGATCCTCTGGTCATCAAGGGCTCCCGCGTCGATGCGCTGGAAGGGCTGACCGACCTGATGGGGTCGGCGCTCGACGCCTGCCAGCATCTCCAGACGCCATCACTGGTGCTTTACGGCGCCCATGAGGAGGTTCTGCCGCCGCGGCCGGTCGAGCGTGCCTTGAAGGATTTCGAATCCGGCGGGCGGCATGTCGTCGCCGTCTATCCCGACGGCTACCACATGCTGTTGCGCGACCTGAAGGGCAAGCTGGTGGTCAACGACGTCATCGCCTGGATCGCGAACCCCAAGGTGCCGCTGGCCAGCGGAGCTGACCGGGCGCCACGGGCATTGCTGGCCGCCAAGTAACGGCCGGCCATTTTTTGTCACAAATGCCTGCGCGATTGCCGATCCGACAGATTGTTCTTCATCCATCGTAACCTTTGGCAATGGTGGAGGACGGCCCGGTGAGCAACAACCCCGCTTCCGATTTGCGTCTGTCGCCGGAGGAAGTCCGGGAGATGGCCGCCGAATACAAGCTTTCACCCCTGTGGGTGCGGCTGGCCCTGATGCTGCGCCCGGCCAACCGCGCGGCGCTGGTTGCTTTCCTGGGATGGGCCAGCGGATTGCCGCATCCACCTGCCTGAAAGGAGCGGCCTAGGGCATGGGACCTTTGCAGCCAAAGGTATAGTACCCGTTAGCACCAAAGCCACTCTGCCCCTTCCAGCGGTTGAGAGCTAAGGTACCGCATAAGCGGACACCGTATGTCCCCGTTGGGAGGAACCATGCACAGCGTCGAATCTCAGGTTACCCCGTCCGGCGCCACCCGCGCCGCGGCGACCGCCCAGACGACCATGTCCTCTACCATGGATGTTCAGACCATCGCCGACCGCTACGGCTGGACCACCCCGATGGCCCGCTGGTGGATGGCGTTCGCCGCCTCGTCGGTCGGGCCGAAGCCTGACACCATGATCGATTTTCTGGACAAGACCGTCGGCGGCGTGACGATGATCCGCCGGCGCTGATCGGCGCATAGACGGAATTTAAAAGCGGCCCTCAAGGGCCGCTTTTTTATTGGGGAATTTCTTCGGCGGCAGGGTTCTTCGGCGGCAGAGTGTATCTGCCGCCGACGTCACGTACTCACACCCCGGGCGGCACGATCCGCCAGATTGCCGCCGGGTTGCGGTGAGGATCCAGCCAGACATGCTGGAACTTGCCGATCCAAGTGAAGCGGTGGCCGCTGAACAGGTCCTCCACCTGGACATGGGCACCGTCGGGCAGGCCCAGCTCCCACAGCGGCACCTCGATGGTCCCGCCATGACCGTTGTGCGGATCCAGGTTCACCGCGATCAGGATCACGTTGTCCTTCGCCGCCGTCATCTTTCCATACAGCAGGATGTTGTCGTCGAAGGCGTTGTAGAATTTCAGGTTGGTGAACTGCTGCAGTGCCGGATTCTCGGCACGGATGCGGTTGATGGCGGTCACATAGTCGCGGATGTTGCCGGGCCTGTTCCAGTCCCAGTGCCGAATCTCGTACTTCTCCGAGTGGTTGAATTCCTGCTTGCCGGGATAGGCCTCCGCCTCGCACAGCAGATAGGGAGCGTAAAGCCCATAGACGCCGGCCAGCGTCGCCGACAGAACCGCCCGCATCATGTGCGCCGGCCGGCCGCCATTTGTCAGGATCGGCGGCAGGATGTCAGGCGTGCTGGCGAAGAAGTTCGGCCGCATATACTCCCGCGATTCACTCTGAGTCAGTTCCGTCAGATACTCGGTCAGTTCCGCCTTGGTGTTGCGCCAGGTGAAGTAGCTGTAGGACTGGGTGAAGCCGACCTTGGCCAGACGCTTCATCAGCTTCGGACGGGTGAAGGCCTCGGCCAGGAACAGGGCGTCGGGGTAGCGGTCCTGCACCTCGCGGATCATCCATTCCCAGAAGGGGAAAGGTTTGGTGTGCGGGTTGTCGACGCGGAAGATGCGCACCCCCTCTTTGCACCACATCAGCACCACGTCGCGCAGCGCGTACCACAGGTCCGGATAGGACTGGCGGTAGAAGCTGACATTGACGATGTCCTGGTACTTCTTCGGCGGATTCTCGGCATAGCGAATGGTGCCGTCGGGCCGCCAGTAGAACCAGTGCGGATGCTCCTTCACCCAGGGATGATCGGGCGAGCACTGGACGGCGAAGTCGAGAGCGATCTCGATTCCATGGCGTTTGGCTTCGCGGACCAGCCGGCGGAAGCTCTCGAAATCGCCGATCATCGGATCGATGGCGTCGTGCCCGCCCTCCTCCGCACCGATGGCATAGGGCACGCCGGGATCGTCCGGGCCGGGATTCAGCGTGTTGTTCTTGCCCTTGCGGAAGGCACGGCCGATGGGGTGGATCGGCGGGAAATACAGCACGTCGAAGCCCATGTCGCGCACCATGGGCAGCAGATTGACCACGTCGTCGAAAGTACCGGGACGGGACGGATCGGGCGAGGCGGAACGCGGGAAGATCTCGAACCATGCCGAATAGGCGCCGGCGGTGCGGTCGACATAGACCTCCAACTCACGCACGTAACGTGACTTGTACTGCCGCTCGCCATACTGCGTCATGACGCGGCGCGGCTCGTCCGACAGGGCATAGTCGATGGCTTCGCGACCCGACAGCGCCTGCATCCGCTCGATCACCGCCTGGAGCGCCCCGCGCCCGTCGCCATGGTTCAGGTCCAGCGCCTGCTCGACGAAGCGGCGCCCTTCCACCAGTTCCAGATCGACGACCATGCCGGCATCGACCTTCTTCTTGAAGTCGGCGCGCCAGCTTTCCCAAACGTCGCGCCAGGCTTCGATGCTGTAGGTGTAACGGGCGTTGCGGTTCAGTGGCACGCGGCCGACCCAACGGTCATTCTCGTGGAAGCGCATCGGCGCTTCGCTCCACGCCTCGTCGCCGTCCGCCCTGTACATGACGGATGCCGCGAGCACGAAGGTGCCGTCGGTGTAGATGTCGGCCCACACCTCCATCACATCGCCGACCGCCCGCTTGATCGCGAACCGTCCGCCGTCAAGTTCCGGATAGACATTCTCGATGGTCATGCGGCCGGCGGCGATGGAGTCCATCCATTCCCGCTCTTCCACATCGTGCAGTTCGATGGCGTGGCTGCGGGCGGCGCGGGCGCGGAAGACGCGCAGTTCCATCGGGCGCAATGTCATCGGCGCGCCAGGCTCCATCGGCAGCGGTTCCGCCTCCGGAGTCACATCCTCGAACGCCTCGTAGGTGCCGCCGGTGGCCGCCAGGATCGGGCCGACATCCAGCGTGTGCGTCCGGTTCTCGTCCGGGTTCAGCACCAGGATGGCGCAGCCGTCGGGCTGGTCGAGCGCGGCGCCGTCCACCTGCCGGATCAGTCCCAGCACCGGGCTATGCGGAGAGGTCACGCGGCGCTGCGGCCCTTCGACATTCAGGGCCGGGGTGGCCGCCTTCATGGCGTTGACGGCGCCGATGAAGCCGGTCAGGTCCAGCTTCGGCTCTTCCCAGTCGGCAGGGCCGGTGCGCACGACGTCCAGCTTGCGGGTGAAGCCATACTCGTAGCCGACCGGCATCATCACGCCGGTGGAGAAGCTGGCCGCGAACAGGTAGTGCATCTTCAGCTGCGCGGCGAGCCGCACGGCGTCCTGGCTGCCGACCTCCGCGGCCAGCCGGTCGGTGTCGTGGCTTTCCGGGAAGGCGATGGACGGCGCGATCCAGCGGAATTCCTCATATTGGTCGAGCAGCCAGTCGGCCTTGAAGTCCCACCATTTGGCGCTGTTGAACAGGAAGTCGAAGCCGGCGCCGCACAGCTCGCGCACCTGCTCAACGGAGCAGCCCAGCGTCTCGGCAAAGAACTTCACCTCCGGATTTACGGCGTGGGCGGCGTCGATCAGGCTCTTCCACACCTCCGCCGGCACCTGATAGGCGGCGTCGCAGCGGAAGCCCTTTACGCCAAGACCGATGTAATGGCGCAGATAGTCGGACCAGTAGCCGACCAGCCCGGCGCGCGAGTCCGCCCGGTCATAGTCGAGGGAGGCGAGGTCGCCCCAAACCGTGACATGGGTGGTGTTGTTGGGATCGACGGCGCCCGGACGGTGCAGGTCGCCGTCAGCGCCGCGCTTGTACCAGTCGGGGTGGCGCTCGACCAGCAGCGCATCGCGCGAGGTGTGGTTGATGACGAAGTCCATCATCACCGACTGGCCGTGTGCCGCGGCCTCCGCCGTGAAGCGGCGCAGAAGCTCGTCGTCGCTGTCGTGCGACCCGCCGCGGAGCGCATCGTGAAGCCGGTAGGGGTCCTTGACGGCATAGAGGCTGCCGGAGAATCCGGGCTGGTGGATCGGGTTCAGGAATATCCAGTCGAAACCCATCCCCTGGATCCGCGGCAGGTGCCCGGCCCAATCGCGCACGGGACCGACCAGGGTCGGAAACAGGTTGTAGATGCGCGGTCCGACGATGCTCATGGAACCCCCTTCCTTGGCCCTGCTTCTCCGTTGACAGCCTGCCGCTCCTCGTTGTGGGATCGACCAGGCGGCATCGGTGCTTTTCCCCTCACGGGTGTGCCGGCGCCGACGCAGATGCCGACACCGTGCCCCCGCCGGACAACCCGCAGGGGCGGTGAAGGTTCCGCCCGCCCTGTCGGCAAGCCGCAACCGACCCCACCAGCACAGGATACAACGCATGGCCGAGAAGCCCGGCAAGGTCTCGAAAATCCGCCTCGGTAAACTGGACCAGGAGCAGGCGCGGATCGACACGGCGGAGGAATACGACCGCCGACTCGGCAAGCTGCAGAAGGAGCTTCTGCACATCCAGCAGACCTACTGGCATGAGAAACGCCGCGCCATCGTGGTGTTCGAAGGCTGGGATGCGGCCGGCAAGGGCGGGGCCATTCGTCGCATGACCGAGCCGCTCGACCCCCGCGGCTTCCATGTCTGGCCGATCTCCGCCCCCACCGCGGATGAGCAGGGAAAGCATTACCTGTACCGCTTCTGGACCAAGCTGCCGGCGCCCGGCACCTTCGCAATCTTCGACCGGTCCTGGTACGGCCGCGTCATGGTGGAGCGGGTGGAGAAGTTCGCCACCAAGGACCAGTGGAAGCGCGCCTATGACGAGATCAACGAGTTCGAACGGCTGCTGACCGACGACGGCGTGCGCATCGTCAAGCTGTTCCTGCACATCACCCCGGAAGAGCAGCTGGAGCGCTTCCGCGAGCGGATGAAGAACCCCTATAAGCGCTGGAAGCTGACCGAGGAGGATCTGCGCAACCGCGCCAAATGGGACGATTACGTCAAGGCGGCGGAGACGATGTTCGACCGCACCTCCACCGCCAACGCGCCCTGGCATGCGGTGGAGGCGAACTCCAAATGGCATGCCCGCACCAAGGTGCTGGAGATCGTCACCGCCGCGCTGAAGGAGGGTGTCAACATCGCCCCGCCCCCCATCAACGGCAACGTCGCGAGAATCGCCGCCGAGGTTCTGGGGATAGAGGCGGAGTAGGTTACCCCCTGCCCGGCACCACCCAGGGCCGCCGCTCCGCATCCGTCCGGTCGAAGGCGTCGATGGCGTCCCGGTGGCGCAGGGTAAGGGCCACGTCGTCCAACCCTTCGACCAGACAATCCTTCTTGAAGGGATCGATGGCGAAGGACAGCGCCCGGCCGTCCGGACCGGTCAGGCTCTGGGCCGGCAGGTCCACGGTGACGGTGGCACCGGGCGTCGCCTGCAACTGGCGGCGCAGCGATGCCACCACATCCTCCGGCAGGGTGACGGTCAGCAGGCCGTTCTTGGCGGCGTTGGCGGCGAAGATGTCGCCAAAGCTGGGGGCGACGACGCAGCGGAAGCCACCGTCCACCAGCGCATAGACCGCGCCCTCGCGCGAGGATCCGCAGCCGAAATTGCGGTCGCTCACCAGAATGCGGGCACCGGCATAGGCCGGGTCGTCCAGCGGGAAGCCCGGCTTGCGCTCGTCATGGAACAGGAAGTTGCCGTAGCCGGCGCTGCGCGGCTTCTTCAGGAAACGGGCGGGCAGAAGCTGGTCGGTGTCGATGTTGGCGATGTCGAGCGGCACCGCCGGCGCGGTCAGCGTGACGAAGGGCTCCATCCTCAGGAAACTCCCAGCTTGCGGACATCGGTGAGTTTGCCAGTCGCAGCGGCGGCGGCGGCCATCGCCGGGCTCATCAGGTGGGTGCGGGCGTTCGGCCCTTGGCGGCCGGGGAAATTGCGGTTGGTGGTGGAGGCACAGCGCTCCCCCGCCGGAACGAGGTCGCCGTTGATGCCGACGCACATCGAGCAGCCGGGCTCGCCCCATTCCAGCCCGGCATCGATGAAGACGCGGTGCAGCCCTTCCGCCTCCGCCAGCATGCGCACCGGGACCGAGCCCGGAACCACCAGCCCCGGCACCACGGCGCGACGGCCGCGCAGCACCGCGGCGGCGGCGCGCAGATCCTCCAGACGGGCATTGGTACAGGAGCCGATGAAGACGCGGTCGATGGCCACCTCTTCCAGCGCCATGCCGGGGGCAAGGCCCATATAGTCCAGCATCTTGCGCATCTGGCCGGCGCGCACCGGGTCGGCCTCCGCACCGGGGTCGGGAACAGCCGCCGTCACCGGAACCGCAGTTTCCGGGCTGGTGCCCCAGGTCACCGCCGGGGCGATGTCGGCGGCATCCAGCGTCACCTCGCGGTCGAAGACGGCACCCGCGTCGCTGGGCAGGGTGCGCCAATGCTCGACAGCGCGGTCGAACATTCCCCCCTTCGGGGCGAAGGGCCGGCCCTCTATCCAGGAGAAGGCGATGTCGTCGGGGGCGATCATGCCGGCCCGCGCCCCGGCCTCGATCGACATGTTGCAGACGGTCAGCCGGCCTTCCATCGACAGGGCACGGATGGCGCTGCCCGCATATTCGATGACATGGCCGGCGGCCCCGTCGGCACCGATGGCGGCGATCACCGCCAGGATCAGGTCCTTGGCCGTGACATGCGGCCCCAGCACCCCGTCCACCGTGATGCGCATCGTCTTGGGACGACGCTGCCACAGGGTCTGGGTCGCCAGCACATGCGACACCTCGGTGGCGCCGATGCCGAAAGCCAGCGCGCCGAAAGCCCCGTGGGTCGAGGTGTGGCTGTCGCCGCAGACGATGGTCAGGCCGGGCAAGGTCAGCCCCTGTTCCGGCGCCAGCACATGGACGATGCCCTGTGCCGGATCGTGAAGGCCGAAATGGCGCAGGCCGTGGCGGCCGGCATTCGCCTCCAGCATCGTCACCATGTTGGCGATCTCGGGATCGGCAATCGGCCTGGACCGGCTGTGCGAGGGAACGTAATGGTCGGCGACGGCGAAGGTCAGCTCCGGCCGGCGCACCTTGCGTCCGGCATGGTCGATCATGCCGAAGGCGTGGAAGGATCCTTCATGCAGGAAATGACGGTCGATGGCGAGCAGGGCCTGACCGTCCGGCCGGGTCGCCACGATATGGGCGTCCCACACCTTCTCGAACAGGCTGCGTGGCTGTGCGGTCATTGGTTGGTTTCCTCACTAACGGCGCCCGCGGCGGCCATCCCGGCGATGCGTCCCAGCGCCACCGCGGTCAGCAGGCCGTTGCCGGACAAATAGCCGGATGCCTTGGACCCCGACACGCCGCAGGCAGCCCCGCCAGCGGCATAGAGGTTGGGCAACTTCATTCCCTGCCCGTCCAGAACACGGGCCTCGTCATCGACGACCAGCCCGCCCTGGGTGTGGAACAGGGCGCCGGTGACGCGGACGGCGCGGTAGGGTGGTACCAGTGGGGCCGAGCCGGCAAAGTCGCGGCCGAAGCCGTCGGTTCCGCCCTCCGCCTTCAACCGGTCGATGTCGGCCAGCGTGGCGGCGAAGGCATCCGCGTCGATTTTCATCGGCCGAGCCAGTTCAGCCGGCGTGTCGGCGCTCAGCACCGCACCCATCGCCTCGGCCTGCCGGAAATCCTCGAACTGGCGGGCGATGCCGGCGATGCGCTCGTCGAAGACGGTCCAGGCGATGCCGCCCGGCTGGCGCAGCACCACGGCGGCCTGTTCCGAATAACCCTGTGCCTCGTTGGAGAAGCGCCGGCCCTCCGTGTTCACCTGCACGCCGCCCTCGGTGATCGTCGCCCAGGTGACGAGGATGCCCGCGGGGTGTGCCACGGAGCCATGGCCCTGATGACCCGACAAGTGCCGGGTTGCCGCCCCCAGCACCTCGCCCCACAGCAGCGCATCTCCCTGGTTGCCGGGATGGCCGAAATAGAGCGCGTCGGCCAGTTCCGGCACATGCTGCCCGACCAGCGCCCTGTTGCCGCCATAGCCGTTGCAGGCCAGGACCAGCGCACCGCAGCCGACCCGCTCGACACTGCCGTCGGGCCGCGTGATCTCGACACCGCGAACCTGTGCGCCATCGACGTAGAGGGCGGTGACATGCGCCTCGCACAGCACGTCGATGCCGACGGTTTCCACGGCTCCCCGCAGCCGGTCGATCAATTCCGCTCCCGACCGGCTGGGCAACCCGTGCATGCGCCGGGCGCTGTGTCCGGGATAGCTGAAATTGTCCACCACCGAGAATGGCAGCCCATAGCAGTCCGCCAGCCATTCCAGCGCCGGCCCGACCGCCTGGGCGACGCGGGCGACCGCGGCCGGATCGGGCTCGCCCTTCGCCTTGGCGATGATGTCGGTCGCGAAGCGCTCCGGGCAATCCTCAATGCCGGCGTTGCGCTGCCAACGGGTGCCCGGCGCTGGGATCAGCCCGGCCGACAGGGCGGTGGACCCTTGCGGCAGCGCATCGCGCTCCAGCACCAGCACGCCGGCGCCTGCCTCATGGGCGGCCAGCGCGGCGACCATGCCGGCCGCACCGCCACCGATCACGACGACGGGGACGGTGAACTCGAACTCGATGCCATCGGCGGGCAGGATGCGGCTCATGAGTTCGCCACCTCCTCCAGCATGGTCGCGACCGTTGCCACCCGGCAGACCGGACGCAGTGCTGCGACGGAAACCTCATGCACCTCCGGGCTGAAGGCGGCGCAACCATCCTCCAGCAGGATCGTCTCGAAATCGCGGACATGAGCATCGCGCACGGTCGAGGCGATGCCGCCATTGGTGACGATGCCGCAGACCAGCAGCCGTTCAACCCCGCATTTCGCCAGCACCCATTCCAACCGCGACATGTAGAAGGCGGAATAGGCGATCTTCTCCACCTCGACATCGACGGGCTGAAGGGCATCGACGGTGCGATGACCCCAGCTGCCGGGCTGGAAATCGCCCTTGGCCAGGAAGGGACGCAGCGACTTCAGATGCGGAGAGATCATCGGCTCGCCGCCACGGCCCGGCACCAGGGTGAAGTTGGTGGAGATCACCCAGCCGCCGCGCGAGCGCAGCAGATCGGCCAGCGGCTTCACCCGCTCCGGCAGCGCTACGATCTCGGGCGCCGTCTGTCCGGCGCGGCCATAGGCGCCATCGGGATGGAGGAAGTCATTTTGCAGATCGCAGACCAGCAGGGCGGTCCGCTCAACCGGAATGGCGGTGCCGCTCATCGGGTGCTCCTTTCCACGATGACGTTGCCGAAGCCGTCGACACGGGCGCTGAGGTCGGGGTCGATGACGGTGGTGGCGTCCGGCTGCTCCAGGATCGCCGGCCCCTGGATCACCGCGCCGACCGGCAGGTCGAGGCGGTTGTACACGGCGGTGTCGTGCCAGGCCCCGTCGAACCACACCGGCCGCGACCCGGCATGGGCGCCCTCCACCGTCGTTCCGGCTGCCGGAGCCAAAGCGGAGAGGTCGAAATGCGGACGGCGGCCGATGGCGGCGGTGCGCAGATTGACGATCTTGGCGCCGACACCCGGCAGCAGGCGGCTGAAGGAGGCCTGATAGGCACGCTCGAAGGCGGAGCGGATGGTCGCCTCGTCGATGCCGGTCGTGCCGTTTTCCACCGACACCGGCAGCGGCACGGCGACCGTGTGGGTCTGGCCGATGTAGTGCATGTCGAGTTCGAAGACGAGGTCGATGCGCTCGACGCTGAGCCCGGCGGACTCCACCACGGCGCGGGCGGCGGTCGCCTCCTCCACCATGCGGCGGTCGAGCGAGCCTGCGTCGATGCCCGCCAGCGGGAGATTGACCGTCTGCACCTGATCGTGGCGGATGTCGGCGATGACGCAGCCGAGCGCCGAGGTCACGCCGGGGAAGCGCGGCACCAGAGCCGCCTTCAGCCCGACCTCCTTGATCAGCGCGCCGACATGCAGCGCCCCGCCGCCGCCGAAGGGCACGGCGGCGAACTTGGCCGGATCGTGGCCGCGCTCGATGGAGACGAGGCGGATGGCGCCGGCCATCTTGCTGTTGGCGATGCGCACCACCGCTTCCGCCGCCGCCATGACCTCAAGGCCGAGCGGCTCGGCGACATGGGTGGCGATTGCCGCGCGGGCGGCATCGACGTCCAGCCGCGCCAGCTTGCCGCCGATGGGACGCTCGGCATTGATGCGGCCGAGCAGGACATTGGCGTCGGTCAGGGTCGGACGGGTGTTGCCCTGGCCGTAGCAGACCGGCCCCGGCCTGGAACCGGCACTCTCAGGCCCGACCTGGAGCATGCCGCCGGGATCGACCCCGGCGATGGAGCCGCCGCCGGCGCCGATGGTGGTGATCTCGATCATCGGGGTGCGGACGACCAGACCGAAATCGATGGTGGTCTGGGCGGCGAGCATGGTCTGCCCCTCCACCACCAGCGACACGTCGAAGCTGGTGCCGCCAAGGTCGCCGGTGATGACGTTGGGGAAGCCCGCCGCCTTGGAGATCGCCGCCGCGGCGATGACGCCGGCCGCCGGCCCCGACAGGGCGGTGCGCACCGGCAGCCGCCGCGCCGTGTCGGTGGACATCACGCCGCCGTTCGACTGCACGATGTGGAAGCGTCCGCCGAACCCTTCGCCGGCCAGCGCGTTGTCGAGCTTGGCGAGATAGCTGCCGACCACCGGCTGGAGATAGGCGTTGAGCGCGGTGGTCGAGGTGCGCTCGAACTCGCGGATTTCCGGAAGGATGCGGGACGAGCATTCGAGGTTGGCATTCGGCCACACCTCGCGCGCCGCCTCCAGCGCCGCCAGCTCGTTGGCCGGGTTGGCGTAGGCGTTGATGAAGACGATGGCGAGCGCCTCCGCCCCCTGGTCGGCCAGCCGGCGGGCGCAAGCACGGACCTCCTCCGGGTCGATCCCTGTACGGATCGTGCCGTCGGCCAGCGTGCGTTCCGCCACCTCAAGCCGCATGTCGCGGTCGACGACGGGAACGAAATCGCCCCACAGGCCCCAGGTTTGGCGGCGGTCGCGGCGGCGCATCTCCAACACGTCGCGGAAGCCGGCGGTGGTGATCAGCCCGACCTTGGCGCCCTTGCGCTCCAGCAGGGCATTGGTGCCGACGGTGGTGCCGTGGACGATGGAGCCCAGTTCGGCGACGGGGCCGAAGCTCTGCAGGCCAGCGAGAAAGCCGACCGCCTCGTCGCCGCGGTTGGAGGGAACCTTGGCGGTGCGGAAGCTGCCGCGCGCCTCGTCGTAATGGAACAGGTCGGTGAAGGTGCCGCCGACATCGACGCCGACGATGGCGCCCTTGCCCGCACCCTTGAAAATGCCGTTGCTCATGGTCTTGCTTCCGGGTTCGTCAGGCGACGGAGGATTCGCGCAAGGTCGCGGTGGCGGCGATGTCGAGCGCGCCGTCGTCGGTCAGCGCCACGCCATAGGCGCTGTGCGCCGCGTCACGGCCAAGATAGCCGAGCCGCACGTCGCGAACGACGGCCTCCGCATCGCGCCGCTTCGGGTCGCCCCAGCCGCCGCCGCCCGGCGTTTCCAGCCGCACGCGCTGGCCGTCGCGGATCTTCACGTCGGTGACCTTGGAGGCGAGCGGCGGCGACTTCTCGCCCTCGTTGCTCTGCCAGCTGAAACGGTTCAGCGCCGCAGGATTGCCGCCCGCCACGCCGAAGGGCGAGAAGACGCCGCGCTCGCCCAGCAGGAAGACATCGGCATCGGTCAACGCCTCGATCTCATAGACCGCACCCAGCCCGCCGCGATGCAGGCCGGCACCGGCAGAGTCCGGCCGCAGAGCCCATTGGGTGAACATCACCGGATAGGCGGCCTCCAGGATTTCCACCGGCGGGATGGTGGCGGTGGAGATCGGGTTGTTGGCGTGGTTCAGCCCGTCCGTCTCCGGATTGCCGCCCAGGCCCCCGCCGAAGAAGGAGAACATGACCCAGCGCGAGCCGTCCTTGCGGTGGCCGGCCAGCGACAGCGCGTTGATGGTGCCGAAGGGGGCGGCGGTGGCGCGGGTCGGATCGGCGAGCGCCAGCGCACCGAACACTACGCCGATCACACGCAGGATCGTCTCGGTATAGCCGCCGACCGGCTTGGGCGGCTTGACCGCCAGCAGGGTGCTTTCCGGGATGACGAAGGTGATCGGGTTGAGGCAGCCGGCATTGGCGGGCACGTCGGTGAAGACATGCTTCAGCGCGACATAGCAGCAGGCCACCGCGGTGGAATAGGCGATGTTCAGCGGCCCGGCGCAGGGAGCCGATGAGCGCGAGAAATCCAGCGTCATCCGCTCGCCGTCGATGGTCAGGTCCAACGCGATGAGCAGCCGGTCCGCCGTGATGCCGTCATTGTCGAGATAATCCTCGAAGCTGTAGGTGCCGTCCGGCAGCTTCGACACGGCGCTGCGCATCAGCGCGTCGGCCCGCGCGGTGAAGGCATCGAAGGCGGCGGAGACCGTCTCCTCGCCATGCTCGTCCAGCAGTTCGGTCAGGCGGCGCACCCCCAGGTCCAGCGCGTTAAGCTGCCCGTTCAAATCGCCGTAGTTCGACACCGGCACACGGGAATTGGCGGCGAGGATCGCCAGCAAGTCGTGGTTCATCACGCCCGCCTTGACCAACTTCACCGGCGGGAAGCGCACGCCCTCCTGGAAGCTGTCGGTGGCGCGGGCGTTGAAGTTGCCCGGCACGTTGCCACCGATGTCGAGCCAGTGGCCGACCGACGCCATCCAGCAGAACAGCCGCCCCTGACGGAAGATCGGCCGCACCAGGCGGAAATCGTTCAGGTGGGTGCCGCCGTCATAGGGGTCGTTGAACAGGAAGATGTCTTCCGCATGAAGGTCGCCCTCCTTCGCCACCTTGTCGATCACCGCCTTGACCGCGAAGGCCATGGCGCCGACGAAGATCGGCAGGCCGTTGGTGCCCTGCACCAGCGTTGCCCCGGTCTCGGCATGGTAGAGGCCGTGGCAGGCGTCGCGCGCCTCGGCGATGATCGGGTTGAAGGCGGAGCGGTAGAGCGTCGCGTCCATCTCGTCGGCGATCTGCTCCAGCCGGCCCTTCAGGACGGCCAGCGTGACGGGGTCGATGGAAGTGGTTCTGGTGGTCATGCTGCGTCCTCCCGCTTGGCGGGGCCAAAGTCCTTATAAGTCTCGCCGAGCGCCAACATCTCCGGCGTGCCGATCAGGTCGTTCAACGCGTTGAAGTCGAACATGCGGTCGCGGAAGGGCTGGGTGGTGCCGTGCTGCGCCAGCGAGCCGTAATAGTCCTGCGCTTGCCGAGCGAGCGCTCGCACGATTCCTCCGGGGAAGATCACCAGCCGGTAGCCCAGTTCGCCCAGCTCGGCGGCGGAACTGATCGGCGTCTGCCCACCCTCGACCATGTTGGCGAGCAGCGGACGGATGCCGCCTAGGTCGGTGGCGATGGCGGACAGCTGCTCGCGGCTTTTGGGCGCCTCGACGAACAGAACGTCGGCCCCTGCCTCGACATAGAGGCGGGCGCGGTCAAGGGCTGCCGAAACGCCTTCCACCGCCACCGCATCGGTGCGGGCGACGATCAACGTGTTTTCGCTGGCCCGCGCATCGACCGCCGCCTTGATCTTGCCGGCCATCTCACCGGCCGGGATCACCGCCTTGTCGGTCAGGTGGCCGCAGCGCTTGGGAAAGCTCTGGTCCTCCAGCTGCAAGGCGGTGGCGCCGGCCCGCTCGAACATGCGCACGGTGCGCTGCACGTTGAGCGCGTTGCCGTAGCCGGTGTCGGCATCGACGATCAGCGGCGTCGGCACGCGGTCGCGCACCAGGGCGATGGTGTCGGCCACCTCGCTGACCGAGACCAGCCCGATATCGGGCCGGCCCAGCCGGGTGTAGGCGATGGCGGCGCCCGACAGGTACAGCGCCTCGAACCCGGCGGCGGTGGCCACCGAAGCGGTGAAGGCGTCATAGACGCCGGGCGCCAGGACGACGCGGTCCTGAGCCAGTCGGTCCCGGAAACTCATGCTGGGGACGGTCATGTCAAGCGCTCCCCCCGGTGTCGGTCCGCAAAGCGGCCGCGGCGGCACCGGGTCAGGGTTGGGAAATGTCGGGAGAGGGCCGGAGCGCGCATCGCTCACAACCCGAGATAGGTGCGTTTCAGTTCGGGGTCGCGCGCGATCTCGTCGGACGGTCCCGACAGCGCGAACACGCCGTTCTCGAGGATGTAGGCCCGGCGGGCGACCTCCAGCGACTGGACGACGTTCTGCTCCACCAGCAGGATCGCCAGCCCGTCCTCATTAAGCTTGCGGATCAGCCCGAACATCTCCTCCACCACCAGCGGCGAGAGGCCGAGCGACGGCTCGTCGAGGATCAGCAGCAGCGGTTCCGCCATCATGCCGCGGCCGATGGCCAGCATCTGCTGCTCGCCGCCGGAGAGCGTGCCGGCGAACTGGCCCTCGCGCTCCTTCAGACGGGGAAAGGTCGCGAAGATGCGCTCCAGGTTCCGTGCCCGGTTCGGCTTGCCGCGCCGGTAGCTGCCGAGTTCCAGATTCTCGCGGATCGACAGGTTGGGGAAAATCTTGCGGCCCTCCGGCACCTGGATCAGCCCCTCCTCGACGATGCGGGCGGCGGATTTGCCGTCGATGCGGGTGCCGCCGAAGCGGATCTCACCGGTCCAGGCCGGCAGTACGCCCGACATCACCTTGTTCAGCGTCGTCTTGCCGACGCCGTTGGAGCCCAGCACCGTGACGATCTCGCCGGCATGGACGGCCATGTCGATGCCGCGCAGCACCTCGGTGGCGCCATAGCCGGTCTTCAGCCCGCGGATTTCCAAAAGCTGTTCAGCCATGTACCGCCCCCTCCGCCTTCAGCCGGGCGGCGGCGCCGTGGCCGAGATAGGCCTCGATCACGCGGGTATCGGCGCAGACGACGGCGGGAGGCCCCTCGGCAATCATGCGGCCCTGTGCCAGCACATAGACGCGCTCGCACAGGTTCATCACCGCCTGCATGACGTGTTCGATCATCAGGATCGTCACCCCTTCGTCGCGGATGCCCCGGATCACCGGGATGATGTCGCGGATCTCCGACGGGTTCAGCCCGGCCAGCACCTCGTCCAGCAGCAGCAGCTTCGGCTCGGTGGCGAGCGCGCGGGCCAGTTCCAGCCGCTTGCGCCCGGCAACCGTCAGCCCGCCGGCCGGCCGGTCCAGCTCGCTCCCCAGCCCGACGCGGCGCGCCACGTCGCGCGCCTTGGCGGTGGCGTCGGCGCGCTTGGCATGGCGCAGATAGGCGCCGACCGCGATGTTCTCGCACACCGTCAGCCCGGCGAAGGGCTGGACGATCTGGAAGGTGCGGCCGATGCCGCGTTCCGCCCGGCGGTGCGGTTCCTCTGCGGTGATGTCGGTGCCCTCGAAGCGGATGCGCCCGTCGGTGGGGGCGACGAAGCCGGAGATCATCGAGAACAGCGTGGTCTTGCCGGCGCCGTTCGGGCCGATCAACCCGACGATGCCGCCGGGTTGCAGCGCCAGCGTCGCGCCGTCCACCGCCATCAGCCCGCCGAACCGCTTGGAAACGCCGTCAACGGCCAGCATGGGAAACCTCCTTGGGTCCGCGCGTGACCATCCCGCGGCCGCGGTCGCGCAGCCGTTCCAGCAGGCCGAGGATGCCGCCGCGGGCAAAAGCGACGGCCAGCACCAGCACGCCGCCGAAGACGATCAGGTCGATGCCGGGGATGCGGCCGGCGAACTGCTTGGCGACCTCGCCCAGCCCGTGCAGGGTCAGCGCCCCGACCACCGGGCCAAAGACGGTGCCGACGCCGCCGATGATCGGGGCCAGCAGAAGCTCAACCGAAATCCAGCTGCCATAGGCGATGTTGGCGTCGATGTAGAGGAAGTACTGGGCATAAAGGCAGCCGGACAGCGCCGTCACCCCGCCCGACAGGGCGATGGCGCGCAGCTTCACCGTCAGTGCATTGACGCCCAACGCCTTGGCGGCGTCCTCGTTCTCCCGCACCGCCACCAGCTGCGCCCCGAAGCGGGAGCGCTGGATCCAGCGCGTCAGCAGCAGAACCGAGACGACGAAGGCCAGCACCAGCCAGTAGAAGACGGCGCGGTCGTCGAATTGCAGGTTGGCGGCGCGGACATCCAGCTTGATCAGCAAGCCCGCCGCACCGCCGGTGAAGGACGCGGCGTTGGCGATGATGCGGAACACCTCGGCGAAGGCCAGCGTCACCAGCGCGAAGTAGGAGCCGCGCAGTCTCGACCGGAAGCTGAGGAAGCCGATGACCCAGCCGACCGCCGCACCGGCCGCCACCGCCAGCACCAGACCGGCCCAGGCGTTGACGCCGTAGCGCAGTTGCAGGATCGCCGTCACATAGGCGCCGGTGCCGAAGAAGGCGGCATGGCCGAAGCTGAACTGGCCGCCGAAGCCGCCCAGGATGTTCCAGCCCTGCGCGCCCAGCGCCACGATCAGCATAAAGACCAGGAAATTCAGCACCAGGCTGGAGGTCACCACCAGCGGCAGCAGCGCCGCCAGGACGGTGAGGACGGCGATCGGGATCAGGTCGCGCGCGGTCATGCCTTGGCTCCGAACAGTCCGGTCGGCCGCACCAGCAGCACGGCGATGAAGATCAGGAAGATGCCGATCTGGCCCAGGCTGTCGCCCAGGAACAGGCCGCACAGGCTCTCCACCACCCCGATGAACAGTCCGCCCAGCAGCGCGCCGGGCAGCGAGCCCATGCCGCCCAGCACCACCACGGTGAAGGCGACCAGCACGAAGGCGCCGCCGATGCGCGGGTTGACGTAGAAGGTCGGCATCAGCAGCCCCGCCGCGACGGCAAGACAGGCGCAGCCCAGGCCGAAGGTGACGGCATAGACATGCGGCACGTCGATGCCGACCAGATTGGCGCCGAGCTTTTCCTTGGCGACCGCGCGGATCGCCTTGCCGGTGTCGGTGCGGTTCAGCACCAGCCACAACAGGCCGGTCACCACCACGGCGACGCCCAGCCCGATCAGCCGCGGGTAGCTGAGCAGCAGCGGCCCCAAGGCCACGACCTGGAAGGAATAATCGGTGTCGAGTGTGCGGGTGTCGGACTGGAACACGGCCAGCAGCACATTCTCCAGCACGATGGACAGGCCGAGCGTGACCAGCAGGATGTTGCCGTCGTCGCCATGGCTGGCCGGCCCGATGACGAAGCGTTGCAGGCCGTAGCCGAGCACGAACATAAGCGGCACCAGCGGCAGGATGGCGAGATAGGGATCCATCCCCAACCATGCCCAGGCGACCCAGACCGCGAACATCGCGCAGGTCAGGAGCGCGCCGTGGGCGAAGTTGATGATGTGGAGCACGCCGTAGATCAGCGTCAGGCCAAGTGCAATCAGGGCATAGACCGCACCGGTCATCAGACCGTTCAGCGCCGCTTCCAGAATGATCTGAGGTGAATACATGGCAGCCCGCGCATGAGGAGAACGGTCCCCTCATCCGTCCGCGAAGCCGGCTCGCGGCGACCCGGACGGATGGGGGAATGCGGAGGTGCGACGGCGAAAAACGGATCAGGCCGCCGGGAAGTTGACCTTCGCCTCGGCGAATGCGTCGGGGAAGATCACCTTGATGTCCTCACCCTGGATCTGGGTGTTGATCGGGCTGGCGCCCTCGTTCTGGCCGTTGACGAACTTGGTCGGGCCATAGGGCATGATGTGGCCAGCGAAGGTGGAGGCGTTCAGCGCCTCGATGATCTTCTTACGGTCGGTCGAGGCCGCGCGCTCGATGGCGTCGGCCAGCAGCAGGACGTTCGAATAGTTCAGCGAGACATTGTAGGCGAAGGACTTGCCCTGCCCTTCCACCGCCTTGCGGAGCGCCAGCGCCTTCGGGTTCTTCGGATCGTGCCAGTGGTTGCAGTCGATGACGTTCTGGGCCGCCTGGGGGAATTCCTTGACGAAGCGGCCATTCGACGCCGCACCGCCCAGGATCGCATAGATGCCCTTCGGCTTGATGCGCTGCTGCTGCATGGTGCGGGCGAGCAGCACGAACTCGCCATAATAATTGGACGGGATCACCAGATCGGGGTTCAGCGAACGGATGCGCAGCGCTACGTTGGACATGTCGCGCGCCGGCGTCGGATGGGCGATGGTCTCCAGAATCTCGAAGCCGCGCTTGGGCAGTTCGGTTTGCAGAAGCTTGGCGAGGCCGGAGCCGAACAGCCCGTCCTCATGCACCAGCACCACGGTCTTGGCCGGCTTGCCCGCCTTGTCGTTGATGGCGGTCAAATTGTCGAGCGCCACCTGCGTGACCTTGCCGAAGCCGGGGCTGAAGCGGAAGGTGTTGGTCAGGCCGCGCGCCATGATCTGGTCCGACACGCCGACATCGACCAGGTAAGGCAGGTCGTAGCGCGCCGCCGCCTGCGACGCGGCGAGGCAGATCGGGCTGGCGAAGCCACCGACGATGGCGGACACGCCTTCGGCCTGCATCCGCTCCACCTCCTGCGTGCCGGCTTCGGGGGTCGAGCGAGCGTCGCCGAAGATCATTTCCAGCTTGGCGCCACCCAGCGACTTGATGCCGCCGGCCGCGTTGATCTCGTTGATCGCCATCTCCGCACCGGCCCGGCCGAGGTCGCCGTCATGGGCCAGCGCGCCGGTCACCGGCTGAAGGATGCCGATCTTCACCACCGGAGTTTGTGCCCGCAGGACCGAGGGGGCGGCAAACGGCAGCGCGGTGACGGCGGCCGCCGCCGCACCGGCCTTCAGAACCGTGCGGCGGGAAATGCCGATGAGGGTGGAGTCCTGAACCGAACGTCCCATAACGCTCAACTCCTCTGTTTGATGACCCGCGGGGTGCGGGTGGGCTTTTCGCCCGCTTTGCTTTTCTCTGATTTGCTTTTGTCCGTGGTGCGCGGCCAGCCGAGCGCGGGGCTCCACCGCCTCTCGCCGTCGTTGCCGGTGCGCACCAGATCCATGTGGAAGCTGTAGCGGTCAGGGCGGTAGAGCGCGTGGAGATGTTCCACGCCGCGGCCCGACGGCTCGTAGACGATGCGGGTCAGGGTCAGCAGCGGCGAGCCGATCTCCAGATCGAGCGCCGCCGCCGCCTCCGGACCGGCCAGCGTGGCGTTGATCGCCTGGGTGGCGCGCTCCGTCGTCACGCCTGACCGTTCGATCAGTTCCAGCAGCGGGCGCGCCGCCAGTTCCGCCTCCGAATAGGTCAGGCCGATCCATTCCGGCACATGGGTGGTCAGGTAGGAGAAGGGTTCCCCGTCGATCAGGCGTACGCGCACCGACCGCTGCGCCCGCTCGCCGGGCTTCAGGCCCAGGCTTTCGGCAATCGGCTCGGGCGGCACGCCATAGCCGAAGGACAGCAGCCTCACGTCGGTGCTGCGGCCCATGTCGATCAGGTGCGACAGCACGTTCGACAGATCGGCGACGATCGGCCGGACGGCGCGCGTGTCGTGGACGAAGGTGCCGGAGCCGGCCTTGCGCTGCACCAGCCCTTCCTTGTCCAGAAGGTCAAGCGCCCGGCGCACGGTGACGCGCGACACGGCATGTTCGGCGGCCAGAGCTGGTTCGCCCGGCAGGCGTGCGCCCGGCGACAGCTCGCCGGCGACGATGCGGTCGCGCAGCAGCAAATAGATCCTGCGGGCCTTCAGGGGTTCGACCGCCGACTTCACAGCACTCCGCCTCCCCTTCCGTCGGAAACCGTAGCTGTCTATTCACCAGACAGGAACCTGTATGATGGATAATACAGCTTTGGTCAACAGCGTTGTTGGCGCCGCGAACCATCACGGCTTGGCCCCAAGCAAAACTTCCTGGGCCCGGTCAGAGGATTCGACAGGAGCATCGCTGCCGTGGCGGTGTCGTCAGCGGCGACTGCGCGACGGCGGACCCTGCCGCGGCGAGGATCGAAACAGCAGTGGAAAGGAGGCAGAGCAGGAGAATGACGGCATGATGCCCCGTTCGTCGGCGGTCAGCCGGCGCTGGCGCGCTGCGTTCGGCAAAACCCATAGACAAGCGGCTTGGGATCGATGGGATTTGCTTCTGTCTGAAATCGCAACTCCGCATTTCCGATTTCGATTTTCCCGGTCTATCCCTTGGTCACAGGCCGAGGGGCCGGGTTGCCAGCCGCCGTCCCGCGGGCGAGGATCGGTCGGTCTCCGGCTTTGCAATGTCCAAGCTTGAACTCTGAGTCCCAACCATTCATCAGGGAAAGACCACCATGACCATTCCGCCGAGCGAACAGGTGCAACTCGTCGCCTATCTGGTCGCCAAGCCCGGCCAGGAGCAGGCGCTGGCCGACGCCATCACCGCCATCGTTCCGGACGTGCTGAAGGAGCCGGGCTGCCTCGCCTACTCCGCCCATGTCAGCCGCGAAAAGCCCGGTACCGTCGTGATGTACGAGATCTGGCGGGATCAGGCGGCACTCGACACCCATGCGAAGGCTGCGGCCTTCACCGGCCTTGCCGCGCAGTTCGACACGCTGCTGGGCGAACCGCTGCGGATCGACCTGCTGCGCCGCATCGCCTGACCGGCATAGCCTGATCGACGCAACGGCGCTCAGGCATCGCCGGCTTCCTGTTTGCCGGGAGGCCGGCCGAGGCTCGTGCGCGCCGCCTCCAGGATCTCTTCCGACAGGGCGGGATCGTCGACGGCACGCGCAAGGATCAGGGCGCCGACCATCTCCGAAAGGGTGGTCAGCGCCGCCTTCCGCTTCGCCTCCGCCGAGCGGCCCGGAACGAGGCGGCTCAAGCCGTCGAGGAAGGGCCGCAGTCCGCGGGTGAAGGCACTGCGCGCCACCCCGCCCTGACGGGCCACATCGATGCCGAGTGCCGCAATGGGGCAACCGGCGGCACTGCGGTCGCGGTGGCGCGGAGACAAATAGCTGTCCAGCAGCGCCGCCAGAGCCTCGTCCCCCTTCGTCTCCGCCGACACGCGCCAGCGCTCCGCCGCAACCTCCATCGCGTGGGCGCAGGCCTCTGCCGCCAGATCCTCCTTCGAAGCGAACTGGCCGTAGAAGCCGCCATGGGTCAGGCCAGCCTCCTTCATCAGGTCGGCGACGCCGATCCCATTGAACCCGCGCTCGCGGAACAGCGCGCTCGCCACCTCGACGACGCGGCGCCGGTTCTCCGCCGCCTGCTCCTTGCTCACCCGCATGTTCCACCTTCCCTGACCCGACCCTGAGAAGCGTCCCCGCAAAGCGATGGGAGGCCCGTTGACAAATTATATGACGATCATCATCATCTATGCAAACATGATGGTCATAATTTAAATCTCGCCCCAGCCGGGCCACCGATCCGGAGACCGCAACATGCACACCGCTTCACCCAAGGATCCCGTCGTCATCGTGTCCGCCGTCCGCACGCCGCTGGGCCGCTTCCAGGGTGAGTTGGCAGCGCTGCCGGCCCCGGCTCTCGGCGCCCGCGCCATTGCCGCGGCGGTGGAGCGTGCCGGCTTGCCGCCAGCCAGCATCGACGAGCTGCTGTTCGGCTGCGTTCTTCCCGCCGGGCAAGGGCAGGCGCCGGCCCGGCAGGCCGCCCGCGGTGCCGGGCTGCCCGATGCGACCGGAGCGACCACGATCAACAAGGTCTGCGGCTCGGGCATGAAGGCGACCATGCTGGCCCATGACCTGATCCGCGCCGGGTCGGCCGACATCGTCGTTGCCGGCGGCATGGAGTCGATGACCAATGCTCCCTACCTGCTGGCGAAGGCCCGCGGCGGATACCGCATCGGCCATGACCGGCTGCTGGACCACATGATGCTGGACGGGCTGGAGGATGCTTATGAGGGTGGCCGCGCCATGGGCGATTTCGGCGAAGCGACGGCCGAGGCCTACGGCTTCACCCGCGCCGAACAGGACGCCTACGCCGCCCGGACGCTGACCCGCGCCCGTGCGGCGGTCGAAAGCGGCGCCTTCGCGGCGGAGATCGTGCCGGTCACGGTTCCCGCCAAGGGTGGCGAGCGGGTGGTCGCGCAGGACGAGAACCCGCTGAAGGTTTCCCCCGACAGGATCCCGGCGCTGAAGCCCGCCTTCCGCCGCGACGGGACGATCACGGCTGCCAGCTCGTCGGCCAATGCGGACGGCGCTGCGGCGCTGGTGCTGACGCGGCGTTCGGTGGCCGAGGCCGCCGGCCTGCCGATCCTGGCGGAGATCCGCGGCCACGCCACCCACAGCCAGGATCCGGCCTGGTTCACCACCGCTCCGATCCCGGCAATCCGCAAACTGCTGGACAAGGTCGGCTGGTCGGTGGGCGAGGTCGATCTGTTCGAGATCAACGAGGCCTTTGCCGTCGTCGCCATGGCGGCGCAGCGCGACCTGGGGATCGATCCCGAGCGGTTGAACGTCAATGGCGGGGCCTGCGCGCTCGGCCACCCCATCGGCGCAACCGGGGCGCGGCTGATCGTGACGCTGCTGCACGCGCTGGCGGCGCGCGGACTGACGCGGGGCGTGGCCTCCCTGTGCATCGGCGGCGGAGAGGCCATCGCCATCGCCATCGAGCGGGTCGGCTGAGACACCGGAAGCGGCGTTCCTATCACCTTGCCTCCTCCCGGTTCAGCCGGCGCGCCATGGCGTCGAGGAACAGGCGCACGCGCGTCGGCAGCTGCCGTTGCGAGGGGAACAGCGCACAGACCGGTGCGGAGTCGCCACGCCAGTCCGGCAGCACCCGCACCAGTCTGCCGGCGGCAAGGTCGTCCTGAACGTCGATCTGTGACTTCCACATGAGGCCGCAGCCGGCAAGCGCCCAATCCTGGGCGACGTCGCCATTGTCGCAGCGCAGGCGGGATGCGGTGTCCAGTTCGACCACCGCACCGCCGGATCCCAGCAGGCGCCAGCGCCCGCCGGTGCCGCGGTATTGGATGCACTCGTGGCTCTCCAAATCCTCTGGCGAGGCGGGCCAGCCTCGACGCTCCAGATAGGCCGGCGCACCGACCAGGATCCGGTGGTTGTCGGCCAGCCTGCGCATGACCAGCGCCGAATCCCTGGGCGCCCCGATCCGTACCGCCACGTCCAGCCCCTCGTCGATCAGATCGACCATGCGATCGGTCAGGCGCAGGTCGACCGAAATCCGCGGATAAGCCTCGACAAGCTCGCGGCAGACCGGGCCGACATGCATGCGGCCCAAGGCCGCCGGCGCTCCCACCCGCAGAATGCCCTGCGGCTCGACGCGGCCATGGCGGAGAGCCTCCTCGGCCTCAGCGACCTCGGCGAGGATGCGCTGGGCATGCCGGTACAGCCGCTGCCCCTCCTCCGTCAGGGCGAGGCGCCGGGTGCTGCGGGCCACCAACCGTGTATCGGTTCGCCGCTCCAGCGATGCCAGCCGCTTGCTGACCGCACTCAGCGCCAGATTCATCTCCCGGCCGGCGGCGGACAGGCTGCCCGCGGCGACGATGCGGACGAAGGTGCGCAGCTCATCGAGGTCGCCCAGCATACCCGTCTCATTCTTTCCATTTGGTGGAGAGTATATCGATCAGGTCGAGGATACTGCGCAATTCGGAGAGGTTCTAGACTTCCTTCCAACCCACCCCCTGAAGGAAATGCACCATGTCAGACAGCTCGAAGAACACGCGCGTGCTGGTGGTCGGCGGCAGCTCCGGCATCGGTCTGGCGACTGCGACGGCGGCTGCCGAAGCAGGCGCTTCGGTCACCATCGCCTCGCGGTCGCGCGACAAGCTCGACGCCGCGGTCGCCGCAATCGGCGGCGACGCACGCGCCGTAGTGCTCGACACCCGCGACCTGGAGGCGGTTGAACGCTTCTTCGCGGAAGAGCCGGCCTGGGACCATGTCGTCGTCTCCGCGGCGCAGACGCCCGGCGGGCCGGTGCGCGGCCTTGCCCTCGCCGACGCCCGGACCGCGATGGACAGCAAATTCTGGGGCGCTTACCACGTCGCCCGTGCCGCAAAAATCAGCGAGACCGGATCGCTGACCTTCGTGTCGGGCTTTCTCAGCGTCAGGCCCTCCGCGACCTCCGTTCTGCAGGGCGCCATCAACGCAGCGCTGGAAGCGCTGGCCCGCGGGCTGGCTCTGGAACTCGCCCCTGTCCGCGTCAATGCCGTTTCGCCAGGCCTGATCGCGACACCGCTGTGGTCCGGCCTGCCGGCGGAGAAGCGGGAGGCGATGTTCTCCGGCGCCGCCCAACGCCTGCCCGCCCGCCGGGTCGGCCAAGCCAAGGATATCGCCAACGCCGTGCTGTTCCTCGCCACCACTCCCTTCGCCACTGGCTCCACCGTGCGCGTGGATGGCGGCGGCGCCATTGCCTGACCGGCCGGTGAACGGACATCGAAACCGCGACACGTCACGGGTATTGATGAGGTTCATTTATAAGTCCATGCATCTTTGGGGGACTAATCGCAGACAGTCCCGTGGATTAGCTTCTCTGGCACCCCCACCGCCGCACCGCGGCGGGCAACGACCGGAGGATCGAGGCCATGGACATCACACGCGTCGGCTCGCAGCCATCCACCAGGGGACCGGCGGACTGGTTCACGGGTACGGTCCGCATCGACCCGCTGTTCCAGCCGCATCCGCCGGCCCGCACGACCGCCGCCAGCGTCACCTTCGAGCCCGGCGCCCGCACGGCATGGCACACCCATCCGCTGGGGCAGACGCTGATCGTCACCGCCGGCTGCGGCCGAGTCCAGCGCGAGGGCGGCCCCATCGAGGAGATTCGCCCCGGTGACGTGGTGTGGTTCGCGCCGGGCGAACGGCACTGGCACGGCGCCTCGCCCACCATGGCGATGACGCACATCGCCATCCAGGAACAGCTGGACGGTAAGGCGGTCGACTGGATGGACAAGGTGACGGACGAGCAATACGGCGCCTGACGCCGACCGTCCCGGATAAGAAGCCGAGAGAAGCGAGGAGTTTTCCCCATGACTGTGAAAGCCTATGGCGCCCATGCCGCCGACAGGCCGCTGGAACCGATGGACATCGCCCGCCGGGCTCCCGGTCCGCATGACGTGCAGATCGAGATCGCCTATTGCGGTGTCTGCCATTCGGACCTGCATCAGGTGCGGGCGGAATGGGCCGGCACGCTGTGGCCCTGCGTTCCCGGACACGAGATCGTCGGCCGGGTTTCCGCCGTCGGCGGCCATGTGAAAGGTTTCCGCGACGGCGATCTGGTCGGCGTCGGCTGCATGGTCGACAGCTGCCGGCATTGCGACGACTGCGAGGCCGGGCTGGAGAATTACTGCGACGGCATGGTCGGCACCTACAACGGACCGACCGACGATCCGCCCGGCCACACGCTGGGCGGCTATTCACAGCGGATCGTCGTTCACGAACGCTATGTTCTGCGCGTCAGGCACCCGGAGGAGCAGCTTGCGGCGGTGGCGCCGCTGCTGTGCGCCGGCATCACCACCTATTCCCCCCTGCGCCACTGGCAGGCGGGGCCGGGCAAGAAGGTCGGCGTCGTCGGGATCGGCGGCCTCGGCCATATGGGCATCAAGCTGGCCCACGCGATGGGCGCCCATGTGGTGGCCTTCACCACGTCCGAATCCAAGCGCGAGGATGCGAAGGCGCTGGGGGCGGACGAGGTCGTCGTTTCCCGCAACGAGGACGAGATGGCCACCCATGCCAAGAGCTTCGACCTCATCCTGAACACGGTGGCGGCTCCGCACGATCTCGATGCCTTTCTCGTGCTTCTGAAGCGCGACGGAACGATGACGCTTGTCGGTGCGCCGGCCACGCCGCATCCCTCGCCCACCGTGTTCAACCTGATCACCAAGCGGCGGTCCATCGCCGGCTCGATGATCGGCGGTATCCCAGAGACGCAGGAGATGCTGGATTTCTGTGCCGAACACGGTATCACCGCCGACATCGAACTGATCCGCGCCAGGGAGATCAACGCGGCCTATGAACGGATGCTGAAGGGCGACGTCAAATACCGCTTCGTGATCGACAACGCCTCCCTGTCCGCCTGATCCCGGCCTTCGCCTCCCTATTTAAAATGCGAGCACCCCCGAACCGGCGCGCCCGCCAGCGTCCCGCCGGACGGGGGTTTGCTGCCCCCGATGGCGCCGGAGCGTCGAGCAAGCCATTCCTGAAATCGACTCCGGCGCTATACTGTGCGGAGCGACATGATGGGGAGTCATGAATGCCGCGTGAGAGCGTCGACGATCTGCTGGCCTTCATCGCGGTGGCCCGTGAACGGAGCTTCACCAGGGCGGCGGCGCAATTCGGCCTGTCGCAGTCGGCCCTCAGCCACACGATCCGTCAGCTCGAAGCCCGGCTCGGCATCCGGCTTCTGACCCGCACGACGCGGGCGGTGTCGCTGACCGATGCCGGCGAGCGCCTGTTCAACGGAATCCGTCCGCATTTCGAGGAGATCGGCGCGCAGATCGATGCACTCAGCGAGTTGCGCGAGAAACCGGCCGGCAACATCCGCATTTCGGCTTCCGACCATGCGGTCGCCCATGTGCTCTGGCCCAAGCTGCGCGACATCCTGCCGAAATACCCCGACATTAAGGTCGAGCTGGTTCTCGACAACGCGCTGATCGACATCGTCGCCATGCGGTGCGATGCCGGAGTCAGGATGGGCGAGCTGCTTGCCAAGGACATGATCTCGGCCAGGATCAGCCCCCCGGTCCGCTTCGCCGTGATCGGCACCCCCGCCTATTTCAACGGCAATCCGATCCCCGCCAGCCCGCAGGAGCTCGTTAACCACAGCTGCATCAATCTGCGCCTGCCGACCTACGGCGGCCTGTGGGCATGGGAGTTCGAGCGCGAGGGGCAGACGGTCAACATCCGCGTCGATGGGCAGGTGGCCTTCAACAACATCCACAATGTTCTGGAGGCGGCCCTGGATGGCTTCGGGCTTGCCTATGTTCCGGAGGACATCGCCACCCCCCACATCGCGCAGGGACGGTTGAGACGCGTCCTCGAAGACTGGTCGCCTTACTGGGAAAGCTATCACCTGTATTATCCGAGCCGGCGGCAGTCCTCGCCGGCCTTCATCGCGCTGGTCGAGGCGCTGCGCCATCGCGACTGACGGGACGGGCGATGCCGCAGCGACGGCTCTTCAGTCAGGCGATACCGGGTCCGCCACCCAGCGATGGACGAAGCCGGCGTCGCGCTCCAACCGGTGGCCCAAACCGATCAGGCGGCGCTCCTCGCCTGGGCGCGCGATCAGTTGGATGCCGAAGGGCAGCCCATCGGCATCGCCGGCCGGCAGCGTCAGCACCGGAAAGCCGATCAGCGTCACGATGGCGGTGACGCCGAGATAATCGAGGATCGTCTCCGTCGGACTGCCGTCGATGGCGGTCACCTCGCCATCCGCGTTCGGCCAGGGCATCACGCCGCAAGCCGGGGCCACCAGAACATCGATGTCCCGGAACAGTGCCGTGAAGCGGCGGTACAGCGCGGTTCGTGCCGCCTGCGCCTCCAGATAGGCCTGGGCGGTGATGCCGTTGCCCGCTTCGATGTTCCACCGCACAGTGTCGGTCAACCGGTCGCCATGCCTGTCCAGCAGCGGGCCGTAGGCGTGGCGGATCTGTGCAGCGCGCAGCGTGCGGAAGGTCGGCATGGCGTCGCCGCACTCCGGATGACGGTAGAGAACCGGCCCTGCGACCCCCTCCAGCCGGGCAATGGCGGCGGCGAAGCGCTCCCTGACCGCATGCGACACGGTTGCGGCACCGAAATCGGCCGTGGCACCCAGCCGTGAGCCCACCCCTTCGCCGACACCGTCGGGGAGCAGAGCCAGAAACGATGTCGGATCGTCGGGATCCATGCCGGCCATCGCCGCGAGCAGCACTGCGCAGTCAGCGGTATCGCGCGCGATCACCCCATGCGTCGCCAGCGTATCCCAGCCCAGTGGCCGCTTCGGCGCCGGGATCAGACCGGGCGTCGGCCGGATCGAGGCGACGCCGCAGAAGCCCGCCGGCACCCGCACCGAACCGCCGAAGTCGGTGCCGTGGGCCAGCGGCGCCATGCCGGCGGCGACGGCGACCGCAGCGCCCCCGCTCGATCCGCCGGACGTCAGCCGCGGGTCGAACGGGTTGCACGTCGGCCCCGCCAGACGGTTGCCGCAGATGGCGCCGAAGCCGAATTCCGGCGTGTTGGTCTTGCCGATGACGATACCGCCGGCCGCTTCGATCCGCTCCACCGCGATGTCGTTCGCCGCCGGCACATGGTCGGCGTAAAGCTCCGACCCATAGGTCGTGCGGATGCCCGCGGTGTCGGTCAGATCCTTGATGGCAACCGGCACGCCATGCAGCGGACCGACCGGCCGGCCGGTCTTCGCAAAGGCGGCATCGAGCATCCCGGCCCGCGCCAGTGCCTTGTCCGCGGCGACGGTGAGGAAGGCGCAGAGCGCGGGATCGGCAGCCGCGATCCGGTCCAGATGTGCCTCCGTCACCGCGCGGGCTGAAAGCTCCCCATTGGCGAGACGCGCTGCCAGCGCCGCCGCGCTGTCCCGCCACAAGACATCACTCTGCACAGACATCGATCAATCTCCTGACAATGGCGTCAAAAGCGGCATATGCATCCGGCCTGCGCACAAGATGGCGGCAATTCGGGTTCCGCAAAGACCTCTGGCTATCAGAAAACAATGCTATCATATTGCTAAATAACGCAAAATACAAAAACGGCATGCCGTTTGCTAAAGAGAAAGGCAATCGAACGGCAATGCGAAAGGGTTGGTGCAGCCATGGTCAGCGCTTCGCCCAACGGCCCGGCTTCCCCGCGCGGGCAGACGCTTCTTCTCGACGGGATCACCCAACGCTACGGCACATCGCTCGCCGTGAACGAGGTCACGCTCGACATCCGCGGCGGCGAACTGGTGGCCCTGCTCGGCCCGTCGGGCTGCGGAAAGACCACCCTGCTGCGGATCATCGCCGGTTTCCTTGCCCAGACGAAGGGGCATGTGATGGTCGGCGGCAAAAGCGTGGACGGACTGCCGCCCAACCGCCGCTCGGTCGGCAT
This sequence comes from Azospirillum sp. TSH64, assembly GCF_003116035.1. GTDB lineage: Bacteria > Pseudomonadota > Alphaproteobacteria > Azospirillales > Azospirillaceae > Azospirillum. Next base: position 1,961,474 of record NZ_LGQW01000015.1, read on the forward strand.
CGTCTTCCAGAACTACGCGCTGTTCCCGCACATGACGGTGGCGGAGAATGTCGCCTACGGGCTGGATGCCCGCGGCGTCGACCGCGCCACCCAGCGCAGCGAGGCGCAGCGCATGCTCGATCTGGTCAAGCTCGGCCATCTCGGCGACCGCACCCCGCGCCAGTTGTCCGGCGGCCAGCAGCAGCGCGTGGCGCTTGCCCGCGCGCTGGCGGTCAACCCGTCGATCCTGCTGCTTGACGAGCCCTTTGCCGCGCTGGACAAGAATCTGCGCCTGGACATGCAGATCGAGGTCAAGCGCATCCAGCGCCTGTCCGGCATCACCACCATCCTCGTCACCCACGACCAGGAGGAGGCGCTGTCGATGGCCGACCGCGTCGCGGTGCTGAGCCAGGGCCGGCTGGAGCAATTCTCCCCGCCGACGGAGATCTACGACGCGCCCGACAGCCTGTTCGTCAACACCTTCGTCGGCTCGGCCAATTTGCTGGGCGGCGTGCTGGTCGACAGCGACCGCAGCGCCGGCCGGGTGCGGCTGGACGCCGGCGGACTGATCGAGACCCGCGCGCCCAAGGGCGATTTGCAGCCCGGCTCCCGCGTCACGGTCTGCCTGCGCCCCGAACATCTGAGCGTCGATCCTGTCGGAGACGATGCCGAGACGCTGAACGGCGTGGTTGAGATGGGTCTGCCGCTGGGCGCCACCGTCGTCCACGAGATCCGCGTCGGCGACGGCACCGCCGTCAAGGTGTCCGAACCGCGCATCCAGCGCACCGACCTGCTGGCGCCCGGCACCCCGGTGCGGCTGGCGCCGGTCGCCCCCCGCCTCGCCTCGGTCTTCGCCGCGGCCTGAATACCCCTCCGATCTCCCCTCTCCTCTCACCTTCTGGAGTGAACGATGCTGCTGACCCGCCGCAATCTGATGCAGACGGCGCTGACGCTGGGTGCCATGCATGCCTTCCCCGGCCTGACCTGGGCGCAGGCGCGCCCGCTGGTCTTCGCGACCTTCACCGGCAGCTGGGAGGAAGCCCACAAGGCCGTGCTCGTCCCCGCCTTCCGCAAGGCGGCGGGCAATGCCAACATCGTGCTGGACCCGATGCTGTCGGTCGACCAGATCGCCAAGGTCAACGCCGCCAAGTCCAACCCGCCCATCGACGTGATGCTGCACGATCCGGGGCCCGCGCTCCAGGCCATAGCGCAGGATCTGGTCGAACCCTATCCGGTCGAACAGAGCGCCTATTACAAGGACCTGATCCCGGCGGCGCAGGTCCCGATGGGGCCGGCACCCTTCTTCCAGGTGGTCGGCATCACCTACAACCCGGAAACGGTGAAGACGCCGCCGACCTCCTGGGCCGACCTGTGGAAGCCGGAATTCAAGGGCCGTGTCGGCATCACCAACCTGAACTCGACGCTCGGCACCGGCTTCATGGTGGAACTCGCCAAGATGCATGGCGGGTCGGAGGCCAACATCGACCCGGCTTTCAAGGCGCTCGAGGCGCTGCGCCCCAGCCTTGCCGCCGTCGCCGCCAATCCCGGCCAGCTCGCCACCCTGTTCCAGCAGGGCCAGATCGACATCTCCCCTGGCAACTTCAACGCCATCCAGATCCTGAAGGCGCGCGGCGTGCCCGTCGAGTTCGTCATTCCGAAGGAGGGCGCCATCGCCTTCAAGACGACCATCCACATCGTCAAGAACTCCCCCAACAAGGAGCTGGCCTTCAAGCTGATCGAAGCGGCCCTGTCGCCGGAGGTGCAGGCCACGCTGATGGAGGAGCCCTACCTGATCGTGCCGACCAACACGAAGGTCGCGATCAAGGGCGAACTGGCCAAGACGCTGGCCAAGGACCATGCGGAGATCGCCAAGAAGTTCGTGTTCCAGGATTGGGGCAAGATCAACGAGCAGCGTGCCGCCTGGATCGAGCGGTTCAACCGCGAAATCCGCGTCTGACCGCTCAATAGCCCGCCAGCCGGAGGAGGCGCCCCATGGCCGCGACGTTGCGCGACGTCACCACCTACGACCTGAAGCTCGCGGCTCCGCTGGCGGCGGGCTTCGTCCTGTTCTTCGTCACGCCGCTGGTGATCCTGCTGGCGCTGAGTTTCCAGACCGACCCGCAGGGCGGCCATTACGGGCTGACCCAATATGTCAATTTCCTGGGCGACAGCTTCAGCCTGGGGGTTCTGGGTTCCACCCTGTGGCTGGGGGTGAAGGTGACGGTGCTGACCCTGCTGCTGGGCTATCCGGTGGCATGGCTGCACCAGCGCTCCCCCGGCTGGGCCAGGGGGCTGATCATGCTGCTGGTGCTGCTGCCGCTGCTGACCAGCGTGGTGGTGCGCACCTTCGCCTGGGTGGTGATCCTGGGCCGCCAGGGCATCGTCAACGCCACGCTGTCCTGGATCGGGCTGATCGACACGCCGCTGAAGCTGCTCTACACCGAGGGCGGGGTGGTCGTGGCGCTGGCGCAGGTGCAGATGCCGCTGATGGTGCTGCCGATCATCACGGCTTTGAGCCGCATCGACCCGAATTTCGCCGACGCCTCGTCGGTGCTGGGGGCCGGGCACTGGCGGACCTTCCGCAAGGTGATCCTGCCGCTGTCGCTGCCGGGCATCGTCGCCGGCTGCCTGCTGACCTACGCCGCGGCGATCACCGCCTTCATCACGCAAAGCCTGATCGGCGGCGGCCAGATGCTGTTCATGCCGATGTACATCTACCAGCAGGCCTCGACCCTGCAGAACTGGCCCTTCGCCGCGGCGATCTCCATCGTCTTCCTGGTGTCGGTGCTGGTCGTGGTGTCGATCTTCAACGCTCTCGGCCGCCTGTCGCGCGGCTATGCCAACGCCTGATCCGGGGAGGCAGCGATGTCCGACTATGCAAAACCGGTTTCCGGCAGCCGCCACATCGATTTCGACGCGCTCAGCTTCCGCATCGTCATGACCGGCATCGCGCTGATGGCGCTGGTCCTTCTGGTCGCCCCGACGGTGGTGGTGATCTGGGTGTCCTTCACCAGCGGCTATTCCCTGAAATTCCCGCCGCCCGGCTATTCGCTGCGCTGGTACGCCGAGCTGTGGAACGCCTGGCAGCTCCAGTTCGCCATGATGAACAGCCTGACGGTGGCGGCCTGGGCGACCGGCCTGTCGATCCTGCTGGGGGTTTCCGCCTCGCTCGGCATCGCCCGCTCGCCGACGCTGACGGCGAAGGTGCTGGACAGCCTGTTCCTGTCGCCGCTGGTGCTGCCGGCCCTGGCCTTCGGCCTGTCGTCGCTGATGTTCTTCTCGATGATCGGGGTGCCGGTCTCGCCGCTGACGCTCATCATCGGCCACACGGTCGTCTCGGTGCCCTTCGTCGTGCGCAACACGGTGGCGTCGCTCGCCCAGATGAACCCGTCGCTGCTGGAGGCATCCTCCAGTCTGGGGGCGGGGCGCTGGTACGGCTTCCGCCGCGTCACCCTGCCGTTGATCCGGCCCGGCATCATGGCGGGCGGCTTCATCGCCTTCATGGCGTCCTTCGACAATGTCCCCGTCTCGCTGTTCCTGCGCGACGCCGCCACCGACATGCTGCCGATCCGCATGTGGCAGGATTTGGAAGGCCGGCTGGATGTCACCGTCGCGGCGCTGTCGGGCGTGCTGATCGTCGTCACCATCGGCCTGATGCTGGTGATGGAACGTGTCGCCGGTCTCTCCAAAAGGTTGACCTGACCCCCGTCACACACCGAGAAAGAGGGAAACCCCGTAGGGGGTGAACTTGAAGGGCAGATGCAGATGGCGGTCGAGGTCGGTGACGACGAAGCGGAACGGAACGATGTCGAGGAAGCGGGCCTGCTCCTCGGCATAGCCCGCCGCCCGCAGCCAGTCGCCAACATGGAACAGCACCTCGTGCGGGCCGGCCTCGATGCCGTCGCCGCGCACGGTCGGGTGGTCGAGCTGCCCGTTGGCGCCAAGCTCGCCCGCCGCCAGCAGCCGGCGTTCCGGCATCAGTGCGTGAAGCTCTACCCGCATGCCCTGGGCGGCGACGCCGCGCGCCACATCCACGCCATGGATCGAAATTCCGCCAACCATGCTGCCTCCGTCCTCGGTTCGCCGAAATGGTAGCCGAGACGGCGGCGGCAACGCCAGCGCCGCTGCTCCCCCCGCTCCTGCCGGCACTGGTCGGCATGACCGGTTTGCAGGCTTTGGTCGCGCTGGCCCTGTTCGCGCCGGGGGTGCTGGCACCGCGATTGGGGATCGACCCGGCGGGGCTGGGCCTGTTCACCACCACCGGCTTCGCGGTCGGGATGGCAGCGTCGCTGTATGGCGGCGTGCTGGCCGGGCGTCTCGGGCCGTTCCGGATCGCCAGCCTCTGCGCGGTGGCGGTCGCCGCCGCCATGCTCTGCGCGATGACGGGTGGGAGCGCCGCCGGGCTGCTGGCAGCAGGAATAGCCATCGGCCTTGCCTGCGGCCCCGAAACGCCGGCCAGCGCCGCGATCCTCGGCCGGCTGGTCCGGGAAGCCGACCGGCCGATGGTGTTTTCCGTCCGCCAGACCGGCAACCAGATCGGCGCCATCGCCGGATCGCTGGCACTGCCGCTCCTGGCCGTCGCCCTGGATCCCCGCGCCGGCTACGCGGTCATCGCCATGCTGGCGCTGGCCTGCATTCCGGTCTTCGAGCGACTGCGGCCCGTCTATGACCCATTGACCCGCAATGCCGCCTCCAGCTTCGGACTGGGTACGGCAGTGCAACTGCTGCGCGGCGACCCGGCGCTGCGGCGGATGGCGCTGGCGGCCTTCCCCTATTCTGCGAGCCAACTGACGCTGAACGGCTTTTTCGTGGTCTTCGCAGTGACCGAGCTGGGGCTGGAGCATGTGTCGGCCGGGGTGGCACTGGCCGCCGGGCAGGCGGGCGGGCTGGTGGGACGGCTCAGCTGGGGTGTGGTGGCGTCGCGCTGGATGGCGCCACGCCGGCTGGTCGGGCTGCTGGGGCTGGGCATGGCCGCGGCGTCGATCCTGGTGGGATGGGCCGGCGCCGCGCTGCCCTTCCCGGTGCTGACCTTTGCGACCTTCCTGTTCGGACTGACCGCCAGCGGCTGGAACGGCGTGTTCGTGGCCGAGGTCGCGCGGCTGGCCCCCGCCGGCCGCATCGGCGAGGCGACGGGGGCGGTGATGGTCGGCGGTTTCGCCGGGCTGATCGCCGGACCGATCCTGCTGGTCGCCGCCGCCGCGGTCAGCGACCTCGCCACCGGCTACATCGCCGTCGGCCTGCTGGCGGCGCTTGCCGGCCTCAGCCTTCTGAAGGACAAGCGATGACCAATCCCCTAGGCGCTGCCACCCCACGCGCCACCGCCATTGCCGAAGCCGTGCGCACCGGACGCAGCAGCGCCCGTGCCGCAACGGAAGCGGCGTTGGCCCGCATCGCCGCCGGCAATCCGGCGCTGAATGCCTTCGTCTCCGTCGACGAGGCCGACGCGCTGGCCGAAGCGGATGCGGTCGACCGCAGGCTGGCTGCCGGGGAAACGCCGCTGCTGGCCGGGGTTCCGGTCGCGGTCAAGGACACCATCTGGGTCGCCGGCCGGCGCGTCACCCAGGGATCGCGCCTGTTCGCCGACTTCCGCGCTCCGGCCGACGCAATCGCGGTGGAACGGTTGCGCGCCGCCGGTGCCGTCATCGTCGGCATGACCAACAGCTCCGAATTCGCCTGCAAGGGCGTCACCACCAACCCGCTGTTCGGACCGACGCGCCACCCGCAGGACCCGAGCCTGACCCCTGGCGGGTCGAGCGGCGGACCGGCCGTGGCGGTGGCGGCGGGGCTGGTGCCTCTGGCACTCGGCACCGATGCCGGCGGTTCGAGCCGCCGTCCGCCCGCCCATGTCGGCGCGGTCGGGTTCAAGCCGTCCTTCGGCGCCATCCCCTACGGACCGGGCTTCGCCGAGCCCTTCACCGGCATTGCCGTGATGGCTCCCATCACCGCCGACGTCGCCGACGCGACGCTGATGTTCGAGGCGCTCAGCGGCCCCGATCCGCGCGATCCTGAGTCCATCGCCGTCGCTCCGGCGGACAGCCGGTCACCCAGTAGCCTGACCGTCGCCTACAGCCCCCGCCTCGGCCTGGACGCCCCGATCGACGAGGATGTGCGGCAGGCGGTCGAACATGCGATGGAGGTGCTCGAACGGGCGGGAGTCCGCGTCGTCCGGCGCGATCCGATCTGGCCGGCGGGGGTGACGGAAACGGCGCTGATGCCCTTGCAGCATGCCGGGCTGGCCGCCCTCTACGGCGACGCCTTCCGACGCGATCCTGCCCAATTCGATCCCGACATCGCCGTGCAGATCGAGCGGGGACTGACCCTGACGGGACCGGAGGTCGCAGCGGCGCAGTTGCTTGGCGTCAAGGTCGCACGCGCGCTTGCCGCCTTCTTCACCGACACGGACCTGCTGGTCGGGCCGACGACGCCCTGCGTCGCATGGCCGCTCGACCGGCTGGGTCCGGAGACCATTGGCGGACAGGCGGTGCCGCCACGCGCGCATGCCGTCTTCACCCCGTTGTTCAACCACGCCAAGGTTCCCGCCCTCAGCCTGCCCTGCGGCACCGGTCGTGCCGGTCTGCCGGTCGGGTTGCAAATCGTCGCCCAGCGCGGGCAGGACCGGCGGGTGCTGCGCTTCGCCGCCTTCATCGAAAATCTGCTCGCCGGTGGCGGGCGAGGACTGGCCGGATGACCATGGACAACAACGCTCCGGGCGACGTTTCCGGCACCGCTCCCGAAGCCGCCCCCCGGCGGCGCCGGATGGTGCCGCCGCCGCCACTGGCAGAAATGGCGGTGGAGCGCCTGCGCTCCATGATCATCTACGGCGAACTGCCACCTTCGGCTCGGCTGATCGAGCCGGAACTGAGCGAAAAGCTCGGCATCTCCCGCACCCCCTTGCGCGAGGCGCTGAAGCTGCTGGCGGCCGACGGGCTGGTGATGCTGCGCCCCAACCGCAACGCCATCGTCGCTCCGCTCGACGCCGACGAGCTGATCCATTTGTTCGAGGCCGAAGGCTGCATCGAGAGCTTCGCGGCGAAGCTCGCCGCCGAACGGATGACCGCCGCCGACCTGCGCCGCCTGCGCGGCTTCCAGGACAGGATCGAGGCTTTGCAGGGAGCCGGCGCGCTGGAGGAGTATTTCTCCATCAACCAGAAGATCCACCGGCTGATCGTGTCGGGCGCCAAGAATCCGGCTCTGGTGGACGCGCATGACCGACTGCTCGGCCGGCTGGCGCGGGCGCGCTATTTCGCGCTGGGCGCCCAGGGCCGCTGGAAGGAATCGGTGCTGGAGCACCGCGAGATCCTGGCGGCGATGGAGGCCCGCGACGGCGAGACCGCCCAGCGCCTGTTCATGCACCATGTCGGCCGTACCGGCGAGGTGGTGGCCGCAGCCTGCGCATCGCCCAGAAATCCCCTCTCCCCCCGGGGAGAGGGTTAGGGTGAGGGGGTTTCGCGGCGGCCCTTTACCGGGAATCCATCCCGTGCATCCCCTTCATCCCGCCCCTCTCCCCAGGGGGGAGAGGGAGTAAATCAAAACGGCAGGACCGGCGCCGGGGCGCTCTTGGGACGGGCGGGCGCCGGCAGACCACAGGGCAGGAACAGGCCGCGGCCAGGCTCGGCCAGAAGCGCGCCGTCGCGGCACACCACCGCCCCGCGCGAGATCGTCGCCACCGGCCAGCCGGTGACCTCCATCCCCTCATAGGGGGTGTAGTCCACATTGTGGTGCAGCATGGCGTTCGTGACCGTGACCCGGCGGTTCGGATCCCACAAGGCGATGTCGGCGTCGGCCCCCACCGCGATGGTGCCCTTGCGCGGATGCAGCCCATACATGCGGGCAGGATTGGTGGCGGTCAGCTCCACGAACTTGGTCAGCTCCATCCGCCCGGTCATCACGCCTGCGGAGAACAGCAGCGGCAGCCGCGTCTCCACCCCTGGAATGCCGTTGGGCACGCAACGGAAGGGCGCCTGTTCGCCATGGACCTTCTTGCCGCCCGGTCCGTCGAAATGGAACGGCGCATGGTCCGACGAAAAGACCTGAAAGGTCCCGCCGGTCAGCCCATCCCAGATGACGGCCTGATTGGCGGCATCGCGCGGCGGCGGAGAGCAGATGCACTTCGCCCCCTCGAACCCCTCCCCGCCCAGATCGTCACCGGTCAGGAACAGATATTGCGGACAGGTCTCGGCATAGATCCGCAGGCCGCGCCCCTGGGCCCAGCGGATCTGCTCCACCGCGTCGGCACCCGAGACATGCACGATCAGGATCGGCACATCGACCAGTTCGGCGAGCGAGATGGCCCGGTGGGTGGCCTCGCGCTCCGCCACGCGCGGGCGGGAGACGCCGTGGAAGAAGGGTGCGGTCTGCCCGGCGCGCTCCAGCTTCTCGGTCAGCCAGGCGATGCAGTCGGCGTTCTCCGCATGCATCATCACCATGGCGCCCTCGCTGCGGGCGATGTCCAGAACCTCCAGGACCTGGCGGTCGTTCAGCTTCAGCGCGTCATAGGTCATGTAGATCTTGAAGGACGTATAGCCCTCGCGGATCAGCGCCGGCAGTTCCTGAGCCAGCACCTGCTCGGTCGGATCGGTGACGATCAGGTGGAAGGCATAGTCGATGACCGGCTTGCCGGCGGCCCGCCGGTGATAATCGTCCACCGCCTCGCGCAGCGACCGTCCCTTTTCCTGGCAGGCGAAGGGCAGCACCGTGGTGGTGCCGCCGAAGGCGGCGGAGCGGGTGCCGGTCAGGAAATCGTCGGCCATCACCGACCCGTCGCCGGTCGGCTGGTCGAAATGGACATGCCCGTCGACACCGCCGGGCAGGACCAGCAGCCCGGCGGCGTCGATCTCCTCGGCTCCGGGAGCGAGGCCGGCGCCCAGCGCCGCGATGGTGCCGCCGCGCACGCCGACATCGGCCTTGAACACATCGGACGCGGTGGCGACCGTGCCGTTGCGGATGACCAGATCGAATTCCATGCTCCCCTCCCCCGGATTATGCATTCAGCCGTGCAATTCCCGGAACAGGCTGCCCCAGCCCTCGACCCGGCGGGTGTCGACGCCGGTCATGCGCAGCGCCTTCCACACCACGGTGGACACGGTGTCGTAGACGGGGATGCCCAGCGCCTTCTCCACCCGCTCCGCCACCGGGGCGCCGCGCATGTTGGTGCAGATGATGGCGATGGCGTCGGGCTTCGCCTCCGCCACCTCGGCGCACATGCGCTCGATCCGCTCCTCGGTGATTTCGGAGAAGGAGAAGTTGCCGCGGTCGTTCAGATGCCGCTCCGCCACCACCTCGAAGCCGGCAGCGTTGTAGTTGGCGACCATCCGCTCCTGGATTTCGTCGAGATAGGGGCTGACGATGGCGAAGCGCTTGCGCCCGGTCGTTTCCAGAATCTCGTTCAGCGCCAGCATGGAGGTGCAGGCCGGGATGCCGGTCTCGGCCGCGATGGTGCTGCACAGCCGGTCGTCGGCATCGAAGCCGAGCCAGCCCGCCGAGGTGCCGTTCCAGCCGATCACGTTCAGCTTGGCGTCGGCCAGCAGCCGGGCGGCGTCGAGGAAGGGCGCATCGGTGAACTGGTCGAGCGCTGCGGCGCGCAGCGAGATCTCCTTGACGGTGAAACGGCCGAAATGGGCCGACACCTCCGGCAGGCCGCTCAGCATGGCGGAGGTCACCGGCTCAAGGACCGTGTTGGACGACGGGGTCAGCATCCCCAGAAGGACGCGCTTGGTCAGATCGGGCGTGCTCATGTTCGGTCCTTATCGCTTCAGGCGTTTCTTGTTTTCGGGGTTTGTCGGGGTCAGGCCCGCGCCCACAGCGCGCGGGCGGCCTCGTCGGCTTCGATGCAGATCCGCTCCAGATCGGCGCGCAGCAGGCGGCCGTCCTCGACCAGGATTTCGCCGTCCACCATCACCATCTCCACGTCGCGGCCCTGGCCGGTGTGGACCAGCGTGCCGAGCGGGTTGGTCTGCGGTCGCAGATGCGGACGACGGCTGTCGAACACCACCAGATCGGCGCATTTGCCGACGGTGAGCGTGCCGATGCTGTCAGCCATGCCGACCGCCTCCGCCCCGCCCAGCGTCGCCATCCGGAAGACGTCGGCCGGCTGCCAGTCGGCGGTGACGCCGCCCTGGCCGATGCGGCCGGTGGCGAGCGCCCAGCGCATCGTCTCCACCATGTCGCCATGCTGGGTGTCGGTGCACAGCGCCAGATTGACCCCCGCCGCCTTCAGGGCCGGGGTCGGCGCCAGCCTGCCCGAAGCGGCGTTGCATTTGGGCACATGCACCGCATGAGCACCGGCACGGGCCAGCTGTGCGATGTCGTCGTCATCGACATAGAGGCAGTGGGTGGCGAGAAACCGGTCGTTCAGCATCCCGGTCTCCTCCAGCAGGGCCGCGGGAGAGAGGCCGGTGGAGGCACGGACGCGCTCCACCTCGACCCGGCTCTGCGCCAGATGGGTGTTCACGCGCATCCCGCGGGCCGATGCCTCGGCGGCCAGCGTCCGCAGGAAGCCGGGGGAACAGGTGTCCGGCGCATGGGCCGCCATCTGCACCGCGATGCGCCCGTCCAACGCCCCGTGCCAGCGGTCGTGCAGGTCGAGCGTCCGGCGCAGCAGATCCTCGCCGATGCCGGCATCGAAGCGCCATTCCCCCTGCGGCACGCGGGCGAAATCCACGTCGTGCACCCGCCAGCCGGCATGGACCCGCAGCCCCAGCTCGGCCACCGCCTCCAGCGTCGCCTCGGCATGGACGAAATGGTCGCAGACCAGGGTGGAGCCGGACAGCAGCGCCTCCGCCACGCCGAGCCGGGCGAGCGCCCGCGCCTCCTCCGGCGTCGCGTCGGTGCCCTTGGGAACGCCGGGGGTGTAGGACGGGGCGAAGCCGAGATCGGCGGCAACGCCGCGGACCATGACCAGCACTGCATGCAGGTGGGCGTTGACAAAGCCCGGCGTCACCAGCCGGCCGGGACGGTGCAGCGTGCGCTCCGCCGTCGGCAGCCCGGCGGAGACCGGAGCCAGATGGGCGATCCGGCCGTCGCGGATGCCGATGGCGGCATCTTCGACGATGCCCAGCGCCGGATCGCCGGTAATGGCGGTGACGCCGGTCAGCAGCAGGTCCAAGGGGTGTTGGGCCGTGGTCATGCCGCAGCACCCTGTCGGCTCGCCGCTACGGAGTCCGGCTTTGTTTCCTTACGCTGCTGCATCCCTTCCTCGCGGATCAGGTTCAGGATGTGGCGCTTGTGGTCGTTGAACTGCTGGCTGGTGATGTCGCGCGGGCGCGGCAGGTCGAGGTCGATCAGTTCGCGCACCCGTCCAGGCCGGCTGGTAAGGACGGCGACCTGGGTGCCCAGCACCAGCGCCTCATCGACGCTGTGTGTGACGAAGACGATGGTGCAACGCTGCTTCTGCCAAATGGCGACCAGTTCCTCCTGCATGTCCATTTTGGTCTGGGCATCCAGCGCCGCGAACGGCTCGTCCATCAGGATGACCTGCGGGTTCAGCAGCAGGGCGCGGGCAATGCCGACGCGCTGGCTCATGCCGCCCGACAGTTCGGCCGGGAAATGGTTCTCGAAACCGCGCAAGCCCACCATGTCGATGTATTCCTGCGCCGCGGCCCGGCGGTCGGCCTTGCGCCAGCCCTTCAGCCGCAGGTGGAAGGCGACATTCTCCCACACCGGCAGCCAGGGCATCAGGTTGGCCTGCTGGAAGACCATGCCGCGGTCGGCGCCCGGGCCGTCCACCGGCTTGCCGCCGACCGTCACGCTGCCGCCGGTCGGCTTCTCGAAGCCGGCGATCATGTTGAGCAGCGTGGACTTGCCGCAGCCCGACGAGCCCAGCAGGCACAGGAACTGGTTGGGTTCCACCGACAGGCTGACGTCGTCGATGGCCAGCAGGTCGCGCTTGCGCTTGGCATCGCGGAAGATCTTGGTGATGTTCTTCATCTCGATGGAGGCCATGGCGTCAGCCCTCCCGGCTTTGCAGGGTGGATCCGTGCTGCCAGTGCAGCGCCACGGACATCAGGAGCTTGATGAGGCCGTCGGTCGCGTAGCCGAGCAGGCCGATGCTGGCCATGGCGGCGAGCACGAGGTCGTAGCGCAGGAAATAGTAACTGTCCCACAGCACATACCCGAGCCCGCTCTTGACCGCGACCATCTCGGCGGTGACGGTCAGCATCCAGGCGGCGCCGATGCCGATGCGCAGGCCGGCGAAGATGCTGGGCAGGGCCGCCGGGAACACCACATGGCGCAGAAGCTGCTGTTCGGTGGCGCCCATCATCGCGGCGGCGCGGATCAGGTTGCGGTCGGCCGTCTTCACCCCGTGGATGGTGTTCATCAGGATGGGGAAGAAGGCGCCGAGGAAGACCAGGAAGATGGCCGGCTTGTTGGCAATGCCGAACCAGATGATCGCCACCGGAATCCACGACACCGGTGGAACCGGGCGCAGCATCTGGATCGTCGGCTCCACCGTCCGCTCGACCCAGCGCCACCAGCCGATGGCGATGCCCAGCAGGATGCCGCTGGCCGCCGCGATGGCATAGCCGGCGGCAACCCGCATGGCGCTGGACAGCGCATCGGCGAACCAGCGCCCGCTGTTGGCCTGTGCGGTCTCGTCGAAGCCGAAGACCCAGTCGCCCCAGGCATGCAGGACCACCGTCGGCGGCGGCAGCAGCGCCGCGGGCAGAAGGCCGGACCGCGACACGGCCTCCCAGGCCACGAGGATGACGAGGGGAACGACCGCCCTTTCCCAGGCGAACCGCTCCCAGATTTTTCCTATCGCCGTCATGAACCGGACTCCTGTCCCATGAAACACCTGGCCGGATGCAACCGGCCGCCGATCAGAAGCCCAGCTCGGTCTTCGGCTTGGCCGTGACGGTTTCCAGGAAGCTGTAGTCGAGGTTCTTCTCGGCCGCGGCGGAGACGTCGTGGCTGATGTATTTCAGGTCGCGCATCATCGCGGCGATGGCGAGCGTGCTGTCCTTGTGCATGGCATAGTCGGGCGAGGCGTTCTTCAGCGCCTCCGCGGCGACGGTCTTGTCCATGCCGGTGTATTTGTTGATGGTGTCGACCCAGGCACCCCGGTCCGCCTTCAGCTTGTCGACCAGCGCCACGACGGACGCGACGGTGGCCTCGACCGCCTTGGGATGCTCCTTGATCACGTCGGAGCGGGTGACGATCAGGTTGGTCAGGTTGCCGGCGGCCTGGTCGTAGGGGAGCGTGAAGTGCCGGCCGGTCCCGCTGCTGCGGATCTGCGAGGCGAAGGGCTCCACCGTGCAGATCACGTCGACCTCGCCACGCTGGAGGGCGGCGGCATGGTCGGACGGGTTCGGGATGTTGACAAACTGCACGTCCTTGTTGGCGTCGATCCCGTTCTTCAGGAAGGCGCCGCGCATGTGGATGTCCTGCGCATTCCCGCGCGAAGCGGCGACGCGCAGCGGCTCGCCCTTCGCCTTGCGGTCGGCGATCAGCGCCTTCAGCCCGGCCCAGTCGTCCGGCTTCAGCTCGATCCCCTTGGCGGTCAGGATCTCCGATCCGCCATTCACTTGGCCGGAGATCGCCACCACGTCGAACCCCTTGTCGAGGGCGGTGATGTAGTGGAGGTAGGTGACCTGCGCCACGTCGATGCTCTTGGACACCAAAGCCGTCAGCACGTCGTTGCCGGAATTGAAGTTGATGGCCTCGATCTTCACGCCCTTCGCCAGATCGGGCGTCAGCGCCATCGGCAGGCAATGGGCGCATTTGGCGAAGCCCAGCTTCACCGCGTCGATGTCGGCGGCCTGGGCGGTCGTAGCCGCCGCGGACAGGGCGAGGACCACGCCGGTGACAGCGCCAAGCGTGAAGGATCGAAGCGACATGGGCAGAATTCCCTGATGCGATTGCGATATCCCATCAGTCGCAAGCATCGTGCCAGATTGTATACAATATGGCGATTTCAGATTTATCTATTAATATCAATGATATATGATTTTTTGTAAACCAGAAGCGCTCCGCGACTCTCTTGCCTTATTTTTATGCGCATGGCATCGTTTGCGCATACATGCACAATCATTCAGCACCAAGGGCATCGCCGGATCGACCATGGACACCGTGAAAACCGTCAAGCCCTCCGCCGGGCCGATCCGCCGGGAAACGCTGCATCACGGCGCCGTCGCGGAGCTGCGGGCGATGATCCTGTCCGGCGAATTGCGGCCGGGCAGCCGCGTGCCGGAGGTCCAGCTGTGCGAACAGCTCGGGGTCTCCCGAACGCCTTTGCGGGAGGCGTTGCGCGTCCTGGCGGCTGAGGGGCTGGTGGAGCTTCGCCCGCACCGTGGCGCCGTGGTGACGCCGATCGACCCGAGGGAGATCGCCGCCGTTTTCGAGGTGATGGAGGCGCTGGAGGCGCTTGCGGGCGACCTTGCCTGCCGGCGGGGCACGGTCGAGGAATTCGCCGAACTCGACCGGCTCCACGACCAGCTTCACGCCCAGTTCGATGCCGGCGACCGGCTGGCCTATTTCCTGACCAACCGGCAAATCCACGCCCGGATCGTCGCGATGGCGCGCAACCCGTCCCTGGACGCCACCTATGCCGGTTTCGCTTCCAAGATTCTCCGGGCACGGTCGCTGGCCAATTACGATGAGGAGCGCTGGCGAGACTCGCTGAACGAACATGAGGGAGTCATGGCCGCATTCCGGCAGCGCGACGCAGCGGTGGCCGGCAGCCTCCTGGCCGCCCACAGCCGGCAAACCGCAGAGGCCGTCCTCGCCGCACTGAACGGCTGCGGCGCAGAACTGCAAACCTGATCAGTGCGATGCAGTCCCCGCAGGCCGCCTCACACAGCCTGCCCGCCATCCGGACCCGACTGGGACTGCGGTGTGCCGGAAGCGCGCGCGTCCTGGCCCGAGGGCGGCGGCGGCACCTCATCGCTTCCCTCGCTGCGGTCGCGGTAGAGGGCGGCGCGGGCCAGCAGCATCAAAGTGATCGGGGTGGTGACCACCATCAGGGCGGTGATCAGCACCTCGTGCAGGATCGCCCTGGATTCCAGGACGGAAAAGACCAGCATCGAGGCCAGAAGGATGCAGCCGATGCCCAGGGTCGAGCCCAGCGTCGGCGCGTGGACCCGCTGGTAGAAGCTGCCGAAGCGCAGCAGCCCGACGGTTCCGATCAGGGTCAACACGGCGCCGGCGAGCAGCAGCAGCGCGGCGGGAATGGCGGCCCAGGCGGGGAGATCGGCCAGATGGTTGTTCATTCGATGACCTCGCCGCGCATCAGGAATTTCGCCAGTGCCGCCGTCGACACGAAGCCGAGCAGGGCGATGATCAGAGCCGCCTCGAAATAGAGGATGCTGCCGTTGCGGATGCCGAAGGTCAGCAGCAGCATGGTCGCCGTGACGTAGAGGGTGTCCAGCCCCAGCACCCGGTCCTGTGCCCGCGGTCCCCGCAGCACCCGGAAGGTCGCAAAGGCCATGGCGACCACCAGCATGATCTGGGTGAGGAAGATCGTTCCCATCAGCAGGGTCAGGATCATTCGAACAGCTCCATCAACCGTGTCTCGTAGCGGCCCTTGATGGTGTCGATCCACTCCTGCTCGTCCACCAGATCGAGGATGTGCAGGAGGATGGTGTTCCGCCGCCGGTCATAGGCGACCCACACCGTGCCGGGGGTGGCGGTGACGATGCAGGCGAGCGTCGCCAGCCCGTAGGGTGCCCTAAGGTCGAGTGGGATGCGCAGGAAGCCGGACACCCGGCCGCCGCCGCCCGGCCGCAGGATGATCTTGGCGACCGCCCAGTTGGAGCGCAGGATATCGACCAGCACGACACCCAGCAGCGACAGCGCGGCCTGCGGACGGCGGAAGCGTCCGCCCGGCAGGTCGAGCACGCACAGCGTCGCGGCCGTCGCCACCGAGAGTACGCCGCCCAGAATGATGGTGCCCGGGGCCACGCTCTCGTTCAGCAGCAGCCACACCCCCAGCAGCGTCGCCGTCATCATGGGATAGGGCAGCAACCGCCTCATCAGCCGTCTCATCGGGCACCTCCGGCCGTCGGGCCTGCCGTCGGAATACCGGACAGCACGGCACCGTTGTAGTTCTGCGGAGCATGGAGCGCGCGCGCGGTGTCCTCCATGTAGCGCATGGCCGGTCCGGCCTGGATGGTCAGCGCCAGATTGAGGGCGAGCAGCAGCAGGACGGGCGCAATCTCGGACACCCGCACCCGCGGCACCTCGGCGGCCGGCGAGGCCCAGAAGGCATCGATGCCCACCCGGGTCATCGCCACCACCGTCGCCAGTCCCGACAGCACCAGCGCCGCCAGCAGGATCCATGTGGTGACGGGAACCACCGGCCCGGCCGCCAGCAGCGGCGAGAGGATGGCGAACTTGGCGAGGAATCCCGACAGCGGCGGCAGGCCGGCCAGCAAAAGCGCGCTGGACATGAAGCCGATGCCGAGGATCGCCATCGTCGCCGGAATGGGGACGCCAGCGCCGCCGCCACCCGCGCCGTCGTCGGCATCCTCGTCGTCGCCCTCGCCGAAGGCCTCGCGGGTCACCGCCAGCACGTCGGCGCCGACGCCCCGGCCGCGCTCCACCAGTTCGATCAGCAGGAAGAAGCCGGCGACCGCCATCACGGAACTGGTCAGATAGAACAGGACCCCGCCGGTGACCGCCATCTGGCCGGCGCCGATGGCGGCCAGCAGGGTGCCGGACGACACCAGCACGGTGGCACCGGCAAGCCGCGCCATGTTCTGCGTCGCCAGCACGGCGATGCAGCCGAAGCCGATGGTCAGCAAGCCGCCGATCAGCAGGACCGTGCCGCCGAAGCCGCTGGACGCCCCTGCCCCCTCGCCGAACACCAGCAGCCACAGCCGCAGCACGGCATAGATGCCGACCTTGCTGAGGATCGAGACTATGGCGGCCGACGCCGAGCCCAGGGTGGAATAGGTGTTGGGCAGCCAGAAGCCCAGCGGCCACATCCCCGCCTTGATCAGGAAGGCGAGCCCCAGGATCGCCGCACCGGCTTCCAGCAGCCCGCGGTCCTCGGAGGCCAGGCTGGCGACGCGGCCGGCGAGGTCTGCCATGTTGAGGGTGCCGGAAATGCCGTAAATCATGCTGACGCCGATCAGGAACAGCAGCGACGCCGACAGGTTGATCGCGACGTAATGCAGCCCCGCCCGCACCCGCGCCAGCCCGGAGCCATGCAGGGCAAGGCCGTAGGAGGCTGCCAGCATGATCTCGAAGAAGACGAACAGGTTGAACAGGTCGCCGGTCAGGAAGGCGCCGTTCAGCCCCATCAGCTGGAACTGGAACAGCGGGTGGAAATGCGCCCCCGCCTTCTGCCAGCGCGGCAGCGAGAAGGTCAGGGCGGCGACTCCCAGAATCCCGGTCAGCACCAGCATCAGGGCGGCGAAGCGGTCCAGCACCAGCACGATGCCGAAACTCGCCGGCCAGTCGCCCAGGCGGTAGACGCGGACGACGCCGGTCCCCGAATCGGCGACGGTCAGGGCCAGGATCGCCAGGCCCAGCAGCGTCAACGCCGACGCCATGCCGATCACCGCCTTCAGCGTGCGCTGCCGCTCGTCGATCAGCATCATCACCGCCCCCGCCAGCAGGGGTACGACGATGGGGGCAATCGTCAGATGGTCCATCCAGCCGCTCACCGGCCGCTCTCCTTTCCGTCGACATGGTCGGTGCCGGTCAGGCCGCGGGCGGCGAGCAGCACGACGAGGAACAGGGCGGTGGTGGCGAAGCCGATGACGATGGCGGTCAGCACCAGCGCCTGCGGCACCGGGTCGGCATGCATGGCGAGCGTTCCGGCCCGGCCGCCCTCCAGGATCGGCGCAGCGCCCGTGCGCAGGCCGCCGGTGGAGAAGATGAAGAGGTTGACGGCATAGGAGAGCAGCGACAGGCCGACGATCACCTGGAAGGTGCGGGGCCGCAGCAGCAGCCACACGCCGGAGCCGGTCAGCACGCCGATGCCGAGCGAAAGGATCAGTTCCATCAGTCGTCTCCCACGGCAGTCTGTCCCACGGCGGTGGCAGCCGGTTCGGGCACCGCCGGAACCTCCGGCGGACGGGGGGCGGCGGCGCGGTGGCCGCGCAGCGATTGGCGGGCCAGCGCGATCAGGATCAGGATGGTGGCGCCGACAACCAGGGCGAAGACGCCGATGTCGAACAGCAGGGCGCTCGCCACCGGGACCTTGCCCAGCACCGGAATCTGCGAATAGGCGAAGTAGCTGGTCAGGAACGGCCGGTCGAACATCCAGGCGCCGAGCCCGGTGCCGGCGGCCAGCAGCAGGCCGATGCCCATCCAGCGCATCGGCAGCACGCGCAGCCGCGCCTCGACCCACTGGGTGCCGCCGAACATGTATTGCAGGATCATGGCGATGGCGACGGTCAGGCCGGCGGCAAAACCGCCGCCCGGCAGGTCATGGCCGCGCAGCAGCAGGAACAGCGCCACCAGCAGGATCACCGGGAACAGCAGCCGGGCGATCAGCGACGGGATGAACAGCCAGTCGGCCACGGTGTCGCCGTCCTTGCGGTCGGGCCGCGAGGCGTCGAAGGCGCTCTGGTCGCGCTGCTGCTCGGGAACGTCGACGCTGTCCGACGCCGGGCGGAAGCGGCGCAGCAGCGCGTAGGCGGTCATCGCCACCACCCCCAGGACGGCGATCTCGCCCATGGTGTCGAAGCCGCGGAAATCGACGAGGATGACGTTGACGACGTTGGTGCCGCCGCCCTCGCTGTAGGCCAGCTCCAGGAAATGGCGGGCCAGCAGTTCGGGAGGGAAGCGCGTCATCACCCCGAAGGCCAGCCCGGCCATGCCGGCCCCGGCGGCGGTGGCGATGCCGAGGTCGCGCAGGCGGCGGGTCAGCGTGACCGCCTCCGACCCGCGGCTGCCGGGGATGTCCATCCGCTTGGGCAGCCAGCGCAGGCCCAACAGGAGCAGGATGGTGGTGACCACCTCCACCAGCAGCTGGGTCAAAGCGAGGTCGGGGGCCGAGAACCAGACGAAGGTGACGCAGACGACCAGCCCGGTGCCGCCGAGCAGGATCAGCGCCGCCAGCCGGTGGAACTTCGCCTGCCAGGCCGCACCCAGGGCGCAGGCGGCCCCCAGCAGCCAGATCAGCGCCAGCACCGGGTCGATGCCCGACGGCACCAGATTGCCCGGCCCCACCCCGCGGGTCCACACGGTCCAGCCGGCGGCAAGCACCGCGGCGACCACCACCAGCCGCAGCTGCGGCTGCAGGCGGCGGGTGCCGAGCACGCCCTCGGCGGTGCGGGCCAGCCGCCAGGACAGGAAGACCATCGTCCGCTCGAACATGCGCCGCCCTTCCAGGCTGCGGATCAGCGGCGGCCCCTCGATCCCCTTGGCGAGATGGCTTTGCAGCAGCCGGTAGAGGATCAGCCCGGCGGCGAAGGCGGCCATGCTCATCACCAGCGGCAGGTTGAAGCCATGCCAGACCGCGAGGCTGTATTCCGGCGTCGCAGCACCCAGGGCGGCGCGGGCGGCCATGTCGAGATAGGGGCCGACGGTAGCCGCCGGCAGGATGCCGATGACGATGCAGGCCAGCACCAGCACCTCGACCGGGAAGCGCATCCAGGCCGGCGGCTCGTGCGGCTTGTGCGGCAGGTCGACCGGGTCCGGCCCGAAGAAGGTGCCGTGGATGAAGCGCAGCGAATAGGCGACGCTGAAGGCGCTGGCTACCATCGCCGCGACCGGCAGCACGTCGAAGAAGACCGGCAGCGGGTCCTTGGCGGACAGCGCCTCGGCGAAGAACATCTCCTTGGACAGGAAGCCGTTCAGCAGCGGTACGCCCGCCATCGCGCCGGCGGCGATCAGGGCGAGGCGGGCGGTGAAGGGCATGAAGCGGTTCAGCCCCGACAGCCGCCGGATGTCGCGCGTTCCCGTCTCGTGGTCGATGATGCCGGCGGCCATGAACAGCGAGGCCTTGAAGGTCGCGTGGTTGATGACGTGGAAGATCGCCGCCACCATCGCCAGTTCGCTGTTCAGGCCGAGCAGCAGGGTGATCAGGCCGAGATGGCTGATCGTCGAATAGGCCAGCAGTCCCTTCAGGTCATGCTGGAAGATGGCGACATAGGCGCCGAGCAGCAGGGTGGCGAGGCCGGCGGAGCCAACGATCCAGAACCACGCCTCGGTCCCCGCCAGAACCGGCCACAGCCTCGCCATCAGGAAGATGCCCGCCTTCACCAGCGTCGCCGAATGCAGGTAGGCCGACACCGGGGTCGGCGCCGCCATGGCGTGCGGCAGCCAGAAATGGAAGGGGAACTGCGCGCTCTTGGTCAGGGCGCCGAGCAGGATCAGCACCAGGGCCGGCAGGTAGAGCGGATGGGCGCGGATGAGGTCGCCGGCCGCCAGCACGGCATCGAGTTCATAGCTGCCGACGATGTGGCCGAGGATCAGCACGCCCGCGAACAGGCAGAGGCCGCCGGTCGCCGTGACCGTCAGCGCCATGCGCGCGCCGTCGCGCGCCGCGGCGGTGTGATGCCAGTAGCCGATCAGCAGGAAGGAGAAGAGGCTGGTCAGTTCCCAGAAGAAGGCGAGCTGGATCAGGTTGCCCGACAGCACCACCCCCGTCATCGATCCCATGAAGGCGAGCAGGAAGGCGAAGAACCGCGGCACCGGATCCTCGGCCGCCATGTAATAGCGGGCGTAGACCACCACCAGCACGCCGACCCCGAACACCAGCCCGGCGAAAAGCCAGGCGAAGCCGTCCATCCGCAGGGAGAAGTCGAGGCCCAGCGACGGCATCCATCCGGCGGTGAAGCGGAGCACGCCGCCGGCCGAAACCGTCGGGTAGGCCGCCCACACCATCGCCAGCCCAAGCAGTGCCACGCCGCCGGCCAGCCACGCCGCGGCGTTGCGCGCATGGGTGGGCAGCAGTCCGGCGGCAACCGCGCCGGCGAAGGGCAAGGCGATGGCGATCAGGAGCGGGAGTGCGTCGGGCATGAAATCCTACGGCAGACTGGCGGCAGACTGGAGGCACACTGGAGCGGCGGCGATGGATGGAGTCAGAAGCCAGGCGTTCCGTCGTCGCAATCCCGGTCGTCCTCATCCTGGGCAACGGCCTGAATGACGATCTGGGCCGCGTCGTCGGCGGTCTTGGCACCGCGCAGACGGCGCAGCGACTGCGGATCGCGCAGCGCCCCGCAGATTTCCGCCATGGCCGCCAGTAGTCCCTTGCGGTTCGATGCCGGCCAGAGCGCGAGGAAGACGAGATCGACCGGCTCGTCGTCGCGCGCATCGAAATCGACCGCGCGCTGGAGACGGGCAAACAGGACGACCGGGGCCGCCAGATCGGCAAGCTCCGTGTGGGGGAGCGCAACACCCCTGCCGAGCGCGGTGGAGCCGATCTTCTCCCGCGCCTGCAAGGCCTCCAGGATCTCGGGCGCCGGACGCCCGCTGCGGCTGGCAGCCTCCGCCGCCAACTGGTCGAGCAGCGCCGCCTTGTTGCCGGGCGCGGCATCGAGGATCACGCTGGACACGGAAAAATGGTCAGTGATGGTCATCCGGTTCTCCATTCAGGCCCATCAGGGGCAATGTGTGGGTGCGGGCGCCGGGGACCAGCCGGAGCCCGCACCCATATCCACGCCACCGATCAGCACGTCGCAGGGCAGGGCGTCGATCACCTCGGACGCCGTGCTGCCCAGCAGGGCACGGGCAACGCCGCTGCGCCGGGCCGAGCCCATTGCAACCAGATCGTACCGCCCCTGCCGGGCCAGACCGACGATCCGCTGTCCGGGAGAGCCGGTCAACAGGATCGTCTCCACCTCCATCCCACCCGGCGGCCCAACCGGCGGCCCTTCCACCCGGGAGCCGAGCACGGTCCGGAAATCGTGCTCGACCTGTGCCTTGTCCAGTGCCGACGCGTCCGGCAGGTCGGCGACATGCAGCAGGTGGATGCATCCCTCCTCCATCAGCATGCGCGCCGATTCCACCGATGAGCGCGACCGTTCGGAAAAATCGACCGGCACCAGCGCCCGCAGATAGGGCTGGAGCGGCTTGTCGCGCACGATCAGCATCGGCGTTCCATCGGCAATCGCGATGCGCTCGACGGTGGAGGCCAGGAACAGGTCCGCCACCCGGTCGCGCTGGTGCAGGCCCACCACGAGAAGGTCGGGACGCCACAGGCCGGCATAGCCGGCGACCCGGTGTTCCACCGCGTCGCCGCGCACCGCGACCGCCTGTGCCCGGATGCCGGCCCCGCCGCTCGCGGCCAGGATGTGGCGCTGCAACTCCCCTTCAACATGGTGCAGCGGCAGGCAGCCATAGCGGCCGCCGTTGCCGTCGACGACATGCAGCGCCGTCAGTTCCGCATCGAACCGCTGGGCGAGCTGAACGGCGCGCTCCAGGGCGCGGTCCGATTTCGGTTCCAAGTCGGTTGCCAGCAGAATGCGCTTGAGGCTTGCCATCGTGACGGTTCCGGTTGCTTGGGGTCTCCGGTCCTTTTGTTCCGGTGCGGTCCGTTGCCTGGCGGAAATCGCTCCGCAGGAAACAACTCAATGATCGGAAGTCGGCGGCAGTCTGTCCATGCCGGGAAATACGGACCCGAAGGGACCGCGCCCGATGCCGCAGGCTGTCCGTAGTAATACGGGGCCGGCGATTTCGCCTGATGCAGTCGGAGCGGGTTGGCGTTACCATCGCCCCATGTCGCAGATTGCCCGCCGCAAATGGATGCTCGTTCCGGCCTATCTGGCCGCCCACCTGTTCCTGGATTGGATCAGCTTCATCCATGCGGTCTCGTCCATCAACATCACGCCGTGGAACCCGCCGGCCGGGCTGATGATGGGGGTGTCGGTGCTGTTCGGCGTCCGCGCCGTGCCCCTGGTCTGGCTGGCGCTGACCGCCGCCGACCTCGTCGTCCGTGATCTGCCCATAACGCTCATGCCCATGACGCTGTGGGCCCCGTTCCTGGCCAACGGCGTCGTCGCCGCGGGCTATGGGATCGCAGGATGGCTGCTGGGCCGCGCGATCGATCCGGGGCTGTCCCGGCTGCGCGACATCGTCCTGCTGCTGGGCGGCAGCGCCGCGGCGGTGCTGGGCATCGGCCTGTGCTTCATCGCCATCCACACCGCTGCCGGGCTGTTCGAGTGGACGAACTTTCCGGAGGTGCTGCTGCGCTATTGGACGGGCGAAGTCATCGGCATCGCCGTTCTGACACCGCTGGTGCTGATCGGCCGGCGGATGCCGGCCCTGCGCTGGTCCTGGAGCGGGGCGGCGGAGACGCTGGCGCAGGGGACGCTGATCGGCTTCACCCTTTGGCTCGATTTCGGCCCGCTGGCTTCCTCGCAATACGAGCATTTCTATCTGCTGTTCCTGCCCGCCATCGGAATCGCCGTGCGGCATGGGCTGGCCGGCGCTGTGGTCGCCTCGGTCGCCACGCAGGCCGGGCTGATCGCGGCCATCCAGGCGACCGGCGTCGACACCGACCGCATGGCTCATTTCCAGCTGTTGATGCTGACTCTGGCCGTCACCATCCTGTTGCTGGGCGCCGTGGTCAGCGAGCGCCGGCGGGCGGAGGATCGGCTGCGGGTGCGGCAGTCCGACCTCGCCCACGCCTCCCGCCTGATCGAGGCGGGCGAGATGACGGCGGCACTGGCCCATGAGTTGAACCAGCCGCTGGCGGCGACCATGGGCTATGCCCGCGCCGCCCGCAAGGTGGCGCGGATCGAAGGGGCCTCTCCCCGCCTGACCGAGATCCTCGACAAGACCGTCACCCAGGCGGAGCGGGCGGACCGGGTCATCCGCAGCCTGCGTGATTTCGTTCGCAAGGGCGCCAGCGACCGCACCCCGCTGCCGGTCGCCACGCTGATCGCCGACTGCCTGACGCTGGCCGGCCCGCTGGCCAGCCGCCATGCGGTGGAGATCGTCGCGGAGGTCGACCCTGCCCTCCCCGCCATCGGCGGCGACGCGGTCCAATTGCAGCAGGCGATTCTCAACCTCGTCCGCAATGCCGCGGAAGCGATGGGCGATGGTCCGGACGGCGGGCCGTCCACCCAGGCCTATCCGGCCCGGCGCCGCATCGTGATCTTCGCCTCCCCCGCTGCGCAGCCCGGCTTCGTCGCCATCGGCGTGCGCGACACCGGACCCGGCCTTGCCGAGGTGGTGGAGCGCAACCTGTTCGCCCCCTTCGTCACCACCAAGCCGACCGGCATGGGGCTTGGGCTGTCCATCGTCCGCACCATCGTCGAGAACCATGGCGGCACCCTGACCGCAAGAAGCGGAGCGTATGGCGGCTCCATTGGCGGTACCGTGTTCCAGTTCACCATTCCCGCCCATGGCGCGGGCAAAGACGGAGAGCCCGCATGACGACCGAGACGCCCGCCGCCGGAGCCACACCGGTGGCTTTCGTGGTGGACGACGACGAGGCCGTTCGCGATGCCCTGGCACTCCATCTCGATCTGGCCGGCCTGACCGTACGCTGCTGCGCGTCGGCTGCCGAATTCCTGGAGACGGCGTCCCCCGACCAGCCGGGTTGCGCCATTCTCGACATCCGCATGCCGGGCATGGACGGGCTGGATTTGCAGCAGGAGATGATCCGGCGCGGGCTGACCCTGCCGGTGATCGTCATCACCGGCCATGGCGACGTCACCGCCGCGGTGCGCGCCTTCCGGGCCGGGGCGGTGGATTTCCTGCAAAAGCCGTTCGACGAGGATCTGCTGATCGAGCGGGTGCAGGAGGCGTTCGCGCGCGACCTCGCCGCGCGCAGCGCCGATGCGGAGGTCGGCGACATCCGCCGCCGCCTCGCCCTGCTCAGCCCGCGCGAATTGGAGGTGATGGAGATGGTCGCCCAGGGCCTGCCCAACAAGACCATCGCCAGCCGCCTCGCCATCGGCATCCGCACGGTCGAAACCCACCGCGCCCGCGTGCTGGAAAAGATGGAGGCCCGCAATGCCCCGGAACTGGCGCTGATGCGGATGAAGCTGGGTGAGCGGTTGGAGTGACGCTTCGCGTTCAAAGAGCGAACAGCACGGCTCCAGGCGTATGATCGAGCAGAGCGGCCAGCCGCCACTCGAAGGCGATCTTACCCCACAAGCGGACCGGACGCTCCACCACCAGAAGGTCGTCTCCGGCGGCGAGGCTGGCGGCGCTCCGCGCATCGGCGGTCGGCCGCACCGTCGAATGCCGGACCGGACACCGGCAGTCCAGCCACCGCAGCCACTCGTCCGTCCGAGCCGGACCGGTGCGCTCGTCGAGGATCAGGTGAATCGACGCGATGGCCGGAAAGAGCCGCCGGACGATGCCAAAGGTTTTCAGCGCGCGTGGCGGCCCGTCCGCCAGGATGGCGATGCTCCGGCCCAGGCGGGACGGTGTCTCGCGCGGCGCCACCAGAACCGCGCCGAACCGCCGCGCATCGGCGCTCCAACAGGACGGCTTGCCGGGACGCGGCCTGCCGACAACCAGCAGATCGAACCTCCCGAGCGGCGGATCGTGGCTCAGGTCGAGCGCTCCCTCACCGGGGAACAGGGCCGCAAGGCGGCGTGTCCGGAGAGCGGCGGCCCGCAACAGCGCGTCGCTGCCGAGGTCCTGCCTGAGGACATGAAGATCCATGAAGCCGCGTGCACACAGTCCGGCGCCCGGTCCGCGATCCGGAGGGCCGGCCGTGACGATCACGCCCCGATTCATCGACAGCAGCCAGCCGCAGGCCAGCACCGGCTCCAACTCGCCATCCAATGCCGCAAATATCCGGATGCCGTTGCCCATGGGATCGACCTCGGCTGAAGGCTGAGAGGCTGGCGGCAAGCGGAAGCGCAGGGCGTCAGCACTCCGGCAGGTTCACAGCGAGCCCGCCCAGGCTGGTCTCCTTGAACTTGGTGCTCATTTCCTCGCCGGTCTGCCGCATCGCCTGGATGCAGTTGTCGAGCGGCATGAAGTGCTGGCCGTCGCCGCGCAGCGCCAGGGACGCCGCGGCCACCGCCTTGGTGGCGCCGATGGCGTTGCGCTCGATGCAGGGCACTTGGACCAGACCGCCAACCGGGTCGCAGGTCATGCCGAGGTGATGCTCCAGCGCGATTTCCGCGGCATTCTCCACCTGCTCCGGTGTTCCACCCAGCACAGCGCACAGCCCCGCCGCAGCCATGGCGGCGGCCGACCCGACCTCGCCCTGGCAGCCGGCCTCCGCCCCGGAGATCGACGCATTGTGCTTGATCAGGCCGCCGATGGCTGCGGCGGTCAGCAGGAAATCGGCGACCTTCGCCGGCTCCGCGCCGGCGCAATGGTCGAGGTAATAGCGGATCACCGCCGGCACGACGCCGGCCGCCCCGTTGGTCGGCGCGGTCACCACCCTGCCGCCGGCCGCATTCTCCTCGTTGACCGCCATCGCATAGATGGCGAGCCAGTCGGACGCGACGTGGGGCAAACTCGAATTGGCTCCGCGCTCGCGCAGAAGCTGCTGGTGGATGGCCTTGGCCCGCCGCTTGACCTTGAGACTGCCGGGCAACTGGCCATCCAGGCTGAGGCCGCGCTCGATGCAGCCGTTCATCGCCGCCCAGACGGCGCCGAGCTTCTCGTCCACCTCGGCGGGGGAGCGGACGACGATCTCGTTGGCGCGCTTCATCTCGGCGATGGACGCACCGCTCTCCCGCGCCATCCGCAGCATCGCCGCCGCGTTGTGGAAGGGATAGGGCCAGCCGACGCACTCGGTCTCGAACGCCGCCGGCGGAGCTTC
This sequence comes from Azospirillum sp. TSH64, assembly GCF_003116035.1. Lineage (GTDB taxonomy): Bacteria > Pseudomonadota > Alphaproteobacteria > Azospirillales > Azospirillaceae > Azospirillum. The sequence continues at coordinate 1,988,085 of NZ_LGQW01000015.1, forward strand.
CCGCTCCGCCGCCGTGACGACGAAGCCGCCGCCGATGGAGTAGAAGATTTCCGACAGCGTCACCTTGCCTGCACCGTCCAACGCCTGGAAAACCAGCCCGTTGGCATGGCCCGGCAGCGGCGGCCCGAAGTCGAAGACCAGATCGGTTTCCGGATCGAAGTCCAGCACCGGCAGGCCGGCGGGGTGCAGCCTCCGGGTCCTCCACAATTCGGCGATCCGCTCCTCGGCTTCATCGACATCGAGACTGTCCGGCCGGTAATCGAGAAGCCCGAGCAGCACCGCCCGGTCCGTCGCATGGCCCTTGCCGGTGAAGGCGAGCGAACCGTGCAGCCGCACCCTGATCGCCGCGGGTGCGGCATCCGCCGACGCCCGCAGCATGTCGAGGAACCGCACCGCCGCCGTCATCGGCCCCATCGTGTGCGACGAGGACGGGCCGATGCCGATCTTGAACACATCGAAAACGCTGAGAAACATCGCGCGCCTCGTCAGGTCAAACAGTTGGCCTTAAGCAGGATTTCCCAGCGGCACGAGTCCCGGTCAACCGTAGATCGGGAAGCGCTCGCACAACTCGCGGACCTCGCCGTGGACGCGCTTCTCGACCTCGGCATTGCCCTCCGGTCCGGCGGCGGCAAGGGCGTCGACGACGGTCAGGATCAGCTCGCCAATGCGGGCGAACTCCGCCTCGCCGAAGCCGCGGGTGGTGCCCGCCGCGGTGCCGAGCCGGACGCCGGAGGTCACCGCCGGCTTTTCCGGGTCGAACGGGATGGCGTTCTTGTTGCAGGTCAGGCCGGCCCGCTCCAGCGCGCGTTCGGCGTCACGGCCCTTCACGCCCTTCGGCCGCAGATCGACCAGCACCATGTGGCAGTCGGTGCCGCCGGACACGATGTCCAGCCCGCCCTTGACCAGCGTGTCGGACAGCACCCTGGCGTTGATCACCACCTGCGCAGCATAGGCCTTGAACTCCGGGGTCAGCGCCTCGCCGAAGGCGACCGCCTTGGCGGCGATGACATGCATCAGCGGGCCGCCCTGGTTGCCCGGAAACACCGCCGAATTGAACTTCTTCGCCAGCGCCTCGTCATTGGTCAGGATCATGCCGCCGCGCGGGCCTCGCAGGGTCTTGTGCGTGGTGGTGGTCACCACATGGGCATGCGGCAGCGGGTCCGGATACTGGCCGGTGGCGACCAGCCCGGCGTAATGGGCCATGTCCACCATCAGATAGGCGCCGACCTCGTCGGCGATGCGGCGGAACGCGGCGAAATCGATCACCCGCGGATAGGCCGAGGCGCCGGCGACAATCAGCTTCGGCTTCGTCTCCAGCGCCTTGGCGCGCAGAGCGTCATAGTCGATCAACTGGTCGCTCTCGCGCACCTCGTAGCTGACGATGTCGAACCACTTGCCCGACATGGTCACTGGCGAACCGTGGGTCAGATGGCCGCCATGGGCCAACGACATGCCCATCACCCGGTCGCCCGGCTGGAGCAGCGCCAGGAACACCGCTTGGTTGGCCTGGGCGCCGGAATGCGGCTGGACATTGACGAAGCCGGCGCCGAACAGCTGCTTGGCGCGGTCGATGGCGATGGTCTCCACCTCGTCCACAAACTCGCACCCGCCGTAATAGCGGCGGCCCGGATAGCCTTCGGCGTATTTGTTGGTGAGGATCGATCCCTGGGCGGCCAGCACGTCCGCCGAGACGATATTTTCCGACGCGATCAGCTCGATCTCGTATTTCTGGCGGTTCAGTTCGCGCCCGATGGCCGCCGCAATCGCAGTGTCGGCGAGATCGGATTTCGGCAGGGACTGATGACGGGTCATGTGCGGTTCTCTCGATCAGAGGCCGAGCGCGATTTCGCGGCTGACGGCGTGCAGGATTCCCCAGACATGGTCGGCGAAGGAGCGCCAGACCTCGATCCGGAAACGGTTCTTGTCCTCGCGGATCAGGACGATCTGCGCCTTGTCGAACAGGGTCCGGCAGCCGGTGCCGACCGCCATCGCCTCGACGTCGAAGGCGATGGCCGAGCGCAGGGCGAGTGCTGCGGCCTCGCCCTCCACCAGGATGCCGACCTCGCGATGGCCGATATCGACGAGGCTATGTGTCTCCCCAAGGGCGGCGAAGGCGTCGGCGATTGCGTCGCTCTCGGCGACCGGCGCCGTCAGCACCCACTCGTCGGGGCCGAGCTGAAGCGCCATCCGGCCGCCGGCCTCCACCACCCCGCCGATGCGGGTGGGGAGCGGCGTACCGAAGGCGGCCCCGGCCGCCTGCACGGCGACGGGATCGATGCGCAGGCTGAAGCGGGCGACATCCTCGGCGGCACGGATGGTCAGCTTGCTTGCGGTGTCGCCGGTGATCGTCTTGCCCAGCAACGGGTGATTGGCCAGAAGCATGGGGGAGCCTCCTATGCGCTGAGACGGGTGTTCTCGGGATCGACGAACACCATGCCGGTGATGGTCGCGGAATGGACCTTGTCCGGCATCGGCACATGCACGGTCTTGCCCTGCAGGGACCGGCCGCCCTGGATCACCGCAAAGGCGATGGACCGCCCCAGCTCGGCGCTCCAGTAGGACGAGGTCACATGGCCGACCATGTCCATCGGCACCGGCTGGTTCGGGTCGAGGACGATCTGCGCCCCTTCCTCCAGAACGGTCTTCGGATCGCTGGTCAGCAGGCCGACAAGCTGCTTGCGGTTCGCCGCCAGCATGTCCGGACGGGACAGGGAGCGCTTGCCCACAAAGTCCGGCTTGGTCTTGCCGACGGCCCAGGACAGGCCGGCGTCGTCCGGCGTCAGCGTGCCGTCCGTGTCCTGCCCGACGATGATGTAGCCCTTCTCGGCGCGCAGGACGTGCATCGTCTCCGTGCCGTAGGGGGTGATGCCGAAGCGCTGGCCGGCCTCGAACAGCTTCTCCCACACCGCGCGGCCGTAGCGGGCCGGCACGTTGATCTCGAAGCCGAGTTCCCCGGTGAAGGAGACGCGGAACAGCCGGGTCGGCACGCCGCAGATCTTCCCGGTTGCCACCGCCATGTGCGGGAAGGCGCCTTCCGAAAGGTCGATGCCCTCGACGAACGGTTCGATCAGCTTGCGGGCGTTCGGACCTTGCAGCGCGATCACCGACCATTGTTCAGTGGTGGAGGTCAGCCAAACCTTCAGGTCTGGCCATTCGGTCTGGAGGTAATCCTCCATCATGCCCAGCACGCGCGCCGCACCGCCGGTGGTGGTGGTGACGTGGAAGCGATCCTGGGCCAGACGCCCGATCACGCCGTCGTCGCGGATGAAGCCGTCCTCGCCCAGCAACAGGCCGTAGCGGCAGCGGCCGGGAGCCAGCTTGGTCCAGGCATTGGTGTACATGCGGTTCATGAACTCGGCGGCGTCGGGACCGACGATCTCGATCTTGCCGAGGGTGGAGGCGTCGAACATGCCCACCGAGGTGCGCACCGCCTTGCATTCGCGCGCCACCGCCGCATGCATGTCCTCGCCGACCTGCGGGAAGTACCAGGCGCGGCGCCACAGCGACACCGGCTCGTACACCGCGCCATTCTCCTCGGCCCAACCGTCGATCGGCGTCTTGCGCGTCACCTCGAACAGCGCGCCCTTGTTGTAGCCGGCGAAGGTGCCGAAGCTGGTCGGGGTATAGGGCGGGCGGAAGGTGGTCAGGCCCACGGCGGGGATCGGCCGCTTCAAGGCATCGGACGCGACGGCCAGACCGTTGATGTTGGACAGCTTGCCCTGGTCGGTCGCCATGCCGTTGGTGGTGTAGCGCTTGATGTGTTCGATGGATTTGAAGCCTTCGCGCACCGCCAGCCGGATGTCCTTGGCCATCACGTCGTTCTGGAAATCGACGAACGCCTTGGCATGGCCCGGGTCGCGGTCGGTCGGCAGCTCGTGGCCGGTCACGCCGGTGAAGGACAGCTCGCCCTCCACATGGTAGGCGGCCGGCTGGGCGGCGAAGCCGGCATCCGCCGCGGCGGCGGAACCGGCGGCGGCGCCATCCTCGAAGGCGGCCTTCAGCCCGAAGCGGCCCTTGCCGGCGCCGGCCAGACGGCACTCCTCCTTGCCGCGGCCGGGCAGGAACATCTGGCCGTCCTCGTTCCAGGTCAGCGACCCCTGGGTGTGCGAGAACAGATGGATGCTGGGGGTCCAGCCGCCCGACATCAGCAGGGTGTCGCAGGCGATGGTCTCGGCGCCGCCGACCTTGCCGCCGGGGCCGACCGGATTGACCCGGACCGACGAGACGCGCAGCCGGCCCTTGGTGCCGGTGACGGTCCAGCCGATCAGCGTCCTGATGCGCAGCGCATCCGCCGCCGCCACCAGCTGGGTCGGCACGGTCCCGCGGACATCGACGATGGCCGCGACCTCCACCCCCGCCTTGGCAAGGTCGAAGGCGGCATGCCAGGCGCTGTCATGGCTGGTGACCGCGACGACCCAGTTGCCGACCTTGACGCCATAGCGATTCAGGTAGGTGCGGGCGGCACCGGCCAGCATCACGCCCGGCCGGTCGTTGCCGGCGAACACCAGCGGCTTCTCGATGGCGCCCTGGGCCAGCACCACCTGCTTGGCCCGCACCTTCCACATCCGCTCGCGCGGGGCGCCGTCCGGCACGATGCGCAGATGGTCGGTCAACCGCTGGCAGAGGCCGACGAAATTCTGGTGGTAGTAGCCGATGGCCGTGGTGCGCGGCAGCACGGTGACGTTCGGCATCGCCGCCAGCGCGGCGTTGGTGTCCTCCAGCCAGTCCCAGGCCAGTTGCCCGTTGATCTCGGCCGTCGGCTCCGCCAGCAGCGAGCCGCCGATTTCCGACTGCTCGTCGCACAGGATGACCGACGCGCCGCTGCGACCCGCTTCCAGCGCGGCGGCAAGACCGGCCGCGCCGCCGCCGACGACCAGCACGTCGCAATGGGCGAAGCGGCTGGCATAGCTGTCGGGATCGGGGGCGGTCGGCGCCTTGCCCAGGCCGGCGGCGTTGCGGATGACCGGCTCGTAGACCTTGTCCCAGAAGCTCTTCGGCCACATGAAGGTCTTGTAGTAGAAGCCAGCCGAGAACAGCATGTAGAGCGCGTCGTTGACCGCGCCGATGTCGCGGGTCAGCGACGGCCAGCGGTTCTGGCTCTCGGTCTTCAGCCCCTCGAAGACCTCCAGCACCGTCGCCCGCGTGTTCGGCTCGAACCGGCCGTTGCCGCGGTTGCTGCCGACCAGCGCGTTCGGTTCCTCCGACCCGGCGGTCAGGATGCCGCGCGGCCGATGATACTTGAAGGACCGTCCGACGAGATGGACGCCGTTCGCGAGAAGAGCGGACGCCAGCGTGTCGCCCTCATAGCCGGTATAGTCCACGCCGTCGAAGCTGAAGCGCAGCTGGCGGCTGCGGTTGACCCTGCCCTTGCCGGCAATGCGGAAATTGCTCATGGACGTGCATCCTTGACGCTGGCGGCGGAGTCGGCGGTGGCGCTTGAGGCAAGCGCGATCTCCTCGTCGCTCGGGCGCGGAGCCCCGGCCTTGTAGGTCATGGAGAATTTGTCGGTCACGGTGTCGCGCACCGCGTTGAAGAAGCGTCCGCAGCCGTGCATGTGGCGCCAGCGCTCGAAATGCCGGCCGCGCGGGTTGGTGCGGATGAACAGAAAGTCGCGCCATTCGTCGTCGGACAGGGCGGAGGGGTCCGCCGGGCGGGCGATGTGCGCCTCGCCGGCATAGGTGAACTCCACCTCCGGGCGCTCTGCTTCGCAATAGGGGCAGCGGATGAGCAGCATGGTCGTCTCCTCAATGCGCGACGGCGGCGGCAGCGGCCTCGTCGATCAGCCGGCCGGTCTTGAAGCGTTCCAGCGTGAAGGGCGCGTTGATCGGGTGCGGCTCGTCGCGGGCGATGGTGTGGGCGAAGACGTTGGCCGACCCCGGCGTCGCCTTGAAGCCGCCGGTCCCCCAACCGCAATTGACATAGAGACCGGGCACCGGCGTCTTGGCGATGATCGGCGAGCGGTCGGGCGTGACGTCGACGATGCCGCCCCATTTGCGCAGCATGCGCATGCGGTTGAAGATCGGGAACACCTCGCAGATGGCGGCGACAGTGTGCTCGATCAGCGGCAGTCCGCCGCGCTGGCTGTAGGAGGTGTATTGGTCGGTGCCCGACCCGATGACCAACTCCCCCTTGTCGGACTGGCTAATGTAGGCGTGCACCGTGTTGGACATCACCACGCAGGGGAAGGCCGGCTTGATCGGTTCCGACACCAGCGCCTGCAACGGATAGCTTTCCAGCGGCAGACGGACGCCGGCGGTGTCCATCACCACCGAGGTGTTGCCGGCGGCCGACACCGCGACCTTCTTCGCCTTGATGAAGCCGCGCGCCGTCTCCACGCCGGTGACGCGGCCGGAGGCGTCACGGCGGATGGCGGTCACCGGGCAGTTCTGGATGATGTCGACCCCGCGCGCCGACGCGGCCCGCGCATAGCCCCAGGCAACCGCATCGTGGCGGGCGGTGCCGCCGCGCCGCTGCAACGCCGCCCCCATCACCGGATAGCGGGCATTGGCGGCGATGTTCAGCGGCGGGCAGTATTCCTTGGCCTGCTCCGGCGTCAGCCACTCGTTGTCGATGCCGTTCAGGCGGTTGGAGTGGATGTGGCGCTTGAAGCTCTGGATGTCATGCACCGTGTGCGCCAGCATCATCACGCCGCGCTGCGAGAACATGACGTTGTAGTTCAGCTCCTGGCTCAGCCCTTCCCACAGCTTGACCGCATGCTCGTAGAGCCGGGCGCTCTCGTCATAGAGGTAGTTGGAGCGGATGATGGTGGTGTTGCGGCCGGTGTTGCCGCCGCCGAGCCACCCCTTCTCCACCACCGCGACGTTGGTGATGCCGTGTTCCTTGGCGAGATAATAGGCCGCACCCAGACCATGCCCGCCCGCGCCGACGATCACGACGTCATACTCGGATTGCGGTTCCGCATCGGGCCATTGGGGCTGCCAGTTCTTGTTGCCGGTCAGCGCGTTGGTCAACAGCGAGGAGAATGAGAAGCGGGTCATGGCAGCACCGCGAAGTTCAATTTGCTGACAGTATCGGGAGTCGACCCTTCGTTGGACAGAATGGATGCGTCAGTTTAATGTCACCTGTGCGACGGTGCGTCCGCCGGAGGTCACATGACAGTCACTGCCAGAACAAACGCCACCAAGCCGGGCCGGCTTCCGGATCGCCCCGCTGCACCGCGCCTGTCCGTCGGCTTCATCCTCGCCCACCGATTCACGCTGTGCGCATTCGCCAACTTCGTCGACGTGCTGCGGCTGGCCGCCGACGAGGGCGACCGCAGCCGGCCGATCCTCTGCGAATGGTCGGTGCTGTCGGACCAGATGCGGCCGGTCGCATCCAGTTGCGGCATGCTGATGCAGCCGACCGAACGGCTGGGCGATCCGGCCAAGTTCGACTACATCGTCGTGATCGGCGGGCTGATCGACGAGATCTCCAACCTCAGCCCCGACTACATCCGCTATCTGCGTCAGGCGGCGGCGGCGAAAATCCCACTGGTCGGCGTCTGCACGGGCGCCTTCATCCTGCAGCGGGCCGGACTGATGGACGGATACCGCTGCTGCATCAGCTGGTTCCATCATGCCGACTTCCTGGAACAGTTCGACGGCATCACGCCGGTGTCCGACCAGATCTTCATCGTCGACCGCGACCGGCTGACCTGCTCGGGCGGCACCAGTTCGGCCCATCTCGCAGCCCATCTGGTCGAAAAGCATGTCGGGCGGGCGCAGGCGCGCAAGAGCCTGCACATCATGATCATCGACGACGCCCTGCGTGGGGAGAAGCCGCAGCCGGGCATCCCGCTCGACTTCTCCACCAACGACGAGGTGGTGCGGAAGGCGCTTCTGCTGATGCAGCAGAACATCGACGTACCCTTGTCGGTGGCGGAGATGGCCCGCCGCCTGGGCGCCGCCCGGCGCCAGATGGAGCGACATTTCCAGAATGCGCTGGGCATGACGCCGACCGAGGCCTACCGGATCATGCGGCTGGAGCACGCCGAATTCCTGCTGCGCAACACCGAGCAGTCGGTGACGGAGGTCGCCGCGGCCGTCGGCTTCTGCGATTCCTCGCACTTCGTCCGCGCCTTCAAGGAGCGGCGCGGCATGACGCCGTCCGTTTTCCGCAAGGGCTGAGACTCCGCCAGGGACTCTGCCAAGGCCGTTCCATTCAACGCCGGTGACGCACCCGTACAATCGGCGGGTGGATCCTTTCGCCATGCTGCGTCCAACGGAACGGTCGGGGGCGCAACCATCCACGGTGCCCTCGACCCTCACTGCGGCAATCCGCCTTCCGTGGCTTGCCAGGCTCAACAAGGATGGCGACCATGCTCGACGACAATGACACAATGCAGTTGCACTGGCGCGAGGCCGGCATTCCCGAAGAGCTTTGCCGGGAACTCGCCCTGGCATCGACGCCGATGCGCCTGCACGCCCATCCGCCGGTGCGCACCGTCGCCGATGCGGAGGAGCATTGGCGCAGCGTTCCCGGCGTGCACACCAAGAATCTGCTTCTGAAGGACGCCAAGGGCGTGTTGTGGCTGGTGGTGCTGCCGCACGACCAGTCGGTGAACATGAAGGAACTGGCGCCGGTCATCGGCTCTGCCAAGCTGTCCTTCGCCTCGCCGGTCACGCTGGAACAGGTCCTGTCCATCGAGCCGGGCGGTGTCAGCCCGCTGGCCTTGGTGGCGGATAAGGAGCGCCGCGTCCGTCTGGTGCTGGAACGCCGTGTCCTGGCCGGCGACACCGTCAATTTCCACCCGATGACCAATCGCGCGACGCTGTCGATGCATCCCGATGACCTGTCGGCCTTCCTGGGCCGGCTCGGCTATGAGCCGATCGTCGTCGACATCGCCTGACCAGTCGTCCCCCCGGCCAAATCCCTAGGCGCGAGTGCTGCGATGCGTCCCAATCACAACCTCTTCTACATGAATGTCAGTTGCCTGAGCCGGCCGGGGATCATCTCCGCCATCTCCACCCACCTGTCCGACCGCGACTGCGACATCATCGAAAGCGCGCAATTCGTCGATCATGACGGCGAGCATTTCTTCCTGCGGATGGCTTTCGACGCTCCGGAATCGATCCGCAGCGATGCCGTCCTGATCGAAGATCTGCAACCCATCGTCAGGCGCTTCGGGATGACACTGATGCTGCGCGATGCCCGGCGGCGGCCGAAGATCCTGATCATGGTGTCGAAGTTCGGCCATTGCCTGAACGACCTTCTGTACCGCCACAGCATCGGGGCGCTGCCCGTCGACATAGTCGGCGTCGTCTCCAACCACGACGCCTTCCGGTCGCAGGTCGAATCGCACGGCATCCCCTACCACCATCTCCCGGTTTCCCCCGGCACCAAGCAGGAGCAGGAAGTCCGCCTGATGGAGATCGTGGAGGCGAGCGATGTGGAACTCGTCGTCCTCGCCCGCTATATGCAGGTTCTGTCGCAGGACCTCTGCACGCGGATGGCCGGGCGGATCATCAACATCCATCACAGCTTCCTGCCCAGCTTCAAGGGGGCCAAGCCCTATCATCAGGCCTACAAGCGCGGCGTGAAGCTGATCGGCGCCACGGCGCACTACGTCACCGACGACCTCGACGAAGGACCGATCATCGAGCAGGAGGTGGCGCGCGTCGATCACTCGATGTCGCCCGACGATCTGGTCGCCATCGGCCGCGACGTCGAAAGCATCGTCCTGGCCCGCGCCATCCGTCTGCACATCGAAGCGCGCGTCATGCTCCACGACCACCGGGCAATCGTCCTGCGGTAACAGAAGGAGTTCACCGATCTTGCAGCTCATCGACGAAAACGCCACCCAGGCGGTTCGCCGCGCTTTCGCATTGGGTGGCCTCGCCGCCGCAGTGCAGGAATTGCGCCGGCATGTCGTGATCGAGGACGAGCGCATGGCGCTCGCCACCGTCGAGACCTTTCTTGCCAGTGTCCACAACGGCGACACCCGGCTATAAGGTCGCCGTTCCCGCCATACCGGGACTGTCGGCCCCGACATGCGGGCGTTTCTCCCCTCCGGCGGATCACGCGATGTCCCTCATCCAACCGATTGTCCCGCTGCTGCTCGCGGTGTTCCTGATGATGGGGGGTACGGGAGCGCTGACAACCATCGTCAGCGTTCGGCTGGATGCCGCAGGCGCACCGCCCATCCTGCTCGGCGCCCTGACCGCCGCCTATTATCTGGGGGTGACGGTCGGATCGACACAGGCGTTCCGTCTGGTCGCGCAGGTCGGCCATATCCGCGCATTCAGCGCCTCCGCGACGGTTCTGGTCGCGGCGTCGCTCGGGCACACGCTGGGGTCCGATCCCGCAGCCTGGATCACCCTTCGCTTCGTGGAAGGCTGCTGCATGGCCGGCCTGTTCGTCTGCATCGAGAGCTGGCTCAACCAGAGCGCCACCTCGGCCACGCGCGGGCAGATCCTGGCCCTCTACATGATCGCGCTCTACGGCGCGCAAGGGGTCGGCCAGTACCTGATGGTCATCGACGATCCGCACGGCTTCAAGCAGTTCGTCATCGTGTCGATCCTGGTCTCGCTCGCCCTTGTCCCGGTCGCGCTGAGCCGCAAGGCTCCGCCCCTTCTACAGAAGCTGGAGTCCATCAGGATCGGCCATCTCTACCGCGCCAGTCCGCTGGGATTTGCCGGCACGGTGATCAGCGGGCTGGTCGTCGGCGCCTTCTATGGGCTGGGTCCGGTCTATGTCCGGCATCTCGGCTACGATCTGGGCCAATCCGCGACCTTCATCAGCGCCGCCATCATCGGCGGCATGCTCCTTCAATGGCCCTTCGGCAAGCTTTCGGACCTTATCGACCGGCGGCTGGTCCTGGTCGGCCTGTTCGCGGTCCTGGCCGTCATCAGCATCGGCATGACGATGCTGCCGCAGGGCAGGTTCGGCCCGCTGCTGGCCGGCATCTCCCTGTTCGGCGGGATCATCTTCGCGATCTATCCGATCTGCGTCTCGCACACCAACGACTTCCTGACGCCGGCCGAAATGGTGCCGGCCAGCGGCGGCATGGTGCTGGGCTTCTCGATGGGCGCCATCGCCGGTCCCTTCCTGGCCTCCCTGGTGATGGCGGTGTTCGAGCAGGATGGGTTGTTCCTGTTCTCGGCACTGGTCGCCATCGTCGCGCTGGCCTTCGCGCTCTGGCGGATGACGGTCCGCCCCCCGGTCCCGTTGGACCAGCGCCTCCCCTTCCTCCCCCAGGCCCCGATTCCGGGGCCCTTGGACGGCGTGACGCCAGGAGCGGAGGCTTCCGGAACCGGCATCGGAGAGGCAGCGCCCGAAGCAGAGCCTTCACGGTCTTGAAGCCCCCTTGGGTGATGGGGGCCGGCACGACCGTCGATAAGATCCCTTCCCCAACCCAAAGCCGTCGATGTACCACTCACCGGAGACGGGGATGCATGCTTCCTCCATGAAGCATGCATCCCCAAACACTCCGGCATGTTGGCGAGATCGATGGTTCCTGTTTCCAGTATTCCCAATTCCGCGAAGCGGACGGCACCGATCATGAGGGCGCTGGGCACTGTCGTGGGATGCGTCGCGACGTTGCTGGTTGCCGCGCTGATTTTCAAAGCGGTCCCGGCCCGTGCCGAGAACTGGCTCGTCGCTTCCGAGGATTTCTTCCCGCCCTATAATTTCACGTTGCGGGGCAAGCGGACGGGAATGGACACCGAGATCGTCGAAGCGATGCTGAAGGAAATCGGCGTGTATCCGGTTCACCGTCCGATGACCTGGCCGGAGGTGGTGCGCGCCCACGACGAGAACGAGGTGGATGTCGCGTTCCAGTTCTTCACCTCGCCGCGGCGTCTGGAACGCGGTCATCTGATCGGTCCCTACCGGGTCGGGGCGACCGTTCTGATGGTCCGCAGCAATTCGGACATCGGTTACACGGGTATCGAGGATCTGCGGGGGCTGCGGGTCGGTGTCGTCGAAGGCTTCGAATACACGCCCGAGTTCGACAAGTCGCAGCTCTTCGAGAGGGTTCCCAGCAGCAGCAGCGTCGTCTCGTTCCGGCGCCTGCTTCTCGGCCGTGTCGATGCCATCGCCGGCGATTTGCAGGTGCTCAAATATCTGGCCGACAGCGAAGGCCGTACCGCGTCGGTCAAGATCCTGCCCAAGCCTCTGGCGATGGTGCCGCGCTACATTTCGGTGCCGAAGGCTCGGGCGGATAAGGCTGAACGGCTGCGTGCGGCCTATGAAAAACTCAAGACGGACGGCACCCTCGACGCCATCGTCCGCAACTGGGACCGGTAGCAGAAGCCCCGGCAGCAAAGAGCCCTCGGCTCCTTGGCCGCGTCGGGACCAGTTCTTACTCCTGCGGATCCAGCATGAAGTGGCGAACCTTGTGCCGGTTCTCGATCAGTTCTTCGATGGTGGGTTCGTTGCGCATCGCCCGGCCGATGGCGATCTTGGTCGCCTCGTAATTGGTGCGATAGAGATCGGCACGGTCGAGATTCGCGTCGGTGGCGCAGCGGGGATCGATCCAGACCATCACCAAAATGCACAGGTCGTTGATCCCGTCGCGCGGCAGAAGGCCGTCGATGACACAGTCCAGCACCGCATCGGCGGTGGCGGCCTGGACGACGCCGCCGAACAGGTCGACATAGGCGCTGGACTTCATCGTCACCTTGGACACCATCATGGTGGCCGGGCGGACCATCTGGTTGCAGTCCCGCACCGCGAACATGCGGGTATGGCCGGCGGTCTGCCCCATCATGGTGGCGAATGCATGGCCGGCCGGACCGTCGACCGTGCCGATCACGATTTCCGGCATGGCGTCGGTGAACTGGCCTTCCTTGGCGAAGACGGTGGCCTCGCCGACACGGAACAGCGGATTGCTCATGGGATTTCTGCTCTCTTGAGAAAGGGTGGTGGAACCGGTCACCCGGTGCGGATGCCGTCCAGCAACTGTTCGATGCTGCCGCGCAGCCGTACGGTCTGGCCGGCGAGGTCGGCGGCGGCGGACAGGACGTGACGCGTGGCGCTTTCGGTGTCGCGGGCGCCGCCGGTGACGTGCCGGGCGTTGCGCGCGACCACGCCGGCCCCGGATGCCGCCTGGTCGATGCTGGCATGGATGGTGGCCGACGCGGCGGCCTGCGCCTCCATCGACTTGGCGATGGCCAGCGAGATCGTGCCGATCTCCTCGATCACGGCGGTGATGCTCTGCAAGGCCTGGGCGGCGTTGCCGGTCGCGTCCTGCATCGCCTGGATGCGGAGCGAGACATCCTGCGTCGCCTTGGCGGTCTGGCTTGCCAACTGGCGCACCTCTTGCGCAACCACAGCGAAGCCCTTGCCGGCCTCGCCGGCGCGGGCGGCTTCGATGGTCGCATTCAGCGCCAGTAGATTGGTCTGTCCGGTGATCTCGTCGATGATGCGCACGACGTTGCCGATGCCGTCGGCCGATTGCCGCAGGCTGTGCACCGACTGGTCGGCCTTGCGGGCCTCCTCGACCGCCGCCAGGGCGATGCGGGTGGAATCGTCGATGCGGAGACGGATTTCCCCCAAGGACCGAAAGGTCTCGTCGGCCAATGCGGCAACGGACTGGACGTTGCTTGCGATCTGCTCCGCAGCCACCACGGTCTCGCCCGCCTGCTCGTTGGTGCGGTCGATGATGCCGGTCAGCTGGCGCGCAGTGCCGTCGAGTGCTCCCGCCGACGAATCCACCGTGTCCAACCCCTCCATCGCCGTCCGTTCAAAATGGGAAATCAGTTCCTCCAGCTGGACGGAGCGCTGGCGCTCGCGCCGCCGTGCCGCGATATCCTGGAAGGCGGAGCGGACATGGTCGTTCGCGGGGGTCTCCAGAATCTCATTTAGCGTGCCGACCTGCGCGAAGCGGCCGTTCTCCATGAAGGCGATCCGGTCCGCGATCCGCATCGCCTCGTCCGGGTCCTGCGTGGTGAACAGCACGGCAGGCCGATGCGCCCGCTGCCAGTCGAGGAATTCCGCCTCAAGCTCCAGCCGCAGGACGGGATCGACCCCGGCGAAGGGAGCATCCATCAGCAGCAAGGGCGGATCGCCGATCAGGGACCGCGCCAGTCCGATCCGCAGCCGCGCCTCGGACGGAATTTCAAGCGGACGCCGGTCGGCCAGATGGGCCAGCCCCATACGCGTCAGTACGGCCAGGGCGCGGTCCTGACGCTCACGCCGGCGCAAACCGGCGACCTCCAGCCCGAACGCCAGATTCTCCAGAACGCTGCGGTTGGGCATCAGCGCCACGGCGCCGAAGGTCATCGCCATGCTGTCGCGGCGGGCGGCCACCAGTTCGGCCGGCTTCATCGCCGCCATGTCGCGCCCGTTCAGGCACACCATGCCCGAAGTCGGTTCGACCAGACGGTTCACCATGCGGATCAGGGTGGATTTGCCGGAGTTGGACCGCCCGAGAACCGCAAGGATTTCGCCGGCCGCAAGACCGAACGAAACGTCGGCGACAGCCACCGCCGCACCGGTTTCCCGTTGAATGTCGGCGTGGCCCCTCCCGGCATGCAGCAGGGTCAAGGCGCGGACGGCATTGCCGCCATACAGCTTGCACAGTCCCGTAACCGACACCATCCCGGTGCCGGCCGGCGAGGTGCCCTGCGGGTGAGCTGGCGAGTTCATCGGCGCCCCCGATCGTGGAAGGACTGGGAAGGACTGGAAACGGGAATGGCTGGAGACGGCCGTCCGTCACGCGTTTGCGCGTTGAGAACGGACCGCCTCCATCGACAGTGCCGGGAATGGCGCGGGAAAGGGCACCCGGCTGCGGATCAGAGCTTGCCGGTTACCCAGTAGTCGATCCGGGTCTTGTTGTTCTTGATGTAATTGTCGACCGCCTTCTCATAGCTGGTCTGGCGGGCTTCCTGCATCATCGCTTCCAGATCGCCGATGGGCAGGACCATCCGGTTCAGGAACTCGTAGACTTCCGGATGATCCTGGTAGAAGCCCTTCCGGACGACGGCGTTCACGCTTTCAAGCCCACCGAGCGCGCCCTTCGGATCCTCCAGATAGCGCAGCTTCCAGTTGGCGAACATCCAGTGCGGGCTCCAGCTGGTCACGACGATCCACTCGTTGCGCTTCATGGCGCGCTCCAGAGCGGCGAGCATCGCGGCGTCGCTGGCCGACACCAGCTGCACTCCCTTCAGATCGTAGGTCTTCAGCGCCTTTTCCGACGCCTGCATCAACCCCGATCCCGGATCGATGCCCTGGATCTTGCCACCGAGCTGCTTCTGCACCTCCGGCTTCTTCAGATCCTCGATGGTCTTGACCTGATCGACGGGGATGTAGTCCGGCACCACCCAGCCCAGGCGGGCACGGGTGTAGAGCGGGCCGAGATCGACGATGTCCTTGCCGACCTTGTCGAGATAGGGCTTGTGGGTCAGCGGCTGCCAGGACATCAGCATCGCGTCCAGCTTGCCGCTGGCGATGCCCTGATACTGGATGCCGATGTCGGCCATGGTCAGTTCGACCTTGTAGCCGAACCGCTCCTCAATCACCGCTTTGGCGAGTTTTGTCACCGCCTCGGCATCCGACCAGGCGGTCCAGCCGATGTTGATCGACTTCTCCGCGGCCTGCGCCGGGATGGCGGTCACAGAGGTCCCCAGACCGACCGTCATGGCCGCCGACAGCAGCATGCCCAAGGCTTTACCGAAGATTTTCATCAAGAAGCCTCCTCGTGTTGTTTGTTTGGTCGTTTGTTTGGGCTCTTCCGCCTGGATTTGCCGATCCGCCGTGCCGGGACTTGAACCGGATGCGTGCGCGTGGCCCGGCAGGTCATCTCCGACCTACCGGTTACTACGGTCGCGTGACGGGTTGGCATCCATGGAAACGGGTGGCCGACCGCCTTCCGGCATTGAGCGGAAAGCTGTTTCCAACCGATGCGAACCTTTGCTGGCATCAGTGCTGATTGAGGAAGAATGCCGGCCTTGAAAGCAAAAAACCTTCATCACAGCGGCAGTTCGTATCGCATTTGCGACAACTCCGCACAGCGCCCGCCCGGACGAACCGACTGGCCGGCCCGACCATTCGCAGCCTGTCGCAAACCGATCATTGTCCCCAGCCCGGCATGCGCAAAAAGACAGGATGTCCTGTCGGCCTTTTTAAAGTTGATGTCGCAATCCAGAACGCGACGCGCCGCGGCCGGCGGCAGGCTGTGGGTCGTGGAATCGAGAAAATCACAACCCGGTCAAGGTTGAAGCGGCTCCACGAACGCATTGCCCAACTCCCGCTGGCCCACTCCCGCAGAAGGTCAACCACCATGGCGTCCGAGATTTCCATAGAAGCCCTGCTGAAGCGCCGAAAGAAGGGTCACAGCCTGGAGGCGCCGTTCTACACCAGCGACGAGATCTTCAAGCTGGACATGGAAATCATCTTCGGGCGCCACTGGCTGCATGTGGGTGTGGAACCGGATGTGGCGGAGCCGGGCGACGTGATGGTGGTGGACATCGGCAAGACGTCCGTCATCGTCATGCGCGACGACGACATGGAACTGCGCGCCTTTCACAATGTCTGCCGCCACCGCGGCGCACGCATCGTCCTGAAGGAGAAGACCTCCGTCGGCAATCTGGTGTGCAGCTATCACCAGTGGACCTACGGCCAGGACGGCGAACTTCTGTTCGCCGAGCATATGGGCAACGATTTCGACCGGAAGTGCCGGAACCTGAAAAAGGTCCACATCCGCTCGGTCGGCGGCCTGATCTTCATCTGCTTGGCGGAGGAGGCTCCGGACGACATCGACCGCATGGCGGCGGCCATCGAGCCCTATATCCTTCCGCACGATCTGAAGAACTGCAAGATCGCCAAGACCGTCGACCTGATCGAGAAAGGCAACTGGAAGCTCACGATGGAGAACAATCGTGAATGCTACCACTGCGTCGGCAATCATCCCGAACTGACCATCCCGCTGTTCGAATACGGCTTCGGCTTCGCCCCCGACGGCACCAATCCGAAGCGGATGGAACATGCCGCCAAATACGATGCTCTGGTCAAATCCTGCCACACCGGTTGGGAGGCCTCGGGCTTCCCCAGCCGCGAGATCGAGCATCTGACCGACACCACCGGCTTCCGCGCCGAGCGGCTGCCGCTGGACGGTGCCGGCGAGGCCCACACCAAGGACACGCGCAGCGCCTCCAGGAAGCTGCTGGGGTCGATCGCCGAGCGCAAGTTGGGCGCCCTGTCCTTCTGGACCCAGCCGAATTCCTGGAACCACTTCATGAGCGACCACATCGTCACCTTCTCGGTGTTCCCGCTCGGTCCCGACCGCAATCTGCTGCGCACCCGCTGGCTGGTCCACAAGGACGCGGTGGAAGGCGTCGATTACGACCTGAACCGCCTGACGGAAGTCTGGGAGGCGACCAACCAGCAGGACGCCGATCTGGTCGAAATCTCGCACAACGGCGCCATCAGCCCCGCCTACGAACCGGGCCCGTATTCGCCCTACACCGAGCCGCTCGTCGAGAAGTTCACGGAATGGTACGTCGGCCGCATGGCCGAGCATCTGCTGGGCAAGCAGGCTGCGGTGAGCGTCGCCGCCGAGTGATGCGGCGCAGTTTGTGACCAAGGCGCCACGGCTCAGGAAGAGAGATGACGATGCAGCAGGATGCGGCTCTGCCTCCGGTCCGGAACTGGGATCCCGAAATCGACGACACGCTGGTGTGCCGGGCGGTGCGGGACGAAACGCACGATGTGAAGACCTTCGTCTTCGCACCGCGGCAACCCTGCCTGTTCCGGTTCAGGCCGGGCCAGTTCATCACGCTGGAACTGTCCATCGGCGGCGAAACCATTCACCGCAGCTACACCGTCTCCTCTTCCGCCGCCCGGCCGCACCGGCTCTCGATCACCGTCAAGCGGGTGCCCGGCGGCCCGGTGTCGAACTGGCTGCACGACACCATGAAGCCGGGCGACACCATCCGCGCGGTCGGGCCGCTCGGCGAGTTCACCCCCGGCGAATCCGAGACGCCGCGCAAGTTCCTGTTCCTGTCCGGCGGCAGCGGCGTCACGCCTCTGATGTCGATGACCCGGACCTTCGACGATCTCGGCGAAGATCACGACATCGTCTTCGTCCACGCCGCCCGCACCCCGGCCGACATCGTCTTCCGCCGTGAACTGGACGCCCTGACCGGCCCCGGACGACGCCTGCGCGTCGCCCATGTCTGCGAGGGCATCGGCACCGAGGCTCATTGGGCCGGATTCACCGGCCGGCTGTCGCTGTCGATGCTGGGCCTGATCGCGCCGGACTTCCTGGAGCGGGAAGTCTATGTCTGCGGCCCCGGTCCCTTCATGAAGGCGGTGCGCGCCTTCCTGGAAGAGGGCGGCTTCGACATGAGCCACTACCATCAGGAGAGCTTCAATTTCCAAGAGCTGGTGGCCGACTTGGCCGCCGGGGAACCGCCCCAGGACGCACCGGTGCAAAACGCCCCAATCGAGGACGCGCTGCAAGCGGCTGGATTCCGCATCGAATTCGCCAAGACCGGCAAGGTCTTCACCTGCCTGCCGGACATGGCCGTGGCCGATGCGGCATCGGCGGCCGACATCCGCGTTCCGACATCCTGCTCGCGCGGGCTGTGCGGGACATGCAAGACAAAGTTGATTTCCGGCACGGTGGAAATGAACCACACCGGCGGCATCCGCAAACGGGAAATCGACCAAGGGTTGATCTTGCTCTGTTGCAGCCGTCCCACCAGCGATCTGGTGGTGGAGCGTTAGAAGCATCGCCAATGAATTGTCTTCCGGGGGCAGGCCGCTGACGCTAGCATTCCGAAGGATGGAAGATGGCCGTCAAGCGGGGGCCGTCGGACTGGGAGGGTGTCCTGGTGGGGAAGACAGTGGAATATCGCCGGTTTGGCGGTAGCGGTCCCGCCCCCCGGCAGGAGGAACGCGCGCTTCTGTCGGTCGGGTTCATCCTGACCAACAATTTCACCCTGACGGCGCTTGCCCCTTTCATCGACGCCCTGCGGCTGGCGGCCGACGAGGGCGACCGGTCACGGCAGATCCGCTGCCGCTGGACCATCATGGGGTCGCGGGCCGAGCCGGTTATGTCCAGCTGCGGCATCGGCGTTGCCCGCTGGGAGCCGCTGACCGACCCCCGCCGCTTCGACTATGTGGTCGTGGTGGGTGGGTTGCTGCATGGCGGACCACAGCTGGACGACGAGACGCTGGCCTATCTGCGCGCCGCGGCATCCTATGGCGTGACCCTGGTCGGCGTCTGCACCGGCAGCTTCGTGCTGAGCCGCATCGGCCTGATGAAGAACCGGCGCTGCTGCGTCAGCTGGTATCATCACCGCGATTTCATCGAGGAATTTCCCGATCTGGTGCCGGTTGCCGACCAGCTTTACGTGGTGGACCGCGACCGCATCACCTGTTCGGGCGGCGCCGGGGTGGCCGATCTGGCGGCGTTCCTCATCGAACGCCATCTGGGACGCGCCACCGCCCAGAAAACCATGCACATCCTGTTGATCGACAAGGCGCGTCCAGCCAGCCAGTCGCAGCCGCAGCCTCCGACGGTGGTGGAGATCACCAACGACCGGGTCCGCCGCGCCCTGCTGCTGATGGAGCAGCACATCAGCGATCCGCTGTCGGTGGAGGAGATCGTCCACCGGCTGAACGTCAGCACGAGGCAGTTCGAGCGGCTGTTCCGGCTGGCGGTGGGTACCAGTCCCGCCACCTATTACCGGTCCTTGCGCCTGCGCTATGGCCATTGGCTGCTGCGCAACACCAAGCGGTCGGTCACCGCCATCGCGAACGAGGCCGGCTTCGCCGACTGCGCCCATTTCTCCCGCCAGTTCCGGGAGCTGTTCGGCGTTTCGCCGTCCGACGTGCGCCGCACCGCCGTGCCGGATGCGGAGGCCGACCCGCATGTCTCGCCTCTCGCCGCCTTCCGGCGCACCAACGCCAACTCCCTTCTGCCCGACCGTCGCCTTTTCGAAGATCCGGAGCCGATGGCGCGGGACACCGCGCAAGTCGACTGACGGGGCAGATACGCGCCAATTTTCGAGAAAATTCATATGCTTGTTCGGCCGGCGCCCTCCCGTTTCCCGCCTGTCGCAAAAAGGTAATTCCCGGTCGCGGGGGGCAACGCGACAATGGCGCCGATGGTGAATTCTTGGCAGGCTCAATACTGGGGATCGTTCCTGCCATGTCCTCACCCGCCGAAGCCCTTCTGAAGCCTCTGCAGATCAAGCATCTGACGATCCGTAACCGCGTGATGAGCACGAGCCACGCGCCGGGCTACGGGTCCGAAGGCAAACCGAAGGAACGCTACCAGCTCTACCACGAGGAAAAGGCCAAGGGCGGCATCGGCCTGACGATGTTCGGCGGCTCCTCCTCCGTCGCGGTGGACAGCCCGGCGGCGCCGTGGAACCAGATTTCCGTCGCCGACGACAGCGTCATCCCCTTCTTCCGCGAATTCTCCGACCGGGTGCACCGCCACGGCGCGGCGCTGATGATCCAGCTGACCCACATGGGCCGGCGCACCCGCTGGGACACCGAGAACTGGCTGCCCACCGTCTCCGCCTCGGCCGCCCGCGAACCGGCGCACCGCAACACGCCGAAGGAAATGGAGGATTTCGATTTCACGCGGATCATCGCCGGCTATGCCGCCGCCGCCCGCCGCTGCAAGGAAGGCGGGCTGGACGGTTTCGAGCTTTCGGCAGCCCACGGCCACCTGATCGACCAGTTCTGGAGCCCCTCGGCCAACCGGCGCACCGACAAGTATGGCGGCAGCCTGGAAAACCGCATGCGCTTCGGCATCGAGGTGTTCGAGGCGATCCGCGCCGAGGTCGGCGACGATTACGTCATCGGCATGCGCATGTCGGGCGACGAGCTGATCGACGACGGTCTCAGCCACGAGGACTGCATCGCCATCGCCCGCACCTATGCCGAACGCGGGCTGATCGACTTCGTGAATGTGCTGGGCGGGCAGGCGCGCGATCATCTGGCGCATGCCATCTCGTTGCCCAACATGTCCTTTCCGGTCGCCCCCTTCCTGCATCTGGCCAGCGGCATCAAGCGCGAGGCCGGCATTCCCGTCTTCCATGCCCAGCGCGTGACCGACCTCGCCACCGCCGCCCGCGCGGTGGAGGAAGGCCATGTCGACATGGTCGCCATGACCCGAGCCCACATCGCCGACCCGCATCTGGTGCGCAAGCTGATGGAAGGGCGGCTGGACGATGTGCGCCAGTGCGTCGGCGCCGGCTATTGCATCGACCGCATCTATGTCGGCGGCGACGCGCTGTGCATCCAGAACGCCGCGACGGGCCGCGAGCGCAGCATGCCGCATGTCATCCCGAAGGCGGAGCGCAAGCGCCGCGTGGTGGTGGTCGGCGGCGGCCCCGGCGGGCTGGAAGCCGCCCGTGTCTGCGCCGAGCGCGGCCATTCGGTCGTGCTGCTCGAACGCAACGCCGCCCCCGGCGGCCAGATCGGCATCGCCGCCAAGGCGACTTGGCGCGAGGCGATGAGCGGCATCACCCGCTGGCTGTCCCAACAGGTCACCAAGCTGGGCGTCGATGTCCGGCTGGGGGTGGAGGCCGACCGCGCCACCGTGGAGGCCGAGAGCCCCGATGTGGTGATCCTCGCCACCGGCGGCCGTCCCAACCGCGGCGACTTCAAGGGTGCCGATCTGGCGGTGTCGACCTGGGACATCCTGACCGGCGCGGTGGAGCCGACGGGGACCGTCCTGATGTATGACGGCACCGGCCAGCATCACGGCGCCTCCTGCGCCGAGTTCATGGCGAAACGCGGTGCTCTGGTGGAGATCGCCACCCCCGACCGCATGGTCGCGGAGGAGGTCGGCACCACCAACCAGCCGATCCACCTGCGCGAGCTGTACAAACTGAACGTGGTCATGACCACCAACCACCAGCTCGTGGAAATCTACCCGGAGGGCAACCGCCGTGTCGCCGTCCTGCGCAACGAATACACCCATGAGGAAGAGGAGCGGCTGGTCGACCAGATCGTAGTGGAGCTGGGCACCCTGCCCAACGACGGCCTCTATTTCGATCTGAAGGACCTGTCGCTGAACCGCGGCGAAACCGATCTCGACAGCCTGATCGCCGGCCGGCCGCAACCGGTGCAGGCCAACGGCCATGGCGGCTACACGCTGCATCGCATCGGCGATGCGGTGGCCGGCCGCAACATCCACGCCGCCATCTACGACGCCGCCCGTCTCTGCAAGGACATCTGACACCTCCACCCCCGCCCAGCGCCCCCAGCCAAGCGACAGGAGCCGTCCGACGTGATCGCCACCGCTCTCACCACCGTCGTCCTTGCCGTCCTCGCCATCGGCGCGGCATTGGCCGTCTGGCAGTCGCGGCGCTGGCTGGCCGGACGGCCGGCGGCGGTTGGCGTGGTCGCCGGGTTGCGCGCCCTCCCCGGCCGCTATCTGGTCGATGTCCACCATGTCGTGGGGCGGACGCCGTTCAACGCCCGCTTCCATGCGCTGGTCGCTGGCGGTTTCCTCGCGGCGCTGGCGCTGCTGGTGGCGATGGGCGTCGCCTTCGGTGGATCGCGCGCGCTCTGGCTGCTGCTGGCGGTGGTGCTGGCGGTCATGCTGGCCGGCGCCCTGATGGTCCGGTATCGCCGCCGGGTCTTGCGCCCGCGCGAGCTGTCTCAGGGGCGCTTCGCCCGCCTTCCCCTGTCGCTTCTGGGGTTTTCCGGCTGCCTGCTGCTGGTGGCGCTCGACCAGGCGCTGGGCGGTGTGATGCCGGAGGCGCTGGCGCTGGTGTTGGTCGCGGCTGCCGGGGTGGCGCTGTCCGATCTGGTGTGGGGCGTGTGGAAGGGGCCGCTGAAGCATGCGGTGCACGGAGCGCTGCATCTCGCCTTCCATCCCCGCCCGGCCCGTTTTCATGATGGCGCAGGCCGTGACACCGGGCTGAAGCCGCTGCCGCTCGCTCCGGCAGATGAGACTGAGCCGGGCACGCTAGGCGTCGAGCGTCCCGTCGATTTCGCCTGGAATCGCCTGCTCGGTTTCGACGCCTGCGTCCAGTGCGGGCGCTGCGAGACGGCCTGCCCGGCCTACGCCGCCGGCCTGCCGCTGAACCCGAAGAAGCTGGTCCAGGATCTGGTCGCCGCCATGGACGGACAGGCCAGCGACGCCGCCTATGCCGGCAATCCCCATCCCGGCCGCGGCGTTGGCAAGGCCCATGGCGGGGCGGCGCTGCCGCTGGTCGGGTATGACGCGATGATCCATCCCGACACGCTGTGGTCCTGCACCACCTGCCGCGCCTGCGTGCAGGAATGCCCGATGATGATCGAGCATGTGGATGCCGTCGTCGATCTGCGCCGCTTCCAGACGCTGGAGTTGGGGGCCACTCCCGGCAAGGCCGCCGTCATGCTGGAGGAACTGCGCGCCACCGACAATCCCGGCGGCCGTGCGCTCACCCGGCGCTGGGATTGGGCGGCCGACCTGTCGCTGCCCCGGCTGGCGGCCGGCGGGTCGTGCGACATGCTGCTGTGGGTGGGAGACGGTGCCTTCGACCTGCGGGTCCAGCGCTCGTTGCGGGCGCTGGTTGTTCTGCTGCGCCGCGCCGGGGTGGACTTCGCCGTGCTGGGCGAGGAGGAGCTGGATTGCGGCGACGTGGCACGCCGGCTGGGCGACGAAGCGACCTTCCAGTCACTGGCGACCCGCAACGTTGCAACGCTGAACGCCCGCCGCCTCAATCGCATCGTCACCGCCGATCCCCACGCTCTGCACACGCTGCGCAACGAATATCCGGCCTTCGGCGGCAGTTGGACCGTCGTCCACCACACCGCCCTTCTGCTGGACCTGATCACCGCCGGCGCGCTGACGGTGACCAAGCCGGTCGGGCGCAGCGTCACCTTCCACGACCCCTGCTATCTCGGCCGCTACAACGGAGAGATCGAGGCGCCGCGCGCCCTGCTCGATGCCATCGGCGTGGAGCGCCGGGAAATGCTGCGCGCTGGCCTGCGGTCGAGCTGCTGTGGCGGCGGCGGCGGCGCCCCGCTGACCGACGTGTCGGGCGAGCGCCGCATCCCCGACGTCCGCATGGAGCATGCCCGCGAAACCGGTGCCTCGCTGGTCGCCGTCGCCTGCCCCAACTGCGCCCTGATGCTGGAAGGCGTCGTCGGTCCCCGGCCGGAGGTGGCGGAGATCGCCGAGCTGGTGCTCGCCGCGACGGAGACCACCCGATGACCACCACCCAAATCCGCCGCCGTGTCGATCCCCGAGCCGAGCGCGCCGCCCGCACGATCCTGACCGGCCAACGTCCGCGCCTGCTGCGCCAACCGGTCGTTGCGGCCGTCAACGAGCGCCGCCGCGATCCGCGCGCCCTTCGCTCTGCCGCATTAGTGCAGAGCCAGCCGCGCCCGCGCTACGACTGGACGCGCGACGCCACTTCGCCCACCACCGCCGCAACTGTCGGCATCGCCATAGCCGCCGCTCCCATGATCCCGCTGAAGGTGATCGCCGAGCCGGCCTATCTGGTTATCGCCATGCTCGACCGCCCCGGCGGCGAGATCGGCGAGCATGACCGGCAGGTCATCGCCGCCGCCCGCCTGCTCGCCGATGCGGGGGGCGGTGCTGTCGTGACCGTCTGCACCGGTTCCGGCGAGGCGCTGGCCGAGGCCGGCTCCGACCGCCATGTCGCCCTGCCCAACCACTGGGCCGAAGATTACGTGCCGGAACGGCGCGCCGCCGCTGCTTCCGCACTGATGACCGCATTGTCGCCCCGCCATATCCTGTTCCCGGACAGCCCGGACGGCGCCGACGTGGCGCGGCGCCTCGCCGCGGCGGCGGGAGAGCGGCTGTTCACCAGCGTGCAAAGCCTCGGCCCCGACCGCGCGACCCGCCAGTCGGCCGGCGGTTCGCTGGAGACCGCACACCGCCCCACCCGGCTGATGACGGTCGCCGCCGACGCCTTCGCCCCGCTCGACGGCGTGCGGCACGAGGCCCGGCCGCTCGACCTTGAAACTTCGTCGGTGGCCGCAGAGGAGGTCCTACCCCGCCTGGGCGGCGTCCGCCGGCTGGCCGTCGATCCCGACGCCCTGTCCCTGTCGGAGACCGACTTCATCCTCAGTGCCGGCAATGGCGTGACCGACTGGCACAGCTTCGCCGATCTGGGCGAGGCGCTGGGTGCCACCCGCGCCGGCAGCCGTGTGGTCTGCGATGCCGGCCATCTGCCGCGCGAACGGCAGGTCGGCGCCTCCGGCACCGTTGTCAGCGCCCGCTGCTACCTCGCCTTCGGCATTGCCGGCGCGCCGCAGCATCTTCAGGGCATCACCGGTGTCCGCCATGTGATCGCCGTCAACACCGACCTCCATGCCGAGATGATCAAGCGCGCCGACCTGTCCGTCGTCGCCGATGCGCAAGCGGTCATGCCCGCCCTGATCCGGCTGATCCGGGAGCGCCGCCATGACTGAAGCCGCCACGACCGATATTGCAGTCCTGCTGTCCATCGGCCGCCACCCCGTCTCCGGCCGTGCCCGCCGCGCCGCCACCGACGCGCAGGCGCTGGAAATGGCGCTGTCGCTGCGTCCGCAGCGGCTGACGGCGATCCATGCCGGGGCGGCCGCCGATGCCGAGGCTTTGCGCGACTATCTCGGCATGGGGCTGAAGCGGCTGACGCTGCTGGTCCTGCCGGAGGGAAGCGATCCGGTAGAGCCGCTGATCGCCCACCTGCGCCGTCTCGCCCCGTCGCTGGTCCTGACCGGGAGGCAGGCGGAGGATGGCGAGGGCAGCGGCATGCTGCCCTATCTGATCGCCCGCGGCCTCGACGCCGCCGTGGTTCCCGATGTGGTTCGGGTCGGCCCGGCCGATACTTCCGACGCCACGCCGGGCAAGTCGGCCATCGTCCAGGCGCTGCCGCGCGGACAGCGGCGGGCGCTGAGCGTCACCGGCCGCTTTGTGGCGACCGTCCATCCATCCGCCGCGTCCGCCCGCGCCTCGGCCTTCGGCCCGGCGCGGCGCGGCGTCATCGAACCGGTGACGGTTGAGGCGACCGCCGATCTCTTCCTGTCGGAGTGCGAGCATCGGCCGTGGCGCCCGAAGCCCAGGCTGATGCGCGTGAAGCGCGGCGGTTCGGCCCTGGACCGGCTGAAGGCGGCGACCGAGAGCAAGAGCGGAATGGGCCAACTGCTGGTCAACCCGACAGCTGAAGCGGGGGCGCTGGCCATCTACGACAGCCTTGTCGAACAGGGAATGCTTCCATGAAAACCATGCAAAACGACCCTCCCAGTACCACAGGTCACGCTGTCGCCAACCCGGGGGAGGCACGCCGATGAACACGATGATGCGAAGCGCGGTTTCGGTCGGCGGTCCCGGCAGTCTGGGCTTTCCCCGCGGAGCGGCCAGGACGGGCATCGGCGAGGATGCGGCGGTCCGGCTGGAGGTGCGGAACGTCTACAAGGTCTTCTCCGCCGATCCGAAGCCCGCCCTGTCGATGCTGCGCCAGGGCGCCAGCAAGGCGGAGGTTCTTGAAAAGCTGAACGTCAATGTCGGTGTCCTCGACGCCAGCTTTCAGGTCCGCGCCGGCGAGATTTTCGTCATCATGGGGCTGTCGGGATCCGGCAAATCCACCATGATCCGCCTGCTGAACCGGCTGATCGAGCCCAGCAGCGGCGAAATCCTGCTCGACGGCAAGGATCTGGTCAGCATGTCGAAGGCCGAGCTGATCCAGGCCCGCCGCCGCAACATGGGCATGGTCTTCCAGTCCTTCGCCTTGATGCCGCACCTGACTGCGCTGGACAACGCCGCCTTCGGCCTGGAAATCTCCGGCGCCTCCAAGGCGGAACGCCACAAGGCGGCCCAGCAGGCGCTGGAGCAGGTGGGGCTGGGCACCTACGCCCACCGCTACCCGCGCGAGATGTCGGGCGGCATGCAGCAGCGCGTCGGCCTTGCCCGCGCGCTGGCGAACGACCCGACCATCCTGCTGATGGACGAGGCCTTCTCCGCGCTGGACCCGCTGATCCGCACCGAGATGCAGGACGAGCTTCTGCGTCTGCAGCGCGAACAGCAGCGCACCATCGTCTTCATCTCCCACGACCTCGACGAGGCCATGCGCATTGGCGACCGCATCGCCATCATGGAGGGCGGGCGCATCGTCCAGGTCGGCACGCCTTATGAGATCCTGAGCCGTCCGGCCGACGACTACGTCCGCTCCTTCTTCCGCAACGTCGATGCCTCCAAGGTGCTGCGGGCCGGCGACGTGGCGCGGTTCGAGGCGACCAACACTGTCATCCGCCTGCCCGGCGAACTGGCTCCTGCCTTGCAGCAGCTGCGCGAGAACAACCACAATTTCGGTTATGTCCGCACCCCGGAGGGCCACTTCGAAGGCATCGTCTCGCGGGCGACGCTGGAACGCGAGCTGAACGGACCGCAGCCGCGCTTCGTCAATGCCTTCCTGCCCGGCGTCCGCACGGTCAACGCCGCGGCGCCGATCCATTCCCTGCTCGCCCTGGTCGCCGACAGCGAATGGCCGGTACCGGTCGTCGACGACGACGACAATTTCCTCGGCGCCATCTCGCGCGCCCTCATGCTCCACACCTTGGTTCGGGGGGATTGACCGATGGATTTTGAAATCAGAATCGGCAAATGGGTCGAGGAACTGGTCACCTTCATGCTCGACCATTTCCAGCCGACCTTCGACGCGATCGCGACGGTGGTGAACGGCTTCGGCGCCGCCATCGACTTCGTGCTGGTGGGAGCACCCGCCTGGCTGCTGATCGGGCTGATCGTCGCGACGTCCCTGTGGCGCGTCGGCACCGGCTTCGCCGTCTTCACGGTCGCCGCCCTGTCGCTGATCGCCGGCATGGGGCTGTGGACGGAGACCGCCTCCACCCTGGGTCTGGTCCTGACCGCCACCCTGCTCAGCCTGCTGGTCGGCGTGCCGCTGGGCGTCTGGATGGCGCGCAACCGCGTGGTCGAAAGCATCGTCCGCACCACGCTGGACTTCATGCAGACCATGCCGGCCTTCGTCTATCTGATCCCGGCAGTGATGTTCTTCGGTCTGGGCCGGGTGCCGGGCATCCTCGCCACCGTGATCTTTGCCATGCCGCCGGCCGTGCGGCTGACGTCGCTCGGCATCCAGCAGGTTCCGGCCGAGATCGTGGAGGCCGGCAAGGCCTTCGGCTGCCATGACCGCCAGCTTCTGTTCAAGGTACAGCTGCCGAACGCCCTGCCCTCGATCATGGCCGGGGTGAACCAGACCATGATGATGGCGCTGTCGATGATCGTCATCGCCTCGATGATCGGCGCCGGCGGCCTGGGCAATGTCGTGCTGCAGGGGATCCAGCGGCTGGACATCGCGCTTGGCTTCGAAAGCGGGCTCAGCGTCGTTCTGCTGGCGATCATCCTCGACCGCATCACCCAGAGCTTCGGCCAGACCGCCGCCGCTCCGCGCCCGGTACGCTTCGCGTTCCTGCGCCGGTTCCTGCCGGTGCCGGCACGGTGAGCCCGGGGGCTCTTCCGGAAGGGGGCTCCGCCGCCGCTCTTCCGGCGCGGCCCCTGCCTCCTCACGGGCGGCGGCCGCATGCCGATGCACAGGAGGGTCGCACAGGGCCGAGCGGGATGCAGGTGGAGCGGTTGGCCGGCGTCGCCCTGGCCGACCGGCTGGAGGAGTTGGCCACCCTGCGGCTGGCGGTGCTGGGCGAATTCCCCTACCTCTATCGCGGATCGGCAGCGTATGAGGAGCTGTATCTCTCCGATCTCGGCAGCCTGCCGGGCGGGCTCATCCTCGCCGCCTTCGACCGCAACCGCATGGTCGCGGCCGTCACCGGTGCGCCGCTCGACCAGGAACTGGACGCCTTGAGCGATCCCTTCACCCATGCCGGCCGCGACCCGGGCGCGATCTTCTATTTCGGCGAGGTGGTGGTCCTGCCCTCACACCGCGGGCGGGGTGTCGGGACAGCCCTGCTCGAGATCGGCGAATCCCATATCCGCGTCGATGGCCGTTTCGCCTCCGCCGCCTTCGGTGAGATCGTGCGTTCCACCGACCATCCCCGCCGCCCGAAAACCTACCGGACGCCGGATGCCGCATGGCGGCGGCTTGGCTACCGGCTGGAGCCGGACATCGGCGGCACCCTGTCCTGGTGCGACTCCTGCGACCGGGAGGAAACCGCCAAACCCCTTCGCTTCTGGGTCAAATCCCTCCTCCCTGGCACCGGAGCATGACGCATGCCGCATGACGGCCTTGTCTTCGACCTCCCCACGGGGGAGAGCGCGGGCGACGAGTGCCCGTTGCTGATCCGCGACATTCCCTACCGCGATCCGGTCGCCGCCTTCGCGCCCTGGTCCGGCCAGCCTTTCGCCACACTTCTGCACAGCGCCGCGGAAGCGGGCGGCCGGGGCCGGTGGAGCATCGTCGCCGTCGATCCCTTCCGAACGGTCGAAGCGCGCGGCGGCTTCGTCACGGTGGATGGCGAACCGGTTACTGGCGATCCGTTCACGGTGCTCGAACGGGAACTGGGCGCCCATCGCCTACCCCTTCCCGCCGGCCTGCCCGTTCCCTTCGCCGGTGGCGCCGTCGGCTTCCTCGGCTATGAGTTGGGACAGGTGCTGGAACGGCTGCCGGCACGGCATGGCGACGACAGCGGCCTGCCCGACATGGCTTTCGGTTTCTACGACACGGTCATCGTGTTCGATGAACGGGAGCGGCGCGGTTGGATTCTGTCCAATGGCTTCCCCGAACGCAGCCCGGTCCATCGCCGCCTCAGAGCGGCAAACCGCCTTCAGTCCTTTGCCGATGCGCTGGCAGCGGCGCCCGACGATTTGCCGCCGCCCAACCCGGCCACCGCGCCCTGGCGGCCCGAGATCGCGCGCGACGAGTATTGCCGCCGGGTGGAGCGGGTGCTGGAGTACATCTGCGCGGGCGACATCTTCCAGGCCAACTTCACCGGGCGCTTCCTGGCCGACCGGCCGGCGGAGCTGTCGGTGCTCGACCTCTACCGCCGCCTGCTGACGCGTAGCCCCGCCCCCTTCGCGGCGTGCCTGTCGCTGCCCGGCGGCACCGGTCTGGCCAGCGCCTCGCCGGAGCGCTTCATCCGGCTCGACGCCGACGGCCGCATGGAAACCCGTCCGATCAAGGGAACCCGCCCGCGCGGCGCCACGGCGGAGGAAGACGATGCGCTCGCCCGCGAGCTTGAACACAGCATCAAGGACCGGGCCGAGAACCTGATGATCACCGACCTGCTGCGCAACGACATCGGCCGCGTGGCACGCATCGGCAGCGTCAGGGTGCCGGTCCTGTGCGGAGTGGAGCGCTTCGCCTCCGTCCATCATCTGGTGTCGGTGATCGAAGGACAACTGAAGCCGGGGCTGGGGCCGGTCGATCTGCTGCGCGCCACCTTCCCCGGCGGCTCGATCACCGGCGCGCCCAAGATACGCGCCATGGAAATCATCGACGAGCTGGAAGCCTCTAGGCGCGGCGCCTATTGCGGATCGGTGGCCTGGATCGGCTTCGACAGGGCGATGGACAGCAGCATCGTCATCCGCACGCTGACCGTCACGCCCGACCGCGTCATCGCACAGGCCGGCGGCGGCATCGTCGCCGATTCCGATCCCGGCGGCGAGCATGATGAGATGATGGTGAAAATCCGCCCGCTGCTGCGCGCGCTGGATGGCGGCTGAGCCGGCGACGACCGGCGTGGGCACTGGAAAAACGAAGGCCCCGGCCGGTTCAACGGTCGGGGCCTTCCTGTTTTGGGAGATGGCGGGCAAGGGCCGCCGATGTCACTGGATATCGTTCGGCTGGACGACGACCCAGTTCCGGTCGGCGAGGACCGGCAGGTTCTGGGCCGCTTGGCCCGCGGCGGCGGTTTCCCACATCTGCTTGATCTGCTTCATATACTTGTCCTTGCGGTTGACCCAGACCCGCAAGCCGCCATTCGCGGCGTCGGTGGAATGGAGCAGCATGTAGCCGTCGCTGGTCGGCGTGTCTCCCGCCACCAGCACCGGCTTCTTCCATTGGTCGATGTAGGTGATGATCGCCGCGTGCTTGCCGGCGAACCAGGTCAGCGGCGCCCACAGATAGGTGCCGAGTTCCAGGTCCATCGTCTTTGCCCAGTCGTATTTCCCCTCGGCGATCAGCTTGCGTGCCGTGGTCACCTCGCCGGTCGCGCGGTTCTTCAGCAGCATGGTCACGCCGATGACATTCTGCGGCTTGACGTTGTATCCGTATTTCGGATCCGACACGACCATCCGGACCAGTTCCTCGCTGGCGGCGGTCACCACATAGACATCGATCCCGTTGGCGGTCAGATGGTTCACCAGTTCCTGCTGGCCGGTGTAGAATTTGGGCGGGCTGACCTCGACCGTCTTGACCGCGTCGCCGTCGTAATAGGTGGCGGTGATCGGCTTGCCGTCGGCCAGCATCTCGTCGACGAAGCCCTTCAATTGGGTCAGGGTGAAACCGGAGAAAATCTGCGCGACCCACGGATAACAGACCTGATCGTCGATCTCGCACAGCCGGTAATAGTAGCTGTTGAGGCTTTCCTTGTGCCCGTTCACGTCCTTGAACGGGATGATCTTCAAGGACGGATCCATGCTCTCGCGCGACAAAACGCCCTTGCGCTCCAGATAAGGCAGCAGGGATTCCTCAAGGTCGTAGCGGTACAGCGTGTTGTCGGCATCGAACACCGCATAGGCGCCTTTGTTGGCATTGGCAAACGCCAGCGCCTTGAGGCTTGTCGCCGCCTCCGCCGGCCAATGTGCGAGCGATTGGGGTGAGCCGGATTGGGCCATGGCGGTCATCGGAGCCATCGCGACCATGCCCGCGAGCAGCGCGGAGCGGAAAAGTGTCTTCATCTGTGCCCTCTCTTCCCTGTTCAAAGACATGATTTTTTAAGACCGGAGCCACTGTGTTAAAGTGACGCCGGTTGTTCTGGGAATTATCCCGAACTTCCCAAGTTTTTTCAGTTGAGAGACACAGTTTATGACAGATTAATTACAGATGTCCACTGAATCTAATTTTGAAATTCCGTCGCAGATTGGCCTGAACTTGTCGTCTATACAGAAGAATTTCTTGAAACATCTGCGAACGATCAGTTCGGAGAGACCGAACGGATGGTCAGAGACAGGGCTTTACCCCGGCGCGGCCATTCCACCACGTCGCCGACCCGTCCGCCGACCAGCGCCTCGCCCAACGGGGATTGCCAGCTGATGCGGCCGTCAGCGGGGTCGGCCTCTTCCCCGCCGACCAGTGTGAAGGTCCACCGGCGCCCGGTCTCATCCTCGGCGACGACGACGGAGCCGAAGCCGGCTTCCTCAGCCGGGCCGGATGGGCGCACCACCACGGCGGCGGCCAGCCGGGCGCGCAACAGGTCGGCGCGCCGCTTGGCGCTGCTCATCGCCTGCCGGTCCTCCGGTGCATCCGAGCCGCGCAACTGCGCGACCTCGGCGTCGGCCGCGGCAAGTTCCTCCTGCCAAGTGGCGACGGTGGCGGCGGACACATGCAGCGGCCCGTTGACCTGGGGCAGCGGCCCCTCGGTCTCGGCATCGCTTTCCTTGACGAAGGCGCGGCTCATCCCGGTTCCCTCAGCCCAGCAGCGCCATGGCCGCGGCGGGAGCGCAGCTTGCGACCCAACCCTGACCGGGGGCACCCACTACATCGCAGAAATCCACGCAGGGGCGGCCAAGCCGGGCGGCCACCTCCGTCACCACGGCACGCCCGACACCGGCCCCGACCACGGGCGCATCCTGCGGCAGGGGCGGCGCACCGGCGGACAGCACCCGCGAGGCGGCATCATGGATGCAGCGCAGCTGGCGTTCGACCAGATCGCCGGCCATGGCCCGCCAGACCGCCGGATCGTAATCGCCGGCATCATGGCCGACCATGCGGGCCAAACGGCGCAGGCTGGCCTCGACCGTCTTGGCTCCGTTGTCAGCCGCCGGGTGTTGGTCCGCAGCCTCGTCCAGCCGGCCCAGCACGCGGTAGAGGTCGGCGCTGGTGGCGAAATACTCGGCCATCATCGGCAACCGCTCGCCAGCGACCAGGGCGGTGCGCTCCATCGCCATCACCGCCGTGCGGGTCAGCCCGGTATAGAGCAGTTCCTCCACCGCCATCCGGTCATGATCGGTGACGCCGCGCGCCACCACCGCGCCGTCGCACACCGGC
Source organism: Azospirillum sp. TSH64 (assembly GCF_003116035.1). Classification (GTDB taxonomy): domain Bacteria; phylum Pseudomonadota; class Alphaproteobacteria; order Azospirillales; family Azospirillaceae; genus Azospirillum. Next base: position 2,021,111 of record NZ_LGQW01000015.1, read on the forward strand.
ACGATGTCGGTGGTGGTGCTGCCCATGTCGATCAGCAGCGCCGCCGGCAGGCGCCGCGCGATCACGGCAGCGGTCGCCATCCAGTTGGCCGAGGCCACGTCCATCACCTGTCCGCGCGCCTCCTGCGGCGACAGCAGCCCGCGCCGTCCGGCATAGACTCGCAGCCGCCCCGGCGGCACGGCCGCGGCGATGCGGTCGATCAGCGTGTGCACGCCCTGGGTGCGGTCGTCGAACAGGTCGACCAGTTCGCCCGTCATCGTCACCACATGGTCGGCATCGACCGGCAAACGTTCCAACATTGTGGACAGCGCCGTGTCCAGCTCGCCCAGCCCTTGCCAGAGCCGGCACGGCACCTGCACGGCATCGCGCAACCGGCCACCCTCAGCCCAGGCCGCCTTCAGATGGGCACCGCCGATGTCCCAGCCGATAACCGCCATCCCTTTGTGAGCCGTTCCACGGGTGTCAAGCATGCGCATCCTCCCGGCCGGCATCGGCCGATCTGGTGTGGAACAGAACCAGGATGTCGCTTGCCGGGTTCCAGCCCAGCACCCGCGACAGCCCGGAATAGCCGACGGACAGGCGCGGATTCACCTCCACCACCACCGGGCCGTTCGCATCAGGGCCATCCGGCCGGTCGATGAGGTCCACGGCGACATAGCCGCGCAAGCCCGGGATCGCGGCGGCAATGGCACGCGCCAGCGGTTCCCAGGCGGCGCGGCGGTGCTCCATCGCCCCGACATCGACGCCATGGAAGGAGAAGCTGCCGCTCCCACGCTCCACCTTCTGGCGGTTGCAGCCGAGCAGCCTGACGCCGCCGGCACCATCGACCAGCATGGACAGGCTGCACGCCTCGCCTTCGATCAGCGGCTGGACGATCCAGCGGCCCGCGTGCGGCGGCCTCCAATTGGCGATGTCGTCGACGATGAAGGTGTCGAGGCAGCCGGCGCCGTCGTCCGGTTTCACCACATGGCGGGCGGCAGGCGGCGGTGGTGCGCCGAAAGGGACGGTGGGAACGGTCGCGATGCCATGGGCGGCCAGCCGGGCCGCCGTCGCCGTCTTCGACGACGCCAGAGCGATGGCGTCGGGCGCACAGGCGACCACCGGCAGGCCGGTGTCGCGGAACAGGGCGGTCACGTGCCCCAGCAGCCCGTCGGTCTCCGGCGCAATCGGCCAGACCACATCGCACAGGGCAGCCGCGGCTCGCCAGCGCGCCTCCGGTTCCTCACCCGGCGCCACCGGGAACAGGGCGACCCGCTCCGGCGGAAAGGATGGTGGGGAAAGGCGGTTGTCCCAGCACAGCGTGACGTGCAGTCCATCCAGAGCGATCAGGTCGCCGACCAGGGCCGCGACCATCGCGTTGGCCTCCGCCATCAGGTCGGTCGGAAGCGGCCCGTTGCACAGCGCGCCGCCGGTGACATACTCGCAGACCAGAATCCGACGAAGGCTGTTCTCCATGGACATCGTTCCCGTCATCGACCTGCTGGGCGGGCAGGTGGTTCATGCCAAGCGGGGGGAGCGCGACCGCTACCGCCCCATCGAAAGCGCGCTGACCGCAGGATCGTCACCGCAGGATATCGTGGCGGCACTGCTGGCGCTGCAACCCTTCCGCGCCTGCTATGTCGCCGACCTCGACGCGATCCCCGGGCAGGGCGACCATCGCTCCACCGTCGCCGCTCTCCAGGCGCGCTGGCCGGAGGTCGCCTTCTGGGTCGATGCAGGGCTGGCGACGGTGGACGATTGCCGCCGCTGGCTGGATGCCGGGATCCGCCATCTGGTGATCGGCAGCGAAAGCCAGACGGACGGCAAGACGCTGGAGACGGCACTGGCGCTGACCGGCGGGGACCGGGTGGCGCTGTCGCTGGATGTCCGGCGGGGCGAGCCGCTGGGTCCGGCGGCTTTGCACGAGGACACCGGCCTCTGGCCCTCCCGGGTGATCGCCATGACGCTGGACCGGGTCGGCTCGGGCGAGGGGCCGGACCTCGACCGCATCGCCACGCTGGCGGCCCGACGCCCGGGGATCCGGGTGTGGGGTGCCGGCGGGGTGCGCGATGCGGCGGACTTGGAGGCGCTGGCGCGGCACGGAACCGATGCCGTGCTGGTGGCCAGCGCACTCCACGACCGGCGCCTCGACGCCGGAACGCTCGCCCGCTTCGTCTCCGGTCAGCCGGTTGCCGGTCAGGAGGCGGCGAAGGGGTGAACCGCGGCGGCCATGCCGTCCAGCATCTCCTTGGCGGTCGGGCTGCCGGCGATGGCGCGCTTGAGCGCCAGCTTGGTGGCCTCGTGGTTGTAGTCCTGGATTTTGCGGTCGTCCTCCGCCTGCCAGTGGATGAAGACGCCGACCGAGATGAACAGGTCGTCTGCCTCGTCCGCCGGAATGGTTCCGTCCTCGACGCATTCAGCGACCGCCAGGGCGACGGCGCGCTGGGCCGGGCCGAACATCTGCACAGCCTGCTTGGCGTTCTTGATCGTCACTTTGTTGAACATGACGGTCGAGGGCTTGACCATCAGGTTCGGCGCGAGCACGGCCAGCAGGCCGTTCACCCCTTCCTTCTGGTTGGTCAGGGTCTGGCAGAAGGCGGTCTCGGCGGCGCTGCCGCGCGGGCCGACGATGAGATCGATGTGGGCGACCTCGTTGCCGTCGCCGACCAGAGCTTCGCCGACCATAACCTTGTCGATCTTAGACATTGCGCATCCCTTGCGATGGTTGGTTCGATCAGAGTCCGCCGGTTGTCGTCCGGCGGCCACGGTCCGGCCGGCAGCTCGCCGGCCAGCCGAAGCACGAACAGGCAGGCCACCGTCAGATCGGCGGACGTGCCCGGATTGAGGCCGCGGCGCTTCAGCGCGCGGTCGAAAGCGAGAAGCCGGTGGGCGGTTGCCGGATGTCCGCCAAAGGCAGAACCGGTGGATAGCCGACGTTCCAACCGGAACGCCTGCTCCCGCACCCGCTCCGCCACTGCCGCGCCATGCTTGCGGGCGATGTGGGTGTCGGGGTGCAGGGCCATGAAGCCCAGATGGATGGCGCTCGCCGCTTCCGCCGGACTGGCGCCGCGACGCAGGGCCGAGCGTCCGCGCGCGACGCCGAAGGTGAAGACGTCGGCGAAGGCGGTGGCGTACTGCCGGGCGATCAGGTCGCGGCCGGCCGCCGCAGTCATCGCGGCCCGCAGGTCGACACGCGGGGCCTCGGCGACGTCATGCTGCCGGGCGTCCCCCAGCCCGGCCGGCAGAGCCAGGCGGATGGCCGCGAAGGCGTCGGCGGCATCGGCGACGCTCAGCCGGTCGAGCACGCGCGCCAGCCTCAGCCGCAGCGGCTCCCCTTTGTCACGGCACAGCGCCGCGGCGGCGAGCGGCGCCAGCAGCAGGACGATGCCGAGATTGGTGTTGCAGCCGGCGACTTCCTGCGTCGCCGCGACCGCATGCAGGATCGCCTCCCCCACCCGGCGGCCCGGCGTGGCGAGGATCGGGGCGATGGCGGCGGCACTGTCGAGGAACTGCGCCACGCTCATCCCATGGCCGTCGGCATGGATGTGGACGTTGCCGGGCTTAAGCGCCATCAACTCCAGCCGGCAGGCGGTTAACACCGCCTCCTCCACCAAGGCCCGGCAATCGTGGAGCGGGGTCGGCAGCAGGGCGCTCATCCCACCCTCCGCGCATCTGCCGGCACCGGTGAGGCCGATGCCAGACGGGCCAGGACGAGATCGGCCAGCGCCTGCGCCACGTCCACCGGCGTCACCGCCTGCAAGCCACGCCATGCCGGCATGCTGTTGACCTCCAGCACCAGGAAGCGGCCGTCGGGCGCACGGATCACATCCACCCCGGCATAATCGGCGCCGACGGCGGCGGCGGCGACCACCGCCAGATCGCCCAGCATGCCGCCCGGACTGGCGGGATGGCAGCGAGCCCCCTGCTTGACGTTGGTGATCCAGTGGTCGCCCTGGCGGACCATGGCAGCGAGCGGACGCCCGTCCACTACGAAGACGCGCCAGTCGAACCAGCCGCCATCGGCCGCACCGACATACTCCTGCAAATGGTAGACACCCGCGACCTCCTCCGGACCGGGCAGAGCCATGCCGGGATCGAGCCGGCGCAGCCCCTTGCCCTGCGACCCGAACAGCGGCTTCAGCACCACAGACCGTCCCTCGCCATGGAGGGCGGCCAGGATCGCGGTGGCCTGGACCGGATCGGCGACGCTCCAGGTGCGCGGGGTCGGCACCCCGGCCGCAACCAGCCGGTAGGCGGTGGCGCTCTTGTCGACGCAGCGTTCGATGGCCGCGGGAGTGTTGGCAACCGGCACCCCGCCATGGGCCAGCGCATGCAGCACGCCAAGCCGCAGCGTCACCTGCTCGAAACTGCCGGCGGAGATGGTGCGGACCAGACAGGCGTCGGGCAGTCCGCCATCGAAGCCCGGAATCACCGGCCCCTCCGGGCCGAAGCCGCAGACGCTGAGCGACACCGGAACCGCCTTCGCGCCAAGCCGGGCGAAGGCGGCGGTCAGCCGCCGGGTGTGCCAGTCGGCGCCGTCCACGAAGATGGCGATGCGGGTCCGCCCCATGCCCCGGCCTCCCCTACCCGCCGATGCCGAAGGAACGGTCGAGCAGCGCCGGAGCCAGCGCCCCAGCGGTGAAGCTCCGTCCGCTCTCGAAGGCGGTGACGATGACGCGGGCCGGGCTGAACAGCATCGGGTCGATCTTGAAGAAGTCGAAGCCGCTCGCCGCAAACAGGTCGGCGAAGGGCCGACCATAGTCGGCGGAGGCCGAACTGGGCAGGCGGGCCGCCAGATCGGCCGCGTCGTCGTCCGGACCGTCGACCAGCAGATGGACGGTTCCGCCGAACAGGATGGCGTCGTTGGTCCGGCCCATCGCCTGGACGAAATCGCGCCCCGGCGGCGGCAACGGCGCGCAGCCGACGCCGTCGCGCACCCGCTCCAGCGGGAAATGGAGGGCGTGCAGCTTGTGCAGCCCGACCTCCAGCACGCGGGCGACGATCTGGACCATGCCGGCCGGGCTGCGGGTCGGCGTCAGGATCAGGGTCACGCGCTCCGCCGGCACGCCGCAGTCTCGCGCCACCTTCTCCACCACCGAGACCGGCGGCCGCTTGTCCGTCTCCAGCACCAGCACGGCGCGGTCGGCCATGTCGCGATAGCCGAGTTCGGCGAACAAAGGCTCCTTGACTGCCAGGGCCCTGCCGGGACCGGAACCCAAGGCCGAGAATTTCTCGCCCGACAGGCTCCAGCCCGCATATTGGCTGCCGAGGCAGGCCAGGATCGGATCGGTGGCCGTCACCGTCACCTGCGCCGGCCAATGGACGAAGGGGGAATCCATGGCGATGCGCACGCTGCCGGCACCGCCCAGGCAAATCTCGGCGATGCGGCGCCCGGCCTCCAGGCTGCCCGGCCGGTCGATGCCGACATCGATCACGGTGCAGCCGGCGGGATGCTGCTCCACCCCGATCCGCAGCATGGCGGCGTCCGCCACCAGGGCATGGACCAGGGGGGCGGCAAGCCGATTAACACTGAAGGGAAGCGAGGCCATCGGCGGTTCTCTCCACAAAGCAGGCCCGCCGCGAGCAGTCCGCGACGATGCGTTTGATCCGGCAGGACAGGCGGTGACGCGCCTCCTCCTCGTCCCCGCCCCAGGCGGTTACGCTGCACAACGGTTGTCCACTCCCCACCGCGCTGCCGGGTCGAGGCAGGTCGGCGCACCAGGGGGGCCACGAGAACACTGTCGGCACCGTCAGGGCGGAGGCGGCATAGGCCACCGCCCCGGCAATGACGCCCGGACGCGCCGCTCCCAACGTCCAACCGCGTCCGGCGGCAGCGTCGAGATGGGCGCGCATCACCCCGCCCAGCCGGTGACGTTCGAGCAGGTCGAGCGTGGCCCCCGGACGCGGGTTGACCTCCAGCACCGTCACCGAATTGCCGTCGACCAGCAGGTCCAGGCTGTTCAGCCCGACCAGCCCGAAGGCGGCGGCGATGCGCCGAGCTGCCTCCGCAAGCCGGTCGGCCAGCGACTGCGGCACCGCGGCCGGAAGCACCGCCCCGCCATAGCGGAAGGGCGCATCGGGCGCCGGATCGGTCCATTGCCGGCTGATCGCCACCGTTTCGCACCGGCCGGTACAGTCGGCGATGAAGGCGACGGAGGTTGGCCGTCCCTCTGCCCGCCGTTGCAGGTAATGACCGTCCGGCAAGGGACTGCCGGCCCAGGGCACGATATGCCAGCCCCCGGCCGCTCCCGTCCGTTTGACCAGCCAGTGCCCGGGAATCGCATCGTCTGGCATTGCCAGCTGCGTTTCCGGATGCCCGATGCCCAGGTCTTCCAGGCCCAGCGTCGCCAGCCGCGCGGCGAAGCCAGCCGGATCCTTGACCGCCCGCACGATATCCGGCCCGTTGCCAAGCAGCCGGTACGGACCGGCCTGCATCAGCGCGCCAAGCATGTCGGGCGCCTGCTCGAACCCCGACCCGACGACCAGAGCGCTGCCCGGCGGAGCCAGCGTCCGGGCGGCGGCGATCAACGCCTCCCGGTCAAAGCCGGCGACGGGATCGCCGGCGACGCAACGGGCAGGCATCGGCAGATCGGCATCGCCGAACTGGTCCATCGTCGCGACAATGGCCCCGGTGCGCGCCACCGCCTGGGCGATGGCCCGGCCCGACAGGGCGGCGACCAGGATCACGCCGCTGTCCGGCATTGGGCGCGGGCCAGGGCAAAGGCGTCGTCGAAGGCCAGATAGACCGGCTTCGCCGCCTCGCGCATCGCCTTGAACAGGCCATGCTGGGTCTTGAACTTCACATTGCCGATGGCGAGCGCGCCGATGCCAACGGCGTCCGTGCCCTCGATGGGGGCGCCGTCGCTGAAGGCGTCCACCCCCTCCACGCCGGCCGGCGGCACGGCATTGACGTCGGCCACCACCCGCACCGACGGGGTGGCGGCGATCTGCGTGCGGCTCAGCACCCGAACGCCGGCGCGGGCAACCGCCAGCACCACGTCGGTCTCCGCCAGGATCGCGGCCTTGTGGGCATCGGTCGAGCCGTCGACCGCGCCCAGCGTCACGCCGAACCGCTGACGGTAGGAGGCCGCCCGCTCGGCGACGGACGCCGCACCGTCATGGCCGACCAGTTGAACGGACGCACCGGCACGCGCGGCCAGCACCGCGGCGACGCCGCCAACCGGCCCCTTGCCGCCGAACACCGCGACCCGTGAGCCGGCAAGCGTCAACCCAACTTTCTCCAGCTGGGCCTCGACCTTCGCGATCATCGCCGCGGCGGTGGTGTAGGCGCCGGACGGATCGGCGAAGACCGAGATCTCGAACGGCGGGACCATGGCCCGGCGCGCCGCCTCCAGCATGTCCAGCGCCGTCAGGATGTCGCGGCCGGCGATGAACAGACCGGTCCGCTTGGCGTCGCCCGGAGCGCGGGAAAAAATCATATCCTGGACAAGACCCGGCACTTCGCCAGTCTCGACATGGGTATAAGGCACGATGACGCCATAGCCGGCGTCACACGCCATGTTGATGTCGAATGGACTGACCGCCTTTACCGGAGTAATGGCGTGCATGACATAGGGCTTTTCCATGAAACGAAGTCCTCGGTTCGCTTCATGGCACTGTCTTTCACCTCATGGGTTCAAGCTGTCTTTTTTGCGACTGTTTCGTATCCGGCAGCGACTGCTTTCTGACCGGAGAAGGTCTCCACCACCGCCCCGTGATTCCGCCCCCGGCAGACGACGAAACGCAGGTTGGGCCGCGTCCGCCAGCGCGCCTGCGCGCCCTCCGCCGCCCGCTCCGCCGATGCCGCATCGCCGAAGACGGCAAAGCCGGTCGGCCCCCAGGAACTCTGCCCAACTCCCGCGGCGCCGGCCACTGGGAGCCACCGCAGAACCTCAGCCACATCCAGGCTGCTGAAGCGCCCGCCCTGGGCCGGGGCGAAATGGTCGCCGACCACGCTCTGGAGTTCGGTCACGGCGGCGCCGAACCGCATGGCATCCCCTTCCGCCAGCGCCGGCAGCCCGACCATCAACGCCAGCCGGCACAGATAGGCCGCCTTGTCCGCCGGAAAGGGGGGCAGATCGCGGAAGGCGACCGTCTCAGCCGTGCCGGACAGGCCGCGGTTGGCATCGTCGAACACCAGCAGCATGCGCCACGCCTCCGGCAGAGCCATGCGGCTGATGACGGGAGGCGGCTCGTCGAGCGCACCCTTGCCGCCGTCCAGAATGACGCCGCCCTGTTCGAACGCACCGACGCCGATGCCCGACCGCGCCCCCCGGTCCAGCAGGTTGGCGACCCGGCGCGGCGGCAGCGGCCGGCCGGTCATCGCCGACAGGGCCGCCCCGACGGCCAGCGCCAGCTGGGTGCCCGACCCCAGCCCGGAATGGGACGGGATGGTCCGGCCCAGCCGCAGGGAAAAGCGGTTTTCCACGCCCAGCGCCCCGCACAGCCGGTCGAGATACCCCGCCGCCCGGCAGTCCGGACCGACAGGAACATCGCTTCCGGATTTCCCGCGCATCAACATCAGGTCCGTTCCCAGCCCGTCGAGCGTCAGGCCCAGGCTGCCGAAGCGCCGGCCCAGCCCGCCCTCCATGTCGAGAAACCCAAGATGCAGCCGGGCGGGCACCTCCACCCGCACCGTGTCGACTGTCATGCGCTGTTCGCCGCAAATCATGGCCTACCTGTCGCAAAAGCCAAGGCGACCAGCCGCCTTTCGCACATAATAAAATTGGCGGCGGCAAAATCAATGAGAACATCAAAATAAAACAGATTATAATTCAATAATTTTCAAATATCCGCTCTGATTTGCTCGTCTCCGCAAAAGAGATAAACTGACATTTCGTGCTCAATATTATTTAATACAACTTTCTACACTCGACTTCATGCGCGGGGTTTGGGATATGGACTACGGACTCGGCGGGAGCGACCTCACACTGCCCATGAGCGATATCGTTTGCCCGTTCTGCGCAATGGCCTGTGATGACCTTGCAATCGCACACGATGGCACCGGACAGCTCAGGGTGACCGCCAACGGCTGCGCACGGGCACGCACCCTGTTCGCCCTTCCGGCATTGCCGGCCCACTGTTTCATCAAGGGTCGCGCCGCTCCGCTCGACGAAGCGCTGGACGCGGCGGCGGGTTTGCTGAGGGATGCGGTGTCGCCCGCCGTCGGAGGACTGTCCGCCGACACCGAAGGAGTCTCTGCGGCTCTGGTGCTGGCCGAACGGCTGGGTGCGGTGGTCGACCACGCCGCGTCCGACAGCCTGTTCCACGGCCTGCGCGCGCTCCAAGTGACCGGCGCCATGACCGCCACCTTCGGCGAAATTCGCAACCGTGCCGACCTGTTCGTCCTGTTCGGAACCGAGTTCGAGCGCCATGCCCCCCGCCTGTTCGACCGCATCGTCCGTCCGCCGACAGCCCTGTTCCGCGATGCCGGCGCGGCGCGCGGCTTCCTGATCGGTCCCAACGACGGACCGGTACCGGACGGGTTCGAGCGGCTTAGCGCCGACCTGACGCACGCCTCTGCCATCGCCGCCGCCCTGTCTCAGCTGGTGGCCGGCGAAACACCCCGCGGCGGCCGGGTGGGCTCCATCGCTATGGAGGAACTCGCCCGCGTCGCCGTGGCGCTGCGGGAGGCGCGCTTCGGCGTCGTCGGCTGGGTCGCCGCCACGCTGGACCCGGCGGCAGGCGATGTCGCCATCGAGGCCTTCAACCGATTGGTGGTGACCGCCAACGCCTCCACCCGCTGCGCCGGCTTGCCCCTGGGCGGCAAGGGCAACGCGCTGGGCGCCAACTACGTGTGCGCCTGGCAATATGGCGTGCCGCTGCGCTCCCGCCTGGGGGCCGGCCCGCCGGAACACGATCCGCTGCGCTATCGGCTGAAAAGCCTGCTGGCCGGGGGCGAGGTCGATGCGCTGGTATGGCTTTCGGCCCTGAACGGCGCGGAACTGCCGGACACCCGCACGCCGATGATCGTGCTGGCCCGCCCCGGACAGCCGTTGCCCCGCGACCCGGAGGTGCTGATCCCGGTCGCCATCCCCGGCCTCGACCATTCCGGCAGCATCCACCGCGGCGACGGCGTCGCCGCCCTGCCGCTGCGCCGCTTGCGAACGACCGCCATGACGCTTCCATCGGCCGCGTCGGTGCTGAGCGCCCTGCTCGACCGCCTCCCCTCCTCCCATCTCCCCATTCGGCTTCGGAAGACAGCGCATGTCTGACGCCTACACCCTGCTGCGCGGCGGTCGCGTCTGCGATCCGACCGAGAGCACCGACGGTGGCAGGTTGCGTGACCTGTACCTGAAGGACGGCCGCATCGCTGCGACGCCTCCGCAGGAAGCCCGCATCGGCGAGGTGATCGATCTGGAAGGTCGCATCGTCATGGCCGGGGCTATCGACATCCACAGCCACATCGGCGGCGGCAAGGTGAACCTCGCCCGCCTGCTTCTCCCGGAGGAGCATCGCGAGCATGCCAGCGGCCCCGACGGGCTGCGCCGCTCCGGCAGCGGCCTGTTCACCCCATCCAGCTTCGTCACCGGCTACCGCTATGCCGAGATGGGCTACACCGCAGCCTTCGAGCCTGCGATGCTGCCCTCCAATGCGCGCCACACCCATCTGGAACTGGCCGACATTCCGATCATCGACAAGGGCTGCTACGCCGTCCTCGGCAACGACGATTTCCTGCTGGAGCGGCTGGCCGCCGGGGCGACGCAGTCGGAGGTCAACGACTATGTCGCCTGGATCCTCCACGCCACCCAGGCGGTCGGCGTCAAAGTGGTGAATCCCGGCGGCATCAGCGCCTTCAAGTTCAACCAGCGCCGCCTGGATCTGGACGAGGCACATCCCCATTACGGCATCACGCCACGCCGCATCCTGACCACGCTGGCCACATCGCTGTCCGACCTCGGAGTGCCTCATCCGCTGCACATCCACTGCAACAATCTGGGCATCCCCGGCAATGAAGCGGTGACGCGCGAGACCATCGCCGCACTGGACGGGCTGCCCGCCCACCTGACCCACCTGCAATTCCACAGTTACGGGACGGAAGGCGACCGCCGCTTCTCCTCGGCCGCCGCCGAGATCGCGGAGGCGGTGAACCGCAACCCGAACATCTCTGTCGATGTCGGCCAGATCATCTTCGGCCAGACCATCACCGCCTCGGCCGACATCATGTCGCAGTTCCGCAACAGCGGCCTCGCCAGCCCGCGCAAATGGGTGTGCACCGATATCGAATGCGACGGCGGCTGCGGGCTGGTGCCGTTCCGCTACCGCGACAAGGCCTTCGTCAACGCCTTGCAATGGGCGATCGGGCTGGAGCTGTTCCTGCTGATCGAGGACCCCTGGCGGGCCTATCTGACCACCGACCATCCGAACGGCGGCCCCTTCACCAGCTATCCGCATTTGATCCGGTTGCTGATGGACCGCAGCTTCCGCAACGAGCAGCTGGCGCGGATCAATCCCGATGTCGCCGCGCACAGCCGGCTCGGTTCCATCGAGCGCGAATACACGCTCGACGAGATCGCCATCATGACCCGCGCCGGCCCAGCCCGCGTGCTGGGGCTGCGCGACCGCGGCCACCTGCGCCCCGGCGCCGTCGCCGACGTGGTGGTCTATGACGATTTGCCCGACCGCGAGGCTATGTTCGCGGCCCCCGCCTGGGTGTTCAAGAACGGTCGGCCGGTGGCACGGAACGGGGAGCTGACTGCGACCGGCTGGGGCGACACCATCGTTGTCCGGCCGGACTTCGACCCCGCCATCGAACGGCGGCTGAAACCATGGTTCGAAGATCACCAGACCGTGCGGCTCGGCAACTTCCGCATCGCGGACGGCGAGATCCTCGACCATGGCCGCGGCGGCCTGTCCATCGTTCCGATCCTGACGGCGTCCGACCCATGCTTCTGAACGGCATCCACATCGAAAACAGCTATGCCGAGGCCTTCGACATGAAGGCGACCCGGCTGATCGTGACCGCCGACACACCGGCCTGGGCGCGCCATGCCGGCATGGCTGCCACCGGTTTCGCCACCTCGGTCATCGCCTGCGGCTGCGAGGCCGGGATCGAGCGGGAACTGGCGCCGGAGGAAACCCCCGACGGGCGCCCCGGTGTCGCCCTGCTGTTCTTCGCCACCGGGCGCAGCGTGCTGGGAAAGCAGGTGGAGACCCGCGTCGGCCAATGCATCCTGACCTGCCCCGGCACCGCCTGCTTCGCCGGCGTGCCGCGCGGGGTGAAGGAGGATCTGATCCCGCTGGGCCGGAAGCTGCGCTATTTCGGCGACGGCCAGCAGATGTCGAAACTGCTCGGCGGCCGGCGCTACTGGCGCATCCCGGTGATGGACGGCGAGTTCCTGTGCGAGGAATCGAGCTGGAGCGTGCCCGCGGTCGGCGGCGGCAACCTGCTGATCCTCGCCGATGCACGGATGGCCGCGCTGGAGGCAGCGGAAGCGGCGGCGGATGCCATGCGCGCAGTGCCCAATGTGGTGCTGCCCTTCCCCGGCGGGGTCGTCCGCTCCGGCTCCAAGATCGGAGCGAAGTACAAGGGGATGCCGGCCTCCACCAACGATGCCTATTGCCCGACGCTGCGCGGCCTGCCGCGCTCCCTCCTGCCGGCCGAGGTCGAATCGGTGCTGGAGATCGTCATCGACGGGCTGACCGCCGCCGACGTCGCCGCCGCCACCACGGCTGGGCTGAAATGCCTGATCGAACGCGGCCGCGGCTCAGGCGTCTGGGGCGTCACCGCCGGCAATTACGGCGGCAAGCTGGGCCGCCATCATTTCCATCTTCACGAGCTGCTGCCATGAGCGTGCTGAGCTTCCGTCTGAAAGGCCCGCTGACCGGCCGCATCGACGCCTCCCCCCTGCTGCCGCACCGGCTGGCGGAGCTGAGTTTGGCGGAGATCGCCGGGCTGCCGTTGCGTCTCGGCCGGGGCCATGTCGCGGTGGGCGATGTGTTCGACCTGTCGGGCAGCCCCGGTGACACCGTCGAACTGGAGGGCGACGGGCGGCTCGATTTCGTCGGGGCGGGGCTGGCCGGCGGCACCATCCGGGTCGCCGGACCGGTCGGCCACCGCGCCGGCACCGGCATGAGCGGCGGCTCCCTGCTGGTGGAGGGGTCGGCAGGGCTGGCAGCGGGTGCCTCCATGCGCGGCGGCGAGTTGATCGTCCGGGGCGACGCCGGTAGCGAGCTGGGCGGCGCCCTCCCCGGCGAGCGGGCGGGGATGACCGGCGGGCGGATCCTGGTCCATGGCGCGTGCGGCGACCGCGCCGGCGCGCGCATGCGTCGCGGGCTGATCGCCGTCGGCGGCGATGCCGGCGCCTACGCCGCCCTGCACATGACTGCCGGCAGCCTGGTGATCGGAGGCAGGCCGGGTGTCTTCACTGGCCATGGCATGCGAAACGGCACCATCCTGTTCCGCGGCGAGATCGATCCGCTGCCGGGGTTCGCCGATTGCGGCCTCAACCGGCTGCCTTTCCTGTCGCTTCTGGACAATCACCTGTCAGGGCTTAACGAAGCGCCGCCCACCTGCCGGGGCCTGACCGGACAGGTACGTCGCTGGCTGGGCGACCGTGGATTCGGTGGGCGCGGCGAGATTCTGGCCTGCCTGTGAAGGCTCGCTCGCCGATGGTCGGCAAGCGGCGGCAGTCCACGCCAAGAGGGGCTACCTCATAGAGAGTGAGTGGTTGCTCCGCCGGACGGTGCTATTGTTCGTTTCACCGGATTATTTGCATGAAAAACAATCCCGACTCGGTCAACGTCGCGCTCCTTCAAGGATTATGTCCGCTTTGTTCAATGTCGCAGGGCCCCGACCTGCGTAGGCTGCTTGTCATAAAAACTTGATGGTGCGCAAAGGGATCGATCCCCGCCCATCCGAACGCGGCCGCCACTGCAAACAAGGCCGCGGGTAAACAGCGTGTTCGCCGACCATTCGCGACCCACGATACGAACAGGAAAGCGGAAGAGGGGCACGGGACAATGAAGTGCAGCGAGCAGCAATCCGGCGTTTCCCAGGCCGACACGGTCGGTTTTCTCCTGGTTCCCGATTTTTCCATGATCGCGTTCACCGCGGCGGTTGAGCCTCTCCGCCTCGCCAATCACATCAGCGGAAAGGAGTTGTATCGCTGGGTGCTGCTCTCGCCGACCGGCGGCGTTCAGCGGGCCAGCAACGGCATCGGCATCTGCGTCGACCATGCCATCGCAGACGCCATCGCCGACTGCCCGCCGTTGTCCACGGTGATGGTGTGCAGCGGCATCGGCGGCCACTGGTACGAGGATCGGGCGATGTTCTCATGGATGCGGCGTTCGGCCGCCCAGGGAATCGCCTTCGGCGCCCTCTGTACCGCCAGCCACATCCTGGCCCGCGCCGGCCTGCTGAACGGCTACCGCTGCACCATCCATTGGGAGAACATGGCCGGCTTCGCCGAAACCTTCCCGGAGATCGAAGCGACGGGCGAGCTGTTCACCATCGACCGCAACCGCTTCACCTGCGCGGGCGGCACCGCCGCCACCGACATGATGCTGCACCTGATCGCCGCCCGCCATGGCGAGAAGCTGGCGATGGACATCGCCGAGCAGCTTCTGCACACCAAGATCCGCGCGGGCAGCATCCGCCAGCAGGAAGAACTGCAAGCCAATCCGGTGCTTGACCACGAGGATCTCCACGCCGCGGTGGCGGTGATGCAGGCCAACATCGAGGAACCGCTCGATCTGCTGACGCTTGCCGCGGAACTCGGCCAATCCCGCCGTAATCTGGAACGGCTGTTCCGCAAATACATGAACTGCTCGCCGGCCAAATACTATCTCGGCCTCCGGATGAAGCGGGCGCGGCAGCTGCTGTGCCAGACCCGCATGTCGGTGATGGAGGTGTCGATCAGCTGCGGCTTCATCTCCGCCACCCATTTCAGCAAATGCTACCGCGACCATTTCGGCATCGCACCGCGCAGCGACCGGCAGAGCCAGCGGCACAGCCCGCTCGCCGCCGCGCATGAGTTCGCCGGACTGAGCTGACACCGCAGCGGGGGCGGACGGTCAAGCGGGACCGGATCGGGGGGAACGGGCATGGGGCGGCGGAAATCGCCAGATTGCTGTCGCTTTCGAGCAGATGCAGCCCTCCGGATGTCGGTAAGGTACAAATGCGGCCCGCCCGACACCAGATCCACGCTCGGCCCCGCCGGACAACAGCCAGGAGGACGGCACCGATGCTAGACGCGATTCTTTCCGCCCAATGCGCGCGTGGCCTGACCGCCGCCGGCTCCGGCCCGTCCACCATCCCCGCCGGCCTCTACGAGCTGTTCCTGGAAAACGTGGTCCTGCCTTGCCGGATCGGCGTCTTCGATTATGAGCGCGACGCGCCACAGCGGGTGCGCATCGACCTGCTGCTGCAGGTGCGCCAGGACGGCGCCCAGTTCTCCGACGACATCGGCGACGTGCTCTCCTACGACGATCTGCTGTCCGGGCTGAAGCGGATCCTGATGGACGAGCACACCAACCTTGTCGAGATGCTGGCGGAAAAGATCGCCCGCATGTGCCTTGCCCACGGACAGGTGCAGTCGGCCCGTGTGTCGGTGGCGAAACTGGACATCTATGGCGGCGTCGCGGTGCCGGGCATCCGGCTGGAGCGGACGCGTGACCAGATGCCGGGCCAACCCCTGCCGGCGTCGCGCCGCCCGCTGGCGATGGCGGACCGGCGGATCTGACCCGATGACGGCCAACGCATCGCCAGAGGACGGATCCCCACCCCCCGCGGCGCGGCCCTGGGTGATCAAGATCGGCGGCAGCCTGTCCGACTGGCACCGGCTGGGAACCTGGCTGGACCTGATCGCCCGGCCCGGCCATCTCCATCCCGTGGTCATCGTGCCGGGTGGCGGTCCCTTCGCCGACGCCGTGCGCGATGCCCAGGACAATTGGCGCTTCGACGACCGGCTCGCCCACCGCATGGCCCTGCTGGCGATGGAGCAGTTCGGGCTGATGCTGCACGGCATATGCCCGACCCTGCACACTGCGGCGACGCGCGAGCGGTTGCGCTCGCTGATCCGGGCGCGGATGCCGGCGGTGTGGCTGCCGTCCGCCATGGCGCTCGACCAGCCCGAGATTGCCGAAAGCTGGGAGGTCACCTCCGACAGCCTCGCGGCATGGCTGGCGGTGGAACTGGACGCGGCGGCGCTGGTGCTGGTCAAGTCGGGGCCCTGCCCCTGTGCGGCGACCGACGCGGCGTCGCTCGCCCGCGACGGGCTGGTCGATGCCGCTTTCCCGCTCTGGCGCGCCCGCTTCGCCGGCGAGAGCTGGTGCATCCATCGCGACAACCACCTTCTGATGGAGGAGGCGCTGGCGGGCCGCGCCGCTCCCGGCTGCGCCCTGCTGCGCTGCCCGGAGGTCGAACCCCTGCCCAGCGTGCGGGCATGAACAGCCTCGCTCCTCCGCCGGCGCCGCCGCGGCTGGCCTGGGCGCTGACCGGGTCGGGCCATTACATCAAGGAGACGCTGGACCTGATGGCGCGGCTGGCGCCGCTCGACGTCTTCCTCAGCAAGGCAGCCGAGGAGGTCATGCGGATGTACCGCCGCCGCGACGGCAACTTTCCTCCCGGCACCCGCCTGTTCCGCGACCGGGCTGCCAGCGCCCCGCAGATCGGACGGTTCTATTTCGGCGAATACCACACGCTGGTGGTGGGGCCGGCGACCTCCAACACAGTCGCCAAATGCGTGCAGGGGATTTCCGACACGCTGCCGACCAACGCCTTCGCCCAGGCCGGCAAATGCCGGGTGCCCTGCATCGTCTTCGCCTGCGACACCGCGCCGGAAATGATGACCGAGGCGCCGCACGGCATGGTGCCGGTCTATCCCCGGCGCATCGACCTGGAGAATGTCGAACGGCTGCGCGGATTCGAGGCGACCACCGTCGTCGAAACCGTTCCCGACCTCGAATCCGCGCTGAAGGCGCGCCTTGAATGTCTGACCACCTCGTCTTCGTGACCGGAAAGCTGGCGGAGCCGCGCCTGCGGGCGATGCTCGACGGGATGGCGCCCGCCCCCTTCCGCTTCGACGTGGTGCAGATCGGCGTCAGCGTCGCCGCGCTGATGACCGAGGAGCTGATCAGGCGCCGCCTGCCGCCCCCGCCCCCCGGCGCGCGCGTGCTCCTGCCCGGCCGGACGCGCTGCGATCTGGCGGCATTGTCCGCTCATTTCGGCGTCGCCTTCGAACGCGGGCCGGAGGAGCTGCGCGACATTCCCGCCTATCTCGGCGGGAGGGCGGCGCAGGCCGACCTGAGCGCCCATGCGGTGACGATCTTCGCCGAGATCGTCGACGCTCCCCGCCGTTCCGTCGACACTCTGCTGGAGACCGCCGCAAGGCTGCGCCGCGACGGCGCCGACGTCATCGATCTGGGCTGCCAGCCGGGTGAACGGTTCGAGGGGCTGGAGACCGCCGTTTCCGCCCTGGTCGCCGCCGGCCACAGCGTCAGCGTCGACAGCGCCGACCCCGACGAGCTGCTGCGCGGGGCGGCGGCCGGCGCCTCGTACCTGCTCAGCCTCAGCGAGGACACGCTGTGGGTGCTGGACCGGACGGACGCCACCCCGATCCTGGTCCCGGCCAAGCCGCGCGACCTGGAGTCGCTGTGCCGCGCCGTCGACCGCCTGCGGGCCGCCGGCCGGCGTTTCCTGGCCGACCCGGTGCTCGACCCCATCCATTACGGCTTCACGGAGTCGGTGGTGCGCTATCACGAGCTGCGCCGGCGCTATCCCGACATCGGGATGCTGATGGGCATCGGCAACCTGACCGAACTGACCGACGCCGACACCACGGGCACGACGGCGCTGCTGATGGGCATGGTGTCGGAACTGTCGATAAACGCCGTCCTCACCCTTCAGGTCAGCCCGCATGCCCGCACCGCGGTGCGCGAGGCCGACCGGGCGCGGCGGATCATGCATGCCGCATCGGAAAGCGGCAGCCTGCCGAAGGGCATCGACGACGGGCTGATGGCCCTGCGCGACCGCCGCCCCTTCGCCGTCACGCCGGCGGAGATCGCGGAGACCGCCCGCAACATCCGCGACCCCTCCTTCCGGGTCGAGGTGGCGGAGGACGGGGTCCATGTCTACAACCGCGACGGCCACCATGTGGCGACCGACCCTTACCAGCTCTATCCCCTGCTCGGGCTGGCGGACGACGGCGGACATGCCTTCTACATGGGGGTGGAGTTGCAGAAGGCCTTCCTCGCCTGGCGGCTCGGCAAGCGCTACGTCCAGGATGAGGATCTCGCCTGGGGCTGCACGGTGGAGGCGATGCCGGAAGCGGAGGCGGGCAGCGACCCCCACGGCTTCAAGGCGGCGGGCACCACCTTGCAGGAGCGGCGGCGGGCCTGTGGAAAGGCATCATGATACTCGAGACCATCGTCACCACGCTGGGCACCGACGGGACCCCGCACATCGCCCCCTTCGGGGTAACGCGGACCGCTGACGATCTGGTGATCGCGCCCTTCCGCCCGTCCGTCACGCTCAACGCGCTGGAAGCCACCGGCCGGGCCGTGATCAATTTCACCGACGATGCGCGTCTGTTCGCCGGCTGCCTGACCGGACGGCGGAACTGGCCGCTGGTGCCGGCAACCGCCATCGCCGGCGTGCGTCTGGCCGACAGCCTCGCCCACTGGGAGGTGGAGGTGGTCCGGGTCGAGCCCGACCCTGTGCGCCCGCGCTTCCATTGCCGGACCGTCCTTCGGGAGGCGCATCGCCCCTTCGAGGGCCACAACCGTGCCGCCGCCGCCGTGATCGAGGCGGCGATCCTGTGCAGCCGGTTGCACATGCTTCCCTGGGAGAAGGTGGAGCGGGAGATGGCCTACCTTGCCGTCGCCGTCGAGAAGACCGCCGGAGCCCGCGAGCGGGAGGCCTGGGGCTGGCTGTCCGACCGCGTGGCGGCCTTCAGGTCCGAAAGTCTCGCCGCGGCGGAGCCGCCCGCCGCCGGCCCCGCTGCGGACCATATGGCCAAACCACAGGTGCTCTCATGATCCGCATGCTCGCCAGCGTGACCAATCCCGTGGAAGCCGGTATCGCCGTGACGGCTGGCGCCGACCTGATCGATCTGAAGAACCCGGGCGACGGCGCGCTGGGTGCGCTGCCAGTCGGCATCATCGAGGCCTGCCTGCGAACGGTCGATGGACGCAGGCCGGTCAGCGCCACCATCGGCGATTTGGCCATGGACCCGGCAACCATAACGGCGGCGGTTTCCCGGACGGCGGCCACCGGTGTCGACATCGTGAAGATGGGCATCGGCGCCGGGGGCGATCCGCTTGCCTGCATCGCCGCGGCAGCACGGGCGCGCGGCGCCACCGCCCTGGTCGGCGTCATCCTGGCCGACCTGACCGCCCCCACCCCCGAACTGGTCCGTGCCATGGCCGATGCCGGCTTCATCGGGGTGATGCTGGACACCGGCCTGAAGGATGGCCGCACCCTGCGCGATCATCTGTCGGCCGACGCGCTGGCCGCCTTCATCGGACAGGCGCGCGGGGCCGGAGTGCTGGCCGGGCTGGCGGGGTCGCTCAGGCTTGCTGACATCGGCCCTCTGGCAGCGCTCCGCCCGTCGATCCTGGGATTCCGCGGCGCGCTTTGCCAGGGCGGCGCGCGGCGCGACGCCATCGACCCGGACAGGATCGCCGAGGTCGTCGGAAGCGTGCGCAATGCGGTTGCACCGAGCGAGTGCCTCTGACATCCGAACGTCTGCTCCGGATTTGCTGTTTTCTTGCCGCCCGTAACGGGTCCCCACGGTCGCTGGGGAGGGTTGCAGCGTGGGCGGGTTGACCCTGCGGGCAACCAATGGTCGATTGCTTGGCCCCGCCAACAAAGCCGTTCAGGTTGTTCATGACCATCGAAAGCGCCGCCGGCCGATCCGCCGATACTCCCAGCGGCGGCCCGGCGGCCACCCGGCCCGAATCCCATCGGACGGAGAAGGCCCGGACGCAACAAGCCGAGGCGAAGACTCCGGCGCTGCATAATCCGCTATTGGTCGCCGTCACCCTCGTGCTGGTGGCGCTGAACCTGCGGCCGGCGCTGTCGAGCCTTGCGCCGGTGATGGGCGATGTGGTGCGCGATGCCGGCCTGAGTTCCGGGCAGGCCGGGCTGCTGACGACCTCGCCCGTGCTTTGCCTCGGCCTGTTCGGGGTGATCGCCCCGCGTCTGGCCCAGCGCTTCGGCACGGAGCGGACGATTTTCTTCACCCTGCTGATCCTGGGCTTCGGCGTCGCGCTGCGCGGGGTCGGTAATTTCGCGGCACTGTTCGCCGGGGCGACGCTGGCGGGTGCGGGGATCGGCATCATCGGCGTGCTTCTGCCGGCCGTGGTGAAGCGCGACTTCCCCCGCAAGATCAGCCTGATGATGGGGGTCTACACCATGGCGCTCTGCGCCGGGGCGGCGATTGCCGCAGGGGCGACGGTGCCGCTGGAGCGTGCGCTCGGGCAATGGACCGGCGCCCTGGCCTTCTGGGCGGTGCCAGCGGTGGTTGCGGCGATGGCCTGGCTGCCGCTGACCCGTGGACGCCAGAGCGAGGCCGGCCCCACAAGCGCATCGGTGCGCGGCCTGTGGAGCAACCGCTTGGCCTGGCAGATCACCCTGTTCATGGGGCTGCAATCGGCTTTGGCCTACATCGTGCTCGGCTGGATGGCGCCGATGCTGCGCGACCGCGGCTTCGACCCGACGACGGCCGGACTGATCGTTTCCGGCTCGGTCATGGTCCAGGTGGTGGCGGCGCTGGTCGCCCCCATGCTGGCGACCCGCACCCCGAGCCAGAGCCTCGCCGCCGTCTCCATGCTCGGTTGCAGCCTCATCGGCATGGTCGGCTGCCTCTACGCTCCGCTCTGGACCATCGCGCTGTGGGCGGCGATCCTCGGCATCGGCCAGGGCGGGGCCTTCGCCGTCGCGCTGACCCTGATCGTGCTTCGCTCGCCCGACAGCCGCATCGCGTCGCACCTGTCGGGCATGTCGCAGAGCGTCGGCTATACCCTGGCGTCCAGCGGCCCCTTCCTGGTCGGGCTGCTGCATGGCTGGAGCGGCGACTGGCACGCCTCCGCCCTGCTCTTCGTCGTGATCGCGGTGGCGGCGGGGGTCTTCGGTTACCTTGCCGGCCGCCCGCGCCAACTCCGCCTCTGATCACGCGCTCCGCTCAGTCATACTGCGTCGGGCGGCGGCCGCGCGGTGCCGCGAAGGGCGAGATCGACCGGTGCAGGAACCGGCCATCTCCGGACTTGCCGGTCTGGACGCCCTTGTCGATGATGACGGTGCCGCGCAGCAGGACGGTTTCGGGCCAGCCCGTCACCTCCATGCCTTCATAAGGCGTGTAGTCGGCCCCGTGATGCATCAGCTCCTGGGTGATCGTCACCTTGCGGTCGGGATCCCACAGCACGAGGTCGGCGTCCGCCCCGATGGCAATGCTGCCCTTGCGCGGGGCAAGGCCGTACATCCGGGCATGGTTGGTGGATGTCAGGGCGACGAACTCCTGCAAGGAAATCCGCCCCTTCCCCACCCCTTCGGAGAACAGGATCGGCAGCCGGACCTCGACGCCGGGGATGCCGTTGGGAACCCATTTGAAGGCCGTCCGCTCGCCCTGCTTCTTCTTGCCGGCGGGGCTGTCGAAGCGGAACGGGCAATGGTCGGAGGAGAAGACCGAGAACAGCCCCGATTGCAGGCCGGTCCAGCAGGCGTCCTGGCTTTCCTTGTCGCGCGGCGGCGGGCTGCAAACGTATTTGGCGCCCTCCATGTTCAGCCCCTTCAGGTCTTCGGCCGTCAGGGTCAGATATTGGGTGCAGGTTTCGGCATAGACCTTCAGGCCGCGGCTCTGCGCCCAGCGGATCTGTTCGATGGCGTCGGCGGACGAGACGTGGACGATCATGATCGGCACGTCGACGATCTCGGCGAAGGAGATGGCACGGTGGGTCGCCTCGCGCTCCACCGGGATCGGACGGGATTCGGCGTGGTAGTAGGGATCGGTGCGGCCGGCCCGCTCCAGCCGCTCGGTCAGGAACTTGATGGCGTCGTAGCCTTCGGCATGGACCATCACCAGCGCCTTCTCGCGCCGGGCGACGTCGAACACCTCCAGCAGCTCGCGGTCGTTCAACTTCAAATCGTCATAGGTCATGAAGACCTTGAACGAGGTGTAGCCGTCCTGCACCAGCGCCGGCAGTTCCTGGCCCAGCACCTGCTCGGTGGGGTCGGAGATGATGAGGTGGAAGGAATAGTCGGTCAGGCACTGGCCTTCCGCTCGCGCATGGTAGTTCTGGACAGCAGCGCGCAGCGACTTTCCTTTGGGCTGGAGCGCGAAGGGAATGACCGTCGTGTTGCCGCCGAAGGCCGCGGACAGCGTGCCGCTGCGGAAATCGTCGGCCATGACCGTGCCGTCGTCGCCGTCCTGCGCGATGTGGACGTGACTGTCGATGCCGCCCGGCATCACCAGCCTGCCGGAAGCGTCGAGCACCTGTCCGGACGTGTCGAGCCGTTCGGCCAGCGCCACGATGCGGCCGTCCTTGATGCCAATGTCGCAGCGGCTGACATCGGCGGCCGTGACCACCGTGCCGTTGCGCACCACCAGATCGAACTCAGCCATGTGCCTGATCCTGTTCCAGATGTGATCGGTCGCTCATCCTGTGGCCGTCCTTCGGCTCACCGCCGCTGCGGCATGGCCCGGCCAAGCGCCTCGATCAGGCGGTCGACCTCGTCCAGCGTGTTGTAATGGACCAGCGACACGCGGATCACGCCGTTGACCGCGGCCAGCCCCAGCGTCTCGATCAGGCGCTTGGCATAGAAATCGCCGAAGCGGATGCCGATCATCGCCGCATCGACCGCGCCCACCACCTCGTCCGACCGGTATCCGTCCACCACGAAGCTGATGGTCGGCACCCGCAGGGAGCGGTCGGCGGCGGCATGGCCGATGACCCTCACATCGTTGCGTCCGCGCAGATAGGCGAGCAGCCGTTCGGCAAGCGCCTCCTCATGGGCGGCGATGGCGTCGAAGGCTGCCACGATTTTGGCCCGGCGCGGTCCGGCGGCACCGCAGTGCTCGCCGAGCTCGGCAAGGTAATCGACAATGCCGGTGCAGCCGACGGCGAGTTCGTAATTCACGTTGCCGGGCTGGAGCTTGTAGGGGATCACGGAACGGTCGATGAAATAATGGTTGAGGCTGGGCAGCGCCGCCAGATGCTCGTGCTTGCCGTAAAGAACGGCGAAATGGGGGCCGTAGACCTTGTAGAAGCTAAAGACATAGTAATCGACGTCCCAGCCGGCGACATCCACTGCGCGGTGCGGGGCGTAGGCGACAGCGTCGACCAGCAGCTTCGCGCCGTGCCGGTGCACCAGCCGGGCGATTTCGGCCACCGGGTTGATGGTGCCGAGGATGTTCGAGGCATGGGTGACGCAGACGAGCCGCGTGCGCCCGTTCAGCAGCGGTTCGAGATCGTCCAGCGCCAGTTCCAGGCTGTCGGGGCGGACGGCCCAGGTCCGGATCACGGCGCCCTTCTCCTCCAGCTTGCGCCAGGGGCCGATGTTGGCCTCGTGATCGGAGTTGGTGACGACGATCTCGTCGCCGGGCCGGATCTGTTCGGCCATCGCCGCCGACAGGGTGTAGAGCAGGGCCGTGGTGCTTCCGCCCATGACCACCTCGTCCGGCCGCTTGGCGCCGATCAGCTCGGCGATGTCGGCATGGGCGTCGGCGACCCGCGCGCCGGATTGCCGCGACACGGCGTAGCTGGCCCCCAGCTGCACGTTGCTGGTCAGCAGATAATCCCGGATGCGGTCGGCGACACGCGCCAGCGTCTGGGAACCCCCGGCATTGTCCATGAAGATCCAGTCACCGGCGAGCGCCGGGAACTGGGCGCGGACAAAGGACAGATCGAGCGGGGAGGTCGTCACGTTCGACACGGGTTCAATTCCTTCGGTCAGATCGCGGCGGCGTGGTCGGCGACCAGCAGCGGCACGGACAGGGAGACGACGCGGCAGTCGGCGTCGGGATCGGGGGCGCGCCACATCATCATGGCGAAGTCGGCGGTCTCGTCGAGAGCCACAAGCGGACAGTGCCAGACGCCACCGGCATAGGTAATCGCCTGATCGGGACCGGCGACGAAGGCACGGGCGGTCTCCGGATCCGGGTCGCCCCCGTCGTCGGCCAGGGCGGCCACCACCAGGAAGCGCCCGCCGGTCATCGGAACGAATGTCTGGCTGCTGAGCGGGTGCTGTTCCATCGCCGTCACGGCGAAGGGCAGCCGTGACGGGGTGATGCGGTAGAGCGCCAGCACCGGCGGCAGCGGCTCACCGGCAAAGCCCAGCCCATGCTCGGCGTCATAGCGGATGCCGCGCCCGTCATTGACCAGGGACGACCGGCCCATTCCGGCGGAAAGCACCGTGCCGAACGGGGCGAAGGTGTCGCCGGTCAGCGGCACCGCCGGGATGATCTTCGCGGCGCTCAATGGTTCAGGACCGCTTGCAGGAAGGCACGGGCGCGCTCTTCCTTGGGTGCGGAGAAGAAGGCTTCCGGCTTCGCCTCCTCGACGATCTGGCCGCGCTCCATGAAGATGACGCGGTCGGCCACGCGGCGGGCGAAGCCCATTTCGTGGGTGACCACCACCATCGTGACGCCGGTGCGGGCCAGCGACTGCATGACGTCCAGCACCTCGCCGACCATCTCCGGATCGAGTGCCGAGGTCGGCTCGTCAAACAACAGGATCTTGGGCTCCATCGCCAGCGCGCGCGCGATGGCAACGCGCTGCTGCTGGCCGCCCGACAGCTGGCCGGGGAACTTGCCGGCCTGTTCGGCGATGCCGACGCGGGTCAGCAGTTCCATGGCCCTCTCCTCGGCGGCCTTGGGCGCCAGCTTGCGCACCCGGATCGGCGCCAGCGCGACATTGCGCAGCACGGTCATGTGGGGGAACAGGTTGAAGCTCTGGAACACCATCCCGACCTCGCTGCGGACGGCAGCCAGATTGGGACCGGGCCGGACGGCGACGTCGTCCACCGTCACCGTTCCGGAATCGTAGGTCTCCAGCAGGTTGATGCAGCGGATCAGGGTCGATTTCCCCGACCCCGACGGGCCGAGCAGAACGACCACCTCGCCTTCCGCGACATCGAGGTTGATGCCGGAAAGGGCGCAGAAGCTGCCATACATCTTGCGCAGGTCGCGGATGGCGATGATCGGCCGGGCGGCCGGGCGCGCGGATGCCGCCCTGCCCGCTTTCCCCGCCTGCATATCGTTGATCTGCATGTCAACGGCGCTCCTTGGCGAAGTGTTTTTCCAGCGTGCCCACGGCGCGCACCATCGGCAGGAGCAGCAGCACATAGAGCGCGGCGGCGCCGATCAGCGGCGTCGGGTTCGCCGCCAGCGCCTGGGCCTGCGTCGCCTGCTTCAGAAGGTCCGGCATCGCGACGACGGAGGCGAGTGCGGTGTCCTTCATCACGTTGATGCAGTTGCTGGTCATCGGCGGAATGACGATGCGGACGGCCTGCGGCAGGACGATGTCCCCCATCATGCTCCAATAGGACAGGCCGAGCGCTTGGCTGGCCTCGAACTGGCCGCGAGGGATCGCCTGGATGCCGGCCCGCAGGATTTCAGCGCTGTAGGCGGCGCTGACCAGCGACAGGGCGGTGGTGGCCGATGCGAAGGGGGAAAGCCGGATGCCGACGAACGGCAGGGCGTAATAGACGATGACCAGAAGCACCAGGATGGGAATGGCGCGGAACAGGTCGATGTAGAGCACCCACAGCCCGCTCAGGGCAGGCGGGCCGTAAAGACGCAGAAGAGCGAGGACCAAACCTCCGACCAGGCCGAGCACGATGCTGAGAATCCCCAGCGACAGCGTGGTTCCCAACCCCATCAGCAGGAGCGGCAGCGAATCCCACAGCACCCTTCCATTGAAGAAGGTGTCGATCAAATCCATGAGAGAATGTCCAGGCATGGGCCGGGCACGCGCAACTCAGGCGCCGTGTGCCCGGCCATGGCATCCGATGACGGAGTTTCCAATGGCGGTAAGTCAGTCCGCGCTCAGGACTTCTTCGGGATGTCGAGAACCTTGGCGGTGCTGCCATCGGCATCCGGCTTCACGCCGAACCACTTCTCATGCAGGGCGGCCAGGGTGCCGTCCTTCTTCATCGCGGTGATCTGGTCGTTGACGGCGGGCAGCAGCGGGCTGTCCTTGGCGAACATTACGGAATAGCGCTCGCCGGTCGGGATGCGCTGGACCACTTTGAACTGCGGCTTGTCCTTGGTGTAGTAGAGCAAGGCCGGAATGTCGCTGATGTAGCCGTCCAGGCGCCCGGCCCCGAGGTCGAGCATCGCCGGTTGCAGCCCTTCATAGCGGCGGACATCGCCGAAGCTGTATTTGGCCTGGTTCTGGTTCACCCACATGTCGCCGGTGGAACCGGTATCGACGCCCAGCGACTTGCCCTTCAGATCGTCGACGCTCTTGATCGGGGTGTTCGCCCGCACGGTCAGCGACTGGTCGCTGTCATAGTAGGGCTGGGCGAAGGACACCGAGTCCAGCCGCTTGTCGGTGATGGTGATCGACGAGATCGCCATGGCGATCCGGCCCGACTGGACGGCGGAGAACAGGCCGTTGAAGGGGATGTTGACGATCTCCACGGTCTTACCCAGGCGCTTGGCCGCCTCGTTGACCACATCGATCTCGAAGCCGACGAACTTGCCGGTCGCGTCCTGGAACTCCCACGGGACGTTGCCGATGTTGGCGCCGACGGCGAGGTCGGCGGCGCGGGCCGGTGCGAAGCCGCCCCAGACGGTGGCGGAGGCCGCGGCGAAGAGAGCGAGTTTGAGGATCTGTCTGCGCATGGCTGTACCTGCGTCTCCCTGCATGGGTGGGTGAATGCCTGACGCGAATCCCTGAAAGCCGGTTTTGTCGTTTTCTTTGGTCTGAGAGGCCATACCGGTCTGACCAGTTGGATTGCACGCCCTTTCTGGGCTATTGTCAAGGCGTCGCGTGGGGCACCCCGGCAAGAGCAACGACAGACAGGGATCGGCAGGATGCGTGGACGGCTGTTGGTGCCACAGGCGGCGGTCGAGAAGATCCGCCGGATCATCGACGAACAGGGGCTGCGTCCGGGCGACCAGCTGCCGCCCCAGCGCGAGCTTGCCGAGAGGCTGAGCATCAGCCGGGCATCGCTGCGCGAGGCGCTGTCGGCGCTGGAAACGCTCGGCATGATCCGGATTGAGGTGGGGCGCGGCGTCTTTCTCACCGACGGCAAGCCGCCGGACCCGGTCGCCGCCTGGCGGTTCGCCGACCTCTACTCACCGCGTGAAGTCTACGAGGCGCGTCTGGCGTTGGAGCCCCACGCCGCCCAGCTTGCCGCCATCGCCCTGCCCGCGGCCACGCTTGAAACGCTGGCCAGCACGCTGGTGCGGATGCGCAGCGCCTTCGAGTCGCACGACTTCGCCCAGGCCGGGGTGGAGGACAGCAAGTTCCACCACCTGATCGTCGAAGGCTGCGGCAACCGTATGGTCCTGGACCTGTTCCGGACGGTCGATGCGGTGGTCACCGAGATCCAGACGCTTCCCTTCGCCCAGGAGGACCGCATCTGGGAAACCCTGGAGGAGCACGAGCGGATTTTAAAGGCCTTGCAGACACGCGACAGCGCCCGCGCAGCACAGGCGATGTCCGACCACATCACCGGTGCCGCGGGGCGCCTGGGCATCCTGCTGGGTGCCGGGAGAGCTGCCGAACCCGTGGCCGGCAGCTCCCTGTAGGGGATCGGCTCAGCCCGCGAACCAGCGGGCCGGCACCATCACCAGCGACGGGAACAGCACCAGCAGGGTCAGCACCAGAAGCTGCGCCAGCAGGAAGGGCCAGACGCCGCGCATCAGGCTGCCCATGTTCAGCTTCGCCACGCCGGCCACCACGTTCAGCACGGTGCCGACCGGCGGGGTGATCAGGCCGATGGCGTTGTTGATGATGAACAGCACGCCGAAATAGACGGGGTCGATCCCGGCCTGCTTGATCACCGGCATCAGGACCGGAGTCAGGATCAGGATGGTCGGCGTCATGTCCATCGCCGTCCCGACGATCACCACCAGCACCATGATAGCGGCCATCAGCAAGGTCGGGCTGCCCATGAAGGGCTCCAGCATCTCGCCGACCTGGGCCGGCAGATTGGCGATGGTGATCATCCAGGCCGACACCATGGCGGCGGCGACCAGGAACATCACCACCGCGGTGGTGGTGGCCGCCGAGGCGAACAGGTCGAACAGTTGCGACGGCTTCAGTTCGCGATAGACCACCACGGCGACGAACAGCGCATAAACCGCCGCGACCACAGCCGCCTCGGTGGGCGTGAAGATGCCGAACTTCAGGCCGAAGATGATGATGCCCGGCAGCATCAGCGCCCAGAAGCCATCCTTCACCGCCGCCGCGACCTCGCCCTTCGTCGCACGCGGCGGCGGGGCCAGGTCCTCGTGACGGACCACCAGCCACCAAGCGGCGACCAGCCCCAGACCCAGCATCAGGCCCGGGAAGATGCCGGCCAGGAACAACTTGGTGATCGACACGTTGGCCGCGACGCCAAACAGGATGAAGCCGATGCTGGGCGGAATGATCGGCGCGATGATGCCGCCGGCTGCGATCAGCCCGCAGGAGCGCGCCTTGTCATGGCCGGCCCGCACCATCATCGGCACCAGCAGGGCCGACAGGGCGGCGGCATCGGCCACCGCCGACCCGGACAGGCTGGCGAGGATGCAGGAGGCGAGAATCGCGACGTAGCCGAGCCCGCCGCGGATATGGCCGACCAGCGCCATCGCCACGGCGACGATGCGCCGTGACAAGCCGCCGGCATTCATCACCTCGCCCGCCAGCATGAAGAAGGGCACGGCGACCAGCGGGAAGCTGTCGGCGCCGTTGATGACGTTCTGGGCGACGATCTGGGCGTCGAACAGGTCGAGATGGAACATCAGCGCCACGCCGCACAGCAGCAGCGCGAAGGCGATCGGCGTGCCGATGGCCATGGCCCCCAGCAGCGAGCCGAGAAAGACGGTGACGGTCATGGCAGAAACTCCTTGCCGCTCGGGCTATCTGGGGATCAGGCCGGCCGGCCGGTGGGCGCATGCGTGGCGTCGGCCGTTTCCTCGGACTCCGTCACCGTGATCAGCTCGCCGTCCTTGAGGCGGCCGGTCAGAGCGCGAAGGAGGTTGAAGACCAGGATCACCAGCGCCAGGACGCCGAACACCACGCCGGAACCGTAGAAGAACCCCATCGAAAGGCCGGTGGCCGGCGCCGTCACCGACAGGTTGATCAGCGTCTGGTCCCAGCTGCCGCCGAGCAGCAGCCCGGTGGCGTAGATCATCAGCAGGTGGCTGAGGCAAAAGCAGACCAGCCGCCCCGTCCTGGGCAGCAGGGCGACCATGGTGTCCATGCCGAGATGGCCGTGCTTGTGCAGCGCCACCACCGCCCCCATGAAGGTCATCCAGACGAAGAGAAGCCGCGACAGCTCCTCCGACACCGTGATGCCGCTGTTGAAGCCGTAGCGCAGCACCACGTTGCCGAAGACCAGCACCAGCATGCCGGCCAGACAGGCCACGATCGCGACCTTCAGAACGAAGACATACCCGTCGATGAAGCGGCCCATCCGTTCCTCCCCTAAAGCTCTTTTCGTTCAGGACCCCGTCAGGTCATTCGGCCGGCAGGGCCGCGATCTTGGCGCGGAAGGCGTCGGTGCCGGCGACCACCTTGTCGAGCACCGCGTCGAGCGCCCAGAAGCGTTCGCGCACGTCATACTGGATCACGCGGCAGCGGATCGACCCGAAGGTGCCGAGGCGCTGGTGGTACATCTTGGCGAAGGCCGGATAGCCCAGGCTTTCCGACACTGCGGCCACCACCAGGAAGGTCGCCAGCTCGTCCGCCAGTTCGGGATGGCGGTCGCCATGCAGCCGCATCCAGCGGTAGAGGTCGGGGTGAATGTTGGTGAAGACGCCGGTGAAGCCCGGCGACCCGGCCCGCATGGCGTCGCGCGCGATGGCGGCGTTGGCGTTGATGATGGCGAGGCCGGAGCCCTCGGCGATCTTCAGCCGGCGCTCGACCGTCGGCAGATCGCAGCTGACGTCCTTCAGCAGGACGAAGCGGCCGCTGTCGATGCACAGCCGCAGCTCCTCGTCACTCAGCAGCCGGCGGTAGGGCGCCGGGCATTCGTACAGCCCCAGCGGCATATCGCTCGGCAGACGCTCCAGCAGATGGGACAGGTGGCGGCGGAACGCCTCGGTTCCCTCGTTCTTCGGGTCGAGGTGGTTGGTCACCAGCACCAGCGCGTCGCCGCCGGTGGCGGCCATCGCCGTCAGTTCCTCGACCTGGGTGTCGAGGTCGTCGCTGATGTGGCCCGACACCACCACCGGGACCCGGCCGGCGACGGCGGCGACGACGAACTTCGCCAGATCGACCCGCTCGGCCAGCGACAGGAACTGCATCTCGCTGGACTGGCAGACGGCGAACAGGGCATCGGCGCCGTTGGCCAGATACCACTCGATCAGGCGGGCCAGCCCCGGATAATCGATCTCGCCGGCATCGGTGAAGGGGGTCAGCATCACCGGAATGATGCCGTCAATGCGCTGCGCCATGGGAAGACTTCCAATCGGGAGGGAATGCGAAAGCAAGGGAATGGACGGGTGGCTGTCAGGCGACCGCCAGCCCGCCGAGTGCTCCGTCGGTTTCCGCCGCCGCCGGCAGGCTGGCCTGACCGCCGGCCCGCGTGCAGGACAGCGAAGCGGCGCAGGCGGCGCGGCGGATCGCCGCGGCGAGCGGCCGGCCGCGGTCCAGTTCGGCCGCCAGCACCCCGACGAAGCAATCGCCGGCTCCGGTGGTGTCGCGCACGGCGACGGTGGGAGCCGGCTGACGGCCGCTGCCCTCCACCGCGCTGCCGTCGACAGACGACCATTCGACACCGTCGCCGCCCAGCGTGCGGATCACCGTGCCGCCCAACAAGGAGCGGAGCGACGCCGCGTCGCCGGCACATCCGAGATCGCCGGCCAGCCATGCCGCCTCATCCTCGTTCACCACAAGGATGTCGACGGACTTCAGCACCGGCAGCGGCAGCGGGGCGGCCGGTGCGAGGTTCAGGATCACCCGTGCGCCCAGCCGGCGGGCGCGCAGGATCAGCGCCGCGGTCTCGCCGGGATCGGACTCCATCTGCACGATCAAAGTCGTGCCGGACGACAGAAGCGCGTCCTCGACCTGATCGGCGCGCGCCTGCAGGTTGGCCCCGCCGGCAACGACGATCTGGTTGCGGCCCGCCGCATCGGTGCAGACGGCGGCGGTGCCGGTCGCCCGGTCTGTCACCGCAACGCGGGACAGATCGACACCGGCGCCGCGCAGCCCGCTCAGCGCGGTTTCCTTCAGCCCGTCGCCGCCGACGGCCCCGACCATCGTCACCGTGGCGCCATCGCGGGCGGCGGCGACGGCCTGGTTGGCCCCCTTGCCGCCGGGATGCAAGTCCAGCGACCGCGCCAGCAGGGTCTGCCCGGCAAGGGGCAAATCCTCCATGGCGAAGATCATGTCGAGGTTGATGGATCCGAAGACGACGATCATGGCTCTGCTCCGCTGCCTTACCGCATCGTCACTGGGCGGCGCGCGCCTTGGCGATCTCGGCCTGGGCCTGCGCCATCAGGGCGGGATCGACCTTCTGCGAGAACTTCTCGACCACCGGGCGGATCTTGGCACGGAACTTCTCGACCTCCGCCGGAGCCAGTTCGGTGACGGTCATGCCCTTCGCCTTCAGCTCGTCCACGGCCTTGCTCGCCTGCTCGCGCGAGACGCGGCGCTCGTAGTCGCGGGCCTCCAGCGTGGCGTCCTGGATCAGCTTGCGCTCGTCCTCGTTCAGCTTGGCCCAGAACTTGGCGCCGACCAGCACGGCCTGCGGGTTGTACATGTGGTTGCTGAGCGTCAGGTACTTCTGCACCTCGTTCAGCTTGGCGGTCAGGATGCTGGGGGCCGGGTTCTCCTGGCCGTCCACCGTCTTGCTCTCAAGCGCGGTGTAGACCTCCGGGAAGGGCAGCGGCACGGCGTTGGCGCCCAGCGTGTTGAACAGGTCGATGTAGATCGGCGACTGCACGACGCGGATCTTCAGGCCGGCAATGTCCTCCACCGTGGCGATCGGACGGCGGCTGTTGGTCAGCTGACGGAATCCCAGTTCCCAATAGCCGAGACCGACCAGCCCCTTGGCCGACAGCTTGTCCAGCAGCGTCTTGCCCACCGGGCCGTCCATCACGGCATCGGCCACCTTCGGCGAGTCGAACTGGAACGGCAGGTCGACCATGACGAAATTGTCGTCCAGGCTGGACAGCAGCCCGGCATTCAGCACCGTCATCTCGACGATGCCGCCCTGCAGCGCGGAGATCATCTGCACGTCGCCGCCCAGCACGCCGTTGGTGAAGAGCTGGACCTTGATCTTGCCGCCGCTCCTTTCCTTCACGATCTCGGCGAACTTCGCCATGCCCAGGGCCAGCGGCGAGCCGTCGGCACCGGCGCTCGCCAGCTTCATGGTGTGCGCGCCGATCTCGGCCGCGTTGCCCATGCCGCTGAACAGCAGCATGCCTGCCGTGACGGCGCTCGCCAGAACCGACTGAAGACCGTAGCGCATACCATTCCTCCTGATGTGGCCCGTTCGTCGGCGGGCCTTCGCGGGTTGCCATGGGAAAAACGGGCCGGAAAACGTGAGAGCGTCACAGGGCCGGCACCATTGATGTAAGCGCTTACATAGATCGCATCACGGACTGATGCAACAACAAACTTGACGTAACAATGAGGATGTGTAACCGCTTTCAATGAAACGGTTCCGCACAACCTTATGGAGATGCCGGCGATGTCAGAGCGCGATCCGAAGACCGGACCTGCGCCCCGCGCTCCCCGTGCCGTGGATGTTGCCGCGGCGGCGGACGTGTCGATCGCCACCGTATCGCGCGTCTTCAACAATCCGGAAAAGGTCGCTCCGGCGATCCGCGAACGCGTGCTGGCGACCGCCAAGGCGATGGGCTGGATGCCGCATGCCGCCGGCAGCGCGCTGGCCCGCCGCCGCACCTCCATCGTCGGGGCGGTGATCCCCACCCTCGACAACGAGGTGTTCGCCGCCCAGGTCGGGGCGATGCAGAAGGCCTTCGCCGAGCGCGGCATCACTCTGCTGTTGAGCTGCTTCAACTACGACCAGGATCAGGCGGTTCACGACGTGCAGGCGATGCTGGCCCGTGGGGTGGAGGCGCTTGCCATCGTCGGCGAGGCCCACCGGCCCGATCTGTTCGCCGGCATCCAGGCCCGGCACATTCCCTATGTCGTCACCTACAGCCACCGGCCTGACAGTCCACATCCCTGCATCGGCTTCGACAACCGGCAGGCATTCCACAGCATCGCCAGCCACCTGCTCGACCTCGGCCACGAAACCATCGGGGTGATCATCCAGCCGACGGCCGGCAACGACCGCGTCGCCGCACGCCTGGACGGGGTGCGCGCGGCTTTGGCCGAACGCGGCCTCGGCATCCGCCCGCAGCATCTGTGCGAAGGGGAATGGAGCATCGATTTCGGCCGGCAGAGCGTGCGCGCCATGCTGGCGACCGATCCGCCGCCGACCGCGGTGATCTGCGGCAACGACTACCTCGCCCTCGGCGCCCTGCTGGAGGCGCGGGCGATGGGGCTGACGGTGCCGCAAGGCCTCAGCATCACAGGCTTCGACGACATCGCCATCAGCCGCCAGCTCGACCCGCCGCTGACCACCATGCACGTCGACAATCACGAGATCGGCCGGCGCGCCGCCGACTATCTGCTCGCCTGCATGGAGGGGAGCCGGCCGGCCGCGATGCCGCCGCTGGTGCCGACCCTGATCCGCCGGGGAACGACGGCGGCTCCGCACACTTAACGCGGCGCCGCTCCTCCTTGCAGGGACGCGAGGTGGCGCTCCTCCCACTGGCGGCAGGCTTCCAACTCGTCGAACAGCCAGTCGCGGAAGAGCCGGACCTTCGGCAGGTCGAAGGACGACTTCAAGGTTACGAAGCCATGCCCCTGCGCCTTGAGCGGCCGGGGCGGGAACGGGATCACCAGCCTGCCCGACTCCAGTTCCCGCCGGGCGAGCAGCAGGCTGTCCAGGCAAACCCCCATCCCGTTCACCGCGGCGTTGATCGCCATGAAGGACCGGTCGAAGCGCAGACCGCGCTCCATGTCCAGCTGCACGCCGCGATGCCGGCGGGCCCAGTCGCGCCAGCCGACGATGTTGATTTCCGAATGGATCAGGATATGGCGGCTCAGATCCTGCGGCCGGCGGATCGGGTTCAGGCCATTGGCCAGTTCCGGAGCGCACATCGGCACGATGGTGTCCTCCGGGAACTGGGCCATCACGCAGCCGGACGGCGGCGGACCGGGTTTGTAGCGGATGTCGATGTCCACCGCCCCCGTCGTCAGGTCGATGGGTGAGACCGAGGCCTGCAGCCGGATATCGATGGCCGGGTGAAGCTCCTTCACGCGGTTGAGCCGCGGCATCAGCCATTGCGTGGCAAAGCTCGGCATCGAGCGCACGGTCAGGATGGTGGTGCCGACGCCTGCGGTGGTGGCGTTGCGCGTGGCGGTGTCGATGCGGGCGAAGGCGGCGATGATTTCCGCGGCATAGGCCCGCCCCGCATCGGTCAGCGTCACCGACCGATGCACCCGGTGGAACAGCGGAAAGCCCAGTTGTTCCTCCAGAATCTTCACCTGATGGCTGATCGCCGACGGCGTCAGGCCGAGATCCTGCGCTGCGGTTGCAAAGGATTGCAGCCTCGCGGCAGCCTCGAACGCTTGCAACGCCTTGATTGAGACCCGCTTCCGCATCGCAGCATTTCGGTGAATTCAATTCATGTGATTGCGATCTTATTCGTTTGTCAGGCTCATCTCAAGAACATAGTATTTCCTCAACGGTCTGCCCAGCAAACCATCGGCTGACCACGCTAAACATCCCGATAGCCCGACCAAACCCCCTACAAATCCGATGCTCCGTCGCGGCACCCGCATGGCCGCCACGGCGGAGCCTGCTTCGAGAAGAGGAAGCGACCATGCTGCTGTCCAACAAGGTCTGCGTGATCACCGGGGCGGCGTCGCGCCGCGGCATCGGCCGGGCGACCGCCAAGCTCTTCGCGCTGCACGGCGGACGCGCGATCATCCTGGACCTCGACGGTGCCCAGGCCGCCGAAGCCGCCGCCGAACTGGGCGAGGCGCACCGCGGCTTCGCCTGCGACGTGACCGACCGCGACGCCTGCTTCGCCGTCGCCGACCGCGTGATGGAGGAGTTCGGCCGCATCGACGTGCTGGTCAACAATGCCGGCATCACCCAGCCGCTGAAGTTCATGGACATCGGCCCGAAGAATTACGAGGCGGTGACCGACGTCAGCCTGCGCGGCACGCTTTACATGAGCCAGGCGGTCGTCCCCCACATGCGGGAGCGAAAGTCCGGCTCCATCGTCTGCATCTCGTCGGTTTCGGCGCAGCGCGGCGGCGGCATCTTCGGCGGCCCGCATTACAGCGCGGCAAAGGCCGGCGTGCTGGGGCTGGCCAAGGCGATGGCGCGCGAACTGGGGCCGGACAATGTCCGCGTCAACTCGGTCACGCCCGGCCTGATCCAGACCGACATCACCGGCGACAAGCTGACCCCGGAGCTGCGGACGGAAATCCTCAAGGGCATTCCGCTGAACCGCCTGGGCGACGCCGACGATGTGGCCCGCTCCTGCCTGTTCCTGGCGTCCGAGCTGTCCTCCTACGTCACCGGGGCTACGCTCGACGTCAACGGCGGCATGCTGATCCACTGATCCCGAAATGCTGGAGACACCTCCCGTGGACACCGCACTCGACACCACTCCGCTGGGGCACAATGTGCCGCTGGCCGAACGCGCCTACCGCATCCGCCGCAACGCCCTGCTGATGGGCGAGGTGCAGGGCCAGGGCTATATCGGGCAGGCGCTGGACATCGCCGACGTGCTGGCGGTCTCCTATTTCCACGCCATGACCTACCGGCCCGAGGATCCGCACTGGGAGGGGCGCGACCGCTTCCTGCTGTCCAACGGCCATTATGCCATCGCGCTCTACGCCGCCCTGATCGAGGCCGGCATCATTCCGGCCGAAGAGCTGGAGACCTACGGCAGCGACGACAGCCGCTTGCCGATGTCGGGTATGGCCGCCTATACGCCGGGCATGGAGATGTCGGGCGGTTCGCTCGGCCTCGGCCTCGGCATCGCGGTCGGCATCGGGCTGGGGCTGAAGCGCAAGAACTCCGATGCCCGTGTCTACACCCTGTTCTCCGACGGCGAGCTGGACGAGGGCTCCGTCTGGGAAGCCATCATGTCGGCCGCCCATTACAAGCTCGACAATGTGATCGCCATCGTCGACGTCAACAACCAGCAGGCCGACGGCCCGTCGACCCAGGTGATGGCGTTCGAGCCGCTGGTGGACAAGCTGGAGGCCTTCGGCTGGTTCGTCCAGAGGGTCGACGGCAACGACATGGACGCGGTGGTCGCCGCCTTCGACGCCGCCAAGACCCACCCGGAGCCCAAGCCGCGGATGATCGTCTGCGACACCAGGATGGGCAGGGGCGTGCCCTTCCTCGAAGCCCGCGAAAAGAACCACTTCATCCGCGTCGACGCGCACGAATGGCAGCTGGCGCTGGACGCGCTCGACGCTGGGAGGACCGCATGAGCACCGCAACCGCCACTGGCACCGACACTGCCTCCAAGCCGCGCCTGAAGACCTCCGCCATGATCGCCTCCATCGCGGCGGAGGGGCAGCGGACGAAGCCGGCCCCCTTCGGCCATGCGCTGGTCGAGCTGGCGAAGCAGCGGCCGGAGATCGTCGGCATGACCGCCGACCTCGCCAAATACACCGACCTGCACATCTTCGCCCAGGCCTTCCCGGACCGCTTCTATCAGATGGGGATGGCCGAACAGCTGCTGATGGGGGCGGCGTCGGGCATGGCGCACGAGGGCATGATGCCCTTCGTCACCACCTACGCCGTCTTCGCCTCGCGCCGCGCCTACGACTTCGTTCACCAGACGATTGCGGAGGAGAACCGCAACGTCAAGATCGCCTGCGCCCTGCCGGGCCTGACCTCCGGCTATGGCCCGAGCCATCAGGCGGCCGAGGATCTGGCGCTGTTCCGCGCCATGCCGAACATGGTGGTGATCGACCCCTGCGATGCGCACGAGATCGAGCAGGTGGTGCCCGCCATGGCCGCGCACAACGGCCCGGTCTATATGCGCCTGCTGCGCGGCAACGTCCCGCTGGTGCTGGACGAGTACGACTACAAATTCGAACTCGGCAAGGCCAAGCTGCTGCGCGACGGCGCGGACGTGCTGGTCATCTCGTCCGGCATTATGACGATGCGGGCGCTGGAGGTGGCGCAGCGGCTGGAGGCCGACAAGGTCGGCGTCGGGGTGCTGCACGTTCCCACCATCAAGCCGCTCGACACCGAAACCATCCTGCGCGAGGCGGCACGCACCGGCCGCATGGTGGTGGTGGCGGAGAATCACACGGTCATCGGCGGGCTGGGCGAAGCGGTGGCCGGCACCCTGCTGCGCGCCGGCGTCGCCCCGGTCTTCCGCCAGATCGGCCTGCCCGACGAGTTCCTGAAGGCCGGCGCCCTGCCGACCCTGCACGACCTCTACGGCATCTCCACCGATGCGATGGCGGCCAGCATCAAGGGCTGGCTGTAAGGGCCTCCGGGACGCGGGGAGGCCGCCTCCCCGCCCCTGCAACCGGTCCCTGCCGCCCAAAAAGGCCAAACCCCAAAGAAGCCGAACCATAGAATTCCGGAGAGGAAACCATGCTCAAGATGCCGCCCTTCCGCGCCACCTCCTTCCGTCCCAGCCGCCGCGCCGTTCTGGCCGCCGCCGGCGCCATGCCGCTGGTCACCATCCTGAAATACCCGGCGGACGCCGCCGAGTTCCAGTTCAAGTATGCCACCGGCCAGGACCCGACCCATCCCGTCAACATCCGCGCCCAGGAAGCGATCGACCGCATCCGCGAGGCGACCTCCGGCCGGCTGGACATCAAGCTGTTCCCGGCCAACCAGCTGGGCAGCGACACCGACCTGCTGGGCCAGGTGCGCAATGGCGGGGTCGAGATCTTCAATCTCAGCTCGCTGATCCTCGCCACCTTCGTCCCGGTGTCCGGCATCACCAGCATGGGCTTCGCCTTCAACGACTACAATGCCGTCTGGCAGGCGATGGACGGCGACCTCGGCAAGCACATCCGCGCCGAGATCGCCAAGACTCCGATCATGACGCTCGGCAAGATCTGGGACAACGGCTTCCGCCACATCACCTCCTCCACCCGCGTCATCAAGACCGCCGACGATATCAAGGGCTTCAAGATGCGGGTGCCGCCGGCGCCGGCTCTGACCTCGCTGTTCAAGGCCATCGGCGCCGCTCCCGCCCCGATCAATTTCAACGAGCTGTATTCGGCACTCCAGACCGTGGTGGTGGAGGGGCAGGAAAATCCGCTGGCGATCATCGCCACCGCCCGCCTGTACGAGGTGCAGAAGACCTGCAGCCTGACCGGCCATGTCTGGGACGGCTACTGGGTGCTGGGCAACAAGCGCGCCTTCGCCAAGCTGCCGGCCGATGTCCAGGGCATCGTCGGCCGCGAACTGGACCGCTCCGCCGACGATCAGCGCGCCGACATCGCCGCCCTGAACGACAGCCTCCAGAAGGATCTGGCCGCCAAGGGGCTGACCTTCCACACCGTCGATCGCGAGCCGTTCCGCAAGGCGCTGTCCTCGACCAGCTTCTATCAGGAGTGGAAGGACAAGTACGGCGCCACCGCCTGGGAACTGCTGGAGAAGGTGTCCGGCAAGCTCGGCTGAGACCGTCCGGGCTGAGACTGCCGTCCATTGAGACTGCCGTCGATTGCGACCCGGCCGATCCGCACCCCCGCCCTCAACCCGGTCCCAATGGCACCGGCCTCAGGGGCGGCGGGTCCAGGTCGGCCGTCCCGTCCACCGATCGTCCTTCCGAAGGGCTGGCCTCATGAACACTCCCATCAATGCGGCGGCCACGGCCGCTCACGATTCCGGCGCTCACGGTTCCGGGCAGCGGTCCGGCATCCAGGCCCGCTGGCTGGGTCAGCTCGACCGGGGCATCGGCTTCCTCGTCGAACTTCCGGCGGCGCTGCTGGTGCTCGCCGAGGTCGGCGTGCTGCTGGTCGGCGTCATCTGGCGCTATCTCCTCCACAGCCCGATCATCTGGTCGGACGAGCTGGCGTCCATCCTGTTCCTCTGGCTCGCCATGTTCGGCTCGGTCGTGGCGTTGCGCCGGGGCGAGCATATGCGGATGACGGCGCTGGTCGGCATGCTGGGGCCGCGTGCCCAGGCCTTCCTCGACGTGCTCGCCGTGACGGCGGCGCTGGCCTTCCTGCTGCTGATGGCCGAACCCGCCTATGAATTCGCCTCGGAAGAGGTGTGGGTCACCACCCCGGCGCTCGACATCGCCAATTCCTGGCGCGCCTCGGCGCTGCCGGTCGGCATCGTCCTGATGATCTCGGTCGCCCTGCTGCGGCTGGCCCGGGTCGGCCGGGCCGCCGACGTGCTGTGGGCGGCGCTGGCGGTGGCCGCGACCATCGGTGCGGCGGTGCTGGCCGGTCCGGTCTTCGCCGGACTCGGCAACCTCAACCTGCTGCTCTTCTTCGTCGTCGGCGTCGGCGTGATGGTGTTCCTCGGCCTGCCCATCGCCTTCTCCTTCGGGCTCGCCACCTTCGGCTACCTGTCGCTCGCCACCTCGACCCCGGCCATCGTCATGGTCGGCCGCATGGACGAGGGGATGAGCCACCTGATCCTGCTGTCGGTTCCGCTGTTCGTCTTCCTCGGCCAGTTGATCGAGATGACGGGGATGGCCCGCGCCATGGTCGGCTTCCTCGCCAGCCTGCTCGGCCATGTGCGCGGCGGCCTGTCCTATGTGCTGATCGGTGCCATGTATCTCGTGTCCGGCATCTCAGGCTCCAAGGCGGCGGATATGGCGGCGGTGGCGCCGGTGCTGTTCCCCGAGATGAAGGCGCGCGGCGCCAAGCCCGGCGATCTGGTCGCCCTGCTGTCCGCCACCGGCGCCCAGACCGAGACCATTCCGCCGTCGCTGGTCCTGATCACCATCGGTTCCGTCACCGGCGTGTCCATCGCCGCCCTGTTCACCGGCGGACTGCTGCCCGGCATCGTTCTCGGCGTGGCGCTCGCCGCCCTGGTCTGGTGGCGCTACCGCGACGAGGATTTGTCCCATGTCCGCCGCGCCAGCCGGGGCGAGATCGGCAAGGCGTTCCTGATCGCCCTGCCCGCCATCGCCCTGCCCTTCATCATCCGCGCCGCGGTGATCGAAGGCGTGGCGACGGCGACCGAGGTGTCGACCATCGGCATCGTCTATGCCGTGATCGCCGGGCTGCTGGTCTACCGCCAGTTCGACTGGCGCCGCATCTATCCGATGCTGGTCGATACCGCGGCCCTGTCCGGCGCCATCCTGCTGATCATCGGTGCCGCCACCGGCATGGCCTGGGCGCTGACCCAGTCGGGCTTCTCCAACACCCTGGCGACGGCGATGCGCGAGCTGCCCGGCGGCGTGCCGGTGTTCATCGCGGTGTCCATCGTCGCCTTCATCATCCTGGGCAGCGTGCTGGAAGGCATCCCCGCCATCGTGCTGTTCGGACCGCTGCTGTTCCCCATCGCCCGCCAGATCGGTGTGCACGAGGTCCACTATGCGATGATCGTCATCCTGGCGATGGGCATCGGCCTGTTCGCCCCGCCCTTCGGTGTCGGCTACTACGCCGCCTGCGCCATCAGCCGCATCAGCCCGGACGAGGGCATGAAGCCCATCCTGGGATATCTGGCGGCGCTGGCGGTCGGGCTGATCGTCGTCGCGGCGTTCCCGTGGGTGTCGATCGGCTTCCTCGGCTGACCCGCTCCGGCACCGGCTTCTCCCTCCTTCATAGTCTCCGTATCCAAGGAAACCGGACAATGACGACCGTCGGATTCATCGGCCTCGGGTCCATGGGAATGCCCATGGCGAACAATTTGCTGGCCAAGGGCTTCGCCGTGCAGGGCTTCGATGTCCGCGCCGACAGCGTCGCCGCCCTGGCGTCGCGCGGCGCCCGGCCGGCGGCCAGCGCCGCGGC
This sequence comes from Azospirillum sp. TSH64, assembly GCF_003116035.1. Classification (GTDB taxonomy): domain Bacteria; phylum Pseudomonadota; class Alphaproteobacteria; order Azospirillales; family Azospirillaceae; genus Azospirillum. Next base: position 2,062,175 of record NZ_LGQW01000015.1, read on the forward strand.
GGCAGCGGCCGGTGCCGATGCGCTGGTGCTGATGGTGGTGAACGCCGCCCAGGCCGAGCAGGCGCTGTTCGCCGACGGCGCGCTGGAGGCCTTGCCGGACGGATCGGCGGTGGTCCTGATGGCGACCTGCCCGCCGGGAGCGGTCGCTGCCCTGGCGGCGCGGGTGGAGGCGGCGGGCCGCCGCTTCGTCGACGCGCCGGTGTCCGGCGGCGTGGTGGGCGCGGTCGCCGGCACCCTGTCGATCATGGCGGCGGCACCGGCCGCGGTGGTGGAGCGGCTGCGTCCGGTGCTGGCGGCGATGGGGGACAAGGTCTTCCATGTCGGCGAGCGGCCGGGCCAGGGCGCCACGGTGAAGACCGTCAACCAGTTGCTGTGCGGCGTCCACATCGCCGTGGTCGCCGAAGCCTTCGCGCTCGCCGCCAAGGTCGGCGTCGATCTCGACATCCTGCTGGAGATCATGGGCGGCTCCGCGGCGTCCAGCTGGATGCTGAAGGACCGCGGCCCGCGCATGCTTCAGGCCGATCCCGGCATCACCAGCGCCGTCGACATCTTCGTCAAGGATCTCGGCATCGTGCTGGAGGCCGGCCGCGACACCAAGGCGGCCTTGCCGCTGGCTGCCGTCGCCCACCAGATGTTCCTCGCCACCTCCGGCCGCGGAGAGGGGGCGATGGACGACAGCCAGGTGATCCGCAGCTATCACGCGCTCAATGGAACAGGCCAGGCTGCGGAACCGATTGGAAATCCCGGCCAGACCGGTTGATCCCGGCGGAAAGGAATGCGATCCTGCGCCCTCATCAGCGGGCGGGCAGGATGTCATCGAACACGTCACCGAATGGCGGCAGGCGTCTGACGATCGGGATCGTCGACGACGATCCCGATGTCCTCCAGATGGTCGCCGACCTGCTCGCCGGGGAAGGGTACGAGACGGTCCGCTGTCCCGACGCGGCGACGCTGATGACGGTGCTCGGCGCTGGACGGCTCGACCTGATCGTCCTGGACCTGCGGCTGCCCGACCGCGACGGCATTTCCATCGCCGCCCAGGTGCGGGGCACGATGGATATCCCGATCATCATGCTGACCGGCCGCGGCGACGACATCGACCGCATCATGGGGCTGGAGGTCGGCGCCGACGACTACATCGTGAAGCCGTTCAACAACCGCGAGTTCATCGCGCGGGTAAAGGCGGTCCTGCGCCGCACAGCCCGCGAGAGCGTTCCCGTCCCCGCCCCCTGCAAGCGCGGCTACCGCTTCGCCGGCTTCACCCTGGACGAGGACGGGCGGCGGCTGTTCGACCCGGCCGGCAAGCCGGTGCCGCTGACGGTGGCAGAGTTCGATCTGCTGGTGGCGCTGGTCCGCGCCCATGGCCGGGTGCTCAGCCGCAACCAGATCCTCGACCTGACCCACCATGACCGGGACGACGTCTTCGACCGGACCATCGACGTGCTGATCCTGCGCTTGCGCCGCAAGATCGAACGCAACCCGCAGCAGCCCTGGCTGATCCGCACCGAGCGCGGGCTGGGATATGTCTTCGACTGCGACATCGAGGCGTTCGGTCACTGACCGCCCCTCCCAAGCCGGTCTCTGTTAACAAAGTTACAGCCACTCCCTTGAAGCGTGACATCCGCCGTTCACCCTGGCCGCTTACGCTGGGGAAGCGAACAAATGTGCGATCGTCAAAAATCAACCCGAACTCCAAGGGAGGAGTGTTCCGTGACATCCGCTGGCAACTGGATCAAGTCGGTCGGCCTCGGCATCCTGGCGGCCGGCTCCGTGATCGCCCTGACGGCGACCCCGGCCAAGGCGCAAGGCCCCCTCACCGTTCTCTGCGGCGTGCAGGAGGAATGGTGCAAGGCGATTGCGGTCGCCTTCGAGAAGAAGACCGGCACCGCCGTCGCCATGAGCCGCAAGAGCGCCGGCGAGGCGCTGGCGCAGATCCGCGCCGAGTCCGCCAACCCGAAGACCGATGTCTGGTGGGGCGGCCCCGGCGACCCGCATCTGCAGGCGGCCGAGGAAGGGCTGACGCTGGCCTACGAGAGCCCGCAGTTCGCGGACCTCCAGCCCTGGGCACAGAGCCAGTACAAGCAGTCGCAGGGGCGCAGCGTCGGCATCTATGCCGGTGCGCTCGGCTTCGTCTACAACACCGAGCTTCTGGCCAAGCGCAAGATCAGCGCGCCGAAATGCTGGGCCGACCTGCTGCGTCCGGAATTCAAGGAAGAAATCCAGATCGCGAACCCCAACGCGTCGGGCACCGCCTACACCGCGCTGGCCACCCTGGTCCAGGTTCTGGGCGAGGATGGGGCGTTCGATTACCTGAAGAAGCTGAACGACAACGTCAACCAGTACACCAAGTCGGGCAGCGCCCCGGCGGCGGCGGTCGCGCGCAGCGAAACGCTGGTGGGCATCATCTTCATGCATGACGGCATCAACCAGAAGGTGAACGGCTTCCCGGTCGACGTCGCCGCCCCCTGCGAGGGCACCGGCTACGAGATCGGCTCGGTCAGCATCATCAAGGGCACGAAGAACCTCGACACCGCCAAGGCCTTCTACGAGTTCGCCCTGTCGCCGGAAGGTCAGGCCACCGGCGCCGAGACCAAGCAGTTCCAGATGCCGTCCAACCGCAAGGCGGCGATCCCGCCCGAGGCGCCGAAGCTGGAGGCGATCCGCATGATCGACTACAATTTCCAGAAATTCGGCACCGCCGAAGAGCGCAAGCGCCTGCTGTCGCGCTGGGACGCCGAAATCAAGGCCGTCGCCAAGTAACGGTTGCCGAATGGCGGTTACAGCCTAACCGCCTCCGCGCCTTTCATCCGATCGGGACATCCGTCGTCCCCCTCCCCCGTCACGGGGGAGGGAAGGGGCGGTCATGCCCGGACCGCAAAAATTCGCAGGTGACGTGATGCGTCCTCGTTCAGCAGTCTGGCTGGCGCTGGGGTGGGTGGGCTTCGCCCTGCTGCCCTGGTTCGCCGGCAGCGGCACCCAACCCGCACTTGCACCACCGTCTCCAGGCCCGGCCGGCTCCGCCCTGATCGACGGGCTGACCAACGGGCGCTGGTGGCTCCTGGCCGCCGCCCTGCCGCTGATCCTGGCGCTCGTCGCCACCGCCCTGCCCCGCCTTCACGCCCGGCAACCGGCGATCCTGCTGGCGAGCGGAGCCTTCGGGCTGGCCTGGGTCGCCGCACAGGGCTTCGCCATCGGGCTCAACGGCTGGGCTTGGGGTTGGCTCGGCGCCCTGTTCGGCCCGCTGCCGCTGGGTCAGGGCGGCTTCGGCGCTGGCGCGGCACTGACCGCGCTGTCCTTCCTGTTCCTGATGACCAACGGCTTCGCCGGTCTGGGCTTCATGAAGGGCGACCGCTTCACGGCGGGGGCCATCGGTCTGGTGCTGGCCGCCATCGCCGCCTTCGTTTTCCTGCCGGTCGGCTATGTCCTGAGCGGGGCTGGCGACACCGGCAGCGGCGCCTTCTCGGCCGCGGCGCTGTGGTCACGCCTCGCCGCTCCCGACATCTGGCGCCTGTCCTGCCTGACCGAAGCGAAAGCCTGCGGGGTGGTGTGGAACAGCGTCTTCCTGGCGGTGATGACCGGCATCGCGACGACCCTGCTCGGGCTGGCCTTCGCCCTGGTGGCGGTGCGCACCGGCTTCCGCGCCAAGAAGCTGCTGCGCGTTCTGACCGTGCTGCCGATCATCACGCCGCCCTTCGTCATAAGCCTTGCCGTGATCCTGCTGTTCGGGCGCAACGGCACCGTCACCCTGGCGCTGGCCGACTGGTTCGGCATCCCGGTCTCGCGCTGGATCTACGGGCTTCCCGGCGTGCTGCTGACCCAGACGCTGGCCTTCACGCCGATTTCCTTCCTGGTGATGATCGGCGTCGTGCAGGGCATCGGCCCCTCGCTGGAGGAGGCGGCGCAGACCCTGCGCGCCAGCCGCTGGGTCACCTTCCGCACCGTCACCTGGCCGCTGATGCGTCCGGGCGTCGCCAATGCCTTCCTGATCAGCTTCATCGAGAGCCTGGCCGACTTCGGCAACCCGCTGATCCTCGGCGGCAATTTCGAGGTGCTGTCGACCAAGATCTATTTCGCGGTCGTCGGCGCCCAGAACGATCCCGGCCGTGCCGCAGCACTCGGCATCATCCTGCTCTGCATGTGCCTCGGCGCCTTCTGGGTGCAGCGGCAATGGCTCGGCAAGAAGTCCTACGCGACGGTCGGCGGCAAGGGCGACAACGGCATCCCGTCGCAGCTTCCGCGCGGCATCAAGATCGCCGCCTATGCCACCGCCCTGCCCTGGGCCGCCTTCACCTTCGTGCTCTACGGCCTGATCCTGTTCGGCGGCTTCACCGAGAACTGGGGCCGCAACAACAGCCTGACCCTGCGCCATTACCTGGCCGCCTTCGATCTCAGCTGGGGTCCGGGCGGGTTGATCTGGTCCGGCCGGGCCTGGGGTTCGCTGTTTACGACCATCGAGGTCGCCGCCCTGTCGGCGCCGCTGACCGCCGCCGTCGGTCTGCTGACCGCCTATCTGCTGGTCCGCCAGCGCTTCAAAGGCCAGGGCGCCTTCGAGTTCCTGACGATGCTGAGCTTCGCCATCCCCGGCACGGTGATCGGCATCAGCTACATCCTCGCCTTCAACCAGCCGCCGATCGAGCTGACCGGCACCGTCACCATCCTGATCGTCTGCTTTGTCTTCCGGAACATGCCGGTCAGCATCCGGGCCGGCGTCGCCGCCATGTCGCAGATCGACCGCAGCCTCGACGAATGCTCGCTGACGCTGGGGGCCGGCAGCGTTCAAACGATCCGCCGGGTGATCCTGCCGCTGCTGCGCCCGGCCATCGTCGCCTCGCTGGTCTACAGCTTCGTCCGGGCCATCACCTCGATCAGCGCGGTGATCTTCCTGGTCAGCCCGAAATACGAGCTGGCCACCGCCTACATCGTCGGCCGCGTCGAGCAGGGCGATTTCGGCCTCGCCATCGCCTACAGCTCGGCACTGATCGTGCTGATGTCGGTGGTCATCGCCCTCATCCAGTTGCTTGTCGGCGAACGCCGCATCGGCCGCCGCACCGCCACCCCCGTCACGCTTCAGGAGAAGCCGGTATGAGCATCGCCAGCAAGCCCGCGGGCGTCGAATTCCGCAACGTCAGCCGCCGCTACGGCAACACGGCGGCCGTCGACAATGTCAGCTTCACCATCGATCAGGGCACCCTCGTCACCCTGCTGGGCCCGTCCGGCTGCGGCAAGACCACCACGCTCCGCATGATCGCCGGGCTGGAGATGGCGAGCAGCGGGACCATCCTGATCGGCGGCAAGGACGTCACCCGGCTGTCGGCGACCGACCGCAACGTCACCATGGTGTTCCAGTCCTACGCGCTGTTCCCGCACATGAGTGTGGCCGACAACGTCGCCTACGGGCTGGTGGTCAGCGGCGTGCGCAAACGCGACGCCGCCGCCAAGGCGGCGGAGGGGCTGGAACTGGTCGGGCTTGGCGGCTACGGCCAGCGCCTGCCGAGCGAGCTGTCCGGCGGGCAGCAGCAGCGCGTCGCCGTCGCCCGCGCCCTGGTGCTGGAGCCGGAGGTTCTGCTGTTCGACGAGCCGCTGTCCAATCTCGACGCCAAGCTGCGCCGCAAGATGCGCGACGACATCCGCGAGCTTCAGCAGAAGCTCGGCCTGACCTCCGTCTACGTCACCCACGACCAGGAGGAGGCGCTGGCCGTCTCCGACCGGATCATCGTGATGAACAAGTCGGTGATCGCCCAGACCGGCACGCCGGACGAGCTGTACCGCCGGCCGAAGAACCGCTTCGTCGCCGACTTCATCGGCGGCGCCAACCTGATCGACGGCGAACTGGTGGGCCGCAGCGGCGGCATGGCCACGGTGGCGCTCGGGGCGCTGACCCTGTCGGTCCCCGACCCGGGGCTGCCGGCCGGCGAGGTGCTGCTGGCTGTCCGGCCCAACGCGATCCGCCTGCGGACCGTATCGGCCGGCGGGAGCGGTGGAGAAAATGGCGACGGCATCCCGGTGACGGTCCGCAAGGCCACATATCTCGGCTCGCACATGGAGTATGGGCTGGTCAGCGAGTTCGGCGACCTGTTCGTGGTCGATCCGAACGTCGCCAGCCCAGTGCCGGCGGGAGCGAGCGCGCTCGCGACCTTCACCGGCGACGGCATCGCTGCCGTCGCGCGCTGACGCCTTCCACCCCGTCTCCTACCGCCCCGTCTTGCGCCGGCCGCCGCTTTTACCGCTGGCGTCGGTGGGGCGGCCGGCGCTAGCCTCCAACCCGATGGTCAGACGCATGCTGTCCCCCGTTAGTGTTCGCGGTCGGCTGCTCGCCGCCTTCGGAGCCATGGTGGTCCTGACGACAGCGGTCGGCGGGGTCGGCTGGTTCGGGCTGGGGGAGACGGAACGCGCCCTGCTCTCCCTCCAGCGCGAGGGGTTGGGCAACATCGCGCTGGCGATGCGGATGGCGGAGCTGAGCACCGGCCTCGCCGCCCGCGCGCCCTTCATCGCCGCCATCGAGGCGACGCCCAGCCTGGACGAAGAGCGCAGCCAGCTCGAACTCAAGCTCGCCGACCTGACCGGGCTGGTCAACCGCCTGCCGGGGCTGGAACGCGCCTCGCTGCATGTCCCGTCCGACGTGCCGTCGCTGGTCCGCCTCGCCGGCCGGCTCGACGGCACGCTGCGCAACCTGATGGACGTCACCGGCGAGTCCATCGCGGTGCGGGCGGAGGCGTCGGCGATCCGGCTCGGGCTGGAACGCCAGCGCATCCTCGGCGAGACGTTGGCCGGGGCTGCAGCCAGGACCTTCGAGCATCCCGGCTTTCCCGGCATCGAGGGAACCGGTACGCCGCCCCTGCCCTTCTCGGTCCTGCGGCTGGCCGACCGCACGCGCGACGCCGTCTCCGCCGCCCTGACGACCACCAGCCCGCCCGACCTCGTCCGCTGGTACGCCGGCTTCGACGCCGACCGGCAGAGCCTGCGGGCAATCGACACCACCGCCCCGGCGCTGGCGATCATGGCTCCTTCGCTCGACCAGCTTCTGACCGTGCTGGACAGCCAGGCGGCCGTCTTCGACATCCGCACGCGCCAGCTCGGCATCGAACAACGCAGCCGCTTCCTGGTCGCCGCCGCCAACACCCTGTCGGTCCAGTTGAACCGCGAGGTCGAGAGCGTCACCAGCACGATGCAGACGGCCGCGCGCAGCCGGGGCGACGCGACCTTCTCCGCCCTGTCCTCGGGCAAGGCCAGCATCCTCGCCCTGGGCGCCCTATGCGCGCTCGCCGCCATCGCCGCGGCGGTCTATGTCATGCGCGACGTTGCCGGCAACCTGCGCGCGGTGACGCGGGCGATGTCGGCGCTGGCCGGCGGCGACCGGCTGGTCAGCGTTCCCGCCACCGGCCGGCCGGACGAGATCGGCGACCTTGCACGCGCCTTCAGCGTCTTCAAGGAGAATGTCGCGGAGCGCGACGCGCTGGCCCGCAAGCTCGGCGAAAACTCGCGGATGCTGGAAGCCGTTTTCGTCAACATGAACGACGGGCTGTCGGTGTTCGACGAGAAGGGCCGGCTGGTCACCTGGAATCCGCGCTTCCTCGACCTCAACGGCTTCACCCCGGCCGAGGTCGCCGGCCGCGAGCTGGCGGAACTGCAACGCAGCCTGCTGCGGCGCGGGGTCGGTATCCGCATGCTCGACGGCAGCAGCGTCGATCTCGACGCGCTGACCCGGCTGCGCACGGAACAGGCGGTCCGCTGCGAGCATCACTTCCCCGACGGACGGGTGGTGGAGCTGCACAGCAGCCCGATGCCGTCCGGCGGCTTCATCACCACCTATTCCGACCTGACCGAACGCAAGGACATCGAGAAGCAGCTGCGCCATGCCCTGAAGATGGAGGCGGTCGGCCAGTTGACCGGCGGCATCGCCCACGACTTCAACAACCTGCTCGCCGCGATCATGGGCAATCTGCAGATGATCCACGACGAGTCGCCGGAGCAGGATCCGGTGCGCGGCAAGGCACTGCGGGCGCTCGACGCCGCAGAGCGCGGCGCCACGACGATCCAGCGGCTGCTGGCCTTCTCGCGGCAGCAGGCGTTGCAGCCGCAGGCCGTCGACCTGAACGAACTGGTGGAGGGCATGCTCGACCTCCTGGCTTATGGTCTGGGCGGCGGCATCGTCCTGAAGACGGCGCTGACGCCGGGGCTGCCGCCCGCCCTGGTCGATCCCGGCCAGTTGGAGAACGCGCTGCTCAATCTCGTCGTCAATGCCCGCGACGCCCTGCCCGACGGCGGCACCATCGTCATCGCCACGGAAGCCGCCACGCCGGATTCCGGGCAGGATGGAAGCGACGCCATCGTCCTGTCTGTCCGCGACGACGGCAGCGGCATGCCGCCCGCCGTGCTGTCGCGCGTCTTCGAGCCCTTCTTCACCACCAAGCGCTTCGGCCGCGGCAGCGGTCTCGGCCTGTCGATGGTCTACGGCTTCGTCCGCCAGTCGGGCGGCAAGGTCGACATCCAGAGCGAGGCCGGCGTCGGCACGCTGGTGGCGATGGCCTTCCCGCGCGCCCGAATGCTGCCGGAAACACTGGTCCTGCCGCGCGACCTCGGCCCGGTCGAAGGCGGCCCCGAGCGCATCCTGGTGGTGGAGGACGATCCCGCCGTCCGCACGACCACCGTCGACATGCTGACGGCGCTGGGCTACCGGGCGGTACCGGCGGCCTCGGCGGAAGAGGCGCTGGTCCTGTTGGAAGGGGCGGCGTTCGATCTCCTGTTCACCGACGTCATCCTGACGGGCGGCATGAACGGCCCCGCCCTGGTCGCCGTCGCCAAGGTCCGGCAACCGACGCTCCAGATCCTCTTCTGCTCCGGCTATGCGAGGGACTTCCTGGTGGAAAGTGCCAGCCTGCCGCTCGACATCCACTTCATCCAAAAGCCCTACCAGAAGCCCCTGCTCGCTGCCCAGATCCGGAACGTCCTGGCTGGCGCCCCGCCCGCGGCCCGCGGCCGGGTGGAAACCTCGGCCCTGCCGGGACAGGCCTGACGCCGAACGAAATCCCGATTACGGAAAAGCCCGCCTCCCCCGGCATGGGGGAAACGGGCTCATCGAAGCCGGGCCGCCTGCTCAGTTGGCGGCGGACTTGATCTCGGAATCCCAGCGGCCCAGCAGCCGCTTGCGCTCCTCGGCCATGCCGTATTTCTGGAAATTATAGTCGATCAGCCGGACATCCTCGAATTTCGGCGCGTCGGGCGGCAGCACAGACTGCTTGTTGGACGGCGTCATCTGGAAGTTGGTGGCACCGTAGTCCTGTGCTTCCGGCGTCAGGGCGAAGTCGTAAAACTTCTTGGCAGCCTCAAGATTCTTGGCGCCCTTCAGGATGCTCATCGAACCGATCTCATAGCCGGTCCCCTCGCAAGGAGTGGAAATTTCCACCGGGAATTTGTTCACCTTCTGGATCACGCTGTCATTGACCCAGGAGATGCCGACCAGCGTCTCGCCCCGCGCCACCGCCGCCGCGGGTGCGGCACCGGACTTGGTGTATTGGTTGATGCTCTCGTTCAGCTTCTTCAGATAGTCGAAGCCGGCATCCTCCCCGAAGATCTGCACCAGGGTCGCCACCGCGGTATAGGCTCCCCCTGACGAATTGGGGTTGGGCATCTGAATCTCGCCCTTGAATTCCGGACGCAGCAGGTCGGCCCAGCATTTCGGCGGCTGGATGCCCCGCTTGGCAAGCATCTCGGTGTTGTAGACGAAACCGAGCGCACCGGCATAGATGCCGACGCTGCGTCCCTGCGACTGCTTGTACTGGCTCTCCGCCCAGGATTGCAGGTCCTTCATCTGCCCGCTCTCGTAGGCGACGCTCAGGCCTTCCTCGGCCGCCTGGAGATGCGGGTCGCCCGAGCTGCCCCACCAGATGTCGATTTTCGGATTGGCCGCCTCGGCACGGATCTGGGCCAGAGCCTCGCCGGCGCTCTTGCGGGTCATGGCGACGCTGATGCCGGTCTTCTTCTCGAAGGCGACGACCATGGCCTTGCACCATTCCTCCTGCACACCGCACATGACGGTGACGCTTCCCTGCGCATAAGCCGGGATCGCGGCAAGCGCAACCAGTGCGCCGATGCCGACACCGACAGACTTCATCTTGGCAACCGCACCAACCATGAGAAGAATCCTCCGAGTGAACTTGTGTTCTTGTTTTCTCTGACGATACCGCGCCACCCAAAAGCTTTGGCACATCAGGGAAAGGCTGGTATCAATGGCGAGGAAAGGCAAAGGCAACTTCCCGTCTTCCTTCTGCCTCTCCATATTTGCGCATGCCGCATTGTTTGCCGGCACCATTGTTTCCAATTGTTCATACAAGGGCCGGATGAATGGCGGATGTCACCGTTATGGGAAATCGGCGAAACACTGTTAACCGAAGGCTCCCGGAGGCCGGCGACCTTGAGTGACCCCCTCGTCGCCGCCAACCGGGCGCGCGGATGCGCCGGCTTCCTGCCGGTCGAGGCGGTGGCAGCGCTCGCCGACGACGGCATTCTGGTGCTCGATCCGTTTTCGACCCTGGTCTCGCCGGGCGTCACCCTGGCGGCCGGCGTAACGCTCTGGCCCGGCACGATCATCCAGGCGACGGAGGGAGGCGAGGTGACGGTCGGCAGCGGCACCCGGCTCTTTCCCGGCACTCGCATCGTCGCTGTCGGCGCGCGTGTGACAATCGGTGCCGACACCGAAATCGGCGAAGAGGGTGGCTTCACCATCAAGGCCGATCACACCGACGGCCTGATCGAGATCGGCAGCCGCGTCCGACTGCTCGGCGCCGGTTCGCTCGCACTCGAAAACCACATCGGCGACGGAGCCCAGGTCCTCGGCGCGATCCGGATGCAGAATTGCAGGCTCCAGGCCGGCGGCAGTCACCGCGACCCGGACCCGGACCGGCGGGGTGGCGTCCTCAAGGGGAGCGGCGTCGCCCGCGGCCTCACCGTACCGACCGGAATGGTCATCCAGGCTTTCGGCCTGTTCAACGAAGCCCCTCTGCGCCCTCAGTCCTTCTTCCATCCGAAACATCGGACATGACGCCACATGAATCGACCCCGGTTTTCCTGACGGCGAGTTGCCGGTTTCAGGGGCGGTCCGGCGAAACCGGACCGCTCAATGCGGCACGCATGATTTCGATATATCGCTGTGGATGAAGATGACGCCACACCCACTCCCCGGCCGTTGCGTCGCCGAATTGGTCGAGCCATCGCTCCAGATTTCCCTGCTCGCGCACCTCGTCCCAGCGGTCCACGACGACCACCGGCAATGAGTCGAACAGAGGATTTATCGAGGACGACAGCGTGATGACGATTGCCCCCAGGTAAAGGGCCTCCCAGGTTCTGTGGCAATCGATCCCGTTTCCTTTCGCGCTCAGCACGAACGGAAATCTCGTGTAATGCCTCCACAGGTCGATTTGGGGCACCCGCGTCTTCAGGCCAAGAACATTCGGGCAGTGCGACAGGCTGCGGTACGCATCCAGCCGCTCCGGCGTGTTCGGGTTGAAATCGCACAACACCTTGGGAGGTTGCGTCCTAGCCGGTGCGCGGGCGGCTCGCAGCGCGACGATGTCACGGACAAGACCAGCCGCGGATGCCGAGGGGCCGGGGGTATGGAGATCGAGCCCGATTGGAACCGGTCGTATCCGGGGGGACTGCGTTCCGTCGTGGTTCTGGGTATACCAGGCCTTCAACCAGGGACAGGACAGGAGGCTTTTGACCGTTTCCGGCTTGAGATCGAAAGGAACCGTCGCGTCGCCATCCGTCGTCACAAGGACGAATGGCGAGTCGATCGTGGAAAGGACCGAATTTGCGAAGTGATCCAGATCGCAAGGCAGACCGTCGCGTGCCTTTGTGCCCAGCCGGATCCAGACGATCCCTTGTGCATTCCCGTAATGACGGCTGAAGAAATCCTCATTCTGGACGGATTCCGTATCTGCCCTCCAATACCAGTCAGGGCCGCTGACGTCGCAGAACCGGCTGATCCCCTTCGACCAGAACACGGGCAGCTTCTCGGGCTCTCCGGCGCCCGGAGACACGTCTCCAAGGATCGATTGCAGGTCCGGGGACAACATCAATGATGACCTCTGCAAAGCGGAAGAGCGGAACGGACTGCCATCATGCGGGCCCATCCCGTCGGATGCGCTGTGCGACCAATTGTCCCAATCGGCAGAACGCTTCCGTTTCACCGTCCTCAAGCAACCTCAGGAAGGAAGGCCGCAACGGCTTTCTCCTCCATTCGAAATAGCGGGAATATTCGGCCTCGTCTCTCGCCAGATCGGTGAGATAAGCCGCGAGCGCCTTCGGGCCTGAGAATTTCCTTACATCGATATAGCAATGATCTCCTGGAGAGAATTCATCGATGTTGGGAGCTCCCATATAAATCGGAACAGACCCACAGAGGAGAGGCTGAAAAAACTTCTCGGTCACATAATCATTTTCTATAGTATTTTCAAAAGATATGCTGAATTTGTATTTGGATACCACATCCATTTTTGTAGAAAATCCTCTGTCTTCGACAGATAGATGTTTGTTTCTGAGGAAATTACCAAATGAATTCACAGACATATACTTCATAAACTCCGCAGCATAGGCATTGCGGCCACTCAGGTCACTCGGCGCGGACTGGAACATCACAGCCTCGGCGGTTCCGGTCTTGAGGGGGATCGGCTTCGACACTGCCGCCTCCCACTCTTCCCGCTTGGGCAGGTAGGAGCACCAGACATCGGCCGAGCGCTCGAAGGTCATCTGGACATCGAAAAAGCGCATGATCGCAGGATCGTTCCGAACAGGCGTGTGCCCACGGCTTTCCATCGACCATGCCACCCAGATCTGACCGCGGCGCTTGGGGACCGTCCCAATCTCGTTCCATTGCGGCAGATGGAAGACGACAGCATCCGCGTTGCCCAGGAGCTCCCGGTTGTTGGTGAAACGATACTCCGAAGAGCAGGGGAAGCTGGCCCAGTCCGGATAGGAACCGAAAAAGCTATTGTAGAACAATATTATAGCTTTTCGCCCCGCTGCTGCGCCATCCAGCGACATGTCATTCCGCTCCGTTCAAGCCGAGGGAGAGCCATCACAAAACGCTTTCCCTACAGACTCAATATAATATATGGCTATGACATCCTAGAAATACCTATAAGGCACCGCCATAAACCGCAAAAAGCGGAATTGAATTTTGAGAAAGAACATCCAGAGTGGAGTTGCTGGAAACCTTTGACTTCTGGATTATTAGGATTGAAATACAAATTGTCACTTAAAATATCTGCGCAATCCTTGACGCCCGTTAGGCAAGTTTAATATTTTTGGAATCCGTCTTGAGCCCTTTCATCAGACTCCATCGATGTGATTTTTCCTTCTGCTCCGCCTTGACGATATCTGGAAGGACATGAGCGACTTGGACCTCGTCATCCCGTCTGTGATCCACCAGACATGGAAGAGCCAGGAGATTCCGAGCGAGTTCCTGGCCCTTCAACGAAGCTGGATCGACCACAATCCAGGCTTCGCCTATCGGTTCTGGACCGACGATGACATCGAGCGTTTCGTTGAGGCCGAGCATCCGGCGCTGCTCCCGGTCTTCCGCGGCTATGCCGATCCGATCGCGCGGGTCGATCTGGCACGCTATCTGATTCTGCGCCGGTTCGGCGGGGTGTATGCCGATCTCGATTTTGAATGCCTTCGCCCGATCGGCGGGCTGCTGGACGGTCGGAGCTTCGTCGTCGGGCTGGAGCCGGAGGAACATGACGGCTTGACGAAGGCAGTCGAACGCGGGCTCTCCCGCATCCTCTGTCCGTCCTTTCTCGCATCCGTTCCCGGTCACCCGTTCTGGGATCATCTGATTGACCGGCTGGTCGAAGCGCGCCACTGCGCGGATGTGCTCGACGCGACCGGCCCGTTCCTGCTGACACGCGCCCATGCGTCCTACGAAGCCGCCCATCCGGGCGGGACGGAGGCTGCGGCCGCTGTGACGGTGCTGCCGCCGAGCCAGCTCTATCCGGTCACCAAGGACGATTGCTGGAGCGGCAGGCTGTTCGATCTCGTCTTCTGGGAGCAGGCGACGCGAAACGCCTACGCCATCCACTATTGGGAAGGCACCTGGTTCCGCGGCGATGCCGAACGCAAGCCGAAATTGCCGGATCGGGTCACGGCGGTGGTGTCGAACGGTTCTGCCGCCCCGCCGGCCGGCTCCGCGGCGACCGCGGAAGATGCGGGCGGTCCGCCGCTCATCTCATGCCTCATGGTCACCAAGGGCGGGGATGGCGGACGGACGGGCATGCTGGCCCTGGCGATCGACAGCTTCGCGCGGCAGAGCTGGCAGAACAAGGAACTCGTCATCGTCTGCGACGCAGCCACCTGCGATGGAGATGGGCCGGACGCTCCGCTGGACGCGCTGGACGCCATGATCCGGGCCGCCGGCAGGACGGATATCCGCCTTGTCCGGGTCGACGGGCCGGGCCGGGCGCTCGGGGAGCTGCGCAACATCGCGGTCGACAGCGCAAAGGGCCGCTACGTCTGTCAATGGGACGACGACGATCTCTACGACCCGATGCGGCTTGAGGTCCAGCACATGGCCCTCGCCCGGACTGGTGCCCATGCCTGCCTGCTCGGGCGGTGGATGATCTGGTGGCCGGGCCGGCAGAAGCTCGCGGTTTCCTGCGAAAGATACTGGGAAGGATCGCTGCTGTGCGAGAAGGCGGTAATGCCCCGCTATCCGCATCTGCGGCGCGGCGAGGACACCCCGCTCGTCGACCAGCTCCGGCAGACCGTGCGCGTCGTCCGCCTGGACATGCCCCGGCTCTACACCTACGTCGTGCATGGCGCCAACACCTTCGCCACCGACCATTTCGACGAGCATTGGCAAGTCGCCACCAGCCGTTTCACCGGCGACCGCTACGAGTCGGTGCTGCGGGAGATGGCCAAGCGGCTGCCGATCGACGCAGTCCGGCGACAAGCCGCGGAGATATCCGGGCCGGGCCCTGCCTCCCAGCCCCCTCCCCCATCGGATCGGACGGGCCACGCCCCCGCGGCCCCCATAGGGTCCACAGGGGCGTTCCGAACCGCCAAGGTCCTGGTGTTGACACCGGTCAAGGATGCGCGCAGCCATCTGCCGCGCTATATGCAGCTGCTCGACCAGCTCGACCATGACCCCGGCTGCCTGTCTCTCGGTTTCCTGGAAAGCGACAGCGTGGATGGGACCCATGCGTGGCTGGCCGAACGTTTGCCGGCCCTGCGCGACCGCTACCGCCGCGTGACACTGCTGCGCCAGGATTACGGGTTCCATCCGGAGGGACCGCGCTGGCTGCCGGCGGTGCAGCGTACCCGCCGCGAGATCCTCGCGCGTTCGCGAAACCGCCTCCTCCAGGCCGCCCTTGCCGACGAGGACTGGGTGTTGTGGCTGGATGCGGACCTGATTCACTATCCGCCCGATTTCCTGGGGCGTCTGCTGGCGGCGGGGCGGGACATCGCGACGCCGCATTGCGTCCTGCCGAACGGCACCACCTTCGACCTCAACAGCTTTGCCCTGGAACCGGATGGCGAACGGCCAGAGCATCTGATCGACGGCCTGTTCCAGCCGCCGAGAGGCATCGGGCGCCGCTACCTCGACTCCTTCCCGGACAAGGACGCCGTGGCGCTGGACGGTGTCGGCGGCACGGCGCTGCTGGTGCGGGCCGACCTTCATCGGGAGGGGCTTTGCTTCCCGCCCTACAGCCATCGGGGCTACATCGAGACGGAAGGGCTGGCAGCGATGGCGAAAGACATGGGGATCACCTGCTGGGGGCTCCCGGCGGTGAAGATCGTCCATGCCGACCATTGACGCGGCGGTTATCCAGTTCCGCTCGTCGGGCCACGGCAGTGGCGGCAGCCGGCGCTTCGGCCCCGACAACTGCTCATTCAAGGGATGACTCCAGTGTTAGAACCCGAACCGGCCCAATCGGGCCCTTCGCCGGCCGCGGGCGGCCCGGCACTGCCCGCCTTCGCGGCGAGCATCGTCATCTGCACCTATCGGCGTCCCGAGCTGCTGGATGCCTGTCTGGCCAGCCTGCTGGATCAGCAGCTCCCGGACGGTTTCCACGAAATTCTGGTGGTCGACAATTCAACCGGCTGCGAAGCCCGCCCGGTCGTGGAACGCTGGCAACCCTTCTTCACCTTGCGGCGCACCCCGCTGCGCTATTTGCTGGAAGAGCGCAGCGGGGTCGCCTTTGCCCGCAACCGGGGGGTGGCGGAGGCGGTGTCGCCGCTGATCGTCTTCATCGACGATGACGAAACGGCCTGCGACGGCTGGCTTGGGCAGATGGTCGAACCCTTTATCCGCTTCGGCGACGCGGTGGATATCGTCGCTGGAGAGGTCGAGCCGGATTTCGGCGACCAGCCTCGGCCCGACTGGCTGAGCGACGACCTGCTGCAATTCTTTTCATGCCGTTGGGGTTGGGACACCCAGCCACGCTTTCTCCAGCTGCCGGAATGGTTCGGTGAAGGGAACTGCGCCTTCCGCAAGGCTCTGATGGCCGGCCGGCAATTCCCGACCGACATGGGGCGCAAGGGCGGCGGACTGATGTCCAACGAAGGCATCATCTTCCAGGACATGCGGCGGGAGGGAGCCAGCGCCTATTACGTGCCAAGCGCCTTCGTGCTGCACCATATCCATCCCGACCGGCTGAACCGCAGCTGGCTCATGCGGCGCATGTTCTTCCAGGGCGTGTCCAACCGCAAGACGGTGGACCGCATGGGCGTGGACGTTCCGCAGGCCGACTTCATGCTAAATCTGGCCAAGCTGGCCACGCTGGATGTCGAGGCGCTGGAAGGCGAGAGCATCCGCGCCGTCGCAGGGCTGTATCACCAGATCGGCTACGCGATGGGAAGCGTGCTGCATGGAGACGGCTGAGGACGGATTGCTCCGCCGACACCGTCCCAATTCCCCGGCCTGCCCGATCCCCGCCCCGAAGCCGCGAAAGAAATGGCAACGGGCCAAGACCTAAAACATCTCAAGCCGGCCGCTTATTCATACGTTGTCACAGCATTGCACGAATTTCAGTCTCGTGAAATATCGTTGTTTAAACCTGATACAATTGGTTCGTTGATAACGACACTGATCTTTTGATATGGCGGAGCGGGAAGGTTCGGCGTGCCTAAAAGGCAGGTCCTTTTCGTGAATTGAATGTTACCAGAAAGTTAACTGGTTTTCGCTTCGCGCGAATTGCAAGGAGATCGACGTGGCCGGCACACTTGACCTGAATAATCCAAATGATATGTATGGATCGACGCAGACCGTTGGTCAGTATTCTACGATCATTGGTAGTGGTAGCGTCGACGTAATTACTTTCGGCTCCAACGGGAATACTGTATCGATCTCCTTGCTGGAAACTCTGATCGGTAGCGCCGGGACCGATTTCGCTACGGTGAATTCCCAGGGCATCACCCTGATGATCGGCGCGCTCGAGACGCTGACAGGCGGTGCCGGCCAAGACGTCATCAGCGTGATGCCGACCGGCATCACCACGCAGGTCGGCGCGATCGAAACGCTGACCGGCAGCAACAGCAGCGATGTGATCAGCCTGGGCTCGGCCGGCAACACGATGCTGGTGATCGATCTCGAGACGCTGACCGGCGGCGCCGGCACCGACGTCATCACGGTGGACTTCAACGGCACCACGATGGCGGTCTCGGGGCTCGAGACCCTCGTTGGCAGCGGCAACAACCAGGATCTGATCACGCTGGCGGGCACGCTCGGCAGCACCCTGCAGATTTCGCTGCTCGACACGCTGCTCGGCAGCATCGGTACCGATGTCGTCAAACTGGGCGCGGGCGGCAACACCCTGCGGGTGATGGACGTCGAGACGCTGACGGGCGGAACCGGCCGCGACGTCGCCACCTTGATCGGCACGCTCGGCAGCACGCTGCAGGTCTCGCTTCTGGAGACCCTGGTCGGCGGCGTGGGCAATGACCTGGTCAGCCTGGGCACCGCCGGCAACACCATGCTGGTCAGCAACGTCGAGACGCTGACTGGTGGCGCCGGCACAGACGTGATCACGCTGACCGATGTCGACAACACGACGACGGTCAGCGGGATCGAAACGCTGTTCGGCGGCACCGATAGCGATGTCATCATCCTGGCCGGGACGAGCGGCAACACGCTGGCGGTCGCGAGAATCGAGACGCTGACCGGTAGCGCTGCCAACGACGTGATCACGCTGTCCGCTACCGGCAACACGACGACGGTCAGCGGGATCGAAACGATATTCGGCGGTACCGGCAGCGATGTCATCATCCTGGCCGGGGCGGGCGGCAACACGCTGGCGGTCACGGGGCTCGAAACGCTGACTGGCAACAGCGGCACCGATGCGGTCACCCTGGGCAACGTCGGCAACACCATGCTGGTGAGCAGCATCGAGACGCTGACCGGCGGCACCGGTCGCGACGTGGTCACGCTGGGGGGCACGCTCGGCGCGACGCTGCAGGTTTCGCTGCTGGAGACCCTGGTCGGCGGCGCCGGCAACGACGTGGTCAACCTGGGCGCGGCCGGTTCGACAATGCTGGTCAACGGCATCGAGACGCTGACCGGCGGCGGCGGCAGCGACGTGGTCACGCTGGGGGGCACGCTCGGCGCGACACTGCAGGTTTCGCTGCTGGAGACTCTGGTCGGCGGCGACGGCAACGACGTGGTCAACCTGGGCGCGGCCGGTTCGACCATGCTGGTCAGCGGCATCGAGACGCTGACCGGCGGCGCCGGCAGCGATGCCATCACCATCGGCACGGCCGGTGCAACCCTTCTGGTGAGCGGCATCGAGACGCTGATCGGCGGCGTCGGCACCGAAATCGTCACCTTGGACGCAGGCGGCAACACGCTGCTGGTTTCCGCCATCGATACGCTGATCGGCGGCGCGGGCAACGACGTCGTGACGTTGGCCAACACGGCCGGCAACACGGTTTCGCTTGCCGGCATCGAGACGCTGACCGGCAGCATCGGCACCGACGTGCTGACGCTGGGAACCGGCGGCGGCACGGTGACGGTCTCGCTGTTTGAAACGGTGAGCGGCGGCATCGGCATCGACGTGGTCGGCCTTGGCGATCTGGGCAACACCGTGTTCGTGTGCGCCGTGGAGACGCTGACCGGCGGTGCCGGCAACGACGTCGTCACCCTCTGCTCGAACGGCACGACCCTGCTGGTGAACGGCATCGAGACGCTGACCGGCGGCGCGGGCATCGACATCGTCACGCTGGGCGGGACGCTCGGCGCGACGCTGCAGGTCTCGCTGCTGGAAACGCTGGTCGGCGGCGCCGGCAATGATGTCGTCACGCTGGACGGGACCGGTTCGTCCATCCAGGTCTCGCTGCTGGAGACGGTGATCGGCAGCGTCGGGACCGACATCATCACGCTGGGCGGAACTCTCGGCACGACGCTGCAGGTTTCGCTGTTGGAAACCCTGGTCGGCAGCGCGGGCAACGACGCGATCAACTTCGGCAGCGCCGGCAACACCTTGGTGGTTGCGGGTCTGGAAACGTTGACCGGCGGGGCCGGCACCGATGTCGTCACCATCGGCTCGGCCGGTTCGACCCTGGTTGTCGGCGGCATCGAGACGCTGATCGGCGGCTCCGGCATCGAAGTCGTCACACTGGCCGCTACCGGCAACACGCTGGTGGCTTCGGCGATCGACAGCCTGATCGGCGGGGCCGGCATCGACGTGGTGACGCTGGCCAATACGGGCGGCAATACGGTGACGCTGGCCGGCATCGAGACGCTGATCGGCGACGTCGGCAACGACGTGCTGGCGGTCGGCACCGGTGGCGCCACCGTGACGGTTTCGCTGTTCGAGACGCTGACAGGCGGCGTGGGCATCGATGCGATCAGCCTGGGCAGCACCGGCAACACCTTGGTGGTCGCGGGTCTGGAAACGCTGACCGGCGGGGTCGGCACCGATGTCGTCACCATCGGCTCTACCGGTTCGACCTTCCAGGTCAGTGGAATCGAGACGCTGATCGGTGGCATCGGCACCGACATCGTCTCCATCGGCACGGCCGGTTCGACCATGCTGGTCAGCGGCATCGAGACGCTGGTCGGCGGTATCGGCACCGATGTCGTCACCATCGGCTCCGCCGGCAGCACGCTGGCGATGACCGGCATCGAGACGCTGATCGGCGGTGTCGGCACCGACATGGTCTATCTGGCGACCACCGGCAGCACCGTCACGCTGACGAGCATCGATATTGTGATCGGCAGCACCGCCAACGACGTGGTGACGCTGGCCAATACGGGCGGCAACACCGTTCAGATGCTCGGGATCGAGACTCTGACCGGCAGCATCGGCGTCGATGTTCTGACGCTGGGCAGCGGCGGTGGGACGGTCACGGTCTCGCTGTTCGAAACGGTGAGCGGCGGCGCCGGCCTTGACATCGTCAACATCGGCACGGCCGGCAGCACGCTGGCGGTGTGCGCCGTGGAGTCGCTGACCGGCGGCCTTGGCACCGATGTCATCACCCTCTGCCCGAACGGCAACACCATTCTGATCGCGGCTGTCGAAACGCTGATCGGCAGCACGGCCACCGACGCCGTCACTCTGGGCACCGCCGGCAACACCATCCTGGTGTCGGCGCTGGAGACGCTGACCGGCAGTGTCGGCACCGATGTCGTCACCCTCGGTTCGGCTGGCAGCACGATGCTGGCGACCGGGCTTGAGACCCTGACCGGCGGCGCCGGCACCGATCTGGTGTTCATCGGCCTGACC
>NZ_LGQW01000015.1:2082901-2281842 GCF_003116035.1 Azospirillum sp. TSH64
AGAGGCGCCGATCTTCCAGGTCGCCGACTACGGCCTCGTCGCCGACCTGTTCAAGGCCCTGCCGGAGTTGCAGCAGGCGCTGTGACCGAAGGGCCGGGTCTTCCGCTCGGGAGGCCCGGCCGCTTCGCGCTTGCCGCGGCGGGCCGGCTGTTCTATCGCTGGCGGAAGAGAAACCCGACAGCGGCAGGACGCCATGAGCATCGACGGCATCACCGGACTGGACCATCTGGTCATCGCGACCCGCGACCTGGACATGGCGCGCGACGCCTACGCCCGGCTTGGCTTCACCGTGACGCCGCGCGGCCACCACACCCAGTTGAAGTCGGCCAACCACACCATCCTGTTCCCGACCGGCACCTATCTGGAGTTGCTGGGCATCGAGGAACAGAGGCCGGTCAACGCCCATTACTCCGCCTTCCTGCGTCAGCGCGAGGGCATCGCCGCCATTGCACTGAAGACGCCGGACGCCCGCGCCGCCGTCGGGCCGCTGACCGCCGCCGGCTTCCCGGTGTCGGGGCCCGTCGATTTCGGCCGGCCGGTGGAGTTGCCGGGCGGCAGCCGCGATGCGACCTTCACCATCACCCAGATCGACCCGGCCACGACCCCGGCCAGCCGCGTCTTCCTGTGCCAGCATCACACGCCCGATCTGGTCTGGCGTCCCGACCAGCTGGAGCATGCCAACAGCGCCACCGGGCTGGAGGCGCTGGTCATCGCCGCCGCCGATCCCGATGCGGTCGCCGCGACCTATGCCACACTGCTGGGCGGCACCGTCACCGACCGCGGCTCCGCCCGCGTGGTGGTGCCGGCCGGGTCCGGTGACGGTCAGGTGCCTGTGCTGGTCGCCACGCCCGACCGCCTGCATTGGGCCTGGACCGCCGATCCCGCCTTCGCCGCGGCCACCCTGCCCTTCTTCGCCGGCTTCGTCGTGCGCGTCGCCGATCCGGTGAAGGCCCAGCAGGCATTGCAGAAAAGCAAGTTCCCGACCGTGGTCGGAGAAGGCGTGATGCGGGTCGGATCGGGCAGCGCCTGCGGCGCCATGATCGCCTTCGCCCAGGGCTTCGACCTCGACAGCCTGATACCCTGAAATTCGCGACGATTTGCGCCGAATTGGGCATAGGTCCCGCTGAATTGCTTGTGTAGTGTCCGCCGACAGTTGCGCCCATGGATCGGGCGCGGACTGTGGAGATGCACATGACGACAGCGGGTCAGGCGATGGACGTGACGGGGGCTCCGGAGCAGGAGACCGGTTCCGTACCGGCGGCGCCCGGCCCATCCTCCGCATCATCCTCCGTGCTCCCGCTTTTCGATGCCCTGCCCGTCGCCGCCCTGCTCCGCGAGCCCGACGGGCGGCTGAGCGGCAATCGCCGCTTTCTCGACCGCTACGGCAACACCGATGCCTTCACCGCCGACCTTTCCGATGCCGTCCCCGGCGACGAGCGGGACGTCAGCGTCCAGTCAGCTGGCGGCGAGCCCCGCGACCTGCTGGTCCGCGTCGGCGGTCCGCCTTGGATCGCGACGGTGGAGGACGTCACCGAGCAGCGCCGCACCGCCCGCGGGCTGGAACTGGCGACCGAGAATCTCGAAGAGGCCTATCACACCGCCAAGCTCGGCTACTGGGAATACGGCATCCAGTCCGGCGAACTGGTGCTGAGCGACGCCGGGCTGGCGGTGCTGGGCCACGAGCGCGACCGCTTCGCCGGGGGATTCGACGGCCTGCTGGGCATCCTGCACCCCGACGACCGGCCGCGCTTCGGCAACATGCTGGAAAGTGTGGTCGGCAATCCCCAGCGCGTCTATGTCGAATACCGCGTCCACGACCGTGACGGCCGCGTCCGCTACGTCTCCGCCTCCTGCGCGCCGCGGCTGGATGCGCAGCAGCGGCTGACCCATGTCTTCGGCGTGCTTATGGACAGCACCGAGCGGGCGGAGGCCGCGGCCCAGCTTGAGGCCGCCAAGCAGCGCCTGGAGGAGGCCTACCGCACCGGCCATCTCGGCTATTGGGAGTATGGCATCCACAGCGGCACTCTGGTGTGGAACCGCGAGGCCTTCGGCATCTACGGCCAGGATGCGGACCGGTTCGAGCCGACCTTCGACAATCTGCTGGGCATTTTGCATCCCGACGACCGCATGTCCTTCGGCAACATGCTGGAAAGCGTGATCGGCAACTCGCGCCGCGTCTATGTCGAATACCGGGTGATCGATCCGGCGGGAGAAATCCGCTACGTCTCCTCCTCCTGCGCACCGCGCTTCGATCTGGACGGGCGCCTGACCCACCTGTTCGGCGTCATGCTGGACACCACGGAGCGGGCGCGGGCCGCCGACGCCCTGCGCGCGGCCAAGGACCGGGTGGAGCAGGCCTATCGCGAGTTGCAGGCCGCCCAGGACAGTCTGGTCCAGACCGAGAAGATGGCATCCCTCGGCCAGCTCGTCGCCGGCGTGGCGCACGAAGTGAACGGGCCGGTCGGCGTGGCGCTGACCACCGCCTCCCACCTGCTGAGCCGGGCGGAGGACGTGAAGCGCCAGTTCGCCGCCAGCGCCCTGACCCGCTCGGCCCTGGCCGGCTTCCTGGAGGTGGCGCAGGAGGCCGGGCAACTGCTGGTCGGCAACACCGAACGCATCGCCGCGCTGGTCCACATGTTCAAGCAGGTGGCGGCCGACCAGACCGGAGACGAGCGCCGCACCTTCTACCTGCGCGAATACACCGAGGACGTGCTGCTGAGCCTGCACACACAGATCGGCTCCTCCGGCCACCGGGTGGAGCTGGCCTGTCCGGAGGCGCTGCAACTGGAAAGCTTCCCCGGCGCCTTCGCCCGCGTGCTGACACATCTGGTGCGCAATTCGCTGACGCATGCCTTCCGGCCGGAGCAGAGCGGACGGATCACCATCGACATCCATGCCGACGGCGACGACTGGATCGAGGTGGTTCACAGCGACGACGGGCAAGGGATCCTGGAAGCAGACCTGCCCCGGATCTTCGACCCCTTCTTCACCACCGCGCGCCATGCCGGATGCGTCGGGCTGGGACTGCACATCGCCTACAATCTGGCGACACAGACGCTCGGCGGCCAGTTGAGCGTCCGCAACAGCCCCGGCCACGGCGCCGTCTTCACCCTGCGGGTGCCGCGACAGGCACCGGATCTCGGCTGATCCTGGCTGCCGCCCGCCGCCGGTCAGGCGACGGTCTGGCGTTCGCGCCGCAGCGGTTCCAGCGCCTCGGCCACCGCGCGGCGCAGATCCGCGGCGATCACCGGCTTGTGCATCACGCGGAAATTGCCGGCCTCCGCCTCCTGCGCGCGGGCGGGGGCGGTGTCGCCGGTGACGAGGATGCCCGGCAGGATGCGGCCCAAGGCCAGCCGCACCTCGCGGATGGCCTCCGTTCCGGTGCGGCCGTCGCGCAGGCGGTAATCGGCGACGATCAGGTCGGGCGCCGGCCCGCGGTTGGCGAGGTCCAGGGCCTCGGCGCAGGATTCGGCCGCCATGACGCCATAGCCCCACTCGGCCAGCATGGCCCGCAGCCCTTCACGGACGATCATGTCATCCTCGATCACCAGCACCGTCGTGGCGAAAGCCGGACAGGGAGAGCACGGAGCGGGGGCCGGTTTCGCCGCCGGGGGATCGGCAACGGGAAGCTCGACCGCAAAGACCGACCCTTCTCCAGGTGTCGACCGCACTGTCACCTGATGGCCCAGCATGACCGACAGCCGCCGCACCACCGCCAGCCCAAGTCCCAGCCCCTGGTCGCGGTTGCGGCTGGCGTTGCCGACCTGCACGAACTCCTGGAAGATGTCCTCCTGCTGGTCGGCGGGAATGCCGATGCCGGTGTCCCACACCTCTATGCGGAGCATGTGGCCGCGGCGGCGGCACCCGATCAGGATGCGGCCCCTGTCGGTGTAGCGCAGGGCGTTTTCCACCAGATTCTGCAGGATGCGGCCGAGCAGCATCGGGTCGCTGCGCACATGGATGCTGCTCGGCACGATGTGCAGGAGCAGTCCCTTCTGGACGGCGACCGGCCGGCTGTTGGCGGCGACGCGGTCCATCACCTCCGCCAGCGCGAAGACCTCGACCTCCGGCACCACCGCGCCCGCCTCCAGCCGGGAGACGTCCAGCAGCCCGTCGAGCAGCATCTTCAAGGCGCCGAGCGCCCGCTCCATCGTGCCCAGGACATTGCGGGTCATCGGGTCGCTGACGCGGCTCGACAGCACCTCCATCAGCAGCATCAGCGACTGCACCGGCTGGCGCAGATCGTGGCTGGCGGCGGCCAGGAACTTGGACTTGGCGACATTCGCCCGGTCGGCCTCCCGCCTCGCATCGGTCAGCGCCGCCTGGGCACGCTTGTGTTCGGAGATGTCGCGGACGGTGGCGATCAGGCTGACCAGCCGGTTGTCATGATCGCGGACCGGCGACGCGCTCAGCTCCAGGCAGCGCGGCCCTTTCGGGTCCGCCCCCTCCCCGTCCGGGTCGGACCGGGTCAGTTCCACCCGCGCATCGCGTCCGACGACGATGGCGTCGCGCAAGGGCTGCAAGGCAGCACGGTCCTTGGTCGCCCGTTCCAGCGCGGTCAGGGCGCCGCTGCCCATCAGGGCGGAAATCGGTGCACCCAGCAACTGTTCGAGCGCCGGATTGACATAGACGATGGGCATGCCCGGCTGGGTAGCGTCGGCGATCATGATGCCGTCGTTGCTCCAAGCCAGCGCCCGGTTGCGCACGCGCAGCGCCCGGTCGGTGTGGCGGCGCCATTGCAACTCGACGATGAAGGCGATGACGAACAGCAGGATCACCACCGTGGTGGCGACCGCCCAGCCGATGTAGAGGCGGGCATTGTCGCGCCAGGGACCGAACACGGTCTCCACCGATTCACCGACGATGGCGACCACCGGATAGTCGGGCGCCGACCGGAAGGCGGTGATCCGCTCCACCCCGTCGACCGGACTGACCATGCGGATGTGGCCGACGGGTTGCTGCCTGATCGCCTGCCACAGTTCTGTGTTGGTGGTTCCCCGCCCCGTGACGCTGGTGGCCCCCGCGTTGCGGGCGATGATGACGCCGTCCGTCCGCAGCAGCGTCGCCGCACCGTCGGCCGGCAAGCCGAGCACGCGGTAGTAGCGGGCGAAGGATTCGACCGGAATGTCGGCGACCGCAATCCCGGCGAATGTGCCGTCGGCATTCTCCAGCCGGCGCGAAACCGGGATCAGCGGATCCTGCGTTTCGGACGATGCGTAGGGCATGCCGATCACCAGCCCGCGCGGCGCGGCGTCGCGGGCGATGCGGAACTCGTCGCGGTCGGTGATGGCACCTTGAAAGGTGGCACGCCCGCCCCCCATGGTCAGCAGGCCCGAAGTGTCATAGACGCGAACCCCGACCACCAGGCCCTCTTCAAAGGCCCGCCGGGAATCCAGGCGCATGGAGCGGTTGCGCTCGGTGTTGGCGATCAGGTCCAGCAGCAGGTCGTCGACGCGGCGGAAGGTGGAGACCGCATGCTCCTCCACCAGACGGGCCACGACGGCGGTCTTCTCATGGGCGGTCAGGTCGAGCAAACGCTCTTCCCGATGGAGGCGGTCGAGCAGAATCCACCACAGGGCGGCGATGGCCAGCGCAACCGCCATGGCGGGCAGGACCAGACGCCCGCCGAAACCGGAAAAAAGCCAGAGCGCCCGCTTCACGTATACCCCGAACGCAGTGGATCGTCCGCCGGCCGTGTCCATCGCCAGGAAAGCGGACGCCCGCGGCAGGCGGACGCAAGCATGCCGCAACGCAGATGCCGACGCAACGCCGTAACCGGCAAGGTGGCACCGGCGGACAGTTGCTCCACCCATGCAGGCCACCCCCCAATTTCTCTCGTCTACAGCGTTCCGAGACACGCTCCGGCGCACCGGACCGCTGGGGCGCAGGCATGCCCGGCGGCGCCAACCGCGCCGAAAAGCCGGCTTTGCCGCGCTGCCGCAGCCGGCTATACCGCCGCGATGAGCTTCGCACGTGCCATCGCCACCGTCGGCGGACTGACCCTGTTGAGCCGGCTGGCCGGCTTCGCACGCGACATTTTGACCGCGGCGGTGCTGGGCGCCGGCCCGGTGGCCGATGCCTTCTTCGTCGCGCTGAAGCTGCCCAACCTGTTCCGCCGGCTGTTCGCGGAGGGCGCCTTCGGCGTTGCCTTCGTCCCGTTGTTCGCCGCCGAGCTTCAGACCCGCGGGCGCAGCGCCGCCATCCGTTTCGCGGAGGAGGCGCTGGCAATGCTGCTGGCGATGCTGCTGCCCTTCACGCTGGCGGCCATCGTCGCCATGCCCTGGTTGATGCACGGGCTCGCCCCCGGCTTCGTCGACGAACCGGCCAAGTTCGCCCTGGCGGTTGATATGGCGCGGCTGACCTTTCCCTACCTGGCGCTGATCTCGCTGGTGGCGCTGCTGGGCGGGGTTCTGAATGCGCTCGACCGTTTCGGACCGTTCGCCGCGGCCCCCATCGCCTTCAACCTCACGCTTGTCGCCGCCCTGCTGACCGCCCCGCGGCTGGGTCTGGAACCCGGCACCGCCATGGCGGCGGCGGTGACGCTGTCGGGGGTGGTCCAGGTCGCCTGGATGGCCTGGGCCTGCGCCAAGGCCGGGGTGGTGCTGACGCTGCGCCCGCCGCGGATGACGGAGGGGATGCGGCGGCTGTTCCGGCTGATCGGACCGGGCGCCATCGGTGCCGGGGTCATGCAGATCAACCTGTTCCTGAACATCGTGCTGGCCTCGCTGCTGCCGTCGGGCGCGGTGTCGTTCCTCTATTATGCCGACCGGCTGAACCAGATGCCGCTGGGCGTCATCGGCATCGCCATCGGCACCGCCCTTCTGCCGGTGCTGGCCCGCCATGTCGCCGCCGGGGACGAGCGGATGGTCCGCCATTACCTGAGCCGCGCGCTGGAGTTCAGCCTGCTGCTCGGCCTCCCGGCCGCGGTGGCGCTCGGCGTGGCGGGGACGCCCATCGTCGCCGTCCTGTTCCAGCGCGGCGCCTTCGGTCCGGAGGAGGCGCACGCCACGGCGATGGCGCTCGCCGCCTATGCCATCGGCATCCCGGCCTATGTGATCGTGAAGTCGCTGAACGCCGCCTTCTTCGCCCGCCACGACACGGTCACCCCGGTGCGCGTCGCCGTCATCGTGACGGTGGCGACCGCCCTGCTGGCTCTGGTTCTGATGCCCTGGCTGGGCCATGTCGGCATCGCACTGTCCACCGGGCTGACGGCCTGGCTGGATGTCGCCCTGCTGGTGGCGGCGATGCGCAAGCGCAGCCTGTTCGACCTGGATGAGCGCCTGAAGCGCCGCGCCCCCCGGATCGCGGCGGCTGCGCTCGGCATGGGAGCCGCCCTTCTGGCGGGCGGGCATGTGCTGGCCCCCTGGCTGGACGCGCCTTCCACCGCAGTGCGGTTCCTGGCGCTGGCCTTGCTCGTCTCTGGCGGCGCCGCGGCTTTCGGCGCGCTGGCGACGCTGCTGGGCGGGGCCAATCCGGGAGACGTTAAAAGTATGCTGTCGAAATCCTCCTCCCCACAAGGGGCAGAGGAGACGGCACGTCATGGCTAGCCCCTCTTGACGACGGTCATAGGCAGTCGTACAAGCGGATCCACGTGGTGATTTGGTCGACCGGCTTGCGGGCCACGTAAAACAACCCGCTAAAAAGGTCCGAGCCGCGTCCGCGCCTCGACCCGATCGGTCGGGGCTTTTTTTGTTTGCGGCCGGCCTTGCCCCACCGGCGATCATCAGGGGAGAGTCGCGGAATGTCGCGCACCGATCATCGCAATCCGAACGTCACGGGGCTGCGCCCCCGCTCCAAGCTGGTCCATGGCGGCATCCGCCGCTCGCAGTTCGACGAAACCTGCGAGGCGCTGTACCAGACCTCCGGCTTCGTCTACGGCTCGGCGGAAGAGGCGGAGAACGCCTTCGCCAACGACGGCGCGCGCCACGTCTATTCCCGCTTCCGCAACCCGACCTCGGCGATGTTCGAAGACCGGCTGGCCGAATATGAGGGGGCGGAATGGGCCTATGCCACCGCCAGCGGCATGGCCGCGGTGCATGGTGCCCTGATGAGCGGCCTGCGCACCGGCGACCGGGTGGTGGCTCCGCGGGCGCTCTTCATCTCCTGCTACTGGATCCTGAAGGATCTGTGTAGCCGCTACGGCATCGAAACGGTGTTCGTCGACGGCACCAACCTGGCGGAGTGGGAAGAGGCGCTGTCGAAGCCGGCCAAGGCGGTCTTCCTGGAAACCCCGTCCAACCCCGGGCTCGAGGTCGTCGATCTCCGGGCGGTCTGCGATCTCGCCCACAAGGCGGGCGCGGTGGTCGTCGTCGACAATGCCTTCGCCACGCCGGTGCTCCAGCGTCCGTTCGACTTCGGCGCCGACGTCATCATCTATTCGGCGACCAAGCACATCGACGGCCAGGGCCGCTGCCTGGGCGGCGTCATCCTGGCCAAGGACAAGAAATACGCCTCGGAGGTCATCCATCCCTTCCTGCGCAACACCGGGCCGACCATCTCCCCCTTCAATTCCTGGCTGCTGCTGAAGGGGATGGAGACGCTGGAGTTGCGCGTCCATGCCCAGTCGGCCGCCGGGCTCCAGGTCGCGGAGTTCCTGGAAAGCCACCCGAAGGTGGCCCAGGTGCTGTACCCGCTGCTGCCCAGCCACCCGCAATACGATCTGGTGCGCAAGCAGATGACCGGCGGCGGCAACATGCTGTCGGTCTTCCTCAAGGGCGGCAAGACCGAGGCGTTCAACACGCTGAACGGCCTGCGCATGGTGATGATCTCCAACAATCTGGGCGATTCGAAGAGCCTGATCACCCATCCCGCCACCACCACCCATTGCAAGCTGACGGACGAGGAGAAGGCCGCCGCCCGAATCGAACCTGGCCTGCTGCGCCTGTCCGTTGGTCTAGAGGATCCCCAGGACATCATGGAAGATCTCGACCGCGCGCTCGCCGAGGCGTAAAGATCGTGCCGGAACTTATGTTGCAGTGCAGCGTTGACCCTGCAGTCAGGTTCCGGCAACGATTTCCAAGAGAGAGGCGACGCCCATGTCACGAGAGAATGCCGGCAATGGCCACCCCACCGACAGGCTGATGGCGGTGGCGGGCCAGCTCACCAAGACCGGCCTTCGCGGTGGCGAAATGGGCGTCGCGGCGGCGCAGACCATCGGATACCGCACCGCGATGATGACCGCGGCGCTGTCGAACCCCATCGACTTCGCCAATCCGGAATTCATCCGCATGGGTGCTGAAAAGGTGGAGGCGGCAGTGGAAGCCTTCCACGCCGTCGCCACCGGCATCGGCGAGTTCGGACAGGCCTGGATCACCATGATCACCAAGCAGACCCAGGCAGCCGCCACCACCATCGGCGGCCTCGCCAGTTGCAAGAACCCGGTGGAGATCATTGATGTCCAGCAGCGCCTGCTGGCGGATGTCGTCGATGCCGGCATCCATGCCAACCTGCGCCTGATCGAGGCGACGGCCTCCCTCGCCGCCGCCGGCATGAACCCCGCTTATCGCAAGGTGCGCGCCAACGCCCGCCGCCTTGCCCGCGAACAGGCCTGACCGATCAAACCACGTCCGCGGGAGCAAGACGGCAACAGCTGCCGTCATGCTCCACCTGGATGGTAGCGTGGCCGATGCCGAAGCGGTCCTTCAGCACCGTCGAGATGCCCAGCAGCAGCGCGTCGTCCTGCCCAATGCCTGGACGGACGAGATGGGCGGTCAGGGCGGTTTCGGTCGTGCTGATCGGCCATATGTGCAGGTCATGCACGGCGGTGACGCCGGGCAGTCCGGCCAGATAGCGCTCCACCCCCGTCCGGTCGACGCCGTCCGGCACCGCGCCCATCGCCAAGCGCACCGAATCGCGCAGCAATCCCCAGGTGCCGGCGACGATGACCAGGGCGATGAGGATGCTGGTCACCGGATCCAGCCATAGCCAGCCGGTGAAGCGGATTGCCAGCGCCGCCACCACCACGCCCAGCGACACCGCCGCGTCGGCCGCCATGTGCAGATAGGCACCGCGCAGGTTGATGTCTTGCTTCTGACCGCCCATGAACAGCCAGGCGGTCCAGCCATTGATGACGATGCCGACCGCCGCAACCACCATCACCGTCGTTTCCACGACCGGTTCCGGATCGGCAAGGCGGTTGACCGCCTCCAGCAGGATGGCGCCGACGGCGATCAGCAGGATCATGGCATTCAGCAGCGACGCCAGGATCGAGGCGTTGCCGAAGCCGTAAGTATAGCGTCCCTGCGGAATTCGCCGCCCGAGCCACACCGCTCCCCAGGCCAGGAGCAGTCCCATCACGTCGCTGAGATTGTGCCCGGCGTCGGCGATCAGGGCGGTGGAGTTGGCGATCAGTCCATAGACCGCCTCCACCACCACGAAGCCGATGTTCAGCAGCGCCCCAACAGCGAAGGAGCGGTCGTAGCGCACCGGCCCGTGATGGTGTTGATGGCCGGCATGGCCGTGATCGGAAGGGCCGTGATCGGGATTGTCATGCCCTGCATGATCATGGTCGAGGTTGGTCGAACCGCCGTGGGAATGGCCGTGCGGCATGATGATGGGTCCCGTCGTCGGATTGTGCATCGCAGCGCACCGGAGTCTGGGCGCTCATGGTCCCTTGGACAAGCCCGACATGGAAGGCACGCCCCCTTGTACGGAACGGCGCAGCGCGCCTCTTGCGCAGATCCATCGCGGCGCCTAGCTTCGCGCGGTCACTCACGATCAACAGTGAACGAAGGAAATGGTCATGAAGGCGCGCGTCACCTGGGTGGACGGCAAGATGTTCGTCGGCGAATCCGGCAGCGGCCATGCCGTGGTGATGGATGGCGCCGTCGAAGCCGGTGGCCGCAACGCCGGCATCCGGCCGATGGAAATGCTGCTGATCGGCATGGGCGGCTGCACTTGCTTCGACGTGGTGATGATCCTGGAAAAGGGCCGCCAGCAGATCACCGACTGCGTCGCCGCCATCGAAGCGGAGCGGGCGGAAACCGACCCGAAGGTCTTCACCAAGATTCACGTCCACTTCACCGTGGCCGGCCGCAAGCTGGATCCGGCGAAGGTCGAGCGCGCCATCGCCCTGTCGGCGGAAAAATACTGCTCGGCTTCCATCATGCTGGGCCAGACCGCGGCCATCACCCACGACTTCGACGTGGTAGAGGCGCCGTAACGAGGCGACTCAATAGCTTTTCAGTTGCATCCATACGCATGACTCGCGAAGGATCGGACATCTGCTCCGAACTTTCGCGATCATCGCGTGCGCCCCTTCCTTATCGCTTTCCTTCTTTCAATGCTCACCTCCCCCGCTTTCGCCGGAGAGACAGGGGTCAGCCTGTCCGACTGGGGTGGGATCGGGCTGTTGCAGATGCCGAACGCCCGGATGGCGCCCGACGGGTCGATGAGCGGCGGGTTGACCGCGCTCGGCGATCTGCATCGCCATTACTCGATCTCGGCCCAGCTGCTGCCCTGGTTGGAGGTCACCGGCCGCAATAGCGCCTATCCCGGCTATTACGGCCTCAGCGAACCCGGCCTGGACCTGAAACTCCGCCTGCGGCGGGAGGATGAGCATGGGCCGGCAGTCGTGGTCGGCGCACGCGACGTCACCGGCTCGGGGTTGGACCTGCCGGGCAAGGGCCGCTTCGCCGGCGAATACCTCGCCCTGTCGCGCCGCTGGTGGGATGTGGACCTGACGCTGGGCATGGGGTGGGGGACGCTGGGAGAGGCCGGCCAGCTGCGCAACCCGCTGCGTTTCCTGGGCGGCCGGTTCCGCCGTGACCGCGACCCCTCCGCCTGGCCGACAACCCGCGGCCCCAAGGCATGGTTCAGCGGCGAGCGGGTGGCGCTGTTCGGCGGTGCCGAGTGGCATTTGCCGGTCGACGGTCTGAGCCTGAAGCTGGAATCCTCCGGCGACCGCTTCCGCGCCCAGCGGCAGGATGAACCGGGCTTCGATCCCGGCAGCCGCTACAGCGTGGGCCTGTCCTGGCGCCCCACCTCCTGGGCCGATCTGGGCGCGGCCTACGAGCAGGGACGCCGCTTGATGCTGCGGCTGTCGGTCCGCTTCGATCCGGCGGTGGATGCCGACAAGCCCGACCGCCCTCCCCCTACCATCGGCCCGCGCCCCTCCGCCGGATCGGCCTTGTCCGCCGATGCCATCGCCCTGGTGGCCCGCAGCCGCGGCCTTCCCGTCCGCTCGGCCCGGATCGAGGGAGAGCTGGCGACCCTGTGGCTCGACCCGGCCGGGAGCGGACGGATGCCGTTGGCACGCGAGGTCGGCGATGCCGCCCGCCTGCTTGCCGATCTCGCTCCGCCCGGAGTCGAACGGCTCCGCATCGTCACCGGCGCCACAGGTCTCGACGCGGCGGCCGTGACCTTGTTCCGCCGCGACCTTGAACGGGCCGCAAACCATCGCGGCAGCGCCGAGGAGATCTGGCAAACCACGCAACTTGCCCCGGCAGCCGAACCGCCGCCCGACTGGCGCCCCTCCCTCGATCTCTCGACCCGGCTTGTCGCCACCTTCGATCTGGCGGAGCTGGGAACGCCATTGGTCCAACGCACCCACACGGACGTGATGCTGCGGGCAGAGCCGATGCGCGGGCTGGTGCTGGGCGGCGGGCTGCGCATCAACGCGCCGAGCGATCTGCAACTGCTGGACACCAATGCCCTGCCGGCGGAACAGCCCGTGCGCAGCGATCTGCCGCGTTACGCCGACCGTCGGATGTCGCTCGACCATGCCTATGGGGCTTGGCTCGCCCGCCCGGCGGATGGACTGACCACCCGGCTGTCCGCCGGCCATCTGGAGGAGATGTATGCCGGCATCGGTGCCGAGGCGCTGGTGCAGCCGCTCGCCGCCCGCTGGGCGCTGGGCCTCGACCTCAACCATGTGTGGAAGCGGCGGCCGGACAGCCTGCTCGGCTTCGACCGCACCGACGCCCGCGGCACCGGCCATGCCAGCGTCTATTGGGAATCGCCGGGGGCCGACACCACGACCGCGCTTCGGCTCGGCCGCTATCTCGGCGGCGACTGGGGTGGCACGGTGGAGGTGATGCGCCGCTTCGACGGCGGCATCGGCCTGACCGCCCATGCCACCTGGACAGAAGGGCCGGACGGCGCGCAAAGCCGGTTCGGCGGAAGGATGGATTGGGGATTGGCGCTGGTGGTGCCCATCGCCGCTTCAGGCTGGCTTCCGGTCGGCGGCACGGTGGAGACGGCGGTGCGTACGCTGGGCCGCGATGCCGGGCAACGCCTGCAACAGCCGCTGCCGCTCTACGATCTCCGTGTGCCGGGAGGCGTCGGCCGCCTCGCCGGCACATGGGCGCGACTGCTCAACTAGATCAACGGATCGGCTTGCTGCCCGGTGTTACGACTGGATTGGCGGCCGGCGTCGTCGAGGAGTTGCGCGGGTCGAGCACCACCGTCGTCCACTGCCCCTGCGGGGTCATTGCATTGGCGACATAGCGGTCCCCGTCCTTGCGGAAGTCGCGCACCGAGACATAGCCGGCGGCACTGAGTTGGTTGAGCAGCGTCGTCTGTTGCAGTTCGATCGGCTTCTGCCCCCGGCCGCGGCGTCCTGCGAGATCGGAAGAGCTTCCTCCCGCGGAGCCGGTCAGGCTGGAAAGATCGCTGCCGGTGCTGCCCGAATGGTTCTGGCTCGAATAGGTGGAATAGCTTTGCGAATAGGTCTGCTGCGCCATCGCCGCCGGAACCATAGCGACTGAGGCGGCCATTGCCGCCAGGATCAATCCGGTCTTCATCGGGTCCTCGCTCGTTGTCGTCCCCCATGGCCGGCGGGTGCCGGACCTCTCAGCAAACGGAAACGCGCAGACAGCCCCGTTGTTGCATAAATGCCAGTCCGCACCAGCCCTGCGGCGCTACGATACTCCGGCCGATCAGATACAGGGAACATCGTGCCTACGGCGTTGTTCTGATCTTCGAATGCCGCCGCACCGGCTCTGCTTACCCTCACCCCGCCCCGACTTGCATGCCCAAGCAGAGGCCAGGAGATGGAGACGACGGGACGGCGGATGCGGCCACGACTTGTCTCATGCGTGACGCCGGCGGTCCTTGGTGACTATTCGGCCGAGCGAGGGAGGGTATGATGCTCTATTGGGCTCTCGTTTTCTTCGTCATCGCGCTAATCGCCGGCGCGCTCGGGTTCGGTGGAATTGCGTCGGCCAGCTCCGGTATCGCGCAAATCCTGTTCTTCCTGTTCCTGGTCCTGTTCGCCATCAGCCTGATCATGGGTCTGGTCCGGCGACGCTAGGCAGGCTGCCGAACCGGCCGGCCTAAGGTTCCCGCGGTACGGAACCTCTTTCGGGCCGGCCGGTTGATCGCAGTGTCTCCTGAGGCTGCAAGACTTTCTCCTCCAGAGATGCCGTCGGTGCAGCTATGCCCCGACATCGTCTTGATCGTCCCCGCCTCCGGCGGCGTCCGTAAGGGCGCCGCCGTACTTTTTTGCTTGCGGTCTTCCATCCACGGCCGACTGCGACGGACAGAAGACGGACAGACATGGAAACGGGACGCCCGGCCACCGGGCGCCCCGCAGAAATCAACACATGCCGGAAGTTGACGAAGACGCGCCCGCCACGATCACGCGTTGGGCAATCAGGCGTCGGGCAATCAGGCGTCAGCGGCGTCCGACGGGCTTTCCCCTTCCATCAGCAGGCGGAGGGCGCGGCGGCCGCGCGACAGGCGCGACTTTACCGTGCCGATGGAAATGCCCAGGATGTCGGCCGCCTCGTTGTAGGAGATCCCTTCCAGCCCGATCAGCAGAACCACCTCGCGCTGCTCGTTCGGCAGCAGGGCCAGCGCCCGGCGGAGGTCGCGCAGCTCCATCCGCACAAACTGCGATCCCGGGGCGGCACCGATCGCGGCCTGCGCCTCCGCATCGATATCGACGACCGGCTGGCGGCGGCGCACACCGTTGATGTGCAGGTTGCGCAGGATGGTGAACAGCCAAGCCCGCAGGTTGGTGCCGGGGCGCCACAGATGCAGGCGCGACAGGGCGCGTTCAAGGCATTCCTGCACCAGATCGTCAGCCAGGGTGGCGTCGCGCACCATCGCACGGGCGAAGCGGCGCAGGCGCGGGATTTCCTCCTCGATCTGGCGGATCACCGCCGGGTCGGGCGGTGCGTTGGGGTCGGGGCGGAAATCGTCCTCCGCAGCGGCCTGGACAACCGTGTCGGCGGTGTCGGCACGATCAACATCGGTATCGACATCGGCCGGGGCTTCGTCGATTTCGGTGTTGGCTTCGGCCATCTCGGCCTCCGCATGGGCAGTCAAATGGGTCTCCATCCCGGCATCGGCTGTGTCTTGGTCAAGATATGTCGGCAGGCGGTCCGAACGGGTCCGGCCAACGGCCTCGGCGCCGAAGGGCACCGGCCCGGCCGGGACCAGCTGTCGGTGGCTCAAGGTGGTCGCGACGTGGTTCGCCATCGGTGAAACGATGCCTCCTTCAATGCCGTTCGCCACGGCTGCTCTCCGCGTCTTCATGCGGATGGCTTTGCCGGGGCCTCCGGCGCGACGGCCCCGGACAATGGATGGTCTCCGTCGTCCGGGGTCGTCGAATTCGCAGCCGATTATCTGGCCCGATCCGTACTTAATGAGCGCACAAAGGAGCTGCCAGTTGGGAAAAAGGCTAATGGGTCATACAATGGAGACAGCTAACCCCTAGAGTACCCCCGCTATCCCACACCAATCACCGTTAGGGCATTGGCTTAAAACATGGTCGTTCGTTATTTCTCCAATTCGATTGGAGGACGCATGACCAACGCGAAAAGAAAAAGACCGACCGACAGCAGTCGATCGGCCTATGTATTTTTTATTGGCGGCGCCACATCAACCTCTTACGGTGATGTATTCTCCGGCAGCCGGCCTTCCGTTTCGGCTTATGCCGCTATGCCTGGCACCCGGCCAATTGGGTGCGGCAGCGTCCTCCCTGAAAACTGTGCTTTTGACCTTTTGATGGTCTCCGAAAGCTCGAAGAAAATCATACAGGGGGGTCCGGTGGAAGACCACACGAACCTTTGCGGTACACCGTCCGCGTTTCGCGCTTCATCACCCCTGCAGGGCAATGCCAGCCGGCGACCCCGCGGTGCGCGCATGTCGGCACTTGCCGCAGCGGTACTCCTGCCTTGCCTGCTGGCCTCGGCACCGGCCAGCGCCGGGATTGCAGAGAAAACCGTCGCCGCGCTGGAGGCGTTGGCCAATAAGGGCAGCGCGCGTGCCCAGTATGAACTGGCACAGCATTACGAACGTGCCGACGGGGTGAAGGCCGATCCGCGGCTGGCCTTATCGCTCTATTGCCGCGCTGCCCGCCAGGATTACTCCGATGCCGCGCTGATGGCCGGGCGCATGCACATGGCCGGCCTGGGCGGCGTGTCCAAGGACGCCGACCTCGGCCGTGCCTGGCTGCGCAAGGCCGCGGCACTGGGCAACGAGCAGGCGGAACGTCTGGTCGGAAGCGCCGGAGGCACGGTGAAGACGCCCGACCGCTGCGAGCCGCCCAATCTGCGCTGGGGCATCATCCGCAAGCCGCCGGCGGAAATCCGCGCGATGGTTCAGAAGATGGCGCCGACCTACGGCCTCGATCCCGATCTGGTACTCGCCGTCATCGCGGTGGAATCCGGCTATCGCGTCGATGTCGTCTCGAACAAGAACGCCCAGGGGCTGATGCAGTTGATCCCGGAGACGGCGGAGCGCTTCGGCGTGTCCGACCCGTTCAATGCGGAACAGAACATGCGCGGCGGCATGAAGTACCTGCGCTGGCTGCTGGCCTACTTCAACGGCAACGTCGCCTATGCGCTGGCGGGCTACAACGCCGGCGAAGGCGCCGTGCTGCAATACAAGGGCATCCCGCCCTACCGCGAGACGCAGGATTACGTGACCAAGATCCGCGGGATCTACGCACAGACCTATCACCCGTTCAACCGCGACATCGTACAGTCTGCCGGTCTCGTCAGCAGCGCGCGAGAGGAAGTGGCCGAGCTGTCGCTTTCGACCAAGGCGCGCAGCAGCGGAAAACGATGAGAACGGAAGATTGCGACTCGGAAAAATGCGACTCGGGCGACTCGGGCAGCGCTTGGTTAACACTTTGGTTATAAACTGACGATTACCCTCGGGGAACGACGGATTTCGCAAGCGCTGGCGCCCTTCGGGACGCCTTCCCGCGTCACCCGCCAGTGTCTCACCCGCAACGTTTCATCCGAACGTTTCCCGAGGACCTGCCCGATGCCCATGGCCGCCGACGTCGACACCATCGAACGCACCTCCATCGTCGCCTACACCCTGCTGAACGAGCTTCATGAAGTCCTGGCCCTGCCCAAGGCTCCGGACGACGTCACGCTGGGCATCCTGATGGGCATGGCCATGTTCCTCGACGACAAGGTCGGTCCGATGCGCGCCAAGCGCCTGATGGCCGAGGCGCCGACCATCGTGCTGAAGACGGATGCCCACGTCACCGCCGACCAGACCCAGCGGATCATGCCGGTCCTGCGCGCCTTCGGCGATCACCTGAAGGAACTGCGCATGAAGGCGGAACGCCCGGTCACCGGCTCCGTCGGCTGACTGCAGCAGCCTCCCCGGTTGTTTCTTCGACAGCGGACCCGGCGCCAGCTCGGCGCCGGGTCCGTTGCGTCCATGGATTGTCAGGCTGCTTGACCATCGGGTGAAATGGGCGGAAGCTTCGCGCCCATGGACTGGTTCACCGGGATCAGCATCGTCGCCATCGCGGCCGGCGTGACCATCAGCCTTGTGGTGCTGGTGGCCGTCGGATCGATCAGGCGCAGCCAGAACGAGGCGGCATCCCGCCAGTCCCAGCAAATCCGCAAGCTGACGGAGACGGTGGCGACCCTGTCCCAGCAGCAGCAGGCGGCGCAAACCCGCATCCAACAATTGACCGACGCAAACCGCAAGCTGTCCGACGAGCTGTCGGCCCTGGGCGAGCGGTTGAGCGATGCCGACACGGTCCAGCGTGTGGCCGGCACGGCGAGGCTTCTCCATTGACCGCAACCACCCGTCCCGATGCCGCCATGCCTGATGCCGGTCGCGAGCGAGACCGCTGGGCCGCCAGTGCCGATGCCTGGGACCGCTGGGCCGATCCGATGGCCGATCTGGCCGACAAGCTGAACCGCTCGCTGCTCGATGCGGCGGGGCTGGTCGAGGGGCACCGCCTGCTCGACCTTGCGTCGGGTGCGGGGGAGCCCGCCTTGAGCGCCGCGCGCCGGGCCGGTGCCGATGGGTTGGTGGTCGGAAGCGATCTGGTGCCAGGCATGATGGCCGGCGCCGTCCGCCGCGCCCGGAGCGTGGAGGGGCCGGCACCCGCCTTCACCGCCGCCGACATGACCGCCCTGCCCTTCGCCGACGCCGCTTTCGACGGGGTAACCTGCCGCTTCGGCATCATGTTCGTGCCGGCGGTGGACTCTGCCCTGCGCGAGGTGCGGCGTGTCCTGCGTCCCGGTGGCAAGGCGGCCTTCATGGTGTGGGGACCGCGCGCCGGGAACGGCCTGTTCGCGGAGATCGGCGACGCGGTGGCCGACCATCTCGGCGACGATGGCAGCCTGGATCCGCTGTTCCGCTTCGCGGCACCGGACCTTCTGTCCGACCTGATGCGCGCCGCCGGCTTTGCAGAGACATCGGAAACAGAGCTGACCCCGGTGCGCAAGGCGCCGGCCGGCCAGCCCTTCTGGCGTGCCGCCCTCGACATGAGCTTCGGCCACCGGCTCGGCGGATTGACTGCGGAGCAGCGAAATGCGCTGGAGACCGACATCGCCCGTCGCTTCGACGCCAGGGCGGTGGACGGCATCGTGCCGGTGCCGTCGCATGCGCGGATCGTGGTCGGGGTGGCGGGTTAGCGCCGCCCCCTCCCGTCAGTAATCCTTCTCGTAGACCACGCCGAACTTCGTCTCGGAGTTGGCGCCGACGGATGCCGTGCCCTTGAGGTTCTTGGTGATGTCGACCTCGACCTTCGCCCGGCTCTGGTTGGCGCCGATTCCCTGCTCGACACCGACATAGACGCGGTCGCTGACATAGCGGCCGGCCTGCACCGCTCCGCCCTTGCCGTTCTCACCCTGGGTGAAGTCCAGCCGGTCGACGCCAAGGCCGCGGCGCACCTTGTCCAGGATGCCGCCGCCTCCGCCGCCGACTCCCGCCAGCGCCGCCGCGGACTGAGCAAGCTGCACCGCCTCCGCCGCGCTCAGATCGCCCACCGACTTGCCGAAGAGCACGCCGGCCAGCACCTCGTCCTGCGGCAGTCCCTGGGGCGAGGTCAGCTCGATCTTCGGCTGGCGGGCGGTGCCGCTGACCACCACGTCGGCGGTGATGCCGTTGGCGGTCGCCTCGGCCAGCAGGTCGAGCCGCGGGTCGATGGGCTGGGTCCCGTCGAAGTCGAAGATGCCGCGCTTGAACTCGAAATTCTTGGCCAGCAGGTTCAGGCTGCCTTT
This sequence comes from Azospirillum sp. TSH64, assembly GCF_003116035.1. Taxonomy (GTDB): domain Bacteria; phylum Pseudomonadota; class Alphaproteobacteria; order Azospirillales; family Azospirillaceae; genus Azospirillum. The sequence goes on from NZ_LGQW01000015.1 coordinate 2,102,329, forward strand.
GAGGATGTTGAAGCGGCCGGTCACCTCCGGCGCCGCAGCCGTTCCCTTGACGCGCAGATTGCCGGCAAGCTCCGCGTCCAGCCCACGGCCGCGGACGAAGATCTGGTTCGGCGCGTTCACCGTCATGTCCAGCGCCAGGACAAAGGGTGTCGCGGCCGGCGGCGCTTCCGCCGGCTGGGGCACGCGGCGGGTGCCGCCGGCGGTGGACACCTGGGTGGTCCCACGGGCGCGACGGCCCTTGCCGACCTCCGTCACCTTCAGGTCGACGACGTTTGCCGGCATGCGGTCGGGCACTTGGATCTCGGCGCGGCGGATGTCCAGCGGCCCCGCCAGCCGGGCGTTGGCGAAGCCGCCGGTCAGGGTCAGGTTCGCCCCGATCTCCGCAGTCACCAGATCGATCTCCACCAGCCGGGCATTGTCGGCCTGGACCGCGATGTCGAGCTGGCGGTCGGCGGGAGCACCCGGACGGATGACACCGCTGGCGCTGATCGCACCACCGTTGCGCGTCCGGCCGCGGAAGCTCTGGATGGTGAAGACGTCACCGTCGCCGACCAGCCTCGCCTCGATGTTGGTGATCACCGCACCCGATGCCCGGTTCTCGTAGCGTCCGTTCGCCAGCACCACCGACCCGCCAAGCGACGGCTTGCCCACCGTCCCGCCGGCCCGCACGTCGAGCTGCAGCGATCCGCGCGCCCGGTCGCCGGAGGCGGCGAGCAGGTCGTTCGCCAGCGACAGATCCACCGTGCCGTTCACTGTCGCCTCAAGCGCCCCATTGGACGGCACGCTGACGGCATAGCTGTCGGGGTTCATCACCAACGGAAGCGCGGCGCTGGCGGTCAGCGTGCCGGCATTCTTCGGCATGGCGATCCGGCTGTTCAGCGACAGCCGGCGGTCGCGCCATTGGGCGTCCAGCGTCGCGTCGATGCCCGGAAGCCCGGCCTGCGTCGTCTGCTGCGCTTTCAACCCGCTGACCCGCAGGGTGGCGTCGGCGCGCGGGTTGCGCAGGGTGCCGCCCAGCGACGCCCGCGCGTTGGCGACGCCGTCCAGCGCCAGCGTCGGGCTCGCCAGCTTCGCCAGGGCGAGCGGCAGGCGGTCGATGGTCAGCTCGCCGCTCAGCCGGTCGCCGTTCAGGCCGAGGTCGGCGGCCAGCCGGGCATTGCCCGACGACAGCCGCAGCTCCTTCACCTCATACCGGCGGTCGGCCAGCAGGATGGTCGCCGGGGCGGTGGTCCGCAGATCCTCTCCGGCATAGCGCGCCTGCAGGCGGTCGAGCCGGATACGCGTCACCTGCCCTTCCCGCGTCAGATTGCCGGCAAGATCGAGCGCAACGGGCTGGGCGCCCGCTCCGGCGGCATTGGCCTGGAAGCCGGCCTTCGCCAGCGACCCATCGAGAGAGGCCGTGACGCTGCGCAGCTCGGTGCCGGCGGCATTGCCGTCGGTCATCTCCACCCGTGCCTTGCCGCTCGGGGTGCCGAGCGCATCGGCCACATCGGCCTTGGCCGTCAGCCGGCGGGCGGTGAGCAGTGGTCCGCCTTCCCCCTCGACCCGCAGATCGCTGGCGTCGGCGGTCAGGTTGGCCGCCTGCTTGCCGCCCTTGCCGTCCAGCGCCAGGGTGAAGCTCGCCCCGCCGCCCAGCGGCATGCCAGCCAAAGCCGACAGGCCGTTCAGGTTGGGCAGCTTGCCCTCCAGCCGCCCGGTCGCGAGCAGCGTGTCGAGCGCCACCTGCGCCTGTCCGGTGATGCGGTTGTTCCCGTTGGCGACGGTCAGCCCGTCAAGCCGCAGCGTCTGCTCCCGCAAGGCATAGCGCCCGTCCACCGACAGCGGCGTCTTGTCCAGGTTGGTCCGCGCCGAAACCGTGCCGTTCGGCGTTGCCGGCAGTCCGGCGGCGGTCGCCTTGACCTCCGTGGCGCCCAGCCGGCGCCCCTGCACCACGAGGTCGCGGGCGGTCAGCGTCGCCTGCGCCTCGATGGCGTCGAGCGGGCCGCGGGCGGTCGCCTCCAGAGTCGCCGCTCCCTCCATGGGTGTGCCGAGCGCGCCGCCCAGCGGCTCCAGCTTCGCCACGGTCAGGGTGGTGCGGGCATCGACCTTGTTGTCGGCCAGCGCCGCGTTGCCGGTCAGCTTGCCGTTGCGGCCATCGACCGTCAGGTCGGTCAGGCGCATGGCGCCGTCCGGCTCCATCCTGGCGGCCAGCGCCAGCGTCGCCTTGTCGCCCAGCACCGCATCGGCAGGCGTGCCGGTGGACAGCCGGTCGAGGCTGCCGGTCAACTCGGCGGTCAGCGTGCCATCTGCCCCGCGCTTCACCGGCCCCGACAGCGCCACCGCACCGGCCAGCGGCCGGCCGGCGAGGCCCGACAGCGGGGCGAGGTCGTCGGCGTTCGCGCCCAGCGTCAGGTCGACCGTCTGGCCCCAGCCGCCGACGGTACCTTTCGCTTCGGCCCGTGCCGCCGCAGCGGTCACCGCCAGCGTCTCCAAGCCGATCCGGCCGCTGCCGGTGTCGAGCTGTGCCTTGGCAACCAGAGTCGTCTCCGGTCCGGTCAGGCGGGACAGCGCCGGATCGTCGGCAGCAAGGTCGCGCAAGGTGGCGTTCACCGCGACGTTCAGCGCACTCAGCGCCCCTTCCGCCGAGCCTTCCACCACGCCTTCGCGCCAGGACAGCGGCACCAGCGGATGCAGGGTGGAGTCCGGCCCGGCCTGCAAGGTCCAGCGCAGGTTCAGGTTCTTGTAATCGGCGGCGACATCGCCGTTCACCGTCGCGTTCGCCGCGGCGACGGTCAGCGCCAGCGGACGCAGGCTGATGGCCCCGGACGGCGCCCGCAGGACGGTCGCGTTCAGCGTCGGGCTGGGGCCGATCAGCGGCACCACCGTATCGCCGGTCAGCCCGGCGATCAGCGGCGCGACGTTGCCGCCGGCCGCCAGCGTCAGTGCATGCCCTTCCGGCCCCTTCTTGATGGTCGCATCGGCATTCAGCGTGCCGGTGGGCGATGCCGCCTCGCCAGCCATGGCGGTCAGCTTGCCCGCCCAATCGTCCAGCGTGCCGTCACCCTTCAGCGTCAGTTCGACCGGCGGCAGGCCGGGAATCGACAGCGCACGGGCCATGACGCCGCCTGCGGGTTCGGACGCATCGACCGACAGGTTCAGCGTGTTCTTGCCGGGGTCGAAGACGGCGACCAGATCGGCCTTGCCCGGCTTGTCGTCGATGCGCGCCACGGACAGGTTGGTGTTCAGCGCTCCGCCACTGTGCTCCAGAGCCAAAGCCCCGGCGATGCGCAGCACCGCCGGCTCGCCAAGCAGCGCCGGCGCCAGCTCCAGCCGCTCCACCACCAGCTTCTTCAGATCGATGTCGACAGGCAGGCTGGGCAGCAGCGGGGCGTTGGGATCGGACGGTGCGGCCGGCTGGGTGCTGACCGGCGCGCGGGTCACCACCACGGACGCCGCCTCCAGCGCGTCGATCCTGGCGCTGCGCAGGAACAGGGCGGACGGCGACATCACCACATGCAGCCTGTCGATGGTCAGCCAGACTCCCTGGCTGTCGGACAGCGTGACGGTCGCAATGGTGAAATCGGTGGGGATGCTGCCTTCGATGGCGCCCAGCTTCAGATGCATGTCCGGCGATTCTACGGCACCCTCGATCTTCTCGACCAGCCAGTCGCGGGCGGTATCGCCGGCGAACAGCGAGAAGGCCCGAGCGGGCTGCGGACCGGCCAGCAGGCCGGCAAGGATCGTCAGACCGACCAAGAATAAGCGAACCGCCGTCACACCATGCCCTTTCACCAGCACCATCTTCGTCTCAACCGCAATAAACGCTCATCGTCCCAAAGGATTGGGACGAAAATGCGCCATCAGAACGCCTGACCCAGGCTGAGATACAGCTGCCAGCGCGAATCGCCGCTGGCGGGATTGAGCGGAACGCCGACATCGACGCGCAGCGGGCCGAAGTCGGTGTAGTAGCGCAGCCCCAGTCCGGCGCCGACGCGCAACGGCTCGCTGAAGTCGGGATAGGCCTTGTCATAGACGGTGCCGGCATCGACGAAGGGCACCACGCCGATGCTCTCCGTCACCTTGATGCGCAGTTCCGCCCCGACCTCGAACAGCGACCGGCCGCCGACCGGATCGTCGTAGCGGTCGCGCGGCCCCGCCTTCTGGAAACCGTAGCCGCGCACCGAACCGCCGCCGCCGGCATAGAAGCGGTGATCCGGCGGAATGTCGCTCAGCGACGTGCCGAGGATGCTGCCCAGACCGATCCGGCCCGCGGCGACATAGCGCCCATCCTTGCCGAGATCGTAGTAGGTGGAGCCGTTCAGCAATATCGAGGTGAAGGGCGACTTGGTGTCGCCGCCCACCGGGAACCAGGGCGTCACCTGCAACGACGCCCGCTGGCCGGAGGTCGGGTTCAGCAGATTGTCGGTGCCGTTCCAGGCCGCCCCCAGCGGCACGCCGATGAAGGAGGTCTGATAGGTGGTGTCCTCCGTCCGCACCCGGCCGCGCTCGCCGGCCACGCCATAGCTGACGGTCAGCTGGTCGGTTAAAGGCCGCTCCAGCTTCACCGTCAGTTCGGACGCGACGCGGCTGTAGGCCGGCGGCTGGTCGTTCACCACGGCGAAATTGACCACCAGCGACTGCTTCACCGCCAGGAAGTCGGGCTTGCGGAAGTTGACGCTGAAGCGCAGGTCCGGCAGGTCGTTGCCTTTGCTCGACGTACCGCCGCTTGAGCCGGCGACGCGGCCGACATCGACGCCGACGCGAAGCTGCTCCGCCCCGCCGAACAGGTTGCGGTGGCCCCAATAGGCGTTGGCGCCCACCCCGTCCTGCGTCGAATAGGTGACGCCGCCGCCGATGAAGCGGCGCTTGCGCTCACTGACCGAGACGATGACCGGCGTCACGCCGTCCGGCCCCGGCTCGTCCGCCATCCGCACCCGCACGGTGTCGAAGACCTGGAGGGCGGCGATGTCCTGACGCGCCCGGTCGGTGGCTCCGGGGTCGTAGACCTGCCCCTCCTTCCAGGCGAGACGCCCGCGCACCAGATCCTCGTCGACCTTCTCCAGCCCTTCGACGCGGGTGGCGCCATAACGGGTGAGCGGACCGGGATCGACGCTGTAGGTGACATCCATCGTGCGGTCGGAATGGTCGACCACCACCTCGCGGTCGGGCACCTTGGCGAAGGCATAGCCGCGCTTGCTCAGCCGGCCGACCAGTTCCGATTCGGCGTCCAGCACTTTCTGCGCGATTGCGGGGGCACCGGCGACGAGGCCGAGATCGTCGGTCGCGACCTCCTTCGGCAGGGTAGAAGCACCCGTGGCGTTGGCCGCGCCGCGCACCGTCACCGACTTTATGTGATAGAGCGGCCCCGGCGTCACCGCGACCGTGACCTTGACCGGGGGAGCCTGTCCGCCCGCAGGCAGGGTGCCCGCCGCCGGATCGTCGATGCGGATGTCCAGCTTGGCGTCATAATAGCCGGCGGAGCGCAGCGCCGTCTGCAGACGGTCGCGGTCGCTGTCGGCCCGCCGCTCCAGCCCGATGAGCGAGGGCGGATGGTCGTCCTTCAGCTCCACCAGGGTCGAGGCGTCGCGCAGCGTGCCGCGCAACCCCTCATCCTCGACGCCCGTGATCTCCACCTCATAGGCGATGCCAGCCGGCCTCACCTCCTCGTCCGGCGGCACGGCGTCCGGCAGGGCACCCTCAGGCGGCGCCGCGGGCACGGCGCCGGGGACGCTGTCGGGCGGCGAATCCTGGGCATAGCCGGCGTCGGCCGGGCCCAGCATCAGCAGGGCGGCGACCAACGGTGCGGCGATCGGGGCCTTGAGCGGAGCGGCTGCAATCCTCGTTGCAGCGGCCGCGCGGCGGCGGGAAGCGGAAGCGAAGCGGATCATCGTCCCCAATGTAAGGGCCATTGACGCATGGCTCCATCCCGGAAATTCGCCCTAGACCAAAGGGTACAACGCTTGCGTTTTTGCCACGGATCCATATATTGCGCCGCAACAGTTTCCCCGACAGCGCCCACCGATTTCTTTCGGCGGGCCTTTTTGTTGTTTGTGGCATGACGCTGCTGCGTGTCGGGGGTGCCCTTGCGAGACCGAAGGCTCCATGAATCTCCGTAACGTCGCTATCATCGCCCACGTCGACCACGGCAAGACCACGCTGGTCGATCAGCTCCTCAAGCAGGCCGGCTCGTTCCGCGAGAACCAGCAGGTCGCCGAACGCGCCATGGACTCCAACGACCTGGAGCGCGAGCGCGGCATCACCATCCTGGCCAAGTGCACGTCCGTTCTGTGGAACGACCTGCGCATCAACATCGTCGACACCCCGGGCCACGCCGATTTCGGCGGCGAGGTGGAGCGCATCCTCTCCATGGTCGACGGCGTCGTCCTGCTCTGCGACGCGGCCGAAGGCCCGCTGCCGCAGACCAAGTTCGTGCTGGGCAAGGCCCTGAAGCTCGGCCTGCGTCCCATCGTCGTCATCAACAAGGTGGACCGTCCCGACGGCCGTCCGCACGAGGTGCATGACGAGGTGTTCGACCTGTTCGCCTCGCTCGACGCCTCGAACGAGCAGCTGGACTTCCCGACCCTGTTCGCCTCGGGCCGCAACGGCTGGGCGACCACGGATCTGGAGAACGGCGCCCGCGAGACGCTGACCCCGCTGTTCGAGCTGATCCGCGACCATGTCCCGGCCCCGAAGGTCGAGGAAGACCTGCCCTTCAGCATGCTGGCGACCACGCTGGAAGCGAACCCGTATCTGGGCCGCATCCTGACCGGCCGCATCCTGACCGGTTCGGTCAAGGTCAACATGGCCGTCAAGTCGATGAGCCGCGACGGCAAGCTGATCGAGAACGCCCGCATCAGCAAGGTGCTGGCCTTCCGCGGCCTGGAGCGCGTTCCGGTGGACGAGGCGCATGCCGGCGACATCGTCGCTCTGGCCGGCATGACCAACACCACGGTGGCCGACACCATCTGCGCGCCTGAAGTAGCCGAGCCGCTGTCGGCCCAGCCAATCGACCCGCCGACCCTGGCGATGACCTTCTCGGTCAACGACAGCCCGCTGGCCGGCCGCGAGGGTGACAAGGTCACCAGCCGCATGATCCGCGACCGCCTGTTCCGCGAGGCCGAAGGCAACGTGGCGCTGCGCATCTCCGACACCGAGGGCGGCGACGCCTTCGAGGTGGCCGGCCGCGGCGAACTGCAGCTGGGCATCCTGATCGAGACGATGCGCCGCGAGGGCTACGAGCTGGCGATCAGCCGTCCGCGCGTGCTGTTCAAGACCGATCCGCTGAACGGCCAGCGCCTGGAGCCGATTGAGGAAGTCGTCGTCGACGTCGACGAGGAGTTCTCGGGCACCGTCGTCCAGAAGATGTCGGAGCGCAAGGCCGACCTGATCGAGATGCGCCCGTCGGGCGGCAACAAGACCCGCATCGTCTTCCATGCGCCGTCGCGCGGCCTGATCGGTTATCAGGGCGAGTTCCTGACCGACACCCGCGGCACCGGCATCATGAACCGCCTGTTCCATGGCTACGCCCCGTTCAAGGGCGCCATTGCGGCTCGCCGCACCGGTGTCCTGATCTCCAACAGCGACGGCACCGCGGTGGCTTACGCCCTGTGGAACCTGGAAGATCGCGGCCCGATGCTGATCGATCCGGGCGTGCCGGTCTATCAGGGCATGATTATCGGCGAGCACACCCGCGGCAACGACCTTGAGGTCAATGTCATCAAGGGCAAGCAGCTGACGAACATCCGCACCACCAGCAAGGACGAGGCTGTCCGCCTGACCCCGCCGATCCAGATGACCCTGGAAAAGGCGCTGTCCTACATCTCCGACGACGAGCTGGTGGAAGTGACGCCGAAGTCGATCCGCCTGCGCAAGCGCTACCTCGATCCGAACGAGCGCAAGCGCCACTCGCGCGCCGCCGAAGCCAGCTGATAACCGTTCGCATATAGGTTAGAGTACCGGCGGCGCTTGCCCCCTGACAGGGAGCAGGCGCCGTCTTCTTTTTGCACCCTGATTTTTTGAACCGATGCGAGGATGTTTCCGCATGGCGATGGCGACAGACGCGAAGTCCCCCGGCTCCCCGTCCTTCTCACCCCGCCATCTCTGGGCACGCATCGGCACGACGGGGCTGTTCGCCCTGATCCTCGCGTTGCTGATCGCCCTGCCGATGCTTGCCGTCTTCGTCCAGTCCGCCGGCGTCTCCACCGATCTGTGGGGGCACATGGCGCGGACGGTGCTTCCCGGCTATATCCTCAACACGGTGATCCTGCTGGGCATCGTCGGAATCGTCACGCTGGTGACCGGCGTGGCCTGCGCCTGGACCGTCACCATGCACGACTTCCGCGGTCGCGGGATCCTGCAATGGCTGCTGCTGCTGCCGCTGGCGATGCCGGCCTATGTGCTGGCCTACACCTACACCGACTTCCTGCAATTTGCCGGACCGTTGCAGTCCTTCCTGCGCGCCACCTTCGGCTGGCGGCGCGGCGACTATTGGTTCCCGGACATCCACACCGCCTGGGGCGCCGGACTGGTGCTGTCGTCTGTGCTGTATCCTTACGTCTATGTCCTGACCCGCGCCGCCTTCCTCGAACAATCGGTCTGCGTGCTGGAAGCCAGCCGCACGCTGGGCTGCACCGCCTTCGGCGCCTTCCGCCGGGTGGCACTGCCGCTCGCCCGCCCGGCGCTGGTGGCCGGGGTCGGCTATGCGCTGATGGAGACGCTGGCCGACTTCGGTGCGGTCCGCTATTTCGGCATCGACACCTTCACCGTCGGCATCTACCGCACATGGTTCGCGCTGGGCGATCCGGCCGCGGCGGCGCAGTTGGCGGCCGTCCTGCTGCTGGTGGTGCTGGCGCTGGTCGGGCTGGAACGGCTGTCGCGCGGCAAGATGCGCTTCCACCAGACCACCGGCCGCTACCGCGCCCTGCCCGCCCCGCGCCTGTCGGCCCGCGGCACAACGGTGGCGTGGATCGTTTGCCTGACGCCGGTGCTGTTCGGCTTCCTGCTGCCGGGTGCCGTGCTGATCCGCATGATCCTGCGCGGCGGCACCGAACTGACGCTTGCCCGCTTCACCGACCTGACCGTGAACACCTTCATCCTGGGCGCCAGCGGCGCGGCTCTGGTCGTCGCGGTGGCGCTGATGGTGATCCATGGCGTGCGCCATGATCGCAGCGGCTTCGCCACCGGCGCCGCACGCCTCGCCTCGCTCGGCTATGCCACGCCGGGCACGGTGATCGCCGTCGGCATCCTCATCACCGTCGGTCTGACGCGCGACTGGACCGGCTGGCCGATGGGGGCGATCCTCGGCACCACCATCGCCGGCATCCTCTACGGCTACCTGATCCGCTTCTTCGTCGTCGCCTATGGGCCGCTGGAGTCGGGCTTCGCCAAGATCGGCCCGAATCTGGAAGGGGCGGCGCGCTCGCTCGGGCACACGCCGTTGCAGGTGTTGCGCCGGGTCCATCTGCCGCTGCTGCGCCCCAGCCTGCTGAGCGCCGCCATGCTGGTCTTCGTCGACATCACGAAGGAGCTGCCGGCGACGATGATCCTGCGGCCCTTCAACTTCGACACGCTGGCGATCGAGGCCTTCCGCATGGCCTCCACTGAGCGTTTGGACGATGCCGCCCTGCCCGCCCTGGTGATCGTTCTGGTCGGCCTCGCCCCGGTCATCTATCTCAGCCGCACCATCGCGGCGTCGCGGCCTGGGCACCGCGACTGACCGTCAGACCTCCGTGCGGCTTTCCACCCGCTCTTCATGACGAGCCTCCGCCGCCGGCATGCCCTGCCGGCACGCCCGCTGCTTTTCGCGTTCCTTCCAGCGGCGAAAGGACTGCTCGTTCCACCAGCCGCGCAGCCGCCCGCCGATATCGATGAGCCGCTGATAGAGCGGCCGGCGGCGGCTGGTCACGCGGGCCGGCTCCAGCGCCAAGCCGACGGAGGTGATGATGTTGTCCTCCATGTCGCGCACGATCAGCTCGACGCCGCCCATGCGCACCCGGTCGCCCAACTCGCAGGAGCCGCCGAACTCGTTGCGCAGCAGATCGCTCAACGTCAGCCGCGCGTTGGGCAACGACAGCGGCAGCCCGTACATCTCGGCGATCTGCTCTACCGTCGCGTCCGGGCTCAGCACCAGATCGCCGTAGAATTCCCGGTCGTTCTGGTCGAGCGCCCGGCTGCCGCCATAGAGCCTGTCGATCAGGGTCAGCCGGTGCTGCGGCGTGAAGAGATAAACATGGTCGCCGGGCTGCAACGGCTTCGCCTTGTGCAGTGGCACCACCGCACCCGAGCGGATGACCAGCGACGGCTTGGCCCAGCGCGGCATGCGCTGCCCCCTGGCCGCCGGGCTCTTGGCGTGGACGGTGTAGGCGACCAGTTCCTGGTCGGCATTGCCGGGAAGCTCCAGTTCCACGCGCTCCACCGGGCCGCGGCGCGGCGGCACGATCAGTTCCAGCGCCCGCGCCATCGTACCGATGGTCGAGCCCTGCACCAGCAGCGACACCACCACGACGATGAAGGCGGTGTTGAAGATCAACTGCCCGTTCTCCAGCCCGCCCAGCACCGGCACCAGCGCCAGCAGGAGCGATACCGCACCGCGCAAGCCGACCCAGGCGATGAAGCTGGTCTCCCGCACCGAGAAGCGGAAGGGCAGCAGGCACATCCACACCGCGGCAGGGCGGGCGACGACGATCAGCACGAACGCCACACCCAGCGCCGGCAGGATCATCCCGGCGAATTCCCGCGGCGTGGCGAGCAGCCCCAGCATCACGAACATGACGATCTGGCTGAGCCAGGTCAGCCCGGCATGGAAACGCCGCAGTTCAAGCGCACCGCGCAGCTTGACGTTGCCGGCATAGAGCCCGGCGGCATAGACGGCGAGATAGCCGCTGCCGCCCATGACGTTGGTGACGGCGAAGATGAACAGGGCGAAGGTCAGCGTCACCACCGGATTCAGCCCGGCTTCGAAATTCGCCTTGTTGATGAAGGTCACCAGCAGCCAGCCGCCGGCCAGCCCCATCACCCCGCCCAACGAAAAAGCCAGCACCAGCTCGCCGACAATGGCGATTGGGGACGCCAGACCGTGGGTCGCCGCCTCCACCAGCAGGATGGTCACCATGATGGCGACCGGGTCGTTGCTGCCCGATTCGATTTCCAGGGTGGAGCGGACACGGTCGCGGAGCGTGATGCCGCCAACGCGCAGCAGGAAGAAGACCGCCGCCGCGTCGGTGGAGCTGCACGCTGCTCCGACCAGCAGCGCCTCCCCCCAGGCCAGCCCCATCAGGTAATGGGCGGCGATCCCCACCACGCCGGTGGTCACCGCCACCCCGACCGTCGCCAGCGTCATCGCCGGCCAGGCTGCGGCCTTGTAGCTGGCGAGCTTGGTATCGAACCCGCTTTCAAACAGGATCACGGCCAGCGCCATCGATCCGATCAGGAAGGCGGAGCCGGCATCGTTGAAGGAGATGTGGCCGATCCCGTCCTCGCCGGCCAGCAGGCCGATGCCGAGGAAGATCAGCAGCAGCGGCGCACCGACCCGCAAAGCAAGATAGCTGGTCAGCACACTGACGATCAGCAGGGTCGATCCGATGAGGATGATGTAGCTGACCGCCTCCATAAGCCCCGCACGCCGTTCTTATTGGGCCGCCATCCGGCGGAACTCCTTGATTTTGACGGCAACTCCCCACATCCGCAAGGAGTAGGACCCGGAGGCGGTCATTCGGATAGGCTGTACGCTTACGATACCAGTCTCCAGCTTCCGTCAGCCTGACGGCAGGCCGTGCCGCGCGCGACCTCGGTCCTGCCCTCGATAACGACCGTATGATTGTAGTCGCGGCAGGTCTGGCCGTCGGTGCCCTGATAGGTCCTCACCGGCTGGATAGTGCCGCTGTTGCCGGACTGCGGGTTGTTCCAGGTGATGGTCTGGTTGTTGGCGACCGCGCGCTCCTCCGCGTCCGACGCGCGGTTCTGGTCGGCGGGACTGAAGTGCCGGGCCAGCTGCTGTCCGGCATAGGCACCGACCAGCGTGCCGATGGCCGTCGTCGCCAGCTTGCCCGCGCCACCGCCGAAGCGCGAGCCAAGCAGGCCGCCGGCGACGGCGCCACCCAGCGTGCCGACGGTCTCCGACGTGTTCATCCCGCCGATGCCGCCGCCGCTGTTGTTGCCGGTCTGGCAGGCGCCGAGCGACAAAGCCGCGACCGCGGCGATGGCCGTGACGCGCAACCTGTTGGTCATGGTCCGCATGGTGGTTCCCCCGTATCAACGTTTCACGGTTAAAGTCCGGTCAACGCTTATGGAGAGAAGAAGTTCCCCCAAAGAAGCAGGACCAAAAGATCAGGGGGCGATGGAAGCAAAATGCGTTTTCGCGTGTTTAGAGACCGAACAGTCAACACGTGGAGGGTAGTATGATGTCCCGTTTGCGTCTGATCGGTGCGGTGTTCGCGCTCCTTTCCGTCACCGCCTGCTCAACTGGCGGCGTGGTCGGCGGTGCGGCCGGTGCGGCCGGCGGATACGCCGTGGACGGTACCCGCGGCGCCGTGATCGGCGGTCTGGGCGGTGCGGCGCTGGGCACCGCCATCGATCACTAAGACTGGCCGCCAAAAGGCCTCAGTCGCGCACCGGTGCACGCGTCGATTCGCGCGGACCGGTGGCGAAGACGGCGAGCGCGTCGTGCAGTTCCGGCAGGACGCGCTCCACCGCCGCCTCACCCTCGCGGATGCAATCGTCGGCCCGGTCGAACTCGGTCAGCCCGATGTGACCCAGCCGCGGCACGATGTGCACGTCCGGCGGATCGCCGGCAAGCCGTGACCGGGTGATGCGGTCGGTGACGATGCTGAGCGACGAGACCATCACGCCGAACAGGCTCGGCCCCTCATAGTCGCGGCGGAAGATCCGCCGCGTCAGGGCGCCGATGCCGCTCGGCGCGCGATGGCCCGGCGTCTCGTCCTCGACCAAGCGCAACAGGTCGAAACCGGCGGCGGTCGGCACGCTCGATCCGGGCTTGCGCGCCTTGCCGAGGATATCGCCGGCCAGATTGACGGCGATCACCATCTGCGCGCCCAGCGCCCGGCAGGCCGACACCGGCACCGGGTTGACCAGCGCACCGTCGATCATCCAGCGCCCGTCGATGGACGCCGGCGGAAACACCCCCGGCAGCGAGAAGGACGCCCGCATGGCGTCGACCAGTTCGCCGCGTTGCAGCCACACCTCGTGGCCGGTCACCAGATCGGTGGTGACGGCGGCATAGGGGCATGGCAGTTCCTCGATCCGTACGTCGCCCAGATGCAGGCGCAATTCGGCCAGCAGCCGGTCGCCGCTGATCAGTCCGCCGCTCTGGCGCAGCCGCAGATCCAGATAGCCGACGATCTTCATCCGGGTCAGCGTGCGCACCCACTCTTCCAGCGTGTCGAGCTTTCCAGCCAGATGGACGCCCCCCACGAGCGCCCCGACAGAGGAGCCGCAGACGATGTCGGCCTCGATGCCATAGCGCTTCAGCGCCCGCAGCACCCCGATATGCGCCCAGCCGCGCGCCACGCCGCCGCCCAGCGCAAGACCGATGCGCGGACGCCGCGCGCTCCCGCCACCATTGTTACCGGCAGTGTTGACGCCATTGATGCCGCCATTCAGGCTGGTTCCATTCGGCATTGGCCTTCCCCCCATCCCCGGCGGCACCGATGTTCGCCGCCCCGATCGTCAGCATCCTCGTACGGAATCGGTAAAGGAAGCCTGTAACCAGCACCGGCGGCGGCACGTCGACCGGTGGACAAAGCCGAAGCCCATGGGCTAAGCCATCCCCATCGGACAAGATGATCGGATGCGACCGTGACGAACAAGAGCGGCAAGCCCCTGCGCCTGGATGCGGCGACCGAACGGCTGGCGGCCCGGATGTGGCGCGAATGGGTGCGGCCCTATCGCGGCAAGCTGCTGATGTCCTTCGTACTGATGGCGGTGGTGGCGGCGACCACCGGCGCCTATCCGCTGCTGATCGACCGGTCCTATGCCATGTTCTCCGCCCAGGACCGCGGCATGCTGCTGGTGATCCCGCTCGCCATCGTGGCGGTGACGATCATCAAGGGCGTGTCGCTCTATTCCCAGACGGTGGTGACCAGCGACATCGTCCAGCGCATCATCGCCGACGTCCGGCTGGCGATGTTCACGCACCTGCAAACCGCCGACATGGCGCAGCTTCACGCCACCCCCACCGGGTCGCTGACCTCGCGCTTCATCAACGACGTCGATCTGATCCGCAACGCGCTGACCCGGACGCTGACCGGGCTGGTGCGTGACATCCTGACGGTGATCGCGCTCGTCGGGTCGATGTTCTATCTCGACTGGCTGCTGTCGCTGATCGTCTTCATCATCTATCCCATTGCCGCCGTTCCCATCGTGCGGATCGGCAAGCGCCTGCGCCGTGTCTCCCGCGACACCCAGGCGCAGATGGGCGACATGACCTCGCTGCTGACCGAAAGCCTGTCGGGCGCGCGCATGGTCAAGACCTACAACCTCGAAGACTATGAGCGCGCCCGCGCCGGCCGCGCCTTCCACGAGAACTATCTGCTGACGATGAAGGCGGTGCGCGCCCGGTCGCGCATCGACCCGATGATGGAGGTGCTGGGCGGCGTCGCGGTGGCCGGCGTGATCGCCTTCGCCGGCTATCGCATGACGATGGGCGAAGGCTCGGTCGGCGCCTTCTCCGGCTTCGTCGGCGCGCTGCTGATGGCGGCCCAGCCGGTGCGCGCCATCGGCACGCTGAACGCCGCCTTGCAGGAAGGGCTTGCCGCCGCCCAGCGCATCTTCGAACTGCTGGACCAGCAGCCGACCATCATCGAGCAGCCGGGCGCCAAGCCGCTCTCCGTCTCCACGGGCGCCGTTGCGCTCCGCGGCGTCCGCTTCTCCTACGAGGCCGGGGCCGACACGCTGAAGGGCATCGACCTCGACGTGCCGGCCGGCAGCACGGTGGCGCTGGTCGGGCGCAGCGGCGCCGGCAAATCGACTGTCTTCAACCTGATCCCCCGCCTCTACGACGTGACGGGGGGCGAGGTGCTGATCGATGGCCAGGATGTCCGCGGCGCCACCCTGCGCAGCCTGCGCGGTGCCGTGTCCATCGTCAGCCAGGACACGGTCCTGTTCAACGACACGGTGCGGGCGAACATCTGCTTCGGCCGGCTCAATGCCGGGATGGATGATGTGATCGCCGCCGCCAAGGCAGCCGCCGCGCACGACTTCGTGTCGAAGCTGCCGGAGGGCTATGACACGGTGATCGGCGACCGCGGCGTGAAGCTGTCGGGCGGCGAGCGCCAGCGTCTGGCGCTGGCCCGCGCCTTCCTGAAGGACGCGCCGATCCTGCTGCTGGACGAGGCGACCAGCGCGCTGGACAGCGAATCGGAACGTCTGGTGCAGGCGGCGCTTGAACGTCTGACGGAGGGGCGCACGACGCTGGTGATCGCCCACCGTCTGGCGACGGTGCGCAATGCCGACCGGATCGTGGTGATGGAAGGCGGCCGCATTATCGAACAGGGCCCGCACGAGGCACTGCTGGCCGCCGACGGGGCCTATGCCCGGCTGTGCCGGCTGCAATTCGGCGAGGACGAGGTGCGGGCGGGGGCCTGAGGCCTCCCGCCCACATCCCCGTTACCCTGCCGGAAACACCATCGCCCGCTCGGCGGCCATCGCGGCGGACAGTTCCTCGCCGGCCCGCACGTCGACATGGCCGGGCAGGCGCGCATGGATCTCCGATCCGGCCAGATCCAGGCACACCCGCGTCGCCGGCCCGAGGAAGCTGGAATGGCGCACCCGCACCGGAACGGCGTCGGGCCGTGTGCCCGGTGGAAGCAGTTCCAGATCCTCGACCCGGCAGGCGACCTCGACCTTCGTTCCACCGGGCAGGCCGGGGGCCATGATCCGGCCGAGCGGTGTGACGATCTGCCCGTCGCGCACCGTCGCTTCGAAACGGTTCACTTCGCCGAACAGGCGGGCGACGAAGCTGCTGGCCGGGCGCTGATAGAGGGTCACCGGCGTGTCGGCCTGGACGATGCGCCCGGCCTCCATCACCACGACGCGGTTGCCCATCTCCATCGCCTCTTCCGGGTCATGGGTGACGACGACGGTGGCGATGCCGCTGGCACGGATGATCCGCACCACCTCCTCCCGCACCGACCGGCGAAGCTGCTCGTCCAGTGCGGAGAACGGCTCGTCCAGCAGCAGGACCTTGGGGTCGCGCGCCATGGCGCGGGCCAGCGCCACCCGCTGCTGCTGGCCGCCCGACAGGGTGTGCGGGTAGGCGTTGGCATAGCGGGCGAGCGCCATGGTCTCCAGCAACTCCTCCACCCGGCGCTTCCGTTCGGCGCGCGGCCGGTCGGTCTGACCGAAGGCGATGTTGCCCGCCACCGTCAGGTGCGGGAACAGCGCGAAGTCCTGGAACATCATGCCGACCGGCCGCTTTTCCGGCGGCAGCGACCGGCCCGCGGTGGCGAGCACCTGCCCATCCACCGCGATCTCGCCCTTCTGAACCGCCTCGAGCCCACTGATCAGGCGCAGCAAGGTCGACTTGCCGCAACCGGACGGGCCGACGATGCACACCACCTCGCGCGGGGCGACCGATAGCGAGACGCCGTCGACCGCCGTCACGCCGCTGTCGGCGCGACCGTAACGGTGGGTGATGCTGGAGAGGACGACCGAGGGGGACAGGGCGGACGGGGAAAGGGCTTCTGTCATCTTACTTCCAGCCGGCACGGTCCATGATGCGCAGCGCCTGCGGCGTGTGGGCGGCGAAGGAGGCGGCATTCACCTCGGCCGCCTTGAAGCTGCCGAGCTTCACCAGCTCCGGATGCGGCTGGACCGCCGGGTTGACCGGATATTCCATGTTGCCGTCGGCGAACTGGCGCTGCGCCTCCGGGCTCAGCAGATATTCCAGCAGCTTGCGGGCATTCTCCTGGTTCTTGGAGGTCTTCACCACGCCGGCGCCGCTGAGGTTCACATGGGTGCCGCGGTTGCCCTGGTTGGGGAAGATGACGCCGATCTTGGACGCGATCTCACGGTCCTCCTGCTTGGCCGAGGTGATCATCTTGCCGACATAATAGGTGTTGGCGATGGCGAGATCGCCTTCGCCGACCGCGACCGCCTTGATCTGGTCGGTGTCGCCGCCCTGCGGCGGGCGGGCGAGGTTGGCGACGAGGCCCTTCACCCACTCCTCCGTCTTCTCCTCGCCCAGCGCTTCGATCATCGAGGCGGTCAGGGCCAGGCTGTAGGGATGGGTGCCGCTGCGGGTCAGCACGCGGTGCTTCCATTCCGGCTTGGCGAGATCCTCGTAGTCCTTGATCTGCTCCGGCTTCACCCGGTCACGGGCATAGACGACGATGCGGGCGCGGCTGGACAGGCCCCACCAGGCGCCGTTCGGGTCGCGCAGGTTGGCCGGGACCTTGATCGCATCGAGCTGAGGCGAGGTGACGGAGCCGAGCAGCCCTTCCTTGGCGGCAGCGGCCAGACGGCCGGCATCGACGGTGATGAACAGATCGGCCGGGCTGCTGGCGCCTTCCGACTTCATGCGCTGGATCAGTTCGTCGTGGTTGCCTTCAATAATGTTGACCTTGATCCCGGTCGACTTGGTGAAGGTTTCATAGATCGCGCGGTCGGTATTGTAATGTCGGGAATTGTAGACATTGACTTCCTGCGCTTGCACGGAAAAGGCGGTCAAGGCACCGACGGCAAAAGCGACCCCAGCGATCTTATCGATGAACATCCATCACTCCCGGACTGCGAATGGCTCTCAATTTCATGAGAATGGATATCAGTTGCAGGCTTCGCTGTCGAGACGGGATTTATCCTGAGGACGGGCAATCGCATGGCGCGATGCCGGCCCCCCATCACAGAAGGCCGCTATCAAATCGGTTGTAGCGATGATCGATGGCGAGGCCCGGACGGCTTGGCGACCGCAATGAAGGGGTTGGATCGGGCTATTGAGGCGGCGGCGTCCAAATTTCAGGAGCAGGCCGGCGGACAATCGCCTTTGGGTAGCCGGGACTGGGCGGATACCAGCGCCTGCCCAATCAACGGGGACGCTTCCCATCGACACCATGTAATGCCGTCCGACAGGCGGACGCAGGTCATCGCGACACTTTGTGTGGAGCGTGACCGTATCAGATCGCGCTCCACAATTTTACCAGTGCTGGTCGTAGCCCTCTTCCCATCGGGAAAAAAGGAACATCGGGATCAATCGTCCGCGTACGGATTCTTGCCCTTGCGCAGCAGCAGGCGCACCGGCACACCGGGCATGTCGAAGCTCTCGCGCAGATGCGTCGTCAGGTAACGCTGGTAGCTTTCCGGCAGGTCCAACGGCTTGTTGACGAAGAGTGCGAAGGTGGGCGGACGGGTCTTCACCTGGGTGACGTAGCGGATCTTCACCCGGCGGCCTTCCACCAGGGGCGGCGGATGGTGGTCCAGAACGCCCTCGATCCAGCGGTTCAGCTGGGCGGTCGGGATGCGGCGGTTCCAGACCGTGTAGGTCTCCAGCACACCGTCCAGCAGCGTGTCGAGCTTGTGGCCCTTCAGCGCCGAGATGGTGACGACCTTCACGCCCTTGATGTAGCCGAGCGCGGCCTCAAGCTTGTCCTCGACCTGACGCAGCGCCATGGCGCGGTCCTCGACCGCATCCCACTTGTTGACAGCGATCACCAGGGCTCGGCCCTCGGAGATCACCAGCCGGGCGATGGTCAGGTCCTGCTTGTCGAGGATGGCGGCGGCATCGACGACCAGCACCACGACATTCGCCATGCGGATGACGCGCAGGCTGTCGGCGACCGCCAGCTTTTCCACCTTCTCGTCGACGCGGGCGCGGCGGCGCATGCCGGCGGTATCGACCAGTTTGAAGCGCCGGTCGCGCCACTCCCAGTCGACGGCGATGGCGTCGCGGGTCATGCCGGCCTCGGGACCGGTCAGCACGCGTTCCTCGCCGAGCAGGCTGTTCAGCAGCGTCGACTTGCCGACGTTCGGACGGCCGACGATGGCGATCTGGATCGGTTTGCTGCGATCCTCCTCCGGCTCGGGCTGGTCGCCGATGGGGATGGAGGGGTCGAAGCCGTCATCGGCATCCTCGGCCTCGTCGGACTCCTCCGGCGGAGCGTAAGGCAGCAGGGCCTCGACCAGATCGGCCATGCCCTCGCCATGCTCGGCGGACAGCGGGATCGGATCGCCCAGGCCGAGTTCGTAGGATTCGAACATGCCGGGCTGGCTGGCCTTGCCCTCGGTCTTGTTGGCGACCAGCAGCACCGGGGTCTTGCCCCGGCGCAGCAGCTTGGCGAAATGGCGGTCCAGGGGGGTGATGCCGGCGCGGGCGTCGATGATGAACAGCGCGACATCGGCACGGGCCAGGGCCTGCTCGGTCTGGCGGCGCATACGCGCCTCCAGGCTGTCGTCGGTCACATCCTCCAGACCGGCGGTATCGACCACCGTGAAGGACAAGCCGCCGACATGGGCCGGGGCCGAGCGCCAGTCACGGGTGACGCCCGGCGTATCGTCCACCAGGGCCAGCTTCTTGCCGGCCAGACGGTTGAAGAGGGTCGATTTGCCGACATTCGGCCGACCGACGAGGACCACGGTGAACGACATGGGGCCAAAGGCCTTTCACAACAGACGGAGGAAATCCGCGATCAGCGGAACGCGACGAGCGTTCCGTTGTCGCACAGCACATAGAGAGTGTTGTTGGCAACGACCGGAGACAAGTAGGAACCGGTGGGCAGCGAACGGGTCACCTCGACCTTGCCGTCGGACGGCGACAGGCCGAGCAGCTGGCCGTTGGAACCGGCGACCCACAGGCGGCTGCCCGCCATCACCGGGCCGGACCAGACGATCGGACCGGACCTGTCCTCCGGATCCTTGAAGCGGGCGAGCGGCGCCACCCAACGGACCTTGCCGTTCTGGCGGGCCACAGCGACAACTTCCTGGTCGTTGGTGACGGTGAACAGGTAATCGCCGGCCAGCCAGGGGGTCTGGACGCCGCCGATCTCCGTTTCCCAGATGCGGGCGCCGATGCGCTCGTCGATGGCGACCATGCGGCCGGAATGGCCGATGGCATAGACGGCGCCGCGGTCGACCACCGGCAGGCCGCGGATGT
Organism: Azospirillum sp. TSH64; assembly: GCF_003116035.1. Taxonomy (GTDB): domain Bacteria; phylum Pseudomonadota; class Alphaproteobacteria; order Azospirillales; family Azospirillaceae; genus Azospirillum. The sequence goes on from NZ_LGQW01000015.1 coordinate 2,122,406, forward strand.
CGGCCAGATTGCTCAGCGCACCGGTGCGGCGGATGTTGGCGAGGCTGTCCTGCCAGGCGACACGGCCGTTTTCCGGACGCAGGCCGAACAGCTCGCCCGAGGAATAGGGGGAGACGACCAGTGTGCCGGTCGCGGCCGGGCTGGCGGCGCCGAGCAGGCCGGCGGTCTCCAGGATGCCCTGCTGCGACCACTGCACCGCACCGTCATCGGTGGACAGCGCGATGGTCTGGTTGTCCAGCGTGATGACAAGCACACGGCCGCCAGCAACCGTCGGCGCACCGCGGACCGGGCCGGCGATGCGCTTGCGCCACAGCACCTTGCCGCTGCCGGCGTCGAAGGCCAGCACCTCGGCGAAGCCGGTGGCGGCGTAGACGCGGCCGTCGGCATAGGCGACGCCGCCGCCGGTGGCACCGCCGCGCTCGTTCTCCGGACGGGTGTCGAAGCGCCACAGCGACTGGCCGCTGCGCTCGTTCAGCGCGGTGACGTGCGAATCGGCATCCATCGCGAAGATGCGGCCGTCGGCGATCACCGGCGTGCCGAGCAGAGCGCGCGAGCTGCTGGACCCGGCGCCGATATCGGCGCGCCAGGCGTCGGACGGGCTGGCCGACAAGGCGAGATTGCCCAGCACATGGTCCGACGTGCCGCCCGGCTGCGCCCAGGCCGCATTGGCGACCGGCGGCGGCACGGTGACGGCGGTGGCGGCGAGCTGGGCGTCCGGCTCCACCTTCCGTTCGCGCTGGAGCACGGCGACCCGCTTGCCCGGCAGGGGAGGATCGGGCGTTTTGCCCATCCAGCTGTCGATGGTGTCGCAGCCGGCGAGCAGGACGGTCAGCAGCGATGCCGAGAGCAGCGCGGCGCGGCGGATCGAACCGGCCATCGCGGTCTTCGCGGTCTTGGTCTTCTCGGTCTTGGTCTTCATGGCGCGGGTCAGCCCTTGCCGTAGAGGGAGGCGAGATCGGCGGCGCGGCCGCGCACGCCCGACGGGGCCTGCTGGTCATCCGCCAGTTGCTTGTAGAGCGTGCGCGCCTTCTCGGTGTCGCCGGCACGGGCGGCCAGCATCGCCGTCAGCTCGCGCGCCGAGAAGCGCCAGGGGCTGGTGTCGGCGGTCAGCGGCTGCAGCTTCGCGGTCAGCTGCGCCGGGTCGCCGCTGTCGGAACGCTGCATCACCCCCATCAGGGTGGCGAGGTCGCGGTACTGGGCAGGCACGGAGGCATTGCCGGCGATGCCGTCATAGACGGTCGCGGCATCGGCGCCCTTGCCCTGACGGATCATCAGCGCCGCGGCGTTGAACTGGGCGATGGCGGCGAGGCTGGGATCGGCGGAACCGGCGAACGCGGCAAGCGCGTCCATACCCTTCTCCGGCCCCTGGCCGCTCTGCGAGATGGCGGTGACGAGGGCGGCGGTCTGCTCCTGCTTCTTCTGTGCCTGCCAATGGCGCCAGAAGCTGTAGCCGCCGGTGCCGGCGACGACCAGGACGGCCGCGGCGATCATGGCGCCGCCATACTTCTTGAACAGGTGCTCCGCGCGGTCCCGGCGCAGATCCTCGTCGACTTCGCGGAAAATATCGCTCATGGCGCTGCGGTGGCGTCCTTGCGGTGGCGGCTTCGCGCACGGCCCGGATGGCGGCGCGGGTCAGGCGGAACCCTGCCGGACGGCAAGCCGGACGGACGATTCCACGAGATCAAGAGGGGCGGATAGCATCGGGCAACCCGCCCGGTCAAGAGGCAGGCTGTCTCGCGGGCCGGGGATGAGGTCGCAGGCAAAAGAAAATGGGCCGCGAAGGCGATGCCCCGCAGCCCAGTCCCACGATCCGGACGTGCCCCGGACCGGTCGATTCCCATTGGAACGCTTCGGTGCGGCATACGCCGACCTGATCTTGGCGGCTTACGCCGACATGGGATCTTGACGGCTTACGCCGACATGGCGGCGGCGGCGATGACGGCCTGGGTGCGGTTCTTGACGCCCAGCGACTTGAAGATGGCGGTGACGTGGATCTTCACCGTGCCTTCCGACAGGCCCAGCTCATAGGCGATCTGCTTGTTCGACTTGCCGAGGCGCAGGCATTCCAGCACTTCGCGCTGGCGCTGGGTCAGGCCGTAGCCGGCGTTGCGGTCGGACATGTCGACGGTCCGGCGGCGCGGGGCGGCGTCCATGCTGGCGGTCAAGGCGCCAGGCGGCAGGTAGATGCCGCCCGAGAACACGAGGTTCAGGGCACCCATCATGACCTTCACGCTGCTCGACTTCGGGATGTAGCCGGTCGCGCCATGGTCGAGCGCGCCGCGGATGTCGCCCAGCGCTTCCGACGCGGAGATCACAACCACCGGCACACCCGGCTGCAGAGCCTGGATCTCGCGCAGGCCGTCGAAGCCCGGCCAGTTCGGCATATGCAGATCCATCAGGATGATGTCGAAGGTGCCGCTGGTGCGGCACTGCTGCAGAACCTCGTCGAAGGTGCCGGCTTCCACGAAGCTGGCATCGCCCTGCAGTTGTTCCAACAGACGCCGCAGGCCTTCGCGGAACAGCAGATGGTCGTCCCCGATCAGAATCTTCATGGTCCCCGTCATCCTCGCTCGCCGGCCCTTGCCGGTGCCGTCCGCTTTGCGGACGACCGCCCGTCAGGGCTTGTTGTCAATCTCGGCCCGGTGCGCCCCCGCGGCACCCGGGTAACCGATTTCATTCCGCCTGCACGGCTTGGTGGCCGATTTTTGCTTCATCCCCTTCGGGCATCGGCCGGAAGGCTGTCTGCCGTTGTGGGGCTGTTCTTCTCTGTGTTGAGTATCTGATACCACGATCGGAAGGGGCGCTGTATCCCGACAAGGGCCATAGGTCATTCGAAGCCGCCACCTTCCTTCGAGGCACCGTTCGTCATGCGACCCACAAGAAACGGCTCTGCCTAAGGTCATAGAGTCTATTGCGTCTGCGAATAGAGTTATCGCGCACATCCATTGGATTCATTCGATCCGGACGGGTTCATTCAAACAGAGACCCGCTCTCTCCATTATCGACGGGAATTTATCTGGAACCTTGCCATCTTTGCGGCGTTCGTGTGGCAGGGATGCGGCTAATCCCGATTCGAGCACGCAATAGAGGAGGAAAAAGCGGTTGCAAAACCGAAAGGATAGCCCTGAAGGATGCCTGTACCAACGCGCATTCCCGTGTGACCCGGCCAGCACACATCATTCCATAGGTGTTACCGTTTCGAAACCTGAGACGACCAACAAGGAGACGGGAAGCGATCTTGGCTGATCATCCATCGCCTGATTTACGAAGAGCACCAATCATTTCTAAATCACGCGGTGCGAACAGGACTTCCCGAACCCCGACAAGGAGGGAGTGTGCAGTCCGCACGCAAATACTTTCATCCCTGCAATATTCCCCAACGACGTGACCCAATCCATGACGTGCCTGGGCCAACCGGCCGGTTCCTCATCAACCCTTAGACGCAGGCGGCAATGCCCTGAGCCGGGCCGGCCGTGGATGCCTCCTCCAGACAGAGCTGACCCATGCACACACACCATGAGTACGCCCATGAGAAAGCATCTCACCAGACCCGCAACGCGGTGACTCCCATGCATGTCTGCCTGATCCTCGACAACAACGCGCTGACCGAGAACGTGGTCCAGCAGCTCGACCGGGGCGGCCGCCATCGCGTCACGGTCCTGCACGACATCGGGGAGCTGACCCAGAGCGCACTGACGCCGGATGCGATCCTGATCGGGTTGCAGCAGTTCACGGCACTGCGCGAGAATGAACCGATGGTCTATCTGCGGCTGTCGCGCCGCTCACGGATCGTCGTCGTGCTGTCTTCCCGCGAGCTGCTGGACGCCGCCCATATCCTGGCCTTCGCCGACGCCTGGGTGTTCGAGGATCTCAACGTCGACCGCATCAACGAATTGCTGGACCTCGGGCTGGAAGGCCATTGCCTGATGCCCAAGCAGTTCCTGTCGCGCCTAGGCGTAGACGAGATCCGGCTGACGCTGCTGCCACGCCTGTCCGATCCGGAATTCGAGACTCTGCGCCTGCTGGGCGAGGGCATGAACAACCGGACCATCGCCAACGCGCTGGACCTTTCGGAAGCGGTCATCAAGTCGATGGTGCGCAGCGTGCTGTCCAAGCTGCATTTCCGCAACCGCACGGAGGCGGGCGTCTTCGCCGCCCGTCAGCAAGCCGCCCTCGAGCAGGCGCGGACCGGCATGACCCCGCCGCACGTCCACGCCGCCGTCCGCCGGGCCGGGGCCTGACTGCCCCCGAAACTGAGATCGGAACCGCGCCGGGGCCGTCAGGGATCCGCGCGGTCCGTCACCGCTCCCCGGGCGCGACCCATCCGGACAGCCGGCATCAGGCCGTCAGGCGGCGCCCGGCCATCGCCCCTTCGAAGCGGTCGAAGCGGGCATCGAAGGCCTGCCGGTCGATCTCCGACAGCCGGAAGCGGATGCGCACCACCCCCTCCTCACGGTTGAAAGCCTCGAAGGGCAAGGCCACGCCCAGGCTGTCGAACAGCAGGGTGCCGCGGGTGCCGACCGCGTCGGCCTCGGCAAGCGCAGCACCATGGCGGGAGATGTCAAGCAGCCTGACGGTCAAACGGCCCTCCGGCGCCTCCACGGTGCAGGGCGCCTCGACGCGGTAGCGCGGCAGGCTGCGGCGATCGACATCGTCGGTCGCCGTGCGCACGGCGCGGACCAGCACATGCATCAGCTCGTCGATGCTGTGGGTCACCTCCGACGCGCCGGCGCGCAGCACGTCGGCCCGCTCCTCCGTCACCTTGGCCTCGCGCGACACCTCGTCGATGCGGGTCGACACATCGGTTGCGGCACCGGCGGTCTGGGCGACGTTGCGCGAAATCTCCTGAGTGGCGGACGCCTGCTGCTCCACCGCGGCGGCGACCGTGCCGGAAATGGCGTCGATCTCGCCGATGGTGCGGCTGATGTCGCGCACCTCCTCAACGCTGCGGGCAGTGACCGACTGGATCTCGGCGATCAGTCGCGAGATCTCCTCGGTCGACCGAGAGGTCTGGTTGGCGAGATTCTTTACCTCTCCCGCCACGACGGCGAAGCCCTTGCCCGCCTCCCCTGCCCGCGCCGCCTCGATGGTGGCGTTCAGCGCCAGCAGGTTGGTCTGGGCGGCGATGCCCTGGATCAGTTCGGCCACATCACCGATGCGGCCGACGGCCGAAGACAGCGACTCGATGGTGGCCTCGGTCCGGTCGCTGGCGGCGACGGCGGCGCGGGTGACCCCGGCCGCATGGCTGACCTGGGTGCCGATCTCCTCGATGGAGGCGGAAAGCTGCTCGGCGGCCGACGACACCGCCTGGGCGTTGCTGAGTGCCTGGGCCGCGGCGGCGGCGACGTTCTGGGCGTTGGCGCCGACCAGCCCGGCCGACTTCGCCATGGCGCCGGCATTGTGGTCCATCTCCTGGGTGCGGGCGGCGACCCGCTCCACCGCATGGCGGCTTTCCGACTCCACCGTATCGGCCATCGACTGCAGGGCCCTGCGCTTCTGTGCCTCCCCTTCGACGCGCTGGCGCTCCTGTTCGGCGCGCAGGCGCTCGGCCTCGGCCATGCCGTCACGGAAGACCAGGACCGAGCGCGACATGGCACCGATCTCGTCCAGCCGGTCGGCGCCCGCCACCGTGGCGGTCAGGTCGCCCGACGACAGGGCGGTCATCACATGGCTGAGCTGGCCCAGCGGACGCAGCAGTCGGCGCGACACCAGATAGCCCGGAACAGCCAGCACGACGGCGCACATCACCACAAGCATGGTGGCGAAGCGCATGCTGTCGTCAAAGGTCTTGAAAACCTCCGCCTTCTTGATGCCGACATAGAGGATGCCGACCGGGTTGCCGGACGCATCCTTGATCGGATCATAGGCGGCATAGTAGGGCTCGCCCAGGATCTCGACCATGCCGCGGAAAGGGGTCCCCCGGCGCAGCACCGAATCGTAGGCCGGCCCCTGCGCCAGCGTCGTGCCGACGGCACGGCTGCCATCGGCGGCGGTGACGTTGGTGGCAATCCGGCGGTCGCCCAGGAACAGCGTGGCGGTGCCGCCGGTGATGCGCTTGATTTTGTCGACCACCAGATTGTTGTCGTTCATCACGACACCGTCCAGCAGCAGCTTCCCGTCGGCGACGGAGAATCGGCCGCCGCGCTCCTGCAACGACGACCAGGCGATGTCCATGCTGAGACGCTGCATCTCGATCGCCTGCCGTTCCAGATCGCGGACGATCACCTGTCCGATGGCGAACAGGATCGCAGTGCTGAGGACCAGCATGCCGACAAGATTCAACACGGTGACTTTCGTGGAAATCGAAAGCCGGCCGACGAAGGAGCGCATGACGTTCATCATTACCAACCACCGGATGATCATGTTGCAAATGCTGGTTCACAGTCACGTGCAGCATGTCATCCGGAATTGGATTGGCGTCATATGATTTAAATCAAATGCAGCACTTCGCCTGTCACGATTATGTCATATATCTGCGAGCCGCCGCCGTTCGGTTCTTTCTAACCCACATGCTTTGCAAAAATGACTTAACCGGTTTCAGAACAGCCGGGCTCCGTCCGGCACCGCGTGATCCGGGCCGACCAGAACCACTGCACCCTCGGCATCGGGCAGGCCGAGGCACAGCACTTCGCTGGTGAAGGGGCCGATGCGTTTGGGCGGAAAGTTCACCACGGCCAGCACCTGCCGGCCGACCAGGGCATTGGCTTGATAGTGGCTGGTGATCTGGGCCGAACTACGCTTGGTGCCGATCTCGCCGCCGAAATCGATGGTCAGCTTGTAGGCCGGCTTGCGCGCCTCAGGAAAGGCTTCGACGGCGCGGACGGTGCCGACGCGGATGTCGACCTTGGCGAAATCGTCGTAGCTGATGGTCATGACGGGTCCGATGCGGTTCTGGCAATCCGCGCCAGGGTAGCGCGCCAGGGCCGGCATCGGAATGGGCAAGCGCACGCGGCCTCCATCAAACCAAAGCGGAGGCCGACCGAGACTTACGCCGCGAACGAAAAAGGGGCCGCCGATGGCGACCCCTCTTCGTGAAAATCCGGCTGACCGGAAAGGATCAGGCCTTCGCCTTGGCGATGGCGGCCTTGACCTCGTCCAGGCTGTCCGAGACGCGCTTGGTCAGGATCTCAGCGGCTTCGGTGTTCGACTTGGCGATCATCTCGCTCAGCTCGCGAATGTTCGACAGAGACTTCTCGAAAGCGGCCTTCACCAGATCGGCCTGCTTGGCGGCCTTCTCCTCCGGGGTACCGGCAGCCGTCAGCTCGCCGACGGCGCGGTTCACGTCCTCGGCGACGGTGCGCAGAACCTCGGCCTGACGGCGGACGATGGCCTGGAAGCCTTCGAAGGCGAGCTGGTTGGCGGCGGTAACCGCCTCGATGTTGCGACGCTGGCTGGCGATGATGGACTCGACGTCCACACCCGGAACCTTCAGGTCGCCCATCAGCTTGGACGGATCGAATTCGAGGAAGGGGTTACCGCTGATCTTGGCCATGTTTCTCATCCCAGCATCGGTGTTTGCTGCCCGCATCTGAATACGGGCATGTTGCGTCGCAACATTACAGAAGCAGACTATGCAGAGTGCCGAAAAGTTAGTCAATCCGCTTTTTTGCGCCGCAGCATAACCTTGGCGGGAAAAACTCCCCGCCTCGGATCGCCGCGCCGTTGCTAAATGCCTGATGCCATAGACTCTGTTCCCGCTTGCTTGCCGAGCGGCCCGGGCCGCTTGGTCCAGCGGCAGAAGGTCGCGCCCCAGCGTTCCGCCCCGCGCAGGGCGTTGTCCAGCGCCGCCATGGTGCGCGAGAGGTCGGCGGTGTCGTCGTCGAGAAACACCCGCATGACGCGGGCATGGACGGTGCCGAGGCCGGCCACGAGTGCCGCCCCGCCACGCCGGTCGGGATCGATCCCCGCCGCACGCAGCATCCAGGCCATGGAGCGGCCGAAGGTGCAGGTGAAGGCAAGTGCCGCCGCCGGATCGGCCGGCAGGTCGCGCACGACGGACCGCAAACCCTCACGGTACGGACGAAGCGCGTCGAAGCGGCGCATCATCACGTCGAACAAGCGGTCGCGGGCCGATTCGGTCGGATCGACGGGAGTGTCGCCGGCCAGAACGGTGGCGTCGGCGACGCGCGATACCGCCGCCAGCACGTCGGAGCGCCCACGATAGCGATGATGGAATCGGGACAGCGGGATGCCGGCGGTATGCGCGACCTCCAGCAGGCCGACGCGCCGCCAGCCCTTCTCGGCCGCCAGCCCCATCGCCGCCGCCGCAACAGAGCGGTCGAGCGCATCGGAGTCCGCCAGATCGACTGTTGGATCGGAGCGGAAGCTGTTGTCTTCAGGCTTGTCGGACGACATGTCGGACATGGCACCACCTCCAGGCGACAGGGATTGCCTTATAAGGTGGTGCGTGGACGGGCGAACGTCACCCGTCCAACCGTTCAATCATGCCTTGCGGACAGCTTCCACCCGGCCACCGGTCATGCTGACCAGATCGGCGGGGGTCAGGCGGAAAACTGCATTGGGCGTACCGGCTGCTGCCCAGATGATTTCCAGCCGCAGCAGGTCGTCATCGATCATCACCAGCGGCGGCACGGCATGGCCGATGGGCGGAACGCCGCCGATGGCGAAGCCGGTCGACTCGCGGACGAACTCCGGATCGGCACGCTCGATCTTCTCGCCGATCAGCCGGCTGACCACCTTCTCGTCCACCCGGTTGGCGCCGCTGGCGACGACCAGAACCGGGCGACCGGTCTCCTTCGTGCGGAAAATCAGCGATTTGGCGATCTGCGCCACCGTGCAGCCGACGGCGTTGGCGGCATCCTCCGACGTGCGGGTGCTGCCTTCATGCTCGACCACGCGATGGCCGAGGCCGATGCTGTCGAGCAGGGCCTGGACGCGGGCGGCGGACGGGCTGAGCGCCGTCATGGCCGCGCCTCTCAACCGGCCAGTTCGCGCGACCGCCGGGCGGCGGCAGCGATGGCGGCGGTCATCACCGGCTGCACGCCCTCCGGCGCCATCAGCACTTCCAACGCTGCCTGGGTGGTGCCGTTCGGGCTGGTCACCGCCTTGCGAAGGTCGGCGGCCTCCTGCTGCGGCGAGGCGTCGAGCAGGGCGCCGGCACCCGACACGGTGGTGCGGGCCAGCCGCATCGCCAGATCGGCCGGCAGTCCGGCGGCCTCGCCGGCCTTGGCCATCGCCTCCACCAGGAAGAAGACATAGGCCGGGCCGCTGCCCGACACGGCGGTGACGGGATCCAGCAGCCCCTCGTCCTCCACCCAGGCGACATCGCCGACGGCCCGCAGCAGGCGGTCGGACAGGGCGCGCTGGCCGGTACTGACCCGGGCATTGGCGACGGCGACGGTCATGCCGCGGCCGATGGCGGCCGGCGTGTTCGGCATGGAGCGGACGACGACCGCCGCCTCCCCCAGCAGCCGTTCGAAATATGCGATGGTCTTGCCGGCGGCGACCGACAGGAAGACCGTACCGGGGCCGACCAGGGCGCGGTAGGACGGCAGCGCGTCCTCCATCACCTGCGGCTTCACCGCCAGGACGACCACGTCGGGAACGAAGCCGGCCGGTAGGGCGTCAGCGGCGGATGCCAGGGTGACACGGGCGTCGCCCGCCACCGATTGCGGCAGGCCGGCGCGGTCGACCACCACGACGCGCGACGCGATCCCGGCGGCGAGCCAGCCGTCCAGCATCGCCCCACCCATCTTCCCGCAGCCGACCAACAGCAGCGACGCACCCGATTCCGCCGTCATGACCCCTGCCCCTCTCCGGTTCGCCAGGGCTTTCCCGCCCAGGCTTCTTGTCTTGTCACGCTTCGCCCATGGTGTCGAGAATGGCGGCGGACACCGCCTCCGACGCCGACTTTCCGCCCCAGATCACAAACTGGAAGGCGGGATAGAAGCGCTCGCATTCCGACAGGGCGATCTCCACCAGATCCTCCAGCTGCTCCACCGCAGCGCCGCGCGCCCCGCGCAGCAGCATGGTCTGGCGGAACATCGGCGTATGCTCCTCCGAGCAGACGTCGAAATGACCCAGCCACATGCGGCCGTTGACCTCGGCCAGCAGCTCGGCGACGGCGGTGCGGCGGGCGGCCTGGACCTTCATGTCGAACTGGCAGGAGAACTGCATCGCGGCAACGTCCGGCTGCCAGACGAAATAGAGCCGGTAATCGCACCAGCGCCCGCCGATCTCAACGACCAGCTCGTCGTCGGTGGCGCGGTCGAAGGGCCATTCGTTGGCGGTGACGATCTCCTCGACCACGTCGAGCGGATTGTGGGCGGAAGTGGTGGTCTCTACGGCGACTGCCGACATGTCCGCGTCCTCCTGTGAAGGCGCTATGGGCGGTACCGTTCACCCGGACCGAAGAGACGCGCCGACGATAGCGCGCGGTCCGGGCCAATACCCCAAGATGATGAAAAAACGGGCTGAATCGAGGGCGAGACTGGCGCCGGCGCACACCCATCCGGCCGCGGGACGCGGCGCGGACAGGGACGACGGGAGGGGGCGTCGGGTATGCGGACGGCGGCGGCGACGCTCAGGCGGCCGGGGTGGCCTTGCTGCCGGGCTTGCCCTCTTCCGGCGTGACACTGGCCGGATCGGCCTCGACCACGGCAGGGACACCGGCGGCCTCGACGGCGACCGGCAGCGGTGCCTTCGCGGCGCTCAGCGATGCTACGGTCGCCTCAAGGGCGGCCAGCCGCTCGGCCATCACCTCCTGCTCCTCGCGGGCCTTGGCGGCCATGGCGCGGACAGCCTCGTATTCCTCGCGGCTGACGACGTCCATCCGCGACAGAATACGTTCGAGCTGGGCACGGAGCTGGCCTTCGGCCTCTTCGCGCAAGGACGAAAAGGCGCCGAGCGCGCCACCCGCCACACGGGCGAGATCGTCCAAAATCCTGTTGTCCACCTGCATCGCTCTGACTTCCGGTTACCGTTCGTTCATTATGGACGCCGCACGCGGCGACTTCAACGCCCTTGGCCGTGTGGGCAGGCCGTCAATTTCGCTGGGGCATTACTCGCGCCGGCCGTCATTTCGCAGGCGCCGCGTTGAAGCGGTCGCGCAGCGCCTTCAGGTCCAGGGTCTGGGTCGGGGCAGCCCAGGGGCCGGTCATGCGCAGGGTGAGCGGCGGCAGGTCGCCGTCCGTCTTTACCTTCAGGGTTAAACCCAGATCCACCTGCTCCTCGGCCAGCGAGACGGTGCCGGCCAGCGTGCCGTCGGCCGGCGCGGTGGTCAGACGGGCGTCCTCGGTGCGGATCACCCCGTTGTCGATGGCGAAACGGGCGTCGAGCCGGTCGAGCTTCGTTTCCCCACCCTGGAGCGCACCGGCGACCGCGGTCAGCACCTCCTGCGTGCGTTCCACCCCGGCAAGGCGGCTGCGCAACGCCGCAAGGTCGACGCCGCGCAGCACGCCACCCGACGCCACCGCCCGGCCGCGGCCGGTCAGGCTGCGCAGCAGCGCGTCGCCATGGCCGCTGCCCGACAGGGTCACGTCGAGGTCGACGGTGCCGCCACTGAGGCCGAGCCCGGTTAGGCCGGACAGCGCATTGCCCGTGTCGGCCTTGATGACGGTGAGATCGGCGTCGAGCTTGGGCGCCTGCCCGGCCGCAGTGGCGAGACGGCCGCTGAGACCGATCTGGCCGCCCTGCCACTCGCCGTCCAGTTGTTCCAGGGTCGCGACGCCCTTGGACAGGGTTGCCCGCAGCGCCGGCTGGGCGATGCGCTGCCCGCCCACCGTCAGGGAGGTGGAGGTCAGGCCGAGGCGGCCGTCCAGCGACTGCATCCAGGCGAGGTCGGACAGCGGGTCTGCCGGCGTTGCGGCGGGATCGGCAGCGGCGTTGGCGGGACGCCCGGCACCGTCGCCGACCAGCGGGGCGTTGCGCAGCCGGTCGAGGTCGAGGTCGCCGGTCTGGATGTCGGCCTGGAAGGCAGGGCGTTCAGCCTTGTGGTCCAGCACCAGCTTGCCGCGCAGGGGCACGCCGGCGACCAGCCCCTGGAGATTGTTCAGGGCAGGAGACGCCGCAGAACCCGACAACTCGCCGTAAAGATCGAGCGGGCCATAGGCACGGGCCAGCCCGGTGTCGGTGAACAGGGCGGCGATCCGCCCCATCTCCGGATGGGTGAGGCGGAGCTTGAGGTCGGCGCTGGGCGTGCGGTCCAGCCCGAGCAGAACGCCGCCGGCCTCCAGCGTGCCGCCGAGCATGCCGGCCGAGGCCTCCACCGCCAGCCGCTCGCCGTCGCCGGCCAGCCGCGCCTTGGCGCTGACGGCGCCCAGCCGCTCCGGCACCGGCAGGCCGCGCGGCCAGGACACGGCGCTGGGCAGGCCGCCCAGCGACTTGGCGTCGGCCGTCAGGGCGAGATTCACGCCGCGCAACGGGATCAGGCTGGCGACCTGGCCGTCGATGCGGGCCTGGAGACCGGCGATGTCGTCCACCTTGGCCTCGCGCACCGTCAGGGCGCCGGAGGCGACCGTGGCGTCGAGGCGCAGCCCCTGCACCGGCAGTCCGCCCACCGTCAGCTGCCCGACCCGCAGGTCGAGGTTGGCGTCGGCAATGCCGATCATGCGCTGCGGCGTCTGGGCGGAACCGGCAGAGCCGTTTGCGCTCCCATTGCGCGGGCCGACGGCGCGATTGGCCGGCTGGGCAGCGGTCTGGGAGGGCGCCAGCGAGGGCGCCTGGGCGGTCGCGGGATCGGCCGGCAGGTAGCCGTCCAGATTGAGGCGGTCGAGTTCCAGCCGGGCGCCGAAGGCGGGACGGCCCCGGTCGACATAGGCGATGGCACCGCTGAGGCGGCTGCTGTCGAAGCGGAAATCGAGGCCCGACAGTTCGAAGCGGTCGGCATGGCCCTGGAGACGGCCCGACAGCGAGGCGCGGCGCAGCCGGTCGGCCGGAACGCCATGCAGGTCGAGCTTCGCCCAGTCCAGCAGGGCGCGCAGGTTGTCGGCGTTCGCCTCCATCCGCACGTCCAGCGTCGGCTGCCCCCCCGGCGTCGTCACCTCCCCCGCCGCGACGAAGTCGGAGCCGCCGGGCAGCAGCGCGCTGATCCGGTCGATGTTCAGCCGGCCGCCGGACAGGCTGGCCTCGATCCGGCCCTGGCGCACCACGCCGCGGTTGTAGGCGATGGCATCGACGGCGACGTCCAGCTTGGCCTCCACCCCGGCCGGCAGCACGACGGACAGGGCCGGTGCCTTGGCGGCGCCGGACGAGTCCGCGGTGCCGGACGCGGCGGATGGGGTGGAGGCGGTTTTGCCGCCGTTGCGCGCGCCCTGGGCCAGCCAGGCATCGAGGTCGAGGCGGTTGACGGCGAGGGTCAGTTCGGTGCGCGGCTCCTCGCGCTTGGCGGGATCGCCGGCGCGGAGCGTTGCGTTGCCGGTGGCGCGCGTGTCGCCAAGCTGCGCTTCCAGCCCGGAGAAGGTGGCGAGGCTGGTCCCCGCTTCCACCGTCGAGCGCAGGCTGAAGGGCTGGGCCAGCGCCGCCGGAGCCCAGGAGGATTTCTGGGAGTCGATCAGCTTGGCGAAGTCGCTGCCCTCGGCGCGCAGATCGCCCTGGACCTTCGACCCGCCTCCGCCACTGCCCCCGCTGTTGCCGCCGCCGGTCAGGATGCCGGCGAAGCGCAGGGTGGCGTCAGTGTGCGGCATCGACAGGGTGGCGCGCACCGGCACCGCCGCTCCTTCGGTGAAACGGCCGGCGGTCGCCTCGCCATGCAGGGGCAGGCCGCGCAGGCGAAAATCGCCCTGAATCTGGAAAGGGCCGTTCAGGCTGCCGGCGGCGATGCGGGCGCTGAGGCCCGCCACCGTCTCGGTCCGGCCGTTGCGGTCGTCACGGTAGATGATCGTGCCGTTGTCGATCAGCACCTGATCGAAGCTGACGGCGGAGACCAGCCCCTCGGCCGCCCCCAGCCCGTCGCCGCCGCGGGTACCGGCGGTGGACAGGTCCCAGTTGATGCGGCCGTCCTTCAGCACCTCGACCACGAAGGTAGGTTCGACCAGAGCGATGCTTTCGACCTGGATGCGGCCGCCCAGCAGCGGGCCGAGCGCCACCCGGGCGTCGAGCTTCTTCAGGCGCACCATGTCGGGTTCGGCGGCACCGGCGGCGTTGGCGAGCCGGGCGTCGCGCACCGTCAGCGCCGGCGACGGCAGCAGGGTGAAGCCGACGTCGCCCCGCAACTCCACCTGCCGGCCGGTCGCCTGCGACACCCGTTCGGCGATGATGCCCTTGTAGGCGTTCCAGTCGATGAGGCTCGGCGCCGCCAGCAGCAGACCGGCCGTAACCGCCAGTCCGGCCAGTGCAGCGATCAGGATCTTCTTCACCGGGTTTCCGCCTTCCCTGCGACCGGCCCTGTCGTCGGCCGCGCCCCTTTGCCACGTCTATACAAAGACCAGTTCCCCCACCCACCGCACCGTCCGCTTCCGGTGCGCGCCATCCTTCGGTAAGCTAGCGCCCGCAGAAGAAACAAGCAATTTGGGCAATCCCACGGCCAAGTCGGGATCTGCCCGGATTTTTCGCAAAGTTTTTTCGTTCCGCCGCCCGCCGGAATCGGCCGTGCGGCGCCGAACCCCCCGAAAACAGCCACCGGAGACCGTGCCATGGGCGACGTGGTCAACCTCAACCGTTTCCGCAAGACCCGCGACAAGGCGGAACGCACCAGGGAAGCGGAGGCGAATCGGGCCCGATTCGGCCGCACCAAGGCGGAGAAGGAGCGCGACCGCAAGGATGCCGAGCGACGCACTCAGGCTTTGGATGGGCATAAGCTGGATGGGGAGGACTGACCGCATAAGCCGAAAGCGCGGCAAAGACCAAGCTGGGGAGTGGGAATAACCTCCGCTTTTTTGTTACTATTGGATATGCCGATAGTTCCCTATTGCGACTATCATGGCGGCTGTGTGACAGTGCCGGTCATGGGCGCCGGCGGGCGCTTTCCTAGGCTGATGGGGAGGGCCGTCTTCATGGTCGACATGACGTCTTTTCGCGGTTCGGTGCAGACGCCTCAGACGCAAACCCCCAACTGGCTGCCGGCGATCCGCTCGGTCGAGATGGACCGGCCCTGGGTCTGGCTGGCGTCGGCTTGGCAGGACATGATGGCCGCCCCCGGCATCAGCTTCGCCTACGGCGCTCTGGCGGTGATCTCCAGCCTGGTGCTGGTGGTCGGGCTGGCGACGCTGGACATGGAATATCTGCTGCTGCCGATGGCGGCGGGCTTCATGCTGGTCGGGCCGCTGTTCGCCGTCGGGCTCTATGAGACCAGCCGCCTGCTGGAACTGGGGGAACGGCCGACCTTCGGCAAGGTTGTCGCCGCCTATCGCCGCAACGGGGTCCAGATCGCCGGGATCGGCATGGTGCTGATGCTGGCGCTGCTGGCCTGGATCCGGGTCGCCTTCCTGATCTTCGCCCTGTTCTTCTCCGGCGAACCGCCGGCGCTGGACCAGCTGGTCGACCGCATCTTCTTCTCGGCGGAGACCATCCCCTTCCTGCTGACCGGGACGGTGTTCGGCGGGATCATCGCGACGGCGGTGTTCTCCATCGCCGTGGTGTCGGTGCCGATGCTGCTGGACCGCGAGACCGACGTCTTCACCGCCATGGCAACCAGCATCGCGGTGGTGCGCGCCAACGCCAAAGCGATGATCGCCTGGGGCTTCCTGATCGCCCTGTTCATGAGCGCCGGGATGGTCACCGGCTTCCTCGGGCTGGCCATCGCCCTGCCGGTCGTCGGGCATGCCTCCTGGCATTGCTACCGCGATCTGGTCGGCATCGGGCGGTAAAGTGGGGCAACCCTCTCCGCAAGCAGACAAAGCCCCTCTCCCCCGGCGGGAGAGGGGCTTTTTTCACCCCTTCTTGAAGAAGGCCTCGGCCGCGGATTTCTGCGCCTGCTTGGCGGCGATGGCCGCGCGGGCCCGGGTGATTTCCGCTTCCAGCGCGGCGATGTAGGCCTCGATCTCGGCCACGCCCATCACGGTCAGGTCCTTGGGTGCCGGCTTGGCCTTGCGCGGCTCCAGATCCTCGAAACGCTCGTCGATGGCCATGATCGGGCCCCTCCCCCTGCCGTGTTCTCAGCTCTTGGTCCGGCTTGTCAGGCCGGTTGCGCAAATCTACCTTTCGGGCCTGACATTGCCAAACAGACAAAAACGGAAGGGACGACCGCCATGGGTCTAAGCTTGCCCGACAGCATGCGCTGCGTCGAGATCACCCAGCCCGGCGGGCCGGAGGTTCTGCGCCCCGCCCGCCGGCCCGCCCCGGTGCCCGGCCCCGGCGAAATCCTGGTGGAAGTCGCCGCAGCCGGCGTGAACCGCCCAGACACGCTGCAGCGCCAGGGCCGCTACGACCCGCCGCCGGGTGCATCCGACCTGCCGGGGCTGGAACTGTCCGGCACGGTGATCGCCATCGGCGACGGGGTGGAGAGCTGGGCCAGCGGCGACAGGGTCTGCGCGCTGGTTGCCGGCGGCGGCTATGCCGAATATTGCGTGGTGCCGGCGGTGCAGGCCCTGCCCGTCCCAAGCCCGCTGTCGATGGTCGAGGCGGCGGCAGTCCCTGAAACCTTCTTCACCGTCTGGACCAACGTGTTCGAGCGCGGTGCCCTGAAGCGTGGCGAGACCCTGCTGATCCATGGTGGATCGAGCGGCATCGGCACGACCGCCATCCAGCTGGCCAAGGCCTTCGGCGCGACGGTGTTCACCACCGCCGGCAGCGACGACAAGTGCCGCGCCTGCGAGGAGTTGGGGGCCGACCGCGCCATCAACTACAAGACCGAGGATTTCGTCGCGGTCATCCGCGAAGCGACCGGCGGTCGCGGCGTCGATGTCGTTCTGGACATGGTCGGCGGCGACTACATCGCCCGCGACATCGACATCATGGCGGTGGACGGCCGTCACGTTTCCATCGCCTTCCTGCAGGGGGCGAAGGTGTCGCTGAACATGGCGCCGGTGATGACCAAGCGGCTGACGCTGACCGGATCGACGCTGCGCGCCCGCCCGGTGGCGGAGAAGGGCCGCATCGCCACGGCGCTCCGCGAGCATGTCTGGCCGCTGCTGGAGACCGGCGGCATCAAGCCGCAGATCCACGCCACATTCCCGCTGGACCAAGCGGACGAGGCGCACCGGCTGATGGAAAGCAGCGCGCATATCGGCAAGATCGTGCTGACGGTGGGACCGGACGCCGCCTGATTTTGCGCTTTTCTTCGCCGCTGCGGCGCCGTCGGGCTTGCCATCCGCTGCCAAGACAGGTTAGCAGAGGCGAGCGGGCGGCCGGGATTTCCCGGTGCGCCTGCGCAAGCATGCTTACGCGGACCGGTATTCGCCCTATATCGTGGTGACGAGAATGGGGCGGCCGCCCCCGGAGTCGCGAAGCCGGGTCGCGAAGCCGCCCCCGCGCCGCATAACCAGTTAGAACGGCCGGCCGCACCACCCGCCAGCGGGTGCGGCCGGTAAAGAAGTTTGTCAGGAGGGATGATGGCTCTGCCCTTGATGCCGAAAGCGACAGCCGTCTGGCTGGTCGAGAACACGTCCTTGTCCTTCGAGCAGATCGCCGCCTTCTGCGGCATGCATTCGCTGGAAGTCCAGGCCATCGCCGACGGCGAGGTCGCGGTCGGCATGGTGGGGCTGGACCCCATCGCCAACGGCCAGCTGACCAAGCAGGAGATCGAGCGCTGCGAGAAGAATCAGGATCTGCGCCTGAAGCTTCTGGTCGCCGACCTGCCGCAGGTCGCCTCCCGCTCCAAGGGTCCGCGCTACACCCCGATCACCAAGCGCGGCGACAAGCCCGACGCCATCGCCTGGCTGCTGAAGCACCATCCGGAGCTGTCGGATGCCCAGGTCTGCCGCCTGATCGGCACCACCAAGCCGACCATCGCCGCGGTGCGCGACCGCACCCACTGGAACGTCGCCAACATCAAGCCGCGCGGCCCGGTGATGCTGGGCCTCTGCTCCCAGCGCGAGCTGGAAGAGGCGCTGGCCCTGGCGATCCGCCGCGGCGGCGTGCCGCGCGCGCCGGAGGATGCCGCCGAGGACTTCTACGGCGAAGGCCGCGAGGACGACCGTTATTCCGAACAGGAAGACGCGCACTGAGGGGGGTGTCCCTCTCCCCGGGCGGGAGAGGGAATACCGCTTGAAGAGAGCTTGGAATCCGGCCATGACCGATCCCACCATCCCGCCGCCCCGGCTCGTCGTCGGCATCAGCGGCGCGTCGGGAGTGATCTACGGCATCCGCATGCTGCAGACGCTGCGGCGGATCGGCGTCGAATCGCATCTGGTGGTCAGCCGGTCGGCCGAGGTCACGCTGGCGCATGAAACCGCCATGAAGGTGGCCGAGCTGCGGGCGCTGGCCGATGTCAGCTATGCCGCCGTCGACATCGGCGCGGCCGTGTCCAGCGGCAGCTTCCGCACGCTGGGCATGGTGGTCGCCCCCTGCTCCGTCCGGACAATGAGCGAGATCGCCAGCGGCGTCACCTCCACCCTGCTGACGCGGGCGGCGGATGTGGCGCTGAAGGAACGGCGCCGGCTGGTGCTGATGGTGCGGGAGACGCCGCTGCATCTCGGTCACCTGCGCACCATGACCGCGCTGGCCGAAATGGGGGCGGTGATCGCGCCACCTGTCCCGGCCTTCTATGCCAAGCCGCAGGGCATCGACGATCTGGTCGACCATTCGGTTGGCCGGGTGCTCGACCTGTTCGGGCTGGACGCCGGCAACCTGCGGCGCTGGGGCGAGGAATAGCTGAGACACCTGACCCGCGGCGGTCGCCCAACAGGTGGCTTGGAGCGCGGGCACAATGCCGTTATACCGCTGTCGATGCACCACGACGCGGAACCGGCATCGCCGCCGGCCGGCGCCAAAGGGGAAAAGCCCATCATGCCCTTCAGCAGCAAACCGTCCGAGCCCATCCGCCAGCTTCTGGCCGGCATCAAGGCATTCCGCGCCCGCTATTATGAGCGGCGCCCCGACAGCATGCGGCAACTGGCGACCGAAGGGCAGCACCCGGAGGTCCTTCTGATCGGCTGCTCCGACAGCCGCGTCGACCCGGCGCTGCTGACGATGGCCGAACCCGGCGAGATGTTCGTCGTGCGCAACGTCGCCAACCTCGTCCCGCCCTACCAGCCCGACGGCGCCTATCACGGCACCTCGGCCGCCATCGAATATGCGGTCAAGGCGCTGAAGGTGTCGGAGATCATCGTGCTGGGCCATGCCAAGTGCGGCGGCATCCAGGGCCTGATCCGGCTGCGCGCCGGGCAGAAGGCGGAGGATGATTTCGTCTCTCCCTGGGTGTCCATCGCCGGCTCCGCGCTCGACCCCTATGTCGGGCCGGAAGGCTCCGAACAGGCGCGCGCCGATGCGGAGAAGCTGCAGAACACCCCGGCGGTGATCGAACGCGCCGCAGTGCGCGCGTCGGTCGAGAACCTGATGACCTTCCCCTTCGTGCGCGAAGGGGTGGAGGCCGGCACGCTGAACATCCATGGCTGGTGGTTCGACATCGAGTCGGGCGAGATGTGGGCGATCCATCCCGTCACCCGACTGTTCCAGCCGGTCGAGTGAGCGGCTCGGCGAGCCGTTTCAGGCCAGGAAGCGTTAACCCGAGCGCCGGCACGGGATTTGCCGGCCCCCTGCCCTGTTGAGGGCGAAGGAAAAACTCTCCTTCGCAATCCTCATAAGAGAAAGGGACTGCCATGAAGACCGCGCTCCGCTTCGTGATCGTCGCCGCCGTGCCGCTGGCGCTCGCCGCCTGCAACCAGACCAGCAGCAACAGTGGCGGTGGACTGTTCGGCAACAGCGGCGGCGGCGGGCTGTTCGGATCGGGAAATTCCGACTCCTACGCCCGCAACGGCCGCTGCGACGACCCGCGCTACAACACCTCCAACGGCGGCCACGCCGAGGCCGGGACCGACGATTACGACTGCTCCCGCTACGGCAACGGCCTGAAGCGCTGAGCCAGCGCCGCCAGCTCGGCGGCCATGCGCCTGGCGACCGCAGGCCAGTCGCCGGGCGCCGGCTGCCGGAACAGGCGGGCTGTCGGATACCAGGGGCTGTCGTCACGGCCGGTCAGCCAGCGCCAGTCCGCCGAGAAGGGCAGCGCCACCCACAGCGGCACGCCCAGCGCGCCGGCGAGATGGGCCGGCCCGGTGCAGGACGACACCACCAGATCCAGGTTCGCCATGATCGCCGCGGTGTCGGCGAAGTCCGAGATGGCGGTCCCCAGATCGGTGAAGCTGTCCGGCAGGACGCTCTCGGCAAGGCCGGCGCGTCCCGGCCCCATCTGCAATCCATAGAACCGGCAGCCCGGCACATCGAACAGGCCGCGCAGTCCGGCGAGCCTCGGCGAGCGCTCCTCGTCGCCGGGGAAGCGCGGGTTGCCGGCCCAGACGACGCCGACGCGCAGCCCGTCCCGCCGCCCCAGCCGCTCCCGCCAACGGGCGATCCGCGCCGGGTCAGGGCGCAGGTAGGGGGTGTCGGCGGGCACGCTGTCGAGATCGGTGGCGAAGGCGCGCGGCAGGCTCATCAGCGGAGATTCGAGATCGAAAGGCGGCAGCGGATCGCCACGCGCGATGATCTCCGCCGCCCCCTCAAGCCCGGCCATCAGGGGCATCAACGGCCGCTGCACCTCCAGCACCACCCGGCCGCCGCGGGCCGCCACCAGCGGGACATAGCGCAGGAACTGCAGCGTGTCGCCCAGCCCCTGCTCGGCATAGAGCAGGATGCTGCGGCCGTTCAGCGGCTCGCCCTGCCACAGCGGCTGAGGGAACGGCCGCCAGGGCGGATCGGCATGGGCGTCACGGCGGCGCCAGTCGAACTCTGGCCAGCCGCCCCGGTAATCGCCGGCCATCAGCCGGGCGAAGCCGAGATTCCAGTGCAGACCGACATCTTCCGGCCGGTCGGCCAGCGCACGCTCGAACTCGACGGCAGCCTGCGCCGGGCGGGCCATGGCGACCAGGGCGATGCCCCGCGCCGCATGGACCGACGGGCCCGGTCTCAGGCTCTCCGCCGCGGCGAAGGCCTCCAGCGACTCCGGGAAGCGGGCGAGCTTGGCCAGGACGGCGCCCAACACCTCCCACGGCTCGGCGGCAGTGCGGTCAATGGTCAGCGAGTCACGGGCGGCGGACTCGGCCTCCATCCAGCGACGTTGGACTGCCAGGGCGGCGGCAAGGGTCGCAAGTGCAACAGCAGACCGGGCGTTCAGGCCCAACGAGCGGCGGGCACAGCGTTCGGCCGCCCTTGCATCGCCGCAGGACAGCAGGGCGGCGGCCCGGTTCGCCAGCGCATCGGCATGATCGGGCGCCAGGGCCAGCGCAAGGCCGGCGGCCGTCAGCGCGGCCGGCACCTGTCCCAGCCGGCGCAACGCGCCGGCGCGGCTGGCATGGGCATCGGCGAGGTCCGGCATCAGGCGCAGCGCCCGGCCATAGTACCGCACGGCGGCGTCGAGGGCGCCGGCGGACTGCTCGACTCCGGCGAGGTTCGACAGCCCGCCGGCCCCGTCGGGACGCAGCGCCACGGCAAGGCGCAGGCACCGGTGCGCCGCCGCCTGACGGCCAGTCTGCGCGGCGAGCACCCCCAGAAGCTGCATGGCGTCGGCATATTCGGGGTCGGCGCCGAGGATTCGGCGGTAGATGTCCTCCGCCTCCGCCACGCGGCCCGCCTGATGGTGGTCCAGCGCGATCAGCAGAGCCTGTGACAAAGTAACCATCGGGTCTCTTATAAGATGACGGGCTCGCTACCGGGATCCGGATCATGCCCTTCCGGCACCCGGCCGGTCCAGCCGGGCCTACGTCTGAAATCGTCGCAAACGGTCACAGAATTGGGTTTTTCCCTGGATTGTCATGATGCTGACCCATCGTTATTGTCCGCGCCGTTCTTCGAGGAGCGGATCATGACCACCCGCCCAATCCGGGCACTCTGCCACTCCGGCCTCCGCCGGGTTACTCTCGCCGCCGCCCTGACCGTCTGTTTCGGGATCGCCGCCGCGCAGGCCAATGAGGGCGCCAAGCCGAACGGCTGCCCATGGGCCCAGGATGTGACGCTGGAGATCAACGGCAAGACACTGACCCTGAAGCAGGATGCCTTCACCACCACCAGCCCCGAACCGCTGGAGATCGAGCAGTTCAAGGTGTTCCCGTTGATTGACCAGTTGAAGCTGCGCATCATCGGACCGAAGGGACGCGAATGGGAGGCGGCGCTGACCCGCCTGGTCAGCGGCAAGCGGTGCAGCGCCTTCTATGCCGGCAAGCCGGTGCTGGTGTCCAACACGGTGCGCGATCCGAACGAACTGATCCTGAACCGTTAGATCAGTCCCCCAGCATTCCCAGCAGGTCATCCAATGCCGGGTCGCCGCTGGGCACCAGCAGCGCCATGTTAGCGGCGGCAAGCTCAACGCCGCCGCCCGGTTGCGGGATGAAGCCCGCCGTGGCGAACAATCGGTCCTGCTGGACCCGCTCGGCCTCCAGTTCCGCGGCCTTCATGCGCCGATAGAAGACCTCGTCCTCCGCCTTGGCACGGCGGCGCAGGGCGCGGAGCGGACGCACCACCTCGTCGCGCCAGCCGGCGACCGCCCCGTCGAGGCGAACCAACTCCTCGGCCGACAGGCGGATGCCGCACTCCAGGCCGGCCCAGGCGGCGAACAGCAGCACATTCACGTCGACCCCGCGCCGGTCCTGAAGGGACAGGCAGCAGGCCGGTACCCCCGGCCGCCCATAGACGGCCAGGGAAAAGTCCCAGAAGGGATTTGCGGACATTCCGCCCATCGCCACAAGGATCAGTCGCCGAAGCTGATGTTCAGGCCGCGGGCCGTCTTCACCAGCGCGCCGTCCAGCTCGACGCAGGAATAATGCTCGATCGCCTCGGTGATCGGCACGTCGATGACGCCGCGGTTGGACCAGGCGACCATGCGGTTGAACTTGCCCTCCGCGATCAGATCGACGGCATGGACGCCGAAGGCCGAGGCGATCAGGCGGTCGCGCGGGCTGGGCATGCTGCCGCGCTGGACGTGGCCCAGCACGGTGACGCGGGTTTCGGCCCCGGTGGCGTCGGCAATCTTCTCGCCGATATAGTCGCCGATGCCGCCATAGCGCTTCTCACCGCCCTGGAGGATCTTCTTGACCCCGGTGCCTTCCAGCGTCTTCACCGCTTCCGACACCACGACCAGGGCGAAGTTGCGGCCGGAGTCGCGCACGCTCTGGATCTTGGCGGCGATGCTTTCGATGGAATAGGGGATCTCCGGGATCAGGATCACGTCGGCCCCGCCGGCGATGCCGGCCGCCAGCGCGATGTGTCCGGCATCGCGGCCCATCACCTCCAGCACCATCACGCGGTGGTGGCTGGCCGCGGTCGGCTGCAGGCGGTCCAGCGCCTCCACCGCCACGGCGACAGCGGTGTCGTAACCGACCGACACCTCGGTCTTGCCCAGGTCGTTGTCGATGGTCTTGGGCACGCCCACCATCGGGAAGCCGCCCTTCTGCGCCAGCTTGTGCAGGATGGCGAAGCTGCCGTCGCCGCCGATGCCGATCAGCGCGTCCAGCCCGAGTTCGCGGTAGCCGCCGATGATCTCGTCGGAACGGTCCTTCAACGTGCCGTCCGGCATCGGATAGGCGAAGGGGTCGCCGCGGTTGGTCGTGCCCAGGATGGTGCCACCCTGGCGCATCATGTGGCCGTCGACGGAGCCGAGATCGAGCGTCTGGTACTGCACCGGGCGCTGGAGAAGGCCTTGGGTGCCTTCCTTGATGCCCAGCACCTGCCAGCCATAGCCGGTGGCGCGGTGGACCACCGCACGGATGACCGCGTTCAGCCCGGCGCAATCGCCGCCGCTGGTCAGGATGCCGATGCGCTTGCCGGCTTTATTAGGGGCAGTCATTGAGGGTTTCCCGTCCCGTTCGCCTGTTCATTGAAATGGACCACCATGTTACCGGATCAGAACTTTCCCGCAATCGTTGCCCGCATCCGCAAAGGGGGCATTGCGCCCGCGGCACCCATCCGCAACGACGTCGGGCATGCCAAAGGTCCGAGCCAGCGGTTTGGCGGTGCGGTACCGCCGGAAATCTGGTATAGTCCGGCCCGCCCAGCCAAAGGGTCACCCGCAAGAGCACCCCCGACCCACCCGGGGCAACGGCCATTCCTAACGGGCGCGATGAACGAGCAAGAGATTTTGAAGGAAAAGCTGGCGAGCTTGCGCAGCGAGCACCGCGACCTGGACGATGTCATCGCCCGGCTGGTCGAACGTGCGCCCTATGACCAGTTGCAGATGCAGCGGCTGAAGAAGCGCAAGCTGATGCTGAAGGACCAGATCATGGTCCTGGAGAGCCGGCTGCTGCCGGACATCATCGCTTAATCATTCCCTCTCCCGGGACGGGAGAGGGAGAACCTCGTCACCCCTTCTTGGGCACGGTGAAGAACTGGATGCCCATCTGGAAGCTGCGGGCGATGTTCTCGGCCTTGCCGATCAGGAAATTGGCGCCTTCGGCCGGCAGGACCTCGTGGGCGGTCTGGCGGAACAGGCCCAGCCAGCGTTCAAAATGCGGCGGCTCCAGCCCCAGCGAGATGTGGACCGGCATCGGACGCCCGTCGTAGCGCTGGGTCAGCAGGGCGATGGACGACCAGAAATCCATCATCTTGCGCAGGTGCGGCTCCCAATCGGTGATGGCACGGCCAAAGATCGGGCCAAGCTCCTCGTCCTTCATGATCTTGCCGTAGAAGGTCCGCACCAGCGTCTCGATCGACGCCTCGTCGATGCCGACGGCGGCCATCCGTTCCTCCGCCATGGCAGTGCGGATGTCGCGGTGTTCCTTGCGCTGGGTGTCGCCGAGGTCTTCGCCGGAAACGGGGTCGGTCATGCGATGGGTCCGCCGAGTGAATTGAGCAGGGTCTATCCGGTCCATATAAGGCGGCACCATAAGTGGAACCATGTTCCGCCGGAAGGGCCGGAATGTCGCAGCCGCAGGGTGGGATTCGTGGCACGCAGGCGCTGAGGAAAGGCGCCGCCTCTGGACAGAAGCCCGACTCTTCCTATAATGCGCCGCTTTCCGGACCTTGAGGAAAGCGCCAGGCCGTGACCGCCGACCACTCCCCCAACAGCACCGCTTCGGCTGCCGGCGTCCAGCCGCTGGTCGGCATCATCATGGGCAGCCAGTCCGACTGGACGACGATGAAACACGCCGCCGACACGCTGGCGGCGCTGGGCGTCCCGCATGAGGTCCGCATCGTTTCCGCCCACCGCACCCCGCACCGGCTGGTGGAATACGCCACCACCGCCAAGGCGCGCGGGCTGAAGGTGGTGATCGCCGGGGCTGGCGGCGCCGCCCATCTGCCGGGCATGGCCGCGTCGATGACGCCGCTGCCGGTCTTCGGCGTGCCGGTCGAAAGCCACGCGCTGAAGGGCATGGACAGCCTGCTGTCCATCGTGCAGATGCCGGGCGGCGTGCCGGTCGGCACGCTGGCCATCGGCAAGGCCGGCGCCATCAACGCCGCCTTGCTGGCCGGCTCTGTCATAGCATTGATGGACCCGGCGGTGGCCGACGCGCTGGACGGTTGGCGCGCCCGCCAGACCGCCGCGGTCGCCGAAGCCCCCGTCGACGATCCTGCCTGATAACTGGCCTGATGACTGGCCTGATGACTGGCCCGGACAACTTGAAAGCCTCACCGTCATGACCGGCACCCCATCCGGCACTCCCCTGCCCCGCCTCGCCCCCGGCTCCACCATCGGCATGCTGGGTGCCGGACAGCTCGGCCGGATGACGGCGCTGGCCGCGGCACGTCTGGGCTACAAAACCCATGTCTACGCCCCCGACGCGGCCGACAGCCCGGCGGCGCAGGTCAGCGCCGCCGCGACCGTCGCCGGCTGGGACGATCTGGAGGCGCTGGAGCGCTTCGCCCGCTCGGTCGATGCGGTGACGCTGGAGTGGGAGAATGTGCCGGTCGCCACGGCCGAGCATCTGCGCCGCTTCACCAACCTGAACCCCGGCCCGAACGTGCTGTCGGTGGCGCAGGATCGCATCGCGGAAAAGAGCTTCGTCAACGCGCTGGGCATCGCCACCGCTCCTTGGCGCGCCGCCAACAGTGCCGAGGAGGTCGCGCGCGCGGTGGCCGAGGTCGGTCCGCGCTGCGTGCTGAAATCGACGCGGCTCGGCTATGACGGCAAGGGCCAGGCCCGGCTGGACAGCGGCAGCGATCCGGCCGCCGCCTGGGCTAGCATCGGCGGCGGCAAACCCGGCGTGGAGGGCATCGTCGAGGGCTTTGTCACCTTCGCCTGCGAAGTGTCGGTGATCGTCGCCCGCGGCGCCGACGGCGCGATGGTGGCCTATCCGGCGGTGGAGAACCGGCACAAGGACGGCATCCTCGACGTCACCATAGCACCCGCCGCGCCGGAAAAGGTGTCGGCGGCAACCGCGGCGGAGGCCGACCGCATCGCGCGGCGCATCGCCGAGGCCCTGGATCTGGTCGGTGTGCTGGCGGTGGAGATGTTCGTCACCGCCGATGGCGCCGTGCTGGTCAACGAGATGGCGCCGCGCCCGCACAATTCCGGCCACTGGACGATGGACGCCTGCGCCACCTGCCAGTTCGAACAGCTCGTCCGCGCCGTCTGTGGCCTGCCGCTGGGCTCGGTGGAGCGGGTGGCCGATGCCGAGATGACCAACCTGATCGGCGACGACGTGCTGAGCTGGCCGGAACTGCTGGCCGAGCCCGGCGCCCGGCTGCACCTGTACGGCAAGGCGGAAGCCCGGCCCGGCCGCAAGATGGGCCACGTCAACCGGCTGTTCCCACGGCGCTGACGCCGGCACCGTGGCAGAAGCCGAAAGGCCCCGCGACCGGCACGGTCGGCGGGGCCTTTTCTATTTGGACGGAGGCTCGGTCCCGCCGCCACCGACGTGCAGCCACTGCACGCGCTGCGCCGGCGGATGGACATCACCGGTTTCTCGGCCGCGACGGGACGGCTGGAGAATGGCGGTTGAGCCTGCCCGGCTCAAGGCCGAAAGAGCGCAACCTGAAGGCGCAAGCAGCGTACCGCTTCCAAGACAATCAAACGGTGTTTCAGGCTCCAGCCAGATATGGTGCCGCTCACAATAGGTAGGGCCGCCCGCGGCCGGACAAATCCGCGGTCCTCAGGAAGCGGGCATTCTATCGCCACAACCTTTCGGAGGTAATCACCGGCCGGCGTTCGGAATAAGCCTGATTTCCGCTTTTTGGTTGCGGTTCCGACATTTAAGTTCAGCCAACGGTAATCGGGCGAATAATCCCCATCGCCAAGCAAATATCACCTTTTGCAGCAAAAATATCGGCAGCCAGCGTGAAATGGTTGAGACAATACGCCAATCTGGAGATCCGAAATGCGCTTTCCAGTTCTCGACGGCTGGCGCGGCTTATGCGCCGTGTTCGTCGCATTATTTCACTTCAACGCTTCAGGACATTTCTACCTCGTTCCGTTCGTTCGCGGTAGTTATTTGTTTGTGGATTTCTTTTTTGTCCTCAGCGGTTTCGTCATCACCCACGCGTATATCCACCGCTTGAACTCGACCGCGGACGGCAGGAATTTTCTGGTCAGACGCCTTGGCCGGGTCTGGCCGCTGCATGCCGCCACCCTGATCGCCTTCATTCCGCTGGAGATCGTGAAGGCATTGGCGGTCAGCGGCGAGACGGCTGCCTTCACCGCCCGCTTCGCCCCGTCCTCCATTCTCAGCAACCTGTTCCTTGTGCATTCCCTGGGCATCGAGGACGGGTTGACCTGGAACATTCCGAGTTGGTCGATCAGCGCCGAGTTCCTCGCTTACGTCACCTTCGCAGCGCTCTGCCTGCTGGCCCGCCGCACGTGGCTGGTGACGATGTCGGCGGTGGCGCTGTCGGCTGCCGGAGCCTTCGTGGTCATGGGATGGTCCGACCAATACATAGACACCAGCTTCGACTTTGGATATTTCCGCTGCCTCTATGGTTTCTTCACCGGCCACGTGGCGTATCGGCTGTTCCAGGCGGCCCGCGGCGCCGGACTGTCCAGGCTGTCGTTGCGGTGCCCGACAGCCGGGTCGCCGATAGCCGGACTGAGCGAGGGGCTCAGCCTTGCCGCGGTGATCGTCTTCGTTGCAACGGCGCGCGGGAATGCCCTGTCCTATGCCTCCCCCCTGCTGTTCGGTTTGGTCGTTTGGGTGTTCGCCTTTGAAGGCGGGGTGATTTCCCGGCTGCTGGCGATGCGGCCTTTCCAATGGCTGGGCGCCCGCTCCTATTCCGTCTACATGGTGCATGCGCTGGTCATCGCGCTGTACGAGAAGGCGGCGGTCGCAATGCAGAGGCTGTCGGGCCAGCCGATGTTCATCGAACAGGCGGCCGACGGCGCTGAAGACCGGCTGATCTTCTTCGGTGCCACCTGGATGATGGATCTTCTGGCGCTCGCCTATCTGGGGACGGTGGTCGCGGTCGCCAGCCTGACCCACCGCTTCGTGGAGATACCCGGACAATCCAGCTTCAACGCCTTGCTGCTGAAGCGGCGCAAGCCTGCGGTCCGGCCGGCGACGGTGGAAGTTGCCTGACCTGCTTAACCATGTTGCATGACGAGGCGACTCTGGATCAAAGACCCGATGGGGTCGCCTGTTCATGCCTGACGCCATCGACAAATATCATTTCGACACCGGAACGATTCAGTCAATTTCTTGGTGACGTTGCCAATCGCAGTCATGAGCATCCGGCAAAGTTACTTCGGGTATTTTGCATTTACGAAATAGATGTCTCAAATTGCCGCGTTCGAGCCGGACGAAGGTCATTTCCCATCGATGCGGCTTTTATCTCGTATCAATATTGGTTACTCTCTGTTGCATTCAGGAAGAAACTCTCTAAACTTTGATGTAATTTGTAGTCGGATGACGATGCCCTTGTCGCAGGAAAGCGCAGGTCGCTCCCCTCCCCCGATCGGACCGGCCGTCACCCCGGCCTCCGGTGCGGCCGGCCATCGCCGTCCACAGTCCAGCCGCGACCGCGACCGCTTCGTCGGTTTTGCCTTCGCCGCCGCCGATCTGCTGATCGAATCGGACCCCCACGGCAATATCCTGTTTTCCGCCGGCGCCCGCTGCCGGCTGACCAGGGGCGAGGTCGGTGGGCTGGTCGGCAGCAACCTGATGGAGGTGGTGGCCCCCGGCGACCGCAAATACGTCCATGTCCTGTTCGACCGCATCCGCGAAAAGGCGCGGATCAAGCCATCGCGCGTGATGTTCCAGGCCTTCGACGGTCAGCAGTTCCCGGCACTGCTCGGCGGCTGCCGGCTCGATTCCTGTCCCGGTTCCCTGTTCCTCACCGTGCTGCTGACCTCTCCGGCCCGTGGCAACGGCGGCAGTGGGTCGGTGACGGCGGCCCAGGGTGAACTGCTCGACCAGTGCGGCTTCGCCGGCATCCTGGAGGAGCGCATCCACGCTGCGCGCGAACGGGGACTGGAGCAGGGGCTGACCCTGCTGCTGGTCGAAGGCTTGCAGGCGATGGTGGACTCGATGCCGGAGGGAGCGGCGGCGGAGGTGCGCGAGGGCATCGATGCCTATCTGCGCGGCATCTCCGCCGACGGCGACAGTGCCGGACAGCTGACCGGCGACCGCTACGGCATCGTGCATGCCGCCGACATCGACGGGCGCGAGGTCCAGGGCCACATCGCCCAGATCATCGAGGCGGCGGGCGGTGCCCTGCCCGGCGGCATCCGGTCCTGGACGCTGGACATGGCCGACGACCGGCTGGACGCCGCGGATGCCGCCCGCGCGCTGGTCTACACCGTGCAGGCCTTCGCCTCCGCGCAAGGCGGCGAGTTCACCATCTCCAGCCTGGAGGATGGTGCCAACCGCCTGATGGCCGGGGCGGTGGAGCGGATCGGGCAGCTGCGCGCCACCATCGACAACCGCGACTTCGTCGTCGTTTACCAGCCGATCGTCGACATCGGCACCGGTGCCGTCCACCATCTGGAGGCGCTGACCCGGGTCGAGGGGATGAGCTCGCCGGCCGACTTCATCACCTTCGCCGAGGATGTCGGGCTGATCTACGACTTCGACCTGCTGCTGACCCGCACAGTGCTGGACACGCTGCAGCAATTCCGCAAGGAACCGAAGCTGCCCGATGTGGCGATCAACCTGTCCGCCAAGACGCTGATGAGCCCGATCTTCTTCAAGCAGTTCCAGTCGGTCGTCGCCCCTTACGGCGATCTCGCCTCGAAGCTGCTCATCGAAGTGACGGAAACCGTCGTCGTCACCGACATCGCCAAGCTGAATGAGGTCTTGCAGAAGCTGCGCGAAAGCGGCTTCCGCATCTGCCTGGACGATGTCGGCGCCGGCTCCACCAGCTTTCAGTCGCTGTACGGCATCCAAGCCGACTATGCAAAGATCGACGGCAAGTTCGTCCGCGGCGCCGTGAACAGCCCGCGCGACATGGCGATGCTGCGCAGCATGGTCGATGTCTGCCGCCAGCTGGGACTGGAACTGATCGGCGAGCAGGTGGAGGAGACGGTGCACGCCGAGCTGCTGAACGGCTTGGGCGTGTCCTTTGCCCAGGGCTTCCTGTTCAGCCGGCCGTCGAGCGACTTCGCCTATTTCGCCAAGGACTGGTCGAAGGTGCGCGGCGGCGGCAAGGTGCTGCTGAAGGGCTGAGGCAGAGGGACTGGCGGGCGCAGACCTGCCGGACCGCCGGTCCGGCCTCAGGCGAGAACCGCCGACCGGCCGAAGCCGGTGAAAACGCCCATTTCCTCAATGCTGTGGACTTGGTCGAGCCGATGACGGGCCGCGTTCAAAAGCTCCCGGTTGCGCGCCAGCGTGTCGCGGCCGGCATAACCGTCGCGCAGATGCACACGGTTCAGCAAGGCTTCCGCCTGGTCCAGGGCTTCCATAATGGTCACTGCGGTATCGGCGTCCATCGTCGTTCCCTTGTTCGCTGCGTCGCACCGGCAAGCTGTCGTGCGCTCCTTGATGACCCGACCTTAGCCGCCGCAACTCGCCGCCAGGTAGAGGACGTTTGGTCGCATGTACAAGATAACGTGTTGGATTTTATTCGTTATTTTGCTTTTCTTGACTCGTTTCTCTCCAACCATTGGGTCTGTACGCGGATGACCTTCTCGGTTGCGGAAAACGCCTGCCGGCGGGTGAGAACGAAAACGACGCCGCTGGACGCGGCGATCAGCGGAATTGGGCCGATGATCCAGACCAGGGCCGCCAATGCGAAGTAATAGGCGCGGATGCCCCCGTTCAGCGCGACGATGGCCAGGGTCAGCGCCTCGCTGATGGTCCGGGCGATCTCCCGGCGGTCCTGCGGAGGCACCGGCGGCATCGGCGCAGAGCCGATCAGGGCGCAGCAGTAATTGTACTGGCGCAGCGCCCAGGTGAACTTGAAGAAGCCGAAGGTGAAGATCACCACCATCAGCAGCATCTTGATCTCGAACATCTGGTGCGAGGTCGGGACGGCGAAGGAAAGGTCCGAAATCACCTGCTGCGCCCGTTCCGCCGCACCGAAGGTGCCGATCAGCCCGGCCAGCACCAGCATGTTGGTGGAGGCGAAGAAGGTGCAGCTGTGCATGGTATGGCCGAACAGCTGCGCGTCCATGATGCGGTTGTCGCGCTCCAGCATTCGCTCGATCCAGTGGCGGCGCACGATCCGCAGATGCCGGTTCACAACGTTGCGGTTGGACAGCAGATGGTCCTGGGTGACGGTGAAGCCGACCCAGGAGCCGATGAACCAGACGAAGGCGACGATGTCGAGCGTGGTGACGTCTGGCGGCATGGCGGCGGGGTCTTGGCAAGGTGACGGGGGGAGCAGGCACCCGTGTACGCCGGCAATGGGCGGGTGTCCACCTGCGGGTATCCGAGAGGCCCCCCTACTCCCCACGCGCCTGCACCGCTTTCAGCACGTGGACGCGGATGGCGCTGGACAGGTTGCCGGTCCGGGTCTGGTCGATCTCCTCGATCAGGGCATTGACCGACAGGCCGCGGGACTGCGCCACCGATTTCAGGGAGTCCCAGAACTCTTCCTCGAGGGAGACGCTGGTGGGATGGCCGGCGATCAGGACCGAACGCTTCTTCATGGTCACTCAACGCATCGCAGTGGGAGATGGGGGTGGTCAGAGGAAGGCCGGCGCGGCCGGGATAACTCACCCCCACCCTAACCCCAAGCTTAGCCTGGACCAACCATCCGTTCGGGGCGAACCCATTGATCGAATTGCTCATCCGTCAGGAGTCCGAGTTCCCGCCCGGCCTCCTTTAGACTTGTCCCTTCCTTGTGGGCCTTCTTGGCGATCTTCGCCGCATTGTCATAGCCGATGTGCGGGTTCAGCGCCGTCACCAGCATCAGGCTGTCCGACACCAGCTTGGCGATGCGCTCGCGGTTGGCCTCGATTCCCACCACGCAATTGTCGGTGAAGCTGGTCGCGGCGTCGGCCAGCAGGCGGATCGACTGCAGGACGTTGAAGGCGATCACCGGCTTGAACACGTTCAGCTCGAAATGGCCGGTGGCGCCGGCGACGGTCACGGTGGTGTGGTTGCCCATAACCTGGGCACAGACCATCGTCATCGCCTCCGACTGGGTCGGGTTGACCTTGCCCGGCATGATGGAGGATCCCGGCTCGTTCTCCGGCAGCGACAGCTCGCCGATGCCCGAGCGCGGACCGGATCCCAGGAGGCGGATGTCGTTGGCGATCTTCATCAGAGACACTGCCAGCGTGTTCAGGTGGCCGTGCACGTCGACCAGAGAATCGTGGGTTGCCAGCGCCTCGAACTTGTTCTCTGCGGTGACGAAGGGAAGGCCGGTGAAGGCCGCCACCTCCTCGGCGAAGGCTTCGGCGAAGCCCGGCTTGGCATTCAGGCCGGTGCCGACCGCGGTGCCGCCCTGGGCCAGCCGGTAGAGCTGCGGCAGCGCGCCCTTCACCCGGCCGATGCCGTACGAGATCTGGGCGGCATAGCCGGAGAACTCCTGCCCCAGCGTCAGCGGCGTGGCATCCTGGAGATGGGTGCGGCCAATCTTGACGATGTCCTGGAAGGCGTCGGCCTTGGCGTCGAGCGCCGTGCGCAGATGCTCCAGCGCCGGGATCAAGCTGTGTACGATCTCGTCGGCCGCCGCGATGTGCATGGCGGTGGGGAAGCTGTCGTTCGACGACTGCCCCATGTTGACATGGTCGTTGGGATGGATCGGCGTTTTCGCTCCCATGGTGCCGCCCAGCCGCTCGATGGCGCGGTTGGCGATCACCTCGTTGGCGTTCATGTTGGTCTGGGTGCCGGACCCGGTCTGCCAGACCACCAGCGGGAAGTGATCGGCCAGCCGGCCGTCGATCACCTCGTCCGCCGCCTCCATGATGGCGGCGCCGAGTTTCGGATCGAGCACGCCCAGCTTCATGTTGGCGGCGGCGGAGGCACGCTTCTGGATGCCCAATGCGCGCACCAGCGGCACCGGCATGCGCTCCCCGCCGATGCGGAAATTCTGAAGCGAGCGCTGGGTCTGAGCGCCCCAGTAACGGTCGGCTGGAACGTCTATGGGGCCGAAGCTGTCGGTTTCGGTGCGGACACCGCTCATGGTCGGACCTTTCCTGATCGCCGCTTTTCACGGGTGGGACGGGTTGCAACTGCCCCCGCCCCGCCTGATCTTTGCGGTGGACACCGGAACGGCAAGGGCCGGGACTGCGCAGGCCAGGGACACGCTCAAAGCGGGAGCTTGAGCGACTCGGCGGAAATCCTCGCTGTTCACTCGAATTTGTTCTTGTTGCGTTCGCCGTTCTTCCGTACGCTTTCTTTAACGATCCGCCGCAGGACCAGCGGCTGTCGACAGCGATTGGGGGAACAGGATGGACGATCTGGCACACGACCATATCCGCGCCTTCATTGCCCGGACGCGCGTTGCGGAGATGAAGAGCCGCGGCTGGCGGGTTCTCGGCCCCGGCGAGGAAGGCTCCCTGCTGATGGAAGGCCCGATGCCGACCGGCCGGGCCGCGGTGCTGGAGGAGCCCATCGGCGGGCTCTTCGGCGATCTGATCGCCCGCGCCATGGCGCGCGCCGACGCCCGCGACCGCACCGCCACACGCCGCGCCGCCTGATCGACTTTTTCGGGAATTAGCATTTTCAGGGGGTTGTGACTGTCCAACCGGATGGGCGGGACTGCACCCTTTGGTGGTCCCTCCCTCCAATTCCCTCGGGCGGTCTGAGCAACCGGACATAGCGGTGCGTGTTGTCATCATGCATGCTACCCGCCGGGGCATCCGACGGGGATCATTGCAGCAGGACTTCAGACGGCGTCATAGACGTTTTGAGGTAACTCTTCGTGGCTGTCCTAGATAACGCGACCATAGATCGGAAGTACCCCCGAAGATACTACCTGCCGCATAGTCCCGTTAGGAAGTCTTTAACTCACCCAATGGCTTGATAGGGCCATCGGGAACGCTCAGGCCTAGGGAGATTTACATGATCGGCGCCGTCAACTCGAAGAAGATCACCTCCTCCTCCGCGGCCCATATCGCGCTTCTCGACCAATTCATTCGACTGACGCAAGACACTATCGTCGAACAGGACGATGCCTTCGTCCGCGACAGCCTGGTCGATCTTCTGTCGAATCTGCGCAGCGAGCGTGCCGATTATGCCGAGATCATCGGCGCGTCCGCTCTGAACCGCGCCGTCTGATCCCCGCCTTTCAATCTTCCCTGGTACCGTCTTCCGCTGCGAGGTTGGACAGGGCCTCCCCGGTCAGGCGGTAGGGAAGCCATTCCCTCATCTGGCGGAAGCCGACCCGGTCGTAGAATCCACGAGCCGGGTTCCAGTCCAGAACGCTGAGATCCACCCGGCGGTAGCCGCGCTCCACCGCGCTTTTCGCCACGGCGGCCAGCAGCTTGCGGCCGACGCCGTAGCGCCGGGCGTCCGGCGTGACATAGAGATCCTCGACATAGAGACCGGGCCGCCCCTCCCAGGTGGAGAAGTTGCGGAAGGCAAGCGCGAAGCCGACCGGCGCGCCGTCCAACTCGGCGATCAGCGCCTCGAACACCGGCTGCGGCCCCCAGCCGTCTCGGCGGAAATCCTCCTCGGTCGCCTTGACCGCATCGGCCTCGCGCTCGAACTCCGCCAGTTCGCGGACGAAGCGCAGGATGGTCGTGCAATCCTCCTCAACGGCGGGGCGGATGGTGACGGTCGGCAACGAAGGCAGCATCGGAGGCGGCATCGGAGGCGGGCTCCCTGAAAATTTGCCAAATGGCATTGGGCGCAAAACGAAACGGGGAGCGGACCATAGCCCGCTCCCCGCATTTTCGCACTCCCGATAAACCGGAAGCCGTCAATCGTCGCCGCCGCCCTTAAGGTCCAGGATGCTGCGCAGTTCCTGCACACGCCGTTCGGCGCTGTGTTCGGCCAGCACCCGCTTGCGCGCCCGGCGGCCGAGGTCGGTCAGGTGGTTGCGCGGCAGCATCATCGCCGTGGTCACGTCGTCGGTCTGCGCCGCCACCAGAATCTCACGGCCGGGCTCGAAGAAGCTGTCCAACCCCTCCCACCGGTCGGCGACGATGGCGGCCCCGCAGGCGGCGGCCAGGAACAGCCGGGGCGACGGGCACCAACCGATCCGTCGCTCGTCGTCGCGGGCCAGCGTCAGCGCGAGGCTGGCCGAAGCCAGCACATCGGCATGACGCACCGGGTCGAGATCGGGGAAGGTCAGGATGTTGGTGGTGCGCGGCACCCCGTCGGGCAGATCGGAGCCGACCAGTGCGAAGCGCCGGCGGGTCAGCCGTTGGGCCGGGTCGATGAAGAATTTGTCCAGCCCCTCGCGGATGCCGTCCGGCCCACCGACGATGCAGCAGAGATCGGCCAGATACTCCCGCTTGAAGTCGCCGGGCTTGTCCTCCTCCGGCACGACCCAGGGGTAGAGCGGCGCCACCGACTCCGCCCCCGCCTTGGCACGATAACGGTCCAGCGCCGGCCCGCCGCAGGAGGCGAGCACCATGTCGAAGCCGGCCAGCCCGTCGGCCGGCAGATGCTCCACCGCCTCTCCCGCCTCCAGCGCCGTCAGGCTGACCGCAGCCTCCGGATCGTAGAGCACGCGGCGCGGGGTCCTGGACTGGCGGACGAGGTCAGCGGCGGCACGGGCGTCCGGCCCCTGCGCCACCACCAGCGCCACGCCGGCATCGTCGGCCTGGGCCGCAGCCGCCACCGCCACCTCGTCCCAGGCGCCGTAGGACAGCACCTCGCCGCCGGGAATGGTCCAGGGGACGGAGGGGCCGGGGCCGGTGCGCTCAACCGCGACGACGCGATGGCCGCGGATCGCCAACCCATGGATCAGCGCGCGCCAGCGCATGCTGTGCCCGCCATCCTGGCGGTACCCGCTGGTCAAGCCTCTGTTGGTCAAGCCCCCGTTGGTCAAGCCGAGGATCACGATTTTCATGGCTTCGGCACCCTTGGCGTTCCGCGACGGGAAGCCGCTTCCCGATGGAAGCGCTCCCGGATCAACGCGATTGGAGAAGGTGGTGTTCCGGCTTCCGGTCCCGTCCCGGCAGCCCTGCCCAAGACGAACTCAACCTGGACAAATCCGGCCGGGTTCGGCGCCTGGAGACAGGGCTTTGCCGGACGGGATTTGCGAAAGCGTTGCATTGAAATTTGATATGGACCGGTCCGGCGGCCCTGCAAGCGTATACCCCTCGCAATAGGCGTTTCCCCGATAGGGCTGCCCATTTGACGGTTGAGCCTTGCGGCCGGGGGCCTTAGGGTCACGGCCCGGTTTCCCCTCCGATCACGGTCGAGCGCATGCGACTTCCGTTCCGTCATCCCGCCCGCCTCCTTCTCGCCACGCTGCTGATGGCCGGCTGCCAGAGCACCGGTGCCACCGCACCGGTCGCAACCGGAGCCGCAACCTCGGCATCCGGTACCGCGACGGCGGCCGTCCAGCCCGTGGCGCAGCAGCCCGCCTCCTTCCCCGAATGGCTGGCGGCCCTTCGTGCCGAGGCGCTGGGCCAGGGCATCCGTCCGCAGACCTTCGACCGCGCTTTCCAGCGGGTGAAGCTGTCCGACCGCGTCGTCGAGTTGGATGGCGCACAGCCCGAGTTCACCCGGCAAGTGTGGCAGTATTTGGACAGCGCCGTGAATGAAAAGCGCGTCCAGGACGGCCGTCAGAAGTTGCAGGAGCATGCGGCGTTGCTTTCCCGCATCACCCGCCGCACCGGCGTTCCGGGAGAGATCCTGGTCGCCTTCTGGGGGGTGGAATCGGACTTCGGCAAGTCGACCGGCAACTTCTCGGTCATCGACGCGCTGACGACGCTGGCCTTTGAAGGCCGCCGCGCCGCCTATTTCCGGTCGGAGCTGCTGGCAGCCCTGCGCATCCTCGACTCCGGCGACATCGCGCCGGAGCGGATGACCGGTTCCTGGGCCGGCGCCATGGGCCAGACCCAGTTCATGCCGACCGTCTTCCTGCGCAACGCGGTGGACGAGGACGGCGACGGCCACCGCGACATCTGGGGCAGCATGCCCGACGTGCTGGCCTCCACCGCCAAGTTCGTGCTGGCGAATGGCTGGCGGCAGGGAGAGTCCTGGGGACAGGAGGTGCGGCTGCCCGACGGCTTCGCTTACGATCAGGCGGAGCTGAGCATCACCAAGCCGCTGTCGGAATGGCGCCGGTTGGGTGTGCGTCCGCTGGACGGCGGCGATCTGGGCGGCGAGGGATCGGCGGCGATCCTGGTGCTGGCCGGGCATCGCGGCCCTGCCTTCCTTGTGCGGGACAATTTCCGCGCGATCATGCGCTACAACCCGTCGACCAGCTATTCGCTGGCCGTCGCCATGCTGGCCGACCGCATGACCGGCAAGCCCGGCGTCCGCGGCCCCTGGCCGCGCGAGGAACAGGCGCTGAGCCGCGACGAGCGCATCGACCTGCAACAGCGGCTTGCGTCGCTGGGGCTGGAGCCGGGTGCCGCCGACGGCATTGTCGGGGCGAACACCCGCAACGCGGTGCGGCGTTTCCAGGCGTCTGTCGGCGAGATCCCGGACGGCTTCGCCACCAAGGCCCTGCTGGAGCGGCTGCGCCAGCGGTCGTGAGGATAAGGCCGTGACGGGTGGCTGAGGCTATTGTCCAGCTACCCCCTCGCCCCCCATGCCGCCGCGCAGCAGGCCCCAGGCGGCCGGCAGCAGGAACGCTGCGACCCCGGCGCCGACCAGCGCGTCGGGCGCTCCGTCCAGCAGCAGCCAGCTTGCCGCCAGCCCCAAGAGGCCGGCGCCGAGCGGCAGGACATCCTTGCGCGAGCACAGCCAGATCGCCCGCAGGTTCAGCCTGCCGCGCCGGCCGGCGAACAGCAGGGTCGCGGTCGCCACCGTCACGCCGATGGCCAGCAGCAGGGCCAGACTGGCGAGCGGCATGTCGGGGATCGCCATGCCGGCGATGCTGCGCCCGGCCGTTACCACCAGCGCAACCGCCGCAACACCCAGCGCCGCCCCGTGCAGCATCGACAGGCGCGCATGCCAGTCCGGCCGGCGCCCGAGCCCGACCAGCGTCACCGCATGACCGGCGGCATGGTTCAGCACCAGCAGGGCCGCAGCCAACAGGGTGACCGCCTGCGTCGCGTTGGCGGAGGCGAGCAGCAGGGCGCCGAGCAGCCCGTTCACCACCATCGCCATCCGCATGGTGTGCTTCAGATCACCCGATCCGCCGGAAAGATGGGATGTTCCACCGCCACAGGATCCGCCACCGCATCCGCCGCTCATCGCACGCCCCATTTTGAAACCCGACAGGGAAATCATAGGAGCGGCGGAAGCGTGCGTCCATCACCATCAGAGATTTCTGATATGTGCCGATCTCACCTTTCCGGTATCGAAAGAGGTGTCCGACCGCGTGGGCTACCCATTCGAACTGCGGCGGGGATAACCCGGCCCACCCAACGGTGCATGGGCTGTCTCATTGGGCGCTTACCCGTCCCCCTCCATGAAAAGCGAGCCGTCGAGGCGGATATCGGGACAGACACAGCCGCATCATCGGAACCACTCCATGACGAAGCGTCCCGCCTCCCCCATCAAGATCCTGATTGTCGACGACAACCCGCTGTTGCAGCGGGCGTTGAAGGACATGCTGGGGCTGTGGGGCGTCGGCCAGATCACCGCGGTCGGCAACGGGCAGGAGGCCAAGGACGCGCTGCGCCGCGAGGTCTACGACCTGATGGTGACGGACTGGGTGATGGAACCGGTCGGTGGCGCGCAGCTGGTCCAGTGGATCCGCCAGTCTCCGGGCAGCCTGCGGCCCGGCATGCCGATCATCGTGCTGACCGCCAACGCCGACCTCGCCACCGTGCGCAGCGCCTGGGATGCCGGCGCCGATTCCGTGCTGGCGAAGCCGGTGCCGGCCGCCACTCTGGCTCGCCGCATCGACGCGGTGCTGAACCGTCGCGACGGCTCCCTCCGGACGGGAACTGCCGAGCCGGGACGCGATACCGCCCGTCCGGCGGCCAACCCGGCCGGTCAGGGCAGCCCGTCGACCACCAGCCTGCCCTCCCCGCGGCCGGCCACGCCGCGCCCGGCGGCGAGCGGGATGGCGCATCTGCCCCCTCCCGCAACGCCCCCCACGACACCGACGAACCCGGTGCCGCCGACGCCGGTACCGCCGACTGCGGTTCCGGCCTCCGCCATGCCACCCGACCGTGGCGCCGCCACCATGCGCAGCGACGACCCCAAGCGGATGCGGATGCTGCTGGCGCTCGACAAGCTGGAGGCGGCAATCGAGCGACCCGACCCGATCGGCAGCCGGCTGCGCCATGCCCTGTCGGATGTGCAGATCGCCACAGCCGGCGATTCCGCCGCGTCCTCGGTCGTCGCGTCGCTGTCCACCTGCGTCACCTGGGTGGAACCGGACATCGAAGGCTATGTCGATGCGCTCCAGGCCCATGCCGCGGCCCTGCGCTGGCTGGCGGGTTCGGACGGCGGCGCCCAGTCGATGGCGGTGGCGCTTTGCCTGATCCGCACCCTGCGGGCCAGCGTCCGCACGCTGGCGGCCCGAGGCCAGAGCGACTTCGGCAATTGGCCGGAAGGCGGCAGCCCGACCCCTCCGGGCAAGTCCCCCCTGACGGGGCGCTGAGTCCCTTCCCATATCGTCTGATGACGATCTGGGCGAGAGAGGGACGGAGAGGGAATTTCCGCAAGGCAGGGCATTCCATACGCTCCGTTACGGAAGACCGGCGGTTGCCGCGCCGTTCCTTGCTTTTTGCAGGATGGCCGGCCGCAGTCGTTGCGATATAAGACAGCCTTCATTACCTTTTTGCCCAGCGAACAAATCGGTTCCCCAGCACTCCGTCCAGGAGTTTGCCAGGCTGCCGACCGATGGGAGGAAATGAAGAATGGCGCTCGCAACAGTGTCTCTCGAAGACAAGTACGCGCTCGAACAGGGGCGTGTTTACCTCACCGGCACCCAGGCGCTGGTGCGCCTGCCGATGATGCAGCGCCAGCGCGACCTTGCCGCCGGGCTGAACACCGGCTGCTTCATTTCCGGCTATCGCGGCTCGCCGCTGGGCGGCTTCGACCAGAATCTGTGGAACGCCCGCAAATTCCTGGAAAAGAACCACATCCAGTTCCAGCCCGGCGTGAACGAGGAGCTGGGCGCCACCGCGGTCTGGGGCAGTCAGCAGGTCGGCATGTTCAAGGGCGCCAAGTATGACGGCGTCTTCGCCATGTGGTACGGCAAGGGCCCCGGCGTCGACCGGTCGGGAGACG
Organism: Azospirillum sp. TSH64; assembly: GCF_003116035.1. GTDB lineage: Bacteria > Pseudomonadota > Alphaproteobacteria > Azospirillales > Azospirillaceae > Azospirillum. The sequence goes on from NZ_LGQW01000015.1 coordinate 2,163,013, forward strand.
TGTTCAAGCATGCCAACGCCGCCGGCACCTCCCGCCACGGCGGCGTGCTGGTGCTGACCGGCGACGACCACAACTGCAAGTCCTCCACCTTCCCGCACCAGTCCGAACACGCCTACATGCACTCGATGATCCCGGTGCTGAACCCGTCGGGGGTGCAGGAGATCCTGGATTACGGCCTGATCGGCTGGCAGATGAGCCGCTATTCCGGCTGCTGGATCGCGATGAAGACCATCGCGGAGACGGTGGATACCTCGGCGTCGGTGTACATCGATCCGCACCGCGTCTCCCCCATCGTCCCCGCCGACTTTCCGATGCCGCCGGGCGGCCTGAACATCCGCTGGCCCGACCCGCCGCTGGAGCAGGAATACCGGCTGATGAAGCACAAGCTGTACGCCGCCCTGGCGTTCGCCCGTGCCAACAAGCTGGACCGGGTGGTGATGGAGAGCCCGCGTCCGCGCTTCGGCATCGTCACCACCGGCAAGAGCTATCTCGACGTCCGTCAGGCCTTCGACGAGCTTGGCATCACCGAGGAGATGGCGGCCGACTGGGGCATCACCGTCTACAAGGTCGGCATGCCTTGGCCGCTGGAGCGCGACGGCGTCCGCCACTTCGCCGAGGGTCTGGAAGAGATCGTCGTGGTCGAGGAGAAGCGCGCGGTCATCGAGAACCAGCTGAAGGAACAGCTCTACAACTGGAACCCCGACGTCCGCCCCAAGGTGGTCGGCAAGTTCGACGAGCAGGGCGAGTGGATCCTGCCGAGTGCCGGCGAACTGACGCCGGCGCAGATCGCCGTGGTGATCGGCCGCCGCCTGCAGCGCTTCATCGAGAACGAGAACCTTGCCCGCCGCATCGCCTTCCTCGACGCGCAGGAGAAGCAGAAGGCCCATGTGGCGCGCGTGGTGCGCAAGCCGACCTTCTGCTCCGGCTGCCCGCACAACACCTCCACCGTCGTGCCGGAGGGCAGCCGGGCGCTGGGCGGCATCGGCTGCCATTACATGGCAACGTGGCTCGACCGTTCGACCGATACCTTCACCCAGATGGGCGGCGAGGGCGTGCCGTGGGTGGGTCAGGCCGCTTTCACCGACGAGAAGCACATCTTCGCCAATCTGGGAGACGGTACCTATTTCCATTCCGGCATCCTGGCGATCCGGCAGGCCATCGCCGCCAAGGTGAACATCACCTACAAGATTCTGTTCAACGACGCGGTCGCCATGACCGGCGGCCAGCCCTTCGACGGCACGCTGACGGTGCAGTCAATCGCCAACGTCCTGCGGGCGGAAGGCGTGCAGCGCATCACCGTCGTCAGCGACGAGCCGGAGAAGTACGGCATCGGCAACGGCCTGCCGCAATTCACCACCGTCGAGCATCGCGACGACCTCGACCGCGTGCAGAAGGAGATGCGCGAGGTCCCCGGCGTCAGCGTCCTGATCTATGACCAGACCTGCGCCACCGAGAAGCGCCGCCGCCGCAAGCGCGGCAAGATGGTCGACCCGGCCAAGCGCGTGGTGATCAACGAGCTGGTCTGCGAAGGCTGCGGCGACTGCTCGGCCAAGTCGTCCTGCGTGTCGGTGATCCCGCAGGAGACCGAGTTCGGCCGCAAGCGTCAGATCGACCAGTCGAGCTGCAACAAGGATTACTCCTGCACCAAGGGCTTCTGCCCCAGCTTCGTGACGGTGGAAGGCGGGTCCTTGCGCAAGCCGAAACCGGCCGCAGCGAAGTCGGCCGACGCCACAGCCCTGCCCGCCCCCGCCGTCCCGGCCTTCGACAAGACTTGGAGCCTGTATGTCACCGGGGTCGGCGGCACCGGCGTCGTTACCATCGGCGCACTTCTGGGCATGGCCGCGCATATCGAGGGCAAGGGCGTCGGCGTGCTCGATATGACCGGGCTGGCGCAGAAGGGCGGTGCGGTCACCAGCCACATCCGCATCGCCAACACGCCGGAGGACATCCACTCCGTCCGCATCGCCGCCGGCGGGGCTGACGCGGTGCTGGGCTGCGACCTGATCGTCGCGGCGGCGGGCGACGGCCTGTCGAAGATGACCGCCGGACGCACCCGCGCCGTCATCAACACCCATGACAGCATCACCGCCGACTTCATCAAGAAACCGGACATGGTGATCCCGGTCCGCGATCTGGTCGGCGACATCCGCAAGGCCTGCGGCGGCGAAGCCAATGTCGATGCCTTCGACGCGACCAAGCTCGCCACAGCGTTGCTGGGCGACAGCCTCTACGCCAACCCGTTCCTGATGGGCTATGCCTGGCAGAAGGGTCTGATCCCGCTGAGCGAGGAGTCGATCATCAAAGCCATCGAGCTGAACGGCGTGGCGGTGAAGTTGAACCTCGACGCCTTCCAATGGGGCCGCCGCGCCGCCGTCGATCTGGCGTCGGTGGAAGCCGCCGCGAAGCCTCAGGAGGTGGCGCAGGCCGTGCAGTCGCTGCTGCTCGACCAGCGCCGCCAGTCCGGCAGCCTGGACGAGGTGATCGAGCGCCGCCACCGCTTCCTGGTCGATTACCAGGACGCCGCCTATGCCGCCCGCTACCACGCGCTGGTCGATTGGACCCGCCGGACCGAGCAGCAGAAGGTGCCCGGCTCCACCGCGCTGACGGAGGCGGTCGCACGCGGCCACTTCAAGCTGATGGCCTACAAGGACGAGTATGAGGTGGCGCGGCTCTACACCGACAGCGGCTTCGTCGAGAATGTCCAGCGCATGTTCGAAGGCGACTGGAAACTGACCTTCCACATGGCCCCGCCGGCGATGGCCGAGACCGGAGAGGACGGCGGCGAACCGAAGAAGAAGAGCTTCGGTCCGTGGATGCTGCCGGTCCTGCGCCTGCTGGCCAAGGGCAAGCGTCTGCGCGGCACCCGGCTCGACCCGTTCGGCCGCACCGCCGAGCGGCGCCAGGAACGCCAGCTGATCGCCGACTATGAGGCGGTGGTGGGCGAGCTGCTGAACGGCCTGACCCGCGAGAAGCTGGATCTGGCGGTGGAGATCGCCAGGGTGCCGATGGAGATGCGTGGCTACGGCCCGGTGAAGGCCCGCAACGTCACGGCGGCCAAGGCGAAGGAGGCCAAGCTGCTGGCCGACTTCCGCGCCCCGGTCGCCGCCCCGCAGCCGCTGGCGGCAGAGTGAGGCAGTCCTGAGGCGGTGCAGGCAAACAAATGAAGTTTGGAGAAGCCCAAGCGATTGGGCTTCTCCGCACAATGCTTTACCTACCAACCCGTCAGCCACGACCAAAGTCTCATAGCGAAAGCCGCAGTATCTGCTAATGTTGGAAATGCGAGTAGCGTCGCAACCCCATTTCAGAAACGTCACGGGTTTCGGGTTGAAGTGACGAAATGCGGCATAGCCATTAAATACTTCTGAAATTCCCGGACGGAATTCGCTGCTGCAAGGCGATTTCCGACCGAATTCGCTGCAACTTGGCTCGATAAGCTCAAAGGCATACTACAGTATGGTGAGGGGAATATTCCTCCCGCCAAAAACGAGCCGGCCCATGGGCACCCTGCTAACCCGCATCAGCATCAGCCGCAAAATCTCCGCCATCGTCATCTTGATGGCGTTGATCGCGTCCGTAATCGGCACCATCGGCTTCCTCGCGATCCAGACCTTCGGCGGCAGGGTCGATGACATCCAGGTCCGCTCGCAGCGGGCGCTGCTCGCCGAACAGGTCAGCAGCCTGATCTACAAGACGGTGATGGACAGCCGCGGCCTCTATGCCGTCAAGTCGAAGGACGACGCACAGCTGTTCAGCAAGGGGATCAGGGAGTCGACCGAATCGATCGGCAAGCGGATGGCGGAGTGGGAACGTCTGCTGACGCCCGACCGCAAGGCCGACTTCCAGAAGATGGTGGCCAGCGCCAACGAGTTCGTCGCCATCCGCAACGAGGTCGCCCGGCTCGGCGTCGAAGTCTCTCCGGAGGCGGCGCAGAAGCACGGCGACACACCGGAAAGCCGGGCCAGCCGCACCGCGCTGGGCAAGTCCCTGGAGGCGGCGGCACAGCGGAACATCGACAGCATCCAGCAGGCGAACGACGAACTCGACGCCTTCAGCACCCACATGATCACCCTGATGCTTGTCGTCGGCATCGGCGGCATCGGCCTGGCGGTCGTGGTCAGCGTCGCCGTGTCGCGCTCCGGTATCGTCAAGCCGATCACCGGCATCACCGGGACGATGTCCCGCCTCGCGGATGGCGACCTGTCGGTCGAGGTGGCCGGCAAGGACCGTGGCGACGAGATCGGCGGCATGGCCCGCGCTGTCGAGGTCTTCCGCCAGAACGCGCTTGACCGTGCCCGCATGGCGGCGGCCGAGGAGGCGGAACGGCTGGACAAGGAGCGGCGCACCGCCGCGGTGGAACGGCTGGTCGCCGGCTTCGACAGCAGCATGTCGGGCATCCTGCGCACCGTGAGCGCCGCCGCCACTGAACTGGACGCCACTGCGCAGAGCATGTCTCACACCGCCGAACAGACCAACAGCCAGGCCGCCAGCACGGCCGCCGCCGCGGAGCAGGCCTCGGTCAATGTGCAGACGGTGGCGTCGGCGACCGACGAACTGACGGCGTCGATCTCGGAAATCAGCGCGCAGGTCTCGCGCTCCACCACCATCGCTGCCCAGGCGGTCAGCGAGGCGGACGCGACCAACCGGCAGGTCCAGGGGCTGGTCGAGGCGGCCCAGCGCATCGGCGACGTGGTGAAGCTGATCACCGACATCGCCAGCCAAACCAACCTTCTGGCACTGAACGCCACCATCGAGGCGGCCCGCGCCGGCGAGGCCGGCAAGGGCTTCGCCGTGGTGGCCAGCGAGGTGAAGAATCTCGCCACCCAGACCGCCAAGGCGACGGAAGAGATTGCCGGCCAGATCCAGGCGATGCAGCAGGCGACCGGCGAAGCCGCAAACGCCATTACCGGGATCGGCGGCACCATCACCACGATCAACGATATCGCCACCTCCATCGCGTCGGCCATCGAGGAACAGGGGGCCGCGACCGGCGAGATCGCCCGCAACGTCCAGGAGGCGGCGCGGGGAACCGAGGTGGTGACGGCGAACATCGCCGAGGTCAGCCAAGGCGCCACCCAGACCGGCAGTGCGGCGACCCAGGTGCTGGGGGCCGCGGGCCAACTGTCGCGGCAATCCGAACAGATGAAGATCGAGGTCGAACGCTTCCTGGCCGGTATCCGCGCGGCGTGAGGGCATTGCAGAGGACGGGAGAATGTGCCCGCATCCTCCACCGCCGATGGGACAGGTGAGTAAAAACGCCACCTCCCAGTCTTGAAAAAAGGGCAGCTTCGGCTGCCCTTCCCGCTTCGGGAAATGGAACGGTCCGAGCGGCCGCCCAATGTCTCTACGGTTGCATATCCCTGAGCAGTTTTTTCCCGGAGACTGCGCCATTGCATGGGGCATCTGTCCCAACCCATAGTCTGCCGGGGGATTATCCTTTTCGCATATTTATTACGTCGAATTGCTCTCGAGCGCCTGCCGGCCGATAGAACAGGGCGCCGGAGCTTGTGGGTCCGGCGGGACGAGGGAGAATCGAGTGGCGGAACATCGGTTGACGTCTGAGCTGTCGGACCGGAGCGAGGACCGGTATCGCGCTCTGTTCAACGCTCTGGACGACGGGTTCTGCATCATCGAGTTCAGCGAGGATGCCGACGGCAACCTCACCGATTACATCCACATCGAGGCCAACGACGGGTACGAACGCCAGACCGGCATCCGCAACATCGTCGGCATGGCGGTGCGCGATCTGGCGCCGGCCGAAGCGGATGGCTGGATCGAGCTGTACGGCAATGTCCTGCGCACCGGCGAGCCCATCCGATTCGAGCGCCATTTTGCACTGGTGGATCGTTACATCGAGGTGTCGGCGGCAAGGCTGGAACCGGCCAGCCTGCGCCAGGTCTCCGTCCTGTTCCGCAACATCACCGCGCGGCGCCACGCGGAAGAGGCGTTGCGCGTCAGCGAGGCGCTGGCGCGGGAGAATGTGCAGCGCGTCCAGCTGGCACTGGCGGCCGGCGCCATCATCGGCACCTGGAATTGGGACCTGCCCGCCAATCGTTTCACAGTGGACAAGCCGTTCGCCGAATCCTTCGGTCTCGACCCCTCGCTGGGCCGCGACGGGCTCAGCCTGGAGCAGGTGGTCACCAGCGTCCACCCGGACGACAAACCGGGGCTGCTCGCTGCCATCCAGGAGGTCATCGCCCGCGGCGGCGCCTATGCCCACCAGTATCGGGTCAAGCGGTCGGACGGGAACTATTATTGGATCGAGGCGAACGGACGGGTCGAGCACGGGCCCGACGGCACGCCATTGAGTTTCCCCGGCGTGCTGCTGGACGTCGAGGAGCGCCGCGCGGTTGAGGCCGAGCGCGACAGGGCGACGGCGGCGCTGCGCGCGCTGAACGAAACGCTGGAACAGCGCGTCGCCGAACGCACCGCCGAACTGATGCGCGCCGAGGAGCAGCTGCGCCAGTCGCAGAAGATGGAAGCGGTCGGACAGCTGACCGGCGGGTTGGCGCACGACTTCAACAACCTGCTGGCCGGCATCTCGGGCGCCCTGGAACGCATCGCCGCCCGTGTCGATCAGGGCCGCGTCAACGAGCTGGACAAGTTTATCATTGCCGCCCAGGGCGCAGTGCGGCGTGCGGCGGCTCTGACCCACCGGCTGCTCGCCTTCTCCCGCCAGCAGACGCTGGCACCGAAGGCGGTCAACATGAACCGGCTGGTCGGCGGCATGCTGGATCTCGTCCAGCGCACGGTGGGACCGGGCATCCAGGTGGAGATGGTCGGCATGTCTGGGCTGTGGGCGACGATGGTCGATCCCTCCCAATTGGAAAACTCGCTGCTGAACCTCTGCATCAACGCGCGCGACGCCATGCCGAAGGGCGGCCGGATCACCATCGAGACCGGCAACCGCTGGATCGACCATGAAGGGGCGCGGCAGCAGGACATGCAGCCCGGCCAATATGTCTCGCTCTGCGTGTCGGACAACGGCACCGGCATGACGCCGGACGTGATCGAGAAGGCCTTCGACCCCTTCTTCACCACCAAGCCCATCGGCCAGGGGACCGGGCTGGGTCTGTCGATGATCTATGGTTTCGCCAAGCAGTCGGGCGGGCATGTGAAGATCTATTCGGAGGTCGGCGAGGGCACCATGGTGTGCCTGTATCTGCCCCGCCACCGCGGCGAAGCGGAAGAGGAGGAGATCCGCGAGGAGCCGGCCACGACCCTGCCGGCACGGCAGGGCGAGACCGTTCTGGTGGTGGACGACGAGCCGAGCCTGCGCCTGATGGTGATGGACCTGTTGAGCGACCTGGGTTATGCGGCAATCGAGGCGGCGGACGGTGCAGCCGGCCTGCGGGTTCTGCAATCGGGCGCGCGCATCGATCTGGTGGTGACCGATGTCGGCCTGCCCGGCGGCATGAACGGCCGCCAGATGATCGATCTCGCCCGCGTCGGCCGCCCGAAGCTGAAGACGCTGTTCATCACCGGCTTCGCCGAGAACGCGCTGCTGAACAACGGCCAGCTCGAACCCGGCATGTCGGTGCTGACCAAGCCCTTCGCCATGGATGTGCTGGCGGCGCGGATCCGGGAACTGATCGCGGGGTGAGGCTGCCGGACAGTCAAACCGGAAGCGTGTGGTTTCCCTCAACCATGGAGCGATTGCGACCACCGCGCTTTGCGGCGTAAAGCGCATGGTCGGCATTGTTCAAGATATCGCTCACCGAAGCCGAGTCTCTGTGTGAGCAGGCGATTCCAATGCTGACCGTTAACGAGACCGTCCGCCCCTCCCCTGCATCGATGCATGTCCTCGATACCGCCTGCCGCATGTCTTCGGCCAGGGAGAGAGCCCCGTTCACATCGGTTTCGGGAAGAAAGACGGCGAACTCCTCGCCACCGATCCGGGCGAATGTGTCCGTCTCCCGCAGACGCGTCTTGATTGTATTGGCAAGGGCCACGAGCACCGCATCGCCGACACCATGGCCATGGGTGTCGTTGATTGCCTTGAAGTGATCGACATCAAGAATCAGCAGGCTGAAAATTCTCCTGTAACGCCGATGCCGGATCAATTCGGCATCGGCTACGGTCATGAAACGGCGTCGATTGGCGATTCGGCAAAGCGGATCGGTTTCAGACAGGACAACCAGTTCCTCTTCCCGCATTTTCAGGCACGCGTGCGCAACCGCCAATTCATCATGGGCAGTCCGCAATTCGGCGTTCATCGTCTGCTCGATTACATATTCATGCAGGACCGCGCGTATCGCCAAGGCGGACGCCAGGGACGCCAGCGCCAGCAGGAACGTCCCGGCGCCGACGATCAGATAGGCGGTCGACAGCGCTTGATCCGACCGGGCGAATGCCGCTTCCTTATCGAAAAGTGCGACGGCGACCAATCCATAGTCGCGAAGCTTCTGGTAGCCTACGAAGCGCTGAACCCCGTCGACGGGACTTTCTGCCTCGTACACGCCGGCGTCGGGAGCAAGTGCGCTCATGTAAGGGCGCGAACCGATCACGGTGCCGAAATATTGCTCCTGGTAGATTCCCCCAACCACCCTGGACAGGATCGCTCCGTCGTACCGCGACAAGCCGATCGCGTCTCTTTCTCCGAGCAGGACGCTGTTTGAAAAATTCGCGAGATAGGAAGGATCGACGGACAGAACGATCACCCCATCGAATTCCCCTTGTTTGTTGATGATCTTGCGGGTGAATTGGATCGACCATTTACGGGACACACGCCCGAGAACCGGCTTGCTGATGTACAGAAAGTCGCGCTTGTCCTCCAGATGGATCCGAAAATGCTCTCTGTCAGACAAGTCAATCGGCTCGGTAACTTTACTCAAGTTTGAAAATATCAGGAACCCGTTTTTGTTCACCGCCGAAACCTGAAATAGATATTCTGGCATAATGATGGAAGATGCGCTCTTTACGATCGAATCCAGAGGAGCATGCCCCTCTCTATATTCGCTTAATATTATCTGAGCTGTCTGATCGATTTTCTGGATGATCCTGAGCACATACTCACTATACGCCTTCGACGTCATGAGGACGTTGCTCTCAGCCATCTTCTGATCGAGATTCCGGTAATCCCTGACATTGTCGAAGGTGATAATACACAAAGATGACGCCGAAAAAACGAAGGCAATCGCAATCACGGAGATCCATACCCTCAGATGGAAACGAGCTTTCCCTCTCGCCGGCAAGATTTTTCCTCTCTAGAAAATCAATCAATCACATCTTATTAATATTTACGGAATCAGGTGCGTTTCAATAAGGGAGGTCACCAATTTTATTTATATAATTCTCATAAAAACATACTCTGGATACATTTTCATTCATGCTTTGAATTTTTTGTTTTTCGATGCAGGTAATTTTCCACCCGGCCATGCCCTGCATCTACATCCAAAGACTGAAATCAGATCATTGTTCTTTAATGAATTTCAACCTTGCGAACGTCGCGCTTCAGTTCTTCCAAGCATCCGACCGGCATAGGAAGCACGTCGCTGCCTGAATTTCCTCAACAGCGGCCGTCCGCAAAACCAGAGAACGGGCTAACCGTCGAACCGCACCGGAAAACGCAGCACGAACCGCGTTCCCGTCCCGCCGTCATCCTCCAGCGAGATGCTGCCGCGCATCGTGCCGGTCATGATGTTGGCGCAGATGCTGAGGCCCAGCCCGCTGGCGCCCATGCCGCGCTTGGTGGTGAAGAAGGGCTCGAAAATGCGGGGGCGGTTCTCGGCGGGGATGCCCTTGCCGTCGTCGGCATAATGCATCTCGATCCAGCCGGACGGCTGTTCGCGGGCGGTGAGCAGGATGCGGCCGGTCTCGCCCTCGTCATAGGCATGGACCAGGGCATTGATGATCAGGTTCGACAGCACCTGCGCGAAGGAGCCGGGATAGCCGTCGACGATCAGGCCGGCGGGAATGTCGAGGTCGACCGTCACGCGGGTCCGGCGCAGGCGGGGCCTCAGGCTCAGCAGCACCTCGTCGACATAGGCGGCGAGGTCGAAGGGGCGGCGCTCGCCGCTCGCCTGGTCGGAGGCGACCTGCTTGAAGCTCTGGATCAGGCCGGTGGCGCGCTCGACGTTCGACAGGATCATCCGCGTCGATTCCCAGGCGACGTCCAGGAAATCCTGGAAATCGCTGCGGCGGATGCGGTTCTCCTCGAACAGGGCGCGGATGCGGCCGACCTCCTCGCCCAGATGGGAAATGGCGGTCAGGGTGACGCCGATGGGCGTGTTCACCTCATGCGCGACGCCGGCGACCAGTTGGGCCAGCGAAGATAGCTTCTCCGCCTGGATCAGGCTGGCCTGGGCATCGCGCAGTTCGGCCTCCGCCCGCTTGCGCGCGGTGATGTCCAGCGCCACCGTGACGATGTGGGTGACCTCGCCCCCCTCGTCGGTCAGCGGCATCTTGGTGGTCAACCAATCGCGCATCGCGCCGTCGCCGTCGGGGGCGCGGTCCTCGTGGAAAGGAACGCCCTGGCTGCTGTCCACCACCAGCCGGTCGAGCGCCGTTGCACGCTCGCTCGCAGGGCCGGGAGGCGGGGCGGCGGCGGGACCGTAGGTCTCGCGGTAGAAGCGGTTGGTCAGCCGGACCGTGCCGTCGCGATCCTTCACGTCGATCAGCGCCGGGATGGCGTCAATCACCCCGGTCAGGATTTCGCGGCTCTGGCGCAGCGCCTCATCGGCGATGACGCGGTCGGTGATGTCGGTGAAGGTCCGCACCTGCCCGCCGTCCGGCAACGGCACCACCCGCACCTCGATGAAGCGGCCGTCACCCTGTGGGCGGGCATAGACGAACTCCTGCTCAGGCCGCCCCAGACGGTCCATCAGATAGCGAGTCTTGGCGTCCAGATCGTGGCCGAAATCGGGGGCTCCCACCGGCATGGCGACCAGACCCGAGGCGATCTGATGGCGCACGATGTCGGACAGCGCCGGCTTGCCGCACATCACCTCCTCCGACACGCCGAGGATGTCCAGCGCATGGCGGTTCCAGGCAATGTAGCGCAGGTCGCGGTCCAGCAGGACGATGCCCTGCCCCATATTCTCCAGCGTCAGACGCAGCATGTGGCGCTGCGTCGCAAGGTCATCCTCTGCCCGGCGGCGCTCGGTCACGTCGGAATAGGTGCGGACAAATCCGCCGGCGGAGGTCCGGCGGGTCCGCACCTCCAGCACGCGGCCGTCGGGGCGGCGATGCTCATAGAGCGGCGGATCGGCCCGGCGCGTCCGTTCAAGATGACCGGCCGCGAGGACATCGGGGTCGCCCGGTCCATACTCGCCGCGGCGGGCGAGGTAATGGACCATGCGGGCATAGTCGTCGCCCGGCATATAGCCCGTCGGCACGTCGAACATCTCGTAGAGCCGGGGGTTGATCACGCGAACCCGGAGGTCGGGATCGACCAGCATCACGCCCTGGTCCATCTGGTCCAGCGCAAGCACCGCAAGATCGTCGCCGGCAACGGGTTCCTGTCCGGGTAAATCAACCGCAGGTGAATGGTTCGTCGGGAGGTCGGGGATCCGGGCTGGCAAGGTCGGCGCGCCATCCATCGTTACGCGTGTCCACAATCGAACGTCCCACTGTAACAGCCACGGCCCATCCTGCCGAGCCTTCGTCTGCATCACCGCATCACAACCACGCAACATTTATGGGACATTTTAAGCATTTCGGAACCTTTGCCGCACTAGCCTGTTTCGGGTGGCGACAGGTTTGTGCAAGATCGTCCGATGAGCGATACTATGCCGCCCTGCATTCCGCTCACCCCGCGTTTCCTGCTCCCGTGAGGTAACCGCCCCTTGTCCGGATTGGCCGCCCTTCCCGCACCGACCAGCGCGATGCCCAGTTCGGGCATTGCGAAGCTGCGTCAGATGCTGGCGAGCGATGCTGCGGCGGTCCAGCCGATCCGGCGCGTCCCTGGTGATGAGGAACGCAAGCGCGGCAAAGAGGGCACCGAGGCGACCGGCGACGCCCTGCAGGGCAGCGGCCGCGCCGACGGAGAGTCGACGGCGACACGGGCGCGGACGGCTGCCGGTTCGTCCGGTGGGTTTGCCATCGGCGGTGCGGCGGAGGAATCCAGCCCGGTCAATGGCGGCCCGGTTCCGCTGAACGCCCTTCCCAACGCCGGCTATGTCGCCCAGAGCATCCATCAGGAGGCCATGGGCAGCGGCCTGACCATTGAACCCTGGTCCGAAGCCATCGACGCCTACCGCCGCGCCGATGCCGGGGTCAACACGCCGATGGTCACCCAGATCGCGGTGTGAACGCCCCTCTCCCAAGGCGGGAGAGGGAAATCCACGCGCCCCTCAGTCGTCGCCGCCCGCCGGCATCGGGCCATGGGGAATGTCCGCCTTGCGGCCGCGGAACAGGTTGCTCATGAAGTGACCGAAATCCTCCATGTAGAGGTAGAGCGACGGCGTAATGTAGAGCGTCAGAACCTGCGACACGCACAGCCCGCCGACGACGGCAAGCCCCAGCGGCTGGCGCAGTTCCGCTGCCGCGCCATGGGCGATGGCGATGGGCAGGGTGCCCATGATCGCCGCCATCGTCGTCATGATGATCGGGCGGAAGCGCAGCAGGCAGGCCTGCTCGATGGCGTCGCGCGCCGACATGCCGTTACGCCGGGCGTCCACCGCGAAGTCGATCATCATGATCGCGTTCTTCTTGACGATGCCGATCAGCATCAGGATGCCGATGATGGCGATGACGCTGAGTTCGACATCGAACAGCATCAGCGTGGCCAGCGCGCCGATGGCCGCCGACGGCAGGCCGGACAGGATGGTCAGCGGGTGGATGAAGCTCTCGTACAGCACGCCCAGCACGATGTAGATCACCAGCACTGCCGCGGAGAGCAGCAGCGCCTGACCGGCCTGGGCATCCTGGAACACCTGGGCGGTGCCGGCGAAGCCGGTGGTGATGGTGGGCGGCAGCCCCATCTCCCGCTCCGACGCGCGGATCAGGTCGACCGCCTGCCCCAGCGAGGCGCCGGGCGCCAGGTTGAAGGACAGGGTGACGGCCGGAAGCTGTCCCTGGTGCGCCACCGCCAGCGGGCCGGCGGTGCGCTCCACCCGCGCGAAGGCGTCGAGCGGAACCAGCTTGCCGGTGGTGGTGGAGCGGACATAGATGCGCGACAGCGAACTGTCGTCGCCCTGGTATTTCGGCTCCAGTTCGATCAGCACCTGATAGTCGTTGCTGGGGGTGTAGATGGTCGAGACCTGCCGCTGGCCGAAGGCGCTGTACAGGGTCGAGCGCACCTGATCGACGCCGAGGCCCAGCGTCGCCGCCTTCTCGCGGTCGATGTGGACGTAGGCCTGCGGGTTGTTGAGCTGAAGGTCGCTGGTCACGTCCTGCAGGATGGGGATGCCGCGCAGCGTCTGTTCCAGACGGCCCGACCACTGGTACAACTCGTCGAGGTCGAGGCCCTGGATTGTGTACTGGTAGAGGCTCTTCGACGCGCGGCCGCCGATGCGCAGGTTCTGCACCGGCTGCATGTAGACCGCCATGCCGGGGATGCCGTTGACCTGCCGGCGAATCTGCTGGATCACCTCGGTCGCCGACGGACGCTCGTCACGCGGCTTCAGGGTGATGAACATGCGGCCCTGGTTGCCGGTGCTGCCGCCGACGCCGACGGAGGAGATGACGTCGACAACCGCCGGATTGGCCTTGATGATGGCGGCGACCTGCTGCTGCCGCTCCGCCATCGACGGGAAGGCAATGTCAGCCCGCGCCTCGGTGGTCACCTGGATCTGGCCGATGTCCTCGGTCGGGAAGAAGCCCTTCGGGATCGCCTGGTAGAGCAGCGCCGTGCCGATGACGGTGCCGATCATCACCAGCCCCATCAGCGGGCGGTGGCGCAGGGTCCAGCGCAGCGTGCGGGCATAGCCGTTCAGCACCGCGGAGAAGCCGCCCTCCAGCATGCGGCCGAACCAGCCCTCCTTCTGGTCATGGGCATGGGTGAGGAAGCGCGAGCACATCATCGGCGTCAGCGTCAGCGACACGAAGGCCGACGCGCCGATGGACATGGTGACGACCAGGGCGAACTCGTGGAACAGCCGCCCGACCACGCCGCCCATCAGCAGGATCGGGATGAAGACCGCGACCAGCGACAGGGTGATCGACAGGATGGTGAAGCCGATCTCGCGCGAGCCCTTGATGGCGGCCTCGAACGGCTCCATTCCCTCTTCGACGTAGCGGACGATGTTCTCCATCATGACGATGGCGTCGTCGACCACGAGGCCGACCGCCAGCGTCAGCGCCATCAGCGAGATGTTGTCGACGGAGAAGCCCAGCAGATGCATGCCGCCGGCCGTCGCGATCAGCGAGATCGGCACGGCCAGCGCCGGGATCAGCGTCGCCGACAACCGGCGCAGGAACAGGAAGATCACCATGACGACCAGCACGATGGTCAGGCCCAGCGTGAACTGCACGTCCTCCACCGCCTGACGGATCGATTCGGAGCGGTCGTTGACCACCTGGATGGCGGCGGCGGCGGGAAGCTGGGTCTGGAAGACCGGCACCAGTTCGCGCACGCGGTCGACCACGTCGACGGTGTTGGCGTCGGGCTGGCGCTGGACCGCCAGCATGATGCTGCGGGTGCCGTTCAGCCAGCTGGCGGTGCGGTCGTTCTCGACGCTGTCCAGCACCTGCGCCACGTCGCCCAGGCGCACCGGCGCGCTGTTGCGGTAGGCGACGATCAGCTGGCGGAAGGCGGCGGCGTCGGGAAGCTGCGGGTTGGCGGCGATGACCAGCTGCTGCTGCTGGCCGGTCAGGGTGCCGACAGGCGTGTTGGCGTTGGCGGCGGCCAGCGCCTTCTGCAACTCGTCGATGCCGATGCCGCGCAGGGCCAGCGCGTTGGGGTTGACCTGCACCCGCACCGCGTATTTCTGCGAGCCGTAGATCTGCACCTGGGCGACGCCCGGCAGGGTGGCGACCTTGGGCTGGATCAGCGTTTCGGCGATGTCGTTCAGCTGCGCCAGCGGCAGGGTCGGCGAGTTCAGCGACAGGAACAGGATCGGCTGGTCGGCCGGGTTGACCTTGCGGTAGCTGGGCGGAGTCGTCATCTCCGCCGGCAGCCGGCGCTGGGTGCGGGCGATGGCCGCCTGCACGTCTGCCGCCGCCGCGTCGATGTCGCGTTCCAGCACGAACTGGATGGTGATGCTGGTGTTGCCGAGCGTGCTGTTCGACGTGATGGTGTCGATGCCGGCGATGGTGGAGAACTCGCGCTCCAGCGGACTGGCGACCGACGCCGCCATGGTCTCCGGCGAAGCACCCGGCAGGGTGGCGGTGACGCTGACCACCGGGAAATCGACCCGCGGCAGCGCCGCGGTGGGCAGCTGGCGGTAGGCCGCCAGACCGCTGAGAACCAGGGCCGCCGTCAGGAGAATGGTCATCACCGGACGGCGGATGCAGAGTTCGGAGAGGTTCACGTGGCACCCCCGCTGCTCTTGCCCTCGGCGGACTGGCCGCTGGCCGCCCCATTGGTTGCCGTGCTGCGGGCGGCGTCCTGGGTGGCGGAACCCTGCTGGCGTCCGCCCTCGGCGGTCTCGCCGCCGCCAGGAGAGCCGGCTGGGGCGGCGGGCTTGCCGCCGGCCTTCTCGGTGATCTTCGCGCCGGGGAACAGGCGCGACTGGCCATCGACCACCACCCGCTCGCCCGCCTTCAGGCCGGAGGCGACGACGCTGAGGCCGCCATGGCTGCGCTCGACGGTCACCGGGCGGACCTCGACCGTTTCGTCGGCCTTGACGACATAGACGAAGCGGCCCTTCTGCCCGGTCTGGACGGCAAGGTCGGCGACGGTCAAGGCGTTCTGCTCGACGCGCAGCGTCAGGACGGTGTCGACGAACTGGCCGGGCCACAGGCGGGTGTCGGCGTTCGGAAACTCGCCCTTCACCAGGATGGTGCCGGTCTGCTGGTCGACTTGGCTGTCGACGAAGGACAGCTTGCCTTCCGCCTTATCGCCCCCCGGATTTTGGCCATGGCCGCCGGCGATGGTGGCGGTCACGGGAAGCGAGCCGCTGGCCATCGCGGCGCGGATCGCCGGCAGATGCTTTTCCGGGACGTTGAAGGAGACGTTGATCGGGCGCAGCTGGGTCAGGGTGACCAGCGGGTTGGTGTCGGCGGCGCGGACCATGGTGCCGACCTTGGCGGCGACGGTGCCGGTGCGGCCGTCCATCGGGGCGGCGATTCGGGTGAAGCTGAGCGAGACCTTCGCCGCCTCGATCGCCGCGAGGTCGGCCTTGACCGTCCCCTCCAGCGCGTCGGCGGTGGCGACGGCGGCGTCATAGGTGGTGCGGGAGATGGCGCTGGTCCGCACCAGCTCGGCATAGCGCTTCACGTCGCCCTTGGCCTTTTCCAGATTGGCGCGGTCGCGCTCCAGATTGGCCTGGGCCTGACGCAGCTGGGCGTCGAGCGACCGGCTGTCCAGGGTGAAGAGCGTATCGCCGGTCTTCACCTCCTGCCCTTCGGTGAAGTTGACGGTTTCCACCGCGCTGTCGACGCGGGCCTTGATGGCGATGGCGGCGATGGGCTGGACGCTGCCGATGGTGACGATCTGTTCGGGCACCGCCTGAGCCGCCACCGTCTGCGTCACCACGGGAACCGCCCGGCCGGCACCGGCCGGAGCCGCCCCCTTGGCTTGCGGCTTCTGGCCGTCCGCAGCCGTCCTGCCATCCGCCCCGGCATTGTGGGTCGCATACCAATAGTACCCGCCGCCGCCGATCACAGCGGCCAGCAGCAGGACCAGGAAAAACCGTCTCATCCGATGGGACTCCAAACGCCGGAGCCAGGGGCCGGCACAGGCTTAGATAAAGGGGGGCAGATTGGTGATGCCGGACATCAGGATATCGATGACGGAGCGCTCCAGCGCCTCACGCGGGCGTTCGCCCAGTTGCATGATGCCGCCGCGGACCATGCCGATGATCAGCAGCGGCACGACCTCCAGGTCGATCTTGCGGAACTCGCCGGACGCCATGCCGTCGGCCAGCACCTGCTGCAACGCGGTGGCGGTGCGCTGGCTGCGGCGCCGCAGGATGCGCCGGGTGCGGTCGGCCAGATCGGACTGGTCGCCGCCCAGCAGCTTCAGCGTCTGCAGCTGCTCGCTCAAGGTGTCGACCAGGGCCGAGACCATGGCGGACAGCCGGACCGACGCCGGCACCTGCTGCGGCGCCAGTTCGGCGTTCAGCTTGTGCTCCAGCCCGCCCAGCGCGCGTTCCAGCGATTCCAGATAAAGCTCTTCCTTGGAGGGGAAGTAGCGATAGAGCGTGGCCTTGCCCACGCCCGCCCGTTTCGCCACCTCTTCCACCTGGACCGAGGCATAATCGCGGCCGGCGAAAAGCTCCGCCGCGGCATTGAGGATCACCTCGCGCCGCCGAGCGCGCCAGTCGGGTATCTCTTCCGCATCAAGAGGCATGAATGGAACTCACGGGTTTCAAAAACTGACGATAGTCGAGATCCTTAGAGTGTCAAGGAACCTGTTTCCAATAAAAATGAATTCGGCGTCATGTGGTGGAACTGTTTCCTTTCCATGACCGGATCGGGCGGATTGACGGCCCCGAGACCGTAAAAAAGCGCGAAGCCCGACCTGCCCAGGGGGGAATTACCTGGGAGGCCGGGCTTCGCGCCCATTCAATCCAAAGCGGTGACGCGAGGCGTCAGCTCCGCGTGGTGGGGGTGCGGCCGATGCCGGTCGAGCCGGTCACGCCGGTGGTCGAGCCTGCCATCGAACCGGTGCCCGCCGATGCGCCGGCCGGGCCGCCGCTGGTTCCGGCGCCGACGCCGGCAGCAGTGCCGGCGCTGGTGGTGTCGGAACCCTGGAGGCCGCCTGTCGTCCCGCCCATCGACGAGGAGGTGCCGCCGGGGGTCGAGCCGGTGCCGCCGGCATTCGCCATCGCCGAGGCGCCGGCGCCGGTCGAACTGCCCCAGTTGGAACCACCCTGGCTTCCGGCTTGAACACGGACGCGCAGGTTGTTCTGCACATGCGACACGCCGGAGACGGACTCGGCAACATCTTCTGCCCGGCGCTTGGTGTTGCGGTCGGGGACCATGCCGGTCAGCGTCACCTCGCCGCCACTGACCGCCACCTCGATGTCGGAGGCGTCGATGTAGGCGTCGTCGGTCAGCCGGTCGCTGACATCCTCGCGCACACGCTCGTCGGACCGGCTGTAGCCCCGCGGGCCACGGCCGCGATGCTGGGAGGCACGCGCTTGGTCCTCGTGACGGCGTCGTTCCGCGTCGTCATCGCCGAACCAGGAGGCGATCTCGTCGCCGGCCTGTTCCCAGAAGCCGCGCTGTTCGCCCCGGGAGCGGCCGCGGTAATCGTCGCGCTCATAGCCTGCGCCATAGCTGGTGGCGGAACTGCCGCCGAGATCGCGCCGGCTCCAGTCGCCGCGGTTCCAATCGCCACGGTCCCGGCCGGACTCGTAACCGCCGCCATAACCGCTGGATTGGGGACCGTAAGGGCGGGATCCGTAATCGCGGTAGCGCTGGTCGCTGCTTTCGGAGCTGCGGTCGCCGTAATTCCGCTCGCCATAGGGGCGGACGCCATAATCGCGGTCGCGGTAATCGGCGCTGCCGACATCACGGCTGGTGTAGTTGCCTTCGGTTCCGGCGTTGCCGGCCCCGGCATAACCGCTATAGCCGCCGGAGCCCGACCGGCCGCCATAGCCGGCCCCATAGCCGCCGCGGCTCATGTCGCGCCCGCCGCCGAAGTTGCGATCATAGACCCGCTCCATCTCGCGGGAATTGTCGCGGCGGTTGTCTTCGTAATGGGAATCGCGGCCGTAACCGCCCGATTCGTTGCCGACCCGTCCGCCGTAGCCGGCGTCGCGGTAGTCACGGCCCTGCTCGTCCTGATGGCGGTGGGCCTGGGTGCGATACATGCTCTCTCGCTGTCGGCTGTCGTCCCCGCCCTGGGCGCGGTTCCAGTCCCCTCCCTGTTCATGGCTCCGGTCCTGACCATAGACGCCGGTGCGGCTCGGCCCCTCGCCCCAATCGCGGTGCCGGTTGGGTTCACGGTCCTCGTCGCGCCAGTCGCGGCCCTCGCCACGCCACCGATTCTCGTACTGCGCCATCGTGGTCGGCTCCCTCTTTTCAGGATTCTTGAATGGGCGGGGCGGCGTCACGCATGGCGTCGCCACGCCCGTCTGTCCCGAACAACAGAGGCGGTCAAACGGCGTTCCGGAAATTCAGTGGCCGATCACAGGGAAAACGGAGAGTTCTGGCACGGGGCTTGCGAAGGGGAGTACGGTTGGTTCCACGCATCACTTACGGCTTCGGCGCTTCATGCACCGAAGCCGTTTTCTTTTGCGCCCTTTTATTGGGCAGAGACTTCAATCTGCTTAATTTGGCAGCGACTGGTCGAGCAGACGGGCAACCGCGGCCCCCAACTCCTCGTTGAGGAAAGGCTTGTATATGATCTCATCCGCATTGAACATGCGGGTCATCTTCAGCAGATAGCCGGCCGGCATGTTGGGCGCACCGCCGGACATGGCGAGGATCTTCACGTCCGGCTGGGTGCTGCGGGCAGCCTTGATCAGTTCGATCCCGTCCACCTCCGGCATCAGCACGTCGGTGACGATCAGGTCGAAACTGCGGCGGTCAAGGGCGCGGATCGCCGCCCGCCCGTTCTCCGCTTCCGTAACGTCGAAACCGCGCCCCTCGAGATATCCGGCGACGGACAGCCGCACAGCCGGCGAATCCTCGACGACCAGGATGTTGGGGCGATTGGCACTTCCCATCATGCACCCGGCTCCTTTTGGGAACCGCCTTATCGAAAAGCCGGCCGCGGCCGGCGGAAGTCTGCGCGCGCCCCTCACCCACCCACTGCCGCAACGGCCGCAGCCGCATCGGCATGGATCTGGAACAGGGACGAAAATCCGCTGACATCGAACATCTCGCGGATATTCGGCGCCATCGCGGACAGGACGATCGAGCCGCGCTTCGCCCGGGCCGCCTTGGCGGCGACCAGCAGGGAGCGAAGCCCGGCCGAACTGATGTAGGCAAGCTGGGCCATATCGACAACAACCCGCGTGCCCTCATCGCCGATAACGGACATCAGAACGCGTTCAAATTCGCCTGTGCTACCGCTGTCGATACGTCCGACCGGGTGCAACACAATGACGCCATTCTCCGTTCGCTCGGCAATGTGCATACCCGGCTCCCGCCATATCCTTCCAGGCCTCCGGTTATAGCATGTCGGCGGAGTGCCGACGATGCCTTCGCAGCGCAGCAGGAACCGCACTTATCGCGCCTCTCCGCCATCGGCAGGCCCAGCGCGTCATAGGCGACCAAGGCCGTCTTGCGAAAGATGTGGGCGAGCAGGTCCCAGTCCTCCGGGTCCAGCAGGCGGACGGCGGCCACCGCGCGTCGCACCGCCATCCAGGGGAATGGCGTCATATGGCGAGGCTGCGGGAGGCGGGACGCTCATGACTCGATGATTTCGGCGAAGTTCAGCAGGCCGATGGGTGGGTAACAGTCGAGAGCCCGCGCGGTGGCCATGTTGATGATGACGGAGAAGCGCTTCAGCGTTTCCACCGGGATGTCCGCCGGGTCGGTCCGGTCGATCAGAATCTGCGCCGCCTTGAAGGCGGTGAAGTGGCCGATGCCGTAGGCGCTGCTGGCCAGCGCCAGCATCGCCTTGTCGGTGCGCACGATCAGTTCGGTCGCCGAGAAGGTCGGCAGCCGCAGGCGCAGCGCTTCGGCCGCGACGACGGAGCGGTTGTGAAAGGCGATGAAGGTGTCGGGGCCGATATACAGCACCTCCGCCCCGCGGGCCGCCACCCGGGCCAGCGCATCGGGAACGGCGGCAGCGACCGGCTCGCCACGGTCGTTCAGCGGCACCGGTTCCTCCACCAGGTCCAGCCCGCGCACCGCCATCTCCGCGCGCAGCCCCTCGATGGTGAGGACGGAATTGCGTTCCTGCGGGTTGTAGACGATGCCCAGCCGCCTGATCGGGCGGTAGGCAAGAATGGTGCTCAACTGCACTGCGATGGGGGCGATGTGGATGGTGCCGGTGACGTTGCGCCCCGGCCGGCCGAGGTCGGGCACGATCTTCGCGTCCACCGGTGCGGCGACGAAGGTGAAGACCACCGGAATATCGGTGACGTGGCGGCGCGGATCGGCATCGTCGAAGGGACCGACGATGCCACGGGTCTGGGGCGTGCCGAAGCTGTAGACCAGATCGGGGCGGGTGTCCTTGATCTCCTCCACGATGGCCGGCAGGCGGGCGGGATCGCCGCCGGTGTCGCGGATGGTGTAATCGACCTTCAGCCCATGGCGGTCCAGATAGTCCTTGAAGCCGTATTCGTTGTCGCTCTCGCCCCGGCCAAGAACCATGGTGATGCGGAAGGCCGGCACCGCCGCCGCGAGGGGAAAGGCCGGCAGCAGCAGACCGCCGGCGGCAAGGCCCAGGAGAGAGCGGCGGCGGATGCCACGAAATTCGTCTCCGAAACGCCTCATGGTCATGCCTCCTGCGGCCGGACCGCGGGAGCGGCCCTGCCGGGCGCGCCGTCCGGCCTCATGGCACGCCGCCGTCATGAAACGCGGATGCATCAGCCACGAGCCGACCGAAGCTCCATCGTCATCCGCCCGGCGTCCCTTCGCAGGGCGCTACCCCTCAGATGAACCGCGATTC
Organism: Azospirillum sp. TSH64; assembly: GCF_003116035.1. Taxonomy (GTDB): domain Bacteria; phylum Pseudomonadota; class Alphaproteobacteria; order Azospirillales; family Azospirillaceae; genus Azospirillum. The sequence continues at coordinate 2,184,626 of NZ_LGQW01000015.1, forward strand.
CGGCGGAGCTTGCAAGCGGTTTTCCAGATTACTCTAATATATCAGATCGGCGGCCATCCTGACGGCCTCAGCCGGGCGGCATCGCGTCGGCATGGGCGTTCCGCATGGGGATTTCCTGCATGCGGCGCTGTTCCGGCCGCCATGGTGCCGCATCGTCCTCATCCTCCGCGGCGTCCGAGTCCTGGGACATGTCCGGGCGCAGGTCGGGGAGGACGGTTTGCCGCAGTTCGGCCAGTGCCAACAGCGCGTCGCGGTCACCGGCCGCTGCCGCCGCCTGAAGCCAAAGGGCAGCTTCGGCCGGATCGCGGGCGGCGCCGACTCCCTCACGCAGACACAGGCCAAGGCGGTATTGCGCGGCTGGGTGCCCCTGTTCGGCGGCGGCACGCAGCCAGCGAACCGCTTCGGTCTCGTCACGGTCGATTCCGCGGCCGTCGAGCAGCAGCAGGGCGAGGTTGACCTGGGCGGGAGCGGAGTGCTGGAGCGCGGCAAGCCGGTACCACAGTGCTGCCTTGGCCGGATCGCAGGGCACGCCGGCGCCATGTTCGTGCATGTAGCCCAGATTGTTCTGCGCGCCGACATCGCCCTTGGCGGCGGCGCGGCGATACCAGGAGACCGCCCGGCGCGGGTCGGGCGGTACGCCGATGCCGTTGGCGAGCAGGAAGGCAAGCATGGTCTGCGCCGCGACATGGCCCTGGCGGGCGGCCCGGCGGTACCAGATAACCGAAGCGGCGACATCGGCCGTCCGCACGGCCTCCGCCAGCCGGTATTGCGCGTCGCTGTCGCCCAGTTCGGCCTTCATCCGGGTCCAGAGCGTGGGCGTGGCAAGCATGGGTGTGGCAAGCATGGACATGGCGCCGGCACCTTCGTCGATTGTCCCCCGGGGTTCCGTTCCACCAACACCGCGCGAACCGGCTTTATTCCGGTCGCCGCAGCGTTGTGGCCGAACCCGTCGCCCGAGTCTGTCCCCCTGCCGCCGCCCGTTCAACCTCCCCAGCCGGCGGTCGAGGAATTGTCACGCCGACGCCATCGGTTAAGAATGACCATCCCTTCGCGCCCCCGCGATACCCGGAGGCATAGGGGAAAAAGTGGGGCCGGGAGGCGGAGCGGATGGATGGTGCAGCGGCGAACCGTCTGGAGATGGTCCTGCGCAGCGACCTGTCGGAACTCGGCCGGCTGGCCGCCGCGGTGGAAAGCTTCATCGCGCGCAACCGGTTGTTCCCTGACCTCGCCTTCCGCTTCACGCTCTGCCTCGATGAACTCGTCACCAACATTGTTTCGCATGGCCGCGGCGGTGGCGGCGGGCATGGAATCCGTGTGCGGCTGGAAACCGATGGGCTGGAACTGCGGGCTGAGGTGGAGGACGATGCCGACGCCTTCGATCCCTTCGCCGAGGCCCCTTCGCCGGACCTAGGCGGCGATCTGGAGAGCCGGCGGATCGGCGGACTGGGCGTTTTTCTGGTCGGCAAATTGATGGACCGCGCCAGCCACCGGCGAGAAGGCGGCCTTAACCTGACGGTGCTCGCCAAGCGCATCGCCTGACGGCCGGCGGCGGAGCGCAACCGAGAAGGGCAGCCTGGGAACAGTCCCGCTTCAAAAAATCTTCATGGAAGCCTTATCCGCCTGGGACTCCGATCCGGGCAACGCCCTGATCGCCAAGTCCCCAATGTTGTCGGGGGCATATAGATGGATTGGCGAACCTTACACGCTTTTCATCAAATGCCGGCGAGTTGCCTTCCATGACAATCCGGCAAAGCAGAGCGTTTCGCTCTGCAACAAACCGACACATGACAAGGGGATCAAATTCTTGCACTATTGTGGATAGCCCCAGGTTGCGGCCGGGACCGACCGTTCGGGTAAGCCCATGCGGACCGGGGCAGGAGCATGGAAGGCGGACGCTAACGTGTGGAGTCGACGCATCATGACAGGGACGCAGTGCCAAGAGGCACGGCTGCGCCTTGGCTGGTCGACACGGATGCTGGCGAACAAGGCTGGCGTTCCGTGGTACGCCGTGATGAACCTCGATTACGGCACGGGTGAAGTCGACCCGGCCATCGTCGACGCGCTCGCCCGCGCCTTCAAGCAGGCGGGGCTGGAGCTGCGGTGACGGAAAGCCCCTCTCCCATGAAGGGAGAGGGACCGGTCTCCACTCCGCCAACCCGTTCCCTCAGCTCGTTTTCCCGGCCTTGCCCTTCTCCGCCGGACGGTCGATGTGCTTGGCCGATTCGGTATCGGGGGTGATCGGCTTGCCGGTATCGGACACCTCCCTGGCCGCCTCGAGCGGGTCGGCGATGTCGCGGTCGGGCTCGTTGGACAAGATCTTGCCGCTGTCGGGTTTCCGGTCTGCCATGGGATCGCTCCTTCCGTCGGATGGTTCCATCACAACAGGCGGCTGCCGACATTCGTCCCGGATACACTCTGTTACCGAATCCATCACCGCCGGACACAGGCCGGCAACGAAGGTCAGCCATCCTGATCGCCATGGACGCCCCCGGCCGAGACCGGGGAGCGCCGGACGCGATAGGATGGACAGCATGAAAAAGACCCTGCTCGCCGTGGCCGCCGCTATCCTCGCCGTAACCGCGGCGACCGGAACGCCCGCAATGGCCCAGGGATGGCAGCCCGGCCCGGACGACCGCCCTGCCGGTCACCAGTACCCGCAGCCGCAGCAGCCCCGCGGGTACGATCATGGCCCGCGGTACGAGCACCCCGGCCGTCAGCCGGTCCATCGCCCCGGTCCGCCGAAGGCATATGGCTGGCGGGCCGGCGAGCGTCTGCCGCAGGAGTGGCGCGCGCCCCGTCATGTGATCGCACGCCCCGCCGCCTATCACCTGCACCGCCCGCCGCGGGGCCATCGCTGGGTCCGCGTCAACCATGACGCCGTGCTGGTCGTTTCCTCCAGCGGCATCATCGTGGAGATCATGCCCGGCCTGTTCCGCTGACCGGAGCTCTCGCCCCTAATCGCCAAAACCCTTCTGCGCCAGGACCAGGAAGATCTTCTCCTCCAGCTGGTCGGGCGTGAAGGGCTTGGCGATGTAGCCGCTGACCTGATGGGCAAGCGCCTTCTTCACCGCATCCAGCGTCGCCAGCGCCGTGACCATCAGGAAAGGCAGGTCGCCGCGGGTCTCGCGCACCTGCTTCAGCAGGTCGAGGCCGCTCAGCCGCGGCATCATCCAGTCGCAGACGATCAGGTCATAGGCCGCACCGTCGGCCTGGAAGCGCTCCAGCGCCTCCTGGCCGTCGGCGGCGGTGACGATGTGGCCGATGCCCAGTTCCTGGAGGACGGAGGTGACGAAGGCTCGCGGCCCGGCCTCGTCATCCACCACCAGGACGCGGTGGGAGGACAGGTCGATGAAGGGCACGCCGACCATGCCCAGCGCCTGCCGCAGCCAGTTGGCACGCGCCAGCCGTTCCTTCGGCCCCGGCGCGTTCAGAAGCACATGGCGGACGAAGCGCGGCCGGTGGCAATGGCGGTAGAGCACGCGGGCCACCGCCAGCCGGCTCTTGCCGGAGCAGAAGGCCCCCTCCCCGGCCAGCCGGACGATGTCGAGAACGGTGTCGGCTGGCGGATCGTCCTTGGCCTGGATCAGCGGGGTCAGCACGCGCTGGGTGCGCAGGAAGGCGTTCTGGATGTCGTCGAGCTGGCCGCCGAGATACTCGCGCTCCTCGTCGGGGAAGGCGCTCGACAGCACGAGGCGCTGAACCTCCGCCAGCCCCTTCAGCTTCTCGTTCCGGTCCTTCCAGCAGTCCAGCAGCCGGCCGGCGAAGTCGCGGCTGTCGAAGAAGCTCTTCAGGTAATCGGCCACCGCCTTGGCTGCGGTGGGTGACAGCGGCATCTTCTGGAGCACGAACAGGATGCGCAGCTTCTGCACGAAGTTGCGGCCACGGGTGATCTCCGGGACCGTGTCCTCGTTGACCAGCAGGGCGGTGCGGCGTTGCAGCGCCGCCTCCGTCCGCGCACCGCCGACATAGGCGCCCTCGCGGTCGCGCAGGCGGGCGGACAGATCGCTCAGTGCCAGAATCTCGCGCTGCACCGCCTCGATGCCGAACATGTCGCCGGCGCTGGCGATGGTGAAGCAGGCGGGCTTGGCCATCTCGCGGCGGAAGGCGGCGGCCAGCGCGTCGCGCAGGCCCGGCATCGGCACCCGGCGCATCACCGCATCCAGCCGGCGGAACACCGATGGGGCGTCGTCCGCCATTGGCCGGTCGGTGGCGATCAGCGTCACGATCAGGTCGATCAGGGTGGTGAAGGGCGCATCCCGCGCACAGGACGCGGTGCCGGCGTCGCTCAGCAGGATCTCTCCCAGCAGCCGCTCCACCGGCGCCAGCGCGTCGGGATGCTCGGTGGTCTCGGCGAGGTTCAGCAGCGCCTCAGCCTTCTCGGCGAAGTTGCGGCAGACGGCGATATGCTGGGTGACGGCGGCGTCGAGAAGGAAACGGCCGAGGAAGCCGCCGACGGACAGCAGCTCCGCCGCCGTGCCGGGATAATCGGCGGACAGGAAGTCGGGCGGCGGATGTTCCTTCACCCGCTCGCGCGTCAGCCGGGCGATCTCGTTGACCAGCGGCGTCATGCCGCCCTTCCGGTCCATCGCCCGTTCGGCCTGGGTCAGGATGGCGACGAAGGTGGCGGTGTTGGACAGCCCGGTCTGGTGGCGCGGGTGGTGCAGCAGCTCCGTGGCGGTCAGCGCGTTCTCGTCGAGGAAGCGGCGGCAGAAGCGGCCGACTCCGTCCCGGCCGGCCGGCGTGTAGAAGTCGGCCGGCTCGCGGCAGGCGGCAGGGGCCGAACCCTCCGCCTCCTCCAGGACCGGTTCCGCAGCGGGGATGTCGTGGCGGGACTCCTCCATCTCCGCCCTCACAGGGCCAGCAGGTCGCGGAGCGCGCCGAGCAGCCGCTCGGGCGCCACCGGCTTCATCACGATCTGCCGCCCCTCCTGCGCCGTCAGCCCGGCCGCCGTCTCGCGCGAGGCGTAGCCGGTCAGGAACAGGATGGGCAGAAGCTGGTTGCGGGTCTCCAGTTCGCGGGCAAGCTCCAGCCCGTTCATCCGCGGCATCGACACGTCGCTGACCACCGCATCGAACAGGCCGCCGGCCTCGTCATAGCGGGTCAGCGCCTCCTGCCCGTCGGATGCCTCCACCACCGTGCAGCCGGCCTCCTCCAGCACGAGGCGGAGGTAGCGGCGCACCGAGTCCTCGTCATCGACCAGCAGGATGACCGCGCCCTCCCCCTCCGCGACCTGCAGGGGGTCGAGCCCAACCGGCGATGCCGGCGGTTCGACGGCGGGCAGATAGAGCGCGAAGGTGGCACCCTGCCCCTCCTCACCCTCCAGTTCGACCGAGCCGCCTGACTGCTGCGCCGTGCCGTAGACCATCCACAGGCCGAGTCCTGTGCCCTTCCCCGGTTCCTTGGTGGTGAAGAAGGGCTCCCAGACACGGTCGCGGATCTCCGCCGGCACGCCCGTCCCCTGATCGCTGACGCGGATCGCGACGTAGCGGCCCGGCTTCAGGCCGCGGTGACGCGCAAAGAAGGCGTCGTCCGGCATCTCCACCGCCAGGGCGATGGTCAGGGTTCCGCCATGGGGCATGGCATCACGCCCGTTGAGCGCGAGGTTCAGCAGAGCCTGGTTCAGCGTCACCGGGTTGACCAGCGCGTGCGCGCTTTCGTCATCGGCCGAAATCGTCACGTCGATGCCGGCGCTGAGCAGGGGTTTCAGGAAGACGCGCAGGTCGCGCACCAGCGGAGCGACTGCGACCACCTCGCGCTCGTCGGCCACCCGGCGATGGGAGAAGTCCAAGAGCTGCGCAGTCAGCGCCGCCGCCCGCTCGGACGCCTTGGCGATCTCCTGCACGCAGGTCAGAACGCGGTCGGGGTCGGCCGGATTGCGCTCCGCCAGCCGGGCGAAGCCGCCGATGGCGGTCAGCATGTTGTTGAATTCATGGGCGATGCCACCGGCCATGCGCCCCACCGCCTCCATCTTCTGGGCGCGCTGAAGCTCGCCCTCCACCCGGCGGCGGTCGGTGATGTCGTTCAGCACCAGCAGCACCGCCGGCCCGCCGCCATAGACGGCTTGACTGGCCGCGACCTCCAGCCGGCGGCGTTCGCCGGTCGGGCGCAAGGCGTCGCATTCCAGCCGGCGCTCCTCCCCCTCGGCAGCGGCGGCGAGCGTCGCGGCCAGCGCCTCGCCCCCCGTCCCATCGTTTTCCAGAAATCCGGCAAGCAGTTGGCCTTCCAACGCATCGGCGGCGACGCCGAGGATCGCCGCGGCGGCCCCGTTGGCGAAGCGGATGGCGGCGCGGTCCCAGATGACGATGCCGTAGGGGGCCAGCTCGACGAGCTGGCGGTAGCGCAGCTCGCTCTCGCGCAGGGCGCCGACGGTCTGTTCCAACCGGGCGGTCTGGCCGGCCAGCTCCTCTTCCCGCGTCTTCAGCTCGGTGATGTCCATCAGGATCTTCACCACGCCGCCGGTGCCGGTGGCATGCTCGCTGATGCGGTACCAGCGCCCGTCGGACAGCCGGCCGTCGACCGGGGTGGAGTGCTGGAGATGACGGGTCAGCCGCTGCTCCACCCAGGCGCCGATGTCGCCGCCGCCCTCGTAGCCGCCACGCTCGGCGGCGGCGTGCAGAATCTCGGAGAAGCTGCGGCCGGGGGTCAGCATGTCGGCGATGGTGGGATAGGCGCGGCGATACTGCTCGTTGCAGATCAGCAGCCGGCCGTCGGCGCTGAACAGCACGAATCCTTCCGACACGCTGTCGATGGCGTCATGCACCACCGCCTGCATGAAGCGCGCCTCCACCAGAGCCAGTGTCTCGGCGGTGGCATCGACACCGCAGCCGCGATAGCCGCGGAAGCGCCCGTCGGCCCCGCGCACCGGTACGGCGCTGAGCCGCAGCACGAGGTCGCGCCCATCCACCCCCTCGAAGCTCACCTCGAGATCGCGGAAGGACCGGCCGGCCTCGATGTCGGTACGGTATTCCGCCCAGGTCGCCTCGTCGGTGACCAGAAGCCCGAGGTCGAGAAGGGAATCGCCGAACACCGTCCGCGGATCGCAGCCGAGCAGCGTGGTAACCCCGCCCGACAGCGAGAGATAGCGATGGTCCGACCCGGTTTCCCAGAACCAGCCGGGCGTCACGGCGGAGAAGTCGCGGAAGCGGTCGCGCAGCACCTCCAGCTCGTCCGTTGCGCGACGCAGAGCGGCGTCGGAGCGTGCCAGAGCGGTGGCGGTGGCTCCGGCACGCCGGGCGCTCCACAGGGCCAGACCGCCGGCGGCGGCCAGCGCGGCGGCGACCGGCCAGCCGACCTGCCCGCCCGCAGACAGCGCGGCCAGGGCGCCGATGCCGGTCAGCCCGGCCAGCAGGCCGGGAAACGAGGCGGAAAGACCCGACGGACCGGACACCGGTCTGGCGGCACCCCCGGTGGGATGCGGTCGGTCGGTGCCTGCAACGTCCACGGGGCCTCCGTCGGTCCGAAAGGGTGGCGGAAGAGTAGTTGTCCGGTGACATCATCACCGGATCGTCCCGTCTTAGGCTGTCAGGCGTTAACAGCAGGTTTAGTAGCTAAGCTTTCGTACAGCCACGACGGCCTGAAGCGGTAGCGGCGAAGGAGAGGAGATCCGGGAGGCCGCAAAACACGTAAAAACCGGTTGCCGTTCCAAAGCCGGCCGGTTTCAAGAGGACCATGCCATGCCGCCCATGACGACTGGGACCACTCCCGAGGGGCCCCCGAAGGCAGACGTGATTACGTGGAGCAACCTTCCGGCCCAGACCGCCGAAGGGGTGGAGCGCCGCAGCCTTCCCGGCACCGGCGCATCGCTGAAGCACATCGTCATCAAGGCCGGCACGGCCGCCCCCCGCCACAACCACCCGCAAGAACAGTTCGTCATCGTCGTGGAGGGCCGCGCCCTGCTGACCTGCGAAGCGGGACCGGTGGATCTGCGGCCGGGCATGGTCATCCGTTTCGACCCCGGCGCCTGGCACAGCGCCGATTTCGTCGAGGATACCGTCCTGATCGAGGTGACTTTGAACCCGGCGGGGTGAGGTCAGACGCCGATATCGATGTCGATCTCGTCGTCGTCTTCCGGCGCCCGGCCCAGCAGCAGGTCGGCGGCGTCGAGCGTCAGCGCTTCGACCTCCTCGTTGCGCTCCTCGTCGGGCAGGCGCAGCGCGTGCATCAGCTGGGTCGCCAGATGGATCAGCATGGCGCGGACGCAATCGTCTTCGGGATACTCCAGCGCCACCACGTCCTTCAGGAAGGCGCCGAGCTGGTCCGGCGAATTCCAGGGATGGGCGATGACGCTATCGAAGCCGCTGGTGCCGAGGAAGACGGAGTTGAGCGCGATGGCCTGACGGTTGATGCCGTCGACCGCCTCGTCCTGGTCGAGATTGCCCTGGAGAACCTGATTGAACGCGTCCAGGCTGAGGTCGATGAACTGGCGGACCAGCAGCTGCACCACGGACTCGTCGGACAGGTCGTTGCGGGCCTGCGGCTGGGTCAGCACCGGCAGCGGTTGCAGCAGTGCCGCGATGATCGGCTTTGCGGATTGGGATTCCATCGCGGGCAACTCCTGTCGGGATCGACCCCGGCAATCGGCGGGGCAAAAGGTTCACGGCTCCCGATACTGCCAGAGCCTGACGCAAAACGCAAAAAAGGCCGCCCCCTCGCGGGAGCGGCCCTTTCGCCAAGCCTGACGGGAGGTCAGGCCCGAAAGATCAGCCCACCAGCTCGATGCCGGCGAAGAAGAAGGCGATCTCCTGGGCGGCGGTCTCCGGGGCGTCCGAACCGTGGACCGAGTTGGCCTCGATCGACTCGGCGAACTCCTTGCGGATGGTGCCCTCGGCGGCGTTGGCCGGGTTGGTGGCGCCCATGATCTCGCGGTTGCGGGCGATGGCGTTCTCGCCTTCCAGGACCTGCAGGACCACCGGGCCGGAGATCATGAAGGAGACCAGATCGCCGAAGAACGGACGCTCGCGGTGCACGCCGTAGAACTGCTCGGCCTGGGCCTTCGACAGCTGGACGCGCTTCTGGGCAACGATGCGCAGGCCGCCGTCTTCGAACTTGGCGTTGATCTTGCCGGTCAGGTTGCGGCGGGTGGCATCGGGCTTGATGATCGAGAGGGTCCGTTCGACGGCCATGGTGGTGACTCCTGCGGGAATGGGGCTTTTCGCCGATTGAAAAACACGCAGGCGCCGCCGGATGACCGGGGCGCCGGATGGGCGGCTTTATAGAGGCGCTTTTACGGCGCGGCAAGGCGTTCGTTTGGGGCCGGGTTCCCCCATCCCCGCAAAAATACGGCCGCGATGGCATCCCAACGCGGCCGGAGTCGAGGAGGCTATGGGGGAGGCTTTGGAAATGCAGGCGTCAGGTCAGGACTTGGCAGCCCCCAGCTTGGCCTGCGCGGCGGCCAGACCGTCCTTGCCGTCCAGCGTGGTGACGCCGGACAGCCAGGTCTTCAGAATGCCGGGATTCTTCTTCAAGTAATCGGTCGCCACCGCTTCCGGCTTGCGGCCGCCGTTCATGATGCCGTCCATCACCGCATTCTCCATGTCCACGGTGAAGACCAGATTGGACAGGAACTTGCCGATGTTCGGACAATCGGTGGCATAGCCCTTGCGCACGTTGGTGCTGACGGTGGCACCGCCGTAATTCGGGCCGAACCAGTCGTCGCCGTCGGACAGATAGGTGATGTCCATCGTCTTGTTCATCGGATGCGGCGCCCAGCCCAGGAAGGCGATCCACTTCTTGGCCCGCACCGCGCGCTTGACCTCGGCCAGCATGCCGGCCTCGCTGGACTCCACCATCTTGAAGTCCTTCAGCCCGAAGGCGTCGGCTTTCAGCATTTTGTCGATGATCAGGTTGCCGTCGTTGCCGGCCTCGATGCCATAGATCTTGCCGTCCAGCTTGTCCTTGTACTTCGCCAGATCCTTGAAGCTCTTCAGCCCGGCTTCGGCGGCGTAGGTGGGAACCGCCAGCGTATATTTGGCGCCCTCCAGGTTGACGCGCGTCACCTCGACCGAGCCGTCCTCCAGCACCGGCTTGATGAAGGTCTCCATGGTGGGCATCCAGTTGCCGAGGAAGACGTCCAGCGATTTGGTCTTCAACCCCAGATAGACGACCGGCACCGACGAGACGCTGGTGGTCGGCTTGTAGCCCAGCGCGTCGAGCGTGACGGAGGCGAGCGCCGTCGTCGCCGCGATGTCGGTCCATCCCACGTCGCCGAAACGCACCGCCTTGCAGGATGCCGGATCGGCGGCCTGTGCCGTCCCCGCCGTCAGGGTGGCGGACCCGGCCGCCAGCATCAGGCCGACGGCAAATGTGGAGAATTTGGCGGCGGAGAATTTACCGGCAGAGAATTTACCGAATGTCTTGGCCATGTCCCTGTTCTCCTTGCTTGTGGTTATCGTTGCCGTCTTTGTCGTGGGGCGCGCGGGTCTCAGGCCCGCAGCCGCTGGTCCTTCCGAATCTCCTTCTGCGTCATGGCGGCCTCTGCGACGTAATAGGGCACGTCGGCGCGCGGCAGCGGCGGTCGGCCGCGCACCGCGTCGGCCAGCTTCTCCGCCATCATGATGGTGGGCGCGTTCAGGTTGCCGGTGACGATGCGCGGCATGATCGAGGCGTCGATGACACGCAACCCTTCCAGCCCATGCACCCGGCCCTGCCCGTCCACCACCGCGCCATCGTCGGTCCCCATCCGGCAGGTGCCGCAGGGGTGATAGGCGGTCTCGGCGTGATGACGGACGAAGGCGTCGAGGTCGGCGTCGGTGACGCAATCGGCGCCGGGGCTGATCTCCTCGCCGCGATAGGGCGCCAGGGCGCGCTGCCGCATGATGTCGCGGGTGATACGGATGCCGGCGCGGAACTCCTGCCAGTCCTGCGGATCGGCCATGTAGTTGAACAGGATGCTGGGCGCCTGCCCCGGATCGCGCGAGCGGGCATGGACGCGCCCCTTGCTGGGCGAACGCATAGAGCCGACATGGGCCTGGAAGCCGTGCGCCTCCACCGCGTTGGTGCCGTTGTAGCTGATGGCGACGGGGAGGAAATGGTACTGGATGTTGGGCCAGGGCACATCGTCGCCGGTGCGGATGAAGCCGCCGGCCTCGAACTGGTTGCTGGCGCCGATGCCGGTGCCCAGGAACAGCCATTCGGCACCGATGGCCGGCTGGTTCCACCATTTCAGCGCCGGGTAGAGCGACACCGGCTGGCGGCAGTGATACTGGATGTACATCTCCAGATGGTCCTGGAGATCGCCGCCGACGCCCGGCAGGTCGATCACCGTCTCCACCCCCAGCTCGCGCAGCAGCGGCGACGGCCCGACGCCCGACCGTTGCAGGATCGCCGGCGAGGCGATGGCCCCGGCGCATAGCAGCACCTCCCGCCGCGCCCGCACCGTGACCGGCGTGCCGTTGCGCAGATAGGCGACGCCTACAGCACGCCGTCCGTCGAACAGGATGCGGTCGGTCAGCGCGTGGGTGACGATGGTCAGCCCCGGCCGTCCCCGCGCCCGGTCGAGATAGCCACGGGCCGTGCTGCACCGCCGCCCCTGCGCCGTCACCGTCCGGTCCATCGGGCCGAAGCCCTCCTGGCGGTAGCCGTTCAGGTCGTCGGTACGGCCATAGCCGGCCTGCGCCCCGGCCTCCACCATTGCCTCATACAGCGGGTTGACGCCGGGCTTGGCGGTGGTGACGAACAGCGGACCGTCGCCGCCATGGTAGGCGTTGGGGCCGACGTCGCGCGTCTCCGCCTTGCGGAAATAGGGCAGGCAGTCGAGATAGCTCCAGTCCTCCAGACCCGGCAGCCCGGCCCAGCCGTCATAGTCCAGCGCATTGCCGCGGATGTAGCACATGCCGTTGATCAGCGACGACCCGCCCAGCCCCTTGCCGCGCCCGCACTCCATCCGGCGGTTGTCCATGTGCAGTTCGGGTTCGGTCTCGAAGGCCCAATTGTAGCGGCGGCCCTGCAGCGGAAAGGCCAGCGCCGCCGGCATTTGGGTGCGGTAGTCCAGCCGGTGATCGGGCCCGCCCGCCTCCAGCAGCAGGACGCTGACGCCGGCATCCTCGGTCAGGCGGCAGGCCAGCACGTTGCCCGCCGACCCGGCGCCGACGATGATGTAGTCATACTCGCGCACCGCAGAGGCGATGGAGGGCATGGCATCGGGCATGGCGGTGCCGTTCTCCGGCGCAGCGGCCCCAGAGGTCGGTTGGTTCGACATCGAACACCCCTTCTATAAAAAGCGGGCTTCCGTGAAAGACGGTCTCAGAACACCGAGGCGTAGGGTCCCAACTCGACCTGGACCGACTTGAGGCGGGTGTAATGGTCGAGCGTTTCGACCCCGTTCTCGCGGCCGACGCCCGACTGCTTGTAGCCGCCGACCGGCATCTCCGGCGGCGATTCGCCCCAGGCGTTGATCCAGCAGATGCCGGCTTCCAGCCGGTGGATCACCCGGTGGGCGCGGGCCAGATCGTTGGTGACCAGCCCGGCGGCGAGGCCGTAGCTGGTGGCGTTGGCCCGCCGGATGACCTCCTCCTCCTCGTCGAAGGTCAGGATCGACAGGACCGGGCCGAAGATCTCCTCGCGCACGATGGTCATGCCGTCGTGGCAATCGGTGAAGACGGTTGGCGCCACATAGGCGCCGCGTGCAAAGACGGCGCCGTCCGGAACCCCGCCGCCGGCCAGCAGCCGCGCCCCCTCCGCCTTGCCGGCCTCGATATAGCGCAGCACCTTGTCGCGGTGGGGGAAGCTGGCGAGCGGGCCGAAATTGGTGGCGAGTTCCAGCGGATCGCCCATGCGGATGCGGCGCACGCGGGCCAGCAGCCGCTCCTCGAACGCCGCCGCGATGCTGCGGTGGACGAAGACGCGGGTGCCGTTGGTGCAGACCTGGCCGGAGCTGTAGAAGTTGGCCATCATGGCGATGTCGGCGGCGCGGTCGAGGTCGGCATCGGCGAACACGATCAGCGGCGATTTGCCGCCAAGCTCCATCGTCACCTCCTTCAGGGTCGAGCCGCCGGCCGCCGCCATCACCCGCTTGCCGGTCTCCACCCCGCCGGTGAAGGACAGCTTCTCGATGCCGGGATGGGCGGCCAGCAGGGCGCCGACCCGGCCGTCGCCCTGGACGACGTTGAACACGCCGTCGGGCAGCCCGGCCTCGCTGTAGATCGCCGCCAGATGCAGGGCGGTCAGCGGCGTGACCTCGCTCGGCTTGAAGATCATGGCGTTGCCGGCGGCCAGCGCCGGTGCCGATTTCCACAGCGCGATCTGGATCGGGTAGTTCCAGGCACCGATCCCGGCCACCACCCCCAGCGGCTCGCGCCGGGTGTAGACGAAGGAACTGGGACGCAGCGGGATCTGCCGCCCCTCCAGCGCCGGGGCGAGGCCGGCGTAATATTCCAGCACGTCGGCCCCGGTGACGATGTCGACCGCGCGGGTCTCGCTCAGAGGCTTGCCGGTGTCGAGCGTCTCGATCTCGGCCAGCGCGTCGTTGCGCTCGCGCAGCAGGGATACCGCCCGGCGCAGCACCCGCGCCCGCTCCATCGCCGTCATCGCCGCCCACACCGACTGCCCGGCGCGGGCGCTGTCGACAGCGCGGTCCACGTCCGCGGAAGTCGCCTGCGCGACCTCGGCCAGCACCTCCCCGGTCGCCGGGTTGACGGTGGCGAAGCGTTCAGCCGCCCCGTCCTCGACGGGACGACCATGGATGTGATGGGCCAGACGTCCGAACCGCGTCATGTCGCGTCTCCCTGATCCGAGATCCCGAAGGTGCAGTGGATCGCAGCAATTCGATTGCCCGATGCAGCGTGATTTTTATTGATTGAACGTTCAATTAAAAAAGAGCCGGTGGCGATTCCGTTCCTTGAATTGGTCGTGTTCAAACAAACCGGATGGCCGGCACCAGGCCGGAGCAGGTCGGAACGCGCCGCCCTGCGCGGGACAAAGCCGTGCCATTCGCGCGCCATTCGCCCTGCCCCGCTTCAAATCGGCGGCCCCTCGTGCTACATCCTCGCGCGCTATGCTGCACATCAATGACCTGACCTTCCGCTTCGGCGGCCGAGTGTTGTTCGACCATGCGACGGCGGTGGTGTCCAAGGGACACCGCGTGGCGCTGGTGGGACGCAACGGCACCGGGAAATCGACCCTGCTGAAGCTGATCTCGGGACAGCTGCAAACGGATGCCGGCGCCATCACCCTGCCGGCCGGCATGCGGATGGGCATGGTGGCGCAGGAGGCCCCCAGCGGGCCGACCACCCTGATCGACGCCGTGCTGGCGGCCGACACCGAACGCACCGCCCTGCTGGCGGAAGCCGAGACGGCGACCGACCCGATGCGCATCGGCGAAATCCACGCCCGGCTCGCCGACATCGAGGCGCATTCCGCCCCGTCGCGCGCCGCGCAGGTGCTGTCCGGCCTGGGTTTCGACGCCGAGGCGCAGCAACGGCCCTGCTCCGACTTCTCCGGCGGCTGGCGCATGCGCGTGGCGCTGGCCGGCGTGCTGTTCTCCCGCCCCGACCTGCTGCTGCTGGACGAGCCGACCAACCACCTCGACCTCGAAGCGACCATCTGGCTCGAGGGCTATCTGAAGAACTACCCGCACACCATCCTGCTGGTCAGCCACGACCGCGAGTTGCTGAACGCGGTGCCGAACACGACGATCCACATCGACCAAGGCAAACTCGTCACCTACAGCGGCAATTACGACCAGTTCCTGGCGCAGCGCCGCGCCAACCAGGAACGGCTGGCCTCGATGGCGGCCAAGCAGGATGCGCGGCGCAAGCACATGATGGCCTATGTCGACCGCTTCCGCTTCAAGGCCAGCAAGGCCCGTCAGGCGCAAAGCCGCCTGAAGCTGCTGGAGAAGATGCAGTCGATCACGCTGATGGAGGACGATCCCGAGGTCGTCTTCAACTTCCCCGCCCCGGACGAGCTGGCGCCGCCGCTGATCGCGCTGGAAGGGGTCAGCATCGGCTATGGCGAGAAGGTGATCCTGCGGCGGGTCAACCTGCGCATCGACATGGAGGATCGCATCGGCCTGCTGGGTGCCAACGGCAACGGCAAGTCGACGCTGGTCAAGCTGCTGGCCAACCGGCTCCAGCCGATGGCCGGCGAGATGCGGCGGCCGTCCAAGCTGCGCATCGGCTATTTCGCCCAGCATCAGGCCGAGGAGCTGGACCTGTCGCTGACGCCGATCCAGCAGACCCAGCGCATCATGCCGCTGGCGCTGGAGGAAAAGGTGCGTGCCCATCTCGGCCGCTTCGGCTTCCCCCAGGTGAAGGCGGAGACCAAGATCGCCAGCCTGTCCGGCGGCGAGAAGGCGCGGCTTCTGCTGGCGCTGATGAGCCGGGAAGTCCCGCACATCCTGATGCTGGACGAACCGACCAACCATCTGGACATCG
Source organism: Azospirillum sp. TSH64 (assembly GCF_003116035.1). Classification (GTDB taxonomy): domain Bacteria; phylum Pseudomonadota; class Alphaproteobacteria; order Azospirillales; family Azospirillaceae; genus Azospirillum. The sequence continues at coordinate 2,199,997 of NZ_LGQW01000015.1, forward strand.
ACAGCCGCGAAGCCCTGATCGAGGCGATCAACGATTTCCCCGGTGCCGTCATCGTCATCAGCCACGATCCCCATCTGATCGAGATGACGGTGGACCGGCTGCTGCTGGTCGCCGACGGCACCGTGCAGGCCTATGACGGCGATCTGGACGACTACCGCCGCTATCTGCTCGACCGTGCCAAGGCGGAGCGGGCTGTTGCCAAGGCGGGCACGGATCGCGACACCGGGCCGAACAAGAAGGACCAGCGCCGCGCCGCCGCCGAGGCGCGGACTGCTCTCGCCCCGCTGAAGCGCAAGGCGACCGACGCCGAGGCGCTGGTGACCAAGCTTGCCGAGGAGAAGCGCAAGATCGAGGCGAAGATGTCCGACCCGGCGCTCTACACCGGCCCGTCCGACAAGCTGACCAAGCTGCAGATCGAGCTTGGCACGGTGGAGAAGAAGCTGGCGACCGCCGAGGAGACCTGGCTGGAGGCGCTCGAACTCTACGAGAGCGCCGCGGCGGAGGCCGGCGTTTGAACGCCCACAGGCACATCGACAACTCCGACGGCAACGCCCAGGCGGAAATGGAGCGGTCCGGGATGGAGCGTGACGGCACGATTGCCCTGCCCACCGTCTGCGATGGGGAGGAGGAGGAGCGCACGTCGGACGTGCTGGCCCGCTTCCGTGCCAATCTGCCGGCGGGACGGGTCACGCTGGGCGACCTGATCCGGGCGCTGGGCGACCGCTCGCTCGGCACCATCCTGCTGGCGCTGTCGCTGCCCACCATCGCCCCGGTGCCGCTCGGCGTCTCCTGCCTGTTCGACCTGCCCATCGTGCTCTACACCGCGCAGATGGCCTTCGGCCGGCGCGGGGCCGGGCTGCCGGACTGGCTGCTGCGCCGCTCCATCGGCACCAGGCTGGCGGCGCGGACGCTGGACGCCGCCATGCCGCGGCTGGTGTGGATCGAGCGGATGCTGAAACCGCGGCTGCACCGCCTCGCCCGCATCGACCAGGAGCGCTGGTTCGGGCTTCTGCTGTTCATCCTGACGCTGACCTGCATCGTGCCGCTGCCGCTGACCGGCTGGCTGCCGGGCTTCGCGCTGGTGCTGATCTCGCTGGGGCTGATCGAGCGCGACGGCGGCGCCATCGGCATCGGGCTGGGGCTGACCGCCGCGGCGCTGGTGTTTTTGACCCTGGTGGCGAGCAGCCTGTCATACGCAGGTCACCAACTTCTGGCAGCAACTCTGCATTAGGACGGCTGCATCGGAACCATGGGTGCAGGCCGTCCCGATCCAGGGAGGCCTTGCATGACCGAAACGGCACCCGCCACGCTTTCCGAATCCTGGCTGTTCTTCCGCCGCTGGCTGGCCGATCCCTGGGCAATGGGGTCGGTCGCCCCCTCCTCCCAGGCCCTGCGCCGCCGAATCACCCGCGAGATCCGGCGCGAGCCGGACGAAGCGGTGGTTGAGTTCGGCGGCGGTACCGGCCCGATCACCGCAGCGATGCTGGAGGCCGGCATCCCGGCCGACAGGCTCTACAGCTTCGAGATCGACCCCGACCTCGCCCGCCATCTGCGCGTCCGCTGCCCCGCCGTCACCGTCATCGCCGACGATTGCCGCAAGGCGCCGGAACTGCTGGGCGAGGCGCTGTGCGGCAAGATCGGCACGGTGGTGATCGGCATTCCGATGATCACCTTCCCGCTGGAGTTCCAGCGCGAGGTACTCGACGCCACCTTCCGCATCCTGCGGCCGGGCGGGCGCTTCCTGCTCTACAGCTTCATGCCGCACTCGCCGCTGAACCGCGAGGCGCTGGGGCTGACCGGGGAGCGGCTGGGCTTCACTTTGCAAAATCTGCCGCCGGCATCGGTATGGGGATACCGCCGCGCCGGAGAGTGATAGGGTCCTCCACCCGGCAACCCACAACCAGCGAGAGCCTCCATGAAGTTCGGCTACACGATCCTCTATGTTCCCGACGTCGCGGCGTCGCTGGCCTTCTTCGAGAAGGCCTTCGGCCTGAGCCGGCGCTTCCTTGCCGAGACGGGGGATTACGGCGAGCTGGACACCGGCTCCACCACCCTGTCCTTCGCCAGCCAGGAACTGGCGCTGTCGCACCACCCCGCCGGCTATGTGTTCGCCAGCGCCAGCGAGAAGCCTCTGGGCGTCGAGATCGCGCTGGTCACCGGCGACGTGGAGGCGGCGCACGCCACGGCGCTGGCCGCCGGCGCCACCGAACTGGCGCCGCCGAAAGCCATGCCGTGGGGCCAGACGGTGTCCTTCCTCCGCTGCCCCGACGGCACGTTGGTGGAGCTGTGCACGCCGGTCGGCGGCTGACGGCAGCGGGGCCGGCGCGGTTGCCCCGCCCCGGCCGCCGCGCTTATGGTCCGCCCTCCCGTCCACCATCGTGAGCCTGCCGGCGATGTCCTTCATCCTGTCGAAGCTGCTGTGGGGCGTCTTCGCGCCCGGCAATGCCCTGGTACTGGCGGTGGCGCTGGGCGCGCTGATGCTGCGGACGCGGCGCTGGCAGCGCGCCGGACGACGGCTGGTCACGCTGGCGGCGGTGCTGCTTCTGCTGGTGATGTACACCGGTCTCGGTGCGCTGGTCGCCCTGCCGCTGGAGAACCGCTTCCCGCGGGCGGAGCCGGAGGGGCGGGTCGACGGCATCGTCATGCTGGGCGGCGCCCTCAATCCGCCGATCACCGCCGACCGCGGCGACCCGTCGCTGAACGATGCGGCCGAGCGGATCCTGGGCTTCGCCGACCTCGTTCGCCGCCATCCGGAGGCCAAGGCAGTCTTCACCGGCGGATCGGGCCGGCTGCTGGCGCCGGACCTGAAGGAGGACGTCACCGCCCGCGCCGCCCTGCTCCAGGCCGGCATCCCCGCCGACCGCGTGCTCTACGAGGATCAGTCCCGCAATACCTGGGAGAATGCGGTCTTCAGCAAGGAGATGGTCAAGCCGGCGCCGGGCGAACGCTGGATCCTCGTCACGTCGGCCATGCACATGCCGCGGTCGGTCGGCATCTTCCGCGCCGTCGGGTGGGAGGTGATCCCCTACCCCGTCGATTACCGCACCAAGCATGACGCCACACCCTGGCTGCGCTTCGAGTTCGGACAGAATCTGGTGATCCTCGACGACGCGGTGCGGGAATGGATCGGGCTGACCGCCTATTGGCTGATGGGCCGCACCGACAGCCTGTTCCCCGGCCCCTGACGGTTCGGCACCCGCCCGGCGCAAGTCGGGCCGGAGTCCGGGCTGTGTCATCGTACCGCCGCCGCGTTCGAGCCATTGGCGCGGCGGTGCCACTCCGCTAGAGTGCCGCCGCCCTGGCGGTCGGGCCGGGTTGGGGAAAGAAGGAAATTGGCGGATGCGTCGCTGGCGCGGGGTGAGCAGGGTCGTCGTGCTGGTCGGCGTGACAGCGCTCGCCGCCTGCGCGCAGAAGCCCGCCGGCACCGGCCCGGGCCTTCCGACCAGCGGCATCTACAAGGTGGGAAAGCCTTATCAGATCAACGGCGTCTGGTATTATCCCAAGGAAGATTTCAGCTACGACGAGACCGGCATCGCCTCGTGGTACGGCCCCGGCTTCCATGAGAAGAACACCGCCAACGGCGAGATCTACGACCAGAACGAATTGACCGCCGCTCACAAGACGCTGCCGATGCCGAGCCTGGTGCGCGTCACCAACCTCGACAACGGCCGGTCCATCGTGGTGCGGGTCAACGACCGCGGCCCTTACGCCAACGGCCGCATCATCGACATGTCGCGGCGCGGCGCCCAGTTGCTGGGCTTCGACGGTCCCGGCACCGCCAAGGTGCGCGTGCAGATCCTGGCGGAGGAAAGCCGGGCAATCGCCGCCGCCGCGCGCCAGGGCACGCCCGCCCCGCTGCTGGCCGAGGTCGACGGCCCGCCGCCGAAGGCCGCTCCGCGCGGCCGGATCGAGGTGAGCGGACAGTCCACGGCGCTGGCCGCCTCCCTCTCCCCCTCCGCCGGCACTCCCCGTGCGCCGGTGGTCGGCGCTCCCGTTCCGCCGCCGGCCACCGTCGCCGGCAGCATGGCCGAGGGCCGCTTCGTGCCGGCCCCGGTGGTGGCTCAATTGCCGGTGAAGGCGCATGAGGCGATCTATGTGCAGGTCGGCGCCTTCGGCAGCGAGGAGAATGTGGCGAAGGCCCGCGCCCGCCTGTCCTCCATCGGCCAGCGCGCCAGCGTCAGCCAGACGCGGACAGCCGGCCTGACCCTGCACCGTGTCCGCGTCGGACCGCTGGACAGCGTCGACAGGGCGGATACCCTGTTGAACCAGATCATCCAGGCCGGCCTTACGGAGGCCAAAATCGTGGTGGATTGATCCGGCCACCCGACTTCACCCCCGGCGTTCCCTATGAGCGCCAGCGACCCTATGCCTGTACCGAGTGCCCTTGGAGGATTGTTGCCATGAACGCTGTTGTCGTCCGCCTGTGTGCCGTTTTCGGCCGTTCCGTTGCTGCCTCGATCGGAATGGCGGCCGGAATAGCGATGGCCGGGGCCACGATTGGCGCCGGCTTCACCGCGGTCCCGGTCCAGGCCGCGACCCTCGACACCATCGCCAAGCAGGCGATCCTGGTCGATCTGACCTCTGATACCGTGCTGTTCGAGAAGAACGCCGACGAACGCATGGCGCCCTCGTCGATGAGCAAGATCATGACCGCCTACATGGTGTTCGAGGCGATCAAGGGCGGCCGCCTGACACTGGAGAGCACCCTGCCGGTCAGCGAGCGGGCCTGGCGGATGCAGGGCTCCAAGATGTTCGTGGAGCTTCACAACAACATCAAGGTCGACGACCTTCTGAAGGGCATGATCGTCCAGTCCGGCAACGACGCCTGCATCGTGCTGGCCGAGGGGCTGGCCGGATCGGAGCAGTCCTTCGCCGAACAGGCGACCAAGCGCGCGAAGGAGCTGGGGCTGAAGAGCAGCAACTTCGCCAATGCCACCGGCTGGCCCGACCCCAACCACTACATGACCGCCCGCGATCTTGCGATCCTGGCCGAACGGCTGATCAAGGACTTCCCCGAATTCTACAAGTACGATTCGATCCGGGAGTTCAGGTATCACGGCATCACCCAGGGCAACCGCAACCCGCTGCTCTACCGCAACATGAACGTCGACGGGCTGAAGACCGGCCACACCGATGCAGGCGGCTACGGCCTGACGGCGTCGGGCGAACGCGAGGGGCGCCGGCTGCTGCTGGTGGTCAACGGCCTGCCCAGCATGCAGGCGCGCGCCGACGAATCGGCCCGGCTGATCGAGTGGGGCTTCCGCGAATTCGCCTCCTACACCCTCTACAAGGGCGGCGAGACCATCGAGCAGGTGCCGGTCTGGCTGGGCGAGCAGGACATGGTGCCGGTCGCCGTGCCGCAGAACCTGAGCGTCACCATGGCCCGCGCCGACCGCCCCGGCATGAAGGTGTCGCTGGTCAGCAACGCCCCGGTCGCCGCGCCGATCAAGAAGGGCGACACGGTGGGCAAGCTGGTGATCTCCGCCCCCGGCTTCCCGGGCAAGGAGGTGCCGGTGGTGGCCGCCCAGGATGTGCCGAAGGCCGGCATCTTCGGCCGCGCCTTCGCCGCCGCCAAGTATCTCGTGTTCGGCAACAGCCTGTGACCGTGACGACGATGCCGACCGCTCCGGCCCCCTCCGCCAAGCGCGGCCGCTTCATCACGCTGGAAGGCGGCGAAGGGGCCGGCAAGTCGACGCAGCTACGCCGGCTGGCCGAGACCTTGCGGGACTCCCTCCGCGTCCGCGGCGTCGAGCTGGTGCCGACGCGCGAGCCGGGCGGATCGCCGGGTGCGGAGGAGATCCGCGGGCTGCTGGTGACCGGCGAGACCGGCCGCTGGAGTGCCACCACCGAGGCGCTGTTGCACACCGCCGCCCGCCGCGACCATCTGGAGCGCACGGTGTGGCCGGCGCTGGAGGCCGGGCATTGGGTGCTGTGCGACCGCTTCTTCGACAGCACCATGGCCTATCAGGGCTATGGGCTGGGGCTGGGGCGCGATCTGATCGAGACCTTGCAGACGGCGGCGCTCGGCGGCTTCCGTCCCGACCTGACGCTGATCCTCGACATCAAGGTGGAGACCGGCCTCCGCCGTGCCGTGGCGCGCCATGGCGGCGAGGACCGCTATGAGCGGATGGACGTCGGCTTCCACCAGCGGCTGCGTGACGGCTTCCTCGACATCGCGCGGCGGGAACCGGAGCGCTGTGCGGTGATCGATGCCGATGCCGACCTCGATACCGTGCAGGCACGCATCCGGGACACCGTCGCCACCCGCCTGGGACTGGCCCAAGGGCTGGCGTCGTGAGCAAGGCGCGCACCCCGGCTCCGGCAGGCCCTGCCGCGGAAGAGGCGCTCGCCCCGCGGCGCAACCCGGATCTCGTTGGGCATGAGGAGGCGGAGCGGCTGCTGCTTGAGGCGTGGAACTCCGGCCGGCTGCCGCACGCCTGGCTTATCGGCGGCACGCCGGGCATCGGCAAGGCGACGCTGGCCTTCCGCTTCGCCCGCTTCGTCCTGGCCCAGGATCCGCCCGGCGACAGCCTCTTCGGCGGAAGCGCCCCGGTCACCTCGCTGCACATCGGTCCCGACCATCCGGTGTTCCGCCGGGTGGCGTCGGGCGGCCATGCCGACATGCTGACCATCGAACGCCAGCGCGACGAGAAAAAGGGCCGGCTGAAGCGTGACATCGCCGTCGACGACGTGCGCAAGATCGGCCCCTTCCTGCGCCGCACCTCGGCGGAAGGCGGCTGGCGCGTCGCGGTGATCGACGGCGCCGACCGCATGAATCTCAGCGGCCTGAACGCGATCCTGAAGATCCTGGAGGAGCCGCCGCCCGGCGCCCTGCTGCTGCTGGTCAGCGACAATCCCGGCGGCATGCTGCCGACCATCCGCTCGCGCTGCCGCAAGCTGACGCTGAAGCCGCTGGCCGAAGACACGGTGATCGACCTGCTGGGCCAGCACCGGCCCGACATCGCCGCCGACGACCGCCCGGCGTTGGCCCGCCTGTCGGAGGGCAGCGTCGGCCGCGCCATCGACCTTGCCGATGCCGGTGGCCTTGCGCTCTACCGCGAGATGATCGGGCTGCTGTCCGACCTGCCGCGCATCGACATCGTCGCGGCGCACGCCTTCGGCGACAAGCTGACCCGCAAACAGGATGACGGGATGTTCGAGACGGCGACCGAGCTGCTGGTCTGGTGGCTGGCCCGCTTCGCCCGCTCGCTCGCCCGCGGCTCCTGGCCGGCGGAAGTGGTGCCGGGCGAAGCCGCCCTGATGACCCGATTGGCGAACGCCCGCGGTCTTGAACGTTGGGTGGAGGTGTGGGAAAAGGTTCAGCGTCTTTTCGCGCGCGCGGAATCCGCAAACCTGGACCGCAAGCAGGTGGTCCTGAACGCCCTGTCGGCGCTGGAAACGGCAGCCGCCTAGCGTTATTTCAGAACCTGCCGGTTGACCCTGACTTGAAAGAAAGTGCCGCAAATGGCCGGGCCGAAGACCTTCTACCTGACGACGCCGATCTATTACGTGAACGACGTGCCGCACATCGGCCACGCCTACACGACGCTTGCCTGCGACGTCCTTGCCCGGTTCATGCGCCTCGACGGCTATGACGTGAAGTTTCTGACCGGCACCGACGAGCACGGCCAGAAGGTGGAGAAGTCGGCGGAGAAGGCCGGCATAGCGCCGCAGGAGTTCACCGACCGGGTGTCGCAGAACTTCCGCGATCTCGTCTCGCTGATGAACTATTCCAACGACGACTTCATCCGCACCACCGAGCCGCGCCACGTCAAGTCGGTGCAGGCGCTGTGGACGGTTCTGAAGGATCGCGGCGAGATCTATCTCGGCTCCTACGCCGGCTGGTATTCGGTCCGCGACGAGGCCTTCTACGGCGAAGACGAGCTGACCACCAATGCCGAGGGCAAGAAGATCGCCCCCACCGGCGCCGAGTGCGAATGGGTCGAGGAGCCGTCCTACTTCTTCAAGCTCTCGGCCTGGCAGGACCGGCTGATCGAGTTCTACGAGCAGAACCCGGATTTCATCGCGCCGGCCGGCAAGCGCAACGAGGTGATGTCCTTTGTCAAGTCCGGCCTGAAGGACCTGTCGGTCAGCCGCACCACCTTCAAGTGGGGCATCCCGGTGCCGGGCGACGACGCCCACATCATGTATGTCTGGCTCGACGCGCTGGCGAACTACATCACCGCCGTCGGCTATCCCGACACCACCGGCGACTATGCCAAATACTGGCCGGCCGACCTGCACATGGTCGGCAAGGACATCCTGCGCTTCCACGCCGTCTACTGGCCGGCCTTCCTGATGGCCGCCGGCCTGCAGCCGCCCCGCCGCGTGTTCGCCCATGGCTGGTGGACCATCGAAGGCCAGAAGATGTCGAAGTCCTTGGGCAACGTCATCGCCCCGGACTCGCTGGTCAACACCTATGGCCTCGACCAGACCCGCTATTTCCTGCTGCGCGAAGTGCCGTTCGGCAATGACGGCGACTTCTCGCACAAGCAGATGGTCAACCGGATCAACGGCAACCTCGCCAACGATTACGGCAATCTGGTGCAGCGCGTCCTGTCGATGATCGGCAAGAACTGCGCCGCCGCCGTGCCGACGCCGGGTGCGTTCACCGAGGCCGACAACGTCCTGCTCGGTGCCGCTTATGGCATGCTCGACATCGTCCGGGCGGAAATCAGGGCGCAGGCCTTCCACAAGGCGCTCGACGCCATCTGGGCCGTGGTCGGCGACGCCAACCGCTATGTCGACGAACAGGCCCCGTGGGCGTTGAAGAAGACCGACCCGGCGCGCATGGCGACCGTGCTCTATGTGCTGGCCGAGACGATCCGCCATCTGGCGATCCTGACCCAGCCGGTGATGCCCGACGCCTCCGCCAAGATCCTCGACCTGCTGGCGCTGGGTCCGGATGCGCGCGGCTTCGGCACGCTGGGTCCGTCGGGGGCGCTGGCAGCCGGCACGCCGTTGCCGACGCCGCAGGGCGTCTTCCCGCGTTACGTCGAAGAACCGAAGGCCTGAGTTCCCCTGATGCTTGTCGACAGCCATTGCCATCTCGACTTTCCCGATTTCGCCGAAGAGCTGGACGCGGTCGTCGACCGCGCCCGGCAGGCCGGCATCGGGCGGATGGTCACCATCTGCACCTACATCAGCCGCTTCGACCGCATCCTGGCGGTGGCGGAACGCTATGACGACATCCTCTGCACGGTGGGGGTCCATCCCCACCAGGCGGCGGAAGAGTTCGCCATCACCACCGTCGACAAGTTGGTCGAGCTGTCGCGCCATCCCAAGGTGATCGGGCTGGGCGAAACCGGGCTCGACTATTTCTACGACAAGAGCCCGCGCGACCAGCAGCAGGAGTGTTTCCGCCGGCACATCCGCGCCAGCCTGGAGACCGGCCTGCCGCTGATCATCCACACCCGCGACGCCGACGACGACACCATGCGCATCGTCAAGGAGGAAGCGGCCGGCCAGCCGGTGAAGGGGCTGCTGCACTGCTTCAGCTCCGGCCGGGCGCTGGCGGAGGAGGCGGTGGAGTACGGCTTCACCCTGTCGCTGTCGGGGATCGTCACCTTCAAGAAGTCGGAAGAACTGCGCGCCATCGTGAAGGACGTGCCGCTCGACCGCATCCTGGTGGAGACGGACGCGCCCTATCTGGCGCCGATCCCCTTCCGCGGCAAGCGCAACGAGCCGGCTTATGTCGCCCACACCGCGGCCTGCGTGGCGGAGGTGAAGGGCGTGTCGGCGGAGGAACTGGCCCGCGTCACCACCGACAACTTCTTCCGCCTGTTCGCCAAGGCCACCCAGCACACGGCCGCTGCATGAGCGAAGCCGGCGCATCACCCGGTGCTGCGCGCGTAACCGTCCTTGGCTGCGGCGGATCGCGCGGCGTGCCGGTGATCGCCGGTGTGCCCGGCGGCCAGTGGGGCCGTTGCGACCCCGCCAATCCGAAGAACCGGCGCATGCGCCCGTCGGTTCTGGTCGAGCGGGACGGCGTTTCGGTGTTGGTCGATACCTCCCCCGACCTGCGGCAGCAGTTGCTCGACAGCGGCTGTGCGCGGCTGGACGCCGTGCTGTGGACGCACCAGCATGCCGACCATTGCCACGGCATCGACGAGTTGCGCGAGATCTGCCGCAACATGCATGCGCCGATCGACGCCTATGGCTGGGACGAGCATCTGCGCGACATCGAGATCCGCTTCCCCTACTGCTTCGATCCGCTGCCGGAGGGCTATCCCTTCTACCGGCCGGTGTTGAACAGCCACCGGATCGACGGGCCGTTCAGCGTCAGGGGGATGGAGATCACGCCGTTCGAGCAGGACCACGGCTATATGCGTACGGTCGGCTACCGGTTCGGCAGCTTCGCCTATTCGACCGACGTGGTGCGGCTGGACGACCGGGCCTTTGACGCGCTGGCCGGCGTGGACACCTGGATGGTCGATTGCGGGCGGATCGAGCCGCCGCATCCGGTGCACGCGCATTTGGCGCTGACGCTGGAGTGGATCGAGCGGGTGCAGCCGCGGCGGGCCTATCTGACCCACATGGACAACACGATGGACTATGACAGCCTGCGGCGGATTCTGCCGGAGGGGGTCGAGCCGGCATATGATGGGCTGGTGATCGAGGTCTAGGTCTCGCACGGGAGGGGGCGGAAATTCACCCCCTCCCAGCGATGCTTACTTCTTCTTCTCAAGCGGCGGGGCCGCATAGACGAAGCGGTCGAAGCTGTATTCGGCGACGCGGAACCACAGATACTCTTCCTCGCGGAACTTCTTCCACGCGTCGTAGATCTTGCGGAACTTCTCGTTCTTCGCCGCTTCGTCCTCGTACACCTCGATGGCGGCCTGATAGCAGGCCTGCATCACCTCGTTCGGGAAGGGACGCAGCTGGGTGCCGCTGGCGACCAGGCGCTTCAGCGCGGTCATGTTCTGGACGTCGTACTTGCCCAGCATGTCCAGCGTCGCGTCGGCGCAGGCCGCTTGCAACGCCGCCTTGTAGGTGGGCGGCAGCGATTCGAACTTCTCCTTGCCGAACAGCATGGAGACCTGCGGGCCGCCTTCCCACCAGCCGGGATAGTAGTAGTATTTGGCGACCTTCTGGAAGCCGAGCTTCTCGTCGTCATAGGGGCCGACGAACTCGGCGCCGTCGATGGTGCCCTTTTCCAACGCCGGATAGATGTCGCCGCCGCCGATCTGCTGCGGCACGACGCCGAGCTTGGCCATGATGGTGCCGGCATAGCCGCCGATGCGGAACTTCAGGCCCTTCAGATCCTCGACCGTCTTGATTTCCTTGCGGAACCAGCCGCCCATCTGGGTTCCGGTGTTGCCGGCGCCGATGGAGACGAGATTGTGGCCGGCGAAGAACTCCGCCATCAGCTCCTTGCCGCCGCCATGGGTCATCCAGGCGTTCTGCTGGCGGGCGTTCAGGCCGAACGGCATCGCCGCATCAAAGGCGAAGGTCGGATCCTTGCCGACATAATAGTAGGAAACGGTGTGGCCGCACTCGATGGTGTTGTCCTTCACCGCGTCCAGAACCTGGAGCGCCGGAACGATTTCGCCAGCCGCGAAGACGCGGATCTGGAACTTGCCGTCCGTCAACTCGGCCACGCGCTTCGCCACGAACTCAGCACCGCCATAGATGGTGTCGAGGCTCTTGGGGAAGCTGGAGGCGCAGCGCCACTTGATCTCGGGCGCGGACTGGGCGATGGCGGGGGCGGCAAGCGTGCTGGCGGCGACGCCCACACCGGCGGAGGTCAGAAATGCACGACGTTTCATCCGGAAGCTCCCTTGTCCATTCTCGTTATGTGTTCTTGTCGCCGGACCGGCGGACACCCCGCGCTGGGGGCGGCCGGGCCGCACCCGTCAAGGTCCGGTCCCTCACAGGACAGGACGAAACCGGGTGAGCGGGGAAAGCGGGAATGAGTGGGATGCACGCTCGACCAGCCCGGACAGCGCACCGCGGTGAACCGCGGAACCGGCGGACCCCGGCGCAAAGCGCCCCCGTCCAGTCCCGCGGCTTCCCGTCGTTGGTGTGCGTTTCCTCCCGTCCATCCGGGTTTGCCGCCGGCCTTCCGGCCGATCCGCCCCAGCTTTCTTTTGCTGCCCGGATTATGCAGGAAGCAAACGGTCCGGATCAAGTGCGAACGGGAATTGAGGTCTGTATTTCAGAGGTTTAAGGCTGCGGCGCGAAGCCGCGGGTTCCATTCAACCATGGGGCCCGACAACGGCGCTATCCCATTCCCGACCCGCTCGGCACTTAATGTCTCGACTCCGGCGGCCGCACCCCCATCTTTTGCAAGGCGCGCCCCGGGAACCGGGCCCGGCTGAATTGTTGATGAGGGCGGAGCAGACACTTGCGGGTAGAACGGCCATGAAAGGCGCGGCCATGAGGGAAGGAACTGCGGCGCAGAGCGGGAACGAGACGGCGGCACGCGACCTCCGGCTGGACTTCTTCCGCGGTCTGGCCCTGTGGTTCATCTTCGTGAACCACATTCCGGCCAACCAGATCTCGTGGGCGACGCCGCGGAATTTCGGGCTGAGCGACGCCACGGAGATCTTCGTCTTCATCTCCGGCTACACCGCCGCCCTGGTCTATGGCCGCACGCTGGACCGGCAGGGAATGCCGATGGCGGCGGCACAGGTGCTGCACCGCTGCTGGACGCTGTACGCCACCTACATCATCCTGTTCTTCGCCTACACCGCGCAGATCGCCTACACCGCCCGCGCCTTCGACAGCCCGCTTTTCGCGGAGGAGATGGGCATCGCTGGCTATTTCCAGGACCCGGTCACCGCCCTGACCCAGGCCATCCTGCTGAAATTCCGGCCGGCGAACCTGGATGTGCTGCCGCTCTACATCGTGCTTCTGCTGGCGATGGCGCTTCTCCTGCCGGCGCTGCGCCGCCGGCCGCTGGGGGTGCTGGCGGGATCGGCGGCGCTCTATCTGGCAGCGCGGCAATGGGGATGGAACCTGCCGACCTACCCGGACGGCGGCGTCTGGTACTTCAACCCCTTCACCTGGCAGTTCCTGTTCGTGCTGGGCGCGTCGCTGCAGTTCCAGCCGGATCTTCGGACGGTGCTGACCCGCTTCCGCCGTCCGGTGGCGGTCGCCGCCGGTGCGGTCCTGCTGGCCAGCCTGTTCCTGACGCTGTCCTGGAAATTCGCCCCGCTGCATGCGCTGATCCCGGTGTGGCTGACCGAGATCCTCTATCCCATCAGCAAGACCGACCTCGACCCGTTGCGCCTGCTGCATTTCTTCGCGCTGGCCTATCTGGTGCTGTGGCTCGTGCCGGCTGGGGCGTCCTGGCTGCGGGGATCGCTGGCCGCCCCGGTGCTCGCCTGCGGGAAGCAGTCGCTGCATGTGTTCTGCCTGGGCGTGCTTTTGTCCTTCGCCGGCCAGACGGTTCTGGTCCATGTCAGCGGCTCGCTTTCCGCCCAGTTCCTTGTTACGGTGCTGGGCATCGCCATGATGGTGCTGATGGCGCGCTTCCTGAACTGGTACCAGTCGGCGGAGCGGGCGCGGCGCCACCGGGTTGCCGCCACGACGAAGATGGGCACATGAGGGGTGCATGGCGAGAAGGCAGGGGCAAGGGCGGGGACGGCGATTGCTGACCGTCACGGCGATCCTGCTGGCGGCAGCGCTGTTCGTTTCGCCCGATCGCACTCTGGCTGGCCAATCCGCCGCACCGTCCGTCGATCCCGCCTGTGCCGTGCCGGAGTCAATCCTCGCTCCCGGCGGCGTGCTGCCGCGGGTCTCGGCGCAGCTTGCCGCCGGCCGGCCTTTGTCGGTCCTGGTCGTCCATTCCGCGAAATCCCCGCCCAAGCCCGGCATCCCCGGCTATCCTGCCCGGCTTGAAGGCGAATTGAAGCGCCGCCTGCCCGGCCGCGAGGTCAGCACCGCCGTGCTGAGCCTGCCCGGCGAGGCGGCCCCGGCGATGGTCGCCCCACTGACCCAGGCGGTGGAGAACCAGAGGCCGGCGCTGGTCGTCTGGCAGACCGGCACGGTCGACGCCATGCGCAGCCTGGATCTGGAGAGTTTCGGCACTGCGCTCCAGTCAGGCATCGCCGAGGTCCAGCGCCGCGGTGCCGACATCGTCATCATGGACATGCAGTACAGCATGCACACCGCGCAGCTGATCGATTTCACACCCTACGTATCCTACATGTCCTGGCTGTCCCAGAGTTCCGACGTTTTCCACTTCCCCCGCTACGACATCATGCGGCATTGGGTGGAGGACGGCCGGGTCGATTTCGCCGACGAATCGGACGAGGCGAAACGGCGTTCTTATGAATTCGTTCACCAATGCATCGGACAATTGCTGGCACAAAGCGTCGCGACGATGATCGACCCTCTGTCGATCGGCCGGCGCACCGGAGCGAGCAATTGAGGTCTGTCCTGCCGTCCGCCGTCCGCATGCTGTCGCTGATCGCCACTCTGACCGCCACCAGCTTGGCCGCCGCCAACCTGGCCGTCCCCGGTCCGGCCCAGGCGGCAGAGTCCGCGGCCCCCGCCAACTGCCAGCTTCCGCGGAGCGAGTCCGCCCTGACGATCCCGCTGACGCAGCTGTCGCAGCGCATCGCGACGGGGGCGCCGATCCGCATCGTCGCCATCGGCTCCTCCTCCACCGCCGGGGCAGGGGCGAGTGCGCCGGACAAGGCCTATCCGGCCCGGCTCGACCATTACCTGAGCGAGCGGTTCCGCAACGCCGACATCGTGGTGCTGAACCGCGGCATCAACGGTGAGACCGACGACCAGACCGAAAAGCGGATCGAGGCCGACGCGCTGGGCGCCAAGCCCGATCTGGTGATCTGGCAGGTGGGGGCGAACACGGTGCTGCGCGACGGCGACCAGTCCTTGAGCGAGCAGTCGGTCCGCCAGGGGGTGGCGCAACTGCGCGCCGCCGGGGTCGAGGTGGTGCTGATGGACCTGCAATATTCCCCGAAGATGCTGGAAAAGACCGGCGTCGCCCCGATGCTGACCCGCATCGCCGGGATCGCCAGCGACAACCGCGTCGGGCTCTTCCACCGCTTCGATGTGATGAAGTCTCTGGTGGAGACTCGCGGGATGACCATGGCCGATCTGATCGGGCCGGACGGCGTCCATGGGAACGACGCCGGATACGACTGCGTCGCCCGCATGCTGGCGGTCGGGATCGAGGACGCGGTGAGCGTCCACAACAGCGGGCTTCAGCGGTAACCGAAGCGGGGCGGACCTCCGCCCTACAACGCCCCCCCTTCAGCGCTGCATCATCGCGCTTTCCTTGCCGCAGAGGAAAAACACCTTCGAGTAGACCTTCAGCAGCGCATCGGTCAGCGCCTGCACCTCGGGGCTGCCCATGGCGCGCGGCTTTGCAGGGTCGACATGCAGGACGCAGCTGTCCTTCACGTCGTTGAAGGCGGCCAGCGCATGGATGCGGTCGGGGCGGAACTCGTCGGGGAAATTCTCGTCCATCAGCCAGAAGCACTGGAAGTTCCGGCAGGATTGCGGCCGCTCCTCGTAGATCGAACAGCCCTTGCCCTGGTCGCAGGACGCGCACCACTTGGCGGAGGGCTTCTTCAGCTCGGGCACGCCCATCAGCTTGCAGCACAGGGTGCATTCACCGCAGGTGCGGTCGGACATCAGGCAAACTCCAAATAACGACGGCTCGCAGCGGCTCTACGCCGGTGCTGGCAGGGCGACGTGCTCATCCTCGGCGGCCAGAAGCCGCTCCACCGAGTCCGGCAGGGCGGGACGGGCGAAGTGGTAGCCTTGGGCGTATTGGCACAGACCGCGCAAATACACCGCTTCGTCCGCCGTTTCCACCCCTTCCGCCACGCAATCCAGCCGCAAAATGGTGGCAAGGCCGGCAATGACCTGGACGATGGCGGCGTTGCCCTCCCCAGTCGACACCGCGCGGACGAAGCTGCGGTCGATCTTCAGCACATCCACCGGCAGCTTGTGCAGATAGGCCAGCGACGAATAGCCGGTGCCGAAATCGTCAATCGACAGCCGAACGTCCATGTCGCGCAGGCTCTGCATCAGCATCCGGCATTCGTCCGGATCCTGGACCAGCAGGCTCTCGGTCAACTCCAGCTTCAGGCTGGAGGGCGGGATCGCCACCGCATCCAGCAGATCGCGAACGGCGCCGACGATGTCGTCGTCACGGAACTGGCGGGTTGAGACGTTGACGCTCATGAACAGCGGCACGGGCCTGGGAAAGCGCGCCTGCCACGCCGCCAGCTGCCGCACCGCCTCTCCCAGCGCCCAGCGGCCCATCGGCGCGATCAGCCCGGTCTCCTCGGCCAGCGGGATGAACTCCAGCGGAGACACCAGGCCGCGGTCTGGATGGTTCCAGCGCATCAGCGCCTCGAAACCGGCGATGGCACCGCTCTCCAGCAGGACGATGGGCTGGTAATGCAGGCAGAGCTGCCCCTGCTCCAGCGCGGCGCGCAGGTCGGCCTCCATGCGCATCGCCGCCATCGCCTGCCGGCGCAGGTTGGCGTCGAACACGTCGATGCGCGCCCGCCCGCCGCTCTTGGCGCGGTACATGGCGAGGCTGGCGTCGCGCAGCATGTCCTCCGCCCGCTCGTAGCCGGTCTGGCTCAAGGCCACGCCGATGGAGGCGGTCAGCACCACGTCATGCCCCTCGGCCAGCGTCACCGGGCGGGAGATGGCGCGGGCCATCCGCTCCGCCGCCTCCAGCGCGTCGCCGGCATCGTCCATCTCGTCCACCAGCACGGCGAACTCGTCGGCGGACAGGCGGGCCAGCGTGTCGCCGACGCGGCGGCTGACGTCCAGCCGCTCGGCGACGATGCGCAGCATGCGGTCGCCGGCGCTGGTGCCGAGCGCGTCGTTGATCGCCTTGAAACGGTCAAGGTCGATGATGATGGTGGCGAAGGGATGGGAGCCGGCACGGCGGTTGCGGTCGAGCGCCTGCCCGATGCGGTCCAGCAGAAGCGTGCGGTTCGGCAGGCCGGTCATGCTGTCGTGGACGGCGTTGAACAGGATTTGTTGTTCGGCCTTCTTGCGCGCCGTGATGTCGGTCATCGAGCCGGCCATGCGGACGGCAAAGCCTTTGTCATTGCGGACGGCCAGCCCGCGCACCAGCATCCACATCTCCTGGCCACCCTTGCCGCGGATGCGGAACTCCTGCTGCAGGTGCGGGCGCTCGCCGACCAGGTGCAGGCCGATCGCGGTGCGCAGCCCGTCGAGGTCGCCCGGCATGACCCGGCTGAACCATTCGTCGACGGAGCCGGCGATCTCCGCCTCCTCGAAGCCGAGCATCGCCTTCCAGCGCGGCGAGTAGTAGACCTCGCCGCTGTCGATGTGCCAGTCCCACAGCCCGTCGGCGGCCCCTGCCGCGGCGAGGGCGTAGCGCTCCTCGCTCTGGCGCAGGCGCTGCTCGGCGGTCTTGCGGTCGGTCACGTCGGCCTGGCTGCCGACGAGGCGGATCGGCTTGCCCGCGGCGTCCAGAACGGCGATGCCGCGGCAGGCCATCCAGCGGATCGCCCCGGCGGCGTTGCGCATGCGGTATTCGACTTGGAAGGCCGCTTCCGCCTCGCTTTCCGATTCTGGCCCTGCCCGGCCGAGGGAGGCCATCGCATCGGTCAGGATGGCGCGGTCGGCCGCCAGGATGCGGCCCAGCCACTCCTGCGGCTCGTCGGTCAGATCCGCCGGCGAGAGCCCGAGAAGCGAGGCCCATCGCGGCGAGTAATAGACGCGGTCGGTGACCAGATCCCAGTCATAGAGCCCGTCATTGCTGGCCGCGGCGGCGAGCGCGTAGCGTTCCTCGCTGCGGCGCAGCTCCTGTTCGGCATGCTTGCGGTCGGTGATGTCGGCGACCGACCCGACCAGCCGGATCGGCTCGCCCGAATCGTCCATCACCGCCATGCCGCGGCAGACCAGCCAGCGCCAATGCGGCTTTGCCGCAGCGGACGCATCGGCGCGGCGGACGCGGTGTTCGATCTGGAAGGGGACGGACAGCCCGACCATCTGCGCCTCGAACGAGGCATGCAGCCAGTCGACGTCCTCCGGATGGACCAGCGAAAGCCAGTCGTTCGGCCGGTTGGACTCGCGGCTGGGATCGCCCTGCGGCAGCCCGAGGAAATCCTTGAAGCGGGGGGAGAGGTACAGCGTGTCGCTGCGCAGGTCCCAATCCCAGACGCCTTCGGTTCCGGCCTTTTCCGCCAGCAGATATCGGTCGATGTTGGTGTTCAAGACCCCTCGTCGGACCCGTCGGCGGTCAGCGATTGGTGGGGCCTCCCACCGTTGAGGGTCCGATGGTATGGGCATTTTGGTGAAGAAACCATAAATGCTCCAAGCACGCCGTTATCGCGGTTGCCGAGGGTTCCTTCCGCGAAATTTTTTCCTATATTAGGATAGCTCGCCACCTCTTCCGAAACCGGCACCGATGGATTGGTCCGATCAGGGAATCGTTCTGTCATCCCGTCCCCAGGGGGAAGGGTCCGCCGTCGCGACTTTGCTGACGCGCGAACACGGTCGCCATGCCGGGATGATTATGGGCGGACGCTCGGTGCGCCAGCGCGGCACGCTGGAACCGGGAACGCTGGTCCATGCCCGCTGGCGCGGCCGGTTGCCCGAACATCTCGGCCATTTCACGCTGGAGTCGGTGAAGGGCTATGCCGCCAATTTCTTCGACGATGCCCAGGCGCTGGCCGCCCTGATCAGCGCCTGCGCGCTGGTGGAGGCGGCGCTGCCGGAGCGGGAGGCGCACCCTGCCCTGTTCGACGGGCTGCTCGCCCTGTTCGGCCTGCTGGACGGGCCGGCCTGGGCGGAGACCTATGTGCGGTGGGAGATCGGACTGCTGGCCGAGCTTGGATTCGGCCTCGACCTCGACCGCTGTGCGGTGTCGGGGGCCAACGACTATCTCGCCTATGTCAGTCCGCGCACCGGCCGCGCCGTGACCGCATCGGTGGGAGAGCCCTACCGCGACCGTCTGCTTCCCCTGCCCGATTTCCTGGCCGGACGCGGCGGCGGCGGGCCGGCGGCTGTGGCCGACGGGCTGCGGCTGACCGCTCATTTCCTGGAACGCCACGTGCTGAACGGGCCGCTGCCGCCCGCGCGTGAACGCTTGAGAGAACGTTACGCGAACGCGGTAGCGCGTTCGGCCTGAAACTGCTAGACCCCATCATCATGAAGCCGCAAAATCCCGCCTCCGAAATCCTGGAAAAGCCGCTGGCCGACGCGCTCGGCGAGCGGTATCTCAGCTACGCGCTGTCCACCATCGTGTCCCGCTCGCTGCCCGACGTGCGCGACGGGCTGAAGCCGGTGCACAGACGCCTGCTGTTCGCCATGAGCCAGCTCCGGCTGGAACCGACGACGCCGCCCAAGAAATCGGCCCGCGTCGTCGGCGACGTGATCGGCAAGTTCCATCCGCACGGCGACACCTCCGTCTACGACGCGCTGGTGCGGCTGGCGCAGGACTTCTCCGTCCGCTACCCGCTGGTCGACGGCCAGGGCAATTTCGGCAACATCGACGGCGATAACGCCGCGGCGATGCGATACACCGAAGCCCGCCTGACCGAGGTCGCCAAGGCGCTGCTGGAGGGCATCGACGAGGATGCCGTCGATTTCCGCCCGACCTATGACGGCGACGGCGACGAGCCGGCGGTGCTGCCCGCCAACTTCCCCAACCTTCTGGCCAACGGGTCGAGCGGCATCGCCGTCGGCATGGCCACCAACATCCCGCCGCACAATGTCGGCGAGATCTGCGACGCGCTGCGCCACCTGATCAAGCACCGCGACGCCAGCATCGAGACGCTGGTCGGCTTCATGCCCGGCCCGGATTTCCCCACCGGCGGCGTACTGGTCGAGTCGCCGCAGAATGTGATCGAGGCCTACCGCACCGGCCGCGGTGCCTTCCGCCTGCGCGCCCGCTGGGAGGTGGAGAAGCTGGGCCAGGGCACTTGGCAGATCGTCGTCACCGAAGTGCCCTATCAGGTGCAGAAGGCCCGGCTGGTCGAGAAGATCGCCGAGCTGCTGCTGGCCAAGAAACTGATCCTGCTGGACGACGTGCGCGACGAATCGGCGGAGGATGTGCGTCTCGTCCTGGTGCCGAAGAACCGCAATGTGGATCCCGAGGTTCTGATGGCCTCGCTGTTCCAGGCGACCGACCTGGAGATCCGCTTTTCTCTGAACATGAACGTGCTGGGTGCCGATCATGTGCCGCGGGTGATGAACCTGCGCGAGGTTCTGCAGGCCTTCCTCGACCACCGGCACGAGGTGCTGGTCCGCCGCTCCAACCACCGGCTGAAGCAGATCGACCATCGCCTCGAGGTTCTCGGCGGCTATCTCGCCGCGTACCTGAACCTCGACGAGGTCATCCGCATCATCCGCGAGGAGGACGAGCCGAAGCAGGAGCTGATCCGCGCCTTCACCCTGACCGACGTGCAGGCCGACGCCATCCTCAACATGCGCCTGCGCAACCTGCGCAAGCTGGAGGAGATGGAGATCCGGCGCGAGCACGAGGCGCTGACCACCGAGAAGAACGGCCTGCTGGAGCTGCTGGGCGACGAGACCCTGCGCTGGAAGCGGATCGCCGAGGGTGTGGTCGAGATCAAGAAGAAGTTCGGCGCCGGCGCGCTCGGCAAGCGGCGCACCGACGTGGCCGACGCGCCGACGGTGATCGAGGTGCCGCTGGACGCGCTGGTGGAACGCGAGCCGGTGACCGTGATTTGCTCGGCCAAGGGCTGGATCCGCACGGTGCGCGGCCACCTGACCGACGCCGAGGCGGAGGATGTGAAGTACAAGGACGGCGACGCGCGCGGCTTCATCGAGCGGTGCGAGACGACCGACAAGCTTCTGGTCTTCGCCAGCAACGGCAAGTTCTTCACCATCGGCGTCGACAAGCTGCCGCGCGGCCGCGGCTTCGGCGAGCCGGTCCGGCTGATGATCGACCTCGGCAACGACGTCGACATCGTCGACCTGTTCCGCCACCAGCCCGGCCGCACCCTGCTGGTGGTGTCGGAGGATGGCCGCGGCTTCCGCGTCGAGGAGGCTGAGGTGCTGGCCCAGACCCGCGCCGGCAAGCAGGTGCTGAACCTGGAGGACGGCAAGTCCGCCCGCATCTGCCAGCCGGTGAGCGGCGATACGCTCGCCATCATCGGCAACAACAGGAAGATGCTGGTCTTCCCGCTGGAGCAGGTGCCGGTGATGACCCGCGGCAAGGGCGTCCAGCTTCAGAAGTACAAGGACGCCAGCGTCGCCGACGTGAAGACCTTCACGCTGGCCGAGGGACTGAGCTGGAAGAACGGCGAGCGCAACTTCAACGTCAGCGACCTGACCGGCTGGATGGGCGACCGCGCCGGCCAGGGCAAGATGCCGCCGAACGGCTTCCCCAAGAACAACCGGTTCCTGTAAGAGCTGTAACTGGCAAAAAGCGCCCTCTCCCACCGCGGGAGAGGGCGTCTTTGTTTTTACTTCGGCGTCGTGACCGTCGCCGTCAGCGGCACGCGGCGTTCGACCAGGGCCGAGGTGACCTCCTTGGCCTTCACCGGATCCATGGCGGCCAGGATCGGCGCGGTCTTCTGTTCCTTCATCTTCTGGATGACGCCCAGCAGCACCGGCATGTCGAGTTCCTCGAAGATGCGGGCGGCTTCCTTCGGCTTCATCGTCTCGTAGATCTTCACCAGGCTTTCCAGCTGGGCCGACTGCTTCTCGTCGCCCTGGGCCATCAGCTTCTGGATGTCGGAACGGGTCTTCTCCATCTCCGCCACCTTCTGGTCGATCCGCTTCTCGGCAGCAGCCAGCAAGGCCTCACGCTGCTCCATCTCCTTGGTGCGGCGCTCGATCTCGGCGCGGCGTTCGGCGAAATGCTGGAGCAGTTCCTGATTGTCGATAGGACCGAGCGGTGCCAGCGGCGCATTGGCCGCCGGTGCGTTGGCCGGACCGCTGGAGCCGCCGGGAGCCGGGGGAGCGTCCTTGCCGGCCGGCTTGGTGGTCGCGGCGGGAGTCTGCCCGGCCGCCGTCTGCCCAGCCGCCATCTGGATGGGCGGCGTCGCCGGGGTGGAGCCCTGCGGCCCCTGGGCAAGGCTGACCGGGAAGTCGGGCAGGCGGGCGTCATGGGTGGCGAGGCGCCACAGATCGCCGACCCGCACGCCCAGCATCAGCACCGCGACGAAGATGGTCAGCGGCAGCAGACGGAAACGGGCGCCGCGCATCCGCGCCCTCAGCCGCTGGGTCAAGGGTACCCGCGGCGTCGCCGGCTTGCGCGCCTTGGCCTTCGCCTTGCCCTTCTTCGCCGGCACCTTTCCCGCCGCAGAGCGGACGGCCGGCAGTTGCGCCTGCTGGGCCTGTTGGGCGGCCAGCGTGGGAGAGGTGTGGACGCCGGTCGGGGCGGCGCCAGCCGGGCGGATCACGACCTTGGGTTCGCCGCCCGCCGCAGCGGGCCTGCCGTCACTGGTGCGCATGGTCATCCAAGCCCCTTGCCGGCGTTCTCGATAGCCTGAAGCAGTTCGCGTTCGGCCCGCGACAGGCTCTCCCCGTCACGAGTAATGGGGTCACGGGCGATGGGCTCGCGTGCCTCGGCCGGCGGTTCGGCGCGGGCGGCGGCCCGGCGCGGCGGCGCGTCCAGCCGAGGCGGCGGCGGGGCGTGGTCGTCATGGTCGTGGTCATCCTCGACCGGCAGGCTGCGCAGGGCAGGACGCGGCGCCACCAGCGGCGCCTTTGCCGGGCTGCGCGCGGCCAGAACCGGGGCAACCGCCACGGAACGGCCGCCATCACGCCCGCTGTCGCGGCGACCGCCATCACGGCCGCCGTCACGCTCGCCGACGCCGCCCAGCCGGTTGGCCAGCGTGTCGCCCGCCTCGATCATGAATTGCAGCTCATCACGCAGGGCCTGTGCCTTGATCACCGTGCGCTGGAGATCCTCGCCGGTGTCGCCCGCCGCCTTCTTCAGCGTGCGCACGCCGGTCTCTGCCCGCCCCATCGCGTCGTTCAGGCCCTGGATCAGTTCGGCCATCTCGCCGCGGCTCTCGCGCAGCGCGATGATCTGCCGGTTCAGGATGATCGCATAGGCGATGGTGGCGGCCAGCAGGCCGACCATCACGACGTCGATGATGATGGAGACCAGCGGACTCATAACCTCATGACCTCCTGCTTGGGCAGTTCCTTTTCCAGGCGGACGGCGATGTGCCCGCCCTTGCGCCCCATCCGCCCCTGGAACATCGACACGTCGCCGCAGCGCAGCTCGATGGCGCCGTCGGGGGTGGCGTTCAGCAGGATGCGGGTGCCGACGCGCCAGTTCAGCACGTCGTGCAGCGTCATCGTCACCTCGTCCAGCACGGCGGACAGATCGACGTCCGTCACCATCAGTTCCGAGGCCAAGTGGGTTTCCCAGATCGAGTCACGGCCGAACTTCTCGCCCATGAACATCTGAAGCAGCAGCTCACGCACCGGCTCCAGCGTCGCGTAGGGGATCATCAGCTCCAGCCGGCCGCCGCGATCCTCCATGTCGATGCGCAGCTTGACCAGCACGGCGGCGTTGGCGGGACGCGCGATGGTGGCGAAGCGCGGGTTGGTCTCCAGCCGGTCGAAGCGGAAGGTGACGGGCGACAGCGGATCGAAGGCGGCGGACAGGTCGGACAGCACCACATGGACCATGCGTTCCACGAGGTTGCGTTCGATGGTGGTGTAGGGACGGCCTTCGATGCGCATCGCCGCCGTGCCGCGCCGGCCGCCCAGCAGCACGTCGACGATGGAATAGATCAGCGCGGAGTCGACGACCATCAGGCCGTAATTGTCCCACTCCTCCGCCTTGAACACCGACAGCATCGCCGGCAGCGGGATGGAGTTCAGGTAATCGCCGAAACGCACCGAGGAAATCTGGTCGAGGCTGACCTCGACGTTGTCGGAGGTGAAGTTGCGGAGGCTGGTGGACATCATGCGGACGAGGCGGTCGAAGACCACCTCCAGCATGGGCAGGCGTTCGTAGTTGACCAGCGCCGAGTTGACCAGCGCCATGATGCCGGAGTTGTCGCCGTCGCCGGCGCCACCCTGGTCGAAGCCCAGCAGGCTGTCGATCTCGTCCTGGTTCAGGACGCGGGTCGACCCGCCGCCGCCCATGTCGCCGACATCGCCGCTGTCCTCGGCCAATGCGGCCCATTCGGCGGCAAGCCGTTCTTCTTCGCTCAGTTCACCGGTGTCGCTCATCGGCCCCTATCCCCACCTGACCGGGCCCTCACTGGACCAGCATTTCCTTGAACAGCACGTCCTTCACCTTCACCGGGAACGCGGCGGCGGTGATGCGCAGAAGCAGTTCCTGGCGCAGCCGGTACATGCCGGCCGACCCGCGCAGATCCTCCAGGCGCAGCTCGCGCAGGTAGACCTGGAAATTGTCGATGATGCGCGGCAGCACATGCTCCACCGCCCCGACATCCTCCGGCTTCGACAGCTGGATGGAGATCTTGATCTTCAGGAAGGCCGGACGCTTGTTGCCGGTGTTCAGGTTCACCAGCATGTCCGGCAGGTCGTAGAAGATCGGGGAGGCATGGGCGGCGTCGCCCTTGCCGGCCTCGGCCCCATGTTCGCCTTCCGCCGCCGCGGCATGCTCCCCCTCCTCCGCCGGCTTCTCCTTGCCCAGCAGCCCGTCGAGCAGACCGGAGAAGTAAACGCCGGCACCGGCACCGATCAGCAGGACCAGGGGCAGAACGACGAACAGCACCAGCTTCTTGCCGCTGAATTTCTTCCGGGGCAGGCCGTCGGTCAGTTCACCGGCATCGGTTTCGGCAGCCATGACATCCTGGGATCGTTCGAGGTACGCAACGGCTCAGGCATGCGCCGCCTGACAGGCTCAAAGCTACTTTTGGGATAGTTAATAACTCCTTTCGAGTGGGGAATGGACCGCCCCGGACGGGCAGGTTTCCCCCATCTGTCACCATTTCGGCACGGTTCTTGATTGGGACTGCCCGGCGATCCGCGCCTGCAGTGCATCCGCCTTCCGGTGGGAGCGCAGCCGCGCCCGGAGTCCGCCTCCAGCGGCCCGCCGTCCCCATTGGGATTGCAGGCCTGCCGGCCATCGCCCTGCCGCACCCCTCTTGTGGCGGGAACGGGAGAGTCTTGCCCGGTGATACCCGGCAAGGAACACCCTCCCCCCGGCAGATTCTGCCCGGCATCCCCTGCCTCACCCGGCGGGAACGCTTCCCCCTTGTCCGTATCCCGCGGCTTCCAAGGCTTCGGCGAAATTGGCACGGCGCCTGCAATATCCCTTTCGCCGGTCGGACGCTGTCGTTCGATCCGTTCGCAAGGTGAAGAGGCCGCAAGATGGAAAATTCGATCTACGTCGCCCTGTCGCGCCAGATGGCGCTGCAACGCCAGTTGGACGTGACGTCGAACAACATCGCGAACATGAACACGACCGGCTACAAGAACCAGCGGATGCTGTTCACCGAATATCTGGAAAAGCCCGGCCTGCACGAGAAGGTCAGCTTCGTCCAGGACCGCGCGGTGGTGCGCGACCTGTCCAACGGCCCGATGACGCAGACCGGCAACCCGTTGGATCTGGCGCTGACCGGCCAAGGCTACTTCACCGTCGATACCGCCAGCGGCCCGCGCTACACCCGCGCCGGCAATTTCCGCCTGAACGACCAGCGCCAGCTGGTGGATGCCGGCGGCTTGCCGGTGCTGTCCAACAACGGCCAGCCCATCACCATTCCGGCCGGCACCAGCGACGTGAAGGTCAGCGGCGACGGCACCGTCGCCACCGAGCTGGGCCCGGTCGCCAAGCTGAACATCGTCACCTTCAAGACCGAGCAGCTGATGACCGAGGTCGGCAACGGCCTGTACGTCACCGACGAGCAGCCGCAGCCGGCCCCGGTCGAGACGAAAGTGGCACAGGGCTTGCTAGAAGGTTCCAACGTGAAGCCCGTGGTCGAGATGACGCAGATGATCGACATCCAGCGTCAGTACATGTCCGCTCAGAAGATGATGGACAACGAACACGAGCGCATCCGCACGATGCTTCAGCGTCTGGGCCGCACCGCCTGATCCAGACCGACGACGAGAGGAGAAGACCAGAATGCGCAGCCTCGCCATCGGCGCCACCGGCATGATCGCCCAGCAGCTCAACGTCGAGACGATCTCCAACAACATCGCCAACTCGACCACCACCGGCTACAAGAAGCAGCGGGCCGAGTTCCAGGACCTGCTGTACCAGAACTTCCGCCGCATCGGCTCGACCTCGTCGGATGCCGGCACCGTGGTGCCGACCGGCGTGCAGGTTGGTGCCGGCGTGCGTGTCGCCGCGGTGGCCCGCGTGCTGGAACAGGGCAACCTGAACATCACCGACAACAAGCTGGACGTGGCGATCAACGGGTCCGGCTACTTCCAGGTGACGCTGCCCAGCGGCGACACCGCCTACACCCGCGCCGGCAACTTCAAGCTGTCGCCGGAAGGCATGATCGTCACCGCCGACGGCTATCCGATCCAGCCGAACATCACCGTCCCGACCAACGCGGTGGACATCTCCATCAACTCGTCAGGCGAGGTGCTGATCAAGCTGGACGGCCAGACCGCCACCCAGAATGTCGGCCAGATCCAGCTCGCCACCTTCGCCAACGCCGCCGGCCTGGAAGCCACCGGCGACAACCTGTTCATGGAGTCCGGCGCGTCCGGCCAGGCGGTGACCGGCAACCCCGGCGCTCCCGGCTTCGGCCGCGTCACCCAGGGTGCGCTGGAGACCTCCAACGTCAACGTCGTGCAGGAGATAACCACCCTGATCACGGCACAGCGCGCCTACGAGATGAACTCCAAGGTCATCAAGACCACCGACGAGATGATGCAGCAGGCCAGCCAGATGAAGTAACGCCGCCGCCATCGCCGGCGCCTCGCTTCAGCCTCCACATCGGGAACCACCGCCATGATCCGCCCCCTCGCCAACCGCCGCCTGCCCGCCCTGCTCCTCGGTGCCGCCCTGCTGACCGTTCCGGTCATGGGCCTCGGCATCGGGCCGGCCGACGCAGCCTCGGCGATGGCTCCGGCTTCGGCCGGCCAGGGACTGGCGCCCGACGTGGTGTACGGGATGCCGCATGTGGAAGCGGTCCTGTCGGATGCGCTGTCGCGGGTCATCACCGCCGGCCGGCTGCAGATGGAGCTGGACAGCCGCGCGGTGGAGCTGCGCGCCCCCCAGGGCGCCGGCGGGCTGGCGGTGGAGAACCTCTATTACAGTCCGGTCCAGGGCCGTTTCGCCGCCGAGATCGTGGTGACCGGCAGCCAGGTCCGCCTGCCGGTGTCGGGCCGCGCCTTCGGCGTGGTGCAGATCCCGGTGCTATCGCGCCGGATCATCCCCGGCGACGTCATCGGCCCGGGCGACATCGACTGGCAGGATGTGCGCGCCGACCAGACCACCAGCGACACCGCCGCCACCGATGCGCAGCTGATCGGCATGACGCCGAAGCGCGGCGTGTCGACGAACCAGCCCGTCCGCCTGCGCGACCTGCAATCGCCGCGCATGGTCGACAAGGGCTCGATGGTCACCATCACCCTGACCACCCAGTCGATGACGCTGACGACCCAAGGCAAGGCCCTGCAGGACGGCGGCAAGGGCGAGGTCATCCGCGTCGTGAACACCCAATCCAACCGCATCGTCGAAGCGACGGTCGCGGGCCCCAACGTCGTCGCCGTGGCAAAGCCCGGCATCATCGCGCAGTAAGGAGAAAGCTCCAATGTCCGCCACCCTGACCGCCCGCCTGATCCGCCTCGCGATGATCGCCACCGCTGCCACCTCGCTGACCGCCTGCGGCGCCGCGTCGCGCATCGCCGACATCGGCAAGGCTCCCGAGATGAGCGGCATCCAGGACCCGCAGGCCCGCACCGGCTACCAGCCGGTCAGCCTGCCGATGCCGACCCCGCTGCCGACGGAGCGCAACCCGAACTCGCTGTGGCGGACCGGTGCCAAGGCCTTCTTCAAGGACCAGCGTGCGGCCAAGGTCGGCGACATCCTGACCATCAACATTTCCATCGCCGATCAGGCCAAGCTGTCGAACGAGAGCAAGCGGTCGCGCGCCAACACCGAAAAGGCCGGCATGCCGAGCCTGTTCGGCCTGGAAGGCGCCACACTGAGCCGCGTCCTGCCGGCCGGCGCCTCGGCCGCCAGCCTGGTGGATCTGTCGAGCGACACCAACAACGATGGCAAGGGCTCGGTCGACCGCAACGAGAAGATCGAGCTGAAGGTGGCGGCGCTGGTGACCCAGACCCTGCCCAACGGCAATCTGGTCATCCAGGGCCACCAGGAGGTCCGCGTGAACTACGAGCTGCGCGACCTGCAGATCCATGGCGTGATCCGTCCCGAGGACATCACCGCGCAGAACACCATCAGCTACGAGAAGATCGCCGAAGCCCGCATTTCCTACGGCGGCCGCGGCCAGATCAGCGACGTCCAGCAGCCGCGCTACGGCCAGCAGCTGTACGACATCATCATGCCGTTCTGAGGATTGTCGGGGTTACGGCGACGCATCCGAGAGCCATGGCGGGAGGCACCCCTCCGTGGCCCTGGGGTGCGTCAGGAACCGCCGCGGTCCCTGCGATGCGCTGCTGCCGGATGGGAAATTGCTGCCGGCCGGCGGGTTGTGCCGGGCCGATGTTGCCGGGCCGCCATCCCCAGCAAAGCCGATGCGCTGCGCCGCTTCAGCCTTCCAGCGACCGCGGCGATCCCGCAGTGAACCCATCCATCGTGCCGATGGCCATGTTGCCGCCGATCCGCGCCAATGCCGGACCGATGAGTTCGGTGGCACGGCGGTAAGCCTCGCGCTGGGCGACACAGTCGATCAGGTCCGCCGCGTTGGTGACGCTCTGGGACAGGGTGAGGCCGCTCGTCATGGGTCGTCTCCCTCATCCCGGCCATGATCGGCCGGTCGAGCATGACCATAAGCTCCATTCACACCGCCCCGCTGTTGCGTGCATCACGTTTCCGGCGCGACGCCATCAAACGAAACGGCCCGGCCCCTCATCGGGAGCCGGGCCGTCTCATCGCCGGTCGTCCGCTTATTGGTAGCCGCCTTCGCGGGCACGGTCCTTGGCGGCTTCCTCCTGCGCCTTCACGGTCTCGCTGCTGATCGTGCCGCCCCCCTCCTTGTTGGCATCGGCGGGCTTCTGCGGTTGGTCGTCGCGTGCGGCGTCGGCGGGTCGCTGGTTCGGCTGGTCGACCATGATGCTGCTCCTCGATGAGTCTCGTCTGGCGATGACGAGGACAACAGCAAAGTCGGAAGATCGTCGCGGACTGGTCCGGCCGCCTCAGCCAGCGGGAGACTCGGGCTCGGCATCGGCATCGGCGCGCTCCAGGGCGGCGTTGATCTGATCCAGCGTGCGGCCGCAACCGATACAGACATCGCCGTCGATGGCGCACATGCCCAGGCAGTCGGGATCGTCGCTCATGGAACTGGCTTCCTTCGGGATTGGCGCTCGAGGGCCATCCCTAACCGAAAGGCCGCTCTGCCTCAAGCGGTCCGGTCTGAAGGCAGCGGCTGCCGAACCAGGGGGTTTACCCTCCCTCGCATGTCTGCCGAGACAATGTACGATGTCGGCAGCAGTGTCGATTGCCGATAAAACGATCAGGCTTTAAACCACCATCCTGTTTTCTCCCACGCGAAGGTGTGCATGCCCACGGCATTGCTGGTGTCCTGCGCGATGTATCGTTACGGTACCGCGAGAATGCCTGCCGCGTTGAAGGCGGCAGGGTTTCGTGTGTTCGTCATCTGCCCGAAGAACTCCCTGCTTGAGTTCTGCGACCAGATCGACGGCCGGCATTGCTTCTCTTCCGAATTGGCAGCCGACGACCTGACCGTGATCGCCGCGCGGGCGGCGGCACAGTTCCGGGCCGACATCGTCATCGGCTGCGAGGAATCCGCCGTCCGCGTGCTCGGCTTGGCGGGACGGTTGCAGGAAAGGGTAAAGGTGGACAGCGCCGACGCCCGCAATCTGCGGTTCGTCCAGGCTTGGTGCAGCGACGACTCCTGGGAAGAGAAGCGGTCTCGCTGTGTTGAAATGGCGGCGGCGGCGGGCATCCGGACACCGCGTCAGGTCGCCGTCGATCCGCAGCGTACCGCTGCGGCCGATCTGGCCGGGCTCGGCGAACCGCTTCTGCTGAAATACGACGGCAGTTCGGCCGGCCGCGGGGTGTTTTTCGCATCCTCCACCAAACAGGCGATGGCCCTGGCGGCAAGCCGGTCGGCGGAACACCCGGACCAGCAGGCGGTCGCACAGGAATTCTTGCGCGGACGCGCAGCGTCGGTATCATTCTGCGCACTGGGCGGGAAAATGCTGGAAGCCTTTGCCTACACGGTCCTGCGTCATGAGCCGGCCCCCTTCGGCCCGGCATCCGTGATCGAACTGACCCCCCATTCCGGGCTGATCGACATGGCCCGCCGGATGGTGGACGTGACGGGCTATTCCGGATTCGGCGGCATCGACGCCATTCTGCCTGACGATGGCGGCCCGCCGGTTTTCCTGGAGTTCAATGCCCGGCCGACCCAGACAACCCATCTCGGCAACCTGGCCGGCAGCGACCTGTGCCGGGCGATGGCCTGCGCCCTGGCCAGGGAACCCTATGACGCGGTCCTCGGCCGAACCTCAGGCCGGCAGGTTGCGCTGTTCCCGAGCGAATGGGTCCGCGATCCCAACAGTCCCTACCTGACCTCGGCCCACCACGATGTGCCATGGACCGAACGCCGGCTGACCGCCGCGATCCTGACCGTTACCCCGCATCTCCATGGCACCCGGGCCATCACTCCGGCGGCTGTTCAAGCGACAGCTCACCCGTAACTTCGTGCGTCAAGTCGATACCATCGACCGTCAGCACCATGCGGGCCGACAGGGACTTCACCCCATCCAGCCGGCCTTCGGCCAGCGCGCGGCCGACCGCAAGCTCGATCTCCCGCTGCGAGGTGACGCCGACCTGCTTCAGGAACTTACGCAGGTCGAGGTTTAGGGTCTCGTTGTCCATGGCTGCCCTCCCGGCTGGGAACCGTCGTTTCGAATGACGTTCCGAACCCCGTGAGGACGGCTTGGTTCCATCGCCGGCCCTGACGCCAACCGATGCAAGGCGGCGGCAACAGCCTAGAAACGACGAAAGCGCCGGTCGGGACCTGCGCTTTCCATCCGTTCGGTGCCATCCGTCCCATGCAGTGCCGACGCGGCGCACCGCCCTGCCCCCGGTGAGCGGCACTGTGCTGATCGTCTGCGGGACCGGAAAACGGCGCGGCGTCAGTCGTCGCGCTGGGTCCGTTCCATCCGCTCGTGACGCTCCTGGGCTTCAAGGCTCAGCGTCGCGATCGGTCGGGCATCGAGCCGGCGAACGGAGATGGGATCGCCCGTCTCCTCGCAATAGCCGTAGCTGCCGTCGACCAGACGCTCCAGCGCGGCGTCGATCTTGGAGATCAGTTTGCGTTCGCGATCACGCGTCCGCAGCTCCAGCGCACGGTCGGTCTCGGCCGAGGCGCGGTCGGCGATATCCGGTTCCTGGATACCGCCTTCCTGGAGGCTGTTCAACGTGCCGGTGGATTCCGCCAGCAGTTCCGCGCGCCAGCGCAGCAGCTTCTGGCGGAAATACTCCCGCATGATCGGGTTCATGAACTCCTCGTCTTCCGACGGGGAATAGTTCTGGGGCAGAAGCGGCGACGTCATCCGAAAGCATCCAGCGAAAAAGGGGTGATCCGGGCGGCGCGGAGTATAGGCACGCCACGGCACGACCGCAACCCATTGGTTCGCCCCCGCAACGACCAAACAAGCCCTTGGAATAAAAAAGATTTGTCAGCGTTGCAGATTCGCCGCCACCGGCTGGCGGCCATGCACGGGCGAATCCGGCCACCGCATGGCTCTCTCATCGGCGGCACCCCGCCCCACAGGCGCGGGCGCCCGCCTCAACGCTTGAAGCGGCCGTAAAAGCGACCGGTCGGTTCAGGAGGTCAGCTTCGCCAGTTCGACCTGGGCGCGCAGGTCGATCTCGTCGAGGATTTCGGCCAGCCCCGGATCGTCGACCTGGGCACGGCGCGTCTGCACCACCTTCGCCAGATCGGCCAGCTTCTGCACCGACAGCGTGCCGGACAGCAGCCCGTGCTGGATTTCCTCCAGACGGTCAAGCATCTCCTCCGCCCGCATCTTGCCGCGGGACGCGCGCGCGGTGGCGTCGTCGGTGACGTCAACCTCCTGCAAGGCCAGCACGCCCGAAACACCGGCGGAGGCGGCGGTGCCGCTGACGCCGTGGGCCGAGCCGGTCTCTCCCACCAATTGCTTGGAGAAGGCCGCGCCGGACGAGCCTTCGGCCTTGCCGGTGCGGCGGACAGACCCACCGCCGCGTATGTTTCCGGAGCCTTCGACTTTCATGATCCGTGCAACCGTTTGCAGTAAAGGATTCGTAAACGCGCACACAGTAGATGGATCAACCTTAACATCTGGTCAAGGCTTGCCGCAATCGGGCAAAAATTGCCGGCCGGCTGTGACCGAAAGGCGCCATAGTCCGGGCGTTTTTCAGGACAGGCACCGAAAGCCGCCGCTTACGGTCTCTGGCACGGCGTTTGTATAGGGACGGGCACGAGTTCAGGAGTGTCCGCGTCATGATCCCCACCGCCTTTCGCCTTCTGCGCCGCCGTGCTGTCCTGGCCGTGCTGACCGCCCTGCTGGCGTTCGGCATTCCGGCCGCACCGGCACTGGCCGCGTCCGCCCGTATCAAGGACATCGTCGATGTCGAAGGCGTGCGCGACAACATGCTGATCGGTTACGGACTGGTGGTGGGCCTGAACGGCACCGGCGACAGCCTGAACAACTCCCCCTTCACCGAGCAGAGCCTGACCGGCATGCTGGAACGGATGGGCGTCAACACCCGCGGCACCAACCTGCGCACCAAGAACGTGGCGGCGGTGATGGTGACGGCGACGCTGGGCGCCTACGCGGCGCAAGGCACGCGCATCGACGTCACCGTGTCGGCGATGGGCGACAGCAAGAGCCTGCTGGGCGGCACCTTGCTGGTCACCCCGATGATGGGCGCCGACGGCGAGGTCTATGCCGTGGCCCAGGGGCCAATCGCCGTGTCGGGCTTCACCGCCCAGGGCCAGGGTGCCAGCGTCACCCGCGGCGTGCCGACCTCCGGCCGCATCTCCTCCGGCGCCATCGTGGAGCGCGAGATCCAGTTCTCGCTGGCCGAGCTGCCGGTGCTGCGCCTCTCCCTGCGCAATCCCGACTTCACCACCGCCCAGCGGGTGGCGACCGCCATCAACATCCAGCTGCGCGGCAACCGCGCCCAGGCGACCGATCCGGCCTCCGTCCTCATCAACGTGCCGGACTCGCGCCGCGGCGACGTGGTGGGGCTGGTGACGGAGATCGAGCAGCTGCGCATCACCCCCGATCAGGTCGCCCGCGTGGTGGTGGACGAGAAGTCCGGGGTGATCGTGATGGGCGAGAATGTCCGCATCTCCACCGTCGCCATCGCCCAGGGCAACCTGACCATCCGCATCACCGAAACCCCGCAGGTCAGCCAGCCCGGCCCGTTCAGCCAGGGGCAGACCGCGGTGGTGCCGCGCACCGACATCCAGGTCGACGACCAGTCCAACAACCGCCTCGCCGTGATGAATTCCGGGGTGACCTTGCAGGAGTTGGTACAATCCTTGAATGCGCTTGGAGTGGGACCGCGGGACATGATCGCCATTCTCCAGTCGATCAAGGCCGCCGGAGCCCTGCAAGCCGAGATCGAGGTGATCTGATGTCCATGAGCCCCGCCCTTTCCACCGCTTCGGCCGCGCGCAGCGCACTGCCCGCCTCGTCGCTGGTGGAGCGCGCCCAGGCCGCCGGGTTCGGCGTGCGCACCCTGGCAAAGATTTCCGATCTCGAGGCCAAGATCGACCCGGCAAAGCTTGCCCAGATCCGCAAGTCCGCCAACGAGTTCGAGAGCCAGTTCGTCTCGCAGTTGCTGGGCCCGATGTTCGAGGGGATCGGCACCGACGAGACCTTCGGCGGCGGGCGCGGGGAAGAGATGTTCCGCCCGATGCTGATCGAGCAGTTCGGCAAGCAGATCACCCAGCGCGGCGGCTTCGGCATCGCCAATCAGGTTTACGGAGAGCTTCTTCGCGCCCAGGAGGCCAGCCATGGATAAGGTCGACGTTCGTTTCCCCCAGCAGCCCAAGCCGGCCGCCAACCTGCCGAAGAACGCCCAGGAACGCGCGGTCGCGCTGATCGAGCTGATGGGCCGCCTGACCGCCCTGCTGGAACGCGAGGCCGCCGCCGTCCGCGCCCGCCGCCCGGCCAAGGAACTGGCGCAGATCGTCAAGGACAAGCAGCCGATGACCCTGGTCTATGAGGAGATCAGCCGCATGCTGCGCGTCGACCGCGAGGGGTTGGTCGCCCTGCCGCAGGAGTTGAAGACGTCGCTGAAGGACGCCACCGGCAGGCTTTATGCGGCCACCGCCGACAATGCCGAGGCCCTGCGCATCGGTGGCGAGGCGCAGAAGGTGATGGTCGATACCGTGGTGACCGTCATCACCCGCCAGCAGAAGGCGCCGACCACCGCCTATGCCGCCCACATGGGTGGCGGCCGCGGTTACTCCGCGCCGCCCAGCGGGCCGCGCACCTCGGCGGCGCTGAATACCCGGCTCTGATCCGATCAGCCTCCATCCATGACTGCCGAGCTTTTCGGACGGCCGCCTCTCTCCACGGGGCGGCCTTTTTCTTTTTGTGCCCGCAGCCTGCGGCAAGAAAGGCCCCGCACCCGGCGGAATTTGCCGGTCTTGACCGTGCGATGCGGCGGGAACTGCCGTCCCAATCCCACGCCGGCAGGCCCGATGACGGGGAGCCGAGGTTGGCCCGTCCGTTGCATTGGTCCCAGCGCATCGCCGTCGGTGCGTTTCGCCGTCCCTGAGAGGCCCTTCCATGGAAGTCCAATCGAACAAAATCGCCGCGTCCTTGTTCGACGGTCTCAGCCAGTCCCAGCAGACGCAGGGGACTGGGACGAAGAACGACCTGTTCTCCAAGATGATGGACCGCATGCTGACCGATGCCGCGGCGCGCAAGCGCGAGCAGGCCGATGCGGCAGCCCGCGACTCCGCGAAGGACGCGGCGAAGGACGCCGCCAAGGAGGCGGCAAAGGATGCCCGGGACGCCCGCGCCGCAGAGGCCCAGCGCCGGCAGCCGGTGCACACGGAGCCGAAGCCCGACCTGACCCGCGACCGGACCGCTGAAGCCCGGCGCCGGCAGGATGCCGCCGACGCGACGCGCGCGGCCGAGCCGAAGGCTGGCAAGGACGACGACCCGAAGGTGCAGGCCCGCCAGGAGGACCACCGCCCGGCCAAGGCCGAGAGGCCGGCCAAAGACCTGTCCAGGACCGACAAGGCCTCCGGCAGCCCGGATAAGGTCAATGCAGATAAGGCGGGGGCGGACAAGGCCGATGCGGCGACGGCCACCAGTACCGCCGATGCCAAGGACGCCGCCGCGACCGATGAGTCAGCCTCGGCCGACGCCGCGGCACAGGGTGAAACCATGGCCGACGCCGGCGGTGAGGACATGTCGGATGATGCCGCCGAGGGACAGCCCACCGACCAGCCCGCCGACCAGCCGCTGCCGCCTGTCCAGCCCATGGCGCAGCAACCGATCCCGCAGGCGAGCGACCTGATCCTTGCCGGCCTGATGCCGGCCGGACAGACGAAGGCACCGGACAGCACCGACGACGCGGCCGGCGGTGCCGACACCCCTGCAACCGGATCGGCCGCGCCTGTCGATCCCACCGCCCAGCTCGCAGCCCAGCTTGCCCAGGCGCAGGCCGCTGCCACCGGTGCCTCGGCGGCCGGTCAGGCGGGTGCGGAAGCCGCGGCGAAAGCCGGCGGCAAGACCGCCGCAGTCGGCGGCGATGCCGCCCAAACCGCGGATGCAACCCAGGCCGAGCCCGGCGCACGGCCCGACGCCGAGGCCCTGCCGACCGACGACACCGCCCTGCCCGACCGCTTCGCCGATCTGCTGGCCGCCGCCAAGGCGAAGGTCGGCGATGCCAGGCAATCCGGCAAGCATACCGGAACCGAGGGCGGCAGCCGGAACGATGCCCAGCCCCAGGCGCCGACCGCGATGCAGCAGCCGACCCCACCCATAGCGCCGGCCATGCCGGTGGCGGAAACAGTCGCGGCAGCCGCGACCGGTACCGCCGCAAAAGCCCTGGAGGGTATCGGAGGCATTGACGGAACCGCCGCGACCGGCGCTTCCGCCACCAGCCCGCATACCCATCCGGCGCTCGCCGCGATGGAAGGGATCCATGCCGGCATTCCCGGCCTCGACCAGCCGCAGGCCGCCACCGCGACCCTGCGTCCGTCGCGCGGCGCCGGCATGCCGATGGGCGTGCATGACCAGATCGCCGTCCACATCAAGAAGAGCGTCGCCGACGAGGTCGACCAGTTCACCATCAACCTGCATCCGGCCGAACTGGGCCGGATCGACATCAAGCTGGACATCGGCGCCGATGGCCGGGTCAATGCGATGGTTGCGGTGGAAAAGGCACAGACGCTCGAACTTCTGCAACGCGACAGCCGCGGGTTGGAACGCGCTTTGCAAGACGCTGGATTGCAGACGGACGCCAACAGCCTGAACTTCAGCCTGCGCGGCGAAGGCAATCCCTTCGCAGGCGAGGGCCGGGGCGACGGCAAGGGGACCGGATCGGGCAAGCGCGGCCGCGGCTTCGGCGGTGGCGGCGACGATGACGGGTCCGATGGTGCCGTCTACACCGCGACGCTCGGTGACGGGCGCGTCGACATCCGCGCCTGAGCGGGGCCGGCCGACCCGGCCGCATCCCGCCGTCGCATCAGAGATTCCGGCCGACAGGGCCATAAAGGACGACCGCCATGACCACGACCACCAACACCACCAATACCCCGACCGTGAACCAGTACGGCACCTATTCGGGTGGTCTTTCCAAAGGGTCGAAGACGGCGACCGAAACCTCCAAGACGCCCCAGACCGATGCGGAAAAGACGGCATCCGCTACCAAGGGGCTGGGCGACAATTTCCAGACGTTCCTCACCATGCTGACCACGCAGATGAAGAACCAGGATCCGTTGAAGCCGCTCGACACCAACGACATGACCAAGCAGCTGGTCGATTTCGCCAACGTCGAGCAGAACATCGGCACCAACAGCCGCCTGGACAAGCTGGTGCAGTTGCAGTCGGCCGGCACCGCTTCGACCAACCTCGCCTATCTCGGCCGGACCGTCGCCTTCGAGGGCGACAATTTCCAGTACTCGCAGGGCATGACGCAGGCGCCGCTGGGCTATGAGCTGGCGACCTCGGCCAAGTCGGTGCGCGTCGACATCCTGGACTCCAACGGCAACATCATCCGCTCGATGCCCGGCGAAACCACCGCCGGCACCAAGCATGCCGTCAGTTGGGACTTCAAGGACAACAACGGCCGCGCGGTGCAGCCCGGCACCTATCGCATGAACGTGGCGCCGGTGTCCGAGAACAAGAACGACACTATCAAGACCACCACCTACACCTTCGGCACGGTCGCCGGTATCGGCAACAACAAGGACGGCGAGACGGTGCTGAACATCGGCGCCAGCGAAGTCCCGCTATCGAAGCTGACCACCGTCTACTGACCCGGATTCGTTGTACCGACCGATTGCCGCAAGCCTGGACGGATGGGCCGCCGCGACCGCCCTGTCCGTTCGGGTGAGCAACTACCACCCGATAAAAAGTTAACCCTTTCGTTTAGGCATTTGTTAAGTGCCGGCGCATACAGTACCCCGAAATCGTGGAATCCACAGTTTGGGTTGGAGCGTCCGCGCATGGCACTCATCGAATTCGACATCGGCGACGACTCAGCAGCCGGTGCATCGGTCATTGGTCCTGAGGGGCGTCCCATGACCGAAAACGACCTTCCCCCGCCCGACACCAAGCGTTGGGTGATGCGCCGCAAGGCGGAAGTGGTCGCTGGCGTCCGTTCGGGCCTGATAAGCCTGGAGGAAGCCTGCCGCCGCTACACGCTGTCGGTGGAGGAGTTCCTGTCCTGGCAGAGGCTGATCGACAGCCACGGGATGCGCGGCCTGCGCGCCACCCGATTGCAGGACTATCGTCCCGGCCAGGCGGTGCGCGACCGCATCGGCGCCGACTGACGCAACGTGCCGGCTTGAGGAAGCGCCGTGGGTCCGTCCTGCGGCGCTTTCTTGCGTTAGATGCGCCGCTTGGCCTCGGGTGACTGTTTTTCCGCGCAGGCCCCATCGATCAGGGCCGCAGCCGCACTCGCCACCGCCTCGTTGCCCGGCCCCAGATCCAGCGCGCGGCCGGCGGCATAGGCGCCTTCCATCAGAAGCTGCAACTGACCGCACAGCCGGTCCGGATCATCGGCGCCCGCCGCGACCGCCATCGCATGCAGGCGGTCGCGGACCATGCGCTTATGCGCCAGCGCCAGCGCCCGTGCGGGGTTGGCGGGATCACGAAGTTCGGCGGCAGCGGTCGTGAAGGGACAGCCCTGGAATTTCGGATGATCGATCCAATGGCCGAGCGCCATGAAGATCGCCTTCATCTGGGCGCGCGAATCGCCAGGGTGGCGCGCAGTCACCCGGTCCCACCAAGCGGCGTGCTGGACCATGCTGCGCTCCAGATAGGCGCAGACCAGATCGTCCTTCGATGCGAAATTCCGATAAAGGCTCATCTTCGCGACGCCGGACCGGGCGATGATCGTGTCGATGCCGACCGCGCGGATGCCCTCGCGATAGAACAGCTCTGCCGCGGTGTCGAGAATCCGTTCGCGCGCCGGCCTCCTCTCGCCTTCGACTCCACCCATCCGCCAACCCCCACCCGTTCACAACGGCCGGGTCCAAGCCCGGCATTGACAATGATACAGACCTGTCTCTACCATCGCAATGAAGAGACAGGTCTGTATCATCAAGAATGGAGTTCCGGGGGATGCGCTATTTCGAGGATGTCGCGGTGGGCGACCGCTTCACTGGCGGACCGGTCACGGTCGATGCGGCGGAAATCGTCGCCTATGCCGAAAAGTTCGAT
Organism: Azospirillum sp. TSH64; assembly: GCF_003116035.1. Lineage (GTDB taxonomy): Bacteria > Pseudomonadota > Alphaproteobacteria > Azospirillales > Azospirillaceae > Azospirillum. The sequence continues at coordinate 2,238,946 of NZ_LGQW01000015.1, forward strand.
CCGCAGCCATTCCACCTGGACGCCGAGGCGGCGAAGGACACGCTGTTCCGCGGACTGGCTGCCAGCGGCTGGCACACCGCCGGGATGACGATGCGGATGATCGTGGGAAGCAACGCCGAGTTGGCCGGCGGCTATATCGGCATGGGGGTTGACCAGATCAGCTGGCCGCGCCCGACCCGTCCCGGCGACGTGCTGCGCATTGAGATGGAAGTTCTGGAGGCCCGGCGTTCCGCCAAGCGGCCCGACCAGGGCGTGCTGCGGGTGAAGACCACCACCCTCAACCAGAACGGCGAGGTGGTGCAGACCATGATCGCCAACCTGCTGGCCCCCGGCCGTCCGGCCTGACGGGAACAGGCGTAAAAGAAAGCCCCCGCATCCGGGACAGGATGCGGGGGCTGCAAACGTCAACCTATGCCGTCAACACTGACCGTCAGCGCTTCAGACCGGCGGTGAAGGCGAAGTTGTCGAAGGAGTTCTCGGCCACCCGGAACCACAGATATTCGTCGTCGCGGAACTTCTTCCACGGCTCGTAGATCTTGGCAAACTTCGGGTTGGTCTTGGCAGTCTCTTCATACAGTTCGGTCGCCGCCTTGTAGCAGGCTTCCATCACCTCGCGCGGGAAGGGCCGCAACTGAGCGCCGCCGGCGACCAGACGGCGCAGAGCCGCCGGGTTTTCCGCGTCGTACTTGGCGTTCATGGTCAGGTTGGCCTCGAAGCAGGCGGCTTCCAGAACGGCCTTGTACTGCTTGGGCAGCTGGTCCCACTGCTGCTTGTTGACCAGCAGCGAGACGTTCAGCCCGCCTTCCCACCAGCCCGGATAGTAGTAGTACTTGGCGACCTTGTTGAAGCCGAGCTTCTCGTCGTCGTAGGGTCCGATCCACTCGGCGGCATCGATGGTGCCCTTTTCCAGCGACGGGTAGATGTCGCCGCCGGCGATCTGCTGCGGCACCGTGCCCAGCTTGGCCAGCACCTGCCCGGCGAAGCCGCCGATGCGGAACTTCAGGCCCTTCAGATCCTCGACGGTCTTGATCTCCTTGCGGAACCAGCCGCCCATCTGCACGCCGGTGTTGCCGGCCGGGAAGTTCATGACACCATAGCCGTCGAAGAACTCGCGCAGCAGGGCCATGCCGCCGCCATTGTAGATCCAGGCATTCTGCTGGCGGGCGTTCAGGCCGAAGGGCACCGTCGCGTCGAAGGTGAAAGTCGGATCCTTGCCGACATAGTAATAGCTGGCGGTGTGGCCGCACTCGACCGTGCCGTTCTGCACCGCGTCCAGCACCTGCAGACCGGGAACGATCTCACCGGCGGCGAAGGGGCGGATGGTGAATTTCCCGTCGGTCGCGGCGGCAACGCGGGCGGCAATGGTGTCGGCGGCACCGTAGATGGTGTCCAGGCTTTTGGGGAAGCTGGACGCCAGACGCCAATGAATCTCCGGCTGGCTCTGCGCGATGGCCGGGGCCGCAAGCGTGCTGGCGGCGACGCCGACACCGGCGGAGGTCAGGAAGGAACGACGCTTCATGAACGTTTCCTCATCGTTATGGCCATGGCGCCGGTTGAGCGATGACGCCACTTGCCGAACAGAAGACACTATGGTGTCCGAACAATCCTAGAAATCGCAACGTCTACCCGACAATTCGTTAAATTGCATAGCTTCCATTCCGGTTTTATTTCGTCGCGTAAAAAATACAGTGCGCTCACGCGACTGGAGCGGCGCCAAGTGGTCATCGCTCTATCCGGGATTTTTCAAAGCAATGCATCGCGGGATGGCATGGCAATCCTGTATCCGCTCTGGCGAGCAGCCATCAGCCGTATCGATCAACCGCGGAACCGTCTTGTCGTTGCCTGAATGGTTACATGTACCGATGATATATTCGACAGGCGAAACGGCACCCACCCCTACTTTCGTTCATGGGCTTGGCCGTGACGACCTTGCGATGCCAACGGTTCCGCCGACGGCGTTCGCCCACCCATAAGGGCGAACAAATGCATTCACATGCAACTTCCGGATCCAGCCGATGGTAATGCTTGGCATGTTTGCGCGGCGGTCGGGGCGGCGGAACGGCCACCGCCCGCGCCGCACTGACGGAGGGCAAGAGGATGGACAAAATCCTCACTCTCCTGATCCTGCTGTTGCAGGTGGTCAAGCTGCTGCTTGAGCACCTGAACCGCTGATCGGGCGGCCGTGCCGGGGGTTACGGCCCCGGTACGCCCGTTCCAAAAAATAGTGCCTTTTCACCCCCCCCCCGGCAACCGCTCAGCCCAGCGTGCGCTTCACGATCAGCGACAGCTTTTCCAGCATCGCCGGATCGCGGTGGCCGGGAGCCGTCATGATGGCGTTATCGAGCGCCGTGTGGCAGCCCTGGACGCATGGCCCCTCGCGCCGCGCCACCTTCGGTGCCAGCGCCGCCACCAGGGAGCGGGCCTTGCCGGCATTGGCGACCACCACGCGGATCACCGCATCGACCGAGACATGGTCGTGCCCCTCGTGCCAGCAATCGTAATCGGTGACCATGGCGACGGTCGCGTAGCACATCTCCGCCTCGCGGGCGAGCTTGGCCTCCGGCATGTTGGTCATGCCGATGACGTCACAGCCCCAACTGCGGTAGAGGTTCGATTCGGCGACTGTGGAGAATTGCGGCCCCTCCATCACCATGTAGGTGCCGCGCCGCTGGTGCGGAATGTCCAGCTCGGCCAGCGCCTCCTCGATCAGGTCGCCGAGCCGCCCGCAGACCGGATGGCCCAGCGCCACATGGGCGACCAGCCCGCTGCCGAAGAAGGTCTTGTCGCGGGCGAAGGTGCGGTCGATGAACTGGTCGATCACCACGAAGGTGCCGGGTGGCAGATGCTCCTTCAGCGAGCCGACCGCCGACACCGACAGGATCTCGGTCACGCCCAGCTGTTTCAGCGCATGGATGTTGGCGCGGAAGTTCAGCTCCGACGGCGGAATGCGGTGGCCGCGGCCGTGGCGCGGCAGGAAGACCAGCTTCCGGCCCGCCAGTTCGCCGGTCAGCAGTTCGTCGGACGGCTCGCCGAAGGGGGTCGTCACCTTGACCCAGCGGGTGTTCTCCAGCCCGTCGATGTCGTACAGGCCGCTGCCGCCGATCACGCCCAGAACAGTCTCGCCACTCTTGCCGTCGCTCATGAACCGCCGTCTCCCGCTGAGGATCGCGCGAGTATTTCGGTGACCGGCGTCGAATGCAACCGCTCAAGGCACTTTCTAAAGTCCGCCGATCACCCGGCTTCGCCCGGGCAGGATCAGCACAGCGCCCAGAAGCAGCCCCGCAGCCAGTCCGCCGGCGTGAGCACCCCAGCCGACCTCGGCCAGCGGGGACTCGGCACTCAGCGGCACAAATGTCATCGCCGCGTTCAGCAGCGCGAAGACCAGGATCGCCCCCTGCACCAGCCGCCGTGGCAGGCGCCGCGACAGCAGGCCCGCGCGCGGACGCATCCACAGGAAGGCCCCCATCAACGCGCAGATCGCCCCGCTCGCGCCGATCAGCGGCGCCATCCGGTCGGCGGTCAACAGCCCCTCCGTCAGCGCAGCCGCCACCGTTCCAGCGAGGAACAGCAGAAGATAGCGGAGATGACCGACCTGCCGCTCCACCGCATCGCCCAGCAGCCACAGCACCGCCATGTTGGACAGCAGATGCGTCAGGTCGCCGTGAACCAGCACATGGCCGAACAGCCCGCGCCACAACGCTCCGGTGGGCAGCGGCCCGGCCAGTTCGACCGTTCCGAAGAAATAGGCGGGGACAAAGGCGAAGGATTCCGGCGGCAGCCGCAGGACGAAGGCCAGCACGCAGGCGAGGATCACGGTGCGGTTGGCATAAGGCGGAACGGCCATGGCGGCGCTCGGCCCCCCTTTCCCGCCCCGGCCATGCCGGTCCGCCGCCAGCGCCATGCCCTGCCCCCCGCAAGATCAGGTGCCGCATTCCGACGCCGTCATGGCTTTGCGCGGCGATAGGTCTCACCCCAATGTAGGAAGGGGTATTTCGGAAAAACAGCGGTTTCCCACGGCATCGGGAACGCTCCTATACCGGTCGGACGGATTGGAGCGCCGCCCGCGGGCTGGCACAGTCATTCCACCATCCGGCGAGGATCGGTCTGCCGGACAACGACAGCCGGGGAAGAAACGACCATGAACGAACGTCAGGATACCGGCAGCATGACTGTGGAACGCCAGGGCCGAGTCATGGTGCTGACCATGAGCGACGCCGGCACCCGCAACGCGCTTGGCTTGAAGATGATGTCCGCCGGCCGCGATGCGCTGGACGAGGCGACACACGACCCCGGCATCGGCGCCATCGTGCTGACCGGCGCCGGCGGCGCCTTCAGCTCGGGCGGGCATCTCAACAACCTTTATCACCATGGCAGCCGGTCACGGTCGGAGAACCGGGACGGCATCGAGCGCTTTCACGGCTGGGTCCGCGCCATGCGCGAATGCCCGAAGCCCATCGTCGCCGCAGTCGAGGGTCCGGCGGCCGGTGCCGGCTTCTCGCTGGCGCTGGCCTGCGACCTGATCGTCGCGGCGGAGGACGCGCAGTTCCTGACCGCCTATGTCAAGGTCGGGTTGACCGCCGACGGCGGCGCCTCCGCCTCCCTCGCCCGCGCGCTGCCGCCGCAGCTTTATGCGGAATTGATGCTGACCGGCGGCCCGGTCGACGCCGCGCGTCTGCATGCGGCCGGCGTGGTCAACCGCGTCACCGCCCCCGGACAGGCGCTGGCCGGGGCAATCGCCTGGGCCGGAACCATCGCCGAAGGGCCGAGCGGCGCGATGGGCCGGGCCAAGAAGCTGATGGAACTGGCCTATGGCAGCTTCGCCACCCAGCTTGCCCGCGAAAGCGACCTGTTCGTCGAAGCCCTGCACCATGGCGAGGCGAAGGAAGGCATCACCGCGTTCTTCGAGAAGCGGCCGCCGACATTCCACAGGCGCTGACGGATACGAACAGCCGGGCGCAAACAGCCGGGCGCCGTGGGATGCGGCGCCCGGTCTTCGTATCCATCGGCGCACCCGTGCATCACCGCACGAGAACGTGCGCCGCCTCCTTGGTCCGTTCGACCGCACCGGCCACCTGGCTGACCGCGCTGGAGATGGCGGCGACGTTGGAGGTCACTGTCCCGACGGCGGCCGACGCGCTCTGCATGTTGGACGACATGTTCTGCGTGACGGCGCTCTGCTCCTCGACCGCCGACGCCGTGCCGGTCACATGCTCCCGCACCACGGCGACAGCCTCGCGGATGGCGCTCAAGGCGGTGGCGACCTCGGTCGAGGTCGACTGGATGCCTTCGATCTCGGCGGAAATCTGCTCGGTCGCCTTGCCGGCCTGGTTGGCGAGGTTCTTCACCTCGGAGGCGACGACGGCGAAACCCTTCCCCGCCTCTCCGGCACGGGCCGCTTCGATGGTGGCGTTCAGCGCCAGCAGGTTGATCTGGCCGGCGATGCTGTTGATCATCCCGACGATGCCGTTCATCGCCTGGGCCGCCGCCGCCAGCCGGTCGGTGCTTTCCGCCACCGTCACCGTGCGGTCGAAGGCGCCGTCGGTCGCCGCGCGGGCGCGGGTCATGCTCTGGGAAATCTCGGCAATGGAGGCGACCAGTTCCTCAGCGCTCGCGGCCACCGCCTGGACACTGGCCGAGGTGGAGCCGGCGGCGTGGCTGGCGGAGTCCGCCTCCCCCATCGACAGGCGGAGCGCCTGATCGACCTCACCGAAATTCTTATCGATCATGATCTTTAGGTTGTTCAGCAACGAGACCTGCGCGGTCACGTCGACGGCGAACTTGACCACTTTGACCACCCGTCCCTTCTCGTCGAGAATCGGGTTGTAGGCGCCCTCGATCCACACCGGCTTGCCGGATTTGGCGATCCGCTTGTACTGCGCCGCCTGGAACTCGCCCCGCCGCAGCGTTTCCCAGAAGCGGGCATAGTCCGCGGTGTCGCGATGGGCGGACTCGACGAACATGCCGTGGTGTTTGCCGACGACCTCGTCCAGGCGATAGCCCATCACCGTCAGGAAATTATCGTTGGCCTTGGTGATGACGCCTTCGGTGGTGAACTCGATCACCGCCTGCGAGCGGCTGATCGCCGCCATCTGCGCGGCATAGTCGAGGTTCTCCAGCCGCTCCTTGGCGTCGGCCCATTCGACGACGAAACCGATGCGCTGGCCGTCCTCGGTCAGCGGCGTGACCAGCAGGTCGAACTGGTGCCCGCCGACCTTGATGGTGGCGCTGTGCGGCTTGGTCAGCGCCGCCAGCATGCCGCGTTGATGGCTGGGATTCTTGTGGAAGACGTCGATGTTGCTGCCGACCAGACGATTGACGTCCAGGCGCGGCAACTCCTTGCGCAGATCGCCCTCCGCCTGGCGCAGCAGCCCGACCACCGCGGGGTTGACATGGACGATGGTCAGATCGGCATCCGCCACCATCACCTTGGCGCGCAGCGCATCGAGCGCCGCCATCCTGCGCTTCAGCGCAAGAGTCTGCTTTCCCCGTCCGAACATCGGTTCCCCCACATGAATGCGCCGGTATGTTTCGGATCCTATTGAAAGCAAAAAAACTGTCTATCAGGGAGAGTCCGGAATTATGCAGAAAAGACAATTACGGGATTGAAACATGGATTCCCGATTTTAATCTTATCGCAGGCGGATTACCGGCTTGGATTTCATGTATTGTCCGATGGCGGATGCCGATTTTTTATTGATCGACTTGGGAAATAATCATAATGATGGGCATTTAAAAAATACCCGGACGAATTTGGTCGAAGCATGAAATACGGAATATAATTTTAGGGGCGGTTTTCAGAATGCACTGATGCGGTTAGCGATGATGAAGATAGCCGCCGCCGTGAGTAGCGCGAGGATGATGCGCCCCAACCGATCTTGTCGTCGATCCAGGCGTTTGTTGGCCAGCAGCCAAGCGCAGCCGTGCTCAACGATGCATCGGGCCTTGCCGAGCCCAGAGCCGTGGGGCTCGCCGATCTTGCGGATGGGCGGCTGAACTCCGTCACGCAGGCAGAGCCAGCGATTGTCGGCGCTGTCGTAGCCTGCATCGGCGTAGAGTCTGCCGATGGCGGTGCAGACGACCTGGGCCAAGCGCAGCAAGTCCGGGAAGAGCTTGGTGTCATGCACGTTGGCGGGCGAAGGGACGACCACCAGAGGTAGGCCGTCAGTGGAGACCACGACGTGGTACTTGGTTCCGGACTTGCCGCGGTCGGTCGGGCTCGGCCCGGTTAGGTCACCACCGTGCTTGGCCCGTACCGAGCAGCTGCCCACCACGACGTTCCAAGCGGCGACGTCGGGGCCGGAGCGCGCCATGCGGATAAGAACGGCATGGACACGACGGAGCAACGCCGTCGTGTGCCACTCGTCCAGGCGGCGGCGCAGGGTCGAGCCCGAGGCACGCCCGTCCGCCGCTCGAAGCTCACGCCACTGGACGCCCTCACGCAGGAAGAAGCGGAGCGTTTCGATGATCTCGACGGGGGGCATTGGCGGACGCCCGGCACCGATAGGCCGATCCTCGATCCGGTCGATGATCCTCGCCACCAAATCGGCAATTGTTGGCCCCATGTCTGCCTCTCTGTGCCAAAGGCACAGGAAACCGACAGCAGATCAGCGGGTTTCCAGAGGGTGATCATCGGATGGAGGTTCTGGAACCGGTCTCTTAGCACCACTTTGGCAGTTCTACTGGCGCCTGTGCGGGACGAGCCAGCACCGACAACAGGGGCATCGGATCGGCACGATCTGATGAATATGCGCGAGAATGGCTCGGCGTACAGCGGGCAGCGAGGCGCTTGGCCAGCACGCTGGGGTCAGGGCGCAGTTGGGGCCGCCAGCGCAGCGGCCTTCCGGCTGGCGCGCGGGGCGCGCTTGGGCGGGTTTGCCGCCAGTTTCGCCTGTCGCGCGGCGACCTCCGCCTGGATGGCGGGCATCGCCGCCTGGGCCGACTTCTGCTGCTTGGGTGTTCCCGCCCGCACCAGCCGCTCGGCATTGGTGACGAGGGTGGAGAGGTCGGCGTCGGCCATGCCGGGAAGCCGGTCGATCAGTTCGGTGGTCATGTAATCATCCTGTCGTGATGGCATTGGCATCGGCAGCGCTGCGGAAGGCAGCGTCGCGGAGCGGGGCGATGCCGGGAACCGGGAACCCCGAAGCGGGGAGCCCGGCTGCGGGTGTGGAAGCTGGACCAGGAGGGGAGCGGAGGCCGCGTCATGGTCATAGGCGCGCCAGCCGGCAAGCCAGCTCTGCGCGAGGGCGCTGTCCGTCGGGTGCGGGTTCGATGACCAGGCGGTGCCGGCTGTCGCCGCCAACTGTCCGGTCATATGAGCGACACGCATCCAGGGATCGACGAAATGCCCACGCGACGCCTGAGCTGCTTTCTTTAGGCGCATGCCCACTCCGGTCATTGTTCGGGAAAAATTGCAGCGTCGCGTATTATGGTCTTTTTCTGGAAAATACCAAGCGCACATTTCGGCTGTGCTCGGAAGCATCTGCATCGGCGGCGACGGTAATCCGGACATCGGCCGTCTGTTCTTGTGTCTTAGTGTATCGTCGACGGTCTTTTCTGAACCGTCCATATCGTGCACGGCCGTGGGCGGGGATCTTACGATCGCACGGTCGGCGGAAGGGCCATGGCCCGGAAAGAAACAGTGCGAGCGACTGGCAGAGGGCCTGTTCCCAAGCCGATCGACACCGATGGTTCACGACTTCCCATCATCGGCCAGTTCTGGCCCAACACCTACCGCGTCAAGGAGCGAAAAAGCGCCGTCGCGCCTCATTACCACAAGGCGCCTGTCAATCCGGCCACATCACGGTGGAACTGCCAAAGTAGTGTTAGGGCGCGTCCTCATTCGGCTCGGCGGCGGCTCGGCGCATTTCCGTGCCAGCGTGCACGCTATGGATCACGGTACGAGCTTGCCGGATGTTTTGAAGGTCAAGAGCATAGCCGATGCCCGCTTGCTTCAGATCGGCTTCGAACGTATGCACGGCTTTAATCAACTTCTCTCTTGCCTCCCCATGCTCGGGAGCTGACGACAAAGTGATATAGCAACTAAGTTCATAGTCCATGATTTCTTCCCTTCTGGAAGATCAACACTGCAAAATCATTTTCGTCACGTCGGAGAAAACCGTTTTCCAGACATGCAATTTATCGATAAATATTTTCTCATGACTTTCAGTTGTACTGTGCTGAACACCGCCTTCCCCCGAACTCGCTCACCTCGTCGCGGCGAAGACGGCCTTTGCCTTATCCGTGCCAAAGGCACAGGAAATCGACGGCAGATCAGCAGGTTTCTGGAACGGTGATCATCGAATGAGAGTTCTGGAAACCGCCTCTTAAGTTGCGGGATAGAGGAGCGCTGGCCTGGAGGCGCTTCGCCGATTTGCCGGTCGGCCGGCATTTCTTTCGGCGTCATCCCCGCGAAGGGCGGAGCCGGCTTCCCTGCCGTGCTCCCGGTTTTGCACAAAATCCACCATAAAGGATCAAAATCCTATAACCTCTCCGCAAACCGTCCACCAGCCTGCGGAGCGACGCCATGGCCCTCGACAGCCGTACCTTCCAGAACGACAATTTCCCCCGCTGGGCCGAAGAGCCGCCGGTGCCCTCGGATGGCTCGCTGGTCCCCGGTTCGCAGTTCCATGAGGAGCAATGGATCATGGCCGCCGGCATGCTGGCGCGCGGCAGCAGCTTCCTTTATGTCGCCCGCGCCATGGGATGCAGCCGGACGACCCTCTGGCGGGCCTATTACGGTTCCAAGGATTTCCGTCACAGGGTGTGGTGGGAGCGTCAGGCGCTGAGACGCGAGGCCGACCTGCGGCTGTCGTCGCTGCGCAGTCTGGTCGTCGAGCAGATCGAACGGCTGGTCTCCTCCGGCGATCCGTCCACGGTGCGCTGGCTGGCCGACCGGCTCGGCATCCTCGACGGGCTGGCCGACCAGCCGGCGCAACGGCCGGCGCATCAGCCGCAAACATCTCAGCCGTCGGAAGACCCGTCGGCCATGCCTGCTGCCGACCTTGCCGCCGACCTGATTGCCGACCTCGACGACGACAGCATTCCCGGCGCCTTCCGCGAACGCACCCCGCCCGATCCGCGCGCCGTCGCCGCCATCCTCGCCCGCCCGGAAGCGCCGGGGCCGAAGGGCGTCTATCCCTACACCCTCAACCCCGACGATCCCTATCCCACCCTCGGCTCGGCGCTGGAACGCCGTGGCAAGGCCGCCTTTGACCGTCTGTGAGGCGGACAGGATGGAACATCGGCCGGAAACCGTTCCACGCCGTTCCACCCCTCCCGCCGGCCCCGTCACCGGAAGCGATCCCCCCGAAAGGGCGGCGCTGCGGTCTTCCGCCACGGCACCGGCTCGGGTAAGCTGCCGATCCCGCCGCCCATCCTGACAGATTGCCCCTCCATGCAAGTCTACCTGCCGATTGCCGAGATGTCGGTCAACGCGCTGCTGGTGCTCGGCATGGGCTGGCTGGTCGGCTTCCTGTCGGGAATGTTCGGCGTCGGCGGCGGCTTCCTGATGACGCCGCTGCTGATCTTCATCGGCGTTCCCCCGGCAATCGCCGTCGGCACCCAGGCCAACCAGCTGGTCGCCGCCAGCGTGTCGGGCGTGCTCGCCCACTGGCGGCGCGGCAATGTCGACGTGAAGCTGGGCGTGGTGATGCTGGGCGGCGGCGTGGTCGGCACCGCGGTGGGGGTGTGGATCTTCGGCATCCTCCAGCGGCTGGGCCAGATCGACATCGCCATCACCCTGTCCTACGTCTTCTTCCTCGGCACCATCGGCGGCATGATGCTGGTGGAAAGCAGCCGCGCCATCCTGCGCCGCCGGGCACCGACGGCCAAGCGCGGCAAGCTGCACCGCCACATCTGGCTGCACGGCCTGCCCTTCAAGATGCGCTTCCAGCGCTCCAAGCTCTACATCTCCGCCCTGCTGCCGGCGGGGATCGGGGCGGTCGGCGGCATGCTGGTGGCGATCATGGGCATCGGCGGCGGCTTCCTGCTGGTGCCGGCGATGATCTATCTGCTGAACATGCCGGCCGGCCTGGTCGCCGGCACCTCGCTGTTCCAGATCATCTTCACCACCGCGGCGGCCACCCTGCTCCAGGCCGCCACCAACCAGACGGTGGACGCCATGTTGGCGCTCCTGCTGCTGATCGGCGGCGTGATCGGCGCGCAGTTCGGCACCCGGGCCGGCACCCGGCTGCGCGGCGAGACCGCCCGGATGGCGCTGTCGATGATCGTGGTGGCGGTGGCGCTGAAGCTGGCCTGGGACCTGTTCTCCCGTCCCGACGACCTCTACACCCTGACCATGGGGCTGCGCTGATGGCGGGGCTGCGTATCCTTACCAAGCGCCGCCCGATGAAGCGCAGGCTGGTCCAGGCCGCCGCGGCGCTGGCCGGGCTGCTGCTGGGCGGCACGGTGGCGGCGACGGTGTGGGCGCAGCAGCTGGTCGCCGACCTGTCGAGCCATCTGATCGCCATCACCACCGGCTTCACCGGCACCGAGGTCGTGCTGTTCGGCACCACCGACGGGGCGGGCGACGTCGCCATCGTCGTCACCGGCCCGCGCTCCCCCGCCACCGTCCGCCGCAAGCAGCGGGTGGCCGGCATGTGGATGAACACCGACAGCCTGCGCTTCGACCAGGTGCCCAGCTTCTACACGGTGGCGGTCAGCCGGCCGCTCGACCAGCTGGTCGGCCGCCCGGCGCTGGAGCGCCACCAGCTTGGCCTGCCGCAGCTGCAACTGCCGGCGGAATCCACCCTGCCGCCGGAGGAGCTTGCCGCCTACCGCAGCGCGCTGATCCGCAACAAGCAGCGCCAGGGGCTCTACGCCATCTCCATGGGGCAGGTTGCCTTCCTGGGCGAGCGGCTGTTCCGCACCAACATCTATTTCCCGGCCAATGTCCCGACCGGGCTGTACAATGTCGAAGCCCTGCTGATACGCGACGGCGAGGTGGTCAGCGCCCAGACCACGCCGCTGGTGGTGTCCAAGATCGGGTTCAGCGCCGAAGTGTCGGACTTCGCGCGCAACCGCCCGGTCGTCTACGGGGTGGCCGCCGTCCTCGGCGCCATCGCGGCCGGCTGGGCGGCCGGCGCCGCATTCCGCCGGGTCTAAGCCGAGAGGGTGACAGAGATGACCGACACGACGCAGTCCGCCACGCCGGAACAGCAGCCCCCCAAGCCGGTGCGCATCTTCCTGGTGGTGGTCGACGACAGCCCGGAGCTGAAGGTGGCGCTCCGCTATGCCTGCCTGCGCGCCCGCAAGTCGGGCGGCAAGGTGGCGCTGCTGACCGTGCTGGAAAAGGGCGAGATGCAGCACTGGCTGGCGGTGGAGAACCTGATCCGCGAGGAACAGCGCGCCGAGGCCGAGCAGATGCTCCAGAAGCTGGCGCGCGAGGTCAACCAGCTGACCGGCACTCTTCCGGCGCTCTATGTCCGCGAAGGCAACCGCACCGAGGAGGTGCTGGCCCTGATCGGCGAGGAGCCGAGCATCTCCATCCTGGTGCTGGCCGCCGGCACCGATCCGGAGGGTCCCGGCCCGCTGATCTCCTACTACACCGGCCGCGGGCTGGGGCGGCTGCACATCCCGCTGACCATCGTCCCCGGCGGTCTCAGCAACGAGGAGCTGGACGCGATCACGTAAAGCGGGGGCAAGGCAGGTAAGGATGGCGACGCAGGTAAGGATAGGTGCGGCGGGAACGGTCCGCGCATGCCGGATGCCTAATACCCACACAACCGGGGTCCTTGATCCGCCCGGCGTTTCGGCCCAGATTTCCCCCAATCGTACCGCGTCCCGATCCCGGGCGCGCCGGCGGTTCCATTCCGCCGCCGATGGAGGACCAGACCATGTTCATTCAGACCGAGCAGACGCCCAACCCGGCGACTCTCAAGTTCCTGCCGGGGCGTGACGTGCTCGGACGCGGCACCGCCGACTTCACCGGCCGCGAGGATGCCGCCCGGTCGCCGCTCGCCCAGCGCCTGTTCGAGATCGAGGGCGTCGTCGGCGTCTTCCTGGGTGCCGACTTCATCACCATCACCAAGACCGACGCCCGCGACTGGTTCCTGCTGAAGCCGTCGATCCTCGGCGTGATCATGGAGCATTTCACCGCCGACCGCCCGGTCCTGCTGGAGGATGGCGGCGACGGCCATGCCGCGGCGGCGAATGCCGACGACGAGGAGATCGTCGAGCAGATCAAGGAGCTGCTGGACACCCGCGTCCGCCCGTCGGTCGCCCAGGACGGCGGCGACATCACCTTCCAGGGTTTCGAGCGCGGCGTCGTCTATCTGGCGATGAAGGGGGCCTGTTCCGGCTGCCCCAGCTCCACCGCCACGCTGAAGCACGGCATCGAGAACATGCTGCGCCACTACATCCCCGAAGTGGTCGAAGTCCGCGCGGTCCAGTAAGGATTTGGTCATGCCGGTCCGCCCTTGAAGCGGCGGGCCGGCATTCCCATGCTGGCTGCATGATCATCTCCGCCAGCTACAAGACCGACATTCCCGCCTTCTACGGGCGTTGGTTCCTGAACCGCCTCGACGCCGGTTACTGCCGGATGGTCAACCCCTATGGCGGCCAGACCTACCGCATCGACCTCACCCGTCCGGCGGTCGACGGCTTCATCTTCTGGACCAAGAATCTGGGACCGTTCCTGCCGGCACTCGACAGCGTGGCGGAGCGGGGCTTTCCCTTCGTCGTGCAGTACAGCGTCACCGGCCTGCCGACCGTGCTGGAGCGCTCGGTCCCCGCCTGGGAAACCGCGGTCGGCCATATGGCGCGGGTGCGCGAGCGTTGGGGCCCGCGCGCCGCGGTCTGGCGCTACGACCCCATCGCCCTGACCGAGGCCACGCCGCCCGCTTGGCACCGCGAGACCTTCGCCGCCATCGCCCGCTCGCTGCGCGGGGTGACCGACGAGGTGGTGGCCTCCTTTCTCCAGCCCTACCGCAAGACCGCCCGCAACCTCGCCGCCGCCGGCATCGGCTGGCGCGATCCGGAGGCGGAGGAGAAGCGCGCGCTGCTGGCGGACCTGGCCGGGATCGCGGCGGGGGAAGGGATGGCGCTGACGCTCTGCACCCAGCCGGACCTGGACGGTACGCCCGGCACGGCGCCGGCCCGCTGCGTCGATGGGCTGCGGCTGTCCGATGTCGCGGGCCATGCGATCGCCGCGCGGGAGAAGGGCAACCGGCCCGGCTGCCTGTGCGCCGAAAGCCGCGACATCGGCGACTATGACAGCTGCCCGCACGGCTGCGTCTACTGCTATGCCGTCGCCGACCGCGGCAAGGCCCAACAGCGCTTCGCCGCGCATGATCCTGACGGGGAGTTCCTGATTGCCCGTTGACGGGGAAGACCGGTCCTTACGGACAGACCTTCCGCACTGTCTCCACCAGCTTTTCCGGGTTGAAGGGCTTCACCAGCCAGCCGGTGGCGCCGGCTTCGCGGCCGGCGGACTTCTTGGCCGGATCGGCCTCGGTGGTCAGCAGCAGGACCGGGGTGGCGCGGTTGAGTGCCGAGCCGCGGATGGCGCGGGTCAGCGCCAGCCCGTCCAGGCCCGGCATGTTCAAATCGGTGATGATGCAGTCGAACTTGCGCTGGTTGACCAGGGCAAGGCCGGCAGTGCCGTCCGACGCCTCCGCCACCTCATAGCCGGCGCCTTTCAGCGTGAACCCGACCATGTCGCGGATGGTCTTGGAATCGTCGACGGTCAGGACGCTCTTGGGCATGGAACGCGGCTCCGGTTGCTCGGCCGAAAGGAATAAGGGAAAGGCCTAGGCAATTTCCCGCCGACCGTCAACCGCTGGCGTACCCTATTCCGCACGGCACGAAGCCCCCGGCCCGTCGGCGGAGCCGCTGAACCGGGGGCTTTGCAGAGGTTGTACGGTTACGCCTTCGTATCGACGTGCTGGCCGCCGGCGTCACCGCCCTTGGCGACACCGACCATCGCCTCGCGCAGCAGGCGGCCGTGGATGGTGTAGCCGGGCTGCAGGACCTGCACGACGGTGCCGGCCGCCTTGCCGGTGTTCTCGATCTCGAACATCACCTGATGGAAGTTCGGGTCGAACGGCTCGCCGGCCGGGTCCAGCTTCTTGATGCCGGCGCGGTCGAAGGCGGCGAACAGCTGGCGCTCGGTCGCCTCGACGCCGACGGCGAGGCCCTTCAGCACATCGTCCTGCTCGCGGCCCTCGGCCGGCACGGCGTCGAGCGCGCGGCGCAAATTGTCGGCGACCGACACCAGCTCTTTGGCGAAACTCGACACGGCGAACTTGCTGGCGTCCTCACGGTCGCGCTGGGCACGGCGGCGGGTGTTCTCCGTCTCCGCCATGGCGCGCAGAAGCTGGTCCTTCAGGCTGGCGACCTCGGCCTCCAGCTTGGCGACGCGGTCCTCAGGCGAACCGGTGTCCGTCTGGTTGGCGGCGGTGTCGGCGGTGGCCTCGGTCGGCTCCACCGTGGCGTCGGCGGGCTTGTTCTGCTCTTCGCTCATGGTCTTCTCAATTCTTGCTTCGTCAAAAGGCGGAGTTGGTGAGGGCGGTGCTCAGCCGATCAGCCGGCTGACCACCTTGGCGGTGTAATCGACCAGCGGAATGATGCGGGCGTAATTGATGCGGGTCGGGCCGATGACGCCGATGGCGCCGATCACCTGTTCCCGGCTGTTCTGGAAGGGGGAGATGATCATCGAACAGCCGGAATGGCTGAACAGCACATTCTCCGCGCCGATGAAGATCTGCACGCCGTCGCCCCGTCCGGTGGCGTCCAGCATGCGCAGCATCGTCTCCTTGGTCTCCAGTGCCTCAAACAGGCCGCGCACACGCTCCAGGTCGGACAGCGCGGTGACGTCCTCCAGCAGGCGGGACTGGCCGCGGACGATCAGCTGGCCGGCGTTCGACCCGCCGCTGCCGGCCCAGGTGGCCAGACCGGCGGCGACCACCTTGCGCGACAGCTCGTCCAACTGCGTCTTCTGCTGCTCGATCTCCTGCAGGACCTCCTGCCGGGCCTCGTCCAGCGTGCGGCCGGCAAGCTTGGCGCTGAGGAAGTTCGACACCGTCTGCAGGGTGGAGGTCGGCACCCCCATCGGAACCTCGATCACCCGGTTCTCGACCAGACCGTCCTCGTTGACCAGGACGACGAGGGCGCGGCCGGGACCGAGCGACACGAACTCGATGTGCTTGAGCGGCCGGTCGGTCTTGGGCGCCACAACCAGGCCTGCGCAGTGCGACAGGCCGGACAGCATGGTCGACGCCTCACCCAGCACGTCGGCGAAGGCGCGGCCGGAGGCGGAGCATTTCGCTTCGATCGAGGCGCGCTCGTCCTCGGTCAGCGATCCGATCTCCAGCAGGCCGTCGACGAACATGCGAAGGCCGGCATCGGTCGGGATGCGGCCGGCGGAGGTGTGCGGGGCGTAGAGCAGCCCCTGCTCCTCCAGGTCGGCCATCACGTTGCGGATGGTCGCGGGCGACAAGGCCATGCCAAGCCGCCTGGAGATCGTGCGCGAGCCGACCGGCTCGCCCGACGCCACATAGGCGTCGACGATCAGCCGGAAAATCTCGCGCGATCGCTGGTTCAGCTCGTTGATCATGGACTGGGGCGGTCGTGCTCTGTTCGGGCCGGTCGGTTGCGGAACGCGGGTTCCGTCAACCGGTCCGAATTTAGGCAGGTCCGACCGCCGAATCAACGTGCGGGGCGAAGATGCCCCACCGGCATCCCCCCACTGGGACCTGAGCGGCGTGCAGGAGAGTGACCGCCCTTACTGCTCCGCCAGGAAGGCGCGGTACTGGGTGGCGATGGCGCCGACCGCCGCCTCGTACAGGCGCTGGCCATGTTCGGGACGGGCGAGGCCGGGGGCGGAGCCGATGCGGCCGTCGGGATAGCGGCGGCGGAAGTCGCGGGCATCGTGGAAGCCGCCGGCCGGCGCCTGTTCCGGCTCCATCGCCGCGGTCTTGATCGAGTCGGGATAGGCGTACTGGGTCAGCGACACCTCGCTGGGGGTGGCGTGCGAGCCCTCCTTGCCCTGGTACAGCTCGCGCGACAGGCGGCCGACCTCGCCATTCTCCCACCAGTTCACCAGGGTGCAGCGCAGGTCCGGCGCGTCGCGGCCGCGCAGCGCCCGGTTCTCCGCATAGATCTCGTAGAAGGCGGCGCGCAGCGTGGCGATGTTGCCGCCATGGCCGTTGACGAAGAAGAAGCGCTCGAACCCGTGTTCGGCCAGCGAGCCGACATAGTCGCGCAGCAGCGCGATCAGGGTGGACGGCTTCAGCGTCATCGAGCCGGGGAATTCCATGTGGTGGACGGCCATGCCGACCGGGATGGTCGGGCCGACCAGCGCGCCGGTGGCGTCGCCGACGCCCTTCGCGACGACCTCGGCACAGATGGCGTCGGTGCCGACCAGCCCGTTCGGCCCATGCTGCTCGGTCGAGCCGATCGGCATGATGATGCCCTTGGAGGTCTTCAGATAGGTCTCGACCTCGGCCCAGGTGCTCAGGTGAAGCTGCACGGTGGCTGATCCTTTTCGACGATGCGTGCCGGCAATGCAGCCGGACAGGTGTTTGCCCTCATGTTAGGCGGCCGGAGGGCCGGGACAACCGCTCCCTGCGCCGGGCGGATATGATGGGGCCGGTGGCGAGGTGATTTTCATCCCGCGCTGGCGCATAGCTGATGGGAAGACTACAATCGCGTGCAACATGCCCTGATGGGCGTCTGTTTCGGGGTGCGGTGGTGGTTGCGCGCGTCAACACGGTGGCGTTCCAGGGCATCGAGGTTCTGGGGATCGACGTCCAGGTCCAGATGTCCGGCGGAATCGTCGCCTTCACCGTCGTCGGACTTCCCGACAAGGCGGTGGGCGAAAGCCGGGAGCGGGTGCGCGCCGCGCTGCACGCTCTGGGACTGGCGCTGCCGGCCAAGCGCATCACCGTCAACCTCGCCCCCGCCGACGTGCTGAAAGAAGGAAGCCATTTCGACCTCCCCATCGCGCTCGGCCTGCTGACGGTGATGGGGGTGCTGCCGGATGCGGAGATCGCCCGTTATGTGGCGCTGGGCGAACTGGCGCTGGACGGCGCCTTGACCCCGGTGGCGGGTGTGCTGCCGGCCGCCATCGACGCGCTGGCCAACGAGCGCGGCCTGATCTGCCCGGCGGCTTGCGGCGGCGAGGCGGCCTGGGCCGGTCCCGACCTCGACGTGCTGGCGCCGGCCAACCTGCTGGCGCTGATCAACCATTTCAAGGGCACCCAAGTGCTGACCCCGCCCAAGCCGCGGATGCAGGAGCAGGACGCGCCGCCGCCCGACCTGCGCGACGTGAAGGGCAACGAAACGGCCAAGCGTGCGCTGGAGGTCGCCGCCGCCGGCTCGCACAACCTGCTGATGATCGGCCCGCCCGGTTCCGGCAAATCGATGCTGGCCGCCCGGCTGCCCGGCCTGCTGCCGCCGCTCGACCCGGCGGAGGCGCTGGAGGTGTCGATGATCCACAGCGTCGGCGGTCTGCTGGAGGACGGTCGTCTGCTGCGCCAGCGCCCCTATCGCGCGCCGCACCAGTCGGCCAGCCTGCCGGCGCTGGTCGGTGGCGGCACGCGGGCGAAGCCGGGCGAGATCTCCCTGGCGCACCAGGGCGTTCTGTTCCTCGACGAATTGCCCGAGTTCCCCCGCGCGCTGCTGGAGGCGTTGCGTCAACCGCTGGAGACCGGCAAGGCGGTGGTCAGCCGCGCCAACCACCATGTGACCTACCCGGCGCGCGTCCAACTGGTGGCGGCGATGAACCCCTGCCGCTGCGGCCATCTCGACGACGCCTCGCTCGCCTGCGCCCGCGCGCCGAAATGTGCCGCCGACTATCAGTCGAAGATCAGCGGCCCGCTGTTCGACCGCATAGACCTTCACATCGACGTGCCGGCGGTCAGCCCCGCCGACCTCAGCCTGCCGCCCCCGGCGGAGGGCAGCGCCGCCATCGCCGCCCGTGTCGCCGTCGCCCGCGCCATCCAGGCGGAGCGCTACAGCGGTTTCGGTCCTTACCCGGCCGGCCGGGCGGTGCGGACCAACGCCGAGGCCGACGGCGAACTGCTGGAAAAGGTGGCCTCCCCCGACGCCCCCGGCCGCGCCCTGCTGACCGAGGCGGCGGAGGGGCTGAAGCTGTCAGCCCGCGGCTATCATCGGGTGATGCGGGTCGGGCGGACGCTGGCCGATCTGGACGGGGCCGAGGGGGTCAGGCGCCGCCACATCGCGGAGGCGCTGAGCTACCGGCGGATCGCGCCGGGGCGGTGAACGAGACGGTGAACAGGGCGCGCAGGACGACCACCGGCATCAGTCTGCGGCGGTCGCCGCCCCATGCTGTTGCGCGGCACGGATCGCTGCCGCGATGGCGCCGCGTGCCTGCGGGCTGTTCTTCCAGCAGCTCGCGCCCAGTTCTCCGGCGATTGCCGTGCACAGGGCCGCGGCGTCCGCACCGGCCAGCACCGCCAGATCATGGATGCCGACCTGTTCGAGCCTGCCGATCACAGTTGGGCCGACGCCTTTGACCGCCAGCAGCACGGCGCGTTCATGGGATGGAAAGGGCATCGGGGACCTCTTCTCCTGCGGCTCATGGTCCTTCGAACACCGGCGGCTTGGCGGCGCCCGGACAGGCGGTCGCCGGAACCGACTCCTGCTCGACGAAGGTCACGGCGGCGGCCATGGCGCAGTCCTCGCCGGAGGTGACGATGTGGCTGGCGGCGCGGAAGACCAGATGGCGGCTCTTCGGCAAGGTGGCGGCGGCGCGGTCGCCCCAGTCCGGCGGGGTGACGGGATCGTAGGCCCCCGACAGCAGCAGCACCGGCACCGGGCTGGCGACCGGCAGGCGCTCGGTCAACTCCTGATGGCCGGCCGGCCACAGACGGCAAACGCGCTGGCCGGGGTCGTCGGCGGCGACCAGCCCATAAGGGGCATAGCGGCGGGCGTTGTCGGCGCGCTTCAACGGATCGGCGGTGGTCACCGACTCACGGCATTCGACCGAGAAGGCCAGCCCGTCGGCGACCTCCGGGTCGCCCAGCCAGTTGGTCGGCGCCCATTCGGCCAGCGTGGCGTATTGGCCGCGGATGGCGCGGTCGAGCATGATCGGCAGGGCCGGCACGGCCTCGCTGACCGCCATCGCCTCCAGCCCGGCGGCGATGGCCGCCCCGCCGGTCAGCCGCAGGATGCGGCGCGTCTCATGATCGCCGACGACGATCTCGACCGGGTTGCGGTCGAGCCGGTCGATCAGGCCGAGGAAGCGCTTTTCCAGATCGGGAAAGGCGGAGCGGCAGGCCCGGTTGGCGGCGCAGTCGTCGAACAGCCGGCGATAGGAGCGTTGCGCCAGCCAGGCCATCTCCTCCTGCGCGTTGACGTCGGGCGGATAAACGCTGTCGAAGACGGCGGTGCGGACACGGGTTCCCTGCCGCCGCAGGATCTCCAGCCCGACCCGCGTGCCGTAGGACACCGCGAACAGGTTGACGCGCTGAGCGCCCAGCGCGGTGACGATGTCCAGCGCATCCTCCGCCGCGACGGGGGTGGAGAATTGGGTAGCGTCCAGCCCGGCCGCCTGCAGCCGCGCCGAACAGGCGCTGACCGCCGAGCGTTCCGCCGCCGCCCGCTGCTCGCGCGTCAGTGGCCGGGTGCCGCGGGTGGTGCCGACGGCGTCCAGCTCCGGGCAATCGGTGTCGGGTTCCGCCCGGCCAACGCCGCGCGGATCGAACAGGATCAGGTTGCGGGTGCGGCGGAACGGGGCCGACAGTTCCCACCACACCTCCATCCGCTCCTCCGTCGCCTCGCCACTGCCGAAGGGGGAGGCGCCGGGGCCGCCCTCGAGGAACAGCACGGGATCGGGGGCCGGCTGGCGGGCGGTGCTGAGCAGGACGGCGACCGGCAGGCGCAGGCTGCGGCTGTTGGGACGGTCCCGCCGCTCCGGCACCGCGACCGTCCCGCACAGGGCCGCTTCGCCGTCCGGCACGGTGAACCAGCAGGGGCCGGGGGTGAAACGCGCCTCCGCCGCCGCGGGCAGGCTCCACAGCACGCCCGCCGCCACAGCTGCAACCGCCAGCAGCTTGCGGGCGGAACGCACCGCTGTCGGCCATGCGGAAGAGGGGAGGATGGACACGGACGGGCGACCCGGAACTGATGGATAGGAGACCGGTGAGAGGAGTACCGCAGACGGCTTTTGCCGCCGGCTTTGTGTTTGACCGACCGACCTCCGCTTGTCCAGAGATGCCCGGCCTCATCCTGGCGGATGGCGAAACGGCGGAAAAGCGGTGCCGATTTGCAACAGACGTGCGGTGAAGGTCACGCCATTTGCAAACGAATGGTCATCTCAAGAGGAACCGGTTGACGGAATACATCCGCTCACGGAATTATTTCGTCACAGAGTCCCGGCTGTCGGTGTCTCTCGATTACAGGAGCAGATCATGCCGACCTTGTGGACGGCGTTGCGGAGCCGTTGGCTCGATTCCGGGCTATCCTCGGGACCGGGCCGATTGTGCGACCATTTGCGGCGCGACATCGGATTGACGGACGGCGACGTTGGGGACGGCGAAGAGCCTCCACTCGCCTGCCGTCTTCCGCCTTTTCACATCCGCGATCGGAACCTATCGGACGCGCGGACATTTTTGACCTTGCAACCGTATCGCTGACCGGCGATACCGGATCCGCCGGTCTCTCACGCCGGCATCACTCAACCCCTGGAGAGTTTCGATGAAAGCCATCGTAGCCACTGCCTGGACTCGCCGATCGGGCGACCCGGCCATCATCGCCGCCAATTGGGCCGCCCATATGGCCGCCACTCAAGCCCAGCCGGCCCGCCTTCTTCCCGCAGCCTTCGAACGTGAATTCCGGATATCGAGAGGATCCCATGTGTGTCTTTCTGGGTTTTTGCGGTCACCGTCTCTTCGTTGAACACGCCCGCTGGGCATCGCCGGCCGGGTCCTTCGACCTGAGGCGTGAAAACGGGGAAGTCATCCTATGGCTTGGACGCCTGAACATCATCTACACACCGGCCCGTTGGGGACCACCCTCCCGCGCTGCATAGCGCGCGGCGTCGCGGAGACCTGCTGAATGCCGGCCCGCGTTCGTCATGACGAGGTCCTTACCGTCGTCCAGGTGCTTGAGGCGTTCCGCAAGCTCGACCCCGACCTGCCCATCCAGTATGCGCTGAGTTTCATGACCATCGCGCAGAGCGAAGGCATCTCAATCGGCGAACTGGCGGAACGCCTGGGCATCGCCCAATCCTCCGCGTCGCGCAACGTCGCGGCGCTCAGCCGCTGGCACAGCTTCGGCAAGGCCGGCCTCGATCTGGTGCAGGCGCAGGAAGATCCGCGCGAACGCCGCCGCAAGATCGTCACCCTGACCGACAAGGGCCGTGAGTTCCTGGACGCGCTGCGCGCCATCGTGAACCCGCCCGAGCAGCGCCGTCCCGCCAGGACGGCCTGATCCTTACCTACGCGATCCCGTCCAGCGCCCGGCGCAGCATGCCGACCAATGTGCGGGCCGCCAGTTCCTGCCGATCCAGGCTCAGACCGCCGAAACGGCGCAGCACCGCCGCGCGCTCCGGCAGCGGCGGCATGTGGAAGAAGCCGTAGGGCACGTCCAGGCCGGCGCTCTCGATGATATGGCGCGCCCGGTAGAACAGATGGTTGCCGAGGAAGCCGCCGGAGAAATCGCCGAAGGTCACCGGCAGGCCGGCCATCGACAATTCCCGCATCACCCGCGGCACCGGCAGGGTGCTGCCATAGGCGGTCGGCCCGTCGGGCACGATGTCGGCATGGTCCCGCACCGTGCCGGCTGCGTCCGGCATCGGGCTTTCGTCGCGGTTCCAGGCCAGCCGTTCCAGCCGGATGTAATCGCTGGAGTCCAGATAGGCGAAGCCGAGCGCAGCCAGCGGCCGGTGTTCCGCCAGCAGCGCGGCGAAGGCCTCGCCGCAGGTGTCATACAGGGGGGGCAGGGTGGCGGTGACGACCCCCGGTTCTCCCGCCAGCCGCTCCATCAGCAGGGCGGTCGGATCGGCCGTCCAGGGATGGTCGGTGGGGGGATGGTCGGCGGCTGAAGGATCCGCTTCGCCGTCCGGGATCGTCCCGAACGGTGCGAAGCCGGTGATCAGGATGGGGGCCGTCACGGGCAGGCTATCCTTACGGCCGCAGCAGGCCGATGATGTCCTTCACGTCGTTCAGGTTCTTTTCCGCAATCGCGGCGGCGCGCTCGCCGCCCTTCTTCAGCAGCCGGTCGATCTCAGCCTTGTCGGCCAGCAGCTCCTTCATGCGGGTGGTGATCGGCGCCAGCTTGTCCACCGACAGGTCGACCAGCGACTTCTTGAAGTCGGAGAATTGGGACCCGGCGAACTGGGCCAGAACCTGCTCGCGCGACTGGCCGGCCAGCGCACCATAGATGGTGACGAGGTTGTCGGCCTCCGGACGGGCCTCCAGCTCGGTCACGGTTTCCGGCAGCGGTTCCGGATCGGTCTTCGCCTTGCGGATCTTCTGCGCGATGGTGTCGGCATCGTCGGTCATGTTGATGCGCGAATATTCGGACTCGTCCGACTTCGACATCTTCTTCTTGCCGTCGCGCAGGCTCATCACCCGCGTCGCCTCGCCAAGGATCTGTGGCTCGGGCAGCGGGAAGTATTCGGTCTCATAGCGGCGGTTGAAGGCGCCGGCGATGTCGCGCGCCAGTTCCAGATGCTGCTTCTGGTCCTCGCCCACCGGCACATGGGTGGCCTTGTACAGCAGGATGTCGGCGGCCATCAGCGTCGGGTAGGCATAGAGGCCAAGGTTGGCCATGTCCTTCTGCTTGCCGGCCTTTTCCTTGAACTGCGTCATGCGGTTCAGCCAGCCCAGCGGCGTGTGGCAGGACAGGATCCAGCCCAGCTCGGCATGGCCGGACACCACCGACTGGTTGAACAGGATGTTCTTGTCCGGGTCGATGCCGGCGGCGATGTAGGCCGCGGCGACCTCGCGGATGTTGTTGCGCAGAACCTCCGGGTCCTGGTCGATGGTCAGCGCGTGCAGGTCGACGACGCAGAAGATGCACTCGTAGCTGTTCTGCAGATCCACCCAGTTGCGCAGCGCCCCCAGATAGTTGCCGAGGTGAAGCTGCCGGGTCGGCTGCATGCCGGAGAAAATGCGGTTCACGGGTGGTCTCGCTCGAAAACTCTGGGAGGCGGCAGTTATCGCCCCCCGAAGTCCGCCGGTCAAGGCACGGCGCGCCGCAGCCAGGCACGCCGTCGGGCCCGCTTTCAGGCCAGCTGTTGGGCGATGGAGCGGGTCATCGGCGTCTCGACATCGCCGGTGTGCTTCGTCGTCACCGTTTCGATCAGCAGAATACAGCATTCCTCGTCGGCGACCGGATTGTGCATCACTCCACGTGGGATCACGCACAGTTCGCCCGGTGACAGCAGCGTCTCGTTGCCATCCTCGAACTGGATGCGCAGCCGGCCGCGGATGACTTGGAAGAGTTCATCCTCATCATCGTGGCGGTGCCAGACGAACTCGCCCTTCAACTTGGCAACCTTCACATACTGGTCGTTCACCCGCGCGATCACTTTGGGCGACCAGTGATCGGTCAGGGCGTCGAGTGCGGCGTCGATGTTGAGGGCAGGGATCATCGGAACGTCATCTCCGGTCGTGGTGCGGATGAACCGGAATAGCGTTTAACCGATCTCTTTGGTAACTAATAGTGGAGATGGAGATCATTAGTGTTCATAATGCCGTCATGCCCAGGAATCTCGACACGACCCTGCTGCGCAGCTTTGCCGTGGTCGCAGACCACGCCAGCATGACGGCGGCGGCCCAGAACCTGAACCTGACGCAGGGGGCGGTCAGCCAGCAGATTGCCCGGCTTGAAGCGCTGGCCGGCGGCCCCCTGTTCATCCGTGACCGCGGCGGATTGCGCCCGACCGCATTGGGGGAGCGTTTGCTGGGGAAATCCCGGCGGTTGCTGGCGCTGAACGACGAGATTTGGGCAGACATCACCGGCGGCGCCATCGACGGGCCGGTGCGGATCGGTGTTCCCTACGACCTTGTCGCTCCCTGCATCGCCCCAATGCTGCGGAGTTTCACCGCTGCCTTTCCGAAGGTCGAGCTGACGCTGATCTGCGGATCGTCCCCCGAACTGGCGGGCCGCATCGGCGATGGTGATCTCGACCTTGCGCTGGTCGAGGAGCCGGTGGAGGCGGCGCAGGGCGAGCATCTGCTGATCGACCGTCTGGTCTGGGTTGGTGCGCGCGGCGGCAATGCTTATGCCGCGACCCCGCTGCCATTGTCGCTGGTGGTGGAAACCTGCGTCTTCCGGCCGGCGGTGATGGCGGCGCTGCGCCGACAGGGGCGGGATTGGCGCAGCATGTTCGAGAATGGCGGGCTGGACGCCACCTTCGCCACCGTGCGGATGGATCTCGCGGTCTCGGCCTGGCTGGCCTTCACCGTGCCGCCCGACTTGGAAATCCTGCCGGCGGACAGCGGTCTTCCCGACCTGCCGTCCTTCGCCGTCACGCTGCATCGGCCGGTCCGCACGCCCTCGCTGGCGGCGGCGGAACTGGCCCGGCAAATCCGCGACGCCTTCGCCCGGTTCAAGCGGACGGGCTGACCGGTCCCACGGCCTAGCCCGCCCGTTTGACCCGGTGGCGCCCTATCCTTACTTCCCCGCGCGCCGCAGTCCTTATTTTGCCGCGCGGCGGCGCTCGATGGCATCCCACAGCAGGGCTTCCAGCTGAACGCCGTTCAGACGGTTGATCTCCTGGATGCCGGTGGGGGAGGTGACGTTGATCTCGGTCATATAGTCGCCGATCACGTCGATGCCGACGAAGACCAGACCCTTCTCGCGCAGCACCGGGCCGATGGCGTCGCACATCTCGCGCTCGCGCGCGGTCAGCTCGGTCTTTTTGGCGCTGCCGCCGGCATGGAAATTGGCGCGGGCCTCGCCCTCCAGCGGCATGCGGCTGACAGCACCAGCCGGCTCGCCGTCGACCAGGATGATGCGCTTGTCGCCCTGGCGGATTTCCGGAAGGTAGCGCTGGACAATCACCGGCTCGCGGTAGAGCTGGGTGAACATCTCCAGCAGGGAGCCGAGATTCTCGTCGTCCGGCTTCAGGTGGAAGACGCCGGCGCCGCCGTTGCCGAACAGCGGCTTGACGATGATGTCCTTGTGCTCGGCCCGGAAGTCCAGGATGGCCTGCTTGTCGCTGGTGATCAGCGTCGGCGGCATCAGGTCGGGGAATTTGGTGATGAACAGCTTTTCCGGCGCGTTGCGGACCTCGGCCGGGTCGTTGACGACCAGAACCTTGGGTTGCACATGCTCCAGCAGGTGGGTGGAGGTGATGTAGGCCATGTCGAAGGGCGGGTCCTGCCGCAGCAGGATGACGTCCATCGTCGACAGGTCGGTCATAACCGGCTCGCCCAGCGTGTAGTGGGCGCCGCGCTGGCGCACCACCGTCATTTCGCGCACGCGGGCGGTCAGGCGGTTGCCGGTCAGGATCAGGTCGCGCGGGTGGTAGTGGTACAGGCGATGGCCGCGCTTCTGCGCCTCCAGCGCCATCATGAAGCTGGAGTCGGTGTCGATGTTGATCGACTCGATGGGGTCCATCTGGAAGGCGACGGCGAGGCTCATGACGGGTCCCTCTGGAACGGGGTCAGTTCAGGCGGTTCTTCAGTTGCTGGATCAGCGAGGCGGTCTGGTGCCGGTGATGGTCGTCACCGGTCAGGGCCATGAAGGTTTCCAACGCGGTGATGGCGTCCTTCAGATTGCCGGCATGGGCTTCCAGAAGGCCGGTCTCGCGCCACAGCGCCGGCTCGTGCGGGGCGAACAGGCGCATCGCCTCCAGCACCTCCAGCGCCTTCGGCACATCGTGCGCCGACAGGTGGCGCAGCTTGATGTTGTTTTGCAGGCGCAGCAGCACGTCGCGGTTCGACACCGGCTGGTAATGGCCGGGTTCCAGCTCGGCGGCGCTGCCGGCGGTGGCCTTCAGCAGGTCGCGCAGGTCGACGACGCTGCGGGTCTGCCCCTCGTTGAAGGGATCAAGGATGGCGCGGGCGCCGTCCTTCTCGATGCGGACCAGGAAATGGCCGGGGAAATTCAGCCCGACCATCGGCCAGCCCTGCGAGCGGGCGGCATGCATGTAGAGGATGCCGAGCGCCACCGGCAGGCCGCGCCGGCGGTCGACCACCCGCAGCAGGTTGGCGTTCTGCAGGTCGTCGTAGGTGTCGTGGTCGCCGGAATAGCCGTGGCGCTCGCCGATCACGGCGTGCAGATGGGCGATGCGCGCTTCCAGGCTATCGCCCGCGGCCTTGTCCTCTGCCGCGACGCGGGCGGCCAGATCCTCGACGATGGCGCGGATATGGGCGCGGTAGGGGGCGAGGTCGGCGCTCGGCAACTCCAGCGCGCCCAGAGCCAGGGCGGCTTCGGCCAGATCGATCTCGTCGTCCGGCTGGTCGCCGATGCGGCGCAGGATTTCGCGGGCTTCCGCGCTGTTGCTCAAGACTGTCGCCCCTTCAAATTTATCCCCTCACAGTCTCCAGGCATCGACCAGATGACGGGGCCAGGCCCAAGGGGTAACCAGCATCACGTCGAAGCGCAAGACATAGCCGGCATAGCGTGGGTTGGCGCCGAGGAAGGCATGGGCGGCGCGGGCGAGCCGGCCGCGCTGGCGGGCATTCAACGCTTCGTTGGCGGTGTCCCAGTCGCCGCGTGCCTTCACCTCGACGATGGCGATGGTGCGGCCGCGTCTGGCGACGATGTCGATTTCGCCCATCGGCGTGCGCAGGCGGCTTGCCAGGATGCGGTAGCCGCGCAGCCGCAGCGACAGGCGGCACAGCGCCTCCGCCCGGCGGCCCAGGCTTTCGGCCCGCAGGCGCCGCGCATCCAGGTCGGTCATTTCGTCCTTTCCTCCCGCTGCAGTTCCAGCGCGCGGGCATAGACGGTGCGCTTGTGCTGGCCGGTGCGGGCGGCGACATCGGCGGCGGCATCGCGCACCGACAGGCGGGTCAGCGCCTCGCGCAGCAGGGCGTCGACATCGGCTTCGCCCGGCGTCGCCTCCTCTCCCGGCGGGCCGATCACCAGCACGACCTCGCCACGCGGCGGGCCGGCCTCGGCATAATGGGCGGCCAGCTCGGGCAGGGTGCCGCGCCGCACCTCCTCGTACAGCTTGGTCAGTTCGCGGGCGACGGCGGCCTCGCGCGGGCCCAGGATGTCGGCGAGGTCGGCCAGCGACTCCGGCAGGCGCTGCGGCGATTCGAAGAAGACCAGCGTGGCGGGCACGCCTTTCAGCTCACCGGCGGTGGCGCGCCGCGCACTGCTCTTGTTGGGCAGGAAGCCGGCGAACAGGAAGCGGTCGGTCGGCAGGCCGGACAGCACCAGGGCCACCAGCGGGGCCGATGCGCCGGGCAGGGTGGTCACCGCCACCCCCTCCGCCACGCACTCCCGCACCAGCTTGTAGCCGGGGTCGGAGACCAGCGGGGTGCCGGCGTCGGTGACCAGCGCGATGGCCTCGCCCTTTTTCATGCGGCCGATCAGGATCGGACGCATCTTTGCAGCGTTGTGCTCGTGGTAGGAGACGAAGGGGGTGTGGATGCCGTGGATGCCCATCAGCTTGGCGGTAACGCGCGTGTCCTCGCAGGCGATGGCGTCGGCCCGCTTCAGCGTGTCGAGCGCGCGCAGCGTGATGTCCGCGGCGTTTCCGATGGGGGTAGCGACGACATACAGCCCGCCCGCGAGTTTACTTGGCGCGGCGAGGGGGCTACCTTGAGCGCCACTTTCGGCCGGCTCGGTGGGGACCATGCCTTGGGTCTCGCCTTCGGTATCGGCGGCCGTTTCAGCAGATGTGGAGACGATTGGTGGCACGCTTGGCAACAGCTTTCTCACAGGGTCTGAAACGTCACGGCGTGGCAGCCTTGCTGGTCGCCGGCCTGTTGTCGGCCTGTTCGACTGTAAGCGCGCCGCCGCGGGTGGCACAAGCGCCGCAACCGGTCCCGGCTCCGGTGGCTCCCCTGCCGGAAGCGCAGGGCCCGATCAAGGTGGCCGTCCTGGTGCCGCTCAGCGGGCAGAGCGCCGCCATCGGGCAGGCCATGCTGGACTCCGCCCAGATGGCGCTGTTCGACATGGCCGGCGACCAGCTGCAGCTTCTGCCGCGCGACACCAAGGGCACGCCGGGCGGTGCGGCCGACGCTGCGCGCCAAGCGCTGGCCGAAGGCGCCCGCCTGATCATCGGCCCGCTGTTCGCCGCCGACGTTGCCGCGGTGCGGCCGATTGCCCAGAACGCCGGCGTCGACGTGCTGGCCTTCACCAACGATGCCACCCAGGCCGGCAACGGCACCTATGTGCTGGGCTTCGTTCCGGCCGATCAGGTCAACCGCGTCGCCGGCTATGCCCGCTCGCGCGGGGCGACGCGCTTCACCGTACTGGCGCCGCGCTCGCCCTATGGCGATGCGGTGGTGAATGCCATGCAGCAGATCGCACCGAAGCTGGGCACTATGACCACGCAGGTCGAACGCTACGATCCGGCGGTCACCGACCTGTCGGTTCCGGCCAAGCAGGTGGCGCAGGTGACGCCGCAGCCGCAGGCGGTGATGCTGGCCGAAGGCGGGCAGCGCGCCCAGGGCATCGCCCAGGCGCTGGCCGCCAACGGCGTGCAGCCGCAGCAGGTCAAGCTGCTGGGCACCGGCCTGTGGGACGACAGCTCGCAAGGGGCGCTGGGGCAGGAGCCGGCGCTGGTCGGCGCGCTCTATGCCGCCCCGGCCCCGCAGACCCGCGCCCGCTTCGAGTCGCAGTTCGAGCAGGTCTATGGCCGCAAGCCACCGCGCATCGCCACGCTGGCCTATGATGCCACCTCCATCGCCGCGGTGCTGACCCGCACCGGCGGTCCGGTGCCCTTCGACCGCATGGCGATGACAAACCCGAACGGCTTTGAGGGGCTGGACGGTCTGTTCCGCCTGCGCACCGACGGCTTGGTCGAACGCGGGCTGGCGGTGATGGAAATCACCCCGACCGGATCGCGCGTGGTCGATCCGGCTCCGCCGTCCTTCGAGATGCTGGGGCAGTAAGGAAACACACTCTCTCCTTCGGGACGAGAGGGGGAAATTGAAAACGTTGCGGCCGTCATCGGGACGGACCGCGGCGTTTTCGTTTCCCAGGTAAGGATACTCGGGGATCGTCGCCGTGCGTCTCCCTCACCCTGACCTTGCTCTCCAGGGGAGAGAGGGGAAAATCTCCAGGTGGGAGAGGGCCTGTTCGACGCTATCCTTACTTACGCCGCTTACGCCCGCGCCCGCAGGTAGGGGGTCAGGCGCCATTCGGCGAACTTGATCAGGCGGGTGGCGATGAAGTTCAGCACCAGATAGATCGCGCCGGCGACGATGAACAGCTCGAAGACCGCGAAGGTCTGGGCGATCATCCGGCGGGCGATGCCGGTGACCTCCATCAGCGTGATGGTGCTGGCGAGCGAGGTCGCCTTCACCATCAGGATCACCTCGTTGCCGTAGGCCGGCAGCATCTGGCGGATCGCCACCGGCAGCACGATGCGGCGGAAGGCCAGCGCCCGCGACATGCCGCAGGCCCGCGCCGCTTCCACCTGCCCCTGCGGCACTGACAGGATGGCGCCGCGCAGCACCTCGCTGGTGTAGGCGCCGGTGTTCAGCGTCAGCGCCAGGATGGCGCACCAGTAGGGCTCGCGCAGGAAGGGCCAGAGGATGCTGTCGCGGATGAACTCGAACTGGCCGAGCCCGTAATAGACCAGGAAGATCTGCACCAGCAGCGGCGTGCCGCGGAAGACGAAGACATAGGCCGCCGCCAGCGTCTCCACCACGCGGTTGCCCGACAGACGCAGCAACGCCACGCCGAAGGCGACCAGCGCCCCCAGAGCCAGCGATCCGACGATCAGCTGCAGCGTCAGCGACAACCCGCCGAGCATGCGGGGCAGGCTGTCCCACATCAGTTGCCAGTTCATGGCCTCAGGCCCTCCGGACGCCGCGATTGGCGGAGATTTCAGCGCGGTTGAAGAACGCCGTCGAAATGGTGGTCAGCATCAGGTACAGCACGGCGGCGGTGCTGTAGAACAGGAAGGGCTGGCGCGTGGCGCCCGCCGCCAGATGGGTGATGCGCATCAGCTCGGCCAGTGCCGTCACCGACACCAGCGCCGTGTCCTTCAGCGTCAGCTGCCAGACATTGCCGAGGCCGGGCAGGGCGAAGCGCAGCGTCTGCGGCACCAGAACCCGGCGCAGGATCAGCCAGCGGCTCATGCCGCAGGCGCGCGCCGCCTCGATCTGGCCGAAGGGGACCGACTGCACCGCACCGCGGATCACCTCAGTCGAGTAGGCGCCGGAGATCAGCCCGACCGCCAGCACGCCGATGGTGAAGGCATTCAGGTCGACCCGCCCGTCATAGCCGAAGGCGGCGGCGATGGAGGTGGCGACGCCGCTGCCGCCGAAGAACAGCAGATAGATGACCAGCAGTTCGGGGATGCCGCGCACTATGGTGGTGTAGACATCGGCCACGACGTTCAGCGCCAGGGAGTGGCTGAGCTTGGCCGAGGCGCCGAGCGACCCGACGAGGATGCCGAAGGCGAAGGCCGACACGGCGACCGCGACCGTCATCGCGGTGCCCATCAGCAGCTGTCCGCCCCAGCCGTTGGGACCGAAGGAAAGGAGTTCCAGCATTGGCACGCCCGGTAAGGCCCGCCGGGCGCGGCGCGGAGCGCCGGCCGGACGGGGGTCAGCGAACGGAGGTTACTGAACGACTGGCGCCCGGTCGCCATAAAGGCCGCCGGGCGCCGTACCGGTCAGACAGGCGGACCTGGGGTCCGCCTTGCTTCGCCCCCTTACTTGGTGGGCGAGATGTCGTAGCCGAAATGCTGGGTGCTCAGCTTCTTGACGGTGCCGTCCTTCAGCGCCTCGCCGATGGCCTTGTCGAACATCGCCTTCAGGTCGGCGGTGTCCTTGCGCAGGCCCACGCCCATGCCTTCGCCGATCACGCCGCCGATGAAGTTCGGGCCGACGATGACCATCTTGTCCGGCGTGGCCTTCACCACCGCCTCGACGACCGAGCGGTCGCCCAGCATGGCGTCGACGCGGCCGGAGCCCAGGTCGATGCCGGCATTGTCGATCTTGTCGTAGGTGCGCATGGTCACCTTCGGCAGATGCTTGTCCATGAAGTCGGCCTGGATGGTCGACACCTGGACACCGACCGACTTGCCCTTCAGCGCTTCGGCCAGCTTGTCCAGGACCGGCTTCGCCTTGCCCTGGTCGTTCAGGTCGACGCGGTCGGCGCCGAGGTTCAGCGCCTTGGCCAGCGGCGAGCCGGTCACCACGGCGAAGACCGACGGCTCGGTGCCATAGGGGACCGAGAAGTCGATGACCTTCTTCCGCTCGTCGGTGATGGTCATCGCCGACATGATGGCATCGTACTTGCCCTGCTGCAGGGCCGGAATGATGCCGTCCCAATCCTGGGCGACGAACTCGCAGGTGACCTTCATGCGCTTGCACAGGTCGTTGCCGAGGTCGACCTCGAAGCCGGTCAGCTTGCCCGAGGTGTCGGTGGCGTTCCACGGAGGATAGGCGCCCTCGCTGGCGATGCGGACCGTCTTCCATTCCTTCGCACCGGCGGCGCCGGCAGCGGCGACGGCCATAATGGCGCCGAGCGCCAGGGCCGAAACGATCTTCTTCAAGGAACACACTCCTCTGTTCGGTTCGCCCGTTCTTTGGCTCCTGTTGGGAGCCGGGCTGTTTCTGACGGTCCGGTCCTGCCCTCTGCCTCGTCCCCTCACGCCGCGCCGGACAGATGGCGCGAGAGGAACTGCCGCACCCGGTCCGAGTCGGGGTTGGTCAGCACCTTGTCGGGTGACCCCTCCTCCTCGATCCGCCCCTGGTGCAGGAAAACCACCTTGGACGCCACTTCGCGGGCGAAGCCCATCTCATGCGTCACCAGGATCATCGTGTTGCCTTCGTCCGCCAGCTGGCGGATGACGCGCAGAACCTCGCCGACCAGTTCGGGGTCGAGCGCCGAAGTCGGCTCGTCGAACAGCATCACCTTCGGCTGCATGGCGAGTGCGCGCGCGATGGCCGCGCGCTGCTGCTGCCCGCCGGAGAGCTGGACCGGATAGCTGTCGGCCTTCGCCAGGATGCCGACCTTGTCCAGCAGCATGCGGGCGCGGTCGATGGCCTCGGCCTTCGGCACGCCCAGCACATGGACCGGCGCCTCGATCACGTTCTGCAGGATGGTCATATGGGTCCAGAGATTGAAACTCTGGAACACCATGCCGAGCCGGGTGCGGATGCGTTCCACCTGCCGCGAGTCGGCGGGGATGCTGGCGCCGCCGCGCGTCTTCTTCAGCGCGATGGCCTCGCCGCCGATCACCACGCGGCCGTCGT
Source organism: Azospirillum sp. TSH64 (assembly GCF_003116035.1). Lineage (GTDB taxonomy): Bacteria > Pseudomonadota > Alphaproteobacteria > Azospirillales > Azospirillaceae > Azospirillum. The sequence goes on from NZ_LGQW01000015.1 coordinate 2,272,251, forward strand.
CCGGGATCTCCAGCATGTTGATGCAGCGCAGCAGCGTGCTCTTGCCCGAGCCGGACGAGCCGATCAACGTGATCACGTCGCCCTCGCGGGCGGTCAGCGACACGCCCTTCAGCACCTCCAGCTCGCCGAACCGCTTGTGCAAATCCTCCACGGCGACGGCGGCGGGTGCGGAATCGCTGACGGGCGGATGGCGATGCATGCGGGAGAACCGGCTGGGTTGTGGAGGCTGGCTATGGTCTGACCATTACGGCACAGGCTAGACCGGGGCACAGGGGTTCCGCAACGCGGATTTCACACGCCGCGCGCGTTGTGCCGCTTGTGTCGGAAAATGGTGCGTCACCACAACAATAGTACCAGAATTTGCGGTCCCAGGATACGCAGACACATCGCCAGCGGGTAGACGGTGGCGTAGGCCAGCGCCGGAGCCTCCGACGCGACCAGCGCGTTGGCATAGGCCAGCCCCGGCGGGTTGGTCTGGGCGCCGGCCAGGACGCCGCAGATGGTCAGGAAGTTCAGCTTCATGACACCGCGCGCGACCAGCCCGGTCAGCAGCAGCGGCACCAGCGTTACCAGCACGCCCCACATCATCCAGGGCCAGCCGGCGCCGCTGGCCAGCGTGGCGACGAAGCGGTCGCCGGACGCGATGCCCAGCACGGCCAGGAACAGGATGATGCCGATCTCGCGCAGCGCCAGGTTGGCGGCAGGCGGCATGAACCAGACCAGCGGCCCGACATGGCCGATGCGGCCCAGGATCAGGGCGACGATCAGCGGGCCGCCGGCAAGGCCGAGGCGCAGCGGCGCCGGCATCCCCGGCAGGAAGATCGGGATGGCGCCCAGAGCCGCACCCAGCGCGATGCCCAGGAACATCGGGATCATCTCCACCTGCTGCAGCTTGCGGGTGGAGTTGCCGAAGATCTGCCCGACGGCGGCGAGGCTGTCCGGTCGGCCGATCACCGTCAGGATGTCGCCGAACTGAAGCTTCAGCGCCGGGGTCGGCACGAGCTCCACGCCCGACCGGTTGACCCGGCTGACAACCACGTCATGGGCGTCCTGGAGGTTCAGCGTGGCGATCGACTTGCCCAGAACCGCGTTGTTGGTGACGACGATGCGCTCCCACTTCAGGTCGGTGCCCTTGGTGGTCAGCGGCCGGTCGAACTCCTGTCCCAGCAGGGCGCGCACCTGCTCCAGTTTCGGCCGTGGCCCGACCACATGCAGCACGTCGCCCAGCTTCAGGCAGGTCCCGTCATGCGGGACGCAGAGCTTGCCGTCGCACAGCAGGCGCGACGCGACCACCCCCTGGCCGCACAGCAGGTCGATGGAGCCCAGCGGCCGGCCGGCAAGCTCCGGATTGCGGACGGCCAGATCCATGGTCTCCAGCGTCGACACCTCGGCCCGGCGGCAGTCCTCGAAGCGGGTGGCCTCCGCCTCCGGGTCGATGCGGAACAGGATGCGGACGGCGGCCATCGACAGCAGGTTGCCGGCGATGCCGAACGGGTAGGTGACGGCGAAGGCGAGGCCGGGCAGGGCCATCACCCCGGCCCCGGCCCCGACTTCAGTCAGCACCTGCTGGGTGGCGGCGAGCGCCGGGGCGTTGGTCACGGCACCGGCGAACACGCCCAGCGAGGAGCCCAGCGATAGCGCGCCCGACGACACCAGCACCGCGGTCAGCAGGATGCTCGATCCCACCATCAGCAGGGCCAGCCCGTTCAGCGCCAGCCCGGTCCGCCGGAGTGCGGCGAAGAAGCCGGGGCCGACCTGGATGCCGATGGTGTAGACGAACAGGATCAGCCCGAAGTCGCGGATGAAGTCCATCATCTCCGGATTGAAGGCGATGCCCGCCTGCTTGGCGATGTGGCCGCCGGCGATGCCGGAGAACAGCACGCCGCCGATGCCGAGCCCGACCCCGCGGATTTTGATATGGCCGAGCGCCACGCCCGCCGCCGACACGAGACCGAGCATGAACACCACCCGCGCGATCGGCGGCATGGCCTGGAGGATGTCTGCGAAGGCCGACATGGGACAACTCGCTTCCTGAACATATTTGGGCAGACGCCGCCGCAATTACGAGGAAATCCGGAGGGGTGCGGCGGTCCCCGTTCCAGCGGGGGAATGACGGCGCCACGATGCGGCAGGACAGCGACCAAGGCGTTGATTCAGAACAAGCGTCCGGCCTTTAGCCGTGACAATCCCGGCACCCGGCGCTGCGGTGCACGCATGGGAGCGCAGCGCTGCGGAGGCCGCGTCGCGTCATCGGGTAGCATCCGTTTCCTCGAACTCCATCCAAATTTTGCCACTTTCTTCCCTTACACGATAACTCAAGCAACCGGCCCCAGAGGTCGCGCGCATCGGCGTTCCCCCTAGCGCCATCGCTGCGACGAACGAAGCCGTTCCACAAGGTATCGACCGGCCGGACCCGGCCGGACGCAAGGCCATCGCGAGAACCCCCTCGCGGTGGCCTTTTCTTTTGTCCCGCCTCCATTGACCCGCTGTGCCCATTGAACCGATGCGTCGGTTGACCGCTGGGGCGACCGCATTCTCGCTCCGGCTTTCCCGCTGCCCTGTGCTATAGCAGCGCCTCCCTCAACCGGAAGCGCGACCCGTCCCCATGCCCGTCTTTGCCGGATCAGAGCTGACCTGTCTGCGTGGCGACCGGCTGGTCTTCACCGGGCTGGAGTTCCGCATCGCTCCCGGCGGCGCGTTGGTTCTGCTCGGTCCCAACGGCAGCGGCAAGTCCAGCCTGCTGCGGGTGATGGCCGGGCTGCTGAAGCCGCTGCGCGGCACGCTGGGCTGGGACGGGGTGTCGGTTGCCGACGACCCGGATGCCCACCGGGCGAAGGTGCAGTATGTCGGCCATCTCGACGCGGTGAAGCCGGTGCTGACTGCGGCGGAGAACCTTGCCTTCTGGGCGGCGCTGGCCGGGGCCGCCGATCCCGCCGCCAACGCGCGCGCCGCACTCGACCGGCTTGGGGTGCCGCACATCGCCGGGGTGCCGGGCCGCTACCTGTCGGCCGGTCAGAAGCGCCGGCTGAACTTGGCGCGGCTTCTGGCCGCACCGGCGACCCTGTGGCTGCTGGATGAACCGACCGTGGCGCTCGACCGCGCCGCCATCGCTCTGTTCGAGGGGTTGATCGCCGAACATCGGGCGCAGGGCGGCATGGTGGTGCTGTCCACTCACACCGACATCGCCACCCCTGGCGGCGAGGAACTGCATCTGGACGAGTTCACCCCCTACGCCGACGAAGAGGCCGGCGATGAGGATGTGGGCGACGAGTATGAGGAAGAAGGGGCCGGGCCATGAGCCGTTTCCTGCGCCTTGTCGCGCGTGACCTGCGGCTGGCGTTGCGCCAGGGATCGGACGCCACCATCGCCGTCATGTTCTTCGTGCTGTGCGTGGTGCTGTTCCCCTTCGGCGTCGGTCCGGAGCCGAACATCCTGGCCCGCATCGCCGCCGGCGTGATCTGGGTGGCGGCGCTGCTCGCCTCGCTGCTGTCGCTGGAGCGTCTGTTCCAGACCGATTACGAGGACGGCTCGCTGGAGCTTCTGTCGCTGTCCCCCCTGCCGCTGGAGGCCGCGGTGCTGGCGAAGACGCTGGCCCATTGGCTGGTCACCGGTGTGCCGCTGATCGTCGCCGCCCCGCTGTTGGCCGTCCTGCTGAACATGGATGCGCAGGGATTTGGCGTGCTGGTGCTGACCCTGACGCTGGGCACGCCGATCCTCAGCCTGATCGGCGCCATAGGGGCGGCCCTGACCCTGGGAGCGCGGCGGGGCGGCGTTCTGCTGTCGCTGCTGATCCTGCCGCTCTACATCCCCGTGCTGATCTTCGGCGCGGGCGCCATCGACGCGGCGATCAACGGGCTGACCCCGCGCCCGCACCTGCTGCTGCTTGCCGGCATCCTCGCCGCCGCCCTGCCGCTCGCTCCCTGGGCGGGGGCCGCGGCGCTGCGGCAGGCGGTGGAGTAGGGCAGGAGCAAACGGCGCCGCTTAAGACTTCGGAGCCTTCTCCGGCAGCAGCGTCTCGATTGCCTCGCGCACCTTGTCCGACTCGGGGTCAGTCATGGTGGAGAACCAGGACACCAGCTTGCCGTCCGGTCCCACCAGATATTTGTGGAAGTTCCAGCGCGGCTTGGCGAGGAAGCCCAACTCGTCCGCTGCCCAGCGGTAGAAGGGATGGGCGCTGTCCCCAGACACCACCGTCTTGTCCGCCATCGGGAAGTCGATGCTGTAATTGACCTCGCAGAAATCCTTGATCTGGTTGGCGCTCCCCGGCTCCTGGCCGCCGAAGTCATCGGAGGGCACGCCGACCACCACCAGACCGCGGTCGCGGTAGCGCTGCCACAGCGCCTCCAGCCCTTTGTATTGCGGGGTGAAGCCGCATTGCGAAGCGGTGTTGACCACCAGGATCGCTTTGCCCTTGAACTGCGACAGCGGCAGCGGCTTGCCGTCGATGCTCTGGAAGGTGAAATCGTAAGCGTTGCTTGCGGCCATGGCGCCGGCGCCTCCCATCATGGAAAGGACTGCCGCCATGGCGACGGTGCGAAGTCTGGCTCGGACGGTCATCGGCGCGGCTCGGTGGGTGGGGTGGCGATTGGGATGAGGTCATCCTTGCCCATACGATGCCTGATACGCGGCCAAGTGCCCATCGGATCATGACGGCACCACCCGACTGCGCGCTTCATCCGGTCTAGCCCCTTCGGACGGGTAGCGGTGGCCGCCGTCGATCAACAGCTTCATGAGTAAGGACGCACGGCACCCTCCCGCCGCCGTCCGTTCAGCCAACCCCCTCCACCGCACAGCGCCCAAAAATGTCCCACCCGGTCGAACCTCAGCCTGAGCATAAGCGTTTATCCCATCGAATTGGGTATGTGGCCGTCCGCCCGGCGTCTGCGCTTCCCGTTGCCGATGCAAACCCATTCCAGGAGAACAGGTCGATGAACGCCGGAGCCGCCATGCAGGATCTCCAGATGCCGCGGACGGCGATACGCCGGGCTGTCCGTGCCGCCGCAAAGGCCGCCGGTGTTGCCGGAACGATGTTGATGCTCGGCGCCGCGCTGTCTGCGCCGTCGCTTGCCGACCCCGGCGAGCATGGCCGTGGCCATGGCTGGGGCCATCACAAGAAGCATCACCATGATGATCGTCCGGTCGTCATCTATGGCGCGCCGCCGCCGGTGGTCGTCGTGCCGGCCCCGCCGCCTCCGCCGCGCGTCATTTATGCGCCGTCCTATGCACCGCCCCCGGTCATCTATGCCCCGCCGCCGCCGCAGCCGGGCGTCAGCGTCCAGATGAACATTCCGCTTCGATAACATTCTTTGCTTTTCGAGCACCCCGGCTGGCCGGTCTACCCGGTCGCTGGGGCGTTGCGCTGTCGGACCGCCCCGCTTGGGCTGTGACCATCCTGTGCTTTTCCGTCGCGCTCGGGCTGTGCATTTGTCCTCCTGTGCACGGAGCCCAGCGACACCTTCACCGCCCCTCCTCCCTGCACCCGTTGAAAACCCTTACTCCTCAGTCCTTTCGTGACAGGGCACTCCTGCATCGGTAGGATCGCGCGGCCTGTCGCGAAGGCGGTAGGCCGTTCGGGTGATTCACGGAAACTCAACCGATGTCCGGCCATCTGTCAGCCGGCAGCATCTTGCGGCCCGTGGTCGGTATGGGGAGGGGAGAGACCGAATGTTCGTGATGATCGGCTTCGGCATCGTGATCTTCAGTGTGTTCGGTGGCTACATCCTCGGCGGTGGCCACATGGGCGTGCTGTGGATGCCGTTCGAGTTCATGATCATCCTGGGTTCCGGTGCCGGCGCCTTCTTCATCGCCAATCCGAAATCGGTGGTCACCCACACCGGCAAGGAGCTGGGCCACCTGTTCAAAGGCCCGAAATACAAGAAAGAGGACTTCCTGGAGGTCCTCACCATGATGTACCAGGTCTTCAAGATCGCGAAGACCAAGGGCCTGCTGGCGCTTGAACAGCACATCGAAAAGCCGGAAGACTCGCCGCTTTTCCAGCAGTTTCCGAAATTCTACGGCGACCATCACGCCATCGCCTTCCTCTGTACCTATCTCCGTCTGATGTCGCTGGGTGCGGACAACCCGCATGAGCTGGTCGACCTGATGGACGAGGACATCGAGACGATGCACCACGAACACCAGCGCATCGCCGATGCCATCCAGGCGGTGGCCGACGCCGTGCCGGCGCTTGGCATCGTGGCGGCGGTGCTGGGCGTGATCCACACCATGGGCTCGATCACCGAGCCGCCGGAAGTTCTGGGCAAGCTGATCGGCGGCGCGCTGGTCGGCACCTTCACCGGCATTCTGGTCGCCTACGGCTTCCTCGCGCCCATCGCCAGCGGCCTCAAGAACGTCTATCACGCCGAGGGCAAGTATTATCAGGCGATGAAGACCGGCCTGATCGCCCATTTGTCCGGCTACGCGCCCGCCATTTCGGTTGAATACGCCCGCAACGTGCTGGAACCGGAATACCGTCCGACCTTCGCCCAGGTGGAAGAGGCGACCTCCGCCCTGCCGCCCGCCTGATCCGGCCACCTGAACTTTCGGAAGACGCCGATGCCGGACATCGACATCGCCTGGAACGAGGGCACCGTCGGCGATTGGGATGCGCTGTTCGCCCGCGTTCCCCGCTCCACCCTGCTGCAGAGCTTCGCCTATGGCCGTGCCATGGGCCGCACCTATGGCCATGTCCCTCGCCTGGGCGTGATCAACCGTGATGGCGAGCCGATCGGCCTCGTCCAGACACTCGACCGCCGCATGCTGAAGCTGTTCCACGACCGGCAATGCTACCGCGGACCGCTGTGGCTGGACGGTACAATCCCCGATGCCAATACGCTGGAGGCGGTGTTCCGCCTGTTGCGCCGCGCCTGTCCAGGCAATCCGCTCAGCCGCGCCAACCTGCTGCCTGAACTCCCGGCCGGACTGGAGAACGAGGCGCTGCTCGCCCGCTGCGGCTTTCGCAAAGTCGGCCCCGGCTATCGGACCGTCTGGCTGGATCTGACGCGGAGCGAGGAGGCGATGCATGCCGGCCTTGCCCGCGATTGGCGCAAGCGTCTGCGCGGGGCCGAAAAGGCCGGCCTCGTCCTCGACGTCGACTGGAAGGCCGACAACCTGCCTTGGCTGATGAAGCGGGAGCATGACCAGGCGCGCGAGAAGGGGTTCCGCGCCATGACCGGGCCGCTGGCGGTCCGTCTGCGCAACGCCATGGTCAAAGGCGGCGGCCGCAACAACGGGGCGTTGATGATCACGGCGCTGGACGGCAGCGCGCCGGCCGCCTGCTGGCTGTTCTTCCGTCATGGCGTCTGTGCCACCAGTCAGATCAGCTGGGCCAGCGAGGCGGGGCGCAAGAACGGCGCCACACGGCTGGTGCTGTGGAAGGCGATGCAGGAATTGAAGCAGCGCGGCGTCCGAGCCCTCGACCTCGGCGGCATCAACCCTGATACGGCTCCCGGCGTCACCGAGTTCAAGCTCGGCACCGGCGGCGAGGCGGTGGAGACCGTCGGCCAGTATCGTTGATAGCCGGTGTCACTGATGTGCTTTGCCTGATGATGGCCGCAGCGGTTCCGGCTATCCTTACCTGCGCGCCGACACGTCAACGCTTTCGCACGGGATATCCGCCATGTCAGACCTTGAACCCCTGAAGCCCGGCGAAGCCGACGTCGCCATCGAACGCGCCATGCAGCAGCGGCCGAAGGCGATGATCATCCGCGACAGGTTGCAGAAGATGGTGGAGAACGAGGACACCGCCCGCCAGTTCGTCGGCGCCATTCGCAACATGATGAACAAGGAATAGGCGCACCGGCGGTCCTCTCCACCGGTGCGCGGTTCATCGGCAGGTCAGCAACTGCTGGCCTTGTTGCAGCCCTTCTCCTCGGTCGACGCCGGAGCCGGGGTCCGGGCAAGCTGCATGCCGCTGCGGCTGTCCTCGAACATTTTCTCGATCGACCGCCGGGCCTGCTGGAAGGCCTGAAGTTCCCGCCCGTCCAACTTCTCGCCGGTCGGCAGATCGACGGAGCGCGGGTTCACCTGATGCCCGGCCTTCAGCACCTCGTAATGCAGGTGCGGCCCGGTGGAGCGGCCGGTGGTTCCGACATAACCGATGATGTCGCCCTGATCGACCCGCGCGCCGCGGCTGATCGATTTGGCGAAGCGGCTCATATGGGCGTAAGCAGTTGAGATATCTGTGTTGTGGCGGATACGGACATAGTTGCCGTAGGAGCTGCTACGTTCCGCGATCTCGATGGTGCCGCGGCCGGCGGCATAGATCGGCGTTCCGCTCGGTGCTCCGAAATCCACTCCCTTGTGCATCTTGCTGAAGCCAAGGATCGGGTGATGCCGCATGCCGAAGCCCGACGTGATGCGGGCGCCGTCGATGGGTGTGCGCAGCAGGGCGCGGCGGATGCTCTCACCATCGCCATTGTAATAGTCGACACGCCCGTCGCGGGCCTTGAAGCGGTAGATCGGCATGTCGTCGCCGCTCAGCGTCAGCGAAGCGTACAGCAGTTCGCCCTCGCCGGCCTGAGTGCCCTCGGCGGTGACCAGCTTCTCATACAGGATCTCGAAACGGTCGCCCGGCTGCAGGTCGCGCTGGAAATCGACGTCGTAGGAAAAATTCTGGATGAAGGCCATCATGACCGAGATCGGAACCCCGGCCTGCGCACCCGCCTCGAACAGGCTGGAGCGGATGACACCTTGCGCCGCCACCGGTTTCCGGGTCACCGGCTTCTCGGTCTGGTTGGAGGTGAAGCCGGCACCGCCCTTGCGTGCAATCGATACTGACCGCAGCGGATCGGGAGCGAACTCGAACCCGACGAATTTGCGGGTACCGCCGCGGCGTGGCTCGAACAGGACGGTCACATGCTGGCCAACTTGCAGACGGCGCGGGTTATAGACCTCTCGCAGGGCGGCAACGGCGTCGTGCGCATCGTTGGTCGGGACGTTGGCAGTTGCCAGCAGATCCATCAGCGTGTCGCCGCGGCCGATGGACAGGGTGCGCCGGTCGACCGGTCCGGTGGCCGGACCGTCATCCCCTGCATCGTCCTTGGCCTCCGCGGCGCTCTCCGCACCGGTGTTCGGCTTCACCGCCGGCTTATAGGCATGGGGGGCTCGGCCATTCGGCGCATCGGCGTTGCGCGCGACGACAGTCGCAGGCGTCAGCGCACCGGCCGTGATGACGGCAAGCAAGGCGAGCGTGGGAAGGCGGGAGAGCCTCGAACGCACCGTCGTCCTCCTCCTGTAACCCCTGGGGCCGCCCAGCAGGCTGTCGGCGATGGCCGTCACACGAAGGTGTTAAGCCTATAGATCGGACGATGCTGGACCGATCCGACCCTGTCAACCGACACAAGACCGCAGGGGGTGAGCCCGACGGGAACACCATGGTTCCCATGGGTTATACTATCGATTGGCGTGCACGGACGGTGCCGGCCACGCCGCGGTTGGTGGGTGGTTCCCTTACACTGAATCCAGTGCAGGCTCCGGTGAAAAACGAACCGTCAGGAAATTTTCATCGAAAAGCAAAAAAGCGCTTGCGCGGTTTGTGGGAGGGCGCCTATAAACCGCTCCACCGACGGCGGGGCGCTGAACGAGGCGCGGC
>NZ_LGQW01000015.1:2281852-2374549 GCF_003116035.1 Azospirillum sp. TSH64
CGGCTGTATTTCCAGTCTAGCGTTCTTGCAATAACCGCCACGACGTTCGTTCTCTAGGTTTTCCACGCATCAGGCAAGCACAGCCAAAACCCCGCTTCTGGAACCTCTTCATTGAAAATTCTTGATGCCTCCTTCACGAAGCCGCACACGCGCAGATCGCGGCCAGTTCCTCACTACAACGTGCGACCATGTAGGTGTCCATTGGCCTAAATTTTGCTCTCCCAAACCAGTGGAAGAGCTAAGGTTGTTCTCTTATCAGACAATTATCAAAAGGGTTGCTCCGCAAGGGGTAAGCGAGCACAATCGTGGCATTACGTCGTTCGCGGCAATTCACAATACTGCGTTGTGTATACGGAGGCGATATCGTGACGACGCAAGCGATTCAGGACTATGCTACGCTGATCAAGGTGCCGTTTCTCGTGCACTTCACCCGAGCAGTAAACTTGCCTTCAATCATGACGCATGGGTTGTATCCTATTGCACGTGCGCATGAAGTTGGTGCAGCGCCAATCATAAATGATCGCCACCGTATTGATGGTCGTCTAGGGGGAACTTCGCTATCAATAGCCTTCCCCAACTGCCAAATGTTATATAAGTATCGCATGGAGAGCGCAGGAACGGACTGGGCAATTATTGTTTTGGAACCATCTGTGTTATGGGAAAAAGAATGTGCGTTTTGCCGCCACAACGCAGCAGATAACCGAATTAGATTCCAGCCACTCCCAAAGCTTATGAAACTGGAAGCATTCTCTGGTATGTTCGAAGAAATAGAAGGGATCGAATCCAGAAGTGAGCAAAAACTTAATACGTTTGATCCAACCGATGTACAGGCAGAGGTTTTGGTATTCGATGTAGTAGAGCCCCGTTATATTGCTGGCGCTTTGTTCGACAGCGTTGCGGCGCAAGCGAACTATGCTCCGTTTATGGGCGGCCGTCAAACGGCTGTTCATGCCAACAACAAGGGCCTATTCGCGTCCCGTGGTTATGCCCGTAAGTACCAATAGGACTTCCCATGGCTGAAAGACCAATCTTCATTCCCCGCTCAGAAGGGCGAGCTTTGGTTGTGACGAAACATGTTGAGTTCCAGTGGCATCCCGGAATGTCAGTAGTACAAAAGCAAAAGTCTGTGGATTCTCTCCACGCTGCCGCTTGTAAAATTCCGGGGATCAGCCGGGTTCTGGAAGTGTCAAGTAAGTCACGTGATGATATTGGCGTTTCTCTTAGCGCGTTCAATCTCAAGTTTACTACCGTGAAATATCAAATGGCAATAAGCGTAGAATGCGCTTTTCAGGGCAGCAAGGTTTTTGAGCGTGGAGGCCCATACACTGATTTGTACGAGAAAACTTCACGTGAAGCGAAGAAAGATGAAAGACTGATTACATCTGGTGATCTCAAAGGCTTTCGCTTTTTTGGTGTTGAATGGGCGCTCGAGCCACAGACAGCATTCTATGATTGGCTGTACATAAACACGCTTAGGAAGAACCAAGAACTCAGCGACAATCTTGAAGCTTATTCCGCGTTTTCTGACATTGAGTTTAATCCGAGTCGTTCAATTAATTGTCAGGCCTACTCCATCGCGCTATTTGTATCATTGCGCCAACGGGGATTGCTTGATGAAGCCATGTCATCTAAAGAATCATTTCTCCGGATTATTGAAAACGCCGTTGTGAGCAATGCACGGCAGGATGATACCAAGCAGCTTCGACTAAGGGGGTAGTGTGCTCAGGCAATGCCCCGGTGGAGTTTGACACGCGCGGCACACTCGTCAGCCAGTATTCCCGTGCGAAAACTCACGTCGGATGCCGCCCCTTAATTCTTATAACAGACCAATGCGGAAGTGCACGCGACTGCTGTCAGAGTCTGCCCCACCCCCTTATCCGGTTCTGAGCAATTTCTACGTATTTGTCATTCATGTCGATGCCGACGAAACGGCGGTCTTCCAGCATGCAAGCGACGCCAGTGGTCCCGCTTCCCATGAATGGGTCAAGCACCAACGCCCTTTGCATCGTGACAAGCCGTACCAGCCATTGGAGGAGTTGAATGGGCTTTGGTGTTGGGTGGGTGTTGATCATACCAGCGGGGAGATAGCGGTCCTTCTCGCCAATTGTTGCCCGCGGTGCGAAGAAGTGCTTCTTAAATTCCGCGCCGATGTTGCCCACAAAGTTAGCGGGGTATCGGTGTAGCCCGTCCTCGCCATGAACTCGACAGGCGTCCACGTTCAGCGTGCCAGTGCCGAACTTCATCACGTTGTCGAGCAACAAGCCTTCCAGGGGGCGGCGGGCAACAACGATAACCTGATGTGCGGGCTTCAACGCGGCGCGATGGCCGTCCCACGCCGTCGCCGTTGCAAGCAGCGACTTGTGTTCCAGGGATAGGGTGAACGAACTGTGCATAGCTGACGGGAGTACCGTGTACTTGCTCCGCACCCGCGCTCCCGCAACAGGGTAGCGTCGCAACGGCAAATCCATTGCTTCGCCATTATGCCCGCGCTCAACATCGTGATCGACACCATGGGCGTCCTTCAAAGCAGCGCGCATCACGCGACGACGGAGCATGCGTCCAACATCCTGAGTTCGAGGCATGCCGTTCGTCGTGATCCAGGCGATCTGATCACGAATCTCGAAGCCTGCGAGGCGAAGGGCCAGCGTCAGCAGATCAACAGTGCGTGGGGAGGCGAATGCCAGCAGGTATCCACCTGGGCGAAGCACCCGATGCACCTGCCGCCATGTAGATGGCTGCGGCAGTCCGCCATCCCAGTCCGCGTTGAGATAACTTCGCTGTTTACTGAAATCGAAATCGTGCCCCGTGACCCAGGTGGTGACGATCTGGTTCACGAGTTCTGAAGGGTACTCGGCCAGCCCATATGGCGGGTCGCATACGCATGCATGGAATTGGTGATCAGGAAAGTCGGACAGGACGGACTGCGCGTCACCTTGAACGACAGCGAAGTTGTCGCGCTCCACGGCCCGCAGAACCGTTGCCGACCTTGGCGTCAGGTCGAGGCGGATGTCCACGCCCAGCGCGTTCATTGCGGCAGCGAAGCTGGCGACGTGACCCCGCCCACGTTCCACACCGATCACCGTGGGCTTGCTGATCCCTGCCGTCGTTGCGAGACGCTGCTGGGACCATCCCTTGCCGACGCGGACATTGCGGAGCCATGAACCAAGTTCGACGGGATCACGACCATCCACTGTGGCCCCGAGTGCGGTCAGGATTGCGACCAGCATGGTGATGGTGCCGCCACCCGCTTCCACTGCTGTCACGGTGTCAGGATCAATCGCGGCATGCGCAGCAAGCTCGTTCTGGGTCATCCTTCGGTGCGTCCGCAAGGTGCGCACTTGGTCGCCAAGCGTAGTCAAGGTTTGTCGGTCCCGCCTGATCGAAGGCGGGTTTCGATACCCGAAGAAGGTTTACCAAAGGGTTTATCCACCAGCGGAGAGGCGGTGGGCACTGATCTTGTCCACCAGCAGCAAAGGTTCTGATTACGTTCTATTCAGTGGGCATGCGATAGCATGCGCTACGTCGCAGTGTGTTCGCTGGCTGGGCCAGCATTTGCGCACTGGCGCTCTTGGTCGGTGTGGCCTGACCCAAACCTACGGTCTCAACATGAGTGCGAAGCATGGGCGCATGCCGAAGACGGGAGATATTTCCTCAACTTTGTTTTAGCACTTAGATAAACAAAGTTTAGGACTTCTTGCTTCAATCAAACATAGTTGACGAATACGTTCTTGTTGATTTCAGAATAACCAAGGCACATTATCGCTTCGTCAGCCATACCTAACGTGAATATAGTTAGTTCGACGGCGATTACGTGGTGAAAGGAATAATAGAATGTCTTACACAAACACCTATAAAGTCGATGGAGAGACTTTGCGTTTACGGGTAACGGTCTCGCAAAGTCGAGATGCATATGCATATGCGTTACAAGTTCTTGTGAGAGAAGGCGCGAAGGACAAAATGGAGAGGATTAGAAGTTGGCTTGAGGATAACGCCCCACTCTCCTTGGTATCCTGCACACTCACTTCGGAAGGCGTGTGGGGAACCTCAGATACATTCTGTATGGGCTATGAGTTTGAGGTCAACTTCAAGCACGAGACTGACATGGTGCACTTTGCCATTGCAGTTCAAGGACAGAATGGCATCTTAGGTAATTCTCTGATGTCGGCTCTTCATATCTGAAGACACGCTCGTCGTGCTCTGCTCAGTGGACTTCCTGCCGAAGGCGGAGCACGGCGTGGCTTCCATAAACATAAAGCTGCGTGCCCCAACTACACTGGAAACGCTTCTCCTTATAGGACCACCCCAAGATTGATGAATATTGATAAAGCTGGATGAGATTAAGTACAATACGATCAGCAGCGGGAGCACTGTTGTTGCTGACGTAAGCCGCGACAATCTGCGCGGTGATCGCCTGGAAGTAGGTGGACATGCAAGTCTCCGATAACAGAATGTATCTCAGAAAACCTTAAGACCAACCGATGGAATGATCAATGCGTCGCGGCCCATCAGATTGGGTGTATCAAAGATTAACACCCGACAAGTCTGTGGACTGCTTTCCCTTAATGATCTATTCTCTTCTTTGTGTGGCGGACTGGACTGGCAGCGGCGGAAAGTTCAGTCACAACTGGTGGTTTGCTCAATGGTACAGCCTAGCGATATCGCCGAATTTGTAGAAGCTGCTCGTAAGGGGAACGTCGTCAAGTTTATCCGCTTAATGCCAGCAAGCAATTCCTTCGTTCTTAGCAAGCATAAGCCGAGCGGTTGCTATGCAATACCCGCTTTTGATTTTGGATACACCTGTGATCCAACCGATCCAAATTATACAGGCGATAGTTTCACCGGAAGTTTTACCGATGCCGCTTGGGGTGTCGGATTGGAGCTTTTGAAGCGGGGCGAGTTTCAGCTTCCATATCCAGAGTGCCTGTATCTTTTTCGCTTTCACGAAACCCGGACCAAGTACGCCACTCTCAACCTCATACGTCTCGTTCAAGACGGTAACGAGATCACAGGTGAGGTTTACTTCCGACAGGCTACAGCGCCAAAGTCGGAAATGCGGCTGTGGACCAAGGATGTGCACCAGTTCACGTTCGTTAACGGCACTGATGGGGTGGAGATTGCCTTCGATCCTGCGGTGTTGATGGATTCAGTGGCCGAGCGAGAGAAGTACGAGGACTGCAAGGCCGCATATACACACGTCGTCGTAGCCACGATCCTGTTGAATAATCCGAAACACACCTTCGAGGTGGCGCGTCCATCGGATTTCACACAATCCGTGAATGCAGGCCGCACCAGGGCTGGGCTGCTGCCGCTTCCAGACCTGCGGGTGGTGCATTGGGACAAGGAGGCTGCGATCCGTTACGTGGATGAAACTCGCGGCCCTGCATCGCGGAATTCGCCTCGTCCCCATGATAGGCGGGGGCATTACCGTACTCTGAAGAGTGGGAAGCGGGTACCGGTTTCGCCTGCAAAAATCAAGGGCGGCTCAGAGGTGCCTCCCAACTACGATGTGTCCCCGTAGCGATAGGGTGGCGGACGCGGGGCTGGGTGTAGGATGGGCGGCTGTCCTCTTCTGCATGGAAGAGAACAGCCTCCGCCGTAGGAATCTGGTCTACCGCAGCTTCAATCCACTCCGAACGCCTTGAATACCGCGTCCACTGGATCACTGAAGAACGAAGTCTGGAACTTGGTAAACAATTCGGCAGGAATGGTTGGGATGTCGGCGGCGCTCGACATCGGGATCAGGATGCGCTTGGCACCCGCGTCGAAGGCCACCTGAAGGCACTCTGCAAGGTTCTCCACGGGCACGACGCTGCCGCCCAGGCTCATGTCCCCAAGCACCACCATCTGGCTCTGAATCGGCTTCCCGAGCGCCCCTGAACAGAACGCCACGAAGCTCGCCAGCGTCATAGCCCTGGCAGCGCCCGTGTTATGGAGTTCGACGGCGTGAAGATGGAAGTCGTGGTCACCAGCCTTGGCATGGCCGCTGATCCGCGAGAGGTTGGCCTTCAGATAGTCGAAGGCAACCTTCACCGCCTCCTTCGCTGCCGAGTTCGATCCCAGCCCCGAGGTGGTCAGCTTGCCATTGCCTGCCGTCACCTGGGTTTCCAGTCGGTACAGTCCCAGGTGGCTGCTGGTTCCCGTGGCGACCGAATGCAGGACACCGGGCTTGAGCGGCCCTTCGGGAATGAGTTTGCCGCCCCCTTGCTCGGGAACGGTGATCCACCGCTCTTCCAGGGTCTCTTGGTCGATATAGGAGAAGTGAACGTCGAAGAACTCCATGCCGCCGATCTTCTTTAGCTGCTCCTTCACGCGGCGGCGCGCTTCAAGGGCGTATTCAAGGCAGCGACGAACGGCTTCCTTGTCGTATTCGCCATGGGGATAAAGGAGCTTCAGCAGCCCCGATACCGTCCGACGAACGGCAATTGTGTCGCGCTGGTTCAGGTTGTTCCCGAGCTTGAAGAAGCGGTCGATGGCGTCTCCGAACGTCTGCTTCCGCATCTCGCGCATGAATTCCGCGAGGTAGTCCACGATCAGCCCATACTGATTCGTGAAGAACTCGGGGCGCATCTTCGGGATTTCCCAGCCAGGGATGTAGGCGTGGAAGCGGTCGAAGAAGGCGCTGTCGATCATGGCGTCGGGGAAGGGGGACAGCAGGTGGCTGGTCTTCACCAGGGTATCGACGGGCTGGTTGATGTTGCCGACGAACACCATGGATGCGTAGGCCGACACGGCGTCCTTGCCACGCGCGAACGACCCTGACGCCATGTAGTCCTTCATGATCTGGACACCATCCTTGTCCTTGAAGGTGATGCCCGCCACCTCATCGAACGCCACCACATCCCACAGGCCGACCAAGCCAACGGTGCGTCGGCCCATGTTGTAGAACAGGTTCGCGACGGTGGTTTGCCCGCCCGAGATCAGGATGCTGTTCGGGCTGATCTCCTTGTAGATGTGGCTCTTGCCCGTACCGCGCGGCCCCAGTTCGCAGACGTTGAAGTTGTTCTCGACCAAGGGGATCATGCGGGCCAACATGTGCCACTTGACCCTCGGATTGAGGGTGGTCGGCTCCATACCGGTGGATCGCATCAGCACGTCGATCCACTGTTCCTCTGTGAACGCCTTCCGCCCCTGGTACACCTCCTCCATGTCCATGTTCGGCATCTGGATCGGCTTCAGATCGCTGATGATGAACGGCGACCCCTTCTGACCCTCTTCGTGGTAGAACTGAAGCGAGATGATGCACCAGATGCCGCCGACGAGCAGCTTTTCGAATTCACGGACATAGTGGTCGGGTATCTCAGCGTCCTTTACGCCGAGGTTCGATAGAAGCGCCTCGTAAACATTGCGTTTCTCATTGAGCCTGACGGTCACCTTGTCGATGATCTTGTAACTGCCACGCTCCCTGATCTTGGACTTGACCTTCTCGGCCTCATCGGGACGGACATAGTTCTCCGCAAGGACACGCTTGACCGTATTCATACCCTCACGAATGGTCTCCTCGTCGTCCGACGCGCAGTACATGCCCAAGAGGTATTCGAGCACGTAGACGGGTACGTTCGCCCCTTCCTTCACCAGCTTGGTGAGGTCTTTGCGAACGACCTTGCCAGGGAAGGTCTTGTTGAGAAGTTCGTCGAGGCTATCGCTCATAGATGGCTCAGTGCTTTAGAAATCGTTCGTGAAGGCGATGTTGATCGTGACTTCCACTCGGCTCTCCTCAACGCCGGTTTCGGTGTTGCGGAGGATCAGGTGGTAGGCACTCTTCTTGTCATAGGTTCGGTTCTGAAGCGATAGGATGACCTGCTTCTTCCGCTCATCAAAGTTCTCGGACTCGCTGTCGAACGTGATGCGCTGGACGTTGGTGATCGCGGCGTCATCCTCGTACACGGCGATATCAAGCGTCACCGGTTTCACGCGGTCGCTGACCCGCTCCGTCTGAATCAGTTCGAAGCGGCACCGATTTGTGGTGATTTTGTGCGTGGAGCCAAGGACGGTCACGCCGACCTGCTTGGTCTTCGTCTTCTGCTTGGACGCACCTTTGGCCTCCCGCACGGTGACCAGGGGCACCACGATCTCCTGCAACATCGCGCCGCCATGGACAAAACGAGCGCCCCCGACGAAATGGAAGCGGTTGTTGCCCTTGGGTACCCAGAACTCCATTCCACCATCCGCCTTGGCGGTCGTTTCTGTGCTTCCGTGATACGCCTTGCCGCTGTCAGGCAGATTTCGTCCCAGCAGGTAGCGTTTCTTCGCCTTGATCGTCCCAAGCGGCTTGTCGGACAAGGCGTTCTTGTCCGACAGATCAGGTGCGGTCTCTTGATACAGGAAGCCGTGGTCTGCGGTGACCAGAATGTACGAACCGTTCAGGTTGTTCATGATCAGCCGCACGAGTTCGGATAGCTCGACCACGGCCTTTCTCACCGCGTCGAACGTATCGGCCTCTGTGGCGAGATGGTCGCCCGTTGCGTCGATCACGTTGTGGTAGACGTACACCACCTTGTGGTGCTTCACGAACGCGCGCCCCTCGTCCTTCTTCATGTTACGGAGATCATCCGCCTTTATGGCGATGCCACCCACGGACGCCAGGATGTTCGACCGTTGCTGAAGCGTGCCTGTCGGCTGTCCGTCAGCCAGAACCTCGCCCTTGTCGGTGTAGGTCAACTTCTTGTGCGGCAGCAGCGCCGCCATGCCTAGCGCCGTATAGGACGGCAGGACGCCCAACAGCGGGTCGATGCTGGCCTGGATGCGGTAGGTGCCGTTGAGATCGTCCGCAAGCTCCTGGGCGGCTTCATAGCGCAGCGCATCGCTGATGATGACGAAGGCCCTTCGGTCATTGTCGCCCATCAGTGCGGCGGTGATCTTCTGCCGATAAAGCTCCTGCTGGTTCATGACACCAGGAACGCGCCACTCCTTGAGCAGATCGGCTTCTACGAAGCTGCCCCACTTCAGGCTAAGGTTGGTCAGGAACCAGTTGCCGTAGCAATCCTCCACCCGATCCCGCAGCGTCTTCAGGATGTCCCATCCCTGCGCCTTGGCCTTGTCAGCGGCCTCGGTGAAGTCGCGATAGAGGCGGTCGAACCGGTACAGGCGTTCAGCGTAGGCGCGGAACATCTCCTGTGCAGTCGTGTAGGCGAAACCGGTGCCGAATTCCCCACGAAGTTCGAAGAGGTCGGCAGCGGCAATCAGCGCGTCATAGACTGCGTGCATCGCTTCGCGGGGCGCGGCAGCGGTGGATGGCCTTTCACAGACCGCCCAGTACCCGTCCTGACGGCGCGTCGCGATGGCCTTGATCGCCGCAGCGTTGATCGCGGACGCGGTGTCGATCACCCGGTCTCGCAGCGCGCTGGCGATGTACTTCTCGACCATCAGGAAGGTCTTGGTGTCGAGCAGCGACTCGATCTCGAACCCGCCAAGCTGGGTATCGAGCTTGAGCGCGTCCGCGACGGCCTTCGACAAACGGTCATAGCTCTGGCTGCGCGAGTGGCTGTCCCGCCACTGGCTCAAACAGACAGAGGCGTTCGCGGCGAACGCCTTGGGAAGCTGAAGGTGCTTCAGTGCAGGCGGAAGCTCCTGAGTGGCTGAATGGGCCAGATCAGTCACCACCAACCTGATCAGAAGGTTTCTCAGCGATGGGTTGCCCTCGGTATACCCGAACTGCTCCTGCACCATCGTCCAGAACGGCGCAGCAAGGTCGAACTTCTCGATGTCCTCCCACGCAGCAGCGGAGCCATCCAGATCGCCTTCGGGGATCGAGTGATACAGCGCCGTAAGCACGTTGAGGAAGTCGTGTTGGTCCAGCTTCAGCAGGACCGCCAGCATCTTGCGGTCGATAGCCGACGCCGTGTCGGTTGGCTCGATGAGCTTCTTCAGTCGTGCCAACCGGTCCTTGCTCGCCAGGAATTTCCCGCGAGCGGCCAGATGGTCGCGGAGGTGCTGTTCGGCCAACCCGAGTTCGCCATGCACGATGGAGGCACGGTCGGCTCGGAATGCGCGGCTATAGAGCCGCACGTCCAGCAGCCAATCGTCAGACGGCGAGGGTGGGTTGGACGGAGCGTAGAGGAGGAACCGATGATTCGGCTCCTCCCTCTCAATACGCATCTTCGCTTCAAGCGCGGGCATGCCGTCAAGGCGCAGCACCGTCACGCCGTCGATAGACAGAGTGGGGACCGAATCCTCGAACTCCCGGTCAGCGTCGTTCCAGAACACGACGCGGTGGCCCTCTTCGAACAGCTTCGTGAGAGCCGCCGCGACCTGATCCTCATTCATCCGAACCGCCCGTTACCGTTTTCACCTCGGCCAGCAGATTGCCGAACTTTCCGTAGTTCACTTTCACGCCATCGTCCAGATCGAGCTTGATCCGCTTGTCCGCATAGTGGCGAAGCTCCTCGTCGAACTTGATCAACTCGGCCTGCTGCTTCTTCAGCTTTTCCTGCTCGACACGCAGCTTCTTCTGGGCCGCCGTCGTGGAGGCTGCCTGAATGTCCCGGTCAAGCTGCTCGATGCGCGCCGACACCCTACCTTGCAGCGGAGTGACATATTCCATGCGCATACGGGAGAGCGTGCTCTCGTTGTACCGGTGCAGGTAGACAAGGCATTCGAATGCCTTCTCCTTGCCGCTGCTGAACAGCCAATAGATCGGACGCTTCTTGTACGTCTTCAGATGATCCTTGTAGAAGTCGCGGCTCAGGTAGCGCCGAATCGTGTCCATTGGCGTCTCGTTGGCCTTTGCCCCAAGACTGTCCGCGACGAACCTCAGGTTCTCCTTCAGCGCCTCGAGCGACCACGCAACCTTAAGGAACTCCGAAAACCGATTGGCGGCATCATCCGAGAACCACGCCGTTTCAGTGATCGGGATAATGCCATCCTCATCAGCGGGGAAGTCGCCGTATCGAGACGCATCAAACCCTGTATTCCCGCTGCTGGCGTAGGCCAGACCGGGTTCTGCAAGGCTGTAGCGACCAAGCATGCAGCCGATAGCATATGACATCGCCTGCTTCACGTCCGAAAGGGGATTGGGACGTGCAAGTGAAACTTGGGCTTCATCTACGTTTTTATCCACCTTTCCATTCAGGTTATACAGATTAATAAGGGTTTGGTTAATCGACTCCTCAAGGTTTATTGTTTCCTTGATCCGGTTCGTTCTCTCCTGATTCCATGCTTCAATTTCCTGAGATAGGCACGTAGTTTTGCTTCCTAGGAGTGCTGTGGAGGAAAAATTCCAAGAAGTCTCACGTTCGTCCCAGTCTTTTTTAGACATTTCAATAAGGCGGTCAACAAGGCTACAATCTATGCTCTTAACGGCATCATCCACCGGTACATTGCCGATGTCCCCACTTGTATAGCTCATCGTCGGGTTTAGCGTTGAAAGAAATACCCCCCCTACCTTGCTGCACAGAAGACCAAGAAGAGGCTTTTGCCACGACATATCAATGGGGAAAGCTGAACGTCCGGTGTCATCGAAAACGAAACCAGCTTCCTTTATCCTGGCAGAGAAAAAGGAAGACGTAATCTTCGTCCAGGTGATCCCTTCGCGAAAGAACCACTCAGTATTCTGGGGGCGTGAGCGCAGCTTCCCGTTTGCATCTTTGAAATTGCGGATACGCTGTCCATTATGTTGCCAGTCAACAATAATTTCGTTATTTCCGTACCATTTCCTGAATGGTCCGCCGCTGTTGCAGGGGTACCACTTCTCACTGCGGTGCTTCGTCTCGTCTATTGAAGTGACGCCAAATCCGATGTTATCAAAAGCGACTTCCCACCAATACCGCTGAAATATAGTGTTGTCGCCCGTTGCCAATCCCGCTCGTGGTGATGCGAGACTGCCAAGTGAGCGGCGCTTCTTGAAAGCATTGCGCAATTCAGAAGGAATAGAATAGGCAAATGGCGATCCAGGTAGCGCCGCGAATTCCGAACTCGCGACTGAATACCTCCAATTGGCGGATTTATTCTGCACTGCTTCTTGCAATTTTACCGGCTGCAACTCAGCGCCATAGAACTTCCCTAAGTCAAAATATTCGCCAATCTGCTGTCGGCTCCTTGTGTCGATGGCGAAAGCACAAATGGGAACATAAGCGGAATCAAAAAATGCATGATACTCTGGTTGCACAAGGGTTCTAATGCTGCCCCTAGCCAATATAGAATATCGGAATCTCTCAAACGAAGAGATATACATCCATACAAATGGGGTCATAAACGCAAAGTAAGTGCCTGTTGGTTGGCTTCGCAGCCACCTTTCTATGAACATTGAGAACATGTCTGCTGAATGATCTTTCAGGCTTGCTCTTGCTGCATATTCTTTGATACTTGCTGTGATGTACTTCAACCCCATATATGGCGGGTTCGCGACAACGCAGTCATAGTGTCGAGACAGCACCTCGGCTTGCATCATAAGAGACGCTATTGTTGCCGATGAGTGGAGTTGAAGCTGGCCTTCCAAAGAATTCGCTGAAGTGGTGCCCTCAATGTCGCTTTTCAGTATATCAAGGTGGCTTTGAAGATCGGAGGGCACCTCTATGAGCGAACCTAAGGTCTTCCCTCGCTGGAAAAGCTCCACGAGAGAGTGTACTGTCGCTCTATTTAGCTTGCTACCAGTGTTGATCGCCAGCGTTGGCTGTGCAATTGTTTCTGAAAACAAATCGCTGTTTGGTAGAAGCTCGATACGTCTCTCACCCGGAAGATGTCTGATTAGTTCTAGTGCGTTAAGATGATCGCTTGCCTGAATTGACAATACGTTGAGATGCAGAGGATTTGTAAGAATGCGACGATCATCCTCGCGAGCCTTCATCATCAGCGCAAAACAGGCCAACTGAGTTGCGCGATCATCAATGTCAAGTCCGAAGAGATTTTTCGTCAGAATCAATTTCGGAATTTCACGAAGAGAGTATCCGCATTCAAGGTATATATCCTTGAGTAGATCGTATGCCTCTACAAGTATGTGGCCCGATCCGCATGCGGGGTCGATCAGCGTCAACTTCTCTGGGTTCAAGGCTGCTGGGGTGACGCTTGCGAGCGTAGCTTTAGCATCGCCTGACTGTTCCTCCGTCTCTACATAAAATTCCATTTTCGTGCGGATGCCTGATTGCGGATAAACTGCGATCCACTTGGCACCAAGGGAATTCTGGACCATGTATTTCACGATCCAGTTAGGTGTGAACAACTGAGTTGCAGCGGGAATATCCTCTGGCTTAACGACCCGCCCGATCACCTCATCTTTTTTTTCAGAAATGTAGAACTGATAGAGCCAGCCGATGATTTCAATTTCCTGCCAGTCAGATTCATCAATCTGGCTAACCATTTGACGGATTAAGGAATCTGAGTGCAGCAGGTTGTCGGGGAGGAGCAGTTCCGTCTCATCGTTAATTAGCTCGAACAGGAACGGCATGGCTGCATGCAGCGCGTTGCACTGGGCTGTCAGGAGCATGCGGTAAAGCTCCTCGTCCTTGGTGCCGTCCAGCTTGAGGCTGATAACCTTATCGCGGCCCAGACCTGGAAGATCAATGTGCTCTGCGTGCTCAATGATCTCGGGCGTCGCTTTCCCCTCCGGGTGGCTCAGCACACGGTAGCCGTGATCAAGATAGCCGTGGACCTCCATGAACCGGATCGCGGCGAAACGGTTGAACCACGTATACGCCGCTTCCTCCATGACCTGCTCGAAGCCACGAAGCGCGATCCGCTCTTCCAGCTTGCGTCGCTGCTCCGCGACCTTGCGCGGGTATGCCTGTCCGCCGATCAAGGCCACATCGCCTTGAACCTGAACAGGTTCGATCTTGGAAGTGGTGATGCCAAACTTCGAGGCTCGGGCGGTGACCGCCTGGATAAACGCACGACGAGCCTTTGGGGCGTAGGACTTCAGCTTGTTCCGGTTCATGGTCTGCTCTGTGGTCGGCGTGGCGGTCAGCGGATTTCAATGGGTTCGTTCTTGGCGAGGGCGTCTTCAAGCTCCTTGCGCAGTGCGGCAAGGAACTGCTCCACGTCCTCCTTGGTCTTGAGGTAACCACCCTTGTGGATCGCGACGGGGATCACCACGCGCGGTTTCTTGAAGATCGGCTTTGCTGGCGCGGGTCGGCTTGGTGGCTGAGGATCAGCCTTCGCCGCTGGACCTGCCCCAGCCGTCTCCTCCACCGGTTCAGGAATGGGATTGTGTTGCGGCGCCTTGCTGCGGACGAAACCCTCAATCTGCTCCATGGCGATGTCTTTGGCATCCAGAGCTTCGGTCTGCTCCGTGAAGATGCGAGCAATGCTGGTCTCCTTCAGCACGCTGGTGCGGATCGTCTGCAATCCCTGAAGGCACTTGTTCTGAAGGTCGGGTGGCGCGGCCACCTGTTCGAGCGCCTGCTTCACTTCGGTAATGTGCTCATCAATCTTGCCCACCGCATGAGAGCGCCGCTTGGCAACGAGATCATCGTTGATCCCGCCCACCTTGGCGATGAGGCCGTTGATCTCCTTGATGAACGAGTATGGCTCAACGTGGCTCAGGATGATGCTCATGCGCTTCAAGCCAGCGGCGGCATCGGCATTCTGATCGAGTTCCTTCCTGTTCAGTTGGAAGTCGCTGTACCGCTGCCGCAGGGCGTCCCAAACCGGACGCTGGGAACTGTAGAAAGTGTCTAGATCGTTCACACGATCCGAAAGCTCCTCCAAGTCGCTCTTCAGCGCAACGAACCGCTGGACGAACCCGTAGCTCTCCTTCTCGGCCATGAACTTCTTCAGTAGCGACAGCCCACCTTCGATGGCATCCTTGCCAGGGTAGTTGCCCGTCTCAGCCAGCTTGAGATAGCCCGTGAGATTGTTCACCCAGCCATCACAATTGGTCCGCAGGAACGTGTAGAGCGCATCTTCGCCATCCGGTCCCATCTTGGCGAACACAGCTTTGCCGATGTTACGTGCTTTCTGAAGCAGGGCCGCATCAACGGTCTGACGCTTCACGACCGTCATGCTGCGCCACTTGTTCGGGGTTTTAACCGCCTCGCCCACCTTGTCCCGAGAGAGCGTCGCGCCATCCATGACGAGGCTGACCTCGCCACCGGTCATCAGGCGCACGACGAGCAGCAAAATCTCCCATTCAGGCCACCCATAGGGTCGTTTGCCAAACCGCCCTTCGATGAGTTCGTGAAGGATGATTCTCTGGTTAGCGGTGTCCTTGAGCCGAATGAAGCTCAATACCTCCTTCAGTGCCTCGGCGTTGCCTTCTCCGCCGTCCAATTGGAGCTTCTGGTCAGCAGTATCGGGTGCACTCAGAACGGCGCGAATTTCGGCCTGTGGGTCTTGGCAGATGTGCTTCAGCAGCCCGAGCTTGGTGAAGGTATTGCGGATCAGGTAGTCCAGCGCCTCTCTGATCGCGGCGTCACCTGACCCACCCTTGGGACGGATCACCTGCCCAGCGGCATAGAAGTCAGCTTCCTTCAGCAGACCGCGAACGGTAACGATCAGCGTGTCCCAGCGAGTCCGGTTCTCATCCGCGCGGTCACGGAGAATCTTGATGGTGTTGGCAGGTAGACCACCATCGTTGGCGCGCGAGATGAACTTTTCGGTCTGTAGCCATGTGCGCAACTCACGGCCAAGCTTTCTGTCGTCGCGCAGCTTCACGATGATCTGCCCGCCGTCCGCGTTCGACTGCATAAGGCACTTCGCCTCGTGCCAGTCGGTATAGTCGTCGGACAGGGGCGTGATGACAGACACCGCTAGGTCTCCGTCTGTCTTGGTCCCGTGAGGGTGCTGATCGCAGAACCGGTTGAACGGAAAGTCCTTCTTCGTGTCTTCGAACCGGTGCTTCCGGTTGCCACCCAGCACCTCGTCGAAAATCAGTTCCCCGAGCTTCTTAACCTCCTCCCCACCCGACAGATCGACCGCTTTGATGCCACGCCCGATCTCCCGTTCCTCGTCGGTGAGGAAGAAGAACTCGTCACCGTTGCGGCGAACTAGGGTTTGCCCCTCAAGGCGCTGAAGGCTGGCCTCCACCTTGTTCCGCAGCGCCAACCGATCCGCGTCGATTTGGTCGATGAACAGGGTGACGAGGTTATCGACGTTGCCCTTGATCTCATCAACGTAGCGGATGAGGAACAACGTACGGAGCAACAGACCGTCGAATGGCTGATCCAGCGCAGGGTTGTCAGCGGCTTGGTCGATGGTGGCCTTCACCGCCGTATCGAGGAAGCTCTCGATGGAGGCGTAGAAGCGGTGCAGCGGCACCAGCGCACCAATCTCGTGAGGGCCAAGCTGGGTTGCCGCTGATTGGAAGGCGTCAAGCATCGACCGCTCACCGCGCGCCAAATGCAGACCGCTAGCTCCTACACGGCGGATCGCCTCAAAAATCTTCTGAACTAATTGGAACTGGTAGGGGGCGAACGGGTAGACCGCCGCAAAGTGGTTGCTGTCCGTGAACGCGCGGAAGGTCATGCCCGTGTTCGTGAAGCTAAGCTGGTTCTTCAGGATGTCGGCCTTGTCCTTGTAGACGGCGGTCAGCACATCCTTCGCATCCTCCGTCTTGGTCAGCAGGCGGGCCTGGATCACCTCATCGACATTGGCGCTGGACAGCGACAGGCGGGTGCGGAAGCGCCCCTGAATCTTGGAGAAGTCGTTGTTCTTGGTGGACTTCAGGTCTCCTAGGACCGCCTCGATGTCCTCTTGGGAGGTGACGATCACCCAAGCGCGACCCTTGCACACAGTGCCAAGGTTCTCTGTAATGGTCTGAAGGCGCAGCATCATGTGGGTATCTTGACCGATGAACTGGCCGATCTCGTCCACGAGGAACACGATGCGGTGCTTGGGACCACGGGAATCAAGATACTGCTTCACCCACTCCGCAAAGTTCTCAGGGGAGAGATGAAAGGCCGCCTCGGGGTTATCGAGCCACTGCTCAAACGCTTCTTCCGACTTGCCCAGCACCCGCGCGAGAGCGGCCTTTATGCTGTCGGTATTCAGGTAGAAGGCGTCGCGCTCTTCCACCCATTCGGCCCCAGCGATGTCCCGGTAAGCCACCTGAAAGTCGTGGAACTTGCCCTTACTGTCGAGCCACCGCTCCATATCTGCGATGTGCGGGTGGTCGGGACTGTATCCCAGCAACTCGTTGAACACGTTCAGAAAGACCGTGAGGATGGGGTCTTCCTTCCCGGTGTCGGCCTTGCTGTCGATGTTGAAGAGGATGACATCGGTGTCGGTGCTCACCGCGCGCTTGATGTCAGCAGCGAGCATGGCGTCGGTGATCTTGCCACCGAAGAAGCCTATCGCCCGCTTCGTCTCGCCGTCCCTGGACGCCTGTCGATTCGACAGCAGGTAAGACAGAACCTTGATGAAGTGGGACTTACCGGAACCGAAGAAGCCCGACACCCAGACGCCAATCTTTCCAGCGGCATCCATGTCCCCAGACAAATCCAGGGACTTGAGGTAGGTATCAAAGAACTTACGGAAGTGGACATCAAGCTCCCGCGTGATGACATACTCATCAAGTTCCTGCCAAACAGAATCATCGTCCCGCTGATCGGCCTTAATGACTCCATTAATGGGGCGGTCAATTTTCTTGTCGAACAATTCACGAATAATCATTATTCCCCACCTCACGCAACGAGCTTGAAGGCTCGGTAATAGTTGTCGTCTTTTATTTTTCCAAAAAGACGAAGGGATTGGCCGTCATAACGACCAGGGAAGAACATCACCAAAGGCTTGTCCTGCATCACATGGTGCAGGTTGTTCAGCATGGTGTGGGTCCGAAGGAGCGGGTATACACTTCCGACACCGGACACCAAGAAAAGGTCATGATTTGGTATGTCGCAGGCCTTCTCGAACACCGGGGCAAGCTTCGTCCCATGCAACGGCTTCTCAAGAGCCTTCAGCAGGAACTCATCGCCCTTTTCCCGAGCCTGCTCCAACGCCTTCTCGAGAAGGTTGCGTTCTTCGAGGTGCACCAGGACCATTTCGAATAGGTTGACGTGCTTGACCCGGATGCCAGGACGCTTCTTGGGCAGTTGCTCCAACAGGAACGCAATGTGCTCCCGCACCGCAAGTTCGTCCTCGGGCTGGTAGTCGAAGATGTAGAATCCGATCTCGTTGCCCAGCCCCTTACCGCTCAGCAGTTCGTCGGAGATCAACCGGTCCAACACCTTGTTTAGTCGGTCGGTTAGCGCGCTCATAGGCTCACCTGCATGCAACGAAGCACGTACTGCTCCTCGTGCTCGCGGAGGTACGCAAGAACTTCGGCTGAAATCCTGACGGGCTGAATGCGGTAGTTCTTGGTGTCGGTCAGGTAGCCGACCTCGGCCAGGATGCGGTAGATGCTGTCCGCAAGCTTGTTCGAGGTGGATTCCTGCCATTCGGGCATGAAGGGGTCGCGGTTTCGACACTGGTCAAGAAAGTCGTTCCACCGTTTGCGCGGGAGGTCTGGCCGAAACAGCCGAAACTGCTCTCGCACCACGAGATCGAGGAAATCGCCCAGCAGCCTGGAATGCTTGATTGCGCAGGAGAACACAGCATGCGTGGCGACAACATGGGAACCGTCTCGTACGAGTTCCCAGAGTTCCGGTCCCATAGTTGCGAGTCGGCTGCGCACCAACAACGCCTGTCTCTTTGCCGTTCCAGGGCTGCGCTTCTGAAGGACATTCCGCACTTCGATGGCATCCCGCCATTCAGAGTCATCGGCACCATCGAGCAGCAGCCCCGCGACCACACGGCTTTCAGGTACCTTCAGGGAACCGCCCGCGATATCCGCCTTGTAAAGAGCGTCCATCAGGCGATTTTCCCAATGCAATAGGCGGGGGCCTTGATCGGAAAACCGATCACCTGGAAGTGGTCATGGGAAATTCGGTCGGCGCACCGACCGTTTCGCGGAAGGGGACGCCGATTCGGGTTCACAGTGCAGAGCCGCGTAAGCGTCCTCTCAGCCTTTCTGTGCCCCAGGGGAGACAAGGGTCTGATCGGCTGGGCGGCGGTACAGCGCGGAAACACGATTGCCTCTTTGGTTTACTAAAATTGCCGATACCCATTTGGAGATGCTGCCCGATCAGCGACAGAGATGCAACGTCGGGAGCGTCGCGCCTGCGCCTTTCCGTTGAAAGGTTACAGGGCTGAAACACTTTTTGGGGCGTTCTGCTGAGTGTCGGTCGTTCCGTCGAACGACCTTTGGCGGTGGCGTGCAGGATAATCGCTAAGCCGATCAGTTAGATAAATAACTCCATAACAATGGAGGCTAATATGTTGGAATACATATATAACGAGCTTGTTAAACGAAATCTTATTCAATCTCGTCGCGCATTCAGTAAGATGTACCTGTGTCGTGCCAGTAATTATCTGTCTGATGCTAAAAATCCTAGTGCAAATACGCTTTCCTTTTTGCACACTAACCTGATGAAAGCTGGTCAGGATGACTTGGCGCTACAGGTTCTTCTAATGATTTTTGATCAAGCTCAGGAAGAGGTATCAAAGAGAGTTCGGAGGACACGATGATCCCCGCTCCACTCGTAACAAATAAAGGCAATTGTCTGATCCACAGCACCAAAACCGCGCACGTTCAGGAAGATAGGTCCAGGCCCAGCATCATCATCGTATCCAACGATGTATTTCTGGTGCGACTTCCACTGTCCACGAATGTCCTGTCGCTGAATGATCATCTATCACATGGTGATGAACCGTTCAGTCGTCTGTGCCCGCGCGATAGGAGGGGCATGGTATTGGACCCATGTGCAATGCGTCTTGAGCATAGATTTCGACGTGCAGGCATCGAAGCCAATTTTGTTGGCATGACAGAACTGTGGGATATCCCGGAGAAGGATATTGTTCTCAAGACGCTCGTGGCGGACTGGTGTATCCGTGAGTTCAACTCAGAAACTTTGACCCCCTTGCTGGATGGCCTTGGCTCCAACAGGGTTACCATTCGTTTCAGCTATCACAGCATCCGTCGTCTCTGTCCTACAAGCGTTCCGGTCGATGAGTTCCTCAAGAAGGCTGTGGTGGACCTTAGGCTTGATTGGTGCGCCAGAGAGAGTGTACCTGTCCAGTACATCAAGAACTATGAGGGCAATGTCGATGACGTGAATTGCAAATTCTTATCAGGGACGTTCGTCTTCGAAAGCCATGCCGATGCTACAGATTTCGAACTACACTGGGGCTGCGGGTTACAACACGTCGTTTTGGTCGAACCGCAGCACCGCATGTAATCTATTAGAGGAGATTGGGACGAAAGAACCTATTACCACCCAGCATCTTCGAGCATGTCCCGCACTGTCTCGCTCGCGCATGCGACCGTTACCGTCCAGAAATCGGGCAGAGATTTATCCACGTTACTGATAATCGCTTCAGGATGGCTCTCAGCAAGCTTCTGGAACCGCGTCCAAAGGTATGGGTCCATGTTGATGGTAGCGGTATACGGATGTGTTTTCGTTAGCTGACCTGAACAAGATAGGCCGTCAATCTGCTGAATGGTCATAATTTCACCTCACAGTCAGACGCTGTGAATTCAGCGTCAGCCGTATTTATCTCCTCTGCTTTCATGGCAAGACCAACATGCCAGTACCTGTAACCGCCCAAATGGTGATGAGTGCTGGCCCCGCCACCTGATTCGCCGACACCACCATCACCATAAAATCTCTCTTCTCTTGTGAGATGAGGATTGGTGCGGTGTTGGACGCAATCTTTCGGTTGACAGACTGAGAACTCGTGAGACCATGCTTGTTGTGTGCGGTTTTATTGTGAGATCAGCATGGCAGGTCGGCAGGCAAAGGTACTCTCCACAGCCCAGATGAAGGCAGTGCTGGCACACCTGTCCACGACTCGAAACCCAGCCCGTGACGCGGCGATGTTCCTGCTGAGCGTGCGGGCTGGATTGAGAGCCAAGGAGATCGCCGAAGCGACCTGGGGGATGGTTACCAACTCAGACGGCCAAGTTGGGGATTTCCTGCACCTGGAAGATCGCGCCGCAAAGATGGGGTCTGGTCGCACCATCCCTCTCAGCAGGGAGTTGCGTGACGCCCTGGTGCAGCTTCATGCCGAACGCCGTCCGCATCCAGATAGGCACATCATCTATTCGGAACGCGGGCATCGGATGTCGGCGGCATCGGTCACCCGTTGGTTCTTCGACCTCTATCACCGGCTTGGGTTCAACGGGTGCTCTAGCCATTCAGGTCGTCGAACTTTCATCACCAACGCTGCGCGCAAGATTACCCTGGTAGGCGGTTCCCTGCGGGATGTCATGGAACTGGCTGGACACCGATCTCTGGTCGTCACGGCCCGCTACATCGACGGAGATACCGAAGCCAAGCGCAAGGTGGTCAACATCATCTGATGCCAGTGATCATCAGCGTACCGGAAATCAACGGTTTGCCACGGTTTTTCATGGCCGTTCCAACCGCCGTGTAACCAAACGCATCATCGACATGAACCAACTGATCCTGATGACCTTCAGCAGCACCATGGTGGTGCTGCTGGCGGGCTATCGGACGTGCTTCTCGCCCTTCACTTCGTTCAGTGCGGCATCACGTCCGTCAGCCCATTCCTAATCACTGAATGAATGATTCAGATTCACATCCTAGATTTCACGTCACTTTCTCTCCCCCTTGGTCCAGACTCAAAGTCACACGCATGGACGTTTGATTATTCTGAACCAAGGGGAAGAAGATGACATCCTGAGTTTATGTAGTCACTCGATAAGCCACTTGCCATGTCTATAATAGCAGCAGGCGGTTGCCCTGTACCTGCTTAAGCAGCCTTTCTTACTCCCGTTCCACCTGATGGCGAGACTTCGGGGTACTGTAGGCTGGATGTGCATAGCATGCCTTTTTCATCCGCTACACCTTGCATCTCCGGTGAACGTTTGGGAGTCAACGGTTATGGAATTGATAATTCCAAGCTCACGCACTCAGCAATCGAGTAACTGGTGCGTGTGGGTAGTTGTCAAACATGTGAAGACAGAGCCACCCTCATTTTCGTTAAGCCTTCTTGTGGGAACTCAAGTCCCACCGAGCGGTCGCTACTCATCTCACCTGCTGTGGGTTGATGATGTTCGTCTCGTCGGTTGCCCTAACCTCATGGTCGTTTTCTGCTCGCCACGCTTCCACGCGCGAACTCCAACCGTGTGGGGTGGAGGAACCCCTGTACTCTCCTGGGCATTATGAATGAACGCATGCGTTCTCTAAGATTATTTATACCACGAAGGATTATGTCTTGTCGATATTATTCACTGCGCCGATCTCTCCCTGATCAACGCCGCCGCGCCGCCGACACTCCTGTCCTGGTGCGGAAGGAACCCAGCACCAGGAACAGCTTGGCCGACGAACGCGCCCTGTCAACATGACGATGCGTCAGCCGTTGTGTTGGCTGGGTGATGGCCTGCCAGTTCGGGCCGATGAGCACTGCGTTGGCTGGCAACGCCGAATCCGCCCTTGACGCCTATAGCGGGGGATCATCGGCACTCTCCGGAGGATGCTGGCGCTGGAATAGGAGCGGCTGCGGGTCTGATAGCACGCGCGCGCGACCATAGCGGTGCCGGGGGGCGTTTTAAAGCCTCGCGATGGCCCGATCCGTCCGCCCAACCGGCTTGTCTGCCCGCTCCGCTGTTGGCGGCATTAATCTTCACGGGCGAATCTTTGCCAGCCTAAGGGAATCCGCGCCTAACGTTGCGCGGGCGGACTTTCCGTCAATTCCCTGTCAACATAGGGATCCGCACGCCACCGTCCATCCAGACGCGAGGAAAACAGTCAAAGAGTCGCGCCTGGGTGGATTTGATTTGCTTGCAGTTGAATCCGCGCGAGCATTAAGCAACACTTGCACAGCGCATCGGGACCGGCCCCAGCCGGTTTCCGCGAGTTCCGCCGAACAGGCCATCCGAAGGGAGCCCTTCTTGTCCGACCCCGTCGCCGAGCTGGTCCGTGCGCCGTCGCGCTCGTCCGACGAGGCCCGGCTCTACCGCCTGCAATTCCTGGCGTCGATGGCGCTGGTCTCGGCGCTCGTCCTCGGGCTCGGCCTCTATTTCGTCTGGCAGCATTGGGCCGACCTGGAGCACGACCTCCAGCAGAGCGAGGCGCGCTATGTCGAGGAGCAGCACCAGGCCCTGGTGCAGGAGGTGGAGAACGCGCAGTCCTACCTCGCCTACATGCGCTCGCGCGTCGAACCGCTGCTGAAGGAGCAGCTGCGCGCCCAGGTGGACGAGGCCTATTCCATCGCCCGCAGCGTCCATGACCGGGAAAAGGACATCCTGCCCGAAGCGTCGGTGAAGGAATCGATCAAACAGACGCTGCGGCCGCTGCGCTTCTCCGGCGGGCGCGGCTACTACTTCATCAACGACCTGAACGGCGAATCGGTGCTGATGCCGGTCGACCCGGCGCGGGAGGGGACCTCTCCCTTCTCCGCTCCCGATCCGCAAGGGGCCGCGGTGATGCGCGAGCTGATGCGGGCCGTCCAGGATCCCAGCCTGCGCGGCTTCGCCCGCTATCGCTGGCGCATGCCGGACGATCCGGTCCAAACTGGCGACAGATCGGCCGTGGACAAGCTGGCCTTCGTCCGCCGCTTTGAACCCTATGACTGGGTGATCGGCGCCAGCGACGCGCTGGGAGCGGTGGAGGCGCGGTTGCAGCACGAATCGCTGGAGCGTCTGCGCGCCTTCCGCTTCGGGGAAACCGGCTATGTCGGGGTGCTGCGCCAGGACGGGCAGGTGCTGCTGTCGCCCACCGCCCCGGCGTCGGAGGGGATGAACGCCCGCGACCTGCCATGGAAGACCGAGCGCGACCTCGTCACCCGGTTGCTGGAACTCGGACGCCAGGGCGGCGGCGAGCTGCGCTATGACTGGATCCATCCGGTCACCGCCCGGCCGACCCCGAAGATGGCCTATGTCTCGGCCCCCAGCGTCTGGGGCTGGATCCTGGTCGCCGGCTTCTACATCGACGATGTCGGCAAGGAGATGGAGGTCCGCCGGGCGGAAATCAGCCGCGGCGTCAACCAGCGGGTCTGGACCACGGTGGCGGTGCTGGCCGTGGCGCTGGCGGCGTCGGTCGGCGTGTCATGGCTGGTCACCGGCTGGATCCGGCGCATCGTCGGCGGCTATCAGCTGCGGGTCAGGCACAGCGACAGCATGCTGCGCGAACGGGCGCGTCAGCTGTATCTCGCCAACTTCTTCATCGACCATGTGTCGGAGATCGTCGTGCTGGCCGACGCCGGCCTGCGCATCGCCTACATCAATCCCTTCGGCTGCCAGGCCCTGGGCGGAACGCTGGAAGACCTCGTGATGGGGCAGGCCGATCTGCTGAAGCGCTTCGCCGCCGAGGGCGAGGCCGCGGCCAGCCATTACGAGACCGCCTACCGCACCGCCGACGGCCGCACGCTGGAGCTGGAGGTCACCGCCAGCCGCATCACCTACGAAGGCGACGTCTATTACTCGGCCATCGCCCGCGACATCAGCGAGCGCAAGCGGGCGGAGTGGCAGCTGCGCCTGTCGGCCAAGGTGTTCGACAATGCGGCCGAGGGCATGTTCGTCGCCAACGAACACCGGCAGATCGTCGCCGCCAACGACGCCTTCTCCCGCATCACCGGATATGATCGGGACGAGGTGCTGGGCCGGGGCCCCGACTTCCTGCGCTCCGACCGCAATCCCTCCGGCTTCTATGAGGAGCTGTGGGCGCAGCTGCTCGAAAACGGCCATTGGGCCGGCGAGATCTGGAGCACCCGCAAGAACGGCGAGGTGTTCCCGGAGTGGCTGAGCGTCAAGCTGGTCTGCAACGAGGACGGCGCCGTCGCCAACTATATCGCGGCCTTCAGCGACATCACCGCGACCAGGGCGCAGGAGGAGCGCATCCGCCATCTGGCGCAGTTCGATTTCCTGACCGACCTGCCCAACCGCTTCCTGCTGCGCGACCGGCTGGAGCGCGCGATGCTGGCCGCCGGGCGCCACGGCACCAAGGTCGGGCTGCTGTTCGTCGATCTCGACCGCTTCAAGACGATCAACGACAGCCTGGGACATCAGGTCGGCGACGACCTGCTGCGCGAGGTGGCCGGGCGGCTGACCGGCACCGTGCGGGCGGGCGACACCGTCAGCCGCCAGGGCGGCGACGAGTTCATCATCCTGATCGGCGACATGGGCAGCCCCGACGCGGCGGACATCGTCGCGCGCAAGGTCCTGCACACTCTGTCTGAACCCTATCTGATCGACGGGCACGAGTTGCGGGTCACGCCCTCCATCGGCATCGCCATCTACCCCGACGACGGCACCGACATCGACGGGCTGCTGAAAAGCGCCGACATGGCGATGTATGCCGCGAAGGATGCCGGGCGCGCCACCTACCAGTTCTTCACGCCGGAGCTGAACCGCCGCGCGTCGGACCGGATGTGGACCGAAAACAACCTGCGCCGGGCGCTCGCCAACAACGAACTGGAACTGCATTTCCAACCGCAGTTCTCCATGGACGGCCGCCGGCTGATCGGGGCGGAGGCGCTGGTGCGCTGGCGCCAGCCCGACGGCACGCTGATCATGCCCGGCCAGTTCATCCCGGTGGCCGAGGATACCGGCCTGATCCTGCCTCTGGGCGATTGGGTGCTGGGCGAGGCCTGCCGCCGCGCGGCCGAACTGCTGCGCCACCATGACCTGCTGATCGCCATCAACCTGTCGGCGGTGCAGGTGCGCCGTCCGGGACTGGCGGAGCGGGTGGCCGGCTGGCTGTCGGCCTACGGCATCCCGCCCTCGGCGCTGGAGCTGGAGGTGACGGAAAGCGTCCTGATGGACGAGTCCGACGTGGTGTCGGAAACCTTCTCGCGGCTGCGCGAGCTGGGGGTGCCGGTCGCCATCGACGATTTCGGCACCGGCTATTCCTCGCTGGCCTATCTGAAGCGCTTCCGCGTCGACAAGCTGAAGATCGACCGCAGCTTCGTCAGCGGCCTGCGCGCCGGCAACCCGGACAGCGGCGCCATCGCCGAGGCGATCATCGGCATGGCGCGGTCTTTGCGCATGCAGACGCTGGCCGAAGGGGTGGAGACGGAGGAGCAGTATGGCTGCCTCGCCGAGATGGGCTGCGACCAGTGCCAGGGCTATCTGCTGGGCCGCCCGATGCCCTACGAGGATTTCCTGGAGTTCGTCCGCCGCGACGCAGCGGCAGCCGAGCCGCGGGTGGCCGAACCGGTGGGTTAGGCGGTCGATCAGGGCAGGCGTCACCCACCGGGCGTCACCCGTACCGCAGCAGCCGCGTGCCGTTCGCCTTCAGCCAGGCCCGCGGCCAGTCCACGCCGCTGCCGTCCGTCAGGCTGGCGCACAGCGCCCAGAAGCGCGGCGAGTGGTTCATCTCGCGCAGATGGGCCACCTCGTGGCCGACCACGTAATCCAGCACCGGCTCCGGCGTCAGGATCAGCCGCCAGGAGAAGGACAGCCGGCCGGTGGACGAACAGCTGCCCCAGCGGCTTTTGGTGTCGCGGATCGTGACCGCCGCCACGCGGGCGCCGATGACTGCGGCCTTCAGCCGGGCACGGGTCGCCAGCTCGCGCTTGGCCTCCGCGGTCAGGAAATCGCGGATGCGGCGGGCGACATGCTCGGGCTGGCCGCCGACCAGCAGGGCGCCGTCCTCAAGGCGCGTCGGGCCGCGCATGGCAGGGTCGTGGCGGATGACATGCTCGACGCCGAGATAGGGCACGCTGGCGCCGTCGGCGAAGGGCAGGGACGGCGGCATCGCCGCCAGCCGCGCCCGCAGCCAGCCGTCATGCCGGCCGACGAACTGGCGGGCATCGGTTTCCGACACGCCGACCGGCACCACCACCTGGACCAGCCCGCGCCCGGCATCGACCCGCAGGGTCATGCGGGTCGCACGCGCGCTTTCCCGCAGCTCCAGCGGAATCGGCAGGCCGGATATCTCCAGCGCGCGGGGCGGCTGGGGCGGCCGGGCGGCGGATCGCTTGCGGCGACGCACAAGGGCGGGGAGGCGTTGCACCATGCCGTCTTATAGCGCGGCCACTGCCGGCTGCGGAAGCATCCTCCGCCCTTTGTCTGAATGGTGCCGCGGTTCGGTTTCGGCTTAAAGCATTAGGGCTTTTGAACGATCCCGGCCTATGGGATCGACTGAGGTCACATTTGACACGATCGATCGGGGCACAAGATAAAGCAGAGGTAACGCGGTGGTCTGTAGACCTCCCATTTGCCGCCGGTTCACATGTTCGTTTGCCTATGGTTGTTCCGTTCGCCTCGCCCCTTAGCATTGCCGAGTACATGCCATGCCCCTCATCCCTGGAAAGACTCCGACACGTGAGGATTGGCTGGACACACTGCTGTCGGCCAACGCTTCTCCCCAGGCCCTGCTTGGCGAGGACGGGCGCGTGCTGGTGGCAAATCCGGCCTTCGCCATCCTGATCGGCCATGGGCCGGGCAGGGTGGAGGGGCTGTCGCTGGCGGAGGCCGGGCTGCCGGCCGGAACGGCCGAAGCGATCGACGGGCTGCGGCGGCGGGTGATGGCGACCGGCACGCCTGCCTCCGCCACCGGACCACTTCCCGGCTTTCCCGTCACGCCGGCATTGACGCCGGTCACGGGCGCCGATGGCCGTATCCACGCGGTGGCTCTCGTGGCCGACGCCGGGGCGGCCGCCTTGGCGCAAGCAAGGGCGGAGGCGGCGCAGGCCCGCGCCGATGCCGAGCGCGCCCGCACCGCCAAGGGCAAGTTCCTGTCGGCGGCCAGCCACGACCTGCGCCAGCCCTTCCAGGCGATGCACCTGTTCCACCATCTGTTGAGCGGCAGGCTGACCGATCCGGCCTCCATCGAGCTGGCGAACAAGCTGGAGCAGGCGATCCTCGGCGGCGAGGCGCTGCTGCGCGCCCTGCTGGAGGTCTCGGCGCTGGAGGCCGGGCTGGTCACCGCCAAGCCGCAGACCTTCCCGGTCGACGAACTGTTCGCCAAGATGCTGGAGGAGTTCGGCCCGGAGGCGGAGGCGAAGGGGCTACGCCTGAACATCCACCCGTTCGACGCCCACATCACCAGCGACCCGGCGCTGATGGAACGGCTGCTGCGGCCGATCATGGCCAACGCCCTGCGCTACACGCTGAAGGGCGGAGTCCTGCTGGCGGCACGGCGGCGCGGCGAGTTCCTGCGCATCGAGGTTTGGGACACCGGTGTCGGCATCGACCCGTCCAACCATGCCGTGATCTTCGAGGATTTCCACCAGCTCGGCAATCCGGGGCGCGACCGCAAGCAGGGTCTGGGTCTAGGCCTCGCCATCGTGCGGCGGCTGGGGCAGGTGCTGGGGCATCCGGTGACGGTGCGCTCCAGGCTCGGCAAGGGCTCCGTCTTCGCGGTGGAGGTGCCGCTGGCCGGCAATGACGGCGACCGCTCGGGCGACGAGTTCGGCGACAGCGAGCCGGAGCCGGCGGCCGGGCAGTCGTCCTTCGCTGCCGCTCCTGCGGTGACCGGCACGGTGCTGGTGATCGAGGACGACGCGGTGCAGCTTGAGGGGATCGGGTTGTTGCTGCGCGGCTGGGGCTATGCGGTCATCCCCGCCCGCGGCATCGACGAAGCCTGTGCCGGGCTGGGGGGCGGTGCTGCGGCGCCCGACCTCGTGCTGTCCGACCTGCGGCTGTCAGGACCGGAGACCGGCATCGACGCCATCCAGGCGGTCCGTGCCCGCTGCGGCCGGCGGGTGCCGGGCGTCATCGTCACCGGCGACACCGACCCCGACCGGCTGCGCAGCGTCGACCGCAGCGGCTTTCCCCTGGTCCACAAGCCCTGCGATCCGGCCGCCCTGCGCCGCCTGTTGAGCCGCAGCCTGATGGCCGGACGGGCGGGGGCTCCGGCACCCATCCGCCGGACGGATGCCGCCTGCCCGCGTTAGCCGTTCCGCACTTGCGCGTTTTCGCTCTGCAACATTCCATCGCCGCGATTTTCACGTCACAAAACTGTAATGCGACGCCTTGACAGACCCTCGTGTGCGTGCGCAGTGTGACGGTTAGAGCAACCAAACAGTTTCGGAAGCGATCATCACGCTGCCGGTCTTTTTCGCAATCGCACACAGCAACGTTGGCGATTGCCACCAAAACTTCACGAAAGCGTCGCGGGACGGCAACCCGTTGCCCTCATGACAACCGCGAACCATACCGGGATAGGGAGACCCACCGCATGTTGACCCGCCGCAAGCTTGCCCTCCTGACGGGCGCCGCCTCCGCTTCCGCCCTGCTGTTCGCCGCGGCATTGCCGGGCTCGGCGCTCGCGCAGCAGAAGACCGTGGTCGATTTCTGGCACGGCCTGCCGCAGCCGCTGGGCGGCCAGCTTGAGCAGATTGCCAAGGACTTCAACGACAGCCAGCAGGCGGTCCAGGTCAACGCCTCCTACAAGGGCAGCTATCCGGAGACGATGCAGGCGGCCATCGCCGCCTTCCGCGCCGGCAACGCGCCGCACATCGTGCAGATGTTCGAGGTCGGGACCGCCACCATGATGGCCGCCGGTCCGGCGGTGAAGCCGGTCTACCAGCTGATGCAGGAGACGGGCGCGTCCTTCGACGCCGACGCCTACATCCCGGCGGTGAAGGGGTACTACTCGTCCAAGGACGGGAAGATGATGGCGTTGCCGTTCAACAGCTCCAGCACCATCATGTTCTACAACAAGGACGCCTTCCAGAAGGCCGGCCTCGATCCCAACAAGCCGCCGGCGACCTGGCCGGAGATGATCGAGGCGACGAAGAAGCTGAAGGCCTCGGGCTCCACCTGTCCGTTCACCACCGCTTGGCCGGTGTGGGCGCAGTTCGAACAGCTGGGCGCCATCCACAACACGCCCTTCGCCAGCCAGGCCAACGGCTTCGGCGGCCTGAACGCCGAGCTGAAGATCGACGCCCCGCTCTACGTCAAGCATGTCCAGACGCTGATCGACATGCAGAAGGACGGCCTGTTCAAGTATGGCGGCCGCGACAACAAGCCCGACGCCCTGTTCCCGTCGGGCGAATGCGCGATGATCCACGCCTCGTCGGGCCTGCGCAGCCGCATCCTGAAGGAGGCGACCTTCGCCTGGGGTGCCGCTCCGCTGCCCTACTGGCCGGAATTTGCCAAGGACGGCCCGAAGAACAGCATCATCGGCGGCGCCGCCTTCTGGGTGATGACCTCGCCCAAGCGCACGCCGGCCGAATACAAGGCGGTGTCGCAGTTCTTCACCTATCTCGCCCGGCCCGAGGTCGATGCCAAGTGGCACATGGACACCGGCTATGTCCCGGTGACGATGAAGGGCTTCGACCTCGCCAAGGCGCAGGGCTATTACGAGAAGAATCCCGGCGCCGACGTGCCGGCCGCCCAGCTGACCCGGACGCCGACCACCGAGAACAGCATGGGCCTGCGGCTGGGCAACCTGCCGGAAATCCGCAACATCATCCAGGAAGAGCTTGAGAAGGCCTTCCAGGGCCAGCAGGACGCCCGCCAAGCGCTCGACGCCTCGATCAAGCGCGGCAACACCGTGCTGCGCAACTTCGAGCGCGCCAACAAGGGCTGAGATCGCCTGCAACACCATCCCTCTCCCGCCCGGTGGCGGGGGAGGGATGGCGCCGCTTACCATTGACGAAAGACCATCCTTTGCAGCGTCGCGTCACCTTCGACAACCGGCTGTTGCCCTACCTGCTGCTGGCGCCGCAGGTGGCCGTGACGCTGGTGTTCTTCATCTGGCCGGCCGCCAACGCGATCTGGCAGTCGGTGCATCTGCAGGACGCCTTCGGCATCCGCAGCGAATTCGTCTGGTTCGAGAACTTCACCAATGTGCTGGGCGACCCGAACTATCTCGACACGCTGAAGGTCACGGTCGTCTTCAGCCTGGCGGTGACCGTGCTGGCGATGGGGCTGGCGCTGCTGCTGGCGGTGCTGGCCGATTCCAAGATCAAGGGTGCGCGGGCCTACAAGACGCTGCTGATCTGGCCCTATGCGCTGGCCCCGGCCGTCGCGGCGGTGCTGTGGATGTTCATCTTCAACCCCGACATCGGGTCCTTCGGCCGGGCGCTGCGGGCGCTGGGTTATGATTGGGATTACCGGCTGAACGGCGGGCAGGCGCTGACGA
The DNA here is from genome assembly GCF_003116035.1 of Azospirillum sp. TSH64. Classification (GTDB taxonomy): domain Bacteria; phylum Pseudomonadota; class Alphaproteobacteria; order Azospirillales; family Azospirillaceae; genus Azospirillum. The sequence continues at coordinate 2,312,815 of NZ_LGQW01000015.1, forward strand.
TGGTGATCATGGCCGCCAGCTGGAAGCAGGTGTCCTACAATTTCATCTTCTTCCTGGCCGGATTGCAGGCGATCCCGCGGTCGGTGATGGAGGCGGCCAGCATCGACGGCGCCGGTCCGGTGCGGCGGTTCTGGACCATCACCTTCCCGCTGCTGTCGCCGACCACCTTCTTCCTGCTGGTGGTCGACATGGTCTATGCCTTCTTCGAAACCTTCGGCACCATCCATGCCCTGACCCAGGGCGGGCCGGGCAAGGCGACGGAAACGCTGATCTTCCGCGTCTATCAGGACGGCGTCGTCAACAACGACCTCGGCGGATCGTCGGCCCAGTCGGTGATCCTGATGGTGATCGTCATCGCGCTGACCGCGGTGCAGTTCCGCTTCGTCGAGCGCAAGGTCCACTACTCATGAAGCCGACCCGTTTCATCGATCTGCTGCCGCACATCGTCCTGATCGTCGGCGTCCTGATCTTCGCCTATCCGATCTATGTGACGCTGATCGGCTCCACCTGGGATTCCGGCACCATCGGCCGCGGCGGCCTGCCGCTGTGGCCGGGCGGGCAGGGGCTGACCAACTACGCCCAGGCCTGGGTGGGCGAGGCCGGCGACCGCGCCATGTACACGCCCGTCCGCACCATGATGCTGAACAGCCTGGTGATGGCGCTGTCCATCGCGCTGGGCAAGATCGCCATCTCAATCCTGTCGGCCTATGCGGTGGCCTTCTTCCGCTTTCCGCTGCGCATGGCCTTCTTCTGGCTGATCTTCATCACGCTGATGCTGCCGGTTGAGGTGCGGATCATCCCGACCTACAAGGTCGTCGCCGATCTGGGCCTGATCAACAGCTATGCCGGGCTCGCAATCCCGCTGATCGCCTCGGCCACCGCGACCCTGCTGTTCCGCCAGTTCTTCCTGACCATTCCGGACGAATTGCTGGAGGCGGCGAAGATCGACGGTGCCGGGCCGGTGCGCTTCTTCATCGACGTGGTGCTGCCGCTGTCGCGCACCAACATCGCCGCACTCTTCGTCATCCTCTTCATCTATGGCTGGAACCAGTATCTCTGGCCGCTCCTGGTCACCAGCAGCGGCGACATGGAAACCATCGTGACCGGCATCACCAAGATGATCGGCACCGGCGAATCGGCCAACGACTGGCACATCATCATGGCGACCACGGTGCTGGCGATGCTTCCGCCGGTGGCGGTGGTGGTGTTCATGCAGCGCTGGTTCGTCAAAGGTCTTGTGGACAGCGAAAAGTAAGCGCGGGCGAAGGGAAAGAAAAACAATGGCAACCGTTGAAATCCGCAACGTCCGCAAGTCCTACGGCCCGGTCGAAGCGATCAAGGGCATCGACATCGCGATCCAGGACGGGGAATTCCTGGTCCTGCTCGGCCCGTCGGGATGCGGCAAGTCCACCCTGCTGCGCATGGTCGCCGGGCTGGAAGGCATCACCGGCGGCGAGATCGCCATCGGCGGGCGCGTGGTCAACCATCTGGACCCCAAGGACCGCGACATCGCGATGGTGTTCCAGAACTACGCGCTCTATCCGCACATGACGGTCTTCGACAACATGGCCTACGGCCTGAAGATCCGCGGCATTCCGAAGGCGGAGATCCGGGCGCGGGTCGACAAGGCGGCGACCATCCTCGAGCTCGGACGCTTCCTCGACCGCCGGCCGAGCCAGCTGTCGGGCGGCCAGCGCCAGCGCGTCGCCATGGGGCGCGCCATCGTGCGCGAACCGGCCGCCTTCCTGTTCGACGAGCCGCTGTCTAACCTCGACGCCAAGCTGCGCACCCAGATGCGGGTGGAGATCAAGCGGCTTCAGGACCGGCTCGGCATCACCAGCCTCTACGTCACCCACGATCAGGTGGAGGCGATGACGCTGGCCGACCGCATCCTGGTGATGAACCATGGTGTCGCCGAACAGATCGGCACGCCGCTGGAGGTCTATCAGCGCCCGGCCAGCCTGTTCGTCGCCGGCTTCATCGGTTCGCCGCCGATGAATGTGCTGGATGGCCGCATCGACGACCGTGGCGAGGCGGTGCTGCTGCCCGGCGGCCAGCGCCTGGCCCTGCCGCAGCCGCGCCCGACCGACGCAGGCCGCCCGGTGAAGCTGGGCATCCGGCCGGAGCACATGGCCGTCGCCGCGGAGGGGCTCTCAGGCGGTTTCTCCATCGAGGTCGAGCTGGTCGAGGCGCTGGGCGCCGACACCGTGGTCTATGGCCGCCTGCCGGACGGCGAGAGCCTGCTGGTCCGCATGGCGGGCATCCCCACCGTGCGCGAGCGCGACCGGCTGACGGTCACCCCGCAGGGCGGCGCCCTGCACCTGTTCGACGCGGTGACCGGCCGGCGGGTGGAGTGACCGGGTGCGGTCGCTCTCCGATCAGAAGTCCGAACAGCGTCCCTTGAACTCCCAGTCGCCGTAGCGGGTCGGCTCCGGCCCCTTCGGGCCGCCGATCTCGCCGGGCTTCTGTTCGGGGCTCTTCGTTTCCGTGGCGTCCGGAGTTGTCTGGTCGGACACCGCCTCGGCGGCGTCCTGCTGCGGCTTGGTCGGTTCGGTCATCATGTCCATCGCGATACTGCGGGTATCTTGAACGCGGGCGCGGCCCGGCCCCATATCTTTGCCATGTCCGGGATCGGAGCGGGTTACCCCGCTTCGGCCCATCCTGAACCGATATGGCGATCATGACCAGCTATCTGAAGACCACCATCCTCCTTGCCGGCCTGACGGCGATCTTCATGGCGGTCGGCTTCCTGCTGGGCGGCAAGACCGGCCTGATCATCGCCTTCGTCATAGCGCTGGGCATGAATTTGTTCAGCTACTGGAATTCGGGCGACATGGTGCTGTCGATGTACGGCGCCCGCGAGGTCGACGCCTATTCCGCCCCCGAATTCCATGGCATCGTCGCCCGGCTGGCGGAACGAGCCGGCCTGCCGATGCCGCGCGTCTACATCATCCAGAACGACCAGCCCAACGCCTTCGCCACCGGCCGCGATCCGGACCATGCGGCGGTCGCCGCGACCACCGGCCTGTTGCAGCGCCTGACGCCGGAGGAGATCGCCGGCGTGATGGCGCATGAGCTAGCCCACGTGAAGAACCGCGACACCCTGATCATGACGATCACCGCGACCATCGCCGGTGCGGTGTCGATGCTCGCCAACTTCGGCCTGTTCTTCGGCGGCTCCAGCAACGACGAGCGCGGCGGCAACCCGCTGGGCATGGTGGGCGCGATCCTGGCCGCGATCCTCGCGCCCATCGCCGCGACGCTGGTGCAGATGGCGATCAGCCGCACCCGCGAGTTCGAGGCCGACCGCATCGGCGCGGAGATCTGCGGCCGCCCCAACTGGCTGGCCGATGCCCTGACCAACATCCACAACAGCGCCAACCACATCCCCAATTATCAGGCGGAGGCGCATCCGGCGACCGCCCACCTGTTCATCGCCAATCCGCTCAGCGGCGCCAGCATGGCCAGCCTGTTCTCCACCCACCCCGACATGGGCGAGCGGGTGGCGCGGCTGCGCGCGATGGCCGCCCAGACTGGCGGCTTTACCGGCGGGTTCGGTGGGGGTGGCCGTGCGGCTCCGCCGCGTGACGGGCGCTCGCCCTGGGGCGCGCCGCCGCAAAGCAGCCAAGGCGGCTTCATGCCGCAGAACCGCCGCGGCCCCTGGGGCTGATCTCTCAGGCGGGCCTCTGGTAAAGCATTGCGCGCCGAAGGGGTAGGCGACTACCCTTCCGGCACGCGCTCAACCATGATGGTCGCCAGGGGATTTCTTGCATGTCCGACGCCGCGAAGTACCGCCTTGTCACCCGGTCCGATTTCGACGGGCTCGTCTGCGCCGTCCTGCTGAAGGAGCTGGGCATCCTCGACGAGATCAAGTTCGTCCATCCCAAGGACATGCAGGACGGCAAGATCGAGATCACCGACCGCGACATCACCACCAACCTGCCTTATGTCGACGGCGCCCATCTGGTGTTCGACCATCACCTGTCGGAAACCATGCGCGTCGGCGAGAAGCCCAACCACATCATCGACCCCAAGGCGCCGTCGGCCGCCCGTGTCGTCTATGATTATTACGGCGGGAAGGAGCGCTTCCCCACCATCTCCGACGAGATGATGGAAGCGGTCGATCAGGCCGACTCGGCGCAGTACCAGCGCGAGGACATCCTGAACCCGACCGGCTGGACCCTGCTGAACTTCATCATGGACGCGCGCACCGGCCTCGGCCGCTTCCGCGAGTTCCGGGTGTCGAACTACCAGCTGATGATGGATCTGATCGACTACTGCCGCAGCCACTCCATCGAGCAGATCCTGGATCTGCCCGACGTGAAGGAGCGGGTGGAGCTTTACACCCAGCATGCCGAGCTGTTCGTCGATCAGCTGAAGCGCTGCGCCACCGTGCGCGGCAACGTCGTCGTGCTCGACCTCCGCAAGGAGGAGACGATCTATGCCGGCAACCGCTTCATGATCTATGCGCTGTTCCCCGACACCAACGTGTCGATCCATGTCCTGTGGGGCCTGAAGCAGCAGAACACCGTGCTGGCCTGCGGCAAGTCGATCCTGGACCGCAGTTCCAAGACCGACATCGGCCCGCTGATGCTGGAGTATGGCGGCGGCGGCCATCAGGCGGCCGGCACCTGCCAGGTCGACAACGACCGGGCGGAAGAGGTACTGGAGGCGGTGGTCGCCCGCATGCGCGCGGACGGCTGAGCGTCACCGACCGGGTTTTGTGCGATTGAGCGCCTTTCTTCCTTTCTCCGACGACACTCTGTTCGATGCCCGCTGGCTGTCCGCCCTGTCCGACGAGGTGCCGAGGGCGGAGGCGCTCGACCGCGCCCGGCCGGTTGTCGCCGATGCCATCGCCCGCACCGGTGCGGCAGGGGCGGCGGCGCTGGCCGGCATCGAGGCGCTGGTGGCGGCAGCGGCGCTCGACGCCATCCCGGCCTTGCTGGCGGCGGAGACGGTGGAGTTGCCGGATGCCGCCGCGGCGAGCGAGCGCTCGATTCATGAGCTGATGAGCCGGGTCGCCTACAAGCGCCGCGAGCTGATGCCACTGTTCCCCGAGCTGATCGAGCGGGTGGCCGCCGTCCATGCCGCCGCGATCCGGGCCTGTGGCACTGCCCGCTGGCGGTTGATGGCGGCGCGGGCGCGGATGCAGCCCGGCCGTCCGTCCAGCCCGATCCAGGGCGCCGGCACCCGCTATGTGAAGAGCGACCGCTTCGACGCCCGCGCCGCCGAGAGCCTTCCCGGCATCGACCGCACCCGCGCCGACCGCATCCTGAAGCGGCTGGGCGAGACGCCGGTTCCGGACGAGCTGGAGCTTCGCCCGCTGGACGGCGGCGGCGATCTCTGGACCATCAAGGCCGGTGGGGTCAGCCGCTTCATCCTGCGGGTCGAGCGCGACCGGCGGGGGCCGTTCTACATGGTGGAGGATGTCGGGCCGCAAGCCGCCTGACGCGTTTCCTTACGACGGCTGCCGCGACCGCATCTGTTCGCGATAGAAGATGTAGACGCCGCTGCCGACGATGACGGCGGTGCCGAGGATCGTCGACAGGCGCAGCTCCTCGCCGAACAGCATCAGCGAATAGACCGCCGCCCACACCAGCGTGGTGTAGCCGAAGGGCGCCACGGTGGCGGCCGGGGCGGCGCTGTAGGCGCGGATCAGGCAGAAATGGCTGATGCCGCCCAGCGTCCCCAGCAGGATCATCAGCGCCGCCCCCGTCAGGTCGGGCGTCACCCAGTTGAAGGGCAGGGCCAGCGTACAGGCGACCGTCCCGGCCATGCCGGTGTAGAAGATGGTGGTCGTCGGCGAATCCGCGCCCCGCAGCTTGCGGGTGGCGATCTGGTACAGCGCGTTGCTGAAGGCCGCAGCCAGCGGCAGGGCCAGCGCCCATTGGAAGGTGCCGCCCACCGGCCCGACGATGATCAGGGCGCCGGCCATCCCGACCAGCACGCCAACCCAGCGCCGCCAGCCGACCTTCTCGCCCAGCAATGGCACCGACAGCGCCGTGATCAGGACCGGCACGGCGGCAGCGATTGCCTGCACCTCGGCGAAGGGGATGCTGCGCAGGGCCAGAACGGCGAACAGCGTGGTCGCCAGCAGCAGGCAGGAGCGGACGAGTTGCAGCGGCAGCCGGTGCGACACCATCAGATGCGGGCTGCGCCATGCGACGACCGTACCCACCAGCAGCATGTGCACGGCGAAGCGCGCCCACGCGACCTCCACCACCGGATAGCTTTTGGTCAGGACCCGGATGGTGGCGTCCTGGGTGACGAACAGCAGGGTCGTCAGCATCATCCAGAAAATACCGGCCCGGCCCGACCGCCGTTCCGCCAGGGCACGCTCGGCCAAAATTGCTTCCGCCTGCGCGCCCTCCGCCGCAGCCGGCGCACTCTCTCCCGTACTCATCGCCCCCGCTTTCCCTGCCTCGTCATACTAGTATATGGACAGGGCGCGGGCGGTGGCCTGACAAGGGCGGGACATTGCCGTGTCCGGGGCGCAGGGCTGGAGCGCGAGGTTGCGGCAACTCAGATGCCGGCGACGCCCCACAGCAGCAGCGCCACCAGCCCGACCAACAGCAGGGAGGCGACGGCGGACAGAGCGAGCGCCCGTCCGATGTCGGCGGGGGTGACGCGGGCGCGGCCGTCGCCGATCCAGTTCTCGGTGATGACAACGCCGCCATCGCGGTGCGGGCCGCCCAGCGCCAGCCCCAACGCGCCGGCCATCGCGGCGATGGGCCAGCCCATGTTCAGCGACGGGTGCTTGCGCGCGTCACGGCCGAGAGCGCGCAGAGCGCTTCCGGCCTTGGCGGTGCCGATGAAGGGGGCGGCCAGCGCCAGCAGCAGCCCGGCCAGACGGGCGGGCAGGGCGTTCAGCGCGTCGTCCAGCGTCGCGGCGGTCGATCCGAAGCGGCCATGGCGGACGCCGGGGCTGCCGAGCGCGGCGTCGGCGCCGTCCATCGCGGTCCAGACGAACAGGCCCGGCACGCCGAGCAGGGCATAGCCGAAGACCGGCGCCACCAGCTTGCGGTCGAAGGCGCGGGCGGCGGCCTCCACCGCCGCGCGGGCGATGCCATGCTCGTCCAGCCCATAGACATGGCGGCGGGTCAACGACTGGATCGCCTCCTGCCCGGCAACGACTCCGCCGCTTTCCAGCGCACGCCGCACCGCCCGGACGCGGGTCCAGGCTGCCCGGCCGCGCAGGCCGCAGAGCAGGGCCAGCAGTTCCACCATCCAGCCGCGGCCGATGGAGCCGATCCATTCCACCAGCAGCCCGGCGACGGCGGCGATCAGCACCAGCGCCAGCACCACCAGCGCCCCGCGGAACACCTGCGCCGACTTGCCCCGTTCTGCCCGGTTCAGCCGGGCATCGGCGGCGTTGCAGAAGCGCCGCGCCAGACCCGCCGGGTCGGGCAGGATGCGATCCAGCCAGTCGCCGAACAGCGCGTCGATCCCCAGCGCCAGCAGCAGGAGCAGCAGCGGGCCGGGACCGCCGAAGGCCGAACCGAACATGGAGTCTCCGGGGCAGAGGATCAGCGGGCGTGGGGCAGGGGGATCAGCGGGCGCCGGCCTGGCGCAGCAAGGTTCCTACGCGGGGGTTGCGGCTTTCCTGCGCCCAGTTCAGCGCGGTCCGTCCGGTGAAGTCGGAACGGTCGACCTTGGCCCCGGCCTTCAGCAGCTTGTCCACCACGTCGGCCCGGCCGTTGCGGGCGGCGACCATCAGCGGGGTCATGCCCTCGCGGTTCTCCATGTCGACCTTGGCGCCCTTCTTCAGCAGCAGGTCGATCAGTTCCGGATTGCCGTTCTCGGCCGCGGCCAGCAGCGGGGTGATGCCTGCCTTGTCGGCGCGGTTCACGTTGGCACCGCTGTCCAGCAGCAGGGCGGCGATGGCCGGGCTGGAGCGGTCGACGGCAGCCAGCAGGGCGGTCTTGCCATGGATGTCCGCCTGGTTGGGGTTCTCGCCCCGCAACAGGGCGCCCTTCGTCTTGGTGACGTCGCCGTCATTGACCGCCTGCATCAGACCGGTGTCCTGGAACAGGCTGATCTGGGCGAGGGCAGGGGCGGCGGAGCCGGCGGTCAGGCCGGCCACAAGCAGAGGGGCGAACAGGGTGGCGATCAGGAGCCGCTTCATGGCGGGTATCCTTCCTTGACAGCATGGGTGCCGGATACTAGCCAGAACACCGGTGCTTTTGCCAGATCGGCCTTCATCGCCAGCCCCTCCGCCGGCGGGTCCGCATCGACAGGTTGAACCCATGGTCCGCAATCCGCTCGCCCGCCACATCGCGCTGTTCCTGCTGGTGAAGGCCGTGCTGATCGGGCTGGGCCTGTGGTGGTTCCTGGGGACCATGCCGGAGCCGCGCGGCGCGGTGCCTCCGCCAGCTGCATCGCGGCCCTGATCGAAGTCCGCATCGCGACCCTGAACGGAACCTTGCCTCCGCTTTCCGGTTGGATTCGGATTGTTCGGACTTCCTGTCAAGCGAAGGGGTGGAGGCATGATCGAGAGCCGCGACCAGAACCCGACCACGATCGATTCCAGTGCCTGGACGGGAGACAGCGGAACCGCCGGCACCGATGCCGGCAGCACCGATGCGACGGTGCGCGAGGCCGTGGCGGTCTTCGACAGCCGCGATGCCCTGCAGAACGCCATCGACGACCTGACGCTCGCCGGCTTCCAGCGACATGAGCTGAGCCTGCTGGCCAATGACGAGACGATCCGCGAGCGGCTGGGCGATGTGCCGGGCGACGTCGGCAGCCTCGCCCACGATCCCGACGCGCCGCGGCAGGCCTACATCTCGCCGGAGGATGTCGGCAGCGGCAAGGGGGCCGCGGTCGGCTTCCCCGCCTATGTCGGCGCCATCATCGCCACCGGTGCCGTGCTCGCCACCGGCGGCACCGCACTGGCCGCCGCAGCCGCTGCCGCAGCGGCGGGTGTCGGCAGCGGGGCGGCGGGGTCTTTCCTGTCGCAATGGATCACCGACAAGCGCAACGAGCCGATGCTGCAACACCTCGACAAGGGCGGCATCCTGCTGTGGGTCAATGTCGGCGATGCCGCGCGCGAACGCATCGCGCTGGAGATCCTGAACCGCCATACCACCCGGCCGGCCGAGGTTCACGACGTGCGGCAGACCGGATCGATGTGACGGTCCGCCGCCGCTTCACCCCCGCCCCGGCTACCCCCGCCGTCCGCGGCGGACCAGCGCCTCGGGGGTGAAGTCCTCCGGCTTCAGTGGGGCGTCGTATCGCGGCGGAGGCAGCCCGTTCTCGACGCCGCGGGCGGCATAGCGGTCGGCCGTCAGGTCGAAGGCGAACTCCATCGTCGGCACCAGGGCCGGCACCTGCCAGTCCGGCAGCGGGTGCGCTTCGGCGTAGCGCAGAAGCTCCCCCTTGCCGTTGTAATGCTCCGACGCCAGGATCTGCCAGCTGTCCTCATCCAGGTAAAAGGTGCGGTCGGGCAGCGAATGCTTGAAGTTCGGCTTCAGCCGGGCGTCGACCACCCAGACCCGGTGCATCTCATAGCGCAGGAACTGCGGGTTGGGATGGTGCGGCCACAGGATGTCCCGCATCGTCAGGCTGGGGTTGGTCAGCCGGTGGGCGTTGTACGGCATGTACATCTCGCGCCGAGTCACCAGCGTGTAGTCGAAGCGGTCGAGCGCGCCGCTGAACATGTCCAGCATGTCGGCGGTGCAGATCCCGCCGGTCACCGGGTCGGGCGTGTCATAGGCGAAGTCGGAGGCCGGAACCACGCGCCCGCGCTCGCCCTCCCGCACCCAGGCGCGGGTGCGGGCGGCGATGGGGTCGAGCGTCCCCTGGACGATCAGGCTGCTGCCCGCCTGTTCCTTGGGATCCAGGATCGTGCGGCGATAGAGCAGGGGCGGGGCGGCGGCATCCCCGGCGGCATAGGGCGAGGCGATATCCTCGCGCAGCCGGGTCAGCGACCGGGTTCCGTCGCCGGACTGCACCACCGTCAGGCTGGTGCGCGACAGGGTACCGCCACGCCAGCGCAGCTTGTGGTTCCACATCGCCTGTACGCCGTTCGCCGGAATCGGGAAGGGCACGCCGACCGCCGCATCGCGCAAGGCCAGCCCGTTCTCGCCCAGCCTGGCGCGGTCGGCATTGGCGAGCGAGGCGTCATAGATGCGCTGCGGTGCCGCGGCGCTGCGGCGGCTGGGAAACAGCGCCAGTTCAAAGCTGTCCGGAAACTTCACCAGCAGGGCCTGCTGCCCGGCGGTCAGCCGAACCTTGTAGCGCTCGACATCGGCGGCGCCGACGGTGAACCAGCGCACGTCCTCGATATAGGGATCGGGCGACGGGCGGTCCGGCACATAGCCGCGCGGCGCCTCGGTCAGCCCGCCGGTCCAGGGTGGGATCGCCCGCGTGCGGTTGCCGGCGCGCACCGCCCCGAAGGCCGTCAGTTCCTCACCCAGCCGCGGCACGCCGACATCGGCCGGGGCGCTTTGAGCGAGAGCGCCGGAAGGGGCGGCGGCAGAAGCGGCGGCCCCCAGCAGCAGGCCAAGTGCTTGGCGCCGGTCGGGGTGGAAATCCATCGGGTCGTTCATGCCGTCGACCGCTCCACGAGAGCCAGTTCCCGTTCGATGGCGGTGCAGGTCGCGGCGAAGCTGTCGCGCAGCCGGCTGGCCTCCTCCATGAGCCGGGAGAGGGGCGCGCCTTCGGTTGCCGACTGCTCCAGCATGCGGGCGGCCTCGGCCAGCGGCTTGGCGCCGGCATTGCGGGAGGAGCCCTTCAGATTGTGGGCGCAAGCCCGCATCCGGTCGCGGTCGCCCATGTCGAGAGCCTTGTCCAGATCCGCGATCACCCCGCGGCCGATGGCGATGAAATCGCCCAGCAGTTCCGCCAGCATCTCCGCATCGTCGCCGCACAGCGCGCGCAGGCCGGCGAGTTCGATCCACTCTCCGGGCTGCGCCTCGGGCAGCGCCTGTGCCGGGACCTCGGCTGGCTCGGCGGGGACCGGCGGCAGCCAGCGTGCGAGCGTCGCTCCCAACTGCGACAGCTCCAGCGGCTTGCTCAGCACATCGTCCATGCCGGCGGCGCGGTAGCGTTCGATGTCGGCCGGAGCGGCATTGGCGGTGATGGCGACAATCGGGAGGCGGTCCGCCGACGGTTCGTCGCTGCGGATCCGGCGGGTCAGCTCGAATCCGTCGATCTCCGGCATCTGGACGTCGGTCAGCAGCAGGGCGAAACGCCGGCGGCCCTGCCGCATGGCGTCGAGCGCCGCAAGCGCCTCGGCCCCGCCGGGCGCCATCTCCGCGGCATAGCCCAGCGCCTGCAACTGCATCAGCAGAACCTTGCGGTTCACCGGATTGTCTTCGGCCACCAGGATCAGGCGCCCCTGGGCTTCCGCCTCCTCCACGCCGGGGACGCCGGCGGCTGGGCCTGCCGCGGTCCTGGCGGTGGCGGGCGAGGGCAGGGCAGAGGACTGGGGCTGGGAATGGGGGGGAACCGGCTGGAGATGCAGCCGCCCGGTGGCGACGGCCACCGCGCGCAGCAGGACCAGCCGGCGCAGCGGGCGGCTCAGCACCACCGTGCCGGCTTCCGCCCCGCGCGTCGCGGGGTGGGAGGCCGGGCCGGGCATGCCGCCCGTCTCATGGCAGAGCAGGACCACCGGTGGCCGGGCCTCGCCGCTGCGGCGGCCAAGCTCCTCCGGCGCGCAGGCGGCGGCGGGCACGTGCAGCGCCTCGTCGATGGTGACGACGCCGACGGCGCAGCCGGCTTCGCGGGCGATGCGGGCCTGCGCCGCCAGTTCGGGCGGGGAGGCGGCGGGCAGCACGCGGGCGCCGGCCTGCTCCAGATAGCGAGCGAGGAAACCGCGCTCCGTGTCGTCGGGCACGCCCAGCAGGACGGTCAGCCCGTCCAGATCGACGGCATCGGGACCGTCCTCCGCCGCATCCGGCGCGGCGGTGCCGGTCAGGGGCAGGCGCAGCCAGAAGGTGGAGCCGAGGCCGGGCTCGCTCTCCACCCCGATCTCGCCGCCCATCAGCGCCGCCAGCCGGCGGCTGATCGACAGGCCGAGCCCGGTGCCGCCGAAGCGCCGGGTGGTGGAGCTTTCCGCCTGGGTGAAGGGCTGGAACAGGCGCTGGCGCGTCGCCTCGGCGATGCCGATGCCGGTGTCGCAGACGGCGATGCGCAGCAGAGTCTCCGCCCCTGCCGGGGGCGACTCAAGCTCGGCGCGCAGCACGACGCGGCCGGCCTCGGTGAATTTGATGGCGTTGCCGGCCAGATTGAACAGGATCTGGCGCAGCCGCACCGGATCGCCCAGCAAAGCCTGCGGGATCGCCGGGTCGACATAGGTCAGCAGCGCCAGCCCCTTAGCTCCGGCGGCGGGGGCCAGCGTTTCCGCCACCCCCTCCACCAGCGCCGGGACCGACAGCGCCACCCGTTCCAGATCCATCTTCCCGGCTTCGATCTTCGAGAAGTCCAGGATGTCGTCGATGATCCGCAGCAGCGCGTTGGCCGACTCGCGCATGGTGCCGACGGTGTCGCGCTGGTGCTCGTCCAGCTCCGTCCGTTCCAGCAGGCCCAGCATGCCCAGCACCCCGTTCATCGGCGTGCGGATCTCGTGGCTCATGGTGGCGAGGAAGGCGGATTTGGCCTTGGTCGCCTCCTCCGCCTGCTCGCGGCTTTCGCGCAGCTCGCGCGTGCGTTCCGCCACTCGTGTTTCGATCGATTGGATCTGGTCGAAGGCGCGCAGCGCCGCGATCACCGCGGTGAACAGGCTTTCCGCCGACAGGTCGGCCTTCGGCTTGTAGTCGTTGATGTCGTAATCGACGATCACGTCGCGCTGCGGCGCCTGACCCGGCTGGCCGGTGCGCAGGATGATGCGGACATCGCGGTTGCCCAGCCCGTCCCTGATCCAGCGCACCAGCTTCAGGCCGGAATCATCCTCCTCCATCACCACGTCGAGCAGGACCACGGCGATGTCGTTCCGGCTTTCCAGCACGGTGCGGGCGTCCGCCGCGGTGAAGCAGCTGACGAGGTCCAGCCGCCGCCGCTGGAAGGCGACGTCGGCCAGCAGCAGCCCGGTCATGGAATGGACGTCGGACTCGTCGTCAACCACCAGGATCACCCAGGGTGGGGCCGCCGGGTCGACCGGCTCCGCGCCGGTGGCCGCCTCGCCGGGATCGGGTGCAGCGCCGTCCGTCTCCTCGTCGGCGAACAGGATTTCGTCGTCGTCGTAGGCGCCGGTGCTCATGCGGGTTCGGTCTCCAGCGGTACGGGCGGCGGCGAAGGCGTGGCGGCGGCAGGACTGCCGGGGGGGATGACGGTCTTCGGAATGCGCAGGGTGAAGGTAGTTCCATCGCCGGGAACGCTGTCAACCGAGATCCGCCCGCCCAGCGACTGGGTGACCAGATTGAACACGATGTGCAGCCCCAGGCCGCTGCCGCCCGACCCGCGCCGGGTGGTGAAGAAGGGTTCGAACACCTTAGGCAGGTTTTCCGCGGCGATGCCGACTCCGTCGTCGGCGAAGCGGATCTCCACCTCGCCCTCGGCCACCTCGTCCACGTCGATGACCATGTGCCCCCTGCTGTCCGCCGGGAAGGCGTGGGTCAGCGCGTTCATCACCAGATTGGTCACCACCTGGCTCAGCGCACCGGGGAAGCTGTCCATCAGGATGCCGGGCGAGCAGGCGATGGCAACCCGGTGGCGGCTCTTGCGCAGGGTGGGGCCGAGCGAGGTCACCACCTCCTCCAGATAGGCCAGCAGGTCGAAGCGGCGGCGCTCCTCGCTGGTCTGGTCGACGGCGACCCGTTTGAAGCTCTGGATCAGCTCCGCGGCACGGGTCAGGTTCTGTTCGATCAGGCGGGAGGATTCGCTGGCGGTGGCGACATAGGCGGCAAGCTCCGACTTCTTCATCGTCCCGCGCTCGAACCCCTCGGCCAGCATGCCGGTCCGGCCCGACAGATGTGTGGCGCAGCCGAAGGCGATGCCGATCGGGGTGTTGATCTCATGCGCGACGCCGGCGACCAGCAGGGCGAGCGAGGCCATCTTCTCGGCCTGGACCAGATTGGCCTGCGTCTCCTTCAAATCGGCATAGGCGCGTTCCAACTCCTGCATTGCATTGAAGATTTCCTCGGCCGACCGGGCTTCCACCGTCACGTCGGTCAGGGTGCGGACGAATCCGCCCTCCGGCAGCGGGTTGGTGCGCACCTCGACGATGCGGCCGTCGGGCCGGCGGCGCTTGAAGGTGAAGGGCTGGTCGATCATCCCCGCCGGCTCGCCCGGCTGCATTCCGAAGCCGCCATCCGTATCGGTGTCGGAGCCGCGTCCGCTGCCCTCCGTGCCGATGCCGTAGCTGAGATACAGGTCGGGGTCGTCGCCCATCTCGCCGAACTCGCCCTGGCGGCGCTGGAGCGCCACGACGTCGGCGAAGCGCGGGTTGCCGGCCAGCACCTCGGGCGGGATGTTCAGCAGCTCCGCGGCGCGGCGGTTCGCCGTCACCACCCGCCCGTTGCCGTCGACCTTGATGATGCCCTGGTCGGTGTTGTCCAGCGTGACCTGCAGCACGTTGCGCTCATGGGCCAGATCCAGTTCGGCCCGCACCCGTTCGGTGACGTCGGACATGGTTCCGGTCAGGCGGCGGGCGCGGCCGTCGGGGTCGCGCTGGGCGGTGGCGCGGTCTTCGATCCAGGCCCACCGGCCGTCGCGCCGGCGCATGCGGTAGACGGCGGTGTAGGCCATGGCGCGGTCGCGCACCCGGCGCCGCGACTCCTGCATCACCCGCTCCGCCTCGTCCGGATGCAGCAGCGAGGACCAGGTCGCCGCCGTCATCGGCAGCTCGCTCGGGCCATAGCCGAGCAGGGCGGGGAATTCCTTCGACCACCAATATTGCCCGCTGCGCAGGTCGTAATCCCAGACGGAGGACCGGGTGGCGGTGATGGCCAGCGCCAGCCGCTGCTCGCTCTTGCGCAGGGCGGCCTCCTCCTGTCCCAGCCGGGCGAGCATGGCGTTGTGGGCCTGGATCACCCGCCCAAGCTCGTCGGCGGCGCGCCAGTCCACCGGCTGGTGCCCGCCGCCCCGTTCCGATTCGAGGATGGAGGCGATCAGCCGCCCCAGCGGCCGGCCCACCGTCAGCCGCAGCGCCGCCAGCGCCGCCGCTATGGTGCCGGCCAGCATCAGCAGAAGCAGCACCGCGGTGTTCACCACCTCCTGCCGCAGCTGCTCGCGGACGACGTCGTGGCTGTAATGCAGGGTGATGGTGCCGACCTGGAGGTTCTGGACCCGGACCGGCCGCCGTTCGATGTTGGCGTCGCTGCTCAAGGGACAGCTCGGCCCCGGCCAGGCGAACAGCCCGTCGGCCAGATCGTCGCTCACCTCGACGCAGACAAGCTCCCGGTTGGCGCCGATGGCCTGGATGACGTTGCGGATGGCCTGGACGTCGAAGGTCCACAGATTGTTGGACAGCGCCGCCGCGTTGATGTCGGCGATGGTCGCCACCTTCTCCCGCAACGCCGCCTGCAAATCCTTGTAGCGGTCATAGAAGAACAGGGCCGAGAACAGCGAAACCGCGACCACGAGGCTGGGCACCAGGATCAGCAGGAACTTGGCCGATACGGTCGGTATGCGCCGCCATGCCTCAACGATCCTGGTCATGCCTTGCCGTTCCGGAGGTTCGTCGATAGGGCGGCTGGCGGCGGCGCGGCACGCGGAGCGCGCACCTCCCCAGGGACGTTCTACCCCGTCGTCGGCCGCCCGTCCATGCGGGTTGCGTCCCGGCGGCTGGAAGCGGAGGAAAAGTGTCGCGCCGGGGGAGAGCGTTTATCCGATTACGGTATCGGGACTTGAGGCCGGATGAGTGCTTGCACTACTGTGCATAGGCGGATTGCCTTGGTTTCGCGCGCATTTGTATGGGTGCGGCCAGGGCTGCGGACCGGGTAAAGAGGATCTTGAGAGGACCTATGGATTTCAAGACGACCATTACAGTCGATGCGACCGAGGTCTGGCTGACGGGCCGCCTCGAATTCACCGACCATGACCGGCTCAGGGACATCGTCGAACTGGTGGAGCAGTCCCGTGCACGGCGCTTCGTCATCGACATGTCGAAGCTGGACTTCATCGACTCCGCCGGGCTCGGGATGTTGCTGATCCTCCAGGAGGAGACCGAGAGCCGTAACATCAAGATGATCGTCCGCCATCCCCTGGGTGACGTGAAGCGGTCGATCGATCTGGCGCGGCTGGGCGAGATCATCACCATCGAATCGTAAACCGCCGAGTCCTGGCCCGCCGGTCCTTGTCCCAGGGGAGTTTGCCGCATGGACGCCGCTCATCACGACTGCCCGACCGAACCGGCACTCCGCGGCTTCAGCCTGTTGCGCGACCGGGTGCCTGCCGACATGGCCGCCCGCGTCGCGTCGCGCTTCGCCGGGACGGTTCAGGACCAGCAGGACGACGCCATGGCAACCAGGCGGCTGCTGCCGGACCGGGCGGTCGAAACGCTGCTGATGGAGCGGGCCGACCGCGACCGTCTGCGCGCCGCCTTCGACCGCAGCCCCTTTCTGATGGTCGAGTTGGGAGAGGGCGCCGACGAGGCGGCGGCCCCGCTCGACGACTGGTCGGGGGCACCGGCGGCGGACGATCCCGAGTGTCCCGGATTCTACCTGTCGCTGACCACCGGCACCGCCTATGGCCTGCAATGCCCGGTGCTGGTCTGCGACGAGCTGGTGCGGCGCGGCGTTCTGGATCCGCAGCGCCGGTCCAATGTGGAGCTTTGCCTCCACGAGGCCGTCGCCAACGCCATCGTCCACGGCAATCTGGGCCTGTCCAGCGCGGTGAAGGGAGAGCCGGGCGGCTATCGCCGGTTCAGCGAGATGATGCGCGACCGGCTGGACGATCCCGCCGTGACGCGGCGGCGGCTGGACATCTTCTGCCGCTGGAACGGGCGCTGCATCGCCATTGCGGTGGTGGACCAGGGCGGCGGCTTCGACACCGCGCTGGCCCCGGCGACCACCGGCAACAAGGCGCGGTCGGGCCGCGGCTTCGTCTTCATGCGGACGCTGGCCTCGCGGGTGACGGTGACCGATGGCGGGCGGTGCACCGTCCTGCAGTTCGACCGCTGACGGAGCGTCCATGGCCGCGCCCGCTTTGTCGCTGTCGGACTGCCGCGTCCTGATCGTCGACGACAACGAATTCAACCGCAAATCGCTGGCCCTGGTGATCCGCCGCGCCGGCATCGCCGAGATCGCCTTCGCCGAGAACGGCCGGGAAGGGCTGGCGGCGGTCGACCGCTTCCGCCCCGACCTTGTCCTGCTGGACGTCGACATGCCGGTGATGAACGGCTGGGAGATGTGCGAGGCGCTGCGCCGCAACGCGACGCACGAGCAGCTTCCCGTGCTGTTCCAGACCGCGCTGGACAGCGACGAGGAGCAGGTGCGCTGTTTCGAGGCCGGCGGCAGCGATTTCATCTCCAAGCCGATCAAGCCCGGCGAATGCGTGGCGCGTGTCCGCCACCAGCTGGAAAAACGCAAGCTGTTCAACGATCTCGCCGCGTTCCACGAACGGGTCCAGCGCGAGCTGTCGCATGCCCGCGCCATGCAGACCTCGCTTCTGCCGGAGACCCGCAAGCTTGCCGAGGTGGCGGACCGCTACGGGCTGACGCTGGACGCCCATTTCGAGACCTCGTCGGAGCTGGGCGGCGATTTCTGGGGCCTCTATCCGCTGGGCGACCGCCGGCTGGGGCTGCTGATGATCGATTTCGCCGGGCACGGCATCACCGCGGCGATCAACACCTTCCGCCTGCACACGCTGATCGACCGCTTTCCGATGCAGCATATGGCGCCGTCGCAATGGCTGACCCAATTGAACGGCGCACTGAAGGACGTGCTGCCGACGGGGCAGTTCGCCACCGCCTTCTTCGGCATCCTCGACCTCGCCATCGACACGCTGACCTTCGCCGCGGCGGGCTCGCCCAACCCGGTGCTGGGGACGCCGGTGGGCGCGAAGGGAAACGGACCCGACATCCGCCTGCTCGACTCGGCCGGGCTGGTGCTCGGCGCCTCGCGCCGGGCGCAGTATGTCGACCAGAGCCACCGCCTGCCGCGCGGCGGCTTCCTGTTCCTGTACAGCGATGCGCTGATCGAATGCGGCGGCGACGGGCATGCCCCGCTGGGGCAGGGCGCCGTGCCCGATTTCGTCCGCGACGCGCTGGCCCGCGACCGCCAGCACCCGCTGCGGCCGATGATGGACAGCTTCTATGCCCGCACCAGCCTGCCGCTGCGCGACGACCTGACCGCCGTGTGGGTTGCGCGGCGGGCGTGACGTAGGGATGCGAGCCTTACGGCGCGAACTGTTCCTTCAGGATGCGCTCTTCAAAGTTCAGTTCCGGGTCGAACAGCAGGGTCAGGCCGACCTCGCGGCATTCCTGGACCTCGACCCGCAGAACCTCGCGCACCTCGGTGAAGTCGGCGACGGCGCTGACCGGGCGCTTGCCTTCCTCCAGCACGTCGAAGGTGATCTTGGCAGTGTGCGGCAGCAGCGCGCCACGCCAGCGCCGCGGGCGGAAGGCGCTGATCGGGGTCAGCGCCAGAACGCCGGCATTCAGCGGCACGATGGGGCCGTGGGCCGACAGGTTGTAAGCGGTGCTGCCCGCCGGCGTCGCCACCAGCGCGCCGTCGCAGATCAGCTCCGGCAGCCGGATGACACCGTCGATGGTGATGCGCAGCTTGGCTGCCTGCCGCGTCTCGCGCAGAAGGGAAACCTCGTTGATGCCGAGCGCCTCGACCCGCTCGCCATTCACCCGCGTCGCCACCATGCGCAGCGGATGCAGTCGGACATGCTGGGACGCCACGATCCGCTCCGCCAGATCCTCCTCGCGGTAGGCGTTCAGCAGGAAGCCGACCGAGCCGCGGTTCATGCCATAGACCGGAGTCGGCCGTTCGCGGTTGCGGGTTAGCGCCCGGTGCAGGGTTTCCAGCAGGAATCCGTCGCCGCCCAGCGCCACGATCACGTCGGCTTCGTCCGCCATGGCATTGCCGTAGCGATGGACCAGCCGGGTGCGGGCGGAGCGCGCCTCGTCCGTGTCGGCGCAGGAAAATGCGATGCGCAGCGCATCGGGGGCCGGCATCAGCGGCGCCTGCGCATCTGCGGACTGGACAAGGCCGGATTGATCGACGGCGGGCGGCGTGGCGGCGGATTCGGTCATGGCGCGACCATACCGCAGTCGGGCCTTCGCGCAAAAGTATCACGCGGTGACGACCCGATGCAAAAGAGCGCATCCGTCGGCCGTACCCATTGGCCGCACAACGAAAAAGGGGACCGCGGACGGTCCCCTTTTTTGCCATGCGGAACGGGTCGGTGGACCGATGGGCCGACCTTACTCGACCATCTCCGACACCATCTCCTCGTCATCGTCGCCGGAGGTGCGCTTCGGCCGGTTGCCTTCGGTATAATCGAAGGCCGGCTTGTCGTCCTTGACGGTGACCTTGACCAGGCCGCCCTTGCTGAGCTTGCCGAACAGCAGCTCTTCCGCCAGCGGCTTCTTGATGTACTCCTGGATCACGCGGCCGAGCGGGCGGGCGCCGTAGAGCGGGTCGTAGCCCTTCTTGCCCAGCCACTCGCGGGCCTCCTCGTTCAGCTCGATGGACACGCCGCGGTCTTCCAGCTGCGCTTCCATCTGCATGATGAACTTGTCGACGACGCGGTTGATGACCTCCTGCGTCAGCGGCGCGAACGGGATGATCGCGTCGAGACGGTTGCGGAACTCCGGCGTGAACATCTTCTCGACCGCTTCGATGTCCTCGCCGACCCGGCGGTCACGCTCGAAGCCGATGGCGGGCTTCGCCATGTCGGCGGCCCCGGCGTTCGAGGTCATGATCAGGATGACGTTGCGGAAATCGACGATCTTGCCGTTGTGATCGGTCAGCTTGCCGTGGTCCATGATCTGCAACAGGATGTTGAACAGATCCGGATGGGCCTTCTCGATCTCGTCCAGCAGCAGGACGCAGTGCGGGTGCTGGTCGATGGCGTCGGTCAGCATGCCGCCCTGGTCGAAGCCGACATAGCCCGGAGGGGCGCCGATCAGGCGCGACACCGTGTGCCGCTCCATGTACTCGGACATGTCGAAACGGGTCAGCTCGATGCCCAGCGTCATGGCGAGCTGGCGGGCCACCTCGGTCTTGCCGACACCGGTCGGGCCGGTGAACAGGTAGTTGCCGATGGGCTTCTCCGGCTCGCGCAGGCCGGCTCTCGCCAGCTTGATCGCGGAGACCAGCGCGTCGATCGCCTTGTTCTGGCCGAAGACCATGGTCTTCAGGTCGCGTTCAAGGTTCAGCAGCGTTTCCTTGTCGTCGCGGCTGACCGACTTCGGCGGGATGCGGGCGATTTTGGCGACCACCGCCTCCACGTCCTTCACGCCGATCTTCTTGCGGCGCTTGTTCTCCGGCAGCAGCATCTGCGCCGCACCGACCTCGTCGATGATGTCGATGGCCTTGTCGGGCAGCTTGCGGTCGCCGATGTACTTGGCCGACAGCTCCACCGCGACGCGAATGGCGTCGTTGGTGTAGGTGACCTTGTGGTGCTTCTCGTAATAAGGCTTCAGGCCCTGGAGGATCTTGATCGCATCCTCGACCGACGGCTCGTTGACGTCGATCTTCTGGAAGCGGCGGACCAGCGCCCGGTCCTTCTCGAAGTAGCTGCGGTATTCCTTGTAGGTGGTCGAGCCGATGCAGCGCAGCGAACCCGACGCCAGCGCCGGCTTCAGCAGGTTCGAGGCATCCATCGCACCGCCCGAGGTGGCGCCGGCGCCGATCACCGTGTGGATCTCGTCGATGAAGAGGATCGCCCCCTCCGTCGCCTCGAGTTCGGACACGACGGCCTTCAGACGCTCCTCGAAATCGCCGCGGTAGCGCGTGCCGGCCAGCAGCGAGCCCATGTCGAGCGCGAAGATGGTGGCGTTGCGCAGCACCTCCGGCACTTCCTGCTGCACGATGCGGCGGGCGAGGCCCTCTGCGATGGCGGTCTTGCCGACACCGGGGTCGCCGACGTAGAGCGGGTTGTTCTTCGACCGCCGGCACAGGATCTGGATGGTCCGTTCGACCTCCTGCTCCCGGCCGATCAGCGGATCGATCTTCCCGCCGGACGCCTTCTTGTTCAGGTTGACGCAATATGCGTCTAGCGCTTCGCTGCCTTTTTTCACGACCTTCTCCGCCGCCGCCTCGTCGTCAGCGCCCGAGACACGCTTTGTTTCCGAGCGGCCCGGAGCCTTCGCGATTCCGTGAGAGATGTAGTTGACCGCATCGAACCTGGTCATCTCCTGCTCCTGCAGGAAGTAAACCGCGTGGCTCTCGCGTTCAGAGAACAAGGCAACGAGCACATTTGCTCCCGTCACCTCCTCACGTCCCGACGACTGGACGTGGATGGCCGCACGCTGCAGAACCCGCTGGAAACCAGCCGTCGGCTTGGCATCATCGGGCCTGTTCGTGATAAGGTTCGCCAATTCATTGTCGAGGTAATCCGACAGTTCCGCGCGCAGTCGGTCGAGATCGATCCCGCAAGCGCGCAAGACGGCGGTAGCATCGGAGTCTTCGGTCAACGCGAGAAGCAGATGTTCGAGCGTCGCGTATTCATGCCTGCGCTCGTTCGCGTGGGCCAGGGCTCGGTGCAGCGTCTGTTCCAGGTTACGCGACAGCATGTGTGGGTCTAATCCTTTTCTAACGTGCATTGCAGCGGGTGCTGGTTCTGGCGCGCAAAGTCCATCACCTGCGTGACTTTCGTCTCCGCCACCTCGTAGGTGAACACGCCGCACAACCCCACACCCCGCCGGTGCACATGCAGCATGATCTGTGTCGCTTCCTCCCGCGATTTGCTGAAGAAGCGTTCGAGAACGAGAACGACGAACTCCATGGGAGTGTAATCGTCGTTCAGCATCAACACCTTGTACATCGACGGCTTCTTGGTCTTCGGCTTGGCCTTGACGACCACGCCGCTGTTAGTGCCGTCGTTGCCCTGCTTGTCAGAGTCGGCCATGGTCCCAGTCGAATGTCATCGCGATGCACTTTCACTGGGAATGATATGGTCATTTCGGGCGCGGTGGGAAGGGGCCGTTTTCAGCTGACCTCCATTTGGCAGACCCTCCTTTGGACCACAGGCCCTTCCGCTACTCCGTAATAGGAGACACCGCTTCGGAAATGGCCGCAATCGGCGGAAAACCCTACCCCGATCAAGGGGCCTTCCGACCGTTGGAGGAGGGCCGCGGCCGGAAACGCAAAACGGCCCGGCATCCCAAGGCGGGATGCCGGGCCGCTGCGATGCGGTCCTTCAGGTGGGCATTGCCTGCCCACCGGTCAAGAAAGCAGGAGAGTCGGACCGGTCAGGCGGCGACCGGCTTCTTCGACAGGACCTCGACCGTGGCGTTGACGCGCGCGTTCAGCGGGGCCAGCGCCTCGTTGGCGACCTTGACGGTCAGCTCCTGCAGCTTGGTGCTCTCCGACACGAATGCATCGAGGCTGGCCTTGGTGAAGGCGCTCTGCAGTTCGACCAGTTCCTGGATCGTCTTCACCGCCAGCACGGCCTTGGCGTTCGACACGCTCTTCTCCAGCGAGGACTGGGTGAAGGCGGCGACCTGCTTGCCGGCCTCTTCCGCGCCCTTGGCGACGACGGTGCCGGACTTCACGAGCGCATCGACATTCTCCTTGGTGAGAACGGTCAGCTCGTCATAGCCCTTCAGCACCTTGGCGGAGGCCTTCTCGATCTGCTCCTGCTGGGCCTTCACCAGGCCTTCCAGATTCTGCTTGGCAGTGGCGATGGCGTCTTCGACGGACTTGGTGACGGCGGCGATCTGGTCGGACATGGCTATGCTCCTCGCGCTCTATAAGGGGTCAACCGCGCGGCCCCGACGGTGCGGCGGCCGATTGCGGAGTGGGTTGAAACCCTCGGACCCCGACAGGGCGGGCGCCCGAAGTATGCTGCACTGCAACATAAGCTGAAGATAAGGAAAGCGGCGCGGGGAGTCAATGGGCATTGTGCATTGCACAAAAAACTTCCGCGCGAAAATCCGGCGGGAGCGTAGGGGGCTTAACGCAGAACGGCCCGGCAACCGCGTGGAGGTTGCCGGGCCGTTTGCGATGCCGGGATCCATGGCTGGATCCCGGCCGTCACGTGCCATCCGATGGGGCCGCTCAGGCGGCGATCGGCTTGACGATCGGCTTGGAGAAGGTTTCGACCGTCGCGGTGACGCGGGCGTTCAGCGGGGCCAGCGCCTCGTTGGTGACCTTGGTCGACAGCTCCTGCAGGCGGGTGGTCTCGGCCAGCAGCGAGTCGAAGCTGGTCTTCAGGAAATCGTTCTGCAGCTCCACCACCTCCTGGATGGTGCGGGCAGTCAGCAGCGCCTTGCCGGTGGTGATGGACTTGTCCAGCGCAGACTGGCCGTAGGCGACGACCTCGCGGCCCAGATCCTCGGCGCCCTTGGCGGCGATGGTGCTGCTGGCGATCAGCGCCTCGACATTGGCCTTGCCGGTGGCCTGAAGGTCCTCATAGCTCTTCAGCAGCTGGGCGGCGGTCTTCTCGAACTGCTCCTTGGCGGCGGTCGCGGTCTGCTCGAACTGCTTGACCGTCTGTTCCTGGCCGGCCTTCACCAGACCCTCATACTGCTCCTTGGCCTGGGCGGCGACGTTCTCGATCGACTTCGGCGTGAACTGGTTCATGGCGTGCGTTCCTTCCTGGCTGATGCCGGCGTTTGGTTGATGAGACCCGTCCGCCGCAAAGCGTGGCGAGGAGCCTGCCGGCAGCGGTGTGCGTTTGAGTTTTTTACGTTGTGCAGCCCTCAACCGCCGTCTTTCCACACAAGGGAAGGGCGCCAGAATGCTGCACTGCAATATAAGGATTTTATGGGCTAAGCATGGGGCGGTGTCAACTGTCCGTTCGGGGGTGCCCGGCCTAGTCTCTTGCGCCGCAGCATACCCCTATGGCGTGACGCTTCGATGACGACCGCGCCTTTCCCGTTGCCGGACCGGGCGGAACCCGCCTCAAGTCCTTGAAAGCGGCCCTGATGGCGGATGTCCTTAACGAAGGCTTTACCGGCGCTGGGACAAGTGTAGCTTGGCCGCGGGCGGGATTCGCCTCGGCCATAGGTCAGGTGCGGCGCTTGGACGCGGCGTGCCGGACCATCCGCTCTTCAGGCCGCATCTTCGGGACCATTTCGATCATGACCTACTGCCTTGGCATCAAGACCCGCGACGGCCTGATCGGTCTGTCGGACGGCCGGATCACCAGCGGATCGCAGCTTTCGTCGGCCCGTAAGGTGACGATGATGGGAAGCGGCGGCGACCGCTTCTTCATCATGAACTCCGGCCTGCGCAGCGTGCGCGACAAGACGCTGGCCTATCTGCGCCGCGACATGCAAAAGCGCCGGGGCGAGTCCTATTCGACCATGCTGGACGCGGTTTCGGCCTTCACCGCCTGCCTGCGGCAAGTCGCCGCGGAGGACAGGGAATCGCTGGAGGCGTCGAAGCTGCACTTCAACCTGCACGCCATCATCGGCGGCCAGCTGGCCGAAGACCGCGAACCCTACATGTTCCTGGTCTATCCGGAGGGCAACTGGATCGAGGTCGACGAGCGCACCCCCTATCTTTCGATCGGCGCCACCGCCTATGGCAAGCCGATCCTGGACCGGGCGCTGACCTACGGCACCGACATGCAGACGGCGCTGAAGCTGGCCTACCTGTCCTTCGACAGCACGCGTTTCTCCAGCAACGATGTCGGCTTCCCCATCGACATGGTGTCCTACCATGCCGACTCGCGCAGCTGGCGCCAGTCGAACTACGACTATGACGACCTTGCCGAACAGCGCCAGTGGTGGAACCGCAACCTGACCGAACTGGCCCGGCGCATGCCGGACGGCCCCTGGGTCGAGACGCTGGTCCCGGAAGACATGCGCCCGCGCCAGCCGGCCGAAGAGGCCGTCTGAACCCCGCCGGTCACCCGTGGCTGCCACCGTCGGTTTTGCTCATTTCCCCGGAAGGGCGCTCAGCAGCAGCGCCCCGAAGGGGGCGGTCGGGCCCACCAGCCCATAGTGGCCCAGCCCGTCGCGCCCGATCTGCACCTCGAAGAACACGCCTCCGTCCGCCAACTGGCCGGAGGAGGGCAGGGTGCGCGGAGCCTCGTCGGGAGCCGGCAGGCCGGGATAGGCGATGCCGGTCGGGTCGATGCTGCGCAGCAGCTCCGGGAACCGGGCGTCGGTGAAGCGGCTGGACGGGTAGGGGTAGGCGGTGAAGAACCACTGCCCGGCCCGGCAGCCGTTGATCAGCCAGTAAAAGCCGTTGGACGGCAAGCGCAAGCCCTGGGGCGGCGGGTCGAACACCCCGTCCTCGCGCAGGCGGCCGACGAAGCTGTCGAACTGGGCGGCGCTCAGTTGCAGGGTCGCCGTGTTGCCGCGCGCGGCGGAGAACGGATCGGCCAGCGTCAGGCGGGCGAGGTCGGTCGCCTCGATCACGTGGGCTTCGACCGCGGCGCCGCCGCGGTCCATGTCGCCGACGATGTCGTAGGTGCGGACATGCCGGTTGTAGTCGGCATTGAAGATCAGCCGGTAGCGGTCGGCGCTGTCCTTGCCGCAGCGGGACCGCAGGTCGTCGCCGTTGAGGTAGCTGAACCAGGTCAGCTTGCGCGCCACCGGGTTGTCGGTCGGCCCGACGGAGCTGCAACCGGCCAGCGCGAGCAGCGTCGCCGCCATGGCGGCAACCCCCGTCATCCTGGCGGTTGCGCGGACCATGGCCCGGCGGTCACCCCCGCGGGAAAAAAAGGCGGCCGGAACGGTTCTTTGATGACCACGGCTCATTGTCGCTTGCCTCGCGTCGGCGGCCCCTGGTAGGTGGAGAACGAAGGACGTGGCGGCAAGACCCGATCTCCGGACACCGGTGGGCTTTGGCCTGTCGGGGGACGCC
Source organism: Azospirillum sp. TSH64 (assembly GCF_003116035.1). Classification (GTDB taxonomy): domain Bacteria; phylum Pseudomonadota; class Alphaproteobacteria; order Azospirillales; family Azospirillaceae; genus Azospirillum. The sequence continues at coordinate 2,338,692 of NZ_LGQW01000015.1, forward strand.
GGTAATCCGTTTGCCCCTTCCGTTTGCGCCGTGCCGCAACCCTTCCGCCGTGCCGTCCCCGCCGTTCCTTCCCTCTACATGCAGGACCCGCGATTTTGGCCACAGAAACTGCGAAAAGCCAAAGCAGTAAATTAACGAATTCATGCTAGACACTGATTTCGCACGAATTTACCATTGAACCAAGCACCAAGATCTAGCGGTTGGCGGGGCCATCATGAGTGTAACGCGCAACACCGTTCGTAACGGATTGTTTCCGTTCGCCTTTCGCGCGGCGGATACGGCCGGCGGGCGGAGTTCGGCGGGTATGGGGCGCCATCTGCTCGCGGCGGCCGCGCTGCTGGGGATGGTTGCCGTCGGGTCCGGCCTGTCCGCCGCCGAGGCGCTGGCGGCCAAGGCCGCCGCCATCGTCGTCGATGCCCGCACCGGGCAGGTGCTGATCGACCAGGACGCCGACGCGATCACCCATCCGGCGTCGCTGACCAAGATGATGACGCTCTATCTGACCTTCGACGCGCTGGAGGACGGTCGCCTGACCCTCGACCAGCAGTTGCCGGTCTCGTCCTGGGCGGAGAGCATGACGCCGACCAAGCTCGGCCTGCGCGCCGGCCAGACGCTGAAGGTGGAGACGGCGATCCTCGGCCTCGTCACCAAGTCGGCCAACGACGCCGCCGTGGTGCTGGCGGAGGCGCTGGGCGGCACCGAGTCGCGCTTCGCCGAGATGATGACGCGCAAGGCACGCGAACTGGGCATGCGCCACACCGTTTACCGCAACGCCTCGGGCCTGCCGAACATGGAGCAGGTGACGACCGCCCGCGACTATTCCTATCTGTCCCGCGCGCTGATGCGCGACCATGCGAAGTACTACCCCTATTTCAGCCGCCGCAACTTCGTCTATGGCGGCCGCACCCTGGCCAACCACAACCACCTGATGTCCCGCTACGAGGGTATGGACGGCATCAAGACCGGCTATACCGTGGCGTCCGGCTTCAACCTCGCCGCCTCGGCGGTGCGGGACGGGCGGCGTCTGGTCGGCGTTGTGCTGGGCGGCAAGTCTGCGGTGTCGCGCGACAACAGGATGGCGGCGCTGCTCGATCAGGCCTTCGGCCGGCCCAACCGTGGCCGCGACGACGCGCCGGTGATGGCGAGCCTCGACACCACCCGGTCCGACGCCATCGACGGCGAAGGGGACGATGACGACGAGGAGGTCGAGGTCAAGACCAAGCCGGTCGTCCGCGCCTCGCTGCAGACCGCGGCGGTTCCGGCGGCGATCCCCGCCGCGCCGACCCGAGAGGAGAAGTCCACCCGTGGCGGCAACGCCTCGCATTGGGGTGTCCAGGTCGGCGCCTTCTCCAGCAAGGCGGCGGGCAACAAGGCGGTGTCGCAGGCCGTCAAGCAGGCACCCTTCCTGCTGCGCACGGCCAAGGCCAGCGTGGTCGAGGCCAAGACCGGCAAGGACACCGTCTATCGTGCCCGTCTGACCGGCATGGACGAGAAGGATGCCCGCAAGGCCTGCGCGGTCCTGACCAAGCACGGTCACCACTGCGTCGCCGTTTCGCCCGGCGAGCGGGGCTGAAGAACAGGCTGACTGCCGCCGGCCGGGGTAAGTCATCCCCGCGCCGCGGCAGCGCAGCGTTCCAGGAATTCAAGCGCCGGCGTCAGCATGCCGGCCAATTCACCGGCCTGGCCGCCCGTATCGGCGCCCGGTTCCTCCAGCTCCTTTTCCAGAGCGCGCGCGGCCCGGCGCAGGGCGACGCAGCCATATTGCCCGGACACGCCGGCGATCTTGTGGGCCATCGCCCCGGCGGTCGTCCGGTCGCCGTCTTTCAGCGCCTCGTCCAGCGTCTGCCCATGCTGGCGCAGCACCGCCGCCGTCTTGTCAATCAGTTCGGCGACGCGGGCGGCGGGCAACATCTCCTGCATCGTCCCGATGGCGCGCTCGTCGAACGCCGGCTCGGCTGCCGGCTCGGCTGCCGGCGTCCTGGCCTGCGCTCCGCGGCTCAGCGCCGCCAACAGGGCGTCGAGCCGCAGCGGCTTGATCAGCGTGCCATCGGCGCCGCAGCCGTCACAGCGGTCCTGGCCTTCGCTGGTGGCGCTGGCGGTCAGCATCAGGATACGGGGGGTGCCGCCGCCGGACTGGCGGCGGATGGCGCGGACGGCCTCGTCGCCCGGCAGGCCGGGCAGGCCGAGATCCATCAGGATCAGGTCGAAGGCATCGGCCGCCGCGGCGGCGACGGCGGCCGGTCCGTCTTCCACCGCCAGCACCCGATGGCCGGCGCGCTCCAGCAGGACGCGGGCGGCAAGGCGGGTGACCGTCTCGTCCTCCGCCAGCAGGATGTGCAAGGGGTGTGCTGCGCCCATCTGGTCCGCCGGCATGCCGGTCCGCTCTCCCAGGTTGATATGGTGGCCGCAGTCTAGCCGGTTCCGCGCCCCTCCGCATCCCCGCGGTCGGGTGGCCGGGTCACACGGTCGGCGAGGATTGGGTAAACATTGGATCCTCGATCCGGTGCAGCCGCCCGGCGCCCGTCATCGCGGCGCGCAGCAGCAGGGTCTTGCGGCGGGCGGCCGCCAGCTTGGCGACTGGAGCCTCGCGCAGGACTTCGGCGCCGTAGGCATCGGCGACGATCAAGCCGCAATCCTCAGGGATCAGTTCGGTCGGGAAGCCGTCATCGACCGCGAAATAGAAAGCGTCGCACCATTCCCGATATTCCTGCCATTTCTGGTCGGAGCGGAAATCGGGCACACCGCTCTTCACCTCGACGATCAGGATGTTGCCGGCCTCGTCGATGGCGAGCACATCGGCCCGCCGGCCGCTCGCCAAACGGAATTCGGTCAGGCTGGCATAGCCGCGTGTCGCCAGCGCCCGCCGGACGCCGCGGAAGATCGGCGGCGCACCCACAGCCGGGAAGCTGGCCTCGGTGTCGGAAACCGGAACGGCAATGTCGTCGCTCATGACGCGGTGCCACCATCGAAACAGGAACGTGTAGGGAACATGATGCCCACAATGACCTGTCGTCCCGTCCCCGCCAAGGGGCAAAAGGTGGATGCGGGCAATCGGCGCGCCGAATTTAGCCCGACAGAATCAGCCGGGCAGAATGACCGGAGGCAGGGGCGCCGGCCGGCAGCGGTCGCGCGGCAGGCTGCGGTCGGCGGGGAAGACCAGCACGACCGCGGTGCCGACGCCGGGCTGGCTGGTCAGTTCCATCCGTCCGCCATGCATCTCGACAAGCCGCTTGACGATGGGCAGCCCCAGCCCGGTCCCGCGGGAGTTGCGGGCGATCGTGGAGTCCGGCGGTTCGAACGGGTGGAGGATGCGCGGAAGCTCGGCGCTCGGGATGCCCACGCCGGTGTCGGCCACCATCAGCCCGATCCCGCCGTCCGGCATCAGATGGGCCGTCAGCATCACCTCGCCGCCGGGACGGGTGTGGGTGACGGCGTTCGATAGCAGATTGGTCAGCATCTGGGTCAACGCCTGGGCGTCGCCCTGCAGAAGCGGCAGGTCGGCGGGCACCTCGCGGCGCAATTGGACGTCGCCTTCCTTCGCCACCTCCTGCAGGGCGGAGACGACGCGCAGCGACAGCATGTCGAGGTCCACCCCCTCCTCGGCCATCGGCATGCCGCCGCCATCCAGGCGCGACAGTTCCAGGATGTCGTCGATCAGCGCCAGCAGATGGGTTCCCGCATCGCGGATGTCGCCGGCATAGCTGCGGTAGCGGGGATTGCCCAGCGGCCCGAACGCCTCGGACAGCAGCATCTCCGAAAAGCCGAGCACGGCGTTCAGCGGGGTCCGCAACTCGTGGCTCATCTGGGCCAGGAAGGCGCTTTTGGCGCGGCTGGCGCTTTCCGCCTCGGCGCGGGCGGTTCTGGCCTCCGCCTCGCGGATGCGCAGCCGCTCCTCGTTCAGCTTCAGCGTGGTGACGTCGGTGTAGTGGACCAGTACGCCGCCCGGCACCGCATGTTCGCGGCTGAGCAGCCAGCGTCCGTCGGGCAACGGCACCACCATCGGCGGTTCCAGGCGGCGATGGCGCTCCAGCCGCGCCGCCACCCAGGCGCGGCGCTCCTCCTCGGTGGTCAGGCGCGGGTCGGTCAGGGCGAAGCGGTGGGCCAACTCCGAGAACGCAACGCCGGGAACCAGCCGGTCGGCCACATCGGGCAGATCCCTCTTCAGCCGGCCGTTGGCATGGACCAGCCGGTCCTCATGGTCGAACAGGGCAAAGCTCTCTGCGCTGTGCTCGAGCGCTGCGGTCAGGCTTTCGGCCAGCGCTTCGGCCACCGTCGGCGTTTCGGGGCCAAGGTCGGTCAACACGGCGCACAACCCGACGGGTGCAGGACCGGCCGATACCCGCCAGCGCACCGGCGTCGTGCCGCGCCGCGCCGCGACGGTGCGCTCCACCGGGCCGTGCAGGGCATCGGCCAGAGCCGCGAACAGGCCGGGGCAGGCGGCATCGATGCCGCCGCCGCGCAGCCGCCGGCCTGTCAGCGGGGCGATGCCCATCAGCCGCTCCGCCGCCGGGTTGGCGGACAGCCATTCCAGGTCGGTCAGCGCACCTGTGCAGTCGTGGTGCGCCTTGAGCACTGCAACCGCATCGGGCAGATGCAGCATGGCGAGCAGCAGAGGATCGGCAGGCGGGAGTTCCTCGGCCGCGGTCCCGCCCCGCCCGGCATCGGCACAAGTCTGCGTGTCGCAATCCATCCGGCGATCATTGCGGCCTATTCCTAAGAAACGCTGAAGGCCGAATCAAATATGTTGCCGAATATTTGTCGAATTGTAACAAATCAGATGAAGAGCCCCTTCAATGCATGGGGTTTACCGAAAAAGCAACGAAAGGTTTGATTGAGGTGACCGTTATGATCTTCGCGTTCCATCTGCCCAATGGCGGGCTTTGCAACGGGCTGTGCCTTCCATAGTCTCTAGTCTTATCGGAGCGTGAGGGTTGGGACGCAGGTGTGACGGTGAAGGGCAGCCACGACGATGCCGGCAGTGCGGGGCCGGCCCTTCTGGTGTTCGGGACCGACGGACGGCTCGCCGACTGGACGCCGGCGGCCGCAGCCCTTCCGCTGCTGGCCGGACGCCTGACCGCCGGCATGCCGGCCGACGAGCTGGAGGCCAGCCTGTTCCCGTCCGCCGGACCGCACATGATGCCCGACCGCCAGGTGCTGCGGCTTGCCGGCGGGGGGGCGGTGTGGCGGTTCGACGCGTCGCTTTCGTCCGTCTCTTTGAATGCCGGCTCCCCTGCGGTCCGGCGGATGCCCGATCCGGCCGACAGGCTGTTCGCGGCGGCGAGCCATGACCTGCGCCAGCCTCTGGCCGCGCTCTCGCTGCTGATCGGCACGCTGGATGGCCGGCTGGATGCCGGAGTGGCGGAAAGCAGGGTGGCTGAAAGCCGGCTTGGCGAGGGGCGCGACCTGCTGCACTCGATGGCCCAGGCGGTGGAATCGATGCGCAGCATGGTCGATGGCCATTTCGACCTCGTCCGCCTGGAAAGCGGCCTGATGGAGCCGGACATCCGCACCCACGCGGTGAACGGCCTCCTGATGCGCCTGGCGCTGGAGGTGGCGCCGCGCTTCGCCGACCGCGGTCTGCGCTTCTCCGTGATGCCCTGTTCGGCGATGGTGCGGACCGACTCCGCACTGTTGGAGCGCCTGCTGCACGGGCTGGTCGCCAATGCCTTGCGCGGCACGGTGCGGGGCCGCGTGCTGCTGGGCTGCCGCCTGCGCGGCGACCGCCTGCGCGTCGAGGTATGGGACAGCGGCCGTGGCCTGTCGTCGCAGCGGCTGGCGGCCCTGCGGACTGAGCTGGCGAAGCCGGTCGGGGAAGGGGGAGGGGCGCTCGGCCTGGACCTGACCCTCGTTCGTGGCCTTGCCCGCAAGCTCGGCCTCGGGCTGGAGGTCTGCGCGGAGGAGGGGCGGGGCACCGTCTTCGCCGTCCTTGTCCCCATATCCGTCGAACATGCCGCCGAAGGGGCGGACGCGTCCGCGCAGGCGGAGAGCGCGGCAGCCGGGGCACCGGCGTCGGACGGCGGCACCACCGACATCAGCTGCACCCGCATCCTGGTGATCGAGGACGACCCCATGGTGCTGGCGGCGCTGGAAGCGCTGCTCGGGCAATGGGGATGCAGCGTGGTCGGCGCGGACTCCTACGACATGGCTGTCGAACGGCTCGGCCCGGCGCCCGAGCACTTTCACCTCGTCATATCCGATCTGCGGCTGAAGGGAGCCGCCAACGGCATCGTCGCGATCCGGCAGATCGTCAAGCTGTTCGACCGTCCGGTTCCGGGAATGATCCTGACCGGCGACACCGACCCCAAGCGGCTGCGCGAGGCGCGGCTGTCCGGTTATCCGCTGCTGCACAAGCCGGTGGCCCCGCTTGCCCTGCGTGCCGCCGTGGTCCGTCTGCTCGGGCATGATCCACTCTGATAACAAAGACTAGAATGCCAGTTGAATGGATTCGGGGTAAGTAAGCAAAAGATGGAGAGTCGAAACCATTGAGGTTTTGTGCAGCGCAATGACATTTCTGAAACAGAGACCGAAGGATACGGCGAAGTGCAACAAACTTTCGTCCGTTTCCCTCAACGCAACAGTTCTTTTATCCACCAATGGTTAGGCCGCTATCCTCCTTTCGTTTGAGCTTCAAGTTTCGCATACCATTTTATGTCTTGCCTTCGCTATGATCGGTTCGGGCACTCGCTGTTCGAACGGGTTGGGTGGAGGGCGTTCGGATGAACCGGCGTTATCGGGAGGGGGGACGGGCCGGGAAACTGGTGGTGATCATTATCGCAGGGATGCTCCTGTCCTTTTCGGCCTTCCTGATGATCAGGAGTGCCACCCGCGGAGCTGAGCTTGCTCTGGCGGACCGCCAGGCCATCCAGCTCCATGACCAGTTGAAGTCTGATTTCGAGGACCAGAGTGTGCTTTTGCGCGCGCTCAGCGGTCCGATGGCCGGCCCGGCTCCAGTCACGGAGGTGAGCTTCGCATCGGCCGTCGAGCCGCTGCTGCCGCTCTACCCCAATTTGCATGCCGTCGCCTGGGCGCGCCGGATCGCCGAACGGGACGTCCCGTTGTTGGAGCGTGCGATGCGCGCGGCGGGCCACAGTTCCTTCGCCGTCCGCACCGCCGGTGGCGGGGGAAGCGCGGAGTCCGACGGCGGCGCCAGCGATTCTTCCGCCGGGCAGCTTGTCGCCGCCCGGTTCGTCACTGTGCTGGCCGAACCGCGGTCCGCCGCCGGGCTGGTCGGATTGGACATGGCCACCCTGCCCGGCCAGCGCGACGTGCTGGCCCGCTCCTGCACCGCCAACCGCATCGTCGCGGCCGGCGGCGAGCCGCTGAGGTCGGAGCAGGGCAGGAAGTCCGTGCTGATCTATCTGCCGGTCTATTCCCGCGAGGTCGATCCCGACGACGGCCGTCCCTATGCCGGTGGACGCCTCGTCTGCGATGCGCTGACCGGCTTCCTGTGGACCAGCTTCGATGTCGGGCAACTGCTGCGCGATTCGGTTCGCCGGGTCGGGCTGACCGTCGGCGATGCCTATCTGCTGGAGCCGCCGGGCCAGACGACCTCCGGAACACCGCGGCTGCTGGCCGCCGAAGGGGCGATCGGCCGTCCCGGTGAACTGCCGCATCCACCGGTCGATGCCCTCACCGTGGAGCAGCTGACCGGCCCGGCGGCGCCGTACGCCATCGTCCGCGACATCGCCTATGGCGGCCGGGTGTGGCGGCTCTATGTGGTTCCGAGTCCGGCGCGGCTGTTCAGCGTGGAAGACCGGCTGGCCTGGACGATGCTGATCGGCGGCCTTCTGCTGACTGCCGGCAGCACTGCCTATGTCCTGCGCGAGGGGAGGACCCGGCGCCTGCTCCAGACGGAGGCACGCGCCCGCGCCGCCATGGCTCGTGCCCTGCGCGAGAGCGAGGAGCGGTTCCGGATGGCTCTGCGCTATTCCAAGGTGACGCTGTTCAGCCAGGACCGGGATCTGCGGCACCTCTGGATCTACTGTCCGCGGATGGACCTGCATCCGGAGCGCATGATCGGCCGGACAGACGGCGACCTGTTTCCGGCGGAGGAAGCGGCACGGACGGTCGAACTCAAACGGGCGGTGATGGACAGCGGCGTCGGGACGCGGTGCGAACTGGAGCTGACCTGTTTCGGCTTCCGACGGGTGCTCGACCTGTCGGTCGAGCCGATGCGGGACGAGACGGGTGCGGTGGCCGGCGTCATCTGCGCCGCCATCGACGTGACGGAATCGGCCGACATCCGCGAGGCGCTGGCGCGCGCCCATGCCGAGGCGGAGCGGGCCAACCAGGCCAAGAGCCGCTTTCTGGCCGCCGCCAGCCACGACCTGCGCCAACCCTTCCAGGCGATGAGCCTGTTCCACCACATCCTGATGTCAAAGCTGGACGATCCCCATCAGGTGGAGGTGGCGAACAAGCTGGGAGAGGCGCTGACCGCCGGCAACACGCTGCTGTCCACCCTGCTCGACACCTCCGCGCTGGAGGTCGGCAACGTCAAGCCGCGGGTCGTCGAATTTGACGTGCAGGACATTCTGAGCCGTCTGGCGGTGGAGATCGGCGATCAAGCCATCGACCGCGGGCTTCTGCTGCGGATGGTCCCCTGTTCCCTCCGCGTGAAGAGCGATCCGATCCTGCTGGAGCGGATGGTGCGCAACCTGCTGGTCAACGCCCTGCGCTACACCACCGAAGGGCGGATCCTGCTGGGCTGCCGGCGCCGGTCCACCGCCGATGGCGGGATGCGCCTGTCCATCGAGGTGTGGGACACCGGTCCCGGGATCGCCGAGGCGGAAATGGCCGCGATCTTCGAGGATTTCTACCGCTGCGGCACCGACCAGCGCGACAGCGGACGCGGGCTCGGCCTGGGACTGTCGATCGTCCGCCGCATGGCCGAGATGCTGGACCATCCCGTCACCGTGCGGTCGCGGGTGGGGCACGGCACCATGTTCGCCGTCAGCATTCCGGTCGTGGCACAGCAATGCTCCTGCTGCGCCGCCGCCGACTGAGCGGTCCGCCGTCTGCCAGCATTCCGCAGCGCGCAATGGGGGCAGTTCCGCAGGCCGGTCCGCTTTTCCCGTCATGGTCTGCGCAAGTTTCGGTTATGCTGCGTCTGCTCACTGAGCCGAAACGATCCCAGTAACCCAACTGCAACAATGGCTTGGCAACTTTATTGATGTAGGTCATTGGGCGCCTTCGCCATAGGGGCTATTGCTTGCGCACAAGCACAGTCCTTTGGAAAAGCTTGGAAAGCGAAGGTTCCGTTTCTAAGGAACCCAACAAGACGGAGTTCGGCCGGTCGCCATGGCCTGCCCGGCAAGGGCGCCGGCGGCGACGGGAACCGGACTTGGGAGGATACGGCCTGCCGCCGCGACGGATGCCCCGGTTAACGGGCATCTGGTCCGGTCACCGGCATTCGGATCTTCGCCATTCCGGCGGGGTCCGTTGGTCGGGCGCCGCGATCCTTTTCAGGAGCATTCTAGTATGGACACCGCCATCGCCGCCCCCTCCGCCGCCCCGGCGGGTCGCAGCGGCATCGTTCCGACCGGCAAGAACGGCAGCCCCATGATCGAAAACGTCACGTTCGAGGAAATCCGCATCGGCCAGCAGGCGAGCCTGTCGCGCCGTCTGACCATGTCCGACATCGAGCTGTTCGCGACGGTGTCCGGCGACCTCAACCCGTCCCATGTGGACGAGGATTACGCCGTCGACCACAAGGTGGTCGGCCATGGCATGTGGTCGGGCTCGTTGATCTCCGCTGTCCTCGGCACCCTGCTGCCCGGCCCCGGCACCGTCTATGTCGGCCAGGATTTGCGCTTTGAACGTCCGGTCCTGCTGGGCGACATCGTCACCGTGACCGTCACCGCCAAGTCGAAGGACGCGACGCGCAAGACGGTGGTGTTCGACTGCCTGTGCATCAACCAGGACGGCCGGACGGTTGCGACCGGCGTGGCCGAGGTGATCGCCCCGACCGAGAAGGTGTGCCGCGCCCAGGCGGAACTGCCGCAGGTGCAGGTGATCCGCCATGACGGCCACGAGCTGATGCTGAAGAAGTGCGAGTCGCTGCCACCGGTGCCGACCGCCGTCGTCCATCCCTGCGACGAAAGCTCGCTGCGCGGCGCCGTCGAGGCTGCCGAAGCGAACCTGATCGACCCGGTGCTGGTCGGTCCGGAATCGAAGATCCGGTCGGTCGCCGACGCCTGTGGCCTCGACATCTCGCGCTACCGCATCGTCGACGTCGCCCACAGCCATGCCTCCGCCGAGACCGGCGTGCGGCTTGCCCGCACCGGCGAGTGCGAGGCGGTGATGAAGGGCAGCCTGCACACCGACGAGCTGATGGGCGAGGTGGTGAGGAAGGAGACCGGCCTGCGCACCGGCCGCCGCCTCAGCCACGTCTTCGTGATGAACGTCCCGACCTACCCGCGGCCGCTGCTGATCACCGATGCGGCGATCAACATCTACCCGACGCTGGAGGACAAGGTCAGCATCGTGCAGAACGCCATCGACCTCGCCAAGGTGCTGGGGGTCGAGGTGCCGCGCGTCGCCATCCTGTCGGCGGTGGAGACCATCAACACCAAGATCCCCTCGACGCTGGAGGCGGCGGCACTCTGCAAGATGGCCGACCGCGGCCAGATCACCGGCGGCATCCTCGACGGCCCGCTGGCCTTCGACAACGCCATCAGCCGCGAGGCGGCGATCACCAAGGGCATCAAGTCCGAGGTGGCCGGTCAGGCCGACATCCTGCTGGTTCCCGACCTGGAGGCCGGCAACATGCTGGCCAAGCAGCTGTCCTTCCTGGCCCATGCCGACGCCGCCGGCATCGTGCTCGGTGCCCGCGTGCCGATCATCCTGACCAGCCGCGCCGACAATGTGCGCACCCGTCTGGCGTCCTGTGCCGTGGCCGTCCTGTCGGCCGCCGCGCGCCGCCGCGGTGCCGCCGCCGCGGCCGAGTAAGGAGGTCAAGGGCAATGTCCAACGCGATCCTCGTCATCAATGCCGGCTCCTCCAGCCTGAAATTCTCGGTCTTCCGGGATCATGGCGGCGGGGATCCGGTGGTCACCATCAACGGCCAGATCTCGGGCATCGGCACCCAGCCGGTGTTCGAGGCCAAGGACGCCCAACGCCGCCCTCTCGCGGAAAAGAGCTGGGGTGCCGGCGAGGCCGGCGACCGCACCGCTCTGCTGTCCTACCTGCTCGACTGGATCGAGGAGCGGCTGGAGGGGGCGACGCTGATCGCCGCCGGCCACCGGGTGGTGCATGGCGGCGTCCGCCATGCCGCCCCGGTGCTGCTGACCCCCGCCGTGCTGGACGAGTTGGACGGTCTGGTCCCGCTCGCCCCGCTGCACCAGCCGCACAACCTCGCCGCCATCCGCGCGTTGGCCGAGGCACACCCGGAGCTGCCGCAGGTCGCCTGCTTCGACACCGCCTTCCACCGCAACCAGCCCTGGCAGGCCCAGACCTTCGCCATTCCGCGGGAACTGACCGAGGAGGGCGTGCGGCGCTACGGCTTCCACGGCCTGTCCTACGAGTATATCGCCCGCCGCCTGCCGGAGATTGCGCCGGAGTTGGGTGATTCGCGGGTGGTCGTCGCCCATCTCGGCAGCGGCGCCAGCATGTGCGCCATCCATGGCGGGCGCAGCGTCGACAGCACCATGGGCTTCACCGCGCTGGACGGCCTGCCGATGGGCACCCGCTGCGGCACCATCGACCCCGGCGTGCTGATCTACCTGATGCGCAAGGGCATGGACGCCGGCGCCATCGAGAAGATGCTGTACAACAAGTCCGGCCTGCTCGGCGTGTCCGGCATCTCCAACGACATGCGTGCCCTGCTGGACAGCAGCGACCCGCATGCGCAGGAGGCGGTCGAGCTGTTCTGCTTCCGCATCGCCAAGGAGACCGGCGCGCTGTCCGCCTCGATGGGTGGTGTGGACGCGCTGGTGTTCACCGCCGGCATCGGCGAGCGCTCCGCCCCGGTGCGGGCGCGGGTCGGCGACAAGCTGGCCTGGATGGGGGTGGACATCGATGCCGCGGCCAACGAGGCGAACGCGACGAAGATCTCGGCCCCCGGCAGCCGCCTGCCGGTCTATGTCATCCCGACCGACGAGGAACGGATGATCGCTCTGCACACCCGCAAGGTGCTGACGGGGCGGTGAGCGATTTGTGGGGAGCGTCGGCCGGCGCCCCCCACATCCCCCTGGAGCCAGTCCCCATTCGGTGCTAGCACCCCCTCCGGCATCACGCATCGTCCGGGGGAAATTTTGGTCCGCCCCTATCTGCCGCTGAACGCCCTGCGTGCCTTCGAGGCGTCGGCGCGGCATCTCAGCTTCACCCGCGCGGCCATCGAGCTGTGCGTGACCCAGGCCGCCGTCAGCCATCAGGTCAAGCTGCTGGAGGAGCGGCTGGGCGCCAGCCTGTTCCATCGCCTGCCGCGCGGCCTCGCCCTGACCGACGAGGGGAGGGTGCTGTTGCCGACGCTGGAGGACGCGTTCGACCGTATCGGCGGGCTGCTCGACCAGTTCGAGGGCGGCCGGTTCCTTGAGGTCCTGACGGTCGGCGCCGTCGGCACCTTCGCCGTCGGCTGGCTGCTGCCGCGGCTGACGCGCTTTCGCGAGGCGCATCCCTTCGTCGATTTACGCCTGTCCACCAACAACAACCGCGTCGATATCGCGGCGGAGGGGCTGGACTACGCCATCCGCTTCGGTGACGGCGCGTGGCACGGCACCGAGGCCGTTCCCCTGTTCGACGCGCCGCTGTCGGTGTTGTGCGCGCCGGAGATCGCCCGGCGGCTGCGCGAGCCCGCCGATGTCGGGCGCGAGACCCTGCTGCGTTCCTACCGGTCGGACGAGTGGCCGGGCTGGTTCGCCGCCGCCGGGATGGAGCCCGCGGCGACGCCGCCGGTCAAGGGGCCGGTCTTCGACTCCTCCTCCCTGATGGTGGAGGCAGCGATCCAGGGGGCCGGCGTGGCATTGGCCCCGGTGGCGATGTTCCGCCGGCCGCTCGCCGTGGGGCTGATCGAGCAGCCCTTCGCCGTCACCGTCGGCAAGGGCGCCTATTGGTTGACCTCGCTGAAGTCACGGCCGGAGACGCCGACCATGCGCGCCTTCCGCGACTGGCTGTTCGCCATGGTCGCTGAGGAGACTGCAGCTTGAGAGTGCAAGGGAAAGCGCGAAGGAGAGCTCCCGCTATCGTTGCTTGCCGGTTGCCCGTCTTACCGGCTGCCGGTGCCGCCACCGGTCAAACCGGGTAGGTAGCGGCCGACTGCCTTGATGATTGCAAGCGCCGACGTTGCCAAATCGTCCATACCGACGGAACGGATCATGGCGGCAACTTTTGCATTCGGCCCTGTGGCGCCATCGGTAACCGCGAATATGCTGGCATCCTCTCCGCTGTCGTTTGGCAGCATCTTGGCCAGCCGTCCAGCACCAACCTTGCGGGCCAGTTCGCCTGCACCTTGCCGATCATCCACCCACACCAGCGTCATGGAGTCCGATGCAATCCCGGCGGCGCGATTGAACGCCATATCCAGCTTGTGGCCGAATCGGGAATCCTGCCGGTCGGTGATGCTCAACCCGATGAAGCCTGTGTCAGCCTCGCGGTCCTCTGCGGTCGCACCCACCTCGCCTTCACCGGCCTCCGCCAGTGCGGGTGGGGGTTTGGGCTTGACGATTCCGCGGCTTGCGGCGACGGCGTCCATCATGGCCGCCCCGGCCCGGCCGGAACTGATCGAGATGCTGTCGGATAGGCCGAAGGCGGTGCGGAATGCGTCAGCGGCCTTTCCCATATAGTCGCTTGTCGCATTGGCCCACTCCGTCATTGCCGGAATCGCGGCGGCGGTGCGTCTGATTTTTTGCTCGCGTTCGGCTGACAGGGCGGCCGGCTGGTCACGCCCCATTGTCCGGCGCGCGGCATCGGACAGATCCACAATAACCGTAGGGGGCGGGCGCGATGGATCTTGGGAGACGGTGAGGGAAGAAGGACGTGCAGATGCTCCGGTGGATTTGACCATGCCAGTGGTCGTCTCGAGCAGAACCTGCGACCCAACGATCTTTGTCATCCCGCAGCCTCCCCGTGCATTATCGCGATGATATGCGCGGGAAGGTGGGGCGGCAAGATGTTTGCGCAGACTCAAGGATGCGCGCCTCTTCCACGATGGGCTATTTGCCATGATCGCGGAAGAAGCGGCAGTCTGAGCGGTCAGGATAGGGTGACGCGGCGCGGAGCCTGCTGCCGCTCCCGCTGTTGCCAGAAACGCAGCCGCAGCCGAGGCGCCATGAACCAGGCGATGGGAGCGGCAAGGATGACGCTGAGGATCACTACGGTCGGCATCAGCGTCATCGCCTGTTCGGAAAAGCTGGGGATGCCCAGGACCAGGACGGTGCCGATGCCGAAGACTACACCCTGGATCATGCCGTAGATCAGGATGGCGAGGCGTAAACGGGTGGACATGTGGCTGCTCCGCTGAAGTTGGATGGTGCATAGACCGTTTCCCTCTTCAACCGGAATGAGGCCGCAATGTTCCGAACGCTATCGGAAGGAGTCTGCTCCGCCCGATAGCGTTCGTATACATACAATTATTGGGCGTGACGCGAACTCGCCCTTACTGGTGCGCCCGCCACCACGCCATCAGGCCGGTGGTGGAGTTGTCATGCGCTCCCTCGGCCGGACCGGCTTCCATCTCCGGCAGGATGGTGTTGGCTAGCTGCTTGCCCAATTCCACGCCCCACTGGTCGAAGCTGTTGATGTCCCAGACGATGCCCTGGACGAAGACCTTGTGCTCGTACAGCGCGATCAGGGCGCCCAGCGTCGCTGGGGCTAGGTCCTGCATCAGGATGGTGTTGGACGGGCGGTTGCCGGGGAAGACGCGGTGGGGGACCAGTGCCTCCACCTCGGCCGCCGGCTTGCCGGCCTTGGTCATCTCCGCCCGCACCTCGTCGGCGGTCTTGCCGCGCATCAGCGCCTCGGCCTGGGCGAAGACGTTGGACAGCAGGATGCGGTGATGGGCGCCGGCTTCGGCCCCGATCGGGTTGTGGCTGGTCGCCGCCGCCACGAAGTCGCAGGGGATCAGCGAGGTGCCCTGGTGGATCAGCTGGTAGAAGGCGTGCTGGCCGTTGGTGCCGGGCTCGCCGAACAGCACCGGGCCGGTCTGGTAGTCCACCGGCTCACCGCCGCGGGTCACCGACTTGCCGTTGCTCTCCATGTCCAGCTGCTGGAGATAGGCGGGGAAGCGGTGCAGATACTGGTCGTAGGGCAGCACCGCGTAGGACGAGGCGTCCCAGAAATTGCGGTACCAGACGCCCAGCAGGGCAAGCAGCACCGGCATGTTGCGCTCGAGCGGCGCGGTCTGGAAATGCTCGTCCATCGCATGGGCGCCGGCCAGCATCTCGGCGAAGCGCTCCGGGCCGATGGCGATCATGATCGGCAGGCCGATGGCCGACCACAGCGAATAGCGGCCGCCGACCCAGTCCCAGAAGCCGAACATGTTGGCCGGGTCGATGCCGAACTTGCGCACCTCCGCCTCGTTGGTGGAGACGGCGACGAAGTGCTTGGCGACATGCGCCTCGTCCTGCGCGGTCTCCAGGAACCAGCGGCGGGCGGAATGGGCGTTGGTCAGCGTCTCCTGCGTCGTGAAGGTCTTGGACGCGATGACGAACAGCGTCGTCTCCGGGTCCAGCCATTTCAGCTGTTCGGCCAGATGGGTGCCGTCGACGTTGGAGACGTAATGCAGCGCCACATGGGCGTGGGCGAAGGGCTTCAGCGCCTCCGTCGCCATGACGGGACCGAGGTCGGAGCCGCCGATGCCGATGTTCACCACATCGGTGATCGGCTGGCCGGTGTAGCCGCGCCACTCGCCGTCGCGCACCGAATTGGCGAAGGCGTCCATCCGCTCCAGCACCGCGCGCACGCCCGGCATCACGTCGCGGCCATCGACGGTTACGGCGCGGTCGGAGCGGTTGCGCAGGGCGGTGTGCAGGACCGCGCGCCTTTCCGTCAGGTTGATCGGCTCACCGCCGAACATGCGGGCACGCGCGCCCTCGACATCCTGCTGGCGGGCGAGGTCGAGCAGCAGGCGGACCGTGTCCTGGGTGATGCGGTTCTTCGAATAGTCGAGGAACAGCCCCGCGGCTTCCATGGAGAAGGCTTTGAACCGGCCGGGATCGGCGGCGAACAGGTCACGCATGTGCGTGCCGGCCATGTCCTGGCGGTGGTGGGCGAGAGCCGCCCAGGCGGGAGAACGGGTCAGCGCGGTCATGATGCTTTGGACTCCTTGACGTCAGCGGTCCTTTGACGCGGCCCATCTTGCGGGGCGTGCGGAGCCTAACACCGACCGCCAGCCACGGCCACGGGCCAAAACGCGGCGGTCGGCGCTGCTTATCGGCCTATGCGGGGCGGCCAGGGGTGCAACCCGGCGGGGCGGTCGGGTGTTGTCGATCAGGGACGTTTCAACAGGAGGACAGCATGTCGGACAAGCCCGTTGCCCCGCCTTTGGAAGAGCGTGAGGAACAGCGCGACCGCGACGATGCCGCGCGGCCCGATCAGGTCGGGATCATTCCCGGCAAGGTGCCGGGCAGCCCGGTCGATCCGAGCGATCCGCGTTTTCCGGGGAGCCAGCCGGATTTGGCGTGAGGGGAGGGGAAGCTGGGGGCGTCGTCAGCCGACGCCCCCAGGTCACTCGGAGATCGCTCAGCTCCCGCCTTCGATGGTCCGCGTCGGCGTCACGCCCTCCGGCTTGCCGACCAGCACGGTCAGCAGCTTGGCCGGGTCGAGCAGGCGTTGGGCGACGCGCTTGATGTCGGCCTGCGACACCGCGTTGATGTAGCGGTCGCGCTGGTTCAGGTAGTCGATGCCGAGATTGTCGCGCTTCACCTGCAACAGGATGCGGGCGATGGCCTGGGTCGAGCCGAGCTGCAGCGGGAAGGAGCCGGTCAGGTAGGTCTTGGCGTCGGCCATCTCCTGGTCGGTCAGGCCGTCCTTGGCCATGCGCGCCCATTCCTGGCGGATGATGTCCAGCGCCTGACCCGCCTTGGCGTTGACGGTGGAACCGCCGGCCATCACCAGCGCGGTGTGGTCCATCGGGATCAGGTAGCTGTAGACGCCATAGCTGAGCCCGCGCTTCTCGCGCACCTCTTCCATCAGGCGCGAACCGAAGCCGCCGCCGCCCAGCACATAGTTCATCACCGTGGCGGCGTACCAGTCGGGATCGTCGCGCTTCACCCCGGGCTGACCCATCAGCATCACTGTCTGCGCCGTCGGACGCGGCAGCAGGATGGTCTGGCCCAGCCCGGACATCGTCACGTCGGGGATCGGCTTCGCCTCGGTCTTGGCCGGCAGCCCGCCGAACACCGTGTCCAGCGCCTTGCCGAGGTCCTCCGGCGAGATGTCGCCGGTCGCCGCCACCACCAGCCGGTCGCGGCCGAACTGGCTCTTCACGAAGGCGCGCAGGTCGTCGGGCGTGATGGCCGGCAGGCTGTCCAGGCTGCCGCGAGTCTCGCCGCCATAGGGGTGGTCGGGGAAGGCGGTGGCGTAGAACTGCCGCCGCGCGACGTAATTGGGATCGGCGAGGTCGCGCTTCAGGCTGGCCATCACGGAGGCGCGCATGCGGTCGAGCGCCTCGGGCGCGAAATGCGGCTCGGTCAGGGCAAGCCGGGTCAGTTCCAGCGCCTCGTCGCGGTTGTCGGCCAGGGTGCGCATGGACCCGCTGAAGCCATCGCGCCCGGACTCGAAGCCGAGTGCGATGGCCTTGTCCTGTAGACGCGCCTGGAAGGTCTGCGAGTCGTAGGGACCGGCGCCTTCGTCCAGCATGGCGGAGGCGAGATACGCCAGCCCGTCCTTGCCCTTGGGGTCGGAGCCGCCGGCCCCGTCGAAGACCCATTCCAGCGCCACGACCGGCACCTTATGGTCCTCGACCAGCCAAGCCTCGATCCCGCCGGGGCTGACCACCCGCTTGATGTCCATGGCCTGGGCGGGGGAGAGAAGGGCGGTGGCCGTCAGGAAGAACGCCACGACCGCCAGGCGGACGGAGGGAAGTCCGCGGGCGGATGAAACATCGTGAAACACGCTCATCCTCAACTGTCCTTTCCGGTCGGGGGCAGCAGCAGGCCGGTGACGTGGTTGGTCTGGCTCAGCACGGCGCGGGCGGCGGCGTTGACCTGATCGGCGGTGACGGCGTCGATGCGCACCGGCCAGCTTTCCACGTCGTCGATGCTCTGGCCGGTGGCGAGCGCCGCACCCAGCGTCTGGGCCGGCCCGGTCAGGCTGTCGCGGGCATAGGCCGCCGAGGCCAGCATGCGCTTGCGCGCGGTGGCGACCTCCTCCTCCGTCACGCCGGATTTCAGCAGCTTGTCGACCTCGGACCACAGGGCCGATTCGAGCTTGTCCATCGGCACGCCGGCGGCCGGGCTGGCGCCGACGCTGAGCGTCGCCATGTCCCAGGCGGTCGGCCCGTAGCCGAGCCAGGCCGAGGTCGCCACCTTCTGATCCACCACCAGGCTGCGGTAGAGGCGCGAGGTGGTGCCGCCGCTCATGATCTCGGCCAGCACCTGCAAGGCATAGGCCTGGCCGGTCTGGTCGAGGCGGTAGGACGGTGCGGTCCAGATGCGGCGGACCGAGGGCTGCCGCACCTCGTCGTCACGCAGGACCACCTGGCGGGAGGAGGTCAGCGGCGGCTCGGTGACCCGCTTGCGCTCCGGCACCGGCCGGGCGGCGATGGCGCCGTAATAGCGCTCGGCCAGCGGCTTCAGCTCCGCCGCGGTGACGTCGCCGGACACCACCAGGATGGCGTTGTTGGGCGTGTACCACGTCTTGTAGAAGCGCTCCGCCATCTCCCGCGTCAGCGCCGACATCTCCTGCGGCCAGCCGATCACCGGGGTGCCGTAGGGGTGGTGGACGAAGAGGGTGGCGTTGATCTGCTCGCCGATGCGGTCGGCCGGCTCGTTCTCGATGCGCTGGCGCCGCTCTTCGATGATGACGTTGCGTTCGGGATAGACCACCGCGTCGGTCAGCTTCAGGTTGGCCATGCGGTCCGACTCCATCCGCATCACCATCTCCAGCCGGTCGCGGGCGACGTTCTGGTAATAGGCGGTGTAGTCGTAGCTGGTGAAGGCGTTGTCGCGCCCGCCATTCTTGGCGACGATCCGGCTGAACTCGCCGGGCTGGATCGCATCGGTCCCCTTGAACATCAAATGTTCGAGGAAATGGGCGATGCCGGACTGGCCGCGCTCCTCGTCGGCGGCGCCCACCTTGTACCAGACCATATGGGTCACGACCGGCACGCGGTGGTTCGGGATCACCACCACCTGCATGCCGTTGGACAGGGTGAAGCTCTCGGGGAAGAACACCCCTTTTTCCGCCGCATGGGCGGGCTGGAGCCCGAGCGGACTCGGCGCCAGTGGGGCCGCGACGGTCATCGTCAGGGCGAGGAGACCTGCCGCGGCGAGGCGGCGGGCTGGAATGCAGGCGGGCATGAGGGCTCCCGGATCAGGAGGACCGAATCGAAAGGGCGCCCTTCGCTGGGAAGGACGCCCCCGGAAACTGGTGTGATGTCGCGTCTTGGACAAGACCGGAGGAACGGGCCGGGCTTAGAACAGGCCTTCCAGCGGCGCCTTGCGCTTGCGCTCGATCGTCGGGGTGGCGGCGCCGTCCAGCGCCTTGCCCTGGGCCTGGGCCTCACGCAGGCGCTGCTGCTCCTTGCCCGGGTCGACGACGGAGAAGGGCTGCTGCTGGGTCTGCCAGAACAGGAGCGAATCGATCCAGCTCTTGTCGGCGACGATCAGCTGGGTGGTTTCCTGATCGACCTTGGCGCGGATGTTCGGGTCGATGCCGTCGCGGGCCGAAGCCTGGGCGACCAGCGACTTCTCGCCCGCCGTCGCGCCGGCCGCAGCCTTGGCGCCGCGCGAGGAGCCGCCGAACACGGCGCCGGCGGCCATCTGGGTCGGGGTGCTGTCCTGCGGACGGGCAGCACCCGGACGCGGCTTCGGCAGGTCCTGCATGCTGGGCGGCAGGGTCAGCGGAGCGCGGGAAACGACGGAGAATTCGTCGGGGCTCTGGCGGTCGAGACCGATGGACCGGCGCACATCCGAGCAGCCGGCGAGCGTCAACGCCGCAAGCGCCAGCCCGATGAGCGGGAGCCGAGTCCGGGGGAAGGAGAGGGCGGAGGAGATGCTGGTCACGTTCGGAGGATCCCGTCGTCTGTCACGTCGTAGCGACCCGGCCCGAAGGTCGAGGCCGCTTGGGTCAGCGCTCGCCGGTGGTTATAGCGCCACCGGCGACGGAACTCTTACGACTTTTCGCGGCCCGCGAACAGTCCGTCGATCAGCAGCAGCACGACGCCGACGCTGATTCCGCTGTCGGCGACGTTGAAGGCCCAGAAATGCCAGCCGCCGACATGGAAATCGAGGAAATCGACCACCGCCCCGTGCAGCATCCGGTCGGCCACGTTGCCGACCGCCCCGCCGATGATGAAGCCCAGCGCCAGGGCGATCAGGCGACGTTCCGCCTGCCGCAGCCAGAAGACCAGGCAGACGGCGATCACCGCCGCGATGGCGCTCAGGATGTAGGGCATCAGCGCCCCGCCGCTGGCGAAGGTGCCGAAGCTGACGCCGTAGTTCCACACCAGCACGAGGTTGAAGAAGGGGGTCACCTCGATGACATGCGGCACCGGCTGCATGACCTGCTCGAGGATCCACCACTTGCTGCCCTGGTCGAGGACCACCACCAGGACGGCGACGATCAGCCCGAACAGCCAGTAGGACCGGGATTGGTTGGCGACGAAGGCGTTCATGCGGCCATACATCCTTCCTCTCCCCTCCGGGGAGAGAGTCGGGGGGAGGGGGAGGCGCGGCGAGGAGCGTCCGGCAGGCGGACCCCCCTCACCCTAACCCTCTCCCCGCTTTCGGCGGACCGGAGGTCCGCCTGTCGCGTCAGCGCAAACGAAGTTTGCGCGAGAGCGGGGGGGAGAGGGGATAGAGCCGCGATTGTGACGACGTTCCTCATGCCACCGCGTCGGAGCAGCGGATGCAGAGCGTCGGATGGTCGTGGACCGTGCCGACCTCCTCCAGCACCTTCCAGCAGCGTTCGCACTTTTCGCCTTCGGCCAGAGCCGGGGCGACGGCGATGCCGGGGACGTCGGCCAGGGTGAAGGCCCCCTCCGGCGCCGCGGCGTCCGTCACCTCGATGGCCGAGGTGATGCAGACGTCCTGGAAATCGACATCGGCCAGCAGGGCCTTGGTCGCGGCATCGACGAAGACGGTCGGATCGGCCTGGAGGGACGAGCCGATGGTCTTGTTGGCGCGCTCAAGCTCCAGGGCGCCGGTGACGACGCGGCGGACGGTGCGCACCGCCTCCCACTTGGCGGCCAGATCGTCGTTGCGCCATTCCGCCGGCACCTCCGGGAAGCCGCGCAGATGAACGCTCTCGTCGGTCCAGCCCGATCCCTCCGTCAAGCCGGCCGGCCGGGCCAGCCACGCCTCTTCCGCGGTGAAGCAGAGGATGGGCGCGAGCCAGGCGGTCAGGTTGGAGAACAGATGCTCCATCACCGTCCGCACCGACCGGCGGCGCACCGAATCGACCGGATCGCAATAGAGGCTGTCCTTGCGGACGTCGAAATAGAAGGCCGACAGCTCCACCGCACAGAAGTTGTGCAGGGCGACGAACAGGGCGTGGAAGTCGTAGGCCTCGACCTTCTCGCGGACCAGCGTGTCCAGCTCCGACAGGCGGTGCAGGACCCAGCGCTCCAGCTCGGGCATCTCGGCGGCGTCGATCCGCTCGGCCGGGCTGTAGTCGGCCAGCGCGCCCAGCAGGTAGCGCAGCGTGTTGCGCAGGCGGCGGTAGAGGTCTGCCTGGGTCTTGATGATCTCCTTGCCGATGCGGAGATCCTCCGAATAGTCGGAGTTGATGATCCACAGGCGCAGGATGTCGGCGCCATACTGGTCGCAGACCTCCTGCGGGGCCACCACGTTGCCCAGCGACTTGGACATCTTGCGGCCCTGCTCGTCGAGCACGAAGCCGTGGGTCAGCACCGCGTTGTAGGGCGCCCGGCCGCGGGTGCCGCAGCTTTCCAGCAGCGAGGAGTGGAACCAGCCGCGATGCTGGTCGGAGCCCTCCAGATAGAGGTCGGCCGGCCAGGCCAGCTCCTCCAGCCGCTGTTCCAGCACGAAGGCGTGCGAGGATCCCGACTCGAACCAGACGTCGACGATGTCCCGGACCTGCTCGAACTCGTCGGCGGAATAGCTGTTGCCGAGGAAGTCCTGCGGGTCGCGGGCGAACCAGGCGTCGGCGCCCTCCTGCTGGAAGATGTCGGCGATGCGGGCGAACACCGCCTCGTCGCGCAGGATCTCGCCGGTCGACTTGCGGACGAACAGCGCGATCGGCACGCCCCAGGCGCGCTGGCGGCTGATGCACCAGTCAGGCCGGCTCTCGATCATCGAGCGGATGCGGTTCTCGCCCTGCGACGGGACCCAGCGGGTGTCGGAGATCGCCTGCAGCGCCACCTTGCGCAGGTCGTTCGTCTCCATCGAGATGAACCATTGCGGCGTGGTGCGGAAGATCAGCGGCGCCTTGGAGCGCCAGCTGTGCGGATAGCTGTGCTTGATGCGGTTGCTGGCCAGCAGCGACCCGGCTTCCTCGAACGCCTCCAGCACCGCCTTGTTGGCCGGGCCGGTCTTGCCCTGGTCGGTGTAGACGGCCAGCCCGGCGAACAGCGGCACATGGGCGTAGTAGCGCCCGTCCTCGCCCACCGTCTGCGGCACCTCGATGCCGTTGGCCTGGCCCAGGCGGAAGTCGTCCTCGCCATGGCCGGGGGCGATGTGGACGAAGCCCGAACCGGCGTCGGTCGTCACGAAGTCGCCGGCCAGCAGCGGCACCTTGAAATCGTAGCCCTTGCCGTTCAGCGGGTGGCGGCAATAGGTACCGGCGAGCCGCGAGCCGGGGAAGCGGTGCAGTTGCTTCCACTCGGTGATGCCGGTCTCCTTCAGCACGCTTTCGGCAAGCGCGGTGGCGAGCACGAGGCGCTCGCCGACCACTGCCTTGGACCCCTCGGCGACCGCCGTGACCTTGAAGGTCGCGTATTCGATCTCGTCGCCATAGGCGATGGCGCGGTTGCCCGGCAGGGTCCAGGGGGTGGTCGTCCAGATGACGATGCTGGCCTCGTCCACCTCCGGCGCCGACGATCCCCAGACGGGGAAGCGGGCGAAGACGGTGGTTGAGGTGTGGTCGTGGTATTCGACCTCGGCATCGGCCAGCGCGGTCTTCTCGACCACCGACCACATCACCGGCTTGAAGCCCTTGTACAGGCCGCCGTTCACCGCGAACTTGTGGATCTCGCGGACGATCTGCGCCTCGGCCGGGAAGGTCATGGTGGCGTAGGGCTGCTTCCAGTCGCCCTCCACGCCCAGGCGGCGGAACTCGGCGGCCTGGATGCCGACCCATTCCTCGGCGAACTGGCGGCATTCGGCGCGGAACTGGATGAGCGGCACGTCATCCTTGTTCTTGCCGGCCTTGCGGTACTTCTCCTCGATCTTCCACTCGATGGGCAGGCCGTGGCAGTCCCACCCGGGGACATAGTCGGCGTCGAAGCCCTGCATCTGGCGGAAGCGGACGATGACGTCCTTCAGGATCTTGTTGACGGCGTGGCCGATGTGGATGTTGCCGTTGGCATAGGGCGGGCCATCATGCAGCACGAACTTCTTGCGGCCCTTGGCACCGGCGCGCAGCTTGCCGAACAGGTCCATCTCGGCCCAGCGCTTCAGCAGCTCGGGCTCCTTGGTCGGCAGGCCGCCGCGCATGGGGAAGTCGGTGCGGGGCAGGAAGACGGTCGATTTGTAATCGCGGGTCATATCGGATCCCTGGGGAAAGCATCACCGTCGGGCGGCGATGAGGCCACCCGGAACACAGCAGGTCTCTATCCCGGCCCTCCTCAGAGAGCCGGGCCGGTAATTCGCGCGCGATGCGCAGGAGCGCGCATCATCATCGGGATCCGCAAGGAGACGTCCATGGCGCCGGATATTAGCGGCGCGGGCCGTGCGGTCAAGGACCGCTCACATGCGCCGTGTGCAACCGCGAACCGGCTTCGCCGGGCGGAAGTCCCCTCGGCAGCGCCTTCCGAAATTACCGCTGGCAACCCGGCGGCGGCAAAATTACGGTGTGTCCGCCGAGCTTGTCCGCGGCGCGGGCCGCTCGCGGCACTCAAGAACGCGCGGGAGCGTCTTCGGCATGATCGACCAGCGGACCGGCGTCTTCCTGTCGGAGTTCCTCGACACCCGCAACAGGGATCCGGCGGTTCTGGACCGCTTCCTTCTGCAGGGGCCGGACGGCGGACGACGGGGTGCCAAGCCGAACCTGAAGGTCGCCTTCTTCGATTTCTGGCCCGAGTTCGATCCATCGGCGAACTTCTTCGTCGAAATCCTGTCCGCCCGCTTCCAGGTGTCCGTGGTCGAGAACGACAGCGACCTCGCCATCGTCTCGGTGTTCGGCACCGGTCCCCGGGAGATACGGACGGCCCGGTCGATGTTCTTCACCGGGGAGAATGTGCGGCCGCCGCTCGACGGCATCGACATGTCGGTGTCGTTCGACCGCATCGACGATCCCCGGCATTTCCGCCTGCCGCTTTACGTCGTGCATGCCTACGACCATCTGCGCGAAGGGGCGGCGCCGTATTTCTGCCAGCCCGTGCTGCCGCCCGTGCCGCCGACGCGGGAGGACGCCGCGGAGCGGAAATTCTGCGCCTTCCTCTACAAGAACCCCAACTGCGCCCGCCGCAACGACTTCTTCCACATGCTCGGCGCCCGGCGCCATGTCGACTCGGTGGGCTGGCTGCTGAACAACACCGGCAGCGTGGTGAAGATGGGGTGGCTTCCGAAGATCCGGGTGTTCTCCCGCTACCGCTTCGCCTTCGCCTTCGAGAACGCAAGCCATCCCGGCTATCTGACCGAGAAGATCCTGGACGCTTTCCAGGCCGGAGCGGTGCCGCTCTATTGGGGCGATCCCGGCGTCCTGCGCGATGTCGCGGCCGGCAGCTTCATCGACGTGTCGCGATACTCCTCCGACGAGGAGGCCATCGAGGCCATCCTGGCCATCGACGACGATTACGGCGCCTACCGCCGCTACCGCAGCACGCCGCCTTTCCTCGGCACGGAGGATTTCCACTTCGATGCCTACCGTCTGGCCGAATGGATCGAAAGCCGTCTTTGACTGTGGGTGAGGTGGACCGATGAGACGGGTGCTGTTGAATTATGCCGACGGGGCCTTCACGACGGCGCAGAAATACAATGGCAGGACCGGCCTGGAGACCGGCGGTTTCGACGGCGTCGCGATGATGGGGCGCCAGCGCATCGATGCCGCTTTCGCCTCGCGGAACCGGCATGTGCTGGACCAGCCGCGCGGGGCCGGCTATTGGCTGTGGAAGCCCTACTTCATCGACCGCTTGCTGCGCGAGGATCTGAAGGACGGCGACATCCTGTTCTACAGCGACAGCGGCGCCCATTTCGTCCACAGCGTCGATCCGCTGATCGAGATTTGCCGGCAGCGGCGCGATCTGCCGATCCTGCTGTTCACGCTGGGCGATGACCACCGCAACGGTGCCTGGACCAAGCGCGACTGTTTCCACTTCATGGGGCTGGACCGGCCCGATGTCGTCGAGGCGCCGCAGATCATGGGCAGTTTCATCCTGTGCGAACGCGGGCCTGAAACCATGGATTTCGTCGCGCAATGGCTGCGGCTTTGCCAGGATGCCCGGCTGATCACCGACGCGCCCAACGAATGCGGCCTGCCGAACTATCCGGAGTTCCGCGACCACCGCCACGACCAGAGCATCCTCAGCCTGCTCGGCCGCCGCCATCGCGTGACAACCATTCCCGACATCTCGCAATGGGGGGACGGGAGCCGTCCGGCCGGGATTCCCCGTATCATGGAACACACGCGCTGGCGCGACTAGGGCCGGTTGTGGCAGACAGAAGCCCGGTCCATTCCCGTCAACCGCCAGCGGCGATCGGCAGAAGCGCATGACCAGTTTTGCCCGTGCCGTGGCGGCGGAAAACGCCGGCAGGCTGGAGGAGGCCAGGGCCGGCTATCTCGACGCCCTGCGGACCGAGCCGCAGAACCCGGCGGTTCTGCACCGGCTGGGGGCGGTGGAGTTGCGGCTGGGCAACCCGCGCGACGCGGTGAGCCTGTTCCAGAAGTCACTGGCCATCGCCAAGGACCTGGAGGTTTATCTCGATTTCGGAGCGGCCATGGCCGGCATGGCCCGCTGGGATGCGGCGGCGACGGTCTATGCCGCCGCTCTGCGGGTCGCCCCGGCATCGGCCGATGCCCATTACGGTCTGGCGATGGCCCTGCACCGGCAGGGGCGCCCGCAGGATGCCGAGCCCCATTACCGCGAGGTGCTGGCGAGCTTTTCCCATCTGGGAGAAGTCCACAACAACCTCGGCGTCGCGCTTCAGGACCTCGGCCGCTTCGCGGAGGCCGCCGCCGCTCATCGCGAGGCGGCGCGGATCGATCCCGCCGATGCGGCGTCCTGGTCCAAGCTGGGCGTGGCCCTGCATGCCATCGGACAGGGAGCCGAGGCGGAAGCCGCCTTCCGCAAGGCGCTCGGCCTTGCGCCGCAGGATGCCGACTGCTGGCACAACCTGAGCGGCCTGCTCGAGGCCGGCGGGCGCCCGGCGGAGGCGCTTGCCGCCGGCCGTCTTGCGGTCGCGCTCGATCCGGGGAGCGCCCGCAACTGGCTGGCCCTGGGCAATGCCGCCGGTGCCGCGCGGCGCCTGGAGGAGGCATGGCGCGCCACCTCGGCCGCGGCCCGGCTGGAGCCGTCGAACCCGGCGGCGCGCAACAATGTCGCCAGCGCCTTGCAGGAACTCGGACGCTGGCACGACGCGGTGGCCGAATACCGTGCGGCGCTGGCGCTGCAACCGGACTTTCCGGTGGCCGAGATCAATCTGGCCCAGGCCCTGTCGGGACTGCGCGAGGCGGACGGGGCGCTTGCGGTCCTGCGGGCCCTGCTGGCCAGGCAGCCGGCGAACGGCGAGGCCTGGCGGCGGCTGGGCAGTGTGCTGGCGGAGGCCGTCAGACCCGATGCCGCGGTCGCCGTTCTGCGCAAGGCGGTGGCGCTGGCCCCCGGCGAGCCGGATGCCCTGGCCGATCTGGCGATGGCCGCCGCGATGGCCGGCTGGAGCATGCAGTCGGCGGATGCCTGCCGGCGGGTCCTCCGGTTGGTTCCCGGCCATGCCGCTGCCCTCGGCCAGCTCGTGCATCAGCAGAGGCTTCTGTGCGACTGGCGCGATCTGGACGGGCTTGAGGCCGAGCTTCTGCGGCAGGTGCGTGCCGGGGCGGAGGGGGTGTCGCCTTTCGACGTCCTGTCCTGCGCCTCGACCCTTGCCGACCAGCAGTCCGCCGCGGCCCGCTGGGCGGTGGCGAAGGCCCGCGGCGCCGGGACCGTGATCCGGCCGGCGGCGACGACGGTGGCGATGGCGGCCGCAGGCGATGGGCGGTTGCGGATCGGCTATCTGTCGTCGGATTTCCGTGAGCATGCCATGGGCCACCTGATGGTCGATGCGCTGGAAAGCCATGACCGGTCCCGCTTCGCCGTCACCGCCTATTCGACCGGCCTCGACGACGGCAGCGCGCTGCGCCAGCGGTTCCAACGCGGGATCGAGCGCTTCGTCGACCTGCGCCGCCACACCGACGCCGATGCGGCGCGGACAATCGCGACGGACGGCATCGACATCCTGGTCGATCTGACCGGCTTCACCTCCTTCTCGCGCACCTCGATCCTGGCGGCCCGTCCCGCCCCGGTGCAGGTCAATTGGCTGGGCTATCCCGGAACGCTGGGGGCGGGCTACGTCGACTACATCGTCGCCGATCCCACGGTGATCGCGCCGGGCGAGGACGGCTTCTTCAGCGAGCGGGTGGTGCGGCTGCCGGATTGCTATCAGCCCAACGACCGCCGGCGCGCCATCGCCGAGGCCACGCCGACGCGCCGGGACTGCGGCTTGCCCGAGGAGGGTTTCGTCTTCTGCTGCTTCAACAGCGCCTACAAGCTGACGCCCGCTTTGTTCGACGGCTGGGCGCGCATCCTGGCGGCGGTGCCGGGCGGCGTGCTGTGGCTCTATGCCGGCGATCCCCAGGTGGCGGTCAACCTGCGCCGCGAGGGCAAGGCCCGCGGTCTCGATCCCCATCGGCTCGTCTTCGCCCAACCCCTGCCGCACGCGGAGCATCTGGCGCGGCACCGGCTGGCCGACCTGTTCCTCGACACGCTTCCCTACAACGCCCACACGACGGCCAGCGACGCTCTGTGGGCGGGCCTGCCGGTGCTGACCCGGCGCGGGACGACCTTCGCCGGGCGCGTGGCGGCCAGCCTGCTGCGGGCGGCCGGATTGCCCGAACTGATCGTCGACGGGCAGGAGGCCTATGAGGCGGAGGCGGTGGCGCTCGCCCGGTCGCCCGGACGGCTCCGCGACCTGCGGCAGCGGCTGGCACTCAACCGGCCGGTCTGCCCGCTGTTCGACACGCCGCGCTTCACTCGGCATCTGGAGGCGGCCTACCGGGCGATGTGGGACATTCACCGGGCCGGCGGTGCGCCGCGCCCGATCACCGTCACGGCTGAGGACGCCGGCGGTCCGGCATCCGCCATAGAGGGAAGAGGGGAGAGCGCATGACCACCGGCGAGAGCACAGGAGCGCGGCTGCACATCGTCGTCCCCTACCGGGATCGCGCAGACCATCTCCGCCAGTTCGTTCCCTGGGTGAGCGCTTATTTCGACCGTCTGGCGCAGCCGATCGATTATCGCGTCACCGTCGTGGAGCAGGAGGCCGGGCTTCCCTTCAACCGTGGGGCGCTGAAGAATGCCGGCTTCCTGCTGGGCGAAGGGCAGAGCGACTATGTCTGCCTGCACGACGTCGATTATCTGCCGGTCGATGCCGATTATTCCTGGGCCGACTGTCCCACACCGATCCTATGGTACGGGGCGGAGCTGCGCCCGGTGGCGCCGGGACGCTCGGACCGCACGGTGACGACGAACCTCGAAAGCACGATGGGCGGCGCGCTGTTGATGCCGAACGCGGCGATGCGGCAGATCGACGGCTATTCCAACCTCTTTTGGGGCTGGGGATACGAGGATTTCGACTTTTCGCTGCGCATCCGGGCGCGCCGCATCCCAACCGGCCGGCGCAAGGGGCGTTTCCAGCCGCTCGACCATGCCAATGACGGCTTCACACCGGAGGCGGCGCCATCCCCCATTTCCCTGGTGAACCGCCGCGTTTTTCAGGGGCTTTGGTCTTCCGGCAAGATCCCGGCCGGCGACGGTTTGTCCTCGCTGTCCTTCGAGGTGCTGGATCGCAGGTCTTGCGATGGGTGTGTCGAAGGTGCGCAGGACCGTTGGGAGATCGTCCGGGTTCGCTTCGCCCATGCCCCGACGCCGGAACAGGCGGCGGCGGACGGCATCCAGGCCTGACATCCGCCTGACAACCGCGGGGGGCGGCTGCTGCTCCACCGCCCCCCGTCTTGCGTCACATGCTCGACTTGCCGCCATGGGCGGACGACCAGCCGACCGGATCGTTCAGGAACTTCTCGACTTCCGACAGGGTGTTCTCGTCGAAATAGCGGTTGTCGCGGGCGACCTTCAGCACGTCCCACCAAGTGCACAGCGCGTGCAGGCGCACGCCGATGGCGTCCATGTTGACCTTCGACTGCGGGAAGATGCCGTAGTGGAAGATCACGAAGGTGTCGGTCACCTGGGCGCCGCCGTTGCGCAGCGCGGTGACGAAGTTCTCCTTGCTCTTGCCGTCGGTCGCCAGATCCTCGACCAGCAGGACGCGCTGCCCCTCGGTCAGCAAACCTTCGATCTGGGCGTTGCGGCCGAAGCCCTTCGGCTTCTTGCGCACATACTGCATCGGCAGTTCCAGCCGGTCGGCGATCCAGGCGGCGAAGGGGATGCCGGCGGTCTCGCCGCCCGCCACCGCGTCGATGGCCTCATAGCCGATCTCGCGCTCGATGGTGGCGACGGCGAAATCCATCAGCGCCTTGCGGGCGCGCGGGAAGGAGACGATGCGGCGGCAGTCGGTGTAGACCGGGCTGGCCCAACCCGAGGTGAAGATGAAGGGCGTCTCGGCGTTGAAGTGCAGCGCCTTGATCTCCAGCAGGATCTTGGCCGCGGTGGCGGCGATGGTGGCCTGATCGGGCAGGGTCGACATGGAAGAAGGGCTCCGGAAAACGGGATGGCATCGCGCGGATGCCCATTGTGTAGCGGGGGAGGGCGCGATTCGCAATTCCCGACCATCCTTCCCCGCTCATCCCGTCAGGAACTCGGCATTTGCTGTCAGGCTGTCCGCACGGTGCGGGTGTAGGTGTCGACATCCGTCCGCAGCTGCTGCATCTCCCGGCGCAGCTTGGCCGCGGCCCCGGCCAGTTCGCCGGCGGTGCGGTCGGTCCGCACAATGACATCGTGGACGTCGCCCAGCATGCCGGACATCGCCGTCACCGCGCCCGACCCGTCCTTCATCGCCCGCAGGATACCCTCCGCCGCGTCCGATTGGCGCGACACCGCATCCGCGATGGCCGCCCCGCTGTCCCGGGCCGCATCCACCGTCCGGGAAACCCCGTCCATGGCATGGACCGCTTCGTCCACGATGGTCTGGATGCCGGCGATCTGGCTTTGGATGTCATCGGTCGCACGCGCGGTCTGGCCCGCCAAGCTCTTGACCTCGCTGGCGACCACGGCGAAGCCCTTGCCGGCCTCCCCGGCGCGCGCCGCCTCGATGGTGGCGTTCAATGCCAGCAGGTTGGTCTGGCTGGCAATCGAATTGATCAGGCCGACCACTTCGCCGATCCGCCGCGACGCCTCGGCCAGTTCGCGGATGCGGCCCGCGGCTTCATCGGTCCGCTGGACGGCATCGGCGGTCATCCGGGCGGCCTTCCCGCTGTGACGGCCCACCTCGTCGATGAGGGCTCCCAACCCATCGGCGCCGGCGGCGGCGTCGCTCACGATGCGGCTCGCAGCGTCCGCATGCCCGCGCACATGTCCGACCTCGTCCGCCGCGCGGCCTGCGTCCTCCGACATCGTGCCGGCGGTGGATTGAAGCTGTTCGCTGGTGGTGCCCAGCCCGCTCAGGATGATCTCGGTCTGCTGGGTGAAGCGTTGCGTGGCGTCGTTCAGGGCGGCAAGTTTGCGCTGCTCCTCGTCCCGCCGCGTCTCCTCCTCGGCCCGGCGGCGGTCGAGATCGCTTGCTTGGCTTTGCATCAGCATCACGGCCGCGGTCACCCGGCCGATGGCATCGTCCACCGGATGCTTCAAGGCAATATCGCGTCGTCCGCGCCCGATCTCGGCGATTCCGTCCGCGGCGCGGTCGAGCGGCCGGACGATCGAGCGGCCGATCACAAGCGCCATCAGGGCCGATCCGCCGATGGCCAGTGCGGTCACCACGCCGATCAGCACATAGGCGTAGGCCGTGATGCTGGCCGAATCGCCGTTGCTCGCCTGGTTTTCCGCCCGGATCAAGGTGGACAGGGCTTCGTTGCGCTCCTCCAGCCGATGGAAACGCTCCAGAAAGCCGGCAAGCCCCTCCTTCGCCTTCGCCCTGTCGCGGAGCGCCACCGCGAACAGCCCCTCCGCCGCCCGGATGTACTCCTCCATCTCGGGCAGCAGTTCATCCAGCCCCCTGCCGATGGCGGGGCTGAGGGCAAGGTGCCGGTTGGCGCTCAACGCTTCGCGAAACGTGTCGGCATGGTCCTTGAGATCCTTTCGGACCTCGTCCCGCTCCGCTTCCGCGCCGTCCGGGCCGGTCAGAAGAGCGGCAAGCACGTCCGCACGCAGGGCGTCGTGCATCATGTCGCCAGCCTGATGGTTCGACAGGGCTTCTCCCGTGATCAGAACCTGACGGTTCGCCCCATCGACGACGGAGAGCGCCGAGACGGCGACACCCCCCACGACCAGCAATGCCAAGGCGAAGGACAAAGGCAGCAGAGACAATTTCCG
Organism: Azospirillum sp. TSH64; assembly: GCF_003116035.1. Classification (GTDB taxonomy): domain Bacteria; phylum Pseudomonadota; class Alphaproteobacteria; order Azospirillales; family Azospirillaceae; genus Azospirillum. Next base: position 2,370,640 of record NZ_LGQW01000015.1, read on the forward strand.
GGACAGGGTCAGGACGGACATCTGCACAACCCTTCATTGGTACGCAAAATGGGATTGACGCATCATCCGTGCAGGATAGGCAATTTTATATGCTGATTCCTATAGGGGTTTTTCGGGGTGTTGCGCGAACGCCCGGCCGTTCGCGCATTTCGTCAGACCTTGCCCCGCACGCTTCCCAGGAACCGGTCCACCTGGGTGTGCAGCAGTTCCGCCTGCTTCGACAGCTCCCCGGACGAGGAGAGCAGGCGCGATGCGCCGCTGCCGGTTTCGGAGGCCGCCTGGAGCACGCCGCCGATCGAGGACGAGACCTCGTTGGTGCCGGCCGCCGCCTGCTGGACATTGCGGGCGATCTCCATGGTGGCGGCGTTCTGTCCGTCGACCGCCTGGGCGATGGTGCCGACGATGACGTTCACCTCGCCGATGGTGGCGGCGATGCTCTGGATCGCCTCCACCGCGTCGGCGGTGGCCGTCTGGATCTCGGCGATCTGCTGCGAAATGTCGCCGGTCGCCTTGGCGGTCTGGTTGGCGAGGCTCTTCACCTCGCTGGCGACGACGGCGAAGCCCTTGCCCGCCTCTCCCGCCCGTGCCGCCTCGATGGTGGCGTTGAGTGCCAGCAGGTTCGTCTGCCCGGCGATGGAATTGATGAGGTTCACCACGTCGCCGATCTGGTTGGCCTTGGACGACAGGCCGTCGACGATGCGGTTGGTGCCGTCGGCCTGGTCGGCGGCCTGCTTGGCCTTGCGGCTGCTTTCGCCGATCTGGCGGCCGATCTCGGAGATGGAGGCGGCCAGTTCCTCCGCGGCGGCGGCCACGGTCTGGACGTTGACCGATGCCTGCTCCGATGCGGCGGCGACGGTGGTCGCCTGGGTCTCGGTATGGTCGGCGGTGGTCGCCAGCGACTTCGCCAGCGCCCGCACCTCGGTCGAGGAGGAGGCGACGCTGTCGACCACGCCCTTCACCTCGTTCTCGAACCGGTCGGCCAGTGCGGCCATCTCGGCGCGCTTGCGCTCCTCGGCGGCATGTTCCGCCTCGGCCTGGCGGCGGCGGAAGGCATCGGCCTCCACCGCGTTGGCCTTGAACACCTCGACCGCACCGGTGATCTGCCCGATCTCGTCCTTGGAATCCGATGCCGGGACGGTGACGGTCAGATCGCCGCGCGCCAGCGTCAGCATGGCGTTGGTCAGGCGCCGCAGCGGACGCAGGGCGGCGACCGTCCACAGGCCGAAGGCACCGGCCATCAGCAGGGCGGCGCCGCACAGCGACAGCATCAGCGTCTGGAAGCCCTTGGCGACATCGCGGGCACGCGCGGCGATGGTCTGGTTCTTGCGCTCCTGCAGGTCGATGAAGGCGTTGATGCGCTTCAACCATTCGGTGAAGGCCGGGCGGGCGTCCTGCATCAGCCCCTTCTGCGCAGCGGCCATGTCGTTCGCCTTGCGGGCGGCGATGACGGCCTTGATCGCCGGCAGGCTCTTCGCCTCGATCTCCTTGATGCCGGTCAGCAACTGCCGTTCCTCCGGCTCGATGTCGGCCATTGCGGCGAACATGGCGTCGAGCGGCTTGGCGGACTCCTCGTAATAGGCTGCCAGCCGGTCGATGTCGGCCAGCACCAGCGACAGGATCGCCGGGTCGGTGGTCAGCACCACGTCGCGCAGGGCGATGGCCCGGTCGTGGACACTGCCGCGGAAGTTGATGGCATAGCGCTGCTTGACGCTGTTGACCTCGTTGATCCGAGTGAGGTCGGCGTCGATTTTCCGCACCTCGCGGACCCCGATGACGGTCAGACTGATCAGAAGGACAAGAACCACGCCGAAGCCGAGAAACAAACGTGTGCGAATCGTGGCGTGCCGTGGAAGAAACATATCGGCGCATCCCGTCAGAGTTGGCCCGCATGGGCAATAATCAGACCTTACCCCAAAAATCGTTACCTTTTTGGGTTACTCAACATGTGCTTTTAAGCCTGCCCGGCAAGGCGGCCGGCGCAAGCCTGCGCAAAAATGTGCGGGTTGCGGATCGAAGCCGCCGCCGCAATATGCGAGGCCCGGAGACCGATCCGGAAAACCGCCCTGGATTTGCCGATGCCGCCCCTGCCCCTGCCCCTGGCCACGTCCCTGCCCACGTCCCGCCGCAACCGCAGCCTGTCGCGTCTGCTGGCGATGGCCCTGCTCCCGGCCCTGCTGTTTCCGGCGCCGGCGTTCGCAGCCGATGCGGATGGGGGCGCCCAGCAGGACCGGCCGGAACACGCCGGATCGACGGCCGCCAAGTCAGAAGGGGGCAAGTCAGAAGGGGCCAAGTCTGAAGCCGCAAAGGCCGATGCTGTGAAAACGGACGACCTCCGGGGGTTCGATTCGCAGCGCAGCGTGACCAGCCACAGCCTGCCGCTGCCGGGCGGTGCGTTGGCCTACACCGCGACGGCGGAGTTCCTGCCGCTGCGCGACGGCGCCAGGGAGGAGCTGGCGGCGCGCATCTTCACGGTGACCTACACCGCCGATCTTAAGACGCCGGCCGCCGGTCCGCGCCCGGTCACCTTCGTCTTCAACGGCGGGCCGGGGGCGGCGTCGGCCTACATGCATCTGGGTGCCGCCGGTCCGAAGGTGGTCGCCTTCGGTCCGGACGGGGCTCTGCCGCCGCCGCCGGCCCCGTTGGTCGACAATCCCGACAGCTGGCTGGCCTTCACCGATCTGGTCTTCATCGATCCGGTCGGCACCGGATACAGCCGCGCGGTGAAGCCCGACGAGACGGAAAAGCGCTTCTGGTCGGTGGACGGCGATGCGCGGTCGATGGCCGAGATCGTCCGGCTCTGGCTGACCCGGAACGGCCGCTGGTCGTCGCCGACCTTCCTGGCGGGGGAGAGCTACGGCGGTTTCCGCATCGCGAAGATGGCGGACGAGCTGATCGATCAGGTCGGGCTCGCGGTGAACGGGCTCATCCTGGTTTCCCCCGTCGTCGATTTCGCCGCCATCGACGAGGACGGCATCCTCGGCCCGGCCTGGAAGCTGCCGTCGATGGCGGCCTCCGCCGCGGCGCTCGGCCGCACCTCCGGCACGCCCGAACAGGCGGCGGAAGCGGCGGAGCGCTTCGCCCTCGGTCCCTATCTCACCGGGCTGGCCGGTCTCGACTACGGACGGCTCGATGCCGCGCAGGATGTCTTCGCCGAGGTGGCGCGCATCACCGGCCTGCCGGTGGAGACGGTGCGGCGCCAGCGCGGGCGCGTGCCGATGGGTGTCTTCACCCGTGAGCTTCTGCGCGACCGCGGCCGCATCCTCAGCATCTATGACGGCACCTTCACCGCTCCCGATCCCGATCCGGGTGCGCCGCGCGTGCCGTTCGATCCCTTCCTGAAGGGCACGGTGCCGACCTATACCACGGCTTTCGCCGCCTATGCCCACGATGCGCTGGCGGTGGGGACGGAGCAGCCCTACCGGCTGCTCAGCGACCGGGTGAACCGGAACTGGGAGTGGCCGCGCATGTCGGTGCCGAGCGCGGTGGACGCGCTGCAAACCGCACTCACCCTCCAGCCGGCGCTGCGGGTGCTGATCGTCCATGGCCGCACCGACCTGATCACGCCCTACATGGCCTCGCGCTGGGTGGCGTCGAGGCTGGAACTGCCGGAAGGCGAACGCGGCCGGGTCGCGGTGACGGTGCATCCCGGCGGCCACATGATGTACACGCGGGGCGAGGGCCGCGCCGCGCTGGCGGCCGATGCCCGTGCGCTGATCGCGGAGAGCCTGCGCCCGCGGTGACCGGCGCCTGCCGGAGTTGGAAAGCCCGGAAACGGAAAGGGGCGCCCCGGCGGGGGCGCCCCTTTCCATGTGTCGGATCGCTGTGCCGGATCAGAACAGACGCAGGATCGACTGCTGCGACTGGTTGGCGAGCGAGAGGGCGATGGTGCCCAGCTGCTGGCGGGTCTGCA
>NZ_LGQW01000015.1:2374559-2386123 GCF_003116035.1 Azospirillum sp. TSH64
GGAGCAGGGTGCCGCGACCAACGAGATCTCCCGCAACGTCCAGCAGGCCGCAGCCGGGACGCAGGATGTGACTGGCAGCATCGTTCAGGTGACGCAGGCGGCAGGCGAGGCCGGCGACGCTGCCGGTCAGGTGCTGAGCGCCGCCGGTGACCTGTCCCAGCAGGCGGAACTGATGCGCCGGGATGTCGAAAAGTTCCTGAGCGACATCAAGGCCGCCTGACGGCAGGTGTCAAAGGACATCGCCGCCGAAACGGACGCCGGCGATGTCCTTACTCCGCGTCACCGTCGGGCACGATGTCGACTCGGCGCCAGCCATCCTCACCCAGGCATTCCAGCGGGTGGAACTTCGCCTTGTAGGCCATCTTGCGGCTGTGGGCGATCCAATAGCCCAGGTAGACATAGGGCATGCCAGCCAGCCGCGCCCGTTCGATCAGGCCCAGGATCAGGAAGGTGCCCAGGCTGCGGCGATCCTGGGCCGCGTCGTAGAAGCTGTAGACCGCAGAATAGCCGTCCGACAGCCGATCGGTCAGCATGCAGCCAACCAGCTGTCCACGCTCGTCGCGCGCCTCCAGCAGGTTGGTGTCCGCCCTGCCCTCATCGACCATGGCGGCGAAATCGCCCATCGCCATGCGGGCCATGTCCGAGTCGCCATGCCGGGAATTCTGGTACAGAGAGAACAGCCGGTACTGCTCCGACGTGGCGTAGGCCGGCCTTTCGCTCAGCGTCACCCCGTCATTCAGCTTCAGCACCCGGCGCTGCGACCGCGTCGGCACGAAATCCGCGACCGGCACGCGCACCGGCACGCAGGCTTGGCAGTTGGGGCAGACCGGGCGATAGATGATGTCGTGGCTGCGGCGAAAGCCGGCCCGCGACAGGGTGGAGTTCACCTCGGTCGCATAGGGACCGATCAGGCGGGTGAACAGCTTGCGCTCCACACGTCCGGGCAGATAGGGGCAGGGCATCGGCCCCGACCGGAAGAATTGCTGCAATGGACGCTGCGGCGGCTGGATGACCGACATTCTGAGCGACAACCACCACGACGGTGACGAGGAGGCGGAGGAGCGCGAAGCTCCCCCGCCGGACCCGAGCTTACTGCGACTGGCTCTGAACTGCCAGAGGAGGCTGGACGCCGAAGAAGGCTTGCGCGATCTCCGTGGTGACGACGCTCAGCTGCAGCTGTATCCAGTCGAGGTACTCGTGCAGCCCGTCGCGCAGCACCGCATCGATCGGACGGGACAGCAGGGCGGCCAGCAACTCGTCCACCCGCTCCATCGCCGCCGACCCGCCACGCAGATCGTAGCGCGAGCGCATCCGCGTCAGCACGCCGTCGATCTGCCGCACGCACATCACCACCGAGCGCGGGAACCCCTCGTTGAACAGCATGAAGCCGGCGACGGTGGCCGGCGACATGCCGCGGGGATAGACCCGGCGGAAGGCGTGATAGCCGGCGGTGCAGCGCAGGACCGTCGTCCACTGGCTGACGTCCAGGGTGGAACCGACCTCCACCGGCGACGGCAGCAGCGTGTGATACTTGATGTCGAGCAGGCGCGTTGTCTGGTCCGCCCGCTCGATATACTTGCCCATCTGATAGAAGTACCAGCCCTGGTCGCGGTAGAAAGTGCCCTCGGTGATGCCGGTGTGGGTCTGGCACTCTTCCTTGATCCAGGTGCAGACCTTGGACAGGTTCTGCGTCGCCACGTCCTTGACCGACATCTCCAGCAGCTTGTTGTGGAACACGTTGATCTGCGTCCACATCTCCGTCGAGATCCAGGGGCGCAGCGTCCGCGCGTTTTCCCGGGCCATCCTCAGCATCGACAGCAGCGAATTCCGGTTCTGCGGATCGAACATGTAATAGTGGATCACCGCCTCCGCCGTCGGGCGGTCATGGCGGCTGAAGAAGTCCTTCTCGTCGGCGTTCAGCTGGACGATGGAGAACCAGTTGGTGGCCCCGCGGGTGTCGCGCGCGAAGGTCTCGTGCACGTCGAGGATGCGAGCGAGATTCTCGGCCCGCTCCATGTAACGGGCCATCCAGAAAATGCACTCGGCGTAACGGGACAGCAGGTTCATGCCGCACCACCTTCCAGAACCCAGGTGTCCTTCGAGCCGCCGCCCTGGGACGAATTGACGATCAGCGTGCCCTTCTTCAACGCCACGCGCGACAGGCCGCCGGGCAGGACCCAGCTGCTCTTGCCGGTGATGGCGAAGGGGCGGAGATCGACGTGGCGCGGTTCGATGGCGTCGTCGCAGACGGTCGGGCACACCGACAGGTCGACGACCGGCTGGCTGATGTAGTTGGACGGATCGGCCAACAGCTTGGCCCGGCAATCCTCCAGTTCCGCCCTGCTGGCGCGCGGGCCGATGGTGATGCCGTAGCCACCGGCCTCGCCCACCGGCTTCACCACCAGATCGGCCAGATTGTCGAGCGTGTATTGCAGGGCGTCCGGCTCGCGGCAGATGCGGGTGTCGACGTTGGGGATGATCGGATCCTGGTCCAGGTAATATTTGATCATCCGCGGGACGTAGCAGTAGACCGCCTTGTCGTCGGCGACGCCGGTGCCGATGGCGTTCGCCAGCGCGACGTTGCCCTTGCGGTAGGCCTCCAGGATGCCGGGCACGCCCAGCAGGCTGTCGGGGTTGAAGGCCTTGGGATCGAGGAAGGCATCGTCCAGCCGGCGGTAGATCGAATGGACCGGGGCCAGGCCGTTGGTCGTCTTCATGAAGACGCGGTCGTTGTCGACCACGAGGTCGCGGCCCTCGACCAGCGGCACACCCATCTCGCGCGCCAGGAAGATATGCTCGAAATAGGCGGAGTTGTAGGTGCCCGGCGACAGCAGGACCACCTGCGGATCGTCGACCGGCGCGATCTCCACCATGGCGTCCAGCAGCTTGTGGCCGTAATTGTCCACCGGCCGGATGCCGATGTCCTGCATCAGGTCGGGGAAGACCCGCTGCATCATGTGGCGGTTCTCCACGACATAGGAGACGCCGGACGGAACGCGGCCATTGTCCTCCAGCACGCGGAAGGTGCCATGGCGGTCGCGCACCAGATCGGTGCCCATGATGTGGATGTAGGTGTTGAAGGGAACGTCCAGCCCGATCATCTGCGGGCGGAAATTATGGTTCCCTTCGACCAGATCCCGGGGGATCACCCCGTCCTTCAGGATCTTCTGGTCGTGATAGATATCGTGCAGGAACAGGTTCAGCGCGGTGACCCGCTGCTTGACGCCCGCCTCCAGATGCTTCCATTCCGGTGCGGAGATCACCCGCGGGATGACGTCGAACGGCAGGATGCGGTCGACGGCGTCCTTGTCGGAATAGACGATGAATGTGATGCCGAGATTGTAAAGCTCCCGCTCCGCATCCTGCGCGCGGCGGCGCAGTTCATCGAAATCGAGTGCGGCCAGCCTTTGGCGGATGAGCGCCGTATGTTCGGCCGGCAAATCCATGGCTCCGAACAACTCGTCGAAGTACAGGCCAGGATTGTATGATGACAACAGGTCGGACGGTTTGCCCTCGGGTACGCTCACAGACTCCCCCGCGCTTGTATCTGACCGATCATCGCGGGCCGGGCGGCATCGCCCCGGCCATGTCGCATTGTGCAGGAAGTATGACGCATCGCCGCGCGCTTTGAACAGGGCAAACGCGCGTACCGTTGTGCGACGCAGTGACAAAGCAAGAATTCGGACGCGAACGCTTCCGGAAATTAGCGCCAAAGTACCGGCGGTGCGGAAGTCTTATCGTGCTTTGGTGGGGGCACCGCCGCCGCCGGACTGGCCGCCGGCCGAAGGCGCCGCCTGGGTCTCGCGCAGCAGGACCATGGTGATGCGCCGGTTGCGCGGGCTGTTGGGCTGATCGGCGACAAGCGGGTCGCGGTCGGCCTTGCCGACGACGTCCTGGATTCGCGTCGGATCGATGCCGCCGGCCAGCAAGGCGCGGCGGGTGGCGTTTGCCCGCTCGGTCGACAGATCCCAGTTGTCGCGGCCGGAGCCGGCGGGGAACGGCGAACTGTCGGTATGGCCGCTGATCGACAGCTTGTTTGGCAGCTTGGACAGCGCCTTCGCCACCTGCTGCACCAGCTGGCGGGTCTGCGGGTACATCTGGCCGGAACCGCCGGGGAACATCGACACGCGGTCCTGATCGACGATCTGGATGCGCAGCCCCTCCGGGGTCTGGTCTATCATCAGGTTCTGCGCCAGTGGTTCCAGTTCCGGCACCGACTGGATGGCCTGCCGGATCTCCGTGGCGGCCTGCTGGAACTGGCGGGCCTCCTTGGCGGCGCCCTGGAGGCTGTCCATCGCCTCCTTCACCCGCTCTCCGAAGTCGGACAGCTTTTCGCCGGGCTTCTGGCCGGGGATGCCCAACTGCTTGGCCATCTCCTCCATCCGCTTCTGGAATTCGGCGCGGGTTTCGTTCGGCTTCTGGTCGGCGACGTCGGCGTCGGGTGCCGCACCGCTGGCCGACTTGCCAGGACCGGTGCCCTGGCCGGGGCCGGAGGTCGATTCGGTCGGGTCGTCGGCATCCTCAGTCTGCTGCGCCGAATAGCCCGGCGGCCCGGACACCGGCACGTCCGCCGACATCGGCGAGCTGGGAGAGACCTGCGCTCCCGGCACGGTTATGGTCTTGCCGCCCAGCATGCCGCCGGAGCCGGACTGCTCGCGGCTGACCGAGACCGGCGAGAAATAGTCGGCGATGCCCTTGCGCTGGTCCGAGGTGGTGACGTTCAGCAGCCACAGCAGCAGGAAGAAGGCCATCATCGCGGTGACGAAGTCGGCATAGGCCACCTTCCACGCGCCACCATGGTGGCCGCCGTGCCCGCCCTTCTTCTTCTTGATGATGATCGGCCGCTCGTCGCCGCCGGAATTCCCGCTCATGCCCTGGCCGTGGCGAATGGTTCACAGCCCGAAGGCCGATTTCCCGTATGCGATTTCTGGGCGCGGCGCCGCGGTGAAAGCAGCGGCCGGCCACTGCGGCAGAACCCTGACCGGGTTTCATTAAGATCCGTTTAACGACGTTGTCGGGGCCGGAGATGCCGTGGAGATGCAACGGAGGTGAGGTGGAGATGCGGCTTGCACCGGGTGACGTGCTGGATTAATTCCCGGTATTTCCTACCTTGTGTGTCACCTTCACCGCCACCGGAGGCGTGTGCCCCACGCCGGCCCTCCCGCCCACGCTGCTCCACCACCCTGCCCCATCCAGGCCCACACGACAGGACGTCATGATCACCGACCAGCCGATCGATCCCCTTGCGTTCCGTTCCGCCCTCGGCTGCTTCGCGACCGGGATCGCCGTCATCACGACCATCGCGCCCGACGGGCTGCCGCTGGGGGTCACGGTGAATTCCTTCTCGTCCGTGTCGCTCGACCCGCCGCTGGTGCAGTTCTGCCTGGGCCGCGCCGCGATGTCCTTCGAGGCTTTCAAGCTCGCTCCGCATTTCGCGGTGAACATCCTGGCCGCCGATCAGGAAGAGCTGTCCAACCGCTTCTCCCGCCGCGACCTGCAGGAGCGCTGGACCGGCCTGGAGACGACCACCGGCCGCGGCGGCGTGCGCCTGCTGACCGGTTGCCTCGCCACGCTGGAATGCGACCGCGAGCATCTGCTGGACGGCGGCGACCATGTCATCGTGCTGGGCCGCGTCCGCAAGCTGACCTCGCGCGACAGCGGCGACCCGCTGCTGTATTTCCGCGGCCGCTACGCCCGCCTGGGCTGAGCGCGTTTCTCAGCCGGCCGCGACCTACCCCGCCGCGCGGTGCAGGTCGCGGCCGGTGAGGTGGATGTTCGCGTCGGGGTCGAGCGCGCGGGACATGATCCGCTGCTCCGTCGCCCGCTCGAACAGCGGGCGGTTCATGCAGACCTGCTGAACCGCCTCGTCCGGCTTGGGCGTGTGGCCGACGATGCCCTGCAAGGTGCGGCGGGTGACGAAGACCCGGCCCTCATACTCCCCGACCTGCACCGCAAATTCCACGGCGTCGGCCTCCTCGTTCCAGATGGGGTCGTCGGGAAACAGGAAGATGGGCATCGGGTCCTCAATCGGCGTGAATCACTTCAGGACATAGGTGATATCATAGCCGCTGCGTTTGAAGCGGGTCTTCAGCAGCGTGCCGTCCGCCGCATACCAAAGATCGCGTTCCACATCGCCCTCGATGCGGTGATGGGCGGCCTCCAGCGCCTTGCCGCCGGCTTCCACCGTCTCCGCCCCGACCTTGCGCGCCGCCACCTTGTAGGGCGCCGCATCGATCACCGACAGCAACTCCCTGTGCTTCAGCACATCCGGCGTCCACAGGGTCAGCGGCAGGACGCCGGCCGGCACCTGCTGGACCTTGCCGTCCACCGTCAGGCGATAGCCGCCGGCATCGCGCGCCATCTCGATCTTGTGCGGCGTGCCGTCATCGTCGGTGGTGGCGGTCATCGATTCGAGCACCGCGCCCTTCCACATCTCCTCCCGCTTGTGGTCGTAGCGGAAGTTGATGAACAGCACCTTCACCCGCGTGGTGGCGGTGACGGTGACCCTGGTGCGGTCGCCCCCCTGGGGCTCGATCTTCACCTGCTCGCTGCCGATGGGATCCGCGCCCATCAGGATCTGGTAATTCAGCGTGCGTGCCGCACCCTGCGCGCAGGCGGAGCCCGGCAGGCCGGTCAGCAAGGTGGCCGCCATCAGGGCAGCCGACAGGGTGGCGCATCTGGTGCGCATCGTCGTCATGTGGGTTTCCTCCCGGTTGGTCTTTCTGGCGGCTCTTCCGGCCTGCTCAGTCGTCCAGCAACTGCGCCAGCTTCATCGCGACGCCCATCGAGCCCTCGACCTTCAGCTTGCCCATAGTGAAGGCCAGCATCGGGTTCAGCTTGCCGTTGATCAGCTTCTGCAGGTTCTCCGGCGAGATGCGGATGGTGCAGTCGGAGTCGGCATCTTCGCGGCTGATGCTGATCGGGCTGGCACGGCCATCGACCCGGATCACTTCGCCCTCCTTGCCCAGCAGGAAACGGACCGAGGCGTTGAGCGAGCGCAGATCGCCGCTGCGGCTGCGCAGTTCCTGCAGAATGTCGTCGACCATGAAAGCGTGCCCTCAGGATTGTTCGTAGGACTGGCCTTGACAGTAGGCGCGCATTACGTTTACGTCAACGTCATAACGAAAGCGTTTCAGACGCCCGCCGCCCCGTTTGCCGCCTTTTGGTGCAGGCTGCCAGGTGATCCGGAACGCGCCACCGCCAAGGGGAGCGAACCATGCCCGAGCCGCTTGCGCAGAGCGCCAACCAGCCCACCGCCGCCGTAACCGTTGCCGCGGATGATGCCGCCCATCCCTGGCTGACGCACTATCCGAACGGGATCGCCTGGGACCAGCAGTTCACGCCGATGCCGCTGTACATGCTGTTCGAGGAGGCGGCCGGGCGCTATGCCGACCGTCCCTGCCTGGACTTCATGGGCCGCCGCTACAGCTATGCCGAGGTTCTGGATCTGGTGAACCGCGCCGCCCGCGGCTTCCAGGATCTGGGGGTCGGGCCGGGGGTGCGGGTGGGCCTGTGCCTGCCGAACTGCCCAACCTACGTCATCTCCTATTTCGCGGTGCTGAAGGCCGGCGGGACCGTTGTCAACTACAACCCGCTCTATGTCGAGCGGGAGTTGGAGCACCAGATCACCGACTCGCAGACCGAGATCATGGTGACGCTGGACCTGAAGCAGATCTACCCGCGCGTCGCCGCGATGCTGGCGCGCACACCGATGAAGCGCATCGTCGTCTGCCGCATGGCGACCATCCTGCCGGCGGTGAAGAAGGCGCTGTTCAGCGTGCTGAAGCGCGGCGAACTTGCCGCCGTGCCGCGCGACGACCGCCATGTCGACTTCAACAGCCTGCTGGCCAATGACGGCAAACTGCGTCCGGTACGCATCGACGGGCTGCGCGACGTCGCCGTGCTGCAATACACCGGCGGCACCACCGGCGTGCCGAAGGGCGCGATGCTGACCCACCACAACCTGCTGTCCAACGCCCGGCAGGTGCAGGCCTGGTTCCCCACCGTGGCGCTGGGCCAGGAGCGCATGCTCGCCGTGCTGCCCTTCTTCCATGTCTTCGCCATGACGGTGGTGATGAACATGGGGCTGGCCTGCGGTGCGGAACTGATCATGCTGCCGCGGTTCGAGACCGAGCAGGTCCTGAAGACCATCGCCAAGCGCAAGCCGACTCTCGTCCCCGGCGTGCCCACCATGTACAAGGCGCTGCTGGGCCACCCGCAGGTCGCCCGCTATCCGATGACCTCGATCCGCTACTGCATCTCCGGCGGCGCGCCGCTGCCGATGGAACTGAAGCGCCAGTTCGAGACGGCGACCGGCTGCGTGCTGATCGAAGGCTACGGCCTGTCGGAAGCCTCGCCGGTCTGCGCCGCCAACCCGCTGAGCGGCGTCAACAAGGAAGGGTCCATCGGCCTGCCGCTGCCCGGCATCTCCATCGAGATCCGCGATCTGGAAGACCCGACCCGCAGGCTCGGCATCGGCGAGAAGGGCCAGGTGGCGATTGCCGGCCCCAACGTGATGGCCGGCTATTGGGGCCGGGCGGAGGAGAGCGACCGCACCGTGATCGACGGCTTCCTGCTGACCGGCGATGTCGGGACGATGGATGAGGACGGCTACGTCTTCCTGCTCGACCGCTTGAAGGACCTGATCATCTGCAGCGGCTACAACGTCTATCCGCGCGTGATCGAGGAAGCGATCTACCAGCATCCCGACGTCGTTGCCGCCTGCGTCATCGGCCTTCCCGATGATTATCGCGGCCAGACGCCGAAGGCCTTCGTGCAGTTGAAGCCGGGCGTCAGCATGACGGTTGAGGCGCTGCGCGACTTCCTGCGCGACAAGATCTCCCGCATCGAGATGCCGACGGCCATCGAGTTCCGCGACGAGCTGCCCAAGACCGCCGTCGGCAAGCTGTCGAAGAAGGAGCTGATCGCCGAGGCTCAACAGGCCCTGTCGAACGGAGCATGACCCCAACTTCCAGCTGCGTTGCCACCATGACATGGACGTAAAGGGAAGCCTTATCACGCGACGGCAGCTGTGCTACCAAACGGAAGGCGCACTGTGCCGAACACGAACAAAAAGGCCTTCCCAGGGATGGAACAGCTCTACACGGTCAACCAGCTTGCGGAGGAGCTGGGCATCACTCCGCGGGCCCTGCGCTTTTACGAGGTCAAGGGACTGCTGGCGCCCAACCGCGTCGGCAACAACCGGGTCTATACGAAGCGCGACCGCGCCAGGCTGAAGCTGATCCTGCGGGGCAAGCGCCTGGGCTTCTCGCTGGCGGAAATCCGCGAATATCTCGACCTCTACAACGTCAATGGCGGGGTCGAGCAACAGAAGAACCTGTTGAAGCGCGTGCAGAAACGGCTGAAGGACCTCGCCCAGCAGCGCGAGGACTTGGAAACCACCGTGCAGGAACTGCGCGACATCGAAGAGCAGGTCAACAACACCCTGGCGGAGCAGAAGTCCGCCGTGAAGGACAGCTGACCGGCCGGGCGCCCCCGGGCGCTCCGGTCGGCCCTATGAGGGGGATCGGAGCATGATGGGACAGCAATGGCTGCGGGCGGCCTGCGATGCCCTCGGGGTGAAGGGCGCGACGAATGGCGGGACGGGAGACGGGGGATGAACCTGATCTTCCGCCTGCTGACGGTTGTCGTCACCGCCATTGTCGCCGCATGGCGCGGCCGCCGCGCCGGGCTGCTGGATCCGTCGGCGCTGCGCTTCCGGGTCTGGCCGACCGACCTCGACATCAACCTGCACATGACCAACGCGCGCTATTTCAGCGTGATGGATCTGGGCCGCACCGACCTGATGATCCGGGTCGGGCTGGGGCCGGCGATCCTGCGCAACCGCTGGCAGCCGGTGCTGGGCGGAGCGACCATCCGCTACCGCCGCTCGCTGCGTCCGTTCCAGCGCTTCACCCTGGTCAGCCGGGTTCTGTGCTGGGACGACAAATACATCTTCATCGAACACCGCATGGAAACGCGGGGCGGGCTGGCGGCGCTGGCCGTCGTCCAGGGTGCTTTCGTCGGCGCGACCGGCGTGGTCGCCCCGGCCGAGGTGCTGGCCGCACTCGGCACCACGGCGGCCTCCCCGCCGTTCCCCGATGCGGTCGCGGCTTTGCGCGGACAGGTCCTGTCCGCTGTTGCATGAGCCTTAACAAGAACACCATCCGAGAGGAGACACGTCATCATGAAGGTGCTGGTGCCCGTGAAGCGGGTCGTCGACTACAACGTCAAGATCCGGGTGAAGACCGACCAGTCCGGCGTCGAGACGTCGAACGTGAAGTTTTCGATGAACCCCTTCGACGAGATTGCCGTCGAAGAGGCGGTTCGTCTCAAGGAAGCCGGAATGGCGACCGAGATCGTGGTGGTGTCCGTCGGCCCGGCCCAGGCCCAGGAGACGCTGCGCACGGCGCTGGCGATGGGCGCCGACCGCGCCATCCTGGTGCAGACCGACGTGACGACCGAACCGCTGGCCGTCGCCAAGGTGCTGAAGGCGCTGGTCGAGAAGGAGGCCCCCGGCCTCGTCATCCTCGGCAAGCAGGCCATCGACGACGACTGCAACCAGACCGGCCAGATGCTGGCGGCGCTGCTCGGCTGGGGCCAGGGCACCTTCGCCTCGAAGATCGCCGCCGGTGACGGCACGGTCGCCGTGACCCGCGAGATCGACGGCGGGCTGGAGACGGTGAATCTCAAGCTGCCGGCGGTGGTCACCGCCGATTTGCGCCTGAACGAGCCGCGCTATGCCTCGCTGCCGAACATCATGAAGGCGAAGAAGAAGCCGCTGGAGACCGTCACGCCGGACAGCCTGGGCGTCGACGTCACGCCGCGCCTGAAGACGGTGAAGGTGACGGAGCCGCCGAAGCGCCAGGCCGGCATCAAGGTGCCGGACGTCGCCACGTTGGTCGACAAGCTCAAGACCGAAGCCCGCGTGATCTGAGGGGAATGAACTGACCATGGCCAACATTCTCGTCATCGCCGACCACGACGGCGCCTCGCTGAAGCCCGCCACCCTGAACGCCGTCACCGCTGCATCCAAGATCGCCAGCGGAATTGGGGGCGATGTCCACATCCTGGTCGCCGGCAAGGGCGCGCAGGCCGCCGCCGATGCCGCCGCCAAGGTGGCCGGCGTCGCCAAGGTGCTGCTGGCCGACGATGCCGCCTACGAGCACCAGTTGCCGGAGGACGTCGCCCCGCTGGTGGTGTCGGTTACCAAGACTGGCTACGGCCATGTGCTGGCCGGCGCCACCTCGGTCGGCAAGAACCTCCTGCCGCGCGTCGCCGCACTGCTGGACGTCGCCGCCATCTCCGACATCACCGCCGTGGTCTCCGCCGATACGTTCGAGCGGCCGATCTACGCCGGCAACGCGATCGCCACCGTGCAGTCGGCCGATGCGGTCAAGGTGATCACCGTCCGCACCACCGCCTTCGAGACCGCAGCATCCGAAGGCGGTTCGGCCGCCGTCGAGCAGATCGCGGGTGCCGGTGCGGCCGGGCTGTCGAGCTTCGTCTCGGCCGAGCTGACCAAGTCGGAGCGTCCGGAACTCACATCCGCCCGCGTGGTGGTG
>NZ_LGQW01000015.1:2386133-2387658 GCF_003116035.1 Azospirillum sp. TSH64
GGTCTCCGACCCGTCGGTGTCGGTCAGGGCCGGGCTGATCGTCAGCGGAATCGCGGTGTCTTCATCGCCGCGGGCGGCGGACACGGACAGGGTCGGGGTGTCGGTCACCGGGTTGACGGTCACCGCCAGGGTCTGCGTCACCGAAACCGGGGCGGCGACGCCATCCTTGGCCGTCGCGGTGACGGTCAGGTCGAAATCCACGTCGCTGTTCGACGGCGGCGTGATCTTGAGCCCGGCAAGCTGGTCGGGGTTCAGCGTGATCGAGCCGTTGCTGACCGTCAGCGTGCCGTTCAGCGTGTTGGCGAGGATCGCGCCGGCCGGGATGCCGCTGATGGTGATCGTCAGCGTCTCCGACCCGTCGGTATCGGTCAGCGCCGGGCTGATCGACAGCGCAATCGCCGTGTCTTCGTTGCCGCTCGCAGCAGTGACACTCAGCGTCGGCGTGTCCGTCACCGGGTCGACGGTGACATGCAGGGTCTGCGTCGTCGTCGCGACCGGCGCTGTGCCGTCCTTGGCGGTCGCGGTGACTGTCAGGTCGAAATCCGCGTCGCTGTTCAGCGGAGGCGTGATCTTGAGCCCGGCAAGCTGATTTGGGTTCAGCGTGATCGTGCCGTTGGTGACGGTCAGCGTCCCGTTCAGCGTGTTGGCGAGCGTTGCACCGGCCGGAATGCCGCTGATGGTCACCGTCAGCGTCTCCGACCCGTCGGTGTCGGTCAGGGCCGGGTTGATCGTCAGCGCAATGGCGGTGTCTTCGTTGCCGGTCGCAGCAGTGACGCTCAGCGTCGGGGTGTCGGTCACCGGATTGACGGTAACCACCAGCGGTGCGCTGACGCTGACCGGAGTGGCGACGCCATCCTTGGCCGTCGCGGTGACGGTCAGGGTGAAGTCGTCGTCGCTGTTCACCGGCGGCGTGATCTTGAGGCCGGCCAGCTGGTCGGGCGTCAGCGTGATCGAGCCGTTGCTGACCGTCAGCGTGCCGTTCAGCGTGTTGGCGAGCGTTGCTCCGGCCGGAATGCCGCTGATGGTGATGGTCAGCACCTCCGATCCGTCCAGATCGGTCAGCGCCGGGGTGATCGTCAGCGCAATCGCCGTGTCTTCATTGCCGCTCGCCGCGGAGACGGACAGGGTCGGCGTGTCGGTGACCGGGTCGACGGTGACGTGCAGGGTCTGCGTCGTCGTCGCGACCGGCGCGCTACCATCCTTGGCGATTGCGGTGACGGTCAGATTGAAATCAACGTCGCTGTTCGACGGCGGCGTGATCTTCAACCCGGCAAGCTGCTGGGGCGTCAGCGTCCAGGTGGTGGTGCTGTTGCTTTCGGTGACCGAGGTGCCGGCGCTCAACGTCGCTCCCGCCGGAACGCCGGAAATCCGGATGGTCAGCGTCTCCGACCCGTCGGTGTCGGTCAGCGCCGGGCTGATCGTCAGCGGAATCGCGGTGTCTTCGTCACCACGGGCGGCGGACACGGACAGGGTCGGGGTGTCGGTCACCGGGTTGACGGTCACCGCCAGGGTCTGCGTCACCGAA
>NZ_LGQW01000015.1:2387668-2435900 GCF_003116035.1 Azospirillum sp. TSH64
CGGATCTCGGCCTCGCACTCGTCATACTGCAAATTGACGAAGGTCAGGCCGGGCAGGGCGAACAGCGGTCCCCAATGCTCCAGCATCACGTAGGCGGCCGTGCGCTCAGACGTCATCATCTGGCTGCGCCAGCCGATGCCGACCCTCAAGCCAGTCCCCAGCGCTGCCAGCCGCTCCCGCCACTGTTCCACCAGCGTCGGGTCCGGCACCAGCCAGGGCGTCTGCCCGTCGAAACCGGACAGGCTGGCGCGCAGATGACACGGCAGGTCGCCCGCCGGGATATGGGCATCGACGTCCGGCGGCTGGATGGTTTCACCGCCGGCGGCATCGACCGATTCCGCCCTGACCGTCGCCTGGGGGAAGGAGCGCGCGAACAAAGGCACCAGCCGGCGGTCGCATTCGATCACCACATGCCCGGCCCGTCCGATCAGCGACGGGTAGCAGGAAGCGAACATGATCTCATCGCCGACCCCCTGTTCCCGCCAGACGAGCAGGCGGCGCCCGGCGGGATTTTCCCCCTGCCACAGCGGGGCGGCGATCCGCCGGTTCACATAGCCCTTCGCCCAGAACCGCCGACGGTAGCCGTCCCAGCCGCCGGGCAGATCGCCGCGGGAAAGCCGCAGCATGCCGCGGTTGAGATGCGCAGTGTTGAGCGACGGATTGACCGACAGGGCAAGGTCCATCCAGGGTTCGGCCGCGGTATCGTCCTGATGGCATTGCCAGAGCATCATGCCGAGGTTGCCGGCCGCCTCCGCATGCCTCCCGTCGATCTCCAGTGCACCTCGGTGAGCGGCCTCCGCCTCGCCGATGCGCCCGAGCCTTTGCAGGACCAAACCGTAACCGGTCAGCGCGGCAGGGTTGCCGGCGTTGATCGCCAGGGCTCGCCGGTACATCCGCCCCGCCTGGGAAAGGTCGTCGCGGTCGAGCAGCAGGCCGCCGAGATTGACAAAGGTTTCCACGCTGCGCGGGTCGGCCACTGCCGCGCTGTGATAAATACGTTCGGCATGGTGGAGTTCGCGCCGCAAAATATGGATGCCGGCAAGATTGACCAGAGCCTTTCCATAATCGGGACGGAGCCGCAGGGCTCGCCGATACCAGCGCGCCGGCCTTTCGGAATCGGCTTCCAGGTCGTAGCGGCTTTCCAGCGACGTACCATGGTTGTTCACCACCATGGCATCACCGGGACTGAGCGCCACCGCCCGGCGGAGCACCAGGGTCGCCGGGCCCATCTCTCCCAGTTCGAGCAAGGCCACGCCCAGATTGTTGCAGGCCCCCTGCATCGCCGGTTCGCGGTCCAGCGCCAGACGGAACTGCACCACCGCGTCCCTCAGGCACCGCGTGCCCTGAAGGGCGGTGCCGTAGCTGAAGTGCAGCTGCGCATTGCCGGGATGTGCCGCAACCGCCGCAGCCAGGATGCCGCGGGCCGCCTCGTGGTCGCCACGGCTGTTCAGCAGGGCGCCCAGTTCCAGCGACAGTTCCTTATCGCCCGGCACGTCCTGCAGCGCGCGGCGCAGACAGGCCTCCGCATCGGGATGGCCCAAGTTCCGCAAACAGACCGCCAGGTGCCGCCATGCGGCGGAATGGGAAGGGTCGGCCTGCACCACCGCATAGAAGGCATTGGCCGCCGGAGAAATCTGGCCCAATTCCCGTTGCAGCACGCCGTAATTGAAGCGTGCCGTCAGGTTGTCCGGCCCCATGGTCAGCGCACGGGCATAGGCCTCCGCCGCCTCATCCCGCCGGCCGAGGCGCTGAAGCACGGTGGCGCGGTTGTTGTAGGCCTCGACATAGCGGTCGTTCTGCCGGATTGCGACGACATAGGCGGCCAGCGCCTCCTCCAGCATGCCGAGATCGGCCAGGACATTGCCGAGGCTGTTGTAGGCCGTGGCGAAGCCGGGCTGCACCGCCAGCGCGGCCCCCAGATTGGCCAGAGCCTCCGCGGTGCGGCCGGTCTGGTGGGCGATGATCGCCGACAGGTGCAGTGCGTCGGCATGCGCCGGATCATCGGTCAGGATGCGGCGGTAATGCGCCAGCGCCTCGGCAAGGCGGCCGGCGCGATGCAGCGGCAATGCGGCGTCGAGCAACTCGGCGACGGTCACGGCGTCCGATCGGTGGTCGGTGGGTCTTCATCGTCGCCGGCGGCACTGTCGGCCAGACCGCCATCCAGCGATCCGCCATCCGCCGTTTTGAACAGCTTGCGGCAGAGCTTGAGCGCCCGATAATAATTGCGGCTTTCGACAAGACGCGTGATCTCGTCCAACGTCTTGGAAGCGTCCGGCCGCGCCTCGCGGGTTTCATCCAAGATCGAAGCGAAGCGTTGAAGATTCAGCGTCGAATCTTCCGGGAAGATGTAGACGAGCTGAATGACGAAATAGAGCTTCTTCTCGATGCAATCGATCTGCTCTTCCTTCAGAACCTCGCGCCCGCGCAGGAAGTTGGCGGTGTTGTAGAGGAAGAACGAACCCGGACGGTCGCCGGCACCGATGACGGCACCGTTGATGATGACCTTCTCGTTGGGACGAAGCACGAACTTGAGTGGCATGAGTGGGGAACCCGGGGCTTGTAGGCCGTTGCCGTCCGGCCTTTGCCGGACCGGTCCGGCCCAAAAAAGAAACGGGCGGCGGCCTGATGCCGCCGCCCGCCGGGCGTGATCCTACCCGAACTTGCCGTCGGAACTCTACGCCTTAGAACAGACGCAGGATCGACTGCTGCGACTGGTTGGCGAGCGAGAGGGCGATGGTGCCCAGCTGCTGGCGGGTCTGCAGCATCAGCAGGCTGGCGCCTTCCTCGTTCTGGTCGGCCAGCGTCAGCTTGCTGGCGCCTTCCGTCAGCACGTCGCTGAACTCCTTGGTGAAGTTCTCGCGGGTCGTGATGATGTTCAGGTTGGTCGACAGGTTCTGCGAGGCCGAACGGATCGTCGCCTTCGCGTTGTCGAGGCCGGCCACCGCCTTGTCGATGTCCGCGCGGTCCGTCCAGCCGTTCTGCGCTTCGTCGAGTTTCAGACCCTGACCGCTGGTGGTCAGGTTGACCGCGTTCACCGTGATCGCGTTCGTGTTCGTCTCGTTCAGCTGGACGGTGATGTCGTTCTTGGAGTTGGCGTCGGAAATCTGCTTGGTGACGATGTTGGCCGAGCAGTTGGCCGAAGCCGCCTTCTTGATCGTCTTCGCATCGATGTCCATGTGCACCGTGCCGCTGTCGAAGGCGAATGCCTGATCGCCCCCTGTCAGCTTGCCGTCGCCCTTGTCGTTCATGGCGTCACGGGTGACCTGGGCACCGTTGGAGTTGGTGACCTGGATTTGCAGGTCGACCTTCTTCTCGATGGTCGAGATGCCGTTGCCCTGGTTGTTGGCCGCTTCCAGCAGGCGGCGGTCGACCGTGAAGGACACGATGGTGCCCGACGCGAAGCTTTCCGAAATCTTCTTGGTCAGCGCGTTGGTGGCGCTGGAGGTCAGCGTGAAGTCGGTCACCGCGCCGGCCGTGGCGTTGCCGGTGAGGGTGATCGTGCCGGTTGCGGTGACGGTTGCGGAGGCGACGTCCTTGCCGACCAGGCGGCCGGAACCGGTCAGGGCCGTGCTGATCGAGGCCCGCAGCTGGGTGGCCACCTGGGCCGAAGCGTTCTGGCCGACGGCGACGTCGCCCTTGGTGGCGGTGTAGCTGAAGGACTGGCCTTCCACCGTGATGGTGAAGATGTCGCCTTCTTCGATGGTCCCACCGATATTCACCGTCGACACCTGGGCCGAACCGGTCTTGGCGGCCGTCGTCAGGGCGGTCGAGGTGGTCTGGGTGTTGTCGAAGTAGGAGATCGTGCGGCTCTCGGTGCCGTCCGACACGATGAAGTCGCGGGAACGGCCGTTGGCGCCGCGCACCTCGATCTGGACGTCGGAGAAGCTGCCCGACGAGCCAGACATCGTGCCCGACAGCTTCAGGCCGGTGAAGCCGTGCGCATTTTCCGCGCTGGAGATGTCGGCGGTCTTGCCTTCGATCGAGCCGTCGCCCTTGACGCGGATCGAGTAGGTGTCGGCCGATTGCACGTTGGTGACGCGGGCGTTGTCGACGCCGGTCATGCTGTTCACGGCGGCACGGGACGCACTGGTGCTTTCCATGCTCATGCCGTTGCCGGCGATCAGGTTCTTACCGCCGTAACCGCTGTCGGCGGCGAGCTTGTCGATCTGGCCGCGCAGGGTGTTGAACTGGGCGGCCAGCGACTTGCGGGTGGCGACGGAGGCGGCATCGTTGCCGAGCGCCGCATAGGCGGCGGTGGTCAGGCCCTTGGCTTGGTCGACCATGGAATCGATCGAGGTCAGGCCCTTGTCGGCGGCCTGGATGGTGCTGATCGACTGGCCCATCGCGTCCTTCAGCGACGTCAGGTCGCCGGCGCGCTGGTTCAGACCCTTGGCCGAGAAGAAGGCGGTCGGGCCGTCGAGGGCGGTGTTGACCTTGTTGCCCGTCGACAGGATGTTCTGTTTCTTGTTGATCTGCTCCTGCGTGCTTTGCAGCTGCAGGAGGTTGGTCCGCATGGAAGAAGACAGGGTAACGTTGCCGGCCATGGTAGCCACTCCTTTGGAGGATCAATGTCCGGAAGCGCACTGCTTTCGAGGCGCTTGAACCGGAAGGGGACTAATTCCCCCGCCAAAGGGGTAGGCAAAAAGCGGGCCAGTTCAAATTTGCCGGGTTTCCTTGGCAATCCGTGCCGGTGGGCAGGAAGCGACCCGGCAAATTTTGCCTAGCTTCCGGCAAATTCTGCCGGTCAGGCGGCAGGGCTTGCCGGGGCGGCAGATTCTGCCGGGCATTTCCTGCCGGGCAGGACAACCGTTTCGCACACCGCCAGCGGCCCGGCGACGAGCGCAGCACTGCCCCAGGACCAGCCGACGCCGAAGCCGGACAGCAGGAGCCGGCGAGGGCCGGCGGTCAGGCTGTCGGCCAGCGAAGCGGCAAGGGCCAGGGGAATGGAGGCGGAACTGGTGTTGCCGACCTCGCGCAGGGCGACGACGGTGCGGTCGGCGGCAACGCCAAGTTTCTGGCCCAGATGGCGGATCATCTGGGCGTTGGCCTGATGCAGCACGAGGTGGTCGACCATGTCCGTGGTCCAGCCGGCATCGTCGAGCGCGGCACGCACGCTTCCCGGCACTTCGCGCAAGGTGAAGGCGAAGACCTGGGTCCCGTCCATGAACAGGCGTGCCGGCCGGTCCGGATGGCGCATCGCCCCGCCGTCGGCCGCCAGATAGGGTGCGCCGGCCCCATCGCTGCCCAGGTCGAAGGAGATCGGGTCCGCCCTGTCGTCAAGCTCCAGCGCCACCGCGGCTGCCCCATCGCCGAACAGCGGAGCGACCGCCCGGTCCTCCGGGTCGATCAGCCGCGAGGTGGTGTCGCCGACCAGCAGCAGCGCCCGCCGCCCGCCCGGCTTCAGCATCCCGCCGGCGACCCACAGCCCATAGACGAAGCCGGAGCATCCATGGGTGATGTCGAGCACCGCCGCGCCCTTGCGCAGCCCGAGCCGCCGGTGCAGCAGCGACGCTGTGCCGGGCAGCGTCTGGTCGTGGGTCTGGGTCACCAGAACCAGCAGGTCGATGCTGCCGGGCTCCCATCCCAACCCGTCGAGCAGGCGGCGGGCGGCGGCCTCGGCAAGGTCGCTGGTGCATTGGCCGGGGGCAACGATCCGCCGCTCCTCGATCCCGGTGGCGGCGGCGACCTTGCGGGCCCCATCCTCGCCGAACCGGCGGGCGAGATCCGCAACCGTCTCACGCCCCTCCGGCACGCAGCCGACGATGCCGCGTACGCATACCCCGTCGATCCGGCTGGCGACCATCTCCGCCTCCCCCGTTTTCCTGCAGCGTCACATGCGGCCTCAGCAGGTGATGCCGCCGTCCACTGTAAGGGTTTGACCCGTGATGAAGCCACCGCCGTCGCCCAGCAGGAAACGGACCAGCGGCACCACGTCCGCCGCAGTGCCCAGCCGGCCCAGCGGCGTGCGGCGCACGATCTGGTCGCGCTGCCCGTCGGACAGGCTGCCCGACATCTCGGTGTCGAGATAGCCCGGCGCGACCGAATTGACGGTGATCGCCCGCCGCCCGACCTCCCGTGCCAGCGCCCGGGTCAGCCCGTCCAGCCCGGCCTTAGACGCCGAATAGGCGGCCAGACCGACATAGCCGCGCTGTCCGATGATGGAGGAGATGTTGACGATGCGACCACCCTGTGCGCCCGCCCCGCGGGCCGCCAGCTTGGCGCGCAGAAAGGCGCGGGCCGCCTGGAGCGCCCCGGTGAGGTTGGTCTGGATCACCGCCTCGGCATCGACCTCCGGAAAGGTCGCCAGCACGCCTTCGCGGGCGATGCCGGCATTGTTGACCAGCCCCCACAGCGGCGAATTGCCGCCCCAGGCGACAGCGGCGTCGAAGAAGGCGCGGACCTCCGCCCCATCGCCGATCCGGCAGGGGTGCCAGAACAGGTCGGGGCCGGCCAGCCGCTCCAGCGCCTCCGACGGGGCGCGGCTGCAGGTGGAGACCCGGCAGCCGTCGGCCAGCAACGCCTCAACCAACGCAAGGCCGAGGCCGCGGCTGCCACCGGTGACGATGATGTGCCGCTTGGTCCGGGAGCCATCCTCCACGGTCGGATGGGCAGCGGTCATTGTGGTCCCTTTCGGCTCTTCTTGCCCGCCGCGCTCAGCGGGATATGGTCGGCGAAGGTCAGGGCGCGCGGGCGGGCCGCGGGGGGCAGATCGGCGGCAGCGGCGCGCAGGCCGGCGCGCAACGTCGCCTCGTCCAAGCCCGGTGCCGCCACGATGGTGGCGGTCAGCAGATGGCCGGTGATCGGACTCGGCACGGCAACGACCATGGCATCGGCCACCCCGTCGACCGCGAGCAGGCGGCGTTCCACCGCTTCGGCGGAGACCTTCACACCACCGACATTGACCAGCCCGTCGAGACGGCCGGCGAACAGCACACGGTCGCCTTGGCGTTCCACCAGATCGCCGGTGGACAGCCAGCCCTCGCAGTCGGCCGTTCCGGAGGCGGCGCGCGGGCTGCGCACCTCCAGCACGCCGTCGACGATGCGGAGCGCCAACCCGTCGGGCGCATCGTCCAGCCATGCGGCGGGAAAGCCGGCGCGGCCGTCGGCGACGGCGAACAACGCACCGGCCTCGGTCGACGCGTAGATATGGCGCAGCCGGGCATCGGGGAACCGCGCCGCCAGCCGGTCGAGCAGCGGCTGGTCGGCGGCCTCGCCCCCCAGCGTCACCGCCGCCAGTGGCAGTTCCGCATCGCCGAGCGCCATCAGGAAGGCCCGCCAGAAGCTGGGCGTGCCGCTGACATGGGTCACGGCATGGCGGCGCGCGGCTTGCGCCAGGGCGGCGACCGTGCCGCCACTGCCACCGGGCACTGCGACCAGCAGAGCCCGGGCGGCGGCGGCGGTCAGCATCACCTGAAGACCGGCAAAGGCGCCGGGATCGTAGGTCAGCAGCCAGCGCGCCCCCCCCTCCGTCGCGCCGCGCAGCCGGCCGCGCAAACGGGCGAAGTCATGGCGCAGGCGCTTGGGCGTGCCGGTGGTGCCGGAACTCTCCAGCGTGACGGTGAAGCCCGGCCCCGGCTGCCAACCCTCCGGATCCGCTGCGCCACGGGCCAGCAGAACGCCCTGCCCCGCCGCTTCGGCCGCCGCCAGAGCGGCCAGCACGCGCGACGGCCGGTCGGCCTGCACGACGCCGCCCGCCGGAACCGGGAGTTCGGCGAGATCCGCCCAGACGAAGCTGTCCTCCCCTTCGATCAGGCGGAAGGCGGGGTGGAGCCAGTCGGGGCGGCGGCCGGTCATGCCGGGACGGTGTAGAGCGCCGCCAGTTCGCCGACGGTGGTGAATTGGCGGAAGCCCTCGCGGAAGGGATCCTGGCCGGTCCGCTGTTCCAGCACCACCAGCAGCGTCGCGAGGTCGAGGGAATCGATGGGCAGATCGCCGTCGAGGAAACGGCTGTCCGCCGTCAGGGGCGGCAGCGCCTCCCCCTTGTCGGCGGCGATGCGGCCGAGTTCCTCGGCGATCAGGGCGAAGATGCTGTCGGTCATGGTCGGTTCAACTCAACGGATCGGACGGCCCGGATCGACCGTCGTCGCAGCCGTCCAGAAAGCTGCGGATGGCGGCGGTCACCGGGCTGGCGGCCTCGATATGCGGCAGGTGGCCGGCCTTGTCGAACACCCGGTAGGGTGCGCCCGGCGGCAGCCAGTCGGCCGGCGGCATCGGGATGATGCGGTCCTCGCGGCCCCACAGCACCTGGATCGGCATCGGATAGGCGCTCCAGTCCACTGGCGCTCCACCGCCGGCATGGGCGGCGAAGGACGTCGCGACGATGCGCTCGAATCCGGCGCGGCGGACCGGGTCGGCGCCCTGCGCATTCAGCACCTCGCCGAAGCGGGGAATCAGCGGCGAGGGGCCGGCGAACAGCCGTTCGGCACAGGCACGTCCTTCCGCCACGTCGGCGGGAGCCATGGCCCGACGCAGGAAGTCCAGATCGAAAGCCGTGCCCAGGCCGGCGCTGGACAGCAGGGTCAGGCTCGCCACGCGGTCGGGCGCCAGCCTCGCCAGCTCGCGCGCGACATAGCCGCCCATCGAATGGCCGACCACATGCACGCGCGGCAATTCCAGCCCGTCGAGGAATTCGAGCAGCCACGGCGCGAAGTCGGAAACCAGGCCGCTGCCGACATCGGGCGTCGATCCGCCATGGCCCGGCAGGTCGACTGCGATGGCACGCCGCCGCGACGACAGGGCCGACAGGTTGAACTGCCAGGTCAGGCGGTCGCCGGCAAAGCCATGCAGAAGCAGCACGGGCACGCCGCCGCTGCCCACCGAAAGATAAGCGGCTGGGCCGCCTGCGACGGTGGCGACACCGGCGCGCAGGCGGCTTCCTTCCGATACAGGACCGGCCGAAACGGGGCGGGCTGAGACAGGCCGGGGAATGGGCACCGCTCAGGCCGTGACCGGCGCACCCGCCAGGGCCAGCAGATCGCCCACCGTCTTGGCCTTGGTTAGCTTCTCGCCTTCGACCACGACGCCGGTCTTCTCGTCCACCAGCGCGATGAAGCTGATGACCGCCAGCGAATCCCAGGCCTCCAGCGATTCCAGGGACTCGTCGCCGGTCAGCGTGCCGGGATCCAGTTCGAGCATCTCGTCAAGAGCGAGCAGGAATTCGTTGCGATCCATCAGTTTTTCTCCTTGGTCGAACCGAGACCGGGTCAGTGCAGCGACTTTTGCCGGACCGAGCGGTTGATGTCCACCCAATCGGGGTGGTCACGAAGAGCTTTGCAACAATCCTGCCAGCCGAAGACGGGGTTGGCCGGCAGGAGCGCCTCCAGCAGGCGGCGCACCAACTCGTAGTCGGCGGGTTCGTCCACGCACCAGCGCTGACCTTCCAGATCGCTGTCCAGCGGCAGGTCGGGCACCAGCGCCGTCCCCAGCCGGAACCGGTCGGGGCGGCGGTAGAGGTAGGGGGTGACATGCTCCCGCTCCACCGGGTCGGTGGCGTTCGCCGCTGCCTCGTCCAGCAGACGGCGCGGAAAGATCTCGGCGTCCAGGCCGCGCGGATAGCGCGTGCTGTCGATCGACAGATAGTCCAGCGGCTGGCCGTCCTGGAAGGCGGCGATCAGGCGGCCGACCAGCGCCGGGTCGATCAGCGGACAGTCGGCGGTGACGCGCACGACCAGATCGGCTTCGGCCGATGCGGCGGCACCGGCGAAGCGGCCCAGCACATCCTGCTCGTCGCCGCGGAAGACGGTGACGCCAAGTCCCTGCGCACACTCCACCACCGGGTCGTCGGCGGCATTCACCGTCGTCGCCAGCACCACCGCATCCAGGCCGGGAGTGCGGGACAGCCGCTCCAGATGATGGGCCAGCAGCGGGCGGCCGGCGGCCGGCATCAGCACCTTGCCCGGCAGCCGGGTCGAGGTCATGCGCGCCTGCGAGATGGCGACGGTCCTCTGCTTGCTCGGGGTCTTAGCCATGCGGCCCCTCCGCTGGAGGTGCCAGCATGTCCCAGCCCAGCGGCTCTCCCCGGTGCAGGCGGCGGACGGCGCGGCGGCCCAGCACGTCGGGCAGATGCCTGGGCGCCATCCCGAAGCCGGGGCGGATGGAGCGGACATTGGTGGCGGTCAGCGGCTCCCCCGCCTCGACGTCGGCAACGACATAGAGGGAACGGCGATAGTCGCGACCGCCGGCCTCGCTGGGCTTCACCCCGTAATCGACGCGGCCCATGGCGGCGGTCGCCGTGCGCACGGCGTCGGCCATCGCCCTGAATTCCGCCGGCTCCAGCGAAAAGGCGCTGTCGACACCGCCGTCGGCGCGCGACAGGGTGAAGTGCTTCTCGATCACCGTCGCACCCATGACCGCGGCGGCGACCGGCACGGCGATGCCCTGGCTGTGGTCGGACAGGCCGGCGGTGACGCCGCCGAAAGCCTCGGCCAGGTGAGCGATGGTCCGGAGGTTGCAATCCTCCGGAGGGGTGGGATAGCCGCTGACGCAGTGCAGCAGGGCGAGCGGGACATCGCCCGCTGCGGCCACCGCCTCCTCGATCTCGCCCAGCGTTGCAAGGCCGGTGGAGATGATCAGCGGCTTGCCGGACCGTGCGGCGCGGCGGATCAGGGGAAGGTCGATCACCTCGAAGGAGGCGATCTTGAAGGCCGGGGCGTCGAGATCCTCCAGCAGTTCGATGGCGGTTTCGTCGAAGGGAGAGCTGAAGATGGTCAGCCCGAGCGACCGCGCCCGCTCGAACAGGGGCGCATGCCAATCCCACGGGGTGTGCGCCTCGCGGTAGAGGTCGTGCAGGGTGCGTCCGTCCCAGAGCCCGCCCTCCAGCCGGAAGCCGGGACCGTCATGGGCGATGGTGATGGTGTCGGCGGTGTAGGTCTGCAGCTTGACCGCGTCGGCCCCCGCCTCCTTCGCCGCGTCCACCAGCGCCAGGGCACGGCCGAGGTCGCCATTGTGGTTCCCCGACATCTCCGCGATCAGGTAGGGCGGATGACCCTGCCCAATCGGGCGCCCCGCGATGGACATCGGCGGTCGGCTGGGGAGACGGCCGTTGGCATGGCCTGGAGCGGCATTCGACACGGGCAGGTATTCCAATCGGATCGGTCTGACGGACCCAGTCTTTCACGAAATCATGAAGGAAGGTTAATTTCCGGTGGCCGGTCCGCCGCGCAGCAGGGCCCGCGCCTCCTCGCCATAGGCGAGCAGCCGTTCGACACAGCGGGTGCGGTCGCCGATCTCGACGAAGCGCGCCTTGGCCGCAAGCCTGGCCTCGGCGAGGGCCTCGGCATCGGTGGCGAGCGCCACGGCACGCGCCAGATAGGCGTCGCGGTCGGGCACGCAGAACGCCGGGCCGGCATTGCTGGCGACGTCGCCCGAGCCATAGCTGATCACCGGCACCCCCTCCGCCAGGGCATAGGAGGCGCCGCCGCCGCCGCCCTGGCGCGGCGGATTGAGGAAGACATGGCAGCGGGCATAGAAGGCGCGGATGTCGGGGACATGGCCGAGGCAGCGCATGCGGTCCCGATTGCGCAAGGCGGCAAGGCGGCCCGGCAGTTCCTTCACTTCGCCGGCGAAGACCAGAGCGCCGTCCGGGCAGCGCTCCAGGATCTCGTCGAACAGCTCCAGAGTGTCCTCCCCCACCTCCAGGTCCAGGCGGGTGCCGACCACCGCGAAGAGGACGGTGTCGTCGGGGAAGCCGGTTTCGACGCGCTTGCCGTCGGACGGCGGCGGCGTGAAACCGAAGGTGAAGGGGCGGAAGCGGCGGGCGAACGGCGCGCGGTAGAGGGCCGGGATGGAGCGGGTATGGTCGTTCTCCTCGTACCCCAGCACGATGTGGGCGAGCGAGACGGTGATGCTGGAGGTCGTGGGAATGGCGACGACCGGCCGGGCATCGGCCTCCGCGAACAGGTCGGCGACGATGTTGGATCCGCCGAAGGCGACGATGAGATCCGGATCGTAGCCGTCGATGGCGTCCACGATGACGCGCAGCTTGTCCTGGCTGAAGGCCGGTTCGGTGAAGGAGGCGACCTTCACCTGCCGGCCGAACATCTTCAACGCGTAGACGCCTTCCAGATCGGCCGCGACCTCCGCCACCATCGGCGGGATGAAGACATTCTCGACCCTGGCGGGCATGCCGTTGACGTTGATGATGGCGACGTCCAGCCCGAAATCGTCCTGCATGCGGGCGGCGAAATCGAAACAATCGCGGGTCGGCTGGTGTCCCTGGTTGGTGAACTGGTTGGTGACCACCGCGACGCGGCGGATCGGCCCGTCGCAAAAGGCCGCCCGCGCCGGTGTCAACCCCCAGCGCCGCGCGATCTGCCTGACCATCGCCGTGTAATAGCGAAACAGGTCGCAGGCGACGAAGGTCGCCATCTTCTCGCCGCTGGCGGTTCCCAGGAACAGCTGCCGCGAGATGCACCAGTGGGTGTAGTGCAGCGCCGCCGGATCGGCGCTGTCGCCGCCAAGGATCAGGTAATGAAGGATGCGCTCCAGATGATAGAGATCGCCGGTCAGATGGAACAGCACGGAACGCAGCCGGATCGTGTCGTTCACCGGCGTGTCGCGCTCAAGCCGTTCGGCAAGCTCCATCCGGCCGTCGAACTCCATGGTCCGGCGGATCTCGTCGCAAAGCGCGGTGAAGCGGTTGAGCTTGCCGGCGTCGATTTGCCGGTCGGTGAGAAAGACCGTCAGAGCTGCGGCGGCCGCGGTCACGCGGTCGGATGGAACCGTTCCCGGCATCGTCTTGACCCTTCCACTCCAGGCAGCCTTCCCGTGTGTACCGCCGCCGCAGCAGGCCGTGCAAGCGGGCACTTTCCCCGGCAATCCATCGGCGATGTGTGCAGCGCGGCAGAAGCCGTTGCGCAAGGAGGCGGATTGCGACACACTCCGAATACCCATACTTTTAAAAGGGAAACTGAGATGGCTGGCTTCGACTCCACCGCCGGTGCCGCCGGCGTCGTGACCGGGCTGATCGAAAAGGCCGCTGCCGAACTGGACGCGATGTCCGATGCAGCGGCCGAGATCGCGCCGGAGGTCGGCGACCTCACCGGCGTGCTGGTGGAGGCGCAGCGGATCGCCGACCGGGCCGCCCTGGAACTGCGCCGGCTGACCCAGAAGCTGGCGCGGGCGGCCGCCTAAGTCTTGAGCCCGGCGACGCCGTCCAGGATCACCCCCTCGTCCAGGGCACGGCGTTCCAGCTTGGCACCGAACAGCTTGGCGCCGGTCAGATCGGTCCTGGCGAGGTCGCAGCCGCGCAGGTTGGCGAAGGACAGGTCGGCATTGCCGAGATTGACCGACCGCAGGCAAGCGCCGCTGAGATCGGCATAACGCAGC
Source organism: Azospirillum sp. TSH64 (assembly GCF_003116035.1). Taxonomy (GTDB): domain Bacteria; phylum Pseudomonadota; class Alphaproteobacteria; order Azospirillales; family Azospirillaceae; genus Azospirillum. Next base: position 2,400,995 of record NZ_LGQW01000015.1, read on the forward strand.
TTGGCTCCCGACAGGTCGGCCGGGCGGGACCGCTGCTCGTCGAACACCAGGGGGCGCAGGTTGACGTTGCGCAGATCGGCATTGTTCAGCTTGGCGTTCCGCAGGCTGATGCCGCGCAGGTCGCCGTCCGTCAGCTTGGCGCCGCGCAGGTCGGCGCGGTCCAGCACCGCGGCCTGCATCTGCACGCCGGAGAGGTCCAGGCCGTAGAGCGTCGCCCCGGCCGCGCGCAGCATGGTCAGGCACATGTGGGCCAGCGACGGCGCATGGCGCAGGTCGAAACCGGACAGGTCGAGCATAGCGCCCTGCGCCCCGCTCGACCCCACCCAGGTCATATGGTCGGCCAGCAGGTCTTCCAGGGATCGCCCCAGTTCGGCCACCACCCGGCCGACCGGCTTGTCGGTCAGCGCCTCTTCCACGTCGGCGTCGGTGAGGTCGGCCATCACCATGGTGGCGCCGGTCAGCACCGCGCCGCGCAGACAGGCGCCGCGCAGATCGGCACCGGACAGGTCGGCCCCTTCCAGGTTGGAGCCGGTGAAATTGGCGCCGCGCATGGTTGCCCGCACCAGCTTGCACCCGCGCATCACCGCGTCCGAGAAGTCGGTATGGACCGCCATGATGCCCGACATCCGGGCGTTGGTCAGGTTGGCCCCGGACAGATCGGCACCGTCGGCGTCCGCCGGGCTGGACTCGATCTGCACCATGTGCAGATGGCCGGAGCGGTCCTTCTCGGCCAGGGAGCCGTCGCGCAGATCCGCCTCGAACAGGTTGGCGCCGACCAGGATGGCGCCACGCAGGCAGGCGCCGCGCAGGTCGGCCTTGATCAGGCTGGCGCCGTCGAAATTGGCCTGCCGCAGGTCGGCGACGAAGAAGGAGGCGCAGTCGAGCCGCGCACCGGACAGGTCGGCGCCGCGCAGGCTGGCGCCGACGAAATCGGCATGGGCCAGATCGCGCCCCGATAAATCCAGGCCGGACAGATCGCAGAAGGAGAGATTGGCGCGCGCCCCGCCGACACGGGCGTTGCGGAACATCTCGTGCTTGCGCACCGCCTGATCGAGCTGCGCCTGGTCGAAGCGCCTGAGCGCGCGATTCTGCACCATGGTCCCGTGAACTCCCTTTCCCGGCGCCAGTGTGCGGCAGTCCGACTTCAGAAAGGGTTAACTCATGCTGCGGACTCGTTCTCCATGGCCGCTTCCCCGCCGTCGGCCGGGCGGCCCCGTTCCGACAGGATGGAAGCGATGACCCCGCGCAGATCCTCCGGCGACACCGGCTTGTGCAGAAGCCGGCAGCCGGTGGCGACCGCCTCGCGGATGCGTTCGGGCGCGGTGTCGCCGGTCAGGATCAGGCCGGGCACCGGACGGCCCAGCCGCTCCCCCACCTTCGCCACCATCTGCACGCCGGTCAGCCGGCCCGGCAGGCGGAAATCGCTGACGATGAGGTCGGGAACGGGCATGTCGGGCATGGAACTGGATTTGGGGGTACCGGCCTTGGGGGAGCCGGCCTGGAGCCTGGACCCGCCGATCAGTGCCAGCGCAGTCTCGCCCTCGTCCGCGACGACAACGCGATAGTCCCAGCTTTCCAGCAGCAGCCGCACGGCATCGCGCTGGATCGGGTCATCCTCCACCACCAGGATCAACCGGTCGCCCGCCACCACCGGATCGGCGTCCTTCACCGGCGCCGCGGTCGGCGCCCGTTCGGTTCCGACCACCGGCACGCTGACCGCGAAGACCGAACCGCGGCCCTGTAGCGACCGGACCTCCACCGCATGGGCCAGGAGAGCCGCCTTACGGCGCACCTTGGCTAGGCCGAGGCCGAGGCCCTGGCGGCGGTCGCGCTCCGGATTGCCGAGCTGGACGAAGTCCTCGAAGATGTTGTCGAGCTGTTCGGGCGGGATGCCGGTTCCGGTGTCCCACACCTCGATGCGCAGCCACCGGCCCTGACGATTGCCCTGATGGCGGCAGCCGATGGTGACGCGCCCCTCGTCGGTGAAGCGGATGGCGTTGCGCACCAGATCGCCCAGCATGCGGGTCAGCAGCGTGCGGTCGGTGCGGATCACCATCCGGGTGGGCATCGCGCGCAGGGCCAGTCCCTTTTCCGCCGCCATGCCGCGGAATTCGGCCAGCAGATCCTCGAACACCGCCGACACCGGCACGTCGGCCAGCTGCGGCCGCACCACGCCGGCATCAAGCGTCGCCACCTCCAGCAGGGCATGCAGAAGCTTCTCGCCGGCGTCCAGCGCCTCGCCCATCTTCTCGGCGATCGCATGGTCGCGGGTGTCGGCGAGGCGTTCCATCAGAATATGATGAAAAAGCCGCAAGGCCTGGAAAGGCTGACGCAAATCATGATTGGCCGCCGACAGGAAACGGCCCTTGGCCTGATTTGCCCGTTCCTTTTCCTCCAGCGCACGGCTCAGCTTCACGTTGAGGGCGCTGAGGGCCGCGGTGCGCTCCTCCACCCGCTGCTCCAGCTGGACATTGGCCTGTTCGAGCTGGGCGTTCGCCTCCGTCAGGGCCTGACGGGCCAGCGCCTCCCTCTGCAGGCTGGCGGCGCCGAGCAGGGAAAGGCCGGCCAGTGCGGCGACGCCGGCAACAACCACGATAAGGCCGCGTTCCATCCGGACATACCAGGGCTCCAGCACGCTGGTGCGCGGGATCGTCACCGCCGACAGGATCGACAGGCCGGCCATCCGCTTCAATCCGAGGATCGACGGCTTGCCGTTCACCATCCATTGCGCATCGACCCGGATGGTTCCGGCGTCAAGCCGTGGCAGCGGGCCGAGCGACGGGGCGCCCGACCCGGCGAGGCGGACGCCGTCGGGTCGGTACAGACCGACCGAGCGGGCGCTCGCGTCGAAGGGCTTCAGCACCGGATCCAGGGCGGCCAGCGGTACGGCCACCAGGATCGCACCGTCGAAAACGCCCGCCGCAGTGTGGATGCGGCGGGCGAGAAGAATGGCCGGCTGCCCTGCCACATGCCCGAAGGCCGGCAGAATCCGACGTTCCTCCTCCGGCGATAAGGGGCGGACCAGAAGCGACAGGCCGTCGCTGGTTTCCGGCTCGGCGAAAGCGATGGTGGGACCGTACAGCGCCGTTCCGTCGGCACTGAGCAGCGTGACCCGGCCGTTGCGCTCCACAGCCATCGCCTCGGGCAATGTGCGCTGTCCCCAGGAGGCCAGGCCACGTCCGTCCATCCGGCCGGCGACCTGCTCCAGCAGGCCGACACTGGCCTCCAGCACGCCGCGCGCATGGCTGTCGAACAGGGCGGCCGCTTCCCGTGCGTCCTTTTCGGCTCGATCGAGCGTGTCACGGTAGTCGAGCGCGGTGACGGTGGCCCAGGAGGCCGTCCCCAGCAGCGCCAACAGCGCGCACAGGAAGGCGACCAGCATCCGTGGAGAAGGGGCGAGACGGCCGGGGCCGGCCAACGACAGGGAAGGCGGAGGCATCTGCGGCGATGACATCGGCCCGGTCACACGGGCATTGGCTGGAGCAGCGGCAGACGATGCCGAAGCTCCTTCCAAAGCGGCGGCGACAGGTGGGGGACGGTCATCGGCGGGCAATCCTGGGCGGTGGCGGAACTGGGCGGGTGACGGAAGAGCGACCGGGTCGCCAGCGACTGCGATACAATCGAGTTGGGCGAAACAGCCAAGAGTAAGTTTCAACTTTTCCGAATGTTTGAATGACGAATCAACCCGCAGTTCCCCGTTCGGTTGACGGTGTGGAACTAAAGCTTAGCCCCATTAGCCAGAGGAACAATATCACAGGAAGAAATGTCCCGCGATCAGTCTTGGCGACTATGACAAACATCGTAATCACCTGCCCATTAGGTCAGGTCGAATTGAACGGAACGATGAAGCCTTCCGACCGCAATTGTGGGTTTGTTCGCTACTTTAGATTAAGTGCGCCACCATTCTTGCCGGATGCATTTCAGGCGCCGGAAACGCAAATGGGCCGCCCGCGCGGGAGGCGCGGCGGCGTCACAGGAACGGGGCGGTCAGATCAGGGAGGAGGGGCGGACGTCTGCGTCTCGCCACGCACGATGAGGATCAGCCCGTCATCCGCCGCCTCGATCTCCTTGCCGGCATCGCGGGGGATCGGGACTTTCTGGCGGCGGCAGAACAGCAGAAGCAGCGCCAGCGTCTTGCTGGGGGTGAAGACGACCTCCCGCGACCTGGAGGCGCCGCTTTGCTGGATTTGGACCGACAGGCCGCCATCGGACGTCGGCGTCACCATGGTGACGACGCCCAGCGGCAGATCCGTCTGGTTCGGAGCCTTCTGGTACCAGGCGAGGGCTTTCTTCAGGGCGGAATTGGTGAAGAACAGTTCACGTGTCTCGACGATCATTCCATCCCTGACCAAACACTCACGCCCGGCCGCCCTCCAGTCCCGGATTGAGCCGGAACGTGATCGCGCGCCCCAGTTTGGATTCCCGCAGAAGGATCTGCTTGGTTTCCAGCAGCTTGATGGCCCGGTTCACATTGGGCCGCTGCATGCCCAGCGCATCAGCCAGTTCGGACTGGAGCACCGGAACGGAGCGATCGAAATGGAGCCTCCGGCTCAGATAGGTGAACACACGAAGCGCCTCCAGAGTGATCTCGCGGTCGGTCGAAACGGCTCTGGAGATGACGTCATGATGATGCAGCATCGTGGCCTCGGTACGCAAGGTTGTCAGGTTGCTGGGGCGATAATCGGAATGGTTCGGCGTTGCGCCCCGCAGGCCCGCGGTGCCGGCTGAAGTCTGCGATTCCGTGTTCGGTTGCGTCATCGACCCTTCCCTTCCGCTGTGGCCGGCGAGGCCGGCGTGTTCGAATGAGATGACCGTACCGCGGGATTATTGTTCGCGTATGTCGCCACGATTTCGCCGCTGACATAATTGGTGTCTGTGGAAGCAATCATGAAATCGGATTGAAACCGCAAGCTGCCCGTCGCCGATCCGGAATCGCCCGATGCTGTGCCGTTTTGTCGCGGGAACCGGGCCGGTTACAGCCCTGTTTCACCTTTCATATGCCCGGCGATCGAGCGCCGGAGTTGGAAGGGAGAGCCGCCATGCACCGCCTGATTCTGTTGCGCCATGGCCAGAGCGTGTGGAATGCCGAAGACCGCTTCACCGGCTGGACCGACGTCGGGCTGACCGAGCGCGGCATCGCAGAGACCCGCAAGGCTGCCGAATTGCTGAAAGCGGCCGGCATCGACGTGGACATCGCCTTCACCTCGGTGCTGAGCCGGGCAATCGAGACGCTGCACCTCGTCCTGCGCGACATGGACCGCTTGTGGCTGCCGGTGCACAAGCACTGGCGCCTGAACGAGCGGCATTACGGCGCGCTGCAAGGGCTGAACAAGGCGGAGACAGCGGAGCGCCATGGGGCCGAGCAGGTGTTCCAGTGGCGGCGAAGCTGGGACGTGCCGCCACCGGCCATCGAGCCGGACGACCCGCGGTCGGCCGTTACCGATCGCCGCTACGCCGGCCTCGCCAAGGCGAACCTGCCGCGCGGCGAGAGCCTGAAGGACACCACCGAGCGCGTCATCCCCTTCTGGCGCGACGAGATCGCTCCGGCGCTGCGGCTGGGTGCCCGGGTGCTGGTCTCGGCCCATGGCAACAGCCTGCGCGGACTGGTCAAGCATCTGGACAATGTCGACGACCAGGACATCCCGCTGTTCGAGATCCCGACCAGCCGCCCGCTGGTCTATGAACTGGGCGCCGACCTGACGCCGCTCCGCCGCTATTTCCTAGGCGAGAACGGCACGGTCGAGGAGATCGGCTGGCCGAAGCGCGAGGGAACGAAGCGGGATAGCGCGGCGGCGTGACTGTCTCTTTCCCGAGGCGGGAGAGAGACAGGAGTGCTTTTATGGCGTCACGCCACGCCGCTTCGGGCCTCGACCAGCAGGGGGGCCGCTGCGGGGGCCGCTCCGGCCTGGAGCGCGACCGGCCGGGGCACCCTCCTTAGCCACCGGATGGTGGAAATGGTGCTGGTGCGCCGGCTTCTCGCCATTGCCCCGCTCCGGCGGACCGCGCCGGCCGCCGCGGCGCTCGTCGACACGGCTGCTGTAGCAGTTGTCGCAGACACGGAAGCGGTGGTTGGCCTTCAGCCGCGTGCCGCAGACCGGGCAGGCGCGGGCGAGCGAGCGCTCGGCGAGCGTCCGCTCGATGAAGGCGTTCAGGTGCGCGCGGCGCTCCTGGCACAAATCCATCTCGGGATAGGCGTCGGGGAAGCGGTAGGCGAGCCAGGCGTAGGCGGTCAGTTCCTTAACCGCGCGCTCGGCCTTCTCCAGCTCCACATCGGTGCCGACGCTGTGCCGGAACCGCTCGGCGGCGTCGGGGGCGGCGTTGGGGATGCCCCTGCCCTGGTTGACCGCCCAGCCGCCCAGAAGGCGCAGGTTGTTCTGGTCGCGGGTGTCGATGGGACAGCGGGCCAGCATGTCGCGCTGGGCCAGCGGCAGCTTGGCGCGGTCCACCGCTGTTGCAGCCTGGATGCGCTGCTCCAGGTCGGTCATGCGGAAGGTCTGGTTGGCGCGCAGCAGCTCCTGACCGGCGGTGCGCAGCACCTTGGCGAGGCTGTCGGTGTCCAGTTCGCGCGCGATGGCCTCGACATGGCTGAGGTTGGGCGAAATCCACGAGCGCGGATCTTCCGGCGGCACCGGCGGCGAGGTCAGGGCCCGGCGCACCGGGTTGATGCTCTCGCCGTCCAGCACGGCGACGCGGCCTTCCTCGCGCAGGCCGAAGCGGCCGGCCCGGCCGCCGATCTGGCGGATCTCCGACGCGGTCAGCTCGCGTTCCTCGCGCCCGTCATATTTGCGGGTGGTGGACAGCACGACGCGGGCGACCGGCAGGTTCAGCCCCATGCCGATGGCATCGGTCGCCACCAGCACGTCGGCGGTGCCCTCGCGGAAGCGGCGCGCCTCGGCCCGGCGGACTTCCGGCGACAGGGCGCCGTAGATCACCGCGACATTGTGGTTGCGCCCCAGCAGGTCGTGGCGCAGAGCCATCACGTCCTTGCGCGAGAAGGCGATCAGCGCGTCGCCGGACTTCACCTCCTCCAGCTTCACCCGCTCCTCCTGGACGCGCAGCGGCGACTTGCGGGTGAACTCGACGACCTCCAGCTCCTCGCCCATCGCGTCGGCCAGACGCTTGACGTAGGGAATGGCATCGGCCGAGCCGGTCATCAGGATTTCCGGCGCCGCCACGCCGGCCACCGCCTGGGTCCAGGCCCAGCCGCGGTCGGGATCGCCGATCATCTGGATCTCGTCGATGACGCAGGCGCCCCAGACCTTGCTGGTGTTCACCATCTCGATGGTGGAAGAGGTGAAGGCGGCGCCCGGCCGCACGTCGCGCTCCTCGCCGGTGACGAGGCTGCACGGCCGGCCGCGCGTCTCCAACGCCTCCTGCCCTTCCAGCGCCAGCAGACGCAGCGGGGCGAGATAGCAGCCGCTTTCCGCCTCGGCCAGCCGGTCCATCGCCGCATGGGTCTTGCCCGAATTGGTCGGGCCGACGAACAGCCGCAGCTTGCGGATCATCGCACGGGCGGTGGCGAAGCTGTCGAGATAGACGCCCATGCCGGACGCGTTCTCCAGCCGCTCCCGCCGCACCTTCAAGCCGGCACGGGATGCTGCGGTGGAGAAGGCCTCCTCCATCGCATCGAGCAGGGTCTGCAAACGCGGGATCCGGCCGCCGAAGCCGACGACGCGGCCCAGCTCGTCGGCGAAGCCCTTGGGTCGCCAGGAGTCGCCGAAGCCGGCCGCCCGCTGCGCCATCGAGGCGACCCAGCCGTCGACGCGGTCCTTCGCCTTGGCAATGGCGGGCGAGGACAGGCACGCGCCCTTCACCCGCTTGCCCAGCGCCTTGGCCTGCGGCCGGCCGAACCCCTCCTCGATGGTCAGCAGGCCCCACAGGTCGGCCTCGATGTCCGGAAGGGGCCCGAGCGCCACCTTGAATCGCAACTTGAGCTTGCGGTCGGTGCCGGGGATCTGGACGACATGGTTGACCGCGACCGTCCAGCGCGCCGGGGTGCTGTCGGCATCCACCTCGATCCCGTCGCCGCGCACCACGGCGGCCACCGCGCGCAGGGCGTCGCGGCGGTCGAATTCGTCGGCGGTGCCGGGGGTACGGCCGGAACGGGCGTTGTCGGAAGTGTCGTCGGTCATGATCGTCTTTTCTTGAGATTGCCCCGGTGATGCAAGCGCTTCGGCCGGTCATATCGGCCGGGCGGCCGGTCCGGCAAGGCCGTTAGGCCCTGCCCTCAGACAACAGCCATAGAGCGCCAGGGTCTCTCTTTATGGCCGGGGCCTCACTTTATGGGTCTGACCGGCCGATTCGGCAAGCCGAATCCCCCGATGGGAGCAAGCCCGGGCTAATTCGATTCCGTCGCCGTTTCTCCGATCTCGCCCGTGCGAAAAGGGGGGAGGCACGGCCACATAGAGCCACGCAGGTTTGGTGGTCCGATCCCAACGGGTTAGCCGCCGCCGCCCGGCGGACAGGCCCGGCACCGGGTCAAGCCGGACCGGCCGCCAGATCGGTCGTGTAACGCTCAACGCTTTGTTCCGATCAATTTTTTTGGGAGATGCGCATGCCGAACCCTCGTGAGGTCCTGGAACTGATCGAGCGCATGCGGTGCATTTCGAGCGACGGCGAGCGCCGGGCCCTGATCGAACGGCTGGGCGCGGTCGACCGTCCGACGGTGCTGTCCTTCCTGAACGCGCACGGGCTGAACGTCTGCATGACGTCGGACGCGGCACTGGCCGCCTTCGGCGCGTCGGACGTGCTGCTGCGCGACGGGATCGGGTTGCAGGCGGTTCTGCCGGTGCTGGGCATGCCGTCCGGCCTGAACATGAACGGCACCGACTTCATCCCGCTGCTGCTGAAGACCCTCGGCCCCCGCAAGGTCGCGATCTACGGCACGGCCACCCCATGGCTGGACCGCGCTCGCGCAGCACTGGAGACGGAGACGCCGCACCGCTATGCCGACCTTCAGCACGGCTTCCACCCGGTGGAGCATTACATCGCCCAGGCGCGGGCCAACCGCCCCGACGTGATCCTTCTCGCCATGGGCATGCCCAAGCAGGAGCAGGTCGCCGCGGAGCTGAAGCGCGCGCTGGATCATCCGGTGCTGATCGTCAACGGCGGCGCCATCGTCGATTTCCTGGCGGGCCGCTTCAAGCGCGCTCCCGAGGCCGTCCAGCGCTCCGGCCTGGAATGGGCCTTCCGTCTGGCGCAGGAGCCCCGCCGCCTGTTCCGCCGCTATTGCATCGGTGCCTTCGGCTTCGCCTGGAGCACTTATCGCCTTCGCCGTGCCGCATCCCTCCGAACCCGCGGGACGGGCGCCGCAGCGCCCGCTTCCACCCGGATCTCTCCGTCACCGATCCGGCGGTCGCCTATCCAGAAGGAGCTTTGAGACGTGGAAAACCTTCCCCAGATCAACAACGGAGGCCACGGCCCTGGAAGCCATGGCGGCCTGCCGGCTCAGGCGTGGCCCACCCAGGTCGGCCACCATGCGCCGCGTGAGTTCGACGGCCCCGCTCCGGCGATGGGCCCCGACTTCCGCTTCATCCTGCGGGTGCTGGCGGCGCACAAGACGCTGATCATCCTGATCGTGCTGGCGCTGACCGCCCTGTCGGCCTTCGCCGTCTCGCTGATGAAGGACAAGTACACCTCCGAAGCCCTTCTGCTGGTCGACAACCGGCAGGTCCGCGTCGTCCGTGCGGAAGACCAGGCGCTGAACTCGATCACGCCGGAAGACGGCGCGATCCTCAGCGAGATCGAAATCCTGAAGTCGACCGCCGTGCTGTCCCAGGCCGTCACCGACCTGAAGCTGGCGACGAACCAGGAATACAACCCGCCGGTCCAGGCCGACGAGACGAAGCCCTTCGTCGAGCGCGCCACCGCCTGGACGCGCGAGCAGGCCCATGCCGTCTTCGGTCCGGAACTGCCGGGCGTCGTCCAGGCCGTCCTGGCCCATGGCGACAACATGACCAAGGACACCCACCTGCGCGAGACCCGTGCCGCCGACAGCATCGACGGCGTGCTCGACCGCGTGCGCCGCAACCTCGAGGTCGGCGTCGTCGGCCGGTCGCGCGTGATCCAGGTCCGCTACACCGCCGGCGATCCCGAGATCGCCCAGAAGGTGGTGGACACCGTCGTCCGCCGCTACATGGAAACCCGCCAGCAGATGGACCGCGACCTGTCCACCAGCGCCGTCGCCTGGCTGGAAGACCGCATCGGCACCCTGCGCAAGGAAGTCGCCGCCGCCGACACCAAGGTCGACGCCGTCCGCTTCAAGGCCGGTCTGGTCAAGAACGGCACCAACGGCCTGATGGCCACCACCGAGCTTGAGCAGGCCCGACTGCGTCTGGCCGAGGCCGCCGCCACCCGCGCCCGCGCCGTCGCCCAGGCCCAGACGCTGGAACGCAGCGCCGGCAACGGCGGCAGCCTCGCCTCGCCCGTCGTCGCCCAGCTGCGCGCCACCGTCGCCTCGATCTCCACCGAGCTTGCCCAGCTGTCGCGCCAGTACGGTCCGAAGCACCCGCGCATCCAGGAACTCCAGGCCCGCCTGAACGAGGCGAACTCCTCGCTGCAGCAGGAGGTCCGCCACGAGATCGGCGGCGTCCGCGAGGCGGCCAACGTCGCCATCGAGCAGGAAAACGCCCTGAAGGCGATGATCGCCAAGCTGGAAACCGGTTATCAGACGATGACCGAGGAAGCGGTTCCGCTGCGCACGCTGGAGGCCGAGGCCCAGGCCAAGCGCCAGCTGCTGGACAGCCTGCTCGGCCGTCTGGAAGAGGTGCAGGCCCAGCAGGACAACCGTGCCTTCCCGACCGCCGTCAAGCTGGTCTCGGCGCCGCAGGTTCCGCATGAGCCGTCGGGTCCGTTCCGCATCCTGATGCTGATGGCCGGTTTCGTCGCCTCGCTCGCCGTCGCCATCTTCATCGTCTTCGGCATCGAGCTGTTCCAGCGCCGCATCCGCACCCCGGAAGCCGTCCGCCGCATCCTGGGCGTGGGCACGGTCCACATCGTCCCGCACCACTCCACCCGCGGCACCCGCGGCCGTCTCGACCAGATCTTCCAGAACCATCCGTTCTCGCTGTTCTCGGAATCGATGCGCGCCCTGTTCCGCAACCACCTGTCGGATCTGGGTCCGGTCGGCTCCATCGCCGTCACCTCGGCCCGCCCGCAGGACGGCAAGACCTCGATGAGCCTCGCCGTCGCCCAGGTCGCGGCCCAGGCCGGCCGCCGCGTGGTGGTGGTCGACACCGACTTCCGCCGGTCGCGCATCGACGGACTGTTCAACCTGTCGGCCAAGAAGGGCCTGTCGGACTGGGTTTCCGGCACCGCCACCCTGGACGAGATCGTCCACACCAGCGAGGACGCGCCCTATGCGATGATCCCCGCCGGCCGCCTGATGCCGGAGACGCTGGACCGCTTCAACGTCGACGGCCTGATCCACCTGATGGCCGGCCTGTCGCCGCACTTCGATCTGGTGGTGTTCGACACCGCCCCGGCACTGGCCGTGTCGGATGCCCGCATCGTCTGCGGCGCCGCCTCCAAGGTCCTGTTCGTCAGCCGCTGGGGCCACACCACGGCCAGCGACCTGCAGGCGGTCGCCGACCTGGGTCCGATCGACCACAGCAAGTTCGTCGCGGTGATGACCGACGTGAACCTGAAGAAGGCGGCCTCGCGCGGTTACCAGGGTCCCTACAACAGCTACATGGCGACCCGGAAGTACTACGGCGACACCACCCTGCGGACCGCCCCGTAAACGGGAAGCCGGGGTGACCTGAAGCTCCTTCGACCCAGAGGCCCTTTCCTTCCGGACGCTGCGGCGCCCGGAGGGAGGGGCCTCTCCATGACCGGCTACCGCGACCAGAGGAGAAGCCCCTCCCCATGATCACGCCTCCGAAGCCCGGCCTTTCCAAATGGCGCCCCAGCCGGCGCGACCTGCTGTGGACCGCCGCCGCCGGTGCGGTACTGGCGAGCTGCCGCGGCGCCAGCGGTCCGACGACGGCGGAAGCCGCCGCCACCCAGCCGCAGGCGGCGGAGCCGGCGGTGACCCTGCGCGAGGCCTGCCGGGCGCTGGGCATCCGCCATGGTGCCGCCCGCGACCATTTCATCGATCCGGAAGACCCGATGCTCGACCGGCTGATGGCGCGCGAATGCGACGTCGTCACCCCGGAGAATGGCGGCAAATGGGGCGTCTTCCAGCACACCGAGGGCAATTACGACTGGCGCCGCTTCGACGCCGCGGTGGAGTTGGCGCGCGGCATCGGCGCCACGCCCAACTGGCACACGATCATCTGGCAGCATATGGGCATGCCGCCCTACATGAAGCTTCCCGCCGGACGGCAGGCGGAGCTGGGCATCTCGGAAAGCGCCTATTTCTCGCCGGACGGCACGCTGAGCGCGGACAATGTCTGGCCGCGCTTCACCGGCGTGGTGGAGGCGGTGCGGCAACGTTACGGCGATGTCTTCTACCGCATCGATGTCGCCAACGAGGTCTTCTTCTGGGAAACGGTGGAAAGCCATCCCAAGGAGCAGGACCGTTACGGCTTCCGCCGCGGCATGTGGTGGGTGGCGGCCGGCGGGGCGGAGAAGGGGCCGGAGTGGCTCGATCCTTTCTTCCACCATGTGCACAAGGCGTTCCCCAAGGCGAAGCTGGTGCTGAACGAGTTCGGCATCGAGATCGACGAGGGCTGGCAGCAGCGCAAGCGTGCCTATCTGCTCGACTGGCTGACCGGGGCGGTCAAGCGCGGCGTGCCGATCCATGGCATCGGGCTGCAAAGCCACCTTATCGGCGGCAAGCCCTATGACAGCGCCGGCATGCGCAAATTCCTCCGCGCGGTCGACAAGTTGGGCCTGTCCGTCCATCTGACGGAGATGGACGTGGACGAGACCCGCCTGCCCCGCTCCTGGTCGCGGGCGGAGAAGGACCGGGCGATGGCCCAGCTGGCCCGGCAGTATCTGGCCGACATGCTGGACAACGCGCGGGTGGAGGAGCTGTGCTGGTGGCACCTGCGCTCCGACCTGAATTTCATCGCGCGGGAGCATCCGGATCTGGGTGCTCACCCCTCCCCCTACGACGAGGAGTCCCGGCCCCTGCCGCTCTACACGGCGGTGGTGGAGACGCTGCGGGAGAAGGCGCGCACCGGAAAGGCGCGGTCGGGCTGACAGCGCTCCGGATGACGTGCCGCGGGGGTAAGCCGTTGGCGCCATCCACCCCCTGCGATAGGCCCGCGCACTTTCTCGTTCGCGCGCGCGCGTCCGGTGCCGCTCCCGTTTAGAGTCCCTCAATGCGTCCTGTACCCATCTGATGGAGAGGTCGATCGTGCAGAACACAGCCGACACATTGCCGATGGATCGCCTGCCCGCCGATCGTGCGACGGACGAGGCGCTCGTCGAGCGCTACCGGCGGAAGTTCCACCTCTCGCCGACCTACCCGCTGACGGCCGAGATGGTGCAGCGCCACTGGGATCTGGAGCGTCGCCTTGCCCGCGAGCTGCTGGACAGCAAGCCGGACGAGCGCTGGGACGTGTTCGAGCAGGCCTATACGACGCTCTACACCAGCTGTCCGTGGCTGAACGAGGCGGAGGACGATGCGCACACCCGCAACGACGACCTCGACTTCCGCCATTTCCTGACCCTGCTGGGCGGGCCGCAGGACGTCTATGAGGTGGGATCGGGCAAGGCCCGGCTTCTGCGCTACCTCGCCCGCCACGGCTACCGCTGCGTCGCCACCGAGGTGACGCGCGAGCGCGGTGCGACCTGGATCGAACAGGATTCCAACGTCACCTGGAAGAACAGCGACGGCATCCACCTCTCCCGTTTCGAGGCGGCCGACCGCTATGACAGCGTGATCTCCACCCATGTCGTGGAGCACATGCATCCGGAAGACGTCCTGACCCACATGGAGAATGTCCGCACCATCCTGAAGCCGGGTGGCAAGTACATCCTCAGCATGCCGCACAAATACGCCGGTCCGGCCGATCTGTCGGAGGTGTTCGGCCTGAACGAGCCGATCTGCATGCATCTGCGCGAATATGGCTGGGGCGAGACGGAAGCGATGCTGCGTCAGGCGGGCTTCGGCCGCGTCGAGGCCGTCTACATCCTGCCGATGGCGGTGCGCCGCCGGATGAACCTGCATTTCGCCAGCCGCGCCTACCTGGGCTATGCCAAGCTGGTTGAGGCATTTTTGGGACGGATGCCGTTAACCCTTAATCGCAAGCTCGGAAGGGTTGGCCAGCTCTATCTGTTCAGGCCCGAGGTGTTCGTGGTGGCCCACAAGCCCAGGTGATACCCGTTTGAGCGCTGCAAAAAAGCGCTAAATCAAAGACTTACAGACAGACCAAACCCCTTTGTTGCTGCAATGCATCGACAAAGGGGTTTTTCGTGTCTCTTTCTTTTCACAAGTGATAGTGGCATTAGAGCCGCATTTCGCTAAAATTTGAAATACCTCGTTAACCTTTTCCGGCCAGATTGGGTTTCAGCGAAATTCACGGAAAAGAGGATACTTCCAATGGCAACGAGCCCCGTCGATACGACCTTCGTCGTCAATGCCTCGGGTGTGACTGCCGGAGGAGTCTGGCCGCATTTCAAATTCCTCGTCGATGGCGTTGCCGTCGGCCAGGCGACGGTCAATTCCACCAGCGCCGGCCGGTACAGCTTCACCACCAAGGTGGCTCCCGACGTCGCCCACAAGGTCCAGGTCGTTTATGACAACGACTGGCTGTCGACCGACAAGGCCGGCATGTACCGTGACCTGATCGTCAAGTCGATCGAAGTCAACGGCAAGACCATCGCTTCCAACAGCTCGACGGTCTCCTACGCCGCTGAAGGTCAGGGCACGCTGTCCGGCCGCGAAATGCTGTCCTGGAGCGGCTCGCTCGATTTCAACATGTCCAAGGACATGTTCGCCAGCTCCACCGGGACCCCGACCACTCCGACCACCCCCACGACGCCGACCACGCCGACGACCCCGACCACCGGCGGCACGCCGATCGTCGTGAATGCCTACGGCAATGCGGCCGGCGGCGTGAACGCCCACTTCAAGGTTCTGGTCGACGGCAAGATGATCGGTGAAGGCACGGCCGGCACCGCCGCCAAGGACTTCACCTTCAACGCGAATGTCAGCGCCGACGTCGCCCACAAGGTCCAGATCCAGTACGACAACGACGCTGTGGTCAACGGTGTCGACCGCAACCTGTACGTCAACAAGATCACCATCGGCGGCCACGCCGTGAACCCGACCGACAGCATCGTGTCGATCGACAAGGGCGCCCTGGACGGCAAGGACGTCGTCGCCGGCCAGCAGGCCATGTGGTGGAACGGCACCATGGAGGTGAAGGCCGACAAGTCCTGGTTCGCCGGCAGCACCACCACCCCGACCAACCCGTCCAACCCCACCACGCCGACCCAGCCGAGCCTGTCGGTCAGCGATGTGACGGTGACGGAGCCGACCGGCACCAAGACCGCCGGCGGCATCCAGGGCTTCCTGCACACCCAGGGCAACCAGATCGTCGACGAGGCCGGCAACACCGTCCGCCTGACCGGCGTGAACTGGTTCGGTGGCGAGGGCTACAACTACGTACCCGCCGGCCTGTGGGCCGACAGCTACCAGGGCCACCTGGAGAAGATGAAGTCGGTCGGCTTCAACACCATCCGCCTGACCATGTCGGACGAGATGTTCGACAGCACCGCGGTGACGAACGGCATCGACTATTCGAAGAACCCGGATCTGGCCGGCCTGACCCGCCTGCAGGTCTATGACAAGGTCATCGACTATGCCGGCAAGCTCGGCATGAAGGTGATCCTCGACCACCACCGCAACGACGGCGGCGCCGGAACCAACGAACACGGGCTGTGGTACACCGACAAGCACCCGGAATCGACGGTGATCAACAACTGGAAGATGCTGGCAAAGCATTATGCCGGTAACGAGACCGTCATCGGCGCCGACCTTCACAATGAGCCAAGCGTCAGCGCCACCTGGGGCGGCAGCGCCGCCACCGACTGGGCCTCGGCCGCCGAGCGCATCGGCAACGCCATCCAGACGGTGAACAAGGACTGGCTGCTGTTCGTCGAAGGCACCGAATGGAGCAGCACGCTGGCCGGTGCGCAGGCGCGCCCGATCCACTTCGACACCCCCAACAAGCTGGTCTATTCGCCGCACGCCTACGGCCAGAGCGTCGGGCAGTTCAGCTGGCTGAACGATCCGAACTACCCCAACAACCTGCCGGCCCAGTACGACAAGATGTGGGGATACCTGTACAAGAACGATACCGCGCCGATCCTGCTGGGCGAATGGGGCGGCCAGTTCACCAGCTCCGCCGAGCAGACCTGGGCCAAGACCATGGCCAAGTACCTGAACGGCGACTGGAACCTGGACGGCAAGAGCGACATCGCGGCCGGCGACAAGGGGATGAGCTGGACCTTCTGGGCCTGGACGCCGGAATCGGGTGACGTCGGCGGCATGCTGATGGACGACTACAAGACCATCAACCCGACCAAGGCCGCCATCGTGAAGGGCGCCATGGAAGGTGCGGTGTTCGATACCCCGACCACCACCGCCAACACCGCCAACGCCACCTTCACGGTGAAGCTGTCGTCCGCCTCCGGCACCCCGGTCACGGTGGATTACTCCACGGTGGACGGCACCGCCAAGGCCGGCTCCGACTACACCGCCACCAGCGGCAAGCTGACCTTCGCCGCCGGCGAAACCAGCAAGACCGTGACGGTCAAGGTGCTGAGCGACAGCGTGACGGAAGGCAACGAGACCTTCGGCCTGAAGATCTCCAACGCCACCGCCGCGACCATCGCCGACGCCACCGGCACCGGCACGATCATCGACGCCTCGGCTGCCAAGGCCGCCGCCGCTTCGCTCAGCTCGGCCGACCTGCTGGCCCACACCATGAGCACCGCCAACGACACGGCCGACACCACCGCCGCCGTGGCTGCGGCCACCGACCTGGCGACGATGCAGCGTCTTGCCAGCCATGAAGTGATCGGCGTCACATTCGACACCTATCACGACCTGCACACGACCGACAGCAGCCTGGCGCACGCCGCCTGACCTGTCCGGTTCGTCCGGCCGGGTGAATGCCTGAAGGAGAAGGGGTCCGTCAGCATTGCTGCCGGACCCCTTCTCCGTTTCCAGGGATGGAAAATGGCGGGTCAGCCCGGCATCGGCGAGGTGGCGGTGCCGGGCATCATGGCCGACGCGCGCCCGACCTGGGCCGGATGCGGGATGTCGGGAATGGTGACCTCGGCCACCGCCTTGCCGGGGTTGCCGGCGACCACGCTGCGCCGCGGCATCGGCTTGGTGACGACGGAGGAGGCGGCGACGATGCACTCTTCGCCGATGCTGACGCCGATCACCACCGCATGCGGCCCGACCCAGACGCCGTCACCCAGCTCAGGGTAATGGGTGACGCGGCCGGTGGGCAGCAAGTCGTCCTTCTGGCCCAGCGTGACGCCGTGGAACAGGGTGACGTTGGCACCGATCCGGGCACTGGCGTTCACCACCAATCCCCAGCCGTGCAGGATGCGCAGCCCCGGTCCGACCTGGGTTTCCCAGGGAAGATCCATGGCGGCGGAATGTTGCGTCCAACGGTGCAGCAGCCGGCAGGCGGCGAGCAGCGGCTTGCGCAACGGCTTCCCCAGCGGCCCGCCCATCCGGTTCAGCGCCTGACAGCTGCGCAGGGTGAAGGTCACCCGGAACATGCGGTTGCCCGCCAGCAGCTTCAGCACCGCCCCGAGGCCGGAGCCCCCGCCGTAACGGGTGGCGTCCGCCGCAACCGTCTGCCGAAATGTGTAGTGCGGAGCGTCCTGCATCGCGGTGTCATCCTCTCCGTTCAAGCATTGTCACGCCGGCTGTCGGGCTGGCTCTCACGCTGGTTGTCCGAGCGGCTCTCAAGCCGTCTGGGGCCGGCGACGAAATCGGGCGGTCATGCGGAACAGCATGGCGCGGTCGGCCTTGCCGAAGCTGGGCCCGAACAGGGCGGCGACGGCGAACAGCATGGTCAGCCCGACCTTGGCGGCGGCGAAGGTCGGGTTCACCTCGAACCCGAACAAAGCGAGGCCGGCCAGATAGGCGATGGCGGCCGGCGCCAGGATGCCCGTCACCCGCAGCGCACTGAGCGGCGGCTCGTTCGGGCTGAGACGGCGGCACATCGCCTCCGTGGCGCCCAGCATCACCAGCTCGCGCACCAGCACGCCGATGGCACCGCCCATCAGGCCGAGCGGCCCCAGCGTCACCGCCATGACCAGCGTGCCGACGGCCAACCCGCCCAGTGAGATCGCCGGCAGCACGCCGACCTTCTTGGTCTTCACCAGCCCGACCTCGGCATGCATGCGCACGCCATGGACGACATAGGCCAGCACCAGCAGCGGCATACAGGGCAGAACCGTCTCGTACTCGCTCGAGGCGATCAGCCACAGCACCTCCGGCGCGGTCAGCGCCATGCCGAGCGCCGCCGCCGACAGCAGCACGACGAACAGGTAGAAGACGAATTCCGACTGGTCGCGCCCGGCGGTGCTGTCCTGCGCCTCGATCCGGCTGACCGACCAGATCTGCAGGAAGGAGGCGGTCAGGAACATGTAGAGCATGGTGGCGAGCCGCAGGCCGAAGGACAGCACGCCGACCGCCGCGACGCCCATCAGCAGATTGACCAGATAGCGCATGGCGAACTGGTTGCCCATGTCCAGCATGGTCTGCGGCATGAAGGGCAGGCCCAGCACCGTCACCCGCTTCAGGATGCCGAAGGAGAAGCCGACGCCGTTGGCCGCCAGGATCGCCACCGTCAGCGCGATGCCCAGCCCGACGAAGGTGATGGCGTTGGCCAGGAAGATGCCGGTCACCCCCAGATCCATCACCAGGAGGAAACTGAGGTTGAGGCCGATCAGCCCCACCGCCTTGCCGACCGAGATCAGCAGGCAGGTGCCAGACCGCTTGTGGACCCGGTAATAGGCGAGCGCCAGCTCGAACACGGCGCTGAAGGCGATGCCGGCGAAGGCGAAGGCGATGATCGGCCCCTGGTCGGTGCCGCCGAACAGCAGGTCGCTGGCGCCCCAGCCGGCCGGCAGGGCCACCGCCAGCAGCGCCAGCGAGGCGGCCCACAGACCGATCATCGTGGTGCTGACCACGCGGGACCGGCTGCGGTCGTCGGGATGTTCGAAATAGACGACGGTGAAGGCGTTGATCATGCCGATCATCAGCATGACCGCAACGATGTCGCCGACGACGCTGATCAGGGCATAGACGCCGAACTCCGCCGGTGACAGGACCTTCGCATAGAGCGGCAGCAGAAGCAGTCCCGCAGCGCGGTTGACCACGTTCGCCACCATGAACATCCAGCCATGTTTGATGATCGTACCAGCTTCGACAGCCATCCGGTTTCCTTCGCCCCCTGTAATCCGCTTCTTCTTCCGGTCTCGCCTGCTGGGGAGAGCATCGCGTCCGCCCTGTCGCATGGGTCCATGTCGCATGGACCCGCTTCTCATGGGCGTGCCGCACGGGCGCAGATAAGGAAGAAGAACGCGCCAAATCTTGGCGGAGGTCGGGACAGCGTCAATTCGGCCTTGAAGCGACGGGAACACTCTTCGGTGCTAGTCAGCACGGCTTCGGTCAGACATCCTGGACGTTCCGAGTATGCTTTCCGGCAAGTTCGCACGCTGCCTCTTGCGCCCTGCAACAGGCAAGGGTGCGTTCGCGCCACCTCCCCGCTCGGAATTGCTCCGGCGCTCCCTTCGGTCGATCCGGCTGGCGGGCCCACCCCGCAAGTTCGGTGATCACCCCCGTTCGCGCTGCCGCTTTCCGCCCGGTCGGGGGAGATTTCCGTGGCATATACCTAAAAATTGCGGCGATCACGGGTGCCGTCGGGGGTGCGGCACCACCTTGCCGTTAACCCGAAACGCTATCCCCGCTGGGGACGGCATCCGAAAGTATCCCCATTAATATTCGGCCCCCCGTACCCTTCGAAACACCGGTGGTATCGCGGACGCGAAATCAACGTCCGTATGCACTGTTGCTGGCCGAGCTTCCTCATCCTAATTCGTCCTCAACGAACAGCGGATCGGCCGACCAAAATCATGAAAGAGTGTTCTTTACATAAATGCGCACCTGCCGATGCGGGGGCGCAGCAAAGTAAAGACCGGCCGAATCCCAAGAGACGCTGATGACGAGCGACCATCCGCACGAATGGCCGTGCGGTGGCTGGCATTCCCTTCAACCACGGGACCTGCGATGAGCAAACTGGACCCAGAAGTGGTCATCGATCTGACCTCGGCGAAAAAGGCGACGATCCCCACGATCGCCCCCGGGCTGCTGCTTGCACTCTCGGATGGATTGGTCCTCGCCCTGGTGGGGTGGACGCTCAACCATTTCCTCGGCGCCGATGCGCTGACCGAGCCGATGGAAGCCGCCGCCTGGCAGCGGTCGCTGGTGACCGGCCTGATGCTGGTGCCTCTGGTGAAGTCGGTGTTCGGCATCTACACGCTCGGACGCTTCGACTACATGGAACGCACGAGACGGACTTTTCAGGCGGCCTTTCTGTGCTGCGCCGTGCTGGCGGTGCCGTTCATCGTGATGGAGGGCTTCCGCTCCTTCTTCGTGGAAGCGCTGTCGATCGCGCTGCTGGGCTTCGCGGTCACCTATGTCGCCGACCTGCTGCTGATCCAGGGCCTGCTGTCCAGCGCGCTGGACTGGCGCACCCCGGTGATGATCGTCGGCGCCGGCCCGCAGGGTGCCGCCATCGCCGAGAAGCTGCAGCGCCTGCCCTGGCTCGGCATGCGGCCTGTCGGCTTCGTCGATGACGACGACAGCCTGTGGCAGACCCGCGTCGCCGGCCTGCCGGTGATGGGTCCGGTGGAACTGCTGGCAAAGTCGCCCGCCGTCGCCGGCCAGGCCAGCGCCGCCATCGTCGCCGACATGGGCCGCCACGGCAGCGACCTGACCGGCCTGGTCCGCACCCTGCCCTTCCGCCAGGTTTACTGCGTGCTGGGCGAAGGCAACGTCAGCGCCGTTGACGCGACGTACCACAACCTGCACGGTTCGCTGGCCCTGCGCGTCAGCGTCCGTCCGCCGACCGGTTACCTGCGGATCCGCCGCGCCATGGACATCGTCCTGTCGGCGATCCTGCTGGTCCTGGTGGCGCCGCTGATGCTGGGCCTTGCCGTCGCCATCCGGCTTGACAGCCCCGGCCCGGTGATGTTCCGCCAGAAGCGCTGGGCCGGCGGCAAGCAGACCTTCGACCTGCTGAAGTTCCGCTCCATGCATGTCGATGCGGAAGAGCAGCTGCAGCATCTGCTGGCGAACGACCCGGTCGCCCGTGAAGAGTACATGACCTACCACAAGCTGACGGTCGACCCGCGCATCACCCCGCTCGGCCGCTTCCTGCGCAAGACCTCGCTCGACGAGCTGCCGCAGCTGTGGAACATCTTGATGGGCGACATGAGCCTGATCGGCCCGCGCGCCTACATGCCGAAGGAACTGCCGGAGGTGGGTGACTCCGCCGCGGTGATCGGCACCGTCCGTCCGGGCCTGACCGGTTACTGGCAGGTGTCGGGACGCCACCGCACCACCTTCCAGGAGCGTGTGTCGATGGACGTCTTCTATGTCCGCAACTGCGGCCTGCTGTTCGACTTCTTCATCCTGTGCAAGACCGCGGTGATGGTCCTGAAGGGCGACGGGTCGTAACCCTACCCCACCCGAACCGGATGCCAGCCGGACCCCCGCGCCACTCGCGCGGGGGTCTTTTTATTGGAAACTCAGCATCCATTCCCTTTTTCGGGCGGCAAAGGGAGGGGGAAGCGCGAAAGCGGCTACCTCTTTCGGGCTTGGCCTCCTTCGGTCTAATGCCACCGCCCGGCTACGAGATGTGGGGTGTCGTCCGCATCTTCAGTGCTGCACAGCCGAACACGGTACGGCAGCCTAAGGGAAAGCCGATGAAAATCCTGGATTTTCTGGAAAAAAGCATCGCCGTCATCGGCATCATCGCCTTCGGAGGCTCGGTGCTTCCGCTGATGCTGACCGGCGGCGACCCACTGGCGGGCGATCTGGAATCGGCCGGCGTCACCATCCTGTATGGCGGTCTCTACGTTCTGGTGCTGGCCGCCATCGCATTGCGGCCGTCAATCGCCTTCCAGATACCCTTCGCCAGCCCGGCGTTGACGGCGATGATCGCCTTCGCCTTCCTGACCGCGCTGTGGTCGCTGTTCCCGGACATCACGCTGCGCCGGTCGATCGCCTTCATGTTCACGACGGTGTTCGGCATCTGGCTCGCCCTGCGCTTCCGCTTCCCGGAGATCATGCGGCTGCTGGTGGTCGGGCTGTCGTTCCTGATGTTCGTCTCCTTCTTCATGATCTTCGCGATGCCGGCCATCGGCCTGGACAGCGCGCAGCATGTCGGCGCCTGGAAGGGCGTGTTCTTCCAGAAGAACGTGACCGGCCGAATGATGGTCTGGCTGGTTCTGGCGCTGGTCTGGCTGGACTGGCAGAAGGAAATGGGCCGCTGGCTCACCCGGCCGCTGATCCTGCTGGCGATGCTGCTGATCGTGATGAGCCGGTCCGGCACCGGCCTCGTCACCTCGCTCCTGGTGTCGGTGGCCCTGCTGTCGACCACCATGCTGCGCGGCAGCATCCGCAACTTCGCGCCCACCATGGCGCTGCTGCTGGCCCTGCTGGTGATCATGGTCACCGCCGGCGCGACCTTCTGGTACGACGTGCTCTATGCGCTGGGCCGCGACCCGACCCTGACCGGCCGCACCGTGCTGTGGGAACACATCGTCCACTCGGTCGGTGAGCGGCCGCTGCAAGGCTACGGTTATGCCGCCTACTGGTCCGGCTTCAACGGACCGGGCTCCAGCTTCACCCGTGACTGGGGCATCACCTCGGCCCACAGCGGCTGGCTGGAGCTGACGCTCGACCTCGGTCTCGTCGGTGTGGCGCTGGTGGTGGCGGTGCTGGGCCGCATGCTGTTCCAGGGCTTCTTCGCCGCCCGCTACGGCAACAGCCGGCCCGAGGCCGCCTGGGCCTTCGCCGTCGGCTGCGCCCTGCTGGCGGTTTCGGTGTCCGAGAGCGTGTTCGCCGAGCGCCATTCGATGAACTGGGTGATCGCCACCATCGCCGTCGTCCGGCTGATCCAGCAGAGCCGCTGGCAGCGCCTGCTGAACGACCGGGCAGCCGAAGAGCACCGCCTGCGCCGGAACGCCGCCGCCACCGCGCCCTCCCCCGCTTACGCCGGGCGGACCGCCTATGCCGGCCCCTATCCCGGCCCCCTGTCCCGGCACTAGCGGCGGGGCGCTCCGGCCCCCCGTCCCCTGCGACCTTTCCCATTTCCCTTCGACCGAAGGCAGACCCATGAGCCCGAAGAATCAGCCGGCAAGCAGCAACCGCCCGGCAAACAGCGAACAGGCGATCGAAGATCAGGTGACCAACGAACAGGTTACCGTCGTCATCCCCACCCGCAACCGCCCGGACATGGTGATGCGGGCGGTGCGCAGCGCTCTCGACCAGACCTATCGCGACCTCGAGGTCATCGTGGTGATCGACGGGCCGGATCCGGCCACCGCCTCGCATCTGGCGACGCTGGCCGATCCGCGGCTGACCGTGATGGAGCTTGAGACGAACCACGGCGCCGCGGAGGCCCGCAATATCGGCGTGCGCGCCGCACGCGGCGGCTGGATCGCCTTCCTGGACGACGACGACCATTGGATGCCGGAGAAGGTGGAGTTGCAGATGGCGGGCCGCCCGGCCGGCATCCGCTTCCCCATCGTCAGCTGCCGCTGCCAGGTGGTGACCGCCCGCGGCACCTTCGCCTGGCCCCGGCGTCTGGCCACCCCGGCCGACGCCATCGGCGATTACCTGTTCGTCCGCCGCGGGCTGTTCAAGGGCGAGACCTTCGCCCCGACCACCACGCTGCTGGCGCCCAAGGCGCTGCTGCTGCGCAACCCGGTCCCCAAATCCCGCTTCGACGATTGGGAATGGCTGATCACCTGCGGCCGGATCGACGGCGTGGCGCTGGTGCATATCCCCGACGTGATGGCCGTCCATTACACCGAGGAGAACAACCGCGTCACGCTGTCGACCTGCCACAACATCAACCAGGCGCTGGAATGGGCCGAGTCGATGCGCGACCACCTGTCGCCGCGCGCCTATGCCAGCCTGCTGTTGCAGGCGACCGGCGGCGAGCAGGCGGCCCGCACCGCCGGCACGCGCTGGCGGATCCTGAATTCGGCGCTGCGCGACGGCCAGCCGACGCCGATGGCGCTCGCCACCTTCACCATGCATTCGCTGATGCCGGTCGGCCTGCGCCGCCGCCTGCGGCAGGCCTTGTTCTCCGCGTCCGACGCTGCCTGAGCACGAAAAGGACCCCGACGCCTATGGACAGCACCAACGACATCCGCACCCCCACCGGCCAACCGGATGCGCCCACCCGGACCGTCGTCGTGTTCGCGACGCCGGGCGCACTCGACGGCGGCGGCGGCATCGGCCGCATGACGGGCTATGTGGTCGACCAGTTCGACAGGTCGGGCACGACCCGCTCCATCATCCTCGACACCCGCGGTACCGGTAGCGTTCTGCTGTCACCCTTATATCTCGGCGTAACACTGGCAAGGCTGGGCTGGATCCTCGCCCGCCGCCGGGCCTCTGTCGTGCACATCAACGTGTCGGAGCGTGCGAGCTTCCTGCGCAAGGCGGCGGTCCAGCTGGTGTCGGGGCTGATGTCCTGCCCGACAGTCGTCCACCTGCACGGCGCCTCCTTCGTCGAGTTCTTTGAAGGCGGCATGTTCGCCCGCGGCATCAGCCGCTGGCTGTTCAACCGCTGCGGCCGGGTGGTGGTGCTGGGCGACAACTGGCGCGACTTCCTGGTCCAGTCGGTCCGCACCGACCCCCGCAAGATCCGGGTGCTCTACAACGCCGTGCCGGATGTCGGTGCCGATCTCGGCACGCGGACAGCGCCGGAGCCGGGCACCGTCCTGTCCCTGCTGGTGCTCGCCAACCTGTCCGAGCGCAAGGGCATCGGCTCGCTGCTGCGCGCCTGTGCGCTGCTGAAGCAGCGCGGCCAGCCCTTCCGGGTGACCATCGGCGGCGGCGGCGACGTCGACGGCTACCGCGCCATGGCAGCCGAGCTGGGAGTGGCGGAGGAATGCCGCTTCCTGGGCTGGATCGGCCGGGAGGAGGCGCACGCGCACATCCGGTCGCACGACATGCTGCTGCTGCCCTCGACCCATGAAGGGTTGCCGATGGTGATCCTGGAGGCGCTGTCGGCGCAGCTGCCGGTCATCACCACGCCGGTGGGATCGATCCCGGAGGTGCTGACCGACGGCGAAACCGCCCGGATCATCCCGGTGAACGACCCCGGCGCGCTCGCCGATGCCGTCGTCGAGGTCGGGCACGACCCGGACCTCTATCGCCGGCTCGCCGAGAACGGCCGCCGCCTGTTCCTGAAACAGTTCGTCATCGACGCCTACGCCAAGTCGCTTCTGGCGATCTACCAGGAGCTGGACCGCGGCGCCGTCGAGCTTTCCGGGGACCTGGACAAGCTGGCCGGATCGGCCGCCGCCGCATCGAAACGGCGGTAGGCCATGGTCACCCATATGTCGATGATCGGGTTAGAAAACAATCAATGCGGGCATAGCCGAAAGGGAGACGCACATGCACAGGTTGGGTAACCATACCGGCAGGCCAACCCGTTCGGTCGCTCCACAGCGTACGGATGCTGCATCGCGTAAACTTGCACGCGAACGCCGCCCGGCCTCCGGCCGCGACGCGTTCCAAAGGGCGGCAGCCCATCGGCCGCACCGCGACGCACCTGTCACGGCCTGATCGTCGGGCCGGCAAGGACCAGAGGCCGAAAACATAACAAGCCCGCCGCAGCCGTCGAAAGACGGACGTCACACGGTAAAAGCCGGGGCGCAACGCAGGAAAGGCGGGCCGGGAAAGGATCAGGAGCGGACATGATCTATATCGTCTCCCCCGGCGGCACCCAGGAGAAAGGCGGAATGGGCCGTGTGGTCGACAACTTCACGACCGACTTCCGGCAAAATTGCCCGGACGTGAAGTTCGAGGTGATCGACAGCTACGGCCCCGGCAAATTCCACCTGATGCCCCTCTATTTCGCGCGGGCGACCGCGCGGCTTGCCGGTTGCTTCGCCGCCGGCAAGGCCGATCTCGTGCACATCCATATGGCGGAATACGGCAGTGTCCTGCGCAAGGGCATCCTGATCGCCATGGCGCGCACCTTCGGCGTGCCGGTGATCCTGCATCTGCATGGCGGGCGCTTCCCCAAGCAGTTCAAGGACGCCGGTCCGGTGATGCGCTGGGCGATCCGCCGCATGATGGCGATGACCAGCGAGATCGTCGTGCTGGGCGAGTTCTGGCGCGACTGGGTGGCCGAGGCCTTCGGGCCGGAGGCGCGGCAGCGCACCACCCTGCTCCACAACGCCGTGCCGGGTCCGGCATCGCCGCCGGTGCGCGACGATGCGGAGGAAGACTTCGCCGGTCCGGTCCGCCTGCTGTTCCTCGGCCGGCTGATCAAGCTGAAAGGCATCGACGTCCTGCTGAACGCGCTGGCGTCTCCCACCTGCCGCGACCGCAACTGGCAGGTCACCATCGCCGGGGACGGCGATCTGGAGACCTACCGCAGCCTCGCGACGGAACTGGGCATCGCCGACCGCGTGCGCTTCACCGGTTGGCTGGATCAGGCCGGCTGCCGGCGCGAACTGGCCGGCGCCCATGTGCTGGTCCAGCCCTCGATGTTCGAAGGCCTGCCGATGTCCGTCCTGGAAGCGATGGCGGAGGGGCTGAGCATCGTCGCCACCCCGGTCGGCAGCGTCCCCGACGCCATTGCCGACGGGGAGACCGGACTGCTCGTTCCGCCGGGCGATACGGCCGCGCTGGCCGATGCGCTGGCGCGGGTGATCGACGACCGCACCCTGCGTCGCAACCTCGGCGCCGGTGCCCGCGCGCGGTGGGAGCGCCAGTTTGACGTCGCCGTGTTCCGCGAACGGCTGCTGGAGATCTATCGCCGCAACGCGCGCGGCAGCCTGAGCGCATCGCCCGCCGTTCCCGCCGGCCCGGTTCCGGCCGCCGGACCGGCAGGCCATTCGAAGAGCACCACCGGCTGACCCGAAAAGCGGCAGAACTCTCCCGGTTCAGGCTGACCCAGCCAGGACCGGGAGTATCGACATGAAGGAAGGGGCACCATGAAAAACGCCATTGCCAATCTGGTGCGCTGGTCGGGATTCGGTGCGATGCAGCGGTTCCTGAAGGCGCGGAACGCGGTCACCATCGTCGTCTACCACGATCCGGCCCCGGAGGTGCTGCGCGAGCATCTGCGCTGGTACGCCAAGCATTACGGCTTCACCACGCTCGATGCCGTCGCCACCGCGATGGAGACCGGCCGCTGGGACAAGCTGCCGGACTATCCGCTGGTCATCACCTTCGACGACGGGCATCGGAACAACACGGCGCTGGCGCCCTTGTTCCGCGAATTCGACCTGCGCCCGACCATCTACCTGTGCAGCCAGATCGTCGGCACGGGCCGCCCCTACTGGTGGAAGACCGCCGCCGCCGACGGCATCGGGGTGGAGCGGCTGAAGCGCGTGCCCGACCCGGAACGCCGCCGCCTGCTGGCCGAGGCCGGCAACGATCCCGACAAGGATGGCGACGACCGTCAGGCGATGACCTGGGACGAGATCGCGCGGATGACCGATGTCGCCGATTACGGCGCCCACACCCGCACCCATCCGATCCTTCTGCAATGCGACGACGACCGCTGCTCCGACGAGATCGCCCTGTGCCGTGCCGAGCTGGAGGAGGCGCTGGGCCGGTCCTGCCGGCACTTCGCCTTCCCCAACGGCGATTTCAGCGACCGCGAGGTGGAGGAGATCCGGCGTGCCGGCTACCGCACCGCCCGCACCATCGATCCCGGCTTCAACGACGCCTCCAGCGATCCCCTGCGGCTGAAGGCCTTCCCGGTGTCCGACGACGCCACCGTGGAGTGGCTGAGCGTCCAGCTGACCGGCATCCCGGCCTGGCTGCGCAAGCGCAAGGCCGCGGGCACCGGCGATTCGGCCAATGGGGCAACGCCCGAATGGACAGGTTCGATGGTAAAGCCGAAGTCGGCAGGCGTATGACCCTGAGCGCCGACGCCAAGCCGAACGTCAAGCGTCCCGCGACAAGCTCTATTACGGGACAACAGAGTGGCTAACCACAGACTTCAATCCACTCCTATCCTTTGAGCCCTCGCAAACCACCGCGAGCATCACAATAAAATTGCATATCAGGCGGATGCGAGAACAAGGAGCCGGAAAACAGCGGGACACATGACAGGGGGTAGCCGGACCTACCCCCAACAGCGTCCCGGCCGAACACCCGGCTCCCCGTTCAAACCGACCGAACCCCCGTTACGACACCCCCCTTTACGACACCCCAAGTCGACCGAACCCAGCAGGAGTTTTCAGAGACATGCGGACCGCCACACTGACCGACACGACCCTGACCGCTCCCGCCCTGCCGGAAATCCGCGCCTTCATCGTGGAGAATTTCTTGCTCGGCAAGGACTCCGGCTTCGACAACAGCGAATCCCTGTTGGAATCGGGGATCATCGACAGCACCGGCATCATGCACGTCGTCGCCTTCCTGGAAGAGCGCTTCGGCATCGCCGTGGATGACGACGACATGGTCGCCGACAACCTGGAATCGGTGGAGCGCATCGCCGCCTTCGTCGGCCGCAAGCAGGAACTGCGCAACGCCGCCTGATCCGGCAGGATCGCCAGGGCGAGCGGCCAAGAGACGGGCACCGAAGACGGGCGAAGAAGGACACCACCATGGCCCATCTTGTTCACCAGTTCCTCAGCGAAACGGCCAAGCGGGATCCCTCCCGCACCGCGCTGATCGCCGGGGATGCCCGCCGCAGCTTTGCCGAATTGGACCGTGAAAGCGACGCCGTCGCCTGCGCGCTCCAGTCGGCGGGGATCGCGCGCGGCGACCGCGTCGCGGTGATGCTGGAGAACTCCATCGAATATGTCGCCGGCCTGTTCGGCACGCTGAAGGCCGGCGGCGTGTTCGTGCCCGTCAATCCCTCCACCAAGGCCGACAAGCTGACCTACCTGCTGGCCGACGCCGGCATCCGGGTCCTGATCGCGCCGTCAGCTCTGGCCCGGCAGGTCCTGCCCGCGCTGGAGACGGTAGAGACGCAGCCGACGGTGCTGTGGGTGGGCGCCGGCCTGCCCGACGGTGCCACCGGCCTGCTCTATGCCGACGCGGTGGCGGCTCCGCACCGGCAACCGGCCGAACCGGGCCTGATAGACCAAGACCTGGCGGCCATCATGTACACGTCCGGCACCACCGGCCGGCCGAAGGGCGTGATGCTGACCCACGCCAACTACGTCAACACCAGCTGGGCGATCTCTACCTATCTGGGGAACACCCCCGACGACGTGGTGATGTGCGTCCTGCCGCTGACCTTCGGCTATGGCCTGTCCCAGGTGCTGACCGGCGCCCGCATCGGCTTCACCCTGGTGCTGGAGCGTTCCTTCGCCTTCCCGATGGAAATGCTGAAGCGCATGGTGCAGCACCGCGTCACCGGCTTGCCCGGCGTGCCGACCGTCTTCTCCACCCTGCTGGGGCTGGAAGCGGCGAAGACCGCCGATCTTGGCAGCCTGCGCTATCTGACCAACGCCGCGGCCCCGCTGCCGGCCGCCCATCTCCGCCGGCTGCGCGAGCGCTTCCCCCAGGCCGTCTTCCATTCCATGTACGGCATGACCGAGTGCTGCACGCGGATTAGCACGCTCGACCCTGCAGAACTGGACCTGAAGCCGGCTTCGGTCGGACGCGCCATCCCCAACTGCGAAGCCTTCGTAGCCGACGAGGAGGGCAGCCGCCTTCCTCCCGGCCAAGTCGGCGAGCTGGTGGTGCGCGGCGCCAATGTGATGCGCGGCTACTGGAACCGGCCGGAGGAGACCGCCCGTCGCCTGCGCCGCGGCCCGCAGGGCGAGACCCTGCTGTTCACCGGCGACCTGTTCACACAGGACGCCGAGGGGCATCTCTACTTCGTCAGCCGCAAGGACGACGTCTTCAAATGCCGTGGCGAGAAGGTCAGCCCCAAGGAGGTCGAGAACGCCCTGTACGAGCTGGAGGGCGTGCTGGAGGCCTGCGTGATCGGCGTTCCCGACGATGCCGACGGGTTGGCGGTCAAGGCCTTCCTCGTCGCCCGTGACAATGCGGCCCTGTCGGACGCGGCGATCCGCCAGCACTGCCGCGGCCGTCTGGAAAGCCACCTCGTGCCGAAGTTCATCGAGTTCCGCGACAGCCTGCCGAAGACCGACTCCGGCAAAATCCGGCGAGCGGAACTGGTGGAGGAAACCGGCAAGCCGGCACGTCCGGCCGCGGCATCCATCCGCTCTCCCGCGTAGCGGGGACGGGGCAGGACGGGAGCGGAACGCTCCCGATACAGAACACCACCACGAACACTACCCACCCCAGGACAGAGAGCACGCTCATGTGTGGTGTCGCCGGAGTTCTCGCAGGATCGCGTGCCGAACCGGCCGGTCTGGACGAGCTGAAGCGCATGATCGCCATGCTGGGCCATCGCGGCCCGGACGGTTACGGTTTCTACCGTGACGACCGGATCGGGCTTGCCCATGCGCGGCTCAGCATCGTCGGTCTGGCCGGTGGCTTCCAGCCGATCCACAACGAGGACCGCACCCTCTGGATCAGCTTCAACGGCGAAATCTTCAACCATGTCGAACTGCGGCGGGAGCTGGAGGCGCGCGGCCACCGCTTCTACACCCAGACCGACACCGAGGTGATCGTCCACGCCTTCGAGGAATACGGCCCCGCCACCTGGGCCAAGCTGAACGGCCAGTTCGCCATCTGCCTGTGGGACACCACCAAGCGCGAGTTGTGGCTGGTCCGCGACCGGCTGGGCATTTTGCCGCTGTTCTACGCCCGCCGCGGCGATCATCTGGTCTTCGCGTCCGAAGCCAAGTCGCTGTTCGGCGGCGGCCGGGTGGCTCCGGTCTTCGACCCGGCCCGCCTCGCCCAGGTCTTCACCCACTGGAGCACCGCGCCGCACGGCAGCGTGTTCGAGCGCGTGGAGAGCGTGCCGGCCGCCACCGCGATCCGCGTCGACTCCACGCTGGCCCTGCATGTCGACCGCTACTGGCAGCCCGATTTCGCGACCGATCCGTCGCTGGCCAAGCTTTCGCTGGACGAGGCCGCCGACCGGCTGGAGGAGAAGCTGCTCGACGCCATCCGCCTGCGGCTGCGCGCCGATGTGCCGGTCGGCGTCTATATCAGCGGCGGGCTCGACAGCTCGGTGATCGCGGCGCTGGCCCGCAAGCTCGACACCACCCACATGCACAGCTTCGGCGTCCGCTTCACCGACGCCGGCTTCGACGAAACGCCGCAGCAGCGGCTGGTCGCCGGCCATGTCGGCACCGAGCATCACGACATCCTCTGCAGCCCGCAGGACATCCAGGCCGCCCTGCCCGACGTCATCCGCCATGGCGAAACGCCGCTGGTTCGCACCGCCCCCGCCCCGCTGTTCCTGCTGGCGCGTCTGGTGCGCGAGAGCGGCATCCGCGTGGTGCTGTCCGGCGAAGGCGCCGACGAGTGGCTGGCCGGCTACGACATCTTCAAGGAGGACAAGGTCCGCCGCTTCTGGGCGCGTCAGCCCAACAGCAAGGCGCGGCCGAAGCTGCTGGGCCGCGTCCATCCCTTCGCCGCCGTCAACGGCCAGAAGGACAGCCCGCTGTGGCAGGCCTTCTTCAAGCGCGGGATGATGGAGACGGACGAGACCTTCTACGCCCACCGCACCCGCTGGCGGAACACCGGCTGGTCGCAGCGCCTGCTGTCCGCCGATGTCCAGGCGACCGCCGACGATGCCGCCTTCGAGGCGCATGTGGCGGCCCATCTGCCGGACGGCTGGTCGCGCTGGTCGCCGCTGGCGCGCAGCCAGTGGGCGGAGATCGCCACCTTCATGACCCCCTACCTGCTGTCGGCCCAGGGCGACCGCGTCGCCATGGCCAACAGCATCGAGGTCCGCTACCCCTTCCTCGACCCGGCGGTGGACGACCTCTGTGCCGCCCTGCCGGACCGGGTGAAGATGCTGGGCCTGCGCGACAAGCTGGCCCTGCGCCGGCTCGCCGCCCGCCATCTGCCGGCCGAGATCTTCCAAAGACCGAAGCGGCCCTACCGGGCGCCGATGACCACGGCCCTGTTCGGCGACGGCGCTCCGGACTATGTCCGCGACCTGCTGTCGCCGGAAGCGCTCGCCCGCTACGGCCTGACCGACGCCGCGGCCGTCTCCGCCCTGGCCGACAAGGCCCACCGCCAGAACGGCCGCATGGCCGGCGAGCGGGAGGAGATGGCGCTGGTCGGCACGCTGACCCTGCAGATGCTGGCCCGGTACGTCCACGACGAACTGCCCCAGAGCATCCGCGAGCAGCGGGCCGCCCTGGACCGCACCGAAATTCACGTGCTGGAGGATCTGGCCGGCAACGCCCGGACCGCCACACCTCAGCCCACCGCGGCCTGATCGCCGCGCCCTTTCTTGACCGACGATGCATCAACCCCCATTGGGAACCGTGACCATGCTGAACGCCCTCACCTCGTTCGACTCCAAGGCCCTCGATCTGGATTGCGCGGCCGCGGCTCGCGAGATCGAAGACGCCATCCAACGCATCGTCGCCCATGATCTGCGCCGCCAGGGCATCGTGCTCGGCGTGTCCGGCGGCATCGACAGCTCGGTCTGCGCCACGCTCGCCGTCCGCGCCCTCGGGCCGGAGCGCGTGCTGTGCATCCTGATGCCGGAAAAGGAAAACTCGCCGAAGAGCACCCGCCTCGGCACCCTGCTCTGTGAGCATCTCGGCGTCACGCCCGTCATGGAGAACATCACCGGCCCGTTGGAGGCACTCGGCTGCTACGAGCGGCGCGACAATGCCATCCGCCGGCTGTTCCCGGAATTCGGTCCGGGCTGGAAGCAGAAGATCGGTCTGGCCGGCAACCTGCTGGACGCCGACCGCGTCAACTACTTCACCCTGACCGTCGAATCGCCGGACGGCGAGCGCCAGACCAGCCGCATGCCGGTTGACGTCTATCTCGACGTCGTCGCCGCCACCAACCTGAAGCAGCGCATGCGCAAGACGGTCGAATACACCCATGCCGACCGCCTGAACTATGCCGTGCTCGGCACGCCGAACCGGCTGGAATATGAGCTGGGCTTCTTCGTGCGCGGCGGCGACGGTCTGGCCGATCTCAAGCCGATCGCCCACCTCTACAAGTCGCAGGTCTACCAGATGGCCGCCTATCTCGGCCTGCCGGCGGAAATCCAGGCGCAGTCGCCCAGCACCGACACCTACACGCTGCCGCAGTCGCAGGAGGAGTTCTACTACGCCCTGCCTTACGACAAGCTCGATCTGGCGCTCTGCGCCTACGGTCGCGGCGCCAGCGAGGAGGAAGCCGCGGAGGCGCTGAACCTGACCGTCCAGCAGGTCCACCGCGTCTACAAGGACATCACCGCCAAGCGCCGCACCTCCGCCCGCATCCTGCGCGATGCCCATCTGGTGCAGCCGGTGTCCGTCGGGGATGAGGCATGAGCGTCATCGACTGGAAGCAACGTGGCGTCGCCCGGTATGAACCGGGCGATCACGCCTCCCTGGAGGCATTCCAGCGCACGCATTTCGGAGCCGAAGCAATCCAGCTGTGTCCAGACCACTTCCATTGGCTGTTCGAAGAACCGCCGGAGCGGGAGCATGAAGGCCCGCAGCTCTGGCTGTGCAAGCGGAACGGTGTGGTGGTCGGGCAACAGGGCGGCATCCCCTTCACCCTGAAAGTGGGGGAGCGCAACCGCCGGGCCTCCTGGGCGATCGACCTGATGGTCGCCCCGGAATGGCGCCTGCGCGGCGTCGGCCCCGCCCTATCGGAAACCCACACCGGAGCCAGCGATCTCGCCGTGTCGCTGTCGATGACGGAGGCCGCCTACAAGTCCTACAAGCGCGGCGGTTGGCTCGACCTCGGCAATGTGCCCACATATTTGCGGGTGATCGATCCGTTGCGCTGCCTGCGCGTCAGCCCCTATGGCGGCGGGCTGGCCAAGCTGGTCGCCAGGGTGGGCAAGCCGGCGCTGGCGTCTGCCTCGATGGGTTACGGACTCTCGGCCAAGCTGCTCGGCGCCCGGCTGGTCGAGATCGACCGTTTCGACTACCGCGTCGACGACCTCTGGGAGGCGGCGTCGCCACAGCATCCGGTGATCGCCCGGCGCGACTGGGCTTTCCTGAACTGGCGCTTCGACCTGTCCCCCCAGGCCGACCGCTTCCGCCGCTTCTACGTCATGCGCGGCGAGACCGTTCTGGCCTATGTCGTGCTCCGGGTTGACCACTGGAAGGGAGAGCCGGTCGGCGTGGTCTGCGATTATCTGGCCCGGCCGGGCTGGCTGATGGCGGCCTTCTCGCTGATGACCGAACTTGCGCGCCGGGAAGGGATGGTCGCGCTGATGTGCCGGACGCTGAACGCCCAAGCGGCCCGGCCGCTGTCGATGATGGGCTTCCTCTGCCTGAAGAACGGCCTGCGCACGCCGACCCGCATGATGGTGCGGCCGGCGCTCGATCAGCCCGAGCTGGCCGGCACGGTGGGCGATCCGAAGAATTGGTTCGTCACCATCGCCGACAGCGACATGGGTTTCAAGGGATTGGGCGAGTAGGCGGAGAGCCCAAACTCCAGACGCGAAAAGGCCGCCTTCCCACAAGGAAGGCGGCCTTTTCGATGGTCGCGATAAAATCGAGTTTCAAGTGACGGGATGCGTCTTCAG
Source organism: Azospirillum sp. TSH64 (assembly GCF_003116035.1). Classification (GTDB taxonomy): domain Bacteria; phylum Pseudomonadota; class Alphaproteobacteria; order Azospirillales; family Azospirillaceae; genus Azospirillum. Next base: position 2,435,782 of record NZ_LGQW01000015.1, read on the forward strand.
ATCGTCCATGAAGCGGCTTACCGCTGTGCATGGCGCCCGGTGAGATCAAGCCGATCGAGCGATTAGTAAGGCTTAGCTTCAGGCATTGCTGCCCGTCCACATGCCTCCTATCGACGTGA
>NZ_LGQW01000015.1:2435910-2445342 GCF_003116035.1 Azospirillum sp. TSH64
CCGATCCGGCGCTGCTGGAGCGGACGCTCTCGGCGCTGCTGGCCCATCACGACGCCCTGCGGCTGGTCTTCGCGATGGATGGCACGGCACATCATCTGTCGTCCGATGCCGTGCCGCCGGTGCTGTGGCACCGCGTCGCCGCCGATGCCGGGGCGCAGGAGCGGCTGTGCGAGGAGGCCCAGCGCAGCCTCGACCTCGGGCATGGCCCGCTGCTGCGCGCCCTGCTGGTGGAGCGGGGGGATGACGGACAGCAACGCCTGCTGCTGGCGATCCACCATCTGGTGGTGGACGGCGTGTCCTGGCGCGTGCTGCTGGAGGATCTGCAGCTGGCCTGCACGCAGCTGGAACGGGGCGAGGCGGTGGCGCTGCCGGCCAAGACCGCGTCCTTCCAGTCCTGGGGCGAGGCGCTGCGCCGCCACGCCGCGAGCGGGGCGCTGAAGGATGAGCTGTCCTGGTGGCGCGACAGCTTGGCGGATGCGCCGGCCGGACTGCCTGGCGTGGCGGAGCCGGTTTCTCCCGAGGCGCTGACGGTTGCGAAGTCGGCGGTTGCGCGGACGCGGCTGGATGGGGGCTGGACGAAACGGCTGCTGTCGTCGGCGCCTGCGGCCTACCGGACGCGGGTGAACGACCTTCTGCTGACGGCGCTGTCGCGGGTGCTGTGCCGGTGGAGCGGCGCCGCCTCGGCGCTGGTGCAGCTGGAGGGGCATGGCCGCGAGGAGCTGGTGGCGGGCCTGGACCTCAGCCGCAGCGTCGGCTGGTTCACCACCACCTATCCGGTGCATCTGCACCCCGGTGGGGAGCTGGAGGCAGCGATCAAGGCGGTGAAGGAGCAGCTTCGGTCGGTTCCGTCGAACGGGCTGGGCTACGGCGTGCTGCGCCATCTGGGCGATGCGGAGGCACAGGCAACGCTGCGGGCCCTGCCCGAGGCGCGGGTGACCTTCAACTATCTGGGCCAGTTCGACGGCAGCTTCGACGACACCGCCCGCTTCGTGCCGGCCAACGAGCCGGCGGGTGCCCGTCTCGATGCCGACGCCCCGCTCGGCAACTGGCTGAGCATCGACGGCAGGGTCTATGACGGGGAACTGGTGTTCGACTGGAGCTACAGCCGTGCGGTGCTGGCGCCGCCGGTGGTGGAGGGGCTGGCCTCGGCCTATGGGGAGGAGCTTCGGGCACTGGTTGCGCATTGCGAGTCCTCGGCCGGCGGGCTGACGCCGTCGGACGTTCCGCTGGCCGGGCTGACGCAGGGGCAGCTGGACGCCCTGGCGCTGCCGGCGCGCGAGGTGGAGGACCTCTATCCGCTGAGCCCGATGCAGCAGGGCATGCTGTTCCATGCGCTGGAAGGCGCTGCGGAGGGCGAAAGCCCCTATGTGACGCAGCTCGCCGTCGAGGTGGAGGGGCTTGAGGAGACCCGCTTCGCCGCCGCCTGGGCCTGGGTGACGGCGCGCCATGCCGTGCTGCGCACCAGTTTCCTGTGGGGCAGCCGGCTTGCTGCCCCATTGCAGGCGGTGTGGGAGCGGGTGGGCGATGCGGTGTCGGTGCTGGACTGGCGCGACCGCGGCCTCGCCGGCGCCGACCTGGAGGAGGCTCTGGGTGCCTTGGCGCGGGAGGAGCGTGCCCGTGGCTTCGAGCTTGGCCGTCCGCCGTTGCAGCGGGTTCTGTTGGTGCGGCTGGGGCAGGGGCCACAGGGCCAAGCGCGCCATCGCCTGATCTGGACCAGCCACCACCTTCTGCTGGACGGCTGGAGCAGCGCGCGTCTGGTGGCGGAGGCGCTGGGCCGCTACCGGGGAGCGGAGGTGGACGGCGCGGTCGGTGGCGCGGCGGGCCGCTACCGCGACTACATCGCGTGGCTCGGGCGGCAGGATGCGGCGGCGTCGGAGCGCTTCTGGCGCGGGCGCCTGTCGGGGCTGGAGGCGCCGACGCTGCTGGCGGCGAGCCTGCCCTGCCGGCATCCGCAGGCGGGGCACGGCATTGTGCGGCTGCGGCTGGACGGCGGTGCGACGCGGCGGTTGCAGGCGTTCGCGCAGGCGCAGCGGGTGACGCTGAACACGCTGGTGCAGGGGGCGTGGGCGCTTCTTCTGCAACGCTACAGCGGGCAGGAGACGGTGGCGTTCGGTGCGACGGTGTCGGGCCGTCCGGCGGAGCTTGCCGGCGTCGAGGAGACGCTGGGGCTGTTCATCAACACGCTGCCGGTGGTGGAGCGTCCGCCATCGGATGAGCGGGTGGGGGAGTGGCTGCGCGGGTTGCAGCGGCGGAACCTGGAGATGCGCGAGCACGAGCACACGCCGCTGCACGAGGTGCAGCGCTGGGCCGGCTCCAGCCTCGGCACCAGCGGCGGCGCGCGGGCCCTGTTCGACAGCATCCTCGTCTTCGAGAACTACCCCGTCGACGAGGCCATCAAAAACCACAATGACCACACCATCAGATTCGGAGCCGCCGAGACCGTCGACGACACCCATTACGCCATGACCCTGACGGTGCGGGCCGGGGAAAAGCTGGATCTGGCCTTCGGCTACCGGCGCGAGCAGTTGGACACCGGCCGGGTGGAGGAGCTGTCCCGACTCTTCGGCGCCCTGCTGGACCGCTTGGCGTCGAATGCCGAAGCATTCGTCGGGGCATTGGATCTGCTGGAGGGCGACAACCGCCGCCGCCAAGTGCTGGTGGACTGGAGCGGACAGGATGAGCCGGGCTTGCCGCCTCCTTCCCTCCAGCGCCTGCATCAGCTGATCGAAGCCCAGGTCCGCCGCAAGCCGGAGGCGACAGCCCTGGTTCATCCGGGCGGTACCCTGAGCTATCGTGAGCTGAACGCCCACGCCAACCGTCTGGCCCGCCTCCTGCGCGCCGAGGGAATCGGGCCTGACGACCGGGTCGCCATCGCGCTTGAGCGCTCTCCCGAACTGCTGGTCGCCATTCTTGCGGTTCTGAAGGCCGGCGCCACCTATCTGCCGCTCGATCCCAGCTACCCGCCGCAGCGTCTGGCATACATGCTGGACGATGGCGGAGCCGCGCTGCTGCTGACCTCGGAGACGCTTCAGGGCGGCATGCCCAGGCCGGCCGGTCTGCCGATGGTCCGCCTGGACGCCGACCGGGACCGTCTGGCGGCGTTCGCCGACGATGATCTGCCGCCGGCCGGCGCACCCGACAACCTGATCTACCTGATCTACACCTCCGGATCCACCGGCCAGCCCAAGGGGGCCGGGGTGACGCAGGCCGGGTTCGTGAACCTGATGCGCTGGTATTGCGACCATGTCGGCTTCGATGCCGGCAGCCGCCTACTGCTGATGAGTTCGCACGCCTTCGACCTGACGCAGAAGAACCTGTTCGCACCGCTCCTGGTTGGCGGTCAGCTGCACATGGCAGGCGAAGGCTATGACCCGCAACTGTTGCTGGACTGGATCGCCCGGCATGGCATCACCGCGCTGAATGCCACCCCCAGCACTTTCCAGCCGCTGGTGGCGCTGGAACGGAATGGGGAGCTGGAGTCCCTGCGCGACGTGATCCTGGGCGGCGAGCCGATCCGCACCGATGCGCTGCGTCCCTGGCTGGAGAGACGGCATGGGCCGAAACCGCGCATCCACAACAGCTACGGTCCCACGGAATGCGCGGATGTCGTCGCTTTCCATCGCTGGGACGGCATCTCAGCCGAAATCCCGACCGGCCGGCCGGTGCCCGGACTGCGCCTTTACATAATGGACGGCTGCGGCAATCCGGTGCCGCCGGGGGTGGCGGGCGAACTGCACATCGGCGGCATCGGGGTCGGGCGCGGCTATCACCGCCAGCCGGGCCTGACCGCCGACCGTTTCATCCCCGATCCCTTCGGCGAGCCGGGCGGGCGTCTCTACCGCAGCGGCGACCTTGCCCGTCACGGCGAGGACGGTGTGATCGAGTATCTCGGCCGCATCGACCAGCAGGTGAAGATCCGTGGCCTGCGCATCGAACTCGGCGAGATCGAGGCGGCATTGCAGGCGGATGCGGCGGTCCGGAATGCGGCGGTCGCCGCCGTCGCAGGACCGGGCGGCGGACAGCTCTGCGCCTACATCGTTCCCGTCGAGCAGGACGGCCGGCAAGGCGACGCCCTCTGGCCGTCCCTCTGGCCGTCGTTGCGCCGGCGGCTGGGCGAACGGCTGCCCGACCATATGGTCCCCACCCTCTGGGTCCGGCTCGACCGGCTGCCTTTGACTCCCAGCGGCAAGCTCGACCGCCGGGCTCTTCCTCAGCCCGAACCGAGGCAGCGGACCCATGTGCCGCCCGTCACGGATCTGGAGTGTCGGCTGGCGGCTCTTTGGGAAGAACTGCTGCGGGTGGAGCGCGTCGGCCTTGACGACGACTTCTTCGAGCTGGGCGGCCATTCGCTGCTTGCGGTGCAGCTGATCGCCCGTCTGCGCCGCGATTTCGGAATCGGCCTGTCGCCGGGGCAGGTCTTCGGCAACGCCACCTTGCGGGCGCTGGCCGCCCATGTCGCCGAGCGTCCGGCGGCGCCGGATCCGGCCAAGCTGTCGCGGATGAGCGCGTTGATGGACATGCTGGAATCCGGTTGACCGGCGTGTTTCGGCAAGAAAATGGGGCGCAACCCGACCGGGTGCGCCCCATTTTTACTTCTGCTTCCCGTCCAGGCTCCGTCACAGCGCCGGCTGGCGATCCTCCACGACCTTGCCGGCGGTCAGCCGGAGCAGGTGGTCGGCCACGTCGAAATAGCGGTCGTCATGGGAGATGACGATGATGGTCTTGCCCAGCGCCTTCAGGCTCGGCAGCAGTTCGGTGTAGAAGATCCGCCGGAAGGTCGGATCCTGGTCGGCGGCCCATTCGTCGAACACCAGCACCGGCCGCTTCTCGGTCCAGGCCTGGAGAAGGGCCAGGCGCTTGCGCTGGCCGGTGGACAGGTCGGTTGTGCTGAACACGCCGTCGACGACGCTGACCTTATGGGCGATCTCCAGCCGTTCCAGATAGGCCTGGGCATCCTCCGGCACGCTGTCGTTCGCCTGGATCAGGTCGTCGAACAGGAAATAATCGGCGAAGATGGTGGTGAAGAGCTGGCGGTAATCGTCGCGCGTCTCCGGTGTCACCGGCCGGCCGTCCAGCAGAATCTGGCCTTCGTGAGGGGGGTAGAGGCCGAGCAGCATCTTGATCAGCGTGGTCTTGCCGCAGCCGTTCTCGCCGACGATGAACAGGATCTCGCCGCGGCCGACCCGCAGCGAGACGGGACCGAGCACGAAGGGCTCCACGTCGGGTCCGGCCGGCGGGTAGATGTAGCGGGCATTCCGCAGCTCCAGCCGGTCGATGGTCGCGGGCGGGCGGGCGTCGTCCTTCATCAGCAGATGCGGTTCCGGCGAGGCGAACTCCGCCGACAGGTCGGCGATGCGGCGGAAGGCGACCTGGGCGCGGCTGACGATGGGCAGGGTGCCGATCAGATGCTCCAGCGGCCCCTTCATGTAGAGCAGGACCAGGATGAAGCCGCTCAGCGTCCCGCGGTCAGTGCTGGGCCACAGCGCTTCGACGCCGAGCGCCACCCCGATGACGATGAAGAACAGCGTCGACCCGAATCCCTTGGCGATGACGAAGAGGTTGATCGACCGGATCTGGATGTCGCAGATGCGGTCGATGGTGCCGCGCAGCGCCTCGCTCTGCAGCCGCAGCCGCCGCGGACGGTTGATGCGCAGTTCCTTCGCCCCTTCCGCCAGCGACCGGTAATGCTTCTGCAGCTCATCCTCGTGGGCGCGCGCCTCGTGGAAGCCTTCGATGCCGCGGACGCGCGCCACATACTGCACGGCGCTGCCGATCAGGATGGCGGCGGCCGTCGCCAGGAACATCGGCCAGGACAGCACCGCCAGGTAGCACAGGCTGCCCATCGTGACGCTGAGCGACACCGCCAGCGGCGCGAAGGCGAAGGCGAAGTCGCTGATGGTGTCGACGTCGTGGGTCAGCACGGGGATCAGGCGGTGGCTGCGGTAGCGCTCGAGCTGATCGATCGGCGCGGTCAGGATGCGGTCGCCCAGATCCTTGCGCAGCCGCGCGATGACCTTCTGCCCGATCCGGTTGGTGCCGATGTCGGAAAGGACCGAGCCCGCGAGCGCCAGGGCGCACAGGCCGGCGAAGGCGAGCAGGATCCCGGCGCCCGGACTATCGCCTGCATGCAGGATGCGGTTGATGGTGGCCAGCAGCCCGGTCACGCTGAGTCCGCCCAGCACCCCCAGCAGGGTGGCGGCGGTCAGCATCGGCCAGAAGGGGCGAAGCAACTGGAGCAGAGCGGCGAAGCTGGTGCGGGGTGGCGTCGGCATCGGGGTTCCTGCGGGACGGGAGCGAAGGTGGCCGGCACAAAGGCTCCGCCGTGGAGGCGGATGCGCGCGGCCGTCCTGACTAGGACGAACGAGCGGGGCGAAACTGAAACCGTTATCCTCCGGAACCGCTTTTCCCGACGGCCTGCTTCCCGGAACCGGCCCCCCGATCCGTGCCTACTCTCCCACCCCGTGCCCTTGCCTGCCACGGAAGGTCGCAGCCGGCGCCGCGGACGCGGAGGTTTCCCTGCCCGATTACCTCGCGTAGAGTCCATTCCGTCCGGCTCGCCTTGCGATCCATCCCCTGCTTGCCCTATAGCTGCCGAACGCCTTCCGGAGCCGAGCGCGCCCGTATGCCTCCGTCTTATCCTTCCGACGATGACCGCGTGACCGAAGAGGCTGCGGACTGGTGCCTGCGCCTGCAATCGGCCGAGGTCAGCGACGCCGATCGCGCCGCATTCGAACGCTGGTGCCTGATGGACCCGCGCCATCTGGCGGAATTCGATGCGATGCGGGAGATCTGGGGCCTGTCCGCCGGTCTGCGCCCGCGGGTGACTGCGGTTCCCGGGACGGCGGCGGCACACCCTGCGCCGGGCTGCGGGCGGACAGCGCGGTCCGCCGCCGTCAGGGTTCCGTCACGGTGGCGGCGCTGGGCGATGGCGGCCTGCATTGCGGCGACCCTGGCCGCCTGCTGGCCTGTGGGCTGGTCGTTCGGCATGCTGCCGGGGCGTGTCGATGTCTTCCTCGGCGGCGGCCGGCACCGCATGGTCGAGTTGCCCGACGGTTCCACCGTGGACCTGAATGTCCACACCACCCTGTTCTATGCCCAGTTCCGCGACCGGCGCAGCGTCCTGATGGACCATGGCGAGGCCTATTTCGCGGTCGCGCACGATGCCGGACGGCCCTTCACCGTCTTCACTGCCGGTCATCGGGTCCGGGTGACGGGGACGAAGTTCAATGTCTGGGCCAATGACGGCGATCTCGCCGTGACGCTGGCGGAGGGATCGGTCACCGTGAGCCCCGACGCGGCGGCGGGAGGAGAGCCTTTGCGGCTGATGCCCGGCATGCAGGGCCGCTTCGCCCGCGACAGCCGGTTCGGCAGCGTTGCGCACGTCGATCCGCTGCGGATCCTGTCCTGGCGCGAGGGCAGGCTGGTGTTCGACAACATCACGCTGGCCGAAGCGGTGCCCCTGCTGAACCCCTATCTGTCGCAGCCGCTGAGGCTGGCCGACCGCAAGGTGGGGGCGATGCGCATCGGCGGCGTGTATGACGTCGCCGATCTGGACCGCGTTGCGGCGTCCCTTCCGCGGGTGCTGCCGGTGACGCTCGCGTCCAAGGACGGCGAACTCCTCGTTTCGGCCCGCTGACTCCGAGCATCCGCGAGCACACACCATTCGCCGCCGCCGATTCCGAACCGGCGGGGTAAATCCGGCCGTCCCTGCTTCGTCACTACTGGAGACCGCGGTGTGCCTGATGGCGCGCCGCGCACAGTCTGGCCGCCCCGGTCGACCGTACCGGAACCCCCGGCGGCCGGATCAGCGTCAAGCCAGCCGGCGATGGGAAATTCCAGATGGTTGCTCAAGACTCCGTGGACCTGGTCCGCCGCTTCATCGGCCTGCCGGTGGAAAAGCGCAAGCTGTTCTGGCGCGCCATGCGCGACGAGGCCGTGGACCTTTCGCTGCTGCCGATCCCGGCGGACCTCGCCCCGGCCACGGAGGTGCCGCTGTCCCATGCGCAGCGCCGGATGTGGGCGTTGTGGAAGCTCGATCCCGACAGCGGCGCCAACAACATTTTCAGCGCGACGCGCCTCGCCGGGGATCTTGATCGCGACGCGCTGTCCCGCGCCTTCGAACGTCTGCTGGGCCGCCATGCCGCTCTGCGGACTGTGTTCCGCCAGGGCGACGGGGAACCGGTGCAGACCGTCCTCGACGATACCGAATTCCGGCTGGCGGTCGACGACCTGAGCCATCTGCCGGCCGACGGGCGCGAACGTGCGGCCCGCCGCCTGATCGAGGAGGAGGCGCAGGCCCCCTTCGATCTGGAAACCGGCCCGCTCCTGCGCGCGCGCCTCGTCCAACTGGGGCAGCAGGACCATCGTCTTCTGGTGACGATGCACCACATTGCATCGGATGGCTGGTCGATGGCCGTGCTGATCCGGGAGTTCGCCGATCTATACGGGGCCATCCGGCAGGGCGGGAGGGTCGACCTGCCGCACCCCCCGATCCGCTATGCCGATTACGCCCTTTGGCAGAAGAACATGCTGGAGGCGGGCGAGGCGGAGCGGCAACTCGCCTATTGGCTCGACCGTCTGGGGGGAGAGCGGGCTCCGTTGGAACTGCCTGCCGACCGGCCGCGGCCGGCGCGGCAGAGCCACCGTGGCGCCATCCTTCGCTTCACGCTCGGTGCGGAACTGGCCGGGACGTTGCGCGCCTTCGCCCGCGAGAACGACGCCACGCTGTTCATGTTGCTGTTGTCGGCTTTCACGATGCTGCTCCACCGCCACAGCGGGCAGGGGGATATCGCCATCGGCGTGCCGGTCGCCAACCGCGACCGTGCGGAGTGCGAAGGCGTGGTCGGCTTCTTCGTCAACACCCAGGTTCTGCGCCTGCGGATCGACGGGCGTGACCGCGTCGCCGACCTGCTCGATCAAGTCCGGCAAACGGCGCTGGGGGCGCAGGCGCATCAGGATCTTCCCTTTGAACAGCTGCTGGAGGCGCTGAAGCTGGGGCGCAGCCTCAGCCACAACCCGCTGTTCCAGGTGATGTTCAACCACCAGCGCCGCGATGGCAGTGCCGCCTCCGTGATGGATGGTCTGAGGGTGGAGCCGATGGCGCTCGACAGCGCCATGGCCAGCTATGACCTGACCCTCGATACCGTGGAAGAAGAGGGCGGTGGGATCGAGGCCTCTTTCACCTACGCGACCGATCTCTATGACCATGACAGGATCGAGCGGTTGCGCCGCCATTTCGAGACGCTTCTGTCTGGTCTTGTTGCGGATGCCGGGCAGCTGGTGGGCGAGGTGCCGCTGCTGACCGCGGATGAGCAGGCGCGCTTCGCCGCCTGGAACGCACCGGTCGCCGCCGAGGCCTTCGAGCCGGTGCATGCCCGCATCGCCGCCATGGCCACCGCCCTCGGCGACCGGCCGGCGGTGGTGGACGGTGCT
>NZ_LGQW01000015.1:2445352-2720337 GCF_003116035.1 Azospirillum sp. TSH64
ATCGCCGTCGGCCTTGTTGACGACGACGAGGTCGGCCAACTCGACGATGCCCTTCTTGATGCCCTGCAGCTCGTCGCCGCCGGCCGGCAGCAGCAGCAGCATGAACAGGTCGACCATGTCGGCGACCGCGGTCTCCGACTGGCCGACGCCGACCGTCTCCACCACGATCACGTCGAAGCCGGCGGCTTCGCAGACCAGCATCGCCTCGCGCGTGCGGCGCGCCACGCCGCCCAGCGTCGCACCGGCGGGGGAGGGGCGGATGAAGGCGGCTGGATCGCGCGACAGGTCGACCATCCGGGTCTTGTCGCCCAAAATCGAGCCGCCGGTGCGCTGCGACGACGGATCGACCGCCAGCACCGCGACCTTGTGCCCCAGCCCGATGACATGCAGCCCGAACGCCTCGATGAAGGTCGACTTGCCGACCCCCGGCACGCCGGAGATGCCGAGTCGCACCGAGTTGCCGGTATGGGGCAGCAGCGCCTCCAGCAGCGCTTCGGCGGTGGCGCGATGGTCGGCACGCGTCGATTCGATCAGCGTGATCGCCCGCGCCAGCGCGCGGCGGTCGCCAGAGCGGACAGCTTCGGCGAGGCGGGCGGCAGCTTGCAGGGCGGTGTCGGTCATGGCGGCGGCGTCGGTCTGTGCGAAGGGAGCGGTACCCTACCCGAGGGAGCAGTCCGGGATAAAGCCCTTGGCGTGGTGGCAGGTCGTCCCGGACGCTGTGGTTTCGGTGGGCGGGCCTTCCACGGATTTCACGGATTTAGACACGGATTTCACGGATTTTTTTTGAACTTGGCGGCGCTTCGGCCCTTCACGAAGGGGTGCGGCCTTGGGCCGCGACATCCGTGAAATCCGTGTCCCAATCCGTGAAATCCGTGGAGATCTTGTCGACAACTCCCGCACCCTGGGGATCACGCCCGCCCTACGTCCGCACCGCCGGCGACTCTACCGCCTCCAGGTTCAACGCGGCGGCGAGCAGGGCGCGGGTGTACTCCTCGCGCGGCTCCTCGAAGATGCGCTGGGTCGGCCCCTGTTCGACCACCTTGCCGTCCTTCATCACCATGACGTGGCTGGACAGCGCCCGCACCACCCGCAGATCGTGGCTGATGAACAGATAGGCGAGGTTGTGGCGGGCCTGGATGTCGCGCAGCAGGTCGACGATCTGCGCCTGCACCGACATGTCGAGCGCCGAGGTCGGCTCGTCCAGCACGACGAATTTCGGCTTCAGCACCAGGGCGCGGGCGATGGCGATGCGCTGGCGCTGGCCGCCGGAGAATTCGTGCGGGTAGCGGTTGCGCGCGTCCGGCGGCAAGCCGACCTCCTCCAGCGCGCGGGCGACCATCGCCTCGCGTTCCTTGGCGTCGCCGATGCCGTGGATGCCCAGCCCCTCGCCGATGATCTGGCCGACAGACAGGCGGGGCGACAGGCTGCCGTAGGGGTCCTGGAAGACGATCTGCATCTCGCGGCGCAGGCCCCGCAGGCGCTTCGGCTGCCAGCCCTGGATGTCGGTGCCGTCGAAGCGGATGGCGCCCTGGCTGGCGTGCAGGCGCAGCAGCGCGAGGCCCAGCGTCGTCTTGCCCGACCCCGATTCGCCGACGACGCCGACGGTGTGGCCGCGGCGGACCGCGACATCGACGCCGTCCACTGCCTTGATGTGGCCGACGGTGCGGCGCAGCAGGCCTTTCTTGATCGGGAAATGGACCTTCAGCCTATCGGCGGCCATCACCTCCGCCGCATCCTCGGGCGGCGACAGCGGGTTGCCGCGCGGCTCGGCCGACAGCAGCTTCTTCGTGTAGGCGTGGCGCGGGCGGATGAACAGGTCGTCGACCTTGGCCTGCTCGACGATCTCGCCCTGGTTCATCACGCAGACGCGGTCCGCCATCTTGCGCACCACCCCCAGATCGTGGGTGATCAGCAGCAGCGCCATGCCGAAGCGGCTTTGCAGATCCTTCAGCAGCGCCAGGATCTGCGCCTGGATGGTGACGTCGAGCGCGGTCGTCGGCTCGTCGGCGATCAGCAGGTCGGGCTCGTTGGCGAGCGCCATCGCGATCATCACGCGCTGGCGCTGGCCGCCCGACAGCTCGTGCGGGTAGGCGGTCAGCCGCTTTTCCGGGTCGGGCAGCCCGACGAGGCGCAGCAGCTCCAGCGTGCGGGCGCGGGCGGCGGCGGTCGACAGGCGCTTGTGCAGGAACAGGGTCTCGTTGATCTGCCGCTCGATGCTGTGCAGCGGGTTCAGCGAGGTCATCGGCTCCTGGAAGATCATGGCGATGCGGTTGCCGCGCACCTGCCGCAGGGTCTTCTCCTCGGCACCCAGCAGCTCGGTGTCGCGGAAGCGGATCGAGCCAGCGGGGTGGTGCGCCATCGGATAGGGCAGCAGCTGCAGGATCGACAGCGCCGTCACCGACTTGCCGGAGCCCGATTCGCCGACCAGCGCCAGCGTCTCGCCCTTCTGGATGTCGAAGGACACGCCCTTGACGGCCTGCGTGGCACCGGCGCCCGAGCGGAAATCGACGCGCAGACCCCGCACGGACAGCAGGTCGGGGTTGGGGGGCATCAGGCTCATGTCGGGCTCTTCACGGTCGTCATCGTCATTCCGCCGCTTCCTTGCGCGCCGCGGTGGCCGCGGCGGCCTCGCCGGGCAGCGCGGTGGACATCTGGGCGATGGTCTTGCGCGGGTCGAAGGCGTCGCGCACCGCCTCGCCGATGAAGATCAGCAGGCTCAGCATGATCGCCAGCACGAAGAAGGCGGTCAGGCCGAGCCAGGGCGCCTGGAGATTGGCCTTGCCCTGGGCCAGCAGCTCGCCCAGCGACGGCGAGCCGGGCGGCAGGCCGAAACCGAGGAAATCCAGCGCGGTCAGGGTGGTGATGGAGCCATTGAGGATGAAGGGCATGAAGGTCAGCGTCGCCACCATGGCGTTGGGCAGCACATGGCGCACCATGATGGTGACGTCGCCGGCGCCCAGCGCCTTGGCAGCGCGCACATAGTCGAGGTTGCGCGCCCGCAGGAACTCCGCCCGCACCACATGGACCAGCGCCGTCCAGGAGAACAGCAGAAGCAGCCCCAGGAGCCACCAGAAGGTCGGCGTCACCACGCTGGCCAGGATGATCAGCAGGAACAGGGTGGGAAGCCCCTGCCAGATCTCGATGAAGCGCTGGAACAACAGGTCGGTCAGCCCGCCGAAATAGCCCTGGACCGCGCCGGCCGCGACACCGATGACCGAGGAGAAGACGGTCAGCACCAGACCGAACAGCACCGAGATGCGGAAGCCGTAGATCAGCCGCGCCACCACGTCGCGCCCCTGGTCGTCGGTGCCGAGCCAGTTGTCGGCGGACGGCGGGGCGGGTGCGGGGACCGGCAGATTGTAGTTGATGGTGCGGTAGCTGTAGGGGATCGGCGGCCAGACCATCCAGCCCTTGGCGGCGATCAGGTCGCGGACATAGGGATCGCGGTAGTCGGTTTCGGTCTCGAACTCGCCGCCGAAGGTGGTCTCCGGGTAGGTGTGGAAGACCGGCCAGTAATAATGGTTCTCGTATTCGATCAGCAGCGGCTTGTCGTTGGCGATGAACTCCGCCCCCAGCGAGACGATGAACAGCACCAGGAAGATCCAGAAGGACCAGAAGCCGCGGCGGTTCGCCTTGAAATTGGCCAGCCGGCGCCGGGTCAGCGGAGTCATCACACCCTCCGCGAGTCGAAGTCGATGCGGGGATCGACCATCACATAGGTGATGTCGCCGACCAGATTCATGATCAGCCCCAGCAGGGTGAAGAAATAGAGCGTCCCGAACATCACCGGATAGTCGCGGTTGATCGCCGCCTCGAATCCCAGCAGCCCCAGCCCGTCGAGCGAGAAGATCACCTCGATCAGCATGGCGCCGGTGAACAGGATGCCGATGAAGGCGCCGGGGAAGCCGGCGATGACGATCAGCATGGCGTTGCGGAAGACATGGCCGTACAGCACGCGGTTCTCGGTCAGGCCCTTGGCCCGCGCGGTGATCACATACTGCTTGCCGATCTCCTCCATGAAGGAGTTCTTGGTCAGCATGGTCAGGCCGGCGAAACCGCCGATCACCATGGAGAACACCGGCAGCGCCATGTGCCAGAAATAGTCGAGCACTTGGCGGTACCAGGGCAGGCTGCCCCAATTGTCCGAGACCAGACCGCGCAAGGGAAACCAGTCGAGATAGCGCCCGCCGGCGAACACCACGATCAGCAGCACCGCGAACAGGAAACTGGGGATGGCGTAGCCGACGATGACGACGCCGGACGTCCAGACGTCGAAGGGCTGGCCGTCGCGCACCGCCTTGGCGATGCCGAGCGGGATGGAGACCAGATAGACGATCAGCGTCGTCCAGATGCCGAGCGAGATCGACACCGGCATCTTTTCCAGCACCAGATCGACGACGCGGCGGTCGCGGAAGTAGCTGGTTCCGAAATCGAACACGATGTAGTTCGACATCATGTGGATGAAGCGTTCGTGCAGCGGCTTGTCGAAGCCGAACTCCTTCTCCAGCTGCTTGATGAAGGCGGGATCCAGCCCCTGGGCGCCACGGTACTTGCCGCCGCTGTCGCCGCCGGTCTGGTTCTGGCGCTGGGCGGCGTTGGCGTCGCCGCCGGCGCTGCCGCCGATGCGCGAGGTCGCCTCCACCGCGGTGCCCTGGACGCGGGCGATCATCTGCTCGATCGGGCCGCCGGGGGCGATCTGCACGATCAGGAAATTGATCACCATGATCCCGAACAGGGTGGGGATGATCAGCAACAGGCGGCGGATGATGTAGGCCAGCATCGCGGGTGTCCCGACCCTCCCCAATCCTCAAGGAAACGACAGCTTAGACCAGAGCGTGGTTCACGGTCCCGTGCGGCGTGCGCTGTTGGCGAGCTTCGCGTTCTTGTCCGCGTCGATCCACCAGCTGTCCGGGAAGCCCAGGCCGTACTTTGGGGCAACCGTGGGATGGGAGAAACGGTTCCAATAGGCCACGCGGTACACCGTGTCGTGCCAATGCGGGATGACGTACCAGTTCCACAGCAGCACACGGTCGAGCGCCCGGGTGGCGGCGATCAGCGACGGGCGGTCGGGGGCGGCGATCAGCGTCTCCACCAGCTTGTCGATGGCCGGGTTCTTGATGCCGATCGAGTTGCGGCTGCCGGGCTGGTCGGCACGCGAGGATTCCCAGTAGTCGCGCTGTTCGTTGCCGGGCGACAACGACTGCGGGAAGCGCTCGATGATCATATCGTAATCGAAATTATCGGTGCGGTTCTGGTACTGCGCGCTGTCGACCACGCGGATCTGCGCCTCGATGCCGGCGCGCTCCAGATTGCGGACGAAGGGCTGGACGATGCGTTCCATGTCGGCCTGGACCAGCAGGAACTCGAAGCGGAAGGGCTGGCCCTGCGCATTCACCAGCTTGCCGTTCTTCAACTCCCAGCCGGCGTCCTTCAGCAGGCCCAGCGCGGTGCGCAGGTTGCCGCGGATGTTGCCGCTGGCGTCGGTCTTCGGCGGCTCGTAGGGCTTGGTGAACACCTCGTCCGGGATCTGGCCGCGGAACGGCTCCAGCAGCTTCAGCTCCTCGGGCGAGGGCAGGCCGGTGGAGGCCAGTTCGGTGTTGGCGAAATAGCTCTTGGTGCGCTGGTACAGGCCGTAGGACAGGTTGGCCCGCGTCCATTCATAGTCGAACAGGTAATTCAGCGCCTCGCGCACGCGGCGGTCCTGGAAGACCGGGCGGCGGATGTTGAAGACGAAGGCCTGCATGCCCTGCGGGTCCTCGTGCTTGATCTCCTCCTTGATGATCTGGCCGTTCTGCACCGCCGGGACGTTGTAGCCGGTGGTCCAGTTCTTCGACGAGTTCTCCAGCCGGAAATCGAAGGCGCCGGCCTTGAACGCCTCGAAGGCGACGTCGAGGTCGCGGTAATAGTCGTAGCGGATGCGGTCGAAATTGTAGCGGCCGCGGTTGATCGGCAGATCTTTCGCCCACCAGTCCTTGACCCGCTCATAGGTGATGGCGCGGCCGGGCTGCACGTCCACCGCCTTGTAGGGGCCGCTGCCGATCAGCGGCTCCAGCGTCGTGGTGGCGAAATCGCGGTTGGCGAAGGCGTGCTTGGGCAGCACCGGCAACTGGCCCATGATGACTGGAAGTTCGGGATTGTTGCCATCCCGGAACGAGAATTTGACCGTGCGCTCGCCGGTCTTTTCCGCCTTCGTTACGTCAGCGTAATAGGTGCGGTAGAGCGGGTGGCCCTTTTCCTTGAGCGTGTCGAAGCTCCAGATCACGTCGTCCGCCGTGACCGGCTGGCCGTCGTGGAAGCGGGCCTCCGGCCGCAGGGTGAAGGCGACCCAGGTGCGGTCGGGCGCGACCTCGATGCTTTCGGCCAGCAGGCCGTATTCGGTGATCGCCTCGTCGCCGTTGCTGGTGGTCAGGGTCTGGAACACCAGCCCGGCCCCGGCGGCGGCCTGTCCGCGCAGGATGAAGGGGTTCAGATTGTCGAAGCCGCCGAAGGCCATCAGCTTGACCTCGCCGCCCTTCGGGGCGTCGGGATTGGCATAGTCGAGATGCTGGAAGTCCGGCCCGTATTTCGGCGTGCCGTGCAGGGCCAGGGCGTGGCTGCCCCCGGTCTTGCCCTGGTCCTGAGCCGCGGCCGGGGATGCCGGCAGAAGCGCCGCCGCCATCATCACCGCCGCCGCCATACCGGTGCCCAGACACCGCATCCGACCCGTCATGCCCGATCCCCTCCCTCGCTCATTTTCTCGAAAAGCGTTCAGCTTGATGGAGTTAGCGCCGCAATGGGGCGTCATCAAGGCTGCGCCGCCTTGACAGCCGGATCGACCCACCAGGTCGCCGGAAAATTGGTGCTGCGATAGTCCTGATCGTATTTCGGCCAGACCGCGGGATGGGCCAGCCACGCCTTGTGGGCGATCCAGCTTTCCGGGTTGTGCCATTGCGGCACCATGTAGAACCCCCACAGCAACACGCGGTCGAGCGCGCGGGTGGCGGCCTGCACCGAGTCGAGATCCTTGGCCCCCAGCGCCTTTTCGATCAGCGCGTCGGCCACCGGGTCATGGATGCCGGAATAGTTGGCCGATCCCTTGAGACCGGCGGCGGCCGAGCCGAAATAGCCGCGCAGCTCGGTGCCCGGCGGGGTGAAGAAGGCGAGGTTGACGATGATCGAGTCGAAATCGAACTCGTCCAGCCGTGCCTGATACTGCGCGGTATCGACCAGACGCAGGGAGGCGTCGATGCCGACGCGGCGCAGGCTCTCGACATAGGGCTGGATGACGCGGGTCAGCGCGCCGGTGCCGTCGAGGAACTCGATCGCCATCACCTCGCCGGTCTTGCCGTTGGTCAGCTTGCCGTTGCGGACCTCCCAGCCGGCCTCCTTGAACAGGCGGGTCGCCTCGCGCACCTGGGCGCGGTTGTTGCCGCTGCCGTCGGTGGTCGGCAGGGTGAAGGGCTGGGTCAGCAGCCGCTCGGACAGCTGCGCCTTGAAGGGTTCCAGCAGCGCCAGCTCCGCCGGGCCGGGCGGTCCCTTGGCGCCGAAGTCGGAGTTGGGGAAGTTGCTGAGCGTCCGCTTGTACTGGCCGTACAGGATGTTCTTCTGGATCCAGTCGAAATCGAACAGCAGGGCCAGCGCCTCTCGCACGCGCGGGTCGGCGAACTTGTCGCGGCGGGTGTTCAGGCGGAAGCCCTGGGCGCCCAGCGGCAACTCGCTCGGCACCTCCAGCTTCCGGATCCGGCCGTCCTTAATGGCGGGGAAGTCGTAGCCGGTGGTCCAGCGCTGCGCCCGGTATTCGCCGCGGAAATCATAGGCGCCGGCCTTGAACGCCTCGAACATCACGTCGTCGTCGCGGTAGAAGTCGTCCTTCACGGTGTCGAAATTGTAGAAGCCGCGGGCGGTCGGCAGATCCTTCGCCCACCAGTCGGCGACCCGCTCGTAGGTGATGGAGCGGCCGGCATCGACCGTCTTGATCCGGTAGGGACCGCTGCCCAGCACCGGCTCCAGCGTCGTCTTGGAGATGTCGCGCCCCTGCGCCGTCCACCAATGCTTTGGCTGCGGCGAGAAGGTGGTGGCGAAGTCGATGATCGGCTTGATCTCCCCCGTGCCGGTCAGGGTGATCTTGAAGCGGCGGTCGTCCAGCGCCTCCACCTTGGCGGTGCGGTCGAGGAAGGACTTGATGAAGGGCGCGCCATGGGCCTGGATCGCATCCCAGGTGAAGACCACGTCGGCGCTGGTGATCGGCGTGCCGTCATGCCACTGGGCGCCCTGGCGCAGCGTGAAGATCGCCCAGCCGAAATCGTCCGGCACCTCGACGCTTTCCGCCATGTGGGCGTAGGCGGCGTCCAGCTCCCAGCCGGACCCGACCATCAGCGTGTCGGAGATCAGCCCCAGCGTGCGCGGACGCACCCCGCGCAGGATCAGCGTGTTCAGGCTGTCGTAGGTGCCCGGCTGCGATTCGGCCAGCCCGACCGACCCGCCCTTGGGCGCGTCGGGATTGACGTGGGGGAAATGGGTGAAGCCGGGCTGGAACTGCGGCTCGCCGAACTGCTTCAGCGCGGTGACGGTCCGGGTGGCGGCCTGCGCTGGCGCCAGGATCGCCGATGTCGACAGCGTCAGGATCGTGGCGGCAAGGACGAGAAGGCGGCGCATCGGCGGTCCTGTGTGGGGTGCGGACGTTCTGGTTAGATTGCCACGCCCGCTCTCCGGTCAAGCGCAATTCCGGGCGCAATTCCGGTTCTCAGGTCAGTTGCTTCGCGCCGCGCGCCAATGGTCGGCCATGCGGTCCATCAACTGGCGATAGCGGCGGTCGGTCCGCATCAGCTTGCGCACCGACTTTCCGTTGCGCGGGTCAGCCAGCATCCAGGCCTCCGCCGCCGCCTGATGTTCCGGATGGATCGACAGCAGATAGATCGCCGCCTGTTCCGGGGACGCAATGACCGTCTCCTGCATCCCTTCCAGGATGGCGCCGACATAGAGCGGCAGGACCTTGCGGAAATCCTCCGGCCCGCCGTCGGTCTTGCCCTCGGCCTCGGCGAGGTCGGGGGAGGCGCCGCCGTCGGCCATCAGGGCGCTGCGTTCGGCCGCCGGCAGGGCGAAGAAGGCGTCGAGCCCCAGCAGCAGGTCGCAGACGGTCTTTTTGCGCACCATCCAGTTCGACCCGCCCGACACCCGCGCCGCCAGCCCTTCCAGGAAGGGCCGCAGCTTTTCAGGGGACGTTTCAAAAACGGAACGGGCGGGAGGGGAGATGGCGGTCATGGCGCTTCCCTCAACCGGCCAGCGTCGCCATGGCGTCACGGTGGGTCTGCGGATCGCCGGCGGCGATCACCCGGCCGGTGGAGTTGGCGTCGAGCGGCTTGCCCTCCCAATCCGTCATCAGCCCGCCGGCCCCGGTCACCACCGGCACCAAGGCCGCGAAATCGTACAGCTTCAGCCCCGACTCGACGACGAGGTCGTAATAGCCCGACGCCAGCAGGCCGTAGCTGTAGCAGTCGCCGCCGTAGGACGCCGTCTTCACCTTGGCGGCGACGCGGCGGTAGGCCTCGTAATCGCTGCCGGGGAACAGGTCGGGCGAGGTGGTGCCGAACATGGCGGCAGGCAGCCCGCCGGGGCAGGGGCGCACGCGCACCGTCTGGCCGTTGTGGGTGGTCGGGCGGCCTTCGACGCCGATCCAGCGGTCGCCGACGATGGGCTGGTCGATGATGCCCAGCACCGGGCGGCCATGGTGCAGCAGGGCGATCAGCGTGCCGAAGATCGGCCGGCCGGTGATGAAGGACTTGGTGCCGTCGATGGGGTCGATCACCCACACCCATTCGGCGTCCAGGTTCTTGGTGCCGTGCTCCTCGCCATAGATGCCGTCGTCGGGGCGCTGGCTTTCGATGATGGTGCGGATGACGTGCTCCGCCTCGCGGTCGGCGATGGTGACCGGCGAGGCGTCGGCCTTGTCGTCGATGGCGACCGGAGTGCGGAAATAGCGGCGGACCACGCTGCCGCTGGAGTCGGCCAACCGCTGGGCGAGCGCCACCATCGGGGCGGGGCAGGGTTCGGTCATGGTCGCTCCTTGAGACTTCTGTCGATAGGGTTGCCGCATCCTAACGGCGTGTGCCCGCCCCGGAAACCCGAAAGCGCCCCGGCTCTGCTTGAGGAGAGGCCGCGGTTTCCGCCGGGCAGCTCCTCCGCCGGCAGGGCTTTGCGCCCGGCCCGGCTTGTGGCAGCCTCGACGGGCCATGACGAACCGACCCAACATCTACGCCGCCGCGCCCATCGACCGCGCCTCCCTCCGCCGCAAGGACGAGGATTGGCTGACGGAGGCCTGGCTCGCCCCCGCGTCCCGCGTCCTGCCGATCTGGCAGACCAAGAGCTTCGTCGCCGGTCCGGAGGATGCGCCCCGCGCCGTCCTGCTGCCGGCGGAGGGGCTGGACGCGGTGCCGATCTTTCTCGGCCTGATGGACGGCACGCCGGTGTTCACCGTCGACCTGTCGATGGTCGAGGACCCGGACGCGCTGCCGGCCCTGCGCGGCCATGGCCGGTTCGAGGATCTGCGCGTCACCGGCCCGCTGATGCCGGAAGGCGAGGCGGCGCTGTGCGCCTATGCCCGCGGCATGGTGTGGTGGAATGCCCGCCACCGCTTCTGCGGCGTCTGCGGCTCCCCGGCGGCGACGGCGGAGGGCGGGCATGTCCGGCTCTGCACCAACCCCGGCTGCGCCACCCACCATTTCCCGCGCACCGACCCGGCGGTGATCATGCTGGTCCATGACGGCGGCGACCGGGCGGTCCTGGGCCGGCAGAGCCGGTTCCCGCCCGGCATGCATTCGGTGCTGGCCGGCTTCCTTGAGCCGGGCGAAAGCCTGGAGGACACCGTCGCCCGCGAGGTGTTCGAGGAGGTCGGGCTGACGGTGACGGACATCCGGTACCGCTCGTCGCAGCCCTGGCCCTTCCCATCCTCGCTGATGCTGGGCTTCACCGCGCGGGCCACCAGCTTCGACATCGACACCGGCAACGACGAGCTGGAAAGCGCCCGCTGGTTCGACCGCGACTTCCTGCGCAGCCACACCCCGGACGAGACTTTCCGCCTCGCCCGGCCCGACTCGATCGCCCACCGCCTGATCCGGGAATGGATGGCGGAGGGGTGAGGGATCAGTGGATGAACAGCTTCACGAAGATGCCGATCTGAAAGGCAAGCACGAAGCCAAGCATCCACTTCATCAGGGTCATGTCGGACTTCAGACCGCGATCTTCGGACCTCGGCATGTCAGTCGAGGTCCGGATGCGGGCCGGGGCCGGGCCAGTAACGCTCGTCCAGCGCCTCCCTGCCATAGGGACTGACCGTCGGGAAGGTGCCGGCGGGCAAGCCGGTTTCCAGCGATGCCTTTTGGACGGCCCGCTTGTAGAGCTTCGCATCCTCCAGCAATTCGGCAAGCAATGGGCGCAGGCTCGGGCTTTCCTCCACCACGTCTTCGATGCGATGGCGCTGTTCACCGATGGTTCCAAGCCAACTGCCGGTGCGCATGCCCGGCTGAAACTGGTACTTGAGGAGATGGGTGAGCAGCACTTCAAGCCGGTTGCGCAGTTCCTGCCGCTTGGCCTTACCCATATCCTCCAGCTCTTCGGCGAGGTTGGCGCGATCCAGTGCGGTAAGTGTACCCGAACGAAGCAGCGCCGCCTGACGTTCGATCCAGGCGACGAAGTCCTCGTCGTAAAGTCCGCTGTCCGGCGGGTCGGATGCGAGCTTGGTCGCCGGAGCGGGTGGCTCCGGACGCGGCGTGGACATGCCTCGGATGATGCGCATGGTCGGCCTGACGTAGAGCAGAAATTGAGATATTGCCAAGCGTAGCACACGATGTCAGGCCGGTCATCCTGGGCAAGGGTGGACACCCTTCCTAATGCCGCTGCTGCACCCCCACCGCACGCGTGGGGGAGCGGCGGCGGTCGAAGGGGTTGGGGTGGCGGGTGCAGGTGTCGTTGTAGAGCATCATCAGGGAGGCCGTTTCGGCCGCGCTGCGGCAGGTGGCGCAGCACAGGTTGTCCCAGACCATCTGGCGGACGGCGGCATCGCCCCAGGGTTCATGCAGAAGCGAGGCGCCCTTTTCCAGCGCGGCCATGAAGGGGATATGTTCGTGGGCGGCGATCTGCGCCACCTCGTCCGCCTCCAGATCGGCCAATCCCAGACAATCTTCCATCGTGAGCATGGCAACCTCCATCCGTGGCGCCATGGCCGTCGGCGGGGTCTCACCCGTCAGCCGCCGTGGTGTTTGTTGTAATCGGCCCCTTGTGGAACCGGCGCTTGCCGGTGCTTCCTGTATAACAACTTCAGCTAATCTTGCCCAGCGCCGGCCGGACGCGGCCAAGGCTAAGTTGCGTCACTGCGGCGGAATGACGCGTGACTTGCGGCAACTGCGAAAAGACTTGCGGCGTTGCGGGAAAGCGTCAGTCCTCGCCGACGCGCTGGCTTTCCTGATAGCGGAAGGGGTTGGCCGGATAGACTCCCAGGATCTTCACCTCGCGGGCGAAGAAATCCAGCTCTTCCAGGGCGAGGCGCAGCGGGCGTTCGTCGGGATGGCCCTCGACGTCGGCGTAGAACTGGGTCTGGGTGAAGTGGCCGCCGACCATGTAGCTTTCCAGCTTGGTCATGTTGATGCCGTTGGTGGCGAAGCCGCCCAGCGCCTTGTAGAGCGCGGCCGGCACGCTGCGGACACGGAAGACGAAGGTGGTGATGGTCTTGCAGGAGCCCAGCGCCGGCAGCTTCGGCTCGCGCGCCAGGATCAGGAAGCGGGTGGTGTTGTGGGTGGCGTCCTCGATCCCGCTCTTCAGGATGTCGAGGCCGTAGATCTCGGCGGCCAGCGAAGAGGCGATGGCGGCATGGCGCGGGTCGTTCATCGCCGCGATCTCTTTCGCGGCGCCGGCCGTGTCTGCATGGTTGATCGCCTGCAGGCCCAGGCCGCGGATGGCGGTCTGGCACTGCGACAGCGCCTGGATGTGGCTGCGCACGGTCTGGATGCTGTCCAGCGTGGCGCCCTTCGGCGCCAGCAGCTGGTGATTCACCCGCTGGAAATGCTCGCCGATGATATGCAGGCCGCCTTCGGGCAGCAGATAGTGGTTGTCGGCGACGCGGCCGGCGATGGAGTTCTCCACCGGGATCATCGCCAGCGAGGCCCGCCCGTCGCGCACGGCGGAGAAGGCGTCCTCGAAGGTGGCGCAGGGCATCGTCGTCATGGTCGGCCGCGCGTTGCGGCAGGCCAGATCGGAATAGGCGCCGGGGAAGCCCTGGAAGGCGATGATGTTGGACGTGCCCATGAGCGGAATTCCCCCGGCGGATCTTGAATAAAAGACCGACTGTGTCGGATGTCAGCCGGCTTGACGGCTGGAGAGGAGGGCGCAGGCGCGCTCCAGGTCGGCGGGAGTATCGACACCCAGCGGAACCGCGTCAACGACCGCCGCGTCGATGCGCATGCCGTTCGACAGGGCGCGCAGCTGCTCCAGCCGCTCGCGCTGCTCCAGCACCGACGGCGGCAGCGACACGAACCGCTCCAGCGCCGCCCGGCGGTAGGCGTAGAGACCGATGTGGTGGTAGAGCGGCCCGTCGCCGGTCGGCGCGGTGGCGCGGGTGAAATAGAGCGCGCGGCCCTGGCGGGCTCCGGCCGGCAGCTCCAGCACCGCCTTCACCACATTGGGGTTGGTCCGCTCCTCCTCCCGCGTGATCTCGGCCACCAGGGTGGCGATGTCGACCTCCGGGTCGGCCAGCGGGGCGAAGGCGGCGCGCACGCTCTCCGGCTCGATGGTCGGCAGGTCGCCCTGCACATTCACCACCGCATCGTGCCGCCCCTCCGGGTCGATCAGCTGCAGCGCCTCGAAGATGCGGTCGGAGCCCGAGGGATGGTCGGGGCGCGTCAGCACCGCGGTGCCGCCGGCGGCCTCGACCGCGCGGGCGATCTCAGGCTCGGCGCAGGCGACCACCACCGGGCCGATCTCCGCCTCCATGGCGCGGCGCAGCACATGGACGATCATCGGCGCGCCGAGGATGTCGGCCAGCGGCTTGCCGGGCAACCTGACGGAGGCCATGCGTGCCGGGATCACCACGACCGGGTTAGCCGGGCGGGCGACGGAGATGCTGGCGGGGGCGGCGGTCGGCATGGCGCGGAAACTCCGGTGGGAAGGTCCGGTGGGTCAGGGAATCGGGACGCTTGGATTCGTGACGCTTTTCTGGCGCGGGTGAACCACGGACGCCGGGGCGGCGTCAAGGGGCGGCATCGGGCGATGGCATGTCGGACGGTGCGAGAGCCGCCAGGGGGCCGCAGCGCCTGCCTTCCGGCTGCTTTGCGATGCAGCGTAATGCGCAAGCAAATTAAGTGGTTGGTGACTGCGACAAATTTGTATGCGACCTTTTTTCGCGGTCCGCCGGGCTATGAGAAGCTTCGGACCGCGGGCTATGGTAGCCGCGGCGCGTTCAGCCGCGGGCGGGAGAAACGCCGAGTGTACTGAAATTAGGGAACAAAGGGGCTCATCAATGAGCATGGAGTGGAACAAGGTTTTCGGCGCCGTGCTGCTGGCCGGGCTGATCGCGATGCTGGCCGGATTCGCGTCCAAGGTGCTGGTTCATTCTAAGCCGCTCGAAAAGAGCGTCTATGTCGTCGCGACGCCCGAGGGGGCCAGCGCGCCCGCCGACAAGGGTGCCGCTCCCACCGGTCCGGCGCCGATCGCGCCGCTGCTCGCCGCCGCCAGCCCGGAGGCCGGCCAGAAGGTGGCCAAGGCCTGCGCGGCCTGCCACAGCTTCGACAAGGGCGGCGCCGCCAAGGTCGGTCCGAACCTGTTCGGAATCGTCGGCGGTCCGAAGGGCCACATGCAGGGCTTCGCCTACTCCGACGCGCTGGTCAAGACCGGGGGTACTTGGACCTATGACGAGCTGAACAAGTTCCTCTATGACCCGAAGGGCTATGCTCCGGGCACCAAGATGACCTTCGCCGGCCTCAAGAAGGATGACGACCGCGCGGCCGTCGTCGCCTACCTGCGCTCGCTGGCCGACAGCCCGCAGCCGCTGCCCCAGTAACCGC
Organism: Azospirillum sp. TSH64; assembly: GCF_003116035.1. Taxonomy (GTDB): domain Bacteria; phylum Pseudomonadota; class Alphaproteobacteria; order Azospirillales; family Azospirillaceae; genus Azospirillum. The sequence goes on from NZ_LGQW01000015.1 coordinate 2,460,382, forward strand.
CTCCAGTACCAGGGTACCGGGCGCCGCCGCGGCCGGAAGAAAAAAAGCCCCGCTCTCGCAAGAGGCGGGGCCTTTTGTTTGTCCGGATAGGCACCCGGCCGGCGAAGCGCCGGGCTTACCGCCGCAGGCTGCGGGCGATCTCCAGATAGTCGGGATCGTTTTCCGGCGTCAGCCGGCCATGGCGGATCAGGAAATCGGCCACCACAAGGGTCACGTTGAACTTCCACTCGCCGCTGCCGCGCACCGACTCCGCCACCTTGTCGAGCGGCCAGAGTTCGAAGCTCTCCACCTCGCCATCCGTGTTGACGGGGGTGAGGCCGGGCGGAAGCTCCAGATCGTAGACGAACAGGCGGTCGCGCTTCAGCCCGGCCGCCGTCTCCATGGTGTAGCTGATGGCGCCGACCGGCACGGCGCGCCGCGCGGTCTCGGCGTCGAGCCCGGCCTCCTCCGCCGCCTCCTTCTCCAGATTCTCGGCCAGGCTCAGGCCGATGGGCTGGCCGCCGGCGATCAGGTTGTCGAGCTGGCCCGGTGCCACCTCGCGGCCCTTGGCGCGCCGGCCGATCCATAGCAGAAGTCCGCCGGCCCCATTACCGGCGGAGTCGTCGCGGACGAAGCCGTTGATGTGCAGGCCGTAGGCCTCGATCCCGAAGGCACCGACGGCGGCACGGTCCAGCCGGGCCAGCGGCTCCGCCCCCCAGCGCGGCAGGACCGGGTAATATTCGCCGCGCAGCGCCTTGACCGTTCCCTGTTCCACCAGATAGGCGGCGGCATGGTCGAGCAGGGTGGAGCGCGCCTCGAAATCCCGGATCTCGGGCGCGATGGTCAGCCGGTCGGCGGTGACGACGAAGCCGGGATCGACCCCGGGCAGCGCCTCGGCCAGGGCATGGCGCACCCAGCCCACGGTGTGGCCGTCCAGCTCGAACGGGCGGAAGCCGGACAGGTCGTGCGCGTTGCACGCGCGGATGTGATCGAGGAAGCTCATGCCGTCCATCTAAGCGGGGCGGACGGGCCGGTGCAACCGCTCATCCAGAGCATGGGCCAGGGCATGAGCCAGGGCCGTGTGCACCCTCGTATATTTGGACATCTTGCGCGTCCCTGGTTGCCATCGTACACAGGTCGGGTCACGAAATGACCGTCGGCAGCATTCCGCCGGCCGGTCGCTCAAGCGAAAGGGCGGGGCGTGATGACTGACCGGTCGGCTGAGAGCGCTGCGGCAGGCAAGACGTCAGGCGAGACGGGGACGCCGTTCGGCGCCCTGTCGGTCCTGGTGGTCGAAGACGAATCCTTCACCCGCATGGTGCTGGCGAAGATGCTGGGCACGCTGGGCGTCAAGGCGGTCCATCAGGCCGCCGACGGCGAGTCGGGACTGGCGGTGGTCGCCGCCCACGCGCCCGACCTGGTGCTGTGCGATGTGGAAATGCAGCCGATGGACGGATTCGGTTTTGTCCGCGCTCTGCGCACCAGCGGCGAGTCGCGCCACAGCAGCCTGCCGGTCGTGTTCATGAGCGGCCGGGTCGACGACGACCGCAAGGCGCAGGCGCGCGACAGCGGCGCCCACGCGGTGCTGGCCAAGCCCGTCACCCCTGCGACCCTGCGCGAGGCGTTGAGCATCGGGGTGAAGGGCTGGCAGCCGGCCTGAGAGGCCATGCTGAGAGGCTGTCCGGCGGAAGGGCTGCCGGCACCGTGCGAAACTCCGGCTTGCCGCCGGAGATTGCTGCCGCCACTGGGGGCAAGCGGGGGCCGCAGGCCTGCCTTCAAAATTTCCCACCCCGTGGCAAGCGTGCCAAGCCATTGAAACAATTCGGTAATCCAGCGGTAACCCTCCACCGTGCCGCGTTGGCGCCCCATCCTCACCCAATTTCCGCCTTGTTGATGGGCACGATTGGGACGCAACATGACCTCAAGGAAGTGTTGGGGGATCTGTTGCGAGGCCGTGGCCGACACTGCGGCAGACCGCAAGTCTCTCAACCGGATATTGTTAAGGTTTGGAGTTCAGTATCGACGGTAAATCCCTGCGCCGTGCTTGGTCGAGGCGGCGCGTCTGCTTGAGGAGGCCGATGGCGTGACAAGGAGCGCCCGATGGAACCCGCTTGGGTCGCATCGCACTGGGCAGTTCTTCCCGATCGGACGGGCAACGACGATTGCCGCCGGTTCCACGCCGTCACCTTTCGACACCGTCACACCTCTTTCCCCGAACCTTCCGACGCATGCGCGGCCGATACGCGCGTGGGTTGAGCAGGTGCGCTCGCCGCACCCACACCGGCCGCAGGACCTAGGTCCTATGGCTGAGGCCAGCTTCACCGCGGGCTTTCCGGCTATGGAGCCTGAGTGCCTGGAAAGCTCCAGGTGGAGCATTACATTCAAAAATGACTCGTTCGGGGGTCGCCGCGTCACGAGACGGACCTCTCCCGGCCTTCACAGGACCGTTCCTTACACCAGACCGCTGGCTTCTATCGCTGAGCGGGGAGGCTGCGGACCCTGCGCGGTCCGCGCCTTCCCTGGAGTGCCCCTTGGATCGCGGCATGCGCCGCGCCCTGCCGCCGCAGCCACCGGCGGCCCCCCGGCGCATCGGACCAGATAAGACGGAGCGACGAATGTTCCCGGCCGACGAACTGTTCACGCGCTACACGCAGAATTACGAGACCCGCCGCGAAACCGAGATGTCCTTGATGGACTATCTCCAGCTGTGCCGCGACGACCCGATGTCCTACGCCTCGGCCTCCGAACGCATCCTCGCCGCCATCGGCGAACCGGAGGTGGTCGACACGGCCCGCGACCCGCGCCTGGGCCGCATCTTCATGAACCGGACCATCAAGGTCTATCCCGCCTTCTCCGAGTTCTACGGCATGGAAGAGACGATCGAACGGATCGTCGGCTTCTTCCGGCACGCAGCACAAGGGCTGGAGGAGCGCAAGCAGATCCTCTACCTGCTGGGCCCGGTCGGCGGCGGCAAGTCGTCGCTGGCGGAACGGCTGAAGTCGCTGGTGGAGAAATGCCCGATCTATGTGCTGAAGGCCGGCAAGGAGATCAGCCCGACCTTCGAAAGCCCGCTCGGGCTGTTCAACCCGGACGAGATCGGCGACGAGCTTGAGGAGCGCTTCGGCATTCCCAAGCGCCGCCTGACCGGACTGATGAGCCCGTGGGCGGTCAAGCGCCTCGACGAGTTCGGCGGCGACATCAACCGCTTCAAGGTGGTGAAGCTCCACCCCAGCAAGCTGCGCCAGATCGGCGTCACCAAGACCGAGCCGGGCGACGAGAACAACCAGGACATCTCGTCGCTGGTCGGCAAGGTCGACATCCGCAAGCTGGAGATCTACAGCCAGAACGATCCCGACGCCTACAGCTTCTCCGGCGGCCTGAACCGGGCGACCCAGGGCATGCTCGAATTCGTCGAGATGTTCAAGGCGCCGATCAAGATGCTGCACCCCCTGCTGACCGCGACGCAGGAGGGCAACTATGTCGGCTCGGAGAACATCGGCGCCATTCCCTTCCAGGGCGTGATCCTGGCCCACTCCAACGAGGCGGAGTGGCAGACCTTCAAGAACAACAAGAACAACGAAGCCTTCATCGACCGCATCTGCGTGATCAAGGTCCCCTACTGCCTGCGGGTGGCGGAGGAGCAGAAGATCTACGAGAAGCTGGTCAACGGCTCCGACCTGTCGACCGCGCCCTGTGCGCCGGCGACGCTGGAGATGCTGGCGCGCTTCTCGGTGCTGTCGCGGCTGCGCGAGCATCCGAACAGCAGCGTCTACAGCAAGATGCGGGTCTATGACGGCGAGAGCGTCAAGGAGACCGATCCCAAGGCCAAGTCGATGCAGGAGTACAAGGACCAGGGCGGCGTCGACGAGGGCATGGGCGGCATCTCCACCCGCTTCGCCTTCAAGGTGCTCGCCTCGACCTTCAACTACGACTCGACCGAGATTTCGGCCGATCCGGTGCATCTGATGTATGTGCTGGAGCAGGCGATCCGCCGCGAACAGTTCCCGGAGGAGACGGAGAAGAAATACGTCGAGTTCATCAAGGCCGAACTCGCCCCGCGCTACGCCGAGTTCATCGGCAACGAGATCCAGAAGGCCTATCTGGAATCCTACTCCGACTACGGCCAGAACCTGTTCGACCGCTATGTCGATTATGCCGACGCCTGGATCGAGGATCAGGACTTCAAGGATCCCGACACCGGCCAGCTGATGAACCGCGAGCTGCTGAACCAGGAGCTGACCAAGATCGAGAAGCCGGCGGGCATCGCCAACCCGAAGGACTTCCGCAACGAGGTGGTGAAGTTCGCGCTGAGGGCGCGGGCGGCCAATTCCGGCCGCAACCCGTCCTGGACCTCCTACGAGAAGATCCGCGAGGTGATCGAGAAGCGGATGTTCAGCCAGGTCGAGGACCTGCTGCCGGTCATCAGCTTCGGCTCGAAGAAGGACGGCGACACCGAGAAGAAGCACACCGAGTTCGTCTCGCGCATGATGACCCGCGGCTACACCGAGCGACAGGTCCGCCGGCTGGTCGAGTGGTACATGCGGGTGAAGCAGGCGGGCTGAGGCCGGCGGGTCGGGACAGCTGGACCGGGGGGACGCTTAATTGCCGCGGGGCGGGGTGTTGCAACGCCCCGCGGCAACCCCACTGTCATAGAAAGCTGTCAGGATCCTAAGGCCGCGTGACGAAACGGGTGGGAGGGCCAGCCCCTTGATGAACATCATCGACCGTCGCCTGAACCCGCAGGGCAAGAGCCTGGCCAACCGCCAGCGTTTCCTGCGCCGTGCCAAGGAACAGGTTGTCAAGGCGGTCCGCGACGCCTCGGGAAAACGGGGCATCCAGGATATCGAGAACGGCGAGAAGGTGACGATCGCCGCCGGCGGCGTGCGCGAACCGTCCTTCCACCGTGCTGCCCAAGGCGGGGTGCGCGACTATGTCGTGCCCGGCAACAAGGAATATGTGGAAGGCGACACCATCCAGCGCCCGGACGGCGGCGGCGGTGGCCGCGGCAGCGAGGGCAGCGCCGACGGCGAGGGCGAGGACGAGTTCCGCTTCGTCCTGTCGCGCGACGAGTTCCTCGACATCTTCCTGGAGGATCTGGAGCTTCCCGATCTGGTGAAGCAGAAGGTCAAGCAGTCGGAATCGCACACGCTGACGCGGGCCGGCTATTCGGTGTCGGGGTCGCCCGCCAACCTGAACCTGGTCCGCACCATGCGGAACAGCCTGTCGCGCCGCATCGCGCTGAAACGCCCGAAGCGCGACGAGATCCGCGAACTGGAGGAGATGCTGCGCGAGGCCGAGGAGGCCGGCGAGGACGCCACGCAGATCCAGGCGTTGCGCGAACAGCTGGAACACATCGTCCTGCGCTCGCGCCGGATTCCCTTCATCGACCCGATCGACGTCCGCTACAACCGGTTCGAGACGGTGCCGAAGCCGATCGCCCAGGCGGTGATGTTCTGCCTGATGGACGTGTCCGGCTCGATGACCGAGCACATGAAGGATCTGGCCAAGCGCTTCTTCATGCTGCTGTACCTGTTCCTGCGGCGGCGCTACCGGTCGGTCGACATCGTCTTCATCCGCCACACCCACGAGGCCAAGGAGGTGGACGAGGAAACCTTCTTCTATTCCACCGAGACCGGCGGCACCGTGGTGTCCACCGCGCTGGAGGAGATGCAGAAGGTGGTGCAGGAGCGCTACCCGCACAATGAATGGAACATCTATGCCGCCCAGGCGTCGGACGGCGACAACATGTCGTCGGACAACGCCAAGTCGGCGACCCTGCTGCGCGACGTGATCCTGCCGATGTGCCAGTATTTCGCCTACATCGAGGTGGCGGCGGAACACAATATGGGCCTGTCGGCACTGGGCCGCGAAACCGAGCTTTGGCGCACCTACAAGCAGGTGCAGAGCCCGGAACGTCCGCTGGCGATGCGCCGCGTCCGTTCCCGCCGGGAGATCTTCCCGGTCTTCCGCGAGCTGTTCGCCCGCGAGAAGGCGGGAGCGTAAGGGGCGACTGAGGGGATACAGGGAAATCACCGCCCTCATCCCCCACAGGGGGCGCAGAGGGGCGGCAGGGGGAGATCGAGAATGACCGCTGTGATCACCAGACCCGAGGCGCTGCTGTATGACGGCGTCGAGTGGGATTACGACAAGATCAAGCGCGTCTATGACGCCATCGAGCACATCGCGCTGAAGGAGATGGGCCTCGACGTCTATCCCAACCAGATCGAGGTCATCACCGCCGAGCAGATGCTCGACGCCTATTCGTCCATCGGCATGCCGCTGATGTACAAGCACTGGTCCTTCGGCAAGCATTTCGCCCGCGACGAGATGATGTACCGCAAGGGCTATCGCGGCCTCGCCTATGAGATCGTCATCAACTCCAGCCCCTGCATCAGCTACATCATGGAAGAGAACACCATGACGATGCAGACGCTGGTGATCGCCCACGCCGCCTTCGGCCACAACCATTTCTTCAAGAACAACCAGCTGTTCCAGCAATGGACCGATGCCCAGGGCATCCTCGACTATCTGGAATTCGCCAAGACCTACATCGCCCATTGCGAGGAACGCTACGGCCATGCGGCGGTGGAGCGGGTGCTGGACGCCGCCCACGCGCTGATGAGCCAGGGCGTGCACAAATACCCGAAGAAACGGTCCGACCTGCGGACCGAGCAGCGGCGCGAGCGCGAGCGGCAGGAATATCAGGACCAGACCTTCAACGATCTATGGCGCACGGTGCCCAAAACCGCCGCCGGCCCGCGCCCGGCCAAGTCGGTGTCGGAGCGCAAGAAGCTGCTGGGCCTGCCCGAGGAGAACATCCTCTATTTCCTGGAGAAGAAGGCGCCGCGGCTGGAGCATTGGCAGCGCGAGCTGTTGCGCATCGTCCGCCACATCTCGCAGTATTTCTATCCGCAGAAACAGACCAAGGTGATGAACGAGGGCTGCGCCACCTACGTCCATTACCAGATCATGAGCCGCCTGCACGAGACCGGCCAGATCAGCGAAGGCGCCTTCCTCGAATTCCTGCACTCGCACACCTCCGTCGTGTTCCAGCCGGAATTCGACGACAAGCGCTTCTCCGGCCTGAACCCCTATGCGGTCGGCTTCGCGATGATGCAGGACATCGCCCGCATCGCCGAAAAGCCGACCGACGAGGACCGCCAGTGGTTCCCCGACCTCGCCGGCCGCGGCGACGGCATGGCGGCGGTGCGCGAGGCCTGGGCCAACTTCCGCGACGAGAGCTTCATCCTCCAGTATCTCAGTCCGCACCTGATGCGGAAGCTCAAGCTGTTCAGCGTGCGCGACGACGCAGAAGACCCCTATCTGCTGGTCGATCACATCCACAACGAGCGCGGATACCGCGACATCCGCAAGAAGCTGGCCCGCCAGTACGATTTGGGCTACCTGGAACCGGACATCCAGATCGTCGACGTCGATCTCGCCGGCGACCGCAAGCTGATCCTGCAGCACCGCGTCACCAACGGCGTGCTGCTCGACGAGAGCGACGCCAAGGCGGTGCTGCGCCACATCGCCAATTTGTGGGGCTACGAGGTGCAGCTGATCGAAGTGTCGGCGATCTCCGAGGCGATCCTGAAGGAGCATGCCGTCACCGCACCCAGCGGGATCGGCGTAGGCTGATGCCTTGCCCTCTCCCCCGGCCGCCGCGGGCCGGGGAGGGGGGCCGCGTGGCTCCGGCGGACGCGACCTTTGCATCGGGCTCCGCTACACTTCCGGCCGATGGAGCGGCGGGGGGAGGCGATGGCGGACGATCTGCTGGGTGGAGAGGGTCCGGTCGGGCTGGTGAAGGCGCGGCACGGCTTGATGATGTACCGGCGCACCGACAGCGTTGTCGGCCGGTCGCTCGGCTATTACGCTGAATATTTCGAGCAGGAGGTCGCCCTGTTCCGCCAGTGCGTCCGGGCCGGCGACCGGGTGATCGACGTCGGCGCCAACATCGGCGCTCACACGGTGGCGCTGGCGCGGCTGGTCGGCCCTGCCGGCCGGGTGCTGGCGCTGGAGCCGGTCGATGCCAACCACCGGCTGCTCTGCGGAAATCTTGCGCTGAACGGGCTGGACTGGGCCGACGGCGTGCTGGCCGCCGCCGGGGCTGCCGACGGCATGCTGCACCTCGCCGCGGTGGCGATGGACAGGGACGGCAATTACGGGGCGCTGTCGCTCGACGCGCTGGCGGGGGACCGGCCGGTGCCGGTGCACCGGCTGGACGGGCTGTGCCGTGAGGGGGCGGGCTGCATCCGCCTGGTCAAGATCGACGTCGAGGGCATGGAAGCGGAGGTTCTGGAGGGCGCCCGTGGCCTGATCGCCCGTGACCGGCCGGTGCTGTATGTGGAGAACGACCGTCCCGACAAGTCGAGCGCGCTCATCCGCCTGCTCGGCGAGCTTGGTTATGCCTGCTACTGGTATCTGCCGGCCTTCCACAATCCGGCCAATTTCGCCGGGCGGTCGGAGGCGATCTTCGGCTATGGGCTGGTCGACACCGGGACGGAGATCCACGGGCTCGGCATGGGGATCAACCTGTTCTGCCTGCCGGCGGAAGCGGGGGCGCGGATCAACGGCCTGCTGCCGGTCGCCGGCCCGGACGAGCATCCGCTGATGCGCGGCCACAACCGGCGCTTCGTCGGTGGCTGACGGCGCGGTGCGGGCGCGAGGACGGCCGCATCAGCGTTCCGGTTCGGGCTTGATGCCGGCGTCCTTCATGGCGTGCATCAGGTCCAGCATCACGGTGCTGATGTCGGGGAAGGACAGGGCCACCGCGTGGCGGTCGGGGTCGAGGCGCACCACATGGGCGATCTGCCGGCCGCCGACCCGATGGCCGGATTTGTCCGGGCGGCTTGTTTCCGGGTTGGCCGTTTCCGGGATGTCCGGGCAATGCAGTTCCAGCCGCAGCTTGCCGCCGACGGCATGAGCGAACTCCCCCGGCGGCAGATCGACCAGCAGGCCGCGGGTCGACCAATTGATCGTGGTGCAGCGCCGGCCCTCCGCCTCCACCGCCAGGACCGGGTCCATGTAGCGGATGGCACGGCGGCGTTCGATCCCGTTCGGCGGCTTGGCGCCGACATCGTGCTGGTCGAGCTTGCGTTTGGCCGCCTGCTTGGTGCGCTCGTCCACCCCGTCCTTGCTGGTCATCAGCGTCGCCTGCACGCGCCGTTCGACGCCGTGGCGGAACTCGTCGTCGGCACCGAACCGCAGGGCCTTGGCGAAATGGTCCTTCGCCTGGGTCAGCAGCGCGTTGCGCCCCTTCTCGTCGCCGCGATGGCCGCAGCGTTCGGCCTGGACCAGCAGCGAATCGACGCTGCGCTGGTAGGCGCCGCGCTGGTAGACGCGGGACAGCTCGCGGAACTCGGCGGCGCGCAGGCTGGGGAATTCCCGGGTCTTCAGCAGCCCGGCCAGCCCCTCCGCCAGCGAGTCGACATGGGCGGGATCGCCGGTTTCCGCCTCCCGGCGCAGGATCCGCACCGCCTCCTCCGCCTTGCGAAGCAGCTGATCTTCCAGTTTGCGGCGCTGGTCGGCGTCCATCACGGGCATGGCGCGGCCCTCCACAGGGGCGGTCTCAACAGGATAGCTCAACTCGTGGGATGCGTCAGCGGCCGGCTATGGTTAACGGGACAGTTGAGGGGCGCCCCAGTAGGATCGGACCGGATTTTCATTTGCCGGCCGACGGCCTTCTTATCTGTGAGGACAAACGGAATCGGCGGCGGGGAGCGGACAGGCGATGGGTAAGGACAGGAACGGGGCGGCCGGGGCGGATCCCGAAGTGGCGGTGCTGACCGTGGCGCTCGCCGGCCTGCTGGAGGAGGACAGCGCAAGCCCGGCCCCGGCGTCCACGGCGCTCGTCGCCATCGCCCGCGGCCGGGGCGCCGATGCGGAACCGGTGCGGACACTGGCGCTGCGGCGGAAAGGGACGCATAGCGGGGCGACGGGCAGCGGGGCGGCGGGCGACGATATGGCCGACCGGCGCGCCCTGGTCTACAGCCTGACCAAGACCATTCTCGCCGCAGCCGTGCTGCGGCTGGTCGCCCGCGGCGTGGTCGAGCTGGATGGGCCGGCGGAGCGCTGGCTGCCGGAACTGGCCGGACGGCAGGGATCGGTCACCGTGGCGCAGATCCTGACCCACCGAGCCGGACTGCCGGATTATGGCGGGCAGGCCGACTATCACGCCGCCGTCGCCGCCGGTGCGACGCCTTGGAGCGGCGACGAGTTCCTGGCCCGCTGCGGACTGGAGGGGCCGCCGGTCGGCAGCTTCGCCTATTCCAACATCGGCTATCTGCTGATCGGCCGGCTGCTGGAGCGGGCGGGCGGCGCTCCGCTGGCGGAGATTCTGGGGCGCGAGGTCTTCGCGCCGCTCGGCCTCGCCAGCGCGTCGCTGCTGCGTGACCGCGCCGACCTCGACGGGCTGTTCTTCGGGCCGAGCCCGGCCTTCGGCGGGGCTGCGGTGGCGGAGGCCTATCATCCCGGCTGGGTGTCGCATGGGGTGGTGGCGATGACGGCGGCGGACGCCTGCCGCCTCATTCATGGTCTGGCCGAGGAGTATCTGCCGGGCCCGTTGCTGCGGCGCATGCGCGATGGGCTGCCGGTCGGCGGGCCGATGGGCGGGCGGCCCTGGGTCGAGCCGTCCTATGGGCTGGGGATGATGGTGGAGCTGGACCCGGCGGCCGGTCCCTATTGGGGCCATACCGGCGGCGGTCCGGGGGTGACGCCGGCGGCCTACCATGCGCCGGGGCCGGTCCCGGTCTCCGTCGCCGTCCTTCTGGATGGCGAGGACGGGGCGCTGGCCGAATGGATGGCGGTGGAGGTGCTGCACCGGCTGCGCAGTCGTTAAGGGAGCGCGCGCTACAGCCTCCGCTTGTTCATCTCCCGCTTGTTCATGGGGGTCGCGATCCCATCTCCTCTCCAGGGGACAATTCCCCGCTTCCCGGCGTAGGCTCGGGGGAGAAGACGGTGCCGGACGAAACCGGCAACCGGGAACAGGAACCAATGGGGGAGGAACCGCGCGATGGGAGATGCCGCCCGCAAGCTGCCCGATTATCCATGGCTGGCCTCGTACCCGCCGACGGTGGACTGGGCGATGCCGATCCCGGTCCGGCCGCTGACCGAACTGCTGGAGGGGGCGGTCGCCCGCCATGGCGACAAGCCCTGCCTGAATTTCCTCGGCAAGCGCACCAGCTACCGCGAGTTGGGCCGGCTGGTCGACCGCGCCGCCCGCGGCTTCCAGGCCATCGGGGTGGGCAAGGGGACGCGGGTCGGGCTGTTCCTGCCCAACACGCCCTATTACGTCGTCGCCTTCTTCGCCATCCTGAAGGCCGGCGGCACGGTGGTGAACTTCAACCCGCTCTATGCCGAACGCGAACTGGTCCACCAGATCGGCGACAGCGACATCGACCTGATGGTCACGCTGGACCTGAAGCTGCTGTATGACAAGATGGCGCGGATGCTGGCCGAGACCGGGCTGAAGCGGCTGGTGATCTGCCGCATGGCCGACATCCTGCCCTTCCCGAAGAACTGGCTGTTCCCCATCGCCAAGAAGGCGGAGATCGCGGCGATCCCGCGCGACGACCGCCACATCCCCTTTGCCAGGCTGATCGCAAATGACGGCCGGCCGAGCCCGGTCGTCCTCGATGCGCGGGAGGACGTGGCGGTGCTGCAATACACCGGCGGCACCACCGGCGTGCCGAAGGGCGCGATGCTGACCCACGCCAACCTCTACGCCAACACCATCCAGTGCGCGACCTGGTACGCGGCCAAGGAGCGCAAGCCGGGGGAGGGCGGTGCGGAAGACGGGCAGGAGCGCATGCTGGGCGTGCTGCCGCTGTTCCATGTCTTCGCCATGACCGCGGTGATGAATTTCGGCCTTCATCTGGGGGCGGAGATCATCCTGCTGCCGCGCTTCGAACTGGAGCAGGTGATGCGCACCCTGCAGAAGGAGCGGATCACCCTGTTCCCGGCGGTGCCGACCATCTACACGGCGATCAACCATCACAAGCACCTGAAGGACTACGACCTGTCCTCCATCCGCTTCTGCATGTCGGGCGGGGCGCCGCTGCCGCTGGAGGTGAAGGAGGCGTTCGAGCGCACCACCGGCTGCACGCTGGTGGAAGGCTACGGACTGTCGGAATGCTCGCCCGTCGCGACGGTGAACCCGGCGGTGTTGCATGCGACCAAGAAGGGCTCCATCGGCCTGCCGCTGCCTGGTACGATCATCGAGATCGTCAGCCTGGAGGAGCCGCGCCGCGTCCTGCCCCCCGGCGAGAAGGGCGAGGTCTGCATCCGCGGGCCGCAGGTGATGAAGGGCTATTGGCGCCGCCCGGCCGAAACGGCTGAGACGCTGATCGACGGGCGGCTGCACACCGGCGATGTCGGGATCATGGACGAGGACGGCTACACCACCATCGTCGACCGCATCAAGGACATGATCCTGTGCAGCGGTTTCAACGTCTATCCCCGCAATGTCGAGGAGGCGATCTACCTGCATCCCGCCGTCGCCGAGTGCGTGGTGGCCGGCGTGCCGGACGAGTATCGCGGCCAGACGGTCAAGGCCTATGTCCGGCTCGACGACGGCCAGAGCCTGACCGCCGGGGAGCTGACCGCCTTCCTGAAGGACAAGCTGTCGCCCATCGAGATGCCGAAAGTCGTGGAATTCCGCCAGGAGCTGCCCAAGACCATGATCGGGAAACTGTCCCGCAAGGCCCTGCTGGACGAGGAGCAGGTCAGGCGGACCGCGGCGAAGGATGGCGCCGCATGAGCGCCGACGACCGGAAGGCGGTGCGTGTCCGCATCCAGGGCAAGGTGCAGGGGGTGTGGTATCGTGGCTGGACCGTTGAGCGGGCCGGCACGCTCGGCCTGACCGGCTGGGTGCGCAACCGCAGCGACGGCACGGTGGAGGCCCTGTTCGCCGGCCCCGCCGACGCCGTCGACCGCATGCTGGAGGACTGCCGCCGCGGCCCGCCGTCGGCAATCGTCCGCGACGTGGTGTCCGAACCGGAACAGGATCCGGGCATGGCCGGGTTCGAGCAGCGGCCGACGGCATGAGCCCGGCGTTAGCCTTCCGCTAACCATGACGGCGGCATGCTGGCGGTGGATGCGGATTTTGGGCCCTGTGGTTGAGGGACGACGGCCGGGATGACCGCCAGCAAATCGGATGTGGCCGGGATGAAGGCCATGCTCACCGGCGTCTTCGCCAAGGCGGCGAAGGCGAAGGACAAGACCGGCCGCAAGCCGGGGGCCGCCCCGACTCCGAAATCCTCCGCCGGGCCGGGGCAGGACCCCGCCGTCCGTCTCAGCCTGGGGCCGGTGGCGGTGGAGGATGCGCCGGCACGCCCGTTCCAAGCTCTCCAAGCTTCGGCGGCTGATGATGGCCTTGCCGACCGGCTGGACCCTGCGATCCGGGCGCTGGCGCGCGATCTCGGGCGGCTGCTGACCGCCTTCGGGATGGGCGGGAGCGAGGCCGCGGCGGCGGAGACGGCGCTGGCCGCCCGCTTCGGCGATGCCGAGCGCCGGGCTGCCGTCGCCGCGCTGGATGGCCCGGCGGGCGCTTTGCGGCCCTTGGCAGACGATGTCCGGCAGGAGGTGGCGGTCGAGCTGAGCGGGATCGGCCTTGCCTTGTCCGATGGAAAGGCGTGCGTGCGGCTGGACGGTGCGGCCCTTGCGCTGGCGCGGGTGCCGGCGGAAGAGAGGGGGGAGGGGCTGGCCGCCATGCTCGGCGCCCTCCGCTCCGCCATCCGGCCGGGCAAGGGGCTGACGGTCGAGACCGACCGGGTCGCCATCGACGATCTGGGCCGGGTGATGGAGAGGCTGACCGCGGCGATGACCGCGCCGCCGCAAGGTCTGGAAGGCACGGTGACGCTGTCGCCCTCGGGTGCGCCTGCCGATGGCGGGGCGATGGAACTGGCGCTGACGCTGTCAGGCCGGCTGGGAGAGGCGGTCGCCCCCGCACCGCCCGAAGCCAAGCCGGCAAAGGAGCATCAGCCTGGCGATGTGGTGGGCGAGGTGAAGGAGCGTGGGTTCGATGTCCGGATTTGAGGTGCGCTTTCTGGCAGCCCTTTGCCTGTGCGGACTGGTGCTGCCGGGGGCCGCGCCGGCGCTGGCCGGTGCGCTGGAGCGGACGGAGCCCGGCCATCAGGCGCCGCCGCAGCCGGGGGGCAACCTGCCCATCGCCCCGCCCATCGTGCAGTATGCGCTGCCCTCGCAATGGATGACGATCCGCTCCAAGGAGGACTGGCGCAAGGCCGGCACCTTCGAGAAGGAGCTGAGCAAGGATTGCGCCGCCCTGCGCTTCGGTGAAATCGAGCCGATGCGCTTCCGCGCCTATTACAATGGCGAGGTGCTGGGCGTCGCCTTCGGCCATGGGCTGAACCTGCGCGACCCCGGCAGGAAGGCCGACCGCAAGAAGATCTACCTGTTCCGCAACGGCGATTCGACCAACTGCACCGTGCAGTCGATGGACAACAAGGACCCGCGGGTGAACCCTGCCGGCAACCAGGCCGCCACCCCGGCCGCCGGCGGGTTCAAGAAGTATTAGACTTCCGACCCATCCCGCATCTCGCCGCCGAACACCTCCGGCCAGGCCGCGATCAGGGCGGAGTCCACATCCTCCATCGTCACCAACTGGCCCAGCGCCACGATGGAGGTGACGCCATGCTCGGCGATGCCGCAGGGGACGATGCCGCCGAAATGGGACAGGTCCGGCTCGACGTTCAGGGCGATGCCGTGGAAGCTGACCCAGCGGCGCACCCGCACGCCGATGGCGGCGATCTTGTCCTCCTGCCCTTTCAGCCCGCCATAGGGCTGCTTGTCGACCCAGATGCCGACGCGCCCCTCGCGCCGCTCGCCCTTGATGTTGAAGGAGGCGAGCGTGCGGACGATCCACTCCTCCAGGTCGCGGACGAAGCCGCGGATGTCGGCGCCGCGCGCCTTCAGGTCCAGCATGACGTAGGCCACCCGCTGTCCCGGCCCGTGATAGGTGTACTGGCCGCCGCGGCCGCTGCGGTAGACGGGGAAGCGGTCGGCCTCCAGCAGATCCTCGTCCCTGGCACTGGTACCGGCGGTGTAGAGCGGCGGATGTTCCAGCAGCCAGACCAGTTCGGGTGCCGTGCCGGCGCGGATCGCCTCGACGCGGGCCTCCATCTCGGCGATGGCGTCGGGGTAGGGCACAGGCTCGTCGGAAATGCGCCACTCGATCGGCTGCCGGGCGGCGGAGGTGTCGGGCTGACTGGCGGACAGGCTGGCAGGCTGGCTTGTCAGGGAGGTCATTCGATGGGTTCTCTGATGGCATCGGCGGACCGGCCGGAGGGCCGTTCCGAATTTTTCTTCGCAGAAGATGATTGTAGCGCTTGATCGACCGTCGGGAAGCTGATATCTACCCGCTCCACCCGATGAGGCGCGCAAGCGAGCGTCGGGGACTACCAGCCTGATGCGGTCGTGGCGGAATTGGTAGACGCGCAGCGTTGAGGTCGCTGTGGGGCAACCCGTGGAAGTTCGAGTCTTCTCGACCGCACCACTCTCCCATGCAGATGGGACCATCCCGGGGATACGGGAAAGACGAAAGGCCCGCAGGTCGCAAGACCGAGCGGGCTTTTTCGTGTCCGGGCCCCGGCGTTGCTGGATTTAGCCGGCCAGCGCGTGCAGCAGCTTCGATGCTCCGCCGGCGGCGCGGCGGACATCCTCGAACAGCACCATCATCTCGTAGATCGCCAGGAAGGCGCCGCTGTAGAACCAGGGGCGCCAGCGATCCTCAATCCGGGCGACCAGCCGGTGGACGCCGTCCATCGGCAGCAGCCGGGCGACCGCGACGGCGCTGAGGATGCCCAGCAGCGCGCCGCCGGTGACGTCGCCAGGGTAATGCAGGCCGAGATAGACCCGCGGCAGCGAGATCACCAGCGCTGCCCACAGGCAGGCCAGCAGTCCCCACGGGCGGGAGGCGCGGACGAAGGTGGCGGCCAGTGCGAAGCCCAGGGCGGCATTGTCGCTGGGGAAGGAACTCCAGTTCTTCAGCGCCTCGCGGCTCTGGCCGATGGGCGGGACGAAGGGCAGGCCGGCGTCGTGCAACGGTCGGGGCCGGGCCGGCATCACCGCCTGGATCAGGATGGATGCCGCCACCGCCAGCACCACGGCGGCGATGGCGTCCACCACCAGCCGGCGTCCGCCCTGCGTGTCCTCCCGGCGGAACCAGAGCCACCACAGCGCCGCGCTGAACAGGCCGAGCTTGACCAGATAGATGTTGGCGATCCCGCGCACCGCCATGTCCAACGCCGCGCTGTGCCCGGCAAACTGGTTCAGCCAGAGCAGCAGCGTCTGGTCGAGGCGATGCAGAGACTCCACACGGCGTCTCCTCGAAAGGACGGGAGGGAGGTGCCAAGTGTTGCGGTTTTATGACAAGGGCGGTCAATGGAGCATCGGAAGGCGCCATCCGGGTCAGGGACGGCGGCTTCGGGGTGCCTCTCCCGCCGATGCCTCGCGCTGGCGCCGGGCCATACACTCCCGATTGCAGACAGCGGGTGGCTTCATGAGATGAAGAAGCATTTGATATCGATGTCGATAATATGAAGAAAATATAATCGGCTGAATGATGCTGTCAGAGAACAATTGCCCTGCTGTTTTCTGTCCTACTCTTGCCGCTTATCGAAAGTGGTAATATCCTGCGCTGCGAGAGGCGGAGTGGATGGCGATAAGCCAAGCCATTCAAGATACGGATTGCATGGGGGATTTGATGGCGACTGTCGTGATGATGAAGCACCCGCAGACGGGGCTTACCAAGAAGGGGCTGGTCGGGTTCAGCTGGACCACGCTGTTCTTCGGCGGCTTTCCTGCCCTGTTCCGCGGCGACTGGGGAATGGGCCTTCTCCTGACGCTGCTGGCCTTCTTCACCGGTAACATTTCCAGCATCATCGCCGCGTTTCTCTACAACAAGAGCTACACGTCCAAGCTGATCGAGAAGGGCTACGTCTTCGCCGATACCGAGGCGTTGAACAGCCTGGCCCGCGCCAAGCTCGGCGTCGATACGGGTGCCGCGGTGCCGAACCCGACCTGATCGGTCGTGACCGTTCGATCTCGAGGCGGAAAAGACGAAGGGCGGTGCACGGTGCGGCACCGCCCTTCGTCTTTTCCGGCCCCTTGTCCTTTTCAGCGGAACTCGATGTATCGGTCCAGCGTGGCGCGGCGCAGCGCGCGGACGATGTGAGGGGGCGCGCCGCTGGCGACGATGTGGCCGCCGGCCTCCCGGCAGCGGTTGGCCAGGATGAACATCATCCCGATGGCGGCGGAATCGATGAAGGTGACGAAACGCAGGTCGATCCGGACCACCGGTTTGGCCGCGAAATCCCAGTCGCGCAGCATGTCGTGGAAGCGGTTGCCATCCTCATAGGTGCAGCGGCCGGACAACAGGATGCCGTCGCAACCGTCGACAGTGGTGAAGGCATACTCCATCGGCCCGTCCTGTCCCTCTCCCCATGATGCGGCGCCTGCGATGCGCTGCGGGCCTATGGGAGCATGAAGGGTTGCGGCGGTGCAAGGGTATGGTGGCAAAAGCGGCCGAGCCGGCCGGCCCCTGCCGAAGCGGGCTGGACAAACGGAGGCGGCGCCTCTATGTCGGGGTCGCTTCCGCCGACACCGGTCCCGTTCCCTTGCAGCGGATTTCCGGAACCGGCCGGAAGGCTTCCACAACCCGCAAACCCTGAACGCCGCCGGCCACCGTCCGATGTCGCGGAGCCGTCTGCCGTTCCCTTGCCGCCGCTTCGGCTTGGCATCCTGGGATTGCATCGTCGAAGGGAGGGTGCCGGCATGCACACCGATCCCCATGCACCGGTTCCGCGGACGGACAGCGCCGCCAGCGCCCATGGTCATGCCCAGGGACAGGGCCTGGAGGCGGAGGACGAACGTCGCTACGGCGTCGAGCCGGAGTTCGTGGAGGCGATCGCCGGCCTGCTGCGCGCCCGCGAGCGCGATGCCGTGCTGGCGCGGCTGGACGGGCTGCATGCCGCCGACATCGCCGACCTGATCGAACAGGCGGAGCCGGCCGAGCGCGCCGACCTGATCGACCTGCTGCCCACCGAGCTGGATGGCGAGGTGCTGTCCTACCTGAACCCGGACCTGCGCGAATCGCTGATCGGGCGGTTCGAGCCGCAGGAACTGGCCGACGCCGTCGCCGACCTCGACACCGACGACGCGGTGGAGCTGATCGAGGATCTGGACGCGGAGACGCGGGCGCAGATCCTGGCGAAGCTGCCCGATGCCGAACGCGCCCTGGTCCAGGAGAACCTGACCTACGACGAGGACAGCGCCGGCCGCATGATGCAGCGCGAGCTGGTCGCGGTGCCGGAATTCTGGACGGTCGGCAAGACCATCGACTTCATCCGGGCGGCGACCGACACGCTGCCGGAGGATTTCTACGACATCTTCATCGTCGATCCGATGCACCGGGTGGTCGGGGCCGTGCCGCTGTCGCGCCTGCTGCGCCAGCGCCGGGCCGTGCGCATCGCCGATCTGGTGACCGGCGAGGTCGACGCCATCCCCGCCACCATGGAGCGGGAGGAGGTGGCGAACCTGTTCCGTCAATATGCCCTGGTGTCGGCCCCGGTGGTCGATGCCGCCGGCCGGCTGATCGGCGTCATAACCGTCGACGACGTAGTGCGCATCATCGACGAGGAGGCGGACGACGACCTGCGCAAGCTGAGCGGGTCGGGCGACAGCGGCGTGTTCAGCGGCATCGGCGACATCGCCCGCAGCCGTGTCGGCTGGCTGACCATCAACCTCGGCACCGCCTTCCTGGCCTCGGGCGTCATCTCGCTGTTCGAGGGCACCATCGAGCAGATCGTGGCGCTGGCGGTGCTGATGCCCATCGTCGCCTCGATGGGCGGCAATGCCGGCACCCAGACGCTGGCGGTCGTCGTCCGCGCGCTCGCGACTCACGACCTGTCGTCGGCCAACGCGATGCGCGTGGTGGGGAAGGAGCTGCTGGTCGGGCTGATCAACGGCGGCATCTTCGCCGTGATGGTCGGGCTGATCGCGCTGGTCTGGTACGGCCCGCTGATCGGCGTCGTCATCGGACTCGCCATGATCATCAATCTGGTGGTGGCGGGCCTGAGCGGAGCGCTGATTCCGCTGGGTCTGGAAAAGCTGGGGGTGGACCCGGCGGTGTCGAGTGCGGTGTTCCTGACGACGGTGACGGACGTCGTCGGCTTCCTGGCATTCCTCGGGCTGGCGTCGGTGTTTTTGCTGTAGGGGAGAGTCTCCCCCGCGAGTGCGGGGGAGGGCCGCACAGGGCTTCGGGCTTCAGCCCAGGCCCTTCTGCCCCATCTCCAGGAACTTCTCGCGGCGCTTGGCGCGCAGGGTGACGCCGTCCAGCCCGTCCATTTCGCCCAGCGACTCCTCGATGCAGTCGCCCAGCTTCCTGATCGTCTCGGCCGGGTCGCGGTGGGCGCCGCCGATGGGCTCGCTCACCACATGGTCGATGACGCCCAGTTCCTTCAGGTCCTGGCTGATCAGGCGCAGCGCGATGGCCGCCTCGCCCGCCATGTCGGAGCTGCGCCACAGGATCGACGCGCAGCCTTCCGGCGAGATCACCGAATAGATCGCGTGTTCCAGCATCAGCACGCGGTCGGCGGTGGCGATCGCGATGGCGCCGCCCGAGCCGCCTTCGCCGATGACCGAGGCGACCATCGGCACGTTCAGCCGCAGGCAGCGCTCGATGCTCTTGGCGATGGCCTCGGCCTGGCCGCGCTCCTCCGCCTGGACGCCGGGGAAGGCGCCGGCGGTGTCGACCAGCGAGACCACCGGCAGCTTGAAGCGGTCGGCCAGATCCATCAGGCGCTGGGCCTTGCGGTAGCCTTCCGGCTTCGCCATGCCGAAATTGTGGCGGACGCGCGTTTCGGTGTCGTTGCCCTTCTCCTGGCCGATCACCACCACGGACCGGCCGCGGAAGCGACCCAGACCGCCGATGACCGCACGGTCCTCGGCGAAATGGCGGTCGCCGGCCAGCGGCGTGAAGTCCTCGATCAGGCCATGCACATAGTCCAGGCAGTGCGGCCGATTGGGGTGGCGGGCCACCTGTACCTTCTGCGCGGGCGTGAGCTTGGCGTAGGTCTGCCGCAGGAGCTTGTCGACCTTGGCCTGCAGCTTGGCGACCTCGTCGGCGATGTTGATGTCGCCGGCGTTGGTCAGATGCCGCAACTCCTCGATCTTGCCTTCAAGCTCGGCGATGGGCTTTTCGAATTCCAGGAAGGTCTGCATGCCGGACACAGGTGGTTGGCGAGGCGCACGAAAAATCGCGCGCTTGGTAGCACGCCCGGCGCGCCTGCGCCACAGCGGAAAGATGCGGGGCACCCCGGGAAGGGTTCCGCGACGAACCCACAGGGTTTATCCTCATCCGCCGGGAAATTCCAAGCCTAATCGTTGTCCCGGTTGATCGAGGCGATCCCACCCCATGCGCTCCTTCAAGGACCATTTCTCCGGCCATGCCGGCGACTACCGCGCCTTCCGGCCGAGCTATCCGCCCGGATTGGCAGCCGCCCTGGCCGATGCGGCACCGGCGCGCGGGTTGGCCTGGGACGTCGGCTGCGGCAACGGGCAGTTCTCCGTGGCGCTGGCCGGGCAGTTCGCGGCGGTCCAGGCCACCGACGCCAGCGCGGAGCAGATCGCGCAAGGCCAAGCGCATGACCGCGTCCGCTATGCCGTCGCCCCGGCGGAGCAAAGCGGCCTCCCCGACGGCTGCTGCGACCTGATCGTCGCGGCGCAGGCGGCGCACTGGTTCGACCTCGGGCGCTTCTATGCCGAGGTGCGGCGGGTGGCGAAGCCGGGGGCGGCGGTGGCGCTGGTCTGCTACGGCCGCCAGTGGCTGGACGATCCCGTTCTGGATCCGGTGGTGGAGCGGTTCCACAACGGCACGCTGGGGCCTTACTGGCCGGCCGACCGCTGGAAGGTGATCGAGGGCTATCGCGGCATGGACTTCCCGTTTCCGGAACTGCCGGTGCCGCCGCTGGCGATGGAGGCGGCGTGGCCGCTGCCGCGGCTGCTCGGCTACATGAACACCTGGTCGGGGGTGAAGGCGGCGACCAGGGCGCTGGGCAGCAACCCGCTGGAGGAGTTTGCCGAGGAGATCGCGCCGCTGTGGGGCGACCCGGAGACCGAGCGGCGGATCCGCTGGCCGCTGACGGTCCGGCTGGGGCGGCTGGGGTAGGGGGCGTTGCGTCCCCCTCCTTGACGCTTCGCCTTTTACGCTCCCTCCGCCACCACCCGCTCATAGGCCGGCAGGGTCAGGAAGTCGGTGAAGTCCTCCCGCGCGACCAGATCGCGGAACAGGGCCGCGGCGTCGGTGTAGCGGCCCCCGGCGTAGGCTTCGGCGCCGACGCGGGCCTTCCAGGCCGACAGCTCCCCGGCGATGACGCGGTCGACGAGGTCCAGCGTCACGGCCTGACCGTCGTCCAGCGCGGTGCCGGTGTGGAGCCATTGCCAGAGCTGGGTGCGGCTGATCTCCGCCGTGGCGGCGTCCTCCATCAGGTTGAACAGCGGGACACAGCCCTGGCCGCGCAGCCACGCCTCGATATAGCCGATGCCGACCGCCACATTGTTGCGCAGGCCCGCCTCGGTCTTCGGCCCGGCGGGCACCGCCAGCAGGTCGGCGGCGGTGACGCTCACGTCGGTGCGCTTGCGGGCGATCTGGTTCGGCGTCGGCATGTAGGCGTCGAACACCTCGCGCGCCACCGGGACCAGCCCGGGATGTGCGACCCAGGTGCCGTCATGGCCGTTGGACGCCTCGCGCTCCTTGTCGGCGCGCACGCGGGAGAAGGCGACCTCGTTGGCCTCCGGGTTGTCCTTGACCGGGATGAAGGCGGCCATGCCGCCGATGGCCGGCGCGTTGCGGCGGTGGCAGGTCTTGACCGCCAGCTGGCTGTAGGCCGACAGGAAGGGGGTGGCCATCGTCACCTCCGCCCGGTCGGGCATGACGGCGGCGGGGTCCTTGCGGAACTTCTTGATGAAGCTGAAGATATAGTCCCAGCGGCCGCAGTTCAGGCCGGCGGAATGCTCGCGCAGCTCATACAGGATCTCGTCCATCTCGAAGGCGGCGAGGATGGTCTCGATCAGCACCGTCGCCTTGATCGAGCCGTGCGGCAGATGGAGATACTCCTCCGCCACCAGGAAGACCTCGCGCCACAGCCGCGCCTCGAAATGGCTTTCCAGCTTGGGCAGGTAGAAATAGGGGCCGCTGCCGCGCGCCAGCAGCTCCTTGGCGTTGTGGAAAACATGCAGGCCGAAGTCGAACAGCGCGCCCGACATCGGCTCGCCGTCCATCAGCACATGGCGCTCCTCCAGATGCCAGCCGCGCGGCCGGACCTTGAGCACGGCGGTCTTGTCTCCGAGGCGGTATTTCTTCCCGCTGGCCGGATCCTCGTGGGCGATGGTCCGGCGCACCGCGTCGCGGATGTTGATCTGCCCCTCGACCAGATTGGTCCAGGTCGGGCAGGTGGCATCCTCGTAATCGGCCATGAAGAGCTTGGCGCCGCTGTTCAGCGCGTTGATGACCATCTTGCGGTCGACCGGGCCGGTGATCTCCACCCGGCGGTCGAGCAGGTCGACGGGCAGCGGGCTGATCGTCCAGTCGGCGTCGCGGATCGCGCGGGTTTCCGGCAGGAAGTCGGGCTTGTGGCCCTGGTCGAGCAATGCCTGCCGCTTGGTCCGCACATCCAGCAGCCGCAGCCGTTCGCCGCCGAAGCGCCCCTCCAGCTCCGCTAGAAAGGCCATCGCCTCCGGCGTCAGGATCTCCTCGAAACCGGGCTTGATCGGACCGCGGACCTCAAGACCCGACATGCTGGTGACCATCGTGCTGCTCCCCATCCCGTATCGTGGCGAACCGCTCTGCCGGCGGTTGGCAACTGGTATAACACGGCAAACGAGCAGCCCGGGGACGGCCTAAGGTCGCAGATGGGCCGGCGGGATCAGCCCGTGCTTCTTCAGCATGCCGCGCAGCTGGTGATAGCCCAGCCCCAGCGACTCGGCGGTCTGGCGCTGGTTGAAGCGGTTGCGCTCCAGCGCATCGCGCAGGATCGATTCCTCGAAAGCGCGGACCTGATCGAGGATGCCGCCATCGAAGACGGGGGCGGCGGTGGGGGCCTGCGTTGTGGGAGGCGCCGCCTCGATGCGTGCCGCCTCTTGGCGTGCATTCGGGGCCGCGGCCGGACGCCAGGGCGACTCGAAGGGGTCGAGGACGATGTGGTCGAGCGGCTCGTCGGGGTCGGCGGCGGCGACGGAGCGCTCCACCGCGTTGCGCAGCTCGCGCACGTTGCCGGGCCAGTCGTGGCCGCGCAGCCGGCAGAGGGCGTCGTCGGTGAAGCCTGGGAACAGCGGGCGCTGCAGCTCGCGCACCATGCCATGGGCGAAATGCTCGGCCAGCGGCGGGATGTCGTCGGGGCGGGCGCGCAGCGGCGGCAGGGTCACCACATCGAAGGCCAGCCGGTCGAGCAGGTCGGCGCGGAAGCGGCCGGCGGCGGCCAGCGCCGGCAGGTCGGCATTGGTGGCGCCGACGACCCGGACATCGACGGTGGCGGTGCGCCCGCCGACCCGCTCGATCTCGCCATACTCGACGGCGCGCAGCAGCTTTTCCTGAACGGCGGGGGAGGCGGTGGCGATCTCGTCGAGGAACAGGGTGCCGCCGTCGGCCTGCTCGATCCGGCCGATCTGCCGGCGGGTGGCGCCGGTGAAGGCCCCGGCCTCATGCCCGAACAGCTCCGAATCCAGCAGCGACTCCGGCAGGGCCGCGCAGTTCACCTTGACGAAGGGGCGGTCCCACCGCTGCGACAGGTAGTGCAGCCGGGCGGCGATCAGCTCCTTGCCGGTCCCGCGCTCGCCGATCACCAGCACCGGCCGTTCCAGCGGCGCCACCCGCGACACATGCGCCAGCGCCGCCAGGAAGGCGGGCGATTCGCCGAGCAGGGAAGGCGGAGTGGCGGACATCGTGGATTTTGCCAATGGTTCGCTGATTTGACGACTATATCGTCCAAATGGCGATGCGGCAATCCACGGGTTTGAGCAGTGCGAACTGCCCGATGTCCAGGCGTTCCAACGGGTTGGAGCCTTTTCGGCCGAACTGGCACGGCGGTTGCGATAGCTCTGTCATGGCAAGGAGGTCATCCATGAGCGACTTCAGCGATTTCCGCCGCCGCTACGGCGGTGACCGCTTCACCGCGTCGCAGGGGCGCCCGCTGGCGCGCCGCGTGCGCAACTATCTCGCCACCCGGCCGGCCGAAAGCTGGCTGTTCTTCTTCGCCGGCATCGTCGCCGGCGCCATCCTCGGCTGATTGACGGGACACCTATCATGAGCATCTTTTCGCGCCTGACCGACATCGTGCAGTCGAACCTCAACTCCCTGCTCGACCGCGCCGAGGAGCCGGAGAAGCTGATCCGCCTGATCATCCAGGAGATGGAAGACACGCTGGTCGAGGTGCGCTCCTCCACCGTCAAGATCATCGCGGAGAAGAAGGAGATCGAACGCCGCGTCGCCGATCTCCGCCGCGAGCGCGACGAGTGGGACCGCAAGGCCGAGGTGGCACTGACCGCCGGCCGCGAGGATCTCGCCAAGGGCGCCCTGATGGCCAAGTCGAAGGTCGCCGAGCAGGCCGACACGCTGACCGAACAGCTGGTGCAGGTCGAAGCGGCCCTGTCCAAGGCCAACGAGGACATCGGCCGCCTGCAGGCCAAGCTGGCCGACGCCAAGGCCCGCGAGAAGGCGCTGGTGGCCCGCACCCAGACCGCGGCCAACCGCGTCAAGGTGCGCGGCGCTCTGCATGACGAGCGCATCAACGAGGCGCTGTCGCGCTTCGAGCAGGTCGAGCGCAACCTGGACGAGCTGGAGGGCCGCGTCGAGTCCTACGACATCGGCCGCACCAAGAGCCTGACCGAGGAGATCGCCGAACTTGAGGCGAGCCAGAAGGTCGAGGAGGATCTGGCCGCGCTGAAGGCCCGTGTCGCCGCCCGCCGCAACGGCTGACGGCGGATCGGACCCGGCCGCCGGGGTGGGGCGGTGACGCCCCACCCACTCCCCTCACGACAATAAGAAGGCCCGACGACCATGGGGTTCCTGGGTTTCGTCCTTGCGGTGCTGTTCCTGGTGGTGGTGGCGCCGGTCTGGATCGTCTTCCACTACATCACCAAATGGCGCTCGCAGCGCGGGCTGTCCGCGCAGGACGAACGGCTTCTGGCCGAACTGTGGGAAATCTCCAACCGGCTGGAGACTCGCGTCCATGCGCTGGAACGCGTGCTGGACGCCGAGGCGCCGAACTGGCGCAACAAGCTGTGACGGTGGTTCGCCGGCTGTAGCGCGCCTTTTCAGGCAGTTTCATTCAATATTTGGGAGGAGTCATGGACCGCGCGTCCCCTTACGACTCGCCGAATCCGCACCGGCTCTACCGCGACCCGCAGCGCGGGGTGCTGGGCGGGGTGTGCACGGGCATCGCCGATTACTTCGGGATGCAGCCGGGCGTCGTCCGGCTGGCGATGCTGGTCGCCCTGTTCTTCTTTTCGGTGCCGCTGGTGATCGCCTATGTCATCGCGCTGATCGTGCTGCCGGTGCGTCCGCCGCAGCTGTACCGCGATGCCGAGGAAGAGGCGTTCTGGCGGACGGTGTCGACCAAGCCCGACCGCTCGCTCGCGGGCCTGACCCAGCGCTTCCGCGACATGGAGAAGCGGATCGTTGGGATGGAAGCCTACGTCGCCTCGAAGGAATTCGAGCTGAACCGCGCGATCCGCGATCTGGATCGCTGATTGCCTCAGAGATTGCCTCAGAATGAGCCGGTCCGCCGATCCCCGACCGGGGTCGGGGGGCCGGTGACGTCAGCGCCGCTGGCGGCGCCGGTCGCGGACGCGGATCGGAATCGGTTTGGGCGTCGGCATCGTGGCGATCAGACCGGCCAACGCCGCAGCCGTCGCCACCGCACCACCCAGCAGAACGAGATCCATCATAGGCCCTCCACCATCGAGATCCCCGCGTTCACCCACATGGTGAAGCAGATGGTTACAACATGGTAGCGAAAAGAGTGACTGACAACATCTCCGCCCATTGCGGTCGCCCCTAGGTCACACCGCCAGGGGACACCGGAGGCGGCGTCCGGGCCTTGATCCAAATCACGGGCTGGGCCGTTATTGGTCGAAAGGACAGAGCGCCGTCTTTTCCAGATGGGAAGGGGCAGGCGCTTTGTCGAATCGCCGCCCTTTGACGGAGCCCCGCGCGCATGTCCGACAGCAGCCTTCAACACAGCGCCTCCCGCCGGCGCAAATCCCTGCTCCGCGGTGCTTTGATGCTGAACGGGGCGTCGGTGGTGGTGACGGCGCTGCTGTTCGTCCTGCTGCTGTCGCTGGTGGCGCCGCCGATGGGGCTGAACGCGCCCGGCGCGCGGATGGCGCTGTGGGCCCGGCTGGCTCTGTGGCCGGCGCTGCTGCTGTTCGGCATGGTCGCCGGCGTGATGGCGATGCGCGGCCGCAGCCAGGCCTTCAACCCGATCGAGGATCCCGAGTCGCGCGGCCAACGCGTCTGCCAGCGGGTGCTGGCCAACAGCGTGGAACAGTCCGCCATCTTCGTCCCGGCTCTGGCAGCCCTGGTCGCCACCCTGCCGCAGCCCTCGCTGGGAGCGGCGGTGGTGGCGACCGGCCTGTTCGTGCTGGGGCGGCTGCTGTTCTGGGCGGGGTATCTGGTGCATCCCTTCGCGCGGGCGCCGGGCATGGCGATGACGCTGACCGTCAATCTGATCGTGCTGGGCTGGGCCGTTCTGCTGCAACTGGGCGGGATGCAGCCCGGCTGACGGGCTTGTCCGCAGATTTTCTTTCCAGTGGGGCAGCGCTGGCCGGGGCCGCGGTCTTCGCCAGTTGCAGCCAGCGATTATAGGCCTCCACACTGACCGGCGCCCGGTGCTTCCGCCCGATGCGGACGATCTCCGGCAGGGCCAGCAGCACCTTCAGATCGGTCAGGCGTGGGCCGTTGCGCAGGTTCTTCCAGCTGTTGCCGGCCCAGCTGCGCGCCAGCCGCCACGCCATCAACGACGACGGGCAGCGCGCCACCTCGCGGATCAGGTCGTTGCGGTGGTTGTAGAAGCGCTCCATCCCCGGCTTGCGGCCCTTCTCGCTCTTGTCGTGGTAGACCATGACGTCGGGCAAGGCGACGACGCGGTAGCCGGCGCCGACCAGCCGCAGGCAGCGGTCCTTCTCCTCGCCCTGGCGGTAGAGCTCCGGCATGTAGAGACCGACCTGCTCCACGGCGCTGCGCCGCAGCAGATGGCCGCAGCCGACATACCAGGGCACGTCGAACGGAGCGGCGCCCTTGGGAAAATAGACCAGCCCGTCGCGCGTCTCGATGTTGCAGGCGACGGCGGCGACCTCCGGATTCTCCTCCAGATAGGCGACGCAGCGGGCGAGCCCGTCCGGATCCTCGAACCAGCTGTCGTCGTCGACAGACAGGATGCAGTCGCCGGTGGTGTTCACGAAACCGAAGTTGCGGGCCAGGATCAGCCCGCTATTGTGCGGCTGGCGGACGTAGCGGACGGTGGGGAACTCCGCCCGCATCATGGCGCCGGTGCCGTCGCTGGAGCCGTCGTCGATGACGATGATCTCCATCGGCGGGGTGGTCTGGTTCATCAGCCGGGTCAGCGCGATGCGCAGCTCCGGCCCGCGGTTGTAGGTGGCGATGACGGCGCTGACGCTCAGCGTCATGACGGCCTCCTTCCGACGTAATTGGGCGGTGCCACCACCGGGCGAAGCGGGTCGTCGTCCAGGATGCCCCAGGCGCGGAGCGCGCGGGTCAGCCCGATCCACAGCAGGATCGGCAGCAGCGAGAAGAAGCCGAACTTCACGATGGTGATGTTGCCGTCGCGGAACCATTGCAGGCACAGCGGCAGGAAGGCGCAATAGAACAGCACGGCATAGCGGTTGCGGAATCCGCTGGTCCAGAACCAGCGGTGCAGGCGGCCGAGGATCAGGCCGACCACCACCATGGTGACGATCATGCCGATCCAGCCGGCGCTCATCCAGCCGTCGCCCGGCAGCGAGGTGGTCAGGTTGTAGAAGACGCCGTAGTCGTTCAGATCCACCCACTTCACCGGCGCGCCCACCGGCTTTCCCGGCCACAGCAGGCGGGGGATCGGTTCGGTGAACAGCTGCAGATACTGGGTGAACCAAGTGTAGGTCGCAGATTGCTTCGGCACCACCCACAGGATGTAGGCGAGGAAGTCGAAGTTGGCGAGATCCTGGCCGGCCAGCGCGTCGAGCGCCCGGCCGCTGCCGCTGCCGCCGTTGAACTTCAGCAGGACGGAGGCGGGCGCGTCGCCGGCCAGCACGTCGCGGAAGGCGTCGCGGTTGTTGCCCAGCACGGTGAACAGCCCCATCACCGGGATGGCCGCCAGCACATGCCACAGCCGGAACCATTTGGTGCGGCTGCGGTACAGCATCAGCAGCACCAGACCCAGGATGCCCATGATGATGGCCCAGCGGCCCCAGCCCAGATAGGCGCGGTAGGCGACGAAGCCGGCGAAGGGGATGAAGGACAGCGGGTGGAAGCGGCAGACCCAGATCAGCCCCAGCGTCAGCGGCAGGCCCATCGAATGGGCCTCCGCGATGTAGCCGGTGGTGTTGGTGTAGATCGGCTGGCCGGTCAGCGGGTCGCGCTCCATCTGCACGTCGCCGGTGCCGTCGAAGCTGGCGCCGCCCTGGCGCTGGACCGCCGAATAGATGGCGAGCGGACCCAGCAGCGCCGCGGTGGTCAGGAAGGCGACGATGTCGACGCGGTCGAAGGTGAAGGCCGGCGCCGGCTCGCCGTTCGGGGTCCAGTCGGGCCGGACCAGACCCGCCCAGATGCAGGCGGCGGAAAAAGCGATCAACGCCACCGAACTGACCACCAGCGTCATGACGAACTGCTGCTCGCTCGGCCAGAATCCCATGAACAGCCAGACATCGTCGAAATGCTGGGTATGGACCAGGATCGGTCGCATGACGAAGACCAGGGTGTGGAAGATCAGGTACAGCGTCAGCGGATGGAACATCGACGCGCTGCCGGAGCTGAGGTACACCGCGGTCACCAGCACCAGCACCAGGACCTGCGCGATCAGCGCCATTTCGATCATCGGCAAACCGTCCCCGGTTGTAGGCTCCGCCTGGACAGACGGGCGCTCCGCAGGCAAACGGGTACGACCGGCCGGTCAGGCTAGGATGAAAAGCCAGCCTATACGTCCCGTCCCGGTCGGGCAGGTGTGCAGAGGGCGTGGCCCCTTCGCACCCGCACACCCCCTTCGCGCTTTTGCCGGTGCGGTTGGCCTGGGTCAGTCTCCCCCCTTCGGCGGCATCTGCCGCTGTCTTTGAGGAGGTTCTCCCATGTTCCGTTCCCAACCTCGTCTTCGGAGTGGAGCGGCCCAAATCCTGCCTCGGGTTCTGCTGACGTCCGCGTTTCTGCTGACCGCCGCCGGATGGGGGCCGGCGATGGCGGCACAGACCAGTTCCAATGAGACGACCTTCTACGTCTCGCCCACCGGCAACGACCGCTGGTCGGGGCGCCTTGCCCAACCGTCGGCCGACGGGCGCGACGGTCCGTTCGCCACGCCGGCCCGTGCGCTGGCCGCCGCCAAGGGAAGCGGGCCGGCGACCGTGCGGCTGCACGGCGGCACCTATCGGCTGACCGCCCCGCTGGTGGTGGATGCGTCGCTGCCGGGGCTGCGGCTGGCCGCGGTGGACGGCGAGCAGCCGGTGCTGTCGGGGGGCGAGGCGGTCGGTGGCGCGCAGACGGCCAACGGCGTGCTGTCGGCGCCGCTGGCCCGCGATCCGGCGCTGGACGTGTCCATCGGCGGGCAGCGCCTGGACGCGGCACGCGGCGGCGATTTCACGCCCGGCGATCCGCGCAGCGGCTGGTTCCCGGCCAAGGCTGTGCAGTCCGATCCCAAGAGCCAGGGGAGCAAGCGGCAGATGCGGCTGCCTCCCGGCCTGCTGAAGGCCGGCTGGTCTGGGCCGGGGGTGCGGGCGCAGGCGCTGGACCGCGAACGTCTGTCCGACGATTTGCTGGGGGTGGTGTCGGCCGACCCCGGCGGGCTGCTGAGCTTCGACGGCGACGGGCAGTATCCGTACCGCGACGGTTCGACCGTGCGGTTGCTCGGCCATCCCGATTTCCTGACGCGGCCGGGCGAATTCGCCTGGGACGCCAGGGCGAAGCGCCTGCTGGTCAAGCCGCCGACCGGGTTGAACGCCGCCGGGGCGGATCTGGTGGTGGCGCGGCAGCCGGTGCTGCTGCGGCTGGACAATGCCCGCAACGTGTCGGTCGAGGGGCTGACCTTCACCGACGTGCCGTGGGACGGCAACGCGGTGGTGGTGAAGGGCGGCAGCGGGGCACGGGTCGCCGGCAACCGCTTCGCCCTGGTCGGCACCGCGGTGATGCTGGACGGCGCCAGCCGGACCGAGGTGTCGGGCAACCGGATGGAGCATCTCGGCCGCTCCGGCGTGGTGCTGGCGCCCGGCAGCAGCGACAACCGCATCCTCGCCAACCGCATCAGCGACATCGGCGAGGTGCGCTTCTTCAGCGGCGGGGTGATGGGCGCCGGCATCCGCAACACGCTGATCGCCCACAACGACATCCGGCGGTCTGCCCGCTACGGCATCTCGATCAAGAACTGGAACCCGCAGACGGTGAACAGCGACAACACCATCGAGTTCAACCGCATCCGCGACACCGCGCGCCAGACCGCCGACGCCGGCGCCATCGAGATGCTGGGCCGCAGCGGCAACGACACCCGCAGCGTCGTCCGCTTCAACGACATCCGCGACACCGGTGGGCTCGCCACCGATGCGCAGGGGCGCTGGCTGGCCCGCTACAAGGGGTTCGGCATCTATCTCGACGACATGACCAGCGGCGTGACGGTGCAGGGCAATCTGCTGGAGAACACCGGGATGGCGGCGATCTTCCTGCATGGCGGCGACAACAACCGGGTGGCCGACAACATCACGGTGATGAACGACGGCAAGGACCGCTTCCTGCGGCTGGAATGGGTGCCCAGCGCCGGACAGGCCGGGCGGATGCACGGCAATGTCGCCGACGGCAATGTGGTGGCCGGCCCGTCGCCGAAGGAGCAGCTCGTCAACAGCCTGTCGGGCGGCGAGTACCGCATCGACAACACCCGGCTGGAGAGTGCCGCACCGGTCGCCGAGACCGCCGGCATCGCCGGTGCTGCCCGGGCCGCGGCCCCACCGGCGGGCGGTCGTCTGCTGGACCGCCTGCTGGCGATGAAGGAGTTGCCGCTGGACCGCGTCGGTCCGGAGGGGATGCGGTAGGGCTGCGATGCTCGGTGGGGAGATCGCAGGCGCGGTGGACGGGAGACCGCCGACGCCTGCGTCTGTCCCATAAAGAAAAAGCGCCCTTCCCGGTGGGGAAGGGCGCTTTTTCTCGTGCTCTGCAACGATCCCTTACGCGGTCGCCGGACGGGCCAGCGCCGGGGGGATGTCGGTCGGTTCCATCACCGGGACGGCCACCGTCGGGGTCTTCCAGGTCAGGCTGTCGAAGGCGCCGCAATGGCCGCACAGGCCACCCCAATTGTGGCTGACCGCTCCGCAGGAGCCGCAGGTCCACACCGGATCCTCCGGCGCGGCGGCCTGGGCCAGCCAGTCCTTCGCCGCCTCCTCGTCATGGCGCTCGCCGCGGTCCAGCTCGGCCATCAGGCGGTAGGTGCGGCGGGTCGGGCCGATCTCCATGGCGCGGTTCAGGTGCTGGCGCGCCTCGCCCCACAGCTGGGCCTCGATGGCGGCCTGGGCGACGGCGAGGTGGGACTCGGCCGAATCGGGGGCCTGACGCACCAGCTTCTGGAACAGGCGGACACGGGTCAGCGCGTCATAGCTGGACACGATGGTCCGGTAGATGTCGGCCAGTTCCGGATGCGGCGCGTGGCGCCACGCCCGCTCGACCACCTTGGCGGCTGGCTTCAGCCGGTCGGCGGCGACCTGGAGGCGGGCCAGCCGCACGGCGGCGGGGGCGAAGCCCGGCATCATGTCGTGCGCCGCCTGGGCGTGCGACAGGGCGGCGTCGGCACGGCCGCGGCGCTCCGCCTCGAAGCTGCGCTCCAGCAGCAGGACGGCGCGGTGGCGGCGGCCCTCCTCGGTCGGGATGGCCCCGCTCTGGATCGCCTGTTGCAGGGTGCCCTCGGCCGCAGCCCAGTCGCCGGCCTGCGCCTCCAGGTCATAGAGCGTGCTGAGCAGCCAAGGCGTGTTGGGCTGGAGCCCGCGCGCCTTGCGGGCGAGGTTCAGAGCCTCCACCCGGTCGCCCGACTTGATCGCCTGAGTCAGCAGCCCGCGCATGCCGAGGAAGGCGGTTTCCGGCCGTTCCAGCATCGCTTCGAAATACTGGCGGGCGGCGCGCTCGTCGCCCTGCAGCTGGGCGGCCTGGGCCGACAGCAGCATGGTCAGCGGCGGCTCGTTCAGCAGGCCGTCGGCCTTGCGCGCCATCTTGCGCGCCGTCGGCGCGTCGCCGGCGGCGATGGCGACCATGCCCTGGGTCAGGGCGCGGTAGCCGCGCTCGCGGCGGCGGGCCCGGCTGTGGCGGCGCAGCCGCTGCGGCGTGCGGATGACGCCACGCAGCAGGCGGTAGCCCAGCGCCGCGATGCCCAGCGCCGCCAGCGTGACCAGCAGGGCGACCCAGAAGGGTGCCTCGACGGCGTAGCCCAGCCAATGGACGCTGACGGTGCCGGGACGGTCGGCAAGCCAGATCGCGGCGGCGATGACCACCGCGACCTTCAGAAGGAACCAGAGGGCGCGGATCATTGGGCCGTCCCCTTCCCGCCGGCGGCGGTGGTCATCAGGGCGATGGCGCGGTCGTTCAGCTGGCGTGCGGCCTGATCGGCGGCCACGCGCGCCTTGGCGTCGGCCAGCCACGGAGCGGCGGTCTGGGCGGCCGGACCCTGGAGGGTCGACAGCTCCTCCACCGCCTTGGCCAGGTTGCCGGCGGAGAGAGCGGCCTCGGCGCGGGCGACGACGGCGTCGGCGGTGGTGCCGACAACCCCACCGCCCTCACGGCGCACGGTGACCAGGGTGGACAGCTTGCCGACCGCCGAGTCGATCCAGCTGTTGCCCTCGCCGCGGATTTCAGCGCGGACGATCTCGCCGGCCAGCGGCTGGAAGCGGTCGGTCAGCTGGGCGCGGGTCGGGATGCCCTTGGCGGCATAGGGCGCCACGGCGTCGAGCGGCTGGGTCACGCCGGCATCGGCGATGTTGAGCGCGCGGACCGCCTGGAGATCCTGCTGAAACGGCTGCCCGCCCGACAGGGAGGCGCGCAGCTGACCGGCGGCCAGCACCAGCGCCTGGGCGGCGGTGGCGGCGTCCTGCCGCTCGCTGACGGCCTGATTGACGCTGGTGACCTGCTGCTTCAGCGAGTCGACCTCACCACGCAGCTCCTGCGCGGCCTGGGCGTTGCCGGAAGCGGCGGTGACCTTCTGCTCCAGGGCGGCGAGGCGGTCGGCCAGCGCCTTCTGGGCATCGGCGGCGCTGGCGGCGGCGCCGGTGTCCGGGGTGGCGGCCGGGCGCTTCTCCAGCGCATCGATCCGCTGGGTCAGCGCGGAGACGTCGACGCTGGCGCTGCCGTTGCCGGCGGCGGCCGGACGCTGCTCCAGCTTGCCGAGGCGGTCGGCCAGCTGCTGGATCTGCGAGCGCAGCGCCGGGTCGGCCGGCGCGGGCGCGGCGCCGGAGGCGGCGGGCGGCGGGGCTGCCGGCCAGCCGGGCAGGGCCGGACCCCACCAGGGCTCCGACAGGGCGGCGGCGCCGACCAGCAGGGCCACGACCGAGAGCGCGGTGGCGAAACCGCCGCCGGAACGCGGCTCCTCGATATAGGACGGGGTGGGGGCGATGGTCGGACGCACCGGCTCGGCATCGGCGCTGCGGCTGTAGCCCGCGCTGCCGGTGCTGCCGGACGGCGTCCAGCTGGTGGTCGAAGAGGTCGTCTTCGTCCCGCCCGACTTGATGGAATCCGTCTTCGTGTCTTCGGCCTTCTCCGCGTCGCTCTTCGGCAGGTCGCCCAGGCTGTCGGTGGCGCCGATGGGCGTTGCCGGTGGGATCAGGGCGTCGGCGGATTGCAGCTCAGTCACCGCACCGGCGGTCGCGCTGGGGGCCGGGGTGTCGGCGTCGGAGATGGTGCCGGGAATGGTGTCGGCCGGGGAGGCGGCCGGGATCGGCTCGACCACCGGAACCACGTCGATCGTGGTAGCGGGCGGGATGATGACGGCGGCCGCGGAGGCATCCGCCGGACGGTCCTCGCTGGGGGTCGCCGCGTCCAGGTCGGCGTCGTCCAGCTTGATGCGGTGCTTGGCGGCGGCGGCGCGCAGGTCGGCATGGCGGGCGAGCGGGATGGCGCCGCGCTTCTTCCAGCCCTGGACCGTCGTCACCGGGGTGTCCAGCTTGTGGGCCATCGGGCGGATGCCGCCGAAACGTTCGACGATGCGGTCGACCGCCGCATTGCCGGTGTTGGCGCCGTCGCCGTCACGGTCGGTGCCGGGGCGTTCGGAGCCTGGACGAGAGGTCATGGGCTGTACCTTCGGTTCGCTGTTGTTCGTTGTAACGTCACAGCCCCCTGACCGGTCCCCCTCGTCCCCCGTACGGCTGAGCCGACCATCCGGAAGCACCGGAGGCGTAAGCCGTACGGCCGGACCGCGCCGGGGTTACCCGGCGACCGGCAACAGATCGAGCAGGGAGTCCTGCTCCGGCCGAGCCGCCACCCGTACGCTTCGCCACGGCATCTCTCCCTGTCCGCCGTACGCACGGGCAGCCTCCGCGACCGCGGGGCTGAGGCAGAACGCATCGACCGTACGACAACAGTCGACCAGCCCCGCCTCGGCCAGCAGCCTAACAAAGGATGTTGCGGTACGGGGAGAGAAAAACAACACGCCGTCGAGTGCGGACGTACGCAAAAATGTCGCGGTATCCTCCGAGAGGGTTAGCGCGGGTACGGCATCGTACATCACGCTGCGCCGCAGCGTGAAACCGGCCGCCCCCAGCAGGCCGGCAAGGTCGCCCGCTACCTTGCTTCCCGCCACATGCAGGAGCGTCCCGGCGGACGGATCGCGCAGCGAGCGCACCCGCTCGGCCAGCGCGTACACGTCGCCCGACGCACTGTCGACGTCGGCGAAGCCGGCCGCCCGCGCCGCCCGCGCCGTGGCGTCCCCGACGGCTTGCACCGGACGGTCACGCCGGCTCGTACGTTTGGCGTAGGCGCGTACGCCGTTTGCGCTGGTGAACAGCAGCGCCTGTACGTCCGATAGGTCGGGTTCCGGCCCGTCGAGCCAGACCATCGACAGCATCGGCTCCACCGCCACCGCATGGCCGAGCGCCTCCAGCCGGCGGACCAGCGGCTCGGCATCCTCCGCCGGACGGGTCACCAGCAGGCGCGTACGGGGGCGGCGGGGCGGTTCGGGCTGCTTTTCCGTCATGCGGAAAACCTGACCGGAGCGGGGGATCAGTGGGGGGCGGCGACGAAGAAATCGGGCGGCAGCTGCGCCCGGATCTCGGTGCCGGCATCGCTGCCGAGCGACTCGGCCTCGTCCGGCCGTCCGCGGCGCTCGGTCCGGAAGATGATGCTGCCGTCATGCGACAGCACCTTGGCGCGCAGATGCAGCCCGTCGCCGTCCAGCATCGCCAACGCCGCGATGGGCGTGCGGCAGGAGCCGTCCAGCGCGGCCAGCAGAGCGCGCTCCGCCGTGACGCGGACCATGGTCTCATCGCAGTTCAGCGGAGCCAGCAGGGCGCGGGTGGCGTCGTCGTCGCTGCGGATCTCGATGCCGATGGCGCCCTGGGCCACCGCCGGCAGCATGGTTTCCGGTTCCAGCACCGCGGTGATGCGGTCGGTCAGGCCGAGGCGGCGCAGGCCGGCCAGCGCCAGCAGGGTGGCGTCGACCTCGCCGGCGTCCAGCTTGGACAGGCGGGTCTGCACGTTGCCGCGCAGCGGGAAGATCGTCAGGTCGGGACGAAGTTCCAGGACCTGGGCCTGGCGGCGCAGGCCGGCGGTGCCGACCACCGCGCCCGGCGGCAGATCGGCCAGCCCACAGCCGGTGCGCGAGAAGAAGGCGTCGCGCGGATCCTCGCGCGGCAGCAGGGTGGCGATCTCCAGCCCGTCGGGAAGCTGGGTCGGCACGTCCTTCATCGAATGGACGGCAAGGTCGGCGCGGCCGTCGAACAGCGCCTCCTCCAGTTCCTTGGTGAACAGGCCCTTGCCGCCCGCTTCCGCCAGGGTGCGGTCGAGGATGCGGTCGCCGGTGGTCTTGAAGACGACGATCTCGATGGCGCCGGGCGCGGCGAGATGCGGATGGGCAGCGATCAGGCGGTCGCGGGTTTCATGGGCCTGCGCCAGCGCCAGCGGGCTGCCGCGCGTCCCGATACGGAGCGGGTGGGTCGTCATAGGGCGTGTTCTAGGGGATCCGCGCAGCTTTGCAAGGATTCGTCGGCTCCTCATACATAAGATTGAGGCGGATCAAATTTCATGCGCGTGGGTGGGTGCCGGGCCGCCCGCAACTCCATCCTGTACCCGGACCGCCAAGGCGGCTAATTTGGCGCCATGATCGTTCTTGGAATCGAAACGAGCTGCGACGAGACGGCCGCCGCAATCGTCACCGACGCGCGCGAAATCCGCGCCGACGTCGTGCTGTCGCAGCTGGACGACCACACGCCCTATGGCGGTGTCGTCCCGGAAATCGCCGCCCGCGCCCATCTGGAACATCTGGACGGGCTGATCCGCCGCGCCATGGACGAGGCCGGGATCGGCTTCGGCGACCTCGATGCGGTGGCGGCCACCGGCGGGCCGGGGCTGATCGGCGGCGTCATCGTCGGCGTGATGACCGCCAAGGCCATCGCCGCAGCGCGCGGGCTGCCCTTCGTCGCGGTGAACCATCTGGAAGGCCACGCGCTGACCGCGCGGCTGACCGACAATGTCGCCTTTCCCTACCTGCTGCTGCTGGTGTCGGGCGGACATTGCCAGCTTCTGGCGGTCGAGGGCGTTGGGCGCTACCGCCGGCTCGGCACCACCATCGACGATGCGGTCGGCGAGGCGTTCGACAAGACCGCCAAGCTGCTGGGGCTGGGCTATCCCGGCGGGCCGCTGGTGGAGAAGGCGGCGGCGCGCGCCACCGACCCGGCGCGCTTCGAGCTGCCGCGGCCGATGCTGGGGCGTCCGGGCTGCGACTTCTCCTTCTCCGGGCTGAAGACTGCGGTGCGGCGTCATGTGGAGGAGTTGGGCGTCCTGTCGGGCGGCGTGCTGTCGGATGCGGATCGCGACGATCTCGCCGCCGCCTTCCAGGCGACGGTGGCGGAGGTGCTGGCCGACCGTTGCGCCCGTGCCATCCGCCGCTTCAAGGAGGACCATCCGCAGGGCGGCGCCCTGGTGGTCGCCGGCGGCGTGGCGGCCAACAAGGCGATCCGCAGCCGGCTGTCGATCCTTGCAGAAAAACAGGGCATGCCGTTCGTCGCCCCACCGCTGCGCCTGTGCACCGACAATGCGGCGATGATCGCCTGGGCCGGGATCGAGCGCTTCCGCATGGGCGAGAGCGACCCGCTGAACTTCGCCCCCCGTCCGCGCTGGCCGCTGGACCCGAACGCGGCGCCGGTGATCGGGCGTGCAGGCGTGGGTGCGGGGGTGAAGGCGTGATGGACGCGCACTTATCCTTTTCTTCCCGCGTAGGTGACCTGCCATGAGTGCCTTGCCCATCTCCACCCTCAACCGCATCGGCGTCGTCGGCGGTGGCGCCTGGGGTACGGCATTGGCGCTGGCGGCGTTGCGGGCCGGGCGGGAGACGGTGCTGTGGGCGCGCGAGCCGGCGGTGGTGGAGGCGATGAGCATCCGCCGCGAGAACCGCGACTATCTTCCCGGCGTGCCGCTGCCCGATGCGCTGCGGGTCACCGGCGAGCTGGCCAATCTCGGCGGCTGCGACGCGGTGCTGCTGGTGTCGCCGGCCCAGCATGCGCGCAGCGTCACCGCGCGGCTGGCGCCAATTCTGAAGCCGGGGGCGCCGGTCGTCGTCTGCGCCAAGGGGATCGAGCTGGACAGCCACGCGCTGATGAGCGAGGCGGTGGCGGCGTCGCTGCCGGCCGGCAATCCGGTGGCGATCCTGTCCGGTCCGACCTTCGCGGCGGAGGTGGCGCGCGGGCTGCCGACGGCGGTGACGCTGGCCTGTGCCGACCATGACCTCGGCACGGCGCTGGTCGCGGCGCTGGGC
The DNA here is from genome assembly GCF_003116035.1 of Azospirillum sp. TSH64. Lineage (GTDB taxonomy): Bacteria > Pseudomonadota > Alphaproteobacteria > Azospirillales > Azospirillaceae > Azospirillum. The sequence continues at coordinate 2,498,562 of NZ_LGQW01000015.1, forward strand.
AGCCGTACCTTCCGTCCCTACCGCTCGGACGATGTCGTCGGCTCGCAGATCGGCGGGGCGGTGAAGAATGTGCTGGCCATCGCCTGCGGCGTGGTCGAGGGGCGGCGGCTCGGCGACAATGCGCGGGCGGCGCTGATCACCCGCGGGCTGGCGGAGATCACCCGGCTGGCGCTGGCGCTCGGCGGCCGGGCGGAGACGCTGATGGGGCTGTCGGGGCTGGGCGACCTGACGCTGACCTGCTCCAGCCTGCAGTCGCGCAACATGTCGCTGGGGGCGGCCCTGGGCGAAGGCAAGGCGCTGGCCGAGATCCTGGCGGTGCGCCGGACGGTGGCGGAGGGCGTCTATACCGCCGCCGCGGTGGTCGGGCTGGCGGCGAAGTTGGGCGTCGACATGCCGATCTGCGCCGCCGTCGACGCCATCCTGAACCGCGGCGCCGGGCTGGACGAGACCATCGACGGGCTGCTGTCGCGGCCGTTCCGCGGAGAGGGCGTCTAAGGGACGGGCTGATCTGCGGTCGTCATGGTCGCGTACTGTACCGCGAAGCACCCGGCCGGTCGGGTGCCGCCAGGGGAGAACGGGGAATGACGGCACGGCGACGGTTCACAAGTTGGTTCACAAGGACGATTGCCCCGGTGGCGCTGCTGGCGCTGGCCGCCTTGGGATCGGGCGCGGGAACCGCTGCGGCCGGGGAACTCCGCGCAACCGTCCGCAACGTCAAGCCCAACCAGGGCAAGGTGATGGTCGCGCTGTTCGACAGCGCCGAGGCGCAGAAGGCGAAGGCGCCGCGCGCCGGCTATTTCGTCGCGGCGCTGGGGACCGAGGTGCAGGTGGTGTTTCCGGACCTGCCGGCCGGGCGCTATGGGCTGATCGCCTTCCAGGATCTCGACAACAATGGGGAGATGGCCACCGGCCTGTTCGGCATCCCGGCCGAACCGCACGGCTTCAGCCGTTCCGCCCGCGGCAGCTTCGGCCCGCCGGGCTTCGACGATTATGCCGTGGCGGTCGGGGCCTCCGGCGTCGCGACGACGGAGATCCGGCTGGTCGAGTGATGGGCCGGCAGCGGAGTCCTCACACCTGCGCCAGCAGGAACAGCCACTTGGTCGGGATCAAGGCGCCGCCGCTGGAATGTTCGGGATAGGCGGTCTCCAGCCGGCGGCGGTAGGCGGCAAGGAAGCCGTCGAGGTCGGGGCCGGCCAGACGGTCCATCACCGGAACCAGCGCCGACTGGTGCAGCCATTGCAGAAGCGGCACGTCGCCGTCGAGCGCGTGGAAATACTCGGTCTCCCAAAGGTCGATCACGGCGCCTTGGGGAGACAGCCAGTCATAATAGTCCTGGGCGTCGTGGCCGGGGCTTTCCGTCTGCTCCGCCGCGGCCCAGGCATCGTGCAGCCGGTCCGACCATGGGCCGTCGGCAGCGGTTTCCAGCAGCAGGCGGTGGGCGGTCTGGGACTGCGGGCGGGGCAGGGCGACGGCCAGGACGCCGCCGGGGCCGAGCGATTGCAGCAGGTCGGGGAACAGCCGTTCGTGCCCGCCCAGATGGTGGAGCCCGCCGACGGAGATGATGAGGTCCACCGGCCAGCGCGGGCGCCATTCGCCGAGATCGGCCTGCTGGTAGCGCACGCGCGACGGCGTGTCGGCGGCCCAGCGCAGCATCGCCGGGGAATGGTCGACCGCCAGCACGTTGGCCTGGGGCCAGCGCGCCGCCAGCAGCCGGGACAGCTGTCCGGCTCCGCAGCAGAGATCGACGACGGTGTGCGGCATCGGGGAGAAGGGAAGCGCCGCCGTCAAATCCATGACGGGACGGCGGCGCAGGACATCGATGGTCGCGAAGGCGTCGGGGTCCGCCCTTGTTGCCCATGTCATAGAGCATGTCATGTGGCACCCGCTTCGTTGGGCGCCTGCCCCCCGGGTGGTTCACCCGGCCTTCGCGTTACCGGTCGCTTGGCGCGACGGTCAGTAGGTGGAGCCCAGACGGTCGAAATAACGGCCGATCGACGCGAAGATGAAGAGCACGCAGCCGAGGAAAACGATCAGGCCGCCGGCCGCGAAGGCTTCGTCCGCCGCGCGCGAGGAGGCGAGCAGCCCGACGAAGGCCATGATGCCGGCGAGGATGGGGTTGATCCAGAAGGAGAAGGCTTGCACGTCGCGGAGTCCTTTCAGAACAAGGCGTTGGCGGTGGGGAAGCGCCCGCCTCCCGCCCCGCCGGGCTGCTCGCGAACGCTTCGGCTTTGAAGGAATTCTGCGGGACGAACCCGGCAGAATCAATGCGACACAAACGACTTGTGCGCTGCAACGGCTACAGCACCGGTGTCCGCATTGCATTGCGGTATGTCAAGGGCGAAGGCCGTTCCGGCGGCGTCGCTTTCCACCAGCCGCAACTCACCGCCATGGGCGCGCAGCAGCTCCCGCGCGATGGCGAGGCCAAGGCCGACGCCGCCGGCCCGCGCCGAGCCGGCGAAGGGCTGGAACAGGTTCTCCCGCGCCCGCGGCGCAAGTCCGGGGCCGTTGTCGGCGACGGTCAGGGTCAGACGGTCGGCTTGCCCGGCCTGGATGGAGAGACGCACCCGGTCGGCGCCGGCCTGCACCGCGTTGCGGCCGAGATTGACGAGCGCACGGCCAAGCTGGGCGGCATCGACCTGCGCCAGCGTGCCGGCGGGGATGTCGTTGACCCAGTCCGCTTCCACCCGGCCGCCGTCGGGCCGGGCGGTGGCGAGAACCTCGGCCCCGACCTCCTCCACCAGCCGGTGCAGGTCTGTCGGAGCGGGAGAGAGCGGCAGGACGCCGTCGCGGGTGAAGGATAGGGTCTGGCTGCACAGCTCCACCGCCCGGTCCAGCGAGGCGACCAGCCGTGGCGTCACCCGCCGCACCTCCGGATCGGCACTCTCGGTCAGCCGCTCCGACAGGAGGGAGGCGGTGGACAGGATGCCGCGCAGGTCGTGGTTGATCTTCGCCACCGCGGTGCCGAGCGTGGCGAGCCGCTCGCGCTGGCGCAGGGCGGCGCGCACCGTGCCCTGCATGGCGGCCAGTTCGCGCTCCGCCACGCCGATCTCGTCGGCGCGGGTGCCGGGCACCAGCGGCGGGGCGCCGTCGGGGTCGCGGCGGAAGGCGACCACCCCGGCGGTCAGCCGCCGCATCGGCCGCACCAGCAGGGCATGCAGCGTGACATAGACCAGGATCGCCGCGATCAGCGAGATGGCGACCGACACCGCCAGGATGCGGCGGGAGAAGTCGAGCATGGCATCGATCAGCGGCCGCTCGTCCATCGTCACCTCGACGCGCTGGGCCGGGTCGTTGGGCGACCGGTCGATCACCCGGATCACCCGGTTGCGCTGCGGCCCGATGCCGCTCGCCAGGGCGCCTTCCAGGGCGAGCCACAGGGCGTTGCCGGCATCGACGAACTGCATGCCCATGCCAGTGCCGCGCAGGTCGTACACCGCATCGGCCTGCGGCGGCATCGGGCGCGACAGCATGTAGACGCGGGCACCCGGCTGGATCAGGTCGATGACGTGGGTGCCGGTGTAGGCCAGCAGCTTGGCCTGCAATTCCTTCGTCACCATCAGGTCGGGGGCCGCCTCCACCGACAAGGCGGCGATGTGGGCGGCAGCCAGCCGCTCCTCCAGGTAGCTCATCCGGAAGCGCGCGATGGAGGGGGCGTAGATCAGCACCTCCGCCAGCAGCACGAACAGGATGGTGAGCAGCAGGAGCTTGGCCGACAGGCTGGTCGCGACGATGGGACGGGGCATGGTGGCTCGCAATGTGCCGGATGTGCTGGCGGAGAGGGCGCGTGACCTTACGCGCCGGACAGTCATCTTCTACACTAAGCGGCCGTCAGCGGCCCGGATGTCGGAAGGCGGCATGACCGGAGGATGTGCGATGCGGAATTTCCTGAAATACGAGGCGGTCACCACCATGGAACGCAATGCGGCACTGACCGCGGTCGCCGATGCGCTGGGGGCGGCCGGGGGCTGGATCGTCGACCACACGCTGTTCTCCGACATCATGGCGACCATCCGCTTCGCGCTGCCGGGCGACCGGACCGGGATCTTCGAGGCAGCACTGGCCGATGCCGGCCTGACCGTCGAGCCGGCGGCGGGGACTGCCGGTGCGGAGGAGGTGAACGGAGCGATCAGCCTGACCTTTGCCCGCGGATCCGGCGATCTGCGCCGGGACGTTCCCGCTTTTTCCTGATGCCTTCATTCCGGCCGGCGCAAACTTGTCCTCTGGCGTTACCGCTTTGGCATTGGTAAGACAGGCGCCATGAGCGACCTTGCCCGTCACATCGACACCCTGTCGCGCGCCAACGTGCTGTGCCTTGGCGACGTGATGCTTGACCGTTTCGTCTATGGTTCGGTGGACCGGGTGTCGCCGGAGGCACCGATTCCCGTCCTGCGCGTGGACCGCGAAGTGCCCAAGCTGGGCGGCGCCGGCAATGTCGCGGCCAATCTGGTGGCGCTGGAGGCGGACTGCCGCTTCGTCTCGGTGGTCGGGCGCGACGGCGTCGGCACCGATCTGCTGGCCCTGCTGCGGCGCGAGGGCGTCAGCGACGGCGCCATCGTGATGGAGGACGGGCGCCAGACCACGGTGAAGACCCGCTTCATCGCCGGCCAGCAGCAGCTTCTGCGCACCGACATCGAGACGGTGGTGCCGATCACCGTGACCGACCGCGTGCTGGAGCGTGTGCGCGGCCTGCTGCCCGAGGTGGGCGGCGTCATCCTGTCCGACTATGGCAAGGGCGTGCTGACCGACGAGCTGGTGGTGGCGGTGATCGCCGCCGCGCGGCAGGCCGGGCGCACCGTGGTGGTCGATCCGAAGGGGCGCGACTACCGGCGCTATCGCGGGGCCGACATCGTCACGCCGAACCGCAAGGAGCTGATGGAGGCCACCGGCCTGCCGGCGCGAACCGACGAGGAGGTGATCGCCGCCGCCCGCCACCTGATCGCCACCTGCGGCATCGGCGCCGTCGTCGCCACCCGCAGCGAGCAGGGCATGTCGGTGGTGACAGCCGAGGATGCGGTGCACCTGCCGGCCGAGGCGCGCGAGGTGTTCGACGTATCGGGCGCCGGCGATACGGTGGTGGCGACGCTGACCGCCGCGCTGTCGGTGGGGATCGATCTGGTCGATTCGGCGCGGCTTGCCAATCTGGCGGCCGGCATCGTGGTGGGCAAGGTCGGCACGGCGGTGGTCCGCTCGGCCGAACTGCTGTCCGGCCTGCACGAGCAGCAGTGGCGCCATGGCGAGGAGAAGGTGCTGACCCGCGACGCCGCGGCGGAACGGGCGGAGCGCTGGCGGCTGCGCGGCAAGCGGGTGGGCTTCACCAACGGCTGCTTCGACCTGCTGCATCCCGGCCATATCGCGCTGCTGAAGCAGGCCCGCGCCGCCTGCGACGTGCTGGTGGTCGGGCTGAACAGCGATGCGTCGGTGAAGCGGCTGAAGGGCGAAAGCCGGCCGGTCCAGAACGAGACGGCGCGCGCCACGGTCCTGGCGTCGCTGGGCTGCGTCGATCTGGTGGTGATCTTCGGCGAGGACACGCCGGAGACGCTGATTCACGCCCTGCGTCCCGACGTGCTGGTCAAGGGGGCCGACTACACCATCGCGACGGTGGTGGGGGCGGATTTCGTCCAGAGCTATGGCGGAAAAGTAGTGCTGGCCGATCTGGTCCAGGGACAGAGCACGACAAACACCATCAAGCGTATGAAGGGGTGAGACGATACGGCGGGCTGCGTCCGCCGGGATCGCATGTCGGCCCATCGCGATTGTCACTTGCAACCGCTCGGCCCATGCCCCAGTTAAGGCAGGTCGACGTTGCTCTGGGCTTTGTTATTCCGATCCGTCCTGCGGATTTGGGTCTCTTCCCCGAAGTGAAATTGATGCGCCTGCGCAACTTCGCGCGGGGGCAACGCCAGGAAGGGAACTGACCCATGGCTATCGGTACCGTCAAGTTTTTCAATTCGACCAAGGGCTTTGGCTTCATTCAGCCGGAAGACGGCACGGCCGACGTGTTCGTCCACATCTCCGCTGTCGAGCGCGCCGGCATCAGCAACCTCGGTGAAGGCCAGAAGCTGTCCTTCGACGCGATCCGCGATCCGCGCCGCGGCAAGGTTGCGGCCGAGAACCTGCGCGCGCTCTGAGCGCAGCAGGGTCGAAGAGAAAGGGCGGCTCCGGCCGCCCTTTTTTTGTACTGGAAATCGGGAGCGCCGCAGCCGGGACCGCTCGTCCCTGGCGCCGCATCTCTGCCTTTGGCGGTCCTGCCAATCGCATCTTTCGGCGGTTCGGCCCGATATCAGACTTGCTTGATGGTCTGCCTGTGGGCGTGACCAATTTCAGAAATGGATGGATATGAACGGTTTCAAGAATGCAGGGCTTTCGGAGCGTCTGAGCGCAGCCGCCGGCGCGAAGAAGGCACTGCTGGAAAAGTTCAAGGCGCAGCCCGGTGTGAACGATCCGATCTTCGCGGAGCGTGAAGAGGCCCGGCGGGCCGTCCGCATCGCCCGTGAGGCCCGCGAGGCCGAGCGCAATGCCGCGCGCGATGCCCGCAAGGCCGCCGAGCAGGAAGCGTTGAAGGCGGAACAGGCCGAGCAGGCTGCCCGCGAAGCGCTGGCGGTTCAGGGGCTTGCCGAGCAGGCCAAGCGCCAGGTGGCGACCGCAGCGGAGGCGAAAGCCGCCCGCGATGCCCGCTATGCCGCGCGCAAGGCCAGGAACCGCTGACGCGGATCGCGGGAGCCCGGCAACCGGTCCGACCCGCGGCACCGACCCTCTGACACAGCAATGGCCTCCCATGCGGTTCGGATCGAACGCATGGGAGGCCATTGCTTTTTTGGGGTCGGCTCCGGGGGAGGTTCCCGGAGCCGCGAAACCCTCGGGATTACATCTTCTTCTGGACGTTGTCGGCACCGCGCTCGATGGCGCGACCGCCGGCCTGCACGTCCTGGCCGGCGCCCTCGACGGTGTTGCAGGCGGCCAGCGTGGTGCCCAGCAGGGTGCCCAGGACGGCGAGCAGGGCGAACTTCTTGATGGTGGTCATGGCGGTGGTCTCCGTTGCGGTGGCGCTGTGATGCCGTTTGAACGCAAGCGGGGCCGTAAAGGTTTCCGGAATCGGAAGGGGAGGGGACTTGCGCAAAAGGGGTGCCCTTCGCTTCCATGCCGCAATGGACTACATTGGCACTGTTCCCGAACGCCATTCGGATCGGAGACCGCCATGCCGCTCGCCCGCCGCTTCACCCCGCTGACGACCGTCGAGGAATTCCTGGCGATGGAGTTCCGGGACGACGCCCGGTATGAACTCGTCGATGGCGGGATCGTCGCTCAGGGCCATCCCAGCCGGGCGCATAGCACCCTGCAAGGCGCGCTGACACGCCGGATCGGCAATTCATTGGAAGACCGCAACCGTCGCACCGGCCAATCCTGTGTCGTTTTGCCGGAAGCCGGCGTCCGTCCGCATTTCGACCCGACGCACAATTACCGGGTCGCCGACCTCGCGGTGACCTGCGAACCCTTCGACCCGGAAATCCCCTACACCACCGCACCGGTGCTGCTGGTGAAGATCCTGTCGCCGACGGAGGAGAAGGCGCAGCGGGCCAAGCTGCACGCCTATGCCGCCATGCCGTCGGTGCGCGAGATCCTGTTCCTCGATTCGCGGGCCGTCCGGGCGGAACTGCACCGCCGCGATTCGGACGATCTCTGGCCCGCGGCACCCGAGGTGCTGGAGGAGGAGGGGCGGCTGGTGCTGGAGACCGCCGGTCTCGACATGCCGCTGGCGGAGCTTTACCGCGACCTCGGCTTCTGACCTCCCACCATCGGGCAACCCTGCCTCCAGAGACGAAGTGTCCCGTTGCCACGGGGCGTGAGCGCGGGCATAAATCGCCCCGCGGATGATCCCGCGCGCCCTCCCCGCTGGATGGGACGGCTTTTGGCAACGAGCAAGAATGGCGAAAGGAAAGCCTCTCATGGCTGAAAGCACTTTTGACGTCGTTGTGATCGGCGGCGGCCCCGGCGGGTATGTCTGCGCGATCCGCGCGGCGCAGCTCGGCTTCAAGGTCGCCTGCGTCGAGAAGCGGGGGACGCTGGGCGGCACCTGCCTGAATGTCGGCTGCATCCCGTCCAAGGCTCTGCTGGCGGCGTCGGAGAAGTTCGAGGAAGCGGCCCACGGCCTCGCCAAGTTCGGCATCAAGGTCGGCGGCGTCGAACTCGACCTGCCGGGCATGCAGGCCCACAAGGACAAGGTCGTCAAGGACAACGTCACCGGCATCGAGTTCCTGTTCAAGAAGAACAAGATCGCCTGGCTGAAGGGTGCCGGCAAGATCACCGCCGCCAACACCGTCGAGGTCGAGGGCGTCGGCGCCATCACCGCGTCGAAGGCGATCGTCATCGCCACCGGGTCCGACGTGACCCCGCTGCCGGGCATCGCCATCGACGAGAAGCGCGTGGTGTCCTCCACCGGCGCCCTGTCGCTGCCGGAGGTGCCGAAGCATCTGGTCGTCATCGGCGGCGGCGTGATCGGTCTGGAGCTGGGCTCGGTATGGGGCCGGCTGGGCGCCAAGGTGACGGTGGTCGAGTATCTCGACCGCGTGCTGCCGACCATGGACAACGAGCTGTCCAAGCAGGCCCAGCGCATCTTCGCCAAGCAGGGCATGGACTTCAAGCTGAGCACCAAGGTGACCGGCGCGTCCGTGACCGAGACCGGCGTGAGCCTGACGGTCGAGCCCGCCGCCGGCGGTGCCGCGCAGACCATCGAGGCCGACACCGTCCTGGTCGCCATCGGCCGCCGCCCCTACACCGAGGGCCTCGGCCTGGAGGCGGTGGGCGTCGAGCTGGACCGCGGCCGCGTCAAGATCGACCACCACTTCCAGACCAACGTGCCGGGCATCTACGCCATCGGTGATGTGGTCGAAGGCCCGATGCTGGCCCACAAGGCCGAGGAGGAGGGCGTCGCGCTCGCCGAGCAGCTGGCCGGCCAGAAGAGCCACGTCAACCACGACCTGGTTCCCGGCGTCGTCTACACCTGGCCGGAAGTCGCCGCCGTCGGCAAGACCGAGGAGCAGCTGAAGGCCGCGGGCGTCGCCTACAAGGCCGGCAAGTTCCCGTTCACCGCCAACGGCCGCGCGCGTGCCGGCGGCAACACCGACGGCTTCGTGAAGATCCTGTCGGATGCCGCCACCGACAAGGTGCTGGGCGTCCACATGATCGGCCCGAACGTGTCGGAGATGATCGGCGAGCTGGTGCTGGCCATGGAGTTCAGCGCGTCGGCCGAAGACGTCGCCCGCACCTGCCACGCCCACCCGACCTTGTCGGAAGCGGTCAAGGAAGCGGCGCTGGCGGTGGACGGGCGTCCGCTGCACATCTGATCCCTGAACAGCCGATCTGCGGGCTGCAAGGTTCGTAACGATGAAAGGCTCCTTCACCGGCCGGTGGAGGAGCCTTTCGTATTTTCGCGATCGATCAGCCCGTCACGCCGCGCGGATCGTCGACAGGAAGCCGTTCACCGCGCTGCGCAGGCGGCCGGCATCGTTGGCGAGCTGGCCGGAAACCGACAGGACGTTCTCGGCGGAGTGGCCGGCCTCGACGGCGGCGCTGCGGACATCGGCGATGGTCTTGGTCACCTCCTGGGTGCCGCTGGCCGCCTGTTGGACATTGCGGGCGATCTCGGCGGTGGCGGAGCCCTGTTCCTCCACCGCGGCGGCGATGGCGGTGGAGATCTCGTCGATCTGGGCGATGATGCCGCCGATGCCCTTGATGGCGCCGGCGGTCTCGCCGGTGACCCGCTGCATGCCGGTGACGTGGCCGGCGATCTCCTCCGTCGCCTTGGCGGTCTGGCTTGCGAGGCTCTTCACCTCCTGGGCGACCACGGCGAAGCCCTTGCCGGCCTCTCCGGCGCGGGCGGCCTCGATGGTGGCGTTCAGCGCCAGCAGATTGGTCTGGCTGGCGATGTCCTGGATCAGCTGCACCACGGTGCCGATCTTCTCCGCCGCCTCCGTCAGGCTCAGGACCTGGCCGTTGGCCTGCTGGGCGGCCTCGACCGCCTCGCGGGCGATCTGGGCGGAACGGTTGACGCGCTCGCCGATCTCCTGGATCGAGGCCGACAGCTCCTCGGTCGCGCTGGCAACGGTCTGAACGTTGCTGCTGGCATCCTGGGAGGCGGTGGCGACCACGCCGGCCTGCTGGCTGGTCTGGGTCGCGGTGGCGGTCATCGTCTGGGCGGTGCCGGTCATCGACTGGGCGGCGCGGTCGACGCCGTCCACCACGTTCATCACCTGGGCTTCCAGAGTGTCGGCCAGCTGCAGCATGGCCTTGCGGCGCTCGGCGTCGGCCTTGGCCTGATCCTCCGCCCGCTGGTCGATCATCCGCTTCAGCTCGGCCATCATCTTGCGCAGGGCCTCGGCCAGCGCGCCGACCTCGTCGGATTGCCGGATGTCCAGCGTCTGGTCGAAGCGGCCGGCGGCGATGCCCTCGGCGAAGGCGACGCTGGCGCGGATCGGCCGGGCGACGCCGCCGGCGACCACCCACATCACCGCGACGGCACCGAGCGCGACCAGGGCGCCGACGGAGACCTGCCAGAGGATGTTGGAATTGGCCCGCTCCCCCAACTCCATGGACAGCGCCATGCCGTCGGCCAGCACGATGTCCTTCGGCACCTGGACCAGAACGGCCCACGGCTTCTCGGTGTTGCCGAGCGTGATGGGAGCGAAGCTGCGCAGCATGTTGGTGGAGGCTTCGATGTCGACATGCGGCTTGCCCGCCTGGACGCTCGCCAGATCGGCCTGCCAGGAGACGTCGAAGGTGGAGATCGACTGGCCGATCAGGTCGGGCCGGGCACTGTGGGCGACGATCAGACCCATGTTGCTGATGATGACCACTTGGCTGCGGCCGTTGAAAACCGCGGCGCTGACCTTGGTCGACAGCTGCTGGACGAAGTCGAGGTTGAAGTCGGCGCCGGCCACGCCGCGGAACTTGCCGCCGATGACCACCGGAACCGATAGGGTCGCCAGGAACACCTGCTTGCCCTGCACGATGTAGGGCAAGGGGTCGAGCACGCTTTCCCGCCCGGTCTCCTGCGGGCCGATGTACCAGCCGCCCTTCATCACGCCGTTGGGATGACGGTCGCGGCTGTCGTACTCGACCAGCGGCTGCATGGCGATGCGGCCGTTCTGGTCGCGGTTCCAGTAGGGGATGAAGCGGCCGGTGGCGTCGGTGCCGGTCTCGCGGCGGCCCCGGAACTCCTCGTCCCGGCCATCGAGCGCGTCGGGCTCCCAGGCCGAATAGGTGCCGTTGAACAGCGGGTTGCGCTTCAGCACCGACAGCAGCACGCCGTTGAAGGCTTCGCGCCGCCGGTCCGGCGGGACATGGCCGGGCGCCCCGTCGTCGGCGAGGCTGGAGAAGCCGGTCGCCATCGTCCGCGCGGCATTCAGCGCGGTGTCGAACTCCGACCGCAGCAAGCCGGCCTGGGTCGCTGCGAGATTCTGCAGGGACTCCGTCGTCTTGCTTTCGAGGATCCGTTCGACGTTCCCGGTGACGAACTCATTGCTTGAGCGGGTCGACAGTACGGCGAAGCCGACCAGCACGGCGACGGTGCCTGCCAGGCAGAAGCCCGACAGCATCGCAATCTTGGATTGGATGGATTTCGTCTGCATAAAGTCTTTCCCCCCGGCTTCTCCGCATGGATAGAGGGGACTGTCGATCTTCAAAATTAACGACAGATTAATGAGAGTTAGGTGGTAAAATCTCTTCTTAAGGACTTAAGTATTAAGTCCGAGTTGTTCTATCAGATAATTTAAAGAAATTGGCGAAGGAGGTTTAAGAGCTTTGAGGGGCAATTTTATGCCAATCAATGGATCTTGTTGTGAGCTTCGGGATTCAGCCATCTGACCCACCGCATGTGACGCGGCCATGGGGGCAGAAATGAATACCCCAATATGCGCAGACGCTTAGTGGCGGAGAGCGTCAGACCTTGCGCGCCCGCGGATGGGCATTGCGGTATACGTTCATCAACTGCTCGTTCTCGACATCCGTATAGCGCTGGGTCGTGGAGAGCGACGCGTGGCCGAGCAGATCCTGGATGGCGCGCAGGTCGCCGCCGTCCGCCAAAAGGTGTGTCGCGAAACTATGCCGCAGGGCGTGCGGGGTGGCGCTGTCCGGCATGCCCATCAGGGCGCGCAGCTTCTGCATCTGGTGCTGGGCGACGCTGGCGTTCAGCCGGCCGCCGCGGGTGCCGACGAACAGCGGGCCGTCGGGCGCGAGCGTAAAGGGGCAGGACTCGATGTAGGCGCGCACCGCCTCCGTCACCGCCGGCAGGACCGGGATCATGCGGTCCTTGCGCCCCTTGCCGGTGACGCGCAGCGTGTCGCCCAACGGGGCGTCCTTGCGCGCCAGTCCCAGCGCTTCGGAAATGCGCAGGCCGCAGCCGTAGAGCAGGGTGAACAGGGCGCGGTCGCGCTTGCCGATCCAGGGCTCCTCGCGGTCGCGCTCGGCCTCCTCCAGCAGGCGGTCGGCGTCGATCTCGGTCAGCGGACGCGGGGCCGGGCGCTTGACCTTCGGGGTCGCCAGCGTGGCGACGGCGGGGTTGTGCAGACGCCCACTGCGGTCGAGCCAGCGGAACAGGTTGCGCACCGCCGCCAGCTTGCGTGCCCGGCTGGCCCCGACCAGCCCGTCCATCGCCAGCCTGGACATCCAGGCGCGGAAATCCGCCGCCTTCAGGTCGCCCAGGTCGTTCAGTGAGGGCGGCGAGCCGCCGCGGAATTCGGTAAGGAAGCGCAGGAACTCGCCCACATCGGCGGTGTAGGCCGACAGGGTGTGGCGGGAGACCGCCTTCTCGCTCTCCATCCAGCGCCGCCAATGGGCGAGCACATCCTGGACGTCGGGCTTGGCGGAGAACCCCAAGCTTGGAACGCCGGGCACAGGTTCGGTCACGCCGGCAGCTCCAGCCAGCCGCGGATCACCCGCTCGATCACGCGGGCGAGGAAGCCCACCAGTTCGGTGCCCTGGCCGTTGTGGAAGGTGTCGGGCTCGCGGCTGCCGAAGGCGAGCAGCCCGTCCGGCGTCTCGCTGGAGACCTGGATGCGGATCAGCGCCTCCGACCGGACGAGGCCGGCGCCGGGGCCGTAGATCTCGGGATCGCCCTGGATGTCGGTGTTCAGCACCACGTCGGCGCGGCCCAACCGGTCGGCGATGGCGCCCGGCTCCACCACCCGCACGCCGGAGCGGTGGACATGGGGGATGTCGGTGCCGTTGGATTCGATGACCAGACAGGCGACGTCGAGGTCGAGCAGGACCGCGAGGTCGGTGGTGATGGTCTGGATCAGCTGTTCGAAGCTCTGGGCGTCGAGCAGGAACAGCACCGCGGCATGGATGCGGTTCTGGCTGTTCAGGTTGGCCCGGCTGGTGCCGATCAGCTCGCGCTGTTGGTCCTTGAGGGTGCGGACCTCGGCGCGCAGCCGGTCGACCATGAAGGCCTGGAGGTCCACCACCCCACGCCCGCGGTCGAGCGACGGCGGGGTCAGGTGGTGGACCAGATCGGCGTTCTGGGCCAGGAAGTCCGGGTGCTTCCGCAGGTAGGCGCGGACATCCTCCGAAGAGAGCGTCGACGCCTGATGCGGCGGGTGGCCCGGTTCGCGGCCCCTGTCGGCCATGATCGCTCCGGCCCGCCTTACAGGATCGACTGGCCGGTCTTCTTCCAGTCCTCGACGAACTGGGAGAGACCCTTGTCGGTCAGCGGGTGGTTGAACAGCTGCTTCAGCACCGACGCCGGCGCGGTCACGACATGGGCGCCCAGGCGGGCGGCCTTGACGATGTGCATCGGGTTGCGGATCGAGGCGACCAGCACCTCGGTCTTGAAGGCGTCGTAATTGTTATAGATCTCACAGATGTCCTTGATGATGCCCATGCCGTCCTGGCCGATGTCGTCCAGGCGGCCGACGAAGGGCGACACGAAGCTGGCGCCGGCCTTGGCCGCCAGGATCGCCTGGGCGGGGGAGAAGCACAGCGTGACGTTGACCATCGTCCCTTCGGACGAGATGATCTTGCAGACCTTCAGGCCGGCCGGGGTCAGCGGCACCTTCACCGCGACGCGGTGGGAGATCTTGGCGATCTTGTGGGCTTCGGCGAGCATGGTCTCGAAGTCGGTGGACGCCACCTCGGCGCTGACCGGACCGTTGACGACGTCGCAAATCTCGGCCACGAGGTCGAGGAATTGACGGCCGGACTTGGCGATCAGGGAGGGGTTGGTGGTAACACCGTCCAGCAGACCGGTATCGGCCAGATCGCGGATCTCGGCGATGTCGGCGGTGTCGACGAAGAACTTCATGACGAAGGGTCCATGCTTGCTGATGTTGACCGGAACCGGCCGCGCCGGAAAGCTGACCGACGCGCCGTCCCGCCCGGTGCCCGGGACATGAGGCCACTCTAGCCGATGCGTTCGATTTCCGCCAGTTCCGCCCCGGGCTTTCAGGGGGATCTTCTTGGGGACGCGCCCGAAACGGGGCAGCCCGAAGGCGATTCCGCAGCAAATTCCGCAGATTTCCCGGCGAAGCCGCAGCAGCGCGGGCCGGACCGCCGCGTCGCCGTGCTGCTGCCGCTGCCCTTGCGCGAGGCCTACGACTACCGCGTGCCCGACGGACTGGAGCTGGTTCCCGGCGATTTCGTCGAGGTGCCGCTGGGGCCGCGCCGGCTGATCGGCGTCGTCTGGGGGCCCGGTGCCGGGACGGTGGATTCCGGCCGGCTGAAGGCGGTGGTGCGCCGGTTCGACGTGCCGCCGATGACCGAGGTCGGCCGCCGCTTCGTCGAATGGGTCGCCGCCTACACCATGACGCCGCCGGGCTTCGTCCTGCGCATGGCGGTCAGCGTGCCGTCGGCGCTGGAGCCGCCCAAGCCGATGCTGGCCTATCTGCGCAAGCCGGATGCGGAACCGCCGCCCGGCTTCAAGATGACCGACCCGCGCAAGCGCATCCTGGCCCTGCTGGCGGATGGCCCGCCCCGCACCCCGGCGGAACTGGCGGAGGAGGCCGGCTGCGGCGTGACGGTGGTGCGCGGGCTGGCCGAGGCCGGGCTGCTCGACCCGGTCATGCTGCAACCGACGCGGCTCGGCCGGCCGGACTGGCGCCGGCCCGGACCGACCCTGTCGGCGAACCAGCAGGGGGCGGCCGACGATCTGCGCGAGCGGGTGACCTCGGGATGCTATTCCACCGTCCTGCTCGACGGCGTCACCGGATCGGGCAAGACGGAGGTCTATTACGAGGCGATCTCCGCGGCGCTGGAACAGGGCAAGCAGGCGCTGGTGCTGCTGCCGGAGATCGCGCTGTCGGCGCAATGGCTCGACCGCTTCGCCCGCCGCTTCGGCGCACCGCCGGCGGAGTGGCATTCGGAACTGACCGGGGCGCAGCGCCGCGACACCTGGCGCGCGGTGTCGAAGGGCGAGGTGCCGGTGGTGGTGGGCGCCCGCTCGGCGCTGTTCCTGCCCTATCCCGATCTCGGCGTCATCGTCGTCGACGAGGAGCACGACTCCGCCTACAAGCAGGAGGAGGGGGCGATCTACCATGCCCGCGACATGGCGGTGGCGCGGGCGCATCTCGGCGGGTTGCCGATCGTGCTGGTGTCGGCCACGCCGTCGCTGGAGACCAAGGTCAACGCCGACAGCCACCGCTATGCCCGGATCGAACTGCCGTCCCGCCATGGCGGCGCCGTGCTGCCCGACGTGGAACTGGTCGATCTGCGGCGCGACCGCCCGCCCGCCCGGCACTGGCTGGCGCCCAGCCTGCGCAAGGCGCTGACCGACACGCTGGCCGGCGGCGAACAGGCGATGCTGTTCCTGAACCGCCGCGGCTATGCCCCGCTGACCCTGTGCCGCGCCTGCGGCCACCGCATGCAATGCCCGAACTGCACGGCCTGGCTGGTCGAGCACCGGCTCGCCCGCAAGCTGCAATGCCACCATTGCGGTTTGCAGCAGCCCTTGCCCCATGCCTGCCCGGACTGCGGCGAGGAAGGGACGATGGCCGCCTGCGGTCCCGGCGTGGAGCGCATCGCCGAGGAGGTGGCGGAGCTGTTCCCCGACGCCCGTGCCGCCATCATGGCGTCCGACACCCTGCACGGCCCGCGCGCCATCCAGGAGATGGTCGAGAGCATCGGCCGGCATGAGCTGGACATCATCATCGGCACCCAGGTGATGGCGAAGGGCCACCATTTCCCGATGCTGACGCTGGTCGGGGTGGTCGATGCCGACCTGGGGCTGAACGGCGGCGACCTGCGGGCGGCGGAGCGCACCTACCAGCTGCTGCATCAGGTGGCGGGACGTGCCGGGCGCGGCGAGCGGCCGGGCCGGGTGATGCTGCAGACCTTCATGCCCGAGCATCCGGTGATGCAGGCGCTGGCCGCCGGCGACCGCGACGGCTTCTATCAGCTGGAGGCGGAGATGCGGCTGGAGGCCGGCATGCCGCCCTTCGGCCGGCTGGCGGCGCTGATCGTGTCGGGCGAGGACCCGACTCTGGTGGAGCGGGTGGCGATGGCGCTGGGCCGCGCAGCGCCGCGCAGCGACACCGTCCATATATTGGGGCCGGCCCCGGCGCCGCTGGCCCTGCTGCGCGGGCGGCACCGCCGCCGCCTGCTGATGAAGGCGCCGCGCAGCACCCAGGTGCAGCCGCTGATCGCCGAGTGGCTGGACAGGGTGGAGATCCCGCCGGCCATCCGCGTGCAGATCGATGTCGATCCCTACAGCTTCCTTTAGCCGCGGTTAAGGCGACCGGACCATGCTGCGGCGAATTGACACGATGCGGTCCCGCGGACGGCCCGGCATGGCACCTGTGACGTTTGGTCCATTGCACAGCGCGGGGCATGGTATTACCACGGCAGGGATGGTTCCGAATCGAAACATCCCTGCCGGGATGAAACCCGCGGAGCCGAACGTCACAGGGACAGGTTCGGGCTGATGGTCGGCATGCTCTCCAAGCTTCGTCTGCGCGTTCAGCGGCAAACCCTGCTGACCGTGCTGCCGGTTCTTCTGCTGCTGGTGGTCATCGCGTTCGCCGCCGGCGCTCCGGCCCGCACCCGCGGCACCGACGCCGAGGCGCTGACGATGATCGACCGTGCCCAGCAGCTGCTGGAGCGGATCGGTCCGGACGCGGCGGCCGAAGCGTTTGCCGGCCATGATAGCGCTTTCACCGACCGTGACCTCTACCCGATGCTGCTGGACGACAAGGGCGTGATGGTCGCCCATGGCTGGACCGCGACGCTGAACGGGTCGAACCTGAACGAGTTGCACGACATCGAGGGCAAGCCCTTCATCCGCGAGGCACTGGACGGGGTGGCGCGCGACGGGCGGACCGACGTCACCTATCGATGGATCGATCCGCTGACGGGGCAGGTCGCGCGCAAGACGATGCACGCCCGCCGTCTGGTGCTGAACGGCAAGCCCTACATGCTGGCGGTCGGCGTCTATCGCTGAAGTCTTTGTGAAACCGGTGCGGCGGGTTGCCGCACGTCACTTTTTTACATGGTGAAATTTCGGGATGGCCGCCGCTCCCGGCCTGAAGCGGATCAGAAAATCCGCGGGCGGCGCGGGCGCCAGATCGACAGGCAGTCCGCGGCGCTGTCGGCGGCGCCGATGCCGTACCAGCCCGACCGGTCATGGAAGGACAGATTGTAGCGGCCCTTGGCGTCGCGCTCGAAGCGGAAGACGGGGCGGTCGACCTCCGGCAGCAGCACCAGAAGCCGGTCATGATCGCGTCCCGACTCGCGCAGCACACCGGCCCAATGGCCGTCGCGGATCTTCGGTTCGGCCACGGCGGCGAAGGCGTCCATATCGTCAGGGGTGAAGCGGGCGCGGCAGAACTGGATGATTTTCGCCCCGCGCTCTTCCCCGCGGGAGCCGGCGCCGGCGGCGGTGTCCGCGTCGGCAGTCGCAACAATGTCGGTCGTCGGCTGGATGGTCATCGCGGATAAGGTCCCTGGTCGCCTGGAGCGGCTGCGGCGGGGCAAAATGACGGGAAACCAAGGTCGGATCGCCCACCCGCGCGGTTCCGGCCGACCGTGGATCAGATTGGTTAACCTTGAATTAAACAGGCAATAGGGCCACATCGAAGTCACAGCCGGTATGACCAGTCGAGCTCGACTCGAGTCCTCGGCGAACGCAGTTGCGACCAATGATTCCGCAGTTGCTCAAAACGCCGCAGCCAAATTGTCCAGACCCCGTTGCGTGGGCGCGATTCCTGTGATATTGGACCGCTCGCTTTCGCGGCCGGGGTGTTTGTGCCTCGGGTTGACACCCTATAAGGCCGCCGAATTCACCGTCTACCGAACTCAATTCGAGGGATCAGGTGGCATCCGAAGGAACAGGCGTATCCGAACTCGCCGCGCGTTACTCCATCGCGCTGTTCGAGCTTGCGGACGAAAACCAGGCGTTGGACACGGTCGCGAGCGATCTGACCACGCTGAAGCAGATCCTGGCCGAGAGCGCTGACCTCCGTCGCCTCGTCCGCAGCCCCGTCATCAGCCGCGCCGATCAGGGCAAGGCCATGGCCGCTGTCCTGGACAGCGCCGGCGTGTCCGATCTGACCAAGCGCTTCATCGGGCTGGTGGCGGCCAACCGCCGCCTGTTCTCGATCGACGGCATGATCGAAGGCTTCCTGGCCGAACTGGCCCGGCGCCGCGGCGAGGTCACGGCGCAGGTCACCTCGGCCCAGCCGCTGAGCGATGCCCAGCGCAACGCCGTCATCGACGCGCTCAAGGCGTCCATCGGTTCCAAGGTGCTGGTGAACACCTCCGTCGATCCGGAGTTGATCGGCGGCATGATCGTTAAGTTCGGCTCGCGCATGGTCGATACCTCGGTGCGAACGAAGCTGAACAAATTGCAACTCGCCATGAAGGCCTCAGGGGGATCAGTCTGATGGATATCCGCGCCGCAGAAATCTCTGCGATCCTCAAGCAGCAGATCGCGAATTTCGGGACCGAGGCGGATGTCGCCGAGGTTGGTCAGGTCCTGTCGGTGGGTGACGGCGTCGCCCGCGTGCACGGCCTGGACAACGTCCGCGCCGGCGAAATGGTCGAGTTCCCGGGTGGCCTGCAGGGCATGGCGCTGAACCTCGAGACCGACAATGTCGGTATCGTGATCTTCGGCGACGACCGCGGCATCAAGGAAGGCGACACCGTCAAGCGCACCGGCACCATCGTCGACGTTCCGGTCGGCCGTGGCCTGCTGGGCCGCGTCGTGGACGGCCTGGGCAACCCGATCGACGGCAAGGGCCCGCTGGTCGACGTCACCCGCACCCGCGTGGAAGTGAAGGCCCCCGGCATCATCCCGCGCAAGTCGGTGCACGAGCCGATGCAGACCGGCCTGAAGGCCGTCGACAGCCTGGTTCCGATCGGGCGCGGCCAGCGCGAGCTGATCATCGGTGACCGTCAGACCGGCAAGACCGCCGTCGTCATCGACACCTTCCTGAACCAGAAGCCGATCAACCAGGGCGACGACGAGAGCAAGAAGCTCTACTGCATCTACGTCGCCGTCGGCCAGAAGCGCTCCACCGTCGCCCAGATCGTCAAGACCCTGGAAGACGCCGGCGCCATGGAATACTCCATCGTCGTCGCCGCCACCGCGTCGGAGCCGGCTCCGCTGCAGTTCCTGGCGCCGTACACCGGCTGCACGATGGGCGAGTATTTCCGCGACAACGGCATGCACGCCCTGATCGTGTACGACGATCTGTCCAAGCAGGCCGTCGCCTACCGCCAGATGTCGCTGCTGCTCCGCCGTCCGCCGGGCCGCGAAGCCTATCCGGGCGACGTGTTCTACCTCCACAGCCGCCTGCTGGAGCGCGCCGCCAAGATGGGCGACGCCCATGGCAACGGCTCGCTGACCGCCCTGCCGGTCATCGAAACCCAGGCCGGCGACGTGTCCGCCTACATTCCGACCAACGTGATTTCGATCACCGACGGTCAGATCTTCCTGGAAACCGGCCTGTTCTACAAGGGCATCCGCCCCGCCATCAACGTCGGTCTGTCGGTGAGCCGCGTCGGCTCCGCCGCCCAGATCAAGGCGATGAAGCAGGTCGCCGGCACCATCAAGATGGAACTCGCGCAGTACCGCGAGATGGCCGCCTTCGCCCAGTTCGCCTCGGACCTCGACGCCTCGACCCAGCGCCTGCTGGCCCGTGGCGCCCGTCTGACCGAGCTGCTGAAGCAGGGCCAGTTCCAGCCGCTGCCGGTTGAAGAGCAGGTCGTGTCGATCTTCGCCGGCGTGAAGGGCTACCTGGACGCCATCAAGGTCGAGGACGTCAACCGCTTCGAGGCCAAGTTCCTGTCGGAAATCCGCGCCAAGGGCGCCGATATCCTGGCGGCGATCCGCACCGACAAGCAGATCACCTCGGCGACCGAAGAGAAGCTGAAGGCTTTCCTCGACGGCTTCGCCAAGGTCTTCGCCTGACCGACCGCGCGCGGGGGCGGGAAACCGCCCCCCACCGTCTTGAAGAGACGGTCACGGAACGACCTCGAGCGGAATTGAAGGGCCGGCATGCCTAACCTCAAGGACCTAAAGAACCGGATCGCGAGCGTCCAGTCGACGCGCAAGATCACCTCGGCCATGAAGATGGTTGCGGCTTCCAAGCTGCGCCGCGCCCAGGAGCAGGCGGAAGCCAGCGGTCCCTACGCGGAGCGTATGGGCCGGATGCTGTCGTCCCTGGCCGCCAACGTGCAGGACAGCGGCAACGGGCCGAAGCTGATGACCGGGACGGGCGCCGACAAGGTGCATCTGCTGGTCGTCATCAGCTCAGACCGTGGTCTGTGCGGCGCCTTCAACGGCTCCATCGTCCGCGAGGCCAAGCGCCAGATCACGCGCCTGCAGGGCGAGGGCAAGACCGTCAAGGTGCTGACCGTCGGCCGCAAGGGCCGCGACCAGCTGCGCCGCGAGTTCGCCTCGCTGATCGTCGAGAGCTACGAGGATGTCGGCCGCCGCCGGCTCGGCTTCAGCGACGCCGACATGGTGGCGACGAAGGTGCTGGCGATGTTCGACGCCGGCGAGTTCGACGTCTGCTCGGTCGTCTTCAACAAGTTCAAGTCGGCGATCTCCCAGATCGTCACGGTTCAGCAGCTCATTCCGTTCGCCGTCCCCGGCGAGGCGGTCGCGGCCACCGACGAGGTGAAGCCGCTCTATGAGTTCGAGCCGGACGAGGAGCAGATCCTCGCCGAACTGCTGCCGCGCAACCTGTCCATCCAGATCTACCGCGCCCTCCTGGAGAGCGCCGCGTCCGAGCAGGGCGCCCGGATGACCGCGATGGACAACGCGACGCGCAACGCCGGCGACATGATCAACAAGCTGACGATCACCTACAATCGGACGCGCCAGGCCTACATCACCAAGGAGCTGATCGAGATCATCTCCGGTGCCGAAGCCCTGTAACGGCAGCATCCGACACGTAGGGCCAAGCCCATTTGCGCCGGCGACGGCATACCGACACTTACCGAGTTCCTAGGGAGCTTTACTCCATGGCCACCACCAATTCTGTCGGCAAGATCACGCAGGTCACGGGCGCCGTCGTGGACGTGCAGTTCAACGGCGACCTGCCGGCGATCCTGAACGCCCTGCACACCCAGAACGACGGCAAGACCCTCGTTCTGGAAGTGGCGCAGCACTTGGGTGAGAGCACGGTCCGCACCATCGCCATGGACAGCACCGACGGTCTGGTGCGCGGCGCCGAGGTGACCGACACCGGCGCTCCCATCGCCGTGCCGGTCGGCCCGGAGACGCTGGGCCGCATCATCAACGTCATCGGCGAGCCGATCGACGAGCGCGGTGCGGTCAACGCCGCCCGCTCGCTGCCGATCCACCGTCAGGCCCCGGACTTCGTCGACCAGTCGACGGACGCCGAAGTGCTGATCACCGGCATCAAGGTCATCGACCTGCTGGCTCCCTACGCCAAGGGCGGCAAGATCGGCCTGTTCGGCGGCGCCGGCGTCGGCAAGACCGTGACGATCATGGAGCTGATCAACAACGTCGCCAAGGCGCACGGCGGTGTGTCGGTGTTCGCCGGCGTGGGTGAGCGTACCCGCGAGGGCAACGACCTCTACCACGAGATGATCGAGTCGGGCGTCATCAAGCTCGACGGCCCGGGCTCCAAGGTGGCCCTGGTGTACGGCCAGATGAACGAGCCGCCGGGTGCCCGCGCCCGCGTCGCGCTGAGCGGCCTGACGCTCGCGGAGTACTTCCGCGACGAGGAAGGCCAGGACGTGCTGTTCTTCGTGGACAACATCTTCCGCTTCACGCAGGCCGGTTCGGAAGTGTCGGCTCTGCTGGGCCGCATCCCGTCGGCGGTGGGCTACCAGCCGACGCTGGGCACCGACATGGGCGCCCTGCAGGAGCGCATCACCTCGACCAAGAAGGGCTCGATCACCTCGGTGCAGGCCATTTACGTGCCCGCCGACGATCTGACCGACCCGGCCCCGGC
Source organism: Azospirillum sp. TSH64 (assembly GCF_003116035.1). Taxonomy (GTDB): domain Bacteria; phylum Pseudomonadota; class Alphaproteobacteria; order Azospirillales; family Azospirillaceae; genus Azospirillum. Next base: position 2,520,971 of record NZ_LGQW01000015.1, read on the forward strand.
CGCCTCCTTCGCCCACCTGGACGCCACCACGGTGCTGTCGCGCTCGATCGCCGAAATGGCCATCTTCCCGGCCGTGGACCCGCTCGACTCGACCAGCCGCATCCTCGACCCGCGCGTCGTCGGTGAGGAGCACTACGGCGTCGCCCGTTCGGTGCAGAAGGTTCTGCAGACCTACAAGTCGCTGCAGGACATCATCGCCATCCTGGGCATGGACGAGCTGTCGGAAGAGGACAAGCTGGTCGTGGCCCGCGCCCGCAAGATCCAGCGCTTCCTGTCGCAGCCGTTCCACGTCGCCGAGGTGTTCACCGGCACCCCGGGCGTGCTGGTCCCGCTCGAGGAGACCATCAAGGGCTTCAAGGGCATCGTGAACGGCGACTACGATCACCTGCCGGAGGCCGCCTTCTACATGGTCGGCACCATCGACGAGGCGATCGCCAAGGCCAAGAAGCTGGCCGCCGCCTGATCCCCACAAGGGATCGCGGCATTCCGGCCCGGCTCGATCATTCTTGAGGAAGCCGGACGGAAATCGACATCAGCACACCCCCTCCCCCCGTCAGTGGGGGAGGGGGTTCCTATGAAGAGGCACCAGGAAACCCATGGCCGATAAAGTCGAATTCGAGCTGGTCTCGCCGGAAAAGCTGCTGAAGTCGCAGCCCGTGGACATGGTCGTGGTGCCGGGTTCGGAAGGCGATTTCGGCGTGCTCGCCGGTCATTCGCCGATGATCTCGACCGTGCGTCCGGGTGTCATCGACGTCTATGAAGGCGACCGCATCGTCGACCGCGTCTTCGTCGCCGGCGGCTTCGCCGAGGTCACCGAGGCCCGCTGCACCGTCCTGGCCGAGGAAGCGGTTGCGCTGACCGACCTGGACCGCGCCGCGGTCGAGAAGCAGATCAAGGACCTGTCCGAGGATCTGGACGACAGCAAGTCCGACGCCGAGCGGGCCGCCGCGGAGTCCAAGCTGGCCGTCGCGCGTGCCAAGCTGGACGCGCTGAGCCAGGGCTCCGCTCACTGAGCGGCAGCGGCCGTCGGCCCGGCATGCCTGGCAAACGGCGTATATCTCTTCGGTCGAACGGGCGGCTTGGGTCTCCAGGCCGCCCGTTTGCGTTGCGACTCGGTTGCATCGCGGTGAAGACCGACTACATTCCAAGGCCTGAACCGTGAACCCTGCCGCACCCGATGGGCAGGCGGGGACACGGGCACCAGAGAACCCTTTCCCGATATGACCCGGCCGCGGAGATGCGGCCCAAAACGAGGCGGTAGAGCGGAACATGGCGCGTGCGCATTGGCGGATCGACGAGCTTCCCTGGGACCGCTTCGATGCTGGGAAGATCGACCCCGATCTGGTTCCCCTGATCAAGGCGGCGGCCCTGGTGGAATTCAACGCCGACGACTACACCGCCTATCTGTGCAACGTCTTCAACGACGATCCGGAATTTCAGGAGACCGCCCGCGGCTGGGCGGTGGAGGAGGTCCAGCATGGCGAGGCGCTTGGGCGCTGGGCCGAGCTGGTCGACCCGACCTTCGACTTCCGGGCGGCGGTCGAGCGCTTTCGCGCCGGCTATCGCGTGCCGATCGACCTCGACGCCTCGGTCCGCGGCTCGCGTACCGGCGAGATGATCGCCCGCTGCATGGTGGAGACCGGCACCAGCTCCTACTACGCCGCCATCGGCGATTCGACCGACGAGCCGGTGCTGAAGGAGATCTGCCGCAACATCGCCGCCGACGAACTGCGCCACTACAAGATCTTCTACACCTACGCCAAGAAGTATCTGGACCGCGAAGGGCTGAACAAGGTCCAGCGGCTGAAGGTGGCGCTGTCGCGCATCGGTGAGTCGGAGGACGACGAGCTGGCCTATGCCTATTACGCGGCCAACGCGCCGGCCGACGCCGTCTACGAGCACAAGCTCTACAACGCCGCCTACAAGCGCCGGGCGTTCGGCCGCTATCGCCGCAAGCATGTCGACCGCGCCATCGCCATGCTGTTCAAGGCCTGCGGGTTGAAGCCGCACACCCGGCTTTGCAGCATGGCCTCGCGCGGGGCCTGGTGGTTCATCGACCGCCAGGCACGGAAGCTGGCGGCGCAGGCCGTCTGATGCTGTCCGAACAGCCGGGTGGCCCCCCGGCTGTGGTTCTTTGCCGGGAGGATGGTACTTTCTGTCGCTTTCCCGGTAGACACAATAAGGAACCAACTGCGGCTGCGACAGAATATCACCCGGTTCAGGTGATGGTGATGTGAGAAGGCCGAAGACATTCAGCTGATGTCTTCTGGTTGGGTCGATATGCTCGATTGAGCATTCCGGCTGCATGAAGTGGATTTTGTTGCCGTCATAGGCTTTGTCCACTTGTCGTATCCAACTTACTGCTGATCTCCTTTTAGGCGGACTCCGAGATCCAGGCGCGCGGGCTTTGCGTAACGGTGGCTATGAGCTTGTCCGTTCGCATGCCGATGGGTGGTTGCCGCCGATGATCCGTTTCCACGTTCCAGCCTTCCTCCTGCTTTTGGCGGGTGCAGCCGCTCTGCCGGTGGCCGCGTCCGGTGCCGGGGATCCGGCAGAACCGGTCGCCGCAGTGTTCGCGCCCGGTACGACGCTTGCCGAAGCGATGGACCATGTGCTGGCGGCCGGTGGTGTTCCGCTGCGTGGCGGCCCCTTCGCAAACATCGTCGTCGCGAGGTCGGCCGATCCGGACTTCGCCGTCTCCCTGCATCTGCATGGCGCTTGGCTGCTGCTCGATCCGATTCTCGCTGGATGCGCGGACCTGCGCCGTCTGCCGTCATGACCCTGAGGTCTTCCATGAACAATCTCGACCAACTGCGCTCCGCCAGTGAGCGGGCGATGCTCGCCTATCTGTGGAGCTATGTGCCGATCCTGGCCGCATTCTCCTGGTCGATGGGCCGCGGCTGGGTCGTTCCGGTGCTGGCGCTGTTGGTCGCGGCCGCCGCCACGCTCGGCCGGTTCTCCGGCAACGGCGCCTCGCGACGCAGCCTGTCGGCAGTCGCGCTGATGCTGCAGAGCGCCCTGGTCGTCGCGGTGGGGCAGGGCCAGCCCTGGCAGGTCGATCTGCATTTCCTGTTCTTCGCCAATCTGGCGGCGCTGATCGCCTTCATCGACGTCGGCGCGCTGGTGATGGCGACGCTGGCCGTCGCCGCGCATCATCTGGTCCTGAACTTCGCCCTGCCCTATGCCCTGCTGCCGGAGGGCGGGAACCTGTTGCGGGTGCTCTACCACGCGGTCGCGGTGCTGATCGAGGTGGCGGTCCTGGTCACTGTCGCCTGGAAAGGGCAGGGGCTGCTGAACAGGCTGGAGGCGACGCTGGACACCGCCGAGGAGGCCCGCCGCCGCGCCGAACTGCTGGCTGCCGAACAGCGGGCGTCGGAAGACCGGGCAGGCGATGAGCGCCGGCGCGCCCTGAGCGAGGTGGCCGGCAAGCTCCAGGCGGTGATCGGCGCCTCTGCGGGACAGATCCTCACGGCATCCGATGCACTGAGCGGCGATTCCCAGGCCGTCGCCTCCACCATCGGCAGCACGCGTGTCCAGCTGGCGGACGCCCTGCGCTCCATCGGCGGGGCGGTGGAGCGGGTGCATGACATGACACTGGCGGCGGATCAGCTTGCCGGATCGACCGGCATCATCCGCGGGCAGCTCGACCGCGCCACCGGCATCGTCTCCGCCGCCAGCCGGCAGGCGGAGGCGACGCGGACCATCGTGTCGTTGCTGGAAAACACCGCCGCCCAGGTGGAGGACATCACCCGGCTGATCGGTGACATCGCCGGCCAGACCAATCTGCTGGCGCTGAACGCCACCATCGAAGCGGCGCGGGCGGGGGAAGCCGGCAAGGGCTTCGCCGTCGTGGCGGGGGAGGTCAAGCAGTTGGCGAGCCAGACCGCGCGGGCGACCGACGACATCGCCCGGCAGGTGGCGGACATCCAGGCGTCGTCCAGGCGAACCGCCCGGGCTATCGGGGAGATCGTCGACACCATCGGCAGCATGAACGAGGTGACGCTCGGCATCGCCGGCGCCGTCGAGCAGCAGGGCATCGCCGCCCAATCGATCATCGGCCAGATCCAGACCTCGGCGCAGGAAGCCCGCGGTCTGGCGGCCACGGTCGAGGGGGTGCGCGCGGTGGCCGACGGCTCCGGCTCCGCGGCCGAGGCGATGGAGCGGCGCCTCGATGTGGTGCGCCGCAGTGCAGCCCAGCTTCAGAGCGAGGTGGCATCGCTTGCCACTTCGATCCGGGCGGCGTGAAAGAGCCGGAACCGGTTGGGACGGGGCTGGCGGCCGCTGGTGGACTGCGCTACGCCTTTCGTTCCAACCATCACCACTCAAACGGGGTTCCGGAGACATGAAGCTCTATTACAAGCCGGGTGCCTGCTCGCTGTCGCCGCACATCGTCCTGTGCGAGGCCGGGCTGCCCTTCGAGCTGGTCAAGGTCGATCTCGTGACCAAGACGCTGGCCGACGGCAGCGATTTCCGCGCGGTGAACCCGAAGGGGCAGGTGCCGACCCTGGCGCTCGATGAGGGCGGCATCCTGACCGAGGGTGCGGTGATCGTGCAGTACATCGCCGACAAGGCGCCGGCCAGCGGCCTGATCCCCGCGGTCGGCACGATGGAGCGCTACCGCGTGCAGGAACTGCTGAACTTCATCGGGTCGGAACTGCACAAGGGCGTCGTCCCGCTGTTCCCGATGTTGAACGACGTGGTGTCCGACACCCATCGCCAATTCGCCACCAAGGTCCTGAGCGGCAAGCTGGCGGTGCTGGACCAGCAGCTTGCGGGCAAAGCCTACCTGACCGGCGACAGCTTTACCGTTGCCGACGCCTATGCCTACACGGTGCTGAGCTGGCTGCCGCGCATCAAGTTCGACCTGTCGCCCTTCCCGAACCTGACGGCCTTCGCCGAACGCGTCGCCGCCCGTCCGGCGGTGCAGGCGGCACACGCCGCCGAAGCCCAGGGCTGAGCGCCGGCCGGTCTTGATGAGGACCGGATAGAAAAAGGCCCCGTCTCGGCGAGAGACGGGGCCTTTTCCTTGATGACGATCCGCGGTCAGGCGGCGTTGGGCTTGCGCCGCATCGGGGTGTTGCCGCCGGGAGTGCCGGCCGCGCGCGGCGCCTGCTTGCCGCTGCCGTTGCCATGGCTGTTGCCATGCGACACGGCGTGCGGGGCCGGGCGGCGGTCGTGGCGGTTCTGGTCGTTGCGGGCGGCGTCCGGACGCGGGGCGCCGGCCGGCTTTCCGGCCTTCTGCGGCGCCTTGGCGGGCTGCTGGACAGCCTTGGGTGCCGCCTTCGGCGCGGCGGGACGGGCCTGCTGCTGGTTGCGGTTGTTCTGGTTGCGGTTGCTGCCCGGCGCCTTGGGGCGGGGCGGCGGCTTGGACGAGGCGTGGATCTGCGCCACCTCCACCGCATGGTAGGGATGGGTGGTGTCGGCCGGGATCGGCTGGCGGATCGTCTTCTCGATGTCCTTCAGATAGCCGACCTCTTCATGGTCGCAGAAGGACACCGCACTGCCGTCGGTGCCGGCGCGCGCGGTCCGGCCGATGCGGTGGACGTAGCTTTCCGGCTCGTTCGGCAGGTCGAAGTTGATGACGTGGCTGATGCCGTCGATGTCGATGCCGCGTGCGGCGATGTCGGTCGCCACCAGCGCCCGCAGCTCGCCGTTGCGGAAGCTCTCCAGCGCGCGGACGCGGGCCGACTGCGACTTGTCGCCATGGATGGCGTCGGCGGTGATGCCGGCCTTCTTCAGGTGGTCGGCGATGCGGTCGGCGCCATGCTTGGTGCGGGCGAAGACGATGGTGCGGGCCATCGCCGAATCCTCCAGCAGGTCGGCCAGCAGGCGGCGCTTGTCGGCACGGTCGACGAACAGGACGCGCTGGTTGATGCGCTCCACCGTGGTCGACTGCGGCGTCACCTCGATGCGCTCGGCATCGGTCAGGATGCTGTTGGCGAGATCCACCACCGCGTCGGGCATGGTGGCGGAGAACAGCAGGGTCTGCCGGTCCTTCGGCAGCACCGCGACCACCTTCCGCACGTCGCGGATGAAGCCCATGTCGAGCATGCGGTCGGCCTCGTCGAGGACGAAGAACTCGATGGTGCCGAGGTTGACGTGGTTCTGCGCCATCAGGTCGAGCAGGCGGCCGGGGGTGGCGATCAGCACCTCGACGCCGCGGGCGATGGCGGAGACCTGCGGGCTCTGGCCGACGCCGCCATGGATGACGGTGCGGCGGATCGGCAGATGGCGGCCGTAGGTGGTGAAGCTGTCGCCGATCTGCAGCGCCAGTTCGCGCGTCGGGGTCAGGATCAGCACGCGGGGCGACTTGGCGGCCACGCGCTTCTTGTTCTGGAACAGCCGCTGCAGGATCGGCAGCGTGAAGGCGGCGGTCTTGCCGGTGCCGGTCTGGGCGAGGCCGAGCACGTCGCGGCCGGCCAGCAGCAGCGGGATGGCGCCGGCCTGGATCGGCGTGGCCGTGGAGTAGCCTTCCTCGGCGACGGCGCGCAGAAGAGGCTCGATCAGGCCGAGGCCGGAAAATTCGGTCATGGAAGTGATGGTCCTGGTCACCAGAATGGGGGCCGCGCCAGGAGGGAGCGGCCGGGCTTGCGCGCTCCGCGGCGGGTTGGCGCGGAGCCGTCGGGCGGCGGGCGATTAGGCGCGCGCAAGTCCTGCGCGGCGCCGGGCGCCGTCCGACCCCGGACAGATAGGGCCGATGGCTTGATTTGGCAAGCAAACTCGGCGCGCGGCAGGGGTGCGCCGTGCCGGTTCGCCCGGACAAGCGGAGGCTTGGCGGCAGGAAAGGGGCGCGGACCGGCTCCGCTCTCTTGCGGCATACGGTCGCGCCCCGTGGCTTCGCGCGGAGGCTTACGGCTTCTTGATCACGCCGCAGGCGATGCGGTCGCCGGAATTGCCGGCCGGTTGGCTGAGGTAATCGTCGGGCTGGGCATGAACGACGATCGAGGTGCCGCCCTGCTTGAACAGGCCGTCGGCGCCGTCGGTCAGGGTGACCATGTGGGTGATCGCCTCGAACCCGGCCTTGCCGGCCTCGTTGGCCCAGATGTTGGGCAGCTCGCCGTAATGCATGTGCTCGGCCTCCAGCCCGTGCTTGGCGCCCTGGGCGGCGAAATGGCCGCCGGCCGCCTTGAAATCGGGGGTGCAGGCACCGTTTTCGTGGATGTGGATGCCGTGCCAGCCCGGCGGCAGCCCTTCCAACTGGCCATGCACCAGGATGCCGTGCGGGAATTTGGTGAAGGTGACGGTGCCCAGCGGCTTGCCCTGCGCGTCGGCGACGGCGGCCTGGGCGGCGGGAGCAGGGGCGGCGGCGGTGGCGGATTGCTGGGCGAGCGCCGTAGCGGCGGCCAGCGACAGGCCGGCGAACAGCAGGGCCGGGGTCAGGGACAGGGTGCGGGGCATTCTGGTGGGTCCTCCGTCTTGAGTGTTGGCCTGTTGGCCGGCGCCCCCGGCCGGCGCGTTTGGACGGCCGGCGGGGGGGACGACTTCACGCCGCTGCGAAACCGCTCTGGGATTGCGAACGGTTTTCAGTATGATGGGGGCATCGGCAAGCAAAGACCAGGGTTGGGGTTATGACGTCGCGTCTGGAAGCGTTGTGCATGGAAAAGGGCCTGAAGATGACCGGCCAGCGTCGTGTCATTTCGCAGGTGTTGTCGGAGGCGGACGACCACCCCGACGTCGAGGAGGTGCATCGCCGCGCCGTGCAGATCGACCCGCGCATCTCCATCGCCACCGTCTACCGCACCATGCGGTTGCTGGAGGATGCGCAGGTGATCGAGCGCGTCGACCTGGGCGACGGCCGCGCACGCTATGAAGAGGCGACGGCGGACCACCACCATCACCTGATCGACACCCGCACCGGCCGGATCATCGAATTCGCCAGCCCGGAGCTGGAGGCGATGAAGGAGCGGATCGCCCACGAGCTTGGCTACAAGATCGTCGGCCACCGGCTTGAAATCTACGGGGTGCCGCTGGACGACGCGGCCGACGGCATCCGGGATGAGGAGGAGCGTCCATGACCGATCCCCGTTTCCCCGAGGCCGACCAGCCCATCGCCGAGGCCATCGCCTGCCGGAATGCGGTACAGCGCTGCTACTCCGGCCTGTGCCGCTGCGGCCAGCCGGAGCGCTATGCGCTGGAGGCGGCGGTGACCGTCTACCGCTACCACCATCCGGAGATTCCGCCGGCCCAGGCGGAGACCATCGTCAGCCATTGGGTGGCGGGACCGGTTCGGCATTGAGGGTCCGGGCGGCAAGATCGCGTCAGTGGACGTTTTATGAAAATAGTCCTTGATCGTCTCCGCATAAAATCCTAAAACCAAACCTGTCAAGGCGACGGGTCCGCCCCCGGACCTCGCGCCCGACAGCACCAAAGCTCCCCCCTCGCTTCGGTCCGAAAAGGGCCGGCCGGACACTCCCAATGTCCGGCCGGCCCTTTTTGTTTTCGCGTTTCGCCCGCGGCCGGCGCTGCGTCCTGCACGCACCCCCGACAACCGGATGGCGGAACGTTCCCCCCGCCTTGCTCCCCGCGGGATCCGCAGGAACGCGAAAGGAAACCATACCCATGTCGACCAGCATCGCCCAGGCATTCGTCAAGCAGTTCGAGCGCGAGGTCCATGAGGCTTACCAGCGCATGGGTTCCAAGTTGCGCAACACCGTGCGCGGCAAGAACAATGTGCAGGGCGCCTCCACCGTCTTCCAGAAGGTCGGCAAGGGTGCCGCCGCCACCAAGTCGCGCCACGGCGCGGTTCCGGTGATGAACCTGGACCACACGCCGGTGGAGTGCGCGCTGTACGACTTCTATGCCGGCGACTGGGTCGACCGGCTGGACGAGCTGAAGACCAACATCGACGAGCGGCAGATCATCGCCAATGCCGGCGCCTATGCGTTGGGCCGCAAGACCGACGAGCTGCTGATCGGCGAGCTGAACAGGTCCGTCAACTATGCCGGCAGCGCCACCGACGGGCTGACCAAGGCCAAGATCCTGACGGCCTTCGAGATGATGGGCGAGGCCGACGTGCCGGACGACGGCCAGCGCTATGCCGTCGTCGGCTGGAAGCAGTGGAGCCAGCTGCTGGGGATCGAGGAGTTCGCCAGCGCCGACTATGTCGGCTCCGACGAGCTGCCCTGGCGCGGCACCCAGGCCAAGCGCTGGCTCGGCACGCTGTGGCTGCCGCATTCCGGCCTGACGCTGAGCGGCACCGTCCGGCTCTGCCACTGGTACCACAAGACGGCGGTCGGCCACGCGGCGGGTGCCGACGTGAAGACCGACATCACCTGGCACGGCGACCGTGCGGCGCATTTCGTCAACAACATGATGAGCCAGGGCGCCGCGCTGATCGACACCAGCGGCGTGGTCACCCTGCGCTGCCTGGAGAGCTGAGCGGAGGAGGGCGAGCTGCCCTCCCTTCCGCATCCCCCACACAAAATCCGGAGTCTTCGATCCATGGCCTATGCGTCCAAGGATTTGAGCGTGCTCGCCTATGCGAACGGCTTCACGCTCTGGCACTACACCACGCGCGACGTGGCGACCGACGTCGACACCGCCGGCTATTTCAACGGGGCGGCCGACCTGCTGCGGGTGGGCGACATGCTGCTGGCCAATTGCGCGGTCGGCAGCGCCACCCCCGCCACCGGCGTGCTGGTGGTGGCGGCCAGCGCCAACGGCGCGGTCGATGTCGCCAACCTGACGCCGTTCGGTGGCGTCAACAGCGACTGATCCGCCGAGGGGAAGGGCGCCGCACCGCCGGCACCTTCCGCTCGCCTTCCGCTTCATGTCCGCTATCCGGAGACATGTCCATGGCCCTGACCGCCATCGGCCTGTGCGGCCGTGCGCTGATCAAGCTTGGCGCCACCGCCATCGCCTCCTTCGACGACGGCTCCGCCGAGGCGGAGGTGGCCGCCGCGCTTTACGGGCCGACGCGCGATGCGCTGCTGTCGGCCAACGCCTGGAGCTTCGCCAGCGTGCAGGCCACGCTGCCGCGGCTGGCCGAGCCGCCGGTCGCCGATTATGCCTGCGCCTTCCAACTGCCGGCCGGCTTCCTGCGGGCGCTGGGGGCGGGCGGCGAGGGGCGGGGGCGCGGCCTGTCCTACCGCATCGTCGGTCGTACGCTGCTGTGCGATGCCGGCACCGTCACCCTGTCCTACATCGGCCGCCCGGCGGAGGAGGATTTCCCGGCCTTCTTCGATCAGGCGCTGATCGCCCGCCTAGCGGCCGAGTTCTGCATCCCGCTGACCGAAAGCTCGACGCGGGCGGAGCTGTTGGCGCAGCAGGCCGAGGGCGAGTTCCGCCGCGCCCGCCAGATCGACGCCCAGCAGGACAGCCAGCCCGGCTTCGAGGACTTCACCCTGATCGACGCACGGGCGTGACGGGGAGGATGCGATGGGACGGCTGCATCAGGTCAAGACCAACTTCACCGCGGGCGAGGTGTCGCGTCGCCTGCTGGGGCGCGGCGACCTCAAGGCCTACGACAACGGCGCGCTGGCCTTGCGCAACCTGTTCATCGATCCGACCGGCGGGGTGACGCGGCGGTCGGGGCTCGCCTTCTCGGCGTTGGCGCGTGGCGACGGGCGGCTGGTGGCGTTCGAGCGCAATGCCGAGCAGACCTATCTGCTGGTCTTCACCGACCGTTGGATCGACGTGTTCCAGGGCGGCACCCCGCTGGCGTCGGTCGCCGCCCCCTGGACGTTGACGCAACTGGCGCAGATCACCTGGACGCAGAGCGCCGACACGCTGCTGGTCTGCCATCCCGACCTGCCGCCGCGCAAGCTGACGCGCGGCGACGATGGCGGGTGGACGCTGGCGGAGTGGGCCTTCGCGGTCGAGGGCGAGCTGGCGCGCATCCCCTTCCACCGCTTCGGCGATCCGGCGGTGACGCTGACGCCGTCCGGCACCACCGGGGCGATCGCGGTCACGGCCTCGGCTCCGGTCTTCGATCCGCGCCATGACGGCACCCGGATCCGCATCAAGGGCAAGCAGCTGCTGGTGACCGGCGTGGTGTCGGCAACGCAGGTGAATGCCACGGTGAAGGAGGCGCTGGCCGACACCCAGCCGACCACCCAATGGGAAGAGCAGGCCTTCTCCGCCTTGCGGGGCTGGCCGGTGTCGGCGGCCTTTCATCAGGACCGGCTGGTGATCGGCGGGTCGCGCGACCTGCCCAACCGGCTGTGGCTGTCGCGCTCCGCCCAGATCTGGAATTTCGACCTGGGCGAGGGGCTGGACGATCAGGCCATCGAGTTCGGCATCCTGTCCGATCAGGTGAATGCGGTGCGCGCCGTCTTCTCCGGCCGGCATCTGCAGGTCTTCACCTCGGGCGCCGAGTATATGGTGACCGGCGACCCGCTGACCCCGCAGAGCATGCAGGTCAACCGGCAGACGCGCATCGGCTCGCCGATGGACCGTGCCATCCCGCCGCGCGACGTGGAGGGGGCGACGCTGTTCGTGCCGCGCAACCGGCGCGAAATCCGCGAATTCCTCTACACCGACACCGAGGCCGCCTATCAGGCGAATGACCTGGCATTGCTGGCCCGCCACCTGATGGCCGGCCCGCGCGACCAGGACTACGACCAGAGCCGCCGGCTGCTGTTCGTCGCGATGGAGGACGGCACGCTGGGGGCGCTGACCGCCTACCGGGCGGAGGATGTCACCGCCTGGACCCTGCTGGAGACCGACGGGGCGGTGCGCTCCGTCGCCGCGGTGGGGGACGAGGTCTACACGCTGGTCGAGCGGCGGGGCGTGTGGACGGTCGAGCGCTTCGACGACGCGCTGAACCTCGACACCGCCGTCACGGCGGAGCGGGCGGAGGCAACCGCCGTCTGGGGCGGGCTGGCGCATCTGGAGGGGCGGACGGTCGCCGTCGTCGCCGATCGCGTGATCCGCAACCCCGCCACCGTCCAGTCCGGCAGCGTCACCCTCGACCCGCCGGCCCGCAAGGTCGAGATCGGACTGCCCTACACCCACCGGATCGAGCCGCTGCCGCCCAACCTGCTGGGGCAGGCGACCGGGGCCGACCTCGTCCGGCTGGTTGCCGTCACCTTCCGGCTGGAGGAGACGGCGGCGCTGCGCGTCGATCTGGGGCGCGGGTTGCAGGAACTTCCGCTTCACCGGCTGGGGCCGCAACCGGCCGGCGGGGTGCCGTCGCGGGTGTCGGGCGACCGCCGGCTGCGGGCGCTCGGCTGGCGCCACGACACCGATGTCCCGCTGTGGCGCATCGAACAGGATGCGCCGCTGCCTTTCACGCTGCTTTCCGTGACCATGGAACTGAAGGTGAATGACTGATGGGTGGAATCACTCCCCTCGTGACCACGGCGCTGCCGCTGGCGAACTCCGTCATCGGCACCGTGCGCAATGCCGGCGCCGCGTCATCCAGCGCCGCCACGCAACAGGCCGCCGCCCAGCAGGCCGCGGCTGAACTCGAATACAAGCGCCAGCAGGACGCGGCGCAGGCCGCAGCCGCGCAGGCGGCGCTGGAACAGAAGTACCGCGAGGAAGCGACGGCGGCCGAGCGCAGCGCCCAGGCGGCGGCGACCGCCCGCCAGCAGCAGGCCCAGCTGGAGGCCGAGGCGCAGGCCCGCCAGTGGACGCATGACGCCGAGTTGCGTCAACAGGAACAGGAGCTTCAGCGCCAGAAGGACGAAACCGCGGCGACTGCCGCGGCGGCGGCGCGGGCCAAGGAGATGGACGATTTCCGCGGAGCCCAGGAGCAGACGCTGGCCCAGTTGCGCGCCGGCCAGGAGGAGGCCGTCCGCGCCAGGGAGACCGACTCGCAGACCCAGCTCGCCCAACTGACCGCCGCGGCGGATGCCGCCGAACAGCGGCGGCTGGCCGCCTTGCGTCAGGCGGTCAGCAAGACCCGCGCCGGGTTGGGCGCGCGGGGCGTCACTGCCCAGGACGGGTCGGGCGAGGCGATCCTGCTGGGTCTGACCAACTCCAGCGAAACCGAGCGCAAGGACGCCCAGGCGACCGACCAGCTGAAACGCGCCGCCATCCAGCAGGGGCTGGACGATGCCAAGCGCCGCAATCTGCTGGAGTTGTCGCAACTCGCCGACCGTCAGCGACTGGAATACATGAGCAAGTTCTTTTGAGGAACGGCTCCATCCTCCGGAGACCCCCCGATGTCCACGCCGCTTCTCATCCCGCGCGGAACCCCGCGCGTCCAGTATCTCGCAGACGGCATGCAGCGGGTCTTTACCTACCCGTTCCCGATCTTTGCCGCCGAGGATCTCCAGATCTTCCTGGGCGCGGCCGTCCAGAGCACCGGCTATGCGGTCAGCGGAGCCGGTGCGACCGCGGGCGGGGCGGTGACCTTCGCAGCCGCACCGGCCGAGGGGACCGTCGTGCTGCTGCGCCGACGGCTGCCCATCGAACGGCGCAGCGATTTCGGCGAGAGCGGGCCGCTGCCGGCCGCCGCCCTCAACGGCGAGCTGGACCGGCTGACGGCCATGCTCCAGCAGGTGGCGGGCGATCAGGAGCTGATGCTGCGCTATGGCGACAGTGACCTGCCGGCCTCCCCCCTGCTGCCGGAGCGGGCCTTGCGCCGGGGCAAGCTGCTGGCCTTCGACAGCGCCGGCAACCCGACAATCCGCCCGCCGGTGGACGAGGAGGCGCTGGCGACCTATGTGCCGCCGGGCGCCGGAGCGACCGCCCGGCCGGTGCGCGACAAGCTGGCCGACCTCGTCTCCGTCAAGGATTTCGGCGCGGTGGGCGACGGGCTGGTCGACGACACGCTGGCCTTGCAGGCGGCGCTGACCTCTGCCCGTGCCGTATTCGTGCCGCCGGGCAGCTACCGCATCGCCAACACGCTGACGCTCGGCCATGGCCAGACTCTGTATGGGGTGGGGCAGGCGTCGGTGATCCGGGGGGCGTCGAACGGATTCGACCTGATCCATCTGCCGGACGGCTACGCCACCCTGTCGGGCCTGCGGCTGGAGCAGGGGAAAGCCGCGGTGCGGCTGTTCGGACGCGACGGCGCTTGCGTGCAGAACAGCCTGACCGACCTGACGTTGTGGGAGCCTGAGGTGGGGCTGGTCTTCGACGGCCACACCGATCCGAACCTGCCCTGCTACTGGAACAACATCGCCCGCGTGCTGGTGGCGCGGCCGTCGCGCCATGGGGTGTGGCTGACGCGGACGGGGGCCGGCGACACGCCCAATGCCAACCGCTTCCAGGCGGTGCGGGTCTATTCGCTGTCGGCGCCGATGAGCGGCTGCGGCTTCTTCGTCGAGCAGGGTCGCTTCAACAACGCCTTCTTCGACTGCGAGGCCAACCTGTGGCCCGAGGCGGAAGCCTGCTTCCGTGTCGGCGCCGTCACCGACAAGACGCTGATCGTGAATTTCTACGCGGAATCGCTGGGCGCCCTGCCGAACCTGCAGCTGGATGCCGGATCGGTGGAGACGGCGGTCGTCAACCTGTTTTCCGCCGCCGCCGGTCCGGCGATCCTCGACCGGTCCGGCGGGCGTTATACGGCGGTCAATGCCGGCTATCCGGAGAAGAACCGGCTTCAGCGCAGCCGCATCACCGAACTGGTGGTGGAGGCGCTGCGTTACGACACCGAATATGTGGAGCCGGCCGGGGGCGGCGTGGTGGCGCTGGACCTGAGCAGTTCGGTCTATCTGGCGAGCGCCTATGCCGGGGCGGTGGAGGTGCGGCTCCCCAAGGCCGAGGACGCCAACGGCCATGCGGTGACGATCAAGCGCACCGATGCGTCGACCAACCCGCTGACGGTGACCGAGACCGGCGGGCCGGGGCCGGACGGGCGGGTGCTGTCGCTGGGCAACCGCTACGACTTCGTGACGCTGGTGTCGAACGGGGCCGGCTGGTGGATCGTTGCCGGCAACACCCCGCCCGGTAACGCCCGCTATCACGAGGCTCCCGGCCTGTTCGAGCCGGACCTGAACCAACAGCTCTATCTGGTCAGCGCCTGGAACGGGGCGGTGGAGGTGCGGCTGCCGGCGCCCTCGGCCCCGCATGCGGTCGGCCGCACGGTCACTATCAAGAAGTCCGACACCGGCGGCAACCGCGTCACCGTCACCCAGGCCGGCGGCGGCGGGCCGGACAGCGAGGCCATCGCGCTGACCGCGCAGGGCCATGCGGTGACGGCGATGTCGAACGGTGCCGGCTGGCACATCCTGGGGCGGAATCCATGACGGGGAAGGACGACGACGGTTTCCGCGCCTTCGTCCAGGGCTGGAACGCCATGGTGGAGCTGAAGACCCCCGCCCACCATGCGCGGATGGCTGGCTGGTTGGAGGATCATATGGCCGGGCAGAGCCGGCGCATGCTGCTGATGGCCTTCCGCGGGTCGGGTAAATCGACGCTGGTCGGGCTGTTCGCGGCCTGGCTGCTGCTGCGCGATCCCAACCGGCGGCTGCTTGTGCTGGCCGCCGACCTGAAGCTGGCGATGAAGATGGTGCGCAACGTCAAGCGCATCCTGGAACGCCATCCCGATTGCAGCCACCTGAAGCCGCCTGCATCGGCGCGGGACCAGTGGGCGGCCGACCGCTTCACCGTGGTGCGGCCGATGGAACTGCGCGACCCGTCGATGGCGGCGGCCGGCATCGGCGGCAACATCACCGGCAGCCGTGCCGACGTGGTGATCTGCGACGACGTGGAGGTGCCGCGCAACGCCGACACCGCGGTGAAGCGCGCGGCCCTGCGCGAACGGCTGTCGGAGCTGGAGTATGTGCTGGTACCGGGCGGAGCGCAGCTCTATGTCGGCACGCCGCATGCGCAGGACAGCCTCTATGCCGGAGAGAGCGACGGCGGCAGCCCGCCCTTCCTGGACGGGTTCGAGCGGCTGGTCCTGCCGGTCTACACCGAGGATGCCGAGGGCAACCGCAGCTATACCTGGAAGGAGCGCTTCGGCGAGACGCATGTCGCGCGCATCCGCAAATCGACCGGTCCCAACAAGTTCACCAGCCAGATGCTGCTGCGTCCGGTCAGCGTCACCGACGGGGTGCTGGATGTCGAAAAGCTCGGCCGCTACGACGCGGAGCTGGAGTATCGCGAGGCGCTGGGGCGCGCGGTGCTGACGCTGGACGGGGTGAAGATGGTCTCCGCCACCTGCTGGTGGGATCCGGCCTTCGCCCGGCCGGCGGGGGAGGGGGACGGCAGGTCCAAAGGCGGCGACGGCAGCGTGGTCGCCGCCGTCTTCGCTGGGGAGAACGAGCACTTCTACCTGCACCGGGTGCTGTATCTGTCCGTCGATCCCAGGGCGGAGGAGACGGAGGCCGACCAGCAATGTATGCAGGTCTCCCGCTTCCTGGCCGACAACCATCTGCCGGCTGTCCACATCGAGATCAACGGTCTCGGCCGTTTCCTGCCCGGACTGCTGCGCAAGCGGCTGCGCGACGACCGGCTGGCCGCAGGCGTGGTCGAGCAGAACAGCCGCACGCCCAAGGCGCAGCGCATCATCAAGGCCTTCGATGCCCTGCTGGCCGACCGCCGCCTGCTGGTCCACCGGCAGGTCTGGCAAACGCCGCTGATCCGCGAAATGCGCGACTGGCGCCCGGATGGCCGCTATCGCGGGCCCGACGACGGGCTGGACGCGGTGGCCGGCTGTCTGGGCGCCGAACCTTGCCGCTTCGACCGCAGCACCACCCCGCCCGAGCGCCGCGCCGACTGGCGCGGTGCGGGCGCCGTGGTGGCACCTGCGGACTGGGAGCCTTGAGTCGTTTCCACATCAACACGAACGGGAGACCCCAATGCATGAGTCCCTGACCGCGGGCCTTGATCTCACCTGGTGGATCACCGCCGTCGAGTTGCCGGCGATGGGCGGGCTGTTCTGGCTGATCGCGCGGGTGCGCAAGGATGCGGACAGCGCGCTGGACGATCTGCGCAACCGGGCGGAGGAGGCCCAGGCGCAGGTGCGCGAGAGCCTTGCCGCATACAAGCTGGAGGTCGCGAAGACCTATGTCTCCTTCGCGACGCTCAAGGACGTCGAGCAGCGTCTGACCGACCATCTGCTGCGGATAGAGACCAAGCTCGATTCGGGCTTCATGCCGTTCGAAGGCGGACGGCGCTGACTGGAAAAGCCGGGTCAGTCGGCGTGGTGGATCATCGCCTGGTAGATCTTCCAGGCGATTTCGACCGACACGCCGCCGGCCCGCGCGCCCGCCGCCAGCATGGTGGCGCTCGGCTTCAGCGGGACCGCGGTCTGACCCGGCTCGCACAGCGCGCCCATGGCGGTGACCGACGCGCCCAGATCCGTTTCGCAGGACGAGGTCTTCTTCAGCAGGCTCATGGAGATGGCGTTCATGGCGGGTCCTCCGTTGACTTGCTTCTGTCACAGCAAAAGCGGTGCCAACCGCCTGAGGCGGCCCAAATCCAGGAATCCCGGGGGATTCGCGGGGGTTGAGCGGGCAATGCCCATAATCCGAGGACGAATGCCGATGCCGAATTTCAAAAATACCCGCAAAATGCCGAATAGTTTCGAGTGCGCTTTGCAAAATGCAACGCGCGAAGCGTGCGGAATTGCAATCGGGGAGTCGATCTTGCGTTGTGCCGCCGGTCGCGATCCGCGGGCTGCGACCCGGTACGGTCAGGCTGCGGCTTCGAGGTCTCTGGCCGCTGGGCATGCATTGCGTTAGTGTCCGACCGTCATGACCGACCGAATCATTCACCACATGTGCCGCGCGGACGAGTGGGACGCCGCCCGCCCGGCCGGCCGCTATCCCGGCTCGTCCCAGGACGTCCAGGACGGCTTCATCCATTTCTCGACCGCCGCACAGGTGGTGGAGAGTGCGGCCAAGCACCGCGCCGGCCAGGACGGCCTGCTGCTGCTGACGGTGGACGCCGACCGGCTGGGCGATGCCCTGCGCTGGGAGCCGTCGCGCGGCGGCCAGCTGTTCCCGCACCTCTACGGGCCGCTGCCGGTGGACGCCGCGCTGCGGGTCGATCCGCTGCCGCTGGGACCGGACGGGCGCCATGTCTTCCCGGCCGGCTTTCCCTTCACCCTTCAGGACCTCGTTCCGTGATCGACCTCTATCCGCTTGCCGGGCCGCTGCTGTTCCGCTTCGACCCTGAGACCGCGCATGGCCTGACCATCAAGGCGCTGAAGTCCGGACTGGTCCCGCCGGCCCGCGGCAGGGACGAGCCGGCGCTGCACACCCGCGTCCTGGGGCTGAACTTCGCCAACCCGGTCGGGCTGGCCGCCGGCTTCGACAAGAATGCCGAGGTGGTCGACGCCATGCTGAACCTGGGCTTCGGCTTCGTCGAGCCCGGCAGCGTCACCCCGCGGCCCCAGCCCGGCAACCCGCGCCCCCGCCTGTTCCGGCTGGTCGAGCAGCGCGCGGTGATCAACCGCATGGGCTTCAACAACGAGGGGCTGGAGGCCTTCGCCCAGCGGCTGGAGCGTCGCCGCGACTCGGCCAAGCGGGCATCCGGCATCGTCGGCGCCAACCTGGGCAAGAACAAGGACACGGTGGACGCCGCCGACGACTATGTGATCGGCGTGCGCCGGCTGGCGCCGCTGGCCGACTATCTGGTCGTCAACGTCTCCTCCCCCAACACGCCGGGCCTGCGCGCGCTTCAGGGCCGCGACCCGCTGCGTGCCCTGTTGGAACGGGTGCTGGAGGCGCGGGCGTCCTGCGGCCTGACCCGCAATCCGCCGCTGCTGCTGAAGATCGCCCCCGATCTGACGGTGGAGGACAAGAGCGACATCGCCGCGGTGGCGCTGGAGTCCGGCATCGACGGGCTGATCGTCTCCAACACCACCATCGCCCGGCCCGACAGCATCCCGGCGGCGATGCGCAGCGAGGCCGGCGGCCTGTCCGGCCGTCCGCTGTTCGAAGCCTCCACCTCCGTCCTGCGCGAGATCTATGCGCTGACCGGCGGCAAGCTGCCGATCGTCGGCGTCGGCGGTGTCGCGACCGGCGAGGACGCCTATGCCAAGATCCGCGCCGGCGCCTCGCTGGTGCAGCTCTATTCGGCGATGGTCTATGCCGGGCCGGCGGTGGTCCACCGCATCCGCCGCGAACTGGCGGAGCTGCTGCGCCGCGACGGCTTCCAGTCGGTGGCCGAGGCGGTGGGGGCCGATCACCGCTGATCCTGCGCAGGGTGGGGCCGGCGGCGGCGTAGCATTAACGGATCGTCAAGCGGGCGTCCCGACAGTGGGTCCCACGGTTGGAACGCCCGCAAGGTCCGCATCATGCTCCTGCCGGAGGCTGCGAACCCGTGAAGGCCCTGACCGCCGATTTCCGCCCCGGCACCGCCGTCCCGACCACGGCGGCGCCCACCACTCCGGTTCCCGCGATGACCCTGCTGACGCACCTCGTCTATGCGCTGGCCTATCTGATCGCCGGCGGTTCGGCCGGCGCCGCGCTGTGGGCGCTGCGTCCGGAGGCCGACCCGCTGGTGGCGTGGCTGGTGGGCGCGCTGGTGGTGCTGGCCGGCGCGCTGGTCCATGAGGCGGTGACGCGGCTGGAGCGCGAGCGCAAGGCCGCCCGCCGCATCGCCCGCCTGAACGACCGGGTGGAGGAACTGGCCCAACTGTTGGAGCGGCGGCTCGCGGCCGATCCCGGCGCCCAGCCCGACGGCGGGGTGCGGTACGACGCGGTGATGCAGGAGGTGAAGCTTCTGCAATCGCTGGTCGCCCGCCTGACCGAGCGGCGTGCACCCCGTCCGCCGTCCGCCAGTGGGGAGCGCCGTCCCACGCCGTCCGCAGCGCCCTCCGCGCCGCCCTCCGCACCGCCCTCTGCCGCGCCCCCGATGGACGATGCAGCGGTGCTGGAGGCGGTGCGCGACGCGCTGAAGGCCGACCGCATCGACGTCTATCTCCAGCCCATCGTCAGCCTGCCCCAGCGCAAGCATCGCTTCTATGAAGTGTTTTCGCGCGTGCGCGCCGCCGACGGGCAGCAGATCATGCCTGACCGCTATCTCGACATCGCCGAGCGCGAGGGGCTGATCGCCACCATCGACAATTTGCAACTGGTGCGTTGCGTCCAGTTGATCCGCGAGACGGAACGGCGCCAGCATGCCATCGGCTTCTTCGCCAACATCTCCGCCGCGACGCTGGCCGATGCGGAGTTCATGCGCCAGTTCCTGAACATGATGGCGCAGAACCATGCCCTGGTGCCCAAGCTGGTGTTCGAGCTGAGCCAGCACGCGGTGAGCGCGGGCGGGGCGGTGACGATGGGCATCCTGTCGCAGCTGGCGCGGCTGGGCTTCCGCTTCTCGATGGACCAGGTGACCGACCTGTCCATCGACATCGACCGTCTGCTGCGCCACGAGTTCCGCTGCATCAAGCTGGACCGGGCGCTGGTGCTGGATCCCGCCAACGCCGGGCGCATCCGCGAACTGCGCCACCGCTGCGCCGCCGAAGGCATCGACCTGATCGTCGAGAAGATCGAAACGGAGAACCAACTGGTCGAGGTGCTCGACACCGGCTTCGACTTCGGCCAGGGCTACCTGTTCGGCGAACCGCGGCTGAGCCGGAAGCCGGAGTAACGTTGGGGCGAGCGCCCGCATCTGACCGATACCGGGTTGTGGCGGCAATGCAGCGTTGGCCTTTCGACAGCCTTGATTTCCGCAGCCGCGCTTGACATTCCCCCACGCGGCGATGGAAATTTCGCGTTCCCGGTCCTGTCCGGGCACCCGATGCGGGTGAGACCAACACTAGTAAATGGTGACTTCGGTGACGTCCAACATCGCCATCACGCTGCCCGACGGCAGCGTGCGGGAGTTCGACCGGCCGGTGACGGGGCTCGAGATTGCCCAGTCCATCGGTTCGCGCCTGGCCAAAGATGCGCTTGCCGTCAAGATCGACGGCACGGTGAAGGACCTCACCACCACCGTCACTACCAACGCCAAGATCGAGATCGTCACGCGCAACCACGGCGACGCTCTCGAGGTCATCCGCCACGACGCCGCCCATGTGCTGGCCGACGCGGTGCAGAAGCTCTATCCCGGCACGCAGGTCACCATCGGCCCGTCGATCGCCACCGGCTTCTACTATGACTTCGCGCGTGACGAGCCGTTCACGCCCGAGGATCTGGAGAAGATCGAGGCGAAGATGCGCGAGATCGTCGGGGCCGACATCCCGATCGTCCGCGAGGTCTGGGACCGCGACGAGGCGGTCGCCTACTTCAAGAAGCTTGGCGAGCATTACAAGGCCGAGCTGATCGAGGCGATCCCGCAGGGCGAGCCGGTGTCGATCTACCGCCAGGGCGACTGGCTGGATCTGTGCCGCGGCCCCCATGCCATGACCACCGGCAAGGTCGGCCAGGGCTTCAAGCTGATGAAGGTGGCCGGCGCCTATTGGCGCGGCGACAGCCGCAACCCGATGCTCCAGCGCATCTACGGCACCGCCTGGCGCGACGAGAAGGAGCTGAAGGCCTACCTGCACCAGATCGAGGAGGCGGAGAAGCGCGACCACCGCAAGCTGGGCAAGGAACTCGACCTGTTCCATGTCCAGGAAGAGGCGGTCGGCTCGGTCTTCTGGCATCCGAAGGGCTGGACGCTCTACCAGACGCTGGAAAACTACATCCGCACCAAGCTGAAGTCGGCCGGCTATGTCGAGGTGAAGACGCCGCAGCTGATCGACAGCTCGCTGTTCAAGGCGTCGGGCCACTGGGACATGTATGGCGACAACATGTTCAAGGTCGAGGCCGACGGCGGCGAGAAGCTGCTGGGCATCAAGCCGATGAACTGCCCCGGCCATGTCCAGATCTTCCGCCACGGCCTGCGCTCCTACCGCGACCTTCCGATCCGCATGGCGGAGTTCGGCGCCTGCCACCGCAACGAGCCGTCGGGTGCCTTGCACGGCATCATGCGCGTGCGCGCCTTCACCCAGGACGACGCCCACATCTTCTGCACCGAGGATCAGGTGCAGAGCGAGGCGGCCGAGTATTTCAAGCTGCAGCTCGGCGTCTACAAGGACCTGGGCTTCGACAAGATCTCGGTCAAGCTGGCGCTGCGTCCGGACGTCCGCACCGGCGCCGACGAGCTGTGGGACCGGGCCGAAGGCGCGCTGGCCCAGGCGCTGCGCGACGCCGGGCTGGAGTATGAGGAACTGCCCGGCGAGGGCGCCTTCTACGGCCCGAAGGTGGAGTTCCACCTGACCGACGCCATCGGCCGGACCTGGCAGTGCGGCACCTTGCAGTACGATCCGAACCTGCCGGAACGACTGGATGCCAGCTATATCGGCGAGGATGGCGCCCGCCATCGGCCGATCATGCTGCACCGCGCGATCCTGGGGTCGATGGAGCGCTTCATCGGCATGCTGATCGAACATTACGCCGGCAAGTTCCCGCTGTGGCTGTCGCCGGTCCAGGTGACCGTCGCCACCATCACCAGCGAGGCCGACGGCTATGCCGAGGAAGTGGCCAAGCTGCTGAAGCGCAAGGGGCTGCGCGTCGAACTCGATACCCGCAACGAGAAGATCAACCTGAAGGTCCGCGAACACAGCCTGCAGAAGGTCCCGCTGATGCTGGTTGTCGGAAAGCGGGAAGCGGAAGAACGAACGGTCGCGCTCCGCGTGCTGGGCGGCAAGGATCAGGAAATTCTTGCCCTCGATGCGGCGGTTGCTAAACTGCTGGAGGAAGCGAGATCGCCGGCCGGCGAGACCGTGACCGATTCGCCGTTTTAACCGACCGCGCGACGCCGCCGGCCGCTCCTCTGGACGGCCGGCTTCCACGTGGTCACAGACCATGGAGAAGCGTCCATAGCCAGGATCCCGTCCGAAGCCGCCCCGACCCGCGATGGCCCGCGGGTTAACCGGGAGATCTCGGCTCGTTCCGTTCGTCTCGTCGGTGCAGATGGCGAGATGATCGGGGTGGTGTCGTTGCGCGATGCTTTGCTGGCTGCCGAGGATGCCGGTCTCGACCTGGTCGAGATCGCTCCCCAGGCTGAACCGCCCGTCTGCAAAATCCTCGACTATGGCAAGTTCAAGTACGAGGCGCAGAAGAAGGCGAACGAGGCCCGCAAGAAGCAGAAGATCATCGAGGTCAAGGAGATCAAGCTCCGGCCGAACATCGATGACAACGACTATGACGTGAAGATGCGCTCGGCGCGCCGTTTCCTTGAGGAAGGCGACAAGGTCAAGGTGACCCTGCGTTTCCGCGGCCGTGAAATGGCGCACCAGGATCTGGGTATGAACGTGCTGGTCCGCGTCCGCGACGAGCTGGAGGCGCTGGCGAAGGTCGAGCAGATGCCGAAGCTCGAAGGCCGCCAGATGGTCATGGTGCTGGCTCCGCGCTGACGCGGAGGTCGGGACTGCCGCTTGTGAAAAAGGCCCGTCCGGGATGCCGGACGGGCCTTTTCATTTGCGGTGACGAGGGAACCGCCTCAGCGCAGCGGACGGTCGTCGACGATCACGACATAGCAGGTGTGGCGGGTGAATTTGGCGCAGTTGTCGAGTGCGGCGCGGCGGGCGGCGTCCTCGCTCGGCATGCCCGACTTCCAGCCGAAGGCGCCGTCCTGCGACACGGCGAAGGCCTTGCGTCCGGCCGCCGAGACATAGGCGTCGAACTTCTCGCGTCCGGACGCGGACAGCTCAGGCGGCGGCTCAAGCCTGACGCGCGTGCCGCGCGGCCCATCCGGCGCGACAGCCGTCGGCGGAACAGCCGCCATGTCGGCGGCACCACCGGCCGGCCGGTCGTTGAGATAGGCGACGCGGCATCCCTTCTGGGTGTGCGACATGCAGTTTTCCATCGCCCCCTTCTGCGCCTCGTCCAGGCTGCGCAGGCCGGCCTTCCAGCCATAAGCGCCGTCGGGCGAGACGGCGAAGGCCTTGTTGCCGCCGGCTTCGACATAGGCGGGGAATTTGGCCCGGTTGGCGGCCGACAGTTCCGGTGGCGGCGGCAGCGCCGGGAACGACAGCGCGATCGGCGTGCCGCGCGGAGCCAACCCGGTCTTCGTCAGGAAGCGGTCGACCGTCGGCGTCCATTCCGGGATGGCGGCGCTGAAGTAAAAATGCCCGTCCTTGCCATTCGGCGGTGCGGCGACGAACTCCGCCCGCCCACCAGCCTGGGTGAAGGCCTCCCACAGGCGCCGCGCGAGGCCGGGGCCGAAGAACAGGTCGTTCTCGGCATAGATCCACAGCGTGGGAACGCGCGACGTGCGGCCCATCGTGCCGAAGGCGCCGACCAGCCGGTCCTCCTGGCAGACCTGGTTGTCGGCGATGGAGCCGCGGCCGCCGGCGAAGCTGATGACCGCCTTCAGTCCCGGCGGCGGATCGGCGCTGAGCGCGATGCTGGCGAGCCCGCCGGCCGACACGCCCACCGCCAGGATGCGGCTGGCGTCGGCGAAGGGCTGCTCCGCCACATAGCGGATGGCCTGCCGCAGATCCTCCGCACTCTGGCGGGCGGAGCGCAGATAGTCCGGGTTGTTGCAGGGGCCGGTCGTTTCGCTGTAGGGGCCGTCCGACCCGCCATAGCCGCGCCGCATCACCGCCACCACGGCCCAGCCGCGCCGCGCGAACTCGCGCGCTTCCGGCAGGTAGCGCAACGGCGTCATCTGCGCCCGCTCCGCCGCGTCGCGCGGCGTGCCGTGGCTGAGGATGGCGATGGGGTAGGGGCCGGGCCCGTCCGGCCGCAGCAGCATCGCCTCCAGCGTGGCGGATGTGCCGTCGGGGAAGCGCGCCGGGATCGGCAGCATCGTCTGCGTCAACCCCTCGGCCAGGGCGGGACCGCAGCACAGCAGCAGGAAGAATAGGGCGAACAGGCGGCGCAGGGTCATGGCGGAAGTCATGGGCTGGCGCAGTCTCCGCAAGGAAAGGGCTCTTGCGCCTTTGTACGCCATCTTGGACTTGGCGTCAGCGGGGAGGGAAGGGGCGGCTGACGATTGCCCCCTCCCTTCCCCGTTCTTCTACTCGATCCCCTGCCGCGCCACCCGCAGCGCCTCGGCCAGAACCTCCGCGTCGCCGATGTGGTTGGCCAGCAGCAGGATCAGCTTGGCGTTCAGGCGGGTGCTCTGCTCAGGCGTCAGGTCGCGGTGGCTGTCGATCAGCAGCTGGTAGACGTCGTCCGGGCTGGCGAAGCGCTGCTCGGTCATCAGTTTGGCCATGGGAAGTGCTCCGGGAATGTCAGGGAATCAGCGGCTGACCGTGTGGCCGACCGCGCGGTCCAGCGCGGCGGACAGCGCCGCGGCATCGAAGCGGCGCCAGCGGGCGGCGATGTGCTGGTCGGGGCGGATCAGATAGACGCTGCCCGGCGTCAGGTCGTAGCGTTCGCGCAGCCGGCCGGCGCTGTCCACCAGTTCCCCGGCGATGCCGCGGCGGCGGTCGGTCACCGCGTGCCAGGCCAGCGGCAGCGGTCCGGCGGCAAGGCCGTCCAGCGCCTCCGCCACCTCGGCCGGGACCGGCCCGTCACCTGCGGCGTAGAGGACGGTGAAGCGGCCATCCAGCACCTCCATCAGCCAGCCGGACAGGCCGTCACGCTCCACCGGCGCGTCGGTGGCGGGGGCGCCCGGCACCATCCTTCCGGCGAAGCGGTCGCCGTCCGGCGTGTTGAGCGGGCTGTCGGTGTAGGTGGTGGGGGTGGACAAGCGGCCGGAATTGACCAGCGCGCGGGCAAAGGGCTGGTCGACCGCCAGCTCCAGCACGGCGTCGCGGAAGACGCGGCTCATCTCGCTCTTCGGCGTGATGAAGTCGGTAGAGCGGGTGGAATTCAGGATGTTCTCCTTCGCCGCTGCCACCCGCTCGTCACAATAGCTGTCCAGCAGCGACTCGGGCGCCTTGCCGTCCAGCACCAGCGCCAGCTTCCACACCAGATTGTCGGCATCCGGCACACCGCTGTTGGCGCCGCGGGCGCCGAAGGGCGAGACCTGGTGGGCGCTGTCGCCGGCGAACAGGATGCGGCCATGGCGGAAGCGGTCCAACCGGCGGCACTGGAAGGTGTAGACCGACACCCACTCCAGCTCGAACGGCGTGTCGGCGCCCAGCATCGCCTGGACGCGGGGGATGACGCGCTCCGGCTTCTTCTCCTCCTCCGGGTCGGCGTCCCAGCCCAGCTGGAAATCCAGGCGCCAGACATTGTCCGGCTGCATGTGCAGCAGGGCCGACTGCTTGCGGTGGAAGGGCGGGTCGAACCAGAACCAGCGTTCCGCCGGGAAATCGGCCTTCATCACCACGTCGGCGATCAGGAAGCGGTCCTTGAACACCTCGCCCTGGAACTCCAACCCCATCATCTTGCGCACCGACGACTTGGCGCCGTCGCAGGCGATGACCCAATCGGCCTCGACCGCATGGACGCCATCCGGCGTCTCCACCTGAAGCACGACATGGTCGGCCTCCTGCCTGGCGGAGATGACGCGGGAGAGCCAACGCAGGTCGATCAGGTCGCTCTTGCGGGCTTGCGCGACCAGGAAATCTTCCAGGTAATATTGCTGGAGGTTGATGAAGGCGGGGATCTTATGGTCCGGCTCCGGCAGCAGGTCGAACTGGTAGACCATGCGGTCGCCGTTGAAGACCTTGCCGATCTTCCAGACAACACCCTTGTCGATCATGCGCTGGCCAACGCCCAGCCGGTCCCACACCTCCAGCGCACGCTTGGCGTAGCAGACGGCGCGGCTGCCGACGCTGACGGTGTCCTCGGCATCCAGCACCACCACCGGCACGCCCTTGCGCGCGAAGTCGAGGGCCGCGGTCAGTCCGACCGGGCCGGCGCCGACGATCACCACCGGATGGCGCCGGACGTTGCCGGTGCGCTGCTCGTCCGACGGTGTGAAGCTGTATTTCGGATAGCTGAAGGTCGCGTGCATCGGGCGTTTCCTCCCCCGGAAACCATGACAGGGCGCGTTGGCGGATTGTTATTGTTGCCAACGATACAGTTTCATTTGATACCAATCAAGCTTTCGCGTCACTCTCGGCAAGGGAGTCGGAGAAGCGATACAGGTATGCTCACTATGGCGGAAAATCAGTATCGCGTACAGCCTGCGGCGGTGTAGCCTTGCGGCAAAAGATCGGCCGGATACAGCCGAACCGTGACACCGAGGAACGCCCGCTCATGACCGCCCCAACCTTGCCGCGCCCGACCGTCTACGCCATAGACGGCGTGATCCCCGTCATCGACCCGACTGCCTTCGTCCACCCCTCCGCCGTGCTGATCGGCGACGTGGTCGTCGGACCCGGCTGCTATGTCGGCCCCTGCGCCAGCCTGCGCGGCGATTTCGGCCGGATCGTGCTGCACCGGGGAAGCAACGTGCAGGACAACTGCACGATCCACGCCTTCCCCGGCCATGATGCCATCGTCGAGGAGGACGGCCATGTCGGCCATGGCGCGGTGCTGCACGGCTGCATCGTCCGCCGCAACGCGCTGGTCGGCATGAATGTGGTGGTGATGGATGGGGCGGAGATCGGCGAGGAGTCCATCGTCGCCGCCATGGCCTTCGTCAAGGCCGGCTTCGTTGTGCCGCCGCGCACCCTGGTCGCCGGCCTGCCGGCCAAGGTGATGCGCGAGTTGCGCCCCGACGAGGTCGCCTGGAAGTCGGAGGGGACGGAGGAATACCAGCGCCTCGCCCGTCGCTCGCTCGCCACCATGGTCGCCTGCGCCCCCTTGGAGGCGGAGGAACCCGGCCGAGGCCGCGTCGATGCCGGCACCAGCCAGCCGCTGCACAAGGTGAAGGGGGCCTGAGCGGCGTCCTTACTCGCCTGCCGCCTCGGCTTGCGCGCCGGCCGGCGCCGGGCGGGCGGCGAGTTGGTCGGCGCGGGCCTGGAGCTTGGACAGCAGCGTGTCGAGCTGCGCCCGCTCGTCGATCGACAGGGCGTCGGTGACCTCTTCCTCGTAGGTCAGCGCCATCGGCACGATCTCCGCATAGATCGCCAGCGCCTTGGGCGTCAGGGTCAGCAGGGCCTTGCGCCGGTCGGTGTCGCCCGACTCGCGCAGGATCAGCGCCGAATCGAGCATGCGGCTGATGGCGCGGCTGACCTGCACCTTGTCCATCGCCGTACGCTGGGCGATCTCGCCGGCACTCATCGTCTCGCCGCCGCCCAGCACGGCGATGATCCGCCATTCCGGGATCGTGATGCCGAACCGCTTCTCGTACAGCTTGGCCAGCGTGTGGCTGACCGTGTTGGACAGCACCGACAGCCGGTAGGGCAGGAAGCGCGTCAGATGCAGCGCCGGCAGCTCCGTGCGCTCGGACGCGGGATTGGCGGAGGCGGTGCGGGAACGGCGGGCAGGCGGCATCGGCGGCGCATCGTCTGTAGGGAGGGTCGCAGGTGCCCCATCCTGCGCTGTAATTTGGCTCTTGCAACAGTTTCAAACGAAACTAAAATGGCGGCAACGGAACAAGCCTGCCGGCGCCCGATGCGGAAATGCCGGCGGCATTGAGTGGGGAAGCGCCATGAAGAACTGGATTTCGTTTCCGAAGGTCGAGGGCACCGCGTCGCGTCAGGCCCATGTCCGGCTTCCCGCCGGCACCTACGAGCGCGAGATGGGGCGCGAGGGCTTCTTCGGCCCGGCGACCCAGATGCACCATGCCCACCCGCCGACCGGCTGGACCAGCTTCGACGGGCCGCTGCGCCCGCGCGCCTTCGACCTGAACCATGTCGACGCCATGCCCGGCTGCCCGCTGGAGGCGCCGGCCCTGATGGGCAACGGGGCGACCCAGGTCCGGCTGTGGCGCTTCAAGGGCAGGATGGAGCATCTCGTCCGCAACGCCGACGGCGACGATTTGCTGTTCTTCCACCAGGGCGGCGGGCACCTGTTCTGCGACTACGGCCATCTGGAGGTGCGCGAGGGCGACTATGTCGTGCTGCCGCGCAACACCTGCTGGCGGCTGGAAACCGACGAGGCGGTGATGGTGCTGATGGTGGAGGCCACCAACGACGCCTACAAGCTGCCGCACAAGGGGCTGGTCGGCACCCATGCCATCTTCGATCCGGCGGTGCTGGACGTCCCGGCGCTGGACGACGCCTTCCAGGCGCAGAAGCACGAGCGCGAGACGCTGGTCCGGGTGAAGAAGCGCGGGCAGCTTTGCGCCATGACCTATCCGTTCAACCCGCTGGACGCGGTGGGCTGGCATGGCGACCTCGCCCCGGTGCGGCTGAACTGGCGCGACATCCGGCCGCTGATGAGCCACCGCTACCATCTGCCGCCGTCGGCGCACAGCACCTGGATCGCGGGGCGCTTCATCGTCTGCACCTTCGTGCCGCGGCCCATCGAGTCGGACCCGGAGGCGCTGAAGCTGCCCTACTACCACTCGAACGAGGATTTCGACGAGGTGCTGTTCTATCACCGCGGCCAGTTCTTCTCGCGCGACAACATCCATCCCGGCATGGTCACCTACCACCCCTCGGGCTTCCCGCACGGGCCGCACCCGAAGGCCTACGAGGTGGCGCAGAAGTTCGAGCGCAAGGAGACCGACGAGGTCGCGGTGATGATCGACACCCGCGATCCGCTGGACGTCTATCCGGCGATGGACGGCGTCGAATGGGGCGGATACGCCGACAGCTGGAAGGCGAAATGAGCGGCCACCTGCAAACCGGGACCAAGGCCGCCGGACGCTGAATTCTGAGGAAGGGAAGAGACGAATGAAGCTGGCAAGTTTGAAGGCGGGCGGGCGCGACGGCACCCTGGTCGTGGTGTCGCGCGACCTGACCCGCGCCGTCCCGGTGCCGGACATCGCCCGCACATTGCAGGCGGCGCTGGACGACTGGACGGCGCTGGCGCCCAGGCTGGAGGAGGCCTATCGCGCGCTGAACGCCGATCCGTCCTCCGGCCAGCCTTTCGACCCGGCGCTGGCGGCCTCGCCGCTGCCGCGCGCCTACCAGTGGGCGGACGGTTCGGCCTACGTCAACCATGTGGAACTGGTCCGCAAGGCGCGGGGGGCGGAGATGCCGCCCAGCTTCTGGACCGACCCGCTGATGTATCAGGGCTGTTCCGACAGCTTCCTGGCGCCGACCGACCCGATCCCGGCGGCGACCGAAGCCTGGGGCATCGATTTCGAGGCGGAGATCGCCGTCATCACCGGGGACGTGCCGATGGGCGTTTCGGCCGAGGCGGCGCGCGGGCAGATCAGGCTGCTGATGCTGGTCAACGACGTGTCCTTGCGCAACCTGATCCCGGCGGAACTCGGCAAGGGTTTCGGCTTCTTCCAGTCCAAGCCGGCCTCCAGCTTCTCCCCCGTAGCGGTGACGCCGGACGAGTTGGGCGAGGCCTGGGATGGCGGCAAGCTGCACCGCCCGCTGCTGACGACGCTGAACGGCGAGCCCTTCGGCAAGCCGGATGCCGGGGTCGACATGACCTTCGACTTCCCGACGCTGATCGCCCACGCCGCCAAGACCCGCCATCTGGCGGCCGGCAGCATCGTCGGGTCGGGCACGGTGTCGAACAAGCTCGATGGCGGCCCCGGCAAGCCGGTCGATGCCGGCGGCGTCGGCTATTCATGCTTGGCCGAGCTTCGGATGATCGAGACCATCGAGCATGGCGCGCCGAAGACCCCCTTCATGCGCTTCGGCGACCGGGTGCGGATCGAGCTGTTCGACGCCACCGGCGCCAGCGTGTTCGGCGCCATCGATCAGCAGGTGGTGCGGTACGAGGGGCCGTAAGGGGAGCCACCTGCGCCGATGGCCTCTTGCATTGCTGGTTGTGGACGATGCATCGGCTGGGCTTCCTTACCCTGCCGATGCTACTTTTCGCAGTTGCAGCAATTTCCATGGCTTGACCGGGCAGGCACAGCATGCGGTCCGGAATCCATTTCAAGGTTGAGCCGCCAGGCGTCAAATCATGAGAATTGACGTGCCTTCCGACCGTTATCGATTATAAGGTGCCGCCCCTTACCCCTATTTGGCGCCGCCTTGCCGTTCATTCCGGAACATCTGGCGGACCGGAAAAAGGTGTGCGGCATGAAGGCTCGGTTCAGGACGAAGATCATCATTGGCGTTGCGGCGGTTCTGGCGGCGGGCGCCGCCGCGGTGACGGCGGTGTCGCTCACCCTGTCGCGCGACGCCGGGCACAAGGCCGCCCAGACCCTGGCGGCCGAGATGGCGGACCGCCATGGGGCGCGGGTCGCCGCCGACCTGTCCGCCGCACTCGACGCCGCCCGTGCCGCCGCGGCCCTCGTGGAAGTCGAACGGTCGACCGGAAGCCCGCGGCGCGAAACGGTGAACCGCTACCTGCGCCGTGTTGCCGAAGCCAACCCGCTCTATGCCGGGGTGTGGGTGGACATGGCCGACGGCGGGTTCGACGGCCGGGATGCGGCCTTCGCCGACCATGACCGCTCGACCGAGATTCTCGGCCTGCCCAAGACCGGCCGGATGAGCCTGCTGTGGCTGCCGGGGGACAAGGGGGTTCATGCCGACGACAGCGAGGGCTATCCCTTCGCGGACGTGCAGGAGAAGGAATATTACAAGTCGGCCGCCGCCGCGCGGAAGCCGGTCCTGACCGAGCCCTATCTCGACGATTTCACCAAGCGGCTGATGACCAGCGCCGCGGCCCCGGTGATCGACGGGGCGGCAGGCGGGGGGCGGGTGATCGGCGTCACCGGGGTCGACATGGCGCTGAGCGGCCTGACCGACCTCGTCCGCTCGGTGAAGCCCTATGGCGACGGGTTCGCCGCGGTGCTGACCGGCTCCGGTCTCTATGTCGCCCATCCCGACGACGGCAGGCTGTCGAAGACCGCCGACGACCTGCCGGAGGCCGCCCGCCGCGCCGTCGCCGAAGGCCGCGCGTTCGACGGCCTCGTCACGCTTGCCGGGGCGCCGCATTACCTGCGGCTGGCGCCGGTGCGTTTCTCCGGCGCGGACGGCGCCTGGTCCTTCATGGTGGCGGCGCCGCAGTCCAGCGTGATGGCCGATGCGAACCGGCTCGCCGTCCTGATCGTGCTGGTCAGCCTCGGCTGCGTCGCGCTGGGATGCGTGGTGGCCTGGAAGGTCGGCGACGGCATCGCCCGGCCGGTCAGCGCCGTCACCGTCGCCATGGACCGGCTGGCGGCCGGCGATCTGGCGGTGACGGTGCCGGGTGCCGACCGCGACGACGAGGCCGGCGGCATGGCCCGCGCCGTCGAGGTGTTCAAGGAGGGGCTGGTCCGGGCCAAGGAACTCGACCGCCAGCAGCAGGCCGATTGGCATGCCAAGGAGGCCCGCGTCGCGGCGCTGGCCGATTTGCAGAGGAGCTTCGAGGTCCGCGTCGGCGGCCTGACCGGGGCGCTGGCCTCGTCCGCCCAGCAGCTCGAATCGACCGCCCGCGCCCTGACCGGCATCGCCGACCAGAGCCTCGGCCGGTCGGAGCAGGTGGCCGCTTCCGCCAGCGCCGCCGCCGACAGCGTGCAGACCGCCGCCGCGGCGACGGAGGAACTGTCCGCCTCGGTCCAGGACATCGGCCGGCAGGTGG
Source organism: Azospirillum sp. TSH64 (assembly GCF_003116035.1). Lineage (GTDB taxonomy): Bacteria > Pseudomonadota > Alphaproteobacteria > Azospirillales > Azospirillaceae > Azospirillum. Next base: position 2,553,235 of record NZ_LGQW01000015.1, read on the forward strand.
CGGAGTCCGCCCGCATCGCCGATGCCGCGGTGTCCGACGTGAAGCGGGCCGACGAGGCGGTCACCGTTCTGGCGGAGAGCGCCGAACGGATCGGCGCCGTGGTGGAGCTGATCAACTCCATCGCCGGCCAGACCAACCTGCTGGCGCTGAACGCCACCATCGAGGCGGCACGCGCCGGTGAGGCAGGCAAGGGCTTCGCCGTCGTGGCGTCGGAGGTCAAGGGCCTCGCCAACCAGACCGCCAAGGCGACCGAGGACATCGTCGGCCAGATCAAGGGCATCCGCGATGCGACGCAGGAGGCGGTGACCGCCGTCCATGGCATCAACGAGACCATCGCCCAGGTCAGCCGCATCGCGTCGGGGATCGCCGCGGCGGTGGATCAGCAGGCGGCGGCGACCCAGGAGATCGCCCGCAGCGTGATCCGGGCGGCCGACGGGGCGCAGGAGGTCAGCGGCGGCATGGGCAACATCCGGGCGGGTGCCGGCGAAACCGGGGCGGCGGCCGACCAGCTGCTCGCCGCCGCGGCGGCACTCGCAGGCCAGTCGAAGGACCTGACCCGCGAGATCGACGGCTTCATCGCCGGTGTCCGCAAGGCCTGAGGCGCCTGTTCGCCGTTACCCCACCGCCATCAGCCGGTCGGCCGGCAGCGTTTCCGGGATGTGCTGCGAAACATAGCCTTCGCTGTGGATTTGGTCCTCCCTGGCGCCCAGCGCGCGGGCGGCGGTGACGCAAGCCTCGACGAAGGCGGGGCTGCCGGCGGTGAAGATGGCGTGGCCGGACAGGTCGGGGAACAGGCCGGGCAGGATCGCGGGGATGCGGCCCGTCAGATGGCCGGCGGCCTCTTCGCGCGTCAGGGTCACCTTGACCTTGAAGTTGCGGTATTTGGCCTGCCAGTAGCTGAGCAGACCCAGCTCATACATGTCGGCCCGCGTGCAGGCGGAGACCAGCAGCGTCACCGGCGGGCGGTAGCCGCGGCGCAGCGCCGCATCGGTCAGCGCCAGGATGGGGGCGAGGCCGGAGCCGGCGGCCATGCACAGCACCGGGCTGTCGACCGACGGGTCGCCGATGAAGGTGCCGTAGGGGCCGGACAGCTTGACCATGCTGCCGACCGAAAGCCGGTCGTGGATCCAGCCGCTGGTCGGGCCGCCGTCGACGCGGGTCACCTGCAGCACGATCTCGCCGTCCGGACGGGGCGCGTTGGCGATGGAATAGCAGCGCGGCGGCGCCCCGGCGGCGGCATCGCCCAGCATCACATACTGGCCCGGCCAGTAGCGCAGCGGCTGGCCCAGCGGGCGCAGGCGCAGCTCCACGATGCGGGGCGTGCGCGGGATGCGGTCGGTGACGATGAACAGCACGTTCTCGCGCGGCGGGAACAGCTTGGGCTGGGCGTCGGCGGTGCCGTATTCGATCACCAGTTCGTCGGAGATCGGCTTGGCCATGCACATCAGGCCATAGCCGTCCTTCCGCTCGGGCTGGGACAGCGCCATGTCGAGGACCATGCCCTGGTCGAACTGACCACTGAGGACCTTGACCTTGCATTCGCCGCAGGCGCCGGCGCGGCAGTTGTTGGGCAGGGCGTAGCCGGCCTGTTCCAGCGCCGACAGGACGGTCTCGCCGTCACGGCACTCGACCGTGCGGCCCGAGGGGTGGAGGCGGATGCGGCTCACCGGCGGGATCCTTGGGCGGTATTGGAGACGTAAGGGCGCGATGCCCTTCCCTCCCCGTCGATGAGGTGGGAGGAGAGCGTTCAGGCAGGCTTGCTCAGAACACCGGGATGATCTCGTCCATGTCGACGTCCCGGACTTCCTCGCCGGTGATGCCGACCTCGGGGATGGCCGGGAACGGGATGCCGTAGCGGTCCAGCACGCCCTTCAGGTTCAGCATGGCGTTGCGCCAGTTCTCCTTCTTCGCCTCGTAATCCGGGATGTGGAAACCGGCGTTGCGGGCGATGGCCTCGGCCTCGCGCTGGGTGGCGATGAAGTCGTCGGGCAGGTCCCAGAACTGGGGCGGCGGCTCGAACAGGACGGCGGACAGGAACAGGTAGCCGGCGCGGATCTGCTTGGTGATGATCGAGCGGTCCTCCATCGCCAGATGGGGATAGTCGCGCTCCATCACCGACATGCAGATCGCCATGTGGCGGCCCTCGTCGCGGCCGATGTTGCGGAAGGCCTCCTTGAACACCGGCTCGCTGCAACCGGCTGCCATCTGGTGGAAGATGGTCGCCGCCGCGATCTCGCCCATCAGGAAAGAGCTGAACAGCACGGCCAGCGAGTATTTCGGGACCGCCTTCTTGTAGCCGTCCCAATAGCGCCCGCCATTGTAGTAGAGCCAGTGGGCGTTCTTCTGCAACCGGCGGCCGAGATCCGTCCTCGGCTCGTAGGTCAGCGGGCTGTTGGCCTCCAGCAGTTTGGTGATGGCGAGCCCGCACATCTGCTCGTGGTTCTGCTCGTCGCGGGTGACCGAGAAGAAGCAACGGCGGACCGGGTCCTCCTCATGCACCTCGTAGGTCTTGATCAGGGCATGGGCGAAGACCGGCGGGGCGGAGGCGTCGAACACCGACAGGATGGTCCACCAATAGGCGATGGCCTCCCGCTCCTCCCAGCTGTAGCGCGACACGTCGAAGCTGTCCCAGGGCAGCTTGGCCGGGTCCCAGTTCTCGCGCTGGGCGGCGGCATAGACCTCTTCCAATTTCTTGGTCTGCGACACCCAGGACAGCGGGTAGACGTTCGGCTGCGGCGTGGCGGGGGGCAAATCCATCGTGTTGGCGATGGGGGTGTAGTCCTTGGACATGGGGGCGTTTCCTCCGGGGCATTTCGGCGGGCGCTCACATTTCCATCGGCGCCCTATGGTCTTTATATGACACAAAAATTGCTCGATATCAACGGCATGTGTATCATTTCAGATCGGGAGGATTGCCCATGTAATCCATTGATTTGAAAACATAAGCACAGGAAGGCGGCGAATTGATCCAGATCAATTCGTTCGATCAGCCAACAGAAGTCTCAGGGTAGGTATCAGGATGCCCGGCGGGCAGGGCCGCGTTTAGGACCGGACGAGGACGGGAATGTTGCCGCGCACCATGTCACGGGCGGCGGGGTCGACATCGGCGACGATACAGGCGTGCATGTAGGCGCGGCTCAGCACATCGCGCGCGAAGCCGACCCCGTGCGACCGTTGCCGGAATTCCCCGCTCCGCATCGGAGTGCCGAAGATCGCCTGCCAGAAGGTCGGCGTGTCGAGCGGGCCGAAATTCATCGCCCAGAAGCCGAATTCGGGCGGCCCGCCCGAGGCCTCCCGCAGCAGAGGCGTCACGTCGCGATGGCGCGGATCGTCGACGATGCGGGCAAACAGCCGGTCCACCACCTCCGCTTCGCCTTCCAGAACCTGGAGGAAGATGCCCTCGAGCTCGACCAGGAAGCCGGTGATGCCTTGTGCAGAATTCTTGCGGGCGCTGAACAGACAGATGTCGGCAAGCGCACTGTAGGGAAGCCGGTCGATGGCCTCGCTGCGGTAGACGATGGTCAGCATCGACAGCTTTCCGGCCTTCGGTCGATTGGGGATGATCGTCGACTGTATCGCCTTTTTCTGGCTCTGGCGTGTGGTGTTTTGGTGTGACTGCTCCCAGGACACGGAAACCACCCGATCCGGGAATGCTTATATTAGAGTTTTTCTGATGCTTATTGAAGCACCAGGCAAACTCTAAACTTTTGGTTTTCCGTGTGATTCACGCTTCAAGCGATTCCGCTTGAAGCGATCACGCTCTAGCCGGCGGCAATGGCCTCCAGACCGCCGAACCGGCCCTGGAAGGCGGGCTGGGCTTCCGGCAATGGGCCGTTGGCGGTGGTTGCCGCCTGCATCAGGAAGGCTTCCGACGGGCCGGCGAGGCGGCGGTAGAGGTTGCGCGTCAGCATCCGCGATTCCTGACCCGGCCAGTCCGCCGGCAACAGGTCGGGCGGCAGCATCGGGTCGCGCAGCAGGATGCGGCGGAAATCGTGGATCATCAGCGTGCGCAGGACAAAGCAGGCGGCCGGGTCCGGCGTCTCGGCGGCATCGACGGCTGCCCAGACCGGACGGAAGTGATCCAGAAACGCGGCATAATCGTGTTCGAGTTGATCGATGTCCCAGCAGCCGCGCACCAGATCGCGCAACGCCCCAAACCCCTCCGCCCGGTCCAGGCTGGCCTTCATGTGGACGATCCTGTCGGCCACGCCCAGCTCCGCCAGCGAACGGTGCATCGCCGCCTCGTCGCAGTTGGGGTGGGCATAGACGGTGGCCGACGCCGCGCCGAAGCCCTGCCAGGTCAACTCCCGCCGCAGGGCGTCGCGCGTCTCGGCATCCAGCGCGTTGGGCGGCACCATCAGCAGATCCCAGCCGCGGTCCCATTCGCGGGCCAGCGGGGCGTAGATCCGCCGTTCGGCCGCTGCGAAGCGTTCCTTCCCGCTGTCGGTGACGCGGTAGAAGCTGCGCCGGCCGATCTGGGTGTTGGTCAGCCAGTCGTCCTTGCACAGCCGGAAGACCGAGGTGCGGACGATCCGCTCGCTCATGCCGAACAGGCCCGTCACCTCTATCAGGCTGCCCAGCCACAGCGATCCGCCATGCGGCAGCACCGCATCGCCATAGACGGTGATGATCAGCGACTTCGCCCGCGGCGCGATGGTCTCGGTCAGCTGGGCGGCAAGGTCTTCGGGGCGGCGCGGGCGGGCCATGCGGAGGGGGTGTCCTTATCGATGCGGCTTTGAGTCGTGTGTCGAAGCGGGGGGTGCGACGGAGTTGTATACGAAACCTGGGACCGGTTGGGCCAGTGCCACGACAGCGCGGACCGGGAGGCGGAAAGCAGGTCCGCCGCCGATAGGAGGCAACCCGGACTTTCCGTTTGACAATCATTAATGTGATACACTAGCTTTGTGTCTGAAAGTAAATTTGTGTCATAAAACGAAATGACGGTTTCCCGGTGCCAAGCCGGAGGGATCGCAAAGGAAAGGGGAGGCAGGCGGCAACATCCGCAATTCGATTGTGGTTACGCCGGCTGAATTTTTTCTTTCGCAACCATTTCGTTTGAAACATTATGTGGAGCAAATCGTCCCGCAGCGCCGGGATCGGGCCGCCGCCCGGTCCGGCGACAAGCGGGACAGCATCAGGGAGGACATCATGCGCAATCGCCTGCTTGCCACCATCGCCTTCACTGCCATGACCGCCATGACAGCGGTGTCCGGTCTGATGCCGGGAGCCGCCCAGGCCGCGGATCCGATCAAGGTCGGCGCCATCGTCTCGGCCACCGGTCCGGCCTCCTTCCTGGGCGATCCGGAGAAGAAGGTGCTGGAGCTGTATGCCGACCGCATCAACCAGGCGGGCGGCGTCGGCGGCCGGCCGGTGCAGCTGACCGTCTATGACGATGGCGGTGCGGCGGACAAGGCGGCCTCCTTCACCAAGCGCCTGATCGAGAGCGACGGCGTCGACGTGATCGTCGGCGGCACCACGACCGCGGCGACCATGGCGGCGGTGCCGCTGGTGGAACGCGCCGGCGTGCCCTTCATCTCGCTGGCCGGCGCCGTGGTGATCGTCGAGCCGGTGAAGAAGTGGGTGTTCAAGACCCCCCACACCGACCGCATGGCCGCGGAAAAGGTGATGGACGACATGAAGAAGCGCGGGCTGACCAAGCTGGCGCTGTTGTCGGAGGACAGCGGCTTCGGCAAGTCGGGCCGCGAGCAGACCGTCGCTGTCGCCAAGGAGCGCGGGATCGAGCTGGTCGCCGACGAGACCTACGGCGCCAAGGACACCGATGTCACCGCCCAGCTGACCAAGGTCAAGAACAACGCCGCAGCGCAGGCGGTGCTGGTGTTCGGCCTGGGCCAGGGGCCGGCGGTTGTGACCAAGAACTACCGCCAGCTCGGCATCACGCTGCCGCTCTACCAGTCGCACGGCGTCGCGTCGAAGGAATACATCCGCCTGGCCGGCGGTGCCGCCGAGGGTGTGCGCCTGCCGGCCGCCGGTCTTGTCGTCGCGGCACAGCTGGCGGACAGCGACCCGCAGAAGAAGGTCGTGACCGAATTCACCAAGGTCTACGAGGACAGCTTCAGCACCGAAGTGTCGACCTTCGCCGGCCACGCCTATGACGGGCTGATGATCGCGCTGGACGCCGTGAAGCGCGCCGGCGGCACCGACAAGGCCAAGCTGCGCGACGCCATCGAGCAGACCAAGGGCTATGTCGGCACCGGCGGCACCGTGACCATGAGCGCCAAGGACCACATGGGCCTGACGCTGGACGCCTTCCACATGGTGGAGGTGAAGCAGGGCGACTGGTCGCTGGTGAAGTGACGAGCGCAGCCCTGACCCCCTCTTCCCCCTGCTCACGCGCAAACTTCGTTTGCGCTGACGCGACAGGCGGACCTTTGGTCCGCCGAAAGCGGGGAGAGGGTTAGGGTGAGGGGGATGCGCGGCGTGGCTTTTCTGCCCGCGTTCGCTTCGCATCTCCCCCAATCCACCCTCTGCATCCCCCTCACCCCGACCCTCTCCCCGGGGGGGAGAGGGGGAGATGTGCGCGTGAGAGGAACATCAGGAACCCAACGATGTTCGCGGAACTGCTGCAATATCTGTTGTCGGGGCTGACCATCGGCGCGATCTATGCGCTGGCGGGGCTCGGCTTCTCGATCATCTACAACGCCAGCCACGTCATCAACTTCGCCCAGGGCGAGTTCATCATGATCGGCGGCATGGCGTCGGCCACCCTGACGGCGTCGGGCGTGCCGCTGCCGCTGGCGATCATGATCGGCTGCGGCGGCGCCATGCTGGTCGGCGTCCTGGTGGCGAAGTTCGCGGTCGAACGCGCCCGCAACGCCTCCACCGTCACGCTGATCATCATCACCATCGGCGCCTCGATCTTCCTGCGCGGCGTCGCCGAGCTGGTCTGGGGCAAGGATTTCAAGCGGCTGGACGCCTTCTCGGGCGAGACGCCGATCCAGATCATGGGCGCCTCGATGCAGCCGCAGTCGCTGTGGGTGGTGGGCACCGCGGGCGTGCTGATCGTCGCCATCGGCCTGTTTTTCGCCAGGACGCTGACCGGCAAGGCGATCCTCGCCACCTCGCACAACCGGCTGGCCGCCCAGCTGGTCGGCATCGACGTGAAGCGGGTGGTGCTGGCCTCCTTCGCGCTGTCGGCGGCGCTGGGTGCGGTCGGTGGTGCTGTGGTCGCCCCCATCACCTTCTCCTACACCGAGATGGGCATCATGCTGGGGCTGAAGGGCTTCACCGCAGCGGTTCTGGGCGGGCTCGGCCACGGGCCGGGTGCGGTTGCCGGCGGGCTGATCGTCGGCATCGCCGAGGCGCTGGGCGCCGGCTACATCTCCTCGGCCTACAAGGATGCGGTGGCCTTCGTCATCATCCTGGCCGTCCTCCTCTTCATGCCGAACGGGCTGTTCGGCAAGCGCGGCACCGAACGGGTGTAAGGACCGTACAACCGATGAACGCACTCCTTCACGGGCGGCTGACCGGGCTTCTGGCGCTGGCTGCCGCGATCGCAATCCTGCCGGCCTTCCTGCCCAACAACTTCTATCTCGACATCGCCATCCTGGCCGGCTTCAACGCCGTGGTCTGCGTCGGGCTGAACCTGCTGATCGGCTATGCCGGGCAGATCAGCCTTGGCCATGCCGGCTTCTTCGGCATCGGCGCCTACGCGTCCGGCGTGCTGGTCGGCACGTACGGCTGGCCGCCGATCGTGGCGCTGCTGGCCGGTGCCGCCTTCGTCGGGCTGCTGGCCTTCCTGGTCGCCAAGCCGATCCTGCGGCTGAAGGGTCATTACCTCGCCATGGCGACGCTCGGCATCGGCATCATCGTGTCCATCGTCCTGCGCACCGAAAGCGGCCTGACCGGCGGTCCCGACGGCATGATGGTGGAGCCGTTCAAGATCTTCGGCGTCGAGCTGTATGGCGAGAAGGTCTGGTACTGGGTGGTCGGCGTGCTGCTGGTCGGCGTGGTCTGGCTGTCGCTGAACCTGATCGACAGCCCGATGGGCCGGGCGCTCCGCGCCGTCCACGGGTCCGAGGTGGCGGCCGAGGTGGTCGGCGTCGACACCGCGCGCTTCAAGGTGCTCGTCTTCGTGCTGTCGGCGGTGTTCGCCAGCGTGGCGGGCAGCCTGTTCGCCCATTATGCCGGCCTGATCACCCCGGCCAAGGCCGACTTCTTCAAGTCGATCGAGCTGGTGACCATGGTGGTGTTCGGCGGCATGGCCTCGACCTTCGGCGCCGTCGTCGGTGCGGTGGTGCTGACACTGCTGCCGCAGGCGCTGACGATCTTCCAGGATTACCAGCAGATCGTGCTGGGCGGCATCCTGATGGCGACGATGGTGTTCATGCCCAAGGGGCTGCTTCCCACCCTGGCGGCGCTGCTCCCGGCGCGGAGGCGGGCATGAAGATGCTGGCGACCACGGACCTTTCTCCCGACACCACGACCCAGGCCCGCCGCGTCGGCCCGCCGATCCTGAAGGTGGAGCATCTCAGCCGCGAGTTCGGCGGCGTGCTCGCCATCGGCGACCTCAGCTTCTCCATCGCCGCCGGCGACATCCATTCGATCATCGGGCCGAACGGGGCGGGCAAGACCACTTTGTTCAATCTGGTGACCGGTGTCTACAAGCCGTCGGGCGGCCGGGTGCTGTTCGACGGGGCCGACGTGTCGGGCATGGCGCCCTACAGGCTGGCGGCCCGCGGCATGTCGCGCACCTTCCAGAACCTGCAGATCTTCTTCAACATGACGGCGCTGGAGAATGTCATGGTGGGGCGGCACCTGCACCTGAACACCCGGCTCCTGCCGGCGCTGTTCCGTTTCCCGTCGCTGGTGCGCAAGGACCGCGAGGCGAAGGACCGGGCGGCGCAGCTGATGGCCGATGTCGGGCTGGAGAAGTATGTCGACGCCGATGCCGCCTCCATGCCCTACGGCGCGCTGAAGCGTCTGGAGATCGCCCGCGCGCTGGCGTCGGAGCCGAAGCTGCTTCTGCTGGACGAGCCGGCGGCCGGCCTGAACGCCACCGAAAGCCGCGAGATCGACGAGGTGATCAAGACGGTCGCGGCCAGCGGCGTGACCATCGTCCTGGTGGAGCATGACATGAAGATGGTGATGGGCATCTCGCACCGGATCACCGCGCTGAACCAGGGCCGCATGCTGGCCGAGGGCACGCCGCAGGAGGTGGGGGCCAACCCGGACGTCATCGCCGCCTATCTCGGCGCCGCACCGTAAGGAGGGCCACCCATGCTTCTGGAGATCGAGGGCCTCAACAGCCATTACGGCCGCATCCATGCGCTGAAATCGGCCAGCCTGACGGTGCGGGAGGGCGAACTGGTGGCGCTGGTCGGCGCCAACGGGGCCGGCAAGACGACGCTGCTGCGCACCCTGTCGGGCGTCCATCCCGCCAGTAGCGGCCGCATCACCTTCGACGGCTGCGACATCACCCGGATGAAGGCGTCGCGCCGCGTCGCCGAAGGGGTGGTGCAGGTGCCGGAGGGCCGGCAGCTGTTCGGCCCGCAGAGCGTGGAGGACAATCTCCGCCTCGGCGCCTACCGCCGGGGCAGCGGTAAGCCGGACGACGATATCGACCGGCTCTACGAGATGTTCCCGGTGCTGAAGATCAAGCGCGACCAGCCCGCCGGCACCCTGTCGGGCGGCCAGCAGCAGATCGTCGCCCTTGGCCGCGCCCTGATGGCGAAGCCGCGCCTGCTGCTGCTCGACGAACCCAGCATGGGGCTGGCGCCGCTGCTGGTCGCGGAGATCTTCGATGCCGTGCAGCGGCTGAAGCGCGAGGGCACCACCATCCTGCTGGTCGAGCAGAACGCCCATGCGGCCCTCGCCATCGCCGACCGCGGCTATGTGATCGAGACCGGCGAGATCGTGCTGAGCGACAGCGGTGCCGCCCTGCTGAGCAACGAGCGGGTGCGGCAGGCCTATCTGGGGCTGTGATAGGGTCCCGTATCCGATCACCGCCGTGACACTTCAACGGACACATCCCCCTTGAAACTCCACACCTATTTCCGCTCCTCCGCCGCCTACCGCGTGCGCATCGCCCTGAACCTGAAGGGGCTGACGCCGGACCAGGCCTTCGTCCATCTGCGCAAGGGCGAGCAGGCCAAGCCGCCCTATTCCGACCTCAACCCGGAACATCTGGTGCCGGCGCTGGAGGTCGACGGGCCGGACGGCCATCATGTGCTGACCCAGTCGCTCGCCATCATCGAATATCTGGACGAGACGCATCCCGCCCCGGCGCTGCTGCCGGCCGACCCGCTGGGCCGGGCGCGGGTGCGGGCGCTCGCCCTGGCGGTGGCCTGCGACCTTCATCCGCTGAACAATCTTCGGGTGCTGAACCACCTGAAGACCATGGGCCACAGCCAGGAGGAGGTCGACGGCTGGTACCGGCACTGGATCGCCATCGGCCTGACGGCGCTGGAGGCGCAGCTGGCCGGCGATCCGCGCACCGGCCGCTTCTGCCACGGCGACGAGCCCGGTCTGGCCGACATCCTGCTGGTGCCGCAGATGGCGAACGCCCGCCGCCTGGACTGCCCGCTGGACGGCTACCCCACGCTGCTGCGCATCGACGCGGCCTGCCGCGCCCTGCCGGCCTTCGCCGCCGCCCTTCCGGACCGCCAGCCCGACGCGGAGGCCTGAGACGCCGCACCCTGCCGGCATCGCAAGCCCGACCTTTGTCCCCGCCAGATCACACGTCTTCCGTTGGTGTTAGCGGTTTCGTGACATCCTTCCGTGGTATAGAGGTAACGGGAAATCGGGTGGGGACGGCGGCCGGGCGATGTTGGGCAACTTCTCTTCGATGGCGTACGACCTTGCCGAGAACATCGCGGCGAGCGCCTTCGTCGTTCTTGCCTACACGTTTCTGATCCGCCGGTCCGGCGGCTGGAGCATCTACACCCGCCAGATCGTCTTCGGCGCGGTGATGGCGCTGACCGCCATCTTCTCGATGGTCCACCCCATCCATATCGGACCGGGCATCTTCATCGACGCGCGGGCTCCGCTGGTCGGGCTGAGCGCGCTGTTCGGCGGTCCGCTCTCCTCCGCCATCACCGCGGTGACGGTCGCGGGGTACCGCATCTATCTGGGCGGGGTGGGGATGGAGGCCGGCGTCGCCAATGCGCTGCTGTCCTTCCTGACCGGCATCGGCTTCGCGATGTGGTCGAAGCGGCGCGGGATGGCGATGGGCGTCGGCTCGCTGCTGGGCTTCGGGCTGCTGCTGACGCTGGTGTCGACATCGACCCTGCTGCTGCTGCCCAGCTGGGAGCTTGCCTTGCAGGTGGGGCAGCGCACGGCGCCGGCGCTGCTGGCCATCATCCCGCTCGGCACCCTGTTCCTGGGCGGCCTGCTGCTGCGCGAGCAGCGCCACCACGACGCCGAACGGCGGCTGGGCGAGAGCGAGGCGCGGTACCGCCTGCTGGCCGACAACGCCACCGACATGATCCTGGAGATGAAGGCCGACGGGGCGGTGCGCTACCTGTCGCCGTCGGTGCGCGACATTCTGGGCCACGACCCGGCGGAGATCGTCGGCTCCGCTCCGGCCAACCTGCTGCACCCGGACGATCTGGAGAGCGCGGCGCTGGCCTTTGCCGGGTTGCAGCCGGGGTCGCCGCCCGTCACCTTCACCCACCGGCTGCGCCACCGCGACGGCCACTACCTGTGGGTCGAGTCCAGCATGCGCCCGACGGTGGGGTCCGACGGCCGCTTCGTGGTGGTCGGCGTGGTCCGTGACGTGACCGAGCGCAAGCGCTACGAGGAGGAGCTATCCGCCGCCCGCGCCGAGGCGGAGGCGGCCAACCGCGTGAAGTCGGAATTCCTGGCGTCGATGAGCCATGAGATCCGCACGCCGCTGAACGGCGTCATCGGCTTTGCCGACCTGCTGCTGGGCACCGAGCTGACGGCGGAACAGCGCCAGTATGTGTCGCTCCAGCGCGAGGCCGGGCGCGGGCTGCTGGCGATCATCGGCGACATCCTGGATTATTCGAAGATCGAGGCCGGCAAGCTGGAGTTGGACGAGCGCGCCTTCGACCTGCACCGGCTGCTGCGCGACTGCCGCGACCTGATGAGCAACGCCGCCTCGCAGAAGGGGCTGCTGCTGCAGCTGTCGCTGGGCGGCACCGTTCCGCGCTATGTCCGCGGCGACGAGGCGCGCATCCGCCAGATCCTGCTGAACCTCGTCGGCAATGCGGTGAAATTCACCGAACGCGGCTCGGTGCTGGTGTCGGCCGGGCTGCTGTCGGGGCAGGGGACCGGCGAGGGAGAGGCCGTTCCGGCGGCGCATGTGCGGCTCTCGGTCAGCGACACCGGCCCCGGCATCCCGGCTGCCGATCAGGGCAACCTGTTCCAGCGCTTCAGCCAGGGCGACCGTTCCACCACCCGGCGCTATGGCGGCACCGGGCTCGGCCTCATCATCTCCAAGCAGCTGTCGGAGCTGATGGGCGGGCATATCGGCGTGCAGAGCAGTCCCGGGGTGGGCAGCACCTTCTGGTTCGAGCTGCCGCTGCCGGTCGCCACCGCGCCGGGGCTGCCCGCCGTCGAGCGCAAGGATGCGGCACCGACCCGCAGCGCCCGCATCCTGCTGGCCGAAGACGTGCCGATGAACCAGATCGTCACCTCCTCCATCCTCTGCAAGGCCGGCCATACGGTCGAGGTGGCGGAGGACGGCATCCTGGCGGTGGAGGCGATGCGCCGGGGCACGTTCGACCTTGTCCTGATGGACATGCAGATGCCGCGGATGGACGGCCTGCAGGCGACTGCGGCGATCCGTCAGCTTGGCGGGCGGCGCGGCGCCGTGCCCATCATTGCGCTGACCGCCAACGCGCTGACCGATCAGCTCCAGCTTTGCCTGGATGTCGGCATGAACGACCATGTGACCAAGCCGATCGAGCGCGACACGCTGCTGTCCGCGGTCGACCGCTGGCTCGACGCCGGGGCGGATGGGGCCCTGCCGGAGGAGGATGCCGTGGAAGAGGCGACGGTGCTGGCCGGTGTGGCGACGGTGTCGGACAGCGCGCCGGTGCTGAACCGCGCCACGCTGGACACGCTGGCCGAAACGCTGGGCGCGGATGTGCTGCCCCGCTTCATCGCCGGCACCTTGGCCGAACTGGCCCTGCGCGCCGACCGCATCAGCGAGGCGGACTCGTCGAAGGCCGCCGCGGCCGATGCCCATGCCATGGTGTCGCTGGCCGGCAATGTCGGCCTCCTAGAACTGTCGCGCACCGCCCGCAAGCTTCAGCATGCCTGCGAGCATCAATGGCCGGATGAGCCGGTGCTGAAGCTTGAATTGCGCGATGCCGTCAACCGCGCCTCCTCCGCACTCCAGGCGGCGCTGCCCACCCTGGGCGTGGCGGTGGAGACGGCCCGCTGAGCCGCCCGTCTATCTGTTGACGATCAGGGCGACACCGGCCACCGCAACCGCGGCGCCGGCCCAGGCGCCCAGCGACGGGCGCTGGCCGGTCAGCAGCCACATCATCGGCAGGATCAGGACCGGGCTGAGCGCCGACAGGGTGGCGACCACCCCGGCATTGCCGTGGGCAAGCCCGACCAACAGCAGCGTCATCCCCAGCCCGACGCCGAGCAGTCCGTTGCCGGCGATCTGCAGCATCAGCTTGGGCGTCAACCCGCGGGGGACCAGCAGCCCGCCGAGCCCACCGGCGCCTGCCACCGCCGCACCGCCGCGAGCCCCCTCGCGAACCCCAGCGCGAACCCCAGCGCGAACCGTCGACAGCATGCCGATGGCCGTGAACATCAGGGCCGCCGTGGTGACCCGCACGGCGGCCGACGCAATCGGATCGGCGCCCGCCGCCATCACCGGCTTGGCGATGATCGAGCCGGCGGCCTGACCGACCGCCGCCAGAAGGCAGACCGACACGCCGGCCAGCAAATTGCCCTGGATCGCCTCCCAGCTGTGGGTGGAGCCGGAGCGCAGGGCCACTGCCAGCATCACCCCAAGCGTGACCAGCGCCACGCCCAGAACGGTCCACGGCCCCAGCGCCTCCCCCAGCAGGGCATAGGCGAGCAGGGCGGTCAGCGGCGCGTTGGCGGCATAGATCACCACATTGCGGCGCGGCCCCAGCCGGCTGAGCGACCAGAACAGCGCCATGTCCCCCACCACGATCCCCAGCAACCCCGACAATGCCAGCGTCAGCGCGGCCCCGGTGTCCAGCGTCTGCCAGCCGCCCAGCAGGGTGGTGGCGACCAACAGGGCCGCGGCGACGATGGTCAGGCGCACGCGGTTGAAGGCGATGGAGCCGAGCACCCGCACCGGTCCGATGGCGATCAGGCCGCCCGCGGCCCAGCACAGCGCCGCGCCCAGCGCGGCCATGTTGGCGATCATGATGGAAATGCGGACCGTTGGTTGAGGAGGGGGACAGGCACTCTACAGCCGACGCCCACTGCCTGCGAAATGAGCAAGATGCATGGCCGGGCAGATCTTCGACCGGTCCGCCGGAACCGTGCCCCGCCCACGACCGTTGATTCCATCGGAACACGCCCCTGAGCGGGATCGCCATGGGCATGGATGGACATGGCCAATTCGAGAGGCCAACCCGAGGCGCCAACCCGAGGAGCACGCGACCGATGCGGACAAATTTCACAAGGTTCGGCCCCGTCGCCCTCGTCATGGCGGCCGGGCTCCTCGCCGCCCAGGGAGCTGCGGCCCAGACGGGTGCCGCGGCCCAGGCGAGTTGCGGCGCGATGGTGGATCAGTTCGCCGCCGATCTCGGCCTGTCGACCGAACCGCCACCGGTCGCCGTCCCCGGCAACGGTGCGCCCGGCCTGTCGGGCTCCACACCGCGCGACGAACCGGGGTCCGGCAGCGGCAGCGACCGGCTTGCCCAATCCGGCGGCATGGTGGCGCCCCCCGCCGTCGGCGACCGGTCGGTGGTCGAGCCGCCGGCCATCGGCAGCAACATGCCGACCGCTCCGTCCATCAGCCCGCAACCCGGCCCGCAGGCCAATTCGCGGACGGCACCGGACAGCGGTCCCGGCGGCTCCGGCAGTGGCGACGGGCCGATGGGGCAGGCGGCGCGGAACGCCCAGGTGGAATCGCTGGTCACCGCCGCCCGCAGCGCCGCCCGCGACGGCGACGAAGCCCGCTGCATGACCAGCCTGAACGATGCCCGGCGCCTGTCGCGGACCGCCCCCGGCGGTCATGGCGGCTGACGACGTCGATTGCCTTAATCAATGACTTTGAGGAACCGCGCATGATCTTTGAGCTTGGACCCTATCCGCCCGCGCCGCCGCGCGAACCGTCGGTGCCGGATGACTCGATGCCGGTGCCGGGCGATCCGGCGCGTCCGCCGCTGGGCGAGCCGCCGGGCCCGATCCCGGTTCCGCCGCGCGAGCCGCCGCCGGCGCCGGACCGCCTGATGGACCGCCTGATGGGCTGAGACCGGTCCACCGGGGCCCACGGGTGTGATTTAACGGCCTGTCCGGCTTATTCGGAGCGGTCCCGACTTGCCAAGAGCGCGCGGACGGGCGATGTGTCAGGGGTTGGCGTCCACCGGTCCATGAGATGGACCGGCAAGGGCGCCGCTTCTGTTTGCCGGAGTTCGGGTTTCCCATGCACAATCAGCCGCCCCGCAGCCACGTCTATCGCCAGCCCAACGTCGTCGCCACCCAGGTGACGGCCACCGTGAAATGGTTCAACCCCGAACGTGGCTACGGCTTCGTCAAGGTCGGCGACAGCGGCAAGGACGCCCTGCTGCCGGCCTCGCTCGTCGTGCCCGCCGGCCACACCACGCTGCCGGACGGCGCCACCGTGGTCGTCGACCTGGTCGAGGACCGCAAGGGCCAGCAGGTCAGCGTCCTGCACTCCGTCGACCTGTCCACCGCCACGCCGGCCCGTCCGCAGGGGCGCGAGCGCAGCTTCGGCGACCGCGGCGATCGGGGCTTCGGTGACCGGGGTGGGGATCGGGGCGGTGACCGCGGCTTCGGTGCGCGCCGCGATGCCGGCGGTCCGCGCGACCGCGGCTTCGGCGACCGTGGTGGTGATCGTGGTGGCTTCCAGAACCGCAACCAGGATCGCGGTTTCCAGGATCGGGGCTCGGACCGTGGCTTCCAGGATCGGGGCCAGGACCGGGGCTTCCAGGATCGTGGTGGCCCCCGCCGGCCGCAGCAGGCCAGCGGTCCGACCAGCGAGATGGGCGCCACGGTGAAGTGGTTCAACGGCGGGAAGGGTTATGGCTTCGCGCAGCCCGACGACGGCGGGCGCGACGTCTTCATTCCGGCCCGTGCGCTGGAGAGCGCCGGCCTGCGCGGTCTGGATGACGGGCAGCGCGTGCGCATGACCGTCCGCCAGGGCGAAAAGGGGATGGAAGCGGTCAGCCTCAAGATCGAGTGACCGCCTCCATCCGGTGATCAACTGTCCGACGGAACCGAGGACTGGCCCAGATGCGCCGCCGCTTCCCGCTGGTTGCGGGCGGCGGCGTCATCGGGAACGGCCAGCCCGGCGTCCGGGCTGTTGACGCGGGGGCCGCCGGCATTGCGGCGATCCTCCTCCCCGATCTCGCGGGCGGCCTGCGCCCAATGGTCGAGATGGCGGTCGTTGGGCCGCCCTTCCTCTTCCCAAAGCCGATAGGCCCGTTCACGGACCCGTGGGTCGTCCGCACCCGATGTGTCTTCCATGATGGTCGGTTCCTGTTGTCGAGGGGAGCCGGTCGAACCGGCCCGGATCAGTTGTTCCGATCAGCTGCGGTCCGGCTCGGAAGGGGAGGAAATCCGCTCCAGAGTGTCCTGGACCGCGCGGTCGTTCTTGGCGTCGGTGGCAAGGTCGCCCAGCGAGACGATGCCGGTCAGGCGGTCGTTGCGGTCCACCACCGGCACCCGCCGGATCTGCTGGCCGGCCATCAGCTCGGTCACGCTGCCGACCGGATCGTCCTCGTAGCAATAGCGCGGATTGGCGGTCATCACCTCCGACACCCTGGTGCGGTCCGGCGGCTTTCCGGCGGAGATCGCCCGGATGGTGATGTCGCGGTCTGTCACCACGCCGATCAGATCCCGTCCGTCGCAGACGGGCAGGATGCCGACATTCAACTGGTCCATCAATTGCGCGGCCCGGCGGATGCTGTCGTCGGGCCGTACCGTCTGCACGTCGCGGGTCATGATCTCGCGGATTTTCATGCGGGGGCTTCCTGAAGCAATGGCGGGGGGAGCAATGGCAAGAGGTACCGGGGCGGAGGTCGGTCTGGGCGAGGGAGGCGGTACTCCTGTCCCGTCCTCAACAGATGCACCGGTCAGCCGTCCCGCTCAACCTACCCAGTAGAGTGGATCCACCCCGAAGAGCAGGGGATGCAGCATCAGCATCCCACCATAAGCGGCAAGTCCGCCGATCAGTCTTGCCGGTCCCATCTCCGCCAGTCCGCGCAGCGCCCCGCGCCATCCCTGCGGCCCGGTCAGCGGCAGCAGTGAGGTTTTGCTCCGGTAGGCGCGTCCGGCGGGGCTGCGGCGCAGCACGATCTCGTTCTTCACCAGCGCGAACAGGGCGATGGCCGCCATGGTGCCGAACAGCAGCACGCGGCGTCCATCGCCGGTGGCGTTCAGGTGCGCGCATGCCCACAGCAGCAGCGCCAGGCTGCCCGGCGCGCGGGTCAGGCGGTAGATACCGCGGGGCGGGTTGGGCGCGCCCTGGCTGCCGAAGCGGGTGGTGACGCGGGCGACCAGCAGCAGGAAGACGATGGGCATCGCCACCGCCACCAGCGGGGCGGCCCAGTCGAAAGGCGTGAACAGCGCCTCCCCGCCGTCGGCGGCGCGGTAGGCCCACACGAACAGGCTCAGCGTCAGCAGCGAGCCGACGGAATGGATCGTCACGAAGCCGCCGCGGCCGAGCCGGGCGATCAGGGCGGGCCGCACCCCCGGCCAGGATGGCAGGGCATGGCTGAGGAACAGCAGGGCGGCGGCGAGGGCAAGGGATGCAGTCATGATGGAGACACTGAACCGTGTACGAACGGCCTCTGCCTTGATTGGGGTCAAGATTGGGGTCGAGATTGTGGTCAAGGGGGATGGAAAAACGGGGAACGCTGGCAAGGTCCGCACGGTTCACTGGAGACGGCCTTCTTCTCCCCGACCCCTGTGGACCCAATGACCGAGTGGATCATCCAGATCGTGCAGCAGTTCGGCTATCTCGGCATCTTCCTGATGCTGGTCCTGGCCCGCGTGCTGCCGCCGGTGCCGGCGGAGACGGTGATCCCGCTGGCCGGCATGGGGGCCGCGACGGGGGAGTTCAACCTGCTGCTGGTGGCGCTGGCCGCCGGGGCGGGGTCGGCGGTGGGGGAACTGGTGTGGTACCTGCCGGCCCATTGGATGGGGCGAGAGCGGTTTGAAGCCTTCCTCCGCCGCCATGGCCATTGGCTGACCGTGAAGCCCGAGCAGGTCCACCGCGCCACCGAATGGTTCGCCCGTCGCGGCGGCGTCGCCGTTCTGCTGTGCCAGCCGTTGCCGGGGCTGCGCACGCTGATCTCGGTTCCCGCCGGGGCCTGCGGGCTGCCGATGGCGGTGTTCCTGCTCTATGCCGCCGCCGGGGCGGTGCTGTGGTCGCTGGTGCTGGCCGGCACCGGCTATCTGGTGCGTGTCGGCTTTCCCTGGATCGCCGACTGGATGGTGCCGGGCGCGCTGGTGCTGTTCATCGTCCTGCTGGCCGCCTATGTGCTGCGGCTGGTCCGCCACCGGCGCGACAACCGCCGGGCCGACCGTGACGGGATTTCGCGCAGCGGCGGCTGAACCGGTGCGGAACCTTCACCCGTGCTGGCGCGTTTGAGGCGCGAGACATCCCGAAAGGCCATGGCCGAAAGGACATGACTTTGAGGGGACGCGAC
This sequence comes from Azospirillum sp. TSH64, assembly GCF_003116035.1. Classification (GTDB taxonomy): domain Bacteria; phylum Pseudomonadota; class Alphaproteobacteria; order Azospirillales; family Azospirillaceae; genus Azospirillum. The sequence continues at coordinate 2,572,050 of NZ_LGQW01000015.1, forward strand.
CTTGGCCCGCCCCCGGTTTCCGGCGTGAAGCCCGATCCGAAAGGAACCGACCAGATGACCCGCAAATCCGCAATGACGAACCGGTGGCGAGCCGCCGCCGTGTTGTCGGCGGCGCTCGGCATGGCCGCCTGCGCCTCCGACGTGCCGCCGCCCACCGCCCAGCTCGGCGCCGCGTCCCAGGCGGTGCAGGAGGCCGAGCGCGCCAACGCCCTGCAATATGCCCCGGTGGCGTTGCAGAGCGCCCGCGACAAGCTGGCCTCCGCCGACAAGGCCATGCGCGCCGACGAGCGCACCCGCGCCCGCCGCCTCGCCGAGGAGGCTCGCGTCGATGCCGAGTTGGCGACGGTGACCTCGCAGCGCGCGGTGACCCAGCAGGCGGCCACCGCAGTGGCCAAGTCCGCGATCCCCAACAGCCCGCGGTCGGCCGCCGCGCCGAACGTGGCGCCGGTCTACAGCGGCTCGACGCTGGGCGGCACGCCGTCCGGCGGGGCCGGCTATGGCGGTTCCGGGATGAGCGGCTCCAGCTATCCGGCTCCGTCCGCGGTTCCGCCGGCACCTGCCGGTTCGCTCGGCACGGTTGGCGGCTCGGTGGGCGGTTCAGGCGTCGGAACCGGCGGCGGCAACAGCTGGGGTTACAGCTATCCGGAGGTGCGTCAATGACCGCGTTCGCTTCCCGCAGCATTCTTGTCCTTGCGGGTCTCGGCCTCGGGCTGGCCGGTTGCGCCACCCAGCCGACCGACAGTGCCGCCCTGACCCAGGCGCGGCAGGATTACAGCCTTGCCGCCGCCAACCCGCAGGTCGCCGGCAACGCCCCATTGCAGTTGCGCGACGCCGAGACGGCCCTGCGCCGTGCCGAGGCGATGCGCGACCAGGGCGCCGACGCCGCCGAGGTCGATCACCAGGCCTACATCGTCAGCCGCCGGGTGCAGATCGCCCAGGAGACGGCCGGGGTGAAGGGCGCCCAGACCGTGGTCGCCAACGCCGACACCTACCGCCTCCAGGCTCGCAACACAGAGTTGGAGCAGCAGCTGCGCGACCTCCAGGCGCAGCGGACCGAACGTGGTCTGGTCATGACGCTGGGCGACATCCTGTTCGCCACCGGCCGGGCGGAGCTGACCCCCGGCGCCTATGAGCGCATCGACCGGCTCGCCCAGTTCCTGCAATCCCAGCCCGGCCGCACCATCCGGATCGAGGGCCACACCGACAGCACCGGCAGCGACACCACCAACCTGCGCCTGTCGGAAGCCCGCGCCAACTCCGTCCGCGACGCCCTGACCATGCGCGGCGTCTCTCCGGCGCGCATCGTCACCCAGGGCATGGGCGAGGCGCAGCCGGTGGCCGCCAACAACACCGATGCCGGCCGCCAGCAGAACCGCCGCGTCGAGATCGTCATCTCCGACGACGGCCGCGTCGCGGAGACGCGATAAGTCCAGACATGGAAATCCCCTCTCCCACGGTGGGAGAGGGGATTTCGGAAATTGGGCCCGCCCCTTGCGTGACGGTCAGTCGTGACGGTCAGTCGCGCGCAAGGCGGGCTTTTTCGCGTCCGTTGCGGATCACACCCCAGACCCCGGCGGCCAGCCCGACCGTCAACAGAGCGGCGGCGGCGGCGCGCAGGGCAGAGCGCGGGGGCGGCGGCAGGCGCTTCCACGGCGCCCAGGCCTCGTTCGGATCGTCGGGATCGGCGATGCGCAGGGCGGCGAAGGCCTGTTCGGTCAGGCTGGGATCGCTGGCGGGCAGTTCGGCCAGCCGGCGGCCGGACTGCGGGCAGAGTCGGTCGATGGCGGCGGTGACGCTGCCGGTCGCCTGGATCTCCGCCTCCAGCCGGGTCCGGTCGATGCCCATATGCTCGGCCAGCAGGCGGTTGCGCACGCCGATGATCGCGGCTTCCGCGCAGGTCCGCTCCGGCCCGTCCTCCCGCGGCGCCTCGATGGTCAGGTCGCACTCGCTGTCATAGCCCATCGACCGGTTGTTCAGGTTGGACGAGCCGATGCGCAGCAGTCGGCCGTCCACCGCCACCACCTTGGAATGGACGATCACCGGCCCGCCGCCCTTCGTCACCGGGGTCAGGGCACGCAGCCGGCCGTAGCGGTCGGCCTCGCGCAGGCAGCGCAAGGCCACCGAGCGCGGCGTGTCCATCGCCATGCGGTCGAACCAGCTCGGGCTTTCCATCGACACCACCAGCACCACCTCCGGCCCGTCGGGCTCGGCCAGCCGGCGGGCCAGCGCCTCGGCGACGCGGGCGGAGGCGAAATACTGGTTTTCCAGATAGATGGTGCGTTCTGCCGCAGCGATGGCGGCGAAGGTCAGCGCCTCGCTCTCGCGAATCGCCGGCCGCCCGTCGATTTCCGGCACGGTGCGGGAGATGCCGATCCGCGCGTCCGTCAGGATCGGGCTGGCGCAGTCGGGCAGGGGACAGTCCGGCCAGGGATCCTGATCGGGCCGGTCGGTGTCGGGCGGCGGGCAGGGCTCCAGCACCTCGCCGGTGGCGCAACGCCAGCGCTCCCGCGCCAGTTCGGACAGGGCACGGGCGGCATCGCCGTCGACCATCATCATAACGTCGTGGCGCGGGCCATAGGGCTCGCCGTTCGGGCAGCGGCGGCGCGGGTCGTCGTCGCGATGTTCCGACGTGTCCCAGCGGTCGAAGGAGAAATCTATCCCGCCGCAGAAGGCCAGGGCATCGTCGATCACCAGCAGCTTCTGGTGCTGGGCGGCGCCGACCGGCAACTCCCCGTCGAGCCGGGCGTTCAGCCGGCGGCCGGTGCTGCGGTCCAGCCGCTCCAGCGGCTCGTGCGGATGGTCGAGCGCGATGGGAAAGGGCATATCCCATTTCAGCGCCCGGACATGCAGCCCGGGCCGCGACCGCATCAGCCGGGCGAGAAAGCGGCCCAGCGTCTCTTGGCTTTCGGGATCCAGGCGCATGCGCGGGTCGATGTCCCAGCCGACCAGCAGGATCGACCGCTTCGCCTGCTCCATGGCAGCGCGGGCGGCAACGAAGTAATCGGCGCCGTCGACCAGCACCGCCACCCGCCCGGCCCGCTCGGTCCGCCAGCAGGTCCGGCCGGGATGGAGCACCGGGGACATACCGGGATCATAGGGTCCGGAGTGATGGGCGGCATCCTGGGAGGCGTCTGGCACGGCTGGAACCCTCGTTGAGAACGCGTCGGGAGGCTTTGCGCGGACCATCCGCCTCGCGGCTTGAACCCTATGACGCGTCTGTTGTTCCCGCCTCGCCGGCTGTGCGTCGGTGGCTGGCCGAAGGAACCCGCCGGACGCGTTTTTGCCGCTCTTTTGCCGGCGTTTTTCAAAAAAAGAACAGGGACCGACCGAGATCATGCCCCGATTGCCCTGTTCTAAACCCATGAAAGACAAAGACGCCCTGGCCGGACGCCGATTGCGGCTCCAAACACGGCGTCCGTCCCGTTCCAAAGACGCCCAAATGCGAGGCGTTGCCACCATGAAGGAGTTCGAGGATGCGTAATCTGATGATCGGTGCTGTTTCGGCAGTTCTCCTGATGGCCGCCCCGGCCATGGCCCAGACCGCTCAGCAAGCCAACCCCGGCGCCCTCAAGGGCAGCGGCGCATACACCACCGCGCCGAGCAGCAGCACCAATGTCGGACCGGACGGCATCGTCCACACCCCGCCGGGCGCCACCACCTCGCCGTCGGCCGGCTCCACGACCGGCGGTGCGGGCATGTCGGGTTCGACCGGCACCACCGGCACCATGTCGGGTTCCTCGACCTCGCCGGTGCCGGGTGTGACCACCGCCCCGTCGGGCATGGGCAACAACACCGGCAGCAACGTTCCGCGCGACAACCAGACCGCCACCGGCACCCACTGCCCGCCGGGCACCCCGAACTGCGGCCCGGACAACGGCGGCAGCCAGTAACATCCCCCTCGCGGCAACAGCGCGGGCGCCCCGGAGCCATCCCTCCGGCGGCGCCCGCGTCGTTTTTGCACGTCGTTCCGGTGTTGCGATCCGTCCGGCAGGTGGCGGCGGCAGGATGCCGCCGCGTCACCATCATGGCGCACGGTAAAAGATGGACTGAGGGAGTATCAGCTGGATGCGCGGGCCGGGCGGCGGGCGGGACTCTCGACGAGTTCGTCCAGCGGGGCTGTGCCGGCGGCGGTTTCGACCAGACGGCGGAACAGGGCCTGCTGCCGGCTGTCCGCAACCAGATATTCCGGATGCCACTGCACGCCGATCATGAAGGGCTCGTTCGGCGCCTCGATGCCCTGGACGATGCCGGCGCGTTCGCGGGCGACGACGCGCAGGCCGTCGCCGACGCGGTCCACCGACTGGTGGTGCAGGGCGTTCACGCGGCATTCGGCGATGCCGAGGATGCGGTAGAGCCGGCTGTCCGGCGCGATCCGGATGCGCTTGCGCGGCAGCACGGTGCGCATATGCGGCGCTTCCTCGTAGATCTCGTGGATGTCGACGTGGAGCGAGCCACCACGGTGGACGTTGATCATCTGCGAGCCGCGGCAGATGCCCAGCACCGGCAGTCCGATCTTGGCGGCGCAGTCGAGCGCCAGCATCTCCAACCGGTCGCGTTCGGGATCGATGCGGATTTGCGGACGGGCGGATTCGCCGTAGAGCGAGGCGTCGATGTCGTCGCCGCCGCCGACGACCAGCGCGTCCAGCCGGTCGATGGGGAAGGGGGACTCGGCGGTGATGCGGACCGACGACGCGCCGGCCCGCCACAGGGCAAGCCGGTTGGCCATGGCGGCGATGCGGCTGCCATGGATCGAGGCGGTGATGCCGACCAGCGGCCGGGACCTGCCGACGATGGCTGCCATGGAAAACTCCCTCAGCCGGCCTGACGGGCGGGGCCGTCGGTTCCATCCGCTTGTCCGGCGCTGCCTGCGTGGTCACCGTGAATGCCCGGGTTGGCGGCCAGAACGGCGTCGATGCGGTCGGCCCAGCCGTCGAGCTGCTGTGCGTCGCCCGCCCGGCGATACTCGGTGCCGAGGCCGTCCAGCAGTGCGCGGTCGGCGGCCAGCCGTTCCACCGCCACCCAGCGGTTCCAGTCGGCGGCGAGCGACCAAGCCGGGTCGCTCAGCCGTGCGTTCGGCAGCCGGTAATGGAAGGTCGGGCGCGGGCGGACATGCGGATCCTCCATCGCCGCGGCCAGACGGTCGCGGTCGAGATGGGCGAACAGCGGGAACAGGTCCAGCTCGCGGTTTCGGGTTGGGTTGTCGGCCAGATAATCGTCGATCAGCCCGCCCAGGTCGGGACGATAGGCAGGATCGACGACCTTTGCGGCATAGGGCGTCGGGAAGGCGGCGATGAAGCCGGACAGGCGCCGGGTGACGTCGACCCTGATTTCCCGCCGCAGCCAAGGGGCCAGCAGCAGGAAGGCCTTCAGCATGTCCAGCAGGTAATCGCCATCGGTCCGCGCCACCTCCGGATTGAAATGCAGGCCGAAGGCGAACAGCGGGCTGGCCTCCGTCCCGGCGGCACCCAGCGCGCGCAGGCGGGCGACCATCTCCTCCAGCTCCGGCATCTGCTCCACCGTCACCGGCGGGGCGGCGATCTCGAAGGGCATCACCAGACTGCCGATGTTGCCCCACAACGGCCGCAGCGGGTCGAGGATCGCCGCACCCCCCTTGCCCTTGTGGGCGGAGCGCATGTCCAGTTCGACCGTGAAGTCACCGAGCCGCGTCTCCGTCACCAGACATCGGTGCGGGTTCTCGACGGTGACGGTGCCGCCGAACAGCCGGTGCACGCAGGCTGCGGCCGACGGCGCGTCCAGATCGGCGAATTCAAGTTCCACCCCCACGCGGCGCGGCGTGCCCTGGGACGTGGTGCGGAGCGGGGGGAGGAGGAAGGGTGTGGTCATTGCAAGGCTTCAACAGCCCACCCCGCAGCCTGTTCCATCGATGGAGCTGCATCGGGATTCCAGTTGCATCGGAAGTCCTTGAACACTGCAACGACGCGAATTCAAGCAGGCTGCGGTGCATATCCCTTTCGACCGTAACCACTCGATGGTGGTATGTTTTGGTTTTTGATGTAAATGCCCTGCAGTTGGCGGCAAATTGGGAGAGGATAACAGCCGTTCGATCGGCTTCTCCCCTCTGTTCCGGCTCATTTTTTTCTAAATTAACCGCCGCTTAACCATAAGTGCGTTAGCGATAGGCCTGCCGCAGGGTGGCGCATCCGTCGTTTCATCCGGTCGGCTTTGCGGAGGAGCCTCGTCTACGTCATGACCCTTCTGGCACGCCTCTTCATCCTGGTCCTGCTCGCGGTGCTGCCGGCGATCGGCATCCAGATCTACAGCGTGCTCGAACAGCGGGCGGAGCGCGAAGGCGAGGTGACGCTCCAGGCCGAACGGCTTCTCCGGCAGGTCGAAAGCGAGCATTTCCGTCTCATCGACAGCGCCCGCCTGATGGTCACCGCGGTGACCGAGGCGCGCTTCCTGCGCCGGGGCGAGGCCGACAGCTGCCAGACCTATCTGGAGCGGCTGGCGACCCGTTCCGCCGACTACCGCACCCTGTCGATCACCGATACCGAGGGGCGCATCCTGTGCAGCGCCGATCCGTCGCGCATCGGTGCCTCTCTGAGCGTCCAGCCGCATTTCCGCCGGGCGATGGCGCAGGGCCGTTTCGCCGTCGGCGAATGGACAATCACCCATTCCGGCGCCGACGGCGGCGAACTGCCGGTCGCCGCTCCCTATTCGGACAGCGACGGCCGGCGGGCCGGCGTGGTCGCCCTGTCGCTCGACGTCCCGCGGCTGACCGCCCTCTTCGCCTCCCGTCCGATGCCGGACAACACCACCCTGACCGTCGCCGACCGCTCCGGCACCATCCTGGTGAAGTTGCCGGGCACCCAGGGCCGCGCCGGCGAACGGCTGCCGGACAGCTATCTGGGGCTTCTGTCGGAACGGGAAGCCGGCGTGACCATGCTGCCCGGACTGGACGGCGTGTCGCGCATCCTTGCCTTCTCCCCGCCGGCCGCCGGCATCCGCGACCTGTTCATCAGCGTCGGCGTCGACCGCGGCGCCGCCATGGGCGCGGTGGACCGCGCCACCCGGGACGGGCTGCTGATGACACTGTCGGGCTTCCTGGTCGCCGCCGCCGCCGCCTGGATCGGCGGTACCCTGTTCATCCGCCGCCCGGTCGATGCGCTGGTTTCCGCCGCCCGCGACTGGAGCGAGGGCAAGACCGCCACCCGGGTGAAGCTGTCCGACCGCTCGTCGGAGATCGGACAGCTCGGCTACGCCTTCGACATGATGGCTGAACGGCTGGAGGCGCGTGAAGCGGCGCTGCGCCAGTCCGAAAGCCACATCCGCGCCGTGCTGGACGCGCTGCCGGCCTATGTCGGCGTGCTGACGCCGGACGGGGCGGTGGCCCAGGTCAACCGTGCCGCCGCCGATGCCGCCGGGCTGCCGCCCGCCCGCATCGTCGGCCGCCCCTTCGACGAGATCTGCTGGCTGTCCTTCGACGAGGCCGGGCGGGAGCGGTTGCGGCAGGCGCTGGTGCTGGGCGCCGGCGGACGGTCCTCCCGCTTCGACGCCGGGCTGCGCGTCGCCACCGGGCGGGACACCACTCCGCGGGAGATGACGGTGGACGTCAACCTGACCCCGATGGTCGATGCCGACGGCCATGTCACCCACCTGATCGCCACCGGCATCGACATCACCGAACGCAAGCGCACGGAGGAGGCGCTGCGTGTCGCCGAGGAGCGCGTGCGCACCGGCTTGCGCAATTCCGGCGTGGTGGTGCTCAACCAGGACCGCGACCTGCGCTACAACTGGGCGCATTCGGAATGGCTCGGCTTCTCTCCCGACGCACTGATCGGCCGTACCGACGCCGACCTGTGCAGCCAGCGTGAGGATGCCGACGGCATGATGGCGCTGAAGCACCGGGTGATGGAGAGCGGCGTCGGCGCGCGGGAGGAGGTGCGCATCCACTGCAAGGGCGAGGACCGCTTCTTCGACCTGACCGTCGATCCGCTGCTCGATCCCTCCGGCCGTGTCGAGGGCGTCACCTGCGCTGCCGTCGAGGTCACCGACCGCAAGAAGGCCGAGGCCGAACTGCGCCGTGCGCGGGAGGAGGCCGATCAGGCCAACGACGGCAAGTCCAAGTTCCTCGCCGCCGCCAGCCACGACCTGCGCCAGCCGGTGCAGTCGCTCTATCTCTTCACCGCGGCGTTGAGCGACCGGTTGCAGGGTCATGCGGCGCTGCCGATCCTCGACAACATCCGCCAGGGGCTGGACACGCTGAAGAGCCTGCTGGACGGTCTTCTGGACATGTCGCGGCTGGAATCCGGCAAGATCGTCGCCACGCCGGTGGAGGTGCGGCTGAACCAGATGCTCGGCCGGCTGGTCGCCGAATATGGCCCGCGCGCCGCCCAGAAGGGGTTGGTGCTGCGTGCCGTGCCGACGCGCGCCTGGGTCCGCACCGATCCGGCCCATCTGGAGCGCATCCTGCGCAACCTCGTCGAGAACGCGCTGCGCTACACCACCAGGGGCAAGGTGCTGCTGGGTTGCCGCCGGACGCCGTCCGGCATGCGGGTGGAGGTGTGGGACACCGGCGCCGGCATCCCCGCCGACCGGCTGGAGGACATCTTCGAGGAGTTCACCCAGCTGGGCGAGCGCAGCGAACGCGGCCTCGGCCTGGGGCTGGCCATCGTCAAGCGGCTGTCGCGGCTGCTCGGCCATCCGGTGACGGTGCGCTCGTGGGAGGGCAAGGGGTCGGTCTTCGCGGTCGAGCTGCCGCGGGTGATCCTGGGCAACCCGCGTCCGGCCAGCGGCACCGCCGCCGCCGCCGCGACGCTCGCGCGCCGGTCCATCGCCAACGATGCGGCGGCGGCCAATGCTGCGAACGACCGGGGGCAGGCGATCAGCGCCATCGCCAACGCCTTCGGCGGTGGGCGGAGCGCTGGCGGGGCGACCAAGACGATTGCCGCGCCGGCTGCCGCAGTTGCGGCTGGAGCCGCCAAGGGCATGGTGCTGGTGATCGACGACGAGGCGATCATCCTGCTCGGCCTCAAGGCGATCCTGGAAGGCTGGGGCTATGACGTGCTGACCGCCAAGTCGGGCGATCAGGCGCTGGAACGGCTGCGCGCCGACGGCCGCTGCCCGCAGATCGTGCTGGCCGACTACCAGCTCCAGCAGGGCCGCACCGGTCCGGAGGCGGTCTGTGCGGTCCAGACCATGCTGGGCCAGTCGGTTCCCGGCATCATCCTGACCGGCGACACCAGCTCCGAACGCCAGGAAGAAGCCGAACGCCGCGGCTTCCGCATCCTGCACAAGCCGGTCTTCCCCAACGACCTCCGCCGCATGATGGCGAGCGCCGGGGCGGCGTGATGCGCCGGTTCGGGTTTCCTCGGCAGCAAAAAGGGCCGCTCCCCCACCGGGACGCGGCCCTTGCGTTATCCGAACTCCGGCAGCCTTACTTCGCCAGATTCCTCAGCACGAAGTTCAGCACGCCGCCGTTCCGGTAATACTCCACCTCGTCCAGCGTATCGATGCGCAGCAGCAGCGGGTAGGTCTCCACCGTGCCGTCAGCGCGGGTCAGGGTCAGGGCGACGTCCTTGCGCGGCCGCAGATCCTGTTCGATGCCGGCGATGTCGAAGCGTTCCGACCCGTCCAGCTTCAGGTCGTTGCGGGTCAGGCCGTCCTTGAACTGCAAGGGCAGGATGCCCATCCCGACGAGGTTGGAGCGGTGGATGCGCTCGAAGCTCTCGGCGATCACCGCGCGGATACCCAGCAGCCGGGTGCCCTTCGCCGCCCAGTCGCGGCTCGACCCCGTGCCGTATTCCTTGCCGGCGACGACGACCAGCGGCACGCCCTCGTCGGCGTAGCGCATGGCGGCGGTGTAGATCGGCAGCCGTTCGCCCGACGGGTAATGCTTGGTCTCGCCGCCTTCGACGCCGGGGATCAGCTCGTTGCGGATGCGGATGTTGGCGAAGGTGCCGCGCATCATGACTTCATGGTTGCCGCGGCGGGCGCCGTAGCTGTTGAAGTCCTGCGGACGCACCTGATAGCTCAGCAGGTACTCGCCGGCCGGGCTGGTCTTCTTGATCGAGCCGGCGGGGGAGATGTGGTCGGTGGTGATGGAATCGCCCAGCACCGCCAGCGCCCGCGCGCCGCGAACGTCCGACACCGGGTCCGGCGTCTTGGTCAGGCCGGTGAAGAAGGGCGGCAGCTTCACATAGGTGGAGCCGTCCTGCCACTGGTAGGTCTGGCCTTCCGCCGTGGCGATGGCCTGCCACTGTTCCGGACCCTTGAACACGTCGGAATAGCGGCTTCGGAACATCTCGGCGGTCAGCGAGGCGTCGATGGCGTCCTGCACCTCGCGGTTGCTCGGCCAGACGTCCTTCAGATAGACCGGCTGGCCATCGCTGCCGGTGCCGAGGGGGTCGGTGGCCAGGTCGATGTTCAGGTTGCCGGCCAGCGCATAGGCGACGCACAGCGGCGGCGAGGCCAGATAATTGGCGCGGGTGTGCGGGTTGACGCGGCCCTCGAAGTTGCGGTTGCCCGACAGCACGGCGCCGACCACGAGGTTGCCTTCCTCCACCGCCGCGGCAATGGCGTCGGGCAGCGGGCCGGAGTTGCCGATGCAGGTGGTGCAGCCATAGCCGACGATGTTGAAGCCGATGCGGTCGAGGTAAGGCTGCAGCCCGGCCTTGGCGAGATAGTCGGTGACCACCTGGGAGCCCGGCGCCAGGGAGGTCTTGACCCACGGCTTCTGCTTCAGCCCCTTTTCCACCGCCTTTTTGGCCAGCAAACCGGCGGCGATCAGCACCGCCGGGTTGGAGGTGTTGGTGCAGGAGGTGATGGCGGCGATGACGACGGCGCCCTGTTCCAGGCTGTAGTCGGCGCCCTTCACCGGAACCGCCTTCTTCGGGTCGTCAGCCTTGTAGGCCTCGGTCATGTCCTTGGCGAAGCCTTGCGCCACCGCCGACAGCGGCACGCGGTCCTGCGGACGCTTCGGACCGGCCAGCGACGGCTCCACCGTGCCCATGTCCAGTTCGAGCACGTCGGTGAAGACCGGATCGGGGCTGTTCGGCTCGCGCCACATGCCCTGGGCTTTGGCATAAGCCTCGACCAGCGCCACGCGGTCGGGATCGCGGCCGGTGAAGGTCAGGTAGCGGATGGTCTCGGCGTCGATGGGGAAGATGCCGCAGGTCGCGCCATATTCCGGCGCCATGTTGCCGATGGTGGCGCGGTCGGGCAGCGTCATGCTGTCCAGGCCCGGCCCGAAGAACTCGACGAACTTGCCGACCACGCCCTTCTTTCGCAGCATCTGGGTGACGGTCAGCACCAGATCGGTGGCGGTCATGCCCTCCTTGAGCCGGCCGGTCAGCTTGAAGCCGACGACCTCCGGGATCAGCATGGAGATCGGCTGGCCCAGCATCGCGGCCTCCGCCTCGATGCCGCCGACGCCCCAGCCCAGCACGGACAGGCCGTTCACCATCGTGGTGTGGCTGTCGGTGCCGACCAGCGTGTCGGGATAGGCCACCGGCTTGCCCGACGGGTCATTGTCGGTCCAAACGACCTGCGCGAGATATTCGGTGTTGACCTGATGACAGATGCCGGTGCCCGGCGGCACCACGCGGAAATTGTCGAAGGCCTTCTGGCCCCAGCGCAGGAACTCGTAGCGTTCCAGGTTGCGTTCGAACTCCAGATCGACGTTCTTCTGGAAGGCCTCGGCGCCACCGAAGTAATCGACCATCACCGAATGGTCGATGACCAGATCGACCGGCACCAGCGGGTTGATCTTCGTCGGGTCGCCGCCCAGCGACGCCATTGCCTCGCGCATCGCCGCCAGATCGCAGACCGCCGGCACGCCGGTGAAGTCCTGCATCAGCACACGGGCCGGGCGATAGGCGATTTCACGGTCGGACCGCTTGTCGACCAGCCATTGGGCCACCGCCTTCACGTCGTCGACGGAGACGGTGCGCCCATCCTCGAACCGCAGCAGGTTTTCCAGCAGCACCTTCATCGAAAACGGCAGCCGCGACAGATCGCCGAGGCCCGCCTCCTCGGCGGCCTTCAGGCTGAAATAGTCGTAGCTCTTGCCGCCCGCGCTGAGCGAGCGGCGGGTCTTGAGCGAATCTTGACCGGTGAAGGTGGTCACGGGAAAGACTCCTTGGCTTCTGTGGCTTTTGGACCCGGCAGTCCGGATCGTGGCTTTCGGTTCGGGCGGGCACCGGGGCGGATGCCTGGGGGAAGATGCTTCTCGTCGGATGGACCGGGGATGGACCGGACGGCCGCCGGACAGGACGCGCCATACAGCCAAGATGTAGGGCGCGAGGCCGGTCTATCAACGCACCGGATGACCCCTGCCGCAAGACGAGGTGGAAGTCCAATCCATGGGGCAGGACTTGGCGTGTGCCTGGATACTGGAAACGATTACGGTGCGGTGGTCCATACATTACAAAGTTTTATGCCGTCCGGAATTGCATATGGCTTTCAGCGAGGTGCTTGTCCGGCTAGTCTGCCTGCGGCGACACATGGACGGAGGCGGGCGGTGACGGGCAAGAGCGGTCTTTGGGAGATGGTCCGCACAGTCACGGTCGCGGGGCTGCTGGCGCTTGGGGCCCGCTCGGTGGTGGCGCAGCCCTTCCACGTCCCGTCGGGATCGATGGAGCCGACGCTGGAGGTCGGCGATTTCCTGTTCGCCAGCAAGTTCCCCTACGGATACAGCCGCTATTCCTTCCCGCTCGACGCGCTTCCCATCGCCGGGCGGGTGCTGGGCCATGCGCCGGAGCGTGGCGACATCGTCGTCTTCCGTCTGCCGCGCGACCCGGAGCAGGTCTATGTGAAGCGGCTCGTCGGGCTACCGGGCGACGTGGTGCAGATGCGGGACGGCGTTCTGCATGTGAACGGCCAGCCGGCGGCGCTGGAGCGCCTGGAAGATTTCGTCGAGACGGGAGCCGACGGTGCCCGCCGGACCATCCCGCAATATGTGGAGCATCTGCCGGATGGTCCGACGCACCGTGTCCTGCATGTGGCCGGGCGCGACGGCCTGGACGACACCCCACCGCTTCGGGTGCCGGAAGGCCATTACTTCATGCTGGGTGACAACCGCAGCAATTCGCTGGACAGCCGGGTTGCGGCAACGGCCGGCGGCGTCGGCTTCGTTCCCGCCGAAAACCTCATCGGCCGGGCCGACCTGCGGCATTTCTCCGTCGACCCAACCGCGCTGGACGAACCGGCCCGCTGGCCGGCAGCCCTGCGGCTCGACCGCATCGGGCTGATCCACTGATCCGATACGCTGCGGCGACCCTCACGCCATCCTATCGGGCGGGCTTCGTCAGGCGGGCTTCATCGCCACATAGCGGACGAAGCGCAGGCCGCTGCCCAGCACCCGCAGCCGTGCCCACCACAGTGCCAGTTCGCGCTTCAGTGCGGCCAGCACCGGGGCCGGCGGCACGGCCGCGGCCAGCGTGTCGGCCAGCTTGCGCACGCGGTCGATGATGTGGCGGCGGTGCAACTGGGTCAGATCCTCCGAAATGCGGAGGTCGAGGTTGCGCTGGGTCAGTTCGTCGGCCATGCGGGTGGCGGTCCAGGGATAGACCTCCATCGGCTCCTCCTCCCGCCAGCCGTTCCAGCTGTCCCAGGAGCCGGGGGTGCCGTCGATCACATAGTCGTACAGGGCGATGCCGCCCTTGGGCTTCACGCAGTCGCCGAGCCGGTCGAGGAACAGGTCCTTGTCGCGCACACGGTGGAGGATGCGGTCGGCCATCACGAGGTCGAAGCTGCCGGCCTGGTTGAAATGCTCCGGGTCGTAATGGGCGATGGGCGCCTTCTTCGACAGGCCCAGCGCCTTCGACCGGTCCATGGCCAGCTTCGCCAGCAGCGGCGATGGCTCCAGCCCGGTTACCCAGGTGTCGCAGCTTTGCACCAGCGCGCGGGCGGTGCCGCCCAGGCCGGCCGACAGGTCCAGCACGCTCTTGGCCGGGTTCAGCCCGAAGGACCGGATGGAATCGACCATCCACGCCGCTTCCTCCGGCCCGGTCATGTCCTGGCCCCACAGAAGCTGCGCGCCCTCGCTGCGCGCCGGCGACCAGACCGGCTCGCCATGACGGTCGAGTTGCATCAACGCCAGCCGGTCCAGGTCCGGGTTGCCGGTGGGCGGAGCCGGCAGCGCGATTGCGGCCGACGGTGCTGGAGATGTGGTGCTGCCGACTGCATCGACCGGGCCGGGCTGCCGGCGGCCCGCCAAAGCGCGTGGGTCGGTCCGGCTCGAAATGCGGGGCAGGCGGGACAGGTCATAGCCCTCCCACCACGCAGCCAAACGGATGCGCCAGTCGGGGTTACGCCACCGCTCCAAATCCTGTGGACTGATCTGCGGCACCACGCATCTGCCCTTTCCAGGTCAAGCGGCGGATCACCGATCTACCACTTTTGGGTATATTCACGACATCCGGCACCGTGATTTAGAAGTAGGTTGGCCTGATTTGTCTGTCAAGAAACCATTGTTTAACGATTTCGACTTCGTTTTCGCCAATTGTTGGAAAATTTTACCGGTTTTTGTCTGTGCGTTGCGCTCTGTGCGGCCATTGCGGCCGCCGGGGCGCCTCCCTATACTCCCGACTCAACCGACGAAGGGGGCTTGGCGTGCCGATCGAAACCGGTGAGTCCACCGGCAATCCCTGGACCGTGCTGACCAGCACGACGAAATACGAGAATGCCTGGATGGAGGTGGTCGAACACAAGGTTCTGACCCCGAAGGGCTCTCCGGGAATCTATGGCGTCGTCCATCCCCGCAGCCTTGCCACCGGCGTGGTGCCGGTCCATGCCGACGGCACGGTGACCCTGGTCGGCCAGTACCGCTTCCCCCTGAAGCAATACAGCTGGGAAATCCCCGAGGGCGGCGGGCGCAAGGGTGTCGAACCGCAGGAATCCGCCGCGCGCGAGCTGCGCGAGGAAACCGGCCTGACGGCACGGCGCTGGATGCCGCTGATGACGCTGCACCTGTCCAACTGCATCACCGACGAGGTGGCCCACACCTTCGTCGCCTGGGATATGGAGCAGGGCGAGTCCGCGCCGGACGAGACCGAGGTGCTGGCGGTGCGCCGCCTGCCCTTCGCCGAGGTGATCGACATGGTGCTGTCCGGCGCCATCACCGACGCCATGGCGGTGGCCAGCCTGCTGAAGCTGCGGGTTCTGGCGGCGGAAGGCGCGCTGCCCGACGACCTCGCCGGCATTCTCCGCCTCTGACCTGCCGGCGATTGAACCGCCAACAAATCGGATCTCAATGACCGTCATTTCCGGCCACGCCGTCGCCATCGATTTCGAGACCGCCAACGAGACCCGCACCAGCGCCTGCTCCATCGGCGTTGCCTGGATCGAGAACGGCCGCGTGACCGGGACGGAAGAGCATCTGATCCGCCCGCGCGAGCCGCGCTTCAATCCCTTCAACAGCGCCATCCATGGCATCCGTGAAGAGGACGTGGCCGATGCGCCCGAATTCCCGGAGGTGTGGGCGGGTCTGCGGGAGCGGGTGCAGGGCCGGCTGATCCTGGCCCACAACGCCGCCTTCGACCTCAGTGTGCTGCGCCATACCCTGACCGACTATGGCGTGGACCTGCCGGCCTGCGACTATCTCTGCACCGTCATGATGGCGCGCCGGGCCTGGCCGGCCTTGACCGGACACCGGCTGAACCATCTGGCCGATTTCCTGGGGATCGCGCTCCACCACCATCATGCCGGCAGCGACGCCGAGGCCTGCGGCCGCATCGCGCTGGCCGCGGCGCTGGAGATGGGGTTGGGCGGCTTCGGCGAGATCGAGCGCACCGGTATCCGCCTGGGCCGCATCGCCCCCGGCGGATATTCGCCCTGCAAGGGCGGCAAGGCGCCGCCGCGCCGCCCGCGCGTGGTGGCGTGAACCGTCAGCCGACGCTTTCCCCCCGGCTTCCCCTGCGTTTAGATTTTTGCGATCGGCTTTACGCTTCAAATCGATTCCGATTTTTCGCGATCCGATCTAGGCTCCCGCTCCACCGTGTGAAGGAGCGAACCGCATGCTGTTCATGTTCCATTGCGTCGACAAGGCGGGCGCCGCCGATGTCCGCGCCGCCAACCGTACCGAGCATCTGGCCTATCTGGAAGCCAATGCCGCCCGCCTCTTCGCCGCCGGCCCGCTGCTGTCGGACGACCAGAGCGGCATGGTCGGCAGCCTGCTGATCGTCGAGTGCGCCGATGCCGCTGCCGCGCAGGCGTTCGCCGACGGCGACCCCTATGCCAAGGCCGGCCTGTTCGACAGCGTGACGATCCGGCCCTGGCGCCGCGTCTATCCCAAGGCCTGAGCGGGAGAGCGCTGGCGATGGCCTACTGGCTGGTGAAATCCGAGCCGTTCAAATATTCCTGGGACCGCATGGTCGCCGATGGCCGGACCCATTGGGACGGGGTGCGCAATTACCAGGCGTCCAACAATCTGAAGGCGATGGAGGTGGGCGACCGCGCCTTCTTCTATCACTCCAACGAAGGTCTGGAGATCGTCGGCATCGTCGAGATCGTCCGCACCTATTACCCGGACCCCAGCGACGAGGCCGGCCGCTTCGGCATGGTCGACGTGGCGCCGGTGATGCCGGTGAAGACGCCCGTCACGCTGAAGCAGATCAAGGCCGATCCGCATCTTCAGTCGATGGCGCTGGTGCGTCAGTCGCGGCTGTCGGTCTGCCCGGTCACCGACGAGGAGTGGGCGCGGGTGTGCGATCTGGCAGGGGTCGGCGTGCCGGCCTGAGGGGCGTAGGCGGGGCGAAAGCGGCCCCGCTCTCCGCTGCCCGGTTGCTTCGGTGAAAGACCTACTCCGCCGCTTCCTGCATCGCCGCATGGAAGTCGTTGGTCGCCTGCATCATGCGCCGGGCGATGTCCGCCATGCCGGCTGCCGAGATGGCGCTCATGGGGCCGCCGAGCGCGCGCAGCGTGGCGTCGATGGCCATCAGGCTGGTGCGGTCGGCCATGACGGCGAGACGGTCGCTGCGGTCGCCGGCTTTCGGAAGATCGTCCGCGTTGGTGGTGCTGGGCATTGCGATCCTTGCCGCCGCTGATCGTTACCGTGATGCAGCAACTCTATAGCTGCCGGCGGGTTAAGGTCGGGTTAAGCAAGGGATCGTCCGTTACAGGACAGACATCCCCGAATGCTGCCCTCCATGCTGCGCCGCGGCGCGGCGGATGGTCGCGGAACGGGACCGCCGCCCTTCCGGCCCGGTTGGCGGCGCGGTCACGGAGGCATTGGCATGCCTCGGTATGCTTGGGGAAGAAACAGTCTCGCGCTGCAAAATCAGCGACACAATCCTCCTTTGGTCGGGGGGCCTGCGGGGGCCGATCTGCTTGTTCGTCCCGCAACTTGTGTGGATAATGCCGCTCAATTCCGGGCGGCGGCCCGCCGCCCTCCAATCATCTTCCGGCCAATTCGGAAGCACCACGGGGGAATCGCACTCATGACCGACAACAGCTTCTTTCCGGTGAAGCCCGAGATCGCGGCCGCCGCCCACGTGAATGCGGAAGCCTATGCCCGCATGTACGAGCAGTCGGTCAAGGACCCCGAGGCGTTCTGGGGTGAGCAGGGCAAGCGGCTCGACTGGATCCAGCCCTACAGCAAGGTGAAGGACGTCAATTTCAACGACGACGTCCATATCCGCTGGTTCTACGACGGCACGCTGAACGTGTCGGCCAACTGCATCGACCGCCATCTGGCGACCCGCGGCGACCAGACCGCGATCCTGTTCGAAGGCGACGATCCCGGCGTTTCCAAGGCCATCACCTACAAGGAGTTGCACGAGAAGGTCTGCCGTCTCGCCAACGTGCTGAAGAAGAACGGCGTCAAGAAGGGCGACCGCGTCACCATCTATCTGCCGATGATCCCGGAGGCCGCCTATGCGATGCTGGCCTGCACCCGCATCGGCGCCATCCACTCCATCGTCTTCGGCGGCTTCTCGCCCGACAGCCTGAAGGACCGCATCGTCGACTGCGACAGCCATTTCGTCATCACCTCCGACGAGGGCCTGCGCGGCGGCCGCAAGGTGCCGCTGAAGGCCAACGCCGACAAGGCGGTGGCCGGCGCGCCGACGGTCAAGCATGTGCTGGTGGTCAAGCACACCGGCGGCAACGTCGCCTGGACCGAGGGCCGCGACCTTTGGTACCACGAGGAGATGGAGAGCGTCTCCGCCGACTGCCCGCCGGAGGAGATGAACGCCGAGGATCCGCTGTTCATCCTCTACACCTCCGGCTCGACCGGCAAGCCGAAGGGCGTGCTGCACACCACCGGCGGCTATCTCGTCTATGCGTCGATGACCCATCAGTATGTCTTCGACTACAAGGATGGCGAGGTCTACTGGTGCACGGCCGACGTGGGCTGGGTCACCGGCCACAGCTACATTGTCTATGGCCCGCTCGCCAACGGCGCCACCACGCTGATGTTCGAAGGCATCCCGACCTACCCGGACGTCTCGCGCTTCTGGCAGGTCATCGACAAGCACAAGGTCAACATCTTCTACACCGCCCCGACCGCCATCCGCTCGCTGATGCGTGAAGGCGAAGGACCGGTGAAGACGACCTCGCGCGCCTCGCTCCGCGTGCTGGGTTCGGTCGGCGAGCCGATCAATCCGGAAGCGTGGCTGTGGTATTACAATGTGGTCGGCGACGCCCGCTGCCCGATCGTCGACACCTGGTGGCAGACGGAGACCGGCGGCATCCTGATCAGCCCGCTGGTCGGCGCCATCGGCCAGAAGCCGGGCTCCGCCACCAAGCCGTTCTTCGGCGTCCAACCGGTCGTCGTCGACAACGAAGGCCAGATCCTGGAAGGCGAGACCGAGGGCAACCTCTGCATCGCCGATGCCTGGCCCGGCATGATGCGCACGGTCTATGGCGACCACGAGCGCTTCATCCAGACCTACTTCTCGACCTTCGCCGGCAAGTACTTCACTGGCGACGGATGCCGCCGCGACGCCGATGGCTATTACTGGATCACCGGCCGCGTCGACGACGTCATCAACGTGTCCGGCCACCGCATGGGCACCGCCGAGGTCGAGAGCGCGCTGGTCGCCCACCCGAAGGTCGCCGAGGCCGCGGTCGTCGGCTATCCGCACGACCTGAAGGGCCAGGGCATCTACGCCTACGTCACGCTGAACGCCGGCGAGACTCCGACCGAGGCGTTGCGCAAGGAACTGGTCGCCTGGGTCCGCAAGGAGATCGGCCCGATCGCCTCGCCCGACCTGATCCAGTGGGCCCCCGGCCTGCCGAAGACCCGTTCCGGCAAGATCATGCGCCGCATCCTGCGCAAGATCGCCGCGAACGAGCATGACAGCCTGGGCGACACCTCGACCCTCGCCGATCCGGGCGTGGTGACCGACCTGATCGACAACCGCATGAACAACGCCTGACGGCAGGTTTCACGGGGAAAAGGGGCGCTCCGGTGGGGCGCCCCTTTTTTCTTTGTCGTGTCAGGTTCTCACCCCCAACGGCACGACCACCCTCACCGCTCCGGCAGCACCAGCGGGGCGGCGGGGGAGATGGTGAAGGCGGTGGGGGAGGGGTGGCGCTCGACGATCCGCTTGCGGGCGTCTTCCGCACTTTCCGCGGCAATGGCGTAGGTGCGGATGCCGGTCCAGGGGGCGGTGGCGTCCAGCGCCTCCACCGCGACATACCACAGCGGGCCGCTGGACCGGGCGACGCGGTCGACGCAATAGAACTCCATCGGCGTCAGGGCGGCATCGTCGGTGGCCGCCGACTGCAAAGACAAAATCTCGCCCTCGACCTCCGCCGCCTCGTGGCGCAGGCCGGCGAGGGTTTCCTCCGCCTCCACCCGGCGGACCGAGGCGAGCTTGGCGTAGTTGGCGTAGACGTCCAGCCGCTCCTTCAGTGCGGTCAGCTTCTCCGACTGCCGGCGGGCGCGCATGCCGAGGATGCGCTCTGCCAGCACGCCGATCACCAGGCTGGTGACGGCTCCCAGAACCCAGACGGGGCTCATGGTGCGGAGGCCCCGGCCACAGCGTCTTCGTCGGCCTCCTCGCTGGAGACGGTGACGCCCACGCCTTCGTGGAAGATGTTGCGGGTCAGCATCTGGGCGGCGGCGAAGTCGGAGGCCCAGACCTGCGCCTCGTTCCCGAAGCGCCAGATGGCGGGGTGGACCACCGCCTTGGCATCGGGCCGGGCAGTGAAGCCGGGGGTCATCGCCAAACGGAAGGTGAAATGGTTGCGCCCCGGCTCCGGCCGGCCGATCTCGTGGATGAAGCGGCGCGCGGCGGCGGTGCGCTTGCCGCTGCGACGGTTCAGGACCAGCTTGTCGGTCGACAGTTCCACCAGCCTTGCCTTCGTCGCCTCGATTTCGGCCTGCATGGCCTCCAACTCATTGGCCTGGAGTTCCAGTGCGTCGCGTTCGGCGGTCAGGGCCGCACCGCAGCGGCGGATTTCCCGGTCCATCCGCAGGATCAGGCCGCGGCGGATGCCCAGAAACAGCAGGGTGGCGCCGATGCTGAACAGCGCCAGCAGCATTTCCGACGTCATACGCGCCCGCTCCGCAAACCATTCGGCCCTGGGGGAGTTGTAGCGCAATCCGTCTGGGCACGCATCACAAGCAAGTGCCTCGCGGGCTTAAAAAAACCAAGTCAAACAATTGGGCCTGAAAACGGCGCCCCGCAGGGCGCCGTAGTCGTCAGCCAAGCGAACGGACGGTCATTTCCGCTCGCCGATGGCGGCCTGGGCCGCCTTCACCAGATCGGGGCCGATTTGCTTGGCCCACTTGTCGAAGACCGGCTGGGTGGCGGTCTGGAAGGCCTTCTGCTGGTCCGGCGTCAGGCGAACCACCTCGACGCCCTGGGCGGTGATCTCCTTCAGCAGGCTGTCGTCCTCGGCGGTGATGCCCTTGCGGGAGATCGCGACCTCTTCCGTAGCGGCCTGGACCGCGGCGGCGCGCACGGCCTCCTGATCCTCCTTCGACCAGCTGGCCCAGACCTCCTTGTTGACCACGAAGATCAGCGGATCGGCGACGTAGCCCCACAGGGTCAGGTTCTTCTGGCCCAGCGTGGCGAGCTTGGCGGCGACGAAGATCGCCAGCGGGTTTTCCTGCCCGTCGACGGCGCCGGTCGACAAGGCCGGCTGGGCGTCGGCCCAGCTCATCTGCGTCGGGTTGGCGCCGAGTGCGGTGAAGGTGTCGAGGTAGAGCGGCGAGCCGACGACGCGGATCTTCAGCCCCTTCAGGTCGGCTGGCGTGCGGATCGGGTGCTTGGAGTTGGAGATCTCGCGGAAGCCGTTCTCACCCCAGGCCAGCGGCACCACGTCCTTGGTGGCGAGCAGCTCGAACAGCGTCTTGCCGACCCCGCCCTGGGTCAGGGCATCCAGCGCCTTGTGGTCGGGCATCAGAAAGGGCAGGGAGAAGAGGTTCAGCTCCTTCACCTGCGGCGACCAGTTGATGGTGGAGCCGACCGCCATGTCGATGGTGCCCTGGCGGAGTGCGGTGAATTCCTTGGTCTGGTCGCCGTTCACCAGCGAGGTGCCGGGATACATCTTGATGTTGATGCGGCCGCCGGTCTTCTCCTTGACCAGTTCGGCCCAGCGGTCGCCGCCGACACCCCAGGGGAAGGGCTTGCCCAGAACGGTCGAAAGCTTGTACTCCGCCTTGTAGTCGGCAGCGTTCGCCGCACCGGCAACCAGAGCCGGAACCGTCAGAGCGGCCAGCGCGATGCCGGCGAGCAGAGCCTTCAGCGATTTCATGCTTGTTTCCTCCCAAGCGCCCTATACGAAAGATACGGACCGGGATCGTACAGATGCACGCAGGACTGTTCCACGCGCAATTTGAAGCGACCGTCCGCGGTCCGAACAATGCGGCCATGCGGCTGGTTCTGGCGCTCGGCATTTGTGTCTGGCTGACGTCACCCGCTGCAGGCCTTGCCCAGGGGCTGCCCGGCCCGGCGACCCCGATGGGGCCGAATCCCAGCGAGTGCGAGATCCAGGCGGCGCTCCTCGGCACCACCGGACCCAACTGCCCGCCGTTGGCGATGCAGCGGCCCGCTGCCCCGCCGCCGGCCACGCCCCCCGCCGCATCCCCCGGTCAGCGGCCGGGACCGGTGATGGTGCCGCCGCTGCCCGGACCGACCGCCATGCAGGCGCCGGAACTGCGCGCCGCCTTCCGGGTGGAGTTCGACTTCAACTCCGCCGTCATCCGGCCGGAATCGCGGGAGATCCTGGACAAGGTGGCGGCGGTGATGGGGGCGGCCGGCACCACCCGCTTCCGCATCGTCGGCCACACCGACGCGGTCGGCAGCGACGCGGCCAACCTCTCTTTGTCCAAGCGGCGGGCGGCGGCGGTGGTCGAGTATCTGGTGTCTCGTCACCACATCCACGCCGACCGGCTGGAGGCGTCCGGCATGGGCGCGCGTGAACTGCTGCT
Source organism: Azospirillum sp. TSH64 (assembly GCF_003116035.1). GTDB lineage: Bacteria > Pseudomonadota > Alphaproteobacteria > Azospirillales > Azospirillaceae > Azospirillum. The sequence continues at coordinate 2,594,395 of NZ_LGQW01000015.1, forward strand.
GCCCGACCAGCCGAAGGCCGCGGCCAACCGGCGGGTGGAGATCGTCAATCTCGGCGGCTGATGTTTTTTTCCGATCCGCCGGGAACCTTTGGCGGGGTGGGGTGTTGCGCAGGAGCGCTGACGGGCCTTCGGCCCTGTGTGCCCCTCCCTCCAACCCCTGACCGGGAGAGCCGATGCCGGATCACACCCCCATTCCCATCGACAGCCACCGCATCGCCGACGACGAGGTCGGCAAGCCGGCGGTCTTCGGTGCCATCCTGTCCGGCCAGCCGCTGGAGATTCACCGCAACATCTTCGAGGGCGACTACAGCCGCTTCCGGTCGGGGGTGTGGCAGTGCACGCCGGGCCTCGTCGCGATGAAGGACTGGCCCTATCATGAGTTCTGCGTCCTGCTGTCGGGCCGGGTGATCATCACGCCGGAGGGCGGAACCCCGCGGGAATACAAGGCCGGCGACGCGCTGGTGCTGCCGATGGGCTTCACCGGCACCTGGGAGATCCTGGAGACGGTGCGCAAATACTATGCGGTCCAGGCCCGCCAGCCACTGCTGCGGCGGATGAAGGCGCGGGTGAAGGGCTGGTTGCGGCCGGAAGCCAAGGGCGGGCAGGCGGCGACTGCGCAGCCCGGCACCGCGTTCTGACACCTCGCCATCCGCCGGACGCCCGTGTTAGGGTCCGCCGCGCCGTCTGCCAGGACGGCCCCCATGCAAGACCCTGACACCGGTGCGTCCCATCATGATCCACGCCCCCCGTACCCTCACCGAGATCGCCGAAGCGCTGGGCGCTGCGGTCGAAGGCGACGGCTCCCTCACGATCCGCCGCGCCGTCCATCCGTCGGAAGCGGAAGGGCCGGAGGATCTGGCGCTGGCGATGGACAAGGATCTGCTGGCCCTGCTGCCCGGCAGCAAGGCGGTCGCCGCCGTCGTCGCCGAAGGGGTCGAGGTGCCGGAGGGCATCAAGGGCCGCATCGTGGTGAAGCGTCCGCGCTATGCCATGGCCGGGATGCTCGACATCTTCGAACGTCCGGTGCATGCCGAGCCGGGGGTGTCGCCCCAGGCCTATGTGGCGCCCGACGCGGTGGTGGCGCCCGATGCCTCCATCGCTCCCTTCGCCTACATCGGCCCGCGCGCCCGCATCGGCGCCGGTGTGGTCGTGCTGCCGCATGTCACGGTCGGGGCGGACGCGGTGATCGGCGAGGGCAGCCTGCTGCACCCCGGTGCCCGCATCGGCGAGCGGGTGGAGATGGGCGCCCGCTGCATCGTCCATCCCAACGCCGCCGTCGGCAATGACGGCTTCAGCTTCGTCACCCCGGAGCCGGGCAGCGTCGAATCGGCCAAGACCACCGGCCGTGTCGTCGGCACCAACGTGCTGATCCGCCGGGTGAACTCCATCGGCACGGTCGTGCTGGGCGACGATGTCGAGATCGGCGCCGGCGCCACCATCGACCGCGGCACGGTGACGGCCACCCGCATCGGCAACGGCACCAAGATCGACAACCTCGTTCAGATCGGCCACAACGTCCAGGTCGGCACCAACTGCATGCTGTGCGGCCATGTCGGCATCGCCGGCAGCACGGTGATCGGCGACCGCGTGGTCCTGGCCGGCAAGGTCGGCGTCGCCGACCATATCAAGATCGGCAGCGACGCGGTGGTGGCGGCCAATTCCGGCGTCGGCATGAACATCCCGCCGAAGTCGGTGTGGATGGGCTATCCCGCCCTGCCGCGCGCCCGCGCCTTCGAACAGTACAAGGGCCTTGCCCGCCTGAAGCGCCTGTTCGCCGACGTCTCCGACCTCAAGGCGCGCCTGACCGCCATCGATGGCGGCCCGGTGAAGACCGAGGCGGAGCCGGCGGAGCAGCAGGAATAGGCGGCAATCCGGCCGTCTTCGCCCTTCATCGTTCAACCACAATCGTCCCCATGACCTCCGGCCAGAACCCCACCCGTGAATCGATCCTTGGCGGCCCGGCCGTCATCCTGGTGCAGCCGCAGCTCGGCGAGAACATCGGCGCCTGCGCGCGTGCGATGCTGAATTGCGGGCTGACCGACCTCCGGCTCGTCAAGCCGCGGGACGGCTGGCCGAACCCGAAGGCGAATGCCGCGGCGTCGGGGGCCGACCTCGTCATCGACAATGCCAGGATCTTCGAGACGACGGCCGAGGCGGTCGCCGATCTGGAATCGGTCTTCGCCACCACGGTGCGCACCCGCGACATGATCCAGCGCTTCGTCACCCCGCGCGTCGCGGCCGGCGAAATGCGGGAGCGCTATGCCGCCGGGCAGAAGGTCGGGGTGATGTTCGGGCCGGAGCGCACCGGCCTGTTCAACGACGACCTGACCCTCGCCCAGACGCTGGTGACGGTGCCGCTGAACCCGGCCTTCTCCTCGCTCAACCTGGCGCAGGCGGTGCTGCTGATCGGCTACGAGTGGTTCCAGGCCGGCGACCGCACGCCCGACCGCTTCCTGCACACCGGCCAGACCCGCCCGGCGACGATGGCGGAGCGGGTGAACTTCTTCGAGCGGCTGGAGGCGTCGCTGGACCGCACCGGCTTCTTCACCAGCGAGGCGAAGCGCCCCTCGATGATCCGCACCCTGCGCAACGCCTTCGAGCGGATGGAGATGACCGAGCAGGAGGTCCGCACCCTCCATGGTGTCGTCACCGCCCTGGTCGAGGGCGACAAGCGGAAAGGCGGGAGTTAAACCGAAAGCACCGCTATAGTGGGCGTCCATGGACTATGCGTTGCAGAACATGGACGTCGGGCTGGTGCTGCTGGACAGCGCGCGGCGGGTGCTGGCCCTGAATCCGGCGGCGGTCCGGTTGCTGGGAGACCGTGCGGCCGGTCTGGTCGGCGCCTATCTGCACGACCTGCACCCGCCCTCCCACCGCGCCAAGGTGGAACTGCTGCTGGCCGCGGCCGGCGAACCGGCGGCCCCGGCATCGGCCTGTTCGATGATGGTGGCGCTTCCCGGCCGGGTGCTGGTGGTGAAGGCGACCGCGCTGGCGCCCGCCACCGCGGTGGGGGAGGGGAGTGCCGTCACCGCCCTGATGCTGATGGAGGCGGCGCGGCCATCCGCGGCCGATGGGCAAACCCCGCCATCGCACCCCCCTGGATCGCAGCCGCCTGAACCGCTGGTCAAGCTGCCGGTGGAGAAGGGGCAGGGGATCGTGCTGCTCGACCCGGCCGATGCCGTCTACCTCCAGGCCGACGGCCATTACACCACCGTCCACACCACCGATGGCGCCTTCTTCTGCGGCCTGCCGCTGTCGGAGCTGGAGGCGCGGCTCGACGCCCGGTCCTTCGTGCGCACCCATCGCGGCTACATCGTCAACCTGCGCCATGCCCGCGCGGTGGAGCGGCAGGACGGGCGCGCCGCCTTCGTCATGGCCGCCCCCGGCGCCCCCCGTGTGCCGGTCAGCCGCAACCGGGCCGAGGCGCTGAAGAAGCGGCTGGCGCTATAGCCGCTGTTCCATCTGCCGTGCCAGCGCCGGCCAGTCGCGACCGGGTGAGGCCCAGTTCGCCTCGCCATGGGTGGCGTGGCCCGGCAGCGGGCAGGCCAGGAAACGGCCGGCCGCCCCCAGCGTGTAGTGCAGGCAATAGTCGATGGACCGCCGTTCGATGCGGAAGCGGTCCCAGACGGCGCCGTCCTCGCGCAGGGTCGACAGCCGGCAGGCCCAGGTCATGGTGGTGCTGGCGGTGAATTTCCAATGGCTGAGCGGCTGGCGCAGCACGCAGGTTTCCTCGCCGCCGGCCGCGATCACCCCATCGAGGCCGGTGGCCTCGGGGGCGGCGTATTTGTCGGCATGGTCGTACAACGTCACGTAATCGGCGATCTGCAACCCCTCCGCCAGCATGGCGCGGGCACCGGGCAGATGCAGATAGTCGTCCTCCAGGAAATAGACGATGGCGTCCTGGTCATGCCGGCGGTCGGACAGGTCGGCCAGAGCCAGCGCCTTGGCATGCAGGAAGGAGCCGTGATGGCCCAGCGCCGTGCGCTGGATGACGGCTGGATGGAGACAGCCGGCCTGTGCCAGCATCGCCTCCACCCGCTCCACCGTATCGTCCCGGCAATTGTCGGCGATCACCCGCAGCTCGTCGGCGGCCGGACGGAAGACATCGAGGAAATTGGCCAGGCAGGCGAAGGGGCCGGCGATCTTCTCCTTGGGGTTCCCGCGGTCGCTCAGCCGGTAATAGACGCGCAGCCGGTTGGGAACGGGCGGAAACCGACGCCGGTCATGATGCCGCCACCGGGCTCCGCCGCTTGCGATCTGCCGGCGGTGCAGAGCCAGGGCCAGATCGCAGAAACCGTCCTCATGCTCCGGCTCGACCGCAAGCAGCCGGGACAGCCAGCCCACCGACGCCTCCGCCGGGCCATGCTGCAGGGCCGCGACGCCGGAATTGCGCAGAGCGGCGGCATCGCCGGGGGCAAGGGCGAGGGCGTTGCGGAAGGCCTGCACGGCCGTGGCTGCGTCCCCATGCTGCAAGGCCAGCGCGCCAAGCTCGGCATGGAGGTCGGATCGCAGAGGATGCCGGCCGGCCGCTTCACGGAGGGCGTCGACGGCGCCCGCCCGGTCGCCGGCCTGCTGACGGGCGGCGGCCAGACGGCGCCAGGGCATGGGATCGGCCGGGGTCAGCAGGGCGGTGCGGCGCAGCCAGACCATCGCCGCCCCGGCATCGCCGCGGGCCTTGATCATGGCGGCGAGGTTGGCGGCATAGTCGGCGCGGGCCGGATCGCAGGCGCAGGCACGGCATTGGCGCGCAATCGCATCCGCCGCGCCGTCGGCCCCCTGCTGGAAGCGGACGATGGCGGAAAGCTGCCAGGCGTCTCCCGTCTCCGGCTCCCGGCCGAGAAGCGCGATGCAGGCGTCATACGCCTCCTGCCGGCGCCCGTCGCGGAAATGCCCGGCCGCCGCCGCAAAGTCCTGGACCGCCATGTCCCCGTCCCAATCGCCCGTCGGTTGCATCCGTGGCGCGAGAGTGGTCCGTGGGCCGGGCATGGTCAAGCTTCGGCGACCGTTCCGTTCATGCAGCGATCCGGCCATTCGCGCAGGCCGGATGCCGCTGGTGCAGGGCCGCTTGATCGCAGGCGTGCCGGCGGGGAAGCATCGGACCAATCTTCCCCACCCCTGCCGACCGGCCCCTGCCGACCGGATGAGGAGCCCGCACCCGTGGACAGCATCGACGCGCCCGACCGCTATGTCTCGTTCAAGGGGATCGACTGCGAGGGCAACAGCCGCCGCATCATCGACCGCCTGTACATGCACATCGACGACCCCGCCAAGACCAACGCCTTCTGGGAGCGGTTCCGCGCCAAGCTGGCGGTGGCCGAGGACCCGCTGAAACGGCAGGCCGACGGGCTGTGCCTGCTCTGCGCCAACATCTATTACATCGCCGACCTGTTCGAGGAGCACGACGACGAGGACGGGCTGGCGATGCTGCGCCAGCTGGAGGACGAGTGCTGCTGACCCGTCAGGGCCTGGGAGCCGTCCTGCCCGCCGGCTCCCTCTCGGCATCCTTGTCCGCTGCGGCATAGGCGACGCGCCAGACCGTGCCGGAGGCGTCCTCGGCAATCAGCAGGGCACCGTCGGCGGTCACCGCCAGCCCGCTCGGCCGGCCCCAGACCTTCGGGGACTCGTCGCCCTCCGCGGCACTCCCCGTTGCGGTTCCCGCGGCCGGGGTGACGCGGAAGCCGGTGACGAAGGTCTCGTAGGTGCCGGTCGGCCGGCTCTTGTCGAAGGGTGCGGTGTCGAAAGGCACGAAGGCGATGGCGTAGCCCGTCGGCCGCGAGCGGTTCCACGACCCGTGCAGCGACACGAAGGCCCCCATGCGGTAGCGCTCCGGGAAATGGGTGGCGTCGCCGAAGGCCAGCCCGATCGGCGCCGAATGGGCCTGGAACAGCAGCCCCGGCACCAGCGCCGCCTTCACCAGATCGGGCCGCCGGCCGGCAAGGTCGGGCTGCGGGTTGTCGCCGATGTAGGAATAGGGCCAGCCATAGAAGCCGCCCGGCTTCACCGCCGTCAGGAAATCGGGAACCAACTGGTCGCCCAGCCCGTCGCGCTCGTTGACGACGGCATAGAGGTCGCCGGTGCCGGGCTTGAAGGCGAGGCCGACCGCGTTGCGCAGGCCCGCGGCGTAGGTACGCTGGCCGCTGCCGTCGATGCGGAATTCCTGGATGGTGGCGCGCGGCTCCGGCTCCACCCCGATGTTTCCCTCCGATCCGATGCCGACATAGAAATGCCGCCCGTCCGGCGCCACCGCGACGGAGCGCGTGGCATGGCCGCCGCGCTTGCCGAAGGCGCCCTCCGCCGTCAGCCGCCGCCGCTCCCCCGCCTGGGTCGCCCCGGCGGTCCAGGGCAGCCGCCACACCCCGGCCAGATCGCCGACCAGCACCGCCCCGTCATGGAAGGCGAGGCCGAAGGGATGGTCGAAGCCGTCGGCCCAGACCTGGGCCATCTCCGCCCGGCCGTCGCCGTCGGCATCGCGCAGCAGGGTCAGGGTGCCCGGCCGCTGCTGGGCCACCAGCACGTCGCCGTTGGGCAGGACCAGCAGGTTGCGCGCATTCTCCACATGGTCGCGGAACAGGGTGACGGTGAAGCCGCGCGGCGCGCGCAGGGGCTGCTCGGCGGGGCGGGGCACCAGCACCGCCTCGTTGGCGACCGCGGGCGTGGCATAGGGCTTCGGCAGGGTTTCGATCCGCACATGCACCTCTGCACCGACCGTCTGCATCGGGTCCGACCGCACCGGGCCGGTCAGCGCCGATTGCGCCAGGGCCGGGCCGGCGGCCAAAGCCAGCAGAGTGGCGAGCAGGAAAGGCTTGGGCGGCAGGGGGCGGCGGTCGGCCATCGGACGGTCGCTTTCACGGCGGAGGCGAGGGCGAAGGGGGCGGGGCGGGCATGACAAATATCGGACGTGAATATGGGGACGATGCCCCAGCCGTTGTACCGACACAGGCGGTGCAAGGGGGGCTGTACCGGAGGGGTCCCCCGCAAGCGCCGGGTGTCGCGAACGTCACCCTTGCGCACATCAAGTTGCTTGCGGACGCAGCCGGCGCCAGACCATACTCCGACCGATCTAGGCGGAAGGACCGGCGGGTGGCGCCGGTTGCCGGCGGCGGTGCGGCGACAACTCTGCAATGATGGACAGACACCCGATCGACGCTGCGGCACTCACGCTTTCGCCCACCCGCACCCGTCTGCTGCTGGCCGCGGCCTTCGCGCTGATCGCGCTGCTCGGCGCCGGCTTCTGGGGCTATGTCGTCTGGGCCGACCGGGAAGAGACTCTGCGCAACAGCCGGGAACAGGCCCAGTCCGCCGCCCGCCTGCTGCAGGAGCAGGTGCGGCGGACGGTTGCGACCGCCGATCTCGCCATCGGCCGCGTGCAGGACCTGATCCGCTATCACGGCATGCCCGGCCTGGACACCAACCGCGACGCCTGGATCCCCATCCGCGATATGGTGGACAACCTGCCGGAAATCGCGGCGCTGTGGGTGCATCGCCCGAACGGCGACAATGTGCTGACCAGCCGCCAGTTTCCGGCACCGGCAGGCAACGTCGCCGACCGGACTTATTTTCGCGCCCATCGCGATGGCGTCGATTTCCACGTCGGTGAACGGATCACCGGCCGTTTGACCGGAGCGCTTTCCTTCACGGTCAGCCGGGCGATGCGGCAGGACGGCGCACTGCTGGCCGTCATCCACACCAACATCGAGTTCGACTATTACCGGATGCTGTACGAGGGGCTGGAACTCGGAGCCGGTTCGGCCATCGCGATCTACCGCACCGACGGCAAGCCGGTGTTGAGGTTCCCCGACACGGAGCCGCTGGACGGGCCGGAAGGTCCAACGGTTCTGCGCCATGCGGCGGAGGCCGCGACCGAGGTGTTCCAGACCGACGGACCCGACGGGGTCGGCAAGCGGATCCTGTCCTATCAGCGGGTGCCGACCCTGCCGCTGATCGTCTTCGTCGCCCTGTCGGAGCGGACGGAACTGGCCCCCTGGCGGGAGCGCACGCTCCGGGGCAGCATCCTGGTCGGGCTGGCGGTGCTGGCCTGCGCCGGTCTGGCCTATACCGCGCTGCGCAGCCTGGAGCGCGAGGTTGCCGGCCGCCGCATGCTGGCCGACACCAACGCCGAGCTGGACACCAAGAAGAGCGAGCTGGAAACCGCCAACGAGGCCTTTGCCAGCGCCAACCGCCGTTTGAACCTGATCCTGCATTCGGCGTCCGACAGCATCTGCGGCATCGACCGCGACGGGATGATCACCTTCGCCAACCCCGCCACCTCGGCGCTGACGGGCTATTCCAACGAGGAGCTGCTGGGCGGCAACCTGCATGCGCTGATCCATTCCCGCCGTGCCGACGGCAGCCATTTCCCGGCGCTGGAATGCCCGGTGACCGAGGTGCTGCTGAGCGGGGAGAGCCGGCGCGGGCTGGAGGACACCTATTGGAGCAAGGCGGGGAAACCCTTCCTGGTGGAGTACACGGCGTCTCCGATGCTGGCCGAAGGCAAGGTCGAGGGCGCCGTGGTGGTCTTCCACGAGATCGCCGAGCGCAAGCGGGCGGAGGCGGCGATGCAGCGCGCCCGGCTGGCGGCGGAGGCGGCGAGCCGCTCCAAGAGCGAGTTCCTGGCCAACATGAGCCACGAGATCCGCACGCCGATGAACGCGATCCTCGGGCTGATCCACCTGCTGCAGCAGACCGAGCTGAACAGCCGGCAGGCCGATTACGTGCAGAAAGTGCGGGTATCGGCGCAGTCGCTGCTGGGCATCCTGAACGACATCCTCGACTTCTCGAAGGTGGAGGCCGGCAAGCTTGAGCTGGAGCGGGTCGATTTCCGCCTGGACGATCTGTTGCAGACGTTGGCGGTCATCGTCGGGTCGGCCGCGCAGGAGAAGGACATCGACGTCCTGTTCTCGGTGGCGCCGGATGTGCCGCTGGATTTGATCGGCGATCCGCTGCGGCTCCAGCAGGTCCTGATCAACCTCGCCGGCAACGCCATCAAGTTCACCGAGGCGGGAGAGGTCGTGGTGTCGGTCGGCGTGCGGTCGCTGGGTGACGATGGGCGCGCCGTGCTGGACTTCGCCGTGCGCGATACCGGCATCGGCATCCCGCCGGACCAGCGCGACCGGCTTTTCAAGGCCTTCAGCCAGGGCGACAGCTCCACCACCCGGCGGTTCGGCGGCACGGGGCTGGGGCTGGCGATCTGCGCCCGGCTCGTCCGGCTGATGAAGGGAACGATGGATGTGGAGAGCGAGCCCGGCAAGGGCAGCGTCTTCCGTTTCCAGGCGGAGTTCGGCCGCCATCCCGGTGGGGCCGGCCGGCGAACCGGCGGGGCTGCGGCCGGCTTGCCCGACTCCCACCCGCGCCCGGTGCCGCGCGACCTGACGGTGCTGGTGGTCGACGACAACCCCACCGCGCGCGAAGTGATGGGCGCCATCGCCACCGCCTTCGGCTGGACCGTCACCGCCTGCTGCGACGGCCAGAGCGCCATCGCCGAACTGGAACGTGCCGCCGCGGCAGGCCATGCCTATGACATGGTGCTGATGGACTGGAAGATGCCGGGGATGGACGGCATTGAGGCGGCGCGCCGCATCCGCGCCGATGTCCATGCCGGCACCCCGATGATCATCGTCATCAGCGGCTATGGCCGCGAGCGGCTGGGCGCCCGCTTCGAGGAGGCCGGGATATCCGGTTTCCTGGTGAAGCCGGTCACCGCCTCCACCCTGCTCGACGCCGTGACCGTCGCCTATGCCCAGGCCGGACATGGCGCGCCTCTCCTGCCATCCCCGGTTCCGGCGCCGTCCGGCGGCAGCGGGTTGGGCGGGCCGGCCTGGGACGCCAGCCGGGCGCTGCATGGCCGCCGGCTGCTGCTGGCCGACGACAACGACATCAGCCGGCAGGTGGCGTGCGAGATCCTGGAGCGCGCCGGCGCGTCGGTCACCGCGGCATCGACGGGGCGGGAGGCGTTGGACTGTGTGCGCGCGGCCGGCCAGCCGTTCGACGCCGTGCTGCTGGACGTGCATATGCCGGACATGGACGGCTTCGCCGCGACCGCAGCGATCCGTGCGTTGCCTGGTGGGCGGCTGTTGCCGATCATCGCCATGACGGCGAGCGCCCTGCCGGAGGACCGGCAACGCTGCCTCGACAACGGAATGGACGCCCATGTGCCGAAGCCGCTCGACCTGCCGCAGCTGTTCGCCACGCTGGCCCGCTGGATCGGGCCGCCGCTGGTGGCGGTGCGGCCCTGCGCGCCCTGTGGCGCCGCCCCTGTCCCGCTGCAAGGCGACGCCATGCTGACGCGCGCCATGCCGATTGGCCGTCCCGCCGGACCGCTGGCCGATTTGCCCGATGGATTGCCGGGCATCGACATTGCCGATGCGCTCAACCGGCTGGGCGGGGATACCGACCTGTTCCGCCGTTTCATCGGCCAGTTCGCCGACGGCTATGGCAATGTCGCCGAACGCATCGCCGCTGCGGTGAACGGCAACGATCTGGCCACTGCCAAGTCCATCGCACATGAGCTGAAAAGCGTCGCCGGCAACCTCGGTGCACGCGGCCTGTCGGTCGCCGCCGATGCATTGCAGATCGCCGCCTACAGAGACGATGCCGTCGCGGCTGCTGCCCAGGTGCCGGTGCTGCGCAGCGAACTGGCGCTCGTGCTGGAGAGCGCGCAGCGTCTGCGCGCGGTGCCCGACGGGAAGACGGGGCCGGCGGGAGAGCCGGCGATGTCCGGCCGGTCGGCGGAAACCCGGTCGTTGCTGGCGAATCGCCTACCCCAATTCGTAACTTTGTTGCAAGAGAGTAACTTCGCAGCGGCGGAGGAGTTCGCTATTCTGGCGCCGTTGCTGACGGACTGGGTCGAGCCTTCGACGATGAAGGGGTTGTCCACCGCCATCGACGGTCTGGACTTCACCAAGGCACTTGGAATCGTGCGGCGGATAGCACGCAACCTCGGCCTCCCATAACCGATGGTCTGAACGCGCTGATGGCCGATCCCCGTCCGAAAATCCTTGTGGTGGATGATATCCCGTCCAACGTCCATGTGCTGAGCCGCATCCTGAAGGACGACTACGACATCTATTTCGCCACCGACGGCGAGAAGGCGTTGGATCTGGTTCAGGCCCGGATGCCGGATCTCGTCCTGCTGGACATCATGATGCCGGGGATGGATGGGTTTGAGGTGTGCCGGCGCATCAAGGCCGACCCCGCCATCCACGACATTCCCGTCATCTTCATCTCCGCCAAGAGCGAGGTGGAGGACGAGACCCGTGGCCTGGAGGTGGGGGCCATCGACTTCATCACCAAGCCGATCAGCCCGCCCATCGTGAAGGCGCGGGTGCGCAACCATCTGCTGTTGAAGCGGCAGACCGACCTGCTGCGCAGCCTGTCCTTCCTGGACGGGCTGACCGGCATCGCCAACCGCCGCCGCTTCGACGATGCTATGGCGCGCGAATGGCGGCGCTGTGCCCGGTCGAACCTGCCGCTGTCGCTCATCATCCTCGATGTCGATCATTTCAAGGCCTACAACGATCATTACGGCCATCAGGCCGGCGACGAATGCCTGCGCATGCTGGCCGAATTGCTGTCGGGCCGGGCAAAGCGCCCGAGCGACCTCGTCGCCCGCTATGGCGGCGAGGAATTCGTCTGCCTGCTGCCGGAGACCGACGGCCCCGGCGCCGTCCGCGTGGCGGAAGGCTTCCGGACCGGCGTCGCCGAATGCCGCATCCCGCATGCGCAGTCGCCGGTTATTCCCTATGTCACCATCAGCCTGGGGGTCGCCACCGTGATCCCGTCGGCCGACGGCAGTCCCGAGCAGTTGGCGGAGATGGCCGACCAGATGCTCTACCGCGCCAAGCGCACCGGCCGCAACCGCGTGCAGGACGCCATGGTGCCGGCGCTGTGACGGCGCCGCCGACAGGATCTTCTTTTTACGATGTTCGTGGCCGCGGTTTCCCGCGCCGTGCGCCGCTGGCGGATGGCTGGGACTGGATCGACCGCCGGGTCGCCGTGCCTGCCGCAAGGGTCCGGCCCGTGGCGGAATGCGGCGGGCTGCGGCTGGCCGGCGCCGTCGCTGCGCTGGCGGACTGGCCCGCGGCAGACCGTGCCGCGGTGGACGGCCATGCCGTGGCGGCGGCCGACACGCTGGGTGCCGGCTCCTACAACCCGGTGCCCTTGACGGTGGCGGTCGCGGTGAGCGCCGGCGACCCTCTTCCGGCAGGCTGCGACGCGGTGATCCCCTACGAGGCGGCGCAGGCCGTCGGTCCCTTCATCGAGGCCATCGACACGGTGGCGCCCGGCAGCGGGGTTGAGCGGCGGGGCGCCTGGACCGCCGCCGGAAACGCGCTGCTGCCGGCCGGGCGGCGCTTGCGTCCCGGCGATCTCGGCCTGCTCGCCGCCGCGGGGCATGACACCCTATCGGTCCTGCCGGCGCCGCGGGTGCGGATTCTGATGGCCGGCGGTCCCAAGGCCAACGCGCCGGAGCAGGTCGCGACCATGCTGGCGGCGCTGGTCGGGCGCGACGGCGGGGGTGTCGAGGCGGTCGAGACCGTTCCGGCCGACCCGGATGCCCTGGCCGAGGCCTTCGCCCGGCCGGGCGCCGACCTGATCCTGTCGGCCGGCCGAACCGGCACCGGCCCCGACGATGTGGCGGCGTCCGCCCTGGCCCAGGCCGGCAGCATCGACCTGCACGGCATCGCCATGCGGCCGGGCGGCAGTGCCGGGCTGGGCATTGCCGGCGCGGTGCCCGTCCTGCTGCTGCCGGGGGAGCCGATGGCGGCGCTGGCGGCTTACGAACTGCTGGCCGGCCGTGCGGTGCGGCGCGCTGCCGGCTTGCCGGCCGATCTGCCCCATGCGACGGTCCGGGCGGTGACGGCGCGCAAGCTGGTGTCGGAAATCGGCTGCCTCGACCTGCACCGGGTCCGGCTGGATGGGGACGGCAGGGTCGAGCCGGTGGCCTCGCCCGGCTGGCCGGGACTGGCGGCGGCGGCGCGGGCCGACGGCTTCGTCCTGATCGGCGCGGACAGCGAAGGCGTGCCTGACGGCGTTCCCGTCACCATGTACAGGTTCGACTGATCTTATCGAGCAAAGGTTTGCCGCGTGCACAGTTCCGACCGCAGCCGCGAGGACATCCGCCGTTTCGTCGCCCAGGCCGCCCGCCAGGACCAGTTCCTGGAGGTGGTCAGCGGCGAGGAGGCGCGTGCCCGCTTCCACCGCCATCTCGACTTGTCGCCACGGGGGGAGGAGCGGGTGACGCTGTCGGCCGCGCTGGGGCGCGTGCTGTCCGCCGATGTGACGGCGGATGTCGATGTTCCCGGCTTCGACCGCTCGGTGGTCGACGGATTCGCGGTGCGCGCCGCCGACACCGTGGGTGCTGCCGAGGATCGGCCGGTGGCCCTGCGCCTGAACGACGAGGTGCTGGCCGCCGGCCATGCCCCCGAACTGACGGTGGAGCCCGGCACTGCCACGGTGATCGCCACCGGCGGCATGCTGCCGCGCGGCGCCGACGCCGTGGTGATGGTGGAGACGACGGAGGCGGTGGAGCGGCCCGACGGCCTGTTCGTCAGCCTGACCCGCCCGGCCACCCCCGGCGCCTTCGTCGCCGCCGCCGGCTCCGACATCGGCCGGGGCGAGGTGGTGCTGCGCAAGGGCCAACTGCTGACCTCGCGCGAGATCGGCGTGCTCGCCGCCATCGGGCTGGGCGAGGTCGCCGTGGTGCGCCGGCCGCGTGTCGCCATCCTGTCGACCGGCGACGAGATCGTCGCACCCGGCCAGCCGATCCGCACCGGAGCGGTCTATGACAGCAACGGCGCCATCCTGGCCGCCGCCGTCGCCGAACTGGGCGGGGAGCCGGTGCCGCTGGGCATCGCCCCGGACGAGGACGCGGCGCTGGAGAAGCTGGTCGCCCGGGGGTTGGACTGCGACGCGCTGCTGCTGTCGGGCGGTACGTCGAAGGGGGCGGGCGACCGTTCCCACCGCATCGTGGCGCAGCTGTCGGACCCCGGCATCGTCGCCCATGGCGTGGCGCTGAAGCCGGGCAAGCCGCTGTGCCTCGCGGTGACCGGCGGCAGGCCGGTGGTGATCCTGCCGGGCTTCCCGACCTCGGCGATGTTCACCTTCCACAGCTTCGTCGCCCCGGTGATCCGCGCCCTGGCCGGCCTGCCGCCGGCACAGGCGGAGGAGGTCACTGCCACCCTGCCGGTGCGGCTGGGGTCGGAGCGCGGGCGCACCGAATATGTCATGGTCTCGCTGGTCCATGGCGCCGGCGGGGGTGCTGGGGAAGGCGAACTGGCGGCCTATCCGCTGTCGAAGGGGTCGGGTGCGGTCACCGCCTTCAGCCATGCCGACGGCTTCCTCGCCATCGACGCCCAGGCCGAGGCGGTGGAGGCCGGCACGCCGGTGTCGGTCCAGCTGCTCGGCCGTTCGCTGACGCCCGCCGACCTGATCGTGGTCGGCAGCCAGTGCATCGGCCTGAACGCCGTGCTTGGCCGCCTGATCGGTGGGGGGATGACGGTCAAGGCGCTGAATGTCGGCTCGATGGGCGGGCTGGCGGCGGCGCGGCGCGGGGAGTGCGACATCGCCCCCGTCCACCTGATGGACCCCGCCACCGGCACCTACAACACGCCGTTCCTGGCACCGGGTCTCGACCTCGTCACCGGCTACCGCCGCATGCAGGGCATCGTCTTCCGCCGCGGCGACCCGCGGTTCGAGGGCCGGACGGCACAGGAGGCGGTGGCCGCGGTCGCCGGCCTGGCCGACTGCATCCTGATCAACCGCAATGCCGGCAGCGGCACCCGCATCCTGACCGACCGGCTGCTGGGGCCGGCGCGGCCGACCGGCTACTGGACGCAGGCCAAGTCGCACAACGCCGTCGCCGTCGCGGTGGCGCAGAACCGTGCCGACTGGGGTGTCGCCATCGAAACCGCGGCGAACCTCTACGGGCTGGGCTTCCTGCCGCTGCAGGAGGAGCATTACGATTTCGTCATCCCCGCTGCCCGCCGGGACCGTCCTGCCGTCCGCCGCTTCGTCGAGGCGCTGGAGATGCCGGATGTGGCCGACGCCCTGCGCGCCATGGGGTTCATCAGATAGGGTCTGGAGAGACGGGGCGGCCCAATCTCCGGCTAAACCGAACAAAATGCCGCAGGCCGGGTTTTTTCGTGATCCATCGGCTGGACGGTTGCGTACCGAAGGTCACGATGCGACATACAGCCCGGCGTGAAAGCCCGCGGGATGCAGGGCAGAGTGCAGGATTGACGCAGAGGTCTTGAAAACGGGGTGGCTGCCGCGAATTCCGGGAATGGGTGCCATCCCCGGCTTGTGCGGAAGCCGATGTTCCCCTTGAATGGGACCATGCAGGACCAGCACACCCCCGCGGCCGACATGGCCCCCAGCCTGGAAGATCTGCTCGTCGCCGTAGGGCGCGAGCGGGACCGCCAAGCGTTCGGGGTTCTGTTCGGCCACTTCGCGCCACGGCTGAAAACCTATCTGCGCCGGTTGGGATGCGATTCCGGCGGGGCGGAAGAGCTTGTTCAGGAGGTCATGCTGTTGGTCTGGCGTCGCGCCGAAACCTACGATCCGATCCACGCCTCGGCCGGCACCTGGGTGTTCACCATCGCCCGCAACAAGCGGATCGATGTGTTGCGGCGCGAACAGCGGCCGGAGATCGACCCCGACGATCCCGCCCTGGTGCCCGAACCCGATGAGGCCGCCGACCGCCGGATCGAGGCGAAGGAGAGCAGCGGGCGCCTGCGCGCCGCGCTGAAGGACCTGCCGCCGGAACAGGCCGAGCTTCTGCGCATGGCTTATTTCGAGGACAAGCCGCACAGCGTCATTTCCGCGGAGCACGGCATCCCGCTCGGCACCGTCAAATCGCGTCTGCGTCTGGCGATGGAACGCCTGCGCCGGTCGCTGAAGGATGTCGGATGAGGCATTTTTGATGAACCGGCCGAGCCACCACCCCGGCGACACCCTGCTGATCGATTATGCCGGCGGCGCCCTGTGCGAGGGCGCGTCGCTGGCCGTCGCCACGCATATGGCCTTCTGCCCGGCCTGCCGCCACGCCGTGACGGAGATGGAGGCGATCGGCGGCGCCCTGCTGGACGATCTCGAACCGGAACCGCTGTCCGACGGCTGCCTGGAGGCGCTGATGGCCCGTTTGGACCATGAGCGGCCGGCGCCCTGCCGCCCGGCTGTGAAGCATTCGGCGGAGCGGTCGCGCTATCCGGAGCCCCTGCGCAGCTATCTGCGCGGCCGGCTCGACCGCGAAGGACGGCTGGAGGAGGATGGCTGGCGGTTCCTGCAGCCCGGCATGCGCAGCATGGAGCTACTGTCCGGCCCGGACGGAACCACCAAGCTGATCCGCATGAAGGGCGGCGTCGGCGTGCCGAAGCACACCCATGGCGGCATCGAGTTGACCGTGGTGCTGGAGGGCGGTTTCTCCGACGAGTTCGGCGCCTTCCTGCCCGGTGACATCGCCATCGGCGACCCGTCGCTGGTCCACCGCCCGGTGTCCGACCCGGAAGGCTGCCTGTGCCTCGCCACCACCATCGGCGGGTTGCGGATGACCGGACCGCTGGGGCGGCTTTTCAACCGGTTCGTGAAGCGGTTCTGAAGACTACGGCCTGCGGTGCCCTCTCCCTAACCCCGCTTGGCAGAGGGTGGGAGAGGGCATCCGGAGCCGACGGCCTGACGCCGCGCAGCCTTACGCCGCGACCGCCACACGCCCGTCGCGGGCGCGCATCAGCAGCCAGACCACCGAGACACCCAGCAGCTTTGACGCGAAGCTGGCGGCCCAGACGGCCGGATCCCAGACGTCCAGCATGCCGAAGAAGATGGCGGTGTCGACCGGCACCGACAGGGCGGCGCTGATCCACAGCCGGTCGCGCAGCGGGCGGCGGGTGACGGTGAAGACCGCCCAGTCGATCATCTCCGACACGGCGAAAGCGGCGACGCTGGCGGTGGCGACGAAGGGATCGGTCAGCAGATAGGACAGCACGGTGCCGCTGAGCATGGCGGCGAGTGCCCAGTGGCCGAAGCGCACCTGCACCATGTCGCGCAGGATGAAGATCAGGCCGGCCCAGCAGGACCAGACCAGATCCAGGTGCGGAAACAGGCTGAAGGCGAAGTTGATGGCAAGAATGCTGCCGATATAGGCGGCGAGCCAGAGCATGGCGATGATCCTCCGAGAGCGGACCCGCGGCAATACGGGCGCTGATGACCGGAGCCGGCCCCGCGTGAATGCGAGCGCCCCGAGAAACCGCTCTAGCTAACAGAACATCGCCATGCTGGGAAGGTGCCGCGTGGCCCTTCGCGCCGTCTCTCAGACCGGTTTCGCCTCGCCCTTCATCAGGGCGTAGGTGTAGCTGTCCACCAGCGCCTCCATCGAGGCTTCGATGATGTTGGTGGACACGCCCAGCGTCGACCATTCGGTGCCGTCGGTCCGGGCGCTGCGGATCAGCACGCGCGGCATGGCGCCGGTGCCGTCCTTGGCGGCCAGGATGCGGACCCGGTAGTCGGACAGGCTGACCCTGGCGAGCGCCGGATAGGCTGGCTCCAGCGCCTTGCGCATGGCGACGTCGAGCGCATGTACCGGGCCGTTGCCGTCCGCCACCTCCATCCGCACGGCGTCGCCGACGCGCACGCGCACCACCGCCTCCGATTCCACCACCAGCTTGCCGACCGCGTTGTAGCGGCGCTCGTCAGTGACGTGGAAGCGCAGCAGTTCGAAGAAGCGCGGCACCTCGCCCAGCTCGCGCCGGACCAGCAGCTCGAAGCTGGCCTCCGCCGTATCGTAGGCGTAGCCGTCGCTGTCGCGCTGCTTGACCAGGTCGAGCAGGCCGGCAAGGCGGTCGTCCCTCGCATCCACCGCCATGCCGATGTCGCGCAGCCGCACGATCAGGTTGGAGCGGCCGGCCTGGTCGGACATGACGATCTGGCGGCGGTTGCCGATGGCCTCGGGTGCCACATGCTCGTAGGAGGACGGGTCCTTCTCAACCGCTGAGACATGCAGCCCGCCCTTGTGGGCGAAGGCGCTGGCGCCGACATAGGGGGCGTGGCGGTTGGGCGCGCGGTTCAGCCGGTCGTCGAAGGCGCGGCTCAGCTGGGTCAGGAGAGGCAGGTCCTCGCGCCGGATGCCGGTCTCGTAGCCCATCTTCAGCATCAGCGTCGGGATCAGCGAGACGAGGTTGGCGTTGCCGCACCGCTCGCCCAGCCCGTTGATGGTGCCCTGGATCATCCGCGCGCCGGCCCGCACCGCCGCCAGCGAGTTGGCGACCGCATTCTCGGTGTCGTTGTGGCAATGGATGCCGAGCCGGTCGCCGGGGATGCCGTGTGTCTCCACCACCTCGCGGACGATGGCGTCGACTTCGTGCGGCAGCGTGCCGCCGTTGGTGTCGCACAGCACGATCCAGCGCGCGCCGGCCTCGAACGCCGCCCTGATGCAGGACACGGCATAGGCCGGGTTGCGCTTGTAGCCGTCGAAGAAATGCTCCGCGTCGAACAGCGCCTCGCCCTTGGCGGCGTGCAGGGTTGCGATGCTGTCGCCGATGAGGTCGAGATTCTCCTCGCGCGGGATGTTCAGCGCCACGTCGACATGAAAGTCCCAGCTCTTGCCGACCATGCAGACCGCCTTGGCGCGCGACTGGGCCAGGGCCGTCAGCTGCGGGTCGTTGGCGGCGCTGCGGCCGGGGCGGCGGGTCATGCCGAAGGCGGTGAAGGTGGCGCGCGTCAGCTCCGGCGCCTCGGCGAAGAACTGGTCGTCGGTCGGGTTGGCGCCCGGCCAGCCGCCTTCGATGTAATCGATGCCCAGCCGGTCGAGATCCTTGGCAATCGCGATCTTGTCGGCGACCGAGAAATCCACGTCCTGGGTCTGCGCCCCGTCGCGCAGCGTGGTGTCGTAGAGATAGATGCGCTCGCCCGTCATCGCCGCCTGACCTGTCAAGACAAAGGGATAGGCATCGGTTTGCCACCCTGTGGAAAGTCGGGAGAATGGACGATGCAGCGCGTATCCTCAACCGTTTTGACAAGAAACTTGCGGGAAGCGGGTCTTCTTCGCAATGGAAGGGAATGGCGGAGCGTTGCGCCCCGCCTTCCGGGGATCAGCGGGCGAACAGCCGGTAGAGCGCGGAATGGTCCAGCGCGCCGTCGCCCTGGTCCACCAGCATCTCGAACAACTCCAGCGACAGGCCGAGCGTCGGCAGGTCGATGCCGGACTGCTGCGCCAGCTCCTCGGCCTGGCGCAGATCCTTGACCTGGGTGGTGACGCGGCCGCCGGGGGTGAAGTCGCCGCTGACCATGCGGCCGCCATGCAGGTCGAGGATGCGGGATTCGGCGAAGCCGCCGCGGATGGCGTCCCGCACCTTGGCCGGATCGGCGCCGGCCGCCCGGGCGAGCGCCAGCGCCTCGGCCACCGCGCCAATGGTCAGGGCGACGATGACCTGATTGGCCGACTTGGCGATCTGGCCGGCGCCGCTGTCCCCGACATGGGTGATGCGGCGGCCCATCGCCTGCAACACCGGCAGGGCGCGGGCGAAGGCAGCCTCGGACCCGCCGGCCATGATGGTGAGGATGGCGCCCTCGGCCGCCACGGTCCCGCCGGAGACCGGCGCGTCGAGCCACTCCGCCCCGGCGGCGGCGACGCGCTGGGCCAGCGCGCGGGTGGCGGCGACGGCGGTGGTGCCCATGTCGATCACCAGATGGCCGGGACGCAAGCCCGGCAGCAATGCCTCGGCCACCGTTTCCACCGCCGTGGTGTCGGTCAGCATCAGGATGACGATGCCCGCCTGTCCGGCGACGGCGGCCGGGCCGGTGGCGGCGATCATCCCCTCCGCCGCCAGTTCGGCGACCGGGCCGGGGCTGCGGCTGCTCACCACCAGCTCCGCGCCGGCACGGGCGAGCGCTCGGGCCATCGGCTTGCCCATCAGGCCAAGCCCGATGACGCCGACGCGCTGGCCGGCGAGGTCAGGGCGGATGGTTTCTTCGGTCATGTCGAGGCTTTCACTATACGTGGATTAGGGTCACAGGCGCATGTGGCGGGCACGGGCACCGCGCTCGATGGCGGCGGCGCAGAGCCGGTCGACCCCCAGCCGGTGGCGGATCAGTTCCAGCATGCGCAGTTCCTCCTGCGATGCCTTGGGATCGGCGGCGGCGATGTCGCAGGCCACCGCATAGGCGGTCTCGCGCAGCTTGGGCGGCAGCGCCTGCTCGATGATGGTCAGTACCGTGTCCAGCCCGTCATTGTCGGAAAGCATGGCGGTGCATTCGCGGGTGGCGGCCATCACCTGATCGCCGCTGTAGTCCTTGAAGATCGGCAGGTAGCGCACATTCTCGCCGATGGCTTCCAGTTCAAGGTCGGTCATGTCGCCGTCGCAGGCGGACACCAGGACCATGACGTAGATGAGTGCGCTGTGGTGGTCGATCATGGAGTCGGTCGGCTTTCTCATGGGGCGGTCTCCGCTGGGGAGTGGTCGCGTGTAAGGTCGGCAATCTCGAACGCCGCTTCCGCCGCGTCAAGGGTGCCATGCCGGGAGTGGAGGGGTCGGCCGCTCGACGCGACGGTTGGCGTTGCCTATTGTCGCGCACCATGAACGTCGTCCTCAATGTCGCATTTCCCGTATTCGCCATCATCCTGGCCGGCTTCCTGTCCGGGAAGTCGAAGCTGCTCGGCGCCGCCTCGTCGGAGGCGCTGAACAAGTTCGTCTATTGGATGGCGCTGCCGCCGGTGCTGTTCCTGGGCACGGCGCGGCGGTCGATCCCGGAGATCTTCAACGGCCCGTTCATCGGCGCCTTCCTGGGATCGATGCTGCTGGTCTATGCGCTGGGTGCTGTGATCGGCCGCCTCGTGTACCGCGAGCGCACGCAGATCCAATGCATGCAGGGGCTGAACTCGGCCTTCTCCAACACCGGCTACATGGGCATCCCGCTGTTCCTGGCCGCCTTCGGGCCGGACCGTCTCGCTCCCACCATCCTGGCGACCGTCATCATGAGCGCCATCATGGTCGGCATCGCGGTGATCTGGATGGAGTTCGCCAACAGCCAGGGCAGCGGGCTGGGCAAGGCCCTGCGCGATGTCGGCCGGGCGCTGGCGAAGAACCCGCTGATCCTGTCCACCGCCGCCGGCCTCGCCTGGTCGGCGCTGCTGCCCGGCGTCGCGGTGCCGAAGCCGATCGCGACATTCTGCGAACTGATGGGCTCCCCCGCCGGCCCCTGCGCGCTGTTCGCCATCGGCCTGTTCCTGGCCTCGCAGCGGCTGACCGCCGGGTTGGCGGAGGCGGGCTGGATCAGCGCGCTGAAGCTGCTGGTCCATCCGGCGCTGGCCTGGGTGCTGACGCAGACGCTGTTCCCGATGGACCCGTTCTGGACCGGCAGCGCGGTGATCCTGGCGGCATTGCCGACCGGTGCCCTGACCTTCGTGGTGGCGAGCCAGTACCAGACCTATGTGGAGCGCACCTCCTCGGCCATCCTGGTGTCGACGGTGCTCAGCGTGGTGACGCTGTCTGCATTGCTGGCGGTGTATGCGCCGGGCGGGTGATCGGCATCCGCTGTGAGTCTGCGATGCAATCTCATAGAGATTGTCTCTGTTTTGGCTTGGTCCGTTTGTCTTTTGAACAGTTTGCCGCCGGTTCCTTAAGGCAATTTTTACCGTGTTAACCTAGGTGATTCTGGAAATGCTTTCGCCGTGTCGGTCGAAGTCGGCAGGGAAACCGCTTTTTTCAGGGATCAACTGAGGTGTCGTTGTGAAACTTATCGAAAATCTCCGGATCGGCACGAAAATTTATGCAGTGGTGGCGCTTCTCAGCCTGATCACGCTGGGACTGTCGATCTACATAAGCAACCGGATCGGTGAGATCGACGACCGCTACAGCAGCCTGATCGATGGAGACGTGACGTTTTCGCTGAAGCTGGAACGCATGCGCGGCGACCTCGCCAACCTCGGCCGTCAGGCCAACAACGTGCTGCTGCTTCAGGATCCCGCGGGACTTCCGCCTCTGGTCAAGGCGATGGACGACATCCAGGCGGCCATCGCGGATTCGAGCGCGGTGATGAACCGTCTGGCCAGGCCCGAAAACAAGGACAAGGTGACCCGGATCGTTGAGCTGACGGCAATGGTGAAATCCTCGCTGCCCAAGCTCTTCGCGGCGAAGGAGAAGGCCGATCATGCCGGAGCGGCCGCCATTTATGGGAAGGAAGGGCGTCCCCAGGTGGTAGAGGCCTTCAACATGGCGGCGAAGCTGTCTGACGAGGTGTCGGCCGGAGTGTACCGTTCGTCCGACGATCTGACCGTCAAGACCAACCAGACGGTGTTCAACTCCCTGTCGATTGCGATCGGGCTCCTCGTCTTCGGTGCCGTGGGGTCCGCGCTGCTGGTCGTCTATGGCATCCGTCGTCCGGTTGCCGCCCTGAATGCCGCGATGGTGCGTCTGGCGACCGGCGACACCACGACGGAGGTGGCAGGGGCCGGCCGTGGCGACGAGGTCGGCGAAATGGCGCGGACGGTGGAGGTGTTCAAGCAAAGCATGATCCGCACGCGCCAGCTGGAACAGGACGCCAAGGACGCCGAGGCCCAGGCGGCTGCGGAAAAGCGCCAGGGGACTCTGGACATGGCCCGGTCCTTTGAAGAGCGGGTCGGCTCCATCGTCGATGCGGTCGGCAGTTCCGCGACCGAGTTGCAGGCCACCTCGTCGCAGCTGGCCGCCGCCGTCGAAGAGGTCGGCGCCCAGTGCACCGCCGTCGCCGCCGCGTCGGAGCAGGCGAGCGCCAATGTCCAGACGGTCGCCGCCGCGTCGGAGGAGCTGTCCGCCTCGATCGGCGAGCTGTCCGACCGCGTGGGGCGTGCCGCCGACCGCTCCCGCCTGGCCGCCGAAGGGGCCGGCGAGGCCCAGCGTCAGCTTGATCTGCTGTCCGCCTCCATCGATCAGGTCGATCAGATCGTGGCTTCGATCAATGCGGTGGCCAGCCAGACCAATCTGCTGGCGTTGAACGCGACCATCGAAGCGGCCCGCGCCGGCGAGGCCGGCAAGGGCTTTGCCGTCGTCGCCAGCGAGGTGAAGAACCTTGCCAACCAGACCCACGCGATGACCGAGCAGATCACCAACCAGATCGGCGCGGTCAAGGCGGCGTCGGGCCGGACGGTCGGCGCGATGCGCAGCATCATCGGTCAGGTGGAGGAGATCAGCAACTCCACGGCCGATATGGCGCAATCGGTGAACCAGCAGAGTGGTGCCACGTCCGAAATCAGCCGCAACGCCCAGCAGGCGGCGGTCGGCACGACTGAGGTTTCGCGCAACGTCCTGGGTATTCAGCAGGCGGAGAACGAAACGGGGGCCGCCACTAACAACGTCAAGCATGCGTCGGACGATCTCGCCCGGCAGGCTGCGATGCTGAAGCAGGCGATGGACAGCTTCCTCAGCGAGTTGCGCGCCGCCTGACAGGCCATAGAACGGGAAATGGCGAGGGGTAGACTGCCCCTCACCACCCCCGCAGGAACTCCGCCGTCTCCTCGACCGCCTGCTTCAACCCGACCCGCCGCATCTCCACGCCGTCGGGGAAGGCGCCGGCCAGCCGGCTCGGCATCATCGGGTCGAGCAGGACGAAGATGCCGGTGTCGTCGGCCCGGCGGACCAGCCGGCCGAAGGCCTGCTTCAGGCGCAGCCGCGTGATCATGTCCTCGTAGCGGCGGCGGCCAAAGGCCTCGCGCCGCGCGCGGTGCAGGATGTCGGGACGCGGCCAGGGCACGCGGTCGAAGACGATCAGGCGCAAGCTGCGCCCCGGCACGTCCACCCCGTCGCGCACCGCGTCGGTGCCGAGCAGGCAGGCGTGCTCCTCGTTGCGGAAGATGTCGATCAGGGTCGAGACATCCAGCGGATCGACATGCTGGGCATAGAGCGGGATGTTCGCCTGATCCAGCGGCTCGGCGATGCGGTCGCGCACGGCGCGCAGCCGGCTGATCGCGGTGAACAGGCCGAGCCCGCCGCCGCCCGCCGCCAGGAACAGCGATTTGTAGGCCGCCGAGACCTGTCCCAGATCGTCCTTGCGCACGTCGTTGACGACGAAGACGCGGGTGCGGTTCGGGTAATCGAAGGGGGAGGGGACCTGGGCGCGGATCGCCGGGGCCGGCAGGTGGCTGGCGCCGCAGCGGTCCTCCGCCGCGCGCCAGTCCTGGCCGATGTCGCCGGTGCCGTCGGTCAGCGTGGCAGAGGTCACCACCAGCCCATGGGCGGGACCGGCCAGCGCCTCGGCGAAAGGCACCGTCGGATCGACCCAGTGGCGGTACAGCCCGACATCGATGTCGCGGCCGTCGATCCGCTCCACCGCGAACCAGTCGACGAAATGCGACGGCGTCTCGGTCGGCAGGGTGCGCAGCATGGCACGCCACCCCTCGACCGTCAGGGTCCCGCGGCGGTGCAAACTGCGTGACAGCGCGTCGATGCGGCGGCGCTGGTCGGAGTCGAGTTCGGCGCTCTCATCCTCCAGCCGCTGGGCCAGCCGGCGGGCCAGCGCCTCCACCGGTTCGGACAGGCGGACCAGGGACTGCTCCAGCTCCGCCGCGGCCTCCAGCAGGCCGTCCACCGGATAGGCCTTGTCGGCCTCCAGGCTGTAGGGGCCGCCCTGGCCGGCGGTGCGGGCATAGACCTGCTGGCGGGCGAACAGCAGGAAGCGCTCGGTCGGTCCCTGCGGGTTGTCGGCGGCCAGACGCGCCGACCAGCCGTCGGCCGGCAGGACGCGGGCGCCGATCAGGATGTCGTCGAGATGGCGCAGAGCCTCCTCATCGCCGGCGACGATGTCCTCCAGCCGGCGCTTCAGGCCGCGGGCGCGGCTGCGTCCGGTCTCCTCGGCGCCCAGCAGCCAGCGGCGCAGCTCCTGAGTCTCGCGGCAGGTCAGATGGCCGGCGAAGGCGCTGTCGGCGGCGTCGAAGACATGGTGCCCCTCGTCGAAGACATAGCGGCTGGGCAGCGTCGGCTCCTCGCCGCCACCGAGAGCCGCCTGCACCATCACCAGGGCGTGGTTGGCGATGACGATGTCGGCGCGGCGGGCGCGGCGCACGCTCTTCTCGATGTAGCAGCGGGCATAGTGGTCGCAGGCGGAATAGATGCACTCGCCGCGGCGGTCGGCCAGCCCCATGGTCGGCCCGCGCCCGGCGATGTCGACCAGCCAGCCGGGGAAGTCGCCGCCGGTCATGTCGCCGTCGCGCGTCGCCGCCGCCCAGCGCGCCATCAGCCCGACGCCGACGGCGTTGTGCGGCTGAAACGGCATGGCGCGCACCGCCTCCTCCAGATTCAGCAGGCATAGGTAGTTCTCGCGCCCCTTGCGCAGCACCACCTTGCGCGCCTTGGTCGCCGGGTCGGCATAGAGCCGGTCCAGCTCGGCGTCGATCTGGTGCTGGAGATTGCGGGTGTAGGTGGAGATCCACACCGTCCCGCCATTCTTCTCCGCCCACACCGTGGCCGGGGCCAGATAGCCCAGCGTCTTGCCGACGCCGGTCCCGGCCTCCGCCAGCACGACATTCGGCGTGTCGGGCAGCTGGCGCGGGGCGAAGGCGGCCGACACCGCGCTGGAATAGTCGGCCTGCTGCGGCCGCGGTTCCGCGATCCTGCCCAGCACATTGGCCGACAGCATGGCGGCGAGGCGGCGACGCGCCTCGTCCGGATCGACCGGGTTCTGGGCAGGCGGCGGCGGCGGTGCGCCCTCCTCCCACTCCTTGATCCGGGTCCAGACGCGCAGGCCCGAGCGGGCCGCACCCTTCTCCGGCCCGTCCGGCTTGCCGAGCGCGGCCAGCACCGCCGACGTCCAGGGCCAGCCGGCGCGCCCCATCTCCCAGGCGAAGGCGACGGGGTCGGAGGACTCCTCCCGTCCGGCAGCACCCAGATCGCCCAGCAGCCGGCGCACGGCGCGCTGGAGAGCCAGCGCCTCAGCCTCGTGACCCTCAGGCGTGGGCAGGTCGAGCGCCTCGGCGATGCCGCGCGGGGTGGGGACGCAGAAACGGGCAGGGTGGACGAAGGCGAACAGCTCCAGCACGTCGAAGGCCGGGAAGGCGTCGATCCCCAGCCGGCGGGCGAAGGCGCGGGCATGGCAGACCAGAGGCGGCTGGCGGCGCACCTTCGCCGCGGCGGCAGCCAGCGACAGCTCCTCGACCTCGCCGTCGAGGGTCAGCGACACGACACGGCGCGCGCCGGCCACCATGGCGGGCGCGTTGTCGAGACTGTTGATCGGGGTGGGGTCGGCGGTCAGGTCCATCGGCGGCACTATATGGCGGTGGCGTGCCGCAAAGCGAGCGCCGCATGTTGACGGAACGCCGCCTCACCCCCATTGAGGGAGGTCCAGGGGAGCCGAGCGGAGACGGAGCTGTATGCGGAAACTGCTGCGCTGGGCGCTGATCGGGATCGCGGGGCTGATGGCCTTCACCATCCTGTGGGCGGCGCTCTACCGGGTCGTGCCGCCGCCGGCGACGCCGCTGATGCTGATCCGGGCGCTGGGCGGTTCCGGCCTGTCGCGCGACTGGGAACCGCTGGAGCGCATCTCCCCCGCGCTGGTCGAGGCGGTGATCGCCTCAGAGGACACCGGCTTCTGCGGTCATGGCGGCTTCGACTGGGCGGCTATCGAGGGCGCTTTCGAGGAGAACGAGGAGGGCCGGCGGCTGCGCGGCGGCAGCACGATCAGCCAGCAGACCGCCAAGAACGCCTTCCTCTGGCCCGACCGCAGCTGGACCCGCAAGGGGGCGGAGGCGTGGTTCACCCTGCTGATCGAAAGCCTGTGGAGCAAGCGCCGCATCCTGGAGGTCTATCTGAACATCGTGGAGTGGGACGACGGCGTCTATGGCGCCGAGGCGGCGGCGCGGCACCATTTCAACAAATCGGCCGCGGCCCTGACCCGGCGCGAGGCCGCGCTGCTGGCGGTGGTGCTGCCCAGCCCGCGCAACTGGTCGCCCACCCGGCCCAGCGCCTATGTCACCCGCCGCGCCGGGGTGATCGAGCGGCGGATGGCGGTGGTGCGGCGGGACGGGCTTGCCGACTGCGTGCGGTGAGACAGGGTGCGTCCCTCCACCGAATCTTAACACCCGACGCGCTACGCTCCACACTGCTCCCGCCCGGCCCGCAGGAGGCCGACCATGGCCACGCACCGCACGCTGCACGGAAACCTGTTCTCGACCCCGCCGCCCGACCCGTTGCGGGACGAGCTGGCGCCGCACCAAGACGCCCAGCCGGAGCCGGGAAACCCCGCCCGTCTGCTGATCGTCGTCCTGATCGCCCTGTTCACGCTGGCCGGGCTGGCCTATGCCGGCGGCATCGCGCTGGACCGCATCCTGGACCAGCGGCGGATCGAGGCGCGGATGGGGCCGAAGCCGCAATTGGCGCGGCTGCCTGCCATCGAGGTGCCGCTGGGCAGCGTTCGGGCGGTGGAGATGCAGGTCTCACTGGTGCTTGCGCCGAAGATCGAGCCCGACCGCATCCTGCGCTATCAGGACCGCATCGCCGACCGGCTGTTCCAGACCATCGGCCGGATCGACAGCGAAACCCTGACCGGCCCCGGCTCCGCCGACATACTGAAGGCGCGCATCAAGGATGCCGTGAACCGCGAGGCGGGCACCGGCCTGTTTCGCGACATCTACATCGAACGCATGGTCGTCAAGTGAGGCACGCGGGGCTCATTCTGCGATCAGCCTTGTTTTGTGCGGCGCAATAGCCTATGTAGGGCGTCTTGTTCGCTGGAGGCTCGCGCGTCTCTTGAGCGAGACGCGCTGTGATTGCGCAACGGCAGCCCTCTTGGGGGCAAACGTCCCGGTGTTCTAGGGACGCTTTGGCCGCTGCATCGGATAGACGCCTCTCCCTCTATCGACCTCCTCCCGGCGAGTCCGCCGGTATGTCCCACGCCCGCCATCGGGGCGCGCGGGGCCGTGCCGTGTTGCTTTGAGAAGGTTGTTACGACTTGACGTTTTCCGAACTCGGCCTGCACCCGCTCGTCCTGAAGGCCCTCGAGGCGTTCGAATACACCACCCCGACCCCGGTCCAGCTCGCCGCCATTCCGCCGGCACTCCAGGGCCGTGACATCCTCGCCACCGCCGAGACCGGCACCGGCAAGACCGCCGCCTTCATGCTGCCGGCGCTGACCCGCACCGCCGAGCTGCCGCTGAACGGCGCCGCCACCCCGCGTGTGCTGGTTCTGGCCCCGACCCGCGAGCTGGCCAAGCAGGTCACCGACGCCGCCCGCAAATACGCGAAGTTCATGAAGCTGAACATCGTGGACGTGGTCGGCGGCATGCCCTACCGCGAGCAGCTGCGCCTGCTGTCGCGTCCGGTCGACGTTCTCGTCTGCACCCCGGGCCGCCTGCTGGACCATGTCGCCCGCCGCCGCATCGCGCTGGACGAGGTCGAGGTGCTGATCCTCGACGAGGCCGACCGCATGCTGGACATGGGCTTCCTCGACGATGTCGAGACCATCGCCAAGTGCTGCCCGCCGACGCGCCAGACCATGCTGTTCACCGCCACGCTGGACCGCCGCATGGCGCAGCTGGCCGGCAACCTGCTGCGCAACCCGGAGCGCGTGGCCGTCGAGAGCCAGGCGACCGCGATCAACGTCGAGCAGCGTCTGCACCATGCCGACGATCTCGACCACAAGCGCCGCCTGCTGCAGCATTTCGCCGCCCAGGAAGAGGTCGGCAAGGCGATCATCTTCGCCGCCACCAAGCGTGATGCCGACACGCTGGCCGAGGAGCTGAGCGCCGCCGGCCATGCCGCCGCCGCCCTGCACGGCGACATGGACCAGACCAAGCGCAACCGCACGCTCCAGCGCCTGCGCACCGGTCAGGTCCGCCTGCTGGTCGCCACCGACGTCGCCGCCCGCGGCATCGACGTGCGCGACATCACCCACGTCATTAACTTCGACCTGCCGCGTTCGGCGGAGGACTATGTCCACCGCATCGGCCGCACCGGCCGCGCCGGCGCCTCGGGCGTTGCGATCTCCTTCGCCGCCCGTGCCGACCGCGAGACGCTGGTCCGCATCGAGCGCTACACGAAGGCGACGCTCGAGGTGCATGTGGTGCCCGGCCTGGAGCCGACGCGTCCCTTCACCACCGGCGGCGCCGGCCGTCCGGCCGGTCGCAACGGCCGTCCGGGTGGCGGCGCCGGCAAGCCGTGGCACCGCAACGGCGAGTCCAAGGGCCCGCACGCCCCGCGCGGCCCGCGTCCGGACTATGCCCGCAACGACAACCACCGCGGCGACGCCCGCCCGGACCATGGCCATGCCCGTCGTGAAGCCCACGGCAACGGCAAGCCGGCAGCCCGTGCGAAGAGCTGGTAAGCAGCGCCCCCCGCGCTTCTTAAGCCTTGAATGAAAAAGCCCTCCCTGCTGGCCTCGCGGTCGGCAGGGAGGGCTTTTTCGTGTCAGGCCGGCATCTACAGCCGGCTTTCACCAAAACGCGATTACTGGAACGCGATCTTGGCGTGGTCGCCCGGGTCCGGCGACTGGCCGGTCAGCTTCGCCTTCACATAGCCATAGGCGTAGACCATTGTGCTCGACGGGCTGTCCCAATATTCCGCCTGATCGACCGACACCTTCAGCAGCGCCACCTCGGGATCGTCCGGACCCTGGGGGAACCACGTGGTCATGATGTCGCGCCACAGGAAGCGGATCTTGTCGCGGTCGCGCACGACCTCGGCGACGCCGGAGGCGGACACGTAATCCTGCTTGTCGGGGTTGGCATAGGCGAGGTTGACGCGCCAGTGGCGGTCGATCTCGTCCACCTTCTCGGAATGGGCGCGGGTGAAGAACCACAGGGTGCCGTCCTCGAACCCGGCATGGGACAGCGTCGCCATCGGACGGGAGTTCATCCGGCCGTTGTCGTCCAGCGTGGTCATCATCGCGACCTGGACGCCCTTCATCATCTCCCAGAGCTTCTTGACATCGCCCTGGTCGGGGCTGTGGCCGTGGCCGGCGGTGGTGCTATGGACCATGGTCTGCCTCTCGTTCGGTAGCCCAACTGAGACTGGGGAACGCCCGCCGCGGTCAGAAAGTTCCGGCCTGCTGATTCACTCCCCCGACAGACCAGGATCCCGTCCCGGCGTGGTGGTGGTCGATCCGGGTCAGCGACCAGGGGTCGATCCGCAGGCGCAGCGCCGCCTCCGGCGTCAGATCGAGCGCCAGTGCCAGTGCGCCGCGGATGGTGCCGGCATGGATCACCGCAACCAGATCGCGTCCGGCATGGAGGTCGGTCAGCCGCTGCAGGGCGCCCGCAGTGCGGTCCATCACCGTGGCAAAGCTCTCGCCGCCCGGTGGGGCATGGCGGGCCGGGTCGCGCCAGAAGCGCGCCGCCGCCTCGGCATCGCGCCGGGCCGCTGTGTCGTGGCTGATGCCCTCCCAGTCGCCGAAATCCTGCTCGGCCAGCGCCGGCTCCACCACGGCGGTGCCGGCAAAGCGGGGGTTGCGGCTCCACAGGGCCTGGGCGGTCTGGCGGCTGCGGCGCAGCGGGCTGGTCAGCCACAGGGCGTCGGTGGGCAGGCCGGCTGCGAGGGCATCTGCCGCGGCGCGGTTGCCGGTGTCGGCCTCGCGGTCGCTCGACCCGCAGATGACGTTGTCCGGATTGCGGACCGGCGCATGGCGGATCAGCCACCAGCGGGTGACGGTCAGGGGGGTGAGGCTCAAGGCGGTCATGCCGCTGCTCCGATGGCCGCTGGTCCAATGAGGGCCGACAGGGACAGCAGCACCGCGGCCTCCGCCGCCTGCTGCGCCGCGCCGAAAACGTCGCCGGTGTGACCGCCGATCTGCCGCCGGGCAAGCGCCGCCACCGCGGCCACCGCCAGGAGAGCCGCCGCAAGCGCGGGAAGGACAAGTCCGCCGAGCGCCACGGCGGCGATTGCGATGCCGAAGAGGAGCGCCAGCAGCACCGTCGCCATCGCCGGCCGGCCCTGCGCCGCCGCCAGCCCGTCGCGCCGGGCCGCCGGCAAAACGCGGGCCATCGCCGCTAGCCCGCAGCGCGACAGGGCGCCGCTCGCCGCCATCGCCGCGACCGCCGCCGGCACCGGCAGGGCGGCCAGGGCGGCGGCGCGGATGCCGACCGAGAAGACCAGCGCCAGCACGCCATAGCTGCCGACCCGGCTGTCGCGCATGATCTCCAGCTTGCGCGCCAGGTCGCGCCCGCCGCCGAAGCCGTCGGCCACGTCGGCCGCCCCGTCCTCGTGCAGCCCACCGGTCAGCCGGACGGTCACCGCCAGGGCCAGCAGCGCACCGGCCAGCGGCGGCAGGTGCAGGGCGGCGGCGGCGGCGTACACCGCCGCGCCGGCCAGCCCGATCAGCGCGCCGACCGGCGGAAACCAGCCCATCGCCCGCGCCGATGCGCCCTCGGCCAAGGGGCCGCTGAGCAGGCCATTCAGCGGGCCGATGGGGGGAAGGGGCAGGCGGGTCAGGAACACCAGCGCCAGGGCGGCGTCCTGAGTCCAGCGCGGCGGCGGGGAGGGGGCGGTGGTGGCATCCGGCATGATCGGCATCGACTACGCCCAACCGGCGCCGGGCGCAACCCCGCACGGCGGGCGGTTCTGCATCGTTCGCATAGGTCCGATTCCTTGACCGAAACGCTCGGTCCGCCTACTTTGTCCGTTTGAACTTTCCCTTACCAGCATCGAGCACCCATGGCCCGTCTTCCGATCCTCGTCGCCCCGCATCCGATCCTGAAGCGCAAGGCGCAACCCGTCGCCGAAGTGGATGCGCGCGTCGTCAAGCTGATGGACGACATGGTGGAGACCATGTACGACGCCGCCGGCATCGGTCTGGCCGCTCCGCAGGTCGGTGTGCTCGACCGCGTCATCGTCGTCGACGTCCATGAGAAGGGCGAGCCGCCGAACCCCATCCGCCTCGCCAACCCGGAAATCGTCTGGTCGTCGGACGAGAAGGCGGTGTGCGAGGAGGGCTGCCTGTCGGTGCCGGAACAATATGCCGACGTCACCCGGCCCGTGCGCATCCGCGTCCGCTACCTGGATGAAAAGAACCAGCCGCAGGAGATCGAGGCCGACGGGATGCTCGCCACCTGCATCCAGCACGAGATCGACCATCTGAACGGTGTTCTGTTCGTCGACTACCTGTCGATGCTGAAGCGGAACATCCTGCTGAAGAAGGTCCAGAAGATGCAGAAGGCCACGGCCTGACCAGCCGCGCAGCAGATCGGCGATAAAAATCCAATGACCCCGCTCCGACTCGTTTTCATGGGTACGCCGGATTTCGCCGTGCCCAGTCTTGCCGCGCTGATCGAGGCGGGGCATCAGGTCGTCTGCGTCTACAGCCAGCCGCCGCGCCCGGCCGGCCGCGGCCAGCAGGTGCAGAAATCGCCCGTCCACCGCTTCGCCGATGAGCACGGCATCCCCGTGCGCACGCCCAAGAGCCTGCGCACTGCCGAGGCCCAGGCCGAGTTCGCCGATCTCAAGGCCGATGCCGCCGTGGTCGCCGCCTATGGCCTGATCCTGCCGCAGCCGGTTCTCGACGCGCCGCGGCTGGGTTGCGTCAACGTCCATGGCTCGCTGCTGCCGCGCTGGCGCGGGGCGGCGCCGATCCAGCGCTCCATCCTGGCCGGCGATGCCGAGACCGGGATCACCATCATGCAGATGGACATCGGGCTCGACACCGGCGCCATGCTGTCTCGGCAAGCGGTGGCGATCACCCCCGCCACCACCGCCAGCAGTCTGCATGACGAGCTGGCTGCACTCGGCGCCCGCATGATCGCCCCGGCGCTGGACGGGCTGGCCGCCGGCACGCTGGCCGCCGTGCCGCAGCCGGAAGACGGCGTTACCTACGCCGCCAAGCTGACGCGCGAGGATGGCCGTCTCGACTGGAACCGGCCCGCCGCCTATGTCGAGCGGCAGGTCCGCGCTCTGACCCCTTGGCCCGGCTGCTGGTTCGACGCTGCCAACGGTGAGCGGATCAAGGTTCTGGCCGCCGAACCCGTATCCGGAACCGGCACACCCGGCACGTTGCTGGACGACCGGCTGACGGTCGCCTGCGCCGGCGGGGCCGTTCGGCTGACCAGGGTGCAGCGGCCGGGCAAGGCGCCGGTCGATGGTGCGGCTTTCCTGCGCGGCTTCGCGCTGGCGGTCGGGCAGCCGGTCTCCGCTCCCGAAGCCGCCGAACCCGTGGCGGATTGACCATCGTGCAGCGCTGGAAACTGACCGTTGAGTATGACGGCCGCCCCTTCGTCGGCTGGCAGCGCCAGGACAACGGCCCCTCGGTCCAGCAGAGCCTGGAGGAGGCGGTGCACCGCCTGTCGGGCGAGGTGGTGCGGGTCCATGGCTCCGGCCGTACCGACGCTGGGGTGCATGCGTTGGGTCAGGTCTGCCATTTCGACCTGGAAAAGCCCTTCACCGGCCTGAAGCTGCGCGACGCCCTGAACTTCCACCTGAAGCCGGCGCCCATCGCGGTGCTGGAGGTGGAGGCGGTGACGGAGGAGTTCCACGCCCGCCTGACCTCGACCGGCCGTGCCTATGTCTACCGCATCGTCAACCGCCGGGCGCCGCTGGCGCTGGACTCCGGCCGTGCCTGGCACGTCACCCGTCCGCTGAACGCCGAGGCGATGCA
Organism: Azospirillum sp. TSH64; assembly: GCF_003116035.1. Classification (GTDB taxonomy): domain Bacteria; phylum Pseudomonadota; class Alphaproteobacteria; order Azospirillales; family Azospirillaceae; genus Azospirillum. The sequence continues at coordinate 2,627,923 of NZ_LGQW01000015.1, forward strand.
TGAAGCGGCGCAGGTGCTGGTCGGCCAGCATGACTTCTCCAGCTTCCGCGCCGCGCTGTGTCAGGCCAAGTCGCCGGTGAAGACGTTGGACCGGCTGGCCGTGGAGCGGCAGGGCGAAGAGATTCGCGTTCATGCCGCCGCCCGCTCGTTCCTGCACCATCAGGTCCGCAACATGGTCGGCACGCTGGAACTGGTCGGTGCCGGCAAATGGACGGTGGACGACGTCCGCCGTGCGCTGGATGCCCGCGACCGGGCCAAGGCCGGGCCGACCTGCCCACCGGACGGGCTCTACTTCATGGCGGCGCGTTACTGAATTGGGTCAATTGCTGATCCGCTCCGGCTGTTCGGGCATGAATTGGAGCGTCTTCAACAGACTGTCCGTTTCGACGCCCTGGGCGCAGAGGCCGGTGGCGGTTTCGCCGAAATCGACCAGACCGTGGTAGCGGGGCGGCCGGGCCCGTTCGAGCGGGACCAACCAGGCCTTGTGCCCCCGTGCCGCCAAGCCGTCGAAATACAGTCGTTGGGTACGGAACAGCACATTCGTTTCCCGCGGATCTCCGATGACCAAGATCCGGCGCGCCGGATCGTTGGGAATCAGGTCGAGCGAGCGGTAGGGATCGAACCAAGTCTCCGGCTTTGCCAAGCGGGTCTTGACGCCATGCGCCTGGAGGTAGGCTTCGTAAGCGGAGGCACCGGACGAGATGACGGCGCATTTCAGGTCGGTGCGGCGGGCCAGGAATTCGGCCGTCAGCGTGCCTCCGGCACTGCTTCCACCGAGCGACCATTGCCCGATGCCATAGCGCTTCTTGAGCAGATCGAGATGGGCGTTCATCAGCGCCGCCTCGCGCGGGGTATGGCGCATGGTCCAGAATTTGCCGGAACTGCCATAAGCTCCCGGACGGGCCAGGAAAATGAAGGGCACGCCGAAGCGTGCCGACAAGACCCGTTCCTGTTCGATCATGCCGGCGACGCTCAACCCCTCCTGATGCCCGATCTGCTGCGGCCTGGAACCCATCACGTCGCCATGCATCCAGGCCGCGACGATCGGATTTGAGCCGGGTTTCAGGCCGGCCGCGTAATAGCGCAGGCATTCGCCGCGACCGTCGACCTCCACCCAGCTGGCGGTTTCCAGCGCCTCAAACTCGGCGCATTGCGTGCGGGTGACGCTTTTCCCGGCTGCGACAACCGTGTTGGTGAAGGTTTCGTCATTGGGCCGGGACTGCGCGTGGGCGGGGACTGCCGCGACGATGGCGAGGCCCACCAGACACAGGGAGCGGAACGACATGGCGGACAGGCCTTTTGTGGCGACAGCTCGAGGGTGGTGGAGGTGGCGGGGCATCGTCAACCGCCTTCCAGCCGTTCCCGCTCCGCGGTAAAGACGGCCACCAGATGCTCGATCACCGTGCGTACCCGCGGTACGTCGCGGCGGTCGCGGTGAACCAGCAGCCAGACCTCGCGGGTTAATGGCGAGCAGGGCGGCGGACCGGACAACGGCTGCCGCACCAGTCCCGGCACGCCGTCCGCCAGCATGCAGGGCAGGAAGGCGGTGCCAAAGCCGGCGACCGCCGCTGCAAGCTGCCCCTGCACGCTGTTGGAGCGGAAGGCGACACGCCGGCCGCCGCCATGACGGTCCAGCCACAAAGCCTCCGGCAATTCCGCCATCGACTCGTCGTAGGCGATCAGGGTGTCGGACGCGTCCGGTGCCGCATACAGCCCATAGCCCAGCGTCGCCAGCCGCCGCCCGACCAGATCGCCGCGCTGCGGCCGGGCCAGCCGGATCGCCAGATCGGCCTCTCGCCGAGCGAGGCTGAGGGTGCGGTTGTCGACGATGATCTCCAGGTCCAGGCCAGGGTTGGCTGTCCGCAGCGGTCCCAGCCGGGGGATCAGGAAGATGTCGGCCAGCGCCTGGGTCATGGTCAGCCGCACGGTGCCGGTCAGCCCGGCCGCGTCGCCTTCGCGGCGTCTGATCGCCTGTGCCCGTTCGTCCATCGCCTCGGCCAGGGCGCGGACGCCTTCACCGTCCCCGGTGAGGACATAGCCGTCGGGCCGGCGCTCCATCAGGCTGCGGCCGAGCGTTGCCTCCAGCGCGGCCAGCCGGCGCCCGACCGTGGCGTGGCTCAGCCGCAGGCTGCGGGCCGCCGCCGACAGGCTGCCGGCGCGGGCCAGTTCCAGGAACACCCGCAAATCGTCCCAATCGAGCGGGCCTGTGAATTTTTGGACAGCCATCGTGCAAGCATAGCGGATGGCTGAGCATCGGTGAACGGGGCAGCATCGCCGTCATCGATTTTCAGCGACCACGGAGCCTCTCGCGATGACGACTCTTCCTGCCCGGACCCTGCGCCAGATCGTTGGTGCGCCGGCCACCCCCGCCCCCCTGGACAAGGCGGTGCTGGTGCTGATCGACTTTCAGCGCGAATACACCGACGGCGCCCTGCGGCTGTCGGGCGTCGATGCCGCGGTGGAGCGGGCCGCGGAACTGCTGGCGCTGGCCCGTGCCAACCGCGTGCCGGTGATCCACATCGTCCATCACACCGCGGCGGGCGCCCCGGTGTTCGACCCCACCGGGCCGCTGGCGCAGATCGTCCCGGCCGTCGCCCCGCGCGACGGGGAACCGGTGATCGTCAAGAAGCTCGCCAATGCCTTCGCCGGGACCGACTTGCAGACTGTGGCGCGCGACAGCGGGCGGACGGAGATGATCGTCGCCGGCTTCATGACCCACAACTGCGTGAGCAGCACGGCGCGGTCGGCGGTGGACCATGGCTGGCGGGTGACGGTCGTGGCGTCGGCCACTGCCACCCGCGATCTGCCGGACGGCAAGGGCGGCGTGGTGCCGGCGGCCGACATCCAGCGCGGCGTGCTGACCGGCCTGTCCGACAGCCTCGCCGTGGTGGTCGAGGATGTGCGCGCCTGGGGGTGAGCCCATGGACCCAAGAAAGAGGGGGCGGTGAGCCCCCTGCATCCTTACTTCTTCTCGGCCTTCCAGTAGTAGTTGGTGTCGAAGCTCGGGCCCCAGACGAGGCCGTTGACGCTCTTGCGCTCGGCGACCATCTCGGTCTGCTGGAACATGATGACGAAGGGCGAGTCGGCGAGGACCGAGCGCTGAAGCTCCTCGTACATCTGGGCGCGCTTGGCGCCGTCGCGCTCCTCGATAGCGGCGGCGGTCTTCCTGGTCAGTTCCGGAATGTCCCAGGCGTTGCGCCAGGCCAGCGGCTTGGACTTGGCGTTGTCGCCGTTGTCCGGGTTGGAGGCGAAGGTGTCGGCGTTGGAGTTCGGGTCCTGATAGTCCGCACCCCACTGCTGGATCATCAGTTCGTGGTTGCGGGCGCGGTACTTGGTCAGCACCTGCTTGCCGTCGCCGGGGATGATCTCGATCTTGATGCCGGCCTTGGCGGCGCTGGCCTGGATCGCCTGGGCCATGTCCTGGGTCGGATTGGTGTTGCGGACGTCCATGCTGACGGTGAAGCCGTCGGGATAGCCGGCCTTCGTCAGCAGCTCCTTCGCCTTGGCCGGGTCGTACTTGTAGGGGTTGTCGTTGACGGCCCCCAGGAAGCCCTTGGGCAGGAAGGCCTGATGGACGGCGCCGATGCCGTTCATGATCGTGCCCGCCATGCCGTCATAGTCGACCAGATACTTGAAGGCCTCGCGCACCTCGGGCTTTGCCAGGGTGGCGTTCTTCTGGTTCAGGCTGAGATACCACAGCGTGCCCTTCGGCGCCTGGACCAGACGGATGGCGTCGCTCGACTTCAGCGGTTCGAACTGCTCCGGCTTCAGGTTGCGCGCGACATCGACGTCGCCCTTCTCCAGCAGCAGGCGCTGGGTCGCCGGTTCCGGGATGTGGCGGATCAGCACGCGCTTCAGCTTCGGGGCGCCGCGCCAGTATTTCGGGTTGGCGTCGAAGGTCAGCAGCTCGCTCGCCTTCCACTGCTTCAGGATGAAGGGGCCGGAGCCGGCGGAGTTGGTCTTCAGCCAGCCGGCGCCGAAATCGCCGTCCTTCTCCTTGCCCTTCACCAGCTTGGAATCGACGATGGAGGCCACGTCTGCGGTCAGGCAATAGAGCACGAAGGTCGGCGCATAGACCTTGTCGGTGGTGAAGACCAGCGTCTTCGGGTCGGTGGCGCGCACCATCTGGTCGACATTCTCGGGCGTCAGGCCGAACTGGGTCAGGATGAAGGCCGGACCCTTGTTCATCTTCACCGCGCGGGAGAAGGACCACGCCACATCCTCGGCCGTCATCGGGTTGCCGGAATGGAAGGCGATGCCATCACGGATCTTGAAGGTGAAGGTCTTGCCGTCGGGCGACACGGTCCAGCTTTCGGCGGCCTCGCCTTCGATCTTGCTGACGTCGTTGACGTCGAAATGGATCAGCCGGTCATAGACCTGGGCGCTGTATTCCGCACCCGACAGCTCGAAGATCTCGCCGGGGTCGAGGCTGACGATGTCGTCGAACTGCCACGCCATCACCAGCGCGTCCTTCGGCGTGTCGGCAAGGGCGGGGGCGGCGAAACCGGCGAGGGCGAGAGCGGCGGCACCAAGAACTGTCTGCGCAATGAGGCCGCGCTTGAAGCTGGTCATCCGTGAAGTCTCCCTGGAGGCCCGTTCGGGCACTGTTGAGGGACGGAATCTTCCCGCCGCCTTCCATCGCATGTCAACCCGGCTGGAAGGCAGGTTTGATGTGGGACGGGTTGCAATTCGCAGGGAAAGTGCCTAGCTCCTAACGCCCTCCGGCACCATTCTTGTTTTCGCGGATATTCGGCAGAAGGAAACCCCCGTCATGGGCTATACCGTCGCGGTCATCGGCGCCACCGGCAATGTCGGGCGCGAGATCCTGCAAACGCTGGCCGAGCGGAAGTTCCCGGCCGACAAGGTCATCGCGCTCGCCTCCGAGAAGTCGATCGGCCAGGAGGTGTCCTATGGCGAGGACGAGATCCTCAAGGTCCAGGATCTCAACAAGTTCGACTTCCATGGCGTGGACATCGTGCTGTCGTCGCCCGGCGCCAAGGTGTCGGCCATCCATGTGCCGCGGGCGGCCGCCGCCGGGGCGATGGTGATCGACAACACCTCGCAGTTCCGCATGGATCCCGACGTGCCGCTGGTGGTGCCGGAGGTGAACCCGGAGACGCTGGTCGGCTATCGCAAGCGCGGCATCATCGCCAACCCCAACGGTGCCACCATCCAGATGGCGGTGGCGCTAAAGCCCCTGCACGACCGTTTCAAGATCCGCCGCGTCGTGGTGTCGACCTACCAGTCGGTGTCGGGCGCCGGCAAGGAGGCGATGGACGAGTTGTTCACCCAGACCCGCGCCATCTTCGTCAACGATCCGGTCGCCAAGAGCGTCTTCCCCAAACAGATCGCCTTCAACGTCATCCCCCACATCGACAGCTTCATGGAGGACGGCTCCACCAGGGAAGAGTGGAAGATGACGGTGGAGACCAAGAAGATCCTCGATCCGAAGATCAAGGTCGCTGCAACCTGCGTCCGCGTGCCGACCTTCATCGGCCATGCCCTGTCGATCAACATCGAGACGGAGGAACCGATCAGCGCCGAGGAGGCCCGCCTCGTCCTGCGCGCCGCCCCCGGCATCTCGGTGATCGACCTGCAGACCGGCGACGGCTATGTCACCCCGGTGGAGATCGCCGGCGAAAACCCGGTCTTCGTCAGCCGCATCCGCGACGACATCACGGTGGAGAACGGCCTGTCCTTCTGGTGCGTCGCCGACAACCTGCGCAAGGGCGCCGCGCTGAATGCCGTGCAGATCGCCGAGCTGCTGGTGCGCGATTACATGGTGGAGTGAAGGGACGGGGGGGGGCGGATTGCCGGCGCTTCCCACCCTTCCAAATTGTCGGTAGGCTGAACCGTCCCACCTGACCGGGCGGTTCCGTGCTCCGCATCCTGCCGCTGTTGTGCCTCGTCCTGCTGATGCTCACCGGGTGCGGCGTCGATGCCGACCAGGATGTGCTGTGCCGGAAACTGATCCCGGCCTTCGAACCCGGCCGCGTCACCGACCTGTCCACCCGCAGCTACACTGAGGACAAGCGGGTGCTGCGCGTCGATTACCGCAGCGGCAGCCAGTCCCACTGGATCGCCTGCCGTTTCGCCGGCACGTCGATGGAGGAGGGGCGGCGCACCCTGGTGGCGGTGGCGACCGATCGCAGCGGCTGGCTGACCGAGATGCGCTTCGCCATGCTCCAGCAATGGCTGCGCATCAAGCCGCCGCGCGACGCCATCGGCGGGGTCGTCGAGACTGAAAGGCCGCCGCCGACGCGCTGGACGCCCGCCCTGTTCCTGGCCCAACAAATCATCAATGCCGCCACGGTCGCCTGCGTCTATGGGCTGCTCGCGCTGGGCTACACGCTGGTCTACGCCATCCTCGGCCAGATCAATCTGGCGATGGGGGAGTTGACGATGGTCGGCGCCATGGTGACGGCGATGGCGGCGGCCGGGCTCGGCATGGCCGGCTGGGCGACATGGCCGCCGGCGCTGCTGGGCGTGCTGGTGCTGGTGATCGGCTTCACCGCGGTGCAGGGCTGGACGATGGACCGGCTGGTCTTCCGCCGACTGCGCGGGGTGCGCAGCCACACGCCGCTGATCGTCGCGGTCGGGCTGTCCATTGCCTATCAGGAGGGGGTGCGGCTGCTGCATGGCGCGCGCGACTGGTGGCCGGCGCCGGTGCTGACCGGACGCTACGACCTGCTGAGCGACGGCGCCTTCACCGTCACCGCGCTGGCCGCGCAGTTGGCGATCCTGGTGCTGACCGGCGGGCTTTATGCCGCGCTTTGGGGAATCATGCAGCGCACCGCCTTCGGCCGGGCGCATCGCGCCTGCACCGACGACATCGCGGCGGCGGAACTGGTGGGGGTGGACGTCAACCGCACGGTAGCGGCGACCTTCGCCATCGGCGGCGGACTGGCCGCGGCGGCGGGGGCGGTGATCGCGCTCTATTACGGCGGGGTGAACTTCTTTACCGGTTACCTGATCGGCTTCAAGGCGCTGGCCGCGGCGGTGGTCGGCGGCATCGGCTCGGTGCCGGGGGCGATGCTCGGCGGCGCCCTACTGGGGCTGGTCGAGACCTTCTGGTCAGCCTATTTCGCGCTCGCCTACAAGGACATCGTGGCGTTCGGGCTGCTGACGCTTTTCCTGATCTATCGGCCGCAGGGACTGATGGGACAGGCAAGGGGCAGGGGGGACTAGCGAGAAAGCTTTGGCGTGGGCGCCCCCTCCCTCCGCAGTCGGACAGAGGGGGCGAAGAGCCCTTACAGCGTGCGGACGTCCGTCAGGTGGCCGGTCACCGCCGCCGCCACGGCCATCGCCGGGCTGACGAGGTGGGTGCGGCCGCCGCGGCCCTGACGGCCTTCGAAGTTGCGGTTCGAGGTCGAGGCGCTGCGCTCGCCCGGGGCCAGACGGTCGGCGTTCATCGCCAAGCACATGGAGCAGCCCGGCTCGCGCCACTCGAAGCCGGCCTCGGTGAAGATCTTGTCCAGACCCTCTTCCTCGGCCTGCTCCTTGACCAGACCCGAACCGGGGACCACCAGGGCGCGGACGCCCTCGGCGACCTTGCGGCCCTTGGCGAGGTCGGCGGCGGCGCGCAGGTCTTCGATGCGGCCGTTGGTGCAGGAGCCGATGAACACGGTGTCGACCTTGACGCTCGACAGCGGCTGGCCGGGGGTCAGGCCCATGTAGGCGAGCGAGCGCTCGACGGCGGCGCGCTTGCCCTCGTCGGCGATGTCGGCCGGGTTCGGGACGGTCGCGGTGATCGGCAGCACGTCTTCCGGGCTGGTGCCCCAGGTAACCTGCGGCGCGATGTCGGCGGCGTTCAGCACGACGGTGGCGTCATAGACCGCGCCCTCGTCCGACGGCAGCGTCTTCCAGTACTGAACGGCCTGCTCGAAGGCGCCGGCCTTCGGCGCCAGGGAGCGGCCCTGCACATACTCGAAGGTCTTCTCGTCCGGGGCGATCAGGCCGGCGCGGGCGCCGCCTTCGATGGCCATGTTGCAGACGGTCATGCGGCCTTCCATCGACAGGTCGCGGATGGCTTCGCCCGCGAACTCGATGACGTAGCCGGTACCGCCGGCGGTGCCGATCTTGCCGATGATGGCCAGCACGATGTCCTTGGCGGTGACGCCGGGATTCACCTTGCCGTCCACGCGGATCAGCATGTTCTTGGCCGGCTTCTGCAGCAGGGTCTGGGTGGCCAGCACATGCTCCACCTCCGACGTGCCGATGCCGAAGGCCAGGGCGCCGAAGGCACCATGGGTGGCGGTGTGGCTGTCGCCGCAGACGATGGTGGCGCCGGGCAGGGTGAAGCCCTGTTCCGGACCGACGATGTGGACGATGCCCTGGCGGACGTCGTCCATCGGGAAATAGCGCACGCCGAAGTCGCGGGCGTTCTTGTCCAGCGTCTCCACCTGGATCCGGCTCTCCTCCTCGGTGATACCCTTGGAGCGGTCGGTGGTGGGGACGTTGTGATCGGGCACGGCGAGAGTGGCTTCCGGACGCCGCACCTGGCGGCCGGCAACACGCAGTCCTTCGAACGCCTGCGGGCTGGTCACTTCATGGACCAGATGGCGGTCGATATAGAGGATGCAGGTGCCGTCGTCCTGGCGATGCACGACGTGGCTGTCCCAGATCTTGTCGAACAGAGTGCGCGGCTTGGACATCGGAAAAACTCTCTCTCGCGGTACGACAGGCGCAGAAGAAACGGAGGCCGCACCATAGCCTTGTGTCGTGCCGGGGACAAGCATTGCGCTACGTCTGTCGTCGCAAGCCTGTCCCCCGCAATATTATGACACTGGAGGCCGATGAGAGGGCCGGTGAGGGGGTGCTCAGGGCAGCATCTTGCCAGGGTTCAGCAGACCGTTGGGGTCGAGCGTCGCCTTGATGGCGCGCAGCATGTCGAACTCGACCGGGCCCTTGATGGCCGGCATCTCGTCCTTCTTGAAGCGGCCGACGCCATGCTCGGCGGAGATCGAGCCGTCGAGCTTGAAGATCACCTCGTTCACCACATGGCAGATCTCGTCCCAGCGGTCGAGATAGGCCTTGGTGTCGGCACCCTCGGGCTGGCTGAGGTTGAAGTGGATGTTGCCGTCGCCGACATGGCCGAAGGGGGTCGGGCGGATGCCGGGGCATGCCTCGGCCACCGCCGCTTCCGCCAGGTCGATGAACTCGGCGACGCGGGACACCGGGATCGACACGTCGTTCTTGATCGAGCCGCCCTCGAACTTCTGCGCCTCGACGATGGCCTCGCGGATGAACCACAGCTGCTTGGCCTGGGCGTCGGACTGGGCCAGCGTGGCGTCGGTCGCCAGTTCGGCCTCGAACGCCTCGCCCAGCGCGGTCTCCACCGTCTCCTGGAAGGCGTCGGACTTGGTGCCGGCGGTCAGCTCGGTCAGGACATACCAGGGCGACGGCTCCGACAGCGGGTCGATGGTGCCGGCAACATGCTTCAGCGCGAAATCCAGGCAGCGGCGCGACATCAGCTCGAAGGCCGAGACGGCGTCGCCGGAGGCGGCGCGCAGGCGGGCCAGCAGCTCGATGGCGGCGGCCGGGCTCGGCACTGCGACGAAGGCGGTGATCGACTGGCGCGGGCGCGGGAACAGCTTCAGCACCGCGGCGGTGACGATGCCCAGCGTGCCTTCGGCGCCGATGAACAGGTTCTTCAGGTCATAGCCGGTGTTGTTCTTGCGCAGGCGGCGCATGCCGTCCCAGACGCGGCCGTCGGCCAGCACCACCTCCAGCCCCAGCACGAGGTCGCGGGTGTTGCCGTAGCGCAGGACGTTGATGCCGCCGGCGTTGGTGGAGATCAGGCCGCCGATCTGCGCCGTGCCCTCCGCCCCCAGGCTCAGCGGGAACAGGCGGTCGGCGTCGGCCGCGGCCTCCTGGATGGCGGTCAGCACCACGCCGGCCTCGACAGTCATGGTGTAGTTCAGCGTGTCGATGTCGCGGATGCGGTTCAGGCGCGACAGGCTGAGAACGATCTCGCGCCCGTCCTCATACGGGATGGAGCCGCCGACGAGGCTGGTGTTGCCACCCTGCGGCACGATGGGAATGCCGGCCTCGGCGCAGATCTTCACGACCGCCGCCACCTCGGCGGTGTTGGCCGGGCGGACCACCGCCGGGCTGTTGCCCTTGAAACGCCCGCGCCACTCCGCAAGGTAGGGGGCCATGTCGGCGGCGTCGGTGAGGATGCCGGACGGGCCGACGATGGCGCGGATCTGGTCGAGGGCGGCGGCGACGGTCATGGCAAGGCGTCCAGGGCAGGTTGAGGGGCTTGCAATCGTTCCCTTCTAACGTCTTCGCCGACCATTTTCTATCCTTTGGCGGCCGATGCGGATCTGCGTTGCCCCAGCCGTGCGAACAGCCTTCCATCGATGGCGGCAAGGCCGCCGGCGATCAGCGCCATGCCGATCCCATGCCGCACCGCCAGCCGCTCGCCGAGAAACAGGCCGCCCAGCAGGATGGCGCTGACCGGGATCAGGAACGTGACGAGCATCAGGTTGGTCGCCCCGGCGGAAGCCAGGACGCGAAAGAAGATGACGTAGGCCAGGGCGGTGGACAGCAGGGCGATGCCGACGACGGCACCCCAGGCGGCCGTACTGGGCATTGGCAGGGTCCAGGGACGATCAACCAGCAGGGCCACCGGCACCAGCATCAGGGTGGAGGCGGTGACCTGCCCCGTCGCGGTAACCAGCGGCGACACTCCCATGCCCTTGAACCGGCGACCGAAGATGCCGGCGAAGGAGTAGGACAGGGCGGCACCCAGCACCGCAAGCTGCGGCAGCAACCCGTTTCCCAGCCCGGCCAGTGCCGTCGGGCCGATCATGACCGCCACGCCGGCGAAGCCGACGAGCACCCCGGCCAGCCGGTTGCCGGTCATCTTCTCATCTCGGGTCAGGACATGCGCAACCAGGACGCCGAACAGCGGGGTGGTGGCGTTGAGGACCGAGGCGACGCCGCTGGAGATCTGCGTCTGTCCCCAGACGATCAGGCAGAAGGGAACGAGGTTGTTCAATACCCCCATGGCGAAGAAGGCGGCCCATGTCCGGCGGTCCCGCGGCATCGGCAGTCCCAGGATCCGCAACAGCCCGCCGAGTGCCAGGGCCGCCAGCGCGACCCGCATGGCGACGATGGTGAGCGGCGGCAATTCCCGTACGGCGATGCCGACGAAGAAAAAGGAACCGCCCCACAGGATCGAAAGCGCGACCAGGAGGCCCCAGTCGGTCAGGTCCATCGGCTTGTGGCTCGGTGCGGTCATCGGGCAGCCTCCATTGATGGCTTATGAGTGTTCGTCCATATCCGTGTCCGGGGCTGGACATACCGGGTTCCGGCATCCTGCACGGCGGTGCCGGCCAGTCGCGATCCGTTTCTTGCGGTGGAATTGCCATCGCCGTCGAAACGGATGTTTCAGGCGCCCGTGCCATGATTTCGGGCTTGACCCGCGCGTCCCGCCATTGGGCGGCCTTCCCTGCTCAATCAAGCTGAGCTAAAATTAACGTCCAATTCCGGTATTGTGCAAACGAGCCTTTTTCCAAATTCAGTTGAGATTTCTTAAATCATGATGCTTTCCCTGCCGCCGCTTGCGGGCCTGCGCGCCTTCGAAGCGACCGCGCGTCACCTCAGCATGACTGTTGCCGCGCGGGAGTTGAATGTCACACCCGGCGCGGTCAGCCTCCAGGTCAAGGAATTGGAAACGGTGCTTGGCTTGCGGCTGTTCGAACGCAGGCCGCGCAGCCTCGCCTTGACCGCCGAGGGGGCGGCCTATCATGCGGCCATCCGGACCGCTTTCCGCCTGATGCGGGACGCGACCGCCGAACTCACGGCAGGGCGCCGCAGGCCGGAACTGACGCTGTCCTGCACCCCGGCCTTCGCCGTTCAATGGCTGGTTCCGCGTCTGCCGCGGTTCGAGGAGGCGGCGCCCGGGATCGATGTACGGATCGGGGTCACCAACCGGCTCGTCGATTTCGCGCAGGACCGCGTCGACGTCGCCGTGCGTCACGGGCTGGGCGCTTACGAAGGCCTATGTGCCGAGCGATTGATCGACGACGAGCTGGTTCCGGTGTGCAGTCCTGACTATCTGCGCACCGCACCGCCGGTTCGGCATCCGGCCGATCTGGCAGCCGATCCGGCAGAAGGGCCAGTGGCTCACCGGCTTCTGCATGACGAGCACCGCGGGGATTGGGCGCTCTGGTTCCGGGCCGCCGGCGTGCCGGATACGGGCGCGGATCGCGGGCCGGTTTTCGCCGATGGCAACGGGGTGATGGAGGCTGCCAAGGCCGGATTGGGGGTAGCGCTGGTCCGGGACCGTTTTGCCGCCGACGATCTCGCAGCGGGGCGGCTTGTCGTCCTGTTCGACCAGCGCCTGTCGAACGGCCTCGCCTATCACCTCGTCTATCCTGGCGGGGCGGAGGAAAAGCCGGCGGTGGCCGCCTTTCTCCGCTGGATCAGGGCAGAGGCCGGCAGCGCCCTTATCCCCGCGGCGCCGCCGCCCGGCGCAGGCGGTCGTTGATCGCCAGACCCAACCCCACATCGGGGATCGGCATCACCGCGATGCGGCGGGCGCCGCTCTGGTCCAGGCTGCGCAGGTGGGAGAACAGGTTGGCCGCGGCCTCGTTGAGGTCGCCCTCCAAACTCAGGTTCAGCCGCGTGGTGCCGCCGAAGACGAAGCGGTCGGGGCCGAAGGTCAGGAAGGCTTCGTCCTCTTCCGCCGACGACGCGTTCAGGCGCACCGCGGCGTTGGGGGCGTAGTGGCTTTCCAGCTGGCCGGGCGATTTCGGCGCGGTCGGATCGCCGGCCGACAGGCGGACCGGGCCGATCAGCCGCTCCATCTCGTCGGGCAGAACGGCGCCGGGGCGCAGAAGCGCCGCGTCGGGACCGGTCAGATCGATGACGGTGGACTCCAGCCCGACCATGCATTTGCCGCCGGTTACGATGGCGTCGACCCGGTCGCCCAGGCTTTCCAGCACATGATGCGGCGTGGTCGGGCTGACGGCGCCGGAGCGGTTGGCGCTGGGGGCGGCGATCGGCTTGCCGGCGGCGCGCAGGATCGCCTGCGCCACCGGATGGTTGGGCACGCGGATGGCGATGCTGTCCAGCCCGGCGCTGACCAGCAGCGACAGGGCGGAGTTGGCCGGGCGCGGCACGACCATGGTCAGCGGGCCGGGCCAGAACTGCGTCGCCAGATCGTGGGCACGGTCGTCGAACAGGCCCCAGGAATGGGCGGCGACCAGATCGGGGACATGGACGATCAGCGGGTTGAACTGCGGCCGGCCCTTGGCGGCGAAGATCGCGGCGACGGCGCGGTCGTCGGTGGCGTCGGCGCCCAGCCCATAGACCGTCTCGGTCGGGAAGGCGACCAGACGGCCGGCGCGCAGCAGTTCGGCCGCTCGGGCGATGCCGGTCGGGGTGGCCGGGATCAGCGCCGGGCGCTTCTCACCGGTATCGGGTGCGGAATGGTCGGTCACGGCGTCTTTCTAGCCCGTGCAGCACCGGTGTCAATTCGCGCGGTTGCACCGGTGCCATGCCCAAGGTTATGAGGGGAGTGCGCAATCAACCAACACAACATGATGGGTGCGGGCATGACGGGCAAGGTCTTCACCGTGGCGCAGCAGAAAGGCGGCGCCGGCAAGACCACGCTGGCGGCCCATCTCGCCATCGCCTGGGCGCAGCTCGGCTACAAGGTCGCGACCGTCGACATCGACCCGCAGGGCAGCCTGACCCGCTGGCATGCCGTGCGGTCGGAGGCCACCGGCGGTCAGCCCGGCTTCACCCATGTGCAGATCACCGGCTGGCGCACCCAGGCCGAGGTGGAGAAGCTGGCCCGCTCCCACGACATCGTGGTGATCGACAGCCCGCCCCATGCCCAGACCGAAGCGCGCATCGCCGTCCGCGCCGCCACGCTGGTGGTGGCGCCGGTGCAGCCGAGCCCGATGGATCTGTGGGCGGTGCATCCGACCATCGATCTGGCGGCGCAGGAGAGGCGCCGGCTGCTGCTGGTGCTGAACCGGGTGCCGCCGCGCGCCCGCATCGCCGACGAACTGGTCGGCAAGGTGCATGAACTGGTCGCGCCGCCGGCGGTGGAACTGGCGACGGCGCAGGTTGGCAACCGCACCGCCTATGCCGGCACGCTGATGACCGGGCTTTCGGTGACGGAGGCCGCACGCAAGACCCAGGCGGCAGCCGAAATGCAGGCGCTGGCGGAAGAGATTTTGCAGCGGGCTTGAGTGGGCGGGTTTGAGGGGGCGCTCCTCGCAGAGTCAGCCCCCGCTCAACCTCAGTCCTTGAACTCGCCCATCGCCGACTGGATGTAGTTGGGCAGACCGATGTCGTCGATCAGGCTCAGCTGGGTTTCCAGATAGTCAATGCGCTCTTCCGACTCTTCCAGCAGTTCGGACAGCTCGTCGCGCGACACGTAGTCGGCCTTCTCCTCGCACACGGAGATGGCGTGGGCGATGCGGTCGCGGGCCTCGCGCTCGGCGGCGAGGTCGCTGGACAGGATCTCCGGCACATCCTCGCCGATGTGCAGCTTGCCGAGGTCCTGGAGGTTGGGGATCGCCTCGATGAACAGGATGCGTTCGATGATCTCGTCCGCGCTCTTCATCACTTCGATGGAGGCGTGATACTCCCACTTGCCCAGGGCCTTGACGCCCCAGTTCTTCAGCATGCGGGCGTGCAGGAAATACTGGTTGATCTGCGTCAGCTGGTCCTTCAGGACGATCTGAAGCTGGACGATAACGTCGCTGTTGCCCTTCATGATCCGTCCTCCGCTCAGGTGGGGAAGCCGCCCATGGCCGACTGCAGGTAATTCTGCAGGCCGAGCATGTCGATCAGGCCAAGCTGCTGTTCCAGCCAGTGGGCATGGTCTTCCTCGGTGTCGACCAGCAGTTCCAGCAGGATGCGGCGGGTGTCGTAATCCTTCACCTGCTCGCAATAGGCGATTGCCTCCTTGAGCGCGGCCACCACCTCATATTCGAGGGTCAGGTCGTTGCGCATCATCTCCGGCACGGTCTTGCCGATGTGAATCGGGTCGCGGCTGGCGACGTCGGGCGTGCCTTCCAGGAACAGGATGCGGCGGATCAGCTTGTCGGCGTGCTCCAGCTCTTCCACCCGCTCGTGCGAGATGCGCTCGCTCAGCGCCTTGAGGCCCATGTCCTCCATGCTGCGGGCATGGGACAGATACTGGTCGGCCGCGCTCAGTTCACCGGTGAGCAGCTTGTTCAAACGGTCCAGGACCCCTTGATCGCCTTGCATGATGCGATACTCCGAAATAGACGATTTGTCGCACCTTGGCACAGCAGAAGGACTCGCACAATAAAAATCTCCCTTTGAAACAAAGATGTAGTTGATAGTCACTATCAATTGGTGCCGGGCGGTCTGCCCAAAATACAGTCAGGCCGGGACTGCTGTTTTGCGAATCAATGTCAATTGCGTTTGGAGCGGATTTCCACGAAATGCCCGGCCCCTGCTCAGGGTTTTGACTTGTGGCGGTGCAGCGATGCTTGAGCGGTAGAATGGGCCGTCCCGCGGGCCGGTTCCAACCATGGCGACCGGGGGCGCCGCATTGAGGCAGGGGCCGTTCCGTGCTAACAGACCGCGGGAATTCTCCGCCCTTCATTCCAACGACAGCCGGATTGCGGCCATGACGACGACCACCCCCTCGGCTCCCGCCTCGGAGTTCCTGCGCACCCTTCAGGATCGCGGGTTCATCCACCAGTGCACCGACTTCGCCACGCTGGACGAGCGTGCGACGAAGGGGCCGATCGTCGCCTATATCGGCTTCGACTGCACCGCCGACAGCTTGCATGTCGGCAGCCTGCTGCCGATCATGATGCTGCGCTGGCTGCAGAAGACCGGCCACAAGCCGATCGTCCTGATGGGCGGCGGCACCACCAAGATCGGCGACCCGTCGGGCAAGGACGAGGCGCGCCAGCTGCTGACCGACGAGGTCATCGCCAACAACATGGCGGGCATCAAGCGGATCTTCGGCCGCTACCTGAGCTTCGGGGATGGGCCGACCGACGCGGTGATGGTGAACAACGCCGACTGGCTGGACGAGCTGAAATACATCCCGCTGCTGCGCGACATCGGCCGTCATTTCACCATCAACCGGATGATGAGCTTCGAGTCGGTCAAGCTGCGGCTGGACCGTGAGCAGCCGCTGACCTTCCTGGAATTCAACTACATGATTCTCCAGGCCTACGATTTCGTGGAGCTGAAGCGCCGCCATGGCTGCACCCTGCAGATGGGCGGGTCGGACCAGTGGGGCAACATCGTCAACGGCGTCGAACTCGGCCGCCGCACCGACGGTGCCGACCTGTTCGGCCTGACCACGCCGCTGCTGACCACCTCGTCCGGCGCCAAGATGGGCAAGACGGCGGCCGGCGCGGTCTGGCTGACCGCCGACAAGCTCAGCAGCTACGATTTCTGGCAGTACTGGCGCAACACCGAAGATGCCGACGTCGGCCGCTTCCTGCGCCTCTACACCGAACTGCCGCTGGACGAGGTCGCC
Source organism: Azospirillum sp. TSH64 (assembly GCF_003116035.1). Classification (GTDB taxonomy): domain Bacteria; phylum Pseudomonadota; class Alphaproteobacteria; order Azospirillales; family Azospirillaceae; genus Azospirillum. The sequence continues at coordinate 2,644,421 of NZ_LGQW01000015.1, forward strand.
CGGCTGGAGAGCCTGCAGGGCGCCGAGATCAACGAGGCCAAGAAGATCCTCGCCAACGAGGTGACGAAGCTCGCCCATGGCGAGGAGGCCGCGCTCGAGGCCGCCGAGACCGCGCGCCGCGCCTTCGAGGAAGGGGCTGCGGCAGAGGGGCTGCCGAGCATCGAGGTCGCCCGCGCCGATCTGGAAGCCGGCCTGCCGGTGGTGGACCTGCTTGTGTCGGCCGGTCTGGCCGCGTCGAAGGGCGAGGCGCGCCGCCTGATCAAGGGCGGCGGGGCCAAGCTGAACGACGGGCCGATCGCCGACGAGACGGTGAAGGCGACCGCGGCGGACCTGAACGCCGACGGCGTGGTGAAGCTCAGCGCCGGCAAGAAGCGTCATGCGCTGGTGAAGGTGGGCTGACGGCTTTGCAGGGGAGGGGCGCCGGCAGACAACTGCCGGCGCCCCTGTCCTTCACCGTGTGTGCGCCTCCGGCGGCGGTCTGGTGTCCGGCGTCGGCGTGCCGTCGCCGCCCAGGAAGAACAGGTTGCGCAGGAAGCCCGGCGCCAGCACCGCCAGCGGGTTGACCGACACGTCCGGGTCGGACAGCGGTCCCTGGACATGCCATGTGGCGGAGAAGATGCCCTGGCCCTCGCCGCCGCTCAGCACGTCGCCCAGCAGCGGAATCTGGCCGATCAGGCGGTTCAGGCCATAGACCGGGACGATGGTGCCCTGGAGGTTGGCGGTTTCCGTCTCCAAATCGATCTGTCCCTCCAAGGTCAGGCCGAGCGCCGAACCGGAGGTGCGCAGGTCTTTCAGGGTCAGGAGACGGCCCTCCTTGCGGAAATCCGCCGACATGCGGCCGAAATTGACGCCCTTCCCGCCGCCCAGCAGCTCGGCGAAGCCGGACGGCGAGATGGCGTTCAGGATGCGCGCCAGCGCCGGCACGTCGATCAGGGTGTAGTCGCGGATCTCCACCTTGCCGACGATGGCGGCATCGGCCCGCGCTTCCGCCGACCGGCCGGTCAGGGTCAACCGCCCGCCGCGCATGCGGTCGTTCAGGTCCATCGCCTGCAGGGCCGATCCCAGATCCTCGGCGTTGATCGCAAGGTCGTAGACACCCTGCGGACCCGGCCGCCACTTCAGCGACACGCCGCCGCCTTCGCTGCGGCCGGTGAGGTCCAGCAGGGTCCAGGCGGTGGTGTCCCGCTTCATGGAACCCGCGACCTGCCGCAGCCGCCGGCCGTCGCCGAACACCACCGAGTCGAACTTGATGGCAATGTCCAGCGGGGTCTTGCGGCCGTCGTCGGCGGGGGACGGCGGCTTCTTGGGCGGCGTAACCGCGCCCTCGCCGGACGGCGTCTTGCCGGTCAGGCCGCGGGCGTCCAGGCTGGTGCCGGTGATGGTTCCGGCATAACCACCGGCCGGGCCGCCGGGCTTCAGCGCGGGCAGCACGGTCAGGTCGGCGCGCAGGTCGGTCTGGCCCAGCTTGAAGCTGGGGGTCTGCACCCGCGCCACCCGCTTGCCGCCGTCGGCCAGTTCCAGGTTGGTGACGGATTTCAGTCCGCCGGCATCGACGGTCAGGTTGCTGATGCGGGTCGGGCGGTCCTTGTCGAACTCCAGCGTCAGCTTGCCGGTGCCGGGCTTGCCGGCGGGCTTGGCCCAGCCGAGTTCCTCGATGGACAGCCGGGTCTTCTCCAGGTTCAAGTTGCCGGTCAGCAGCAGCTTGTGCTTGCGGTCCACCGTGAACAGGATGTCGGCGCCGAAGGGGCCCTGCACCCGGTCTTCCAGATCGATGCCGTGGGCGCGCAGATCGTCGGCGGTGGCGTCACCCTTCACCGCGATGCGGGTGCGCGGGCCCTTGGCCGCACTGTCGAAGGATTCGTTCCAGTCGATGGTGACCGGGATGCCGTCCAGCTTGGTGGCGCCCTTGATCTGCATCGCCTTGAGGTCGAGCGCCAGCGACAGCTCGCCGTCGGTGGCATTCAGCCCGGCCGCCACCTTCTCCACCGCCACCTTGCGCAGCTTGCCCGTCACGTCGAGGTCGAGCTGCTCCACCTTCAGGTCGGCCAGCAGTGGGAAGGCGAAATGCAGCTTCGCCTCGGCCGTGCCCTGGGTGCGCGCCGGGTCCATCTCCAGCTTGGTGGGATAGCCCAGCGGCGGCATGTCGATCAGGGTCAGGATCGAGCGCACCGGTCCCTGCACCGGCAGGCGGATGTCCATCGTCTCCTTGCCGATGTCCAGCCCGCCGATCACCACCTTGCCCTCGCCGACCTCGATGTCGCCCGATTTCGCATCGGCGATCCGGCCGCCCTTGGTCAGGACGGTGAAGGTCTTGCCGTCGGTCGTCGCCTCCACGCTGGCGCCGGTGACCGGCGTCAGGTTGTGGAAATAGCGGACGTTGATGTCCTCGCCGGCGATGGTGGCAAGAAAGCGCGTTTGCTCGGGCAACCCCGTTCCATCGAGCGGCACGGACAGCGCCGCCTCCGCCCGCGCCTGCGTCACCGTTCCGTGCGACAGGTTGCGGGTCACCCACTCGCGCGCGTTGGGGCCGGCAATCTTCGGCCAGTAGCGGCGAAGCTCGTCCAGCGCCACGCCGCTGGCGGTCGCCTGCGTCTCCACCGCCATGCGGCTGCCCTGGCGCCGGGCGGTGGCGGTGGCCTCCACCCGCGGCTGCGGTCCGCCGGCCTCGCCCAGCACGGCGTCGAATCCGTCCAGCTCGATGCGGTCACGGTCGCCATGCAGGCGCAGCCGGGCCCTGTCCACCGGCACCGGCCCTTCGAACAGGTCGGGCCGCAGCAGCCGGCCGCGGTCGGCTGTGATGTCGGCCTTGCCGGAAATCGGCTGGAGCGACGGATCGAATGCCATTTCCACCGTGCCCGACAGCGGCAGGTCCGCGGCCTTCAGCGGCGCCAGCACCGGGGCGAGATCGGCGAACGCGGCGGGGACGAGGCCGGTCAGCCGCGCGGTTGCCCGGCCGACCTTGTCCACTCCCTGCTGTCCCGACAGCTCCAGCCCGGCGGTGCGTCCACCGGCGGTCAGCGACAGGCGGGCCTGGAGGTCGCGGCCGCGGTCGGATTCGGCCAGCTGGCCCTGGGCGCTCAACGCCAGCGGTTCGCCGCCGTCCGGCGATCCTGCCTTCAGCGACAAATCCTCGACCCGCAGGCGCCGGCCCGGAACGTCCAGCTTGCCGCGCAAGGAAAGGCTCTGCACGGCGACCGGCTCCGGCCGCAGCGCAGGCAGGGCGACGATGCCGGCGCCGCCGCGCAGGTTCAGATCGACCGTCAGGGGCTCGAAGCGGCGGTCGAGGCGCGCCGTGACGGTGCCGGACAGCGGCAGCTTCACCGCCGACAGCGGTGCCAGGGCCGGCCCGAACTCCGCGATTGCCGCCGGCTCCAGCCCGTCGACCGACATGGTCAGGTCGCTGGTGGTGTCGGCGATGTTGTAGCGGCCGGCGGCCGAGACGGTCACGGCGCGCTGTGGCGCCGTTCCGCCCGCATTGCCGAGGTCCAGCGTCACGCGGGCACGGCCCTGCGCGCCCTCGGCATCGCGGGTCAGCACCATGTCGGCGCGGGTGGCGTGCCAGGCCAGATCGAGCATGCGGTTCTCGACCCGAAGGTCGGCTCCCGTCACCGACAGCCGGCGCAGCAGCCCCAGCGGCCGGTCGATGTCGGGCGGGCGGCGCAGGCTTTCCAGAGCCTCATCGATCAGGTCGGGGCCGCCGTCGTCTGCCTTGCGGGTGGACTGCGCGTCCGACCGCACGTCGAAGGCGAGGCTGCCGTCGGCCCGGCGCAGCACGGACAGGCGCGGCCGGACCAGATCGAGGCGCGTCGGCGACAGCGTGCCGCGGAACAGCGCCGGGATGGAGAAGCCGATGCCCATCTCCGGCACCGCGGCCAGTTCCGTCCCGTCGGCATTCAGCGCCTGCACCCGCCGGGCGCGCAGGTCGAGACGGCGGCCCGACGCTTCAAGCCCGTCCTCTTCCTCCAGCGACAGCACCAGTTCGCCGATATCGACCTGGAAACGGCCGTCGCGGTCGCTCAGCGCCCGTTCGACATAGGGGATCAGCGGGTCGAGCGCCACCGGCCCCTGCGACAGGCGCCAAGCGAACAGCCCGCCGGCCGCCAGCGCAATGGCGCCGATCCCGGTCAGCGTCAGGCCGATGATCTTCGCGGTGCGCCGGATCATCGGGCGCCATGAGCAAGAGAGGGCGAATCGGCCCGATTGACCTTCCCGTCCGAGACGTGCAGCTTTCTGCACATGTTTTGAGCAGGAAAGACCGCCGTCATGCCGAGTCCCATCGCGTTCTCAAGCCCCTTGCCGAAGCCCTTCGACAGCGCGCAGGCGGCGCTGGGGATGGAGCGTTGGCGCCAGCAGGCTGCCGCTGCGGAGCCGGAGACCCGCGCCTGGGCGGAGGCCTTCGCCGAATCGGAGACCGGCCGGGCACTGATCGGAGCGGTCTGCGGCAACAGCCCGTATCTCGGCCACAGCCTGACGCGGGAGTTGCCCTTCGTCGCCCGTACAATGCAGGACGGCTTCGACGACAGCTTCGCCGCGCTGATCGCCGCCCTCCATGCCGAGCATGATGAGGAAAAGTCGATGGACCGGCTGATGGCCGGCCTGCGGGTGGCGAAGCGGCGGGCGGCGCTGCTGATCGCGCTGGCCGACATCGCCGGCGTCTGGCCGCTGTTCCGCGTCACCGGCGCCCTGTCGGAGCTGGCGGAGACGGGGGTCCAACTGGCCGCGAATTTCCTGCTGCGCCGCGCCGGGGAGGCGGGGACGCTGACGCTGCCGGATCCGCAGCGACCGTGGGTCGGTTCGGGCCTGATCGTTTTGGGCATGGGTAAGCTTGGCGGGCGCGAACTCAACTATTCCAGCGACATCGACCTGATCGTCCTGTACGACGACGCTGTTGTGCAGACGCCCCAGCCGGACAACCTCGCGCGAACCTTCATCAGGCTCGCACGCGATCTTGTCCGCATTATGGATGAACGGACCAAGGACGGCTACGTCTTCCGCACCGACCTTCGGCTTAGGCCGGACCCCGGCGCCACGCCGCTGGCGGTTTCCGTCTCCGCGGCCGAAATTTATTACGGCAGCGTCGGGCAGAACTGGGAACGCGCGGCGATGATCAAGGCCCGTCCCATTGCCGGCGATCAGGAGGCGGGCGCTTCCTTCATCCGATTCCTTGAGCCCTTCGTATGGCGGCGCAACCTGGATTTCGCCGCCATCCAGGACATCCATTCGATCAAGCGCCAGATCAACGCCCATAAGGGCCACCGCGAGGTGACGGTCAACGGCCACGACATCAAGGTCGGCCGCGGCGGCATCCGCGAGATCGAGTTCTTCGCCCAGACCCAGCAGCTGATCTTCGGCGGGCGCGACCCGCGCGTGCGCATCGCCCCGACCCTGATGGCGAACGAGGCGCTGCGCGACGTCGGCCGCGTGCCGCCGCAGACGGTGGAGGAGCTTGCCGGGGCCTATCATTTCCTGCGCCGTGTCGAACACCGCATCCAGATGATCGACGACCAGCAGACCCACCGTATTCCCGCCGACGATGCCGGGGTGGCGCATCTGGCCACCTTCCTCGGCTATGATGACCCCACCGCCTTCCGGGCGGAGCTTCTGGCGACGCTGGGGCAGGTGGAGGACCGCTATGCCGAGCTGTTCGAGGAGGCGCCGTCGCTGTCCGGTCCCGGCAATCTGGTCTTCACCGGCACCGACCCCGATCCCGGCACGGTGGAGACGCTGACGGGCATGGGCTTCGCCGACCCGGCCCGCGTCATCAGCGTGGTGTCGGCCTGGCATCGCGGCCGCTACCGCGCCACCCGGTCGGGCCGGGCGCGCGAGCTGCTGACGGAGTTGACGCCGGCCCTGCTGAGCGCGCTGGCGAAGACGCCGGCTCCCGATTCGGCGCTGATGAACTTCGACGATTTCCTCGGCAAGCTGCCGGCCGGCGTCGGTCTGTTCTCCCTGTTCGTCGCCAATCCCTGGCTGCTGGAGCTGGTGGCGGAGATCATGGGCATCGCGCCGCAAATGGCGCAGACCCTGTCGCGCAACCCGTCGCTGCTCGACGCCGTGCTGTCGCCCGACTTCTTCGACCCGCTGCCGGGTCGAGAGGATGGGCTGGCCGACGACCATGCCCGCGTGATGGCGGCGGCCCGCGATTTCGAGGATGCGCTGACCCTGTCGCGGCGCTGGACCAACGACCAGCGTTTCCGCGCCGGTGTCCATATCCTGCGCGGCATCACCGACGGCGACCGCTGCGGCGCCTTCCTGGCCGATCTGGCCGACATCGTCGTCCCCGACCTCGCCCGGCGGGTGGAGGAGGAGTTCGCCCAGCGCCATGGCCATATTCCCGGCGGCGCCTGGGTGGTGGTGGCGATGGGCAAGCTGGGCAGCCGGCAGCTGACCATCACGTCCGACATCGACCTGATCGTCATCTACGACGTGGCACCGGGTGACGGTCCCCGTCTTTCGGATGGCACCAAGCCGCTGTCGCCCAACGAGTATTACATCAAGCTGACCCAGCGTCTGACCAACGCCATCACCGCACCGATGGGCGACGGCCGGCTCTACGAGGTCGACATGCGGCTGCGCCCGTCGGGCAATGCTGGGCCGCTCGCCACCTCGCTGGACGCCTTCCTGAAATATCAGGCGACCGATGCCTGGACCTGGGAGCATATGGCCCTGACCCGCGCCCGCGTGATCGGCGGCGATGCGGAACTGGCCGGGCGGGTGACGGGGGCGATCCGCTCGGTGCTGACGGCGCCGCGCGATGCCGACCGGCTGCTGTGGGACGTGGCCGACATGCGGCGGCGGATCGAGAAGGAGTTCGGGACGACCAATGTCTGGAACGTCAAATACGCCCGTGGCGGCCTGATCGACATCGAGTTCATCGCCCAGTACCTGCAACTGCGCTTCGGCCATGAGCGGCCGGACATCCTGCACATCGGCACCGCCAAGGCGCTGGGCTGCGCCGCCCGGACTGGCGCGCTGGCGCCGGAGGTGGCGGAGGATCTGGAGACGACGCTGCGGCTGTGGCGGCGGGTGCAGGGCTTCCTGCGGCTGACCACCGCCGGGGTGCTCGATCCCAACCAGGTGTCGCCCAGCCTGCTGGCCGGGCTGGTTCGCGCCGCCTTTCCTGCCGACTTTCAGGGCGAGCGTGAGCCTGGCACTGTTGACTTCCCCGAGCTGGACCACAGAATCCGTGCCGTCGCCGCCCGCGCCCATGGTCATTTCAAGGCCCTGGTCGAGGAGCCGGCGGGCCGTCTGGCCCCACCCGCCACCACGCCTCCGGCCTGAGACCCTGTTTCCCGGCCGGCAAGAAGAAGGATAGTCGAGCAGCCATGACCGTAGACGTCGGAACGCCCGCCCCGGATTTCACCATGCCGACCGATGCCGGGGGCAGCGTCACGCTGTCGGCCCTGCGCGGCAAGCCGGTGGTTCTGTATTTCTACCCGAAGGACGACACGTCGGGCTGCACCTCGGAGGCCTGCGGTTTCCGTGACCAGCTGCCCGACTTCTCCGCCGTCGATGCGGTGGTGATCGGTGTGTCCAAGGACAGCGTCGCCAGCCACGACAAGTTCAAGGCGAAGCACGAGCTGACCTTCACGCTGGCTTCGGACACCGACGGCGCCGTCTGCGAGGCCTATGGCACCTGGGTCGAGAAGAGCATGTACGGCCGCAAGTACATGGGCATCGACCGCGCCACCTTCCTGATCGACAAGGATGGCGTGGTGCGCAACGTCTGGCGCAAGGTGAAGGTCACCGGCCATGTCGCCGCGGTTCTGAAGGCGGTGCAGGCCCTTTAACCGTAAGCGGGAGGGCGGGGCGCTTTTTCTCCCGGCGTGGACCGTAGGGGAAGACGCTCCGCCGGCCCGGCTATTCCTGCGGCGTGTGGGCGTACGCCACAAGGGTATTTTTAGAATCGCCCCAAACCTGCCTACACTTCGTGCATTCCGGCACCAGAGGCCGCGCAACCCACCGCGGTTTTGGTCCTTCGGCTGCCCCCAGGGATGCACATGCCATGAACGTTGCGAACATTGCCCGGCGCCTCGTCGCCGGAGAGCTTCACTATGCGCTGGGCCGGTTCGAGTCGGTCCGGCGTGGGTACAGTGCCCTGCGCCGCCTGTCTCCCCGGTCGCGCCAGCGGGCGCCGGCCGGCCCGCCCATCGCCTTGCCTCCGCTGCCGGCCACCCTGTTCGCTGGCCAGACGGTGGAGCGCGCGCTGGGCGACCTGCGTCGCGACTCGATCGCATTCGGTTTCGACCTGCCCTGGTCGATGGTCGAGGAGATGGTGGAGTTCGCCACCCACTCCCCCCTGCAGCGGCGGCTGCGCGACGACCGCATGTTCTATCGCCACGACGTCCGCAAGGGCCGGCTGGAGGATGGATCGCCCGCGGTGATGGGCATCGTCCCCGATCCGCTGGACTGCCCGGCGGTGCGCCGGGTCTGCCGCGATCCGCTGCTGATGGAGTGCGCCGGCAAGTTCCTCGATTTCCCCGCCACCAAGATCATTCCGCGTCTGTTCTGGAGCTTCGTCACCGACGCCACCGACGACGAGCGCCGCCAGTTGGGCCAGACCATCGACTGGCATTTCGACGTCCACGACTTCCATTTCTGTTCGGCGCAGTTCTACCTGACCGATGTCGGGCCGGGCGCCGGGGAGCATGCGCTGGTCCGCGGCAGCCATCACGGCAAGTCGCTGCGCATGCTGATGGGCTCCGCCAACGTCCGCGACGAGCAGCTGTTCACCCACTTCGACCGCGACCGCGTCCTGGTGGTGGAGGGGCCTGCCGGCACCGGCTTCCTGGAGGACACCTCCTGCTACCACCGCGCCACCCCACCGGCCAGCCGCGAGCGGCTGATGCTGCAGCTCTGGCTCAGCTGAGCTAGAGTGCGCCGCATCGCCACAGGGGATGCGGAGCGGATGATGGAAGCGAAGGAGGGGCTGCGCACGGTCGTCGGCCTGATGAGCGGCACGTCGATGGACGGCATCGACGCCGCTCTGCTGCGCACTGACGGCCGCGACCGGGTCGAGGCGCTGGACTTCCTGACCATCCCCTATGGCGACGGCTTCCGGACCCGGCTGCGCGGCTGCCTCGGCAAAAGCGGTGCCAGCGGCGGACCGGTGGCGGAGGTCGAGCGCGACCTGACCGACGCCCATGCCGACGCGGTGCGCTGCCTGCTCGACAAGGCGGGCGTCGCGGCGGCGGCGGTCGAGCTGATCGGTTTCCACGGCCATACCATCCATCACGATCCCGGCCGGCGCCTGACCTGCCAGATCGGCGACGGCGCCCGTCTGGCCGCGGCGACCGGCATCGCCGTGGTCAACGATTTGCGCAGCGCCGATGTCGCCGCGGGCGGGCAGGGGGCGCCGCTGGTTCCGCTGTTCCACCGGGCGCTGGCCCATGGGCTGCCGCGCCCGCTCGCCGTCCTCAACATCGGCGGCGTCGCCAATGTCAGCTGGATCGGTCCCGACCCGCAGGAGGGAGAGGCCGAGGTGGTCGCCTGCGACACCGGGCCGGGCAATGCCCTGATCGACGACTGGGTGCTGCGCCATGGGCTTGGCCGCTTCGATGCCGGCGGTGCGCTGGCGGCGGCGGGGCAAGTGGACGACTCGGCGCTGGCAGCACTGATGGGCCATCCCTATTTCGGCTGTCCGGCGCCCAAGTCGCTGGACCGCGACGCCTTCGACCCGGCGCCGGTGGCGGCATTGTCGCCGCAGGACGGTGCGGCCACTCTGACCGCCTTCACCGCCGCATCGGTCGCCTCCGTCGTGCCCCATTTGCCGGCGCCGCCGGTGCGCTGGCTGGTCTGCGGCGGCGGGCGCCACAACGCCACGCTGATGGCGATGCTGGCCGGCCGGCTGGGCGTGCCCGTCGAACCGGCCGACACGGTCGGCTGGGACGGCGACGCGCTGGAGGCGCAGGCCTTCGGCTACCTCGCCGTGCGCAGCAGGCTGGGGCTGCCGCTCAGCCTGCCGGCGACCACCGGGGTGCCGGTGCCCATGCCCGGCGGCGTGTTCCACCCGGTCGGCTGACCCGATCCGGTGCGCCCCGTCCGGCCGGCAGGCAAAGGGTCGCGGCTGCGGGCCGTCGCCAGCAGAACCAATGCTGCGAAGGGCACGAGCCAGATCACGCGGTTCTGATAGCGGTCATGGACGGCCGACAGCCCGCCGGTGACGGCGGCGTTCAGCGTCAGCCCGATGCCGATCACCAGGATCAGCATCCGCACCCGCCCGTCGACGCGCCGCCAGCGCCCCAGCCCGAGCGCGGCCAGCCCAAGAACGCCGAGCGACAGCGACAGATCCTGGACCAGCGCCAGCCCGTCGCGGGGAAAGCGCTGCTGCGTTTGCAGCGACCGGTCGAAGGCGGCATAGACCGCTGACGGGAAACGGCTGAACAGACGGCGGGTCAGCGGCTTGACAGGGTCGTTGAGGGTGTCGTCGGGCTGGACCTCGACGAACTGGCCGGCGGCATTCGCCAGCCCATGTTCGGCGACCGCGGCCGGACGGCTGGCGATGGTGTTGTGGGCGATCTCGGCCGCCTCCGCCACGAAGCGGGGCTGGTCGCCGAAGCGGCGGCGGGCGCCGTCGGGATGCCAGAGGAAATAGTCGGAGGTGACATAGCCGGGCGCGCTGCGGTCCAGCACATCGAGGCTGCCGCACAGCAGGTAATCGCGGCTGGGGCAGGCCTCCGCCAGATAGTCGCGCGCCGGACCGTCGCCGATCAGCCGGGCGAGCAGGAAGACGGGCGAGCTTTCGGACAGCACCGGCCGGCCGGCGGTCAGCAGGTTGGAGCCGGTCAGCAGCCCGACCGCCAGCGCCATCGGCAACAGCACCCCCCAGGCCAGCGACCGCAGCATTGCGCGGTCGTGCCACAGCGCCCAGAGCCCGAGCAGGACGATCATCCCGCCCAGGATCGCCAGATGGCTGAGATGGGAGACGATCGTTCCGGTGAGCGCCGCAACGGTCAGCAGCCGCTGAACGGCGGTCAGGGTAGGCCAACGGACGACGACGACATAGACCAGCAGGATCACCAGCCCGGTCAGGAAGTCCGGCATGATCGTCGCGGCGTGCAGCGACAGGCTGGTGGTCAGCCCCAGCACCGCGGCAATGCCGATGAACAATCCCGGCCGGTCCGGTGCTCCCGCCGCACTCAGGGCCGCGCGCAGGACCGCCGCCGCCAGCATGCCCTGGGCGAGCGGTATCAGCCAGACGCCCCAGCCGCCGGCGAAGGGCAGCAGGAACAGCATGTAGCCGAAGGGCCGCAGGAAGAAGATGTTGGGCGACGGCAGGCCGTGCGGCGACAGGTCCGGCGGCGGCGTCCAGGCGGGCTGGGCCGCCCGGTGCAGGATGTTGAAGGCCGGCTCCAGATAGCCCGGCGTGTCGTCGAAGGTCAGCGGAAAGCCGTTCAGCACCAGCAACGGTGCGCCGATCAGAACTCCTGCCAGGATTAGAAGAAGGGCAGGCGAAATCCAGGATGCGTTCCAGAAGCGCATGGGCGCCTTCCAGCCATGGCGGTGGATGCGCGGAGGATGGCCGTCCCCGTTGCGGCGCACAACGGATCGGGCGGGGTAGAGCGGGTACATGGGGCGGCGCTTCCGGGCATGACCCCCGGTGGCGGGATGCCCCGTCAGCCCGTCGATTCAGCCGGGTGGCGTGACTGCCGACTCGAGGAGTTCGGCCAGCGCCGCCTGCTGGTCGACGCCGCGGAAGTCGGTCTTGCGCTCCATCGCCGCGGCAAGGCGGCGGCGGTACTCGTTGCGCGGGATCTCGACGGCGCCGAACCGGCTGAGATGCTCGGTCACGAACTGGGTGTCGAGCAGGGCGAAGCCGGCGGCGCGCAGCCGGGCGACCAGATGGACCAGCGCCACCTTGCTGGCCCCGGTCTCGCGGCTGAACATGCTCTCGCCGAAATAGGCGCCGCCGATCGCCACCCCGTACAGCCCGCCGACCAGCCGGCCGTCGCACCAGCATTCCACGCTGTGGGCGAAGCCGGCGTCGAACAGATCGCCGTAAAGGCGGACGATGTCGTCGTTGATCCAAGTCTTCGGCCGTTCTTCCGTCGCTTCGGCGCAACCCTCGATCACCGCGCGGAAGGCGCTGTCGAAGCGAAGCTCGAAGGGACAGCGCCGCAGCGTCTTGCGCAGGCTGCGCGCCACATGGAAGCCGTCCAGCGGCAGGATGCCGCGGCGTTCCGGGTCGAACCAGTGAAGCTCCCGCGATTCGGCGCTTTCGGCCATCGGGAAGATGCCGGCGGCATAGGCGCGCAGCAGAATCGGGGCGGACAGGGTGAACATGCCGGTCACTATACCCTCTGCCGGGACGGAACGCGCAAACGTTCGGCACAATGAGAATTGGCCGGGTGATGCCGGCGTCGAGACCCCGCGACAGAAACATCCTTCCATGGTATGCAACGCAGGGAAGCACATCCCTGGGGGAAGACCGTCATGCGAAATGCCGCCGCCGCCATTCTGTCCGTCCTGGTTGCCGGACTGTTCACCGCAAGCCCTTCCTGGGCGCAGAGGCGGGCGGAGCCGGGGACCTTCGATTACTACATCCTGTCGCTGTCCTGGACGCCGACCTACTGTGCCCGCGACAGGAACGGTCCCGATCCCGATCAGTGCGGCGACCGGAAATACGGCTTCGTCGTCCATGGCCTGTGGCCGCAGTACAATGACGGCAGCTATCCCGCCACTTGCACCCGCGACCGCAACCTGCCCAAGACGGTGGTGGACCAGACCATGCCGGTGATGCCGAGCGTTGGCCTGATGATGCATGAATGGCGCAAGCACGGGACATGCTCGGGCCTGACCGCGACCGACTATTTCGCCAAGCTGCGCGCCGCCGCGGCCAAGGTGACGATCCCTGAGACGATCAGGGCGCCCGGCCCGACCGTGCCGGCGACCCAGGTCGAGCGGCTGTTCCTCGACGCCAATCCCGGCCTGACGGCGGAAGGGGTGGCGGTCATCTGCTCCCGCCGCGACGTGTCGGAGGTGCGGGTCTGTCTCAACAAGGAGCTGGGCTTCGTCGCCTGCGGCCAGAAAGTTGTCGACCGCTGCCGTGACCGCGACGCGGCCCTGTCGGCCGAGGTGGCGCCGTCGCAGCCGCGCCGCAGCATGTCGCCCCCGGCCACCCCGGCCCTGCCGCCGGCTCCAGCACCGGCCCCGGCCCCGGCCCCGGCCAGTGTCGGCGCACCGTTGCGGTAAGGCTCAACGGCCGTCCGATTCGCTCGCCAGCGCCGCCATCACCGTCGGGATCTCCGCCAGCAGTTCGCGGGCGAGGAAGCCCAGCGGGCCGATGCGGCGGGTCAGGCGGTTGCCTGCCTCGCCATGCAGATAGACGCCCCAGATTGCGGCCTGCTCCGGGCTGGCGCCGCGTGCCAGCAGGCCGGTGACGATCCCGGCCAGCGTATCGCCGGATCCTGAGGTCGCCAGCCCGACCGTGCCGCCGCGGTAGGCCCAGGCGCGGCCGTCCGGGGCGACGATGCGGGTGCAGCTTCCCTTCAACGCCACCACCGCCTTCAACCGGTCAGCCGCCTGTCTTGCGCAGCCGAGCGGATCGGCGTCCACCCGGTCGCGGGAACAGCCGAGCAGCCCGGCCATCTCGCCGGCATGGGGGGTGATCACCACGCGGCCCTCATGACGGTGCAGCGCCGCCGCGTTCCGGCGCAACCCGGCCAGCGCCCCGGCATCCAGCACGAAGCACGGCCCGTCCGCACCCGCCTCAAGATGGCTCAGCAGTTCTGCGGTCAGGTCGGCGACGGCCTCCTCGTTCATCATGCCCGGACCGATCAGCACCGTGTCGCAGCGCGAGGCCCGCTCGGACAACACCGCAGCCGAGTCGGGGGCGATCTCACCGTCGGCGGTCTCGGGCAATCCGGCGACCAGCGCCTCCGGCAGGGCGAGGCCCAGATGGGGCGCGATGCTGGCTGCGGTGGCGATCTGCAGCTTGCCGGCCCCCGCCCGCAGCACGCCGATCCCGGCGAGCAGGGCGCCGCCCGGAACCGGAACGCTGCCGGCCACCACCAGCACCCGTCCGCGGGTTTCCTTGTCGCCGTGACCGTCCGGCTGGGGCAGGGGCATGCCACGCAGAAGCTCGGCGGTGACGGGGATTTCCTCGGCTGGGGCGTCCAATCGCTCCTCCTCGTCGGGTGCAAGTGATGGAGATGGCGGCTTAGCGCGCGGCGATGGCGGCGTCCGGCTCGGCGGTGACCGGGGCGCCGGCCTCCTCCAGCGGGGCGACGAAGTTGTAGCGGTGCAGCAGCAGTCCGCCGCGAGGGCCCGCCTGGGCGTCGAATCGGTATTCGGTGACGGAGCAGTTGGCGACGTCGCCGGCCGCGTCGATGGCCAGGATTTCCTGCTCGGTCAGGTTCTCCAGCAGATAGCGCAGGCACAGCACCACCACCTGATGCCCGACGATCAGCACCCGCCGGCCGCCGTGATGCAGGCTGACGGTGTCGAGCGCGCTGCGCAGCCGCAGGATCACGTCGCACCAGCTCTCGCCCCCCGGCGGCCGGTGATAGAATTTCCCGAGCAGGCGGCGGAACTCGGCCTGCTCGGGAAATTCCTGGCGGATGCCGGCGGTGGTCAGCCGGTCGAGCACGCCGAACTCCTTTTCGCGCAGCCGTTCGTCGACGACGAAGTCGTTGGGGTGGACCGGCATTCCGCCCGACTGGTGCAGCCGTTCCGCCGTGCGCATCGCCCGCCGGTAGGGGGAGGTCAGAACCACGTCCGGCCGCTCCACCGCCGGCATGGCCGCGAACCAGCGGCCGAGCGCGTCGGACTGCCGCTCGCCCAGCGGGCTGAGCGGAACGTCCACGTCGCGTTCGGCGATGTCGATCCGGCTGAGCCCGGCGGCGTGCGCGGCGTCGCGGGCGACGTTCCCGGCGCTTTCACCGTGGCGGACGATCCAGAGGCGGTCGGGCCAAGGGTGCTGTAACGGCGGGTGCTGCATCGGCGGTCCCGTTTTCTGAAGGAAATCTGCCGGGAATAACCGCCGGAGAGCCGGAAAGGTCCCGCCGGAACGACCGACCCGGTATGGCAGCCATGCCGCCCTTTGGGTTGCTGCGGTGCAGCGGAGCCTTGCCGGATGCCGATGGCGCGCCACACTTTCCTGTCGAGTTTCCAATCAGCAGAATGGATCGGACATGACGGACAGCCAGGACGCGGCCCCCCTGTTCCAGCCGGTGACGATCGGGCGCTACAGCTTGCCCAACCGCATCGCCATGGCGCCGCTGACCCGCAGCCGCACCGACAACGCCACCGGCGTGCCGACCGCGATGAACGCCGAATATTACGCCCAGCGTGCCACCGCCGGCCTGATCGTCGCGGAGGCGACCCAGATCTCGCCGCAGGGCAAGGGCTATGCCTACACCCCCGGCATCCACAGCGCCGAACAGGTGGCGGGCTGGAAGCTGGTGACCGACGCCGTCCATGCGAAGGGCGGGCACATCTGCCTGCAACTCTGGCATGTCGGCCGCATCTCCCACCCCGACCTGCAGCCGGGCGGCGCCCTGCCGGTGGCCCCGTCGGCGGTCAAGCCGGAGATGAAGGCCTTCACCGTCGACGGCTTCAAGGACATCCCGGCTCCACGGGCGCTCGATGTGTCGGAACTGCCGGGGATCGTCGAGGATTACCGCCGCGCCACCCGCAATGCGCTGGCCGCCGGCTTCGACATGGTGGAGGTGCATGCCGCCAACGGCTATCTGATCGACCAGTTCCTGCGCGACGGCACCAACAAGCGCACCGACGCCTATGGCGGTTCCGTCGAGAATCGCGCCCGCTTCCTGTTCGAGGTGCTGGACGCCGTGGTGGCGGAGGCCGGGGCCGACCGCGTCGGTATCCGCCTGTCGCCGCTGAGCCCGGCCAACGATGCCCAGGAAAGCGACCCGGTCGGCACCTTCAGCCCGGTGATCCGCCGCCTGAACGGTTACGGTCTGGCCTATCTGCACATGATCGAGGGCGTGACCCGCGGCCCGCATCCCGGATTCGGCGGCGATCTCGCCGAACTGCGCGGGCTCTACACGGGCCGCTACATGGCCAACAACGTCTATGACCGTGCCATGGCGATCGAGGCGACGGCGAACGGTCATGCCGACATGATCGCCTTCGGCCGGCCCTTCATCGCCAACCCCGATCTGGTGGAGCGGCTGCGCATCGACGCCCCGCTGGCCGAACCGGACCAGAAGACCTTCTACGGCGGCGACCGCCACGGCTACACCGACTATCCCACATTGAAGCAGTCGGCCGGCTGATACCGGGGCGCACGGGGGGCGTGCATAAACCGTCCGAGTCGCGCCGCCGGTCGCGGTACGGGAGTGCCGGAGACGGGGACGGAGCGGCACTTCGGTGCCGCCTTCGCCCGGCCGACGAGCCGGCGGGTGGGGAAGCGTGAGCCTGGGGTGGGGCAATTAACGGCGATTCGGTCATCTTTCCTTTGGAAGGCTTGACCTGGGATCGGATACCTGTGACAACAGACTTTCGGCACACTCTATGAGCTTGAAGACACATGTTCGACCGCCCGCCCCGCCAGGGCTTCCGCGCTCCCGAGATCACCAAGTCCAACGTCACCGCCACCGTGAAGTGGTTTAACCCCACCAAGGGGTTCGGCTTCGTGTCGCCTGAGGACGGTTCGCCCGATGCCTTCCTGCACGTCTCTGCGGTTCAGGCCGCCGGCTACGACGCGCTGGACGAAGGCACCACCATCACCTGTGACCTGGCCCGTGGGCCGAAGGGTCCGCAGGTTGCCTCCATCCACACGGTCGATACGTCGACCGCTCAGCGTTCGGCCCGTCCGCGGACGACCGGTGGCTTCGACCGTGGCGGTTATGACCGCGGCGGCTACGATGCCGGCGGCGGCGCCGGTGGCGAAGAAGTCGACGGCACCGTGAAGTGGTTCAATGCCGATAAGGGCTTTGGCTTCATCACGCCCAGCACCGGTGGCAAGGACGTCTTCGTCCACGTCAACGTGCTGCGCCGTTCGGGCATGCAGACCCTCCAGGAAGGCGATCAGGTGCGCGTCACCGTTCGCCAGGGCCAGAAGGGTCCGGAAGCGGGCAAGGTCGAGTACCTGTAAGGCTCCGGAATATCCGGGCCTCGGCCGTATGGCGTTCGTCCTCTCCGGATGCACGCCGCCTCGGCCGGCTCCGCTTGGCTGAAAAGCCTGACGAAGCCCCGAGCCGCTTTGGCTCCGGGCTTCCCGGTGAGAGTCCGGACTTTCAGCGCACGGTGCCTCCCTTTTGGGGTGCGCCGTGCGTTCCTGTCTTTTAATCTGCTGCTTTTGCGGTCCTGGCTCGTGAGTGATCCGGCCGTGGCTCCAGTTCGGCCCGGCTGTTCGTTGCGTGTGTCTTCTCCGCTCCTTTCTGTTTCCTCCCGCCTGTTTTTTTTGGCGCCGCCCTCCGGGGCGGCCGGCGCTGGTGAATCAGCCGGCTTGTCCAGGCTGGCTTGCCGGCCTCTCTTCTGCCGCCCCAAGCTGTCGAAGGCGCGATTCGGCATGAACGAGCTGCTGACCGTCCTGCTTCCGGCCGCTGAGGGCGGCGGGTGGTCCCTGGCGCAGCTGGTGGGTTTTTGCGGCATGCTCGGCGGCATGCTCTGGCCCCTCTTCCGCAGCCGTACCGGCATGCTGCTGGTGCAATTGGTGCCTTGCCTCTGTTTCGCCCTGCATTTCGCCATGGTGGGCTCTCCGACGGCGGCAGCGCTGAACGGGCTTGCGGCGCTTCAGGTGATGGCGGCGCTGGCGATCGGCGGCCGGCCGGCCTTCCGCATCGCCTATCTGCTGATTCTGCCGGTGATCGCCACGGTGATGGCCCTCACCTGGTCCGGTCTGCCCTCGGCCTTCGCCGCGGCGGGAATGGCGCTGATCAGCCTCGCCCGGTACCAAACACAGGTTGCGCGTTTCCGCGGCACCATGCTGGTGGCTTTGCCCTGTTGGTTCGTGCACAACAGTCTGGTGGGATCGGTGCCGGGGATGATCTCAGACGTTACCGGGATCGTCGTCAATGGCTGGATGCTGCTGCGCGGCACCGGGATGGCGGCCTCATCGGCATCGATAGTGACACCAATGGCGACACCGATGGCCCCACCAACACCAATTCCGTCGTCAAGCGGGGAGGGGAAGCTGCCATGACCGTCAACCATTCGAACCTGTCTGCGGAAGACGCCGCCGCACTGCGCGCGATCCCGCTGTTCGCCAAGTTGACCGACCGTGCGGTGTCGCTGCTCGGCGGCGCCGCCATCGTGCGGCCGGTGTCGCGCGGCACCACCCTGTTCCTGCAGGACGAGACCGCCGACCGTTTCTTCGTCCTGCTCGACGGCTGGGTGAAGCTGTATCGCCTGACCCGCGACGGGACGGAGGCGGTGGTGCATGTCATCGGCCCGGCGGAAAGCTTCGCCGAGGCCGCCATGTTTGCCGACGGCAAATTCCCGGTCTGTGCGGAGGCGGTGACCGACGCCCGCGTGATGACCCTGACCGCCGACGGATTCGCCCGCTGCCTGCGCGAGGACGACCGCATCGCCTTCGGCATGCTGGGCTCGCTGTCCGTCCGGCTGCGCCATCTGGTGACGCAGATCGAACAGCTCCAGGTCCAGCCTGCACCGCAGCGGGTCGCCGCCTTCCTGATGCGCGTCTGCCCGCCGGGCGACGGGCCGGCACAGTTCCAGCTTCCCTTCGACAAGGCATTGATCGCCCGCCGCCTGGGCATGCAGCCGGAAACCCTGTCGCGGGCACTGGCCAAGCTGCGGGCCGTGGGCGTGGAAACCCAGGGGCTGACCGTCAACGTTGCCGAGCGTGCCGCCCTGCGCGCCATGGCGGAGGCCGGCGAGGAGGAGTGACAGGATTGCGGGCACCGGCGGCTGTGACAGCATCGGCTCCGCGGTTCAGACCGGATTGACGGCGCTGTCCCCCCGTGCGAGTTTGCACCCCTTCCGGTACCGCATTTGTTCAGGATTTCGAGGCAGCGATGGGCGACAGCAAGACGGTGGAGACGACATCGGATCCGGCGCAGGATCTGGTGGCCTTCGCCGGTGACCGGCGCTTCGCCACCGTGATGGCGGACCCGCCCTGGCGCTTCGTCAATCGCACCGGCAAGATGGCGCCGGAGCACCGCCGCCTGTCGCGCTACGGCACCATGACGGTGGAGGACATCTGCGCCCTGCCGGTCGCCGACATCGCCGCGCCGACCGCTCATCTCTATCTCTGGGTCCCCAACGCCCTGCTGCCGGAAGGCTTGCAGGTCATGCGCAGCTGGGGGTTCGAGTACAAGACCAACCTGATCTGGCACAAGGTGCGCAAGGATGGCGGGTCGGACGGGCGCGGCGTCGGCTTCTATTTCCGCAACGTGACAGAACTGATCCTGTTCGGTGTGCGTGGCAAGAAGGCCCGGACGCTGTCCCCCGGCCGCACCCAGGTCAATCTGATCGAAAGCCGCAAGCGGGAGCACAGCCGCAAGCCCGACGAGCAGTATGAACTGATCGAGGCGTGCAGCCCCGGCCCCTATCTGGAGATGTTCGCCCGCGGCGCCCGGCCCAACTGGTCGGTCTGGGGCAATCAGGCCGACGACGGCTATGAGCCGACCTGGAAGACCTACGCGTTCAACTCCGCCACCGACCGCGAGGCGGCAGCGGAGTGATCTGGACGACGTGATCCGGCGGGAGCAACGGCTCCCCCGCGTCACAGCATTCCTAGCGACTCCAAGTCCCGCCGCAGCGCCTCGGCGCCCATGAACAGGTGCGCCGACATGCCCACCGACTTCGCCGCCTCGACATTGTCGGGGTTGTCGTCGATGAAATAGCAGTCCTTCGGATCGAGTCCGTAACGATCCGTCAGCAGCCGATAGATCGCCGGATCGGGCTTCACCAGCCGTTCCGCACCCGAAACGATGATTCCGTCGAAGCCGTTCAGGAAGTCGAAGCGCTTGCGCGTCAGCTCGAACTTGTCGACCGAGAAGTTGGTGATGGCATAGACGGGGACGCCGCGGGCCTTCAATTCCGCCAGGATCTCCGGGGTGCCGGGGATCGGGCCGGGCACCATGCGTTCCCACATGTCGTCATAGGCGCGGATCAGCTCGGCGCAATCCGGATGCTCTTCGGTCAGCAGGGCGACCGCATCCTTCCAGGGGCGGCCGCGGTCCTGCTCAAGGTTCCAGGCGGGGGTGCAGACCCCGTCGAGGAAATCCTCCATCAGGTCTTCGTAGCCATCGAACAGCTCGCGGTAGAGATGCCGCGGATCCCATTCGATCAGCACCTGCCCGACGTCGAAAACGACGATGGACGGCTTGGCCCGCTCGGTCATTCCGGTCATCGAACGATCCGCCTCAACCCTTGGCACGGGCGGCGTCGGTCAGCCGCTTCATGTCGTCCAGCTTGATGGCGCCCGGCACCAGCTCGTCACCGAAGACGAAGGCGGGGGTGCCGCGGATGCTCAGCTTCTCGGCCAGCGCCTGGTTGGCGGCGATCACCTTCAGCACGTCCGGCGATTCCATGTCCTTCTTCAGCCGGTCGGTGTCGAGCCCGACCGACTTGGCCAGCCGCATGATGACCGCCTCGTCCAGCTGGCCGCGCTGGGCCATCAGGGCATTGTGGAATTCGACATATTTGCCCTGCCCACGGGAGGCGAGCGCCGCCTTGGAGGCGACCAGGGACGCCGGCCCCAGGATCGGGAATTCCTTCAGCACGAAGCGCAGCTTGGGATCGCCCTTGATCAGCGACTGGGTGTCGGCCTGCACCGCCTTGCAGTAGCCGCACTGGTAATCGAAGAACTCCACGACCGTGACGTCGCCCTGCGGGTTGCCGATGACCGGATCGGCGGGGTTGCGGAGCAGTTCCTGCTTGTTCTCGGTCAGCGCCTTGCGGGCCTGTTCGGCCTCCGCCGTCTTCTGGCGCTCCTGCATGGCGTCGACGGCCTGCAGGATCACCTCCGGATGCTCCATCAGGTAGTCGCGGACGATCTTCTCGATGGCGGCCTTCTGGTTGCCGTCGAAGCTCGCCGATTGCGCATGGGCCGGAGCGACGGCGGTCAGCGCCAGCGCCGCGACGGGCAGGGCGAGCAGGGCGGAACGCAGGAACGGCAGGGCGGGGCGCATAAGGCGGCGCATGGGGGCGGTCTCCGAAACGCGAAGGACATTGGGCCGAAGGCCGCCCACACTGGACCGACAATCCGGCCCGGACAAGCGCAAAACGCCTGCCCGAACCTCACGTTTCAGCGAGCGGTCAGTCTTCAGCCGTCAGCGGGCGCGCAGCAGTTCGCCCACCGACAGCAGCGCCATCTCGTCCCCGTCCGCCTTGCCGATGGTCCGGCCGGTGGAATAGGGCAGGTTGTTGTCGTTGACAACGACGATGTGGTCGGCATCGACGATGTTCACCCCCTCCGGCCCGAGATGGGGCATGACGAAGCGGCCTTCCGGCGCCTGGCCGGCGCGGGCCTTGTGGTCGGGGTCAGCAATGTCGGTCAGGTCGATGTAGCCGACCTTGCGGACGAAGCCGTCGGCATCCGCCCCGGCGATGTCGATCTTGTAGATGCGCTTGAAGGCGGCCGGCGCGTTGAAGCAGTCCGACTTGACTTCGCCCTGGCAGGCCTGGGTCTTCGCCCCTTCGGTGGTGTCGTCACGCTCGATCACCAGGGCGCTGCCGGCGTCGATCATCGCCATGTCGGCGACGACGTTGGCGTTGTCCTCCAGCCTGTACTTCCACGACTTGCCGGTGTACGTGCGGCTGGCGACGTCAAACTCCAGGACGCGGGTGTACGCTCGGCCGTCCTTGCTCTCGAAGGCATTGGCGGCGGCATTCCACAGCGGGCCTTCCAGCGACGGGTACAGCGTCTTGCCGTCCGGCGACACGCCCATCGGCTCGAACCCGCGGGAGCGGCGGACCTCGAAGCTGACGGTGCCCGGCACCGCCGGCAGGCCATTGTTGCGGTAATGGTCGGGCGAGCGCGCCGGCTTGCCGTCGATCACCGTCTCATGCACCGCGATCACCACGCCGTCCCGGCTCAGCTCCAGGATATAGGGGCCGAACTCGTCGCCGATGAACAGGCGGTCGTTCTGGACCACCAGCGATTCCGGATCGAAATCGGCACCGGTCAGGTAGCGGCTGCCGGTGTTCTCGTTGACGATGGCGAAGGGGACCTTGCGGTCGGGATCGCGCAGGAAGGTCGTTTCCAGCCACTGCATGGCGCCGCTCTGCCAGTCCGGCTTGACGCGGTGGACCATCAGCAGCGCATCGACCGAGTTCACCTTGCTGCCGAAGCCGTTGTCGGTCAGCGCCAGGAACTCGCCATTCGGTTGTGGCACGACGGCGGAGAAGCCCTGGACCGCCTGGCCTGCGACCGGCAGCAGGATTTCCGTCTCTCGCGGAGCCTTCGGGTCGGCGGCGAAGGATGTGGCGCGGATGGTGCCCACGGCATCGACGCGCTTGCGGTCGGCATTGGTGAACTTGCCGGCGGTGGCGAACAGCGGACCGGCATCGGCCGGCGCCTGCACCAGCGTGTCGGCCGGCAACACCGCATGGCCGGCGAGCGTGGCGGGATAGCGCTTGGCCTGCTGGTCCTGCGCCTGGGCCGCGGCAACGGTCAGGCTGGCGGACATCAGGGCGACGGTGGCAAGCAGGGCGCCGCGCCAGGACGGGAGGCGCCAGGACGGCAGGCGGACTGACGGCATGCGGTGTACTCCGTGGACGGAACCGCGCGCCCTGTTTCACTCAGGCGCGCTCGATGTCCGCGGAATAGCAAGCGGCGATGACGTGGCCGGGACGGTTCAATGACTGTTGCGTTACTGGAAGGACGCTTTGGTCATATGACCCGCACGTTGTCGACACTCCCGTCAGCGCTCCGGCTTGTCGGCCCCGCCGGTCTGGCCGCGGATGTCCTGGGCGCGCAGCCAGCCGGGCGATCCGGCAGGCAGCATCCTTTCCGCCCGCTCTGCCTGGGCCTTGGCCATCGGCATGTCGCCTCTGGCCAGCGCCTCTTCCGCCGTGGCGTAGGCGACCATGCCGTCGTTCTTCTTCATGCTCCAGGCCTGGGCGGTCAGCCGCCACAGGAAGGCTGACTGCGCCTTGCCCTTGGACGCGATCTGCAAATTCTTCAGCGCCTCGTCGGCCAGACGGGGGTCATGCTGTTCCAGCAGGGCATGGGCGAGGGAGACCCGGATCGTTCCGGCATCGGAACCGGCCATCTCCACGGCCTTCCGATAGGGGGCCACCGCATCCGGCGCCCGGCCGGTCTGCAGCATCAAATCGCCCTTCATCTCGTAGAGATAGGGATTCTTCGGTTCGTCGGCGATCAGCCCGTCGACCAGCGGCGTCGCCTGCTTGACATCGCCCTGGCGGAAATAAGCATAGGCGCGACCGTAGCGGGCGGCCGGCGACGGATCGTTCACCTTGTAGCGGACCAGGGCGCCGCGCGGGTCGAGATAGCCGTAAAGCTTGGCCTGGACGCGCCGCAGGTCGGCCTCCGTCGCCGATGGCAGCTGGGCATTGCTGTAGCGGGAGCGGGCGACGAAGGCCTTCACCGCGTCGATGCGCTCGCGCGTCAGCGGGTGGGTCAGGCGATAGCCGGCGTCGCGGTCGTTCATCAGCGGGTCGTTGACGCCCAGCTTCTCAAGGAAGGTCTCCATGCCCTTTGCGGAGATGCCCGACTGTTCCAGGAAGGACAGGCCGGCCTGATCGGCCGACGCCTCCTGCGTGCGGGAGAAGGACAGGTAGTTCCGCTCCGCCAGATGCTGGCCCAGCATGACGCCGGCCGCACCGGCACCGGCATTCCGCGAGGCCAAGCCGCCGGCGATGCCGAGACCCATGCCGAGCAGCGAGGCGAGGAAGGCGTTGTCCATCGCCTCCGCCCCGCGGACCAGATGGCCGCCGGAGATGTGGCCGGTTTCATGCGCGATGACGCCCAGCAACTGGTCGGCGTTGTCGACGTCCAGCAGCAGCCCGGTGTGGATGAAGATGTTCTGTCCGCCAGCGACGAAGGCGTTCACCGTCGGATCGTTGATCAACAGAATCTGCACCGAGTCCGGGTCGATGCCGGCCGCCTGGAAGATTGGCCGGGCCATCTTGCGGATGATATGGTCCGTCTCGGCGTCGCTGAGGATTTGCATCTCGGAGCGGCGCTGCGCGCTCGCCGGTGGCGCTCCCCACACCAGCGACATCAGACATACGGACATGATGGCGACGACCGAAACCAGCCTGCTGGGCTTGCGCACCGTGACGACCTCCGGCTTGGAACAGCGGACTCCCCCGCACGACCGGCGGAGCCCGCGACACACTCGCTTGCAAATCTGGCAACGGTTGGGCGCGGTTGCCATAGCTGCATCACTGCTGACAGGCTGCGTCAACACCAAGTTCAAGACCGATGCCACGGTGCAGAGCTTCGTCGTCGCCGACGAGCCCTATGCCGCCGGCGTCGGTCGTGACGTCATTGCCCAGGGCGGCAAGGCCGGCGACGCGGTCGCGGCGATGGCCCTGGCGATGACTGCCAGCCTGCCGTCGCGCGTCGGGCTGGCCGGCGGCGGCGTCTGCGTGCTGTTCGACGCTGCCTCGAAAAAGGCCCGCACCATCGATTTCCTGCCGCGCCCGGCCGGTGCCGGCGGTGTCGCCATGCCGGCGATGGCGCGCGGCCTCTTCGCCGTCCAGGCGGCGGCCGGCGTAATGCGCTGGGAGCAGGTCGTCGCCCCGGCCGAACAGCTGGCCCAGTTCTCCCCCGGTCTCAGCCGCGCGCTGGTGCAGGATCTCGGCAGCTTCGGCGGGCGGCTGGCGCCCGACTCGGACACGAGGCGGCGCTTCCTCGGCGGCGGCACTCCGGCGGTTGGCGCCGTGGTCGGCCAGCCGGAGCTGGCGGCAACCCTGTCGGTCCTGCGCCGCCAGGGGGTGGGTGCCTTCTACAACGGGCCGCTCGCCGCGACGGTGGCCCAGGGCACCGGCATCGACCCGGCGCAGCTGCGGGCCTACCAGCCGCGCGTCGGCGGCACGCTGACCGTGCCCTTCGACATTTCCGACCTGCATGTTCCCGACCTGAACGAGCCCGAGTCCGGCGCCGCC
Source organism: Azospirillum sp. TSH64 (assembly GCF_003116035.1). Classification (GTDB taxonomy): domain Bacteria; phylum Pseudomonadota; class Alphaproteobacteria; order Azospirillales; family Azospirillaceae; genus Azospirillum. Next base: position 2,669,429 of record NZ_LGQW01000015.1, read on the forward strand.
CTGGTCCAGGCCTGGAAGGCTGTCGCCTCTCTGCCGCCGGCCGAGCGCGCCACGCGTGCCGCGCAGCTGCTGGGCGCCACCGGCAAGGGGCCGACCGCTGCCGGGGCCGGCGTGATGGTGATCGATCCCGACGAGAACGGTGCGGCCTGTGCCTTTACACAGGGGGCGCCCTTCGGCACCGGCCGCGGCATTGCCGGAACCGGCATGCTGGTGGCCCAGGACGTGGACCGCGGCGGCTTCGGCGCGCCGGCCCTGATCGCCAACTCCATCATTGGCCGCACCCTGTTCGCCGGGGTCGGCACCGCCAACGGCGACGACGGCCCGGCGGCTGGTCCGGCGGCTCTGCTGTCGGTTGCCCTTCCCGCCGGCCTGGAGGACAAGTCCACCGCCGCCCAGATCCAGGCGGCCCGTCCGCAATCCATCCCCGGACGCGCCAGCTTCGTCGGCTGCCGGGTTTCGGTGGAGGATGGGATCCGCTATTGCCAGGCGGCGAACGATCCGCGTGCCGGCAGCCTCGCGTTGACGGTGGAAAGCGAGCGCAAGCGGGACTGAGTCCCGGACAATAATGGCCCGGCCCAAGGCCGGCGACAGGTAGAGACGGACGATCATGAGCAAGCAGCCCAAGGTTTCCAAGCGGGGCGCCATTCCGCCCTTTTTCGTGATGGAAGTGATGCGCGCCGCGGCCGAGCGCGAGGCCGCCGGCCTGGAGGTCCTGCACATGGAGGTGGGGCAGCCGTCCAGCGGCGCGCCGAAGGGCGTGGTGCAGGCGGCGGCCAGCGCGGTGGTCGGCAGCGATCCGCTGGGCTACACCGGGGCGCTCGGTATCCCGCCGCTGCGCGCCGCCATCGCCAAATGGCACAGGGACCGCTACGGCGTCGAGGTGCCTGAAGGCCGGGTGGTCGTCACCACCGGGTCATCGGGTGCGTTCCAGCTGGGCTTTCTCGCCGCCTTCGATCCGGGCGACCGGGTGGCGATGGCATCGCCCAGCTATCCGGCCTACCGCCACACCCTGACCGCGGCCGGCGTGATTCCTGTCGAGCTGCCGACCGGGCCGGAACATCGCTTCCAGCCGACCATCGAATTGCTTGAGGCGCTCGACGAGCCGGTGCAGGGGCTGATCGTCGCCAGCCCGGCCAACCCGACCGGCACGATGCTGAGCCGGGAGGAACTGACCGCCCTGTCCGACTGGTGCCGCGCCAACGGCGTGCGCATGGTGTCGGACGAGATCTACCACGGCCTGACCTATGGCACCGACGCGGTCACCGCGGCCGAGGTCAACGATCAGGCTCTGGTGGTCAACAGCTTCTCCAAGTATTTCTCGATGACCGGCTGGCGTCTGGGCTGGATGATCGTTCCCGACGACCTGCTGCGCTCCGTCGAATGTCTGGCGCAGAACCTGTTCATCTCGGCGCCGACGTTGAGCCAGGTCTCGGCGGTCGCCGCCTTCGACTGCACGGAAGAGCTGGACGGCCACGTCGCCCGCTATGCCCGCAACCGCGCGCTGCTGCTGGAGGAACTGCCGAAGGCGGGCTTCACCAAGATGGCCCCGGCCGACGGCGCCTTCTACATCTATGCCGACGTGTCGGACATGACCGACGACAGCGAGGCGCTGGCGAAGCAGATCCTGGAAGAGACGGGCATCGCCTGCACCCCCGGCATCGATTTCGACACCGCCCGTGGCCGCCGTTTCCTGCGCTTCAGCTTCGCCGGCTCGGAAGCAACCATCGCCGAGGCGGCGCGGCGGCTGATCGCCTGGCGGGGCGGGAAGTAGGACGTTTTCCGGTGGGGGCCTTCGCTGCGGCGGCCCCCGCCTTTCCCTCGTTCAGAACAGATGCTGGCCGCCGGTGATGAAGGTCTCCGTCCCCGTCACATAGGCCGAGTCCGAGCCGCACAAGTAGAAGATCACCGCGGCGACATCCTCCGGCGTGCCCATGCGCTTCAGCGGGATGCGCGGGATCAGCACATCATATTCCGGGCCGGTCATCGCCGTTTCGATCTCGCCAGGAGCCACCGCGTTGACGCGGACGCCGATCTCCGCGAACTCCACCGCCATTTCGCGGGTCAGGCCGGACAGCGCCGCCTTCGAGGTCGAATAGGCCGAGCCGGCGAAGGGATGCACCGAATGGCCGGCGATGGAGGTGACGTTGACGATCGCCCCTTTCCCCCGCGACAGCGGAGCGGCGAAGCCGCGGGCCAGAACCAGGGCGGCGAAGAAGTTCAGCTCGAACACCCGGTGCCAGCCCTCGATCGAGCCGTTCAGGCAGCCGAGCCGCTCCTTGATCGGCGTCTTGGGCGAGATGCCGGCGTTGTTGATCAGGGCGTGCAGCGGTGCGCCGTCCAGCGCCTTGTTCGCCTCCTCGACGAAGGCGGCGCGGCTGGCAGGGTCCGACAGGTCGGCCGGGATGTGGTGGGTCCAGTTGGGATCGCGGCGGCAATGGGCCGGCACATCCTCGCGCGAGCACGAGATCACGCGCCAGCCTTCGTTGCTGAACCGGGTGACGGTGGCGTGTCCGATACCCCGGCTGGCGCCGGTGAGAATGACGACTTTGCGGTGCGGCATGGGGGGCTGCGCTTCACGAATGATTGCGGTCGGCGGGGAAAGCGGACGCCCTGGGAACGGCCTCGGGAGTTCCGGATGGGAGGATCGAAGGCCCCTCATCCGCCGGTGGTCCACCGCCTGCGGCGATCCTACCCGCCGCCGCATCGCCTGTCATCCGCCAGTATGCCAGCTTCTCCCGACTCCCCGGTCGGCTCCGGGGGCGGCATATGGCGCGGCGGAAGGCGCGGCAGAACGACGCAATCCGCGGCCTTGTCCATTGACGTTGCGTCCGGCAGCGCCAACCTTGGCGAATCCCCGCAAGACGGAGCCAGCCCTTGCCGCGCCAGCCCTTCCGTCCCCTTGCGTCCCTATTGCGCCGTCGCCTTGCCCTGATGACCGTCACAGCGCTGTCCATGACGGCGGCGGCCGGCTGGGCTGCGGAGCCGGTGCGGGTCGCCTGCGTGCCGCCCGGCGTCTGGGCCGACAGTGCCGGTGCTGCGGTGGAGCCGGTGCCGCTGCTGCGCCGCCTTGCCGAGGCGCCTGTGGTCCTGCTGGGGGAGCAGCATGACAAGGCTGACCACCATCGCTGGCAACTGCACACCCTTGCCGGCCTTCATGCGCTGAACCCCGACCTTGCCGTGGGCATGGAGATGCTGCCGCGCCGGCTGCAACCGGTGCTCGACCGCTGGGCAGTGGGCGAGATGACGGAGGGCGAGTTCCTGAAGACGACGGACTGGCGCACGGTCTGGGGCTTCGACCCGCAATTCTACCTGCCGATCCTGCAATTCGCCCGCCTGCATCGGCTGCCGGTGGTGGCGCTGAATGTGGAACGGTCGCTGATCGGCCGCACCGCACGCAACGGCTGGGCCACCGTCCCGGAGGCGGAGCGCGAGGGCGTCGGCAATCCGGCCGCCCCGACGGAGGCCTACCGCAACCGCCTGACCGAGACGCTGGCGGCGCACGATCGCTCCGAAGCCCGTTCCGCCGCACCTGCCGACGCGCCCGACAGCGCGGTCAAGCGCTTCATCGAGGCGCAAGGCGTCTGGGACCGTGCGATGGCGGAAAAGATCGCCGAGACCCGCCGCAACACCGGCCGTCTCGTGGTTGGCATCCTGGGGGAGGGGCACATCGCCCGCCGTGACGGCGTTCCGCACCAGCTGGCCGATCTCGGCATCGCCGATGCGGCCGTGCTGCTGCCTTGGGACGCCGACCGCGACTGCGGCGAGCTGGATGGCCGCATCGCCGATGCGGTGTTCGGCCTGGGGCCGGAACGGGAGGATGCGGAGCCGCAGCGCCCCAAGCTGGGCGTGCAACTCGACCCCGGTCCGGAGGGCATCATGGTGGGGGCGGTGAGCAGCGGCAGCGTGGCCGCGGCGGCGGGCCTGCGCACCGGCGACCGCATCCTGATCGCCGCCGGCATGCCGGTGCGCGCGCCAGCCGATCTGGTCGCGGTGATCCGCCGGCAGGCGCCAGGCACCTGGCTGCCGCTGACCATCCGGCGCGACGGGGCGGAGCAGGAATTGGTGGCGAAGTTCCCGGTGGACGGGGCAGCGCACCCGCCCCAACCCTGACCTGGCCCTTACAGCATCTTCTCCCACCGGGCGAGCGCGTCCGGCGTGGGGTTGACCGCAGGTGCGCAGTCGGAGCGGCCGAGCCGCTCATGATGTTCGCGCAGTGCCCAGACGACGGTGGGGAAGGCAAGCTCGTCCCAGGGGATGTCCTTCCACTCGAACAGGCCGACCTCCAGGCTTTCCGGGCCGGGCTCCACATCGGGCGAGAGCAGGCGGGCGCGGAAGATCATCTGGACCTGGCTGATGCGCGGGATGTCGTAGATCGCCAGCAGATGGTCGATGTCGATGCGCGCCCGCGCCTCTTCCCAGGCCTCGCGGGCAGCGCCGTCGCGGGTGCTCTCGCGCTCTTCCATATAGCCGGCCGGCAGGGTCCAGTAGCCCTTGCGCGGCTCGATGGAACGGCGGCAGAGCAGGATGCGGCCATCCTCCCAGGTCGCCACGGCACCCACCACGATCAGCGGGTTCTGATAGGCGATGTAGCCGCAGTCCGGGCACATCAGCCGCTCCCGATCCTCGCCGGGCGGGATGGCGCGGACACGCGGGCCACCGCAGTCCGGGCTGCAATCGTACTTGCCGTTATCGGGGGATTTGTCGTCGGGGAGAGTATCGTCGGGCATGGCTTCCGATATGGCGCGGCCTCCTTGGTTGGGCAAGCGGAGAAAGCGAAAGCCGGGCCGGCGCGGTCCTTGGTACGTTCGCGCCCTGTTCCAATTCGCGATTCGTTCCGATAGGCTGCTCCCATTCCAGAGCTGAGGGGATTTGGGGTGACGCAGTTCCTGGTCAACGGGATGGTGGTGGACGGTCTGTCGCTGGGCATCGGGCTGGCGGCCGGTCTGCTGCTGGGCGCCGCCGTCGCCTGGGCGGTGCTGCGCGCCGCTGCCGGCCGGGCCGAGGCGGCCGCTGCCGTCCTGCATGCCGAGTTCGCCACCCGCCTCGACCTCGCCGAGCGGACCGAGGGCGACCTGCGCGAGGAGATCGAGGCGCGCGACCACCAGATCGCCCGCCTGCATGGCGAGGTCGCCGGCGCCCGCGAACGCCATGCCCAGCTGTCCACCCGGCTGGAGGCCGAACGGACCGCGGCGGCGGAGAAGATGGCGCTGTTGGAGCGCGCGCAAGCGGCGCTGGCCGACAGCTTCAAGGCGCTGTCGGCGGAGGCGCTGCACCAGAACAACCGCAGCTTCCTCGATCTGGCGCGGGAGACGCTGGCCGGCTTCCAGGAGCAGGCGAAGGGCGACCTCGACAAGCGGCAAACGGCCATCGCCGCCATCGTCGATCCGGTGCGCCAGAGTCTGGAGGCGATGGACCGGCAGATCCGCGACCTGGAAAGCACGCGGGCGGGAGCCTATGAGGGGTTGAAGCAACAGGTGCTGTCGCTGGTGGAGACGCAGAGCGCGCTCAGGGCGGAAACCGGCAACCTGGTCCGGGCTCTCCGCACGCCGGCGGCGCGCGGGCGCTGGGGTGAAATCCAACTGCGCCGGGTCTGCGAGATGGCGGGGATGCTCGACCACTGCGATTTCGTCGAGCAGGTATCGGTCGACAGCGGCCGGCTGCGCCCCGACCTGATCGTTACGCTGCCCGGCGGCAAGACCCTTGTGGTCGATGCCAAGACCCCGCTGGAAGGCTATCTGGACAGCATCCAGGCGGTCGACGACACGGTCAGGCGCGATGGCATGGTCCGCCATGCCCGCCATGTGCGCGACCACATGAAGCAGCTCGGCACCAAGGGCTATTGGGACCAGTTCGACGACAGCCCGGAATTCGTCGTGCTGTTTCTGCCCGGCGAGAACTTCTTCTCGGCGGCGCTGGAGCAGGACCCGGCGCTGATCGAGGCCGGCATCGACCATCGCGTGATTCTGGCAACGCCCACCACCCTGATCGCCTTGCTGCGCGCCGTGGCCTATGGCTGGCGGCAGGAGCGGCTGGCCGACAACGCCCGCGAAATCAGCGCGCTCGGCGCCGAGCTGTACAAGCGGCTGTCCGACCTGGGTGGCCATATGGACCGGTTGGGCGGGCAGTTGGACAAGGCCGTCGGCTCCTACAACAGCGCGGTCGGCACGCTGGAATCGCGGGTGCTGGTCAGCGCGCGCCGGTTCCGCGACCTGCATGCCGCGCCGGACGGGACGGCGGAGATGCCCCTGCTCGAGCCGCTGGACCACAGCCCGCGCCGCCTGCAGGCGACGGAACTGCGCGCGGTGCCACCGGTCGAGACCACCGCGGCCGATTGAGGCATTCCGACCGATGGATGCAGAACCGTCGGCGTGCTATCCCTGCGGCCTGACAGGTTTATAGATGCGATGGAATCCGCCGATGACTGACCATGCAGCAACCGGCCAAACGGCAACCGAACAGACCGTCCGCTGCGACCGCTGTGCCCACCGCTATTCCGCCGCCGAGGAAGGGTGCCCGCGCTGCCGGTCGATTCGCCGCACCAACGCCGTCATCGTGGCGCTGCTGGTGATGCTGGTGATCCTGGCCCTGGTTGGCTGGGTCGGCACTTTGGTCTTGACCTGAGATCTACGCCGGCACTTTGGATGGTCTTTGCGCAGACGTTGCACAATCTGCAGGCAACGCGCACAACGAAACATCATTGCTGTTTTCCCCGATAATCGAGCAAGTTTTTTGCTTGTCATATTAGGGTTATTTTGAGAAGCAACCCCATGCCGTCGTTTCTGCGCAGGGGTTGCATAATGCTGAGAAACCTCCGGATTGCCGCGCTTACCAACCTGTTCGGGGTGGTGGTCACGCTGGGTTTCCTGGCGGTGGTCGTCACCGGTGCGCTGGCGATCCGCGAGTTGAAGGTGGGCGGGCCGATCTACCAGCGCATCGTGCTGGGCAAGGATCTCATCGCCGACATCCTTCCGCCTCCGGAATATGTGATCGAAGCCTATCTGGAGGCGACGCTGGCGATGAACGAACCGGCGTCGGTCGAGCAGCGCCGGGCGCGGCTGGTGCAACTGCGCAAGGATTATGACGAGCGGCATGAGTACTGGCTCAAGGAGAGCTTCGAGCCGTCGCTGCTCACCCAACTGACCCGGACCTCCCACACGCCGGTGATGCGATTCTGGACCGAGGTCGAGACTAGGTTCCTGCCGGCGCTGGCCCGCAAGGACGAGGCGGCGACGCGTGCCTCCTACGCGGTGATCGCCGAGGCCTATGCCGCCCACCGCGCCGTCGTCGACCGCATCGTCGAGGACACCAACCGCTACAACAGCGAGACGGAGGTCTATGCCACCGGACGCGAGGACCTGTTCATGACCGCGGTGTGGGGCGTCTCGGCCCTGGTGCTGGCGGTCGTGATGCTCGGCGTGTTCGGCATCCGGCGCCGGGTGGTGCGGCCGGTGGGCGAGCTGACCGCGGCGATGCGGGCCTTGGCGCAGGGCGACCTGACCGTCGCCATTCCCGGGGCCGACCGCGGTGACGAGGTCGGGGCGATGGCCCAGGCCCTGCGCGTCTTCAAGGAGAATGCGGAGGAGGCCCGGCGCCTGCACCGCCTGCGCGATGAGGAGCGCGAGCGGTCGGAGCGCGAAAAGCAGGCAGCCCTGCTGCGCATGGCCGAAACGGTCGAGATCGAGGCATCGAACGCCGTTGACGTGGTGGCCAGCCAGACCAGCCAGATGGCCGGCAATGCCACCCGCATGGCCGAATCGGCCCGCGCGGTCAGCGACAACAGCCAGACCGTCGCCGCGGCCGCGACCCAGGCGCTGTCGAACGCCCAGACCGTCGCCGCCGCATCGGAACAGTTGAGCGCCTCCATCCGCGAGATCGCGACGCAGATCAGCACCGCGACCACGATGACCGGCGACGCCGTCGGCGCCTCGATCCGGGCCGAGGAGACCATCCAGCGTCTGGCCGAGGCGGTGACCCGTATCGGCGAGGTGACGGACCTGATCAACGATGTCGCCGGCCAGACCAACCTGCTGGCGCTGAACGCCACCATCGAGGCGGCGCGGGCAGGGGAGGCGGGCAAGGGCTTCGCCGTCGTCGCCAGCGAGGTGAAGCAGCTGGCCGGCCAGACCGCGCGGGCGACGGACGAGATCGAAAGCCAGATCGCCGCCATCCAGGCGACAACGGCCGAGGCGGTGCGCGCCGTGCGCGCCATCGCCGAGCGGGTGCGCGGCGTCGAAACCGTGTCGGCCACCGTTGCCGCCGCCATCGAGGAGCAGGAAGCGGCGACCGGCGAGATCGCCCGCAATGTCGTCCAGACCTCCAACGCCGCGCAGGAGGTGGCGACCCGCATTGCCGCCGTCTCGCAGGAGGCGACTGCGACCGGCGAGCGTGCCAACGAGGTCAACAGCCTGTCCGTGAATGTCGCCGCCAGCATCGACCAGCTCCGCCGCGTGCTGATCGAAGCGATCCGCACGGCGACGCCGGAGGTGAACCGCCGGTCCGCCCCGCGCTATCCGCTGAACCGTCCCGGCAGGCTGTCGGTGGGCGGGCGCGAACTGCCGGTGACGGTGGACAACGCGTCGGAGGGTGGCGCCCAGCTGAGCGGGCTGCCGCAGGAGGCATGGTCCGGTCTGGCGGAGGGGAGCGCGCTGCGCATTGCCTTGCCGGGGCTGGAGCCGGTGGCTGCCGTTGTCCGGGGGCTGGATCGCGGCGGCGCCGGCCGGCTGCATGTCACCTTCACCCTGTCCGGCGCCGAGCGCGACCGCTTTGCCGCGCAGTTCGGCCGCAGCGTCGCCGGGCTGGCTGCGCTCGACCGTGCCGCCTGAACGGTTGCGGCTGCCGGCTAGCGGCTGCCCTGCGGCGGTCAGGGAATAACCTTAATTATGACAGTGATTTCATGACGGTTCGGCGGTTGCCGGGTTCAGAATGGCGGCGGTTCCTGGGCTGCCCGCCCGTTCTGAAAGCCTCTGCGCCATGGTCGAAACCACCGCCTGTCCCTATTGCGGGTCCGATTACGGGCATGGTCCCAACGACTGCCCGCTCTGCCGGTCCGCCCGGCGCAAGGATCTGGTGGTGCGCTGCGTCATCGGGCTGATGTTCCTGGTCCCGATCCTGACGCTGTTCGCCACCATCCTGCTGGACAACGGCATGGGCAAGATGCTGTCGATGGACTGATGTCGGGGCTTGACGGGGCCTACATGTGCCCGGTGCGTGCGGACTGTTCCAGCGCCTTGATGTGGGACAGGCCGGGCAGGATCTCCGATTTCACGAATTCCATGCGGCGGTTGGGACCGCCGCCGCCGCGGGCGAAGCGGTGCTTCCACAGGTTCATCTTCACCGCCAGACCGCAGAGCACACCGCCAATGGTGACGTGGTGCGAGGCAATCAGCTCGCGGATCGATCGGAAGGTGTCGGCGTTGATGTCGCTCCAGAAATCCTTGGAGCGGTTGTCGAAGCTTTCGAACCGGCCGGTGATGGAGGTCGCGATGTCGGTCAGGTCGCGGGCGATCTCGTCGAGCATGCGCATCTGGCGGGAGTCGCGCTTGACCTCGGCGGAGCTGCGGATCTCCTCCATCCAGCTGACGAAGCGCTGAACCTCCGGCACGATCTCGTCCAGGCATTTGCGGAAATAGGCGAGGGACAGGAAGATGTCGCCATATTCCTCGAGGAATTTCGGGATGTCGTTCAGCCCGATGTCCAGCCGGTCGGCCATCATGCGCAGGTTGCGCAGGGCCTCGTCCCGGTTGGGGTTGGCGAACAGCTGGATGATGTCGGTCACGTCGGCGACCTGAAGCTCCTCCGTGCCATAGACATATTCCATCAGCGGGCGGGTGAAGACCCGCATGTAGCTGGTCAGTTCGGCCTTCTTGCGTTCGGACAGGGTCAGCGATTCGACGTTGTTGACGTCGATGTTCAACCGCCGCAGCTCGATCCGCGAGGAATAGACGTCGAAGCTGGAGGCGGCGCCGATCTTCTCCAGCTTCACCAGGTCGCGTTCGATCTCGTCCTTGTAGGATTCGAAATAGGAGGGGATGTGGCGGGGAGACACCTGGCCGCTGCCGGCCTGGGCGTCGCGGAACATCTCCACCACGGTCTGAAGCCGGACATTCTTGATCAGGCGCGCGTGCTGAAGACCAGGCGTTTCCAGCGGGATCGCCGACAAAGGCAGGATGTGAAGGGAGTCGCGGGCCTCGTCGTCCCAGGTCTTGCGCTGTTCCGTATCGGGCGTGGACTTCGCGTCCGCCGCCGTATCGCTTGCCCCACCGTCCAACCGACCGTCTCCCACTGCCGTCTCGCGTCCCGTGCCGGCGATTATCGCAGAGCGCACCTTACAACAGGAGTCAGGGCTGACAAGGATCGAGATGTGGCGGATTGCCGCACAACAGGCCGCGGCAGGCCGAGAGGCGCGGGTGTCCTCCTGCCGGCGCGCCGCGGCGGGCGGTCAGTGGACGCTGACCGGCTCCATGTCGTTCTGGACGATGGCGGCGAAGGCCAGCTCGCGGTCGGCGACGACGCTCAGCGGCGTGCCGTCGGCGGCGTGGATGGCGAAGGCGGCGGCGCCGTCCACCTCCACCGGGCGGACATAGGCGACGTCGCCCAGGCCGAAGCTGGCGAAATCCTGGGTCGACAGCTGGCGCAGCTGGCTGTGGGTATCGTTCATCATGGTCTTGGTCTCCCGCGGCTCCCCGTCATGGGCGGCCGCGCGTGCAGAGTATCGGGGGCGAGGGTATCAGGGAAGACAGCGGGAAGGGGGATCAGTCGTCCCGGCCGTCGGCGGACACGTCGATGGTGCGGGGCATCGCACCGGCGGCGGTCTTCTTCGGCTGTTCGATCTTGATCGTGCGGACCTTCGGCTCCGGCATCGGGCGGGTCAGGTCGATGTTGAGCAGCCCGTTGTCGAGCGAGCAGCCCACCACCTCGATCCCTTCGGCCAGCACGAAGCTGCGCTGGAACTGCCGCGCGGCGATGCCGCGGTGCAGATAGACGCGCGACTTGTCGTCGGTCTGGCGGCCGCGGATGACGAGCTGGTTGTCTTCGATCTGGACCGACAGGTCATCGGAGGTGAAACCGGCCACGGCAAGCGTGATGCGGAGGCCGTCGTCGCCGATCTGCTCGATGTTGTATGGGGGATAGCCTTCGGCCGAATTCTTGGCGATCCGGTCGAGCGTCCGCTCGAACTGGTCGAAGCCGAGCAGAAGCGGGCTGTTGAAGAGCGAAAGGCGAGTGGTCACGACGCATCCTCCTCACGACGGGAGCGAGTTGCGGAAGGTGGGCCCGTTTCCGGCGCCCGGCGGGTCGGCGGCCCAGCATCTACCGGCGCCGCCATGCCTATAGATTGGGAGAGCCGCGGCTGCGGTCAAGAACCCTGTGCGCCTCTGGAATGGTTAAGAATCTCAGGCGCCTCGCCAAGCTCCATGGCCACCGCGTCGGCGATGGCAAGGCAGGAGGTCAGGCCCGGCGATTCGATGCCGAACAGGTTGACCAGCCCGGCCATCCCATGGGCGCCCGGTCCCTGGATCAGGAAGTCCGCCTGCGGCTGTCCCGGGCCGCTCAGCTTCGGCCGCACGCCGGAATAGGCCGGCACCAGCGCATTGTCCGGCAACCCCGGCCAATAGGCGCGGACCGCGTCGTAGAAGGAGTCGGCCCTGGCGGGGTCGACGGCATAATCGATGCCGCCATTGACGTCGCCCAGCCATTCCACGTCGGGACCGAAGCGGGCCTGTCCGCCAAGGTCCAGCGTCAGGTGGACCCCCAGCCCGCCCTCCACCGGCACCGGATAGACCAGCCGCGAGAAGGGGGAACGGCCGGCGGCCAGCGCATAGTAATTGCCCTTGGCCAGCACCCTCGGCGGCACGTGGGCGACGTCCAGCCCCTCCAGGCCGCGGGCGACGGCCCAGGCACCCAGCCCGGCGGCATTGACCAGGGTGGAGCAGGCGATGCGCATCGGCTCCGCCCCGCCGACCTCCAGCTCGAATCCGGCCGCGGTGCGGTGGGAGCGCTCCAACGGGCTCAGCAGCGCCAGCATCGCCCCTAGGTCCTCCGCGTCGCCCAGCAAAGCCAGCATCAGCCCATGGCTGTCGATGATGCCGGTGGAGGGCGACAGCAGGGCGCCGACGGTGCGCAGGTTCGGCTCCCATCGCATCGCGGTGGTGGCGTCGATCTCCGTCAGGTCGGTGACGCCGTTGGCCGCCGCCTGGGCGCGGATCGCCGCCAGCTTCGGAAGCTGCTCCTCCTCCGTCGCGACGATCAGCTTACCGATGCGGCGATGCTCCACCCCGTGGCCGGTGCAGTAGTCGTAGAGCGCGTCGCGGCCGGGCACGCACAGCCGTGCGCGCAGGCTGCCGGTCGGATAATAGATGCCGGCATGGATGACTTCGGAGTTGCGCGAGCTGGTGCCGGTGCCGATGGCCTCTTCCGCCTCCAGCACGATCACCTCGCGCCCGGCCCGCGCCAGCCGCCGCGCCACCGCCAGACCGACCACGCCCGCCCCGACGACCACGCACTCCACCTGCTCCATCGTCTCAGTCCCGCCTGCCGCTTGCGCCGCCGGGAAGGGGAGCGGAAAAGGACGGGGCTTGCAAGAGGTTCCGGATATGCCGTTGGGCCCGCATATGCGTCAGGCTTGACTCGGCCGCGCCAATGGGTATTGTGCGCGCCTTCACCTCCTGGGAAAGCGGGCGCGCGCAATTTTTGACGCCCCGTCCGCCGCCTGAACAGGGCGGCCGGAACTACCGGGACAACATCAACTCGTGTCCAACGAGGCCTGAGAGCTATGAGCAAGCGTCAAGAGTCCAAATACAAGATCGACCGCCGCCTTGGCGTCAACCTGTGGGGCCGCGCCAAGAGCCCGCTGAACAAGCGCGAGTATGGCCCCGGCCAGCACGGCCAGCGCCGCAAGAAGCCGTCGGACTACGGTCTGCAGCTGATGGCCAAGCAGAAGCTGAAGGGCTACTACGGCAACATCGGCGAGAAGCAGTTCCGCCGCATCTATGCCGAGGCCGTCCGCCGCAAGGGCGACACCGGCGAGAACCTGATCGGCCTGCTGGAGCGCCGTCTGGACGCCGTGGTCTACCGCATGAAGTTCGCGCCGACCCCGTTCGCCGCCCGTCAGCTGGTCAACCATGGCCACATCCTGGTCAACGGCCGCCGCCTGAACGTCTCTTCGGCCCGCATCAAGGACAACGACACCGTCGAGGTGCGCGCCAAGTCCAAGCAGATGGCGCTGATCCTGGAAGCCTCGGCCTCCGGCGAGCGTGACATCCCCGACTATCTGGAAGTCGACGGCAGCGCCCTGAAGGGCCGCTTCGTCCGCGCCCCGCTGCTGGCCGACGTTCCGTACCCGGTCCAGATGGAACCGAACCTGGTCATCGAGTTCTACTCGCGCTGATCGGTCGGCTCCTGCCGAACGCGAAAGGCCGCTCCCTCGGGGGCGGCCTTTTTGCTTTTGGGGCCGCAGCGTTCCGGTGTGGTCGGCCGGCAGCCCGGCAGTCAGCGCCGGCGCGTCAGCAGCACTGCCGTCAGGTCGTCGTCGATGGGCCCGGTCGCCGTCAGGTCGTTGAGCAGGCCGGACAGCAGGGCGGCGTCGTCGGGCTCATGCAGGCGCAGGGCAAGCAGGGTGGCGAGGCCGTACTCGTCAAGAACCCCGTGGCTCTCAACGCCCTCGATCGGGATTTCGATGGCCGCATCGGAATAGAGCAGCAGGCGGGCACCGGGCGGCATCGGCAGCCGGCGGGCGTCGTAGGTGACTGTCGACAGCAGGCCGAGCGGCAGCCCGCTGCCGTCGCCCAACCGCGGCGCCTCGTCGCCGGGATGCCAGACCATCGGTGCCGTCGATCCGGCGGATGCATAGTGGAACTCCCCGGCCACCGGATCGATCAGCCCGGTCAGCATGGTGGCGAACTGGCCGCTGGGCAGCAGCCCGCACAGCCGGCGGTTCACCGTCTCCAGGAACGCCGCCGGGGTCAGGTCGGTGCTGCCGATCTGGCGGCAGATGGCGTCCAGCCGGAATGTGTTCAACGCGGCGCCGACCCCATGGCCGGAGAAATCGACCAGATAGACAGCGACCCGGCCGTCGGGCCGCCGCTCGATTCCCCAGAAATCGCCCCCCAGTTCGGAGGAGGGTGCGAAATGCGCCTGGACGGCGATGCCGGTCGCCTCCTCCAGCTCGGCCAGCCGGTCTGGACCGGGCAGCATCCGGGCCTGCATGGCGCGGGCCAGTTCCAGTTCGTTTTCCGTGCGGCTGTGATACTGCTCCAGATCGCGCAGCATGGCCCGCTTGCGCAGCTGGATGCGCACGCGGGCCATCAGCTCTACCGCATTGATCGGCTTGGTGACATAGTCGGTTGCGCCGGCGGCGAAGGCACGGGCTCGGTCCTCCGCCCGGCTCAGGCTGGACTGCACCAGAACCGGCAACGACTTCCAGCGCGGGTCGGCACGCAGGCGCCGGCACATCTCGAACCCGTCCATCTGCGGCATCATCAGGTCGAGCAGCACGAGATCCGGCTTGAAGCGCTCCATCAGGACCAGCGCGTCCTGCCCATCCTCCGCCTGCTCGATCAGGGTGATGCCGCCGCGCTCCAGCAGGGCCAGCAGAAGGTGACGGTTGATCCGGTTGTCGTCGACGATCAGCACGCGGGCGCCGGCCAGCCCGTCGACGACATCGCCCGCCTCGGCCGGAAGCAGGTCGGATGGCGGAGAATCGCTCATGCCGCCGCCTCCCGTTCGATCCACAGCAGCGTGTGGTCGTCGCCGCTGACCCGGCCCAGGGCGGAGCCCAGCGAGCGGACCACGGCGTCGAAGCCTTCACCCTCCGCCACGGCACGGCCGATCATCCAGCCGAGTCCGATCCCGGTCCCGCCGGCGTCCAACGCCTCCAGAACCGCGACGGAGTAGAGCGCCAGCACGCTACCCCGCGGCAACTCCATCACGTCGCTGCGGTAGCGGGTGCCGGGCGCGATGCCGATCGGCAGGCCGGCGGCCGCACCGAACGACGGTCCGCCGTCGCCGCTCAGGATCATCGGCGGCGCCCCGTCCGCCGAGGCGTGGATGAAGCGCCCGGCCTCGCCGTCCACCACGCCATAGGTCATGGTGGCCTTCTCGCCCGGCGCCAGAAGCCCGGCGGCGCGGTCGTTCAGCGCGGTCATCAGGACGGCGGCGTCCTCGCCATGGGCGGGACCCAGCTCCTGGAGAAGGGCATGCAGCCGGAAGGCGTTCAGCGCCGCCGAGACTCCGCGGCCGGCGACGTTCAGCAGATAGGCGCCGAAGCGCCGCCCGCCCAGCGGCAGCAACCCCCAGAGATCGCCACCGAGATGGGGCGAGATCACGCTGTGCGCGCGCAGGCGGCAGCCCGCGGCGGCGGCCACGGCGGCGCTCTGCGCCGGGGTCGGCAGCAGATGCTCCTGCATCGACCGGGCGATGGACAGCTCGGCCTCCACCCGCGCCCGATAGGTCTGAAGGCGGCGGATCAGCACCCGGTCTTCCAGATGGATGCGCACGCGGGCCAGCAGCTCCGTGCGCTCCAGCGGCTTCGACACCAGATCGGTGGTGCCGGCGGCGAAGGCGCGGTTGCGGTCCTCACCCGACGACAGTGCGGTCTGCACCAGGATCGGCAGGTCGGCCGTCTCCGGCATGGCGCGCAGGCGGCGGCAGACCTCGAACCCATCCATTCCCGGCATCATGATGTCCAGGATTAGCAGGTCGGGGATGGCGGCCTCGATCATCGCCAGCGCCTCGAACCCGCTGGCGGCGAAGGAAACCTGCCGGAAGCCCGCCTCGGCCAGGAAAGCGCCGATCAGCGTGCGGTTGAAGGCGGTGTCGTCCACCACCAGGATCGGGCAGTCCAGGACGGTGCAGTCGGGGATCCGGCATTCGCAGAGCCGGTCGCCGGAACCCTGCACATCGGAGCGTCCGGCATCCGATTGCGGGATCGCTCCACAGCCGGGATTATGCCAGCCATCCGCGGTCACAGCCGGAACCTCATGCGGATGCGGCGGCCGCCATCCTCGATCGTCAGCCCGTCGGCGATGGTGCCGATCAGGTCGAGGCCGCGGCCGGACGCTCCCGAGTTGGCGCGCGGGCCCGGGGTGAAGCCGGCGCCCTCATCGGCGATCTCCACCGTCGCCACCCGCCGGCCATCCTCCGCCGGGTCGATCCGGAGCGTGACGACGATGCGGCGGCCCGCCAGCACCGGATCGGCCAGACGGTCGCCCAGGTCGCGGGAAAAACGTTCCAGCTCCTGGGCGCTCAGCTCCTTCATGCCGGCGACACCCAGGTTGCCGTGGACCAGCGCGTTGCTGACCGCCTCGTGCAACGCAAGCTCGACGTCGTCGCGGCGGTCCCCCTCCAGCGGATGGCGGGCGCTCAGCGCGGCCAGCAGCCTGCCGCCAAGCTGGAGGTCGTGCGCGGTGGCCGTGGTCAGGTTCAGGTAGAGATCGCTTGTCGCCGCCTCCGCCAGGAATGGCGCCAATCGGTCGGCGGTATCGGAAGCCCCGGTATCGGTTGGCGGCTCGATCCAGGCGGCGACCGGCGGGAGCCAGAGCGCGTCGGACTCAGGTACGGCGCTCCCGTCTCCGGCCAGCAGGACCGCCAGCGGCGCCGGTCCGGCGGGCGCCTGCACCGGGGACAGCCGCAGCGCCAGCGCCAGCCGGGTCAGCCGGTCGGCCGCCAACCCCGGCGCCAGAAGACCGGCGAAGCGGGTGCGGCAGCCGGCGGTCTGGTCCGCCTCCTGTGTCGTGCCCTGGGTTGTCCCGTCGATCACCGGGATCAGTCCTCGATCGGAACGATCTTGGCGATCTGCGCCACGGTCAGCACCCGTTTGACCTGACCGGCGGCGCCGCGCAGGATGAACTGCTTGGCGGCGCGGTCCATCTCCTCCCGCGCGATCAGCAGCATGCCGATGCCGGCGGAATCGACGAATTCGAGCGACGACAGGTCGAGCACCTGGCGCTTGAGCTTGTTCTGTCCCATTTCACCGATCAGTGCCCGCAACTTCGCGTGGTCGTTGAAGGTCAGGCGACCGCGCAGGCGGATGACCGCCTCCTGATCGCGCACTTCGATGCCGTAGTCCATAGGCCCGTCTTTCCGCAAATATGGTTCAGTGTACAGGCGGGGGGCACCGCACTAGAAGAGTTCAATATCACCGCCGGCGCTGCTTCCCCCTGCGGCATCGAGGTCAAGCACGCCGTTTTCGTCGAGGGCCGTGCCTTCCAGCAGCAGCCTGCGCACGAAGCGCTCGCGCATCTCGCTCAGCGTGAAGCGGCCCATCAGCTGGTTCAGCCATTCCTGCGGTTCGCGCGCGCCGATGGCGGGCGGCACCTGGGCGCGGATCCGGGTTTCCAGCTCTCCCAGCCCGGCGCTCATGATGGCGAGGCTGTCGTTGATCGCCTCGATGCGCTGCTTGGTCAGGTCCTGGAACTGCATGCCGGTGATGACGTGCGCGATGGTGGACGACATATCGGACGACACCGACGCCGCCGTTTCCAGCACCGACTGGAAATGGTTGGTCTGCGCCACCAGGCTGTCCATCGTCTTGTCGACGCGTTCCTTGGCCAGCATCTGCGGCGACATGTCGGTGTTGGCGATCTGGCGCAGGATGTCGTGGCCGTTGCGCACGCCCTTCACCACGGCGGTGACGGTGCCGCGCATGCGGTCGGCCAGTTCGCCGGTGGAGCGGGAGAGGTGCCGCACCTCCTGCGCCACCACGGCGAAGGTCCGCCCGGCCTCGCCGGCGCGGCTGGCCTCGATGGTCGCGTTCAGCGCCAGGAAGTTGGTCTGGCGGTTGATGCCATCGATGTCGCCGATCGACTTCTCCAGCTCGGCCACGTCCTTCTGCACGTCGTCCAGCAGATAGACCATGCTCATGGCATGGCGCGACAGGGTGACGATGTTGGTCACCATGTCTGTGATCACGTCCTGCATGCCGACGACCAGCCTGTCGAGCGGCACCCGCTCGCCGTCGATGTCGACCGACCCTGCCGTGTCGACGATCTGGGCCACCCGTTCCGACTGCTCCAGCGCCTTCCGGGCCAGTTCGCGGAAGCGCTCCGACAGGTCGAGGGTGGAGGTCTCCACATGGTCCGAGGTGCGCGTCAGCTCGCCCTGCACGATGTCGAGCGTGCGGCGCTGCACATCGGCGAAGCCGAGCCAGGTGGACAGAAGCTCCGCGGTGACCGCGACCTTGGCGTCGCCGTCCGGCGTCGCGGAGACGTCCCGGGGCGCGGCATTCCGGGAGCCGGTCTGGACGGCGTCGTGGGCAGCGGACTTGAACATACTGGTGCTCCTTGGAAACTCTACCCGGATTCCCGATCAGGTCGGGGCGGTGCGGGGGCGTTCGCCGACGGCGTCGAAGGCGCGCAGCATTTCGGCGGGGATTTGGGTGAGCGGCAGTTCGACCGTGACCGCGCCGGCCTCCTTGGCGGCGCGTGGCATTCCATAGACGACGCAGCTCGATTCCTGCTCGCCGATGGTGAAGGCGCCGGCCTCATGCATCGCCTTCATGCCGATGGCGCCGTCGCGGCCCATGCCGGACAGGATGACGCCGACGGCGTTGTTGCCGGCCGCCTTGGCGACGGAGGCGAACAGCACGTCGACCGACGGGCGGTGGCCGCTGACCGCGGGGGTGTCCTGGATGTGGCAGACGAAGCCGGCGGTGTCGCGGACGATGGCGAGATGGCGGTCGCCGGGGGCGATCAGCACCAGCCCCTGGGCCGGCCGGTCGCCATGGACGGCGACCCGCACGGTGGGGGCGGACAGCCGGTCGAGCCGTGCCGCGAAGCTGGGCACATAGCTGGGGCCCATATGCTGGGTGATGACGATGGGCGGGCAGTCGGCCGGCATGGCGGCGAGCACGTCGCGGATGCGCTCCACCCCGCCGGTCGAGGCGCCGACCGCGATCAGCCGCTTGCCCGAGCCAGCGCGCCGCGGCGTCGGCAGGACGCCATGGGTGGCAGCCGGGCGGCGCATGGTCAGGCGCGCGGTGGCGGCGACGCGGATCTTGGAGACCAGCTCCATCGCCGTCGCCTCGAAGCCTTGCCCGTCGGAGCTGCCGGGCTTGGCGACGCAGTCCACCGCCCCCAGTTCGAGTGCGCGGATGGCGGCGTCCGACCCCTCGCGGGTCAGGGAGGAGACCATGATGACCGGCGTCGGCCGCAGGGTCATGATCTTCTCCAGGAAGGACAGCCCGTCCATCTTCGGCATCTCGACGTCCAGCGTGATGACGTCGGGGTTGGTGGCCTTGATGACCTCGCGCGCTTCGAAGGGGTCGCGGGCGACGCCGGCCACCTCCATTCCCGCCTCCCGGGTCAGGATGTCCTTCAGCATCTCGCGCATCAGGGCGCTGTCGTCGACGATGACGACGCGGATCGGTCTGGGCATGGGTCAGCTCCCTTCCGGATCGGCGGGGGTGAACAGTTCGACGTCGCCCTCCTCGGGGGTCTGGCTCAGGTGCGTGATGAAACGCCGTTCGCGGGTGACGGTGTCGGCCGCCGCCTCCGGCCGCAGCAGGCGGCGCAGCGCACGTCCGCTGTGCGGGAAGTAATGCACCCGCCGGGCGGAGCCTCCGCCCAGATCGTGGCCCGCCAGCGTCAGCCCCTCCGTCTGCACATAATCCAGCGCGAAGCGGCTGTTCAGCCCGCCGATGTCGTAGCTCGATTCGATGACGCGGCCGCCGCCGAACAGCTTGACCTGCAGGCGCTGGCGTTCGGCACCGGCGGCCAGTAGCGCGTTGATCAGCCGCTCCATGGCGACCGATCCATAGCGCGCGGCCATGCCGGCCCCGTCAAGCTCGCTCGCCGGCAGGTCGGGCAGCATGAAGTGGTTCATGCCGCCGATGCCGCGCACCGGGTCATGGATGCAGGCCGCCACGCAGGAACCCAGCGTCGTCGCGATCATCAGGTCGGGACGGTCGCTGACCGCCTGCTGGCCCAGCCCGATCTTGACGGTGTCGGCGTTGAATTCCCGGTTGAAGTAGCGCCCGCTGCCCATGCGGTTGCGGAGCGTCGGGCTGGCTGGCTCCTGCCGGGGGAGGGGTTCGGCGTTCATCGCTCACTCCCTCCGGTAAATGGTCGGACCGGCCTGCCGGAACAGGTTCGACACGCCATACAGGCTCTCCGAGTGGCCGAGGAACAGATACCCGCCGGGGCGGAGCATCCGGGCGAAGTTTTCTATCACCTGCATCCGGCCACGGCGGTCGAAATAAATCAGGACATTGCGGCAAAAGATCGCGTCGAACGGGCCGGACATCGGCCAATGTTCCAGCAGGTTCAGCGGCTTGACGGTCACGAGGCGCTTCAGCTCCTCGCCCATCGCCACAGCAGGCTCGCCGTCCAGCCGGGTGTCGGTGGTGAAGCGCTGGCGGATCCCCGGCGGAATGCCGGTGGCGCCCGACAGCGGGTAGATGCCGCGCCGGGCGGTCTCCACCATGTGGGTGTCGATGTCGGTGGCGAGGATGCGGGCATCCCAGCGGCGCAGATCCGCCCCCATGGCGGAAACCAGCACCATCGCCATGGTGTAGGGCTCCGGCCCGGAGGAGCAGCCGGCCGACCACAGCCTCAACCGCGGCTTCGGCTTGTGGGCGTTCAACTCCCGCAGTTCCGGCAGGACGGTGGAGGCGAGAAAGTCGAAATGATGCGATTCGCGGTAGAAGCTGGTCAGGTTGGTGGTCAGCGCATTGACCAGGAAGCCGATCTCGTCGGCCACGCCGTCGCTTTGCAGCAGGGCGCAATAGGCGTCGAAATCGGGCAGCCGCAGCTCGCGCAGGCGGCGCGCCAGCCGGGCATAGACCATCTCCGCCTTGTGCGGCGCCAGCGCGATGCCGGCCAGCTGATAGAGCAGGCCGGCGATCAGGTCGAAATGGTGCCGCTCGAAATGGAATTCGCGCGCGCCACCGAAAACCGCCGCCGGGGCGGCCGGGGGGCGCCGCAGCGTTTCGGGTTCGGTCAGTGAGGCGGGCGAGCGGTCGGTCATCGCGGCACCGGGGGCATCATCGAGAGATCTCGGCTCAGGCTGATTTGCGAGCGAGGGTGAAGAAGGTCATCTGCTGGCGCAGCTGGTCGGCCTGATCCTCCAGGGAACGGGCGGCGGCGGTGCTTTCCTCCACCAGGGCGGCATTCTTCTGGGTCATCTCGTCCATCTGGGCGATGGCGATGTTGACCTCGTCGAGGCCCGATGCCTGCTCGGCGGTCGCCCGCGCGATCTCCGACACCAGATCGGCGACGCGGCCGATGCCCGACACGATCTCGGTCAGGGAGCTGCCGGCCGACCGCACGAGGTCGACGCCCTCGCGCACCTGCCCGCCGCTGTCCATGATCAGCGCCTTGATCTCCTTCGAGGCCTGGGCGGAGCGCTGGGCGAGTTGCCGCACCTCCTGCGCCACCACGGCGAAGCCGCGCCCGGCGTCACCGGCCCGCGCCGCCTCCACCGCCGCGTTCAGCGCCAGCAGGTTGGTCTGGAAGGCGATCTCGTCGATCACGCCGATGATGTCGGAGATCTTCTGCGACGACTGTTCGATCCGGCGCATCGCCTCCACCGCACTGGTCGCCACCTGCCCGCCGCGCGAGGCCGCTGTGCGCGCCTCGGTGGCGAAGCCGTTGACCTGCTGGGCGTTGTCGGCGTTGGAGCGCACGGTGGCGGCGAGCTGTTCCATGCTGGCCGCGGTCTCCTCCAGCGAGGAGGCCTGCTGCTCGGTCCGCTCCGACAGGTCCATGCTGCCCTCCGCCACCTCGCGGCTGGCGATGGCGATGGAGCCGGCGGCATGGTCGATGCGCTGCACGATCTCGGACAGGCGGCCGACCGTGCCGTTGAAATCGTCCTTCAGCCGCTGGAACACGCCCTCATACTGCTTGTCGATGCGGCTGGTCAGGTCGCCGCGCGACAGCGATTCCAGCACCGTGGCGAGATCCTCGGTGACGGCGGCGATGTTCCCGGACAGGCGGTTGATGCCTTCGCTGACCAGCCGGAAGAAGCCGCTCTTGCCGTCCAGCGGGATGCGGTGGGTGAAGTCGCCGCGCACGGCATTCTCCACCATGGCGCCGATCTCCGCCTCGATCGCCAGTTCCTCGGTCAGGTCGCGCCATTCGACGACGGTGCCGAGCCGCTCGCCCTGGCGGCTGACCACCGGGTTGGCGATGACCTGGAAGGTGCGGCCGCCGGTCTTTGCCAAGCCGCGGTGGGTATGGGTCAGATCGGCCAGCAGCCGGCGCTGGTGGGTCGGGTCACGGTGGAAGACGTCGAAATTCTGTCCGACCAGCCTGCCCGGGTCGAAGCCGGGCAGCGCGGTGCGCAGGTCCGCCTCGGCGTGGCGGAACATGCCCATGATCGAGTCGTTGGCGTAAAGGATGCGGCCGTCGGCATCGGCCATCATGATGTTGGCCGACACCCGTTCCAGCGCGATGCGGGAGCGCAGGGCCTCCACCGCCTCGTCCTTGAAGGCGTCGACGGCGCGGGCCATGTCGCCCAGCTCGTCCTGCTGGCCGGTGTGGGGGACGCTGACCGACAGCTTGCCTTCTGTCAGTTCGGTCATCACCCGGCGGATGCCGGTGACCGGTCCGACGATGGAGGCGGCGATGCGGTTGGCTGCGACGATGCCGATCACCAGCGACAGCAGGCCCAGCCCGACCGTCAGGCGGATGGTGAAGGCGGCCTCGCTGCCGGCCTCCTGCTCGATGGCCCTGGAGCCGGCGGCGATGGAGGCGACGATGGCGTCGATGGCACGGTTGACCGCGGATGCGGCAGCGACGAGATCGTCGGTGCGGCGCTTGGCCTCGTCATTGGCGGCGACGATCTCGCGGAAGGCGCTGCGGTATTCGGCGCCGCGGGTCTCGACATCGCGCAGGGCCACGGACAGGGCGGCGTTGTTTTGCAGCAGGGCGGACAGACGGGCGATCCCGTCGCCCATCGCCTTGCCTTCCGCCTCCAGCTGGGCGGCGGCGGCCGGATCGCGCAGGCCGATGGCGCGGTTGGCGTAGAAGCGGGTCAGCAGCCAGCGCTTCTCCACCTCCTGCATGCCGAAAGCGACGTCCTTGTCGCCGGAGGCATCGGCCGCAGCCACCGCCTCTTCCAGCCGTTTGGTCACCTGGGTGCCCAGCGGGTCCATGCGCTCGCGCAGCGTCCGGTCGGCGCGCTCGCGCACGGTCCGCACCGCATCGAATTTCTCGTGGTAGGCGCCGTGCAGGCTGTTGAGGTCGGCGAAAGCGGCGGCCTGGGGGGAGGCCTTCATCATGGCCTGCCGGTCCGCCATCGCCGATTCGAACTCCCCGCGCAGGACGCGCAGCCGGTCCAGCGCCTCGGTGGTGCCGATATTGATGTATTCCCGGGTTTGCAGCCGTTGTGCACCCAGGCGGCTTTCCAGATCCTTGGCGAAGACGGCGAGGTCGCCCGACGCGATGACGCTGTCGATGCGCCGGTTCAATCCATCCAACCCATAGATGCCGGTGCCGGACTGCGCGGCGATCAGAACCAGCAGCAGGCCGAAGACCAGCCACAGCCGCTTGGCGATGCGCATGTTGCTGAGGAAGGTGCCGGATTTGGCAGTCGTGCCGTCGGTGGCCATCGCTGACGTTCCCTCTTTTTATGGCTTCTCGTTGCGGCCTGCGCAGCCGGGGGATCGCCAACCGGTATCAGGTCGGCTCCAGCGCTGCGCGGGTGGCGTCCTGGTCGACATGCTCGCCGGCGAACAGCTTCCCCACATTGAGCAGGGTCACCATCCGGTTCTCGGCGGTGTAGAGGCCGCTGAGATACTCGGCGTCGATAAGACCGCTGTCGACATCGGGCGGCGGCTTGATGGCGTCATGGCCGATGGCGAGGATGTCGGAAATGGCGTCGACCAGGATGCCGCGCGTTCGCTCCCCCACCTGCATCACCACCACGACATGGCGCTTCGTCACCTGGGTCAGGCCGCCGCCGAAGCGGGCCCGCAGGTCGAAGATCGGGATGATGATGCCGCGCAGGTTGATCACGCCGCGGACATAGTCGGGGAGATTGGGCAGTCTGCTTTCCGGCGTCCAGCCGCGGATTTCCCTAACTGCCAGGATGTTGACGCCGTACTCCTCGTTGCCGACGGTGAAGGTGACGTATTGCTCCTCGCTGCCGTTCGCGGCGCCGGACGGCTGGAGATCGGTGCGGGAGCTGATGGGGGCGATTGCGGTGGAACTGCTCATCGCTGAACCTCAAACCGTTTGGCGTTGACGCTGGTCGGACTTGTCCGCCGGGGCGGGCAGGGACGGGGAAGGCGGGGTGCTGTCGGCGGGGGCGTTTCCATTGCCTGCACCATGCCGGCTCATTTCGCGCAAGCCCGCCACGTCCAGGATCAGGGCGACCCGGCCGTCGCCCAGGATGGTGGCGGCGGCGACGCCGTCCAGCCGGCGGAAATTGGCTTCCAGGCTCTTGATGACGACCTGCTGCTGGCCCAGCACCTCGTCCACCACAAGGCCGAGGCGGGAGCCGTCCTCCGTCTCCACCAGAACGACCAGCCCCTTGGTGGCGTCGTCGATGGCCTTGGGGATGCCGAACAGCCGGTGCAGATGGACGAGCCGGACATATTCGCCGCGCGCCATCATGACATCGCATTTGTTGACCAGCCCATGGAGGTCGGCGGGCTTGGGTCGCAGGCTTTCGACGATGTTGGTCAGCGGCAGGACGAAGCGCTCCTCGCCGACCGAGATCACCATGCCGTCCAGCACCGCCAGCGTCAGCGGCAGCGACAGGACGAAGCGCGACCCTTCGCCCGGCGTCGAATAGACGCCGATCCGCCCGCCCAGGCTGGAGATGTTCCGCCGCACCACGTCCATGCCGACGCCGCGGCCGGACAGGTTCGACACCTGATCGGCGGTGGAGAAGCCGGGCAGGAAGATCAGGTGGTCGATCTCCTCGTCCGACAGGCTCGCACCCGGCTGGACCAGGCCCTTTTCGATGGCCTTTGACAGCACCTTGGCGCGGTTGATGCCGCGGCCGTCGTCGGTCACCTCGATCACGATGCGGCCCGACCGGTGGGCGGCCGACAGATGCACGGTGCCGGCGCGCGGCTTGCCGACGCGCTCCCGCTCATCCGGGCCTTCCAGACCATGGTCGATGGAGTTGCGGATCATGTGGGTCAGCGGGTCGACGAGGTTCTCCACCACCGTCTTGTCGACCTCGGTCGTCTCGCCGGTGGTGACCAGCATCACCTCCTTGCCGGTCACGGCGGCGCATTCGCGCACCAGCCGCGGCATGCGGGAGAAGACGCTGGAAACCGGCTGGGCGCGGATCGACATCACGCTTTCCCGGAGTTCGCGCGTGTGCTGGGCAAGGCCCTCCAGCCCCTCCAGCAGTTCCTGGAACTGGCCCGGCGGCAGGTCGCGCAGATGCTCCGCGATCATCGCCTGGGTGATGACCATTTCGCCGACCATGTTGACCAGCCGGTCGATCTTGTCGAGGTCGACGCGGATGGTGTGGGTGGTCGGCCCGGCATGGTCGCTGCCCCCGGTACCGCCGTTCGTCCGCTTGGCGCCGTCGCCGGGCTTCGCCGCACCCGCCGCGCCGGATGTGGTGGCGGCGGGGGTGGCCGGCTGCGGCAGATTGGCGGCAGGGGCGGGCGCGGCGGCCGGGACAGGCTCCGCCGGCGCAATGAGCGCGGGGGGGATGATCGCAGGCGGGGGGGCTTCGGCGCTGATGCGGATGTCGCAGTCGTCGGCGACGAACTCGAACACATCGTCGATCTGGGCGCGGTCCACCTGCGGGTCGGCCAGCAGCGTCACCGTCCAGGACAGGTGCAGCAGTTCGGCGTCGAGGTCGCGCAGGGAGGGCAGCCTGTCCAGATGGCAGACCACCTCCGCCTCGCCCAGGCGGCGCAGGGCGCGCAGCATGTAGGTCGGCTCGTTACCCGACAGCAGCAGTTCGGCCTTCGGGCGGAAGACGATGGTCCAGCGGACCTTGCCTTCGGGAACGGGGCCGGCGGCGGGCGCCGGCTGGTCGTCGCGCGCGGCCTGGATGGCGGCCAGCGCGTCGCCGAAGATGCCGGCCTCGTCATCCTCGTCGTCGGGATGGAAGCCTGCGGCGGCCTGGATGGCGGCAGGCTGCGCGGCCTCGTTCGCCTGCTCCCCGGTCTTGTCCAGGAAACGGCGGAGGGCGGCGACGGTGTCGTCTGTGGTGCCGGCCGGCGCCTCGGTTTCGTCGGCGGCGTGGGCGAGCAGGCGGGCCAGCACGTCGTTGGCGCGGATCAGCGTGTCGACCAGTTCGGTGCTGACCGGGATTTCGGCGTTGCGCACGCCGTCCATCACCGTTTCGAATTCATGGGCGAAGGCGACGAGGTCGTTGAAGCCGAAGGCGCCGCCGCCGCCCTTGATCGAATGGACGGCGCGGAAGATCGCGTTCACCTCGTCCATGTCGATTTCGCCGGGGGCAAGGCGCAGCAGCCCGGCCTCGGCGACCGCCAGGAGTTCGGCGCTCTCGTCGAAGTAGGTCTGTTTGAAGCGGCTGAGATCGTCCACGGCTGCACCCCTTCCTGAATCCGGCGGCTTGCGGTCAGCCGCAGACCTTCTGCACCACCGACACCAGCTTGTCGGGGTTGAAGGGCTTCACGATCCAGCCGGTGGCGCCGGCGGCGCGGCCTTCCGCCTTCTTGCTCTCGTCCGCCTCGGTGGTCAGCATCAGGATCGGCAGGGTGCGGTGGGCCGGGATGGCGCGCAGCCTGCGGATCAGGGTCAGCCCGTCCATGACCGGCATGTTCAGGTCGGTGATGACCAGATCCACCTTGTTGGTGGCGATTGCGCTCATCGCCTGCTGGCCGTCGGCGGCTTCCACCACGTCATAGCCGGCGCCCCGCAGGGTGAAGGACACCATGTCGCGCATGGTGCGCGAATCGTCCACCGTCATCACTTTCTTCTTCACGCTCGGCTCCATTGCTTCAGCCAGGCGGCGAGTCCCAGATCCTCGCACGCTTCGGACAGCACCTCGGACGGGGCGGCGAGGACGAAGGCGGTCCCGCGCTCGGCCGCATCGCGGGCAGCGACGACCAGCGCCTGGATGCAGGCGGCGCTGATGCGCTCCACGGCGTCGGCCTGGACGGTGACGTCGGCCGACGCCTTGAAGGCGGCGCGCAAACTGTCCAGCAGAGGTTGCGCCATGGGCAAATCGAGGTCGCTCGGCAGGCCCAGGCGGAGCCGGCCGTCATCCTCCTCCGTCCACTTGATCAGCGACACGCCACCCCTCCGTCTACGGCAGGCACATTCTTGCGCATTCCGGTTGCAGCAGCGACGTTGCCAGACTGCGTCTCAAGGATTCGTTAAGCGCAAGCTTCGGACGGAGGAGGCGGCGGCGGGAAGTTGGGGATAACCGCAATCAAAAATGGGACATGGCGGAGGGGCTGGCGCCCGGCAGGATGCGTCACCCTCTTGCCGGCACGATCAGCGGACGGAATTCGGCGAGGACGGACTCATAGACCGGGCGCTTGAAGGCGACGATCAGGCCCGGCAGCTTTTCGGCGTCGATCCATTTCCAGTCGTCGAATTCCGGGTGGTCGGTGTCGAGCCGGATGTCGGCCTCGTCGCCGGTGAAGCGGGCCAGCATCCACATCTGCTCCTGCCCGCGCCAGCGGCCCTTCCACACCTTGCCCAGCAGATCGTCGGGCAGGTCGTAGCGGTGGGGGGCGGCGGTCATGGCGATGAACTCCGCCTTCGCCGTGCCGATTTCCTCATCCAGTTCGCGGAAGGCGGCGCTGCGGGCATCCTCGCCATCGTCGATGCCGCCCTGGGGCATCTGCCAGTCGGCTTCCGACCCGCATCGCCTGGCGACGAACACCTCGCCGCGGTCGTTCAGCAGCATGATGCCGACGCAGGGACGGTAGGGCAGGGACTCGCGATCAACAGAGGGGCGATCAACAGGGGGGCGGCCGATGGGGGCGGTCATGCCGGCGGGCTCCGTTCGGGTCAGGTTTTCGTGAGGAAGAAATAGACGGTCATCGCCGCCCCAACCAGGATCACCAGTTTGCGCAGGACCGGCGGCGGGATGTGGCGGGCTACCGAAGCGCCGGCATAGCCGCCGGCCATGGCGGCGACCAGCATGATCAGCGCCTCCGTCCAATAGACCGCCCCGCCGGCGACGAAGGCCGCCACCGCCACCGCGTTCAGGCAGCCGGAGACCAGCGACTTCAGCCCGTTCATCGCATGCAGGTCGGTCAGGCCGAAGACGCCGAGCGTCGCCAGGATCAGGATGCCGATGCCGCCGCCGAAATAGCCGCCATAGACCGCGATCAGGAACTGCACCGCCAGCACCGTGCCGTGGCCGATGGTGAAATTGCGGCGGACCCAGGCCGAGGCGGTCGGGCCGATGGCGAACAGCAGCGTCGCGAACAGCAGCAGCCACGGCACGATAACCTCGAAGGTCCGTTGCGGCGTCCACAACAGCAGAAGCGCGCCCAGCAGTCCGCCGACGAGGCTGATGCCGAGGAAGGAGGGCAGGTGGACCTCGCGGATGCGGCCGAGCTCCCGCCGGTAGCCGAAGGCGCTGGCCAGCGCGCCGGGCGACACCGCGACGGTGCTGGTGGCGTTGGCGTTCAGCGGCGGCACGCCGGCCAGGATCAGCGCCGGGAAGGTCAGGAAGCTGCCGCCCCCGGCCACGGCGTTCAGCACGCCCGCGAAGAAGGCGGAGACGATCAGCAGCAGCGTCAGCATGTCACCTTACCCGAAAACCGTGCCCGGCGCGGGGCTGCGCGTTGCGTTTTGCACACGCCCGCCCATACCGCAACGCCGAAGTCCCACAACCGCGCGGCTTTCGCAACCCCGAACAATTCGTTAAGGTCGTCGTCCCTTCAACGGATAGAGTGTCCGGAGACCTCCATGTCCGCCCTGCTCGACACCACCGACGCCCTGCACGACCAGATGATCGCCCTCGGCCGCGCCGCACGCGCCGCTGCGGCCGCGCTGGCGACCGTGCCAGGACCGTCGAAGGACCGGGCGCTGAGGGCGGCGGCGGCGGCCATCCGCGCCCGCGCCGCCGAGATCAAGGCAGCGAATGCCGAGGACATGGCGAGTGCCCGCGACCTTTCCGGCCCCATGCGCGAACGGCTGATGCTGGACGACACGCGCATCGAGGGCATGGCCAAGGGGCTCGAGGACATCGCCGACTTCCCCGATCCCATCGGCGGCGTGCTGGCGGAATGGACGCGGCCCAACGGCCTGCGCATCCAGCGCGTCCGCGTGCCGCTGGGCGTCGTCGGCATCATCTATGAAAGCCGGCCCAACGTGACGGCGGATGCCGGCGGTATCTGCCTGAAGTCGGGCAACGCCGCCATCCTGCGCGGCGGGTCGGAGAGCATCCGGTCCTCCCGCGCCATCGCCTCCTGTCTGGCCCAGGGGCTGCGCGAGGCCGGGCTGCCGGAGGCGGCGATCCAGCTGGTGCCGACCACCGACCGCGCCGCCGTCGGCCACATGCTGACCATGCGCGATTACATCGACGTCATCATTCCGCGCGGCGGCAAGTCGCTGATCCAGCGCATCGCCGACGAGAGCCGGGTGCCGGTCATCAAGCATCTGGACGGCAACTGCCACGTCTTTGTCGATGCCGCCGCCGACCTGGAGAAGGCGCGCAAGGTGGTGCTGAATGCCAAGATGCGCCGGACCTCCATCTGCGGCGCAGCCGAGACGCTGCTGGTCGACCGCGCCATCGCCGGCACGGCCCTGCCGGTTCTGGTGAAGGATCTGCTGGATGCCGGCTGCGCGGTGCGCGGCGATGCGGCGGCCCAGGCTGTCGATCCGCGGGTGACGGCGGTGGCGCCGGAGGATTGGGACACCGAGTATCTTGACTCCATCATCGCCTGCGGCGTGGTGGATGGGGTGGATGGGGCCATCGACCACATCAACACCCACAGCTCCCACCACACCGAATCGATCCTGACCGAGGATCCGGCGGTGGCGGAGCGGTTCCTGTCCCGCGTCGACAGCGGCATCGTGCTGTGGAACGCCTCCACCCAGTTCGCCGACGGCGGCGAGTTCGGCATGGGTGCCGAGATCGGCATCTCCACCGACAAGTTCCACGCCCGCGGCCCGGTGGGCGCGGAGCAGCTGACCAGCTACAAGTATGTCGTGCGCGGCGATGGCCAGACGCGGCCTTAAGGATCAGGCCCTCTCCCGCCCCGGGAGAGGGAGGGGACCCGCCGGAGGCGGGGAGGGTGAGGGGCGATCCGGACATGGATCCCCCGATCCTTGCATCACCCCTAACCCTTCCCATGCTTCTCATGGGCCCATTCCCTCTCCCGGGGCGGAAGAGGGACACCACGCCCCCCAGCTCTACTCCGGCCCGCTCTATGCGGGGCTGACCGTCGGCATTCTCGGTGGGTCGTTCAACCCGGCCCACGCCGGGCACCGGCACATCAGCCTGTTCGCGCTGAAAGCGCTGGGGCTCGACCGCGTCTGGTGGATGGTCAGTCCGCAGAACCCGCTGAAGTCCACGTCCGGCATGGGCTCGCTGCCCGAGCGGTTGGCGGAGGCGCGGGCCGTCGCCGCTCATCCGCGGATCGAAGTGACGGCCATCGAGACCGCGCTCGGCACCCGCTACACCGCCGATACGCTGGCCAAGCTTCAGCGCCGCTTCCCCAAAACCCGCTTCGTTTGGTTGATGGGGGCGGACAATTTGCGGCAAATTCCACGCTGGAAGCACTGGAATCGAATCTTCGACTCGGTGGCCGTTGCGGTTTTCGCCCGTCCAACCTATTCTCTTGGTGCGTTGAGCGGCAAGGCCGCCCAGCGCTACACCCGTCGGCGGGTGTCGGTGTCTGGGGTAAAAGGGCTGGCGCGCCGCAGGCGGCCGGCCTGGGCGTTCTTACGCAACCCCTTGCACCCGGCCTCGGCGACGGCGATCCGGCAGGCACGGGCCGCCGGGTCGTGAAACCGTTGCAAGAGGTTGGAGCCATCACCACGCACACCGAAACGGCCGCGACCGCTCCGCGGCCAGCCGCCGTTCCCCAGATCCTGGAACCGCAGGATCTGAAGGCGCTCATCCAGGCGTCGCTCGACGCCGACCAGGCAGATGACGTGACCGTCATCGATCTTGCCGGGAAAACCACCTTCGCCGATTACATGGTCGTGGCGTCGGGCCGCAACACGCGGCACATCGGCGCCATGGCGATGAAGCTGGCCGAGAAGCTGAAGCAGGCCGGCGTCCGCGGCGTCGAGATGGAAGGCATGGCCCAGTGCGACTGGGTGCTGGTCGATGCCGGCGACGTGATCGTCCACCTGTTCAAGCCGGAAGTCCGGACCTTCTACAACATCGAAAAGATGTGGGGCCTGGAACTGCCGACGCCGTCGGGCACGGCGCGGCTGAGCGCCTGACGGGCAGAGGACGGAAACGACGGCGGAGGGCCGCATCATGCGTCTGTGGCTCGCCGCCGTCGGGCGGTCGCGGGGTGGACCGACCCGCGACCTGTTCGACGAGTATGTCGGACGGCTCGGCTGGCCCTTCACCCTGAAGGAGGTCGAGGTGAAGAAGCGCCTCTCCTCCGACGAATTGAAACGGCAGGAGGCCGAGCTGCTGCTCGCCGCCGTGCCGGCCGGCGCCATCGTCGTGGCGCTGGACGAACGCGGCAAGGCGCTGCCAAGCGAGAGTTTCGCCGCGAAGATCGGCGACTGGCGCGACCGCGGCGCCGGTGACCTCGCCTTCCTGATCGGCGGTGCCGACGGCCATGGCGACGCGGTGCGCGCGCGGGCCGACTTCCTGCTCGCCTTCGGGCCGATGACCTGGCCCCACATGCTGGTGCGCGGCATGCTTGCGGAGCAACTCTATCGCGCTCAACAAATTCTTGCCGGTCACCCCTATCACAGGTCCTGATTCCGAGCGTCGCATCCGGCGCGCGGAAAAGCGCCGGAGCTGAAAACACGAAACTCCGAGACCACAACCTTTCGAGAAAGGTAAGCGCGATGACCGAGACCAACCGACCCCGCCCCGTCGTCCTCTGCATCCTGGACGGCTGGGGCTATCGCGAGGAGCGGTCCGACAACGCGATTGCGCTGGGCGAGACCCCGAACTGGGATCGCCTGTGGTCGGCCGAACCGACGGCCTTCCTCGACGCCAGCGAGGAGGAGGTCGGCCTGCCCAAGGGCCAGATGGGCAACTCCGAGGTCGGGCACATGAATCTCGGCGCCGGCCGGGTGGTCATGCAGGATCTCGTGATGATCGACCATGCCATCGTCGAGGGCGAGCTTGAGCGCAACGCCGCGCTGAACGATCTGGTCAAGGAGATGCACAAGACCGGTGGGCGCGTCCACCTGATGGGCCTGCTGTCGCCGGGCGGCGTCCACTCGCACCAGGACCACATCGCGGCACTGGCCGGCGTGCTGTCGCGCGAGGGCGTGCCGGTGGCGGTCCATGCCTTCACCGATGGCCGCGACGTTCCGCCGCAGAGCGCCAAGGACCAGGTCGCCGAGTTCATGGCCGACGTCTTCGAGCTGCCGGGTGTCGAGGTGGCGACCGTCATCGGCCGTTATTACGCGATGGACCGCGACAAGCGCTGGGACCGCGTTGCCAAGGCCTATGCCGCGATGACCAGGGCGGAAGGCGAGCGCGCCGCCGACCCGATCCAGGCCATCGAACAGAGCTATGCCGCCGAGAAGCATGACGAGTTCATCCTGCCGACGGTGATCGGCGATTACGCAGGCATGAAGGACGGCGACGCCATCCTGATGGCGAACTTCCGCGCCGACCGCGCCCGCGAGATCCTGGCCGCCTATGTCGAGAAGGATTTCGACGGCTTCCCCGTCGATGGGGCACCGAAGCTGGCCGCCGTTGTCGGCATGGTCGAATATTCGTCGGCGCTGGCCAAGCTGATGACCACCATCTTTCCGCCCAAAACCCTGACCAAGGTGCTGGGCGAGGTGGTTTCCGAGGCCGGATTGAAGCAGCTGCGCATCGCCGAGACGGAGAAGTATCCGCACGTCACCTTCTTCTTCAACGGTGGCGAAGAGCGGGTCTATGAGGGCGAGGACCGCATCCTGGTCCCGTCGCCGAAGGTCGCCACCTACGATCTCCAACCGGAGATGTCGGCCTCGGAAGTGACCGCCAAGCTGGTCGGCGCCATCGACTCGGGCAAGTACGACCTGATCGTCGTCAACTTTGCCAACCCCGACATGGTCGGCCACAGCGGCATGCTGGACGCCGCCATCAAGGCGGTGCAGGCGGTCGACAGCAGCGTCGGTCAGGTGGAGGCTGCGGTGCGCCGTGCCGGCGGCACCATGCTGATCACCGCCGACCACGGCAACTGCGAGCTGATGAAGGATCCGGAGACCGGCGGGCCGCACACCGCCCACACGCTGGACAAGGTTCCGCTGGTGCTGGTCAACGGCCCGGCCGGCGCCCGGATCGACAGCGGCCGTCTGGCCGACATCGCCCCGACGCTGCTGGACCTGCTGGGCCTGCCGAAGCCGGCCGAGATGACCGGCCGCAACCTGCTGGTCCGCACCGCCGCCCGCGCGGCGGCGGAATAACGGATGGCGCCCGTCCCTTTCACCTCTTTGTCCCCCTCTCCCCCCCGGGGAGAGGGTCGGGGTGAGGGGGGCGCGTGGCGCGGAGTCGCGGGAAGTCCGGTGCTTGGTCCTGCATCGCGATTTGCATCCCGCATCGCCTCCCCCTCACCCAGCCCTCTCCCCAGGGGGGAGAGGGTATCCGGTGTAGGAGAGGGTCTGTTCGCCGGCTTCGTGGTCATCGCCGGCCTGATTCTCGCTCAGCCGGCGAATGCTCAATCCGAAGCCCCCAAGGACACCCTCAAGCGGGTCGAACAGCAGCTCCAGACCGGCAAGCAGCGCCAGCAGCAGCTGGAACGCCAGTCCCAGGCGCTCCAGAGCGAACTCGATGCCCTGCGCGGCCGGCTGATCGCGCTGGCCGACCAGGCGCGCGGGCAGGAACAGACGCTCGACCAGCTGGAAGAGTCGCTGTCCGCCCTGGAGGGGGAGGAACGCGAGCGCTCCGCCGGTCTCGACGCCGAACGGCAGCAGATCGCCACCCTGCTGGCCGCCCTCCAGCGGCTGGCGCGCATCCCGCCGGAGGCAGCACTGGCCCGGCCGGAAAGCCCCGTCGATACCCTGCGCTCCGCCCTGCTGCTGCGCGACGCCGTGCCGGCGTTGAAGGCGCGGGCCGATGCGCTGTCCCAGGCGTTGACCGCGCTGGCCGACACCCGCGGCAAGCTGGTCGACCAGCGGGCGAAGGCATTGGCGGCGCGGGTGGCGCTGACCGAAAAGCAGGATGAGATGAACCGCCTGATCGCCCGGCGCGAGGAGCTGTCGCGCCAGACGGAGGAGGAGCGCGTCCAGGTCGGCCAGCGCATGGCGGATCTGTCGGGGCAGGCCACCGATCTCCGCCAGCTGATGGAGCGCATCGAGGCCGAACGCCGCGCCGCCATCGAGGCGGCTGCACGCCGCGAAGCCGAGCGGCGCGAGGCGGAGCGCAAGGAAGCCGCCAAGCGCGAAGCGGAGAAGCGCGAGGCCGAACGCCGGCTCGCCGCCCAGAAGGAGGCGGAGCGCAAGGAGGCCGAACGCAAGCTGGCCGAACTGCGCGCCGCCGAACAGAAAATCGCCGAACAGAAGGCTGCTGAGGAAAAGCGCGCGAAGGACGAGGCCGCCAGGGAGGCGGCACGCGAACGCGAGCTGGCCGCGAAGTCTCCGGACGGACCTCCGGCCGTCTCCGGTATGGTTCTGCCGGCGGCCGGCAAGCTGACGACCCGCTTCGGCGAGGCCGACCGCTATGGCGCGACCAGCCGCGGCGTGACGGTCCAGACCCGCGCCGGGGCCGCCGTGGTGGCGCCGCGCGGCGGCACGATCGTGTTCGCCGGCCCGTTCAAGGGCTATGGCCTCATCTTGATCGTGGAACACGGCAACGGATATCATAGTTTGATTGCGGGTTTGGGCCGGATCGAAACGGCCGTCGGGCGTAAGGTGGCCAGCGGGGAACCGCTGGCGGTCATGCCGCCGGACGGCAATCCGGATCTCTATTTCGAGCTGCGACGAAACGGCCAGCCGATCAATCCGCAACGCGGGTTCGGCGCCCCGGAGGGGAAAGGACAAGGGTAGATGAGGATGTTCAAGCGCGCCGCAACGGCGGCAGCTCTGGTGTTTCTGGGCGCCGGCGTCGCCACCGTCACTGCTCAGTCCAGCAATTCGTCGGACACTTACCGGCAGCTGAACCTGTTCGGCGACGTCTTCGAGCGCGTCCGCGCCGAGTATGTCGAGCCGGTGACCGACGAACAGCTGATCGAATCGGCGATCAACGGGATGCTGACCTCGCTCGACCCGCATTCCAGCTATCTGAACAAGAAAAGCTTCCAGGACATGCAGGTCCAGACCCGCGGCGAGTTCGGCGGGCTGGGCATCGAGGTGACGATGGAGAACGGCCTGGTGAAGGTCGTCTCCCCCATCGACGACACCCCGGCCTTCCGCGCCGGCCTGCAGCCGGGCGACCTGATCGTCCAGCTGAACGGCGAGGCGGTCATGGGCCTCAGCCTGAACGAGGCGGTGGAGAAGATGCGCGGTCCGGTGGGCAGCGAGCTGAAGGTCACCGTCCGCCGCGGCGAGGCGGGAGAGCCCTTCACCGTGTCGCTGACCCGCGCCGTCATCAAGGTGCAGTCGGTCCGCTTCCGCACCGAAGGCGACATCGGCTACATCCGCGTCACCAGCTTCAACGAGCAGACGCAGAGCGGGCTGGAGAAGGCGATCTCCTCCATCCAGCAGCAGCTGGGCGACAAGCTGAAGGGCTTCGTACTCGATCTGCGCAACAACCCGGGCGGCCTGCTCGACCAGGCGGTTTCGGTCTCCGACACCTTCCTGGAGAAGGGCGAGATCGTGTCGACCCGCGGCCGGCGCGCCGAGGAAGGCACCCGCTTCAACGCCAAGCCGGGCGACCTGATCAAGGGCATGCCGCTGGTGGTGCTGATCAACGGCGGCTCGGCCTCGGCCTCGGAAATCGTCGCCGGCGCGCTGCAGGACCACAAGCGCGCGATCATCATGGGCACCCAGAGCTTCGGCAAGGGATCGGTCCAGACCATCATCCCGCTGCCCGGCCATGGCGCCATGCGTCTGACCACGGCGCGCTACTACACGCCGTCGGGACGCTCGATCCAGCAGCTCGGCATCACCCCGGACATCGAGGTGCATGTCGCCAAGGTGGAGGACCTGGACAAGAACGTCATCCGCCGCCGCGAGGCCGACCTGAAGGGCGCGCTGGTCAACCCCGACGCCGCCAGCAAGGCGCCGCGTCCGGCAACCACCAACCCGGCCGCTCCCGGCACGCCGGCGGCCCCGAACCCGGCCGCGCCGGCTCCGGGACCGGGGGCGGGTGCCGCCCCAGTGGCTCCCGGTGCTCCCGGTGCGACCCCCGGTGCTGCCCCTGCTCCGGGTGCCGCTCCCGCCCCGGCCGAGGGTGCGGCGGCGGAGGGGGCGGAGCCGCCCTTCGACTTCCAGCTCGCCCGCGCGCTGGATCTGCTGCGTGGCGTCGCCCTGTTCCAGCAGCGCTCCGCGGCGCGCTGACCGGAGCGAACGACGGTGAAGGCTCCCGCCCTGTTCGGTCGTCTGCGGTTCGATGTCCGGGGCCTGCGCCCCGGGCTCGGCTGGCTGCGCCGTTTCCGTCGCAATGGAAACGACTCGGCGGGAGAACCACGCAAGCCGCTTTCCAAAGCCCTGTTGGGTGCCGTCGCCGTGGTGGCGGTCGCCTATGCCGGCTTGGCCGGTTGGCTGGCTCTGAACGGCGGGGCGACGCGGGAGGCCTGGCAGGCGTCGATTCCGTCGACGACGGTCGCGGTCGCCCCGCTGCCGCCACCGCCACCGCCGGAGCCCAAGGTTGCCGCCCCGGCGGTTCCGCCGCCGCTGCCGACCGATGGCGCCCCGCTGCCGCTGCCGGGTGTTCCGGCGGCGGCGGTGACTCTGGTCCCGGCTCCGGTGCCGGGATTGGTGGAGGACAGCCGCAACGGCCCGCTGCCGCGCATCGCCCAGGACGGGCGCAAGCCCTGGCAGGTCTATGCCCGGCCCTTCCCGGCGACCGACAAGCGGCCGCGCATCGCCATCGTGATGTCGGACCTGGGGCTCAGCGGCGTCACCACCGGCAACGCGCTGGCGAAGCTGCCGCCCGGCATCACGCTGGCCTTCCTGCCTTATGCCGAGCGGCTGGACGATTGGGTCGAGCGGGCCCGCACCAAGGGGCACGAGGTGATGCTGTCGGTGCCGATGGAGCCGCTGAACTACCCGCGCGACGATCCCGGCCCCAATGCGCTGCTGACCATGCTCGGCCCCGACCGCAATGTGGAGCGGCTGGAATGGTCGCTGGGCAAGGCGGTGGGCTATGTCGGCATCACCAGCACCACCGGCAGCAAGTTCACCGCCAACCCGGCGGCGATGCAGCCGGTGGTGGACGCGCTGAAGGCCCGCGGCCTGCTGCTGGTCGATGCCCGCGCCAACCCCAAGAGCGTCGCCGGGCCGCTCGCCAATCTGGCCGGCGTGCCGCGGGCGCTGGGCGACCGGGTCATCGACCGCGACCTGTCGCGCGGCGCCATCGACGACCAGCTGCGCGAGTTGGAGGAGCTTGCCAAGGCCAACGGTGCCGCCGTCGGCTTCGCTTCCCCCTATCCGACGACGATCGAGCGTCTGAATCTTTGGATGACCGCTCTCGCTGATCGTGGCATCGCGCTGGCCCCGGTGTCGGCTGTGGTCAATATCCAGAAATGACGGAGTCGGGGAGGGTCGGTCGCCGACCCCCCGTCTTCCTCACCCGCAAAGCGCATCCCAATCCAGCGACCCCGGATCCTCCACCAGATGGTCCACCGTGTCGAACACCACGGCGGGGTGCTGGGGCCAGGCGATGGTCAGCATTCCGGCGGCCTTGGCGCTGCGGGCGCCGGTGGGGCTGTCCTCGATCACCGCGCAGGCTTCCGGCGGCAATCCCAGCATCTTCGCCGCCAACAGGTAGGGCTCCGGATGGGGCTTGCCGTTGGCAACGTCCTCGCGCGCGATGCTGAAGCGGAAATGCGGGATCGCCATCGCCCGCATGTTGGCGTCGACGATCATGCGCCCGCCGTTCGACACGCAGGCCTGGGCCAGCCCGCGGGCGGCGAAGGCTTCCACCAGGGCGAAGGCACCCTCGCGCGGGCGGACGCGATCGACGTTGGCGACATACTGCGCGTTGATCTCGTCGGCCCAGACTTTCAGGTCGATGGGGAAGGGGCGGCGGGCATGCAGGGCGGCGTAAATCTCGCGGAACGCCACGCCGTGCATCGACCGGCAGTCCTCCTCGCTCAGCTCATGGCCATAGCCGCGGCAGACGTCGACGGTGATCTGCTGGTGCCAGGGCTCGCTGTCCATCAGCGTGCCGTCGATGTCCCACAGGATGGCGCGGATCGGGCTGCGCGACATCGCGGTCACCGCACCACCAGATCGTCACGGTGGATCATCTCGTCACGTCCCTGATAGCCCAGGATCTCCGGGATCTCGGTGCTCTTGTGGCGCAGGATCTTGCGGGCGTCGTCGGCGCTGTAGGCGACGAGGCCGCGGGCGACCTCGCGCCCCTCCTGCGTGCGGACGATCACCACGTCGCCGCGGTCGAAGTCTCCCTGCACGGCGGTGACACCGGCGGGCAGCAGGCTGGCGCCATGGGACAGGGCGCGCGTGGCGCCGTCATCGACCACCAGCACGCCGGTGGCGTTGACATGCCCGGCGATCCAGGCCTTGCGGGCGCTGGTCGGCTCGGCCGACGGCAGGAACCAGGTGCAGAGCGCGCCGCCATCCTCCGGCCGCTGCTCCAGCGCCGCCAGCGGGTTCATGCGCTTGCCCTTGGCGATGACCATCCGGCAACCGGCCGACAGGGCGACGCGCGCTGCGGCGATCTTGGTCACCATGCCGCCGCTGCTGTAGCCGGGGGGCGGCTCGCCGGCCATGCCCTCGATCTCCGGCGTCAGTTCGCGCACGGTTGGGATGTGGCGGGCGTCCGGGTCCTTGCGCGGGTCGGCGGTGTAGAGGCCGTCAATGTCCGACAGCAGCACCAGCGTGTCGGCGCTGACCATCTGCGCGACACGGGCGGCCAGCCGGTCGTTGTCGCCGAATCGGATTTCGGCGGTGGCGACGGTGTCGTTCTCGTTGATGACGGGAACTGCACCCAGCTTCAGCAGCGTGTCGATGGTGTTGCGGGCGTTCAGGTGGCGCCGCCGCTCTTCCGTGTCCTCCAGCGTCACCAGCACTTGGGCGACGGTGACGTCATGGCGGGCCAGCGTTTCCTGGTAGGCGTGGGCAAGGCGGATCTGGCCGGTGGCGGCGGCGGCCTGCTTCTCTTCCAGCTTCAGCGCCCGGCCGACGAGGCCAAGATGCTCCCGCCCGCAGGCGACGGCGCCGGAGGTGACGATAACCACCTCCTGTCCGCGCTTGCGGCAGGCGGCGACGTCGTCGGCCAGCGCGTCGAGCCAATCCCGGCGGATTTGCCGGGTCTCCCCGTCGACCAGAAGGGCCGAGCCGATTTTTACGACCAGCCGGCGGGATTCGAGAAGGGTAGGGGCGTCAAGCGCCATGGCGGGAGGTTCCGTCCGTATCGTCGTCCGAACCGTCCTCTTCGCCCTCCGGCTCCTCTCCGTCAAGAGCTTCGTCCGAGTCGCCTTCCTGCTCCTCGCCGTCCAGCTCCTCGCCCTCTTCGAGATCGCCTTCTTCCAGGTCCTCTTCGAAGTCCTCGTCCTCGAGATTGTCTTCCTCGCCGCCGACCCACTCGCCGGTTTCATCGTCCCACTGCATCTCGCCGTCGTCGGGCAGCTTCTGGCCGACCGGCGGGCGCGGGATGGACCGGGTCGCGGGGGCGTGGATGACCTCCGGCTCTTCTTCCTTCGATTCCTTGATGACCGTCAGCAGGCGGTACAGCACCTGCTTCACGCCCTGGCCGGTGGCACCGGACAGCACCATGACCTCGGCGCCCGATGCCTCCTCCAAGGCCGCCTTCTTCTCCTCGATCTCTTCGTCGAGCAGGGCGTCGGCCTTGTTCAGCCCGATCACCTCCAGCTTGTCGGCGAGGTTGCCGCCATAAGCTTCCAGCTCGTTGCGGATCGTGCGGTAGGAGGCGACGACGTCATCCGCCGTGCCGTCGATCAAATGCAGCAGGATGCGCGAGCGTTCGACGTGACCGAGGAAGCGGTCGCCCAGCCCATGGCCCTCGTGCGCGCCCTCGATCAGGCCGGGAATGTCGGCGATGACGAACTCTTCGTCACCGGCGCGGACGACGCCCAGGTTGGGAGCCAGCGTGGTGAAGGGGTAGTCGGCGATCTTCGGCTTGGCCGCCGTGGTGGCGGCCAGGAAGGTCGACTTGCCGGCATTGGGCAGCCCAAGCAGGCCGGCATCGGCGATCAGCTTCAGCCGCAGCCACACCCACTGCTCCTGCCCCGGCCAGCCGGGGTGGAACTTGCGCGGCGCCCGGTTGGTCGGCGTCTTGAAGTGCGCGTTGCCGTGCCCGCCGTCGCCGCCGCGCAGGAAGACGCGGCGCTGTCCGGCCTCGGTCAGGTCGCACAGCACGGTTTCCTGGGTCTCGTCCAGGATCTGGGTCCCGACCGGCACCTTCAGGACGACATCCTCGCCACGCGCGCCGTTGCGGTTGCTGCCCATGCCGTGATGGCCGCGCTGCGCCTTGAAGTGCTGCTTGTAGCGGTAGTCGATCAGCGTGTTCAGGCCGTCCGCCGCCTCGATGATCACGTCGCCGCCACGACCGCCGTCGCCGCCGTCCGGGCCGCCGAACTCGATGAACTTCTCGCGCCGGAACGCCACGGCACCGGGGCCGCCGTCACCGCTCTTCAAGAACACCTTGGCCTGATCGAGAAACTTCATCGGGGGACCTTGCCCGTAAACGGAAGGGAAACCGGCGGCGGGACGGCACCGGACTGAAAACGAAAATCGGGGAGCCGGTCGCCCGGTCCCCCGATTTTATCCCACAAGCGTGCAGGCCTGCGACACAGGCCGCGCAACGACCTTACTGGTTGTTCGGCCCGATCACTCGGCGGCGACGGCCGGAACTTCCTGGTCGTTGGCCGGAACGACGTTCACGAAGGTGCGGCCGTTCGAGCTGTGCTTGAAGTAGACCTGACCGTCGGCCATCGCGAAGATGGTGTGGTCGCGGCCGAGGCCGACATTCTCGCCCGGGTGGAACTTCGTGCCACGCTGACGGACGATGATGTTGCCGGAGACGACGTTCTCGCCGCCGAAACGCTTCACGCCGAGACGGCGACCGGCGGAGTCACGGCCGTTGCGGGACGAGCCGCCTGCCTTTTTGTGTGCCATGGGGTGTTGCTCCTAATACTGAAGATGCGCCTGGAAGCTTGACCGGAAGACCCGGATCAGGCCGCGCCGTTGATGCCGGTGATGCGCAGGACGGTCAGGTCCTGGCGGTGGCCGTTCTTACGGCGGTAGTTCTGGCGGCGCTTCTTCTTGAAGACGATGATCTTCGGGCCGCGATCCTGGGCGACGACCTCGGCGACAACCGAGGCGCCGGCCACGGTCGGGGTGCCAATGGTGGTGTTGCCTGCGTCGCCGACCATCAGCACGTCATCGAGCGTGATGGAGGCGCCAGCATCGGCCTCGAGCTTCTCAACACGGATCACGTCGCCATTGGCGACCTTGTACTGCTTGCCGCCGGTGCGGATCACTGCAAACATTGTCGTCACTGCCTATGTCAAAACAAACGGCGGGCTTCTCGCCCACCGTTCGATGCGCAAGCCCGTTCATGGGAGCGACGATCTATACTCAAGGTGGCCTGAGAGTCAACAGGGATACGGCCGAAAAGCTTCGCATTTTTCTGCAAAAAAGGCTTGCGCGGCCGGAGGCGTTTATATAGGTTCCGCCCACCCCGCCAAACGGGGCAGCGGATGGGTGGCAGAGCGGTTGAATGCACCGCACTCGAAATGCGGCATACCCTCACGGGTATCGGGAGTTCGAATCTCCCCCCATCCGCCATTCTCTCTCACGGGAGAGTAAATTGCAAAGCGCCAGCCGGACCGGCTAGGCGCTTTTTTCTTGTCCGGCTTCCGGCCGGCTTTGCCTAGGCTGCCTTTCTCCCGGCCGCCCCGGTCTTTTCCGGTTGGGCATCTCCTTTTTCTCCGGACCGTCGCGATGGCCGTTCCCCCGGCTGGTTTGTTGGTCATCTCAACGCCAACGCCCAGATCCCTTCGGTGCGATCCGCCAGGGATGCGACCGGAGGGGTGCCGCCATGAACACGCTCGGCCGTCACGATGGGTGCCTGCGCTTCTCCTATGTCGTCGACGGTGGCCTGCGCGTCGAAGGCACCCACGATCCGGCGGAGCAGGTGCTGGTCCTGAAGGTGACGGCACCGCAGGGGCGGGTGATCCATATGGATGCGATTCCCTGCGACGACCCCCGTGTCATCCTGGCGGCGTTGCGCGAATGGGGCGAGCCGCCGGAGGAGGTGCGCGACGCCCTGCCGGCGCTGGGCGGCAACGCGATCCTGCTGGAGACGCGGCTCGGCGACTCGGTGCGCGCCTCCGTCCGCCGCCATGGCATGAAGGTGGAGGTGATCTTCATCGACGGCGACGGCCGGCGGCTGGCAGAGTTGCGCGCCGGCAGCCTGGAGGCGCTCGACGCCAAGGCCGGCGGGCTGCTGCGCCTGTCGCAACGGACCCGTGCGGTGCTCAACGCATGGCTGTCGGCCGAACCGCTG
Source organism: Azospirillum sp. TSH64 (assembly GCF_003116035.1). Classification (GTDB taxonomy): domain Bacteria; phylum Pseudomonadota; class Alphaproteobacteria; order Azospirillales; family Azospirillaceae; genus Azospirillum. The sequence continues at coordinate 2,712,056 of NZ_LGQW01000015.1, forward strand.
TGGCTGGCGGCATTCCTGTTGGGCGGGCCTTTCCTCGGCGCGTTGCTGATCGTCTTCGGGGCGCAGGTCTCGCCGGAGCAGGTGCTGGTCACCGCCTATGCCGGGGCCGCCGGGCTGGTCGCCGCCTTTGAGCTGCTGCGCGCCGGTTACGCCGAGTGGGTGCTGGCGCCGCCGGAGAGCTTTCCGCGCCAGTGATCTCCTGCATTTGATCCGTATCACGGATCTTCCGTTTGACGGAAAAACAAGGCCCGACGCTGTGGCGCCGGCATCGGGAGTCCGACCATCGCCCCGCCCATGACTGGGCCAAACGACTGGGAGGACATCACATGACGCAGGCTCGATACTGGATCGCCGGCTGCGCGGTTTCCCTTCTGTGCGCAGGCACGCTCTCGATGGCGTCCGCCGCGGATCCCGCCCTGGAGGGCGCGGTGCGCAAGGCGGTCAGCCAGCAGGCCCAGCCCTGGCTGGCCGATCCGGCGGTGGTCGGGGCGGTGAAATCGCAGAACAGCAAGAATGCCGGCATCGCCCAGGCCAAGATCGACGAGATGGACAACACATGGAAGGCGGCGGCCAAGGCGGGAGGCGCCAATCCGGCCTTCGATGAGGTCTCGTCGAACGCGCTGTCCAAGCAGCTGAAGCAGGTCGTCGCCGGCAGCAACGGCCGGATCGTCGAAATCCTTCTGATGGACGATCATGGGCTGAATGTCGGCCAGACCGCCGGGACCTCCGATTTCTGGCAGGGCGACGAGCCGAAATGGCAGAAGATCTTCACCGGCAATGCCGATTTCTACATGACCGACCCGGAGACGGACGACAAGACCGGCGCCATGCTGACCGAGGCCAGCGTTCCGGTGATGGACCCGGCCGGCAAGCAGAAGATCGGCGTTGCGATGATCGTTCTGGACACCGCGAAGCTGGGCCAATAGGCGCCACCCACAGCGGCGGTTCGACCAAGCAAACGGCGCCCCGGATGGTCCGGGGCGCCGTTCTCATGTCCGCTTCAACAGCGGACGGACCGTGTCAGGGCGTCAGGCCGCCTGCTGGGTCAGGGCGGGAGCCGGAGCGGGCGTCTCGACCTCCACCGCCTGGTTGCCGGCGGCGGTGACGATCGGAATGCTCCGCGGCTTCATCGCTTCGGGTACCTCGCGCGCCAGCTCGATGTGCAGAAGGCCATTCTGAAGAGACGCGCTGGTCACCTTGATGAAATCTGCCAGCTGAAAGCGGCGCTCGAACGCGCGCCCGGCGATACCCCGGTAGAGGAATTGGCCGGTCGGCTCGTCCTTCTTAGCTTTACCAGTGACGGTCAACGAGTTCTGGTGAGCGACGATGTTGAGGTCGTCCAGACCAAAGCCGGCAACGGCCATGGTGATACGGTACGAATCCTCGCTCAGCTTTTCGATGTTGTAGGGCGGATAGGACGCCGCCTCGTCACCGGTGGTCGCGGTCTCCAGCAGACGCGACAGGCGGTCGAAACCGACGGTGGAACGGAACAGCGGCGAAAGGTCGTAGCTACGCATGACATATCCTCCGAAAGAGCGATACGGCCATCGAGGACCACGGTCTGGTCGGTCCTCGAAGGTGGGGTTGGAGGCGGACCCCGTATGGGCATCCGCCTGACGAGCGAGAGATAATCGACGCTTTTCCCTGTTCAAGAGGGCGGTCGCACAAACGCCGGCCAGACCCCGCCTGGGGTTGCCGGGTACCGCCCAGTCACCAATTGTTAATCAGTTGCGGCAAGGCTCACGCTAGGGCCGTAAGTCCGCGGGAGGGGGCCGACGACCATGACTTCGCACACCTTCTTCTTCAACGGTCCCTACGACGAGACCATGGCCCTCTTGATCGAGGCGCGGAATTACATCGCCTATCACGATGCGGCCGAGCACCGGAAGCTGCTGCCGCAGGTCCGCTTGCAGATCTCCTACGAATCCATGCGGGTGACCAGCCGCCTGACCCAGGTGATGGCGTGGCTGCTGGCGCAGAAGGCCGTTCACGCCGGCGAGATGTCGAAGGAGCAGGCGGCGAGCGAGGATTTCGCCCTGTCCGGCGGCGAGATCTGCTCCGATCCCAGCGGCCCCGACAACGAGGAACTGCCGTCCGGCCTGCGCAGCCTGCTGGAACGCAGCCACAGCCTCTACATGCGTGTCCACCGGCTCGACGCCATGGTCCGCGCCGACGTGGAGCGCGAGGCCGCCGCCGCTGTCGGATAAGCTTGCGGTGGGGGGAAGGCAGCGACCGCCCCATGCGCAAACGGAAAAGCACAAACGAAAAGGGCGTCCGAACCGGTCGGACGCCCTTTTCGCATCGGCAGGATAGAAGTGCGGTAACGCTTACTTCTTGAGGCCGAAGTTCGCGAAGCGCTTGTTGAACTTGGCGATCTGCCCGCCGGTGTCCAGCAGCTTCTGCACACCGGTCCAGGCCGGGTGAGACTTCGGGTCGATGTCGAGGCGCAGCGTGTCGCCCGGCTTGCCCATGGTGGAGCGGGTCGTGAACGAGCTGCCGTCGGTCATGACCACGGTGATCTCGTGATAGTCGGGATGGATGTCAGTCTTCATGGCCGGGGTTCCTGCAAAGCGAGCGGCGTCTATACCAAAACGCCTTCGCCGGTGCAACCCCGGAATCGAGCCTTGTTCGGGGAGTCTCGGGCGGGTTCCAAGGCCATTTCCGCGGCGGTTTCGCCCGTCCATCGCCTTGTTGGCGTCGCCGCACCGCGCTATATGCCACCGATCCGCATCAATAACCCCAACAGACAAGCGGGAACCGCGTGGCTCGCCAACCCTCCCCCGACATGATCGCCGCCTCCGCCCGTGGCGAGGCGGATGCCCGCCGCCGCGACCTCGGTCCCCTGCGCCGGCTGGTGCCGTTCCTGCTTCCCTACAAGTGGCGCATCCTGGGCGCCATGGTGGCGCTGACCGTGGCCGCTGGCACCGTGCTGGGGCTGGGGCAGGGGATGCGGGTGCTGATCGACCAGGGTTTCGCCGGCGGCGACACCTCGCTGCTCGACCGCTCGCTTCTGGTGCTGCTGGCGGTGATCGCACTGATGGCGGCCTCGACCTATGGCCGTTTCTATCTGGTCAGCTGGATCGGCGAGCGGGTGGTCGCCGACATCCGGCGCGCCGTCTACGACCATGTGCTGACGCTGTCGCCCGGCTTCTTCGAGACGACCAAGACCGGCGAGATCCTGTCGCGCCTGACCACCGACACCACGCTGTTGCAGGTGGTGGTCGGCTCGTCCGCCTCCATCGCGCTGCGCAACGCGCTGCTGTTCCTGGGCGGTACCGGCATGCTGCTGATCACCTCGCCCAAGCTGACCGGGCTGGTGGCGCTGGTGGTCCCGCTGGTGGTGGCGCCGATCATTTTCTTCGGCCGGCGGGTGCGCAAGCTGTCGCGCGACAGCCAGGACCGCATCGCCGACATCGGTTCCTTCGTCGAGGAGACGCTGGCCGCCATCCGCACGGTCCAGGCCTTCACCCATGAGGCCATCGACCGCACCCTGTTCGGCAAACGGGTGGAGGAGGCGTTCGACGTCGCCATCCGCCGCGTGCGGGTGCGGGCGGTGATGACGGTGATCGTCATCGTCCTGGTGTTCGGTGCGGTCGGCATCATCCTGTGGATCGGCGGCCATGACGTGGTGGCGGGACGCATCACGCCGGGCCAGTTGTCGGCCTTCGTCATCTATTCCGTGGTGGTCGCCGGATCGGTCGGCGCCATCAGCGAGGTGATCGGCGACCTCCAGCGCGCGGCCGGCGCCACCGAGCGTCTCTTCAGCCTGCTGTCCGTCGAGTCGGAAATCCGTGCACCGGCCATCCCGAAGCCGTTGCCCAGCCCGGCGGCAGGGGCGCTGTCCTTCGACGCTGTCCGCTTCCACTACCCGTCGCGCCCCGATTGGGCGGCGCTGGAAGGCTTCTCGCTAAATGTGAAACCGGGCGAGCGGGTGGCTCTGGTCGGCCCGTCGGGGGCGGGCAAGTCGACGGTGTTCCAGCTTCTGCTGCGCTATTACGATCCGCAGGCCGGTTCGGTGCGACTCGACGGCGTCGATGTGCGCGACGCCGATCCGGTGGATGTGCGCCGACGCCTCGGCCTCGTCGCCCAGGACCCGGTGGTGTTCTCTGCCGACGCCTGGGAGAACATCCGCTACGGCCGACCCGACGCGTCGGATGCCGAGGTGCGCGCCGCCGCCGAGGCCGCCCATGCGCTGGACTTCCTCGATGCGCTGCCGGAGGGGTTCGGCACCTTCCTGGGCGAGAAGGGCGTGCGGCTGTCGGGCGGCCAGCGCCAGCGTCTCGCCATCGCCCGCGCCATCCTGCGCGACCCGCCGGTTCTGCTGCTGGACGAGGCGACCAGCGCGCTGGATGCCGAAAGCGAGCGGATGGTGCAGGACGCGCTCGACCGGCTGATGCATGGGCGCACCACGCTGATCGTCGCCCACCGGCTGGCGACGGTGCTGAACGCCGACCGCATCGTGGTGATGGACAAGGGCCGCGTGGTTGAGACCGGCACCCATGGCGAGCTGGTGGCGCAGGGCGGCCTCTATGCAAGGCTGGCGGCATTGCAGTTCGACCGCGCGGACGGGGTGGCGTAGGGGGACGTAAGGGCGCATCGACGCCTCCGGCCGACCGCGCTACCCTTGCCGCCATCCCCAGCCCCCATGAGGCAGTGCGATGGCGCGGATATCGGCGGGCCGCCTGATGGCGGTGATGGTGAAGGAGTTCATCCAGATGCGGCGCGACCGGCTGACTTTCGCCATGATGGTGGGGGTGCCGATCCTGCAGCTGATCCTGTTCGGCTTCGCCATCAACTCCGACCCGAAGGCGCTGCCGACCGCGCTTCTGGTCGCCGACTCCAGCCCATTCGCCCGGACGCTGGTCGCGGCGATGGAGAATTCCCGCTACTTCGCCATCACCCGCAGCGCCGCGTCCGAGGTCGAGATCGACCGGCTGCTGGCGGAAGGGGAGGTGCAGTTCGCCGTCACCATCCCCCCCGGCTTCGCCCGCGACCTCCAGCGCGGCACCCGCCCGGTCCTGCTGGTGGAGGCCGACGCCACCGACCCGGCGGCGACCAGCAACGCCCTGTCGGCGCTGACCGCCATCGCCCGCCAGGCGCTGAACCCCGACCTGACCGGTCCGCTGGCGGGCATGCGAACCGGTCCCGACCCGGTCGAACTGCGCGTCCACCGCCGCTACAACCCGGAAGGCATCACCCAGTACAATGTGGTGCCCGGCCTGATGGGCGTGGTGCTGACCATGACCATGGTGATGATGACGGCGCTCGCCGTCACCCGCGAGCGGGAGCGCGGGACCATGGAGAACCTGCTGGCGATGCCGGTGCGCCCGTTCGAGGTGATGCTGGGCAAGATCGTGCCCTTCGTCGTCGTCGGTTATGTCCAGGTGCTGCTGATCGTCGTGGCGGCGCGGCTGCTGTTCGACGTGCCAATCGTCGGCAGCCTGGGCCTGCTGTCCGCCGTGCTGATCCTGTTCATCGCCGCCAACTTGGCCGTCGGCTTCACCTTTTCCACACTGGCGCGCAACCAGTTGCAGGCGATGCAGATGTCCTTCTTCTTCTTCCTGCCGTCGATGCTGCTCTCCGGCTTCATGTTCCCCTTCCGGGGCATGCCCGGCTGGGCGCAGGCGGTGGGGGAGATCCTGCCGCTGACCCATTTCCTGCGAATCGTCCGCGGCATCCTGCTGAAAGGGAACGGGCTGGCCGAGATCGCGGCGGAGGTGCTGGCGCTGGCGCTGTTCCTGACGGTGGTCACGGTGGTGGCGCTGAAACGCTATCGCCAGACGCTGGATTGAGCCGCAGGAACCGCCATGGGGCGCACCACCGATGGCCCGGCTTTGCGCCTGTCCGTTCGGTTGTGCCGCCCGGGTGCCTCCTCCATCATTCCTTAACCACGACTCCGCTATAGCCGTAACAGTGGCGGTGCTGGCGACGGCGATGCGGGGGGCAGAGATGGGTTTTCGCGCTTTTGGCGGACGTGCCTGCAAACTGGTCGCCCACGTCGGGCTGGCCGTCGGGCTGGCCGTTGCGCTGCTGGCGGCGGGCGAGGCCGACGCCAAGTCCCGGAAGAAAAAGCCGGCGCCGATCCCGGCCTATGCCACCAGCGTCGCCTGGGGGGCGGTGACCGGCCCCTCGCTGGGGGCCGCCAAATCCATCGGCGGTTATGCCGCCGGCTGCATCGCCGGAGCCCGTGCCCTGCCGCCGGAGGGTGTCGGTTATCAAGTGATCCGCCTGTCGCGCCAGCGCAACTACGGCCATCCGGTGCTGGTCGACATGCTGCGCGACTTCGGACAGCGGGTGGCGCTCGCCGGGCTGGGTACCGCGCTGATCGGCGACATGGGACAGGCGCGTGGCGGGCCGATGCCGTCGGGCCATGCCAGCCACCAGATCGGCCTGGATGCCGACGTCTGGCTGCGTCTGGATCTGCCGCCGATGGGCCGCTCCGGCCGCGAGCGGCTGGACGAGATCAAATATGTCGATTACGACCGCATGCGGGTTAGCGGCGACTGGTCGGACCGGCAGGCGAAGATGGTCCAGATCGCCGCCAGCGATGCCCGTGTCACCCGCATCTTCGTCAATCCGGCGATCAAGCTGGCGATGTGCCAGCGCAGCTGGGCCGACCGCAGCTTCCTGAACAAGCTGCGGCCCTGGCACGGCCATGACGGCCACATGCACATCCGGCTGGGCTGCCCCGCCGGCAGTCCGCAGTGCGAGCAGCAGGATGCCCAGCCCGAAGGCGACGGCTGCGGGGACGAGCTGATGTCCTGGCTGGACAGCGCCGCTCCCGCCATCGAGCATCCGCCGGGATACAAGCCCGAGCCTCGGGTGGTCCGCAAGATGCCGGCAGCCTGCGCTCCTGTGCTGAACGCGGCAGGCACCCGCATGGCGTCGCTGGCCGATACCGCCGCGGCGCCGGCCAAGGCCGCGCGCTGACGGGTTGGCGTGTTTCCGCGGAGAAATTTTTCCACTTGCATGCAATTAGCGTCCGTCTAACCTGAGACTGGCCAGATTCTTGCGGATGGTGTGTCCGGTCCATGCCGGACAACCGCAGGGATGCTGTGCCGGGTGCTGCCGGTCGGGGGTGATCGGCGGTACCGGGAGTCGTTCGGCGGATGGGGTGCCACGGCGATGACGGATATGCGGAAATGACGGACAAGGACGGAGCGTCCGGACACGGACCGAGCCTGAAGACGCGCCTGTACGCGTGGTGGGAAGGCTATGACCTGTCCGGCATGAAGGCGAAGAAAGGCGATGAGCCGGCGCCTGCACCGGAGCAACCGCAGCCCGCCGCTCCCGGTCCGGGCATGAATCGCTGGGGGAAGCCGCTGTGGACAGCCACCCGCATCGAGGTGGCCGAGAAGATGTGGGGCGAGGGCTTCAACACCCCCGGCGGCGCCGACCACATCCCTTATCTGGTCAAGCCGCTGGGCCTGAACCCGGCGATGAGCGTGCTGGATCTCGCCGCCGGGCTGGGTGGCACCAGCCGCACCATGGCCGGCAAATACGGCTGCTGGGTCACCGGGCTGGAGGCGTCGGAACTGCTGGCGAAGGAAGGCATGGTCCGCTCCTTCAAGCTGGGGCTGGAGAAGAAGGCGCCGGTCGAGACCTTCAATCCGGAGCATTTCGGCTATCCCAAGCGCGTCGACGCCATCGTCTACAAGGAAGGCCTGTTCTTCGTCCGCGACAAGGAGCAGATGTTCGACGGGATGGAACTGGCGCTGAAGCCGCGCGGCCATCTGCTGATCACCGATTACATCGCCGAAGCGGATGTAATGGGCGCCAAGGCGGTGCAGAGCTGGTGCGACAAGGAGCCTCTGACCCCGAACCTCTGGCCCAAGGACCGCATGGCCAATGCGTTCGCCCAGCGCAACCTCGACCTGCGCATCGCCGAGGACATCACCGACACCCACCGCGGCCTGATCCTGTCCGCCATCCAGGGGCTGGTCGAGCATCTGGAGAAATTCCAGCTCGACACCCCGACCAAGCTAGCGGTGATGGAGGAGGTCGAACTGTGGGCCCGCCGCGTCGCTGCCATCGAGGCCGGCGTGCGGGTCTACCGCTTCTATGCGATCAAGCCGGCGGAGTAGGGGGCGTCAGCTCCCGGCCGTGTCTCCCGAAAAACTTTTGCGCGATTGCATTTTTTTACTTGAGCGCGGCGGCTGCTCTGGGTACATAGAGCGCCCCGCGTGACCCCAAGAAACGCGGATGCGCTTGTGGCGGAATTGGTAGACGCGCTAGGTTCAGGTCCTAGTGGCTGAAAGGCCGTGGGGGTTCGAGTCCCTCCA
>NZ_LGQW01000015.1:2720347-2763475 GCF_003116035.1 Azospirillum sp. TSH64
AATGGGGCTGGGCACCGGAGTTCGGGCTGCTCGCCGCCACCGCGGTCGCAGGCCTGATGGGGCTGGTCTTCGGACTGCTCGCCATCCGCCGCCAGGGCATCTATTTCGCCATGATCACGCTGGCGCTGAGCCAGATGGTGTTCTTCCTGGCGCTCCAGCTTCCCTTCACCCATGGCGAGGACGGCATCCAGGGCGTGCCGCGCGGCACCCTGTTCGGGCTGTTCGACCTCAGCCAGCCGTTGACCATGTACTACACCGTGCTGGCGATCTTCGTCGCCGGCTTCGCCCTGATCTGGCGCACGGTGCATTCGCCCTTCGGCCAGGTGCTGAAGGCGATCCGCGAGAACGAGCCGCGGGCGGTGTCGCTCGGCTACCGCACCGACCGCTACAAGCTGGTGGCCTTCGTGCTGTCGGCCTCGCTGGCAGGGCTTGCCGGCGGCACCAAGGCGCTGGTGTTCCAGCTCGCCAGCCTGACCGACGTGACGTGGCAGATGTCGGGCGAGGTGGTGCTGATGACGCTGTTGGGCGGCATGGGCACCTTGTTCGGGCCGGTGGTCGGTGCCGGGCTGGTGGTGACGCTGGAAAGCTATCTCGCCTCCACCAGCCTGCCGGTGCCGGTGGTGATCGGCTGCATCTTCGTCGTCTGCGTGCTGGTCTTCCGCCGCGGCATCGTCGGCGAGATCGTTGCGCGGAATGGCCGCGGCAGGAAGCCGTCATGACTCCGGGATGACGTTGGAGATGACCCCTGGGATGACCCCCGGGATGGCCACGGGCGATGGCTGCCAAGCCGCACTGTTATCGGAGAGTGTCATGACGAGCAGAGACATCCTGGCCCATCTGGTCGGCTTCAACACGGTCAGTTCGACGTCCAACCTGGCATTGATCGACTGGGTTCGCGGCTACCTGGAGCGGCACGGCATCCGTTCCGAGGTGATCCGTGACGGGACCGGGACCAAGGCACATCTGTGGGCGACCATCGGCCCCGACCGCGACGGCGGCATCGTGCTGTCCGGCCATACCGACGTGGTGCCGGTGGACGGCCAGCCCTGGACCAGCGATCCTTTCACCCTGACCGAACGCGGCGGCAGGCTCTACGGCCGCGGCACTGCCGACATGAAGGGGTTCATCGCGGTCGCGCTGAATGCGGTGGAGCGCTTCAAGGCGGCGGCGCTCGACCGACCGGTGCATCTCGCCTTCTCCTACGATGAGGAGATCGGCTGCCTCGGTGTGCCGAGCCTGCTGGAGGCGATCGGCCGGCTCGGTATCCGGCCGGCCGCCTGCATCGTCGGCGAACCGACCATGATGAAGCTGGTGGTCGGACATAAGGGCATCCTGTGTGCCCGCGGGCATGTTCGCGGTCTGGAATGTCATAGCTCAATGGCCCCGGAGGGCGTCAATGCCGTCCAGTATGCCGCCAGGGTCATCGATTTCGTCCGGCGGGAGACCGAGCGGCGATACAAGGAGGGGCCGTTCGACCACCGCTTCGCCCCGTCCTCGACCACGCTGCATGTCGGCACGGTGCAAGGCGGCACCGCCTTCAACATCGTGCCGCGGGATTGCCGGTTCGACCTGGAGATCCGCCATCTGCCGACCGAGGATCCCCATCGCATCCTGCAATCCGTCGAACGCTATTGCCGCGACGTGCTGGAGCCGGAGATGCGCGCCGTCGCTCCTGAAACCGGGATCACGTTTTCAGTGTTCTGCGATACCCCCGGCCTCGTCGCCGACCCCGGCTCCGACATCGCTGCGATCGTACGGCGAATCACCGGCGACAATGACAGCGCCGTCGTCGCCTATACCACCGAGGCCGGCCATTACAGCCGGGCGGGCTACCCGACCATCGTCTGCGGCCCAGGGTCGATGGAACAGGGCCACAAGCCTGACGAGTTCATCGAAGCGTCGCAGCTTGAGGCCGCAGACCGCTTCATGCAGGCGCTGGCCGTCATGCTTGGGAAGCCAAGCTAGCAGCTGCTCACCGAGGGAGACCTGACGGAACCGAACTGTGCCGCAACGTCGATCGGCGGCAGCCCAGGTTCCAATGGACCGGGGCTGCCGCCGGCTTTATCAGGCGACGAGGAAACCCGATCCGACCGGGTCGTTGCGGTCGATGACCCAGCGGGCCGTCCCCAGGATGCTGGCGGTGCCCTTGACGGTCGGCCGCACCGCGCGCACGCCGTTCAGGCGGGTCTCGCCGAGCAGGCAGCCTTCAAAGGTACCGCTGCCCAGCAGGCCCTCGGAGCGGATCGTCTGGCCGATGGTCATTTTGCCGCGCGCCTCGAACATCGCCATCATGGCGCTGGTGCCGGTGCCGCCCGGCGAGCGGTCCAGCTGGCCGGCGCTGAACACATGGACGTTCTTGTAGAAGGCGCCCTCGATGGTCGGCTCATGCCAGAAGGTCACGAAGTTGAAGTTGTTGATGTGGGCCGAGGCCGGGTGCTGGATGGCGACCTTCTGGCGCAGCTGCTCGCGCGCCAGCACGCCGTAGCGCGACAGCGCCGTGCCGTTCTCCGGACCGATGCGGAGCGCGGTGCCGGTCAGGTCGATGATGCCGAAATAATTGCCGCCCCACACGATGTCGGCCTTCAGGGGGCCGATCTCGGGCAGCTCGAAAGCCACGTCCTGGGCTGCGACATAGGCCGGCACATTCTCGAACCGGGTCCACAGCACGGCGTCGCCGTCCGTCGCCACCTCGGCCACCACGAGGCCGGCGGTGGTCTCGAAGCGGATGGTGGTGCGGTCGCCCTCGCCGCGCCGGACCAGCCCCAGCGCCACCATGGCCATGGCCACGGCAATCGTGCCGTGCCCGCACATGTGCGAATACTGGGTGCCGTCGATGTAGATCAGCCCGGCGTCGGCATCCGGACCGGACGGGGGCGTCAGGAAGACACCGAACATGTCCTTGTGCCCGCGCGGTTCGCGCATCAGGGCGCAGCGCAGCCAGTCGTAGTGGGTTTCCAGGAACTGGCGCTTCTCCAGGATGCTGGAGCCGGGAGGATAGGGAATGCCGCTGTGGACGATGCAGAGCGGCTCACCCTCGGTATGGGTGTAGACAACGTCGAACACGTCTTGCTTGCGCATGACTTGGGGCCTCTCGGGGTGTTGGCGGGAAGAAAGGGGATGGAGGACCGGGACGGGGTCAGCGCCGCTTCGACAGCACGTGGAGCCCCACGGTCAGGTCGAGAAGAACGATGGTGACCGCCGCCACCGCGATGGTGATCGACGAGACTGCGGCGATGACCGGGTCGATGGTGTACTGGACGTAGTTGAACAGCTTGACCGGGATCGTCGTCAGCTCGGCGGTGGTGTTGAAGATGCTGAGCTCGACGTTGATCCAGGACGAGATGAAGGCGAAGATCGCCCCGCTCGTCAGCCCGCCGCGGATCTGCGGCAGGACCACCAGCAGGAAGGTCTCGAAGGGCCGGGCGCCGAGATCGGCCGAAGCCTCCTCCAGGGCGCGCTGCTCGGGCGTCAATTGCGGCAGGACGGAGCGCAGCACGAAGGGCGTCACGATCACCACATGGCCGACCAGCAGGGCCGCGAAGCTGCGCATCAGGCCCAGGGCGGCGCAATATTGCAGCAGGGCCGCGCCCAGCACCACGTGCGGCAGCACCAGCGGCGACATCAGCAGCGACAGCAGCGTCCGCTTGGCCGGAAAATCGTAGCGCGCGATGGCCAGGGCCGCCGGCAGGGCGAGCAGCACCGCCCCCGCCGTGGCCGCCAGCGCCAGCGCCGTGCTGGTCCCGAAGGCCGCCACGTAGGAGGTGTCGGCCAGCATCCGCCCGTACCAGTCCAGCGTGAGGCCCTGCGGCGGGAAGGCGAGATAGCTGGTGGCGGTCAGCGACGCGCCGACGATGACCACAAGCGGCAGCACCAGATAGGCCATCACCGCCCAGGCGACGATCCGCAGGAGAATGCGCGCGATCATGACCGGTTGCCTCCGCCGTTGCCGATCCGCCCGGCCAGCGCCACCAGCACCAGCGTGACGACCAGCAGGGTGATGCTGAGCGCGCCGCCGTAATGGACGTCGAACACCGTGCTGTATTGCTGGAAGATCAGCATCGGGAAGACGGTGATCTTGCCGCCGCTCAGCAGGGCCGGCGTCACATAGGCGCTCGCCGCCAGCGTGAAGACCATGATCACGCCCGCGATCAGGCCGGGAAGGCACAGCGGGAAGGTCACGGTCCAGAAGGTGGTGAAGGGGCTGGAGCCGAGATCGGCCGAGGCCTCCTCCAGCGTCGGATCCACAGTGGCCAGCGCGTTGCCGACTGCCAGGACGATGAAGGGCAGGAGGATATAGACGAGGCCGATCACGATGCCCGTCTCGGTGCCGAGGAAGCGGACCGGCCGGTCCAGCAGCCCGATCCCGACCAGCGTGTCGTTGACCAGACCGTTGCGGCCGAGCAGGATCATCCACCCGAAGGAGCGGACGATGTTGCTGGTGAACAGCGGCAGCAGCAGCAGGATGACGCAGCTTCGCCGCAAGGCGTTCGACGACACCACCCGCACCAGATAATAGGCCAGCGGATATCCCAGCAGCGTGACGGCCAGCGTGGTCAGCGCGGCGATCCGGAAGGTCACCGCCAGGACGTCCCAGTGATACTGGTCGAGCAGCACGCGGGCGTAGTTCGCCAGGGACGGCGCGCCGCCGGCCATGAGGCTGGAGGACAGCACGACGACCATCGGCACGGCGAAGAAGGCCACGAAGAAGGCGACGGGGGCGGCCAGCAACGGCAGGGCGCGGCGTAGGGCGGTGGGCGGCGCGGCGGCGGGGACCGTCGCGGGGTCGCCGGTCAGGGCGGCGGTCATGGCGCCGGCTCGCCGGCGACGACGTGCAGATGCTCCGGGCGGAAGCCGACGACGACCTGGGTTCCCCGGCCGAGGCCGGCGCCCGGCATGCCCAGGCGGCGGCTCGCCAGCAGGGCGTCGCCGACCCGGACCATCACGAGGGTCTGGCCGCCGGTGTTGATCACGTCCTCGACGATGCCGCGCTCGGTGAGGAAACCGGGCGCGTCGGCGCGGTCGAGAAGCTCCAGATGCTCAGGCCGCAGCACGCCGGTGCGGCTCTGCCCGGCACCGGTGCCGATGCCTGTGCTGGCGCCGGGACCAGGATGAGGAACCGCCGCCGTCCCGAAGGCCAGCCGAAGCCCGCCGTCGCCGTCCGCAGCACCGGGCAGAAAATTCGCTTCCCCGATGAATTCGGCGACGAAGCGCGTTGCCGGCGTGGCGTAGACCGCCGTCCCCGACCCGACCTGCTCGATCAGGCCGCGATTCATCACGACGATCCGGTCGGCCATGCTCATCGCCTCCTCCTGGTCGTGGGTGACGAACACGAAGGCGATGCCCAGCTTCTCCTGCAGATGCTTCAGCTCGATCTGCATCCGCTTGCGCAGCTTCATGTCGAGCGCGCTCAGCGGTTCGTCCAGAAGCAGCAGCTTGGGCCGGTTGACCACCGCGCGCGCCAGGGCGACGCGCTGCTGCTGTCCCCCGGACAGCTCACGCGGGTACCGCGCGCCCAGCGCCTCCAGCCCGACCAGTTGCAGCGCCTGCGCCGCGCGCTCCGCCGCCTCGCCCCGCGGAACCCCGTGCCGGCGGGGGCCGTAGGCGATGTTGTCGAGGACGCTCATGTGGGGGAACAGAGCGTAGTTCTGGAAGACCGTGTTCAGGGGCCGCCGGTGTGGCGGCAGCCGCGTCACGCTGTCGCCGCCGATCCGGATGTCGCCGGAATCGGGGGTGAGAAAACCGGCGATGCAGCGCAGCAGCGTGGTCTTGCCGCAGCCGCTGGGACCGAGCAGGGCGATGAACTCGCCATGCTCAACCTCCAGCGAGACGCCCTTGAGCGCGTGGAATCCACCGAAATGCTTGCCGAGATCGCGGATGGACAGCAGGGCCGGGGGCATGCCTCGTCCCCCTTACTGGCGCGCGAGTTCGCGGTTCCAGGCGTCGGTGATCGCGCCCCGGTCGCGGTTGATGTCGGCCCAGTTGAAGAGCTGCAGGTTCTTGACCGATCCGCCGACGCCCCAGGGCAGCTTGCGCTCGATGTCCGGCGCCACGGAGACGCCTTGCACGGACGGGCCGAGATAGAGCTTCTCGGCGAGGCAGGTGGCGGCTTGCGGAGTCAGGGCGGTGTCGATGAAGCGTGCGGCTTCGGCCGCGCGGGGCGTGCCCTTCACCAGATGCAGGCGCGCGTCGGTCGCCCACACGCCTTCCTTGGGAACGACGAAGCCGATCGGCAGGCCCTTGTCCGCCAGATCCCAGGCGCCGACGCTGAAATGGGCGCCGACGATCGCCTCGCCGCTCTGGTAGGCGTTGGAGGCGGCGCCCGAGCTGTCGAAGTAGAGCGCGGTGTCGAGGGTCTTCAGCTTCGCGAAGGTCTTGGACAGGTCGTTGGCCGGGTTGCCCCAGATCTTGTTGAGGAACAGGATGAAGGGAACGCCCGACGAGTTGGCCGGGGACGGGATGGTGACGGCGCCCGCGAATTCCGGGTTCCAGAGATCGTTCCACGAGGCCGGGGGCGTCTTGACCTTCTGGGTGTTGTAGGTCAGGCCCAGCGAATAGTAGCCGGTCCCCACCGCGAAGACGGCGCCGTCGGCCTTGTAGACCGCTTCGGGCGAGACCTTCGCGAGGTTGGGCACGGCCTGCGGGTCGATGGCGCCGGTGACGCCGGCGGCCTGCGCCAGTTCGCTGATGCCGCCGTCCATCCAGGCGACGTCGATGGTCGGCGCGCCCTTCTGCTGCTGGAGCTTGGCCAGCGTCACCGTCGAAGTCCCGATCTCAGGCACGACCTTGATGCCGGTCGCCTTGGTGAAGGGCTCCGCGACGCAGCTCCGGAAGGCCTCGCCCCAATTGCCGCCGTACCAGGCGACGGTCAGGGAGGTCGACGCGGCGGCGGATTGGGCGGCGGCGGGCTGGGTGGCGGCAATTGGGGCGAAGGCGGCACCGGCCATCAGAGCGGCGCAACAGGTGGCAGCACGCAGAGAAGTCATGACGCTCTCCCTCAATGTCGGCCCTTGCGGGCGTGAAACCCTTGCAACAGGGTCGATGCTAGCCAGGGGGCGGCTTTTTCCGATAGAAGAATGCGGACGGATGCTTGAATAATTCCGACATGAGCAGCGAACACCCCGGCACCCGATCCCCTCCCGGCGCGGACTCAGCCATGGTCTCCGGCACGGTCCCCCGCCTGCGGATCGGCTTCGTCCTTCTGGATCAATTCACGCTGACCGCCTTTTCGGGGTTGATCGACGCGGTCCGGCTGGCCGCCGACCTCGGCGGGCGCAGCCGGCAGATCGACGCCAGCTGGACGGTGATGAGCGTCGGCGGACAGGCCCGGCGGTCCAGCTGCGGCGTGCTGGTCACGCCGAACGAGGATCTGCGCGATCCGACCTCCTTCGACTATGTCGCCGTCTGCGGCGGCAACGATTACCTGAACGATGTCCAGCCGGCGCGGCTGACCGACTATCTGCGGCGGGCGGTGTTCGGCCGCGTCCGGCTGCTCGGCGTCTGCACCGGGACCTTCGCCATCGCCCATGCGGGTCTTGTCGGCAGCCGTCGGGTGTGCGTCCATTGGAACGTCCTGGACGCCTTCCGCGAGCGCTTCCCGACCGTCAACGCCGCGGTCGACCAGCTGTTCATCGACGAAGGCGACCTGATCACCTGCGCGGGATCGACCGCCGCCATCGATCTCGGCCTCTATCTCGTCGGCCGGCATTGCGGGGGCCAGAAGGCGCGGCAGGCGGTCCGCCACATGATGCTGCAGGACATCCGGTCCGCCGCGCTGCCGCAGGCCCATTTCTATGCCAACCTGGACGGCATCGCCGACATCCGCGTCCGGCAGGCGTCGCATTTCATCGAGCAGCGGCTCGATTCCCCGCCGTCGGTCGAGGCCATCGCCCGCTATGTCGGGGTGAGCGCCCGGCAGTTGGAGCGCGCCTTCCAGGCGGCGCTCGGCGTGTCGCCGGCGGCCTTCCAGCGCCGGTTGCGGCTGGATTACGGGCGCTGGCTGCTGGAGAACACGCGCCGCTCGATCACCGACATCGCGTTCGACTGCGGGTTCGCCGACACCGCGCATTTCTCGCGCGATTTCAAGGCCCAGTTCGGCCGGATGCCGAGCAAGGCGCGCGGCCCCGCGCCGGGCTCGTGACGGTCCCAAGGGCAAGATGCCGTGTGATGAGTGACATTCGGCCTATCGTTTTTGTGAGGATCGGACCGGACGCTCGAACGATCCTCGGTGCTCAGTTGAGTGAAGGATCATCGTCGGCACAGCGCCAGAGTTCATGCCGCAGCCGTTCGGAGACACGGGGAGTTCGCGTTGATCGACATCTTGGATACACGACCCATGGCAGATGGATCGAACCGTGAGGAGCGACGAGCGGACCATTTCGGCATAGACACCGCCGAGTGCAAGCAACTCATCATGTCCGCCCTGCTCGACGAGTTGCCCATGATCCATCACAACGATGGGATCGGCATGTCGGACCGCGCAGAGCCGGTGGGCGATGGTGATTGTCGGCGATGGTCGCGTTGAGCAGGTACGGTTCCTGGGTGACCATGCCGAGCATGTCGTCAACACCTGAAAACTCAGATCGCAAACATCGACGCCGTCGTAGCAGGTCGAGCCCGCATCCACATCGTAGAGCCGGGTAAGAAGGTGGCCGGGCATGGCGATCATCGTCATCACCACCGTGCTGACGTTGCGCGTCAGCTCGCTTGCGGTGTGGGTGACGAGCGCCTGCAGGTTGCCGATGTCGCTGGCGATGCGGGACTGCACCTCGCCCGTCCGCGTCGTCGTGAAGAAGCCGAGGGACAGGGCTTGCAGATGCGCATGAACCCGCACCCGCAGGCCATGCATGATCGCCTGTCCGACCCTTGACGTGATCGCCACCTGAAGGGCACCGATCACGGCTCCGAAACAGGCAAGGGCGATCAGGCTGCCGGCGAGACGTGCCAAAAGCCCGAGATCGCCGTTCAGCAGCGCGTCATCGATGATGGCGCGCAACAGGAAAGACGAGGCGATGCCCAAAGCCGACGACGCAACGATCAGGATGAGCAGCAAGATCAGGCGGGCGGCATAGGCCTTGAACAGACCAGGCACGCGGCGCACGGAAACGTGCTTCGCTGCAAGATCGTCGTGAGGACTCCTCGAATTCCTGACGTCTATCTACCATAGGTCATCTCTGGTCGAACTGTAGGTTTTGCCTGGCGCCGAGGCGGGCGCACGGGCGCAAGGCAGCTCGTCCGGCGCCGGACCTGCCGAG
This sequence comes from Azospirillum sp. TSH64, assembly GCF_003116035.1. GTDB lineage: Bacteria > Pseudomonadota > Alphaproteobacteria > Azospirillales > Azospirillaceae > Azospirillum. The sequence continues at coordinate 2,729,599 of NZ_LGQW01000015.1, forward strand.
CGCCGGGCAGCACTTGCGGGTGTATGGTCAGAGTTTCGGTAAGCGGATCTCGAAGGTAACGCCTTGCGGTTCCGATGCCATGGCCACCGCAACGCCGCCATGGGCCTGTGCGATGGCCTGCACCACCGCCAAGCCCAGGCCGCTGCCGCCGCTCTCCCGCGAACGGGACGCGTCGCTCCGCCAGAAGGCGTCGAAGACCTGGGTCTCCGCCCCCTTCGGCAAGCCGGGACCGTGATCGCAGACCCGCAGGATGGCATGGTCGCGGGTCACACGGGTTTCGATGCGAACCTCGCAAGGGGCGGCGTAGCGCCGGACATTGTCGAGCAGTGCGGTCAGGGTCTGACGGATGCGGGCACCATCGCCGCGGATCACCACCGATCCAAGATCGACATGGACCGACACGCCGGCCAGCTGAAGCATGGGCGCGGTGACGGCCACCACCGAGGCGACTTCCTGGGCAAGGTCGATGGTCTCCAGCCTCAGTTCGAGACGCCCGTTCTGCGCCAGGGTCAGAACCTTCAGGTCGTCGACGATCCGGCTCAGCCCCTCGACCTGGACAAGCAGCCCCTGAAGCGACGGGGTGTCGGGTGTGAACACGCCATCGACATACCCCTGGATCTGGCCGCGCAGAATGGTCAGGGGCGTGCGCAGCTCATGGGCGATGGCGGCATGCCACGCCCGCATCTCCGTTTCCGCCCGGTTCAGCTGCCCGGCCATGTGGTTGAAATCCTCGATCAACTGGCGGGTTTCGGCAAACGACGCTTTCGTCGGCGCGGCGCGCGCGCTCAGATCGCCCGCGGCAACCCGCCGCGCCGCCGTCGCGACCGCCTCCAGCGGCTGGATGAGCCGGCGGGCGAAGCGCATCGCCGCAACGATTGCCCCTCCCAGTCCGATGGCCCACAGCCCAAGGAAGGCGACCCACTCCGGCGTCGTCGGCCAGTAGCTGTCCGGTTCGGGAAGGCCCTCCAACCCCTCGGGTGCCCAAAACCGGAAATAGACGAACTCGTAGAACAGGAAGGACCCGGCGCACATGATGATGAGCGCCAGCCCGGTCACCCCCGCCATGGACGCAACCAGCTGCCGGTTCAATGACTTGGCCGCTTTCATGGAATGGTCGACAGCCGATAGCCGACGCCCCTGATGCTCTCGAAGAGAGTAAGGTTTCCGGCGGCATGGAGCTTGCGCCGGATGTTGCTGGCGTGCGTGTCGATGGTCCGCTCCAGCGTGTTGCCTTCCGGCAGGCAGGCGTCGATCAGGTCGGCGCGGCTGAAAACGCGCGTGGGCTGGCGGGCCATATGCGACAGGATGCGGAACTCCGTCGCCGTCAGGTCGATGCGGACCCGGCCGTCGGCGCCTTCGACGACGACGGCATGGGCCGTCAGGTCGATTTCCAGCGGACCGACCCGCAGCACCGCGATGTCGCTCCGGCCCATCGCGCGACGCAGGACCGCCTTGACCCTGGCAACCACCTCCAGCGGGTTGAACGGCTTGACGATGTAGTCGTCTGCACCGATCCGCAGCGCCTGGAGCTTGTCGAGGTCCTCGTCGAGCGCCGTGACCATGATGACAGGGGTATCGCCGCGCCGTCTGATCGCCGCCAGAACCTCGTAGCCGTCGAGCTTGGGGATCTTGACGTCGAGGAGCACGATGTCGGGCTGCAGCTGACGATGCAGATCGAGGGCGATCTGGCCGTTCTCCGCACGGACCGTCCGCAGCCCCTCACGGTCGAGATATCCCGTGATGATCCGGGCAACGTCGGGCTCGTCCTCCACAACCAACACCAGCACGCTCATTTCCAACTCCAGATTTCGGCCGTGAGGCTCATGGTAGCGCCGCTTTATGGAGGTTCCGTGGAGAACGTGCAGAGACTGTCGCGCCGTCCGCAGAATGACGGGCCCGACCTATCCGGAAACCGCCGGACAGCCGCCCAAGGCGCGGTAGAGAGATGCGGCAGTCTCCAGCCGCGCCCGCCTGGCGTCCAGCAGCGCCTGATCGGCGGCGAACAGGCTGCGTTCGACGTCCAGAACCTCCAGGTAACCGACCGCGCCGGCCAGATACCGGTTCATCGTCATCGTGCGGCGACGTGCCTCGACCTCGCGCAGGGCGGTGCGGGCCGCGATATCGCGCTCCAGAGACGCCTGCCCGGCCAGGGCATCGGACACCTCACGGAACGCCGTCTGGATGGTCCGCTCATATTCGATGACGGCGGAGTTTTCGCGCGCCCGCGCCAGATCCAGGTTGGCTTGGTTCCGCCCGCCGTCGAAGATCGGCAGGCTCACCTGGGGAACGACCTGCAACGCAGCGCTGCCGGCGGTGAAAAGGCTGCTGAGTTCACCGGACGCGACACCTCCCATGGCCGTGAGCCGGATCGAGGGGAAGAAGGCGGCGCGGGCGGCGCCGATCTGGGCATTGGCGGCCTGGAGCCGCTGCTCCGCCGCGACGATATCGGGACGCGCCGTCAGCAGTTCGGACGGCAGGCCGGCCCGCATCACCCCCCATCCCGCACCGAAAGCGGCGGCGGTGAAGGGCGGCGCATCCTCGGTTCCACCTCTGTCGCCATAGCCGGTCAGCAGGGCCAGGGCCTGTTCGGCGCGCGCATGGACCAGCTGCTGCTCGATCAGGTCGGTGTCGGCCGCCCCGACCAGCGACCGGGCCTGCTCCAGCTCCAGCGGGGAGGAAACGCCGGCCGCGACGCGCCGCGTCAGCAAGGCGACCGCCGCCGTCCGCGACGCGGCGGCACGCCGCGCAAGCTCGACACGGGCCGTCGCCGCGCGCTCCAGCACGTAGCCCCGCACCACCTCGGCCACCACGCTGATCCTCGCCGCCCTCTGCGCCTGCTCCGTCGCCAGATACTCGTGCAGGGCCGCATCGGACAGGCTCTGGGCCTTGCCGAAGAAATCCAGCTCATAGGCAGCCAGGGTGACTCCCGCCTGATGGGCGGACTCGTTGTTTCTCGCCGGATGGGTGGTCGTGGCCTCCAGGGCGACGGTGGGGAGGCGGGAGGCCGATTGGATGCCATGCAGAGCCCGCGCCTCCACGACCCGTGCCGCCGCCAGTTTCAGATCGCGGTTGTGCTCAAGCGCCGCCGCGACAAGGCGCCTCAGCACGGGTTCGGGGAATTGCGTGCACCAGGCCGTGCTGCGGAAGACGGATGCCGCCTTGCCTCCCGGCTCCGGCTGATTGGCCGACCGGGGATCGGACGATTGTGCCGCAACCGGATAGCTGGCGGGGATCGGCGCTGCGGGCCGCTCGTAAAGGGGGGCCAGCGAACAACCCGATAGCAGGGCAACGGCGCAGACGGCGGCAAGGGCCGCGGCCCGGCGATGAGGCTTCGACGGAGCGGTCATCCCCGGACCTCCTTCGGGGTCCGCAGCGACGGCGTCTCCGGCCGTGCGTCGCCGGGAACCTGGCGGGCGGTGAGGAACTTCGCAAGTCCGCGCTGTCCGATCAGGAAGCGTTGGCCGGCGCGGGCCGACAGGGCGACCACCACCTCCACCACGCGCTCGTCGACACGCTGCGTGGCATCGCTCGGGTCGATCTTCCTTTGCCCGAGGATCTCGCCGATGCGCAGAACCTCGCCGGACAGCGGCTCGGGCGTGCTGTCCAGCGTGACCGTCACCGGCTGGCCGGCATGGACCTGCCGCATCAGCCGCTCTTCGACATCGACGCGGAAGATGAAGCGCTCGTTGGGCACCAGGGTGAACAGCGTCGAGACGCTGAGGGTCGAGGCGCCGCTGCCCGGCCGGGCCTGGAGCCGGACGATCCGTCCATCGACCGGCGCCCGGATCTCGCGCTGGGCGATCTCCATGTCCGCGGTCGCCAGCCGTGCCTGGGCGAGGCGGATCGCCGCCTTGTGGACGGCCAGATCGGCCTCGGCTTCCTCCAGGCGGCTCTGGGCCTCGTCGACCAGCTTGACCGCTTCGGCGCCATCCCGGCGCAGGCGGTCGAGCCGGTCGCGTTCGCGGCGGGCGGCGGCGGCACGGACCCGCAGAACAGCAAAGCGGGCCTCCGTTTCGGCAAGGGCGGCACGGGCTTCGTCCAGCGTGGCGCGGGCCGCCCGGTCGTCCTGCCGCGCCAGCAGATCGCCGGCCCGCACGTCGGCGCCTTCGGACACGAAGATCGCAGAGATCACGCCGTCCCGCTGGGCGGCGATCTGGATCATGCCGCCTTCGACATCGATCCGGCCGCGACCGGCCGCCGCGACCGGCGCCTCCACCGACAGAATTTCCTGGTCTCCCGAACCGGCCCCGGACAGCTCATCAGTCAGTCCGGTGGAGACGGCCAGCCCGATGCAGGATCCAATGGCGATCACCGCCAGTCCGCCCAGCATCAGGCGCTTAGGACGCAGCATGTTCAATGTCCCGATGATGGAAGGTGTCCGGCGTTTCCGGCCGTTCGTCGCTCACGATCCGCCCGTCGTCGATGGTGACGATGCGGTCGGCATGGCCGGCCAGACGGCTGTCGTGGGTCACGCACAGGACCGCCGCCCCGTTGCGGTGGGCGATCCTGCGCAGGATGCGGATCACCAGATCGCCGTTGGTGCGATCCAGGGCGGAGGTCGGTTCATCGGCGAACAGCAGGGTCGGCTGCTTGACCAAGGCACGGGCGATGGCCACCCGTTGCTTCTCGCCGCCGGACATGGCCGAAGGCTTGAGATGGGCCCGGTCGCTCAACCCGACCTCCTTCAGGCTCTCCCACGCGCGGCTGTCGATGTCCGCCGCCGGGGCGCCGGTCAGCTGAAGAACCAGCCGCACCTGATCCAGGGCGCTCAAAGCGCCGAACAGGTTGGGGCTCTGGAAGATGAACCCGCAGTGACGCAGGCGCATGGCGGTCAGATCGTCCTCGCCGAGATCGGCGATCGGCTGGCCCAGAATGCTGACCGTGCCGCGGTCGGGACGCGACAGGCCGGCCAGCACGGCCATCAGCGTGGATTTGCCGGAGCCGGACGGTCCCATCAAGAGGGTCAGCTCGCCGCACCGCGCCGTCAGGTCGATCCCCTTCAGGATGTCCATCCGGCTGTCGCCGCTGCTGTAGGATTTGTAAAGGCTCCGGGCGGCGAGCGCCGGCGTGTCCGAGGAAACGAGCATTGGTGTTCTCCTATCGCAGCAGATCGGCCGGTTCGCTGCGGTACAGCACCGACAGGGCGACCAGTCCAGACAGACAGGCGATGGCGGTGACGAACAGGGTGGTGATGCCGCCGAGCCACCAGGTCAGCACCAGCGGGATTCCCATGACCCAGGCCAGCCCGCTGAGCAGGCCGGCGATGACGACCATCAGGAGGTTGCCGACAAGAGCGACCCACAGGGATTGTTCAAGGACGATGGCGCGCAGTTGGCCGACCGTGACGCCGAGGGCGCGCAGCGTCGCATATTCCTTCAGCGAGGCGATCACCGCTCCGCGCAGGGTCTGGCCGGTCACGCCGACGCCGACCAGAAGCGCCAGCAGCATGGAGAAGCCGAACGAGGTTCCAGCCCCCGACTCCTCCAGCCAGAACAGGGCGGACTTTGCCGTCAGCTCCTCCGGCGTCGCGACGCCATAGGTCTGCACCCCGCCGGCGGCTTCCAAGTCCTGCCGGACCTGTTCGACATCGAAGCGGGGATCGAGCTTCAACAGGAAATAGGGAGGCCCGCTGCTGGTCCAGTCCGCGTTGATCCGCCGGAGCGACTCGGCCGAGGTGAAGACGAGCGGCATGAGATTGCTGCGGAATCCGCGAACGAAACCGCCGATGGTCACCCGCCTTCCGGCAATCTCCGCGGTGCCGCCGATGGTTGCCCCCAGCTTGGCCGCGTCGGCTTGGTCCACCAGCACCGTCTCGGGAGCCGACAGGACCGCCAGCGTGTCCGCCGCAATGCCGTCAAGCCCGCTGAGCGCGCCGGGCCGGATGTTGACGCCGACGATCATGACGTTCTGCCGCGCGCCATCCCCGGTCCGCCAGTCGGTGTATCCGAGGCTCATCTCATGAACATCCAGAACGGCGGGGTGCGACCAGAACAGCCCTTCGACACGGGCCGGAACGACGGTCGACTGGTCCCAACTCTGGATGTTCGGGGCGGTGATCCACAAATCGGCCCTGGACCGCGTGAGCGGGAGGGTGAAGGCGTCGAGCTGGCCCAGCAGCAAGCCGACCTGGACCAGGATCAACAGACCGGAGAAGGCCAGCGTCAGGATCGCCGCGGCGAACCGCCTCCATTCATGCACAAGATTTTGTCGAGCGAGCGAAACCATCGAATGTCCCCGGGCTATCTGCCCGAACCAAGTGCCATCCGGCCGTGGAGGGACCGTCCATCGATTGTCGAGATCGTGCAGAGACGGCGGACCGGGGGGTGAAATGCGCAAGCCGACCCGGCCTTGATCGAAGCTCCATGAAATCTGCACGGAGCGATGGAAGGTTTTCGGCAAGCCGCAGTCGCCGCGATGCGACGCAGCCTCCTTCCCTCAAGGACTAGATACGGATGACGACTGTTCTTTTGACCGGCGCGACTGGCTTCATCGGCGGCGCCGTTCTCGCCCACGGCCTCTCCCACGATCCGGATTGGCATTGGATCTGTCTCGTGCGGGGCAAGGGGGAGGAACAGGCCCGTGCCCGGCTTGCCGAAAACCTGGGCCGCTTCATGGGCGCCGAAGCGGCCTGCAAGGCCATTCGGCGGGTCGAGATCGTCGTCGGCGACATCACCGATCCGGCAAGCCTGGAAGACGGGCGTCTGGATGGCGTGACCCACATCCTGCATCTCGCCGCCGACACCTCCTTCCGTGCGCAGGAGCTTTGCCATCGGATCAATGTCGAGGGCACTCGGGCGCTCGCGGTGCGGGCGCGGCGCATGCCGCATCTGCATCGCTTCCTCTATGGCGGAACCGCGATGATCTGCGGGGGCAACCCGCCGCCGGTGGTCCGGGAATCCGATGCACCGGCGGAGGCGGCGCAACACCTCGTTCCCTATACCCGGACCAAGGTTGCCGCCGAGACCATGCTCAGGCAGGAGTTTGCCGATTTGCCCGTCGTCATGGTGCGCCCGTCCATCGTCACCGGGCACCGGACGCTCGGCTGCATCCCCAGCAGCAGCATCTTCTGGATGTTCCGTGCCGGCGACCGGCTGCGTCTGGTGACGGGCGAGCTGGCGGGCGGCATCGACGTGGTTCCGGTCGATTGGACCGCCGAGGTCCTGGTCGGGCTTCTGGCCAAGCCGACGCTGGCCCATGACGTCTATCATCTCTCGGCCGGCGAGGCGAAGCGCACGAGCTGGGACAGTCTGGCCGCCGCCTTCGAGCGCTGCGATCCCCAGGGCGGCCCCCGTTGCTACAGCCGGTTCGACGACGGCGATTGGAAAACGCTGCGGGCACGGTTCCAGGCGGTCTTCGGCCTCGACCAGCCGATCAAGCTGGCGATGCTGCGGGCGATGCGCGCCTATTACCAGTTCAGCACGCTCGGCGTCGTCTTTGCCAACGAGCGGCTGACCGCGGAGGGCTTTTCCCTGCCGCCAACGCTGTCCGACTATCTGCCCGCCTGCCTGTCGGCCCCCGCCAACCTCTCGATTCTCGACCAGTTCGCCGACGATCTCGGCATGTTCGACGAAGCCCCCGCGGTTCAGGAAAATTCGGTTCAGCCGGATTCGGTGGCGGCATGACCGCGGCCGGCGCCTATGGGCTTCTCGGCCTCGCGATCCTGGCGGAAATCACCGCCACGATCGCGCTGAAAGCCGCCGACGGGATGAGCCGGATCGGCCCGATGGTGATTGTCGCCGTCGGCTATGCCCTGTCCTTCTGGCTGTTGTCCGTGTCCCTCCAGCGTTTCCCCATCTCGCTCGTCTATTCGGTCTGGGCGGGGTTCGGCATGGCCGGTGCCGCCATCGGCGGCTGGTGGCTGTTCGGTGAGGCCCTGGCCCCGTCCGCACTGCTCGGCATCGCAATCATCGCCCTGGGTGTCTTCATCCTGGCCGGTGCGATGGAACCGTCTGCGGCCTGACCTCCCCGGCGCAACCGCTCACGACCCTTCATACATCGACCAAGTACTCGCTTCATGACTTGGAGATCCTTGGTCGCCGGCTGGAACTGACTCACGCGAAATCAGCGGAGGAAGCCTATGCCATTCTGCGGGAGGATAGCGATTTTGCTGTCATCCTGCTTGATGTCGTGATGGAGACGCCGGATGTAGGCCCGACCGGTTCATCCCGGTTGCCGAAGACGCCGGCCACATCCTCAGTCTTGGCGAATTGGTCCTGCGGCAGGCCACGCAGGGCCAGTTCGTTGAATCCGCCGTCCGTCTTGGTGTTGTTGAAGATGATGGCGAACTGGCGGTTCGCCGGAGTTTCGGCCCGGCCGGGTGAAACCATCGCCACGACAAACAGCACGATCAGCAGGAAGGGCATAGGGCTTCACCTCGTCAGGACCGACTTGGCTGCACTGTCGCAGACCTGCTTTGCGCCAGAATGAATATCACATGACGGTTTGGGGAATTTCGAAATAAAACCGACAATAAAATGCAATTGCCTCCACAAACACGTAAACAATAAATGAACAGTGAATTTTTTGTGAAAATATTCAAGAGGATTAAATTGGTAACGGGCAATTAATGATGCGGAATCGACATTGTCACAGCGCCTTTCACAACGTGCCTCTCCGCCCTCCGGTCCTGTGCTGGAACCGGGGTCTGGCCGTCCAAGGAGTATTGCCGTGATTGGAAGACTGATAGGTCTTACTCTTTTCCTGGCCGGAACCGTCGTGGCGTCCGCCGCAGGAGCCAAGGCGGATACGGTTCGCCTGACGACGCTGGAGTGGCCCCCCTATTCCGGTTCTCTGCCGGACAATGGTTTCTCGAGCATCGTGGTCCGCGAAGCGTTCAAAGCGATGGGGCATACGGTCAGCATTGACGTATTGCCCTGGCAGCGCGCCGTCCACAGCGCCAAGGAAGAGCCCGGCATCGTCGGGTACTTTCCGGAATATCCGGCGGATCTCGATGGCTTCGCCCTTTCCGGCCCGATCGGCGACAGCCCGCTCGGTCTGATCGTTCCGGCCGGTGCCAGGATCGCCGACACCAGCCCCACCGGCTTGGCCCGCCTGAAGCTGGGCGTGGTCAATGGCTATGTGAATGCCAAGCCGGTGGGCGACGCCATCGCGGCAAACGGCCTGAAGCCGGAAGCGGTGGTGGACGATACCACCAACATCCGCAAGGTCGCCGCCGGCCGGATCGAGGCTGCGGAGATCGACCGTTATGTCTTCTCCTACCTGATGCGCAACACCGCAGAACTGAAGCCTCTTCAGGACAAGGTTGAATTCGGCCCGCTTCTCGAAGCGAAGACGCTTCACGTCGCCTTCAATACAAAACCGGAAGGGCAAAAGTGGGCTGCGATCTTTGCCGAAGGGCTGAAGAAGATCGACATCGGCACCCTCCAGAAGCAGCACCTGTCGGCCCTCACGCAATAGCGGCATCCGCCCGTCAGCCCCACTGCGATCCCGGAGACAGGGGCAGTCCCGAAGATGATGGATTGGATCCCCGCGTCGCCGGGGCTGCCGCGTCAAAAGGAGTAGCGATGTTCGGACTCTACCGCCGCAATCTTACGGTCCGTGTTCTGTTTCCGATCGCCGCCCTCTTCGTCGCTCTTGCCCTCGCCGCGATGACGGGCGTCGCCTACATGAACATGGCCGTTGCCCGCAATGGGCTTACGGAACGGGCGCAGATGATCGCGACGGCTCTTGCCGGCGGGGCCGGCGAGGCCCTGTGGAACATGGATGGCAATGCGGCGTCGGCTCTGCTTGCGGCACTGTCGGCCGATCCCGACTATGTCGGCAGTTCCATCAAGGACAAGGACGGCAAGGTCTTCGCCTCGCACGGCGCCACGGTCTCGCAGTCCGAAGCCGGAATCATGGGCACAGCTCCCGTAACGCGCAGCGAGGGCGCGAAAGCGACGGAGATCGGAACGCTCCAGGTCAGGCTGTCGACCCAGCGCATCCAGAACGACATCCGCACGACCACGGCGATCATCGCGCTGGCCGCTCTGCTGGCGGTCCTGGTGATCTGCGGCGTCCTCGGCGCCATCGTCCGAACCGTCACCCGTCCGATCGCACAGATGACCCGCGTGATGAGTGCACTTGCCGCCGGCGAAACCGACGTCGACGTTCCGGCCACCGGACGGGAGGACGAGGTCGGCAAGATGGCCTTCGCCGTACAGAGCTTCCGGGAAAACGCCATCGAGCGGCGCCGGCTGGAAGCCGAGCAGCTGCACCTGCGCGAGGAAGCCGAACGGCAGCGGCAGCATGCGCTGGCCTCGGTCGCCGAAACCTTCGACCGCGACGTCGCACGCCTGCTGACGGACGTCAACAGGACATCCTCCTCCATGGGCCTGTCGGTCGGCGAGGTGGCCGCCAGCGCCGGCGAGAACGCCACGGTCAGCCAGACTGTCGCCCACACATCGGAGGAGGTCAGCAGCAGCGTGCAGACCGTGGCAGCGGCTGTGGAGGAACTGGCCGCATCAATCCGTGAGATCTCCATTCAGGCGCAAAGCTCGCAGGCCGAATCGCAGGGTGCCAGCCGGCAGGTCGCCGCCACGGTCGATCTCATGAACCGGCTCGTCGGCGATGCCGGGCGGATCGGAGACGTCCTGACGCTCATCACCTCCATCGCAGGGCAAACCAACCTGCTGGCGCTGAACGCCACCATCGAAGCGGCCCGGGCGGGCGAGGCCGGCAAGGGCTTCGCGGTGGTGGCAACCGAAGTGAAGAATCTCGCGGGTCAGACCGCCAAGGCGACGGAGGAGATTTCCGCCCTGATCGGAGCGATCCAGGCATCGACCGGGGATGCCGCCGGCAAGATCGGCGATATCTCGCGCGTCATGGACCAGTTGAACAGCATCAGTGCGTCGATTGCTGCAGCCGTCGAACAACAGAATGCGGCGACGACGGAAATCAGCCGTGCGGTCCAGCAGGCTGCCCAGGGGACCGAGCGCCTGCGCCTGAACGTTCACACCGTTGCCGACTCCGCGCAGCGCAACGGGACCGCCGCTGCGTCCCTGCATGGCGGCATTCAGGACCTGGAACGCGGCGTCCATGAACTCCAGGCGCAGGTCGACCGCTTTGTCGGGACGTTGCAGGCTGGCTGAGCGCGCGGAATGCAGGCCGAGTTTATGAGGATGATGACTCGGTCTTTCAAACGGCATTCAGCACACGGCATGAACCGCCCCGGGTTTTCCGGAGGCCATTTGTGTTGAGTCACGCCGCGATGGCGACGTCCTCGGTTTGGGCATAGTAACGCGCTTCGGCCTCGGCGGGAGGAATGTTGCCGCTGGGTTCGAGGAGGCGCCGGTGGTTGAACCAGTCGATCCACTCCAGGGTGGCGAACTCGACGGCTTCCAGGGTGCGCCACGGTCCTCGACGGCGGATCACCTCGGTCTTATAGAGGCCGTTGATGGTCTTGGCCAAGGCGTTGTCGTAGGAATCGCCAACGCTGCCCACGGAGGGCTCGACGCCTGCCTCGGTGAGGCGATCGGTGTACCGAATGGCAAGGTATTGCGACCCGCGGTCGGAGTGGTGGATGAGGCCGCTGCCCTTGGCCGGCCGGCGGTCGTGCAGCGCCTGCTCCAGGGCATCCAGAACAAAGCCGGCGTGGGCTGTGCTGGACACCCGCCAGCCGACGATGCGGCGGGCGAAGGCGTCGATGACGAAGGCCACGTAGACGAAGCCCTGCCATGTGGATACGTACGTGAAATCGGCCAACCACAAGGCGTTCGGACGCGGCGCCTGGAACTGCCGGTTCACCCGGTCAGCGGGGCATGACGCCGCCCGGTCACTGATCGTGGTGCGCACCGCCTTGCCGCGTGTCGCGCCCTTCAGGCCCATTTGGCGCATCAGCCGGGCCACCGTGCAGCGTGCCACGTCGATGCCTTCCCGCCCCAACTGCCGCCACACTTTCCTCACCCCATAGACCTGGAAGTTTTCATTCCAGACCCGTCGGATAGCCAAACTCAACTCCGCGTCGCTTCGCGAGCGGGCCGGCGCCTTGGACGGATCGGCCCGACGGGCGGCATGGGCATGGTAAGTCGACGGGGCGATCGGCAGCACTCGGCAGATCGGCTCGACCCCGTGAACGGCGCGGTGCGCGTCGATGAAGGCGATCATTTCTTGAACGGGCGGTCGAGCTCCGCCTGGGCGAAATACGCCGATGCATTGCGTAGGATCTCGTTCGCCTGGCGCAGTTCCCGCACCTCACGTTCCAGTGCCTTGATCCGCTCCTGCTCGTCTGTTGTCGGACCGGGCCGCTTGCCCTGGTCACGCTCGGCCTGCCGGACCCAGTTTCGTAGCGTCTCGGGATTGCAGCCGATCTTTGCCGCTATCGAACTGATCGCCGCCCACTGCGAGGCATGCTCGCCTTCGTGCTCGAACACCATCCGAACCGCGCGCTCGCGCACTTCAGGGGCGTATTTAGGTGATGCCTGCTTCGTCATGATGACCCCATTCTCTCAGATGATGGGGCCTCCGGAAAACCCGGGGCGGTTCAGTCGTAGAAGGCAGCCAGCATTTTGGTGCGGATGCGCCGTCCCTGTGTCGAGATGGGCTCTCCATACCGGTGCAGCCAGGCATCCGCACGCAAGGCGTCGAACGTGTCTTCAAGAGCACAGACGCCGAACTCCAGCGCGATCGCCGTCACCTCCGCATGGGGCAGCAAGCGAAGGATGCCGATCAAGCCATTGCCCGACAGGTCGGCCGAGACGGAGCTGCCGTCTACGCTGGATGTGACGCCTGCGCCGAACCAGCGGGCTGCCCGTGTGAAGACTGCGGTGTCGCGGCGTTCGCTCACGATCTCCTCGGCGACACCCCACGCCCCCAGTCCCGTGTGGTAGTCGATGACCGCCACCCGGCCGGCGGCGGACAGGCGGCCGGTGAGAATGTCGGACAGCGTGCGTCGTGCGCGGGTTGGCTCCCGACCACCATAGAACAATCCCCGAGGATCGGTGTATTGACCGCCGGAAACGACGGCCTGGAACCTGGGGAACCCATGTACGCCGATGTACGCGCCGAAGATTTCGGCGCTGGCCGCCCGCGATTTCGGCGTCCACATCCTGGGCACCAGGGCTTCGCGCAGCATCTCGTAGTCCGGGTTCCCCGGAAGACGAATCTCGAAATCCACCCAGTTGCGGTTGAGGTCGACGTTCTCTTCGGTCACGCGGCGGGTCCAGGCGAAACCATGGGGGTTGGCTGCATGAATGAGCAGCGCGGCCGTGCCCTCCGGCATCCTCGCCGCTTCGCCGCTCCGCATCCAGTCGACCTGGGCACCGGAGCCGCAATACCCCTCCACGCCGTGGACGCCGGAGATCAGGGTCAGCACACGCTCTGCCTCACGCGGTCCGATCCAGGCGACGTCGGTCGACAGAGACTCGCCATCCGGTCCGAGCATCGGACTGGCCAAGCACTCGACGTCGGCCTCAACCGCGTCCGCCGCCGCCCGGAACTTGGCCCGCGCTTCCGAATAGCTGGTGCTGAAACTCTGGATACCGTCGGTGTTTCGCTTCCCGCGCATTGGCCCACCTGGACAAGAGCTTCAGTGGGCGCGGTTCAGAAAATGCTTGGCGTACTTGCCCGACAGGTCATCCATCGGGACGATGAGGCAAACATCGGTCGTGTTGAACTCTCGGTCGATGACGGCGCCGTCGCCAATGCAGCCACCGACCCGCAGGTATCCTTTGAGCAGGGGAGGAAGCCCGGCCACGGCCGCACGGGCGCCCAGTTGCTTCACCACCGCATCGCCCGACGCTGCCGGCATCGGCAGGCGGTCCAGCGCAACGCGGCGGTCCGGCAGGGCCCGTGTCCGGAGAGCCAGCGGCGCGAGATGATGGCGGTGCAGATAGGCGAGCATGGGGGCAAGCGCGTCGATGTCCGTGCCGGGCAGGCTGGCGCAGCCGAACATCAACGAGATGTCATGCTGCAGGATGTAGGCGGCGATGCCCTGCCACAGCAGCTGCATGGTCGCCCCGTTGCGGTAAGCGGGGTCGACGCAGGACCGTCCAAGTTCCAGCAGTTCGCCGGGATGATCGAACAGGGGAGCGATGTCGAATTCGGTGGCCGAATAGAAGCCGCCGCACCGTTCCGCCACCGACCGCCGCAGAAGGCGGTAAGTGCCGACGATCGCGCCCCCCATCTTATGGTCCAGCGCATGGTCGAGGATGACGAGATGGTCGCAGACGGCATCGAAGGCGTCCACATCACGGCCAGGGACCACGCTCGCGAGCGTGGCTCCGAGTTCATCGTGGAACACGCGGTAGCGCAAGGCCTGTGCGGCGTCAATTTCCCGGGCGCTCGTGGCCAGCCGCACCTCGAAGCGTGCCACGGCCGGGGACGCAATGGGGGCTGACACGACGTTCAAAGTCAACGAGGCCAAGTGCCATCCTCCCGTTCATTCCCCCATAGTTCTGCCCGAGATGCGCGACTCTATGATGAAGCGGTGGCGACGGTCATGTTACATGACAACCGCGAAGGCACCGTCGCCAGCGAACCGGATGGCCGCCCGACTGGCGGCCGCTACTGCTACCGCTCCTCGCCGTCGGCGATCTGCACGGCCAGACGAGCCATCTCGAACGCGCGGCCCAGCGCGGCGGGCGGCGGCGAATCCGTGACCAGAAGCCCGAAATCGCCGGCCGGGGCGATGCGGACGATGGCGGAACGCGCGAATTTGCCGGCGTCCGCGACCGCCACCGACCGGCGGGCGGCGGCCATGGCGACCCGCTTGATGCCGATTTTCTGCATGTCGAAATCCATCGGCGCACCGTCTTCATCGAAACCGGAAATGCCGATCACCGCCAGATCCAGCCGGCAACGCTCCAGCGTCGCGATCACCGCGTCACCGACCAGCGAGCCATCGGCGCCATGCACGACGCCGCCGGTGACGAACACGTCGATGCCGGGCCGTCCGGCCAGCAGGCTTCCCGCCGACAGGCTGTTGGTGAAGACATGCAGCCGCCGCTTGCCGCGCAAGGCCCGCGCCACCGCCTCCACCGTCGTGCCGACATCGAGGAAGACCGACGCCCCCTCCGGTACCAGCGCCGCGACGGCGGCGGCGATCCGTTCCTTGCCCTGCGGCGCGATGGCCTGCTTTTCGACATAGCCCAGCCGGACCGACTGGTCGCGCACCCCGGCGCCGCCATGGAAGCGCTGGAGCAGACCGACGCCGTCGAGCCGGATGATGTCCCGCCGGATGGTCTGGTCGGACACAGCGAAATGCTCGGCCAACGCCTCGATCGTCACGAAGCCCCGGTCGCGGATCAGCGCCAGGATTTCCCGCTGGCGCAGCGGAAGACTCTGTTCCGGGTCATCCCCCTGCCCGTGCGCCGTCATGTCGCTCAAACCCCACGTCGAATGGTTGTGGAAGAAAACGATCAATTTCTTACAGCAAGCCCCCGCCGCTGACAAGCGGCAGCCATCGCCCGCCATGGTTGCCCACACCCGTGACAGCGCCGGCTTCCCGTCGAAATGTCCAGGAATTGCAGCCGGACGGTCACAAAAGGATCATCGAGCCGTGCTATGTAAGAAAACGATCAGAACGTGATCGAAATCTTACAGACTCGGCACCTCATGCCCATCGTCACCGCCCTCTACCTGCTGTATCTGGCCGCCCCCATCGCCCTGCTCGCCATCGGGTCGGTGGGGCAGTCCTGGACCAACAGCCTGTTGCCCAGCGGCCTGACCGCCGGATGGTACGGGCAGCTCTGGGCCGACGCCAGCTTCCGCCGGGCCTTCACCGTCAGCCTGACCGTCTGCGCCGCGACCTGCGCCGTTACGGCGCTCATCGGCGTTCCGCTCGCCTACGCGATCTATGGCGCCTCCCGCCGGGGCGTGCGCGCCGCCGCCCGCGTGCTGTTCCTGCTGCCGGTGGCGGCGCCGCCGCTGGTGTTGGGGTTCGGCTTCATCCTGGTCTTCTCGTCGGACAGCCTGCCCTTCCTCGGCAGCGGCTGGCTGCTGGTCGCCGGCCATGTGGTCTCGACCCTGCCCTACCTGATGCAGACCCTGGTGTCCGACATGCGCCATCTCGATCTCGTCACGCTGGAAACGGCGGCGGAATCGCTGGGTGCCGGCTTCCGCCAGCGGTTGGTCGGCATCGTGATCCCAAGCCTGCGCCAGAGCCTTTCCTCCGGCCTGATCATGGTGGCCGCCCTGTCGATCGGCGAATTCCAGATGTCCAACCTGATCGCCGGCTTCCTCTCCCGCCCCTATCCGGTGGTTCTGCTCCAGGCCTTCTACGGCGCCACCGGCTTCGCCTGCGCCGGCACCATGCTGTTGCTGCTGCTGGCCGTTCTGTCCGCCCTCGCCTCGGCTTCGGCCGGGCGCGGGCTTCCCTCCAGCAAAGGGACGCCGTCATGAGCGTCGTCGTCGATTCCCTCGCCTTCCGCTATCCCGCCGCCGGGGCGGGCCTCGACGGCGTCAGCCTCGATGTGGTGCCGGGCGAGTTCTGCGCCGTCATCGGCCCGTCGGGCTGCGGCAAATCCACCCTGCTGAAGCTGATCGCCGGCTTTCTCAGCCCGGCGGCCGGGCAGATTAGGATCGCCGGGACCGACATGACCGGCGTGCCGACCCGGCTGCGCAACCTCGGCATCGTCTTCCAGAATTACGCCCTGTTCCCCCACATGACGGCGCTGGAGAATGTCGCCTACCCGCTGAAGCTGCGCGGCGTCGGCCGGGCGGAGCGGCTGCGCCGGGCCGGTCAGGCGCTGGAGCGCACCCGCCTGTCGGGGCTGGCCGACCGCCACCCCCGCCAGCTCTCCGGCGGCCAGCAACAGCGGGTGGCGCTGGCCCGCGCCCTGGTCTTCGCCCCCGGCGCCCTGCTGCTGGACGAGCCGCTGTCGGCGCTGGACGCCGCCCATCGCGCGGCGATGCGGGACGAGATCCGCGCGGTGCAGCGCGAACATGGCATCGCCACCCTGCATGTCACCCACGACCAGGAGGAGGCGCTGTCCATCGCCGACAAGGTCGCGGTGATGCGCGACGGCGCCCTGCTCCAGCTCGCCAGCCCGCAGGAGCTGTACGACCGTCCGGCCGACCGCTTCGTCGCCGGCTTCGTCGGCCACGCCAACCTGTTCGACGGCACGGTGCGCGGGCCGGATCTGGTGGAGACCGCCATCGGTCCGCTGGCCTGCGCCACCGGCGGCCAGCCGGCCGGAACCAGCGTCACCTTGCTGGCGCGTCCGGAGGCGGTCCGCACCGATCCACCCGACGACGCCGTCAACCGCTTCGCCGGGACGCTGGTGCGCGACCGCTTCCTCGGCTCTCTGCGCCGCTACGACCTTGCGGTGCCGGGCGGCACGATCCTGGGCGAGACCCTGTCCCGCGCCGACATCCGCTCGGTTCAGATCCCGCCGGAGTGCCTGCGCATCCTTCCCGCCTGACCCGCAGTTCCCCCTTCCCTGCCGGCCCCGTCCGCCGGCCTCCCTGGAAAGGCCTGACCCGATGAAACGCCTGATCACCGCCGTCGCCCTGTCGGCGGCCGGCCTGATGACCGCCGCCCTGCCGACTGCCGGCACCGCGCTGGCCCAAGCCACCGCCGTCGAGGCGGTCACCGCCGGCGACGAGCTCTATCAGGGCGAACGCGCCCTCTACGAGCAGTCCCTGAAGGAGGGGCTGGTCGTCTCCTTCGACACCGGCCCGACCTGGGCCAACTGGGCGGCGGAGTTCGCCGCCTTCAAGAAGCGCTATCCCGGTGTCGAGATGACCTACAACGATCTCGGCTCCGCTGCGACTGTGGTGGCGCTGGACAAGGCGCGCAACCGCCCGCAGGCCGACACCGCCTATTACTTCGCCGCGTCGGCCTTCGATGCCATGGCGAAGGACGTCGTTGCCCCCTTCAAGCCGGTGAATTTCGACAGGCTGCCCGAGGTGTTCCGTGACCCCGACGGCAAATGGTTCACCATCCATTCGCTGACCGTCGCCTTCGTCGTGAACACCAAACTGGTCAAGGAGGTGCCGAAGAGCTGGGCCGACCTGCTGAAGCCCGAATACAAGAACAGCGTCGTCTATCTCGACCCGCGCTCCACCGGCATCGGGCAGGTGATCGGCTTCGCCGCCAATTTCGGCAATGGCGGCGACATGGACAATCTCCAGCCCGGCTTCGACTATTTCGCCCGCCTGCACAAATCCGGCAACGTGATGCGGGTGGAGGGCACCACCCCCTACGCCAAATTCGTCAAGGGCGAGATTCCGATCTGGATCTCCTACGAGAACGACGGGCTGAAGGCCAAGCACACCGACGGGCTGGGCGACGCCGTCTCCGTCGTCATCCCGGCCGAGGCATCGGCCGCCGCCCCCTATGGCATCAGCCTGGTGAAGAACGCCCCCAACCCGAACGCCGGCAAGCTGTGGCTGAACTTCATCATGAGCGCCAAGGGCCAGGCGATCTTCGCCGAGGGCTATGTCCGGCCGTCGGTGCCCGGTATCGCCCTGCCGGCCGACATCGCCGCGAAGCTGCCGCCGGCCCCGCAGGTCCGTCCCCTCGACGTCAAGGCGGCGGCGGCGCGCAAGGCGGCGGTCGATGCCGGCTGGACCAAGGCGGCTCTCGACAAATGACCGCCACCCGCCCCGGCATCGCTCGCTCAGGGTCCGGATCATGAGCGGATCGCCCATTCTCCGTCTGCTGCTGGCGGTGCCGGGGCTGGCGCTGCTGATTCTCTTCTTCCTGCTGCCGCTGGGCGCCGTGGCATGGCAGGCCCTGGCCGGAGACGCCATCCAGCGCGTCTTCGCCCAGGGCGACCTGCTGGCGGCGCTGGGCAACTCGCTGCTGCTGGGTTTGGAGGCGGGACTGGCCTCGGTGGTGCTGGGCGTGGCCGTCGCCCTGCATCTCGCCCGCCTGCCCCCGGGCCGCCGCGCCCTGCTTCAGGTGGTCATCGCCCTGCCGCTGACCTTTTCCGGCCTGATCGTCGCCTACGGCTTCATCCTGCTGCTCGGCCGCGCCGGCTTCGCCACGCTGCTGCTGGCGGAGCTGGGCGCCGATCCGGCGGCGATCGCCGCCTTCCTCTATGACCGGCCGGGGCTGGTTCTGGCCTACAGCTATTTCCTGACGCCGCGCGTGATCCTGACCCTGCTGCCGGTCTTCGCCAATTTCGACCATCGCCAGACCGAGGCGGCGGAATCGATGGGGGCCAGCCGGCTGCGCGCCCTGATCGACATCCTCGCCCCGCAGGTGGCGCCCACCGTGCTCGCCTCCTTCGCCCTGGTGACGGCCGTCGCCTTCGGCGCCTATGGCACGGCGCTGGCGCTGGTCGGTACCCAGATCAACATCCTTCCCCTGCGGCTCTACAGCCTGATCGCCGATGCCGGCGCCGATTTTCCGCTGGCCGCCGCGCTGTCGGTGCTGCTGCTGGCCGTCTGTTCCTTCCTGATGGCGGTGGCGGAGATCGCCGCCGCCCGTTCCGAGGCCGATCACCATGTTCGAACTTGACCGCGACACCAACCGCCTGCACCACGCCGGCCGTCTCTTCGATCCCGCCACCCGGAGCTGGAGCGCCGCACCCCAGCCCGCCGGGACGCAGGCGCTCGGACCGGAAGAGGCGTTGCACTGGCTCCAGACCCGGGGCGGCCATCCCCTGCGGGCGCCGGTCGGGGTGATCGGCCCAAACGAGGCGACCGATGCCGCCCTGGGCGCTGCCCGCGCCACCGGCGCCATCCTCGCACGCTGTGGCCTGACTCTGTTGTGCGGCGGTCGCCAGGGGGTGATGGAGGCGGCCTGCCGTGGCGCGGCGGAGGCGGACGGCCTGAGCATCGCCCTGCTGCCGGGCGCCGATCCCGCCACCGCCAACCCCTATGCCGGCATCGTGCTGGCGTCCGGCATCGGCGAGGCGCGCAATGCGCTGATCGCCCAAGCCAGCCACTGTATGATCGCGGTCGGCGACAGCTATGGCACCCTGTCGGAGGTGGCGCTGGGCCTGCGCCTGGGCAAGACCGTCTTCGGGTTGGCCGGCGCCGCAACGGTCGAAGGGGTGCGACATCTCGCCGACCCCGCCGCCCTGCCGGAGGCGCTCGCCGCCCATCTGTTCGGGCTGGACGCGCCCATCGTCCCGGTGCGGGCATAGGTCCAGGCGGTGCTCATGCGCGACCAAGCCGGTTGGCTCGGGTCACGGGCTCCGCTTTCCGTGCCAATGACGGTGAGACATCGGCCCCCCGGAAGTTTAGGCTTGAGGGCGTAAGAAACTGATTTCATGGTCATGCCCAACAAGACGCCCCTGCCAGCCCCTGCATCGGAAGTGGCTCCTGACGCCGGTGAGAAGCTTCGGATCCTGGCCAAGACGGATCGGGCGGCGGATACCGGCGGGATCGCCGCGATTTTGCGGCGGGAAGGTCTTTATTGATCGACCCTGACCGATTGGCGCCGACAGCGCGATGCCGGCGCCTTCAAGGCGTTCAAACCGCTCAAGCGCGGGCCGAAGCCGGCCCCCGCCAACCCGCTGGAGGTGGAGCTGGAGGTGGAGGCGCAGAGTCCTGGCGACCTGCTGGCGATCCTGGAGGCGTGCGCCGGGGTGGACCCGAAACGCCGACAGCCCGCCTCGTTGGAGGCGGGCTGTCAAGTGTCGGTGGTTGCGGGGGCGGGATTTGGCCTTTACCGAACGATGACCCGATCCTGGGTGCGGCAGGATTGACACCCCGCTTCCCTACTCAATAGGGCCGGTCACCCAAAACAGTGGCGCGGTGCATAATGCGCCGGTGCGGCGAATAGTCGTTCACCGCGTAATGCCGGGTCGATCTGCTGTCCCACAGCACCAGATCGTCGGGTTTCCAGTGCCAGCGCACCGTGTATTCCGGTCGGCTGATATGGTCGTACAGGAAGTCCAGAATCGCCGCCCGCTCCCGGTCGCTGAGCCCGACGATGCGCGCGGTGAAGGTCTCATTCACGAACAGGGCCTTGGCACCGCTGACCGGATGGGTGCGAAGGCCGGGATGGACGACCGCAGGGTGCTTGTCCCGCGCCGCTTTCCAACGCGCATGGGTCTCCGGATCGCCGTTGTGCCGCAATTCCGGAACGGAGCGGGTGAAGTCGTGCAGGGCCTTCAACGGCTCCAGCAGACGGCGGATCGGTTAGGACATGCCGTTGTAGGCGGCGACGTTGCTTGCCCACACCGTGTCGCCGCCGATGGCGTCCGCCTGGAGTTCCCGATTGCGCGGCGTTGGCCTGGGCCTCCCGGATCAGACCGGAATACATCATCTCATTGCCGGGGTACCAAGGCATGGAGCCGATTGTTCCGAAGCCGGGGATCCTCTCCATATGCGCGACCATGCGGACACGCATGCGGTCGTCGGGAAGCGGGCAGGTCATCGCCTGGACGGTGCGCGGCAAGGCGCGCGTCAGTACATCCGGATTCGATCCCGAAGCCGACAACCCCGCCTTCGTATCCTGGACCTGAGCCGTGGCTTGGTTGGCCAGGGCAAGCCCTGTTGCCACCGCCCCCATCGTGCCGATGAAACCGCGCCTGTCGATCTTTGACTGGTCCATGAAATCCCTCCTCTTTCCCCGGCGTCAGAACTGCCAGTCGGCAGGCACCCAGATATAGGCGCCATCGGTCTTCAGCATCCGGCCGAGGCCCGGGAACGGAAAATGGAAACCGAGCACGGGAATGCGATCGGCCGCCGCCCGATCGAAGATGCGCCGGCGGGAGGCCAAGGCCGTCCCCTTGTCGCGGTCCGGTCCCGGAACCCAGGGCTCATCCACGTTGACGACCGGGTGATAGGCAAGGTCGGCCGTCAGCAGCAGTTGGTCGTTCCCCGAATGGACAAGAAACGTCGCCATGCCCGGGGTGTGGCCGGATGCGACGATCGTCGTGAGGCCGGGCACGATCTCGGCGCCGGCTTCATAGAACTCGATATCGGTCTTGACCGGCTCGAGGCTGCTCTTGATGGCCGCCGCGAAGCGCACACGGAAATCCTCCGGAACCGGCATGTAGGAGAGATCCGGATCGGTGCGGACGAAGAAATCCCAGTCCGCCTTCGGAACGAAGACCGTGGCGCGGGGGAAGGCCTTGCCGCCGTCCGCGGTTCTCAGGTTGCCGACATGATCGGGGTGGGTGTGGGAGACGACGACCACGTCGATGTCAGCGGGACCGAGGCCGATCGCCGCCAGATTTTCAAAGATGCGGCCGCCGTTCGGACCCATTGTCCTGCCGGCGCCGGCCTCGATGAGAATCCGCCGCCCACCGGTTTCGATCAGCAGCGTGTTGAGGTTGAGGGTCAAATGGTCGGTCGGAAGGAATGCCCGCCGCAGCACCGCCTGAAGCTCCGCCTCGGGCGCGTCGCTCGCATAGATGCGAGGTGGGCCGCCGATTACGCCGTCGCTCAAGACGGTCGCACTGATCTCACCGACACGCAAACGGTAGTGGCCGGCGTTGCCGCTCGGCGAGGATGCGGCCCGGGCCGTCGCGCTGCCGAAGCCGCCCGAAGCCGGGACGAGCATGCTCGATGCGCTTGCGACGGCGGACACCATGATGGTGCGTCTATTGAGAGTGAAGGCATTCATCTGTCTTCCCTTTTCAGTTGGACGCACTCGCGCTTCATTCGGATTTACCGGGCGGATGTACCGGGCAGAACATGACCGCTGAAAGGAAGCGGGGGAGCGCGACAGCCAGCTTGGTGCCAACCATGACATGGGAGAATTGATCCGATAAGCTATGCAGTTATAATCAGCTTGATTAGAGATGCTTCCCAATGAATCCGGTTCGGCTGGACAACCTCGATGTGTTCGTTTCCATCGTCCGCTGCGGCGGTTTCCGTGCTGCCGCGCTCGAACGAGGCGTGTCCTCATCGGCTTTGAGCCAAACGATGAACGCCTTGGAAGAGGCTCTCGGCATTCGGCTCCTCAATCGAACAACGAGAAGCGTGGCTCCGACGGAAGCAGGACAACGCCTCCTCGATCGTTTGGCCCCGGCGTTGAGTGATATCAGGCTCGCCATCGCAGAGGTCGACGAGTTGAGGGACAGCCCATCCGGCACTTTGCGGTTCAACGCGCCGGGCCCCGCCGTCGATCATCTTCTCGGCCCGCTGGCCTTCGACTTCATGGATGCTTATCCCGAAGTTAAGATCGAGATCGTCAGCGACGCGGCTGTCATCGATATCGTCGAGCAGGGGTTCGATGCCGGCGTCAGGTTCGGCAAGCAGTTGGCGCAGGACATGATCGCACTCCCGTTTGGCCCTACGCTTCGATATGCGATTGTCGCTTCACCGGATTACATAAAAAGGCATGGCCGGCCGCAGATCCCGCAAGATCTCGTAAATCATGACTGTATCAAGCGCAGATTTCCCGGTGGCTCCCTGGTTACATGGCGGTTTGTCGATGGCGACGACGAGATAGAAATCTCACCCACAGGCCGCCTGACGGTGAGCGCGGCGCACAACGAACTGCAAGCGGCGCTGGCCGGCAGAGGAATCGCGCATGTCTTCGATGACTATGCCAAACCCCTTATTCTGAATGGTCGGCTGGTGGAACTCCTTGCCGATTGGAGCCCAAATTTGCCGCACTGGTTCCTGTACTACCCCAGTCGCCGCCTGCCGAGCGCAGCCATGCGCGCATTTCTGGATTATATGAAGAGCTATGATTGGCAGGCTATAAAGTAACAAGCCCATCACGGCGTCGAGATCGCCCAGGCGGAGCAACTCGTAGCCTCGAACCGCAGGACGGCACAACGCGCTGGACAAGCTGATCGGCTGGCTGGTTCGCACCGGCACCGACCGGCGCGGTGGCTTCGTCCCTACCTTCAGCCGCGCCAGCCATGAACTGGTGCAGAAGGACGCGCGCCTCGGCATCGGCGGGCTGGTCGCCATTTCCGAACCGACCGGCATGGCGGTGCGCATCTGGCCGGCACGCGATCATCCTTCGTTTTCCTCCATCCGGCGGCTGATCAGATCGCTAGGCCCCTGGAGATGCTCGCGAACCAGGAACTCCACGCGACTGCCCTGCCGGCGGACGACGGCGTCCAGGATGCGGCGGTGCTCGTCGTTGTAGCGGCGCAGGGTGGCGCAGTCCCGCTCCATCTCCAGCACGTCGTCGATCTTGGGAACGCGGTAGACGAGCTGGAACATCCGGCTGAACAGCCCGCTGGAAACCTGTGCCATCAGTCCGTTGTGGAATCTCTGGTTGAGCTGGCGCCATTGAGCCAACCCCTCCCCCTCCAACAGCCCCTCCCCGCTCACCAGCGCCTCGGCACGGTCCAGTCCCGCCCGCAAGGTCCGCTCCACATCCGCCGGCAGACCGCGCTCGGCGACGATCCGGCAGCCATGCCCCTCCAGCAGGCCGCGCATCTCATAGCTTTCCAACAGGTCGCGCAGGGTGAACTGGCGCACCGTGTAGCCACGGTTGGTTTCGTAGGTGACCAACCCTTCCCGCTCGGCCGCTACCAGCGCCTCGCGGATCGGGGTGCGGGACACGCCGAACTGAGCGGCAAGCTCCGTCTCGCGGAGCTTGGTGCCGGGGGGCAAACGGCCTTCGAGGACCTGGTTCCGCAGCGCGATCATGATCGACCCCACCTGCTCGGAGCGGTAGGGCTCGGCCGTCTTGCCTTCGGGAAACTCGGACATGGACATCCTCCAGCATGGGACGGCCAGCGCGCGGGGCAATGTTGATGGAACTGGCGCAGGGTTTCTAGCTGCGGCGCAGAACCCGCACAAGCAGAACGCTGAGCAGGATCGTTCCAAACAATCGCAGCGTCTGCAGGGTCAGGATGAAAGGCACGTCGGCCGCGCTGCCCAGCGCCACCACGGTGACGGAATCCAGCCCGCCGGGACTGGTGGCGAGATAGGCGGTCAGCGGATCCTTCCCGGTCAGCCTGCTGAGCATCCAGGCCGACCCGACCGACAGGAGCACAAGGCCGAGGGTGGACAGCAGCATGGCCGGGATCGAACTCACGAGGTCGCGCAGCAGGTCGCGGCGAAAACGCAGACCGGTGGTCCAGCCGATGATGGCGAAGGCGACGGCGATCAGCCAGCTTGGCGCGTCGAGCGTCACCAGACCGGACATGCCGAGCACGCCGCCGAGCAGGATCGGCCCCAGCAGCGGCCCCGCCGGCAGCCGCAGCACGGTGCCGAGCCAGCCGCCGAGAAGCGCCACCCCCACCAGCGTCAGGGTGGAAAGCGGCGTTGCCATCGACACGGCGGCAGCCGCGGTGGCGCCGGCAAGGGGGGCACCGGCCGGAACACCCAGCAGGAAATGGCAGGCCAGCGACGCAAGGACGACGACGACGATGACCCGGAGATACTGCATCACCGCGACGAAACGGGGGTCGCCGCCGAAATCGCCGGCCATGGCGATCATCGCCGGGGCGGCACCCGGCATGGTACCCCACAGGGCGGTGCCGGCCGGCAGCCGGCCCGAGCGTTCCAGCAGCCAGCCGACCAGAACGGCCCCGGCCATCATGCTCGTCAGAGCCACCAACATCGGGAACCAGTGCAGGGCCACGTCATGGAGGATCGACGCGTCGAGCGAGCGCGCCACCACCCCGCCGGTCAGCGCCTGGGCGAGCCACAGGGACCGCTTGGGCAGTTCGATGGTCGAACCGCGCACCCCGAGGATCACGGCGGCGAACATCGGGCCGAGCAGCACCGCCCCCGGCACGGTCGCCACGGTGAACAGGCCGGTGAACAGGAGGGTGGCCGCCACCAGCAGGCACCACTGGAGAGGAATGGGCAGGGAACTCATGATGGACGATCTGTCGGGTGGCGGGCCACCGCTCCTTGAGGGTGTTTGGGGAACAGCCGTTCCCTTCGGGTTGGGGCATCGCAGGTGCGGACCATGAACGGTCCCGCCCGATGCGGTTGCCCCACCCTTCGGGGAACCTTGACAGAGCCGGCCGATCAGGCCGGCTGGCCCACCGCCCGGGTCCCGGCATGAGCGCCGGTCTGGGCGCTGGCATGGGCGCTGACATGGGCGCTGACATGGGCCATGACGTCCGCCACCGGCAGCACGTCGCCGTATTTGGCGTTCATGTCGAACAGCGCGGCCTCGTGCGGAGCCGGATGGCGGTCGCCGACGCATTCCGCCGGAACGATGACACGGAAGCCGTGCGATACCCCGTCCACCGCCGTTGCGCGGACGCACCCGCTGGTCGAGCAACCGGTGACGATCACCGTGTCGCATTCCAGCACGCGCAGCATGGTGCTGAGCGGCGTGCCGAAGAAGGCCGAGGAGTGATGCTTCACCAGCACGATGTCCCCCGCTTCGGGCGTGACGCGGGCGTCGAAATTGGCCAGCGGGTTGTCGGCGGTGAAGGCCCGCAGGGCCGGCACCTTCTTCACGAACATGCCGCCCTCGCTGCCCGCCTCGTCATAGACGACCTTGGTATAGATCACCGGCAGCCCGGCCCGGCGGGCGGCCGCATAAAGCGGGACGCTCGCCTCGACCGCGTCCACCACGCCCTGCCCGAAGAACGGTGCGCCGGGCTGGGTGTAGAAATCGATGAAGTCGATCGACAGCACGGCGGCCTTCCGGCCGAAGCCGATTCGGTTCTGGAAGACGCCGGAATAATTGTCCTTGAGTTCGTCGGTGACACTGAACATGGGATTTCGCCTTCAGACGGATTGCGGGGAGATCGGGCGGATGGGCGGATAGCCGATGTCCTGAAGGACGGCCGCCGCCACCTCGGATCGGGTTTCCGGGGTTTCGGGGAAATGGCAGGCGACCTGATCGCCGGCGCCCGTGCCGGTCTGGTCGCCGCAGGGGCGCAGCGCCGGCTGTTCCATCAGGCAGGCGCGCGGCAGCAGGGCATCGCCGCTGCGCTCGGTCGGCACGTCGCCGCCGGCCGCCACCAGCCGGGCGCGGTAGCAGCGGGGATGGAAACGGCAGCCCGACGGCACGTTGGTGGCCGAGCCGATCTCCCCCATCGTCACCGAGGTGCGGCGTCGCTTGCGCATGCGGAGATCGGCAATCGGCACTGCCGACAGCAGGGAAACGGTGTAGGGATGCAGCGGCCGGCGGTAGAGCGTGTCGCGCGCGGCCAGCTCTACCACCGTGCCGAGATACATCACGGCGATGCGGTGGCTGACGTGGCGGACCACCGCGAGATCATGCGCGATGAACAGGTAGGAAAGCCCGCGCTCGCGCTGGATGCGCTGGAGCAGGTTGATGATCTGGGCCTGGATCGACACGTCGAGCGCCGACACCGGCTCGTCGAGCACCAGGATCTTGGGATCGAGCGTCAGGGCGCGGGCGATGCCGATGCGCTGGCGCTGGCCGCCGGAGAACTGGTGCGGGTAGCGGTCGGCGTGCGACGGGTCGAGCCCAACGAGGCTCATCACCCCGGCCACCTTGTGCGGCCCCCCCTTTGGATCCCACAGGCCGTGGACCTTCAACGGCTCGGCGATGCTCTGGCCAATGGTGACACGGGGATCGAGCGAGCCGTAGGGATCCTGAAACACCATCTGGATGTCGCGGCGCATCGCCTGCATCGCAGCCTTCGGCACCTCGGTCACGTCGCGGCCGTCCACCAGCAGACGGCCGCTGCTGGGATCCACCAGTCGCAGGGCAAGGCGGCCCAGCGTGCTCTTGCCGCTGCCGCTCTCGCCGACCAGTCCCAGCGTCTCGCCGGGATGGATCGCCAGCGACACCCCGTCCACCGCGCGCACCGGGGTGCCCGCCTTGCGGAAGAGGCCGCCGCGCCGGGTGAAGACGCGCGAGGCGTCGACCAGTTCCAGGGCCGGCGGCTGCCCGTCGGCGGCCCCCGATGCTGTCTGGAATCGGCTCTGGGTCTGGCTCATTGGGCAGCCTCCATCTGATCGAGCCGGTCGGCATGGAAACAGGCGCTGCGGTGGCCGCTGCGGTCGCCGGCCAGCGGCAGCGGGCGCTTGGTGCAGCAGTCGGCCCGGCCGCGGCCCAGCGTGCAGCGCGGTTCGAACGCGCAGCCGGGCGGCAGGCGGGCGACGTTGGGAGGCTGGCCCTCGATGGCCGGTAACTCCTCGTCCACCGGTCCGTCGAGGCGCGGAATGCTGCGGAACAGCGCGCGGGTGTAGGGATGGCGGGGGTCGGAGAACACCTCTTCGATGGAACCGACCTCGACCAGCCGGCCTGCATACATCACCGCGACATCGTCGGCGTAGCGGGCGACGAGGCCGAGATCGTGGGTGATGAGAACGAGCGCCATGCCTGTGTCGGCCTGAAGCTCGGCCAACAGGTCGAGAATTTGGGCCTGCACCGTCACGTCGAGCGCGGTGGTCGGCTCGTCGGCGATCAGCACCTTGGGGGACAGGGCGATGGCCATGGCGATCAGCACGCGCTGACGCTGGCCGCCGGAAAGCTGGTGCGGATAGTCGTCGATGCGCCGCGCCGGGTCCGGGATCTGCACGCGGGCCAGCAGTTCGACGGCGCGGGTGCGGGCGGCGGCGCGGCTGAAATGGCCGTGCGCGCGCAACACTTCGACGATCTGTTCCCCGATGGTGAAGACCGGGTTCAGCGCGGTCAGCGGATCCTGGAAGATCATCGACACAACCGCGCCGCGCAGGCGGCGCAGCTGCTCGGGCGTCTGGCCCAGGACATCGGCGCCGCCGATGCGCACCTCGCCGCGCTGGACCCGGCCGGGGCTGGCGACGAGGCCGAGCGCCGACAGGAAGGTCATCGACTTGCCCGAGCCGGATTCGCCGACCACCGCCAGCGTGCCGCCGGCCCGCACGGCCAGCGAGATGCCGTCGATGACGGTGATGGGACCGTCATCGCCGGGAAAGACGGTCGTCAGGTCGCGCAACTCCAGCGCCACCGGTCGCGGGACCGGAACGGGGGCCACCGGCGGCGGCGGGGCAACGGACAGGCCGGGGTGCGGGTTTGGGTTTGCCATGGTCGGAGTCCTCACAGCAGCTTGCCGGACGAGCGGCGCATCTGCGGATCGAGCGTGTCGCGCAGCCCATCACCCAGCAGGTTGAGGGCAACCACCATCAGGGCTATGCACAGCCCCGCCGACAGCGAGATCATCGGGTTCGACGCCAGGAAGCTCTGACCGTCGGCGATCACGTTGCCCCAGGTCGGCGCCGGCGGCTGCACGCCCAGGCCAAGGAAGCTCAACCCCGCCTCTGCCAGGATGGCGGTGGCGGCGCCGATGGTCGCCACGACGATCACCGGGGGCAGGCTGTTGGGCACGACATGCAGGAACAGCAGCCGCAGATTCCCCATGCCGATGGCGCGGGACGCCTCGACGTAGGTGCGCGGCTTGATGGTCAGCACCACCGCGCGCATGACGGCGGCGACGCGCGGGGTATAGGCCAGCGCCACGGCGACGATCACCGATTCCAGCGAGGAGCCGCGCGCGGCCACCAGCGCCAGAGCCAGCAGGAAGCCGGGGAAGGCCAGCAGGATGTCGATGATCGAGACGGTGATCCGCTCGACCCAGCCGCCGAAGAAGCCGGCGACGGCGCCGATCACCATGCCCAGCGTCAGCGACAGCGCCATCACGGCAACGGCGACCTGCAAGGAGATGCGGGTTCCCCAGATCAGCCGGGACAGCACGTCGCGGCCATACTGGTCGGTGCCGAGAAGATGCTGGCCCGAGGGGGCCGCCAGCGTATTGGCAAGGTCGGTGTCGAGCGGCGACCAGGGCGCGATCCAGGGGGCGGCGACGGCGATGACCAGCATCGCCGCCAGCAGGATCGTACCGATCAGGAATCCCGGATGGCGGAAGTAGCGCATCAGGGAGGACCGCCTGGGCGGGGCGGACACGGCTGCGGTTGCGGACATGATCGGTCTCACCGTGTGGACAGGCGCGGATCGACCAGCCCGTAGGCGAGGTCGAGCAGGCTGTTGACGAGGACGACGGCCACGGCCAGCACCAGCACGCCCGCCTGGACGAGCTGGTAGTCACGGGCCGAAACCGCCTTGAGGATCATCGAGCCGATGCCGGGACGGCTGAACACCACCTCGATCAGGATGGCGCTGCCCAACGACCAGGCGAAGGTGACGCCGACGATGGCGAGGATCGGGACGAGCGCGTTCTTCAGCGCCAGCCGCCAGACCACCCGGCGCTGCGGCACGCCCATCGCGCGGGCCACCCGGACATAGTCCTGGCCCAGAACCTCCAGCATCGCCGAGCGGGTCAGCCGGGTTATGTAGGCGGCGACCGAGATGCCGAGCACCCCGGCCGGCAGCACCAGATGGTGAATCTGGTCGAGGAAGCCCCCGCCCGAGCTGGCGCCCAGCGCCGGGAACCATTTCAGCTCCTGCGAGAACAGCAGGACCGAGGCGAGGCCGAGCCAGAAGACCGGAAAGGAAATGCCGAACAGGGCGACGACCATGATGAGCAGGTCGCTCCACGAACCCTGCCGTTCCGCCGTGACGATGCCGAGCGGAATGCCGATCACCACCGCGATGGCCAGGCCGGCGAAGGCCAGCACGGCGGAATCGGGCAGGCTGAGAAGGATTTCCTCCAGCGCCGGCCGCCCGGTCACGACCGAGGCGCCGAAATCCCCGGTCAGGGCGCGCAGGGCGTAAAGCCCGTACTGCACGATCACCGGGCGGTCGAGGCCGAGTTGGGCGCGCAGTGTCGCCAGCGCCTCCTCGGTCGCGTAATCGCCCAGCATGTATTGCGCGGGATCGCCCGGAATCATGCGGACGAGGAAGAAGGTCACGGTCACGATGCCGAACACCGTGATCGCGAGCTGCGTCAGTTGACGGAGGAGGCGATCCATGGCGTCACCCGGCCAGCACGACGGGATAGGCGCTCATGGTGAAGAGCGAGTTCTGGACGAAGCCGGTCACCGCCTTGGTGTGGGCGATGTAGAGACGGTCGGCATAGAGCGGCACGATGGGGGCGTCGCCCATCACCTTGGCCTGGATCTTCCCGTAGACCTCCTTGCGGGCGGCGTCCCCCTGGGCCTTGCGGGCGGCGGCGATCAGATCCTCGACGCCCTCGTAATGCGAGGTGTTGAGGCCCGGCGGGAAGGACGACTTGGCGAACATCGACAGGATGGGGCTGTCGGGATCGGGAGCGCCGACCACGCCGGTGATGCAGGTGGGGACGGTTCCCTTGTTGCGCGCCTGGAGATAGGCACCGCGCTCCAGCACCTTGATCTTGGCGTCGATGCCAACGGCGGCGAGGTCGCTGGCGATCGGCACGACGATCTTGTCGTAGGGGTTGGCGCCCGGTGCCACCAGATCGAGCGTGAAGGGTCCGACGCCGGCCTCCTTCAGCAGCGCCTTGGCCTTCTGCGGGTCGTAGGGGTAGGCCGGCACCGTGTTGGTGAACTCCTGGAAGGAGGAGGTCAGGAAGCCGTCCGATTCGGTCTTGGTGCCCTTGAAGAAGCCGTCGATCAGCGCCTTGCGGTTGATGGCGTGGCTGATGGCCTGGCGGACTCGCAGGTCGTTCAGCGGCTTGATGCTGGTGTTGAGGATCAGGTTGATGGTGTGGTTGGCGTCGCGGTCATGCACCGTCACCACGCCGCCGCTCTTCAGGCGCTGTATGATCTCCGGCTGCTGCAGACCGAAGAAGATGTCGATCTCGCCGTTCTCCAGCGCGATGGCCGCCGCCGTCTCGTCCTTGATGACGCGGAACAGCAACTCCTCCACCTTCGGCGCGCCGGCGAAATACTCCTTGTTGGCGGACAGCCTGACCTCGCGGCCCGGGGTCCAGACCTGGAAGACGAAGGGGCCGGTGCCGACCGGGTTCAGCGCGTAGGCCTTCTCGCCAATCTCGCCCAGCGCCTTGCGGCTGAGGATCCAGCCCTGGTTGAAGGCCGACACCTTGTGCAGGAAGCCCGAGTTCGGCTCCTTCAGGGTGATGACCACGCGGTCTGGTGCCGGCGTCTCGACCGACTTGATGGAGGCGAGCTGGCCGGCGTAGCTGCTGCCGGTCTGCGGGTCGAGCACCCGCTCGAAGGAGAACTTCACGTCGTCGGAGGTGAAGGGTCCGTAGTTCTTGTGCCAGACGACGCCACTGCGCAGCGCGAAGCTGTAGACGGTGCCATCGGGCGAGATCTCCCAGGAAGTGGCAAGGTCGGGAACCAGGGCGTTGCTCGCCTCGTCGTACTTGACCAGCCCGTTGTAGATCTGGGTGGCGACCGTCTGGTTCTCGATCTGGAAGATGCGGGCGGGGTCGAGGTTGCCGATGTCGCTGCCGATGCGCACACGCAGCACCGGAGGGGCGGCGACGGCGTCGAGCGGCCATCCGCTGCCCGCCACCAGCGCACCGGCTGCCAGCAGAGTGCCGAACTGCCGGCGATTCACTCCGTTCCGCTCCTGTCGATGGGTCCCGACCATGGCCTGCTCCTGTGTCGTCTGGAATTGGTTGGGCGGTGGCTGCAGATGGCCTCGCAAGAATGCACACAATCTGCGCTATGCCGATGCGACAAGGGGAATAGCAGAAACCGTACCATCCCTGACAAAAGCGCTCAGGAATTCCATGAATTCTTATTTATCAGTGAGTTATTTTGTTAGTTCAAAGAACATTCGTACATACCGCGATATGGAAAATTGCGTGCTCCGTGGGCATCTGCACCGCTCAAATGGCGAAACTATGGACTTTGAATGCATATTAAACTGACTGTATGCTTTTTCTGCGCTTGTCATCCGGCGCTCCCACCGGAAAAGGACATCACCCGACATGAGCGACCTTTCCATCTACGAACGCCAGGGACTCGGCCAACCGCTCGGCTTCGGCCGCAAGACGGCGCTGCTGGTCATCGACTTCCAACTCGGCTTCACCCGTGAGGACGCCTTCGGCGGCTTCAACATCAACGACGCGATCACGGCGACCGCCGAACTGTTGGAGCACGCCCGCGCCTTGGGGATGCCGATCGCCCACGCCTGCTTCATCGCGCCGGACGCGGTCGGCGGCATCGGCCCCTTCGGCGAGAAGATCCCCAACCTGCTGAAGCTGACCGAGGACGCACCGGACACCGCGTTCGCCCCGGCGGTGACGCCGCGGGAGGGCGAATACATCGCCCGCAAGCAGCATGCCTCGGCCTTCTTCGGCACCGGCCTGTCGACCTGGCTGCGCGCCAACGGCGTCGATACGCTGCTGGTGACCGGCTGCACCACGTCGGGCTGCGTGCGGGCCAGCGTGATCGACGCCTCCGCCCACGGGCTGCGGCCGATCATCGTCGAGGAGTGCGTCGGCGACCGCGCCGAGGAGCCGCACCGCGCCAACCTGTTCGACATGCGGCAGAAATACGCCGACGTGACGTCGCTCCAGGCCGTCATCGCCCACATCGGCATGGCCAAGGCGGCCTGAGCGCGGGCAACCGCATGCTCCTTCTCCCACCCCGGGAGAGGGAGCATGCGGAGCATGGGAAGGGTGAGCGGCTCTCGGCACATGGGTTTCGTCACACCCGCCAGCCCCTTACCCTCCCCGCTCCGCGGGCTCCCTCCGTCTCCCGGGACGGGAGAGGGCTTTAGCCCCCCCTCGCCAACCGAAAGCAGCAGCGCATGTCCACCACGACCATTCCGGCCGGGACCGCCACCGGCTTGCCCGGTTCCTGCGAAAGCGAAACCCGCGCCTGCCTGGACGCCATTGCCAGGCGGAACCCGACACTGAACGCCGTCCTGACCGTCACAGGCGACGCGGCGCTCGGCCGCGCCCGCGCGCTCGACCAGGAGCGGGCGGCCGGCGAATGGCCGGGACTGCTCGACGGCGTGACGGTCACCATCAAGGACTGTTTCGAACTGGCCGGTGAAACCACCAGCTACGGTTCGGTCCGCTTCGCCGCCGAGGGGCGACAGGACGCCACGGTGGTCCGGCGGTTGAAGGCGGCCGGCGCCGTGCTCATCGGACGCAACAACCTCAGTGAGTTCTGCCTGGGCTCGACCAACCAGAACGAACACCATGGTTCCTGCCGCAACCCGTGGAACACCGCCCATGTGCCGGGCGGGTCGAGTGGTGGGTCGGGCTCCGCCGTAGCGGGCGGGCTGTGCCGGGTGTCCATCGGCACCGATACCGGCGGGTCGATCCGCATTCCCGCCGCACTG
>NZ_LGQW01000015.1:2763485-2825794 GCF_003116035.1 Azospirillum sp. TSH64
CGCCGCCTCGACCATGCTGACCCCGGGCATCCATGCCGCCTTCGACAGCGGTGTCGCCAAGCTGGCCGGCAGCGGTGCCGTGACGACGCTGGCGCGCGGCCTGGCATGCAGCGGGCCGAACCAGGCGCAGGCGGCCTTCTTCACTACGACGGCGGACGCCTTCCTGGCCGACACGGCGTTGCAGGAGGAGGTGTTCGGCGCCGCCTCGCTGCTGATCCGCTGCGCGGACGTGGCGGCGATGAGGGCGGTGGCGGAAAGGCTGGAAGGCCAGCTGACGGCGACCTTGCAGATGGATGGGGCGGACAAGGCCGCGGTGGCCGGGCTGATCCCGACGCTGGAGCGCAAGGCCGGGCGCATCCTGGCGAATGGCTGGCCGACCGGGGTGGAGGTCTGCCACGCGATGGTGCATGGCGGCCCGTTCCCGGCGACCTCGGACCCGCGCAGCACCTCGGTCGGCACGCTGGCGATCCGCCGCTTCCTGCGCCCGCTCTGCTACCAGGACATCCCGGCAGAGCTGCTGCCGGAGGCTTTGCGCGACGGCAACCCGCTTGGGCTGTGGCGGCGCATCGACGGGACTTTGGGACAGGAGTGACCGCCGGTCCGAGATGGCCAGGGCCAGGACCAGGGCCGGGACCGACCGGCACCAGCAACCCGCAACGGCTGCGTCAGAGGGAGCGCTGACGCAGAGGACACCGTCGGATCCGGCCCCGCGCCGGGCCTGACGGTCGGGCAGGGCGTGCGTCTGACGCATCGCCGAAGCATCGCTCTCACCCAGTGCATCGAAGCAAAAACAAACCGCATTTAGAGGAAACGCAAATGGTGAGATCAGCTCTGCTGCTTGGCGCAGCCACCCTTTCGCTCGCCTGCGTCATGGCGACCGGCTCGGCTTCCGCCCAATCGAAGTTCGACATCATGCTGGGCGGCGACGCCTATTTCGAGGGCGGTTACGTCAACCAGGACCGCGACAGCGGCCAGCGCAACACCGAGTTCCGCAACCGCCTGCGCCTGCTGGTGACGCCGAAGGCCAAGGCCGACAACGGGCTGGAATACGGCGCCCGCATCCGCCTGCTGGCGGAGAACGGCACCAACAACGCCCGCACCGTCACCAACGACCGCGCCTTCATCTTCGTCAACGGCGGCTTCGGCGTCCTGCATCTGGGCGTCGAGAACGGCCCGTCCGACGACAGCGGCATCATCGCCCCGTCCGACTGGGGCACCGGCGGCGTCGACGGCTCCTTCCCGTCCTGGCTCGGCAACAGCGCGGCCAACGCGCCGGTCACCATCGGCAACATCCGCGCGCTGATCTCCGGCAACAGCGCCACCCGCGCCACCTACTGGACCCCGGAGATCGCCGGCTTCAAGCTCGGCGCCTCCTACCAGCCGGCGTCGGACAGCAGCAACACCGACGTCAACCGCTCCAAGCTGGCGCTCGCCTCGGCCAACCGCACCGGTGCCTATCGCGACGTCTATGAAGTGGGCGGCACCTACACCAACACGCTGGGCGGCGTCGCGGTCAACGGCAGCCTGTTCTATCTCGGCGGCGAGGCCAAGAACTCCACCACCACCCCGGCGCAGCAGTTCGACAAGCTGTCCTCCACCCATGCCGGCCTGACGCTGGCCTATGCCGGCTTCAAGATCGGCGGCAGCTATGCCTGGTCGGGCGACAGCGGCTATGCCAAATCCAGCGCTGCCATCGTCAGCCGCGAGAAGCAGGATGTCTGGACCGCCGGCGCGCAGTACACCTTCGGCCCCACCACGCTGGGCGTCGGCTACCTGAACGCCAAGGACGCCGGCGACCTGACGGTGCGCGGCCGCAGCAAGTTCGAGCTGTTCACCGTCGGCGCCAAATATGTCGCCGCTCCCGGCTTCAGCCTCGCGCCGGAATACAACCACTTCAAGCTCAGCTCCGACGTCGCCGCCAACAGCGACAAGGGCGACATCTTCATCATCCGGACCGATCTGGCCTTCTGACAGCCTGTCGTTCCGAAAAGGCCGACCGACGTCCCGGCCTTTCCGTCTCTTTCGTCTTCGCGCCGCCGCGGTGTTTCTCTCCATCCCGCCGCGGTGGTTGCGTCCCGGCGCGCTCTCCCTCGGGTGCGTCGGCCCCGGTCCAGACTGGAACGGGGTCATCTCACGGCCGGGCGGCACTCCGCTGCCCGGCCGTTTTTTTTGACCGGATTTCGAGCTGAAGCCTCTGCCGGACATATCCTTTTCGGCATCGCATCGGTTGAGAATCGTATTGGACAGTTATGGTTCTAGGTACTTAAAGTAGGCAAGACGAACAATTCCGAACCGGGCCGCGATCACGATCTTCCAGCGCCCCGTCCCGTCGCGTGCCTCTCGTCCTTCGTCCATCGCGCACCGCAATAAAACCTCGCCATAAACACTCAGGGAGTGAATCGGATGTCCAGGAAATGGGTGATCTCCGCCGCCACCGCCGCTGCGGCCCTGTTCATCGGGCTCGGCGCCGTCCAGGCCGCCGACAAGAAGCTGGTGGTCGGCTTCTCGCAGATCGGTTCTGAGTCGGGCTGGCGCGCGGCCGAGACCAAGACCGCCAAGGCGGAGGCCGACAAGCGCGGCATCGACCTGAAGATCTCCGACGCCCAGCAGAAGCAGGAGAACCAGATCAAGGCGGTGCGCTCCTTCGTCGCCCAGGGCGTCGATGCGATCTTCATCGCGCCAGTGGTGGCGACCGGCTGGGATTCGGTGCTGAAGGAGGCCAAGGAGGCGAAGATCCCGGTGGTTCTGCTCGACCGCCAGATCGAGACCAAGGACCAGAGCCTCTACATGACCGCCGTCACCTCCGACACGGTGCATGAGGGCCGGGTGGCCGGCGAATGGCTGGCCAAGCAGACCGGCGGCAAGTGCGCGGTGGTCGAGCTGCAGGGCACCGTCGGCTCGTCGCCGGCCATCAACCGCAAGAAGGGCTTCGACGAGATCGTCGCCAAGAATCCCGGCATGAAGATCGTCCGCACCCAGTCCGGCGACTTCACCCGCGCCAAGGGCAAGGAGGTGATGGAGAGCTTCATCAAGGCCGAGAATGGCGGCAAGGGCATCTGCGCCGTCTACGCCCACAACGACGACATGGCCGTCGGCGCCATCCAGGCGATCAAGGAAGCCGGGCTGAAGCCGGGCAAGGACATTCTGGTCGTCTCCATCGACGGCGTGCCGGACATCTTCAAGGCGATGGCGGAAGGCGAGGCGAACGCCACGGTCGAGCTGACGCCGAACATGGCCGGCCCGGCCTATGACGCGCTGATCGCCTTCAAGAAGGACGGCAAGGCGCCGCCGAAGTGGATCCAGACCGAATCGGCGCTGTTCACGCCCGACACCGCCAAGGCCGAGTACGAGCGCCGCAAGGACGCTTATTGATCGGGGCTGAAATCCCCCTCTCCCCCCCGGGGAGAGGGTCGGGGTGAGGGGGATGCACTGCGTGACAATCCCGAGAATCCTCGCCGCGCGTCCCCCTCACCCTAACCCTCTCCCCGGGGGGGGGAGAGGGGATACGCCCCACATGTTTCGTTGTGCATCCGGCGAGGTCCGCCATGACGGCATCCACCGCTCCCCCTTCCGCTCCCCTGCTGGCGATCCGGGGCCTGTCGAAGGCGTTCCTCGGCGTGCAGGCGCTCGACGGCGTCGATTTCACCCTGCGCCATGGCGAGATCCATGCCCTGCTGGGCGAGAACGGCGCCGGGAAATCGACGCTCATCAAGACCTTGACCGGCGTCTACCAGCGCGACAACGGCACCGTGGCGCTGGAGGGGCGGGAGATCGCGCCCCGCGGGGTGGAGGAGGCGCAGCGCCTGCACATCGGCACCGTCTATCAGGAGGTCAACCTGCTGCCGAACCTGTCGGTGGCGGAAAACCTGTTCCTCGGCCGCCAGCCGATGCGCTGGGGGCTGGTCGACCGCGGCGCCATGCGGCGGCGGGCGCGGGCGGTGCTGCAACCCTATGGCCTGTCCGTCGACGTGACGGCCCCGCTCGGGCGCTTCTCGGTCGCCACCCAGCAGATCATCGCCATCGCCCGCGCAGTCGACATGTCGGCCAAGGTGCTGATCCTCGACGAGCCGACCGCCAGCCTGGATGCGCAGGAGGTGGCGGTGCTGTTCAAGGTGATGCGCACCCTGCGCTCGCGCGGGATCGGCATCGTCTTCGTCACCCATTTCCTCGACCAGGTCTATGAGGTCTGCGACAGCATCACCGTGCTGCGCAACGGCCGGCTGGTCGGCGAGCGGCGCACGGCGGACCTGCCGCGCCTCGACCTCGTCGCCATGATGCTGGGGCGGGAGCTGGAGGCGGCGGCTCACCGCATCGACCTCGGCCCGGCGGAGGTGGACAGCCGTCCGCCGCTGGCCAGCTTCAAGGGCTTCGGCAAGGCGCGCAGCGTCGAGCCCTTCGACCTCGACATCCGCCCCGGCGAGGTGGTAGCGCTGGCGGGGTTGCTGGGCTCCGGCCGGACGGAGACGGTGCGGCTGGTCTTCGGCATGGACCGCGCCGACCGGGGCGAGGCGACGGTGGACGGGCGGGCGGTGCGGCTCAAGGGGCCGCGCGACGCCGTGCGGCTCGGCTTCGGCTTCTGCCCGGAGGACCGCAAGAAGGAGGGCATCGTCGGCGAGCTGTCGGTGCGCGAGAACATCATCCTGGCGCTCCAGGCGCGGCAGGGCTGGCTGAAGCCGATCCCGCGCCGCCGCCAGGAGGAGATCGCCGACCGCTTCATCCGCCTGCTCGACATCCGCACGCCGGACGCCGAGCGGCCGATCCAGCTGCTGTCGGGCGGCAACCAGCAGAAGGCGCTGCTGGCGCGCTGGCTGGCGACCGAACCGCGGCTACTGATCCTCGACGAGCCGACGCGCGGCATCGATGTCGGGGCGCATGCCGAGATCATCCGCCTGATCGAGCGGCTGTGCGCCGACGGCATGGCGCTGCTGGTCGTCTCGTCGGAGCTGGAGGAGATCGTCGCCTACAGCCGCCGCGTCGTCGTGCTGCGCGACCGCCGCCATGTGGCGGAACTGAGGGGAGGGGAGGTCAGCGTGGAGCGCATCGTCGCCGCCATCGCGTCGGAGACGCCGAATGTAGCCGGATCGGGTGCAGAGGTGCGGCAATGACGCTGTCCGCCCCCGGCCCGGCGCGCAACCTGCCGCAATATGGCGCGCTGATCGCCGTCCTGCTGGCCAACTGGCTGCTGTTTCCCGATTTCTTCGCCATCCGTCTCCAGGATGGCCGGCTGTTCGGCAGCCTGATCGACGTGCTGAACCGCGGCGCCCCGGTGGCGCTGCTCGCCGTCGGCATGACCATGGTCATCGCCACCCGCGGCGTCGATCTGTCGGTCGGCGCGGTCATGGCGATCTCCGGCGCCATCGCCGCCACCATGACCGGGGCGGGCTGGAGCCTGCCGGCGGTGCTGGCGGCGTCGCTGGCCGCCGGCCTGCTGTGCGGGCTGTGGAACGGCGTGCTGGTGGCGGTCCTGCGCATCCAGCCGATCATCGCCACCCTGATCCTGATGGTCGCCGGCCGCGGCATCGCCCAGCTGGTGACGGAGGGGCAGATCGTCACCTTCACCAGCCCGGCGCTCGCCTTCATCGGCAGCGGGTCCTTCCTGACCGTGCCGATGCCGGTGGTGCTGACCATCGTCGTGCTGGCGGTGACGGCTCTGCTGGTGCGGGCGACCGCGCTGGGGCTGATGATCGAGGCGGTCGGCGTCAACCGGCTGTCCAGCGCCGGAGCCGGCGTCAACACGCCGGTGGTGCTGGTCGCCGTCTATGTCTGGTGCGGGCTGTGCGCGGCGGTGGCCGGGCTGATCGTCACCGCCGACATCCGCGGCGCCGACGCCAACAATGCCGGGCTGTGGCTGGAGCTGGACGCCATCCTGGCGGTGGTGGTCGGCGGCACCTCGCTGCTCGGCGGGCGCTTCGGGCTGGTGCTGTCGGTGGTGGGCGCGCTGATCATCCAGGCGATGAACACCGGCATCCTGCTGAGCGGCTTCAAGCCGGAATTCAACCTGATCGTCAAGGCGGGCGTCCTGCTGGTCGTCCTGCTGCTGCAATCGCCGACGCTGACCCTGTTCCTGCCGCGGCCCAAGGGCGCCCGGCCGATCGGAACGGTCAAGCCGCCGGTGGCGCCGACCAGCGGAGGGGCGAAACCATGACAGGTGCACTCCAGCGCTTTCTGCCGCTGATCGTCACCACCGCCGTGCTGGTGGTGGGTTTCCTGATCTGTGCGGCGCAGTTCCCCAACTTCGCCTCCTGGCGGGTGGTGGCCAACCTTCTGACCGACAACGCCTTTCTCGGCATCACCGCGGTCGGCATGACCTTCGTCATCCTGTCCGGCGGCATCGACCTGTCGGTGGGGGCGGTGATCGGCTTCACCACCGTGCTGCTGGCCGTGTTGATCGAGCATGGCGGCTGGCACCCGGTTCCCGCCTTCGCGGTGGCGCTGATCGCCGCCGGCGGCTTCGGGGCTGCGATGGGCGGGGTGATCCATGTCTTCCAGATGCCGCCCTTCATCGTCACGCTGGCCGGCATGTTCATCGCCCGCGGGCTGGGCTTCGTCCTGACCACCGACTCCGTGCCGATCAACCATCCGCTCTACGGCGAGCTGAACGACATGGCGCTGCGCTTCGACTTCGGGCTGAAGCTGAGCCTGCCGGCGCTGCTGATGCTGGGGGTGGTGGCCGCGGCGGTGGTGCTGGCGCACTGGACGCGCTTCGGCGCCAACCTCTATGCGCTGGGCGGCAACCGCCAGTCGGCGGAGTTGATGGGCGTGCCGGTAGCGCGGACGACGGTGGCGGTCTATGCCTTGTCCGGGCTGCTGGCCGGTCTGGCCGGGATCGTCTTCTCGCTCTACACCGGCGCCGGCTATTCGCTGGCGGCGACGGGGGTGGAGCTGGACACCATCACCGCGGTGGTGATCGGCGGGACGCAGCTGACCGGCGGCTACGGCTATGTCGTCGGCACCTTCGTCGGCGTGCTGATCCAGGGGCTGATCCAGACCTACATCACCTTCGACGGAACTTTGAGCAGCTGGTGGACCAAGATCGCCATCGGCGTGCTGCTGTTCGTCTTCATCCTGTTGCAGAAGGGTCTGCTGACGGTCTGGGCCGGCCGCGGCGGCGAACCGGCGGAGGCGTGATGCCCATCGAGAGTTTCCTGTTCGACACGGTGGATGGCCTGGGCGAGGGGCGGCCGGTGGAGGGCTTCACCCTCTCCGCCGGCGGGCTGGAGGCGACGGTGGTCGCCCATGGCGCCCGGCTGGTGCGGATGCTGGTGCCCGGCCGAGACGGAACACCTGCCGACGTGGTGCTGGGTTTCGACCGGGTGGCGGAGTATCTGGCGAGCGACGCCTATTTCGGCGCCACCTGCGGCCGTTACGGCAACCGCATCGGCGGCGCGGCCTTCACGCTGGACGGGGTGCGCTACGGTCTGGCCGTCAACGAGCCACCGAACCAGCTGCATGGCGGGCCGGACGGGTTCGACCGGCGGATCTGGCAGGCGGAGGCCGATGCGGCGGAGAACGCCGTCACCTTCACGCATGAGTCGCCCGATGGCGACCAGGGCTATCCGGGGACGCTGACGGCGACGACGCGCTACCGGCTGACCGACGACGGGGTGCTGGACATCCTCATGACGGCGACGACCGACCGGCCGACCATCGTCAACATCGTCCATCACAGCTACTGGAACCTTGCCGGCCACGCGTCGGGCGACCTGCGCGACCAGCGACTGACGGTGCAGGGCGGCTTCACCACGCCGGTCGGTGCCGACCTGATCCCGACCGGGGAGGTGCGGCCGGTGGACGGCACCCCCTTCGATCTGCGCGGCGGTGTCGCATTGGGCGAGGCGCTGGACGCCGTCGGCGGCTTCGGCTTCGACCACAACTGGTGCCTGGAGGGGCCGGCGGGGGAACTGC
This sequence comes from Azospirillum sp. TSH64, assembly GCF_003116035.1. GTDB lineage: Bacteria > Pseudomonadota > Alphaproteobacteria > Azospirillales > Azospirillaceae > Azospirillum. The sequence continues at coordinate 2,771,391 of NZ_LGQW01000015.1, forward strand.
GGCCGGTGGCGCTGCTGGAGCATCCCGCCAGTGGCCGGCGGATGGAGCTGGCGACCGACCAGCCGGGTTTGCAGGTCTACACCGGCGGCTATCTCAGCGAGAAAATCGTCGGCAAGGGCGGGCAGCCCTATTGCCGCTTCGCCGGGCTGGCGCTGGAGAGCCAGCGCTTCCCCGGCAGCCCGAACATCGGCCATTTCCCTTCGGCCCGGCTCGATCCCGGCGAGACCTACCGCCATCGCATGCAGCTGCGATTCCGGGCGGGCTGAGCGCAGGGCGGGAACCGTCCCGAGGCTTCGCGGGTTCATCCAAGGCACGGCAGCGGCTCCGCTGCCGCCCCTGCGATGATGCCCACGACGCCGGAAGGAATGGTCGACATGGCCGCGATGCCTGACGCCGCCCGCCCAACTCCCAATCTCCAGTCCAGCCAGCCCTGCGCCGATCCGATCCTGGTGCCCGGCCGGACCTGCTGGCGGATGGAGACGGCGGACCGCGTGGCGGTCATCATCGACGCCGCCGCCTATTTCGCCCGGATCAAGGCGGCCATCCTCAATGCCCGCCACACGGTGATGCTGATCGGCTGGGATTTCGACACCCGGATCAAGCTGGAGCCCGACGATCCGATGCCGGGCGTGCCGAACGAGCTGGGCGATTTCCTGAGCTGGATCGTCCGGGTGCGGCCGGAGCTGACCATCAACGTGCTGAAATGGGATCTGGCGGTCCTGAAGATGCCGTTCCGCGGCGGGACGCCTCTGGTGCTGCTCGACTGGATCAGCAGCCGGCGCCTGCGCTTCCGCCTGGACTCCGCCCATCCGCCCGGCGCCTGCCATCACCAGAAGATCGCCATCATCGACGATGCGCTGGCCTTCTGCGGCGGCATCGACATGACCACCGACCGCTGGGACACGCCCGACCACAGCGATGGCGATCCCCGGCGGGTGCGGCCGAACGGCGAGGCCTATGGTCCCTTCCATGACGTGACCACCGCCGTCGATGGCGCTGCGGCGCGGGCGCTGGGGGAGTTGGCGAGGGAGCGCTGGCACCGGGCGACCGGCGAGCTGCTGACCCCGCCGCCGGCGGTCCCGGCCTTCTGGCCCGAGGATCTGGAACCTGACTTCCGCGATCTTCCGGTCGCCATCGCCCGCACCGATCCGATGGCGGACCATGAGGGGACGCAGAAGACCGGCAAGCGCGGCGTGCGCGAGATCGAGGCGCTGTATCTGGCCGCCATCGCCGCAGCGCGCGATTTCATCTATCTAGAAAGCCAGTATTTCGCCTCGCAGAAGATCGTCGGCGCCATCATCGACCGGCTGTCGGAGCCCGACGGGCCCGAGGTGGTGGTGATCAATCCCGAACGCACGCCGGCCTGGATCGAGGAGGAGTCGATGGGCAGCGCCCGCTCGCTGCTGCTCCAGCGCCTGCACGAGGCCGTCGCCAACCCGCGCTTCCGCATTCTGGCGCCGGTGACCGAGGGCGGCGAGGGCATCTATGTCCATGCCAAGGTGCTGGTGGTCGACGACCGGCTGCTGCGGGTGGGGTCGTCCAACATCAACAACCGGTCCCAGGGGCTGGACACCGAATGCGACCTCGCCATCGAGTGCGCGCCGAGCGAACGGCCGGAGGTCTGCCGCTCCATCCGCTCGGTCCGCACCCGCCTGATGGCGGAGCATCTCGGCGTCACGGTCGAGGAGGTGGAGCGCACGGAGGAGGCGACCGGATCGCTGACCGCCACCATCGACCGGCTGGTCCGCCCGGCCGGGCGTTCGCTCCGCCCGCTGGAGCCGCAACCGCTGACCGAGACGGAACGCAAGCTGGTGGAGGAGCGGCTGCTCGACCCCGACCGTCCGGAGCCGATGGCGACCACCATCCTGCGCGGGGCGACGGTGTTCGGCGACGTGAACCGGACGGCATGGCGCATCGGCGCCGGGGTGGCCGCGGCGGCGCTGGGGGTCGGACTGGCCCTTCTGGCCCGCCGGAACGGGCGCCGAAAAAAAATGCATGGAGAGTGAATTCTCTGCTTGCGGGCCGCGATCCATCCCGCTACATAAGCGCTCCCCGCGGCGCCCAACGCGGTGCGGGGAAAGCGCTTGTGGCGGAATTGGTAGACGCGCTAGGTTCAGGTCCTAGTGGCTGAAAGGCCGTGGGGGTTCGAGTCCCTCCAAGCGCACCAACACTTTCAGTGTTGGTGAAGAGCAAGAGAAGTATAGTGGGGCCATAGCTCAGCTGGGAGAGCGCTACAATGGCATTGTAGAGGTCATCGGTTCGATCCCGATTGGCTCCACCATTCTCTTCCGTCTGCCGGGGCGGGAAAATCCCGGCCAATCCCCGATCGTTAAAATTCATCCAGATCCGAGCCGAACCAGCCGGGATCTTTATCGGTACAGCCACTGTGGCCTTTCCGCATCAGGAAGGCGCAGACAGGGTGTTACCACCTTGGGGCGCATGGCCGAACGGGTGCCGCGCACGGATAATCGCGCCTGTCGAACCGCAAACTCTCTTCTGCACGCTTCGACGCAAACACGCACCCACATCGCACGCCATTCCGATTTTTCCGGAGCGCCCACCATGTCCACACGGATGGAACACGGGTTGAGGACGCTTGTCCTCGCCCTTTACGATGAAGCTGCATTGACGGCGGCTGCCAAGGGCCTGACCGGGCTGCTGGCCGAACGGGCGGCCTTGAGCGAGGCCGCAAGCCTCGCGTCCGGCCCGGCCCGCCGGAGCCTGTCCGAGGAAGAGGTGTTGCGCATTGTGCTGTCGGCCCGCCGTCTCCAGCGCATGGGCGGCTCGCGTGACGATGGCCCGGTGCTGGTTCCCGGCCTGTCGGCGGTTACGCCATTGCCGTCGCTGCATCGGGCGGTTGCTGCGATGAAGCCGCGCCGCGGCCGTCTGGCCCTGTGGGCGATGCGCTCGCTGGCACGGCATCCGTCGGCGCCGCTGATCTGACGCGCGCCGGCTGACAGGCAGCGGTCCCGTGCCGGCGACCGGTCCCCGCCGGCAAGGGGCCGCCGCTGCCTTTCACCGCAGCGGCCGAAGTTGCGCGGCAGGCGCCCCGGAGTAGGGTCCGTGGCTGACCCCAGTCCCATGCGGCCCCTCCCATGCGGCCCCGGTGCGCGCACTTGGGGAGGACTATTGCGGATGCGTGCTGGCGCGCTGCGGCGCGGCAGGCTACATACGCAAGGCTGCGCTTGCGTCGCAGCGATTGCGTCGCGAGCATCCGCGTCTGCGTCGGATTGGCCTCCCCCGGAGTTGACCGTTGACCAGTGGACAGTTGACCAGCCTGCCGCCCGTCACCTTTTCCCTGTGGCTTTTCATATGCCGCGCCTCGGCTTCGTGCCGCGCGGCTTGCCGGCACTGACGGTCGGGGCGGCATGCGCAGGACGACGATGAAGCCGCGGGCCGACTGGCGCCCGGGTCTCCGCAAATTCCCCTATGGTGTGCGTGCCATGTCGGCCGGGGCAGGCTGGCGGGAAGACACCGTCTATGAGTTCACCGCCTCGCAGATCGACCTGATCGAAAGCGTGGCGGACGAACTGCACAGCATGATCGCCGTCGCCGTGCGCCATGTGATGGAGCACAAGCTGTTCGCCTCCCTCGGCATCCGTGGCGATCTGGCGCGCATGCTGGAGGCGTCCTGGGTCGATTACTGGGCCGGCGGACGGCGCAACGAACGGGCAGGTGGGCTGGCCGGCCGGTTGACGCTGGCCTATGACGGGCGAGACAGCGTCAAGCTGCTCGGGTGCAACTACGACACCACCGAAGGGCTGTTCGCCGCCTCGATGATCCAGCGCAACTGGCGCGAGGCGATGGCGCCGGATGCCAACCAGTTCAACGGCCTGCACGAGGCGCTGGTGGAGCGCTGGGAGGAATTGGCGACGGGCGTGCCCGGCCGCGGCCGCATGCATGCGACCTGTGCCACCCCCGACCCGGTGCGCGAGGGCGAACTGGTCTATCTCGCCGCCACCGCGGCGGAGGCCGGTATCGACACCCGTCTGCTGCCGCTCCATTCCATCGCCTGGGACGGCCGCCGCTTCCTCGACGACGAGGGGCAGCCGATCTCCTGGTTGGCGAAGCTCTATCCGTGGGACGGGCTGGCCGACGACGGCTTTCTCCAGCGTCTGCGCAGCAGCGGCATGAGCGTGCTGTCGCCGCTGTGGTGCTGGCTGTGGTCGAACCACGGCCTGCTGGCGGTGCTGTCCCACCTGTATCCGCGCCACCCGAACCTGTGCCGTGCGGCGCTGGATCCCAGCGGCGTGGCCGGTGCCGAGATGGTGACCGCGCGCGCCCTGCACGGGCTGGACGGTGCGCTCACCCGGATGTTGCGGCATGGGGAGGTGATTGCCGACGACGGGCCGGACATCGGCGAGGATGTCGCGGCCCATGGTGCCGTCTGGCTGGAAACCCCGTCCTGTTTCAGGGAGGAGGACACCCGCGCCGTCCTGCACGCCTGGATCGTCGGCGACAAGTGCCTGGGCATGGCGGTGCGGGAATCCACCGACCCGCGGCTGGGGTCCGGTGTCGGGCCGGACGCGGCGATGGTCCCGCACCTGTTCAGAGGCTGATTTAGGGGCCGATTTTTCGGCGACTGTCCCGACAACCCATCAGGGCGCGAACGGGTTCTTCAATGCCGGGCCGAAGGTCGCCTTGCGGGCGGCGCGCCAGATGCTTTCGGCCGCCGCATCGTTGCCGCGGTCGGCGATGGCCATGCCGGCCACGCCGGGCTGATGGCTGAGCCAATCGCGCAGAAGGTTTTCAAACCGCGCGACCTCGCGCGGATCGTCGCTGGCCATGGTGATCGAAACGGTCAGTTCGGTGGTCATGGTCGGTTCCCTCCTGACGGTTGGACGGGCCGGTCGATCCAAAAAATCAGCCGGACCGGCGCCGCGGACGAGAAGGTGCCCCCTATGCACGGGGGAAAGCCTGCGCGCCCGATCCCGCATGCGCAATGAAAAAGGCGGGGTATGACCCCGCCTTTCTCGCCTCCCGTCGACCGGGACCCTAATCTGCCGGACGGTTCCGGCTGCCCGTCACTTCGTGTCCGACTTGCTGCCGGGAATGGCGATGCTGGCAATCTGCTTCTGCAATTCGTCGATCCGCTTCTGCAATTCGTCGAAGGTGGCGCCGCCCGGATTGGCGGCGGGCGCGGCGTTGCCCCCCTGACCGGGCTGGCCGGCCGGGCGCTGCGCGCCGGGCACCTCGTCCCCGGCGCCGGGGGTGCCGAAGGGGGTGAACATGCGCATGGCGCGCTCGAACATCGCCATGTTCTGCTTGCTGACCTCGTCCAGCCGGCCGAACGGGAACATGCCGCCCAGCGTGTTCTGGAAATAGTCGCGCATCTGCTCCTGATTGCGCGAGAAGGCCTGCATCGAATATTCCAGATAGCGCGGCACCACGGACTGCATGTTGTCGCCGTAGAAGCCGATCAGCTGGCGCAGGAAGCTGATCGGCAGCAGGTTCTGCCCCTTGCTTTCCTCTTCCACGATGATCTGGGTCAGAACGGACCGGGTGATGTCCTCCCCGGTCTTCGCGTCATAGACCACGAAGTCCAGCCCGTCCTTCACCATCTGGCAGAGATGGTCGAGCGTGACGTAGCTGCTGGTGGCGGTGTTGTAGAGCCGCCGGTTGGCGTACTTCTTGATCGTGATCGGAGCGGACTTCTGGTCTTCCTTGTCGGCCATCGCTGAGTCTTTCAAGAAGGGACGCGTTCCAGGTCACGTTCCAGGTCATGGAGTTCCGGAACACGCGTGACTGGCGGCGGAAATTGTTCCGTCATTAGGACTACTCGAAGGGATAGCAATTTGTCCAGCGTTGCGCCGCGGCATAGCGCCGCGGTTGCGCCCGGCCCGGTGGTGCGGATGGAGGATCGGTGCGCAAGCGGCTGCCTACCGCCGATACCCGAAAGGTCAGGTAAGGGGCCATGCCGGACTGGTCAAGCCGGCCCGGCGGCCCCTATACTCCGGCCATGGCCGACCCGTCGAATCCAGACCGACCCTCCGATCCGTCCGCCGCCGACCCGCCTTCCTACGAAACGCTGGCGCGCCGCTACCTGGACCTGTGGCAGGACCAATGGACGGCCTGCGCCGCCGATCCGGAAATGGCCGACATGATGACCCGCATGTTCCAGATGATGGGGCAGGGGGCGGGGCCGTTCGGCTTCGGTCAGGCGGGGTTCGGTGCGTTCGGCGGCGGTTCCATGCCCGGCACTGGCTGGGACCCCCACCCCTGGCCATTCCCGAACAGCGGCTCCCCCCAACACGGACAGCCTTCCGATGAGCGAGCGTCTGGCGGACGACAGGCAGACGGGCGAGGCTCCGCCCAATCCGGCAGCGGGACCGGTGAAACGGCAGGGACCGCGCCCGCTGGCGCTGCATCTGACGGCGGCTCTGGCCAGCTTGCTCAGCTCCTCGGCCGCATTGCCGCACTTGAGGAGCGGCTCGCTTCCCTGGAACCCGGCCCTGCGGAGCCGGGCGGCGGCGCTTCGGGAGGAGATGGCGCGGGCGGACCGGCTGCAGAGCGCCCAAAAGTGGGAAAACCGAACGTGGGAAAGGGCGCAAGGTCCCGGCGACCGTCTGGCAAGGGAGGTTGACCGCGAGGTTCGCCGCCGGATCGACGCCGTCCTGACCGGGATCGAGCGCTACCGCAGCCACCCCTACCGCCGCGACCTGCCCGATCCGCCGGCGGTCTGGACGGAGGGCGGATCGCGCCTGCTTGATTACGGCCAGGGAGGGGGCGGGCGGCCGGTCCTGTTCGTGCCGTCGCTGGTCAACCGCGCCTATATCCTCGACCTGTCGCGCGACAAGAGCCTGATGCGCTGGCTGGCGGCGCATGGTTTCCGGCCGCTCATGCTCGATTGGGGCAGGCCGGGGCCGCTGGAGCGGCGCTTCACCCTGACCGACTACATCGCCGGACGGCTGGAACGCGCGCTGGACTTCGCCGTGGAGACGGCCGGCGCGCCGGTGCCGGTCGTCGGCTACTGCATGGGCGGGCTGCTGGCCGCGGCGCTGGCGCAGCGCCGGCCGCGCTCGCTCGCCGGGCTGGGGCTGATGGCGACGCCCTGGGACTTCCATGCGGAGGATGCGGCGACCGCCCGCCGGGTGGCGACCTTCATCCAGCCCTGGGGACCGGTGCTGGACCGCTGGGGCGAACTGCCGACCGACGCCCTGCAGGCGCTGTTCGCCCAGCTCGACCCGCTGCTGGCGCTGAAGAAATTCTCGGGCTTCGCCCGGATGGCGCCCGGCTCCCGTGCCGCCACCGCCTTCGTCGCGCTGGAGGATTGGCTGAACGACGGGGTGCCGCTGGTGGCCGGTGTGGCGCGCGACGCGCTGGCCGGCTGGTACGGGCGCAACGACACGATGGCGGGGGCCTGGATGGTCGCCGGGCTGCCGGTCGATCCCGGTGCCATCCGCGTGCCGACGCTCGCCCTCATCCCGGAGCGCGACCGCATCGTCCCGCCGGCCTCGGCCCTGGCGCTGCCCGCCGCGATTCCCGGCGCCAGAATCCTGAGGCCGCCGCTGGGCCATATCGGTATGGTGGTGAGCGCCGGTGCCGAAACCGGAGTGTGGAATCCTCTGGCCGAATGGCTTGCTGCGACAGGTTAGCGCCGCGACCTTCAGCCAGCTTGCACCCGTCATATTGCCCGACTTAAGGTAAGAATCACTCCGAGCGTCCCACCAGCGCTATAATAAAACTGTCCTATTTCGAGGAGCGTTCAATGACCGAGGTTGTCATCGCCGGTGCCGCCCGTACGCCCATCGGCAGCTTCAACGGCGCCCTCAGCGCCGTTCCCGCCCATGTCCTGGGCGAGGTCGCGATCCGCGAAGCGCTGGCCCGCGCCAAGACCGATGCGGCGGAAGTGAACGAGGTGATTTTTGGCCAGATCCTGACCGCCGGCCAGGGGCAGAACCCGGCCCGTCAGGCCGCCGTCAACGCCGGCATCCCGGTTGAGGCGACCGCCGTCGGCGTCAACCAGCTCTGCGGGTCGGGCCTGCGCACCGTCGCGCTCGGCTATCAGGCGATCAAGAACGGCGATGCCGATGTCCTGGTCGTCGGCGGCCAGGAAAGCATGAGCATGGCGCCGCACGTCATGCACCTGCGCAACGGCACCAAGATGGGCTCCGCCGAACTGCTCGACACCATGCTGCGCGACGGCCTGACCGACGCCTTCCATGGCTATCACATGGGCACCACCGCAGAGAACGTCGCCCAGAAGTGGCAGCTGACCCGGCAGGAGCAGGACGCCTTCGCCGCCGCCAGCCAGCAGAAGGCGGAAGCCGCCCAGAAGGCCGGCCGCTTCAAGGACGAGATCGTCCCGGTCACCATCAAGGGCCGCAAGGGCGACGTCGTCGTCTCGGACGACGAGTACCCGAAGCACGGCACCACGGAGGAATCGCTGGCCAAGCTGCGCCCGGCCTTCTCGAAGGACGGCACGGTGACCGCCGGCAACGCGTCGGGCATCAATGACGGCGCCGCCGCCCTGGTTCTGATGACGGCGGAGAACGCGGCCAAGCGCGGCGTCACCCCGCTGGCCCGCATCGTCTCCTGGGCGACCGCCGGCGTCGATCCGGCGATCATGGGCACCGGCCCGATCCCGGCCTCGCGCAAGGCGCTGGAAAAGGCCGGCTGGACCGTCGACGACCTCGACCTCATCGAGGCGAACGAGGCCTTCGCCGCCCAGGCGCTGGCCGTCAACAAGGACCTCGGCTGGGATACCAGCAAGGTCAACGTCAATGGCGGGGCCATCGCGCTCGGCCATCCGGTCGGCGCCTCCGGCGCCCGCGTGCTGACCACGCTGCTGTTTGAAATGCAGAAGCGTGATGCGAAGAAGGGCCTCGCCACCCTGTGCATCGGTGGCGGCATGGGCATCGCCCTCTGCGTCCAGCGCGACTGAGGACCGGACGGGCCGCTTTTGGAAACGGAAGCGGCCCGCTTCGCTCGAAGGCTTGGGACATCCGCCGGACCTGCGGAGGGAGTCCCATGCCCAACAATAAAAAGTCAAAGAAACCAACCAACCATCACTAAATCTGGGGAGAAGAACTATGGCTCGTGTTGCAGTCGTCACTGGTGGCACCCGCGGCATCGGCGAGGCGGTTGCCGTCGCCCTGAAGAATGCCGGCTACAAGGTCGCCGCCAACTATGCCGGCAACGATCAGGCGGCCGAGGAATTCACCGCCCGCACCGGCATCCCGACCTACAAGTTCGACGTCGCGGACTTCGACGCCTGCAAGAAGGGGATCGCCGCGATCGAGTCCGACCTGGGCCCGGTCGACGTGCTCATCAACAACGCCGGCATCACCCGTGACGGCGTGATGCACCGCATGACCTACGATCAGTGGGAGAAGGTGATCCACACCAATCTCTCCTCCTGCTTCAACATGTGCCGCAACGTCATCGACGGCATGCGCGAGCGTGGGTTCGGCCGCATCGTCAACATCGGCTCGGTCAACGGCCAGGCCGGCCAGTACGGTCAGGTCAACTACGCCGCGGCGAAGTCCGGCATCCACGGCTTCACCAAGGCGCTGGCGCAGGAAAGCGCTGCCAAGGGCATCACCGTCAACGCCATCGCGCCGGGCTACATCGACACCGACATGGTGCGCGCGGTGCCGGCCAACGTGCTGGAGAAGATCGTCGCCCGCATCCCGGTCGGCCGTCTCGGCCGTGCGTCGGAGATCGCCAAGGCCGTGCTGTACCTCGTCGACGACGACAACGGCTTCATGACCGGCTCGACCCTGTCGGTCAACGGCGGCCAGCACATGTACTGATCCCGGACCGGGTCTCGCACCCTGGTTCATGAGGTTTGACGAAGCCCCTTTCCCGCCCCTGTCCGGACCCCTGGTCCACCCGGGGTGGGGAAGGGGTTTTGTTTTTGCATTAGCCTCCACCGCACTTGACGGACCGGCCGCCGAGTTGAAGGTTATCGTCCGTTTCGGACGCACCACCACATTGGACACCCTGCGATGCCCTACACCTCGTTGCGCGACTTCATCGACCGGCTGGAGAAGGCGGGGCGGCTGGTGGTGGTGAAGGAGCCGGTGTCCAGCGTGCTGGAGATGACCGAGATTCAAACCCGCCTGCTGGCCGAGAACGGCCCGGCGGTGCTGTTCGAGAATGTCATCAAGGCCGACGGCACGCGTTCGGAGATGCCGGTGCTGGTCAACCTGTTCGGCACGGTCGAGCGGGTCGCCTGGGGCATGGACCGCGAGCCGCACCAGCTGCGCGCGGTCGGCGAGACGCTGGCCTTCCTCAAGCAGCCGGAACCGCCGGGCGGCTTCCGCGAGGCGCTGGAGCTGATCCCGCTCGCCAAGACCGTGCTGTCGATGAAGCCGAAGACGGTCGGATCGGCCCCTTGCCAGGAGGTGGTGCTGACCGGCGACGACATCGACCTCGGCCGCCTGCCGGTGCAGAGCTGCTGGCCGGGCGAGCCGGCGCCGCTGATCACCTGGCCGCTGGTGGTCACCAAGGGGCCGACGGGGAAGCGGGAGGACGACTTCAACCTCGGCATCTACCGCATGCAGGTGCTGGGGAAGAACAAGACCATCATGCGCTGGCTAAAGCACCGCGGCGGCGCCCAGCACCATCACCGCTGGGCCGCCAGCGGCAAGCGCGAGCCGCTGCCCTGCGCCGTCGTGCTGGGGGCCGATCCCGGCACCATCCTGGCCGCGGTGACGCCGGTGCCCGACACCCTGTCGGAATACCAGTTCGCCGGCCTGCTGCGCGGCAAGAAGGTAGAGCTGGTGGAGTGCAAGACGGTGCCGTTGAAGGTGCCGGCCCAGGCGGAGATCGTCCTGGAAGGCCATGTCAGCTTGGACGAGTATGCCGACGAGGGGCCGTACGGCGACCACACCGGCTATTACAATTCGGTCGAGCCCTTCCCGGTCTTCACCGTCACCGCCATGACGATGCGGCGCAAGCCGATCTACCTGTCCACCTTCACCGGCCGGCCGCCCGACGAGCCGTCGGTGCTTGGCGAGGCGCTGAATGAGGTGTTCATCCCGCTGCTGATCCAGCAATTCCCGGAAATCGTCGATTTCTGGCTGCCGCCGGAGGGCTGCTCCTACCGCATCGCGGTGGTCAGCATGAAGAAGGCCTATCCCGGCCATGCCAAGCGGGTGATGATGGGCGTCTGGTCCTTCCTGCGCCAGTTCATGTACACGAAGTGGGTGATCGTCGTGGACGACGACATCGACGCGCGGAACTGGAAGGACGTGATGTGGGCGATCTCCACCCGCATGGATCCGGCCCGCGACATCACGGTGATCGAAGGCACGCCCATCGACTATCTCGACTTCGCCAGCCCGGAATCGGGGCTGGGCGGCAAGGTCGGCCTCGACGCCACCAACAAATGGCCGCCGGAAACCAAGCGCGAGTGGGGCGAGAAGCTGCACATGACCGAGGAGGTCGTCGACGCGGTCAGCCGGAAATGGGACCTGTACGGACTGCCGGGCAGCGGGAAGCCAATCTGGAAGAAATGAGCGGGCCACCCTCTCCCGGCCAGGGTCGGGAGAGGGAGTCCATCAGCGCCGCGGGTCGCGGCTCAGGCCCTTGGACTGCAACTCTTCAAGATACTCGGCCCACAGGGCTTCCTGTTCGGTGCCGATCTCGTAGAGATATTTCCAGGTGAAGATGCCGCTGTCGTGCAGGTCGTCGAAGACGATGCGGATGGCATAGTTGCCGACCTGCTCCAGCCGCATGATGCCGACATGGCGGCGACCGGCCACCGTCTGCTTCTGGCTGGGGTTGTGGCCCTGCACCTCGGCGGAGGGGCTGACGACGCGCAGGAACTCCGCCGGGTAGGAGAAGGTCCGGCCGTCGTCGAAATCGACCTCCAGCCGCTTTTCCTCCTTCTTCAGGCGGATCTCGGTCGGCCAGTGGACCGTGCCGAACCCGTCTCCTGTCTCGGCCCCTGCACTCATCGCGCCGCCCCCGCCTTGTCCAGGCTGCGGGCCTCGTCGATCAGCATGATCGGGATGCCGTCGCGAATCGGATAGGCCAGACCGGCACGCTCGCTGACCAGCTCCGCACGCTCGGCGTCATAGCGCAGCGGACCCTTGGTCAGCGGGCAGACCAGGATCTCCAGCAGCTTCGGATCGACGCGGGCGTTGGTTTTCGCTTCGCTGCTCTTGTCCTCGGGCGTCGCCATGTCGTGTCTCGTGGTGATTGGAAGGAATCAATGCTTGGGCGGCGGACCGTCCCCGTCATGGCTGTCGAGAATGGCCATCTCGACCAGCCCGATCAAGAGCTTCCCACGGTCCGCCAGGGTCGGCGCCTCCAGCAGCGCCTGTTTTTCACCAGGCGTGAAGGGACAGATCATCGCCAGCGAGTTGACCAGCCGTTCGTCCAGCGTCGATTCGATGGATTTCCAGTCGACCGACAGGCCCTGGACGCGGAAATAGGTCTTCAGGGCGCCGAGCAGCCGGGTGCGGTCGATGTCGCCGCAGGACTCGGGTTCCAGGTCGGCGCGGAAGGGGCGCCAGTCGGGCACGACCCGCCGATAGCCGCGCGCACCTTCCACCTCCCGCCCGATCTCGAACCGGGCGACCCCGGTCAGGGTGATGAGACACCGGCCGTCGTCGGTCTCGGAGAAGCTGGTGATGCGGCCGGCGCAGCCGCAGGAATAGACGGCCGGCTCGCGTTCCCGCCCGGCGGGGTCGAGGGGCTGGATCATGCCGATCATGCGGCCGCTGCCCAGCGCATCCTCGACCATGGCGAGATAGCGGGGCTCGAAGATGTTCAGCGGCAGCCGCGCCCGCGGCAGCAGCAGGACGCCGGCCAGCGGGAAGATCGGCATCATCGCCGGCAATTGGCTGAACTCGGGGTCGAAGGGGTTTCTGGTCATGCCAATCAGATAGAACCCCTTCGCCGGTGGAACAGCCGTCCTTTTTTCGGAAAAAGCGTCAGCTGAACATCATGGTCGACAGGCGGCGGCGGGTCTTCACCGTCAGCGGGTCGGTCTGGCCGAACGCCTCGAAGAACTTCACCAGCTGCTTGCGGGCGCCGTCGTCGTTCCAGGTCCGGTCGCGCTTGAAGATCTCCAGCAGCTCGTCCACCGCCGCTTCGCGCTTGCCGGCGGCGAACAGCGCCATGGCGAGGTCGAAGCGCGAGGCATGGTCGTTCGGGTCGTGGGCGACCTTCTCCATCAGCTCCGGGATCGGGCCGGCGTTGGCAGCCTGTTCCGCCACGTCGAGAGCGGCGCGGACATTGGCCAGCTCCTTGTCCTTGGCGATGGCTTCCGGGGCCTGGGCCAGCATCTGCTTGGCATTCTCCAGGTCGCCGGCGGCGATCAGGCAGCGGACGATGCCGGCATAGGCCTGGGCATTCTCCGGCTCAGCCTGCAGGATCTGGCTGTAGAGGTCGAGCGCGCCCTGAAGGTCGCCGCCTTCCAGCATCTCCTTGGCCTGGGCGAAGGCCTCCTCCAGCATGTCGTCGCCGCCGACACCGGCCTGCTTGGCCAGCGCCACCAGCTTGTCGACGAAGGCCTTCACCTGCGATTCAGGCACGGCGCCCATGAAGCCATCGACCGGGCGCCCCTGGAAGAAGGCATAGACCGCCGGGATCGACTGCACGCGCAGCTGCGAGGCGATCATCGGGTTGGCGTCGGTGTCGATCTTCACCAGACGGACCGCGCCCTTGGCGGCGCGCACCACCTTCTCGATGATCGGGCCCAACTGCTTGCAGGGGCCGCACCAGGGCGCCCAGAAATCGACGATCACCGGGACATCGCGCGAGGCCTCGATCACGTCGACCATGAAGGCGCGGTCAGTGCTGTCCTTGACGATCTCAGCGGCACCGGGGGCGGCACCGGCAGGAGCGGCGGGCTTGGAGCCATTGGCGGGGGGCATGGAGAACATGGCGTGTTTCGGTCCCGTTGGTGATGCCTGGCCCATTAGGACATCCCGGTGGGCCATGGAGTTGCCGATCCGGCCGGCCCGGATCCTCATCGTTGGCGACATATGTGAGCGCGCAGGGCGGCTCAAGCAAGCATTGCGTGGGCAGGCATTGTGTGGACAGGCGCTTCGGAGAGGCGCCGGCCCGTCACTCCTGCGTGCGGCCGAACTCGACGATCGCCGGTTCGTGACCGCAGGCGCGGATGAACCGCATCAGATCGTCCCGCCGGATCGCGGTGGTGCGGTCGTTCAGCAGCGGGTGATAGTTCAGCAGGTCATGCTCCATCATCGCCTGCTGCAGGACCACGCGCACCTTCTGTCCGGTGTCGTTGACCAGGGAGAAGGGCGTGACCGATCCCGGCCGGATGCCGAGGAAGCGCCAGAGCCGCTCCGCCGAGGCGAAGGACAGCCGCGCCGACCCGATGGCCTTGTCCAGCCGGTTCAGGTCGATTTTTGCGTCCTCCAGCGCCACCACCAGCCAATGCTGGTCCTTCTTGTCCTTCAGGAACAGGTTCTTGCAATGGCCGCCGGGCAGGGCGCCACGCAGGGCCTTGCTCTCCTCCACCGTGTGCAGTGGCGGGTGGCTGTGCGTGGTCGCCTGGATGCCCAGCGCGTCGAGCCGCGCCAGCAGTTGATCCGGCGAGGTCGGCAGCGGCGCGTCCCCATCGGGAAGGGAGGCGTCCGGACGGGAGGTCGATGCGGTGTCCATGACAGACCTTGTACCGGGTGCGCGGAAAATCGTCCAGCCGGTGAAAAAATCTGAAACAACGCGCTTGCATTGCGTCGGCCGATGAGTATAGTCCGCCGCACACCGCCGGACGGCAGCGACAACGGTCTGAACCGATGAAACGCCGGACGATGGAATGGAGCGCGGGCGTAGCTCAGGGGTAGAGCACAACCTTGCCAAGGTTGGGGTCGAGGGTTCGAATCCCTTCGCCCGCTCCAATTTCCTCCAGACTTCAAGCTGGAGTATGCGATTTCAAAAGGCCGGACCTTCGGGTGCCGGCCTTTCGCATTTTCTCCCCCCTGTTTTCAGTCCATCCGGACTTGCCGGCTTGCGGTCCACAAGCCCTCCGTGGGGGGATGATCGCCCATGGGATCGCTGACCGGCGGGATCGACGATCCATCTCATTCTTTCAGCTTTCAATTGCGGCAAGTCAAAGCCCGATCATCATACAATTGTAGGCGGCTGGTCGGAGTGAAACAGCGTGATGTTCCTCCCATTCCGGCCAAAGGCCGTCCAGCATGGCCGCAGTTGTGCCCGTTGTCTGTGACCGTTGTGATTTCCCATTGATTTCTCGTTCAGGCTGTACACCGTGTTTGCGTAACCCGAAAGGGGATGCAAAAGTTCCTACGACCTATTTACAGATTGTCAACCTCCTTGCGTATGACCGCATGGGAAGGTACACTTCAAAATCTAAATAAATAGCGTCTAAGGCTCCGGGGGTTGTAACGAACGAAGACACTCTGCGGAAAATCGGGTCAAAATTCAGAAACATTCCCGTGAAAGGATGCTCCGGCCATTTGCCTTCGCCCGGCCGGCACCGCTTCACCACCGTGGTTCCGACAGGAATTCGGCGCAGGAATTCGGGATGGCTGAAAGCACCGTTCGGCTCCGCCCCCGCCCCACCTCCGTCCAACCTCGCCGGACTCGAGAGACGGTCCCTCACCGGGGGCCTCTCCCGACCTCCGCCTCTCCGGACTTCGACCCCGACCTCCCGACCCGGATGCGAAGCCCGGATACCAAGACCCAGATACCAGGAAAGGAAACCGTCATGGCTATGCAGCGCTATCTCGTCGACTATCCCCGGCTGTCCACCGATGCCCTCGCCAAATGGTCGTCGGTTCCCAGCAGTGTCGCCTCCGACGCGATGAACCGGTGTCAGAGCATGGATTCGCGGATCAAGCCGATGGTCCCCGGTATGCGCATCTGCGGTCAGGCCCGCACCGTCGTCACCATGCCCGGCGACAACAGCATGGTTCACCACGCCGTCAGCCTGGCGGAACCGGGTGACGTGGTGGTGGTGGCCGGCGGCGGCCTGGACGACGTGGCGCTGGCCGGCGAATGGGTGGTGCGCTGCTGCAAGCGGCGTGCGCTGGGCGGTCTGGTTGTCGACGGTTCTGTCCGCGACCTGCACGAGATCCGCGGGCTGGGCCTGCCGGTCTTCGCCAAGGGTGCCGTGGCCCGCGGCCCGCACAAGAATTTCGGCGGCAAGATGGACGTCATTGCGGCCATCGGCGGCGTGCCGGTCAATCCCGGCGACCTGATCCTGGGTGACGAGGATGGCGTGGTGGTGGTGCCGCTGGCCTTCGCCGACGCCGCCCTGACCCAGAGCCTCGCCCTGCTGGAGCGCGAGCGCAGATGGACCGAGCAGATCGAGGCCGGCGCCACCCTGGTGGACGTGCTGGGCGTCCCGCCGCTGGAGATCGTTCCCGCCGACTGAGCGGAACCGTGTAAAGGAAAGCCCCCGCATCGTCGGCCGTACTGCCGGCCGCTGCCGACCCCGCCCCCATGGTGCCGAGTCCATGTCGCTGATTTTCCAGATCGTCCTGCCGATGTTCGGCCTGATCGCCCTTGGCTTCTGGGCGGCGCGCTACCGTGGCTTCAGCACTGCGATGGTCCAGGGGCTTTCCCGTTTCCTCGGCATCTATGCGCTGCCGGCGCTGCTGTTCTCCAACATGGCGCGGGCGGACATCCCGGACCCGCTGGAATGGGCGGTGCTGGGCTCCTTCTACATCGCGGCGGTCGCGGTCTTCCTGGTCGGCGGGCTGTGGATGCGGATGGCCGGCCGGCGGGAGCAGATCGCTCCCATCGGCCTTGCCAGTTCCTTTTCCAACATCGCGCTGTTGGGATCGCCGATCATCATGGAAGCCTATGGGCCGACCGTGGCGGTGCCGGTGATGCTGCTGATCGTCTTCCAATCGCCCCTGCTGTTCACCTCGGCCACCATGCTGGCGGAAACCCAGCGATCGGCGCGCAACGGTCGGACCGGGCGGCCGGTGAAGGCGACGCTGGACGCCGCCAAGGCGACGTTGACCAGCCCGCTGGTGGTGTCGGTCATTTTGGGGCTGGCCGCCAATCTGATCCATCTGGCGATCCCGCCCATGGTGATGAAGAGCTTCACCATGATGGCGCAGACGGTTCTTCCCTGTGCCTGTTTCACGCTGGGGGCGTCGCTGGCGCTCAGCCCGGCCTCGGGCGCGGTGCTGCCGGCCACCGTGGTGGCGCTGTTGAAGACCGGCTTGCACCCGCTGCTGACCTGGCTGCTGGCCACCCAGGTCTTCGACCTGCCGCCACTGTGGGTCGCCCCGGCCGTGACCGCCGCGGCCTTGCCCATCGGCATCAACGCCTATGTTTTCGCGGAGCGCTACAATGCCGGGCGCGAGGTGGTGTCGATGTCTCTGCTGATCTCAACCCTGCTGTCGCCGGTGTCGATCTCCATTGCCTTCATGGTGTCGTCCGCAGGATGACGCCGGACCGGAACGACCCACGGGTATTGCCGAAGAAATTTCAAATACGCTGAATTTACTTGATGGGTCCGTCGATCCATCCGAAGGGGGCGGCGGCGTGTTCCACGCCGCATGCGGCAGTGTGGCCGCTGTTACCGCCATTGATGGGAGAGAAAAATCCTGTTAGCCTCTAATTGTATGAATTTCTAAGCATCATGATATCGGCAAGGCTGTGTCTTGATCTTCCAGAACACGGAATATGATAAGCCAACGGTTCGGCGGCGGGAACTGGCCGGCATAGTTCCGGATAACAATAAATCCGCCTCTTCTGTCGCATATCATAGTATGCTCAAGACTCTGAACGCTTCAGAACCGAAGAAAATTGATGGCAATTGTGTCATATCAAAGACTCGCATAAAAATAAGCGCGTTAATCATTGCAAAAGATTTTCCGGGTGAGATGGCGCAGCGATGGCCGTGCCGGCGGGCAGGCCGCCTCGATGCCATTCCCGGAACCGGCGCGGGAGTCCGTCCCCGCAGGCTTTCATCGACCGGAGCGGCGTCGCGCGGCCGCCGCACGTTCCTCCGCCCCAATGCCATACCGGATCGTTCGCGCCACGGACAGCCGGCCGACGCAGGTGCCCCATGACCCTCCTCAACAACTTCCACATCCCCGTCAAGATGGCCATTCCGGCGACGACGGCGATCATCGGCATGCTGGTGATCGCGCTGCTCGGCTGGTCGGCGATCACCCAGCAGTCGACGCTGCTCGACGCCCTGTTCAACCGTTCCTTCACGCGGGAAGCGGAAATCCAGGGGCTGACCGACACCCTGACGGTGGCCCACGCCGGCATGTACCGGACGGTGATCCTCAGCAGCGCGAACGCCTCGCCGAAGGCGGTGGAAGAGGAGATGAAGGCCCTCAGCAACCAGCTCGGCAAGCTGAAGGGCCAGTCGGAGGCGCTGAAGGGCGCCACCGCCGACACCGACGAGGAGGCGAAGTTCTTCGAGCGGTTCGGTGCCGACGCCGCCACCTATCTGGCGAAGGTGGGCAGCTTCCTCGACCTGCTGAAGATGGGCGTCGATCCGCTGGACTTCCTGCAGGAGGTCCAGGCCGCCTATACGCGATTGCAGGGAACCAGCCGCGACTATCTGACCTACAAGCGCAAGGTGTCGACCGACGCCTACGCCGAGGTCAACGCATCGGTCGACAACACCACCCAGGCCTTCATGGCGGTGGCCGCGGCGGTGCTGCTGGTGACGGTCGGCGTCGCGCTGTTCATTGGCATGAACATCGCCCGCCCGATCGTGCGCCTGACCGACGTGATGGAGCGGCTGGCCCGCGGCAACCTGGAGGCGGACATCCCCGCTGCGGAGCGCGGCGACGAGATCGGCCAGATGGCCCGCACGGTTCAGGTCTTCAAGGAAAACGCCGTCCGCGTGCAGGAACTCTCGCGGGAGCAGGAGGCGATGCGCCTGCGCAACGAGCAGGAGCGGCGGCAGGCGATGACGGCGCTCGCCAACGACCTGGAGGCATCGGTCAAGGCGATGATGGGCGAGGTGGTGCGGTCGGCGACGTCGATGCGCAACGAAGCCAACTCGATGCTCGACAACGCCAAGCAGACCAGCCACCACAGCGACAGCGTCGCCCATTCGGTGCAGGAGGCGACCAGCGAGGTCGAAAGCGTCGCGGCCGGTGCCGAACAGCTCCGCGCCTCCATCGACGAGATCACCCGCTCCATCAGCCAGTCGGCGCTGCTCGCCCGCGGCGCGGTGGATGAGGCCGGCCGCACCGACAGCATCGTCCAGGGGCTGAGCGAAGCCAGCCGCAAGATCGAGGAGGTCGTCGGCCTCATCCAGTCCATTGCCGGCCAGACCAACCTGCTGGCGCTGAACGCCACCATCGAGGCGGCGCGCGCCGGCGAGGCGGGCAAGGGTTTCGCCGTGGTCGCCCAGGAGGTGAAGAGCCTCGCCAACCAGACCGCCAAGGCGACCGAGGAGATCGGTGCTGAAATCGCCGCGGTCCAGGCCGCGACCCATGCGGCGGTCGGCGCCATCCGCGCCATCGTCGGCACCATCCGTCAGGTCGACGAGTCCCTCGGCACCGTCGCCGCCGCGGTGGAGGAGCAGGACGCCGCCACCCGCGACATCAGCGCCCGGTCCCAGCGCGCCGCCGTCGACACCATGGCGGTGATGCAGGAGATGCGTCTGGTCCAGCAAGCCGCCGAAACCACCGGCCATTCCGCCGGATCGGTGCAGAACACGACCGAGGAACTGTCGCGCAGCTTCAACCGCCTCGACCATGAGATCGAAGCCTTCATCACCCGCATCACCGCGGCGTGATGGTGGGGGTGTGGCGGTGAGGTAAACGAAAAACGCCCTCTCCCGCATTGTGTGGGAGAGGGCGTTTTTCGGTCCAGCTGCCAGCCTTTTCGGAGACGTCAGACGCTCTCCAGCACCTTCTTGCGCGCATCTGCCCACGCGCGTGCCGTCGTCGGCCGGCCGTCGGCGTCTATCAGGCCGTGGGCGAACAGTTCCTCGGCATGGCGGATGAAGAAGGCGGCGGTGCTCGACCGCTCCCAATGCTCCATCCAGTTCTGCTCCAGGAAAGCCAGAATCCCTGGCTGGCCCAGTTCGACCTCCCACAGCACGCCGAGCAGAGACGTCTGCTGCTCCTCATGCATGCAGTCCTCGAAGCACAGGCGCTTGTCGGCGCGCGCCTCCTTGCGGGCAGTGGTCTCCGGGCCCGGACCCAGGCCGTAATCGATCAGCGTCCGCCGTTCCGGCGCCGCGCACAGCCAGTGCGCCACCTCATGCACGATCACCGTTGCTTCGACATCGGTGCGGATCACCTTGCCGTCCCACATGAAGGAGCGGCTGGGCGGCTCGTCCAGCGTGTCGATGCCATGGGCATGGGCCAGCCGCACCGCATCCGCCCGGTGGGCCGGCGTGTCGACGCCACCGCCCGGCTCGGCGTCCGGCCGCACGGGCCAGGTCGCGGCGATCCGGCGGAAGGCGGCGCGCGCTTGCGCATGGCCGTCCAGATGGGCGTCGAAGGCCGCGATGGCCTTCGGCATGTCGTCGATGGCGATGGGGGTCAGGATCATGAGGCCTATGTGCCCAAGGGGGCGTCCCGGCGCAAGGGGAATGTAACCGTGCAGAGCAGCAGGGCTGCCCGGCAAGACAATGGCGCCGGCAAGTCCCGGTCTTTTCGGGGCCTGCCGGCGCCATAACTGTCATGGTGCCGCTTGGAACGGTTGCGGTTTCTTACGCTGCGCGCATGTCGGACAGGAAGCGCGACACGAAGCCGCGCAGGTCGGTCGCCTCATGGTTCAGCCCGTCGGCGGCGGTCAGCACCTCGCGCGAGGCATCGCCGGTGGAGGCTGCGGCCTCCGACACGCCGGCGATGTTGCCGGACACCTGCTGCGTGCCGCGCGCCGCCTGCTGGACGTTGCGGCTGATCTCCTTGGTGGCGGCACCCTGTTCCTCCACCGCGGCGGCGATGGTGGTGGAGATGTGGTTGATCTCGGCGATCACCCGGCCGATCTCGGCGATGGCGCCTGCCGCCTGCCGGCTGATGTCCTGGATGCCGGCGATCTGGCTGCCGATCTCCTCGGTCGCCTTGGCGGTCTGGCTGGCGAGGCTCTTCACCTCCGACGCCACCACGGCGAAGCCCTTGCCGGCCTCGCCGGCGCGGGCCGCCTCGATGGTGGCGTTCAGTGCCAGCAGGTTGGTCTGGCTGGCGATGTCTGTGATCAACTGCACCACCTCGCCGATGCGCTGGGCGGCATCGACAAGCCCGCGGACGGTGCCGTCGGTCTTCTCGGCGGTGGCGACCGCCTGTCCGGCGATCCGGGTGCTTTCCGCCACCTGCCGGCCGATCTCAGCGATGGATGCCGTCAACTCCTCCGTTGCCGCGGCCACCGTCTCCACATTGCCGGTCGCCTCATGCGAGGCATTGGCAACCGCATCGGCCTGCCGGGTGGTCTGCTCCGCGGTTGCCGACATGGTTTGGGCGGTCGCCTGCAACTGCGTTGCCGCCGCCGACACCCGGCCCAGCGCCTGCAACACCAGCCGGTCGAACTCCTGGGTCAGCCGGTCGATGCGCTCGCCGCGGCTGCGCTGGGCCTCGTGGTCGGTGCGCTGGGCCTCGGCCAGCCGGTCGCTGTCGATCAGGCTGTCCTTGAAGACCTGCAGCGCCTTGGCCATGCCGCCGATCTCGTCGGCGCGCTGCAGGCCGGGAATGTCGACGCTGCGGTCGCCGCTGGCCAAGCGGGTCATGCGGTCGGTCATCGCCACCACCGGCCGCGACAGCCCGCGGCCGATCAGCAGTGCCGTCGCCAGCCCCAGCACCACCGCGATCAGCGAGGCAACCGTCATCCCGCCCCGCGCCTTGTCGATGAAGGCGCCGGTCGCCATGCCCAGGCTCTTCTGGGCGTCGACGCTCGCCACGGTCAGTTGCTCCGCCTCCTTGGCGATGGAGTCGCCGACGGGGATCAGCACCTCGTTGACCAGCCGGTCACGCTCGGTTGTCGCCTTGACCACGCCGTTGAAGCCGGTGATGTAGACGCGCAGCATGGCGGTGTAGGACATCGCCATCTTGCGGCGGTCCATGTCGGTCAGCTTCGCCATCATCGCACCGCCACGGCTGGCGGCGTCGGTGAACTGGGACCGGGTCTGGCTGGCCAGCGCCGGAGAGCCGTCGACGCTGTAGCGCGTCGCCGAAATCCGGGCCGACAGCATGTGGCGCAACGCCATGCCTGCCAAATAGGCAGCGTCGGTGTCACCCCCGGTGCTGGCGCTGTCCATGATGTTGTCCAGCGCGCTTTCCAGCCGCGGGCCGATCTCGTCCAGTTCGGAGATGGCCTTGCTGCGCTGGGCCTGGAAATCCATCGTGGCGGCGAAGGCCTCCTGATACTGGGCGATCTCCTGCGCCATATGGTCGGCGGTCTGCAACAGGGCAGGGTCGGTGACCAAAGCACGGGTCTTGTCGATGGTCTGCGCCGCCTCCTGCGCCGTGCGCCGGACGGTCGCGCCGACCTCCGGATCGCCGGTCAGCAGGAAGCGGGTGGCCTGCTGGCGCATCTCCAGCATCAGGGCCTGGATGCGCCCCAGTTCGTTGGTCTGCTGGCCGAGCCGCCGGTAGGTGTCCACCGCGCCGCCGGCCTCCGACAGGGCCGCCACGCCTATGCCGCCGATCAGCACCAGGAACACCAGAATACCGGCGCTGGCCGCCGTGATCTTCGTTCCTACGGAAAAGCGATTGAAAAGGCTCATGGCCGGGGCCTCCATCGGCACGGGGGTGCTGCGCGGAACCTTAAAAGGTCAGCAATTGCGACCTGTTCCAAAAAGCCGGTTTCAGGAAACATGCCACATGCCCCGGTATGGACCGGCCTTGCGCGCCGGTAACCAAAGAGACCCATGAATGACCTAGGGGAAAGCAGTCGTTCCACATCGTTGGAATAAACCGCAACGCCGGATGTTTGCCTGTTTCGTTGGACTGCGGGTGGTGGGCGTCCGGACGCTTTCACGGGCGAACAGTCCATTTTTTGTGCCGCGGCGGTCACAGGAGAGGCATTTTGAACATCCCCCCGTATCGTGATATATGCCAAAGGGCGCAGCGGCCGTCCGGGGTCGTCGCCGATCCCCCATCTCCCGGTCCCTGACGCTTTGATCCGACGGCTGGCCATGTCCATTCCCGACGCGCCCCTTTCCGCGGCTTCCCCGGATGCCCGCACCGTTCCCGCCCGTCCTGCGGCCAGCCGCCCCCCGGCGGACCGATACGGCCGTCCACGGCGCGGCTGCCTGTCGGTCGTCATTCCCTTCTACAACGAGGGCCCCAACATCGACGCCCTGTTCGCCCGGCTGGTGCCGGTGCTGGACGGGCTCGGAATGGATTGGGAGGTGGTGTGCGTCAACGACGGCAGCCGCGACGACACCGTCGACCGGCTGCTGGACGTCCATGACCGCGAGCCCCGGGTGAAGGTCGTCGACCTGTCGCGCAATTTCGGCAAGGAACTAGCGCTCTCCGCCGGGCTCAGCCACACCACCGGCGACGCCATCGTGCCGATGGATGCCGATCTGCAGCATCCGCCGGAACTGCTGCCGGCCTTCATCGCCAAGTGGCGCGAGGGGTTCGACGTGGTGGTCGCGGTGCGCCATGCCCGTGTCGGGCAGAGCCTGAAGCACCGGCTGTTCGCCCGCCTGTTCTACTGGGTCTTCGACCATCTGTCGGAGATCAAGCTGCCGCGCGAGGTCGGCGATTTCCGCCTGATGGACCGCCGCGTCGTCGAGGTCATCAACCGGATGCCGGAGCGCACGCGCTTCATGAAGGGCATTTTCGCCTGGGTCGGTTTCCGTCAGGCCGCGATCCCCTACGAGCAGGGCGAGCGTGCCGGAGGAGACACCAAATGGGGCTTCGTCAAGCTGCTGCGCCTGTCCTTCGACGGGCTGACGGCCTTCTCCACCTTCCCGCTGCGGGTTTGGAGTCTGGTCGGCATGGCTATGTCCGGCGTTGCCTTCGTCTATATCCTGATCCGGCTGATCCGCACGCTGATCCATGGCATCGACGTGCCCGGCTATGAGTCGCTGCTGGTCGCCGTGCTGTTCCTGGGCGGACTCCAACTGATCACCCTGGGCATCATCGGCGACTATCTGGGCCGCGTCTTCGCCGAGGTGAAGGGGCGTCCGCTGTTCATCGTCCGCTCCGCCCACGGCTTCGGTCCGGCGGACGGCCGGCACGAGCATGATCTGGACCCTGTCGGCGAAAGCTTCGGCGACGGAACAGCGGGGCAGGAGCCGCGCCGATGAGCATCGAGTCCCGTCTGCACACCGGCGACGCTGAGGATGCCGGTGGCGCTTCCCGCCGTCCGCGTCCAGCTAGCGCCGCACCCTCCACCGCCACGGCGGCCGGCCGCGCGCTGCCGCGTGGCGAGGCGGCCTTGTGGGACGGACTGTCGCGCGCGCTTCTTCTGGGCGTGCTGATCCTGGCGGCGCTGACCTTCCTCAGCTACGGCATCAGCACCGACGAGGAGGTGCAGCACATCTACGGCAAGAAGCTGCTCTCCTATTACCTCAGCGGCTTTCAGGACCGGTCAGCCTTCCATTTCAAGGATCTGGCCTATTACGGTGGGCTGTTCGACCTCGTCACCGCGGTGATCGTGCCCTTCTCCCCCTTCGAGGAGTATGAGACGCGGCACCTGCTCTGCGCGCTGGTCGGCGTGCTGGGCATTGCCGGAACCTGGCGTTACACCCGGCTGCTGGCCGGTCCCCGCGCCGGCTTCATCGCGGCGGCCCTGCTGTCGCTGAGCGGCGTCTATTACGGCGCCATGTTCAACAACACCAAGGACGTGCCTTTTGCGGCCGGCATGGTGTGGACGCTCTATTTCGCCACCCGCATCCTGAAGCAGATGCCGCGTCCCAGCCGGAGCGCCGTGCTGAAGTTCGGGCTGGTGCTGGGCATGACGCTGGCGATCCGCGTCGGTGCGGTGCTGGCCGGCTTCTATCTGGCGGTCGCCATGGCGCTGCATTTCGCGCTGGTCACCCGGCAGGAGGGGCACCGCTGGGCGCTGGCCGATGCGCGGCGCGCCTTCCTGTCCCTGTGGCCGGCAATCCCGGTCGCCTACGCCATCATGGCGGTGTTCTGGCCCTGGGTGGTGCAGCGGCCGTTCCGCAACCCGCTGGAGGCGCTGCGTGTCGTCTCCCACTTCCCGATCGACATCCAGACGCTGTTCATGGGCGAGCTGGTCCACTCGAACGACCCGCCCGCCCTGTATCTGCCGGTCTATCTGGCGGTGAAGCTGCCGGAAGCGGTGGTGATCGGTGTCGGGGCCGCGGTCATCATGGCGGCGGTGTGGCTGGCCCGCGGCGGCTGGCGGCGCGCCGGTGCCTTCACCGTGGTCCGCTACACCCCGCTGGTGCTGGCGGGCTTCCTGCCGATCCTGCTGTTCGTGCTGATGCGGCCGTCGGTCTACAACGGCATCCGCCATTTCCTGTTCCTGGCGCCGCCTTTCGTGGTGATGGCCGCGATCGCCGCCGACCGGCTGTGGACGCTGTCGCAGCACGGCGGCCGGGCGCTGGGGCAGGGGTTCGCCGCCGCGATGACCGTGGTCGCCGTGGTGTACGCTTGGCAGCTGGGCGCCATGCATCCGAACCAGTACGTCTATTACAACCATTTCGTCGGGGGCGTACGCGGCGCCGACGGCAAGTTTGAGCTGGATTACTGGGGCAATTCCCTGCACGAGGCATTGCAGGAGCTTATCGAGTATGTCGAGCGCGAGAATGACGGCCATGCCCCGCCGCGGCAGTACACGCTGACCGTCTGCGGCAACACGCTGGCGGTGCGGTTCGAGCTGCCGCCCTGGCTGCGCCTGGTGAACGGGATCGAGCCGGATTGGCGCAAGGCGGACTTCTTCCTGGCCTTCACCCAGGTGAAGCGGTGCCCGTCGCTGCTGGACGGCCATCCGATCCTGGAGATCGCCGCCGACGACGTGCCGCTGTCGGTGGTCAAGGACCGCCGTCCGCCAAGGGCCGAAATCCCCACCGAATAGGCGCTGACGGAAAACCGGCGCCAGCCTGCCAAGCCTGACCTGATGGGCGGTGGCGGAGCGGCTGGGGAGTACCCCGGCGGCTCCCGTCCCGTCTTTCGCCGCATCGCCCTTCGCGGACCTGTCCGCCGGCCGTACGTCTGCCCACTCTCCAGCCTCGCGATTGGGACGGGGCGGAGGTGTGCATGCGGCGCGGACTGCTACACGGGCTGCGGCACGGATTGCTCTGGGGCGCTTTGTGCCTGCTGCTGTGGAGCGTTCCGCTCGGTCCGACCGGGGCCATCGGGCTGGACCGGGCTCCGGACCCGTTGGTCGATGCGGTCACCCGTGCGGTGGAGGAGCGGCAGCCGGCGGTCGGAACCGGCAGCCTGGTGGTCGGCGTCATCCGCGACGGCCGGACGCTGGTGGTCGGGCGTGGCGATGCCGGGCGCCCCGATGGCGGGCCGGCCGACGGGCGTACCCTGTTCCAGATCGCGTCGCTGACCAAGCCCTTCACCGGCACCATTATGGCGGACCTGATGCGGGAGGGCCGGATCGACCCCGCCGACCCGCTCCAGCGCCATCTGCGCCGGGTCGGCGCGGTCCCGGTCTCCCATGTGCCGGACTATGACGGCCGTCCGATCCGGCTGCGCGATCTTGCCACCCACACCGCCGGCCTGCCGAACGTGCCGGAAACCTCCCGCTTCTCCTGGAGCCGGCTGGAGGACCCGCGCAATCCCTACAAACCGCTGTCGCGGGGCGAGCTGGCGCTGTGGCTGTCCGATTACCGGCTGCCGGTGCCGCCGGGCTTGCGTTTCAGCTATTCCAATGCCGGCATGTCGGTGCTGGGCGAGGCGCTGGCGGCCGCCGCCGGCCAGCCTTACGAGACCTTGCTGAAACGGGTGGTGACCGACCGCTTCGGGCTGCGCGACACCACCTTGCACCCGACGGCGGAGCAGCGGATGCGCAAGGCGGCTGGCCATGCCCGCGGCCGGACCGTGCCGGATTGGGAGGCGCCGGCGATGCTGCCTGCCTTCGGCCTCTATTCCTCGGCCGACGATCTGCTGCGCTGGCTCTCCGCCAATCTCGGCGATTGCCCAGGCGCTGCCGCCGTTGGGCCGGACGGTCACGGCTGTGCGCCGCCGGTGGCAGCCACCCTGGCGCTGGCGCAGTCGGTGCAGGTCGATGGCCGGTCGTTGGCCGACCCCGGCAGCCTGGGAAGCGGAGCGATGGCGCTCGGATGGTTCGTCGCCTGGGCCACGGACGGCACGCCGATCCATTGGCATTCCGGCTCCACCGGCGGCTTCAACGCCTACATCGCCTTCTCGAAGGCGCATCGCTGGGGCGTTGTGGCCCTGACCAACAGCGATCCCGATCAGGTCACCGCTGACCATGTGGTGATCGACCTCGTCCGCCGGTTGGAAGCGCGGCCGGAGGTGGCGAGTCTACCCTGAGGCCCGGTCGTGCAGCCGCGGTACGGTTCAGTGCAGGCGCCGCAGCGGCTTGACCGGGATTTCGACATCGGCGCGGGCCGGAGCGATGGGACCAGCCTGATGATGGGCGAGACGCCAGTTGCCGTTTTCGCGGGCGAACAGGTTGGTGGCCGCCAGGACGGCATCGCCCAGCGTTTCCTCGCAGACCACCAGTGCGGTGTTGCCGTGCAGGGTGACCCGCTCGTTCCGAGCCGCCACCGTAATGCCGCTGGGTGTGCGCAGAACGTCGCGCCAGCTTGTCAGCACGGCGTCGCGCCCGAACAGGGCGGTCCAGCCGGGATGGATGCAGGAGATGGGCAGCGTTTCCGCCCAGAGGGCTTCCATCGCGGCGGCGTCGCGGTTGGTGAAGGCCCTGTAGAAGGCTTGGTTCAGGGCCAGCAGCGTGTCGCGGTCGGTCATGTCTTCATCCGGGCGATGGTTCCGGGAGATCGGACGGCGCCCGGCCCAGCGGGCCCGGCACCGCGACCGCTTGTAAAGAAGCCATCACTCATGGGCAAGCGCCGGTCCGGACGGATCCGGGCCGGCGCTGTGACAATGAACGCATCGGACCGGCTCAGGCAGTCAGATCGACGCCCTGCGACTTTGCAGGAGTCGAGGCCGACCCGCTGGCCGCCGCTCCGGCCGCCGCCGTGGCGGCCTTGCCGGCCGACAGCCCGGCGATCGGATTGGACAGGTCGAGCGTCAGTTTGGTGACGCCGTCCTTCGACGTGGTCGGCTTCAGCACCGCCAGCCCCTTCATCCCGTCACCGCCGCCGCCTTTGGCGGCCATGTCGTTCAGCTTGCCGAGAATGTCCTTGATCTCATCCTCGCTGAAGCCTTCCGACCGCACGATCATGCCGGTCGACTTGCCGGTGGCGGTGGTGGTCATGCCGGTGGCGCTCAGTGCCATGTCGCCGCCCTTGCCCAGCGAGGCCTGCAGGCGCTGGTCGTCGCGGCGGAAGTCCAGGGTCGATTTCGCGAAGGAGATCTTGACGCTGCGGTCGCCGTCTTGGATTTCCAGGTCGATTCCGTGCGACTCGATCGACCATTGGGACTGGGTGGCCTGCATGTCCACCGACAGGTCGCTGAGATTCATGCCGTCCAGCTTGGATTTCAGCCCGTCGCCGAAGCCCTTCACGGCATCGTCGATCCGGTTCTGCGGAACGCCGAGCGCGCTCAGCGTGTCGCCGAGACCCTGTTTCAGGGCGTCAATGCCCTTGCCGAACATGCCGGCCAAACCCTTGCCATGATCCAGTGCCGACTGCATCAGCGACTGGGCCTGCTTGGCACGGTCCACGCCGCTGCCGGACGCCAGGGCGCTCCCGCCGCCCGCTGCCCCGCCCGCGGCCTGGGCGCCGCTCTTGCCGGTCATGCTGTCCAGCAGCGATTCCATCGACTGGCTGATGGTGTAGGCCGGCGACTGGGACTTCTTGTCCGCCTTGTCGCCGTCCACTGTTTTCGCGTCCGATTTGGCCAGCGCGTCCTTCACCGTGCCGGCCGTCTTTGACGAGCCGTTCTGCACAGCCGTGGACAGCACCGACGGTTTGCCGTTCGGGCCGCTGAGCTCCGTGTAGTACATGGATGCCCCCGCATCGCGTTGTTTGTGTGCAAGCGGAAGCATGACGCCGGCAACCTTTACCGTTTGTTAATTTCATGGATTTCTTTCAATGATTGAAACAAATTCGTTTCCTTACTAAGTGTCGACGACTGTGAAACTACATCCGATAACTTGCCGCCACTTGTTCCGCCTGCGTGATGAGCTGCGACGAGCCGCGGCTTTCACCAAAGAGAAGGGGCTGCTACCCTTATCGCCAAAGGACCCGGAAGAAGGGAGCCAGCCATCATGACGAACCGACTGTCCATCGCCCTCGCCCAGATCAATCCCGCCGCCGGCAACCTCGCCGCGAATGCCGATCGACTCCGCGCCGCAAGGGCTGAGGCCGCGGCGCGCGGCGCCGATCTGGTCGTCTGCCCCGCCGCCGGCCTGTCCGGTGCCCCGTTGCTGGATCTGGCCACACTTCCCGCCTTCCTCGACGCGGTGGAGGCAACGGTGCAGGCGCTGGCGGAGGAGACCGCCGACGGTGGACCGGCCTTGCTGGTCGGCGTGCCCTGGCGCGGGGAATCGGTGACTGGGGAGTTGGGGCGCAATGGATCGAAGCGTCACAATGCCGCGCTGTTGCTGGATGGCGGTAAGATTTCTGCGGTTCGTTTCCAGGCCGTAACGGACTTCGGCGAAATCGGTGGGCCGGAGGAGGATCGTTTCGATAGCGGTCTGATGCCGGGTCCGGTGAATGTTCGCGGGGTGCGGATCGGCCTGCTGGTCGGCGGCGACCTGGCCACCGGCGACGTTGCGGAAACGCTGGCGGAAAGCGGTGCCGAGCTGCTGGTGGCCATGCTGGCAAGTCCCTTCGCTCCCGGTCGCGCCGATGAGCGGGTCCAGGCCGCCGTCGCGCGGGTGGTGGAATGCGGCTTGCCGCTGGCCATCGTGAACCTCATCGGCGGGCAGGACGAGCGGGTGTTCGACGGCGGCAGCTTCGCGCTCGCTCCCGGCGGGCGGCTGGTCGCCCAGGCTCCGCTGTTCGCCGAACATCTTCTGCTGACCCGGTGGGAGCGCGGAGACGATGACGGTTGGGACAGTTCCGATGCCGAAACGATTGCTCCGGCCGAAGGAACTGAGGCGCTTTATGGCGCACTGGTGCTGGGTCTGCACGATGCCGTAACGAAATCCGGCGCGCCGGGAGCGGTGGTCGGTTTGACCGGCGGGCTGGACTCGGCGCTGGTCGCTGCCATTGCCGTCGATGCGCTGGGGCCGGAGCGGGTGCTGGCGGTCCGGGCACCGCTGCCGGGCAGTCCGGAGGCGGAGTTTGCCGGAACCCTGGCCGACAGCCTGGACGACGCGGCGGAGATCGTGGAGTTGTTGGGCTGCCGCCTCGACAATGTTGCGCTGGCGCCGCTGCTGAAGGCCGCCGACTCGCTGCTGGCACCCGCCTTTGCCGGCCGCGAACCGGCCGTGGCGGTCGACCGGATGCATTCCCGCCTGCGTGCCGCGACCCTGGCGGCGCTGGCGGAGCGGATGGGCGCCCTGCTGCTGTCGAGCGTCGACCGCACCGACCGCTTGCTCGGCCTTGCACCGGAAGAGACGGGGTTCGGCTATGCCGTGCTGGCCGACGTGCCGAAGACGGCGGTGCTGGAACTGGCGCGCTGGCGCAACGGCAACCAGCCGGCGGCTTCGCGCGGGCCGGCCGGGCTCGTGGTGCCGGAGCGGGTGCTGACACGCCGGATGAAGGCCGAAGCCCCGGCTGGGCTGCCGCCGGCGGAGGCATTGGACGATCTGCTGGCTGCTCTGATCGATGAGGGGCTGGCACCTGCCGGCCTCATGGCGCGCGGCCATGCCGCAGAGACGGTGATGGCGGTCTGGCGGCTGGTGGTTCAGGCGGAAGCGGGCCGTCGCAGGGCTCCGCCGGGTCCGCAGGTGTCGCGCCGGCCGGCGACGCGGCTGCGGCGCTTTCCGATTGCCGGCGGCTTCACCGATCTGCCGTAGAGCGGGCAGGGTGAAGGGAAGATCGGCGCTTCTTCACGCCCATCCCGATGTCATGCAGGCATCGTCCCCGCGGTCCAAAGTTTTTTTGTGGTAAGTCCCTGTCCTGCAGTACGGCAGGACAGGGAGCCATACGTCACGTAGCTTTGAATGACCGTAGAACAACCTTCGCCATTTCTTTCGACCTCGGTCAAAGGTTAAAGAGGTCGAATTCGGAGTTTACGCGGCTTCGGTCAGCGCCAACTGCGGGCGGCGCAGGCTGGACTGGATGGTGAAGGGCGCACGGACGCCGCCGTTGAACAGCTCGGCGCATTCCAGGGCCTTCAGCACGCGCTCTTCCGGCGGCTGGCCGACGGTGGAGGCGAGCGAACCCAACGCATAGTCCGATCCGCAGCCGATGGCGTGGTAGCCGCGCACCGCCTCGCCGACCTGATAGTCGGACTGCACGGTGAACAGACGGCCTTCAAGGCCGACCATAAAGGTACCGCCCGTCTCCACGTCGTTGGAGCGGTGGGCGTAGCCGCCGTCCTTCAGGCAGTTGCGGACGGCATCGACGAAGTCGACGACCATGTAGCGGAACAGGTCGGCGTCATGGTCGCGGGATGGGACCTCCAGCCGGTAATGCAGCAGTTGGCCCATGCGGAAGGAGCTGGTGAAGCCGATCAGGCTGTCGCCGTTGCGGAACACTTTGGTGTCGGCGCGGACGGTGATGTCCAGCCCGTTCACCCCGGCGCTGTCGCCGCCCATCCACACGCGATCGCCGTCCACCAATCCCACAATGCAGGTCATCGCCAACCCTCGCCTGATAAAAAGAAACCGAGGCAAAGGGTGTGGGAAGGCGGTTAATGAATTATTGCCCAGCTTTGTGACATTGGCCGTGACAAAGGAGGTATCGCTACCCCCTTCGTCGTGAACTCGTCTTCGTTACTTCACCAGATCGACCAGAGCCTTGACGGTATTTTCCGCCCCCTCGGCGATCTGGGCCAGTGTGGCGTCCAGCATGTAGCAGGGGGAGGTGACCACCTTCAGCCCCGGATCGACCACGATTTCGCCATGGGTGGTGGTGCGATGGACCGCCCCCATCGCTTCCAGGGCGGCGACGGTGCCGGGATCGTTGCCGACGGTCAGTTCCACCCCCTGCTGGCCCAGGATCTTGGCGAGGATGGCCGGCGCGATGCACAGCGCGCCGATCGGCTTGCCGGCCGCGCGCATGGCGGCGACGGCGGCCACCACCTGCGGGTTGACCGAGCAGTCGGCCCCCTTGAAGGCGAAGTCGCTGAGATTCTTGGCGGCACCGAATCCGCCGGGGAAGATCAGCGCATCGACGTCGCCGGCCGAGAACTCGCTGAGCGCGGTGATCTTGCCGCGGGCGATGCGGGCCGACTCGACCCGCACGTTGCGGCTCTCGCCGGTCTCCTGGCCGGTCAAATGGTTGACGACATGGGCCTGCGGAATGTCGGGAGCGTAGCATACGGCGACCGCCCCCACCCGGGCGATGGCCAGCAGGGTGCAGACCGCCTCGTGGATTTCCGTGCCGTCATACACGCCGCAGCCCGACAGCACGACGCCGATGCGCAAGCTCTTGTCCGCCATAGGATGTCTCCGAGATTGGATTTGCCGCCAAGCTAACGCAGCCCGTTTCCCGCGCCTACCGTGGCAACCGATGCAATGCCCGACCTGTTGCGCGGATGCATCGGTCGCGGACCGCTTTCGGAAGGCGCGCCGACCGTGCTAGGACTGCCCGCCTGTCCCGTCTGCAACCCGAGTCCTGCCATGTCCACCGCCGTCCGTTTCGCCCCCAGCCCGACCGGCCGCATCCATGTCGGCAATGTGCGGCTTGCCCTCGTCAACTGGCTGTTTGCGCGCAAGACCGGCGGAAGCTTCATGTTCCGGCTTGACGACACCGACGAGGAGCGCTCCACCCAGGAATTCGCCGACGCCATCGCGGCTGACCTCACTTGGCTGGGCCTGACCTGGGATCGTTTCGCCCGCGAAAGCGACCGCTATCCGCGCTATGACGAGGCGGCAGCCGCACTGAAGGCCGCCGGCCGGCTCTATCCCTGCTACGAGACGCCGGAGGAACTGAACCTCAAGCGCGCCAGTCTGGTGTCGCAGGGCCGTCCGCCGATCTACGACCGTGCGGCACTCCGCCTGACCGACGGGGACCGCGCCCGGCTGGAAGGGGAGGGGCGCAAGGCCCATTGGCGCTTCAAGCTGACCCCGACTCCGGTGGAATGGACCGACCTCGTCCGCGGGCCTGTGCGGTTCGAGGGCACGTCGCTGAGCGATCCGGTGCTGATCCGCGAGGATGGCCGGCCGCTCTACACCCTGACCAGCGTGGTCGATGACGCCGACTTCGCCATCACCCACATCATCCGCGGCGAGGACCATGTCGCCAACACCGCGGTGCAGATCCAGATTTTTGAAGCGCTCGGTGCGGCTGTTCCGACCTTCGCCCATCTGCCGCTGCTGACCGATGCCGGCGGGCAGGGGCTGTCGAAGCGGCTGGGCAGCCTGTCGGTCGGCAGCCTGCGCGACGAGGACGGCATCGAGCCGATGGCGGTCAACAGCCTGCTGGCGAAGCTCGGCACCTCCGACCCCATCGAGGCGCGGCTGACGCTGGACGAGCTGGTGGCGGAGTTCGACCTGTCGAAGATCGCCCGCGGCACGCCGAAGTTCGACCCCGAGGAGTTGGGCCGGCTGAACGCCCGCATCCTGCACCTGACGCCGTTCGAGGCGGTGGCCGCCCGGCTGGAGGCGCTGGGCCTGACCGGCGCCGACGCCGCTTTCTGGGACGCGGTGCGGCCAAATCTGGCGCGGCTGGGCGACGCGCAGGACTGGTGGGCGGTGACCCATGCGCCGGTGACGCCGCTGGTGGAGGATGCCGCTTTCCTGGCCCAGGCGGCGGCGCTGCTGCCCGACGGGCCGTGGGACCTCGGCACCTGGGGCGCCTGGACCAATGCGGTGAAGGGGGCGACGGGCCGCAAGGGCAAGGATCTCTTCCTTCCTCTGCGCCGCGCGCTGACCGGGCGCGACCATGGACCGGAATTGAAGAACCTGCTACCCCTGATCGGACGGGCGCGCAGCCTCCGGCGCTTGGCCGGCGAAACCGCCTGAAACACTATATTTTCTGGGAGTTCGGACCGTGCCGTTGGACCTCTACAACACGCTGACCCGCCGTAAGGAGCGCTTCGAGCCGCTTCGCCCGGACCATGTCGGCATGTATGTCTGTGGTCCGACCGTCTACGACACGGCCCATATCGGCAACGCCCGGCCGGTGGTGGTGTTCGACCTGCTGTTCCGGCTGCTGTCGCGGCTCTATCCGGCGGTGACCTATGTCCGCAACATCACCGATGTGGACGACAAGATCATCGACCGGGCGCGGGACAGCGGCGAACCGATCGACGCGCTGACCGCCCGCACCACCGATCTGTTCCATGCCGACATGGACGAGCTGAACGCGCTGCGCCCGACCATCGAGCCGCGGGCGACCCAGCATATCGGCCAGATGATCGCGCTGATCGCTACGCTGATCGAGCGCGGCAACGCCTATGCCGCGGAAGGGCATGTGCTGTTCTCCGTGCCGTCGATGCCGAGCTATGGCCAGCTGTCCCGCCGCTCGCTCGAGGACATGATCGCCGGCGCGCGGGTCGAGGTGGCGCCCTACAAGCGCGATGCCTCCGACTTCGTGCTGTGGAAGCCCAGCAGCCCCGACCAGCCCGGCTGGGACAGCCCCTGGGGCCGCGGCCGTCCGGGCTGGCACATCGAATGCTCCGCCATGGCGAAGGAGCATCTCGGCGCGACCTTCGACATCCATGGCGGCGGTCTGGACCTGATCTTCCCGCACCATGAGAACGAGATCGCGCAGAGCTGCTGCGCCAACGGCACCGACCGGCTGGCCCGCACCTGGGTCCACAACGGCTTCGTGACGGTCGAAGGCGAGAAGATGTCGAAGTCGCTCGGCAACTTCTTCACCGTCCACGATCTTCTGGACGAGTTCCCAGGCGAGGCGATCCGCCTGACCCTGCTGAGCGCGCATTACCGCCAGCCGCTGGATTTCACCCGCGAGGGCATCCGGCAGGCCAAGGGAGCGCTCGACCGCTGGTATCAGGCGCTGCGCGGCGAGCCGGCGGCGATTCCGGCCGAGCTGCCCTTCGACGTTCTGGCGGCACTGGAGGACGACCTGAACAGTCCGCTCGCCATCGCGCATCTGCACGAGCTGGCGACCGCGGTGAACAAGGCGAAGAGCGATGCCGAGAAGGCCGCGGCGAAGGGCGCGCTGCTGGCAGCCGGACAACAGCTCGGCCTGTTGCAGCAGGAGCCGGAGGCATGGTTCCGCTGGGCGCCGACCGGTGGGGGCGAAGGGCTGAGCGACGCCGAGGTCGAGCAGTTGATCGTCGACCGCAAGTCCGCCCGCGCGGCGAAGAACTTCGCCGAGGCCGACCGCATCCGCAAGGAACTGGCCGACAAGGGCATCGTCCTCGAAGACGGTCCGCAGGGTACGACCTGGAAGCGGGGATAATGCGCAGATCCGCCCTTTTCCGCTGCAGGAAAGGGCGGGCTGTCCGGCATTGTTTCCAAGGGAGCAACAAACCTTCGCCAAATCTGCGGATTATCCCGCGTGCCGATCCGGCCTAATCTTCTCCTCAGACAAAACGCGGCCCATCTGGCCCACCTGATCGAGGAGACCCTGACCATGATCGACACTCGCACCGCCCCCTATGCCGCCTTCCTGCTGCGTGTCGGCCTCGGCCTGCTGTTCCTGGCCCACGGCCTTGTGCTGAAGGTGCTGACCTTCACCATTCCCGGCACCGTCGGTTATTTCGAGAGCATCGGTTATCCCGGCGTCTTCGCCTATCTCGTGATACTGGGCGAGATCGGCGGCGGGTTGCTGCTGATTGCCGGCGCCTACACCCGCTGGATCGCGCTCGCCCTTCTGCCGATCATGATCGGAGCGACGCTCCAGCATGTCGGCAATGGCTGGGTGTTCAATGCGCAGGGTGGCGGTTGGGAGTTCCCGGCCTTCTGGACCGTCCTGCTGGTGGTGCAGTCGCTGCTGGGCGAGGGCGCCTTCGCCCTGAAGGTTCCGGCGCTGGGCGCCCAGGCCGACCGTCGCGAACTGGCCTGATCCGCAACCAAAACCGGTATTCGATGGCGGCGCGGAGCGGGGAGGGGGCAATTTGCCTCTTCCCCGTTCCGCGTCGCCGTCCCATTTGGTAGACAGGACGGAGACCAACCGGAGAGCCTGATGACCGTTTCGCCGAACGACCAGCACAAGACGGAGTCCTCCGGGGTCCTGAATTTGCTGGACGACCTGATCGCCAAGGCGCGTGCCGCCGGTGCGGATGCCGCCGATGCCGTGCTGTTCGACAGCGCATCCGTGTCCCTCGCCCACCGGCTGGGCAAGACCGAGAAGCTTGAGCGCTCCGAATCCGGCGATCTCGGCCTCAGGGTGTTCGTCGGCAAGCGGCAGGCCATCGTCTCCTCCACCGACCGCAGCGGCAAGGCGCTGGACGAACTGGTCGAGCGCGCCATCGCCATGGCCCGCGTGGTGCCGGAGGACGGCTTCGCCGGCATCGCCGATCCGGACCAACTGTCCCGCAGCTGGCCCGACCTCGACATCTGCGATGATGAGGAGCCGTCGGCGGAAACGCTGATCGAGCGGGCGCGAATCGCCGAAGAGGCGGCGCTGGCGGTCCAGGGCGTCACCAATTCCGAAGGGGGCGATGCCGGCTGGAGCCGCTCGACCATCGCGATTGCCGCCTCCAACGGCTTCGCCGGCAGCTATGGCGTATCGCGCCAGTCGCTGTCGGCCTCTGTCCTGGCCGGCACCGGCACCGGGATGGAGCGCGACTATGACTATGACAGCAAGGTCTATGGCGCCGACCTGCGCGATCCCGCCGAGATCGGCCGCGAGGCCGGCGAGCGTGCCGTCCGCCGCCTGAACCCGCGCCGGGTGAAGAGCTGCAAGGTGCCGGTGTTCTTCGACCCGCGGGTGTCGCGCGGCCTGCTCGGCCACCTGACCGGCGCCATCAGCGGCCCCAGCATCGCCCGCGGCACCAGCTTCCTGAAGGACAGGATGGGGCAGCAGATCTTCGCGTCCTCCATCACCATCGTCGACGACCCGCATGTGAAGCGCGGCCTGCGCTCCCGTCCCTTCGATGCCGAGGGCGTCGAAGTGTCTCGGCGCACGCTGATCGAGGACGGCGTGCTGACCACTTGGCTGCTCGACCTGCGCTCCGCCCGGCAGCTCGGCCTGACCACCACCGGCCACGCCGCCCGCGGCACCTCCGGCCCGCCCGGCCCGGCCCCCGCCAACGTCTACATGGCTGCCGGCAAGCGCAGCCGCGCCGACATGCTGGCGGAGATCAAGGACGGCTTCTACGTCACCGACCTGATGGGCATGGGCGTCAATGGCGTCACCGGCGATTACAGCCGTGGCGCCGGCGGGTTCTGGATCGAGAACGGCCAGATCACCTATCCCGTCAACGAGATCACCATCGCCGGCAACCTCAAGGACATGTTCCTGAACATGGAGGCGGCCGACGACCTGGAACTGCGCTTTGGCATGGATGCGCCGACCGTGCGCATCGACGGCATGACCATCGCCGGTATGTAGCCGTTGCTTAGGGCGGAGGCAGCTCCGCCCGTCTCTTCATCGTTTGGCATCGTTCTTGCGCAGACAGCGGGCAACCCAAAGCGGGTTCGCCCGCTTTTTGTGCTGCATTTCCGCCACTCTGCCTGTCCAAACGTCAGCCGCGCCCTTGCGCACATCTGCCTGATCTGTTAGCAATCTGCCGCTTTTTTGGGCGAAATGCTGAAGGTTTGTGCAAATGGATGCGGCAAAGACGGGTGGCGACGTCCTTTTCGTGCTGATGGGCGCGGTGATGGTGCTGGCGATGCATTGCGGCTTCGCCCTGCTGGAGGTCGGGACGGTCCGGCGCAAGAATCAGGTGAACGCGCTGGTGAAGATCCTGTCGGACTTCGCCATGTCGACCATCGCCTATTTCTTCGTCGGCTATGCCGTGGCCTACGGCATCGATTTCTTCGCCGACGCCCACACGCTGGTCGGCAAGGGAAGCGGCGGCTTCGCGGCCTATGGCTACGACCTCGTGAAGTTCTTCTTCCTGGCGACCTTCGCCGCCGCGGTGCCGGCCATCGTCTCGGGCGGCATCGCCGAGCGCGCCAGGTTCTGGCCGCAGGCCGGCGCCACGCTGGCGCTGATCGCGCTGTTCTACCCTCTGCTGGAAGGCACGGTCTGGGGCACTCGCTTCGGCCTGCAAAGCTGGATGGCCGCGACCTTCGGCCAGCCCTTCCACGACTTCGCTGGATCGGTGGTGGTGCATGCCTTCGGCGGCTGGGTGGCGCTGGGTGCAGTGCTGAATCTCGGCAACCGCCGCGGCCGTTACCGGCCCAACGGCTCGCTGATCGCCATTCCGCCGTCGAATATCCCTTTCCTGGCGCTGGGCGCCTGGGTGCTGTGCGTGGGCTGGTTCGGCTTCAACGTGATGAGCGCCCAGGTGCTGGACGGCGTGACGGGTCTGGTAGCGCTGAACTCGCTGATGGCGATGGTCGGCGGCATCGTCACCTCGCTGGTGATCAGCCGCACCGACCCCGGCTTCGTCCACAACGGCGCGCTGGCCGGTCTGGTGGCGGTCTGCGCCGGGTCCGACGTGATGCATCCGCTGGGCGCGCTGGTCACCGGCGGCATCGCCGGCCTGCTGTTCGTCTGGGCCTTCAACAAGTGCCAGATCGACTGGAAGATCGACGACGTGCTGGGCGTCTGGCCGCTGCACGGTCTGTGCGGCCTGACGGGCGGCCTGCTGGCCGGCATCTTCGGGCAGGAGGCATTGGGCGGCCTGGGCGGCGTGTCCATCCTCAGCCAGATCGTCGGTACGCTGGGCGGCGCCGGCTTCGGTCTGGCCTCGGGTCTGGCGGTCTACGGCCTGCTGCGCGTCACCGTCGGCATCCGCCTCGATCCCGAGCAGGAATACAAGGGCGCCGACCTGTCGTTGCACCACATCACCGCCTACCCGGAGGAGGACGCGCCCGGCATGTAATGCGCCGCGCACAACGCCGCCGCCCCTTGGGCGACTCTTGCTTTGCCGGGGCGGCGGCTTTAGTGTCCGGCGCGAACTCCTCCCCCTCACGACGCCGGATTTTGACCGCCCCATGAAGGCCGCCATCGTCGTTTTCCCCGGCTCCAACCGCGAACGCGACGCCGTCGCCGCGCTGGAGGCCGTCAGCGGGACCAAGCCGCATCTGGTCTGGCACCGCGACACCGAACTGCCCAAGGTCGACCTGATCGTCGTGCCCGGCGGCTTCTCCTATGGCGATTACCTGCGCTCCGGCGCCATGGCGGCGCATTCGCCGATCATGCGCGAGGTGAAGGCGCGGGCCGATCAGGGCGTGCGGGTGCTCGGCATCTGCAACGGCTTTCAGATCATCACCGAGGCCGGTCTGCTGCCTGGCGCGCTGATGCGCAACGGCGGACTGAAGTTCATTTGCCGCGTCCAGCATCTGCGGGTGGAGAACACCGACAGCCCCTTCACGGCAAAATACGCCAAGGGTCAGGTCGTGCGTTACCCGATCGCCCATGGCGACGGCAACTATTGGACCGACGCCGAAACGGTGAAGCGTCTGGACGGCGAGGGCCAAGTGGCCTTCCGCTACATCGCCGACGAGGCCCGCGCCGATCCGCGCGGCAATCCCAACGGTTCGGTCACGGACATCGCCGGCATCTTCAACGCCAAGCGCACCGTGCTCGGCCTGATGCCGCACCCCGAGGACGCGGTGGAGGCCCTGCACGGCAACACCGACGGCAAGCCCATGTTCGAAGGTCTGGTGGAGGCCCTGTCGTGAGCGCTGAAGCTACCAGGGCGCAGGAGCGTCCGGTCACCGTCGAACTCGCCAAGGAGTTCGGCCTGTCCGCCGAGGAGTACCAGAACGCCCTGGACATCCTGGGCCGCAC
The DNA here is from genome assembly GCF_003116035.1 of Azospirillum sp. TSH64. Lineage (GTDB taxonomy): Bacteria > Pseudomonadota > Alphaproteobacteria > Azospirillales > Azospirillaceae > Azospirillum. Next base: position 2,811,223 of record NZ_LGQW01000015.1, read on the forward strand.
CCCGACCTTCACCGAGATGGGCATCATCTCGGTCATGTGGTCGGAGCATTGCTCCTACAAGTCGTCGAAGGTTTGGCTGAAGACGTTGCCGACCACCGGCCCGCAGGTGATCTGCGGCCCCGGCGAGAATGCCGGCGTGGTCGACATCGGCGACGGCGACGCCGTCATCTTCAAGATGGAAAGCCACAACCACCCGTCCTACATTGAGCCCTTCCAGGGCGCGGCGACGGGCGTCGGCGGCATCCTGCGCGACGTGTTCACCATGGGCGCGCGCCCCATCGCCAACATGAACGCGCTGCGTTTCGGCTCGCCCGACCATTCCAAGACCCGCCATCTGGTGTCGGGCGTGGTCGCCGGCATCGCCCATTACGGCAATTGCGTCGGCGTGCCGACCGTGGGTGGCGAGACCAACTTCCACCCGGCCTTCAACGGCAACATCCTGGTCAATGCCATGACCGTGGGTGTCGCCAAGACCGACAGGATCTTCTATTCGGCCGCCGCCGGCATCGGCAACCCGGTCGTCTATGTCGGATCCAAGACCGGCCGCGACGGCATCCACGGCGCCACCATGGCGTCGGCCGAGTTCACCGAGGACTCGGAGGAGAAGCGCCCGACCGTGCAGGTCGGCGACCCCTTCACCGAGAAGCTGCTGATCGAGGCCTGCCTGGAGCTGATGGAGACGGACGCCATCGTCGCCATCCAGGACATGGGAGCCGCCGGCCTGACCTCGTCGTCGGTCGAGATGGCCGGCAAGGGCGGCCTGGGCATCGAACTGACGCTCGACACCCTGCCGATGCGCGAAGAGGCGATGACGCCCTATGAGATCATGCTCTCCGAAAGCCAGGAGCGCATGCTGATCATCCTGAAGCCCGGCCGCGAGGAGGTGGCGAAGGCCATCTTCGACAAGTGGGAGCTGGACTTCGCCGTCATCGGTCACCTGACCGACACCGGCAACCTCGTCATCAAGATGTATGGCGAGACCTGGTGCGACATGCCGATCGCCCCGGTGTCCAACGCCGCCCCGGAATACAACCGTCCGTGGGAGCCGACGCCGAAGGCTTCGGATGTCGCCGACAGCGTGTTCGACGGCTATTCCGAGGAACTGGGCGACACGCTGACCAAGCTGTTCGGCTGCCCCGATCTGGCCTCCAAGCGCTGGATCTGGGAGCAGTATGACAGCCTCGTCGGCGGCGACACCCGCTTCATGTCGGGTCAGGCCGACGCCGCGGTCGTCCGCGTGCCGGGCCAGACCAAGGCGGTCGCCATCACCACCGACTGCACCCCGCGCTACTGCCTCGCCGACCCGGTCGAGGGCGGCAAACAGGCCGTGGCCGAGGCGTGGCGCAACCTGTCGGCGGTGGGCGCCCTGCCGCTCGCCATCACCGACAACATGAACTTCGGCAACCCCGAGAAGCCGCGGATCATGGGCCAGTTCGTCGGCGCCGTTCAGGGCATCGGCGAGGCCTGCAAGGCGCTGGACTTCCCGGTCGTGTCGGGCAACGTCTCGCTCTACAACGAGACCAACGGCGAGGCCATCCTACCGACCCCGGCCATCGGCGGCGTCGGCATCATGCCGGACGCGATGATCGCCGTGGGCGTTGCCTTCAAAAATGAAGGCGACGTGATCCTCGCCGTGGGCGAGACGAAGGGCCACATCGGCCAGTCGATCTTCCTGCGCGAGATCCTCGGCCGCGAGGAGGGGGCACCCCCGCCGGTCGATCTGGCGGTTGAGCGTCGCAACGGCGACTTTGTCCGCGGACTGATCCACGAGGGTCTGGTGGTGTCGAGCCACGACGCGGCCGACGGCGGCCTGATCGTCACCATCGCCGAGATGGCGCTGGCCGGCGGCATCGGCGCCTATCTGACCGGCTTCGACGGGCAGCATGTCCGCGCGCTGTTCGGCGAGGACCAGGGCCGTTACGTCCTGGCCGTCCGTCCGGACGTCGCCGCGACGGTGCAGGAGAAGGCCAAGGCCGCCGGCGTTCCGGTCACCGTGCTGGGCGAAACCCGCGGCACGTCGCTGTCGGGCCGCGGCGGCGAGATCGTCTCGCTGAAGCGTCTGCGCGAGGCGAACGAAGGCTGGCTGCCGGCCTACATGTCTGCCGAGCTGTAAGACGGCCGGGTCGTAAGGAAAACGGCCAAGCCCGATCAAGGTGACTGATCGAGATCGACGGGGCTGCTTCATGCGAAGCGGCCCCGTTTCTTTTTCCGGCTGGGGAGCGGCAGGCGCCTTCCGCCGTTCATGCTCTGTCGTGTACAGACCGGAAAATCGCGTTAAACTCGCCGTTCCAAAGGGTCGGATCGGCATATGAGCGCGCCTGGAGGCGGGGAATGGGGTTTTCAGTCACCTTTTGGGGCGTGCGCGGCACCATTCCCTGCCCAATGGCCTCGCATCTGGGGTTCGGTGGCAACACCTCCTGCGTCGAAGTGCAGGCGGGCAAGCAGCGGATCATCATCGACGCCGGCACCGGGCTGCGGATGCTGGGGCGCAAGCTTCTGGCCGAAGGGGTGACCGGCGCCACGCTGCTGTTGAGCCACACCCATCTCGACCACATCAGCGGCTTTCCCTTCTTCGCGCCGGCCTACACCAAGGGTTTCGGTCTTCGCGTCATCTCCGGCCATCTCAACGGCGGTCCGGACATCGAATCGGTGATGGCGCGCCAGATGGAGCGGCCGCTGTTTCCGGTGCCGCTGCGCACCATGGGTGGCGATCTCAGCTTCCTCGAGGTGCCGCCCGGCCACAGCTTCAAGCTGGAGGGCGGGGTGCGCATCCACACCGCGGCGCTGAACCATCCCGACGGCGCCACCGGCTACCGGATCGAGTATCAGGGACGGTCGGTCGCCTATGTCACCGACACCGAACATGTGCCGGATCACCCCGACCGCAACATCCTGAACCTTGTCGACGGGGTGGATCTGCTGCTCTACGACTCGACCTACACCGATGAGGAATGGCGGCAGCGGATCGGCTGGGGCCACTCCACCTGGATGGAAGCGGTGCGGATTGCCCGCGCGGCCCATGTGAAGACGCTGGGCCTGTTCCACCACGATCCCGACCACGACGACGCGACGATGGAGCGGATCGAGGCGGCGGCCAAGGCAGAGTTCGCAAATTGCTTTGCCGCGCGCGAAGGAACCACCATTTCCCTCGACTGACATTCCCTGTGCATCGGGCATTATGACCGCAACCATCCTGATTCTGTTCGCCGCCACCTATCTGGGCATGGCGCTGGGCGGCTTTCCCGGCCTGCGCATCGACCGCACCGGCATCGCGCTGGTCGCAGCGATCCTGTTGCTGGCGACCGGGGCGCTGGATACCGCCGCCGCCGTGTCGGCCATCGACTTCCCGACGATCTTCATCCTGCTGGGTCTGATGATCCTGTCGGCGCAATATGCCGGCAGCGGCTTCTACGACTGGTGCGCGCTGAAGGTGGCGCAGGCGGCGAAGTCGCCGGCGCGGCTCCTTGCGGTGATCGTGTTGGTCGCCGGCGGGCTGTCGGCGGTGCTGGCGAACGACGTGGTCGTCTTCGCCATGACGCCGATGCTGTGCCTGGGCCTCCAGGCGCGCAAGCTGGACCCGCGGCCCTACCTGATCGGGCTGGCGGGCGCCGCCAACGCAGGATCTGCGGCGACGATGATCGGCAACCCGCAGAACATCCTGATCGGGCAGGTCGGGCATCTCGATTTCTGGCGCTTCCTGGCGATCTGCGGCGGACCGGCGCTGGCCGCCATGGCCATCGCCTATGCGACCGTCTGGCTGGTCTGGCGCGGCCGTTTCGGCATGCCCCAGGAAGGGCACGAGGGCGTCGTGCAGGCGGCGCCGAAGCTCGACCGCTGGCAGTTGGGCAAGGCGGTGGCGGCGACGCTCGTTCTGCTGATCCTGTTCACCCGCGACATCCCGCAGGAGCATGCGGTGCTGCTGATCGCCGGCATCATGATGGTGAGCCGCCGCATGGCCAGCCGCGACATGCTGGGTATGGTCGACTGGCACCTTCTGGTGCTGTTCGGCGCGCTCTTCGCGATCAACCATGCGCTGGGCCTGACCGGCATCCCGACGGCGCTGGTCAACGACCTGAGCGCGGCCGGATGGCTTCCCGACCGGCTGGCGGTGATGCTGCCGCTGTCGCTGGCCGGCAGCAACACCATCGGCAACGTTCCGGCGGTGATCCTGCTGCTGGCCGCTTGGCCGTCGCCGCCGGAAGGGGCGCTCTATGGGCTGGCGCTGCTGTCGACCCTCGCCGGCAACCTGCTGCTGCCGGGCAGCCTCGCCAACATCATCGTGGCGGAACGGGCGGCCGCGGCCGGCGTCAAGCTGGGGTTCGTCGAACATGCGCGCTGCGGCGTGCCGATGGCGCTGCTGTCGATGGCGGTGGCGGCGGTCTGGCTGTGGGCCGGCGGGTGGATGGGGCTGTGACGGACAGGCTGTGACCTGTGATCGGCGCGTGACTTTCGGAACCGCAAGCCCCTTCTGCCGGGTGCGACAAATGGGGTACTCTGTTCGGAGCGCCATTGTCGTGCGCCGGGGTGGGGGAGCGCTGTGGGTCTGGTCGGCCAATTCCTTGAATTTATCGAAAGTGCCCCGAACCAGTCGCTGCGATCGCTCAGCGATCGGGTGCTGCGCAAATGCCGCGAGCTGACCGGTGCCGAGGCCGGCACGGTCTTCATGCTGCGCGGGCAGGGACGACACCGGCATCTCGATGCTGTCAGCGTGCAGAACGACGTGATCCGCGCCAGGCCGACGCTGTTTTCGGTGCCGGTCAGCCAAGCCTCCATCGTCGGCTATGTCGCCGCGACCGGCGAGACGCTGCTGCTGGCGGATGCCTATGCCATTCCGGCGGACCGGCCCTACAGCTTCAACTCCGCCTTCGACCAGCGCACCGGCTTCCGCACCCGGTCCATCATGGCCTTCGCATTGAAGGGGTTCCGTGACCGGCCCATCGGCGTGGTGCAGTTGATCAACCGCCGCCCGCTGGAGGGGCCACCGGCCTTTCTGCCCGATCACGAGCAGATGATCGCCCCGGTCAATCACATCGTCGGGCGGGCGCTGGAACGCGCTGCAACGCTGGAGCGGCTGACCGAACGCAACCGCGCCCTGACCAAGGAGCGCCGCCGTGTCGCCGAACTCCAGGCGGAGACGGAGCGTGCCTTCATGGTGTCGGTCAATCTGCTGGCCCGCGCCGCCGAGGTGCATGACGAGGACACCGGCAACCACATCCTGAGGGTCAACGAATACTCTTACCTGCTGGCGACCTGGGCCGGCTGCAGCCGCGCTTTCTGCCGGGAGATCCGGTTTTCCGCCGCCCTGCACGATGTCGGCAAGATGAGCGTCGATCAGGCGGTCCTGCACAAGCGGGGCCGGCTCGACGAGCGCGAACTTGCCGAAATGCGGCGCCATCCGGTCTATGGCCACGACATCCTGGTCGCATCGGACCGGCTGAAGATGGCCGCCGAGATCGCGCTGTACCATCACGAGCAATGGGCCGGCACCGGCTATCCGTTCGGCCTGAAGGGCGAGGCAATCCCGCTCGCCGCCCGCATTGTCGCCATTGCCGACTGCTATGACGCGCTGCGCAGCGCCCGGCCCTACAAGCCGTCATTCAGCCATGAGAAGACGGTGGACATCCTGCTGAACGGTGACGACCGTCTGAATCCCAAGGTCCATTTCGATCCGCGCCTGCTGGCGCTGTTCGCCGCCCGCCATGCGGAGTTCGGCGATATCTGGGAGCGGCTGAAGGATCAGGAAATGCAGGATGCCTGAGGGCTGACGAAAGAGGGCCGGGGCGGGTGGTCAACGACCTCCCGCCCCGGCCCTGTCTCAGGCTCAACCGCGCTCAGGCGCGGGAGTCACTCGGCCGGGTTGGTCGCGGCGAGCGCGCGGCGGCGGACCCACCGGATGCTCTTGATCGCGAGCCACAGACCGCCGATGGCAAGACCGGTCAGCAGCAGGATCTTCGGTCCATCCTCACCGATGGCGGCGGCGGCCTCACCGAACAGGTAACCGGCGCCGGCGAAGCTCCAGGCCCAGATGCCGGCGGCGATGAAGTTCCAGAACAGGAAGCGCGACCACGGCATCCCCGAGGTGCCGATGGCGACCGACGCGATGTTGCGGACGCCGTAGAGGAAGCGGAAGACCAGGATGAAGGCGACGCCGTACTTCTCCAGCCAGCCCAGCACCCGGCAGGCGTGGGCATCGGCGGAGGGGAAACGGGCCAGCGCCTTCTTGCCCCAACGGCGGCCTAGCCAGAACCAGACCTGATCGCCCAGGAAACTGCCGACCCACACCGACCCGACCAGCCAGTAAAGATTGACGATACCGAGCTTGGCGCCCATCCCGCCAAAGATTACAAATGTTTCACCTTCAAAAAAGGCCCAGACAAAGGCCATCGGGTAAAAGGCGTTCCCCCATTCCTGCAACCACGAAATCCAGTCCAAAGCTCCCTCCGGGAGACGTCGCATGTGGGTTCGGCGTGCCCGGCGGCGCTTTGATACCGCTTTATTGTGCGATGCGGCATGTAAAGCGTGGGCTGGAAGGGATCATGACATAAAGCCGTGTGGTTTGTCTCGGAAACTTTATTGACGAAGGGACGCACCCGGCAGTGAGACTGGGGCAGTGAGACTGGCGTGTCAGAAATCCTCGCCCGAGAGCTCTCCCACCGCCTGCCGCGCGGCACGCAGCAGGGCGGGGTTCGGCTCCGTCGCACCTTCTCCGTCCTCGCAGTCGGTATCCCCCGAGTCGGGGGCGGCGCGGCGCTTCAGTTCGCGCGCCGCTTCGATCAGCAGATGGGCCAGCCGCTGATCGGGCAGCGCCTGCACCAGTGCCCGCAATTCCGCGTTGGACAGTGCTGCCGGGTCGAAGGCCGGCGGGGGAGGCGGCGGGGCCGGGGGGGCGAGCGGCAGGGTCGCGACGCTCGCCGCCATCGCCGCCGTCCGGGGCAGCGGTGCGGCTTCCCGCACCACGTCCACGGCGACTTGGGCGGCCATGGTCGAGGGGGCGGCACCCGTCGCGGAAGCCCGCGCCCGGCGCGGCTTGCGCGCCGGCTCGCTTTCCGGCAGGTCGTCGAACAATAGCCGTTGGACGCTCATCGCTGCAGATGCCCCCTGCGCTCCATCGATGCCGCCAGCGCTGCGGCAGCCAATCCCGTTCACTCGCAGTTTGCGATGTGTTCTCTTTTCATTCTAGAAATCGCGGTCAGTTTGTCGAGTGGATTCTGTCGGTCTATGGCTGCAGGGCATCCTGGACAGCCACCGCTTCCAGGAATCGCTCGGGCCGCAGCACGCGCGTGGTGCCGGCGTGGCGCACCGACAGGAGCTGACGGTCGACCGTCACCAGCCAGGGAGCCGAGCCGCCGACGGCGGCGGCCAGGAACATGTCGTCCTCCGGATCGCGGCACAGCCGACCGACCGCGGCCGGTGCGACCAGGGTCATCTCCTCGGCGATCCGATCCAGAAAAGCGCGGCGGTCGATCGCGGCGGCGTAGCGGTCGAAGGTTGGGCGCATCAGCACCTCCCGCAGTTCCGCCAGCGTTTCGCTGCTGCCGACGAGGCCGCGGTCGGCACGCACCCGCTCCACGCACCGGCGGATCGCATCGTGGCGCCGGGCAGCAGCACGTCCCAGCAGCGCATAGGCCACCAGGATGTTGGTGTCGAGCACGGCCCGGACGGGAGAGCGGGTGGCGGAGCCAAGCATGTCGGGGACGGCTTTGTCGGGACTGAGCATTGATATATTGCAGGGCTGTGTCGGTTGAAGTTGTCGGGCCTGATATGAGGCGTCTGTTGTGGGCAGGAACGCTTTGCGGTAATAAGCCGGTAAGGTGTGAACGGACTCTTTAGGACGGAAGTATCGGCATGACCAGCATCCTCGTCGTCGACGACAGCCGACTTGCGCGCAACATGGTTTCCAGCGTTATCGCCTCCTTGCGGCCCGACTGGACCATCGTCACCGCGGCGAGCGGCGAGGAGGGGCTGGAGATCGTCGGCGAGGCGCCGCCGGTCGCTGCCATCGTCGATTACAACATGCCGGGCATGGACGGGCTTGTTCTCGCCGAACGGCTGAAGGAGCGTTTCGTCGGCCTGCCGATTGGGCTGCTGACCGCCAACGTCCAGGACACGCTGAGGCGCAAGGCCGAGGCGCTGGGCGTCCGCTTCATCGCCAAGCCGATCACTTCGGACAAGATCCGCGACTTCCTCGCCGCGGCCGGGCAGTGATGGCGATGGGACAGCCCGGATCGGTTCCATCGGCGGAAGACCCGCTCCGTCTCGACGCCGACGAGGCTGACGCCATCGCCGAACTGTTCAACATCGGCATGGGCGAGCCCGCCGCCGCCCTCAGCTCCATGCTGGGGGAGGAGGTGCATCTGTCAGTGCCGTCCTTCGCAGTCTCGACCCGTGCCCGCATCACCAGCGAGGTCGGCGACGAGTTGGATGGCGACCAGCCGGTCTGTGCGGTGCGCGGCGCCTTCACCGGCCCCTTCACCGGCGAAGCGATGCTGATCTTTCCCGAGCGCGGCACGCTGGCCCTGGTCGGCCGCCTCGTCCCCGTCGATCCCGCCGCCGAGGCGCCGGGCGAGATGGAGCAGGACGCGCTGACCGAGATCGGCAACATCATCCTGAACGGCTGCCTCGCCAGCCTGTCCAACCTGATCGGCGGCGAGCTGTTGGGGGCGGTTCCGGGCTATGGCGCCGGCGCACCGGCGGCGGTCATCGGGTCCGGCACCGATCCGGTGCTGTTCGTGCGCATCGACATGGCGCTGGCGGCTGGCGATGCCAGCGGCCACGCGCTGTTCCTGCTGGACATCGCATCGCTCGATGCCTTCCGCGAGGCGATCCGGCGGGCTTTGGCGGGGCTGTAAAAAATGGGGGGCGTGAACGCCCCCCAACGCATCATCCTTCGATCTTCGAGAAGTCGGCCACCGCGTTCAGCGTCGTGCGGATCTGCGTCAGCAGGCGCAGGCGGTTGGCGCGCAGGTCCTTGTCCTCCGCGTTCACCGTGACCTTGTCGAAGAAGGCGTCCACCGGGCCGCGCAGCTTCGCCAGCGCCGCCATGGTGCCGGTGAAATCCTCCGCGTCAAGCAGCGGCTTGGCGGTGGCCGAGGCCTCGTTCAGCGCCGCGAACAGCGCCTTTTCCTCGTCCTGGGCCAGACGGTCGGCATCGACCGGCTGGTCGAAGCTCGCACCGTCCTTCTTCTCCTCGATGCGGACGATGTTGGAGGCGCGCTTGTAGGCCGCTGCCAAGTTGGCACCCTCGTCGGAGCCGACGAAGGCCTGGAGAGCCTTCACACGGGCCAGCAGCCGGACCAGGTCGTCCTCGCCACCGAGCGCGAATACCGCATCCACCAGATCGTGGCGGACGCCCTGCTCGCGCAGCACCACCTTCAGGCGGTCGGCGAAGAAGGACATCAGGTCACCGCCGACGCTGCCGGCCGGGGCGAGGCCGCTGACCTTGTAGGCGCCATGGGCCGCCGCGAAGATCTCGCCCAACTTCACCCGCAGCCCGTTCTCCAGCACCAGCCGGATCACGCCCAGCGCGGCACGGCGCAGCGCGTAGGGGTCCTTCGAGCCCGTCGGCTTCTCGTCGATGGCGAAGAAGCCGACCAGAGTGTCGATCTTGTCCGCGAGCGCCACCGAAACCGAAACCGGCGCGGTCGGGCAGTTGTCCGACGGACCCAGCGGCTTGTAATGGTCGGCGATGGCGTTGGCGACGTCGGCGCTCTCGCCCTGGCCGAGCGCGTAGTAGCGGCCCATGATCCCCTGGACCTCGGGGAACTCGCCGACCACCTCGGTCACCAGATCGGCCTTGCATAGCAGCGCGGCGCGGCTGGCGGCGTCGCTGTCGGCGCCGATGGCGCGGGCGATCTCGGCGGCCAGCAGCTGCACGCGGGTGACCTTCTCGGCCACCGTGCCCAGCTTGGCGTGGAAGGTGATCTTCTCCAGCGCCGGGACGCGGGCTTCCAGCTTGGTCTTGCGGTCTTGGTCCCAGAAGAACTTGGCATCGGACAGGCGGGCGCGCAGCACGCGCTCGTTGCCGGCAACCACGGCCTTGCCGCCGTCCAGCGTCTCGGTGTTCGCCACGACGATGAAGCGCGGGGCCATCCGGCCCTCGGCGTCCAGCACGGCGAAATACTTCTGGTGGGTGCGCATGGAGGTGATGAGAACCTCCGACGGCACGTCCATGAAGCTCTCGTCGATGCTGCCCATCAGCACGACCGGCCATTCGACGAGGCCGGCGACCTCTTCCAGCAGCGCGTCGTCGGGCGACAGGGTCAGGCACTGCGCGGTGGCCAACGCCTCGGCATCGGCCTTGATCTTGGCCTTGCGCTCCTCGCGGCCGAGCACGACCTTGGCGGCGCGCAGCTTCTCCCGGTAATCGGCGAAGCTCTCCACCGTAAAGGCATCCGGCGCCAGGAAGCGGTGGCCGCGGGTGCTGTTGCCGAAGGCGATGCGGCCCTGGGTGCCGCCGATGTCATAGCCGCCGTCGAGCACGCGTCCGCCGAACAGGGCGATGATCGAGTGCAGCGGGCGGACCCAGCGCACGGTGCCCGTGCCCCAGCGCATCGACTTCGGCCAGGGCAGTTCGGCCATGGCGGCAGGAATGATCTCCGCCAGCACCTCGGCGGTCTCGCGACCCTTCTTCTCGGCCACCGCGAAATAGAACACGCCCTTGCCGGTGTCGCGCTGCTCGCACTGGTCGAGGCTGTCGAGACCGGCCGACTTCAGGAAGCCGGCGACCGCCTGCTCCGGTGAGCCGACGCGCGGACCCTTCTTCTCCTCGCGCACGTCGGCGGTGCGCTCCGGCAGCCCGTCGACCACCAGCGCCAGACGGCGCGGGGTGGAATGGGCATCGGCGGCCGTGAAGGTCAGGCCGTTCGCCGCCAGCTTGTCGGTGACGAGGCGCTTCAGGTCGTCGGCGGCCCGCGCCTGCATGCGGGCGGGGATTTCTTCGGAGAAGAATTCGATCAGGAGTTCGGTCATGTTTTTACTTCGCCCCCGTCCAGGCTTCGCAGCAGGCCTTGGCCAGCGTGCGCACGCGGCCGATATAGGCTGCGCGCTCGACAACGCTGATCACGCCGCGGGCGTCCAGCAGGTTGAACAGATGCGATGCCTTGATGCACTGGTCATAGGCGGGCAGCGCAAGATTCTGCGCCACCAGCGCCTGGCATTCGGCCTCGGCGTCCTTGAAATGCTGGAGCAGCATGTCGGTGTTGGCGAACTCGAAATTATGCTTCGAGTATTCGATCTCGGCGCGCTTGAACACGTCGCCGTACTTCACGCCCTGGCCGTTGAAGTCCAGGTCGTAGACATTCTCCACGCCTTGCACATACATGGCGAGGCGCTCCAGCCCATAGGTCAGCTCGACGGCGACGGGGTCGCATTCGATGCCGCCGACCTGCTGGAAATAGGTGTACTGCGTCACTTCCATGCCGTCGCACCACACTTCCCAGCCCAGGCCCCAGGCGCCCAGCGTCGGGCTTTCCCAGTCGTCCTCGACGAAGCGGATGTCGTGCAGCGCCGGGTCGATGCCGATGGCGCGCAGGCTGTCCAGGTAAAGCTCCTGCGCGTTGGCCGGCGAGGGCTTCATGATGACCTGGTACTGGTAATAATGCTGCAGGCGGTTTGGGTTCTCGCCATAGCGGCCGTCCTTGGGGCGGCGCGACGGCTGGACATAGGCCGCCTTCCAGGAATCGGGACCCAACGCGCGCAGCGTGGTGGCGGGGTGGAAGGTGCCGGCGCCGACCTCCATGTCGTAGGGCTGCAGGATGACGCAACCCTGCTCCGACCAGAACTGGTGGAGCTTGAGGATCAGGGCCTGGAACGACAGGCCGCGGCGGTCGGCGGAAGTTCCGCCGTCGGAAGTCCCGATCTGGGAGGCCATGGACGGTCCACAATAGAAATGTTGAAAACGCGCCGCACGATAGGCGGGCGCCTTCGTCAAATCAAGCCGCAGCGCGGCAGATCGCGCCGCCGCGGCATCGTATCGGGGGAGGGCGGGAGGCGATTGCCCCGTCGGCAACCGTGTCAGCGGCCGTAGGGACAGGCCGGGCGGCCGCAGGACACCGCGGAGCGCGGGGCGACATAGGCGCCGCATTCCGGGCATTTCTCCATGTCCTCCGCCTCCATGGCCGGGACGGGCGCGCCGGTACTGCGCGCGGACGCGCCACCGGCCGTGCCGTCGCGCCGTCCGTGCGGAGGGGGGGCGTCCTGGCGACGGGCGGCGTTGCGGGCGCGGCCGATCTCCTGCACGCGGTTGACCCAGCGCCAGCCGAACCAGACCGCGCCGATCACCAGCGCAAGAAGGATAATCTTGGACAAGGACATCATCGCCGGCAACCCGTCTGATCTCCCGCGCATTCAGCCCGCAGGTGACGGGAAGTCAAGGAAATAGACGGGGGAGTGGGGGGTGGCGGGACCGCCGCGAGAGCGTGCGGCGGTCCTGCGATAGCGACAGGCTTACTTGGCGGCGACGGCCGGGCGCCAGTTGTAGACCGGGACGACGCCATAGGTGCGGGTCATGTCGGCCTGCCGCACGCTGCGCACCAGAACCTCCGTCCCGGTGGCGACGCGGATGTCGGTGCCGAGCAGTCCGCAATCCTCCGGCACGATGTTGATGCACTGGGTGGCGTCGACCCGGCTCAGCACGATGTCGAAGGGCAGGCCGTTCACGGCATAGACGCCGAGCAGGCCGGGGGCGGAGGTCGCCGTGCGCAGGGTCACCACGCCGGCCGGCAGCGCGCGGTCGCTGGCCGCGGTCGGACGCTGATTGTGGCTTTCGTCCCAAACGGGCTTGCCCGAGGAATCCAGCTTGGACTGGGCTGCGGCGCCGCCGCTGAAACCGGAGAGGGCCAGGGTCGCGCCGCTCACCGCCGCCAGGGCCAGAATCGCCATCCGAAACCGCGACATCGTTATGCTCCGTACTAGTGTCTGTTCTTTTTGTCCGCCCAGGCCGCATGGAACGGCCGGGCATCGCCCCATTATATGGGATCCGATCAGCGGCGTCGCTCTAGCCCAGAAAGCCTACTGTGTTCGGTCAAGGTCATGCTGTGCAGTGGTGGTGCCGACAGTTCGCTCTGGACGCAGGTTCGATGCTTGTGAATGATGTTTCTTGTATCCGTTGCCGAACGGGTTTCGATAAATACGCTTCGGTTGTGAAGTTTTCGCCCCGATCTTTCCCTCGGGCGGTGTGTAGGAGGGTTCTCGCGGCATGGCTGCGCTTTTTGCTGATGATCGAGGCGGCGCGATGATGGTCCCCAGGGATGAACCGATGCTGGAAACCGCTCGCCTGATCCTGCGGCCGACCCGGGCGGAAGATTTCGATGACTGGGCGGCGATGATGGCAAATCCGGAGGGAACCGAGTTCATCGGTGGCGTGCAGTCGCGTCCGGTGGCCTGGCGCGGTTTCCTGTCGATGGCGGGTGCGTGGTCGATCCAGGGCTTCGCCATGTTCTCCGTCATCGAGAAGGAAACCGGCCGCTGGGTCGGCCGCGTTGGGCCGTGGGTGCCGGATGGCTGGCCGGGGCCGGAGATCGGCTGGGCGATCATGCCGGATCGCTGGGGCCGGGGCTATGCGGTCGAGAGCGCTGCCGCAGCCATCGACTGGGTGTTCGACCATCTCGGCTGGACCGAAGTCATTCACACCATCCATCCCCGCAACACGGCCTCGCAGGCGGTGGCGCTCAAACTGGGGGCGGAGGTGCGTGGGACAACCTTACTGCCCGAACCGGTCAACCCGCCGGAGGCGGATGTCTGGCACCAGACACGCGAGGAATGGCGCGCAAGGCGTCGTATTGCGGAGGGCGTATTGCTCTAATGCCATGCGACCTACCTTGCCGGTGTCGGGAGCGGCGGTGCCGGACTTAAAATTTCCGCGGCAATCGCCGATTCTTGTGCATTTTCACTAGAATTTTTGCGGATTGCCTATGCTATTGGTTTAGCCGTTGCATTCCATTCGCAGCAATCCTATTGGCTGACCGATTGCAGGAGGGGCCCGTAAATGGCCAAGGAACAGGCACTCGCCCTCATTAAGCGCCTCGCCACCGACGGCGAATTCCGTAATCAGCTGAACGCCCTCGATATTCAGGGCAAGCAAGCCCTGCTGGCACAGAGCGGGTTCGGCGGTGTCCTTCCCGACCATGTCCACAGCGCCGCTGCCGACGCCTTCAACTCCCTGACCGGCAAAGAGAGCGGTCTGGACAGCGCCGTGGCGGTCGAGTCGATTGCGACTGCCGCCTCGGCTTCGGCGACGTCGGCTTCCGCCACCTCCGCTTCTGCCACTTCGGCCTCTGCGACCTCCGCCTCCGCCACTTCGGCCTCTGCGACCTCCGCCTCGGCCACGTCGGCTTCCGCCACCTCTGCGTCGGCATCTCCGGGGCCCGCCTTCTCCGCCTCCGCGCAGTCGGCATCCGCCTCCGCTTCGGCTGCTTCGGCCTCGGCGACCTCCGCGTCGGCGACCTCCGCCGCTGCGCAGTCTGCGTCGGCTGTCCCGGCTCCGGCCTTCTCGGCGGTCGCCGCCCCGGCATCGGCGTTCTCGGCTGCCGCGCAGTCTGCGTCGGCTGTTCCGGCCCCGGCCTTCTCGGCGGTC
>NZ_LGQW01000015.1:2825804-2891713 GCF_003116035.1 Azospirillum sp. TSH64
CTCGCAGGCCGACATCGACGCCTTGTTCGCGTGACCGGCCATGGCGCAAGACGGCAAATCCCGCATCCGACTGACCCAGGACCAGCTCGACCGTGTGTGCGAGCGTCATGTCCGATTCGCCGAGGGGCGTCCGAACGGCGCCCGCGCCAACCTGCCCTTCTTCGACTTGTCCGGCCTGTCGCTGGCCGGCCGTAACCTGACGGGCGCCCATCTGGCCGGCGCCATCCTGCGCGACGCGGACCTGCGCGGCACCGTGCTGGACCATGCAGACCTCTATGGCGCCGACCTGCGCGGGGCCGACCTGTCGGAGGCGCGGCTGTTCCGCACCGACATGCGCGGCGCCAACGTGCGCGGCGCCAAGCTCGACGGCGCCACCATGGTGGAGGTCGACCTGCGCGACGGCAGCATGGTCAACCGCAACAGCGCCGGCGAACTGAAGGTGGTGGGCTTCGATCCCGGTCCCGCCGACATGGCGTCGGCCCGCCTGACCAACGCCGACATGGCGCGGGCCAAGCTGTCAGGCAGCTTCGCCCAGGCGGCGGACTTCACCAACACCCGGCTGTCCGGCGCCCGGCTGGATCGCACCGACCTGCGCGGGGCCAACTTCTCCGGTGCCGACCTGCGCGGCGCCGACCTCAACGGCTCCGACCTGCGCGGCGCCATCCTGGAGGGGGCGAGCCTGGATGCCGATGGCCTGGAACAGGCGATCCGCACCGACGAGCAGGCCGTTGCTGCCCGGCAGGCGCCGCTCCAAGCCCCGGCGGCGGAGCCCGAACCGGAGGAATCCGTCGCAGACGAACTGCCGGCCCTGCCGGTGGACCAGCTGGACAGCATGCTGCGCCAGCACATGATCTGGCTGGGCACCAGCGGCAAGCAGGGCTGCCAGCTCGACCTGACCGGGCTGAACCTGGAAGGGGCGGACCTGACGGGCAAGATCCTGACGCTGGCCAAGGGCAGCGGCGCCCGGCTGCGCCACGCCCGGCTGAATGGCGCCCAGTTGCAGGCCGCCCAATTCGACGGTGCCGACCTGCGGTCCGCCGATCTCAGCCGCGCCGACCTGCGCGGGGTGAAGCTGGACCGCGCCATCCTGATCGACAGCCGGCTGGATGGAGCCAATCTGGGCATGCTGCTGGTCAGCGCCGGCGCCAAGGTGATGCGCGCATCGCTGGTGCGGGCGCGGCTGGCCGGCGCCTCGCTGGCCCAGACCAACCTGAAGGGCAGCGACCTGACCCTGGCCGACCTGACCGGCTGCGACCGCTCGTCGGCGGTGCTGGAGGGCGCCATCCTGGAAGGGACGCGGCTGAGCGGAGCCTGAGCCGGTTCCCGGGTTTTCTTTCGCGAAGCCGTTGATTGCTTTCAAATTTCCGTCACGATCCATGCCGGAGATTGCCGCCGCGCGCCCTGGAAGGAACAGGGTCTTTGGTGGCAAAACACTTTCCACCGTTCGGAAAAACGATTGTGTCGTAACGGCTTAGCACCGCGGGTGGGGCTTGACGCCTTATTCGCCCGGTGGCACGCTGCTGTCCAAGCGCGGCGCAATCCGACCAAAATGTGCCCGCATCTGATGGGGGAACGTCAACGGTCATGACCAAGTCGGAACTGATCCAACGGCTGGCGGAGCGGAACCCGCACCTGTACCAGCGCGACATCGAAAAGATCGTCGGCACCATCTTCGACGAGATCACCGAGGCGCTGGCGCGGGGCGACCGGGTGGAGCTGCGCGGCTTCGGCGCCTTCTCCATCAAGAAGCGGGACGCGCGCACGGGTCGCAACCCCCGGACCGGGGAATCGGTTGACGTCGGCGAGAAATGCATTCCTTTCTTCAAGACCGGCAAGCAGCTTCGCGAGCGTCTGAACACGGAGTGAGCGCCGGCCCGGCCCTGTCCCAGCGCCGTATTCCGGCCGTATCACTCTCAAGGAACCTTAGCCTTGCGCCATCTTTCCTGGATCGTCACCATTCCCGTGGCCCTCGTCGCGATCCTGTTCGCGATCTCCAACCGCGGTATCGTGACCCTGTCGCTGTGGCCGCTGCCCTTCACGCTCGAAACGTCGGTGTATCTGGCCACGCTGATCGCGCTGGTGGTGGGCTTCGTTGCCGGCGGCTTCATCGTCTGGAACAGCCAACGCCGCCATCGCCGCCGGGCCCGCCGCGAGGGCAACCGCGTGCTGTATCTGGAGCGTGAACTGAAGGAGGCGCAGGCCCGCGCCGCCGCGGCCGAGAAGCGTCTGGCCGAAAGCACCCGTCCGGTTTCCGGCCCGGTTTCGGGCACACTGCCCGGCTCCACCCTGCCGGTCGCGGCCGCCCAGGGCAGCGCGCCGACCGTTCACTGAACGTCACACTGGGCCTCATCGGTCGGAACCGTCGGCCTGAACCGTCGGCCAAGACCATCGATTGATCATCGGTTCAGGGGTTCCGCCCCTTTCCATCGGGGCGGAACGCGATGCCGGCCGGCGGGAGGGGGTTCCATGCGCACCGTCAGCGGCGCCGAGCTTCGATCCGTTCTGCACCACCGCATGCTGGTCGAACGCCTGCGGCAGACCTTTCGCGCCGGCGTGGAAGCCCCGCCGGCTCACCGCCATCGGGTCGAGACCTATGGCGCCAGCGACGCCGCACTGCTGCTTGCCCCCGCCTGGCAGGTCAATCAGGCGATCGGGCTGCGCATCGACACCGTCTTTCCCGACAATGCCGGCAGTGACCTGCCGCGGACCCAGGGCGTCTATCTGCTGGTCGACGGCAAGACCGGTGTGCCCCAGGTTCTGATGGACTCCTCCACTGCGCTCGGCCGGCGCAGCGGTGCCGCATCCTCCGCACTCGCCGCCTCCTATCTGGCGCGGCCGGACGCCGACCGGATGCTGGTGGTCGGCACCGGTCCGCTGGCCCTGGAACTGGTGGAGGCGCATACCGCGGTGAGGCCGCTCCGCCATGTGCTGGTCTGGGGGCGAGATCCGCAGAAGGCCCGCAAGCTTGCCGCCCGTTTCCACAGGCCGAAATTCCGCATCGAGGCGACTGCCGACCTCGAAGGGGCGGTGCGTGGCGCCGACATCGTCGTCTGCGCCACCGCGTCGCACAGCCCGCTGATCCGCGGCGACTGGCTGCAGCCGGGCCAGCATCTGGACCTGCTGGGCGGCGTGACGCCGGAGATGCGGGAGGTCGATGACGAGTGCATCCGCCGCGCGCGCGTCTTCGTCGATTGCCGCAACCGCACGCCGGACGAGGCCGGCGACATCGCACAGCCGGTGGCCTCAGGCGTGCTGACGTCCGACGACATCGCCGGCGACCTGTTCGAACTCGGCCGCGGCGAACGGGCCGGCCGGCGTTTCTACGACCAGATCACCCTGTTCAAGTCGGTGGGCACCGCCCTGGCCGACCTGTGCGCCGCCCGGCTGGCGACGGAGATGGTGCTGCACAACGATTCGATCCGCTGAAGCCGTTCGATCTTTGAATCGCTTCAGTTGCCGAGCCGGTCTTGCCGGAGCCAAGCGTAACCTTGAGTCTACGAAAGATAAGGTTACGGGCAGCCAACCCTGCGCTACTATTCCACGATTCCGCCCATCTGCCCGACAACCTGCATGGCGATCCGCATCGAAGGATAAGGAACGGCCGATTGAATGGCCCTGCCCTCCCCCCGCTTTCCGACGAGTCCACCGGTTCCGAACGCATTGCTGCGGACGGTTCGCTGCCTTTCCGCAAGCCGAGGCTGGAGGCCGCCATCGGCTGGCTGGCCGCCTGCGGCTTCCTGTTCCTCGCCGTCGTCACCGTGGTCGTCGGGGTGCAGTCGCGCGAACGGGCGATCGATGGGGCACAGGAACGCGCGCGGGCAGCCGTCCGTGTCCTGGCGGAACACGCCGCCCGCCTGTTCGATGCCGCCGACCTGCTGGTGGAATACGCCGCCCAGGAAAGCGCCGGACGGCCCTGGGCCGAGGTCGCACAGTCGCGCGCCCTGTGGGACAAGCTGAACGCCCAGCGCGCCCGGCTGCCCTTCCTGGACGCCATCTGGCTGAACGATGCGACGGGGCTGCTGCGGCTGACGACGGCAGCCTTCCCGGCACCTTATTCCGATGCGTCCGACCGCGAGATCTTCCTGTTCCATCAGCGCAACGCGCAGCAGGGCCGCCTGCTCGACCAGCCCCATGTCGGGCCCCGCATCATCGGCCGGGTGACCAACAAGGCCACCTTCCTGCTCAGCCGCCGGCTGTCCGAACCGGATGGTGGCTTCCGCGGCATCGCCTCCGTCACCATCGATCCGTCCTATCTGTCGGGCTTCTACAAGGAATTGGACCTCCCGCACGAGCCGGTGACCGTTCTGGTGCGGGCCGGCAGCCTCGACGTGCTGGTGCGCGAGCCCGACAGGTCCGCCGAGCCCGCCCCGCTGTCCGACACCGCCCGCCGGGCAATCGAGGTCGAGCCGGACGGCGGCGTCGCCCGGGACGGCGCCACCATCGTCGCCCATCGCCGGGTCGACAGCTGGCCCGTCCATGTGGTGGTCCGGCTGGATCTGGCACCGATTCTGGCGTCCTGGCAGCGGTTGATCGCGCCCTATGCCGGTTTGGCGGCGGCGGCGGCCATGGCGCTGGCCGCCCTCTCGGTCTTCGGCTTCCGGCAGGCCGGTGCCGCCCGTCAGGTTCAGCGCGAACTGGAGCGGCGGGTGCGCGACCGCACCGCCTCGCTGGAGCGGACCATCGGTGAGCGCGACGCGGTGCTGGCGCAGAAGGATTTGCTGATGCGCGAGGCCAACCACCGCATCAAGAACAGCCTGCAGGTGGTCTCCAGCCTGCTGAGCCTTCAGGGGCAGGCGGTCGGCGATGCGCAGCTGAGCGAGCATCTGCTGGAAGCCGGACGCCGCGTCCAGGCCATCGCCGACATCCACCGTCTGCTCTACCGCGTGGACGACGTCCATTTCATCCCCTTCCACGACTATCTGACCGAACTGTGCCGGGAGTTGGAGCGTTCCGCCCGTTCCGAAGGCGGCAACTGGCGGCTGGAATTGGTGGTTGAGCCGGTGGAGGTGCCGACCGACCATGCGGTGCAGTTGGGCCTGCTTGCCAACGAACTGGTGATGAACGCCATCAAGCACGCCTACCGGCCGCTTGCCTCCACCGTGGTCGGCGTGCCGGCCGCATCGCAGGCCGATGCTGCTGACCGAGCCCCGGAAAACACGAACGTCATCGTCGTCGGGCTGCGGCGGGACGGTGAGACCTTGCAGATGATCGTCGGCGACCGCGGTGTCGGCCTGCCGCCCGATTTCGACTGGCGCCGCAGCCGCAGCCTGGGCATGCGGCTGATCCACACCCTGTCCAAACAGCTGGACGCCATCCTATCGATAGAGAACGCCGATCCCGGGGTGCGCTTCACGGTCAGCCTGCCGCACCGCTTCGCCGCTGGCGGTATCCCGGAATAAGCCATCCTACCGAGAAAGAGGCCGAACTTCGCAACTTCCGAACCACCACTCGTCATACGGGAGTATAATAACGTCTCATTCCCGTATTTTGCTTGCGCTGGCGAGATTTCCTTCGGAGGATCGCTGTCACGGCACTGGCCGCGGGTGGTCCGACCGCAGATGGTCCTGACGGATCCATGTTTGCGCTAACGGCCTTCCGCGAGTCGGACCGGACCATCCGCCAACGGCTTGCCAGGGACGATGACCGTGACCGTCTCCGCCTCTTCCATGGACGCTGCCCCCCGCCTGCGGGCGCCGTCCAACCGGCTTCTGCTCGGCGCCGGCTTCATGCTGCTGTCGGCACTGCTGTTCGGAATCGGCAACACGGCGGTGCGGTGGGCCTCGACGGTGATGGACCCGCTTGAGGTCGTGTTCTTCCGCAACCTGTTCAGCCTGCTGTGGATGCTGCCCTGGGCACTGACGGCCGGTGCGCCCGCCTGCCGGGCGGTGCTGGCGGAACGGCGGCTCGGACCTTATGTGACGCGGGCGCTGACCACGCTCTGCGCCATGAGCGCCTGGTTCTACGCCATCTCCCAAATCCCGCTGCCCACCGCGACGGCGGTCAGCTTCGCCATCCCGCTGTTCGTGGCGGCGGGGGCGGCATTGCTCCTGGGCGAGCGGGTGCGGCCACGGCGCTGGGCCGCGGTCTGCGCCGGCCTGATCGGCGTGATCATCGTGCTGAGGCCAGGGGCGGCGCCGATCGATCTGGCCTTTCTGGCCCTGTTCGTCCATTGCGTCGCCGCGGCCGGCACTGTCCTGCAGATGCGGCTGCTCAGCCGGAAAGACAGCTCTCCGGTGATCGTGACCTTCCTCGGTCTGCTGGTGACCCCGATGGCCCTGGTGCCGGCGCTGTTCGTCTGGACCTGGCCGAGCTTGAGCACGCTGGGCTGGCTGGCGCTGCTGGGCGGCGTGCTGACACTGGGGCAGTTGGCGATGACGAAGGCGCTGTCGCTGGCCGAATCCTCGGCGATGATGCCCTACGATTATGCCCGGCTGCCCTTCACCGCCATCGTCGCCTGGATCGTCTTCGGTCAGACCATGGACTTGTGGGGCTGGGTGGGTGCCTTGGTGATCGCCGGCTCCGCCCTCTATACCATGCACCGCGACGCGGCGGACGGACGCAAGATGGCGCAGTCCAAGCCCAACTAGCCGGCGCTTTCCGTCTCTCCGCCCTTTTCGGCGCGCAGGGTTTCCTTCGCCCGCAGCCAATGGCCAGGGGTCAGGTTGGTGCGCACGGTCTGCACGGCGGCTGCCAGCACCGCGGCATCATCGGTGAAGCCGGCGATCAGCAGCCAGTCCGGCACCGCGTCCACCGGCAGCACGAAATAGGCCAGCGCCGCCAGCAGGATCGCCTTGGCCCGGTATGGGGTCGCCGGGTCGGTCGCGCAGAAATAGGCGGCCAGCAGTTCCTCCAGAAAGGGGACGCGATGCAGGTTGGCCCGCAGCTTCCGCCAGAATCGGCGGCGGACCAGCCGTTCGTCACGCTCGACCCGGTCGGGATCGGAAACCGCCAGCGCGGTGCCGGTGCCCAGAGAGCGGCCAAGCGAGGGAGAGACGGACGATGCGG
Organism: Azospirillum sp. TSH64; assembly: GCF_003116035.1. Taxonomy (GTDB): domain Bacteria; phylum Pseudomonadota; class Alphaproteobacteria; order Azospirillales; family Azospirillaceae; genus Azospirillum. The sequence goes on from NZ_LGQW01000015.1 coordinate 2,832,810, forward strand.
TCATGGACGCGAGACTCCCTTTTGGAATTGGCCCGTTCGCAGATGGAAGATCGCGGCGTCGGCATGATGCCTCGCACCATACGGTGTGGTATGGTTCAGCGGCCATCTGGTAAACGACAAGTGCGATCGCATCCTGTTGGACACAAGGCCGGCGCCATACGCGGACCGGTCGCAATTAAGGAGGAGATGCCATGAACATCCAGGGACTGTCCGCAATCGTCACTGGCGGCGCCTCGGGCATGGGAGCGGCGACGGCGCGCCATCTGGCCGGGCTCGGCGCCAAGGTGACCGTGCTGGACGTCAACGAGGACGCGGTGCTGAAGACCGCGCATGAGATCGGTGGGCTGGGTCTTGTCTGCGACGTGACCGACGGCGCTTCGGCCGAGCGGGCGTTCGATCAGGCGCGCTCGGCCCATGGGCCGGCCCGCATCGCGGTGAACTGCGCCGGCATCGCGCCCGCCCAGCGCATCGTCGGCCGCGATGGCCCGATGCCGCTGGAGAATTTCCGGTCGGTGATCGAGATCAACTTGATCGGCAGCTTCAACATCCTGCGGCTGGCTGCGGCCGACATGGCCAAGCTGGACCCGTTGGAAAGCGGCGAGCGCGGCGTGATCGTCAACACCGCCTCGGTCGCCGCCTATGAGGGGCAGATCGGGCAGGCCGCCTATGCCGCGTCGAAAGGCGGCATCGTCGCCCTGACCATCTGCGCCGCCCGCGATCTCGCCCGCAACGGCATCCGCGTGATGACGGTGGCCCCCGGCCTGATCGGGACGCCCATGCTGCTGAACATGCCGCAGGAGGTCCAGGACAGCCTCGCCGCCACCGTCCCCTTCCCCAAGCGCTTCGGCAAGCCGGAGGAATATGCCCGCCTCGTGCAGCATATCCTGGAGAACGAGATGCTGAACGGTGATGTCATCCGCCTGGACGGCGCCATCCGCATGGCCCCCCAGTAAGGACATCGCATCGGTCAGGGGCGGCTCCCTCCATCAGGGTTGGGACCGCTCCTGCAACTGTCGATGTGGTGCCTTGGGATGAGGCGATGCCCTCAGACTTCCACCATGGCGGCTTCGTCAGCGCGTTCCGCCTCGCCCAGCAGGTCGATCAGCAGGGTGGTGCAGTGCTGAAGCCGCTGGTCGGCGGTGGCGGTCGCCATGTCGCGGCCGGTCATCTCCTGCCATTCCTGCAGCATCAGCGCCAGATGCTTCCGGACGTGATCGTCCCGATCCAGTCGCCGCGTCGCCATGTCGCCTCCCCATTTTTTCGATCCGTCGGAACCGAAGCCCGACTCCGATGGCCGCGCCCGGTGGCGCGTCCTACCCTTTGTGTGGCCTCTAAGTGGGTAGTCAACCAGCCAATCAACAGTCGCAGCCCAAGATGGTCACAGCCGGCATGCGTCGCTCTTCCGGGCTTGCTCCGATGGCAACGGGGGCATGACCTGTTGGAAAAGCTGGCCCTGTTGGAAAGCGGGGCCTGAACCGACCGTTTCAGTGCCATCGGATCCGTCCCACGGCTCCATCGACTGGACCGGGACCGGCAATTCCCCGTAAGAAAACAGATCGAAGATTAGAGGAAAGGCAACCGCTTCATGACCGATGCAACGGTGCGTGCCAAACTGCTGGGCCTGCCCGGCAGCCTGCGCAGCAACTCCAACTCGCTGGCCATCCTGCGCGGACTGCAGGACGCCCTGCCGGCCGGCGCCAGCATGGACATCCGCGACCTGCGCCTGCCGCTCTACGACCAGGACATCGACACGCCGGACGCCCCGGCGGAGGTGCATGCCTTCCGTCAGGCCATTGCCGACGCCGACGGCGTGGTCATCGTCACGCCGGAATACAATTACGGCATGCCGGGCGTGCTGAAGAACGCGCTGGACTGGGCCTCGCGCCCCTATGGCAAGTCGGCGCTGATCGGCAAGCCGGTGCTGGTGATTTCCAACTCTCCCGCCTTCACCGGCGGCGTGCGGGCGCACCAGCAGGTGAACGACACACTGCTGGCGCTTCCGGCCAAGCTGCTGGGCGGCCCCCAGGTCGTGATCGGCGGCGTCGGCGAGAAGATCAAGGACGGCAAGCTGGCCGACGAAGCGGTGCTGAAATTCACGCTTGGCGCCATCGACAGGATGATCGCCGCAAAGTAGCGCCCAAAGGAAAAGGGCCGGCCCCTTCCGGAGCCGGCCCTTTTCCTTGTTCGGGTCCTGCCGACGCGATCAGTCGCGCAGGTTGCCGCAGGCGCGCTGGATGCGCTTGCACGCCTCTTCCAGCGCTTCCGTCGAGGTCGCGTAGGAGATGCGGAAGTGCGGGGCGAGGCCGAAGGCCGAACCCTGGACGACGGCGACGCCTTCGGACTCCAGCAGGTAGGTGACGAAATCCTCATCGGTCTCGATCACCTTGCCGTCCGGCGTGGTCTTGCCGATGGTCCCGGCGCAGGACGGATAGACGTAGAAGGCGCCTTCCGGCTTCGGGCAATGCAGGCCATTGGCCTGGTTCAGCATCGACACCACCAGGTCGCGGCGCTGGCGGAAAGCCTCGCCACGCTCCTTGATGAAGTCCTGCGGACCGTTCAGCGCCTCTACGGCGGCGGCCTGGGCGATGGAGGTCGGGTTGGAGGTCGACTGGCTCTGGATGACGCCGATGGCCTTGATCAGTTCCTTCGGGCCACCGGCATAGCCGATGCGCCAGCCGGTCATCGCATAGGACTTCGACACGCCGTTGACGGTCAGGGTGCGGTCGTACAGCGACGGCTCGACCTGGGCCGGGGTGACGAACTCCAGGCCGTCATACAGCAGGTGCTCGTACATGTCGTCGGTCATCACCCAGACATGCGGGTGCTTGACCAGAACGTCGGTCAGCGCCTTCATCTCGGCGCGGGTGTAGGCAGCGCCCGACGGGTTCGACGGTGAGTTCAGGATCAGCCACTTGGTCTTCGGCGTGATCGCCTTCTCCAGCTCGGCGGGCTGTAGCTTGAAACCCTGCTCGGCCGGGCAGGAGACGAAGACCGGCGTGCCTTCCGCCAGCTCGACCATGTCCGGATAGCTGACCCAATAGGGCGCCGGGATGATGACCTCGTCGCCCTGGTTCAGCGTCGCCATCAGGGCGTTGTACAGCACCTGCTTGCCGCCGACGCCGACGGTGATCTGCTCCGGCGTGTAGTTCAGGCCGTTCTCGCGCTCGAACTTGGCGCAGATCGCCTTCTTCAGAGCGGGCGTGCCGTCCACCGCGGTGTATTTGGTGTCACCGGACTCGATCGCCTTGATGGCGGCGGCCTTGATGTTGTCGGGGGTATCGAAGTCCGGCTCGCCGGCACCCAGGCCGATGACGTCGCGACCGGCCGCTTTCAGTTCGCGGGCTTTGTTGGTCACGGCGATGGTCGGCGACGGCTTGATGCGGGACAGGCGGGACGCGATGATCGACATGGCGATGGGCCCCCTCAGGGCTATGGAGACGGTGTGGCGGAGACGTCGTTGGGACGCCTGCCCCTCCGGGTGGAAGGCGCGAGGCCGGACCTTACTTGCGCTCTACCCCGGTTGCAAGGCCGGTCGGCCGGTGAAAGCCGTGCGGTTCGGCGGTTTTTCCGCCCTGTGGCTGTGCTGTACCGGACCGAGCCCGCGGGTATTTCCAACCGTCCGCGGATCGGACCCGCAGCCCCGGCAAATCCCGCACCCGACCCTTTGCAGCATTATTTCTTACAGCACAAATGAACGCCATGACGGCACGGCAGCGTCATGGCCGCTTCACTTGACAGCTTTGGCGTTGCGGTGTGTAAGGTCTGGCGTTGGGGACAAAATTCAACGAAGGGATGAGAACCGTGTTTTCCCGTATCGTGCTTGCGGCCTCGGCCGCGCTGATGCTGACCGGCGGCGTTGCTCTGGCCCAGGACGTGATCCAGACCCGCAAGGCCGGGTTCGAGGACTACAAGAAGGCGATGGGCGAGATCAAGGACGCGGTGGGCAAGGGCGACCTCGCCGCCATCGGTCCGGTCACCGATCGCATCGACGCCTTCGCCGCCAAAATCCCCAGCCTGTTCCCGCCCGGCTCCGACAAGGGCAAGACCGCGGCCAAGGAAGTGATCTGGGCCAATTTCCCGGATTTCACCGCCAAGGCGCAGGGCCTTCAGGCGTCCGCGCAGGCCCTGAAGGTTGCCGCCGCTTCCGGCGACAAGGCTGCGACGGCCAAGGCGTTCGGCGCCATGGCCGACAGCTGCAAGGCCTGCCACCAGCGTTACCGCTCCGAATAAGCGGTGCTGCTGACGGAAAAGTCCTTCCCCACCGGCGTGGGGAAGGGCTTTTTCTTTGCCCGGTCTTTCTTCGGAACAGGCCTTCTTGAAGATGGGCCTTACTTGAAGACGGGTTGCGGCGTGGCCGGCGTGCTGGCCGGCAGCAGCGGGTAGTCGACACGCGGCTGCTGGCCGGTCAATGCGGTCAGGAAGGCGGTGATCTTGTCGATCTCCTGGTCGGACAGGGTGGCGCCGAGCTGGCTCGACCCCATCACCGCGACCGCCTGGCGCAGGTCCCACACCTTGCCGGAATGGAAATAGGGGGCGGTCAGCGCGACGTTGCGCAGGGTGGGCGCGCGGAAGACATACTCGTCGTCGGCGGTCTTGGTGACGGCGAAGCGGCCCTTGTCGACCGGCGGTAGGATCTCCGCCCCCGGCTTGGTCACGACGCCGAAGGGGAAGTAATCGTGGCCGCCGACATTGACGCCGTTGTGGCAACCGGAACAGCCCTTGTCGATGAACAGCTCAAGCCCGGCCTTCTGCGTGTCGGTCAGCGCGTCGGCCTTGCCCTCCAAATACTGGTCGAAGGGAGCGGCGGGGGTGGTCAGCGTCGCCTCGAACGCCTCGATCGCCATGGCGACATTGTCGAAGCTGACCGGGTTCTTCTCGTTCGGGAAGGCGTCGGCGAATTTGGCCTGATAGGCGGGAATGCTGTTCAGCACCGCCATCACGCGGTCGGGCGTGCTGTTCATCTCCACACCGGCCTGGATCGGCCCCTTGGCCTGGGCCTTCAGGTCTTCGGCACGGCCATCCCAGAACTGGGCGACGTTCAGCACGGCGTTCAGCACCGTCGGCGCGTTGCGCGGCCCCTTCTGCCAGCCATGGCCGACCGAGGTTTCCAGCCCGTCGACACCGCCGAGCCCCAGATTGTGGCAACTGTTGCAGGAGAAGATGCCGCTGGCCGACAGGCGCGGATCGAAGAACAGCATCTTGCCCAGCTCGATCTTCTCGCGGGTGACCGCGTTGTTGCGGACCACGGGCAAGGTGGCGGGCAGCGGCTTGAACAGTTCGCGCGCGCGGCCCATCAGGGCGTCGCCGCCCGCAGCCGGCGGATCGGCGGCCGGCGCGGTGCCGGCGCTGGCGGCAAGGATGCCCAGGGCAGCGGTGGCGGCGACCAGAAGGCCTTTCAGTCCGGCGGTTGATTGGGCGGCTGGGCGGTGTCCGGTGTGTGCGTGCATGACTGGCGGTCCCCCGGCCGGCCGACATCCCCACCACAACCTGAAGGTTTGTCTAGGCAAAGGGCGATCGATCCGGGAAATCGGGCCGGCATCATTGGTTTCGTGGTGTTTTGTGCGGATCAATCTGGAGTTATTCTAAACTGGAAGACGTCCAGTCCCAGATGGCGCATTGTCGCACACAACCAACGGCATATGTCGCGGAAGACAGCCCGGCGGGAGCCGCCGACAGTCTCAGCCGGCAGCGCGCAGCACCAGGAAGACCAGTCCGGCCGACGTCGCCAGGATCGCCAGCGCCAGCGCCGCCGGGGCACGGCGCGGCTCCGTCGCCGCCAGCCTCGCCGGCAGGGTCTTGCGACCGGTGAGCATGGGACGGATCAGATTGTCCTTCCTGACCAGCAGATAGAAGAACACCGCGGCCACATGCAGCCCGATCAGCACGAAGATGCCGTTGGCGAGCAACCGGTGCAGCGAACCGAGCAGCGACACCGTGGCGCCGGATGCCAGCGGCACCAGTGGACCGTCGACCAGGATGTCGTCGCTGGTGAACAGACCGCTGCCCGCCTGGACCAGCAGCACCAGCAGGAGCGCCACCACCATCAGCGCGCCCAGCGGGTTGTGGCCCAGGGTGAAGGCGGCCTCCCCACCCGCGCGGGAACGCTTCAGATAGTCGTGGATCGCCCCCGGTCCCTTTACGAACTCGGTGAAGCGGGCGGTCTGGCTGCCCACCACGCCCCAGACCAGCCGAAACAGAACGAGAATCAGAACTGTTTCGCCTGCCAACATATGAACGGCAAGCACACCAAGCTCGGCCGACAGAATCGCGACCGCCACCGCGGCGACAAGCGCCCAATGAAACAGGCGGGTCGGCAGGTCCCAGACCCGCAGCTCCCGTCCATGTTTCTCCCGAGTCGCGGTATGACCACTTGCCATCGCTCGATCCTCGCAGTGTTCGGCCATGTTTTCGGCCCCCGTCATCTGCGGCAAATGGACGGATTCTTTATCCTGATCCTGAAAACGCCGCGGTCTCGTGGTGGCAAAGGTCGATGGACGTGTCAACAGGCTTGAAGCGCCGCCCGGACGACGGATATGAGAATGCGACGCATCAGCCGGCCTGCCGGCGCAAAGACAGCCAGAACTCCCCAATCACCCCGGTTATAAGGACCCCGCCATGCCCGACAAACAGCTCCTCCACCTCGTGTTCGGCGGCGAACTCGTGCGTCCGGACTCGGACCAGTTCGTCGATCCGTCGAAGCTGCACATCGTCGGCATCTTCCCGAGCTATGAGGACGCCTACAAGGCATGGCGCGGCGCCACCGGCCAGACCATCGACGACGCCCACACCCGCTACTACATCGTCCACCTGCACCGCTTCCTCGATCCGGCGGCTGGCGATCACAAGCACTGATGCCGGCATCCGGCGGCGCGCCCGAAGCGGGATCCCAGGGTTGGGAACCGCCGGGGGCGCGCCGACGTTGACCGGTCGATGACCGCATACTTCACCAGCGACACCCATTTCGGCCATGGCGGCGCCCGCGGCCGTTTCCGCCGTCCCTTCGAGTCCACCGCCGAGATGGACGCGGCGATGGAGGCGAACTGGAACGCCACCGTCGGCCCCGGCGACGAGGTCTGGCACCTCGGCGATTTCGCCCTGCACATGAAGCCCGACGCCATGGCCGCCCTGCTCGGCCGGCTGAACGGCACCAAGCACCTGATCGCCGGCAACAACGACGGCCCGGAGACGCTGGCGCTGCCCGGCTGGGCCAGCGTCGGGCATTACGCCGAACTGACGCTGGACGGCATTGATCTGGTGATGTGCCATTATGCCTTCCGCACCTGGAACGGCATGCACCGCAAGGCGCTGAACCTGCACGGCCACAGCCACGGCCAGTTGAAGCCGCAGCCGCGGCAGATCGACGTCGGCGTCGATGTCTGGAATTTCCGCCCGGTCACCCTGTCCGAACTGACGGTCCCCCGCCCGCGGCGCAAAGCGTTGCCGGTGTCAGGCAGCCCCTAACGCCGCCGTCTGCCGCAGACGCTCAATCAACAGGCGGCAGGCGGCGTCGGCCGGCACCGGGCGGCCGGTCAGCCAGCCCTGGACCTGGGTGCAGTTGTGGTGGCGCAGGAAGTTGGCCTGCTCGGTCTTCTCCACCCCTTCGGCGACCACATGCAGGCCCAGCATGTCGGCCATGGCGATGATGGTGGAGACGATGCCGGCGTCCTCGCGCTCGTTCGGCACGCCGTTGATGAAGGAGCGGTCGATCTTCAGCGTGGTGATCGGCAGCCGCTTCAGGTAGCTCAAGGACGAATGGCCGGTGCCGAAATCGTCCACCGCAACCCGGATCCCCATTGCCTTCAACGCCGCCAGCACCGCCAGCGCATGGTCGAGATCCTGCATCACCGCGCCTTCGGTGATTTCCAGCTCGATCAGGCCGGGAGGCAGGCCGTGGCGGTCGATGATGCGGCGGAAATCCTCGGCGCTGCGATTGCGCAGATGCTTGGGCGAGATGTTGACGGCGACCGGCACCGGCTCCATCCCGGCATCCAGCCATTCGCGCATCTGGCGGCAGGCCTCGTCGAGTACCCAATCGCCGAGCGGGACGATGAAGCCGGTCTCCTCGGCCACCGGGATGAACTCGCCGGGCGGGATCATGGTTCCCTGAGTTTGCCCCTGCCCCGGCTTCTCCCAACGCAGCAGCGCCTCGAACCCTTCCAGCGAGTAATCGATCAGCGACACCTTGGGCTGGTAATGCAGGCGGAACTGCTTCAGCGCCAGTGCCGCCCGCAGATCGCCGTCCAGCGCCAACTGACGCCGCGCCTGTTCGGCCAGTTCCGGACGGAAGAAGGCATGGCGGCGTCCCCCCATCCGCTTGGCGGCGTAGAGAGCCGTTTCGGCCGCGCGCAGAAGCACCTGCGGGTCGTCGCCGTCCCCATGGTCCCCGGCAAGATCCGTCGGGTAGACGGCGATGCCGATTGCCGGCCGGACGTAATGCTCGCAACCCGGCAGGGTGACCGGCGCGTCGAAGGCGTCGAGGATGCGCCCGGCGATTGTCGCCGCCTCGTCGGCATCGCGGATTTCCTCGAGCAGCACGGCGAAATCGTCGGTGCCGATGCGGCCGACCAGATCGGCGGCACGCACCGAGGCGACGATCCGGTGCGCAACCTCCTGCAACAGCGCGTCGCCGGCCTGATGGCCCAGCGTGTCGGTGATCAGCTTGAAGCGGGACAGGTCCAGGCACAGCACGGCGAAGGGACGCCGGTACCGGCGGCTGCGCTCCACCGCCGCTTCCAGCAGCGATTCGATCATCGCGCGGTTGGGCAGGCCGGTCAGCCGGTCGCGGGTGGCCAGCCGCATCAGTTCGCGTTCATGGCGCACCCGCTCGGTTACGTCGGCCAGCGCGCAGACGAAGCCGCGCCGCCCCTGCACCACCAGCGGCGAGACGCTGAGCGAGGCGTCGATCCGCTCGCCGCTTTCGGCGCGCTCGATCGCCAACGCCTCCTCCCGCACCGGCTCGGGCACACCGGTGTCGGTGGCCATGCCGGCCAGCAGCGCATCGATCCGCACCCGGTCGGAGGCGGCGAACAGCCCGGACAGCGGACGGCCGCGCAGTTCCCCGGCAGGCACGCCGAACAGGGCGACGGCGGCGGGGTTGTGTTCCTCGATGCGGCCGCGGGCGTCGACCAGCAGGATCGCCTCGCCGACATTGTTCATGATGCCGGCCAGCCGCTCGTCCCGCTCGATCAGGGCGATGGCGGCGCGGCGGAAGAACTCCATGGCGCGGGCCATCGCACCGAATTCATCGCGGCGGTCGCGGCCGGGAATGTCGATGTCGGTCCGTCCTTCCGTCAGCAGGCGCATGCGGTCCGAGAGCGCCTCCAGCGGCCCGACCACATGCTGCGACAGAAACAGCGATCCCGGCCAGCTCAACACCAGCAACGCCGCCAGGAACAGCAGGAAGCCCGACGCCTCGATCAGGAAATCGCGGTCGAGGTCGCCGATGTCGCCGGCGGCGGCGATGGCCCAACCCCAGGCTTCGAAGCGCCCCTCCGCCGTGACCGCACGGTCGATGGCCGGCCAGCCCGACGGGACGATGCCGTCCGTGAAAATTTTGACATGAAAGGGTTTGGCCGACAGGGCCAGCAGGGCCGTCCGCGCCCGGTCGCGCGCCTCGTCGCCGGAGATCGCACCGGATGCCGCAGACTGTTCCAGATCCCGCAGAAGCAGCCCGGCGGACTCCACCAGGGCGGCGGCAAGCTGGCCCCGCTCGGCGATCATGCCCTGCCGCAGCAGGTAGAGCGCGGGGATCGCCGCCATCAGGCAGCCGATCAGGCCGATCCAGGTCAGCCAGCGGATCTTGCGGCGCAGCGTCATCGGGCTTGGCGTCGCTCTCTGGTCCGTTCGATAAACGGACGGTTGGTGATGTGAAAGGGAAGGTGACGACTTCATTTCAGTCGTGCAACGCAATTTTTCTTCGCACGCGCAAGATACGTCTGTCCAACCCATACGAAGGTTGCATGCTGCGACGCTTTGTCTCTGCTCCGCCTTCCGGTCCCCCCTGCCACTCCCCCGCCGGACAGCGAGCGGCGGGGGAGAACGGCCGGTACCGCTTCACCTCACCCCTGGCCGGGATAAAGGCGCTGGAAGCCTTCGGTGACGCGGGCGATCACCGCCGGATCGCGCTCCCGCCAATAGCGCGGGTCGCGCATCAGGGTGCGCAATTCCGCCTCGCCCTCGCCGCCGCCCGCGCGGTTGCCGGCCATCGAGAGCGCCGCCGGCTCGCTGCCGGTCATCATCGCATAGAGCGCCATGACACCTTCGTAGGTGGTCGCCAGCCCTTCCACCGCAGCCGGCGGCAGGGTCTTGCCTGCCCAGGCCAGGAGCTGCCGCGACACCTCGCGCCAGCGCTCCTCTCCGCCGAACCGGGCGACCAGCCGCTCGACCTCGCGCTCCGCCTGGAATTCGGCGGCCATGGTCTGGATCAGCGGCACCATCCGCTCGGCGGCGAGATCATAGAGAAGCTGGGCCTGATCCGCGGTGTAGCCGGCTTCGTGCAGGCGTCCGTTGATTTCCGGGTCGGACTGGAACAAGCCATGGTCGCAGGCGATGCTGTAACCGTCCGGCGTCTCCGGCGCTCCCAGCAGCCGGCGGCGCTGTGCCGGGTCGAGCATGGCCAAATCGAAGCTGGCCGGATCGAGGGAAGCGGCCTGGGGAGGCGAGTCTGACGCGGTGTCCGGCGGTGCCTGCCGGGACTGGCCCTGCGACGACAGGCGGCGCTCCAGCTCCAGATAGGATTTCAGCAGGGCTTCGACCCGAAGGGCGCCGGTCTTGGGGTCGCGGAATTTCTCCGGAACCGGCAGCGGCGGCACCGTATCGGCGGCAGCGGTGGATTCGGTCAGCAGAGTGTCGGCCATCATCAACTCCTGCAAGGAAGGGGAAAAAAGGGCGGCAGAACCGCCGATCAGCCGGCCCGTCCCCGCGCGGCCAGCGCGAGGATGGTGGCGACCAGCTGGCGCTGCCCTTCGAGGTGACGGAGCGTCGCTTCCGACGCGTCGGGCCCCAGTGCGCGGTCGAGCGTCATTGCCCGCAGCACCGCCAGCACCCGCTCCCCGTCACGTCCGGCGAAGCAGCGGGCGAAGCTGGGCGCCGGGTCGGCATCCGCTGCCGCACCGATTTGCGGATCGGCAGGAAGCGTCGCCTCCAGCCAGTCCCAGCCGGCCTGCTCTATCGTCGGGCGGTCAGCCATTGGAGCCACCGGCACCCGCTCCGGCGTCCAGCCCGGCGCCGGCAACCTGCGCCCGCATCAGCTTGGCCGGCACGCCGAAGGCCTCGCCCAGCCAATGCGCGGTCGCCGCCGCATCCACAGTGGCCTCCGCCTCCGGCCCCAGCGCCTTGACGCTGTCCAGCCAGCGCAGCGTCGCCTGGACGTCGCGCTGCGCCTGCGCCTGGGCGAGCGGGGAACGGTGCTGCAACTCCACCAGCCGGCCGTCCACGGTGATGTCCGGGATCTCGCCGCGCCGGCGCAGGATCGACACTGCCCGCAGCACCAGCGGCGTCATCAGCTCGGCCTGCAGGCGGCCATAGGTGGCGCCCAGCAGCCGCGCCATCTCGACCGAGCGTTCCAGCACCTCGGTCGCGGTCATCCGCGCCGACTCCACCGGCCCCAGCCGGTCGACCAGCAGCGCATGGCGGATGCGGCCGCGCAGATCGTCCAGCACCAGCTGCGACACGTCGAACCGGCCGGGGTTGGCCAGCGGCGTCAGGCCGGCGGACCCTACCGCCTTGGGGATGATGGTGCCGGGCACCAGCCGGATGGTGGTGGGGTTCAGCACCCCGTCATCGTCAGCCTGCCAGATGCCGGTGACGGCGATGGAGGCGTTCTTCAACACCAGTTCCACCACCTTGTTGGCGGTCTTGATGTCGGGCAGCGCCTTCATCACCGGAGAGCGGCCATAGGTCTCGCCCGGTGCCTTGAGCCAGCGGAAATTGACGAAGGGGGACTGGGCGAAGCGCCCCTGCGCCAGCCAGGACGGTTCGGCGAGCCCGCTGTCCAGCACCACGCCCCAGCGATAGGCAGTCCCGTCGGGCAGCACCGCCTCGACCAGCGGGAAGCGGCTGTCGGGCTCCCCCGCCGCCTGCTTCCGCACCTCATCCGGCAGGTCCGCACCGGGGAAGCGCTGGAGGATCTGGGCCAGCGTCGCCTCGCTGCGGCGGAACGTGGCGTCCAACCGGCCGTCCGGCCCCTCCTCCAGAACCGCCTCGGCCAGCGGGACGGCGGTGAAGCGCAGGCTGGACGGGGCGCCGGGGGCGGCCTCCTCCATCAAAAGGCTGGCGGTGCCGACGGCGACGAGGTCGAGGAAGGACTGATGGATCTCCACCGCGAAGTTGGAGCGGTCGAAATGGGCCTGGACGATGCCGGCGGCACGGTCGAGCAGCGGAGCGACCCGGTCGCGCTCCGCCCCGGTCAGGGTGGGACCGGGCTGGAAGCCGAACCAGCGCGACCAGGGCGGCGTCAGTTCCGACAGCAGGCTGGCGGCCAGCTGCTCGACCGCGTCGGGGGCGGTGCCGTCGAACAGCCGGTCGACCCGGCGTTCGCCCGGCGTGCCGCCGCCGCGGAAGGGCCGGCCGTTGGGCAGCGCATGGTCGTAACACTCCTGCCAATGGCTTTCCCACACGCTGCGCCGTTCGCGGGCGACGCGGTAGCGGTCAAGCAGGGCTTCCGGTTGCGACAGGTCACCCTTCCGCCGGGCGGACGGTTTCATGGCTGCGGATGCGGGCATGCGCGATCTCCTCCAGTCAGGTGGCGGTGCAGTTGCCAGGGAGTCAGCACCCGGCGGGCGCGCAGGCCGATCAGGCGCTTGACCGCCTCGACGCAGGTGAAGGGCCCCCAGGGGGCGGGGCCGGCTGGGCGGCGCAGCGGGGCGGCGTCGACCGTCAGCCCCTGGGCGCGGTACCAGCCCGGCAGGTCGAAGTCGGCGGACAGGTCCAGCACCGCGATGTCGGTGAAACCGGCCAGCGGATCGACCGCCACCCAGCGCCGACCGTCGGTCAGCAGGGCCAAGCAGTGGCGGAAGCCCGGCTTCAGCAACCGCAGCCACCACAAGGGCGCTTCGCCGCGATAGACGATCCAGGCGGCGGTCCAGGGGGCGGCGCTCATCGCGCGATGCCTTTGTTGCGCAGCGCCGGGGCGATCACGGTGAACGCCTCCTGCCACAGCGAATGGGCCCGCTGTTCGCGGAAGCGGTCCGGTTCCGGCGCGCTCTGGCGGCGGCCGTAATGGACCAGCACATGCAGGTGGTCGCGCATCAGCTTGCGCGCCCGGTACAGGCGGTCGACCACCTGAAGAAGGTCCTGCGGCTCGCAGGGCCGCGCGACCTGCCCACAGCCGGCGACAACCCGCGCCCCGGCTGCCTTGGCCTCATGCGCCTGCACCGCCCAGAACCACGCCTCCTCCGCATCGGCAAAGGGTTGGCCCTCGACGCTGTAGGGCTCCGGCTTCAGCGGAACGGTCCGGGAAAGGCTGGTTGCAGGCAAAGCGGTGGCGGCCGGACGCAGCATGCTGGTCTCCTTGCGGCTTCGGATTTTTTGGGAAGAGAGACACCGGACCTGCTTCGCGGCCGCGCCTTCTGTTTGCGTTATGTTCCCGCCACTGCCCGCGGTCAATGGTTTTATGAAAAAGTTCCTAGGGACGCTGTCGCCGCTTTATGAGATTATCGTCCCATGCTGAAACATACGGACATCTGGCGGGCCATCGACCGCCTCGCGGCACAGCACGGGCTCTCCGCCTCCGGGCTGGCACGGCGCGCCGGACTGGACCCGACCACCTTCAACAAGAGCAAGCGCACCACCAACGACGGCAAGCTGCGCTGGCCGTCGACGGAAAGCATCTCCAAGGTGCTGGACGCCACCGGCGCCTCCCTGTCGGAGTTCGTGTCGCTGGTCGGCGACGGCGCCGGCACCACCCCGCTCCAACGGGTTCCGGTGATCGGCTATGCCCAGGCCGGGTCGGCCGGCTATTTCGACGATGCCGGCTTCCCGGCCGGCAGCGGCTGGGACGAACTGCTGTTTCCGAGCCTGGGCGACCCGCATGCCTATGCGCTGGAGATTTCCGGCGACAGCATGGAGCCGGTCTATCGCGACGGCGACACCATCATCGTCTCGCCTGCCGCGCAGATCCGCCGCAACGACCGCGTCGTCGTCCGCACCAAGGGCGGCGAGGTGATGGCCAAGCAGTTGATGCGCGAGACGGCGACCAAGATCGAACTGCTGTCGATCAACCGGGCCCACCCCGACCGCAGCATCCCGCTGTCGGACGTTGCCTGGATGGCGCGGATCATCTGGGCGAGCCAGTGAGGGGGGCAAACACCTCCCCACCCGGCGCGCGATCCTAGGAAAATTTGCCTTTACCGCATATCCCGACAGGCGCTATCGTCCATTCCATGGACCGTGCCGCCCGCCTGGACAGCCTTCACCGCACCCATGACGCCAAGCCGCCGAAGCAGGAGCTTCGCTCCGCACTGCTCGGCGGTCCAGGCCGCGCCAACGCCCTCAAACGCGCGGCAACGCTCCGTCTGCACAGCACGCTCGCGGCGGAAGCACGCCTCGCCACGGCCCGGCGCCGCGGCGCGTTGACCGCCGCGACCTGCCGGACCGACGCGTGGCTGGCCCGGCTGGCCGCCACGCTGGCCCACCACCGCCGGGCGGCGGTGGCGCTGCTCGATCAGCGGAAAGCGTATTCCCAGTAAAGCGCCCGCGCCCGCTGGAACAGCGGTCCCGCCGCAAGGCTGCGGTCCTCCACCTTGATCACCGGCACGCATTTGGCGTGGTTGCCGGTGGAAAAGACCTCGTCGGCTTCCAACACGTCCTGCGGGGTCAGGGTGCATTCCTCCACCGTCACGCCATCATTGCGCAGCAGGGCGATGATGCGCTGGCGGGTGATGCCGTTCAGGAAGCAGCCGTTCGGCACCGGCGTGCGCACCACCCCGTCCTTGGCGATGAAGAGGTTGGACGTGGCAAACTCGGCCACATTGCCGATGGCGTCCAGCATGATGGCGTTCTGGAAGCCACGCTTGCGCGCCTCGGTCAGCGCCAGCCCGGCGTTCGGATAAAGACAGGCAGCCTTGGCCTCGGTCGGGGCCATGGTCGGGATCGGCCGGCGGCGGGTGGAGATGCAGGCGGCGAAGCCCGTCGGCTGCGGCAGCGGGTCCTCGTAGATCGACAGGACGAAGCGCGTGCTCTCCGGCGCCGGGGCGACGAAGCCGTCGTCGGCGTAAAACATCGGGCGGATGTACAGTTCGGCTTCCTTGGGAAAACGGCGGATGCCGTCCCAGCACAGCTCTTCGATCTCACCGGCGGTGACCATCGGCTCCAGCCCCATCACCTGGGCGGACCGGATGGCGCGGGCGCAGTGCAGGTCGAGGTCGGGGGCCACGCCCTGGAAGGCACGCGCGCCGTCGAAGACCGTCGAAGAGAGCCACAGCGTGTGGGACAGCGGTCCGACGATGGGCGGATTGCCCTCCACCCACTCGCCCTGGATCCAGCTCCACGCCTGGCCTGCCATGCCGCCCATGATTTCGGTCCTTCCCTAGAAAGAAAATGTGTCCCTACGCGGGGCGACGCCGGCCGGCACCGCCCATTCGTGGTTCGTGGTCGTTGGTGATCTCCCGAAGAGCATACCCCCTCGCCGCCATCGGTCAACCGGTGCGCACGCAATCGTCCCGTGCGATGGAGCGGATTGCGGCTTCGGCCGTTGATAGGGAAGAGCGAGCAACCGCAATCCACCGACAGAGGGAAACCGCCTCATGCCGATCGCCGATCCCGGCCTCAGCGCCGCCCCGCAGACCTTCTCCTCTGGCCCTTTCCCCGGCCCGCACGAGGATATTCCCGGCGTCGATCTGCCGGGCACCGACAACCCCGACCTGCCCAACCCCGGCGGCCCCGGCACCACCGACAGCCCGGCTCCCGGCAACGACCTGCCGCCGTCGCGCCCGACCGACCCGGACTTCGTCTAGAAGCCCCAAAATGAAAAAGGCGCCCCCGAGGGGGCGCCTTTTCCGTGTCGCGAACGCTTGTCCGCGATCAGCGGCGCGCAACCATCAGCTTCTTGATCTCGGCGATGGCCTTGGCGGGGTTCAGACCCTTCGGGCACGCCTTGGTGCAGTTCATGATGGTATGGCAGCGGTAGAGACGGAACGGATCCTCGAGGTTGTCGAGGCGCTCGCCCGTCATCTCGTCGCGGCTGTCGGCGATCCAGCGATAGGCCTGGAGCAGGATCGACGGGCCGAGGTAACGGTCGCCGTTCCACCAGTAGCTGGGGCACGAGGTCGAGCAGCAGAAGCACAGGATGCACTCGTAGAGGCCGTCCAGCTTGGCGCGGTCCTCCGGCGACTGCAGCCGCTCGCGGCTCGGGGCCGGCGACTGCGATTGCAGCCACGGCTTGATCGAGGCGAGCTGGGCATAGATGTGCTTCAGGTCGGGGACCAGATCCTTCACCACCGGCATGTGCGGCAGCGGGTAGATCTTGACGTCGCCCGGAACCTCGTCGATCGCCTTCAGGCAGGCCAGCGTGTTCGTGCCGTCGATGTTCATCGCGCACGACCCGCAGATGCCCTCGCGGCAGGAGCGCCGGAAGGTCAGCGTGCTGTCGACCTGATTCTTGATGTAGATGATCGCGTCGAGGATCATCGGCCCGAACTTGTCGAGGTCGACCACATAGGAGTCGACGCGCGGGTTCTGTCCGTCGTCCGGGTTCCAGCGGTAGATCTTGAAGGTCTTGGCCCGCTTGGCGCCGCTCGCGACGTTCACGGTCTTGCCGACGCCGACCTTGGAGTTGGCTGGCAGGTTGAATTCAACCATGGCTGATTTCCTTTATCCGGCGGGCCTTAGTACACACGGGCCTTGGGCGGGAAGACCTCGACCTCATCGGTCAGCGTGTACATATGGACCGGGCGGTAATCGATCTTCGTCTCGCCATTGTCCGCGACCCAGATGACGGTGTGCTTCATCCAGCCTTCATCGTCGCGGTTCGGATAGTCCTCACGGGCATGGGCGCCGCGGCTCTCCGGACGGTTCTGGGCGGAATGCAGGGTGGCGACCGCCTGGCCCAGCAAATTGTCCAGCTCCAGCGCCTCGACCAGATCGGAGTTCCAGACCAGCGAGCGGTCGGAGATGGCGATCTCGCCCTTCTTGGCATAGACCGCGTCGATCTTCTTGACGCCCTCGTCCAGGACCTCACCGGTGCGGAAGACGGCGCAGTTGTTCTGCATCGTCCGCTGCATGTCCAGCCGCAGGTCGGCCGACTTGATCGAGCCCTTGGCGTTGCGGATGCGGTCGAACCGCTCCAGCGCCTTGTCGCAAGCGTCCGGCTTGACCGACGGGGCCTTGCCCGGCTGGACGATCTCGGCGGCGCGGATGGCGGCCGCACGGCCGAACACCACCAGATCGAGCAGCGAGTTGGAGCCCAGGCGGTTCGCGCCATGGACCGACACGCAGGCCGCCTCGCCAATCGCCATAAGGCCCGGCACCACCTGATCCGGGTTCGAAGCGGTCGGCGACAGCACCTCGCAGTGAACGTTGGTCGGGATGCCGCCCATGTTGTAGTGGACGGTCGGCAGAACCGGGATCGGCTCCTTCGTGACGTCCACGCCGGCGAAGATCTTGGCCGTCTCGGCGATGCCGGGCAGGCGCTGGTGGATGATTTCCGGCGGCAGGTGCTCCAGGTGCAGGTGGATGTGGTCCTTGTGCTCACCCACACCGCGGCCTTCGCGGATCTCGATGGTCATCGAGCGGGACACGACGTCGCGCGACGCCAGATCCTTGGCCGACGGGGCATAACGCTCCATGAAGCGCTCGCCGTTGGAGTTGGTCAGGTATCCGCCCTCGCCGCGCACGCCCTCGGTGATGAGGCAGCCGGAGCCGTAGATGCCGGTCGGGTGGAACTGCACGAACTCCATGTCCTGCAGCGGCAGGCCGGCGCGCAGGACCATGCCGCCGCCGTCGCCGGTGCAGGTGTGGGCCGACGTCGCCGAGAAGTAGGCGCGGCCGTAGCCGCCGGTCGCCAGCACCACCAGCTGGCCGCGGAAGCGGTGCAGCGTGCCGTCGTCCAGGTTCCAGGCCAAGACACCCTTGCAGACGCCGTCCTCCATGATGAGGTCGAGCGCGAAGTATTCGACGAAGAACTCCGCCTCATGCTTCAGCGACTGCTGGTAGAGGGTGTGCAGGATGGCGTGGCCGGTGCGGTCGGCGGCGGCGCAGGTGCGGTAGGCCTGGGTCTTGCCGTACTGCGCGGTCATGCCGCCAAAGGCGCGCTGGTAGATCTTGCCTTCCGGCGTGCGCGAGAAGGGCACGCCGTAGTGCTCCAGCTCGATGATCGCCGGGATGGCCTCGCGGCACATGTACTCGATGGCGTCCTGGTCGCCCAGCCAGTCCGACCCCTTCACGGTGTCGTACATGTGGTAGCGCCAGTCGTCCTCGCCCATGTTGCCGAGAGCGGCCGAGATGCCGCCCTGCGCCGCCACGGTATGGGAGCGAGTCGGGAACACCTTGGTGATGCAGGCGGTCTTCAGGCCCTTTTCGGCCATGCCGAAGGTGGCGCGCAGACCGGCGCCGCCGGCGCCGACGACGACGACGTCATAGGTATGGTCGATGATGTTGTAGGCGGTCGCCATGGTCGTCAGGCTCCGATGAAGATCTTCACGACGGCCAGCACGCAGGCGGCCGCCAGGGCGAAGGACAGGAACTTGACGCCGATGATCAGCGCCATCTTCTGCCATTCGGCATGCACGTAGTCCTCGATGACCACCTGGAGCCCGGACTGGGCGTGGTGGAAGGTGACCACGGCGGTGAGGATCATCATCACGGCCGAAAAGGGCGACTTCATCCAGGCAATGAAGGCGGCGTGATCGGCACCCAGATGACGGATGACGCCGAAAACGAACCAGACGGTCAGCGGGACCAGGGCGATCGCGGTCAGACGCTGCGACCACCAATGTTCGGTGCCATGCTTGGCGGAACCCAGACCGCGTGCGACCTGCAACGGCGAGCGGAGGGTCTTGCTATTGGACGCCATGTCTTATCTCCTCACCACACGGCCAGGCCGACGATCCAGGTCAGCACGGTCAGCACTGCCGTCGCGCCGAGGACGACCTTGTTGTTGCGGTCGGCGTCGGTCAGCTCGAACGACTTGCCGGCGTCCCAGACCAGGTGGCGGATGCCGTTGCACAGGTGGTAGTAGAGCGCCGCCGACCAGCCGAACATCAGCAGCAGGCCGAAGAAGGAGCCGATGAAGCCCTGCGCGCGCGCAAACGCTTCCGGACCGGCAGCGGCGGCAACCAGCCACCAGACCAGCAGGAGCGTGCCCACAGCCAGCCCGACGCCCGTGATGCGGTGCGTGATGGACATGACTGCGGTCAACGGGAGTTTGTAGACTTGAAGGTGCGGGGAGAGCGGCCGACCGCTGCCGTTTGCCATTGCGTCGTCCTCTGTTCGCGGCCGGACGCGGCGCAACATGACGATTGCCGCGGCGGCTGGGTGGTGCGTGCCCTTTTGAGACGGCTGTCCCGTCCTATTGGTTGGCGCAATGAATTACGCTCACGCAGCATCCGAGTCAACGGCGGGGGGTGGCCGAAAGTGCTGGTGTGACGATTTTGGCGCAGCGCGGGAAGTGGCTGAAAAGAAACGGCCTTCCGGTCCTGTGGTAATACCAGCCAATGAGGACAGTCCGGGACCGCCGCGCTTGCGCTGGCGCTACTTGTCGAAGCGCCGCACGTTCTCGACCATCATCGAGTACATCTGCGTAATCAGTTCCGCCGGACGCAGACGACCGAACGGAATGTTGTCCTTCGCCCATTCGACCAGCCCCGGCGGCGGCTTCACCGGCGCCACCTCGTACCCCGCCTTCTTCAGGGCGGCGGTCACCGCCTTCGCCTGCTTGGCATAATCCTCGTTGAAGAAGGACTTGTCGGCATCCTTGATCGCCTTGGCGATGATGTCCTCGATGGGGGCGGGCATGCCGATGCTGGAACCGGATCTGGTTGGCGGACGTGGCGACACCCTGTCACAGCGCGGAGCCGTCCGCAATTCCGGGGGGAGGCGGACGGCATCGGCGAAGCCCTCGAACATACAGGGAACATGGATGCCCGGCGGCTGGATTTCAACACGCCCGGCCTAAAGCCCCTCGTCATCGAAAGTATCGTCGGCTGTCCCTTACGAGACCAGCGCCGCGTCCTTCTCCGCGATGACGTTGGCGATGGCGGCGCGTTCGGCGGCGGTCAAGCGCAGGCTGGCGCTCTTCAGCTGGCCACAGGCGGCCATGATGTCCTCGCCGCGCGGGGTGCGGACCGGGCTGGCATAGCCGGCATTGTTGACGATGTCGCCGAAGACCTGGATCGCCTTTGCGGTCGACCGCTCATAGGGAGCGCCCGGCCATTCGTTGAAGGGGATCAGATTGATCTTGGCCGGAACGCCTTCCAGCAGCTTGACCAGTGCCCGCGCATCGGCCGGCGTGTCGTTGATCCCCTTCAGCATCACATATTCGAAGGTGATGCGGCGGGCGTTCGACAGGCCCGGATAGTTCCGGCAGGCGTCCATCAGCTCGCGCAGCGGGTATTTGCGGTTGATGGGCATGATGATGTCGCGCAGCTCGTCGGTCACCGCGTGCAGGCTGACCGCGAGGTTCACGTTCAGCTCCTGGCCGCAGCGCTCCATCATCGGCACGACGCCGGAGGTCGACAGGGTGATGCGCCGCTTGGAGATCGAGATGCCGTCGCCGTCCATCACGATCTTCAACGCCTTGGCAACGTTGTCGTAATTGAACAGCGGTTCGCCCATGCCCATCATGACGATGTTGGACAGCATGCGCCCGTCGGGCGGCGCCGGCCATTCGCCCAGCATGTCGCGCGCCAGCATCACCTGCGCCACGATCTCCGCCGCGTCCAGGTTGCGCACCAGACGCTGCGTGCCGGTGTGGCAGAAGCGGCAGGTCAGCGTGCAGCCGACCTGGGAGGAGACGCAGAGCGTGCCGCGATCCTCCTCGGGGATGTGGACGCTCTCCACCTCCTGCCCGTCGGGCATGCGCAGCAGCCACTTACGGGTGCCGTCCGCCGACTTGAGATCCGTCACCACCGTCGGCCGCGCCACGATATAGGCGTCGGCCAGCTTTTCCCGCACCGGCTTGGCCAGCGTGGTCATCTCGGTGAAATCGGTGGAGCCGCGGTGGTAGAGCCAGTGCCAGAGCTGGCGGGCCCGGAACTTTTCCAGGCCGATCGACAGCATCTCGGCTTCCAGCTCTTCGCGGGACAGGCCGACAAGGTTCTTGCGTCCGTCGGCATCGGTCGCCGGCAGAACGAAGGCGGAGGCATGATTGGAGGCGCTCATGGCCCCATTACATAGGGCCATGAGCGCGCGGAGTCAAAAGACTCGAAGGCAAAAAGACCAAGTAATCCGCTGCGGCGATCAGCGCTTCACGCCGCAGGCCTCGTTGATGGCGTCATAGGCCTGCCCGACGCCGGCCAGGCTGTAGGTGTCGGTCGTCTTGGTGCCACGGCCGGACACGCCCTTCACCACCATCTGCTTGCCGTTGCGCAACGCCGCGGTCACGGTGCGGTCGGCGTCGGCATCGCGGGCCCAGGCGGTCTCGCCATCGGTGAACAGCTTGAAGTCCTTGCCGTCGATGCTGACCTCGGCCTCGCTGCCCTTCTTGAACGGATAGCCGACGATGACGCTGACGACGTCAAGGGCCTTTTCCGCCGGGCGGTGGGTGACCAGCGTGTAGATGTCGCCGCGCTTCGCCTTCGGCTCCGACTTCTTGGGCTGGCTGGAGATGTAGCACACCTTCTGGCCCTTCTCCTCGAACAGGAACGCGTTCCAGTCCTTGAAGGTGCCGAGGTGGCGCGGGTCGGCCGCGGCGGCCGGCGCGGCGGTCATGCCGGCGGCCAGAAAGCCGGCGGCGAGGATGGAAGAGACGACAGAACCGGCAAAGACGGCCCCGGCAAATCGGCGGACGGCGTTGGGAAGCAACATCGGTCTTGCGTCTGCTCGTTGTTGGTCCGTGGGGTGCGGGCGGACACTACCCCAAACGGACTGACCATTCCAAGACCGCCGGGCCGGTGCAGGGTCGTTTCTCACAGGCCGCCCTGCTCGCCGCGTGACATTTTGACACGCATAAGCACAATGGAGGGTCATAAACTTGCCGCTGGCGTAACCAGGGGTTCACGCTATACCTGCGCCCGGCATGAATGCGACGGGGACTGGCATGGCCAAGCTGCTGGTGGTGGACGACGATCCGGTCACGCGCAATCTGATCCGCGCGATCCTGACCCGCGAAGGCCATGACCTGACCCTGTGCTCCAGCGCCCCGGAAGCCATCGGTATCCTTTACGTCCAACAGTTCGACCTCGTCCTCACCGACATCATCATGCCGGACCATGACGGGTTCGAGGTCATCAAGGCCGCGCGGACGCTGCGTCCGGAGATGCCGGTCGTCATCCTGTCGGCCATCGACGACAAGGTGCCGGCCGAACTGACATCCGCCGCCTTCGCCAAGCTGGGCGTGTCGCGTGTCATCTCCAAGCCGGTCAATCCCGGCCTGCTGGCTTCGGAGCTGTTGGCAGCACTTGTCGCCGGTTGAATGAATCGTGCAATGGGATTACTTTGCCGGACGCGCACCGCAGACGCGCAACCGCTGGGAATGCCATGCTCCACGACGATGCACGGCCGGAGATGGCCGATCCGGTCGCCAAACCACCTTTCAAGGTTCTGGTCGTCGATTCCGATCCGTCGCTGCTGGCCAAGGCACGGTCGGCGCTGGAGGGGCTGTCGATCGACGGCGCCGGGGTCGAGCTGACCGGCGCCACCTCCGCTGCCGAGGCGCGCGACGCCCTGCAGCGGCATCCCGACACCGCCCTGATCCTGCTGGAAACCGCGCTTGAAGGCCCGAAGGCGGGGTTGGAGCTGGTGGCCTATCTGCGGCGCGAACTGGGCAACCAGCGCACCCGCATCCTGGTCTGCACCGATGAACGGGAGGACGAAGCCGGGAACGGGGATACGGGAAGCGAGGATGAGGCCATCGCCGCCAACGACGTCGGCGACTGGCGGGTCAAAGCGGAGCTGACGCCGCGCGCCCTGCGCACCGCCGTTGCTGGCCAGCTGCGCACCTTCGCCAGCCTCCAGACGCTGGCGGCGGGGCGCAAGGGGCTGGCCCGCATGCTGGTGGCCACCACCGGCCTCTTGGAGATGCGCACGCCCGACGTGCTGTTTCCCAACATCCTGCCGCGCGTCGTCGGACTGCTCGGCATCGGCCACCATGCGCTTCTGTGCATCCAGGGCGACACTCTGCCGCGCGACCGCAAGATCCGCGTGCGCGCCTCCACCGGCCGCTTCGCCAAGTGGAAGGACGTGGAGGTCGCGGAGCTTGGCGAGCCGCGGGTGGAGGCGGCGCTGGAGCGGCTGTCGCCCAGCAGCGAGACGATCATCGAGCCGGATTTCTGTGCGCTGCGCCTGCGCGCCAACGGCGGCATCACCGGCATGATCTATGTCGAGGGCCGCAACGACGGCACCGCCCGCGAATGGCAGCTGATGGAGCTGTTCCGCAACAAATGTTCCATCGCCTTCGAAAACGCCCTGCTGATCGAGGAACTGAACACCTCGCAGAAGGCCACCGTCCTGGCGATGGGCGCGCTGGCCGAATACAAGGACAACGCCGCCACCGGCCATCTCCAGCGCATCGAGAAGCTGGTGGGCTCCATCGCCCGCGAGTTGCACCAACGCGAGAAGTTCCGGGACGAGCTTGATGCCGACTTCGTCGAGAAGGTCGGGCTGGCGGCCCTGCTGCACGATGTCGGCATGCTGAGCGTGTCGGACGAGACGCTGGGCATGCCGGGCGAGCTGACCGGCATCGACATGCAGATGATCCAGCGCCACACCGAGATCGGCCACCGCATCCTGGCCGAGGCGGCGGTGCCGCTGCGTGGCCGGTCGCTGCTGTCCATCGCGGCGGAGATCGCGCGCTACCATCACGAACGCTACGACGGATCGGGCTATCAGGAGGGTCTGCGCGGCAGCGCCATCCCCATCGGCGCCCGCATCATGGCGGTGGCCGACGTGTTCGACGCGCTGATCACCAGCCGCCAGTACCGCAGCGCCTGGGCGGTGGAGGATGCGATGGCCTGGATCGTCGAACGGTCGGGCCGCGACTTCGACCCCGACGTCGTCGATGCCTTCGTGCACGTTGTCCGCCGTTTCCAGACCGACGACCCTGGCTGGTTCCCAAAGGCGGGGGGTGGCCACGGCATGCTGGGCGGCGCCATCGGCCGCAAGCTGCGCGCCCTGTTCGGCCGCCGGGCGGAGGCGATGTAGCCTCCCCCAGGGAGGGCATGGAAGCGCGCGTCACTTTGGCAGGATTTGGACGCCCATCGGCACTTGCGCCACTCACCCCGGCGCACGAAGCCCGCTATTCTCCCCGGCACATCGCCCAAGCCGGAGACTGTGCCATGCTGGACCTGCGCCCCAATTGTGAATGCTGCGACCGCGACCTGCCGCCCGAGGCGACGGACGCCTATATCTGTTCCTTTGAATGCACCTTCTGCGCCGATTGCCGCGCCCGGCTGCCGGGGGAGCGCTGCCCGAACTGCGGGGGCGAGCTGGTGCGGCGGCCGATCCGCCCGGTGGCGAAGCTGGCGGCCAACCCGCCGTCGGCCACGCGCATCGTGAAGCCGAACGGCTGCACCCCGCTGTTCTAGCCCTGACGGATCGAAGGCCCGGATCGGCAGTGCTGTCGCTGGCGTTCGCCGCGCAAATCGGCCAGACTGGCGCCATCGCTCCCGGGGATCCGCCCCCGGACGGAGCGCAGGGACCGTCGCAGCATGCTCACGCTCTACAGCTTTCCCACGCCCAACGGACGCAAGGCCTCCATCCTGCTGGAGGAGTTGGGACTGCCCTACACCGTCCACCGTGTCGATCTGGCCGCCGGCGAGAACAAGCGGCCGGACTTTCTGGCGGTCAGCCCGATCACCAAAATCCCGGCGCTGGCGGAAGAGCTTCCGGGCGGCCGGATGCGGCGCCTGTTCGGCTCCGGCGCCATCCTGCTGCATTTCGCCGAGCGCACTGGCCGGCTGCTGCCCGAGGATGAGGACGAGCGGGCCGAGGCGATGAGCTGGTTCATGCTGGGCATCAGCGACCTCGGCCCCACCGCCATTGACATGCAGCGCTTCGCCGCCCGCTCTCCTGACCGCATCCCCCATGCCATCGACCTGTACAAGGGCGAGCTGATGCGCTGCTATGCGGCGCTGGAGGAGCGGCTGGGCGCGGCGGAGCATTTGGCCGGCGCCTCCTACTCCATCGCCGACATCGCCTGCTTCCCCTTCATCGCCGCCGCGGCGGTGGCGGGCGGCGGATTGCTGGAACGCTTCCCCAACCTGAAGCGCTGGCACGACACCGTCGCCACAAGGCCGGCGGTCCAGCGCGGAATGTCGGTGCCCGATCTGGCCGCTTCCGGCTGAGCGGACGATCCTCGCCCCTCAGCCGTCCTCACCCGGTTTTCCCCGAACGTCCTCCGGCCGTTCCAACCAGACGTCAGAGACATGCCGATCAACAACCGCATCGCCGCCTTCCAGGACGACATGACCGCGTGGCGGCGCGACATCCACGCCCACCCGGAACTGGGGTTCGAGGAAAAGCGGACCTCCGACATCGTCGCCACGAAGTTGGCGGAGTTTGGCATCGCGGTGCATCGCGGCCTGGGCGGGACCGGCGTGGTCGGCACGCTGACGGGGCTGGGCACCGGCAGCGGCCGGACCATCGGGCTGCGCGCCGACATGGACGCGTTGCCGATGCCGGAGGCCAACGACTTCGACCATGCCTCGCGCCATGCCGGCAAGATGCACGCCTGCGGCCATGACGGGCACACCACCATGCTGCTGGGTGCCGCCCGCTATCTGGCGGAGACCCGCAACTTCGACGGCACCGTCCACTTCATCTTCCAGCCGGCCGAGGAAGGCCTGGGTGGGGCGAAGCGGATGATCGACGACGGGCTGTTCCGGCAGTTCGACTGCGAGCAGGTCTATGGCCTGCACAATTGGCCGGAGCTGCCGGCCGGCCGGATCGCCGTTCATCCCGGCCCGGTGATGGCCGCGGCCAACCAGTTCGAAATCCATGTGACCGGCCACGGCGCCCACGCCGCCATGCCCCATCGCGGCATCGACCCGGTCCTGGTGTCGGCCCACATCATCACCGCAGCGCAGAGCCTGGTCAGCCGCGGCACCAACCCGGCCGAGAGTGCCGTCGTGTCGATCACGGTGGTGGAGGCCGGGACCGCGGCCAACGTCATCCCCGACAGCGCGCGGATGCGCGGCACCATGCGCACCTTCTCGGAAGAGAACCACAGCCGCATCCAGGAGCAGTTCGGCCGCCTCGTCTCCAGCATCGCCGAAGGTCTGGGTGCCACGGCGGAGTTGCGCTTCCGCCCCGGCTATCCCGCCACGGTCAACAGCGAGCCGGAGGCGCGCATCGCCGCCGCTGCCGCCGCCAAGGTGGTTGGCGAGGAGAATGTCGTCTGGGCGCCGGACCCGACCATGGCGGCGGAGGATTTCGGCTATATGCTGAAGGAGCGGCCGGGTGCCTACATCTGGCTCGGCCATGGCGGCCATCTTGGATCCTCCTGCCGTCTGCACAACCCGCATTACGACTTCAACGACGCGATCCTGACCACCGGCGCCAGCTATTGGGCGTCGCTGGTCGAGACGATCCTGCCGCGGAGCGCCTGACCGTCCCATGAAGCTGCCGTCCCGTCCCCGCCAGATCCCACATCCAATCCCGCATCTGATCCCGCTGCTGTTCGCCCCTGCCCTTCTGCTGGCCTCCTGCCAGGGCGGCAACGACCGCGCCGACGGCAATCTGCTGCCGGCGCAGGCGGAGGCCGGCACCGTCTGGCAGGGCGACCACAGCAGCGCCGCCGAGCGCGCCTATGTCGTCGCCCGCGACTCCGGCGAATGGTCGGCATTGTGGGCGCGGGTCGGCGAACCGGCCCCGTCCTCCTTGCCCGGCGGGCGGATGGCGGTGGCGGTGTTCCTGGGGCCGCGCGACAGCGCCGGCTACGGCGTCGCCATCGACAGCGTGCAGCAGAAGGGCGCCGACCTGATCGTCGGCTATCACGAGATGGTGCCCGGCCCCGCCCAGGCGG
This sequence comes from Azospirillum sp. TSH64, assembly GCF_003116035.1. Lineage (GTDB taxonomy): Bacteria > Pseudomonadota > Alphaproteobacteria > Azospirillales > Azospirillaceae > Azospirillum. The sequence continues at coordinate 2,859,925 of NZ_LGQW01000015.1, forward strand.
TGGCGCAGATGCGCACCAGCCCCTACGCCATCCGCCTGCTGCCCGGCACGGCGGGGACGCCGAAGTTCGTTCGGGGGAAGTAGAAGGCGGGAGGTGGCGTCAGACCGCCACCTTCACCGCGGCATCTGCCACGGCAACTCCCCGCCGACCAGCTTGCCGGCATCCGCCGACGGCAGCGGGCGGGCGAAGTGATAGCCCTGGCCGTAATCGCAGGCCAGCGCCCGCAGCAGATTGGCGTCGGCGCTGGTCTCGATGCCCTCGGCGATGACGTCGAAGCCCAGCAGGCGCGCCAGATCCATGATGATGCGGACGATGGCGCGGTTTTCCTCCGACTGGTGCATGGCGGAAACGAAGGAGCGGTCGACCTTCAGGCTGTCGATGGGCAGCTTGTGCAGATAGGACAGCGACGAATAGCCGGTGCCGAAATCGTCGATCGACAGCTTGATGCCCAGCGCCCGCAAGTCGCGCAGCAGGCGGATCGACTGTTCCGCCTTGTCCATGACGGCACTTTCCGTCAGCTCCAGCTTGATCCAGGACGGCTCCACCCCGGTCTCGCGCAGAACCTCGCGCACGACCTGGACGAAGTTGGGATCGGACAGCTGGTGGGTGGACAGGTTGACGCTCATGAACAGCGGGGCGGAGCCCGGTTCGCGGCGGTCCTGCCACTCCGCGATCTGCAAGCAGGCCTGCCGCAGCACCCAGGTGCCGAGCGACACGACCAGACCGGTGCTCTCGGCGATGGGGATGAAGATGCCGGGCGGGATGTTGCCGCGTTCCGGGTGGTTCCAGCGCATCAGCGCCTCGAACCCCGCCAGCCCGCCGGTCACCATCTCCACGATCGGCTGATAGGCGACCCACAGGTCGCTGCCGCCGTCCAATGCGCTGCGCAGGTCATGCTCCAGCCGCACCTGCTCGACCACATGGGAGTGCATCGCCGGGTCGAACCAGGCCTGCCGCCCGCCGCCCTGTTCACGGGCGCGGGCGGTGGCGATCTCGGCATCGCGCAGCACGTCGTCGGGCCGTTCGTGGGTCGGCGCCGCGATGGCGACGCCGATGCTGGCGGACAGGAACACCGTACCGCCCGAACTGGAGCGGGCCGAGCGCACCACCGCCGCCAGCTCCTCGATGGCGCCCTCCAGCACCGGCCGGTCGCAGGCGCCGCCGGCCAGCATGGCGAAGGCATGGTCGCTGACGCGGGCGATCAGGTCGAAGGCGGCGGCCTGCGCCGCCATCCGCTGGGCCAGACCGTCCAGCACCTCGTTGGCGAAGCCCTGGCCCATGCTGCTGCGGATTTCCGCGAAACGGTCGATGTCCAGGATGACGAGGGTGAAGGGCTCGCCCATGTTGCGGTAGTCCGCCATGTGCTTCAGCAGCATCAGGCGGTTGGCCAGCCCGGTCACCGGGTCGTAATAGGCGAGGCGGAACAGGTCGTCCTGCACCTGACGGCGTTCGGTCATGTCCTGCAGGATGACGAAGTAGCCGGCGATGGCGCCGTCTTCCGCCCGGTGCGGCGCATGAAGCCGCGTGACGTAACGCTGCTGCCCGTCGGCCTGGGTGATCCAGCCTTCCGTCTGCACCGTCTCGCCCGCCAGCGCGCGCTTGGCCGCCCCGACGGTGTTGCGCAGTTGGTCCTGCCCCAGCAGGTCGCCGATGGTGGTGCCGACCGCCTTCTCCAGAGTTGTCCCCATCATCTCCAGATAGGCGCGGTTGGCATAGATGTGCCGCCTCTGCGGGTCCATCAACGCGACCTTCACCGTCATGGCGTCGAGAATCTGACGCAGGGCGTCGAGCCCCGGCGCGCCGGATGTGGCACCCGATAAAGCGTCGGCCAGCGCGGTGATTCGGGGATCAGGACTCATGGCGAGGATAGAGTGGGGTACTCATCAGGAAATCGATACCCAACACTTACGCGAAGTGTCACCCGCCCGTCAAAACCAAAGCTGCCTTAGTGCAACAGAGCTTGAACGTTTCTATAGCCGATCCATCGGAGACACGGCTGCATATCCATGGGCATATCATAGTATTCATTCAAGCGCGGGTTGCACCACCGCCGAACGCACAATCCCGCTTTTCTGTTTCTCACTGTGCGAATAGAGGAATGGGTTTCGTTTTCTATCGGGGTGTCTGCGGCCTGCGATTGCATCTCAAGTCGAATGTTCGGCGGACAATCAGTCTTGTGCGGTGCAGGAACGCGGCAAAGGCATGGCTGTGCCCTGTAATGGAAGGACATCGGCGGGCAGGCGCGGATTTATACTGCCAAGACAAGTGGGGACAACGACGTCGAGGATGTCGCCCGACCCGGCGCCGCCTTGCCGCAAATCCCATGATGAAAAGCCCCAATGACGGGCAACCATCACCATTCTGGGCAGGAACCACGCCATGGCTCTCAAGGACTTCCTGGTCGTCGTCGACGATACGCCCGCGTCCGCAGCGCGTCTCGACCTCGCAGCACGGCTCGCAGCGCGGTGCGATGCGCACCTGACCGCGCTCTATGCCTTCACCGACACGGTGTTCCCCGGCTACATCGAAGCCGAAATCCCGCAGGAATTGCGCGAAAGCCGCCGCCAGAGCCGCAAGGACCAGACGGACCGGATGCAGGCGGCCTTCGACGACGTCATGCGCCTGCACGGCATGACCGACCGATCCGAATGGCTGGCGCAGGAAGCCGATCCGACCATCGCCGCCGCGGTCCGCGGCCGCTATGCCGATCTGGTCGTGGTCGGCCAGCCCGATCCGGACCGCGACCGCGACCAGCTCGTCGCCCAGCCGGCGGACCTTCTGTTCGAATGCGGCCGGCCGCTCTTGGTCGTGCCCTATGCCGGCCGTTTCTCCACCATCGGCGAGCGGGTTCTGGTCGGTTGGAACGGCAGCCGCGAGGCGGCGCGCGCCATCGGCGACGCCATGTCCCTGCTGACCGCCGCCAAGCGCGTCGTGGTGATGGCGGCCAATCCGAAGCCCGGCCCGAACGGCCTGGGCGACGAGCCCTGCGCCGACATCGCCCGCCATCTGTCCCGCCACGGCTGCCGCGTGGAGGCCACCCATGTCGCCACCGACGTGGTGGAGCCCGGCGACACCCTGCTGAACATGGCCGCCGACGAAAGCTGCGACCTGCTGGTGATGGGCGCCTATGGCCGTTCGCGCTTCCGCGAGCTGGTGCTGGGCGGCATGACCCGCTTCATGTTGCAGCACATGACCGTTCCGGTGCTGATGAGCCATTGAGGGGGTGCGGCTTCCGGCTGCGCCCTCCCCGACCCGTGGGGTTAAGCGACCGCCCGCGTCTTCCCCGAGTCCCTCCGCAACCATCGCGAGTCGCTCCTCCCAGCCCGTGGGGAAAAGCGACCGCGCCTCTTTGTCCACCCTGATCCCCTTGGGGAAAAGCGGCGGATTCGTGGGGAAAAGCGGCGCGACTCGGGGTTTCCCCATGGGGACAAGCGGCGACTCAACTAATAAGTCTAACAACTAACCGTCGACTAGCACGGTCGCCTAACCCCACATTGACTCCATCGGCCGCCGCTCACCAGGATGCCACAACATCCGGGTGAGGCTGCTATGGGCGACATACACAGGCTCGTGATCGAGCATGGCCGGGACAAGGCGCGCGCCCTGGTCCGGCCCGAAGAGCGGACGCTGGTGGACATCGCCGCCGACATCCTGGCGGACGAGAACCAGCATCTCGGCATCACCTACAGCGGCTTCTGCCTGACCAGCCTTCCGCACAAGAAGCTGGCCGACGACATGCCCTGGGAAAAGCGCGGCCATCAGGTGACGCTGCTGGTCGAACCGGGCCGGCTGAAGGTGAACGGCAAGATGAAGCTGTTCGGAGTGCCCTATGGCGCGCGGGCGCGGATGATCCTGATCTATCTGCAAACCCAGGCCGTGCGCACCGGCCGCCGCGAAGTCGAACTCGGCCGCTCCATGCGCGACTGGCTGACCCGGATGGGCATCAGCGTCGGCGGCGAGACTTTCCGCGGCTTCCGCGAACAGTCGCTGCGCATCTCCGCCTGCTCCTTGAAGTTCTTCTGGGACGGCGAGGACGCCGACGTCTTCGAGAAGGGCGGCATCGTCAAGCGCGGCCTGATCTTCCATGACGCTCTCGGCGACGACCGCCAGGGCACGCTGTGGAACGACGTGGTCCAGTTGGACGAGACCTTCTTCCAGGCCCTGCGCGACCATCCGGTTCCCCTGCTGGAGGAAGCGGTGCGGCAGTTGAAGGACCGTTCGCTGAGCCTGGATCTCTATGTCTGGCTCGCCTACCGGCTGCATTCGCTGAGCCGGCCGCAGCCGATCTCCTGGCCGTCGCTCTATGCGCAGTTCGGTGCCGGCTATGACCAGATGAAGCATTTCAAGCCGCGCTTCGTCCAGGCCCTGCAATATGCGCTGGCCGCCTACCCGGACGCGAAGGTCGAACCGGCCGACGACGGCGTCGTCCTTCATCCCAGCCGCCCGCCCATCGCCCGCCTGCTGGCGTAAGGGCGTGGGGTTAAGCGACCGGCACAGAATCGTTCGCGGTCGCTTTGCCCCACACCCCGGCAAGCCTGCCCACCATTGACCCACGTCATTGGGGGGCCCCCTCCCCTCCTCCTAAGATCGCCGCCAGTTCCCGAACCGGAGAGGCTTTGCCTTGGACGCCCTGTCGCTGCTGGATGCCGGACTGAACCAGTGCGCCGTGGTCATCGACCGCGACGGCGGGCTGCTGCTGGCCCTGCTGACCGCCGGACTGGTCGGCGGCACCACCCATTGCGCCGGCATGTGCGGCCCCTTCGTCCTGGCCCAGGTGTCGGCGCGGCTGGAGCGGGTGCCGCTGTCGGCAATGTCGGAGTTCCGACGCCTGACCGGGGCGGCGGTGCTGCCCTATCATGCCGGCCGGGCGACGACCTATGCGCTGGTCGGCGCGCTGTCGGCCTCGGTCGCCGGCCATGTCGGGGCGCTGCCGGGACTGCGCTGGCTGTCGGTGGCGCTGCTGGCGCTGGCGGCACTGTTCTTCCTCGGCTATGCCGCGCGCGGCGTCCTGTCCTGGCTGCCCAAGGCTCCTTCGCTGGGAAGCAACGGAGTACAACGCTGGTGGAGCGAGCGGGTGTCCGGCCTCGCCCGGCCGCTGTTCGGCAACCCGACGGGCTGGCGCGGCTATGGGCTGGGGGTGGCGCTGGGCTTCATTCCCTGCGGGATGCTCTATGGCGCCATCGCGGTGGCGGCGGCGAGCGGCAGTGCGCTGACCGGCGCACTCGGCATGGCGGCCTTCGCGCTCGGCACGGTGCCCAGCCTGCTGGCGGTCGGGCTGGCCGGCCATATCGCCGGCCGCACCTGGCGCACCGCGGTCGCCCGCGTCGCCCCGGCGATCATGCTGGTGAACGCCGGGGTGCTGGGTTGGATGGCCTGGAAGCTGGTTGCGTAAACCAGCCCCTCGCCCTGTTTCAGTGGATACCGCCGCCCTTCAGCGCGTCGCCCAGCGGAACCTGCCCGCTGCCGGGCTTCAGCGGCTGCTGCTGGCTCTCATGCGGCGACCAGCCGGCCAAGTAGAGCACTTCGAAGGTCACCGGGATCCGCCCGTCCGGCTCGGCATAAAGCTCGGCATAGCGCCGGGCCGCGTCGAACAGCAAGGCACGGGTCGCGGGGACCTTGCGCCGCGCCAGCACGGCATTGGTCTCGCCCATGCCGCGCAGTTCGCGCATCAGGGCGAAGGCGTCGGAATAGGTGACGGTGATCACGTCGCTGTCGACCACCGGCAGGGCGAAGCCGGCGCGTTGCAGCAACCCGCCGGCATCCTTGATCTCGGCGAAGGGCGACACGCGGGGGGAGACGCCGCCCGACACCTCCATCTCCGCCTCATACAGGCAGCGGCGCAGCTCGGCCAGGGTCTGGCCGCCCAGCATGGAGGCGCAGAAGAAGCCGTCGGGCTTCAGCGCCTGCCTAATCTGCACCAGGGCGCCCGGCAGGTCGTTGACCCAGTGCAGGCTGAGATTGCTGACGGCCAGATCGAAGCTGCCGGGGGCGAAGGGCAGGAACTCCTCGTCGGCGGCGATGGCGGCGGCGACCGCGGGATTTCCGGGAGCGAGGGCTGCACGGGCGAACTCCGGCGACAGGTCGCAGGCGACCAGCCGTTCGATCCCCTTGCGGCCTTTCAGGATCCGGCCCATCGCCCCGTCGTGGCAGCCGACGTCGAGCGCCAGCGGGAAGGGACGGATCACGTCCTCCAGCCGGTCGGCAAGGCGGTCGGCGATCTCCTTGAACAGGAAGGCGTGGTCGGTGAATTCGGCGACGGCGCGGTCACGGCGGCGGCGGACGAGCGCACGGTCGAAAACGGTCATGCTGTCGGGGCTTGTCATGGCCGCACTATACCCCAGGCCGGCGGCACGACAACCGTGCTACACTCGCAGCCCAGCCACCTTCTCCACAGCAGCGCTCCCGAATGGGAGGAAAACCGGACAGGCATCGGAATGGGCATCGACGAGGCCATTGCCGTCAGTCATGAAGCGCTGATGGTCATCCTGAAAATCTCGCTGCCGACGCTGGGCATCACGGCATTGCTGTCGGCCGGGCTGATGCTGTTCCAGAGCGCCACCAACATCAACGAGTCGTCGTTGCAGCAGGACATGAAGTTCTTCGCCACCCTGCTGATCCTGTTCGTCACCGGCCCGGCGATCTATCTGGCGCTGCGCGACTATACGGCGGTGATCTTCGAGCGCATCGCCATGCTGCAGTGACGGACCGGGCCGATGCAGGCGCCAGCGCCGCTTTCCGGACTTGGCCGCATCGCCAGCGGTGCGGCGGCCCTGCTGCTGGACGCGCTGCTACCGCCGCGCTGTCTCAGCTGCGGCGAGGCGGTGGACCGGCAGGGCGGCCTGTGTGCGGCCTGCTGGGTCAAGCTGACCTTCATCGCCCCGCCGCTGTGCGCCTGCTGCGGCCTTCCCTTCGAGTATGAGGCGCAGGAGGGCGCGCTGTGCGGCGCCTGTCTGGCGGCCCCGCCGCCTTTCGCCCGCGCCCGCGCCGTGCTGGCCTATGATGACGGCAGCCGGCCGCTGGTCCTCGGCTTCAAGCATGGCGACCGCATCCATGCCGCCAAATCCTATGGCGTCTGGCTGGCGCGGGCCGGCAAGGAGCTGCTGGCGGATGCCGACCGGCTGCTGCCGGTGCCGTTGCACCGCGGCCGCCTGTTCCGCCGCCGCTACAACCAGGCGGCCCTGCTGGCACAGGCGCTGTCGCGGCACAGCGGCGTTCCCGCCACGCCCGACCTGCTGCAACGCCACCGCTCCACCCCGACCCAGGGCGGGCTGGACCGCCAGGGGCGCCACCGCAACGTCAAGGGCGCCTTCCGCCTGCGGCCGGGACAATCGGCAAAGGAACAGGTGACGGGACAGCGGCTGGTGCTGATCGACGACGTGATGACCACCGGGGCGACGCTGGCGGAATGCACGCGGGTCCTGCTGCGCGCCGGCGCGGCGCGGGTGGACGTGCTGACCCTGGCGCGTGTGGTGCAGCGCTGACGCTTGAAAAGGGCCGCGGCCGGCGACGCTGACCGGCGTTGCACGCGGGCTGCAACGTCTGGCGCCCCTCGTGGGTTGACCTTATAGTTTCTCCACGTCCAAAAGGAGCCCAGTGGCATGGCCGACGTCGTCATCTACACCACGCCCTTCTGTCCCTACTGCATGCGGGCCAAGAGCCTGCTCGACGGCAAGGGCGTGACATACGAGGAAATCGACCTTTACGCCCAGCCGGGCCGCCGCAGCGAGATGATCGAGCGGTCGGAAGGACGGACCACCGTCCCGCAGATCTTCATCGACGGGAAGCCGTATGGCGGCAGCGACGACATCCACGCGCTGGATCGCGCCGGCAAGCTCGACCCGCTGCTCGGCATCGCCGCGTGAGCGGGGGCGCCGCCGGCACCGGCGTGCTGAAGGCCGCCTGCGTCCAGGTGAATGCGGGCACAGAGCTTGAGCCGAACCTTCGGGCGGCGGGCGATCTCGTCCGCCGCGCCCGCGACGCCGGGGCGGACTTCATCGCCCTGCCGGAGAATGTCGGTTGGATCGTCCAAGGCCGCGACAAGACCATGCAGCGCGTCCGCAGCGAGGCGGAGCATCCCGGCATCCCCTTCTTCGCCGATCTGGCGCGGGAAACCGGGGCCTGGATCCTGGGCGGCACCCTGCATGTCCTGCTGGAGGACGGGCGCGCCGCCAACCGCAGCCATCTGTTCGATGCCGGGGGGCGGGTCGTCGCCTCCTACGACAAGATTCACATGTTCGACGTCACGCTGAAGGACGGCGAATCCTATCGCGAGTCGGCCACCTTCCGGCCGGGCGAGCGCGCGGTCGTCGCCTCCAGCCCATGGGGCGGCATCGGCATGACCGTCTGCTACGACGTGCGCTTCGCCTATCTCTACCGGGCGCTGGCCAAGGCGGGAGCGTCGATCCTGACGGTGCCGGCCGCCTTCACCGTGCCGACCGGCCGCGCCCACTGGCACACGCTGCTGCGCACACGCGCCATCGAGACCGGCTGCTTCGTCGTTGCCCCGGCCCAGACCGGCAGCCACGACCAGGGCCGCCAGACCTACGGCCATTCCCTGCTGATCGCGCCGTGGGGCGAGGTGCTGGCCGATGCCGGCACCGATGTCGGCTTCATCACTGCCGACCTCGACCTCGACCGCATCGCGGAAGCCCGCAGCATGGTACCGTCGCTGACCCACGACCGTGCCTTCGAGGTGGAGCGGATCGGGTTCTGACCCGTCCGCTACTCCTCAGCGGCCGTCCTGTGTCAGCCGCAGCCACGCCATCGCTGCGGTCAGCGCAATGCCGAAGGCACCGTCAGGCCGCACCGGAAGGTCGAGGTCGTTGACCAGACTGTCCAGCCGCAGATCGACCGCCTGCTTCGACAGGCTGCGGATCTTGCGGTCGTAATAGAGGCTCGACACCTCCGTCCGCTCCTCCGGCAACGGACGGCCGGTCAGGCGTTCCGCCATGGCGATGGAGAAATCCAGGTAATATCCGACCAGCGGCCGGCCGCCGATGAAGGCATGCAGCAGGTCGCCGGCCTCGGCCGTCCCGGTGTTGCTGCCGGGATGGAGCAGCAGGGCGCTGCCGGTCAGGATGCGGTGACCGCGGATGCGGATGGCGGCGAAGGTCAGCGGCCTTGCCGACTCGGGGTCGAAGCTGGTCGCCTCGCAATGGATCGCCACGCTTTCCCGGCGGTCGGTGTGAAGGAGGTACGCCATCGCCGCCGCCTCAATGGTTCAGGCGGAAATGGTGGGCGATCAGCTCCTTGAAGCTCTTCACCAGGGACAGACAGTCCTTGAACTGGTCGCGGTCGAGCTTTCCCAGCCGGTCGGGGTACACGAGGTTGTCGACCGCCAGTTCCGCTCCCTCCTCAGGCCCGTCATCGGGAAGATCGACACGCGCCTTCAGGCGGATGGTCGACAGGATGGTGAAGGCCTCCACCAGATCGGTGGCCATCTTGCGGTCCAGTGCCCCCAGTTCGGCCAGCACCTGGATGCGCTCCACCGTGTTGGTTTCCGCCCGGTGCTTTTCCAGCGCCAGCGCTCGCACACCATGGACGATGGGGAAGATGCCGGCCTTCTTGATGTCGACCGCTTCCGCCCGGCGCCGCTCGAACAGGGCGGCGAACAGGCCGCTCGGCGTGTCGAAGGACAGGGCCGGACGGGCGAACTGGGTGAAGAACATCTGGTTGTCCTGCAGGCGGCCCAGCAGATAGTCCTTCGCCTCGGCCAGCAGGGTGGCGTCGCCGGCCACCGGGGCGGCGTCGTAGAAGATGGCGAGGTTCATCTGCGCCGCCTCGTCCGGACGGTGGATCCAGTTGAACAGCGCGTCCTTGTAGCCGGCGAGCGGCCGGGTCCAGTCCGGGTTCGACACCATGATGTTGCCGGGACAGGGCGGATAGCCGAACTCCACCAGATGGCGGGTGAAGTCGGCGGCGATCCTCGGCAGATAGGGACAGTCGAAGCCGTCGCGCAGGATCAGGCCGTTGTCCTGGTCGGTCTTCAGCAGCTGTTCGCCCCGCCCCTCGCTGCCCATCACGATCAGGCAGCTGTTGGCCAGCAGGTCCGGCGGAGCCAGCAGTTCGAACAGCTTGCGGAAGATTCGGCGGTTCAGCTCGGTCACCAGATCGGCGATGAAGGAGACCTTGACCCCGGTGGCATGCAAGGTGCGGATCAGCTCGACGATGGAGCGGCTGGCCCGGCACAGGTCGGCGGGATCGGCGGCATGCTCCACCTGCAACCCGATGACCTGGGAATGGTTGGACAGCACCGCCAGCAGGTCGCTTTGCCCCAACAGCCCGACGATGGCGCCGTTTTCCGTCACCACCACCCGACGCACCGCATGCTTGGTCATCAGCACCAGCGCATTGAACAGCAGGTCGTCGCGGTCGAGCGTCAGCAGTCCGTAGCGGGCGAGCGGCCCGACCGGCTCGCTCACCGGCCGGCCGTCCAGCACCACGAGGTCACGCAGGTCGGTGCCGGTCAGGATGCCAACCGCTCCATCCGCCCCGCGCACCAGCACGCTGCTGGCACGGTTCTGCCGCATCGCCTCGGCCGCGTCGCGCAGGCTGGCGGAGGCGTCGACGAACAGCGGCGGGTGGAGATAGGCCTGCCGGATACGCGCCATGGTCAGCGCCGCCATCTCGCGGTTGGACCTCAACGCCGCCAGATCGCGCATGCGCTGGGCGAAATCGCCGATGATGGCGGCGCCGAATTCGGGGTTGTCCGCCGCCAGCGCTTCCAGTGCGGGGCGCGGGATCAGGTGGCAGGCGCACTCCTCGGCCGCGACGAAACGCCGGGCGGTGCTGCCGCCAGCGCCGGCACCCGCGGCGCCATAGAGAGCCTGCAAGCCGAAACGGTCGCCGGGTCCATGGACCGCCGCCACCTCGCCGCCGCGGCGCTCCTGCACGGTACCGCGCAGCACGACGAACATCGCATCGGTCGGCTCCTCCCGCGACAGCAGGACGGCGTCGCGCGGGTAGAGCGCGATGTCCAGCGCACCCGCCAGCGCCGTCCGCTGATCGTCGGTCAGCAGGTCGAAGGGGGGCTGACCGAAATCGAAGTCCGGGGAGGCGGTCGGCATCGCGTGCTGCACGGGGCAGGCTCCGTCACAGGAGGGCGGGGCATCGGGAAAAGGAGGCATAAAAAAGCGCCTCCGGACCGGATCCGGAGGCGCTTTCCAGGATACACCCGCCGGGCCCGAGGCCGAAAGCGGGTGCGACATTTGGCGGCGTGGTTCGGTCACCGCACGGGTTTGGGCCTTCCCCGAAGGGGGGAAGGGACGCGGTGCGAGACGCGATCCCTTCCCTGTTCTTGTTGCTCTGCCCGCTTCGTTCGAACGCTTGACGTTTAGTGGGCGGACGCACCCTCGGCACCCAGGCCGGTCTGCGACCGGATGTACTGGGCCTCGAAGTCGCGACGCTCCTTCTGCGCCTGCTCGCTGTTGTCGGTAATCGAGAAGAACCAGATGCCGGCGAAGGACAGCAGGATCGAGAACAGGCCCGGGTTGTCGTACGGGAAGATGGCGGTCGGGTTGCCCAGCACGGCCTTCCACACGGTCGGACCCAGAACCAGCAGGACGATCGCCGAAACCAGCCCCAGGCCGCCGCCCAGCACCGCGCCGCGGGTGGTCATCTTGCCCCAGAACATCGACATCAGCAGGATCGGGAAGTTGGCCGAGGCGGCGATGACGAAGGCCAGACCGACCATGAAGGCGACGTTCTGGTTCTCGAAGGCGATGCCCAGCACGATCGACAGGATGCCGATGGCGACGGTGGTGATCTTCGACACGCGGATTTCGTCGGCCTCGTTGGCGCGGCCCTTGGCGAAGACCGAGGCGTAGAGGTCATGGGAAACCGCCGAGGCGCCGGCCAGCGTCAGACCGGCAACCACCGCCAGGATGGTGGCGAAGGCGACCGCCGAGATGAAGCCGTAGAACAGGTCGCCGCCGACCGCATGGGCGGTGTGGATGGCCGCCATGTTGGTGCCGCCGATGACATTGGCGATCACCGCCTTGGCGCCGGCCGCCGGGGCCGCCGTCAGGAACGGATAGGCGCCGTTGGCGTCGGGGGCCAGGATCATCAGGATGGCGCCGAAGCCGATGATGAAGGTCAGGATGTAGAAGTAGCCGATGAAGCCGGTGGCGTAGAAGACCGACTTGCGGGCTTCCTTGGCGTCGGCGACGGTGAAGAAGCGCATCAGGATGTGCGGCAGGCCGGCGGTGCCGAACATCAGAGCCATGCCCAGCGAGATGGCCGAGACCGGATCGGTGACCAGGGCGCCCGGCGACATGATCGCCAGACCCTTCGGGTGCGCCTCGACGGCGGCCTTGAACATCGCCTCGGGGCTGAAGCCGAACTTCGCCAGGATCATGAAGGCCATGAAGGAGGCGCCGGACAGCAGCATCACCGCCTTGATGATCTGCACCCAGGTCGTCGCCAGCATGCCGCCGAAGGTCACGTAGCCGATCATCAGCACGCCGACGATGATGACGGCGACCATATAGTCGAGACCGAACAGCAGCTGGATCAGCTTGCCGGCGCCGACCATCTGGGCGATCAGGTAGAAGGTGACGGTCGCCAGCGAGCCGCAGGCCGACAGCGAACGGATCGGCGTCTGCTTGAAGCGGTAGGAGGCGACGTCGGCGAAGGTGTACTTGCCGAGGTTGCGCAGCCGCTCGGCCACCAGGAACAGCACGATCGGCCAGCCGACCAGCCAGCCCACCGAATAGATCAGGCCGTCGAAGCCCGAGGCGTACACCAGGCCGGCGATGCCCAGGAAGGACGCGGCCGACATGTAGTCGCCGGCGATGGCGAGGCCGTTCTGGAAGCCGGTGATGCCGCCGCCGGCGGCGTAGAAGTCCTTGGCCGACTTGGTGCGGCGGGCCGCCCAGTAGGTGATGCCCAGCGTGAACAGCACGAAGGCCAGGAACATCAGGATGGCCGACCAGTTGGTCGCCTGCTTCTGCACGGCGCCGCCGATGGCGTCGGCCAGGACCGTGGTCGGAACCAGCGCGCCGGCGGCAGCCGCCACAGCGGCGACCGGAGCGGCAAGACGGGTGGTGGCGCGCATCACTTCGACTCCTCCAGGATCTGGCGGTTCAGTTCGTCGAATTCGCCGTTGGCCCGATGGACGTAGATGCCGGTCAGGATGAAGGCGGACACGATGGTGAAGACGCCGACGGGAATGCCCCAGGTCGTGACGCCGGAGCCGATCGGCGTGCCCAGGAACGACTTCCCGAATGCCACCAGCAGGATGAAGCCGAAATAAATAACGAGCATGGCAATCGACAAAGTCCAGGCGAAGGCGGACCGTTTCGCCACCAGTTCCTGGAACTTTGGATTGTTCACAATCCTTTGTGCGCTTTGACTCATGTGCGTCCCCTCATCGAGTGCCGGCAATCTTCTGCGATCCATCCAGACATCGTCTTCGGGATCAGCGGGCATTTGCCGTCCGGGCGGTCGCGTCCGGGTTTCTTCCCGTAATTCGTACGCCCTTGACCTGCCCAATTGTTTGATACAGATCATTGTTGGGCGCACCCCCTACCTTGGTCGATGGGGTGGGCGCAGAGGGGGCGGACAGCTCTGAAAAAGCAAGCGCGGGCAAGGCTGTAGCGCCATACGGGAAAGGCGCCCCCGTTGCCGGGTGCGCCTTTCAAACAGTCAGCTTTTCAAACGGCTTCGTTGGGAATCAGTGGCGGGGCCGCGCGGTGGCGCCACCCTGCCGGGACTGGCTGCCCTTCAGGAATCGGTGCGCGGAATCCACGGGATGCGGTGAAATGTCACACCTTCCTCGTGGAGTTCGGAGACCTCCTCGTCGGACGCCTCGCCATAGATACCGCGCGGGTCGGTCTCGCCGTAATGGATGCGCCGCGCCTCCTCGGCGAAACGGTCGCCGACATAGTCGCAGTTCTTCTCCACGCTGCGCCGCACCTCGGTCAGCTGCCGCATCACCTCGGCCACCGCCTCGCGCTGGGCGTCGTTCAGGCTCGGCGGCAGGGCGGCGACCACGTCGGCGGCGTTCGGCAGCGGGACCGGCGCGGGAAGCGGCGCCGGAAGGGGCACCGGCACCGCATTGGGGGGAGCAGCCGGCGGCGCCACCGACGGGGCGCTGGCCGCAACGGCTTCGGCCTGCTCGCGGGCACGGTCGGCGGCCTTGGCGACGCCCTTGGCGATGCGCGGAGCCATCGGCGCCTTGCCGACCACAGTGTCGCCGCAGATCGGACAGGCGATCTGATGGCCCGCCGCCTGTTCGTCATAGGCGGCACCGTTGCGGAACCACGCCTCGAACTGGTGGTCGGCCGAGCATCTCAACGCGAAGAGGATCATATCCCCACAAGCCCCAACTGACCCGCAGCAGGAAAGACAAATCCGTGCACGCCGGTCCGGGTTGCGGCGCGACTCGGGAATCGTCCTAATTCAGCACGGCCGGGCCGCGCCGTCAAACGCCGGACGGGCCATAGGCGCGTACCTCCTGTGATATCGTTCCCGACACCATCGAAAAAAGTCCGGATAAGGGAGTTTCCCCATGCCCACACCCCATCCGCTGTCGCCGCCCTCCCCCTGGGTGGAGCGGTTCGCCCCGCTGGTGCGGACGGGCGGGCGGGTGCTCGACCTCGCCTGCGGCGGCGGACGGCATCTGCGCCTGTTCCATCGCCTCGGCCATCCGGTGGTGGGGTTGGACCGTGACCTAGGCGGCGTCGCCGACCTGGAGGGCGGCACGAACGTCACCCTCGTTCAGGCCGACCTTGAAAGCGGCGACTCGGGCATTTCCGCCAATTCCCTGCCGGTTGACGGCACCTTCGCCGGGATCGTCGTCACCAACTACCTGCACCGCCCGCTCTTCCCCGCCATCCTGGCGGCGCTGGAGCCGGGCGGCGTGCTGATCTACGAGACCTTCGCCGACGGCAATGCCCGCTTCGGCCGCCCGTCCTCGCCCGACTTCCTGCTGCGGCGGGGGGAGTTGCTGGAAAGGGTGCATGGCAGGCTTCAGGTGGTGGCCTTCGAACAGGGCGAGCTGTCGGTGCCCAAGCCCGCGGTGGTGCAGCGGATCTGCGCCGTCGCCGGGGACGATCCGCTGCCGCTCTGACGGCGTCCTTACGCGTCGCACTCACTCGTCGCTGTCGTCGGCGACCGGCTTCTGCTCGCCGCGGATGCGGCGGCGGCGGTCCTCCTTGCGCATGATCTGCTTGCCATGCTTGTGCTGGGCCGGCCCTTCCAGCGGGCCGCCGGGACGCACCGGCCGCTCGGCGAAGCGGCCGAGCGAGATCATGCGGTCGTACATCACCAGCGCCCCGGCGACGCCGACATTGATGCAGAAGGACATCGGGATCTTCACCACATGGTCGCAGCGCGCCAGCAGCGCGGGCGACAGGCTGTCGCGCTCCGGCCCCAGCACATAGGCGGCGCGCAACGGGTGACGGAAGCTGGGCAGTTCCACCGCGTCGTCGGTCAGTTCCACCCCGACCAATGTGCAGTCCCTGGGCAGGGTGAAGTCGGCCACCCGCTCGTGGATGTAGAGCGGCAGGTGCAGCGTGGCGCCCGAGGTGTCAACCAGCTTCGTCTCGCGCAGGTCCGGTTCCGGATCGATGGCGAAGAAGAAGGAGGCGCCGAAGGCATGGGCGGTGCGCATCAGGTTGCCGACATTGCCCGGCTTGCTGATCCGTTCCACCCCGATTCCGAAATAGCCACGCATGAAGAGCCCGCTGATCTGGGTAAGGATATGACCGGGCGGGAGCTTGCCGTCGCAGCCCGCCCGAGGCAAGCTTGCCGGCATGAGCCCAGACAATCCTCACGACCATTCCTCCTGCTGCAGCGGCGATCACCACCACGGCCATTCCCACCCTCATGGCCACCGGCCTGGCGAAAGCGCCGAAGGCCGCGCCGATCTCTCCGGCCCGGCGGAAAGCCCGATCACCGTCGAGGTGACGCGCGGCAGCCTGGTGGAGTCGGTCCACCGTGCCCGCGCCTGCATCGTCGATGCGGGCGGCCATGTGCTGGCGCGCTGGGGCGACATCGATGGACCGGTCTACCCGCGCTCCGCCATCAAGTCGCTGCAGGCGATCCCGCTGGTGGAAAGCGGCGCGCTCGACGCCTTCGGGCTGGGGGACCAGGAGTTGGCGCTCGCCTGCTCCTCCCACAACGGCGAGGCGCGGCATACGGAATTGGCGCGGTCCTGGGCCGAACGGGTCGGGCTGACGCCGGGCGATTACGAATGCGGCGCGCAAATCCCCTACGATCCCGCCACCGCCGAGGATCTCGTCCGCCGCGGCGAGGCGCCGACCGCCTTCCACAACAACTGCTCCGGCAAGCACAGCGGCTTTCTGACCACCGCCAGGCACAAGGGCGAACGGCTGAAGGGCTATGTCCGCTACGAACATCCGGTGCAGCAGCGCATCCTGGGCGTGATGGAGCAGATGACCGGACAGGACCTGTTCGGGGCGCCTTGGGGCGTCGACGGCTGTTCCATCCCCACCATCGGCATCCCGCTGGGCGCCATCGCCTATGCCATGGCCCGCATCGCCGACCCGGTCGACCTGCCCGACGCCCGGGCCGAGGCCGTCACCCGCATCGCCGCCGCCTGGGGCAAGCACCCCTTCCTGATCGGCGGCACCGGCACCTTCGATACGGCGCTGATGGAGGCGGCCGGCGGCGCCGTGCTGGTCAAGGGCGGGGCCGAGGGCGTCGGCTGCGCCGTGATCCCCGAGCAGGGCATCGGCATCGCGCTGAAGATCGAGGATGGCGCCGCCCGCGCCCGCGAGGTGGCGCTGGCCGCCCTGATCCGTTCGACCCAGGCGCTGACCGAGGCGCAATGGGCGCGCGTGCCGCAGCTGCTGACCACTCCGCTGCTGAACCGCGCCGGCGCGCGGGTGGGCGAAGTGCGGCCGGCGACGGGGTGGCCGGGCTGAGGCACTGACACTCATCAATCCGGCAGGTGCGATGCGGGCGGGCGCGGTGCTATGGTCGCCGCGCCCTTTTCCCCGCTGAGCGGTTCCCATGAGCATCGACGACCTGCGCGCCCAGTATGAAGCCTATCCCTATCCGGCGCGCAATCCGGCTGACGAGGCCGGACGGCTGATCACCGGCTCGCCCAGCCACCTGGACGAGCTGGTGCAGCATGTCTTCGGCGGCCGGATCGACCATAGCAAGCCGCTGCGGGTTCTGGTGGCCGGCGGCGGCACGGGGGACGGCACCATCATGCTGGCGCAGCAGATGGCCGATGCCGGCAATCCCGGCCGCATCGCCTACATCGACCTGTCCGACGCCAGCCGCGCCGTCGCCGAAGCGCGGGCCAAGGCGCGCGGCCTGACCAACATCGACTTCCACCGGGGGTCGCTGCTGGAGCTGGGCGGGGTCACGGCGGAAGCGGGGCCGTTCGACTACATCGACTGCTGCGGCGTGCTGCACCATCTGGACGACCCGGCGGCCGGCCTGCGCTCGCTGGCCGGCGCGCTGGCACCCGGCGGCGGTATCGGCATCATGGTCTACGCGCCCTACGGCCGCACCGGCGTCTACCCGATGCAGGAAGCGCTGCGCGGCATGACCGAGGGGTTGCCGCCCGCCGAAAAGGTGGCGCTTGCACGCCGGCTGATCCAGGCGCTGCCGCCGACCAACTGGCTGCTGAACAACCCGCACATCAGCGATCACCGGCTGGCCGACGCCAACCTCTACGATCTGCTGTTGCACAGCTGCGACCGCCCCTACAGCGTGCCGCAGTTGGCGGAGCTGGCGGAGAGCGCGGGGCTCGCCGTTGCGACGCTGATCGACCCGCTGCGCTACGAGCCGTCGCTGTGGGTCAAGGACGCCCGCATCCTGAAGCAGCTGTCGGGGCTGGGCATGCTGGAGCGCGCCGCCTGGACCGAGCGCATCACCGGTGCCTTCACCAAGCACATCGCCTATCTGCTGCGTCCCGCCGATCTGGAGGCCGCCCGCATCCAGCCGGACGGGCCGGACGTGGTCCCAGTCCTGCGCGACATCGATGGAAAGACTGTCGCCAAAGCCGTTCCGCCCGGCGGCAGCCTGGAATTCGACCTGATGGGCAGCGTGGTGTCGCTTCCCCTGCCCCGGCTGGCCGGCCCGATCCTGTCTAGGGTCGACGGCAGGACCAGCCTGGGCGCGCTGCACACCGCAATCGAGCCGACAACGAAAGTCACCTGGGAGCAGTTCCTCGCCCAGTTCTGCCAGCTGTTCGACGCGCTGGGCGGGCTGGGCAAGATGCATCTGCGGCGGGGATAGGGCGACAGCCCCACCCCCGGCCAGCCCTTACCCCCGTAGAACCGGCACCGCGGCGTCGAGCGCCTTGGTCAGCCGGTCGAAGACCTGGTGGATTTCCGCCTCGGAAATCACCAGCGGCGGGCAGAGCGCGATGGAATCACCCATGGCGCGAACAATCAGGCCATTGTCCTGGGCCAGACCGTTGACCAGGGCGCCGGCGCGGCCGGGCGGGTCGAAGGGGAGCTTGGTCGCCTTGTCAGCCACCAGTTCCAGCGCGCCGATCAGGCCGATGCCGCGGGCCTCGCCGACCAGCGGATGGTCCGCCAGCGCCTTCAGCCGCGACTGGAAGGCCGGGGCGACCGAGCGGACATGCCCGACGATGTCGCGCTCCTCGTAGATGTTCAACGTTTCCAGCGCCACCGCTGCCGCCACCGGATGGGCGGAATAGGTGTAGCCATGGCCGAAGGTGCCGATCTTCCGGCTTTCCTCGACGCAGGCGCGATAGACGGCGTCACTCACCATCACGGCGGAGATCGGCAGATAACCGGATGACAGCTGCTTGGCGCAGGTCAGGATGTCCGGCTGCATGCCCGTGGTCTGGCTGCCCCAGAAATTGCCGGTACGGCCGAAGCCGCAGATCACCTCGTCGGCGACCAGCAGGATGTCGTATTTCTTCAACACCGCCTGGATCTTGGCGAAGTAGGTCGCGGGCGGAACCACGACGCCGCCGGCGCCCATGATCGGCTCGGCGAACATGGCGGCGATGGTGTCCGGCCCCTCGGCCAGGATCAGCGCCTCCAACTGTTCGGCCAAGCGGGTGGCGAAGGCCTCCTCGCTCTCGCCCTCAAGCCCGTTCCTGTAGTGGTGCGGGCAATCGCCATGGATGATGCGGGCGATCGGCAGGTCGAAGTCGCGGTGGTTGTTGGGCAGCCCGGTCAGGCTGGCGGTCGCCACCGTCACGCCGTGATAGGCACGCTGGCGCGACAGGATCTTCTTCTTCTCCGGCCGGCCGAGCGCGTTGTTGTAGTACCAGATCAGCTTGATCGCAGTGTCGTTGGCTTCAGAGCCGGAATTGGCGAAGAAGACCTTGGACATCGGCACCGGCGCCAGCCCGATCAGCTTTTCGGCCAGATCGATGCCGGGCTCGTGCGACTTGTGGCCGAAGATGTGATAGGTGGACAGCTGCCGCATCTGCTTGGTCGCCGCCTGGACCAGCCGCTCTTCCCCCCAGCCGAGCGAGACGCACCACAGGCTTGCCATGCCCTCGATGTAATCCTTGCCGCCATCGTCGAAGACGTGGATGCCTTCGCCACGCTCGATGATCATCGGCCCCTGCGTCTCATGGGCGTGCAGGTTGGTGTAGGGATGGAGGACGAAGGCCTTGTCGCGGCTGGCGGCAGAGTTGCCGGCGGTGCTGCCCGGAGCGGTCATGGAGTGGGTCTTCCTGTTCGGTCTTGTCGGGTTCGTTCCCCCGGATGGCCGTAGCAGCCCACCGCAGGGTGTTCGATTTGTTAAACAGTATCGCCGATCATACGCACAGTTTCGCCACTCGACAAACCCGCTTCACCGTCATCCGTGCCATGCGTGCAAGACGCTGGCGGGACGCCAAGCCGGATGGGACAGCTTGACCGGAACGACGAAAGGGAGGAGCCGCCTTGCGCACGCTTTACGGTATGGTCAGCACGGCCGCGATGGCGCCGCACATCCTGCTGCGCGAGATCGGCGACCCTTTCGAATTGCGGCTGCTCGACCGCGACAAGGGGGAGCACAAGAGTGCGGCCTATCTGGCGCTGAACCCGCATGGCCGGGTACCGACGCTGGTGGATGGCGATCTGGTGCTGTACGAGGCCGCCGCCATCTGCTTGCATCTGGCCGACAGCCATCCGGAGGCGAAGCTCGCCCCGGAGGTCGGCGCGTCAGAGCGGGCGGAATTCTACAAATGGCTGGTCTATCTGACCAACAGCGTCCAGGCCGAGATGCTGCTGTACTTCTACCCCGAGCGTTACGTCGAGGGCGCGGAGGCGCAGGCTGCCTTCAAGGCGGCGACCGAGGCGCGGCTGAACGGTCATTTCGATGGGCTTGACCGCGCGCTTGAAGGGCGTACGTGGCTGTTGGGCGACACGTACAGCGCTGTCGACCCGTACCTGTTCATGCTGTGCCGCTGGACCCGCTTCATGGGCCGCCCGGCACGCACGCTGGGCAATCTCGGACCCTACCTCGCCCGCGTGCTGGAGCGTCCGGCGGTGAAGGCCGCTTTCGAGGCGGAAGGGCTGGGGGCTCCGTTTTACTGAGGGAAAAAGCCCTCTCCCACGGTCGGGAGAGGGCCTTCAACCCTACGCCTTGCGAACAAGCCCGCTCACCGGCTGGCCGTCGATGGTCAGGGAACCGCCTTCGGCACCGACCGCCACCGTCTGGCCGTCCTTGATGCGGCCCTCGAGGATCAGGGTCGCCATCGGGTTCTGCAACTCGCGCTGGATCACCCGCTTCAGCGGACGGGCACCGTAGACCGGGTCGTAGCCGGCCTCGGCCAGCCATTCGGTCGCGGCTTCGTCCACCATCAGCGTGATCTCGCGGTCGGCGAGCATCCTGGTCAGGCGGCCGAGCTGGATCTTGACGATGCCGCCCATATGCCGGCGGTCGAGCCGGTGGAACAGCAGGATCTCGTCCAGGCGGTTCAAGAACTCCGGCCGGAAATGGGCCCGGACGGCCTCCATCACCTCGTCGCGCACCGCAGCGCTGTCCTCGCCCTCCGCCTGCTCGGCCAGCGCCTGCGAGCCGAGGTTGGAGGTCATGATTATGACCACGTTGCGGAAATCGACCGTACGGCCCTGCCCGTCGGTCAGCCGGCCATCGTCCAGCACCTGCAGCAGCACGTTGAAGACGTCGGGGTGGGCCTTCTCCACCTCGTCGAACAGCACGACCTGATAGGGCCGGCGGCGCACCGCCTCGGTCAGAGCCCCACCCTCCTCATAGCCGACATAGCCCGGAGGAGCGCCAATCATGCGGGCGACTGAGTGCTTCTCCATATATTCCGACATATCGAGGCGGACCATCGCCGTCTCGTCGTCGAACAGGAACTCGGCCAGCGCCTTGGTCAGCTCGGTCTTGCCGACGCCGGTCGGACCGAGGAACAGAAAGGAGCCGATGGGACGGTTCGGGTCCTGCAACCCGGCGCGCGCCCGGCGCACGGCGTTGGACACCGCGACGATGGCCTCGTCCTGGCCGATGACCCGGCCGCGCAGCTTGTCCTCCATCGCCAGCAGCTTCTCGCGCTCACCGGCCAGCATCTTGTCGACCGGCACGCCGGTCCAGCGGCTGACCACCGCGGCGATGTCGCTGTCGCGCACCTCCTCGTTCAGCATGCGGCTGCTGGCATGCTCCTCGGCGTCCTTCAAGGCCTTTTCCAGGCCGGGGATAACGCCATAGGCCAGTTCGCCCGCGCGGCCCCAATTGCCGTCGCGCTGCGCCGTCTCCAGTTCGGTGCGGGCCTTCTCCAGATCCTCCTTGATCTTCTGCGCGCCCTGCAACTGGTCCTTCTCGGCCTGCCACTTGGCGGTCAGTTCTGCCGATTCCTGCTCCAGATCGGACAGCTCGCGCTCCAGATTGACCAGACGGTCGCGCGATGCGGAGTCCTGCTCGCGCTTCAGCGCTTCGCGCTCGATCTTCAGCTGGATGATTCGACGGTCCAGCTCGTCGATGGCCTCCGGCTTGCTGTCCACCGCCATGCGCAGGCGGCTCGCCGCCTCGTCGATCAGGTCGATGGCCTTGTCGGGCAGGAAGCGGTCGGTGATGTAGCGGTTGGACAGGGTCGCCGCCGACACGATGGCGCTGTCGGTGATGCGCACGCCATGGTGGACCTCGTAGCGCTCCTTCAGGCCGCGCAGGATGGAGATGGTGTCCTCCACCGTCGGCTCCGACACGAAGACCGGCTGGAAGCGCCGGGCCAGCGCCGCGTCCTTCTCGATGTATTTGCGGAACTCGTCCAGCGTGGTGGCGCCGACGCAGTGCAGCTCGCCACGCGCCAGCGCCGGCTTCAGCATGTTGGAAGCGTCCATCGCGCCGTCGGACTTGCCGGCACCGACCAGCGTGTGCAATTCGTCGATGAAGACGACGATCTCGCCGGCCGCCGCCTGGATTTCCGACAGCACGGCCTTCAGCCGCTCCTCGAACTCGCCGCGGTACTTGGCGCCCGCCACCAGCGCGCCGAGGTCGAGCGACAGCAGCTGCTTGTTCTTGAGCCCCTCCGGCACGTCGCCCTTGACGATGCGCTGGGCCAGCCCCTCGACGATGGCGGTCTTGCCGACACCGGGCTCGCCGATCAGCACGGGATTGTTCTTGGTGCGGCGGGCCAGCACCTGGATGGTGCGGCGGATTTCCTCATCGCGGCCGATCACCGGGTCGAGCTTGCCGTCGCGCGCCGCAGCGGTCAGGTCGCGGGCATATTTCTTCAGCGCGTCATAGCCCTGCTCGGCACTGGCGCTGTCGGCGGTGCGGCCCTTGCGGATGTCGTTGATGGCGGTGTTCAGCGCCTGCGGCGTCACGCCGGCGGACTTCAACGCCTTGCCCGACGGGGTACCGTCGGCCATCGCCAGCGCCAGCAGGATGCGTTCGGCGGTGACGAAGCTGTCGCCGGCCTTTTCGGCGACCTTCTCCGCCTGTTCGAAGACACGGGAGAGTTCGGGCGTCAGGTAGAGCTGACCGGCGCCGCTGCCCTCGACTTTCGGCAGCTTGTCCAGTTCGGCATCGACCGCCGACAGGGCCGCCTTGGGATCGCCGCCCGCCGCACGGATCAGGTTGGCGGCAAGCCCTTCCTTGTCGTCCAGCAGGGTCTTCAGCAGATGTTCCGGGGTCAGGCGCTGATGCCCACGGCGCACGGCCAGGGTCTGGGCGGCCTGAATGAACCCGCGGCTGCGCTCGGTGTATTGCTCGAAATCCATGATGCTCCCCTTCTCCTGTCGACCGTCCGCAAGGCAGCCCGGTCAACGTGATCCACGCAACTGTGCGATCCGCAAGGATGCTGCCGAAGATGTAGGCAAGGCCGAAGGCCATGCAAGACCATCTGCGTAGAAAGGTTATCGGTGGAGAAACGCAGCCACAACCGCCCTCTCCAGACCGGCTAGGACCGGGAAAAAGAGGTAGCGCGCGACCCGCCGATTGCCCCCTACACCATCCCTTCCTGCCGCGGCTAGACTGCCGCCATCCCGCCTTTCCGCCTTCCAAGGGCTCCCGTTCCGGATTTCATCATGACCGATCTGGCCGCCTCCGGTTCCCCAACCAGCACGACGCCGGCATCCGCCGGCCAGCCGATTCCGAGAACCATCACAGGCCGGCTTCTTCGTCTCGCCTGGAGCCTGCGCGGGGTCTGGCATCGGCTGGCACGGCCGCTGACCATGGGGGTGAGGGCGATCATCCTGGACGAGGCGGACCCGGCATCGCCCGGCGTCCTGCTGATCCGGCACAGTTATGTCGACGGCTGGCATCTGCCCGGCGGCGGTGTCGGGCGGGGAGAGACGCTGGTCGACGCCATGCGGCGCGAGGTGCGGGAGGAGGTCGGGCTGATTGCCGACCGCCCTGCTCAGCCTTTCGCCATTTACGCCCGCTTCCGCAACGGGGCGAGCGACCATGTGGCGGTCTATGTCGTGCGCGGCTGGAGCGGCAGCCCGAAAGCCGACGGGGTGGAGATCGTCGAAACCCGATTCTTCCCGCTCGACCGGCTGCCGACCGACCTGTCGCCGGCCACCGGACGGCGGCTGGAGGAATTTCTTGGCCGCCGGCCCGTCGCCGAACGCTGGTAGCGGCACCAGATTACAGGGTGGAGCGGGCGGTTCGGACGATCGGCCCTGCCATACCCCAGCCGCAGCGTGAGAAATAGGCACCGCATCGGTTGACAGGGACGCTCCAGCCCTTTCATTGTGCAGTGCAATGAACGCCACACTGACCGTCATCCGCCGCTATCCCGTCAAGGGCATGAGTGGCCAGGATCTTCCCGCAATCGAGCTGACCGCCGGTCAGGCGATTCCGCTCGACCGCCGCTACGGGCTGCTGCACGGCCCGGCCGCGCTGGATACCGAGACGCAGGGTTGGCGCCTGCCGTCGGATTTCTTCACGCTGGACCGCACGGAAAAGCTGGCTGTCTTGCAGAGCGAGTTCGACGAGGCGACGCAGGCGCTGATCATCCGCCGCGGCGGCCGGCAGGTGTCGCGCGGCCGGCTGGACCAGCCGATGGGCCGCAACTTGCTGGAACAGTTCTTCGCCGCCTATCTGGCCGGGATCGTCCCCGGCATGCCACGCCTGATCGAAGCGCAACAGGGCGGCTTCGGCAACAGCGAGGAACCCTCGGTCACGCTGCTGAACCTCGCCAGCCTGCGCGACCTGGAGGAGCGGATCGCCAAGCAGCCGGTCGATCCCCGCCGCCTGCGCGCCAACCTGCTGGTGGACGGCATCGATCCCTGGGCGGAGCGCAGCTGGGTCGGCCGGACCCTGACTGTCGGTACGGCAAGGCTGGAGGTGGTGGAAGCGCTCGACTGCACGCCCGGGAACGATGTGAACCCGGATACCGGCGTCGCCGATCTCAGCCTGCCGAACATCATGGAACGCGGCTATGGCCACAGCCAAATCCTGCTGCGCGCCCGGGTGACTGGCGGAGGCCGGATCGCAGTGGGCGACCCGGTCACTCCGGCCGAATAAACATCACCCCAGGTTAGCATCACATATCAGGCGTTTACGGCCGCCCGTTCCTCGCCGTCGGTCTCGTCCTCGGCCGGCTGCTCGTCCTCGTCGCCACCATGCGACGAGATCTGCGGCTGATGGCCGTGCCCATTGCCGGGCTGCCCACCGCGCTGGCGGTTTTCCGATTCCTGAATCTGGTTGATGATGCGGAGGTAATGCTCCGCATGCTGCAGGTAATTTTCCGCCTGCACCCGGTCGCCGGACGACATCGCGTCGCGGGCAAGCGCCTGATACTTCTCCTGCACCTGCCACGCATTGCCGCGGATGCGGACGTCGGGGCCGTTGCTGTCGAAGGTCTGGTGGCGCAGCGGAACATTCTGGCGCCGGCCAGCACCGCCGCCGCCGCCACCACTACCGCCGCTGCCCCCGCCGCCGCTGTTGCCACGACCACGCGAACGCCTGGAGTTCGGTCCCTGTCTCATTCGGCTCTTAAGGCCCCATGCAAGAGAAGCGCAGTCCCCGGAACGCTCCGGCGGCCATCCGGCCTTGCGGCCCGGCCACCGAGCCCGCCATGGACGATTTCCATGGGTCGCTCACGGGGTTCAAACGACGCGTCCGCATCGCGTGCGGCAGGCCATGGCGGTCAGCGCTCGGCAGAAAATCATCCGAGATTCTTGCTCCGCAGGCCTTAGGTTCGCGGTCGTGTACCGCACACTACCCGCCAAAGCCTGCCGATCCAACCGTTTTTTTGGATAAGCGGCCGCCTCACAGGCTCTTCCGTGCCCTGACACAGCGCTTTACCCCACCAAGGTCACACAGGATTGCGGTGTCTCCCAACCCCTGCGCCCTGACCAGCGCCGCCACATCTTCCGCTTGGCCCTGCCCCACTTCGAAGGCGACCAGTCCACCCGGTACCAGCAGACGCGGCAACTCGGCTGCGAGGATGCGGTAGGGCTCCAGCCCGTCCGGTCCCCCGTCCAGTGCGCGAAGCGGGTCATACTCCCGCACCTCCGGCTCCAGCGTGGCGATATCGGCGCTGGGGATGTAGGGGGGGTTCGACACCACGATGTCGAAACGCTCCTCGATCCCCTTGGCCCAGTCGCCGGTTTGAAAGCGGGCGCGCTTCGCCAGCCCGTTGCGGTCGGCGTTCCCAGATGCCGCCTCGACCGCGAGCGGGCTGAGATCGACGCCGACACCGGTGGCATTCGGCAGCTCCGACAGCAGCGCCAGCAGGATGCAACCTGTTCCGGTTCCGAAATCGATCAGGCGCAGCGGAGCTTTCCGGTCGGGGATGGTGGCCAGAACCGCTTCCACCACCGTCTCGGTGTCCGGCCGCGGTTCCAGCGTGTCGGGGTTGAGGGCGAGATCGATGGTCCAGAACTCGCGGTGCCCCAGAATGCGCCCCACCGGCTCCCGCGCCGCACGCCGTTCCACCAATGCCAGGGCATGGGCAGCATCGCCATCGGGGATAAGTTGTTCCGCCTTCGTAATGAAGTCGGTGCGGGTGAGGGTCAGCGCATGCTCCAGCAGATAGCGGGCGTCGAGTTCCGGTGTATCGACACCGGCCTCGCGCAGCCGCGCCTCGGCCTGGGCACGCAGGGTGCGGAGGTTCATGCGATCACCCGAGTTCCGCCAGCCGGGCGGCCTCGTCCTCGGCAATCAGGGCGTCGACCAGTTCATCCAGTGCCTCCCCGGCCATCACCTTGTCGATCTTGTAGAGCGTCAGGTTGATGCGATGGTCGGTCACCCGCCCCTGGGGGAAATTGTAGGTACGGATGCGTTCCGAACGGTCGCCGCTGCCCACCTGGTTCTTGCGGTCGGCGGCACGGACAGCGTCCTTCTCCGCCCGTTCGCGGTCGTACAGCCGGGCACGCAGCACCTTCAGCGCCTTGGCCTTGTTCTTGTGCTGCGACTTCTCGTCCTGCTGGCTCACCACCAGCCCGGTCGGCAGATGGGTGATGCGCACGGCGCTGTCGGTGGTGTTGACCGACTGGCCGCCGGGACCGGAGGAGCGGAAGACGTCGATCCGCAGATCCTTCTCGTCGATGTGGATGTCCACTTCCTCCGCCTCCGGCAGCACGGCGACGGTGGCGGCCGAGGTGTGGATGCGGCCCTGCGCCTCGGTCGCCGGCACGCGCTGGACGCGGTGAACGCCGGACTCGAATTTCAGCCGGGCGAACACGCCACGGCCGGTGATGTTGGCGGTGGCCTCCTTGTAGCCGCCGATGCCGGTCTCGCTGACGTCCATCGCCTCGAAGCGCCAGCCATGCAGGCCGGCATAGCGACGGTACATCTCGAACAGTTCGGCGGCGAACAGCGCGGCCTCATCGCCACCGGTCCCGGCCCGCACTTCCAGGATGGCGTTCTTTTCGTCCGCCTCATCCTTGGGCAGGAGCGAAATCTGCACCTTGCGCTCCAAATCCGGGATGCGCTTGGTCAGGACGTGGAATTCCTCCTCCGCCATCGCCTTCATCTCGGGGTCGGCGCTGGCATCGCCCATCATCGCCGCTATCATTTCCGCCAGATCGGCAGCCTCGGCGCGGCCCTTCTTCAACTCCGCGATGGCCTCGGCGATCGGGGTGAGGTCGGCATATTCCTTGGACAGCCGGGCGAAGTCGCCGGACTCGGCAAGGCCGGCCGCAAGCGTGTCGCGCAGCTCGTCGTACCGGGCCATCACCTTATCGAACTTCTCGTCCAGGCTCACGTCGCTCGTCCTTATCCCGTTCGTTCTCTTCCAATGCGGCAGCGGTCAGCCGGTCCAGCCCGAACAGGCGGAACATCAGCCGTTCCGCCGCCGCCCGTTCGGCCAGCCCCTCGCCACTGCCATCGGCGGCGAGGGCCCGCAGCGCCTCCGATGGGGCGTGCAGCAGGCGGTTGACCAGCAGCCGCGTCGCCGATGCCGCGTCCAGATCGGCATGCCCGGCCAGCAGGCGCCGCCGCTCCGCTTCGAAATGGCTTCGCAGCGCCGCCACGGCGGGCACCGCTGCGCGTTCCGCACGGTCGCGGGCGAAAGCGGCCACCGCCTCGTCCACGATCATCCAGGCTGCCTGGGTCGCCGCCTCGCGCCCAACCCGGCCCTGCAGCGCCACCCGCTCCAGATCGGCCAGATCATAGACGAAGGCGCCGTCCATGCCCGCCACCGCCGGATCGACATCAGCTGGAATGGCGGCATCGACCACGAAGACCGGCCGGCGGCGGCGGCGCTTCAACACCGTCTCCATCATCGGAGCGGTCAGGATATAGCGCCCAAGACCGGCTGCGGTCACCAGGATATCGGCGCCGGTCATCGCCGTCTCCAGATCGGCCCAAGGGGCGAAATGCCCATCGAGCCGCCGAGCCGCCGCTTCCGCCCGCCGATCCACTGGCGCTGCAACGGTCAGCCGCGGCAGCCCGGCTTCACGCAACCCCTCCAGAACCAGGGCACCCATGTCGCCCATTCCCACCAGCAGAGCGCCGCAGCGCCCGATGTCGCCGTGCAGGTCGCGCGCCACCTGGATGGCTGCCGCGGCCAGCGAGGTGGCGCCCTCCGCAATCGGCGTCTCGCTGCGCACCCGCTTGGCGGCGGCATAGGCGGCCTGCAGAACCGCTTCCAGCTCCGGTCCGGTCAGCCCGGCGCCGGAAGCGCTGCGGTGGGCCGCCTTCAACTGGCCCAGGATATGCGGTTCGCCGACGATCTGGCTGTCGAGCGAGCAGGCCACCGCGAACAGATGGCGCACGGCGTCGATGCCGGTGCGGGTGTAGAGCTGCGGTGCCAGATCGGATGTCGACAGGCCGGCGCGGTCGGCCATGACTTCGGCAATCGCCAGGGCCGCCTCGTTCGGTCGTTCATGGACCGCCTGCACCTCCACCCGGTCGCAGGTGTTGAGCCACAGCGCCTGCCCCACCCCCACGGCGCGCAGCCGCTCCAGCATTCCCGCCACTTCCGCCTCGTCGGTGGACAGGCGGTCGCGGACGACGCCGGAGCAGGTCCGGTGGCTGGCGCCGATGACGAGGTAGGAGGTGGTGGTCACGCCGCGGATCGCTGTCCCTGCCCGAATTCCGGGCAGCTTACTCCGCGGCGGGGGCCACGTCTCGCGTGGTTTCTCGGGTGGTTTCGGCTTCGACAGCCTCCGCGGCGGCCTTCGCCGCCTCGATGTCCGCCGCCTTCTTCTCGACCAGCCCGACCAGATGCTGGACGATGTCCTGGTCCTTCAGCCGATGGTCGGTAACGCCGGACAGATAGACCTGATGTGTGTTGTTGCCACCGCCGGTCAGGCCGATGTCGGTCTCCCGCGCCTCGCCCGGGCCGTTCACGACGCAGCCGATCACCGACAGGGTCAGCGGGGTGGTGATGTGGGCCAGCTTCTGCTCCAGCAGTTCCACCGTCTTGATGACGTTGAAATTCTGCCGGGCGCAGCTGGGGCAGGAAATGACGGTCACGCCGCGCCGGCGCAGCCCCAGCGACTTCAGGATGTCGTAGCCGACCAGAACCTCTTCCGCCGGATCGGCCGACAGCGAGACGCGCAGCGTGTCGCCGATGCCGGACCACAGCAGCATGCCCAATCCGATCGACGATTTCACCGTTCCGGCGCGCAACCCGCCCGCCTCGGTGATGCCGATGTGCAGAGGATAGTCGCAGGCTTCCGCCAAGCCCTGGTAGGCAGCGACGGCCAGGAAGGCATCCGAGGCCTTCACCGAGATCTTGAACTCTCGGAAATCATTGTCTTCCAGAATTTTCGCATGGTTCAGCGCGCTTTCGACCATCGCCTCCGGGCAGGGCTCGCCGTATTTCTCCAGCAGATCCTGCTCCAGCGAGCCGGCATTGACGCCGATGCGCATCGAACAGCCATGGTCCTTGGCCGCCTTCACCACCTCGCGCACCCGCTCGGCCGAGCCGATGTTGCCGGGGTTGATCCGCAGGCAGGCGGCACCGCTCTCCGCCGCTTCGATGGCACGCTTGTAGTGGAAATGGATGTCGGCGACGATCGGTACCTTCACCTGCCGCACAATGTCCTTGAGCGCCAGAGCCGAGTCGCGGTCGGGGCAGGAGACGCGGACGATGTCGGCCCCCACCCGTTCGGCTGCCTGGATCTGCTCCACCGTGGCCTTCACGTCGGTGGTCGGCGTGTTGGTCATGGTCTGGACCGAGATCGGCGCATCACCGCCGACAAGCACGTTGCCGACGCGAATCTGGCGCGATTTGCGGCGAAGGATCTGGCGGTAGGCGCGCACGGTCATCTCAGGTCAGCCTCTGGACAGCAAAACGGAACCGGGTGCCGCATCCTAGCGCAGCCGGCATCAGGCCAGAAGTGCGCTCCGGCGCCGGGGATTCAAGGGACAGGGTTGGTGGGGCGCCGCCGACGCATGGCTGACGCCCTCACCGACCGGTTTCAGCGCCGCACAACCCCGTGGCCGTCGATGGCGACGTCGCGCAGCACCTGCCCGACAGAGCCCAGCGGCGGACTTTCACCGCCGTCGGCCATCACCACCAGACCGCCGGCGTTGCCGGTGCGGATCTTCACGTTGGGCTTGTCAGGAACGCGGAAGGTATCGCCCGGCTTCAACACGCGGGTGAAGACGATCTCGCTGCCATCACGCACCTGAAGCCAGCTTTCCTGCGTCGCCTTCAGGACCAGCTTCGCATTGGTGTTCAGCGTGCCATAAACTTTTCCGTTGGCCGGGACCGATGCGGCCGGAACCGCGGGCGCGGCCGGAGGGGCCGCCGTGGCGTTCAGCGGAGTCGGATCCTGCGGCGACGCCTCGTCGTCGTCCTCGGCCGGCGGGGCCGGTACATTGACGATGCCCTGCCCACCCGTCTGGTTGGCAGCAGGCGCGTTGGCGGAGGGCAATGGCGACTGGGCCGGCGGCAGCACGGCGGCGGCAGTGCCGGCCTGCGGCTTGGCCGCACCGGCTTGCGGAGTTGCCGGCGCTTGCGTGGCGGCGGACGCGACGGTCTGCGGCGGCTTGCCGGCGTTGGACGGCGTTCCGGCCGGCGCCGAAGTGGAGGGTGCCGATGCAGCCTGAGTCGGGCTGACCGGAACCGTATTCGCCGGAGATTGGGCTGTGTTTGGGGCCGGCGTCGTTATCGCCGGTGCCGGAACGGCGGGTTCGGCGCCAGGCTGGCCGGACGCTGCGGACTGGTCGGCCACTTGCTCGGCCGGTTTGGCCGGCACGCCGTCCAGCAGCGAGACCAGACGGTCCGGCAGGGTCGGCACGAGGTCCGCCACCGACCGGTCGGTCGCCGACAGATAATACCAGCCGCCATAAACGATGCCGGCCAGCACCAGCGTGCCGAGCAGCAGCGTTCCGCCCGACGCCCGCCCTTCGGCGGCCGGAGTCGGCAGATACAATTCCTGCCGGCGGACGCTGCCGGCCGCCTCTTCCTTGTAGCGGGTGACGACCATGTCCGGGTCGAGACCCAGGCACTCGGCATAGGAGCGCAGGAAGCCGATGGCATATGTGCTGCCCGGCAGTTCCTGATACCGCCCTTCCTCGATCGCCAGCAGGTAAGGATAGCGGATGCGCAGCATCGTCGCGACGTCGCGCAGGTCATAGCCATGCGCCATCCGCGTCGCACGCAGAGTCTCGGAGACTGAGGGACCGGACGGAGCCGGATCGAAATCGTCGAAAACCTTGCGCTTGGCCATGGGCTCGCCATCTGCTCGCAGCTTGTGCACACACTGGAAAAGCATGCGCAGCGGGGGCATCCGCGTGGATGCAACTTGCGAAATGGGTACGACATGCCGCCCCCACGGCGCAACCGCAATGACCGCGGGTCAGGGAATGCGGGTCGTGACAAGTGGGTGCAGGGTTCTACTCCGAACGACAAGAAGCCCGCCCTGCGCGAGCAGGGCGGGCTTCTTGCTGTTTGGTTGCGGGGGCAGGATTTGAACCTGCGGCCTTCAGGTTATGAGCCTGACGAGCTACCGGGCTGCTCCACCCCGCG
>NZ_LGQW01000015.1:2891723-2917075 GCF_003116035.1 Azospirillum sp. TSH64
AAGCACACGACCCTGTCGACCATGGTCCGCACCATCTCCATAGCCGCCATCCCCTCGTCGCCATGGCGGCGCATCCACTGGATCGCGCCGATCCACCCGGAGATGTGGGCCAGTTCGACGCCCAGCGGGTTCACGTCGATGCCCGGCACGGCCTCCGGCCCGATGGTATTCGGCCGTTGGTTTACTTTCAGGTCGAGTTTCAACTGGCGGAGGTAGCCGAAGCTCTCCAAGCCCTGCCCCGCGGCGGACGCCGCTGCCATGCCGATTTGTGCGCCAAAGCGGTTCGCATGCGAAAGGGCCTAAATTTCCGCGGGGTGCATTCGTCGTCTTTCAGGAATCCGGAAGGAGGCGGCGGTCGGCTGAGGTCGGTCGGCATCCGGCTGGAGCCCCGCCACGCCATCGACCGGCACGACCGGCACCGGCAGGAGCAGGACCGGCCCATGCGTCCGGCAGCCGTGGTGGTGTTTTTGGGATTCTCAACAGGGGACGACAATTCCATGACTCAGTTCAGCCTATCCGAAAAGCCCCTGGACCTTGCCGGGATCGGGTTCGGACCTTCCAACATCGGGCTGGCGATCGCCCTCGAAGAACAGTCGGAGCGTTCCGGACGGGCGCTGGACACGGTCTATTTCGACCGGCAGGCCTCCTACAGCTGGCATGGCGGCACACTGGTCCAGCA
Organism: Azospirillum sp. TSH64; assembly: GCF_003116035.1. Classification (GTDB taxonomy): domain Bacteria; phylum Pseudomonadota; class Alphaproteobacteria; order Azospirillales; family Azospirillaceae; genus Azospirillum. Next base: position 2,892,403 of record NZ_LGQW01000015.1, read on the forward strand.
GAGCGACCTGCAGATCTCCTTCCTCAAGGATCTGGTGACCCTGCGCAATCCGCAGAGCCCCTACAGCTTCGTGAACTATCTGCACCGCAAGGAACGGCTGATCGATTTCATCAATATCGGCACCTTCTATCCCTGCCGGATGGAGTTCAACGACTATCTCCGCTGGGTTGCGTCCCACTTCTCCGATGCCTGCCGCTACGGCACAGAGGTGGTGCGCATCGAACCGGTCGTCAACAGGACCGGCGTCATCAGCATGCTGGATGTCGTCACCCGCGGCCCCGACGGTATCGAACGCGTGCGGCGAACCCGCTCGCTGGTGGTCGGCACCGGTGGAACGCCGCGCATCCCGGCGCTGTTCGCCGGGCTGAAGGACGATCGCCGCGTGTTCCACCATGCCGACTATGTGCAGCGGATCGCTGCCCAGCCCTGCGTCGCCGGAACGCCGATGCGGATCGCCCTGGTCGGTGGCGGGCAGAGTGCCGCCGAGGCCTTCATCGACCTCAACGACAGTTTCCCGTCGGTGCGGGCCGACATGATCCTGCGCTCGGCGGTCCTGCGTCCGGCCGACGACACGCCCTTCGTCAACGAGATCTTCGCGCCGGCCTATACGGATGTGATGTTCAACCTGCCAGAGGATGAACGGACGCAGCTGATCCGCGACTACCACAACACCAATTACTCGGTGGTCGACGCCGAACTGATCGACCGCATCTACGGCATCCTCTACCGCCAGAAGGTATCCGGCCTGCAGCGCCACGGTTTCCTGTGCCGGCGGCAGATCGAAGCGGTCACGTCAGACGGGTCCGGCATCGCGCTCACCCTGCGCGACCTGTCCAGCGGTGCCCTTGAGGAAATCCGCTATGACGCGGTGGTGCTGGCAACCGGCTACGAGCGCAACTCCCACCGCCGGCTGCTGGAGCCGCTGGGCGACCTGACGGGCGATCTGCGGGTCGGCCGCGATTATCGCGTCCGCACCGACCCCAAGCTGACGGCACCGGTCTTCATCCAGGGCTTCTGCGAGGAGACTCATGGGCTGAGTGACACGTTGCTGTCGGTCCTGCCGGTCCGGGCGGCGGAGATCGCCGCCGCCCTCTACCGCGATCTGGCGCCGGCCGACGGCCGGTCCCGTCGTCAGTCGGGGCCGACCGGGCTGGTCGCCGGCGCGTCGAACCGCTGATGGACGCGATGATGCGGTGCGGACGCGCCGGGCTGCGGCTGCTGTGCATCCTGTCCGCCGTCTGCGCGGCCGGGTCGGCAGCCGCCGCGGCGGACGATGCCGCGGCGAAGGCCGTCCCTCAGGCTGTCCATGCCTCCGCACGGGGCGCGGTGCTTGAGGTGGCGACGCTGGCGACCTACCGGCGGGATGCGATCGAGGCCGGGCTTGGATCGCGCGCCGCCTTCATCGGCCGGCCGCTCTGCGACGTTTCCCTGTCGCGGGTGACCTATGCCACCATCGGGGTGCATGGCGAACCGGCGACCGCTTCGGCCATGCTGCTGTTGCCCGGCGGTCCGGATTGCGGAGAGCCGCATGACTTGCTGGGCTGGGCACAGGGCACCCAGACACGGCGGGACGCCAGTCAGGCCGACGATACGCTGGCCGCGGGCGACAGCCCGCTGCTGACCTTCTACGCTGCCCGCGGCGTTTCGGTCGCCGCCACGGACTATCTCGGGCTCGGCCGCTCGGACTACCCGTTCCATCCCTACCTGCATGCGGAGAGCGAGGCGTCCGCCATCGTCGATGCGTTGCGCGCCGCGCGCAGCGTGGCGGGGGAGGCGCGGGTACCGCTGTCCGGGAAGGTGCTGCTGGCCGGCTATTCCCAGGGCGGGCATGCGTCGATGGCGGCCCAGCGCACCATCGAGCGCGACCATGTTGGCGAGTTCCACCTTGCCGGAACGGCACCGATGTCCGGTCCCTATGCGCTGGAGCAAACCTTCGTCGACGGCTGGTCGGCGACCGGGCCGGCGGGGCCGAACGGTCTGGCGACGGCGCTGTTCGCTTATGCCGTGGTGGCGATGCAGCGCGTCTACGGCAACATCTACGCCTCGCCCGCCGACGTGTTCCGGTCGCCCTTCGATGCCACGGTCGAGGAATTCATGCCGGGCCGCCTCGACATCTTCGATGTGCTTCGGCAGGGAATGCTGCCGCCGGGACCGGAGATCGCGCGGCTTCGCCAGGACGGCTTCACACGGTCCTTCGACGATCCGCAGGCTCCGTTCCGCCGCGCCCTCGCCGGCAACGACCTGCTGGACTGGACACCACGCGCGCCGATGGTCCTGTGCGGGGCCGGCCGGGATGCCGTGGTGCCCTTCGCCAACACCCTTGCCGCCAAACGGCTCTTCACCGCCCGCGGGGCGGCTGTCGAGCTCCTGGACATGGATGACCGCATCCCGGCCGAGGTGGATGGGGTGTCGGTCCACACCAGCGCCGCCGTCTATCTGTGCTTCGGGGCGACCCGCGACCGGCTGCTCGCCCTCGCCCGGTGACGGGACGGCGGCAGCGGGCGCCAAGAACTGGAAACCGCCACCATGACATCATCCCGTACCCTGCCTTTGCCGGATGGCCGCCGGCTGACCGCCGAGACCGGATCCGGCGGTCTGCGCCTGTCCATCGACGGCCGTCCGCTGCTGTCGGCCGCCTGCGAGCCGATCGAGGGCGGCCTCGTCCTTGTGCCCGACCTCTTCGGCGAACGTCCCGCTCCACTTCCCGCGGATGCCGCCTGGGCGATGGCCTGCTGGCTGTTCACCGGCGACCCGGCCTGCCGCCGTCTCGTCTGGCGCGGCATCGAGCCCGACCCAGCCTCGCTGCGGTCCGGCCTGCTGCTCGCCGATGGCGGAGGTGGCGCCATCAGCCGGCGCGACGCCTTCTGGCAACTGCCCGGCCTCTGGCTGCGCGGTCCGGGCACGACCAGCTATCCGGCCATAGCGCGGGGGGATGGCGCGCGGGGGGATGGAGTGCATCTCCACCGGCCGCCGAAGCCGGCCGGGGAGTTGTACCGCCGGTTCGATCCGGCGCTCGGCCTCTGGATTTCGCTGCGCAGCCTGGACATCGACGTCGATCTGGAGCGCTTCAACCGTTGGCAGAACACCCCCCGGGTCCTTGCCTTCTGGCAGGAGGGCGGCGACTTCCTGAGACACCGCGCCTATCTGGAGGGGTTGGCGGAGGACCCGCATGTCCAGACGGTGATCGGCTGCTTCGACGATGAACCCTTCGCCTATTTCGAGGCCTATTGGGCGAAAGAGGACCGTATCGCTCCCTTCTGCGCGCCGGGCGACCATGACCGCGGCATCCATATGCTGGTGGGGGAGGAGCATCACCGCGGACCGCACAAGGTACGGTCGTGGCTTTCGGCGCTGGTGCACTGGATGTTCCTCGACGATGCCCGCACCGGCCGCGTGGTGTCTGAGCCGCGGGCCGACAACGCCCGCATGATCGGGCACATGCAGTCGCTGGGGTTCCTGCGCGAACGGGAGTTCGACTTCCCGCACAAGCGCGCGGCGCTGATGACGCTCGACCGCCGTGACTTCTTCGAACGCTGCCCCGGCCTGTCGGAGCCGTCGACGACGGCCGCCGCGCACGAAAATTCGTACGTATGAAAGATTCTCCTTAATATTCGCCTACCCCCTTCGTCTTAGAGCCGGGAGACGGATTTCGCGAGAGAGCGGAGTCCGTCGGACAGAGCTTCAGTTGGGGGAACGGTGATGGAGAGTGAGGTTGGCGCGGCCGGATCGGCCGGTCGTCTGGCGACGGGCAAGCACGGGCGTTTGAAATCCTTCCTGCTGGCGACGACGATGGCCGGTCTGGCGCTGCTGGCGAACCAGCCGGCCGGTCTGGCGCAGCAGGCGACGAACGGCGGCCAGGCCGGCCAGGGCAGCGGGCAGGCCACCAGCGGAGAGGCCGCCACCGGCGCCGGCATTGTTCTCGACCCGATTTCCGTTCAGGGAGTCGTCGGTGGCACGGAGGGTTATGTCGCCACCCGCAGCGCCGTCGGCACCAAGGTCGAGACGCCGCTGGTCGAAATCCCCCAGACGATCTCCGTCGTGACCCGCAAGGAGCTGGACCAGCGCGCGGTGCAGGATTTCGCGGGTGCGGTCGCCTACTCGCCCGGCATCGCCGTGGTCGATTATCCGGGCGGCCCCGGCGCCCCTGATTTCTCGATGCGCGGCTTCCGCGACTTCAACCTGTTCGGCATCTACCGTGATGGCCTGCGTGCCGGTTTCAACAACTACGACACCAATTTCGAGCCCTACGGACTGGAGCGCGTGGACGTCGTGAAGGGCCCGTCGTCGGTCCTGTTCGGCCAGACCTCGCCCGGCGGCGTGGTGAATCTCACCACCAAGCGGCCGACCGACAAGCCGCTGCACGAGATCGAACTGCAAACCGGCAGCTATGACCGCCGCCAGGCCGCCTTCGATTTCGGCGGGCCGGTGGATGGCGACGGCAAAGTCCTGTACCGACTGACCGGCCTCGGCCGCCTGTCCGACACCCAGGTCGACCATGCGCCCGACGACCGCTTCTACATTGCGCCGGCCCTGACCTTCAAGCCGACCGACAAGACCAAGATGACCCTGCTCGGCAGCTATCAGAAGCTGAAGATGAGCGGGGCGGAACAGAGCATTCCCCGCGATGCGATGGGCCAGATCGGCACCGATCTCTTCTTCGGCATCCCCGGCTATTCCGACTGGAAGGTGCAGAACACCACCGTCGGCTACGAGCTGGAGCATGAGATCAGCTCGAACTGGACCTTCCACCAGAATGCCCGCTACATGCATTCAAAGGTCAACTTCGTCAGCGCCTTCAGCACCGCCTGGCCGGTGGAACTGGTGAACGGGCGCGATTATCCGGTCGGGGTGCAGGACCGTCCAAAGACGACCGAGACCTACCTGCTCGACAGCAACGTCCAGGGCAAGGTGCAGACCGGCGCTGTGTCGCACACCATCCTGGCCGGTGTCGACTACGGCTATTACATTGGGCGGGAGACGCGGCGCAACTCGTTGAACGAGCTGGTGATCGATGTTCTCAACCCGAGCTATCCGGGGACCGACTTCCTCTATGGAAACCCCTGGGTGGACGGCAAGAGCAACCTGAGCCAGATCGGCGCCTACCTCCAGGACCAACTGCGCTACGACAACTGGATCCTGACCCTCAGCGGCCGCCAGGATTGGGTGGTCGACAAGGAGACGGACAACCTGTCCAGCAGCTCCCAGACCGCGCGCGACCATCATTTCACCGGCCGTGTCGGTCTGGGCTATGTCTTCGACAACGGCATCGCGCCCTATGCCAGCTATGCGACCTCCTTCCAGCCGACCACCGGCACCTACGCGCCGCAGCGCGGCGGCGGCACCTTCAAGCCGACCACCGGCACCCAGTACGAGGTCGGCGTGAAGTACCAGCCAAACGGCTGGAACAGCTTCATCTCGGCGTCGCTCTATCACATCACCCAGCAGAATGTGGTCACCAACGACCCGGTCTACAGCGGCTTCGCGGTGCAGGACGGCGAGATCCGCAGCCGCGGCATCGAGCTAGAAGGCAAGATGGAGCTGACTGAGGAGTTCAGCCTGATCGCTTCCTACGCCTTCGTCGATGCCGAGATCACCAAGGACAATCCGGCCGTCGGTTCCAGCGCCAGCTCGGTCGGGCTGCGTCCGAAGGGCATCCCGCGCCACATGGCCTCGGCCTGGGGGGACTATACCTTCAAGTCCGGTCCGCTCACCGGCCTCGGCTTCGGCGTGGGCGCGCGCTATGTCGGCTCGTCCAAGAATGCCGGCAACACCGAGACCATCCCGGATTACACGCTGGCCGACGCCGCCGTCCGCTACGACCTGGGTGCCCTGCGGTCCGAATTGCAGGGGGCCAGCGTGGCGCTCAACGTCAGCAACCTGACCGACAAGAAGTATTACTCGGCGGGCTTCTATGACAACACGGTGCTGTACGGCAACCGCCGCCAGGTCCTGGCGACGCTGAAGTACAGCTGGTAAGGCGGGACCGTTGTCCCCGATGCCCAAGATGACCGGCGCCGTCGACCGGCGCCGGTTCCTCCAGGCCGCCGCCGCGCTGCCGCTCGGTCTTCTGGCTGGTGGCGCATGGTCGGCGGAGCCGGGGGTGGACGGTGGGGTCTGCGCGCTCGATTGGACGAGTGCACAGGCGCTGTTGTCGTTGGGCATCGTCCCGCATGGCTTGCCGGAGATCGACCGCTACCGCCGCTCCGTGATCGAGCCGGCGGTGCCGGACGGCGTTCCGGACATCGGTGCCAGGGCGGAGCCGAACCTGGAACTGCTCGACCGGCTGGCACCGGCACGCTTCGTCACCGATGGCATGCTGTCCGCCGTGCGTGGCCGGCTGGAGCGGATCGCTCCGCTGACACTCTATCAATCCTTCGACACGGGATCTGTCGACGGAGATCGGGGGAGCGGTCAGCTTGCCTTCGCCATCGCCTCCCTGCGCGGGCTGGCCGACGGCCTCGGCGTGCCGGATGCGGCGGACCGTGCGGCTGCCCGTCTCGACCACGCATTGGAGGAGGCGCGCGCCCGCCTGAGCGGGCGGGAGCGGCGTCCGCTCTATATTCTCAGCGTCCTTGACGGGCGCCGCGTCCTCATCCATGGACGCAACAGCCTTTACCAGGATCTCCTCGACCGGCTGGAGATCGAAAATGCCTGGACCGGTCCCAGCGGCCCCTACGGCCACGCCACCGTGACCATGGACCGGCTGACCGGCCGTCCCGATGCCGGACTGGTCAACATCGGCAGCGAGGGAAAGCGGGCGCTGGAGGCGCTGGCCGACCTGCCGCTGTTCGCCGGGCTGCCGTTCCTGCGCGAAGGCCGGGTCACCATCCTGCCGCCCATCCTGTTCTATGGCGGCGTCCCGACGGCGGAGCGTTTCGTCCGTCTGCTCGGCGAAAGGCTTCCGCAGCGCCATGGCTGACACCGCGATCCCGACCCCGTCCCGCCGGTTCGGTCCGGCCTGGCCGGTGACCGGCCTGTTCCTGCTGGCCGGACTGGCATCCTTTCTGGTGCTTGGCCGGCAACTGCCACCGGAGCTGTGGTGGAGGGCGCTCGTCGATCCCGATCCGGCGCGTCTCGACCAGCTTGCCGCCCACTATGTCCTGTTCCCGCGCTTCGCGGTCGCCCTGCTGGTCGGGGCGGCGCTGGGGCTTGCCGGCACCATCCTGCAGCAGGTTCTGCGCAACCCGTTGGCCGAACCCGCCACGCTCGGCATTTCCGCCGGCGCGCACCTGTCGCTCGCCGTCGCCACCCTCTGGATTCCCGAGGCGCTGGCGCTGGGCCGCGAATGGGTCGCGCTGGCCGGTGCCGGACTGTCGGCGGCGGCGCTGCTGGCGCTGTCCTGGCGCAAGGGGCTGTCGCCGGTCACCGTCGTGCTGGCCGGTCTCGTCCTCAGCCTCTATGCCGGATCGGTCAGCGGCGTGATGGTGCTGTTCAACCACGATCTGCTGATCGGCCTCTTCCTCTGGGGAGCCGGCTTCCTCGACCAGCAGGATTGGGGCATGGCCGCCTTTCTGGCGCCCCGGCTGGCGGTGCTGGCCGTCGCCGCGGCGCTGGTCCTGCGCCCGCTGGTCCTGCTCGGCCTGGGGGAGGGCGGGGCGCGCAGCCTGGGGCTGTCGGTTGTGGGCGCCCGTCTGGCCGGATTGCTGATCGCGGTGATGCTGACCGCCCTCACGGTCGCCGCCGTCGGCGTGGTCAGCTTCGTCGGGCTGGCCGCCCCGACCATCGTCGGCATGGCCGGCGCCCGCCGGCTGGGGCAACGGATGCTGTGGGCGCCGCTCTGCGGTGCCGCCCTGCTGTGGGCGACCGACGCCTTGGTGCTGATGGCGCCGATCACCTACCGCGAATTGCCGACCGGTGCCGTCACCGCGGTCCTGGGTGTGCCGATGCTGCTGTGGCTTCTGCCGCGGCTGCGGACCTCCGCACCGCCGGTCCTGTCCGCCGCCGCCCAGCCGCCGCGCGCCTCCCGCCCCGCCCTGGTGCTTGCCGGCGCTGCCCTGCTGCTGCCCCTGGCCCTGTGGATGGCGGTCGCCTTCGGTTCCGGTCCGGATGGCTGGGGCTGGAGTTCCGGCGACGATCTTGCCGCGCTGGGGCCCTGGCGGCTGCCGCGGGCGCTGGCGGCCCTGTCCGGCGGGGCCATGCTTGCGGTCGCGGGTGCCATGCTGCAACGGATGACCGGCAATCCGCTGGCGGCGCCGGAGATCCTCGGCGTGTCTTCCGGCGCGATCCTCGGCGTGATCGTGCTGATGTTCTCGGCGGACGCGCCGGAGCGTGGCGCGCAGATCGCGGCCGGCGGGGCGGGAGCGGTCGCGGTGCTGGCGGCGATGCTGGCGCTCGGCCGCAAGGACGGCTTCTCGCCCGACCGGCTGCTGCTGGCCGGAATCGCCACCAGCTCCATCTCCGGCGTCGTCGTCGCCGTCCTGATGGCCGGGCAGGATCCACGCCTGCAAACGCTCGTCACCTGGCTGTCCGGTTCGACCTACATGGTGGGGTGGACCGACGGGCTGGCGGCGGTTCTGCTGGCGATGCTCGCCATCGGCGCCATTCCCTTCGTCGCCCGCTGGCTCGACCTGCTGCCGCTCGGCGGCGGGGTGGCCGCCGCGCTGGGGGTCAGCCCGTCGCTCAGCCGGATCGCGCTGTTCAGCCTGTCGGCCCTGCTGACCGCGGCGGCGACGCTGATCGTCGGCCCGCTGAGCTTCGTCGGGCTGATGGGGCCGCATCTGGCCCGCATGCTCGGCCTGCAGCGGGCGGCTGCCCATCTCGCCGGTTCCGCCATGCTCGGCGGCCTGATCATGCTGATGGCCGACTGGCTCGGCCGCAGCGTGATCTTTCCCTATCAGGTGCCGGCCGGGCTGCTCGCCTCGGTGATCGGCGGACCCTTCCTTCTCTGGCTGCTGGGACGGCGATGATGCCCCGCTTCTCCTGCGATACCGCGATCCCTCACGACCGCCCCTCCGCTGCCGCGGACCGGCTGGTCGCCGCCGCCGAACCCTACGGCCTGACCTTCACCCGCGAGGGCGAAACCCTGGTGGCGAGCGGCCCATTCGGCCGGCTGGCTCTGACCGTCGGGGCCGACGTCCTCCATCTGCGGGCGGAGGCGGACGACCGCGGCCTTCTGGAGCGCCTGCGCGCTTCCGTCAGCGAGCAGTTGGTCGGTCTGCTGGGGGAGGATGTCGTCCTCGTCTGGAGCGGCGATGTGGAGACCGGGCCGCTCTTCGCCGACTTCCGCGAGATCCGCGTCGTCGCCGTCCGGGACCTGACGCCGCGCCTGCGCCGCGTCACCTTCCATGGCCGTGACCTTGGCCGCTTCGCCACGGCGGACAACCTGCACGTTCGGCTCTATCTGCCGCCGGCCGGATTGGAGACGCCGTCCTGGCCGCGCCCCGGCCCCGACGGACGGCCGCTCTGGCCCGAGCCGGACCGGCGTCCGGCGGTCCGCTACTACACCCTGCGACGCATCGATGCCGCTGCCGGCGAACTGGACATCGATTTCGTTCTCCATGCGGACGATACGCAGTCCGATGGCGGGCATCCCGGTGGTGCTCCCAATGGCGCTCCCAATGGCGCTCCCAATGGCGCTCCCAATGGCGCTCCCGGGGCCGACTTCGCCCGGCGGGCCCGGCCCGGCGACCTCTGCGGCATGTCCGGTCCCTGCGGGCTCGGCATCCGTCCGGCGGCCTGGTACCTGCTGGCCGGCGACGAAACGGCGCTTCCCGCCATCGCCCGCATCCTGGAGGAGCTGCCGGGCGACGCCCGCGGCATCGCCCTGATCGAGGTGGAGGACGCGGCGGACGAACTGCCGCTTCAGGCGCCCGCCGGTGTCTCCGTCCATTGGCTGCACCGCCGGGATGCCGGGGGTGCAGGGCCGTTGGTCGAGGCGGTGCGCGCCCTGACGTTGCCGTCCGGCCCGGCCGCGCCGTTCGCCTGGGTGGCCTGCGAGTTCGACGATCTCGCCGTCCTGCGCGACCATCTGCGTGGACGCGGCATCGACCGCGACCGCCTGCTGACCGTCGCCTACTGGCGGCGCACCCCGCCGGCCGCCTCATCAGACCGCAGGATTTCCGCATGACGTCTTCAGCCGCGTCCCCGACAGCGCCCCCATCTGCGTCCCCGACAGCGCCGATGTTCCGCATCGACGGGGTGAGCTTCGCCTTGCCCGGCCGCCTCCTGCTCGACATACCGTCCTGCGACCTGCTTCCCCGCCGGGTGACCGCACTGATCGGCCACAACGGCTCCGGCAAATCGACCCTGCTGAAGATCCTCGCCCGCCAGCAACGACCCAGCGGCGGCCGGGTGCTGTTCGACGGCCAGCCGCTGGACCGCTGGAAACAGCGAGCGCTCGCTCGCCGGATCGGTTACCTGCCGCAGCACATGCCGCCGGCCTCCGGGCTCCTGGTGCGGGAGCTGGTGGCGCTTGGCCGCTATCCCTGGCATGGCGCTCTTGGCGCCTTCCGGGCGGAGGATGCCCGCAAGGTGGAGGAGGCGCTGGTGCTGACCGACACGGCGCGGTTCGCCGGCCGTCTGGTGGACAGCCTGTCGGGCGGCGAGCGGCAGCGGGTCTGGCTGGCCATGCTGATCGCGCAGGATGCCGGCTGTCTGCTGTTGGACGAGCCGATCTCGGCGCTCGACGTCGCCCATCAGGTGGAGGTGCTGGCGCTGGTCCGCCGGCTGTCGCGCGAGCGCGGCGTCGGGGTGGTCACGGTGCTGCACGACGTGAACATGGCCGCACGCTTTTGCGACGACATCGTCGCTCTGCACGGCGGGCGTCTGATTGATCGCGGCACGCCGGCCGAGATCATGACCGCTGCCCGGCTGGGCGCCATCTACGGCCTGCCGATGGCGGTGATTCCCCATCCGGAGTCCGGGGAGCCCGTCGCGCTGGTCCGTTGATTGCCGCAGCAACCCTTGCATCGCTTGTTGCGAGGGGGTCGTTGCGAGGGAATCGCAAAATCCTCCTAACGATTCGCCGCGCTGCTTCGTCCATTAGGGCAGGAGGGCGCCGGGCGCGGACCGCATGAGCGGCCGGACCGGAATGCCGCCCCACTCCCGACAGTGAACGAGGACAGCGATGGCGTTCGACCGCGAGGACATCACCTTCAAGGTGCTGGTCAACCACGAGGAACAATATTCCATCTGGCCGGACTACAAGGCGGTTCCGGCCGGCTGGCGCGAGGCGGGCAAGAGCGGTCCCAAGGCCGACTGCCTCGCCTACGTCGAGCAGGTGTGGACCGACATGCGGCCGCTCAGCCTGCGCCGCCAGATGGACGAAGCCGCCGCGCGATGACGTCCGCGACCGCCCCCGTCTTCGGTCGCGCCGCACCACCGGCGATGCGGCTGTTCTGCCTTCCCTATTCCGGCGCCAGCGCGATGATCTATGCGCGCTGGAAACGCCTCGTGCCCTCCTGGCTGGAGGTTGTGCCGGTCGAATTGCCGGGCCGCGGCCGGCGGATGGACGAAGCCCCCAGGACCGACCTGACGGCGCTGGCCGCCGAACTGGCGGAAGAGCTGGCTCCGCAAGCGCAGGGCCCCTTCGCCCTGTTCGGGCACAGCCTGGGCGGTCTCCTCGCCTTCGAGCTGGCGCATGCCTTGCGCGGGCATGGGCGGGGGGAACCGCGGGCGCTGTTCGCGTCGGCTGCCGCCGCTCCCAGCCGGCGCGAGGACGGGCGTTGGGCCGAACCGCTGGACGATGACGGGTTGATCGCCGAGATGCGCCGCCTCAGCGGCACGGCCGAGGAGGTGTTCGGCAAACGCGACCTGCTGGAGATGGCCCTTCCGGTCCTGCGCGCCGACTTCCTGCTGTGCGGCCGCTACGCATACCGTCCCCGACCGCCGCTGGACTGCCCGATCCGGGTGTTCGGCGGCACGCAGGACGACATCGCCGCCGACCGGCTGCGGGCGTGGTCGGCGGAGACGCGCGGGGGCTTCACCCTGGAGATGTTCGACGGCGACCATTTCTTCCTGCGCGCCCACGAACGTCCGCTCCTCGACCGGCTGGCGGACGGCTTGAGTGTGATCGCCGCGACCGCCTGAATTCAAGAGGGTCCCATGGCCGAGCGTAGTTTCACGATCGAAGATTTTCCCCATGCGCGTGGCGGCCTGCCGCTGCTGGTGCGGGCGCGCGATCCGCAGGTGGATCTGCTCGACGCTTTCGCCGACCTGGAGCCGCTGGTGCGTGACTGGCTGCCGCGCTGCGCCGGCATTCTCTTCCGCGGCTTCGCGCTGGGTCCGGCCCCGGAATCCGCAGCGGACTCCGCAGCGAACACGGTAGAGCGTTTCCGCGCCTTCGCCGCCGCCTTCGGCCATCCGCTGCTGAGCTACGAGTTCGGCTCGACCCCGCGGACCAACGTGACGTCGGGCGTCTACACCTCCACCGAATATCCGGCCGACCAGCACATTCCCCTGCACAACGAGCAGGCCTACACCCGCGACTGGCCGATGCGCATCTGGTTCTGCTGCGTCCAGGCGGCGCCGGTCGGCGGCGAGACGCCGATCGCCGACAGCCGGGCGATCCACCGCCGGATTCCCGCCGACATCCGCGAGCGGTTCGAACGGCGCGGCCTGATGTATGTCCGCAACTACGGCAACGGGCTGGACGTGCCGTGGCAGAAGGTCTTCAACACGGAGGACCGCGCGACGGTGGAGGCTTATTGCCGCGACCACCGCATCCTCTGCGACTGGAAGGAGGATGGCGAACTGCGCACGCGCCAGATCTGCCAGGCGACCGCCCGCCATCCGGTGACCGGGGAGGCGGTGTGGTTCAACCAGGCCCATCTCTTCCACGTCTCCAACCTTCCGGAGGAGGCGCGCACGGCGTTGCTCGACATCCTCGACGAGGAGGATTTGCCGCGCAACGTCTACCACGCCGACGGCGGTCCCATCGATCCGGCCGACCTTGCCGCCATCCGCGCGGTCCTGGCCGAGGAAACGGTGCTGTTCCCATGGCAGACCGGGGACGTGATGATGCTCGACAACATGCTGGCCGCCCATGCCCGCACGCCCTTCAGCGGGCCGCGCAAGGTCGTGGTCGCCATGGCCGAACCCCATTCCGCCGACTGACCGCTCCCGGCTGGCGTTTCCGCCGGCCTTGCCGACCTCGTGACCGTTTCGCCCCATGGCTTGGCCGGGGGCGTGCCCTTCTGCCTGCACAGGTGATCCTATGGACAACCGTTCCGATGCCGCCTCCCTTTCGACGGTCTCAGCCGGGCGCAAGCCCGCCGGGACGTCGGCCGAGACGCTGGTCGGCACACTGGTCGGGCGGGCCGCGGAGACGCCCGGCGGCATCGCCCTGCGCTTCATCGCCGAGGGGACGGACGATCCGCTCAGCTATGCGGACCTCGACCGGCGGGCCCGGGCCATCGCCGTCCGTCTGCGCGCGCGGGCCGGACTGGGCGACCGCGCCGTCCTGCTGTTGCCGAGCGGCCCGGACTATGTCGCGGCTTTCTTCGGCTGCCTCTATGCCGGCGTCATCGCCGTGCCGGCCTATCCGCCTGAATCGGTGAGGCCGCAGCATCTGGCCCGGCTCCAGGGCATCCTGGCCGATGCGCAGCCACGCATCATCCTGACGGATTCGGTCCTGTACGACACGCTGCTGGAGGCTTGCCGGGCCATGACGGGCGGTGACCGGATGCCCGAAATTCTAGCCGTGGACAGGGTGGACGGCGGGCGTGCCGACGACTGGTCGATCCCGCCGCTGTCCGGCGACGATATCGCCTTCCTGCAATACACCTCCGGCTCGACCTCCGCGCCCAAGGGGGTGCGGGTGAGCCACGGCAACCTGATCGCCAACGAGCGGCTGATCCGCGGCGGTTTCGGCATCGGGCCCGACGACTGCATCGTCAGCTGGCTGCCGCTGTTCCATGACATGGGCCTGATCGGCGGCCTGCTGCAACCGATCCACGCCGGCATTCCCTGTGTACTGATGTCGCCGCGCTATTTCCTGGAACGGCCGCGGCGCTGGCTGGAGGCGATCGGCCGCTATGGCGGCACCATCAGCGGCGGGCCGGATTTCGCCTTCCGCCTGTGCTGCGAGCGCATCGCCGACACCGCGCTGGATGGGCTGGACCTGCGGTCCTGGCGCCTTGCCTTCTCCGGGTCCGAACCGATCCGTCCCGACACGCTGGCCCGTTTCGCCGAGCGCTTCGCTCCCGTGGGTTTCGACCGCCGGTCCTACTTCGCCTGCTACGGGCTGGCCGAGGCGACGCTGTTCGTCACCGGCGGCCGGCGCGGGCAGGGCATCACCCTGGCGCCGTTCGACGGAGCGGCATTGGCCGCCAACCGGGCCTTGCCTCCGGGTGACGACGCGTCGGCGACCGTGCTGGCCGGCTGCGGCCACGTGCAGCCCGATCATCCCCTGCGGCTGGTCGATCCGGCCAGCGGCTCGGAGGTCGGCGAGGGGACGGTCGGCGAGATCTGGGCCGGCGGACCCAGCATCGCCGACGGCTATTGGCGCAACGCGGAGGCGACGGCCCGCAGCTTCGTCGAGCGCGACGGCACGGTCTGGCTGCGCACCGGCGACCTGGGTTTCATGAAGGAGGACGAGCTGTTCGTCACCGGCCGGCTCAAGGACATGCTGATCGTGCGCGGCCAGAACGTCTATCCGCAGGATCTGGAGCGCAGCGTCGAGGAGGAGGTGGAGGTCGTCCGCAAGGGGCGGGTTGCCGCCTTCGCCGTCGAGCAGGATGGCCGTGAGGGGATCGGCATCGCCGCCGAGATCGGCCGGACGGTGCTGAAGCTGGTGACGCCGGAGGCACTGTGCGGTGCCATCGCCGCCGCGGTGGCCGATTCCTGCCAGGAGGCGCCGGTGCTGGTCGCCCTGCTGGAGCCGGGCGCCCTGCCCAAGACCTCAAGCGGCAAGCTTCAGCGCTCCGCCTGCCGGTCCCTGCTCGACGCGGGTGAACTGCCGGCTTTCCACGTCCAGCGCCGGGGAGCGCCCGTCGCCGCCGCCGAGACCGCCGCCCGCGCCCTGACAAAGCGCGAGAGCGTGGTGGCCGCCGTCTGGGCGGAGGTGCTGAACGTCGCCGTCACCGATGCCGGCGCCCATTTCTTCGCGCTGGGCGGCAATTCGGTGTCGGTGGTGCAGGTGGTCGCCCGGCTGCGCGAACGGTGCGGACTGGCGGCCGACGTCGCCGACCTGTTCCGTCATCCCACCCTGTCGGACTTCGCCGCCCGGCTGTCCGAGGCGGGTCCCGCGACGATCCAGGCGATGGCTCCCCAGAGGGGCGGGGAGGAGCGCATCGCCGAACCGTCGGCGGCCCAGGCCCGCATGTGGTTCAACTGGAAACTCGACCCGCGGGACTGCGGCTACACCATTTCCGGGCGGGTCCAGCTGCGCGGGCCGCTGCGCCGCGATGCCGTCCAGACTGCGGTGGACCTGCTGGCCGGGCGGCACGAGAGCCTGCGCACCGTCTTCCGTGAGGAGGCCGGCCGCCCGGTGCAGGTGATCCGCCCGGCCGGGACGCTGCCTGTCAAGGTCCGTCTCGCCGATCTCTCCGGCGGCGCCGACCGGGACGGTGCGCTGCGCCGCCTGCTGGAGGAGGAGGTCCGCGCCCCCTTCGATCTGGTGGAAGGCCCGCTGATGCGGGTGCAATTGATCGCCTGTGCCGACGACGATCATCATCTGCAGGTCAGCCTGCATCACGCCATCGCCGACGGCTGGTCGATGACTGTCCTGCTCGACGAGTTCGGCGAGGCCTATGCCGCCTGCTGTGGCGGCAGGGCACCCGAGTTGCCGGCGCTGACCGTCCAGTATGCCGACGTCGCCCAATGGCAGCGCGACCTGCTGGAGTCGGGTGAGGGCGCCCGCCAGCTTGCCTATTGGGCTGGCCGGCTGGGCGACCGCCATCCGGTGCTGGACCTGCCCGCCGACCGACCGCGTTCCGCCGGTGGCAGCCAGCGCGGGGCGGCGGTCCATTGCGCCATCGACGACGGGCTCGCCACGGCCTTGCGTGGGCTGGCGCGGCGGATGGGGGTGACGCTGCCGACACTGCTGCTCGCCAGCTACACGGCTCTGCTGCACCGCTATTCCGGCCAGGACGACATCCGTGTCGGCTGCACGCTGGCCAACCGGCGTAGTGTGGACAGCGAAAGGCTGATCGGCTTCTTTGTCAACATGGCGGTGCTGTGCGCCGACCTGTCGGACGATCCGACCTTCGACGCGCTGCTTCGCCGTGTCGGCGAGGCGGCACTCGACGCTCAGGCCAACCAGGATCTGCCCTTCGACCGGCTGGTCGAGGAACTGCAACCCCAGCGGGACCTTGCCCATCATCCGCTGTTCCAGGCCGCCTACGACCATCAGTGGCAGCGGCTGGACGGCTTCGACCGGTTGCCGGGCCTGCGGGTGGAGGCCGTCGAGCATCTCCAGCTCGCGACGCAGTTCGACCTGATCCTGCACACCACCGAGCAGGCCGGTCCGGGCGGAGCCGGTCCTCTCGGCGCCTTCTTCACCTACAGTCTCGACCTGTTCGAGCCGGAAAGCGTGGAGCGGATGGCGCGGCACTGGCTGACCCTGCTTCGCGGCATCATCGCCGATCCGGCGCTGCCGGTCAGCCGTCTGCCGCTGATGGACGAGGCGGAGACGGCGGCGCTGGTCGCCGGCTGGAACGATCCCGCCCGCAACCTTGCCCGCCTGCCGGCACCGCTCCCGGCCGATGCCCCCGGCCTTCATGCCCGCATCGTGGCCCATGCGCACCGGCACCCCGACGCCCCGGCCGTGACCTGCGATGGCCGGACCCTGAGCTATGGCGAGCTCGACCGCAGCAGCGACCGGCTGGCGTGGCAGCTGCGCTCGCTCGGCGTCGGGCCTGACCGGCTGGTCGGGCTGGCGGCCGACCGTTCCTTCGACCTGATCGTCGGCATGCTCGGCATCCTGAAGGCGGGCGGCGGCTATCTGCCGCTCGACCCCTCGTATCCCGCCGACCGGCTGCTTTACATGCAGGCCGACAGCGGCATCGGGCTGGTCGTCACCCAGACCCATCTGCGCGATGCGCTGCCGCTTGCCGATGGCGTGCGGGCGATCTGCGTCGGCGAGGAGCCCGACGCGCCGGACGGGCCGCCGCCGGATGGTCCGCCGCCCGACCTGGGCCGGGCCGGATCGCTCGCCTACTGCATCTACACCTCTGGATCGACCGGCCAGCCGAAGGGCGTGGCGATCACCCATGCCAATTTGCTGCGGCTGTTCGAGTCCTGTCCGGCGGACCTGCGCTTCGACGGGCGCGACGTCTGGGCGCTGTTCCACTCCTATGCCTTCGACTTCTCGGTCTGGGAAATCTTCGGTGCCCTGCTGCATGGCGGGCGGCTGGTGGTGGTGCCCTACTACACCAGCCGGTCGCCGGCCGACTGCTTCGCCCTGCTGCGGGACGAGGGAGTGACCGTCCTCAACCAGACGCCGTCCGCCTTCCGGCAGCTGGTGCCGGTGGCGCTGGCGGCGCCGCGCGATGCCCTGTCGCTCCGGCTGGTGGTGTTCGGTGGCGAAGCGCTGGAGATGGAGAGCCTGCGCGGCTGGTTCGAGCGTTTCGGCGACAGCCGTCCGCGGCTGGTCAACATGTACGGCATCACCGAGACCACCGTCCATGTCACCCACCGGCTGCTGACCATGGCCGACCTGCCGGAATCCGGCGAGGTGGCGGGCCAGCCGGAGGCCGGCGCCCCGGTCGGCATGCCGCTCGGCGACCTGCGCTGGTACTTCCTCGACCGGCATTTCCAGCCGGTCCCGCCCGGCGTGGCGGGTGAGATCCATGTCGGCGGAGCCGGGCTCGCGCGGGCCTATCTGAACCGACCCGGCCTGACCGCCGGGCGCTTCGTCGCCGATCCCTTCGGCGCGTCCTTCGGCGATCCGGGGGAACGCCTGTACCGCAGCGGCGATCTGGCGCGCTATTGGCCGGATGGCCGGGTTGAGTATCTCGGCCGCGCCGACCAGCAGATCAAGTTGCGCGGCTTCCGCATCGAACCGGGCGAGATCGAGGCGGCGGTCCGCCGCCAACCCGCCGTCGCCGATGCCGCCGTGCTGCTGCGCGGCGACGGTGCCGACCGCCGGCTCGTCGCCTATGCCGTCGCCGACGAGGAGGCGCTGCGCGACCGGCCCGAGGAGCAGCGGGGCGATCTGGTCGGGCAGTGGAGCACGGTGTTCGACGGCACCTATTCGCGCGCGGACGCGGCGGCGGGGCCGGGCTTCACCGGCTGGAACGACAGCTACGACGACCGGCCGATCCCCGAGCCGCAGATGCGGGAGTGGCTGGATGCCACCGTCGCGCGCATCCTGGCCTTGAAGCCGCAAAGGCTGCTGGAGATCGGCTGCGGCGTCGGTCTGCTGACTCAGGCGGTGGCGCCGCACTGCGCCGTCTATCACGGGACCGACTTTTCGGCACAGGCCATCGCCGATCTCGGTGCCTGGGCGGCGGGAAGGCCGGAGCTGGCCCATATCCGGCTCAGCCGGCGCGAGGCCACCGATTTCGGCGGGATCGGCGAGAGCGGAATGGAGGAGGGTGGCTACGACACCGTTGTCATCAACTCCGTCGCCCAGTATTTCCCCGACGGCGACTATCTGCTGCGCGTCCTGGAGGGGGCGGTGCGGGCCCTGCGGCCGGGCGGGCGCATCGTCCTGGGTGACCTGCGACCGCTGCATCTCCAACCGCTGTTCCATGCGTCGGTGGCGCTCTGGCGGGCGGAAGCGCAGGCGAGCCCAGCCCAGTTGCGTGCCCGCGTCGCCCGCGCCATGGCCGAGGATGGCGAGCTGCTGTTCGCTCCCGGCTTCTTCCAGGCGCTACGCGGCCGGATTCCAGAGATCGGCCGCATCGACCTTGATCTGCGTTGCGGCCACGCCGACAACGAGTTGACCCGCTACCGCTTCGACGCGGTCCTGCATGTCGGTGGGGAGGACCTGCGTCCGGCCGGCGGCTGGCGCGAGGCCGGGGAGGAGCTGACCCGTCTCGACCGCCTGCTGGCGGAGGAGCGGCCCGCCGGCCTGCGGATCGCCGGGATCGCCAACCGCCGGCTCGCCCGCGACCTTGCCGCCTGGACGGCGATGTCCGGCGCCTCCTCGCCAGCGGCGGGGGCATTGCGGGAACGGATCGACCGGCTGGATCCCGCCGGTGCCGATCCCGACGCCTACCGGGCGCTTGCCGAGGCGCACGGCTACCGGGCCCGCGTCGGCTGGAATGTCGGTCCGGACGGTGCCGGCAATGCGGAAGGCCGTTTCGACGTGGAAATCTTCGATCCGGCCCGGCTGGAGCGTCACCCCATCGGGCCGGAACCGGCAGTTCGCGATGGATGGCGCGCCCAGTGCAGTGATCCGCTGCTCGCCCGGCAGCGGCGCCAGTTCGCGCCGCGTCTGCTGTCCGCCCTGCGCGGCAGCCTGCCGGCGCATATGGTGCCCTCCCAGATGCTGCGCGTCGACCGGCTGCCGCTGACCGTCAACGGCAAGCTGGACCGCGACCGGCTGGCCGACCACGACCAGCCCATGCAGGTGACGGCGGCCGCCCATGTCCCGCCGGAAAGCCCGGTGGAGCAGGCGCTGGCCGCCATCTGGGCCGAGGTGCTGGGCGTCACCCGCGTCGGCCTGGACGACGACTTCTTCGAGCTGGGGGGCCATTCGCTGCTGGCGACCCAGGTGGCCTCGCGCATCGCCGCCGATCTGGGGGTGACGCTGGATATCCGCACCCTGTTCGAGGCGACCGGCCTGCGCGGCCTCGCCCGGCGGGTGGAGGAGCGGCGCGCCGCCACCGAGCCCGCCGCCGCATCCGCCATCGAAGACGAACTGGCCGCCGCGCTGAAGGCCATCGAAGGCCTGTCGGAGGCCGAACTAAACGCGCTCGCGGATGCCGCCACGGATTCCGCCCGTATCGGCAGTGCCGAAACAGACAGTGCAAACACGGGGATCGCCCGATGACCAGCAGCCCGTCCACTCCCTCCCTGCCGTCCTCGCTCGACGGTCTGTCGCGCAGCCAGCGCCGGGCGCTCGCCGCCGTTCTGGCTGCCAAAGGCATCGACATCCATACCCGGTTCCCGATCCCCCACGCGGACCGTTCGCAGCCGCTGCCGCTCTCCTATGCGCAGCAGCGGCTGTGGTTCCTCTGGCGGATGGATCCCGGCGGGGCGGCCTACAATATTCCCGGCGCCATCCGGGTGACCGGCCCGCTCGACCCCGCCCTGCTGGAGGCGGCCTTCGCCCATCTGACCGACCGGCACGAGGCGCTGCGCACCAGCTTCGCCGAGCGCGACGGCCAACCCGTCCAAATCATCCACCCCCGGATGGCCCCGATGCTCGCCAGCATCGACCTTTCGGCGCTTTCCCCCGCCGACCGCGAGGCGCGCGCACGGGATCTGGCGCGCACGGAAGCTTTGGCACCCTTCGATCTCGGCAACGGTCCGCTGATGCGCCTGACGCTGGTGCGACTGGCGGCGGAGGATCATCTGCTGCTGGTCACCCTGCACCACATCGTCGCCGATGGCTGGTCGGTGGAGCGCTTCCTGGCGGAATTCGCCCGCAGCTACGACGCCCTGCGGGCCGGCCGGCAGCCGGACCTGCCGTCGCTGCCGATCCAATATGCCGATTACGCGCAGTGGCAGCGCGACTGGCTGGAAGCCGGGGAGCGCGACAGGCAGCTCGCCTACTGGCGCGACCGGCTCGGCACCGATCATCCGGTGCTGCCGCTGCCGCTCGACCGGCCCCGGCCGGCGGTGCTGGGCGCCCATGGCGGCACGGTGGCCTTCCGGCTCGGCACGCAGCGCAGCCGCGACCTGAAGGCGCTGGCCCAGGCCCGCGGCGTGACCCCCTTCGTCCTGCTGCTGGCCACCTTCAAGCTGCTGCTGATGCGTCACAGCGGTGAGACCGACCTGCGGGTCGGCGTGCCCTTCGCCAACCGCAATCGCATCGAGACGGAAGGGGTGGTCGGCTTCTTCGTCAACACCCTGGTTCTGCGCAGCCGGTTGGACAGCCGCGAGAGCTTCGGCGCCCTGCTGGCCCGGCTGCGCGATACCGCGCTGGAGGCCCAGGCCCATCAGGATCTTCCCTTCGAGCAGCTGGTCGAGGCGCTCCAGCCCGAACGCAGCCTGAGCCACAACCCGCTGTTCCAGGTGAAGTTCAACTACGGCTTCGACACCTCCACCCTGCCGGCACCGGTGGGGCTGCGACTGGCGCCCGAGCCCAACGAGTTCCTGGGCGCCCATTTCGACCTGGCACTGGATATCGCCGACGCTCCGGACGAGTTGCACGGTTCGATGACCTATGCCCGCGACCTGTTCGAAGCCGCCAGCGTCGAGGGGTTGGTCACCGACTATTGCGGTCTGCTGGACGCTGTCCTGCGCCAGCCCGACGCCCCGCTGTGGCGCCTGCGCCCTTCGGGTTCGGCACCGGCCGGCGAAAGCGGCAGCTGGCGCGATCCGGCGCCGGGCGTTCTGGAACTGTGGAACGCCCGTGTCGAAGCCGATCCGGAGGCCGTCGCGGTGTGCGGCGGCGACCGGACGCTCACCGTCCGTGCGCTGGACGGGTTGGCGAACCGGCTGGCGAATGCCCTGCGCGAAGCCGGGATCGGGCCAGGCGACCGGGTCCTGTTGTGCTTCGAGCGATCCTGCGGCCTGATCGCCGCACTGCTCGGCGTCATGAAGGCCGGCGCCGCCTATGTGCCGCTCGATCCCTCCCAGCCGGCGGAGCGGTTGCGCCGTCTCGCCCTGTCGAGCGGCGCCCGCTGCGCCGTGGCGGCGGGAGCGACGCTGGCCGCAGCCGCGGCCACCGGGCTGTCCTGCCTCGACCTCGACGGTCCGCGTATCGCATCCCAGCCGGATGGCTTCGATGGCCCGGTCCCGGCCGGGGGGCTTCCGGCCTATGTCATCTACACCTCCGGCTCCACCGGCGAACCCAAGGGCGTCGTCGTCAGCCATGGTGCGCTCGGCAGCTATCTGCGCGGCGTTCTGGAGCGGCTGGCCGTGCCGAAGGGCACCTCGATGGCCATGGTCTCGACCGTTGCCGCCGACCTTGGGCATACGGTGCTGTTCGGCGCGCTCTGCCATGGCGGCGCTCTGCATCTGGCCGACGACGCCACCGCGCGCGATCCCGACCGCTTCGCCGCCTGGATGGCGGGCTGCGCCGCCGGGGTGCTGAAGATCGTGCCCAGCCATCTGCGCGGCCTGCTTCACGCCGCCAGCACCGCCGACGTGCTGCCGCGGGACCTGCTGGTCCTGGGCGGCGAGGCCTGCGACGGCGGGCTGGTGGAGCAGTTGCGGCGGCTGCGGCCGGGCCTGCGCGTGCTCAACCATTATGGCCCGACCGAGACGACGGTCGGCGTGCTCACCCACGAGGTTCCTGCTGCGGTCCCCGCCGTCATTCCTCTCGGCTCCCCCCTGGCCAACGTCCGTGCCTGCGTGCTCGACCCGGATCTTGAGCCGGTGCTCGCCGGAGCCGTCGGCGAGCTTTATGTCGGTGGCGACAGCCTGGCCGATGGCTATCTCGGCCAGCCGGCGCTGACGGCGGCCCGCTTCATTCCCGATCCGCAACCGCGCCGGCCGGGCGACCGGCTCTACCGCACCGGCGACCGGATCCGCCTGCGCCGGGACGGGCTGCTGGAGTTCGTCGGACGCCTCGACGATCAGGTGAAGATCCGCGGCCATCGCGTCGAGCCGGGAGAAGTCGCCCGCGTCCTCAAATCCCTGCCCGGATTGGCGGACGTGCTGGTGACCGCCGGCACCGCTGCTCATGGCCCGGCGGCCGGGCAACTGATCGCCTACTGCGTGCCGTCCACCGGCGAGCCCGATATCGCGGCCCTGCGCCTGTCCGCTGCCGGTCTGCTCCCGGATCATATGGTTCCGGCACATTGGCTGGTGCTGGACCATCTGCCGCTGACCGCCAACGGCAAGCCGGACCGCAAGGCGCTGCCGGTTCCGGCTGCCGCCGAACCGGCATCGCAAACGGCGATGACGGAGACGGAACAACGCCTCGCCCGGATCTGGGCCGAGGTGCTGAAGCGCGAGACGGTGGACGTCGGTGCCAGCTTCTTCGCCATGGGCGGGGATTCGATCCTCAGCCTCCAGCTGATCGCCCGCGCCCGCAAGCAGGGGCTGAAATTCACCCCGAAGCAGCTGTTCGAGGCCCAGAGCATCCGCGCGCTCGCCGCTCTGCTGGACGCCCGGCCGCTGGGAAACGCTCCGGTCCTGTCGCTGGTCCCGGTCCCAGCCCCGGCATCGGCGGCGGAGCCACAGGCCGGACCGGAGGCTGCGGCGATTCCCACCGTACCGCGCGGCGATGGTCTGCCCTTGTCCTCCACCCAGCGCCGCCTGTGGTTCCTGTGGCGCCTCGACCCAGCCAGCACAGCCTATACCATCGCCACGGCGCTCCGCCTGCGCGGCCGGCTCGACCCCGAAAGCCTGCGGCGGGCCTTCGCGCTGGTGTCCGGGCGGCACGAAACCCTGCGCACCCGCTTCGTCGAACGGGGCGGCGAACCCCGGCAGGTCGTCGAAGCCGATGCCGCCGTCGACTGGACGGTCGAGACGCTGGAGGATGCCGGTCTGCTGGATGGCCGGCTGCGCGGCGAGGCAGCCCGCCCCTTCGACCTGGAACGGGGGCCGTTGCTGCGCCTTCGCCTGTTCCGTCTGCCGGACGGGCCCGGCGGGAACGAGCACGTGCTTTCGCTGGCGATGCATCACATCATCTCCGACGGCTGGTCGATGAACGTCCTGGTGGACGAGGTTGCCCGTGCCTATGCGCTGTTGTCGGCCGGTCTGCCGGCTGCATTGCCGCCGCTGCCGCTCCAGTATGCGGACTATGCCGCATGGCAGGAGCGCTGGATGGAGTCGGCCGAGGCGCGTCGGCAGCTCGACCATTGGCAGGGGCGCCTGGGGGGCGAGCAGCCGGCGCTCGACCTTCCGGCCGACCGTCCGCGCCCGCCGATGCAGAGCCATCGCGGTGCGGCGGTGGAGTTCCGGCTGGACGCCTCGCTGGTCGCCGGGATGGCTGCCGTCGGGCGGGAGCAGGGGGCGAGCCTGTTCATGGTCCTGCTCGCCGCCTTCGCCGCCCTGCTGCTCCGGCACAGCGGTCAGCGGGACCTGCGCATCGGCGTGCCGACCGCCAACCGCGGCCGGGTCGAGCTGGAGGGGCTGATCGGCTTCTTCGCCAACACCCAGGTCCTGCGCATCGAACCCGATGGGCGTCTGCCCTTCGACCGCTTCCTGGCGCGGGTGCGCGACGAGGTTTTGGCGGCCCAGGCCAACCAGGAACTGCCGTTCGACGCCCTGGTGGAGGCCTTGCAGCCCGACCGCAGCCTCGACCGCAACCCGCTGTTCCAGGTGATGGCCAGCCACAGCCGTCCGCGCTCCGACGCTCTGCGCCGCCTGCCCGGCCTGGACATCGCCGAGCATCCGCGGCTGCACCACGCCGCCCAGTTCGACCTGTCGCTGCACAGCGAGGAGCAGGCCGACGGTTCGCTGCGCGCCACCCTGATCTATGCCACCGACCTGTTCGAAGAGGACACGGTCCAGCGATTCCGCAGCCATTTGGAACGGATCCTCCACGGGGTGGCGCAGGCGCCCACGGTCACGCTCGGCTATCTGCCGATCCTCGACGCCGCCGACTGGCCGGAGGTGCTGCCCAGCCCCAGCCATCCGGCCGGCCCTCTGGTGCCGGATCTGATCGCGGAGCAGGCCCGTCTGCATGGCGGGTGCCCTGCGGTGAGCTTCGGCGGGCGGACGCTGA
>NZ_LGQW01000015.1:2917085-2924585 GCF_003116035.1 Azospirillum sp. TSH64
GGAGGCCGAGCTGTGGGTTCAGCGTGCCGGCCGCCTTCAACGCTTCGACCTGGAACCGGTAATCCTCGTCGCTCTGGCGGTGCGGGCGCTTGGCGGCGAAATCCCAGCCGGCATAGACGCTCTCGCCCAGCGCATGGCTCAGCAGCGGGGCGGTCTGCGGCAGGATCTCATAGCCGCGGTTCTGCATCAGGCCGATGTCCGGCCAGTTGCGGCGGATGGCCCGCACCAGCGCCGCCGCCGCGTCGGTCATGCCGCGCCAGCGCTTCGGGTCGGTGCGCTCCAGATGCGGCGGGTTGTCGAGCGTGTCGAGGAAAACGCCATGGAAGCCCTCGCGCAGGATCGCGGGGACCAGCTCCTCGACCACCAGCTTGACCCAACGGCGGTCGCGCACGTCGACATAGAAGCTGCCGGGCCAGTTGGGGTTTTCCTGGTCCAGGATGCCCCACCCCTTCACCCGGTCGAACCAGGGGCGGTGAGTCTCGACCTCGCCAACGCTGAGATAGCCGAGCAGGGTCTTGCCCCGGTCGGCCAGCGGTGGCAGCGGCGGGTGGGTCCTGCTGTCCAGCACCAGCAGCCGGTAAGGCTGGAAGGCGGCCAGCGGTGCCGCATCGGCGTAATAGACCGCCCAGGGGGCAGCAGGGGCCGGAGCAACGGGAGCTTGGCCGGGATTTGCGGCCCGCAGGTCCCTGTTGGGCAGCGCCAGCAGCGCCGCACCCGACAAAAGCCCGCCGGCGACCGCCCGCCGCCCGATCAAACCACCGATCACGCCACCCTGCCCCGATCAGTCAGCCGAGTTCTTCACCCGGACCCGTCAACCAAGCCACGCCAGCGTCTGGCGCAGCCCATCCTCCAGCGGCGTGTCGCAGCTCATGCCGAAGGCGGCGACCAGACGCGTGGGATCGCCGATGGATGTCCGGATGTCACCCGGCCGCGCCGGACCGTAGCGCCGGTCGAGCGGACGGCCCGACAGGTCGGCCAGAACCTCCGCCAGCCGGTTGACAGAGGTCGGACGGCCGGTACAGACATTGTAGATCGGTGCGCCCGGCTGCGGATGTCCCATCGCCGCAGTCAGGTATCGCACCAGATCCTTTACAAAGATGAAATCCCGCACCTGCTCGCCATCCCCATTGACGGTGATCGGTTCGCCCCTGGCGATGCGGCCGGCGAAGATGGAGATGACGCCGGAATAGGGGGATTTCGGATCCTGGCGCGGGCCATAGACATTGAAGAAGCGGAAGCCGGCGGTCGGCACGCCATGCACCCCGTCCGCCACCCGCGCATGAAGCTCGCAGCCCAGCTTGTCGGCGCCATAGGCCGACAGCGGGCGGGTCGCCGCATCCTCGGTCAGCGGCATGTCGGGATTGTCGCCGTAGACGGCGGCGGAGGAGGCGTAGATCACCGGAACCGGTCCGGCCGGATTGGCGCGGCGGGCGGCCCGGCGGGCGGCGTCGAACACGGCGATGGTGCCGGACAGGTTGGCGTGGTGGGTCTCCAGCCAGGCCTCACGCGACCGGTCGACCGAGGCGACGGCGGCCAGGTGGAAACAGCCGTCCACCCCCTCACCGTCCTCGCCGGCCATCGCCGCCCGGACCGCTTCGGCATCGGCCACGTCACCGACAATCACAGGCACGCCGTCCGGCAGGTTTTCACGCTTGCCGGTGGACAGATCGTCCAGCACCCGGACCTCGTGCCCTGCCGCCAGCAGCCGCTCGATCAGGTGCGAGCCGATGAAACCGCAACCGCCGGTAACCAGATAACGCGCCATCGCTGCGGCTCCCTCCGCTTTTGCGTGTGTTTGACGTGATACGCGAAATCGGGGGCACCGGATTTGAAAAATCCCGAGCCTGGCTCAAATCGGCTGCAAAAAAGATCAGGCCGGCAGGAAGCCGGCGACGGAAGCCTGGAATTCCTTGGGCTTGATCGGCTTCGACACATGGCCGTCGAAGCCCGCTTCGGTCAGCCGGCGCTTGTCCGCAGGCGTGGCGAGGTTGGTGACGGCCAGCACCGGGGTGGAGGCCAGGGCAGAGTCGGCGCGGATCTGGCGGATAAGCTCAAGCCCCGACAGGCCGGGCATGACGATGTCCATCACCACCAGATCGGGCGCCATGTCGCGCATCAAGTCCATAACCGAGGTGGCGTCCGACGCCTCGACGACGGTGAAGCCGCCCTCCTCGAGGCAGCGGACGAAGAGCTTGCGCATCAGCACATTGTCTTCGACAACCAGGATCGTCCGCGTTTTCTCGACCGTGTCCAACATTCCGCCATCCAAGCCTGTGGCCGAACCCCATGGCGTGAGCGGTATCGCCGGCATCCGGAAGGACGCAATGCTGCGACCCTGCGCTGCACAGGAATGCCATCATTCACGCATGGTTCGCTCTCTATCTCTTTTAGGGTCTCGGGTCAAGCCATTCGCGATAGCGCTTTACCCCTATTGATGAGTTGTCTCTTTGAATTTATGGTTTTCCGTTCGCCTCTAGCGCGCATTGACGACATCGCCGGTTTACTTGGTGCCAGACCATAAACAGATATACAAACCAACTTGATTGGACTTTTTTGCCTTATCTTTGGCCCAATTGCGGAATTTGGCACAGTGCCGTTCCGGCGGAGCCGCATAATTGAAATGACGTGCGAAACAATTATGCGGCCCTGCGTTTTGAAAATCTCCGTTCGCCGTCGGCGAATCAGCCTTTCCTGCCTCCGCCATGCGGCAGGTAACTCTGGACAAGGTCCTTGGCGGTGTCCTTCAGCATGTCCCAGGCCTCCGGATCGCTTTTGGCCAGCGTCGCCATCATCGCCGCGGCGTTCTTCAAGGTGATGTGCGGCGGCAGCGGCGGGACGTTGGGGTCGGTGTAAGCCTCGACCAGCACCGGCCCGCGGGTCGCCATCGCCTCGTCCCAGACCGCGGCGAGGTTTTCGGGCTTGTCGACGAACAGGCCTTTGAATCCAAGCAGTTCGGCATAGCGGGCATAGGGGAAATCGGGAAGCTCCTGCGAGGCCTCGAACTTCGGATCGCCGTTCTGGGCGCGCATCTCCCAGGTCACCTGGTTGAGGTCGCGGTTGTTCAGCACCAGCACGACGAAGCGCGGGTCGCTCCACTGCTTGCAGTATTTCGCCAGGGTGATCAGCGCATTCATGCCGTTCATCTGCATGGCGCCGTCGCCGACGATGGCCAGCACCGGGCGGTCGGGATGGGCGAACTTGGCCGCCAGGGCATAGGGCATGCCCGGCCCCATGGTGGCGAGGCCGCCGCACAGCGTCGCCTTCATCCCGCGCCTGATCTTGATGTCGCGGGCGTACCAGTTGGTGCCCGACCCGGTGTCGCAGGCGATCACCACGTCGTCGGGCAGCCTCGGCGACAGTTCCCAGAAGACGCGCTGCGGGTTCAGCGGCGTCGCATCGTTCATGGCGCGGGCTTCCAGCACCCTCCACCACTCGGCGACGCCCGCCTCGATCCGCTCACGCCAGGAGCGGTCCTGCTTGCGCTGGAGCAGCGGGATCAGCTCGCGCAGGGTGCCGGCGCTGTCGCCGACCAGATTGACCTCCATCGGATAGCGGATGCTCAGCATCTTCGGGTCGATGTCGATCTGCACGCCGCGCGCCTGCCCCTCCTTCGGCAGGAACTCCGAATAGGGGAAGCCGGAGCCGATCATCAGCAGCGTGTCGCAGTTCACCATCATCTCGTAGCTCGGCCGAGTGCCGAGCAGGCCGATGGAGCCGGTGACGAAGGGCAGATCGTCGGGCAGCGCCGCCTTGCCGAGCAGCGCCTTGGCGACGCCGGCGCCCAGGATGTCGGCGATCTCGATCACCTCGTCGGTGGCGTTCAGCGCGCCCGCCCCGACCAGGATCGCCACCTTGGAGCCGGCATTCAGCACATCGGCGGCGCGGCGCAGGTCGGGCTCCGCCGGACGCACCACCGGGGCCGACCAGCCGACACCGGAATGGATGGTGCCGTGGGCGCGGGCCGGGGCCTCGACCGCGTCCATCTCCTGCAGGTCGTTGGGCATGATGATGCAGGTCACCGTGCGCTCGGCCTTGGCGATCCGCACCGCCCGGTCGACGATGTGCCGCACCTGGGCCGGGGTGGAGGCCATCTGCACATACTCGCCGGCAACATCCTTGAAGAGGGAGACGAGATCGACCTCCTGCTGGTACTGGCCGCCCAGCGCGGTCAGCGCCTGTTGGCCGACGATGGCGAGCACCGGCTGATGGTCGAGCTTCGCATCGTACAACCCGTTCAGCAGGTGGATGGCGCCGGGGCCGGAGGTGGCGAGGCAGACGCCCATCTCACCGGTGTATTTGGCGTGCGCCGTCGCCATGAAGGCGGCCAGCTCCTCGTGGCGGGGCTGGATGAACTCGAATTGGTCGCCGGCGCGGGCGAGCGCGCCGACCAGCCCGTTGATGCCGTCGCCGGGATAGCCGAAGACCCGCTTCACGCCCCACTCGGAGAGCCGCTGCCAGAAGAAATCGCTGACGTTCGGAGCCATGGTCGCCTCTCTTGTCTCTGCTCGGACGTCACCGCCCTTCCTGTTTCAACTGTGCGCCGGCCCATCGGTTCGCCGCAGGCCGCAAGTTTTTTGCCCACCCCCCTGTCGGACCGATCCGGCCGGCGGGGCGTTATCGTGTGCAGCAACAGGGAGACAGCGATGGCCGAGGCCAACATCGATGACCGCTCAAGCTTCGAACGGGCTTACGAGCGGCACGCCTTCGAACAGGATGCGGCGGCGAACGCGCGCAGCGACACGACGACCGTCCATGGCGTGACCATCCTGTCCGCCGCCGATGCCGACGGGCGGATCGAACTGTCGCGCAGCACCCGGCATGTCGGGGAAGGAAACCCGGAGGGCGACACCGTCTTCGTCGCGGCCTTCCGCAGCCACGACAGCGCCGCCGAGGCTGCCGCCCCCTATTCCGGCTCGGTCGAGCCGACCGGCGAAGCCCCGGGCGAGGCCGCCGACGACTACCGCAGCTTCATCGATCAGCTGGTGGAAGCCGCGAAAGGGGCCCGGTTCAAGCCGGACATCGGCCGCGGCGAAGAAAGGCTGACCGGTTTCCGCGGCGGCTGATGAACAGCGAAACGCCCCGTCTCTTTCGAGACGGGGCGTTCGTGATCTGGATGAAGATGCAAGCATGTTTGCTTTTGATTTGAGCGTCTCATGTGCCTGAGCGACCTGGCGGCGACCTACTCTCCCACGTCTTAAGACGCAGTACCATTGGCGCGGAGGCTTTTCACGGCCGAGTTCGGGATGGGATCGGGTGTTTGACACCTCGCCATGACCACCAGGTCACCGAGGCACAAGACCGACGCTGTTACCGAAAGCGCTTAATGCTTGTTCAGTGCAAGTGAGGAGGATGTATCGAACGGCGATGCGCTGGTCAAGCACTGCTTTGGAGCAGGCTTGCTGCTGCGCATGGCGCGGTTAGTGGTGTCGAGATCAAGCCGATCGAGCGATTAGTAAGGCTTAGCTTCAAGCATTGCTGCCCGTCCACATGCCTCCTATCGACGTGATGGTCTGTCACGGCTCTCAAGGGAGCTCTGGTTTAGAGGTGGGTTTCCCGCTTAGATGCTTTCAGCGGTTATCCCGTCCATACTTAGCTACCCGGCCATGCCACTGGCGTGACAACCGGTGCACCAGAGGTATGTCCATCCCGGTCCTCTCGTACTAGGGACAGATCCTCGCAAAACTCCGACACCCACGGCAGATAGGGACCGAACTGTCTCACGACGTTCTAAACCCAGCTCACGTACCACTTTAATCGGCGAACAGCCGAACCCTTGGGACCTGCTCCAGCCCCAGGATGTGATGAGCCGACATCGAGGTGCCAAACGACTCCGTCGATATGGACTCTTGGGAGTCATCAGCCTGTTATCCCCGGCGTACCTTTTATCCGTTGAGCGATGGCCCGTCCACGTGGAGCCACCGGATCACTATGGCCGACTTTCGTCTCTGCTCGACTTGTCAGTCTTGCAGTCAGGCGGGCTTATGCCATTGCACTCGACGAGCGATTTCCGACCGCTCTGAGCCCACCATCGCGCGCCTCCGTTACACTTTGGGAGGCGACCGCCCCAGTCAAACTACCCGCCATGCAGGGTCCCGGACCCGGATAACGGGCCACGGTTAGATGCCAGAGACTTCAAGGGTGGTATTTCAAGGTTGGCTCCACACGAGCTGGCGCCCATGTTTCCAAGCCTCCCACCTATCCTACACATGAAGTCCCTAGCACCACTGCAAAGCTGTAGTAAAGGTGCACGGGGTCTTTCCGTCTGACCGCGGGAACTCCGCATCTTCACGGAGAGTTCAATTTCGCTGAGTTGGTGTTGGAGACAGCGGGGAAGTCGTTACGCCATTCGTGCAGGTCGGAACTTACCCGACAAGGAATTTCGCTACCTTAGGACCGTTATAGTTACGGCCGCCGTTTACCGGGGCTTCAATTCAGAGCTTGCACTCCTCCTCTTAACCTTCCGGCACCGGGCAGGCGTCAGACCCTATACGTCGCCTTGTGTGGCTTCGCAGAGCCCTGTGTTTTTAGTAAACAGTCGCTACCCCCTGGTCTGTGCCCCCCGCCATGGCTTGCGCCACAACGGGGCCCTCTTCTTCCGAAGTTACGAGGGCAATTTGCCGAGTTCCTTCAACACCATTCTCTCAAGCGCCTGGGTATACTCTACCAGTCCACCTGTGTCGGTTTGGGGTACGGTCTATAAGGCGGGGCTATTTCCTGGAACCGGTCCACAGCACGATCAATCCGATAAGATCGTACACGCTTTCCAATCCGTCACCTCCGCCAGGCCCACGAATATTAACGTGGTTCCCATCGACTACGCCTTTCGGCCTCGCCTTAGGGGCCGGCTCACCCTGCGTGGATTAACCTTGCGCAGGAACCCTTGGACTTTCGGCGACAGTGTTTCTCACACTGTTTGTCGCTACTCATGTCAGCATTCTCACTTCCGATACCTCCAGGCGGCCTCACGGACACCCTTCGCAGGCTTACGGAACGCTCCGCTACCACGTGATCCGAAGATCACATCCGCAGCTTCGGTACACGGCTTGAGCCCCGATACATTTTCGGCGCAGGCCGGCTTAACTAGACCAGTGAGCTATTACGCTTTCTTTAAAGGATGGCTGCTTCTAAGCCAACCTCCTGGTTGTCATGGCCTTCCCACATCCTTTCCCACTTAGCCGTGATTTGGGGACCTTAGCTGGCGGTCTGGGCTGTTTCCCTCTCGACGATGGACCTTAGCACCCACCGTCTGTCTGCCGCGCTCTGCTCGCGGGTATTCGGAGTTTGGTTAGGTTTGGTAAGGCTCGCGCCCCCCTAGCCCATCCAGTGCTCTACCCCCCGCGGCAATACGCGACGCGCTACCTAAATAGCTTTCGCGGAGAACCAGCTATTTCCTGATTTGATTGGCCTTTCACCCCTAGCCACAGGTCATCTCCGACTTTTTCAACAGGCGTGAGTTCGGTCCTCCAGTGCGTGTTACCGCACCTTCAACCTGCCCATGGC
>NZ_LGQW01000015.1:2927587-2942309 GCF_003116035.1 Azospirillum sp. TSH64
TGCCGGGAAGGTCCGCCATGTCGGCGCCTCGAACTTCGCAGGCTGGCAGCTGATGAAGTCGCTCGCCATCGCCGACCGCCATGGTTGGCCGCGCCATGTCGTGCATCAGGTCTACTATTCGCTGACCGGGCGCGACTATGAATGGGAGCTGATGCCGCTTGGCCTCGACCAGAAGGTCGGCGCGCTGGTCTGGAGTCCGCTCGGCTGGGGCAGGCTGACCGGCAAGATTCGCCGTGGTAAGCCAATCCCGCAGGGCAGCCGCCTCCACGACACCGCACAGTGGGGGCCGCCGGTCGACGAGGAGCGTCTCTACCGCATCGTCGATGCGTTGGACGCCGTGGCGGCCGAGACCGGGCGCAGCGTTCCCCAGGTGGCCATCGCCTGGCTGCTGGCGCGGCCGACCGTCTCCTCGGTGATCATCGGCGCCCGCAACGAGGCGCAGCTGCGCGACAATCTGGGTGCGGTCGGTTGGAAGCTCGAACCCGAGCAGATCGCGCGTCTTGATACGGCCAGCGACGTGATGCCTGCCTATCCCTATTACCCGTACCGCACGCAGGAGGGGTTCGCTCGGCTCAATCCTATGCCGGTCTAAGGTATCGAGATGCTCCTGGCGGCGTCTTCCGTCGGAACAGTGCCGACAAGCACAGACCCCGCGATGCGCATCCAGTGCGGATGCTCTCCTGCCGCCAACAGCAGCGCACCGGTGGTCACCGAAGCCCACAGTCCAATTACGGCGATGAACTCGTGCTTGCTGTACCGATGGTCGATCCGAGGATCTTCCCGCAAGGAATGCGCAGCATCCCTGTTGAGGTTAGGACGTCCTCGCCAACCGCCTTCACCGGAAACAGTCGTCAGGAGCACCCCCATGTCCAAAGAAGCATTGAAGGATCTCCTCATTGAGGAGCTTCAGGATGCATACAGTTCCGAGACCCAGATCCTCGAGGCGCTGCCCGCGATGGCGGACGCGGCGTCGTCTCCTCAGCTGAAGCAGGCATTCCAGACCCACCTCCAGGAGACGGATGGGCAGGTGAAGCGCTTGGAGCAGATCTTCCAGATCCTCCAGGCCGACCCCGCGGGCAACACCTGCGAGGCAACCCAGGGGCTGATTGAGGAAGCCGAGGAGATCATGGACCAGGGCCTCTCGCCTGAAGTTCTCGATGTCGCCCTGATCATGGCCGCCCAGAAGGTCGAGCATTACGAGATCGCCAGCTATGGCTCTCTCAGGACGCTGGCGGAGACGTGTGGGATGACGGATGTCGCCAAGCTGCTCGATGAGACGCTCAGCGAGGAGAAGGCAACCGATGATAAGCTGACCCAGCTTGCCGAGGGCGAGGTCAATCAGCGCGCCTTCAAGGCGGCGTGACCGGTCGGCGGCGGCCGTACTGATGCGCGGCCGCCGCTTGCCACCATGGTGCCTTGCTCAACGCAGGGCGGCGAAAGGGTGCGCGCGTAGCCCATCGGTCTGTCTCGCGGTGGCCGGATGACCATAATTCACGCTCTTGCTGATGTGCTCAGCCCCCCAGGCGTCCTCCCGCCGATGTCCTCCGATTTTCCAGCGACGTGACGACTCCAGGCGTAACTTGGGCCGAGGCCTCGTTCGTGGAACAGGCCGTAACGATGCCATGCTGTCTTGACCGGACGGTAGGCCTTTCCGAAATCTGCATGCATAGCAAACCCGGAACACGGGCAACCATGTACGCGCTCCATCTCAATGAACAGGAGCTTCGTCGACACAGGCTCCGCAACGTGGTGCAGTCCATCCTGCTGGTGGGAGGCCTGACTCTGCTCGCCGCAGCCATCGGCTGGTTGCTCTTCGGACCGGCAGGGATCCTGTGGGTCATCATCCTCATCGCCATGGCGCTGGCGTTCAGCCCCACCATCTCACCCCAGGTCATCCTGAGGCTCTACGGCGCCCGCCGTCTTCGTCGATCCGAGCTTCCGGAGGTTCAGGAGAGCCTCGCGGTATTGGCCCGGCAGGCCGGGCTGCCCAGCATCCCCGAACTGCATTACCTGCCAACGCCGGTGCCGAATGCGTTTGCCGTAGGCTCCGCGAGCAGTAGCGCCATCGTCCTGACGGACGGCCTCTTGAGGGTCATGAACCTGCGCGAACTCGTCGGCGTCCTGGCCCATGAGGTGAGCCATGTCCAGAACCATGACCTATTCATTATGGGGCTGGCCGACATCATCAGCCGGGTCACGGGAGCCATGGCAACCAGCGGCATCATCCTGCTGTTCTTCAGCCTGCCGTTGATGCTGTCGGAGCAGGTCGGGTTCCCCTGGCTGTTGATTGCCCTGCTTCTTGGGGCACCCACCGTCAACACGCTCATCCAACTCACCCTGTCCCGAACGCGGGAGTTCGACGCCGACCTGGATGCGGCCGCGATCACCGGGGACCCTGCGGGCCTGGCCTCCGCCCTGGCCAAGCTCCAGCGGTACGATCCGGGCTTCTGGGAGCGCATGCTGTTCCCTGGTCTGCGGAATCCCCACCCGTCCGTGCTGCGCACCCATCCGGCTACCGAAGAGCGCATCGAGCGCCTTCTCTCGCTTCAACAGGTCGCATCCCTGCGACCGGCTTATGAGGCACGGTCGATCACGGTCCCTGGTCAACTCGTACCGCCTAACCATCGACCGCGCTGGCGTGCATCCGGGCTTTGGCATTGACCGCCGTCCTTTTCGTCCCCGCGCCATAAACCGAACAGCGCGGTCCTGTGCGGCCATGGCGCCGGGCCCAGCTGTGAAGCGCTTGAACCCTGAAAGGACTCAGCCCTCGTCATGATCGACCTGCACCAGCCCCGCCCCGGCTGCCAGCACCCATCAAGGTGCGAGACGACGCGGGCGCAGAGACCGTGCTGACGGGGCTTCCAGATTTCGCGGCCTACGGAGCCGCGCTCGCGACCTTCATCGAAACGCACGCGGACTGGGCTGAGGTCATCATCTTCCTGATGGCCTTCGCAGAGGGACTGACACTCGTCGGCCTTCTCATTCCTGGCGTCGTCATGCTGACCGCGAGCGGCGCACTTGTTGCCGCGGGTGTTCTCGATTTTTGGTCGGTCTATCTGGCGATCGCGGGCGGCGCTGTCCTGGGAGACGCCACGTCCTACTGGCTGGGCCGACGCTACGGCGAGCGCATGTTCCGGCTATGGCCCCTCAGCAAGCATCCCGAACTGCGCGGCCGTGGCGAAGCCTTCTTTCTCCGGCATGGCAGCAAGAGCGTGTTCCTGGCACGCTTCATCGGCCCGCTGCGTGCGGTGGTGCCGACAACGGCTGGCATGATGGCGATGCCCCATCGGAAGTTTCAGACGTTCAACATCCTGTCGGCCGTAATCTGGGCGCCGTTGCTGATGTCACCAGGCCATCTTGCCTGGACCGGTTACGACATGAGTGGAGTAGGTGGCCGTGCCACACCGGCTGCCGATGGCAACGTGGGACATGGTGCGGCAAAGTCCTGCGCACCCGCTCCATCCGTCGAGGGCTCGCCGGAAAGAACGGGTTGTTAGCCTCCATCCTTCGGTCTCGCGACGATGCTCCTGTTCGAGATCGGATCGCTGCTTTCGGCTGCCCAACCTTAACTAAGCCGATCACGGTTTAGGCGACCTATCGAAAGTCCCTCGTCTGCGGCTTGATACCAGACCCGAGCCGCAGATCAGGATCGTACATCTCCTTTGCCTGCGGCATCTGCTGTCCGGCTATTCCTGTTCCGACCTCGTCGGACCGGCACGGTCGCAACGGCATCGGCTCCCCTCGGTTGCCGATGGACCGCAGCAGGTCCGTCTGGTCGGTCAGGGCCGTCATCCGGAGCCATGGTTCACCGAGCGTGAAAATGGCACAGGGACGCGAGCCCGGCTTGCACATGTCGGCGAAGGCTGTGCCTCAGAGCTGGTTTCAGCATCTCCGGGGAGCCGATACGACGGTCGGCCTGGGATTGTTGTCCGGAACGTGCGGCGACGGACGATGACGTCTCGCTTGTCGCTCGATGAGTGGGAGTTCGTGCTGTCCCACCTGAAAGGCCTGCTTCCCGTGAGCCTCACCGAGGTTTATGAGGATTCGTCGGCCACCAAGCGGGCCGCAGACCTGTCCTCCCAGGGACAGGAGTTCTCGCCGTCTGTCGCGAGGCAGGCACTGGTCGACGCCTTGCTCGAGGAGGGCGCCGCCAGCGGGCTGAAATACGTTGTCCGAACCGTGGAGCGGGTGAGAAAGCTCAGCGACGCATCAATGATCGCGGTGGTTGACCTGGCTCTGCGGTACTGGGTCGCCAGCTACCTCGGGCAGGAGGCAGGCGAGGAGCCGATGGCCAGGAACATCGTGCCGTCCTCGGCCATCAGCAAGCGCAGCGCGTGAGGTCCAGGAATGCCTGAGGCCAGGACGGCGAGCCCGGCCATCACGGCAGGGGAGATCGATTTGATCCTGCTTTGCTTGGCGGCAAGACTGGATGGTCCAAGTTGTCATGCGCCCCTGTCCGGGGCACGCGCCAGCGCCTATACCGGAACCGGCAAGCTGATCGCGTCTAGTCCATGAAACACAACACTGCTGCGCTTCACCTCGAAAGTCACAAGAGTGATGTTGAGATGCTCCAACGCCTTTCGGAAGTTCGAATTCTTCAGAGGGGCCGGGCAAACAAGTACGCGGCGGGGTGGTGGTGATTGCATTGCTCCATACACTACAAGCTGCCCTAGAGCGGTAAACCAGCTTTGAGTGTTCGACGATGCTTTGACTTCGAATAAGACCTCCATCTTATTCCCAGGGCCACGAAGGTACAGATCGGGCCGCATGTCGAACTTCATGCAGTTGACGGCTTCAGAACCCAGTTCCCGTTGCAGTGCGTTTACGACCTTTCCATGGAGGCGTCGTATGCTCCGGCGATCGGTAGGTCCCCCGGAACCGGTGCCATCGATGTCAAGCTCCGGCGTAAAGCCGCTGTCCTTGCCAGCTTCCTGTTGCGACTCCCCGTCGTCCACGGAAGTTTCATCCGGGTCATCGGCCGCTCGGCTTTTCGCAAAGGCCCGGAGGCGTTCACATTCCCTCACATAATCAAGCAAACGGCATTGGAAATCGTCCGCATCGAGATCCCCGATAACGAAAACTCGTTCTTCCCGATCATCTGGCAGTAGGATTGGCTCCCGGACAAAGCCTTTGATCAGTTCCGCGAATTCTCTAATCGACATCTGCCCGCCCCGCCCACCGCCCAAGCCGCCCTTGTGGCCGAGGAACAACTGACCATCGTCGTCAACCAGGGTACGGCCTGCCACCTGACGGTAACCTGGATCCAAGGGAAGGTTGATCTCGATGCTCGGGTACAGCGTCTCGTTCAATTCGCCGATAGTCGTTCCGAACCAGCACAACCACCGACTTCGGTCGAAGGGCTCCTTTGCAAAGTGAGCCCACAATCCTATCGCTGGATTCCAGCGGAGATTCGCGTCAAAGGCGCCTCCGGGTGTGGATAGATGTCGACGACAGGTCTCATGCTCGGGGGACCTAAAGACCCGTTCCAGCCGGTCGCGGAATGCTATGACTTGCTTAGGGCTGATAACTCTTAACATCATGTCTCCGCGACCGGACTGCTACATGAACTTGAGCGTTGTGGGATCTATGCCATTTCCTTGGCAGGCGCCTCTTCCAGGCTGCTGCGGATAGCCTGGAAGGAGGTCATGGCGCTGTCGACGAGTTCACCGGTCTCGGTCAGCACTGGCGTGTCGATGAGCTTCTTGACCAGCTGCGCGAACTTGACCGCCTTGAAGACCGTGTCGCGCTGAGTACTGTCATAGGTCGAGTAGTCGCTCCCGGCATTCGAGAGGACCGCTCGTAGATCATCATTGCTTCGCACCATGCGACTACGCAGGTTCGTGAGAAGATGGGCAGCGGTCTCGGAGACAGCAATGATTGCTTTCAGCTTGCCAATGACGAGGCTGACCTCCGTCACGTAGGTTTTGGCCTTTTCCATGTTCGCTTTGGCCTCATCGAGCTTCTTCGAAGCCTGCGCTCCGAAAACGCTGCCGAGGACCAACAGGGCGGGACCTGCAACGAGAACGCCAAGCACCATCGTACCACCAGCGACGCCAAGTCCTCCGGCCGCCAACGTGCCGCCACCCAGCCAAGCCAGGGTAGCATTAGTCGCGGCGACCCCGCCCAGGGTGCTGATCGCAGTGCCTGTTCCGGCCGACGCCAGCATCATCGTACCGCTGTATGCCCCAAACGCCGTGATCGCTCCGGCGCCAACCCCAGCCGCGGTGCTGGTCGCCAGTTCCGCAGCAAAGGCGCAGGAATGGCGCAGATCACCGAGCGTAACCTCAGTGAAGTCACCGACCTTGAGTCGCTCGAATTCTGCCGAGTGGGCCAACTGCACGTTTTTGATCTGGCCGAAGAGCTCCACGAAGTTCGCGATCTCCAGTTGGAGAGCCTGGATCTTCATCTCGCCGTAGCCGCGAAGCGCATTATTGCACTCGTCTCTTCGTCCGTTCAGGGACTCCTCTGCCTTGGCAGCTATATCCTGGGCTGAGCGTCCAATGTCGTTGGCTTCACTGGTGTCGATGGCTGCTTTTACGGCTTTCCCGGCTCCGAAAAGGCCAAGGGCACCGAGTGCGATAGGGACGAGAAGAGGCAGAGGCATGATGATCCTTTCCGATCGAAAACGGTTAATAGGCGGGATAGCGCCCGGTCGGAGTGCCTCACAGGACGAGTGCGTCGTCCGTGGCCATGAAGTCGTTGAACTCTTGGATGTTCTTGAATTGCAAGGTATGCCCGATGCATTCGGCCAGTGCGTTAGCAGAGCGGGCGAAACCGTCGACGTCACCCAGCACGGCCGCATCATCCATAGCAGAAAGGCAATCCGCGAAGGCGGCGCGGCCATCGGTCAGGTATTCCTCGAACAGCTGATTGAACTGAAGGCGGTACGCCTCCATGCTGGCCCGGGCCTCCTCGCAGAGCGCCTTCGTGTGGAGGTACTGCTCGCGGGCCTGTTCCGCTTCCTTGAAGGCAGTGAGCGAGTTCTGGTACAGCAGCGAACTCAAGGTATAGCCGACCATGCTGCCGATGACGCCGCCGACGATTGGGATCGGAATGGCAATCTGACCCACCACGGTTCCCAGGCCGGACGACAGCATGTTGCTGCCCTTCTGTCCGATGAGTTCCATGAACTCTGTTCCATCAATCTCACCGCTTGCATAGAGCTTTACGGCGGCGGTGAGTTCCAGACAGACCGAGACAGCCATGGCTGGCAGCGATGTCTTGGAAAGGGTGCGCGCTGTGGCGTTCGCCGACTGCTGCATAACCCCCTTCAAGGCAGACCCAGCGAAGGCCGTGCCATAGCCAACGGCAGCCGCCTTGCCGGTGCTGACGGCGGTGTCAAGCAAGGCGGTCTTCAGATCCTTGTCGTCCTGACATACAGCAACGATGTTAGTAACGATTGAGACTGCACCTCCGACGACGGCACCGGCCTTTGCTCCTTGGACCCCCGCTTCGTGGCTGATGCCTATGATGTTCCGGACGGTGGCCGCCAAGGGGGCGGTACGGAGGTAGATTGCCTCCTCTCTGGTCATGCCGCTGTCACGAATGTTGCCACGTAACTCTTCAAAGTTGGCAGCGTCCTTGCGGAGTTTCTCTGCAAGCTCAGTCTTTCCCAGATTTTCGACAGTATCCGCCTGCAATCTGAGAGATTTTGCTTGTTGCGTGCAGAAATCCTTTGCGTTTTTGACCTGATCGGAGGGCAGATCTAACTTAACTCCTTGGTATCGCGAGAGATCGCGATCGCTACCACTGCCATCCCCGCGAGCAATTTTCGTCAGCAGATCATCCGGCTTGGTGACGAACTTCATCTGCGACCCGGAGCCAGCAACTACCTTACCACCATCTACTTCGACATGGTCATAGACACGATTGTTATGCCCAAATTCACTTGGTCGGTCATCAGTGCGCTCCAAGCGGACGGTGCTGCGGTCTATGATATTGCGAGCGTTCTTCTTGGAAACTGCATGAACCTCCGCCGAGAAGCCCGCTTGCTGGGGAATGTTCCGTACTGGGTCGCTTACCTTGTGCTCGCTGATCTCTCTCAGGCCCTTTGCAAACTTCCTTCCGGTTTCGTTATCGATACCAGTGTAACCTTTGATGAACTCGGCGTTGGCGCTGCCGAACCGATCCACGATCTCAATCGTGCTGGCCGTTGCGGCGACGTCTGAAAGTTTGGAAGCCTGGGGTGCTGACTTCTTTTCGCGTTCCATGGCGTGCGTTCGAGTCCCGTCGAAAGGATGGCAGGGCAGGTGGAAGGTCGGCCACAAGGGTACGAGATGCACCCACTTGGCAAGTCACAGGAAAGCCGCGTGTCAAACTGCGTATATCTGCGAGTATATAAGGATCTCAGGTAGTTTTCTATTAACGCCTAATCGTGAAGACCAGAATAAAGCAAAATATAATCCCATAATTGCAGTATTAAATACAACATATCATCTGCATGAATCGGACGCGTTCCCAAGTTATATAGCGCTAATTTCATGAATGGGCCGATGTATTGTCTTTGATTTCCTTAAAGCTGATTATTTTAGCCATTCCGCCAAAGCTCGATGTCCAGGCGTTAAGTTCTTTCTCACTGGTTGTTGTGAGCGACAGGATTATGCTTCCGTCCTCTTGGTCCTCAATGGATTGGTCATCGCTCCACACTCGGTCACGCACATAATCGGCGGCTTCGGCATTCACATGGATCCTTGCTCGTCGGGGCTCATGCCAACCCAGCCCAAAGGCTCGAGCCTCTCTATCGGCGGCATTGAAATTGAAATACTCACCTGTAGGCGACATCTGCGCGATGCGATGAATCGAGAAGGTGGTTGGACGTTCCCTGAGAACCGATCCGTCAGGCATTCGATACCCCTGCACATAAAGTGTCCCGCTCATGGCGACCAAGCGCCCGGGAGCATATCTGTAGACGCTCACTGTCTGACGGCCGCGAGCGCGGTACACGATGAGGCACACCTCCTTACGCTCAATGGCTCGACGCAAGGCGGTGATCACCGGGAAGTGAGGGGTGTAGTCAATGAACCCCTTGCTGCGAAAACCAATTGGTTGTCCGGCGGCGGGTGGTATTCCTTCGGCCAAGTGCAGGGCAACGGCTGTGACGGTTTTGCTGATGCGGTCGACCACGCTCTCCGGCAGGAACTGGCTGGCTATGTCACGGCATGCGGCAAGGCAATGTAACTCTTCGAATGTAAAGCCTAGCGATCGTTCTTCTTTCTTGGACCGGAGGCGATAGTAGCGCCGTCGGTTTTCCAAGCCGTTCTCAACATAGGCATCTCGTCCCAGACTGCCCTCAATGATGGCGACCAACCGGACGATGGTCTGAGCGGAGCATGAGAGGTCCCGGGCAAGATCGCTCTGGAAGTGCTTCCTCCCGTCGAGAGTCAGACGCTGATACAGCGCCAGCAACTTCTCACCGGGCAAGGCATCGTGGTGCTTGCGTGGCATTTTAGGCTCGTATCCCCCAAACCCAATAGCGACGTGGGTTCCCGCTTGACCAGTTTTTGACTCAAGATAGCTTAACGTTCAACTAACGATGGATCACTTTATTATCACTCGCCATAATTGGTGCGGTCTAATCGGGAAAATTCTATATAATATGCGCTTTTATTCGCCTTTCGCGTCCAACACGACATGGTTCCGGATGAACTGCGAAAGGCCGTAAATCGCAAAGCCGCTGATGGCAAGCCACCCAACAATGCGCACCACATTGATCTCCATTCTTGTGTTGCCGTTGGCGCATCTAGGAGTGATCCGCCGTCGAGAGCTAAGATACGGAAGCATCCCCCCAGATTCTGACGAACGTTGCGTATTTTTAAGCTCAGCAGAACATGTGAAGGGAGCCCTCTGCGGCGGCACGTAGCCGAGTGATAGCAAAGCGGCCTTCGTACTTCTGGGCGCGACCCATGCAGCACCCAACCTCAGCACCGGACCGCCTTCGCAAGTGCGACTGGCCCGACGGCCGGGAATCCAGCACAATCCCGGCATGAGCGGGCAAGCCATCGCGTCATCGACGGAGTCCCTGGCCGGGCTGGTGGAGCGCGTGACCTTCCACAGCGCCGAGACCGGCTTCTGCGTGCTCCGGGTGAAGGTCCGCGGACATCGGGACTTGGTTGTCGTCGTCGGACATGCGGCGATGATCTCGGCCGGGGAATGGATCCAGGCGAGCGGCAGCTGGGTCAACGATCGCACCCACGGCCTCCAGTTCAAGACCACCTTCCTGAAGGCGACGCAGCCCACTACGCTGGAGGGCATCGAGAAGTACCTGGGCTCCGGCATGATCAAGGGCATCGGCCCGGTCTACGCCAGGAAGCTGGTGAAGGCATTCGGCGAGGCCGTGTTCGACGTCATCGAGGCCGAGCCCGGTCGCCTGCGCGAGGTCACGGGCATCGGTCCCAGGCGGGCCGACCGCATCGTCAAGGGATGGGCCGACCAGCGGGCGATCAGGGAGATCATGCTGTTCCTGCACGCTAACGGTGTCGGTACCTCCAGGGCCGTCCGCATCTACAAGACCTACGGGCAGGAGGCGATCCAGCTGATCACCGAGAACCCATACCGGCTGGCCCGGGACATCCGCGGCATCGGCTTCAAGACCGCTGATGCCATCGCGGCCAAGCTGGGCATCGAGAAGACGGCCATGGTCCGCGTCCGGGCGGGCATCGGCTACGCGCTGGCCGAGGCCATGGACGAGGGGCACTGCGGCCTGCCGGTGGAGGACCTGGAGAAGCTGGCCAGCGAACTCCTGGAATTCGGCACCAATCTGGTGGAAGAGGCGCTGGCGGACGAGCTTCGTGACGGCGCCGTCATCGCCGATCAGCTGGAGGGCAGGGATTGCGTCTTCCTGGCCGGACTGTACCGGGCCGAGCAGGCCATCGCCACCCGGCTGCGTGGGCTTGCGACCGGGGCGCTACCCTGGCCTGCCATCGACATGGAGAAGGCGCTGGAGTGGGTGGAGGGACGGACGGGACTGACGCTGGCGCCGAGCCAGCGGGAAGCTGTTCGGCTTGCCCTGGCATCCAAGGTCATGGTCATCACCGGCGGCCCCGGCGTCGGCAAGACGACCCTGGTCAACTCCATCCTGAAGATCCTGGCCGCCAAGCACATCCGCATCCTGCTGTGCGCCCCGACCGGCCGGGCGGCCAAACGGCTCTCGGAGAGCACTGGAATGGAGGCCAGGACCATCCACCGGATGCTTGCCTTCGACCCGGCTGCCGGAGGCTTCAAGCACA
The DNA here is from genome assembly GCF_003116035.1 of Azospirillum sp. TSH64. Classification (GTDB taxonomy): domain Bacteria; phylum Pseudomonadota; class Alphaproteobacteria; order Azospirillales; family Azospirillaceae; genus Azospirillum. Next base: position 2,938,813 of record NZ_LGQW01000015.1, read on the forward strand.
GCGAGGAGAACCGACTGGAGTGCGATCTGCTCGTCGTCGACGAGACGTCCATGGTGGACGTGCCGCTGATGAACGCGCTGCTGAAGGCGACCCCCGACAGGTCAGCGCTGATCCTGGTCGGCGATGTCGACCAGTTGCCGTCGGTGGGCCCGGGGCAGGTATTAGCCGACGTGATCGCATCCAGCGCCGCGCCCGTGGTGCGCCTGACCGAGGTTTTCCGGCAGGCGGCGGCCAGCCGAATCATCGTCAATGCCCACCGCATCAACCAGGGCCAGATGCCAGATCTGACACCCGTAGAGGGCTCGGACTTCTACTTTGTCGAGGCGGCAGAACCCGAGGACGGTGTTCGCAAGCTCATCGAAGTCGTTCGGAACCGAATCCCGAAGCGCTTCGGCCTGGACCCCGTACGCGATGTCCAAGTGCTCTGTCCGATGAACCGCGGGGGTCTCGGTGCCCGGTCGTTGAACGTGGAACTCCAGGCGGTCCTGAACCCGCCGGGCGATGTCCGGGTTGAGCGCTTCGGCTGGACCTATTGCGTCGGCGACAAGGTGATGCAGACCGAGAACGACTACGAAAAGGAGGTCTACAACGGCGACCTGGGCGTCATCACCGCGATGGATCCGGAGAACAGCGAACTGGTGATCGATTTCGATGGCCGTGAGGTCCCCTACGACTTCGGCGAACTGGATAGGGTGTCGCTGGCCTACGCAACGACGATCCACAAGAGCCAGGGGTCCGAGTACCCGGCCGTCGTCATCCCGCTGGCGATGCAACATTGGACGATGCTCAGGCGCAATCTCGTCTACACCGGTGTCACCCGCGGGAAGCGGCTGGTCGTCGTCGTGGGCCAGCGGAAGGCGCTCGGAATGGCGGTGCGGGCACGGCAGGAGGGGCGCCGATGGTCGAAGCTTAAGGAATGGCTTCTGGCAAAATCGACCTGACCGCTGCGGGAACGTCTTCTTTTTGCCCACCGGGGAACTCGTTGGCTCCGGAAAGACCTGCTGTGTATCAGCGACAAGTGGGACCTTCCGTCGTCGATGCACGGAAACGCCCCTCTGGAGGAGGCTTTCCCAACGGGAGCAGAAGGTGGTCTCAGTCGAGCATGGTTGGTGTGCCCGGAGGTCGTCGCTGGTGGTCATCCAGTAGACCGGCATGGCGTAGCAGCATCGCCCAGACTTGATCATAGTCACCCCAGTCCGCCTTCTCAGGCGCTTGGCGCCACAAGCGCTCTAGGCAATCCGGGCAGAGCGTTACGATCCCGAACATCGACCACCAGTCCCGCCCATCCAGAGGATTGGGTCCGAACCATACTTGGTCTGGGCGCCGACCGCAGCGTGCGCACCGGTCGACTCTGGGTCCGCCCCGGCATCGTGATGCCTTTTGTCGGCTAGGGAAGCTCATGGTGACGAGACCTCCTCAATGTAGGCGCTGGACCACCCGGGACATCTCTTGTTTGGCGTCCCAGCAGCGGTCGATAAATGCTGCCTTTCACAAGTTCCAGGGCCAAGCGCTCGTTTCTGGCTAAACAGACTGAGGCCTGATACACACCGGCCGGTCAGTTACGCACGCCGCTGACCAACGCGTCGATCTCCCTGCCGCCAACTGTCTCCCGATCAATCAACAGTTGGGCTACGGCATCCAGATCTTTGCGGCGAATGGTGATCAGGTCTTTGGCCTCGGCATAAGCGGTCGCCAACATAGCGGTGATGCGCCTGCCTAGGTCTGGGCGGGTAGTTAGCATCGCCGCCAATGCATCCGGTGTTGGCATGCCGCGCCAGAGCAGCCCGTCTTCACCATCGTCAAGTCCATAGGCGTGTAGTGCCGAAACCGCCAGTGCAGTCGCCCGCGCCAAGTCACTGTCCGCACTGCCGCCCGCTCCAGCCGACACGTCGCCGAAGACCACCTCCTCGGCCGCACGACCGCCCAACAGCATTCGGAGCTCTCCGGCAATCTCCTTGCGTGTCATAAGACCCCGGTGCCTACGGTCGGACACGACACCACCTTGGGCATCTCCGGTTTCCCGGATCGAAGCGATGACCAAGGCGCCCGGACGCTCGACTGCCAGCACCAGTGCGTGCCCAGCCTCATGAATGGCGTAACGGTAGACCTCTTCGGTGGATCGGGCATGCCGTGTCCCGCGGATCTCCTCCAGCAGGTCGTCTCCCGTCATGGCCCGGCTGCTATGACGGGCACGTCTCCGAGCACCGCGCACCCAGCGCTCGCAGTCAGCGCCGGTGCCGCCCAGGGCCAGCAACGCTGCGGCGGCAAGGTCGACATTCGGAAGGTCACCACCAAGATGGTGCCGAAGGATCCTCTCCAGCGCTTCCTGGTTCGGTCGCGGAACAAGAATGGCTCGATCAAGTCGCCCCGACCGGAGGATGGCCGGATCCATGCGATCGGGCGTATTGCAGGCGCCGACCACGACAACGCCTTTACGTCCTCCGACGCCGTCGAGCTCTTCAAGGAAGCCGTTTACGACCTGGGTGCTATAATCCCTGTATTCATGCATGAAGGAAGCCCGGTCACCGAACGAGTCGATCTCGTCGATGAACAGGATGCTCGGAGCCATGGCGCGCGCCTCGTTGAAGGTTGCACGCATCGCCTTGAGCATGTCGCCCAAGTGTCCAGCTGCCTGCCACTGGTACAAGGAACCGCAGATCAGCGGAACGCCACACGTCCCTGCCAGAGCCCTTGCGAAAGTCGTCTTGCCTGTGCCGGGTGGACCGAACAGCAGGGCACCACGGTCGACCGTCGACCACGGTAGACAACCGCGCCGGAATTCCGCCAGATCGCGTGCCAGCGCTGTTCCCCAGGCGACCGCCTCATCCATTCCATGCATTTGGTTCAGGGTCAGCTGAGGACGAAGATTGGCCTTGCGCTCGAGAAGCCGCAGCAAGCGAGTCGCATAGGCATCCGCGTTCCGGTCGGGGCGCCAAGCCAAACGCATGTCCTCAATGGTGATCAAGCTGTGCAGCCGATCGGGGATCTCAACCGATGGACGACAGCCGGTCAGTATGCCGACCACCATGGTCAAAGCCTCTCTGTCCATCTGTGGGACAACGACACGAACTTCGGCAACCTGGATCAGGGCACGTGGAAGGTGTCGTTCGGGTGACTGGCTAAATCCTACGACCGAGCATCCTGCACCGAGAATCGCTGATACCCCCTCGTTCCCCACGTCCGGCCGATGATGCTTCTCAGTACCGTCGCGACTGTATGCCACCCAGCAGGAGCCCTCGAATGGCTCCCAACCGAATGACCGCTTTAAGGCATCACCGGTTGGGCCTTTAATTAGATCCGGCCAGACCAGTTCGCCCCAAACCATAGCTATGAGATCAACCCATTCGGCTGCGGGAACCTCGACAATCACGGCCATGGGCTCGTTGGCCGCCAGCATTTCCTTCTGCTGCGGTGCAGCTTCGTACGCATCCGGTGAGTGACGCGGGTGCGGATCGAATCGTTCAGCGTGCTGCTCGGTGGATTTGGATGAGTTCCTT
>NZ_LGQW01000015.1:2942319-2987594 GCF_003116035.1 Azospirillum sp. TSH64
ATGACCTCCCGGATGTGCGAAAATCGCACAGATATTCGTCGTTACGCACAGAGTGGCGAGCGGTGCGCTGCACTGTCAAGGGCGAAAAATGCTTGTATCGTGCGATGATCGCCCATATTGCGGCGCAACATGAGGATTGCTTTGTCGATGCGACCGGAATGAAAGAGAAAAAATATATTTATCAGATACTTGAATTGATGACTGATTTTGTGCGATTATAGAACATAACATCAAATATCGCACTTGACGGTTCGGTCCTCCCTCAGTACGGTGGACGGAACAGTCAATGACCGGAATAGCGAATTCCGGCGCCGGCATATGGTCACATGTGGGAGGGACGATGACGAGGACTCTGCGCAACGCGCTGTTGGGCAACGCGCTGCTGGGTGCGGCGTTCGGTCTGGCGCTGGCGGCCGGTCCGGCCGGTGCCGCCACCATCAAGGTCGGCGTCGTGGCCCCCTTCTCCGGGCCGTTCGGCGTGGTGGGCAAGAGCTTCAAGGAAGCCATCGAGGTCTATCAGGCCGAGCACGGCAAGACCGTCGGCAACGACACGGTGGAGTTCATCTACAAGGACCTCGACCAGGCGAACCCGGCGCAGAGCAAGGCGCTGTCGCAGGAGCTGATCGTCAAAGAGAAGGTGTCGTTCCTCGCCGGCTATTTCTTCACGCCGGATGCGCTGGCCGTCGCCCCGCTGATCGACGAGGCGAACATCCCCTGCGTGATCTTCAACGCCGCGACCTCCGCCATCACGGAGAAGTCGCCGCGCTATGTCCGCACCTCCTTCACGCTGTGGCAGAACACGGTGCCGCTGGCCGAACACATGGCCAAGCAGGGTATCAAGAAGGCGATCTCGGCGGTCAGCGACTATGGTCCCGGCATCGACGGCGAGGCCGCCTTCAAAACCACCTTCGAGAAGAACGGCGGCACGGTGGTGGACACCATCCGCATGCCGCTGAAGTCCACCGACTTCGCCCCCTTCATGCAGCGGATCAAGGATTCGGGCGCCGAGGCGGTTTATGCCTTCCTGCCCGCCGGCCCGACGACGCTGGCCTTCGCCAAGGCCTTCAACGACACCGGGCTGAAGGCGGCGGGCATCAAGTTCTTCGGCCCCGGCGACCTGACCCAGGAACCGGACCTGCCGGCGCTGGGCGACGCGGTGATGGGCATCACCACCACCTTCAACTACAGCCGGGCGCACGACTCGGCGATGAACAAGGCCTTCGTCGCCAAGCACAAGGAGATGTTCGGCTCCTACGACAGCGTCACCTTCACCTCGGTCGGCGCCTATGACGGCACGCATGTCATCTATCAGATGATCAAGAACAGCGGCGGCAAGATCGACGGCGCCAAGGCGGTGGAGTCGGTGAAGGGCATGAGCTGGGAAAGCCCGCGCGGTCCCCTGACCATCGATCCCGACAGCCGCCACGTCACCCAGACGATCTATCTGCGCACTGTCGAGATGGTCGACGGCCGATTGGAGAATGTCGAGAAGCAGTCGTTCCCGAAGCAGCCGGACTATGGGTACAAGCTGGCGAAGTGAGGGGGTGGTCTCCCTCTCCCGTCCCGGTAAGAATGCCCTCTCCCCCCTGCTTTCGCGCAAACTTCGTTTGCGCTGACGCGACAGGCGGACCAAAGGTCCGCCGAAAGCGGGGAGAGGGTTAGGGTGAGGGGGACGCGCGGCAGGATTTACGGGTAAGGCACGCAGTGCTTCCCCCTCACCCCGACCCTCTCCCCGGGGGGGAGAGGGGGAGGGGCGGGTGGAGAGACATCATGGAAACCATGTTCGGGATCGCCGTCGACGGGGTCGCCTACGGCATGATCCTCTTCATCATCTCCGTCGGGCTGTCGGTGACGCTGGGGCTGATGCGGGTGGTCAATCTGGCGCATGGCGCCTTCGCCATGGTCGGCGGCTATGTCGCCTCCTATGCAGCACAGAGCGCCGGGCTGCCCTATGGGCTGGCGCTGGTGGTGGCGGTGGCGCTGACCGTGCTGGCGACGCTGCCGCTGGAACGGCTGTTGTACCGGCGCATCTACGGCTCGGCCAACGAACTGGCGCAGGTGCTGCTGACCATCGGGCTGACCTTCGTCATCGTCGCCGGCATCAATTACCTGTTCGGTCCGACGCTGAAGCGCATCCCGCTGCCCGATCTGCTGACCGGCACGGTGCAGCTGGGGCCGAAATCGATCCCGACCCACCGCGCCTTCGTGATCGGCGCCGGGGCGGCCACCCTGCTGGGGCTGTGGTGGCTGTTGGAGCGCACCGATTTCGGCATCCGGCTGCGCGCGGCGGTGGATGACCCCGCCATGGCGGCGGCGCTGGGCATCCGGACCGAGCGGCTCTATCTGGCGACCTTCGCGCTCGGCACCGGGCTGGCGGCGCTGGGCGGCGTGCTGGGGGCGGAACTGCTGCCGCTGGAGCCCTATTACGCCATCCGCTACATCGTGCTGTTCCTGGCGGTGGTGGCGGTCGGCGGGGCGGGCAGCATCTTCGGCTCGGCGGCGGCGGCGCTGGCGCTCGGCATCGTCGACACCGCCGGCAAATATTTGATCCCCAATTTCGGCGAGTTCTTCTTCTACGCCGCCCTGATCCTGATCCTGTTCCGCTGGCCCCACGGCTTCTTCAAAGGGAGGACGGCATGACGAGCGTCGCCGAGCGCGACGGAAAGGCCGGCGCGGTGACCCGCCCCGCTCCGCTCGGGCGGCGCCGCGATCTCGGCTGGATCGGCATTCCGCTGGTCGCATTGGCCGGGCTGGCCGCCTATTGGCTGCTGCCGGACGATCTGGCGCTGCTGACCCGCATCGCCGCCTCGGCGCTGTTCGTGCTGTCGCTCGACCTCGTGCTCGGCTATGGCGGGATCGCCACGCTGGGGCAGGCGGCGATGTTCGGCACCGGCGCCTATGCCGCCGGCATCGTCGCGGTCAACTGGAACAACGACCCCTTCGTCATGCTGGCGGCCGGCGGGCTTGCCGGCGGACTGATCGCGCTGGCGACCGGTGCGCTGATCCTGCATGCGCGCGGGCTGACCCTGCTGATGCTGACCATCGCGGTCGGGCAGATCGTGCAGGAGGTCGCCAACAAGGCGCGCGACTGGACCGGCGGCAGCGACGGGCTGTCGGGCATCGACCCGGCTCCGGTGCTGGGGCTGTTCCGCTTCGACATGTTCGGCCGCACCTCCTACCTGTTCGCGCTGGCGGTGCTGGTGGCCGGGCTTTTGGTGGCGCGGCGGATCGTGCGCTCGCCCTTCGGGCTGGCCTGCCGTGGCGTGAAGGAGGATCCCTTGCGGATCTCCGCCATCGGCGGCTCGCCGAAATCCTATCTGGTGGCGCTCTATGGCGTGGCCGGGGTGTTCGCCGGGGTGGCCGGGGGGCTGACCGCGGTCACCAGCGGCATCGTCGGGCTGGACAGCGCCGGCTTCCCCTGGTCGGCGGAGGCGCTGGTGATGCTGGTGCTGGGCGGCACCGGGCGGCTCTATGGTGCCGTGATCGGCACGGCGGCCTTCATGGGCATCCACCACATCCTGGCCGCCAGCGATCCCTTCCACTGGATGGGCTTCATCGGCCTGTTCCTGATCGGCATCGTCCTGTTCCTGCCCGGCGGCATCGCCTCGGGTCTGGAGCGGCTGGGCGGGCTGTTGCGCCGGCCGGCTGGACAGGGGGAGGGTGGGGCATGACCAAGCTTCTTGAGGTCGAGGGGCTGTCCAAGAATTTCGGCGGTTTGCAGGTGTCGTCCGACATCACCATGACGCTGAGTGCCGGCGACCGCTGTGCCCTGATCGGGCCGAACGGGGCCGGCAAGACGACCTTCGTCAACCTCGTCACCGGGGTGATCCCGCCCAGCGCCGGCACCATCCGGCTGGACGGCCGCGATATCACGAGGCTGCCGGCGGCGGAACGGGTGCGGCTGGGGCTGATCCGCAGCTTCCAGGTGGCGCGGCTGTTCAAGTCGATGACGGTGCGCGAGCATCTGGAACTGGCCGTCCTCCAGCGCGACCGCCGCACCTTCCGCCCGTTCGCCAATGTCGCGAAGGTGGCCGGGCTGGCCGACGAGGTGGCGGGGCTGCTCGATGCCATGGGGTTGACCCATGCGGCGCACACGGCGGTCGGCTCGCTGGCCTACGGGCAGCAGCGGCTGCTGGAGATCGCGCTGGCGCTCGCCATGAAGCCGAAGGTGCTGATCCTCGACGAGCCGGCGGCCGGCGTGCCCCATTCGGAAAGCCAGCGCATCCTCGACGCCATCGACCGGCTGCCCAAGGATCTGGCGGTGCTGATGATCGAGCACGACATGGATCTGGTGTTCCGCTTCGCGAAGACCATCGTCGTGCTGGCGCAGGGGCGGTTGCTGTGCAGCGGCACCGCCAGGGAGATCGTCGCCGACCCGCGCGTGCGCGAGGTCTATCTGGGGAGCCGTGCCGATGCACACTGAGCCGCGTGGGGCTTTCGAGGTCGGGGATCTGCGCGCCGGCTACGGCAAGACGCTGATCCTCGACGGCGTGTCGCTGGCCGTGCCGGCGGGCGGGCGGCTGGCCCTGCTAGGCCGCAACGGGGTGGGCAAGACGACGATTCTGGCGACGCTGGTCGGCCAGACCACCCGCCATGGCGGCAGCATCCGGCTGGACGGGGTGGATCTCAGCGCGATGAGCAGTTCGGCACGGGCGGCGGCCGGGCTCGGCTATGTGCCGCAGACGCGCGACATCTTCAAATCGCTGACGGTGGAGGAGAACCTCGTCACCGGGCTGAAGGGGCGGCCGCGTTCGGCGCTGGAGGAGGCGTACGAGCTGTTCCCGCGGCTGGGCGAGCGGCGGCGCAACGGCGGCGGCGAACTGTCGGGCGGCGAGCAGCAGATGCTGTCGGTCGCCCGCGCCCTGCTGGGCAAGCCGACGGTGCTGCTGCTGGACGAGCCGCTGGAAGGGCTGGCGCCGGTGATCTGCGACACGCTGATGGCGGCGCTGTCCAGGCTCGACATGACCATCCTGCTGGTGGAGCAGCAGGTCGACCGCGCGCTGGACTTCGCCGACCGCGTGGTCTTCCTCGACCGCGGCCGGGTGGTGCATGCCGGGCCGGCGGCGCAGGCAAAGGCCGATCCGGCGCTGCTGGAGCGCCATCTGGGCGTGGCGCTGGCGGCGTAGGGGGGACTCCTACCGGAACGGCGGCGCGTAGAGCAGGCCGCCCTGGGTCCAGGGCTTGTTCAGGCCGCGGTCCATGCCGTAGGGGGTGCCGAGGTTGCGGTCGAAGATCTCGCCGTAGTTCCCCACCTGGGCCAGCACCTGCAAGGCCCAGTCGTCGGGCAGTCCGAGGGTGCGGGAGACGCTGCCGGCGTGGCCCAGCATGCGGTGCAGTTCGGGATCGTCGGGGATGCGGCCAGCCTGGACGTCGGCCGAGGTGACGCCCTTGGCGTCGGCCAGCACGATGGCGTGGAGCACCCAGCGGGTGATGTCGTACCAGTTGCGGTCGCCGCGCGCGATGTAGGGCGTCAGCGGCTCGCGCGAGATCACGTCGGGATAGATGTAGATGCCCATCCCCGCCTGGCGGTAGCCGGCCAGCGAAGTCACCAGCACCGTGCGGTCGGTGGTCAGCAGGTCGCATTCATGGGCGAGGAACGCCTGCAACGCCTCGTCCAGCGTCTGGAAGGTGCGGATCGTCCAGGGCAGGTCGGACTTGCGGATATGGTCCTCCAGATTGCGGACCGTGGTGGTGGCGGTCTTGACGCAGACGGTGCGCACACCCAGCCGGTCGAGCGGCGGCGGCGGGGTGCCGTCCGAGTGGATGGCGAAGCCCTGGCCGTCATGCAGAAGCGGCATCAGGAACTCGATGTCGTGCGACAGCTCGCGGCTGAAGGTCCAGGTCGTGGTGGTCAGCGCCACGTCGACCTCGTGCTTCTCCACCGCCTGGAATTCCTGCGGCTTCTCCGGCAGGCGGACGACGCGGATCGCCTGGGCGTTGCCGAGCGTCGCCGCGGCGAAGACCCGGCAGACATCGACCAGGAAACCGTCGAGATGCCCCTGCGGGTCGGAGAAGGAGATGCCGCTGACGCCGCTGCGCAGGCCGCAGATCAGGAAGCCGCGGCCGTGGATGCGCTCCAGCGTGTCGCCGTCCTCGGCCCAGGCCGGTAAGGCCGAAACCATCGCCAGCAGCACAAGCAACACCAGCCGCATTCCGACACCCATTCCCCTGACCCGCCTCTTCCACCGCGTGCCGGCGGCGGGCGGGGTCAGGCCGCCTGCCCGGCGCGCAGCGTGCCGAGCAGACTATGCAGCGAAGCCGCTTCCTCGGCCAGCGTGTTCGCCGTTTCGGTCAGCGAGGCGGCGATGTCGCCGGTGCGGGCGGCCTGGGCGCTGACGCCGTCGATCAGGCTCGCCACCTCGCCGGTGTTGCCGGCGATCACGCCGACGCGGCGGCGGATGTCGGTGGAGGAGTCGGTCTGGCGGGCCACGGCACCGCCGATCAGCTCCTGCACCTCGCTGATGCGCTCGACCGAGCCGGAGATGCGGGCGAAGGTGCCGACGGTGTTCTGGATGCTGCCGTTGATGGCGCTGACCGACGTGGCGATCTGCACGGTGGCGTTGGCAGTCTCCTCCGCCAGCTTCTTCACCTCCGCCGCCACCACGGCGAAGCCGCGGCCCGCCACGCCGGCCGCCGCCGCCTCGATGGTGGCGTTCAGCGCCAAGAGCTTGGTCTGGTGGGCGATGCCGGTGATGACGTCGACGATGCGGCGGATCTGCTCGGTGTTGTCGCCCAGCTGGCCGACCACCTCGCGGGCGGCGGTCAGCTCGCCCAGCGTTGCGCCGACCACGCCGGCCGCCTCGCTCGTCAGGCTGGAGACGGTGCCGATGGTGTCCATCAGCGTGCCGGCGCTGTCGTTGCAGGTGTTGGCGTTGCGGTTGCTCTCGGCGACGAAGCTGCCGGCGCTGACCGTGCTGTCGATGGTGCCGGAGGATTCACGGCGCAGCGCGTCGGCCAGCTCGCGCAGCTGGCCCGACTGGGTGGCGACGCCCGACGCCACCTGATGCACGTCCTCCATCAGCTGGCGGGCCAGCGCTGCCGAGCGCATCTGCTCGGTCACGTCGGTCCAGGACAGCGTCTTGCCCAGCACATTGCCCTGGTCGTCGAACACGGTGTCGACATGGGCCTCCACCGTCGTCTCGTCCACCGTCAGGGTGCGGCGCGGGATCTGCGGACGGGCGGGGTCGGTGCAGGCGGCGGTGAAGTCCGGCCCCTGGGCCAGCAGGTCGGGGCCGGCCGGGTCGATGCCGTGCGCCTCGCAGAAGGTCCGGGCGGCGGGATTGATGAAGCCGACCTGCCCTTCGCCATTTGGGCCGTCGGTGCGCAGGAGGGCGGTCGGCACCGGGCTGCTGTCGACCATCCGCTTCATCAGCAGCACCTGCTCGACGCTGCCGCGCAGGCGGCGCAGCGCGGCGGCCATCACCGCCAGCTCGTCGCGGCCGGTGCGGGGAACCTCGATGGACAGGTCGCCGGCGGCGATCTGCTCCATGGCGCGGGCGAACTTGCGCAGGTTGGCGATGACGGCGACGCGCAGGAGCAGGGCGGCGGCGATGGCGACGGCCAGCGCGAAGGCGGCGACCATCTTGAGGGCGTCGTTGCGCAGGGCCTCCGTCGCGCCGACGAATTCCGACACGTCGCGCGAGATCTCCGCCGTCGCCCAAGGCAGCCCGCCATCGCCGCCGAGCGCCACGGTGGTGGTGGAGAGCTGCGCATGGGCCGACGGCTCGCCGCCCTTCGCCTCGAACAGAACGCCGCCCTTGGCGTCGGTGATGCGGATGTCGGCGTCGAGCACGGCGCCCAGGTTGGACAGGGCGGGCAGGGGATCGGTCACCACCTCCAGGAAGCCCAGGACGCGGAAGCCGCCGATGGGGACGATCATGCTGAACAGCGGCCGACCCTGGCCGTCGCGCCACAGCAGGCTGGCCGGACGGCGCTTGTCGGCGATGTCGCGGGTCTTCAGCGCCTCGAACAGCGGGGCGACGGTGGCGACGCTGTCCTGCTCCCCGCCGGTGGCGGCGATGCGCGCCATGTCGGCGTCGAACACGGCGACCGAGACCAGCCGCACCTCGCGGTCGACCACCACGGGCCGCGCGTTGATGTTCTTCAGCGCCAGCATCGTCTTGGCCGGGTCCTTCTGGTTGATGCTGTCGACCAGGAAGGCGTCGCGGCTCCATTCGTTGGCATGGCCCTGGAGCCAGTCCGTGTAGTTCTTGCGGATGCGGTCGTTGGCGAGAACCCGCAGGGTGGCCGCGGCACTGCTGTTGAAGGTGGTCAGCGCGAAGTCGGTGTAACGCTGCGACACCCAGGCCTGGCTGGCGATCAGCGCCGCCACCAGCACGCCCACCACCGACACCATGGCGCGGCGCAGGGTCCAGAAGCGGTGGCGCGCACCGCCATCGTCCAGGGTGCTGCCCGCATTCGTCGAGATCGCCGTCATGCCCAAACCCCCGCCGCCAGTGAACGGTTTCAACGGATTGCTACACGCATATCGTCGCAGGGCCCTTTGAACGGTTTAGCGTTCATTTGTGAACAGTTCGTGTCTTTTCGTTTGCATTTGAGGCAAGCGGGGATGAAGGCGCCAAGGAAACAGGTGGTCTTTTGGGCGGATATGCGGTCTATGACTTTCCCAGGGGGGAATCCGACAAGAAGAAAAGCAACCGGATGTGGTGGATTGACTTCGGAGCAGGCTGTCTGCCCGCGTTAACGCATAAAAAATGGGCCACGGAAGCGCGCAAAAAATTTTCGCGATTTCCGTGGCCCAGGTTGCCGAGCGCGTGGCCGCCGCGAGACTGAAGCGACGGGGGAGTTTGCTCGGGGTTAGGTGGATGGGCGCCCTATACCCCCTCTCCCCCCTGGGGAGAGGGTCGGGGTGAGGGGGATGCAGGGAGTGGATTCGGTGGCGAATGGGGGAGTGTGCGACTCTATGAAGATCCTCGCCGCGCGACCCCCTCACCCTAACCCTCTCCCCGGGGGGAGAGGGGATTCCGGCCGGTTCGAAGAACTCCTTACCCATCCTGCGTGACGTCGCCGGCGAACAGGTAGCCTGTGCCGTGGACGGTGACGATCAGCCTCGGGTCCGCCGGATCGGTCTCGATCAGGCGGCGCAGGCGGCGGACCAGGCTGTCGATGGTGCGGTCGGTGGCGTCGGTCTTGCGCCGCGTCGTCGCCGTCAGCAGATAGTCGCGGTTCATCACCCGGCCGGGGTTGCAGACGAAGGTCGACAGCAGCTCGAACTCGGCACCGGTCAGCCGCACCGGGTTGCCCTGCGGGTCGGTCAGGCGCATGCGGTCGAGCCACAGCGTCCAGCCGGAGAAGCAGCGCCGGCGGTCGTCGCGCTGGTCGCCCGGCGCCTTCAGCCTGCGCAGCAGGTTCCGCACCCGGGCCAGGATCTCGCGCGGCTCGAAGGGCTTCGCGATGTAGTCGTCGGCCCCCATCTCCAGCCCGATGATGCGGTCCAGCTTCTCCGCCCGGCTGCTGACCAGGATGATGCCGATTTCCGACACCGCGCGAAGCTCGCGGGTCAGGGTCAGCCCATCCTGGCGCGGCAGCCGGATGTCGAGCAGCACCACGTCCACCGACGCCGCCGCCAGCAGATCCTTCAGCTCCTCGGCACTTCGGGCCAGCAGGACGTCGAAGCCCTCATCCGTCAGATAGGACTTCAGCGTCTCGCGCGTCACCGCGTCGTCGTCGGTGATGGCAATGGTCGCCGCCATGACCCTCTTGTCCGCCTCTCAGCGCGCCTTTTGCCTCAATGCTCCAGGATCTGGCCCAGGAACTGGCGGGTGCGCTCGCTTTTCGGGTTTTCGAAGAATTCGGCCGGCGACCCGCTCTCGATGATCGAGCCTTCGGCCATGAAGACAATAGAGTCGGCGACCTGCCGGGCGAAGCCCATTTCGTGGGTGACGCAGACCATGGTCATGCCCTCGCCCGCCAGCTCGGTCATGACGTCCAGCACCTCCTTGACCATTTCGGGGTCGAGTGCGGAGGTCGGCTCGTCGAACAGCATGATCTCGGGGCGCATGCACAGCGCGCGGGCGATGGCGACGCGCTGCTGCTGGCCGCCGGACAACTGGCCGGGGAACTTGTGCGCCTGGTCGGGGATGCGCACCCGCTTCAAGTACATCATGGCGATTTCCTCGATCTCGGACTTCGCCATGCCGCGGACCCAGATCGGGGCCAGCGTCAGGTTCTGGAGCACCGTCAGGTGCGGGAACAGGTTGAAGTTCTGGAACACCATGCCGACCTTGCGGCGGATCTTCTCCACCGCCTTGACGTCGTCGGTCAGCTCGATGCCGTCGACGATGATGTGGCCGGTCTGGTGCGCCTCGAGCCGGTTGATGCAGCGGATCATCGTCGACTTGCCCGACCCGGAGGGGCCGCAGACGACGACCTTCTCACCCTTGCCGATGGTGATGCTGACGTCGCGCAGCGCGTGGTAGCTGTTGTACCACTTGCCGACCTTGCGGAGTTCGATGATGGCGTTGGCGGTCATTGGTCGTTCTCCAGGGCCGGTCAGCGGCGGGTGTAGCGGTTGGCCAGACGCTCCAGCCACTGGCTGTAGCGCGACATGCTGAAGCAGAAGATCCAGAACATCAGCCCGGCGAAGACATAGACCTCGGCAAAGTAGGGGCGCCATTCGGGGTCGGTCGTCGCCACGGTGGCGGCGGTCAGCAGGTCGTACAGGCCGACGATGGTGACCAGCGAGGTGTCCTTGAAGGCGCTGATGAACTGGTTGACGATGGGCGGGATGACGATGCGCAGCGCCTGCGGCAGGACGATCAGCATCGTCTTCTGCCAGTAGCTGAGGCCAAGGGCGTCGGCGGCCTCGTACTGGCCCTTGGGGATCGCCTGCAGGCCACCGCGCACGGCCTCGGCCAGATAGGCGGCGGTGAAGAGCGTCATGCCGGCGAGTGCCCGCAGCAGCTTGTCGACCGTGACGCCTTCCGGCAGGAACAGCGGGAACATCACCGACGCCATGAACAGCACGCTGACCAGCGGCACGCCGCGCATCGTCTCGATGAAGCCGATGCAGAAGGTACGGATGGCGGGCAGCGAGGATTGGCGGCCCAGCGCCAGCAGGATCGACAGCGGGAAGGCGAGAGCGATGGAGAAGACCGACAGCATCAGCGTGATCGGCAGCCCGCCCCAGCGGTCGTTCGGCACATAGGTGAGGCCGGCGATGCCGCCCCACATCAGCACGCCCATGCCGACCAGGGTCAGCGCCCAGGCGACGGCCAGCCAGGGCCGCCAGAAGGCGCGGACGCCGCTGGCCCCCAGCATCGCCACGAACAGGGCGCAGGCCAGGAAGGGGCGCCACTGCTCGTCATAGGGGTAGGTGCCGAAGAAGATCAGCCGGTGCTTGACCACGATCACCGACCAGCAGGCGCCGGCCGCCTCGCGGCAGGCCTCCGACGACCCGGACCAGCTGGCGTTCAGCAGCAGCCAGTTCGCCATCGGCGGCACCACCAGCCACAGCAGGAACAGGCAGGCCAGCGTCAGCGCGGTGTTCAGCGGCGTGTTGAAGAGGTTGTCCTTCGCCCAGCCGAAGGGCTTCAGCGCCGTCATGCCGTTGGCCTGCGGCGGGGCGGAGGCCTGGGTCGGCTCCTCCTCGTAGGACGCGGCCCAATGGGCGGGGGGGACGGGAGCGGTGGGAATCGGGGCCGGATCGGCCGGGAACTGTTTGCTCATCGGGTCACCAGAGCCACGCGGCGGTTGTACCAGTTCATGAAGCCGGAGATCGCGAGGCTGATGATGAGATAGACGAGCATCATCATCGCCACTGCCTCCACCACCTGGCCGGTCTGGTTGGCCGAGGTGTTGGAGACGCTGACCAGGTCCGGATAGCCGATGGCGACGGCCAGCGAGCTGTTCTTGGTCAGGTTCAGATACTGGCTGGTCAGCGGCGGCACGATGACGCGCAGCGCCTGCGGCAGGATGACGAGGCGCAGGATCTTGCCCGGCGACAGGCCCAGCGCCAGCCCGGCCTCGGTCTGGCCGTGCGGCACGGCGAGGATGCCGGAGCGCACGATCTCGGCGATGAAGCCGGCGGTGTAGACCGACAGGCCGATCAGCAGTGCTGTGAATTCCGGGGTGACCGATCCGCCGCCCTCGAAATTGAAGCCGGCCAATGCCGGCACGTCGAAGGCCAGCGGGGCGCCGGTGACGATGAACGCGAGCGCCGGCGGCAGCAGCAGGGCGGCGATGACGGCCGGCAGGGTCGGGAAGGGCTTGCCGGTGGTCTCGCGCCGGCGGCGGCCGTAGCGGACGACGGCGATGGCGGCGGCGATGCCGGCGACCAGCGCCAGCAGGATCCAGCCATGGCCGGCATGTTCCACCAGGACCGGGAACTTCATGCCGCGGTTGCTGAGGAAGATGCCCGGCAGCACCTCCAGCGCCTCGCGCGGGCTGGGGAGCCGGTTCAGGATCGTGTACCAGACCACCAGCTGCAGCAGCAGCGGGACGTTGCGCACCGTCTCGACATACAGGGTGGCGAAGCGGTTGACCATCCAGTTGGACGACAGCCGCCCGATGCCGATCAGCACGCCCAGCACGGTCGCCAGCACGACACCGGCGGCCGACACCGCCAGCGTGTTCAGGAGGCCGACCACCAGCGCCGTCAGATAGGTGTCGGAGGCGGAATAGGGCAGCAGGCTCTCGCCGATCTCGAAGCCGGCCTCGCGGTGCAGGAAGCCGAAACCGGTGGCGACGCCGCGGGTGGCGAGGTTGGTCAGGGTGTTGGAGACGAGATACCAGGCGACGGCGAGGGCGCAGGCCAGGAACAGAGCCTGATACAGCCACCCCCGCACGCGCGCGGAATTCAGCGCCTGGACCGGGTTTGTCATGGTGTTGCTCCGTGCGGGGGTGAAAGGCCCTCCCTTCCCCCGGAAGGGGAAGGGAGGGAGGGCGCCCTTACTTCATCGGCGGGGCGTACATCAGGCCGCCTTCGGTGTAGAGGGCGTTCTGGCCGCGCGGCATCTTCAGCTTGGAGCCCGAGCCGACGTTGCGCTCATAGCTCTGGGCGTAGTTGCCGACCTGCTTGATGATGGCGTAGGCCCAGTTCTCCTCGACGCCCAGCGCCTTGCCGTTGCCGGCGGTGACGCCCAGCAGGCGCTTCACGTCCGGATCGGGCGAGGTCATGGCGGCGTCGACGGTCTCCGAGGTCAGGCCCTTCTCCTCGGCCTGGACCATGGCGTAGAAGGCCCAGGTGACCAGGTTCATCCACTCCTCGTCGCCCTGGCGCACGGCCGGGGACAGCGGCTCCTTGGAGATCAGCTCGGGCAGGATGACGTAGTCGTTGGGGTTCTGCACCTCGGCGGCGCGGATGGCGGCCAGCTGGGAGGCGTCGGAGGTCAGGGCGTCGCAGCGGCCGGCGAAGAAGGCCTTGTTCAGCTCCTCGTTCTTCTCGATGACGACCGGCTTGAAGGTCATCTTGTTGGCGCGGAAGTAGTCCGACACGTTCTGCTCGGTCGTGGTGCCGGGCAGGACGCAGACGGTGGCGCCGTTCAGCTGCTTGGCGCTCTTCAGCCCGAGCTTGGCCGACACCATGAAGCCCTGGCCGTCGAAATAGTTGGTCGGCGCGAAGTTCAGGCCGTTGGCGGTGTCGCGGGTCAGGGTGCGGGTGGTGTTGCGGGCCAGCAGGTCGATCTCGCCGGACTGGAGCGCCGGCAGGCGCTGCTGCGCCGACAGCGGGGTGTACTTCACCTTCTCGGCATCGCCGAACATGGCGGCGGCGACGGCGCGGCACATGTCGACGTCGAGGCCCGACCACTTGCCCTTGTCGTCGGGCGAGGAGAAGCCGTACAGGCCCAGGTTGACGCCGCACTGGACGTAGCCCTTCTGCTTCACGCCGTCGAAGGTGGCGCCGGCCTGGGCCGTGCCGGACAGGGCGAAAGCGGAGACCGACAGCGTGGCCGCGATGGCGAGCGCGCTCAGACGGGACTTCATGGCACGGGTCTTCACGGGGCGGGGCTCCTTCAGCCTTGGTGGTTCTTTGGGCGCCGGGGCAGGGGGCTCCGGCCGCCGCATGCCGCCACAATCGCTCCGTGGATTGAACAAAGTGCCCGCCCGTCATGAACGGATGTGGTGGAAATGTGAACAGCTTTGGACAGATGGGCCGCGCGCACGGCGAAGGCGATGGCCGGGCTTCTCCCGACGATGGTCACGGGGGCCGGCCGATAATTCACGTGCACGGGCTTGGCCTTGCCCTTACAAGCGATTGGTGCCGGCCATATGTTTTCGCCGGGAATCCTGGGGGTTTTGAGGGAATGGGGTCCGATCGGCCGGTCTGGCGGTGGTTTGCGCGCTTTTCGCTGCTGCGGCGCGGGCCGGTGCAGCGCTATGGCGCCGCCCTGCTGACTTTCGCTGTCGCGCTGGTGTTGCGTCTGGCCGCCGACGGCACCCTGCCCACCGGCTTTCCCTATCTCACCTTCTTTCCGGCGGTGATTTTGACCACCTTCATGGCCGGTCGGGGGCCGGGGGTGGCGGTTGCGGTGCTGTCGGGACTGGCGGCCTGGTATTTCTTCATTCCGCCCTATTACTCCCTCGGTCTGGATGCCTCCGTCGGGCTGGCGCTGGCCTTCTATGCCGTGATCGTCACCGTCGACATCGCGCTGATCCATGGCATGCAGGTGACGCTGGCGCGCCTGAACGAGGAGCGCGGCCGTACCGCCTCCCTGCTGGAGGCGCAGACCACCATGTTCCACGAGCTGCAGCACCGCGTCGCCAACAACATGCAGTTCGTCTCCGCCCTGCTTGCCTTGCAACGGCGGTCGATCAACCAGTCGCCGGAAGGGGCGCTGGCGGCGCTGGAGGAGGCTGGGAAGCGGCTCGACACCATGGCGCGGGTGCACCGGCGCCTGCACGACCCGCGATCCGGCGACGATTTCGGCAGCCACATCGACGGGCTGTGCCGGGACATGCTGGCGGCGGCCGGCATGTCCGGCGTCACCTGCCGCGTGACCGTGCAGGCGGCACCGCAGTCGCCAGAGCGGCTGCTGGCACTGGCCATGCTGATCGTGGAGGCGCTGACCAACAGCCTGAAGCACGCCTTCGCCGGCCGCGACGGCGGCACCGTCACCATCGAACTGGCCGAGCTGCCGGACCAGCCTGGCCAACTGCGTCTGCTGGTGGTGGACGATGGAGTCGGTCTGCCGGACGGCTTCGACGTGCAGCGGTTGCCCAGCCTGGGCTGGAAGATCATCCAGAGTCTGGCCGCCCAGCTGTCCGGCCGGCTAAGCCATGGCCCGGCAAATGGCCTTGCCGGCGGCACCGGCACGCGGATCGAATTGCATTTTCCGGCCTGATGCGGCATCTGCACCGACTCCGATCGCGGCTTTTCCGTCGCCATCGGACGAACTATCTGTGATCTTGCCGGTTGCTGCGGGGAACCGGCAGAGGAAAGCAGGAGAGGACTTATGGCGACGCTGAAGGAATTCGAGGACGCATTGAAGGCGTCGGGCAACACGGCCGCGCTGGAGATCCTGGAGTCCCTGCGGGCGCGCGACCGCTCCCAGCGTTCCGTCCGGCCGGCGCGCCGGCTGACCGGGCGCAAGATGACTCCGGAGCTGGCAACCGAGATCCTGCACCTGCACGAGACCACCAACATGACCCAGCAGGAGATCGCCTTCCAGCTGGGGGTGAATCAGGGCCGGGTGAACGAGGTCATCAAGCGCCGCAAATGGCTGAGCGAAGACCCCGCCGCCCCGGAGGCGCAGGCCCGCGACCAGGCCAAGCAGCGCGCCAAGGAGGGCGTCGGCATCCCGCCGCGCCCGCCGTCCCGGAAGAAGAAGGCCAAGCCCGCGGCCGAAGCGGCGCCGGAGGCGGCTCCCGCTCTGCCGCCCGAGGCGGTGGCGCCGGTGGAGCCGCAGGTCGAGCAAAAAGTCGAGCCGGCCGTGGCACCGCCCGTGGAGCCGCCCGTGCCGCCGGCTGAGCCGGAGGTCGTCGTGGCACCGGAGCCCGCGCCGCCGGTCGCCGCGGAACCGGCCGCCAAACCGCGTGCTGCCAAACCGCGCGCCGCCAAGCCGCCCACGGCGAAACCAACCGCTGCCGAACCGCCGAAGCCGGTGGCCGCACCCGAGTTGCCGTTGGAGCAGCCGGAAACGGCCAAGCCGAAGAAGGCGCGCAAGCGGGACAAGGCGGCGGAGATGCCGCTGTTCAAGGACCTGCTGTAAGGGTGCTTGAAAGCCCTCTCTCGCCTGGGGGAGAGGGCATAAGCCATGCCCGCCGGTCATTTCGCACCTGCGGAATTAACGGCCTGCGGCGGATTGCCTCAGCGGGGGGTAGGCAAATATCCTGACCCTGCCCCGGTTGCTTTCGATTTCCCTGCCGCCGGGCTTCGCCTTCCTTGACCCAGCGCGACAGCGGAGAAACGACAATGGCGTCTGCCGGCCATCACGGCGACCTGCGTGCCGAGGCACAGCTGGCCTCGGCCCATCCCGGTCTGGTGCTGCTGGCGCTCGCCATGGGTGGATTCGCCATCGGGACGACCGAATTCGCGACGATGAGCCTGCTGCCCTATTTCGCCCAGGGCTTGGGCATCGACGAGCCGACCGCCGGCCATGTCATCAGCGCCTATGCGCTGGGCGTGGTGGTGGGCGCGCCGGTGATCGCGGTGCTGGCGGCGCGGGTGGCGCGGCGGACCCTGCTGATCGGGCTGATGGCGGTCTTCGCCGCCGCCAACGTGGCCAGCGCCTTTTCGCCCTCCTATGGCTGGATGCTGGCCTTCCGCTTCATGAGCGGGCTGCCGCACGGTGCCTATTTCGGCGTCGCGGCGCTGGTCGCCGCCTCGCTGGTGCCGCCGCAGCGCCGGGCGCAGGCGGTGGCGCGGACCATGCTGGGGCTGACGGTGGCGACCGTCATCGGCGTGCCGATGGCGAACTGGATCGGTCAGGTGCTGGGCTGGCGCTGGGGCTTCGGCGTGGTCGGGCTGCTCGCCCTGCTGACCGTGGTGCTGGTCTGGATCTTCGCCCCCAACGACCGGCCGCACCCGGATGCCAGCCCGCTGCGCGAACTGGGCGCGCTCAAGCGGCGGCAGGTCTGGCTGACGCTGGGCATCGGCGCCATCGGCTTCGGCGGCATGTTCGCGGTCTACACCTATGTTGCCTCCACCCTGATGGAGGTGACGCAGGTGTCGCCGGCGATGGTGCCGGTCGTGCTGGCGGTGTTCGGATCTGGCATGACCGTCGGCACGCTGGTCAGCGCCTGGGCCGCCGACCGCGCCCTGATGCCGACCGTCGCCTTCACCCTGCTGTGGAGCGCCGGGTCGCTGGCGCTCTATCCCTTCGCCGCCGGCAATGTGTGGCTGGTGTCCATCGTCGTCTTCATGATCGGCTGCGGCGGCGGTCTCGGCACGCCCCTTCAGGCCCGGCTGATGGATGTGGCGGAGGATGCGCAGACGCTGGCCGCCGCGCTGAACCACAGCGCCTTCAATGCCGCCAACGCGCTCGGCCCCTGGCTGGGCGGCATGGCGATCGCCGCCGGCTGGGGCTGGACCTCCACCGGCTGGGTCGGCGCGGCGCTGGCGTTGGGCGGTCTGGCGGTGTGGGCGGTGGCGCTGCTGGACGACCGTGCGACGGCCAGCCGTGCCGCCAGCCGCGCGGCCGAGTCCCGGGAGTCCGAGTCCCGGGAGTCCGAGGCCCGGCTGGCCGAGGCCTGCGCCGGGGACTGAGCGGCCGGCATCGCCAGGAAGTCAGCGCCCCCCGGCCACGCTCCAGGCGATGCGCGCCGGATGTTCGCCGAGGTCGAGGGAGCCGATGACGATCTCGCCCCGGCCGGACAGCGGCGCCACGTCGCCCATCTTCAGCAGGCGCTGCTCGCCGGCCTGCGGCACCAGGCGGGTGCCGTTGCGGCTGAGATCTTCAAGCGTGAAGACCCCGTCGCGCAGCCGGATCAGCGCATGCCGGCGCGAGGCGGAGGCGTGGTCCAGCATGATGCCGCAGTCCGCCCCGCGTCCGATCACCAGATCGCCGCCAGCATCGGGCACCGCCACCGTCCGGCCCTGGTAGCTGAGCGTCAGGCGCAGCGCCGGCGCCGGCGGGGCCCGCATGTCGACCGTCATGTCCGTCGGCTGGGCATGCGGCGCGGCTCCGGTCCGCAGGCCCGTCACCACGCCGATGCCGGTCACCGACACGCGCTGGTCATCGGGGATGGCGGCGATCTTGGCGATCAGCCCGTCGGCCAGCGCCCGCGGGATGCCGGCGGCGCGCAGGCGGCGGCCCAGCCCTTCGCGCACCTCCTGGAGGGAGGCGCCGGGGGCGGCCAGCTCCGCCGCGGACTTCACCCGGTTGAATTCGTCGGCGACGCGCTGGATGACGGTGCTGATCTTCTTGTGGCCATAGGGGCTGGCGCCGAGGTCGAGCAGATAGCCGAGCCGCCCCGCTGCCGTGGTGAAGCGGCCGGCCAGCCGCATCATCGTCTCCTCGAAGGGCAGGTCGGTGCCGCCGGTGGCCCAGACGGTCTTGCCGCGGCGGGTCAGCGACTCGGCCATGGCCGGACCGCCCATATAGCCGTCGAAGGCGATCATGCCGTCGACGATGGCGGCAAAGGCGCGGGCGTCGCTGGCCGCCCCGCTGCGGGTCAGCGGGGTCAGCCCGTCCAGCCCGCCGCGGATGCGGTGCAGCAGAGCCTCGCGCGTGCGGGCGAAGCCGAAGCCGGTTCCGTCGGAGGCCAGCGCGTTCGACAGCGCCAGCAGCGGCTCGGTGTGGGGCAGCCGGTCGTCCAGATCGCCGCGCAGCGCCGCCAGCAGCGCCAGCAGGGCGGAGGCGAGATCGGGCGCATAGCCGATCAGGGCGCGGATCGGCTCCCGACCGTCGACGATCTCCGCGGAGAACTCATCGACCAAACGGGTGTTCTCGCCATCGCCCTCCTGGTGGAGGCGCAGGACGGCGGTCAGCTTGGCCCCCCACTCCCGATGCGGTTCCAGCAGGGTGGCGAAGGCATGGGTGACGATGCGGTCGCGCTCCTCCACCGGCCGGTCGACCGCGGCCAGCAGCAGGCCGGAAATCCCGCCGCGCATCAGGGCCTGGTCGTAGGGGGCCAGCGTGTCGGATTTCTGGGCAAGCTCCTTCAGCGCCGTGAACAGGCGGGTGATCTGGTCGTAGCGCTCATGCGGCTTCACCCCCAGCATCGGCGCCTGGAGGGTGGCGAGCCGGCTGACCGCGGGATTGAACAGCAGCGCCTCGCGCTCGAAGTAGCGCAACGGATAGTAGCGGTGAAGCTGCTCCGACGGAATGACGCCCTGGTCGTCCCAGTAACCGCGCAGCAACCGCAGCAGGGTCATCCGGCTGTCGAAGGAGAAAACCTGCAACACGTCGGTGCAGAGGTTGGCCGTTTCGATGGGCGAGATGGTGGTCAGCTTGGCGCCGCCGGAGGAGGTCTTCTGGAAGATGGTTTCTTCCCGGCCGGTGCCGGTGACCTTCACCACGCGCACCACCGGGAACTTGGCAAGGCGCAGCAGGAAGTTGGCGCGTTCCGTCGCCGACTTCTCGTCTTCAAAGACGCCGTCGATGTTGGGCTTGCCGCCCTGCTCGACCACCACCTCGAAGCGCGCTTCGCGCCGCTTGGACATCGCCATACCGTCCCCCTTTGGCTTGCCCCGGTCGGAGTGTCCTTTTCCGATTGGCGCCCGGCTACGTCCCTGTTCGCGATTCCCGGCGATTTTTTACCAAAATACTTTATGAAAGCTTCCATCAGAAGCGGAAAGACCCGAACCGTGACCGCAATCCGTCGCTCCGGTAGCCGACCCGATAACCGGCCCACTCTCGGCCGCCGGCCTTTCCTCGGTCTCTTGGGATCGCTGGGCCTGTCGGCGGCGCTGAGCCCGCTTCCTGCCCTGGCATCCACCACCAATGGTTTAGAAAGTTCCGCGGTCGGTTATCTCCTGTTCGAGCCGGACAGCGGCACCGTGCTGGAGTCGCGGGCGGCGGACACCCCCTTCATCCCGGCGTCGGTGGCGAAGCTGCCGACGGTGGCGGCGGCGCTGGCCCTGCTGGGGCCGGACCACCGCTTCGCCACCCGGCTGCTGGCGACCGGCCCGCTGACGGGCGGGGTGCTGCGCGGCGACCTGATCCTGCAAGGCGGCGGCGACCCGGCGCTGGCGACGGAGGGGCTGGTGCAGCTGCTGGGCGGGCTGGCCGCCGCCGGGCTGCGCCGGCTGGAGGGGCGGTTCCTGTACGACACCGCCCTGCTGCCCGATCTGGCCGAGATCGACGCCGGGCAGCCTTGGGCGGCCCCCTACAACACCGGGGTCGGGGCGCTGTCGCTGAACTACAATCGCGCCCTGCTGAACTGGAAGCGGGGTGCTGCCGGGCCGGAGGTGCTGACGGTCGCCGATGCCGGGCGCCTGCCGCTGGACAGCGTCGCCGTGCGGCCGATGGCCGGGAGCAAGGGCTTTCCTCTGCTGCCGGACGGGGCCGACCGCTGGCTGATGGCGCCGCCCGCCGCCGGGGAGGCGGCAGGCGCCTGGGTGCCGGTGGCGCGGCCGGGGCTGGCCGCCGCCACCCTGTTCCGCCGGCTGGCCGGCGATGGCGGCATCGATTTGCCGCTGCCGGGGGTCGGGCGTACGCCGGCCGGCGCGACGGTGTTGGCGGCGCTGGACAGCCTGCCGCTGTCGGAACTGGCGCGCGGGCTGCTGCGCCATTCCAACAATTTGTCGGCGGAGGTGATCGGGCTGGCGGCGTCGAGGCGGCTGGACCCGTCGGTCGCGACGCTGGACCGGTCTGCGGCGCTGTTGCAGGGCTGGCTGACGCGCCAGGGTGCCGGCTGGCGTGGGCTGCGGCTCGCCAACCATTCGGGGCTCGGCACCGGGTCGCGCGCCACGCCGCGGCAGATGGCGGCGCTGCTGCGGGCCGGCGGACCCGCCTTGTGGGAGCTTCTGCCGGGGGAGGAGGACGGCAAGGCGCTGCCCTCCGGCGTCCATGCCAAGACCGGCACGCTGGCCTATGTGAAGGGGCTGGCCGGGCTGCTGACGGCGGGCAGCGGCCGGCAGCTCGGCTTCGTCCTGTTCATCGCCGACCCGGCGCGCCGGGCAGCGCTGGACGCCGCGCTCGACCGCCGGGTCACCGCCATTCCGGCGGAGGCGCGCGGCTGGGCCGCCGCCGCCCGCAGGGTGCAGGACGAGACGCTGGGACGCTGGGTTCTCACCTATTGACTGAGATAGGTCATAGGACAGAAGATAGCCTGACCGGTAAAATGCAGATCAAAGTCGATTCGATGCGGAGTCGATTTGAGAAAGCCCTGCCTGCGTCGATTGATCGCGGGCCTATCCGGACCATATGCGTCGGCAACCAGCAGCGAGAGCCCGCGACCCGATGATGACAGACCGTTCCGCCACCTCACCCGCGCGCAAAATCCTGCGCCGCCGGCTGGAACGTCAGGATGTGGCCGCCAACCGCTATCACGACCAGCGGCTGGGGGCGGAGGTGGTCAACATCGTCGTCGGCGGCTGCGTCGTCACCGACGATCCGAACGTCGTCATCACCACCACGCTGGGCTCCTGCGTCGCCGCCTGCCTGTACGATCCGGTGGCGGAGATCGGCGGCATGAATCATTTCCTGCTGCCCGACGCCGGAACCGACACGCTGTCGCTGTCGTCGCGCTATGGCGCCACGGCGATGGAGCATCTGATCAACCGGCTGCTGGCCGTCACCGGCCGGCGCGACCGGCTGCGCGCCAAGCTGTTCGGCGGTGCCAACGTCAACCTGAACACGCTGCGCACCGCCAACATCGGCCAGCGCAACGTCGAGTTCGTCATGGAGTATCTGGCGACGGAGGGCATCCCCACCGTCAGCTGGGACGTCGGCGGCGCCACCCCGCGCGCCGTGCGCTTCTTCCCCACCACGGGCCGCAGCCAGCGCCGGCTGATCGGCGGAGAGACGCTGCACGAGATCGCCCGCAACGAGTCGTCCTACATGGAGCATCTGGGCCGGACGCGGATCGAAGGCGACGTCGAGCTGTTCTGATAAGCTCGACCGGGGGGCGCCGGTTCGCCGCGCGCTCCCACCCCGCCGTTTTTCCGCGGAGCCCGTCATGGCCGACACGCTGTTCCGGATCGCCACCTTCAACCTGGAAAACCTGGACGACGATGCCGACGAGCCGCCTTTCGAGGTGCGGATCGCCACGCTGCGCCCGCAGCTGGAACGGCTGGAGGCCGACATCCTCTGCCTTCAGGAAGTCGACGCCCAGCATCCGGTCAAGAGCGAGCCGCGCATCCTGCGGGCGCTGACCCGGCTGCTGGAGGACACGCGCTATGCCGGCTACCACGTCACCGCGGGCGACGCCGCGTCGCCGGCCGACCGCCACAACCCGGTGATCGTCAGCCGCTGGCCGATCCGGGCGGCACGGCTGCTGCGCCATCATCTGGTGCCGCCGGCCCGCGTGCGGCTCGCCACCGCCGATCCGGCGGCGGAGGGCGAGACGGAGGTCGGCTGGGACCGGCCGGTCCTGCATGCCGAAATCGAGATGCCGGACGGCCGCACCCTGCACGTGTTCGACCTGCATCTGCGCGCTCCCATCGCCGCCCCGGTGCCGGGGCAGAAGGCCGGCGCCCAGATCTGGAAGACGGCGGCCGGCTGGGCGGAGGGCTATTATCTCGCCTCGATCAAGCGGGCGGGGCAGGCGCTGGAGACGCGGATGGCGGTGGACCGGCTGTTCGACGCCGACCCCGACGCACTGATCCTGGTGGCCGGCGATTGCAACGCCGACCTGGAGCAGACCGCCGTCCGCATCATCCGCGCCGCGCCCGACTTCACCGGCAATGCCGAGCTGGCCAACCGCGTTCTGGAACCGCTGGAGCAGGCGATCCCGGAGGAGCGGCGCTACACCGTGCTGCATGGCGGAACGCCGGTGCTGCTCGACCATCTGCTGGCGTCGCCGCGGCTGGCCGAACGGCTGCGCGACGTGGCGATCCACAACGAGGATCTCACCGACGAGGTCGATCACGCCGACGAGCCGTCGCCGGTCAGCTACCATGCGCCGGTGGTGGCGGGGTTCAGCCTGCAGGGCGCACGCGGCTAGGGCATAGGTGGTTCACGCGGTGGGGACGGTGCCGCCGTCGATGACGTATTCCGTGCCGGTGATCGTCCCGGCACGGTCGGACGCCAGGAAGGCGATCAGGTTCGCAACGTCTTCCGGCTTGGCTGGCCGGCCGATCGGAATGCCGCCGAGCGAGTCCATGATGATCCGCTTGCCGCCTTCGTAATCGGTGCCGGCCTCCTTCGCGAGCCGCTCGGCCAGCCCTACCGCTGCCTCCGTCTCGATCCAGCCGGGGGACACGCGCACCACGCGCACGCCCTTGGGCGAGACCTCCTTGGAAAGGCTCTTGCTGTAGGTCGAGAGCGCGGCCTTCGCGGCGGCATAGGCCGTCGTCGCCTCCGGCAGCGGCAGCTGGCGCTGGATGGAGGTCACGTGGATGACCACGCCATGGCCCTGGGCCACCATCGCCGGCACAAGGTTGCGGTCGATCCTGACGGCGGGCATCAGGTTGAGATCGAGCTCCCTTGCCCAGTCCGCGTCGCCCAGCGCCGCATAGCCGCCCGCGGGGGAGGAAGAGCCGCCCAGCATGTGGACGATGACGTCGACTCCGCCGAGCCGCTCGCGCACCGCGGCGGCGAGCGTGGCGCAGCCCTCTGCGGTTGTGAGGTCCGCGCCGACGAACATCTCCTCGCCGAGCGTGTCGGGCCGGGACCGGGCGGCGGTCAGCACACGGGCACCGAGTTCGCGGAACAGGGCGACGGTGGCAGCACCGGCTCCGCGCGTGCCGGAGGTGATGAGCGCTCTTTTGCCTTCAAGGCTGATGAACCCGGTCATTGGCCGATCTCCAGTCCGGCAATCCGCCCGTTCTCGATCCGGAACGCGAAGACCAGCGTGGCGGGGCTGCCGGGAAACCGCCCGGACACCGTTGCAAGGACCTTGGCGACCCCGTCCGTCTCGGACAGTTCGAGCGGTTCGATCACATGGGCGTATTTGGCCTTCGCGGCGCGCCACCACGCATCGATGGCGTCGTGGCCGGCATGGGACCCGCCTTCGTCCCCGACGACGGCATCGGGCGCGAAGGCGGCGAGCAGGGCCGCGCCATCGCTCCTCCGGTCGGCATCGAAATAGGCCTGGATCGGTGAGGGGAATGTCATCGTGTATGTCTCCTGAGCGGGGTGTCTTCTGTCCTTTCCAAGATGAGCGTGGACATCGGTTTCGATAATCAGGATAAAACGGGATATGGAATTTCGGTTTGCGGGACAATGACGCGGGCAGACCTGAACGATCTCGACGCCGTCTTTGCCATTGCGCGCAGAGGCTCGTTCCGTGCCGCGGCACTCGACCTTGGCATGTCGACGACCGCGCTCAGCAACGCCGTCAGGACGCTCGAGGCGGAACTGGGCGTCCGTCTGTTCAACCGGACGACGCGGAGCGTGTCGCTCACCGATGCCGGCCGGCTGTTCGTCGAGCAGGTCGGCCCGGCGTTGCAGGACGTCCATGGCGCTTTGGAAGCCGTGCGGTCGCAGCAGACGACGCCGTCGGGCACGCTTCGCATCAATGCGTTCGCCATGGCGGCGCGGGAGATCCTCTCGCCGCTCGTTCTCGAGTTCCTCCGCCGACATCCGCAGGTGCATGTCGATCTCGTCACCGAAGGGCGGCTGGTGGACATCGTCGCCGAAGGATTCGATCTGGGTGTCCGGGTGGCCGACCTCGTGCCGACCGACATGATCGCGGTTTCCCTGGGCCGGCCGCAGCGATACGCCGTCGTCGGCTCGCCGGCCTATTTCGAGAAGCGCGAGAAACCCCGCGTCCCGCCCGACCTGCTCTACCACCCCTGCATCCGTGTCCGCCTGCCGAACGGCGCCCTGTACCGGTGGCAGTTCGAGAAGGACGGGCAGGCGACGCAGATCGACGTGCGCGGACCGATCACCCTGGACGAGTCCAGCCTCGCGCGGACCGCCGTCCTGGAAGACATCGGGCTCGGCTTCTTCATGGAGCAGGACGTGTGCCGCGACATCGAGGCGGGCCGTCTCGTCCGCGTGCTCGAAGACTGGACCCCGGTGCGTGCCGGGCTCTGCCTCTACTATCCCGGACGGCGCAATCCCTCGGCCGCCCTCAGGGCTTTCATCGGCCTCGCCCGCGAACTCGGTGCGAAGCCGGGTGTTTCTCCTTGAACCCATCGCCGTGTTCGGCCAGTCGGCGGGACATGGCGCTGGATTCAGGAACGCAACTGGTGGACAACAGCGTCTTCGGGAATTTTGCGGCGCTGCGCTCCGGTCGAGAGGGCGGGCGCCTTTCAGCAGGTGCCATTTGGGAGACAGCATGTTCACTGCCGCCAGCTTCCGCGTCGGCGACCGCGTGACCATCCGCAGCGGCCAGTCCATTCCGCAGTCCATCGCCACGGTGGAGCGCTACACCGAAGGGGGGCGCTGCATGGTGCTGTCCGACGGCAGCGAATGGCGCGCCGACGGCCGCCGCCAGTGGAGCTTCCGCGGCGGCTACTACAAGGGCCCGGTGGTCGAGCCGTTCGAGCAGGGCGACGACGAGTTCGTCGCGCGCCGCCGCGTCATCGGTGCGCTGCGCAAGTTCGGCGACAGCCTGACGATGGAGTCGGCGCTGAGCACCGAGGCGTTGCAGCGAATCCTGGATGCGGTGGACAAGGAAAAGGCGGCGGTGAAGAAGTAGAGGCTTCACATTTCGAACAACAAAAAGCCGGCGGCCCCCTGCGGGACCGCCGGCTTTTTTCATCCCGGACCGGTCACTCCGCCGCGATGGACTCGCGGGCGGGCTCCTCGGCCGGCACGGTGCGGATCAGGTGGTCGAAGGCGGCCAGCCCGGCCTTGGCACCCTCGCCCATGGCGATGACGATCTGCTTGAACGGCACCGTCGTCGCGTCGCCGGCGGCGAAGACGCCGGGCAGCGAGGTCTGGCCGCGGTTGTCCACCTCGATCTCGCCGCGCGGGGTCAGGGCCAGCGTGCCCTTCAGCCACTCGGTGTTCGGCACCAGGCCGATCTGCACGAAGATGCCTTCCAGATCGACCCGCTTCAGCTCGCCGCCGGTGCGCTCCTTGTAGGACAGGCCGACCACCTTGTTGCCGTCGCCATGCACCTCGGTGGTCTGGGCCGACAGCAGGACGGTGACATTGGACAGGCTGTGCAGCTTGCGCTGCAACACCGCGTCGGCGCGCAGCTGGCTGTCGAACTCGATCAGCGTGACGTGCGAGACGATGCCGGCGAGGTCGATGGCCGCCTCGACACCGGAGTTGCCGCCGCCGATCACCGCCACGCGCTTGCCCTTGAACAGCGGACCGTCGCAGTGCGGGCAGTAGGCCACACCCTTGTTGCGGTATTCCGCCTCGCCCGGGACGTTCATCGAGCGCCAGCGGGCGCCGGTCGACAGCACCACGGTGCGGGACTTCAGCGAGGCGCCGCTGGCCAGCTTCACCTCGATCAGGCCGCCTTCCTGGGTGGCCGGGACCAGCGCGGTGGCGGTCTGCAGGTTCATCACGTCGACCTCATAGTCCTTGACGTGCTGTTCCAGCGCCGCGGCCAGCTTCGGCCCCTCGGTGTGGGAGACCGAGATGAAGTTCTCGATCGCCATGGTGTCGAGCACCTGACCGCCGAACCGCTCGGCCGCCACGCCGGTGCGGATGCCCTTGCGGGCGGCGTAGATGGCGGCAGCGGCGCCGGCCGGGCCGCCGCCGATCACCAGCACCTCGAACGGAGCCTTGGCCTTGATCTTCTCGGCGGCGCGGGCGACGGCGCCGGTGTCGAGCTTGGCGACGATCTGCGCCACGTCCATCCGGCCCTGGGCGAAGGGCTCGCCGTTCAGGAAGACGGTGGGGACGGCCATCACCTGACGCTGCTCGACCTCCTGCTGGAACAGGGCGCCGTCGATGGCGACATGCTTGATCCGCGGGTTCAGCGCGCTCATCAGGTTCAGGGCCTGGACCACGTCCGGGCAGTTCTGGCAGGACAGCGAGAAATAGGTCTCGAAGCTGAAATCGCCGTCGAGGGTGCGGATCTGCTCCAGCAGCTCCTCGGACTCCTTCGACGGGTGGCCGCCGACCTGGAGCAGGGCCAGCACCAGCGAGTTGAACTCGTGCCCCATCGGCAGGCCGGCGAAGGTGACGCCGATGTCGGTGCCGTCGCGCTTGATGGCGAAGGAGGGCCGGCGGGCGTCGGCGCCGCTGCGGTCCAGCGTGATCTTGCCGGACAGCGAGGCGATGTCCTCCAGCAGGCCCAGCATCTCCTGCGACTTCGCACCCTCGTCCAGCGACGCCACCAGCGTGATCGGGTGGGTGATGCGCTCCAGATAGGCCTTCAACTGCGTCTTCAGATTGGCGTCCAGCATGGCTTTCGTTCCCAACGTCTCGTGTCCGGGGCGGATCGCCTGCGTCACATTCGCGGCGGTCCGGGCGGAGAAAATGGTGGCCCGAGCAGGAAGAGCCGGTCGGGCGGGCGGTCTGGTTTTGAAACAGTGGAGAGTTTGAAACGTCATCGTCCTCCCCGCGCAGGCGGGGATCCAGATTTTGAAAGGACTGCGACAAAACGCGCCTGGATGCCCGCCTTCGCGGGGATGGGGAAACCGGTGACGGAACCCGAATGGGGAGGCTTTTGAAAGCCGGCCCGTAAAAACCTGCCTTGCGGCCGGCTGCGGCGGCAAGGGTACCCGTTAAATCCCGCCATCCAAGCCTGTCGGCGGCGGGGGTGGGGGCCGGCTGGAGCCGGCCCCCGATCCGTGGTTTTCCCTTTAAGGGAAAGCCTTAGATCTTGCCGACGAGGTCGAGCGACGGGGCGAGGGTCTTCTCGCCTTCCTGCCACTTGGCCGGGCAGACCTCGCCCGGGTGGGCGGCGACGTACTGCACGGCCTTGATCTTGCGCAGCAGTTCCTTGGCGTCGCGGCCGACGCCGCCGGCGGTGATCTCGACGATCTGGATCTTGCCGTCCGGATCGACGACGAAGGTGCCGCGGTCGGCCAGGCCGACTTCCTCGATCAGAACCTCGAAGTTGCGGCTGATCGCCAGCGTCGGGTCGCCGATCATGGTGTAGCCGATCTTGCCGATGGCCGGCGAGGTGTCGTGCCAGGCCTTGTGGCAGAAGTGGGTGTCGGTCGAGACGCTGTAGACCTCGACGCCCAGCTTCTGGAATTCGTCGTAGTTGTCGGCCAGGTCTTCCAGCTCCGTCGGGCAGACGAAGGTGAAGTCGGCCGGGTAGAAGAACACGACCGACCACTTGCCCTTCAGGTCGGCGTCGGTCACGTCGATGAACTTGCCGTTCTTGTACGCGGTCGCCTTGAAGGGCTTAATCTCGCTGTTGATCAAGGACATTTGTGTTCTCCGATAGGTGCGATGATTTGGTTGTCGCCTCAATCCCTGGCCGCTGGCCTCGGCCGGTGGCCGTGACATGCCCGACTTAGTGCGGCGCACCGGGTCGAACAAGGGGGCCTGCCGTGTGGCCAGGGGATGGGGCGATGTTCCCTGTGTCCCGTTGACCCGTGGAGGAATACGGGAAATCTGTGATCAAGAGAAGTAGAAAATACCAATTGAACTGATCGATAAATCCGATTACATAACCGGGCATGAAACCGCTCCCCACCCTGCGCCAGCTCCGCTATCTCGTCGCCGTCGTCGACCGCTGCCATTTCGGACAGGCGGCCGAGGCCTGCCTCGT
Source organism: Azospirillum sp. TSH64 (assembly GCF_003116035.1). Lineage (GTDB taxonomy): Bacteria > Pseudomonadota > Alphaproteobacteria > Azospirillales > Azospirillaceae > Azospirillum. Next base: position 2,970,961 of record NZ_LGQW01000015.1, read on the forward strand.
CAGCCAGTCGACCTTGAGCGCCGGCTTGCAGGAGCTTGAGGATCTGCTGGGCGCCACACTGGTGGAGCGCACGCGCCGCTCCGTGCTGCCGACCCCGCTCGGGCGCGAGATCGCGGAGCGGGCGCGGCAATTGTTGAAAGGGGCGGAGGAGCTGGTGGACATCACCCGCTCCGCCGCCGACCCGATGTCGGGGGCCCTGCATCTGGGGGTGATCCCGACCATCGGCCCCTTCCTGATCCCCCGCGTGATGCCGGCCCTGCGCGAGAGCTTCCCGCGGCTGCGGCTCTATCTGCGCGAGGACCAGACGGCGCGGCTGCTGGAGCAGCTGAACGCCGGCAAGCTGGACGCGGCCCTGCTGGCCTTGCCCTACCCGATGGGCGATCTGGAGACGGAGGACATCGCCGAGGACCGTTTCTCCTTCGTCTGTCCGTCCGGCCACCGGCTGAACGGCGGCGACCCGGCGCAGCCGGTGACGGTCCCGTCGGAGGATCTGCTGCTGCTGGAGGACGGGCACTGCCTGCGCGACCACGCCATGGCGGCCTGCGCGCTGGACAGCACGCCGCACAACACCGCTTTCCAGGGCACCAGCCTGCACACGCTTGTGCAGATGGTGGCGAACGGGCTGGGGGTGACGCTGCTGCCGCAGATGGCGGTCGATTCCGGCATCCTGCGCGGGCTCGATTTGGCGGTGCGCCCGCTGGCCGGCGACCGGCCGGGGCGGCGGATTGCGCTGGCCTGGCGCCGCACCTCGGGACGGAAGGAAACCTTCCAGCGGCTGGCCGAAGCGCTGAGGGCGGAGATGACGGCGAAGGACGGCTGACGGGGCGGCGGCGAAAGATTCGCTTGGTCCCGCGGGTGCGAGGTGGTTTAAACGGGACGGTTTTTCGCCCGTTCACTCCGCTTTGGGGACACCCAGCGTCATGTCCACCACCGCCACCGCTTCCGTTTCCGCCCCTGGCCCCCTGTTCGACCGCGTCGCCATCGTCGGCATCGGTCTGATCGGCTCCTCCCTGGCGCGGGCGCTGGCGGAGTATGGGATCGCGCGGCAGGTGGTCTGCACCGACCGCAGCGCCGAGGTGTGCGCCAAGGCGCTGGAGCTGGGCATCGTGGCGGAGGCCTCGACCGATCCGGCCGCGGCGCTGGCCGGCGCCGATCTGGTGGTGCTGTCGACCCCGGTCGGCAGCTATGCCGCGGTGGCCGAGGCCATCGGGCCGCTTCTGCAACGCGGGACCATCGTCACCGACGTCGGCTCGGTCAAGCAGGCGACCCTGCGCGACGTCGGGCCGCATCTGCCCGACGGCGTCCATCTGATCCCCGGCCATCCGGTGGCAGGCACCGAGCATTCGGGACCGGAGGCCGGATTCGCCACGCTGTTCCAGGGCCGCTGGTGCATCCTGACCCCGCCGCCCGGCGCCGACAGCGCGGCGTTGGAGCGGGTGACGGAGCTGTGGCGCCGCGTCGGCTCCACCGTCGAGATCATGGAGGCCAGCCACCACGACCGCGTGCTGGCCATCACCTCGCACCTGCCGCACCTGATCGCCTACACCATCGTCGGCACCGCGTCGGACCTGGAGGAGGACACCAAGTCCGAGGTCATCAAATTCTCGGCCGGCGGTTTCCGCGACTTCACCCGCATCGCCGCCAGCGACCCGGTGATGTGGCGCGACGTGTTCCTGAACAACCGCGAGGCGGTGCTGGAAATCCTCCAGCGCTTCACCGAGGATTTGACGGCCTTGCAGCGCGCCATCCGCTGGGGCGAGGGGGAGCAGTTGCAGGACCATTTCACCAAGACCCGCGCGGTGCGCCGGGGGATCATCGACGCCAAGCAGGCGTGAGCACCCTCTCCCTGGAGGGGAGAGGGGAAACGCACCCCGGCGGCTCCGGTCCTGTCTGTTACGACGCCCGCAACGCCCCCAGGAAGCCGTCGACCTCCCGGCGCATCCGCCCGGCGTCGTCCTGCACCGTGTCCACCGAGCGCACCATCACGCCGCTGGCCTGTTCGGCGGACGCGGCGGCGGCGGTGACGGCGGCGATGTTGTCGGAGACGCTGCGGGTGCCGTCGGCGGCGTCCTGGATGTTGGCGGCGATCTCGCCCACCGCGGCGGTCTGCTGTTCGACTGCGGCGGCGACCTCGGACGATATCTCGTTCAGCCGGGCGATGGTGCGGGTGACGGCGCCGATGGTGTCGACCGCGGTGCCCGACGCGCTCTGGATTTCGGCGATGCGCGCCTGGATTTCGGCGGTCGCCTTGGCCGTCTGGCCGGCGAGTTGCTTCACCTCGCTCGCCACCACGGCGAAGCCCTTGCCGGCCTCCCCGGCGCGGGCGGCTTCGATGGTGGCGTTCAGCGCCAGCAGGTTGGTCTGGCCGGCGATGCCGGAAATCATCTCCACCACCTTGCCGATCTCCTCCGCCGCCTCGGCGAGGCTGCCCATCACGGTGGTGCTGCGTTCGGCGTCGCGGGTGGCGTCGGCGGCGATGCCGGCGGAATCGGCGACCAGACGGGCGATGCCGGCGAAGCTGGCCGACAGTTCGGCGGTGGCGGCGGCGACGCTGTCGACATTGGCCGAGGCGCGGCCGGCGGCCGACGACACCGCGTCGGAATGGCGCGCCGTCTCGGCGGCCCCCTCGGCCATCGCGGACGAGGCCGCGGCCATTTCGGCGGTGGAGGCCGACAACGCCTCGACCAGCCGCTTCACCGTCGCCTCGAAGCCGTCGGCGAGCGTGCGCAGCTCGCGGCGGCGTTCCTCGGCGGCGGCGGTCTTCAGCCGCTCCTGTTCCTGCTGGAGGCGTTCGGTGTCGAGCATGGTGTCGCGGAAGACGCGGGCGGCGGTCGCCATGCGGCCGATCTCGTCGCGGCGGCCTTCTTCAAAACTGGCGGTGAAATCGCGGGCGGCCAGACGCTCCAGCGAACCGGCGACGTCGAGAATCGGGCGGGAGATGCCGCGCACCAGCACGGCGCCGAAGCCCAGCGCCAGCAGGGTGCACAGCGTCACCCCGCCCAGCACCATGCCGTGGGCGCTGCTGTAGACCGCCGCCCCCTGGTCGGCGACGGCGCCGGCGTCGGCCATCGTGCCGTCCACCAGCGCGTCGAGCGCCTCCTGCACGCGGGCGAAGGCGACGGCGCTGGGGCGCTTGAAGACGCTGACGGCGGATTGGGCGTTGCCGTCGCGGGCCTGGCCGCGCACGCGGTCGGCAGCGGCGGCATAGGCGGTCCAGGCCTCGTCGAAGGCGGCCAGACGGGCGGCACCCTCGCCGCCGGCGAAGCGGGCTCCGGCGGCCTGACGGCGGGCGGTCACCTCGGCAACGGCCTCGGTCCAGCCCTTTTCCGCCTGGTTCACCTGCATCTCGTTGGTGGCGAGCGCATAGGCGGCTTCGGCGATGCGGTGGCTCTGCGCGGCGGAGGTCAGTTGACCGGCCAGCTGGGTCGCCGGCAGCGAACGGCTGCGCATTGTTTCGGCAGCATTGTTTAGGATTTCCAGCCGGCTGAGCGTGAAAATCCCGAAGGCGCCGGCCATCACCACAGTGCCCAACACCGCGACGATGATCTTGGCGCGGATGGTCAACTGTCCGAATGCTCGAATTTTAGCCATGTTGCCTGCATCCCCGCCAAGCCTTCGGCAAGAATTCCATCCATCCGAAGGTATTGTCCGACCCTCAACCTTACTAATCCGAATGTTTAAAATTATCAACGCGGAAGGTGAGTGAATTCGTCGGAAATCCGGTGTGCCGGGCAATGGTCACAGGCTGCTGGTCGAATGGGGCGTGAAGGAAGCCCGAAAACGAAATGGCCGAGGATGGAGATCAGGCGGCCCTGCGAACGGACCCCAGCTCGGTGAACAGCTCCACCACGGCTTCGACGAGCTCGTTCAGCTGGTCCTGGCCCGGCGCCGAGACCGTGAAGAGCCCGCCGGGAGGCCCAGCGCAGCAGGGGAGGCGGTCGGGAAACGGTCACCGTCGCGCCCTTGGTCTCCTCGAAACTCTTACCATCCACCGCAGGTCTGTCGATCCGGGTGAACTGGCATCCGCATCGCCGGCACAGCCAACGCTACTTACCCCGGCCATGACCAGGCTTCACCACCCGCATACAGGCTACGGCGATAAAAATATCTTCCGCTCTTTCCATGTGTACCGATCAGAAAGAGCGCTGGAGACGATTAGCGATAAGAATGCATCAACGGCACAATGTCGACATGTATCACGCTGTCCATTCTCTCGAACGTTAATTGATGGAATATCTCTGCTTGAATTTCAGCCCATCGGAGTGGGTATTTTGATACCGTTCCATCGCTAAATTGCATTCCCAAGATATCCTGTGGGTGTCTTGAAGGATTTTCTTTAAGTAAATCCATTTTTTCGTCAAGCGTTTTATTCACTCTTTTGAACCACTCCGTTGTAAAACTGCTTCTTTTCTTGAACAGGAAAGCTGCATTCCCGATCAATTTCTTATATGCTGCCCTCAGCGCGGGGCCATCGGATGAGGGATGAACGGCAACGCATCCTGGACCAAGCTCAGTGTATCCAGCTCCATCTGCGTCACTGTTCTCCAGTGCAGAAAATGCATGAAGCCAGTTGTAGCCAGTCAATTTTATATCTGAATAACCACCTCCGAAATGATGCATTAGATAACACCTGAGATAGTCACTCCTATGAGTCTCGCTTAGGTATTCGTAAGCGGGATGCAATGGCGAGTCCGGCAATATCCAATTGGGAAGTGTGCTGCTCTTTAAAAGTATTACTGGGCAGCAAGGATTCTGCATGAGAGAAAATAGACAGTTAAGTCTTTGTTGGCTAAGCGGGCTTTTTCCAGTCCATGCGCAAAATATCGTTCTGCTGGACAAGCCATTGAATCCAGACATATCTACGCTCATCTTTCAATATACTCCACTATTGATAGATCATACACTGTCACAAGAGCACACCGCAGGGCAATCGGGTAAATTGGGACGCGACACCGCGTAAGACCCCATTTCGACAGTCCTCGTTTCGACAGACCATGGAGCGGTTTGGATGTCGTCGGTTGGGATGGCCGAGCCGGTGGATCATCATGCGGATGGCGGCGACGCTGTATCATTATCAACGCGGAAGGTGAGTGAATCCGTCGGAAATCCGGGCTGTCGGGCAATGGTCACAGGGCGCGATTCGACTGGGGCGCGAAGGAGGGCCGAAAACGAAACGGCCGCCGCACCCGGATGGTGCGGCGGCCGTTTCGGGGCCGTCCGAGGATGGAGATCAGGCGGCCTTGCGAACGGAACCCAGCTCGGTGAACAGCTTCACCACGGCTTCGACGAACTCGTTGAGCTGGTCCTGGCCCAGCGCCGAAACCGTGATGTCGTCGACGACCAGAGCCTCGTCGCTGATCTTGCCGCCGGCGGCGGTCAGGTCGGCGCGGTAGGCTTCCGGAGCGGCCAGCAGGCGGCCGCGCAGCTTGCCGGGGATCGCCAGCAGCTGGATGCCCTGGTCGATGGCGGCGATCGGCTTGCCGGCATCGAGGAAGTGGCCGACGATGCGGCGGGTGTGGGCCGACTGCTGCAGCTTCGCCACGCTGCGCTCACCGCCCGGCAGCAGCAGCATGTCGAAGTCGGCGCCGAGCGCCTCGCTCAGATGCTTGTCCACCGGGAAGTAATGGCCCCAGGACTTGCCGTGCCAGCCGTTGACCAGACCCGTCTCGGTCGAGATGGTACGCAGCGTGGCGCCGGTCTTGATCAGGGCGCGTTGCGGCTCGGTCATCTCCGCTTCTTCGAAGCCGTTGGAGACGAGGATGGCGATGGACTTTCCTGCGAGCGATTGATCCATACTGTCTTGTCCTTTCATCGTTTCACCAATAGAACGCCGGGGCATCCCCGATGGCATGTCGGCCAGGGGAGAACCCGCCGGGGGGCCCCACCGGAGCAGGGGAGGCGGTCGGGAAACGGTCATCGCCGCGCATGGGGATGCGCGGCGGCCAGTTCCGCCCGCCGGGACCCCGAGGTCGGGTGCCGGCGTGTGGGACCTTTACGTCCCGGATCGGTTTGTTTTCAGCATGCGGACTTAATTGGTCCCGATGAGGCCCCAAGTCAACAAGGGATTCCGCGGCGCACCCAAGGATGCGGCGTGCCGGATTCCGTTGGAACCGGTGGATTCGGCTGCATTTTCCAGCCCAGTTCAAGACTTTCGGGCCAACCGGCCCATACCACCGGTTGATGCGGCGCAGGTCAGCCATACCACAGGGGCGTGGCTTCCCCGAAGGATTATTCCGAATGAACCGGGTGTCGACTGCATGACGCAAAAAAAAGCGGCCGGGGGGAAGGCCCCCGGCCGTCGGCAAGTCAAAGCATCAGCCGTTCGAAAAGATCCAGCTCGCACACTGGATCACGGACCACTCCCGTTGATCGGAACCTGCGATCAATGGAACTGGTCAGCCTCGGTGGAGTCCTTGTACGCGGTGGTCGAGGAGGTGCCGCCGGAGATCGCCGTGGCGACCGCGTCGAAGTAGCCGGTGCCGACTTCGCGCTGGTGCTTGGTGGCGGTATAGCCGTCCTTCTCGGCCGCGAACTCGGCCTGCTGCAGTTCGGAGTAGGCGGCCATGCCGCGCTCGGCGTAACCCTTGGCGAGCGTGAAGGCCGAGTAGTTCAGGCTGTGGAAGCCGGCCAGCGTGACGAACTGGAACTTGTAGCCCATGGCGCCCAGCTCGCGCTGGAACTTGGCGATGGTCGCCTCGTCCAGGTTGGCGCGCCAGTTGAAGGAGGGCGAGCAGTTGTAGGCCAGCATCTTGCCGGGGAACTGCTTGTGCACGGCCTCGGCGAAGCGGCGCGCCTCGTCCAGGTTCGGCTTGGAGGTCTCCCACCACATCAGGTCCGAGTACGGCGCGTAGGACAGGCCGCGGGCGATGCAGTGCTCGACACCGACGCCCTTCTTCAGGCGGAAGAAGCCCTCGGCGGTGCGGCCGGCGTCGAAGTCGATGAAGGGATGGTCGCGCTCGTCGACGTCGGAGGTGATGAGCTGCGCCGATTCGGCGTCGGTGCGGCAGATCACCAGGGTCGAGGTGCCGCAGGTGTCGGCGGCCAGACGGGCGGCGTTCAGCGTGCGGATGTGCTGCTGCGTCGGGATCAGAACCTTGCCGCCGAGATGGCCGCACTTCTTTTCCGAAGCCAGCTGGTCTTCCCAGTGCACGCCGGCGGCGCCGGCCTTGATCATCGCCTTCATCAGCTCGAAGGCGTTCAGCGGGCCGCCGAAGCCGGCCTCGGCGTCGGCGATGATCGGCGCGAACCAGTAGGTGTCGCCCTTGCCCTCGGAGGTCTGGATCTCATCGGCGCGCTTGAAGGTGTTGTTGATGCGCTCGACGACCGCCGGGACCGAGTTCACCGGATACAGGCTCTGGTCCGGGTACATCTGGCCGGCGGTGTTGGCGTCGCCGGCGACCTGCCAGCCCGACAGGTAGATGGCCTTCAGGCCGGCCTTGACCGCCTGCATCGCCTGGTTGCCGGTCAAAGCACCCAGCGTGTTGATGTAGGGCTCGGTGTTCAGCAGCTCCCACAGGCGGCGCGCACCCAGCTCGGCCAGCGTGTACTCGATCTTGACCGAGCCGCTCAGACGCTTGACGTCGTCCATGGTGTAGTCGCGGCGGATGCCCTCGTAACGGGCGGCGTGGATGGCGGTCTTGGTCTTTTCATCGAGCGACATGGGTCAGGTTCCTTTTGTCCGGTGCGCCCGGTCGATCGGGGCGGAACTGGGGTCTCGGGGCGGGCCTTTTGTCGGTCCCGGCATCCGGTTGCGGACAGTGGCGTTTCCTCCCGCCTTGCTCTGCCGTCCGGTGTCTTCGGGGCCGCTTGCGCTTTACAGCGCGGCCGTGAACCAAGACTTAAACCCGGCCCGAGTGCGTTGCAATAAGCCCTTGTTTGTAAAAAGGTCCGTTTGTAAACTGCCGTCTTCACAAAGCTGTAAATCGGTAAATCTTGTAAAGCGGAGAGGCGCGGTGGCGACCATGGAAAAGAAGGCGATGCTGGGACCGAAGGTCCGCCGCCTGCGCCGCGACCAGGGGCTGACCCAGGCGCAGATGGCCGACCAGCTCGGCATCTCCCCCAGCTATCTGAACCTGATCGAGCACAACCAGCGCCCGGTCACGGTGCCGCTGCTGCTGAAGCTGGGCCAGCAGTTCGGCGTCGATCTCCAGGCCTTCGCCGAGGATGAGGAAAGTCGGCTGGTGGCCGGCCTGCGCGAGGTGTTCTCCGACCAGCTGTTCGACGGCTCCGACATCAAGAACCAGGATTTCCGCGAACTGGCGGCGGTGGCGCCGACGCTGGGGCAGGCGGTGGTGGCGCTCTATCGCGGCTTCCGCGGGGCGCGCGACGATCTCCAGGCCCTGGCGGAGCGGGTCGCCGACCGCGAGAAGCTGCATCTGGTGCAGGCCACCGGCTTCCCGCAGGACGAGGTGCGCGACCTGTTCCAGACCCATTCCAACCATTTCCCCGAGTTGGAGGCGGCGGCGGAAAGCCTGTGGCAGGACGGCAAGCTGGAACGCGGCGACCTCTATCGCGGGCTGGTCGACTGGCTGAACACCCAGCACAGCGTCCGTGTCCGCCTGCTGCCGTCGGAGGTGATGGGCTATGCGGTGCGCCGCTTCGACCGCCACAGCCGGCGCATCCTGCTGTCGGAGATGCTGGCGCCGTCGGGCCGCACCTTCCAGCTCGCCTGCCAGATCGCGCTGCTGCGCCACCGCGACCTGCTGAACGGCATCGTCGATGCCGCCAATTTGTCGGACGACGAGGCGCGGCGGCTGACCCGGATCGGGCTGGCGAACTATTTCGCCGCGGCGGTGCTGATGCCCTATGGCCGCTTCCACGAGGCGGCGACCCAGCTGCGCTACGACATCGAGATCCTGCGGCGGCGCTTCGATGCGTCGTTCGAGCAGGTCTGCCACCGGCTGACCACCCTGCACCGGTCGGGGGCGAAGGGCGTGCCCTTCTTCTTCATGCGGGTGGACAGCGCCGGCAACGTGTCGAAGCGTTTTTCGGGTGCGGGCTTCCATTTCGCCCGCTTCGGCGGCGGCTGCCCGCGCTGGATCGTTTATGAGGCCTTCCGCACGCCCGGCAAGATCCACAGCCAGATGGCGGAGATGCCGGACGGCACCGCCTACTTCTCCATCGCCCGCACGGTGGTGAAGGCCGGCGGCGGTCACCGCAGCCCGCCGCAGCAATTCGCCGTGGCGCTGGGCTGCGATGTCCAGCATGCGGCTCAGGTCACCTATGCGGACGGGTTCGACCTGTCCAACACCGATGCGGCGACGCCGATCGGGGTGAATTGCCGGCTCTGCCCGCGGCTGGACTGTTCGCAGCGGGCGTTTCCGCCGCTGAATCATCGGCTTATCGTCGACGAGAATCTGCGCGGCCTGTCGCCCTACCTGTTCGCGCCGCCCAGCGCGGAGTAGAGCGCGAATTGACCGGGATCAATGTTGTACGGAAAAATTCGTGTTGTTTGCCGGAAAGCCCGTCATTTGACTGGTATAAATCCGTGGCCTTCGACCGGGTTTGTTGATAGGTTTCGGCCGTTGCGTCGCGGCAGCTCCGCTCGTGTCATCGCGCCGGCCACCTGAACGCAGCGTCCCGGACTTCTGTATTGAACATTGCCAACAGAGCTTGGCCTCGACAGGTTTTGGAACGCCCCCATGAGCAACTTGATCAAAGAGCGCGTGCTGACCGTTCACCACTGGACCGACACGCTGTTCAGCTTCACCACCACGCGCGATCCGTCCTTCCGCTTCCTGCCGGGGCAGTTCACCATGATCGGGCTGGAGGTCGAAGGCCGGCCCCTGCTGCGTGCCTACAGCCTCGTCAGCGCGCATTACGAGGAGACGCTGGAGTTCTTCAGCATCAAGGTGCAGGACGGCCCGCTGACCTCGCGGCTCCAGCATCTGAAGGAAGGCGACACGCTGCTGGTGAACCGCAAGGCGACCGGCACGCTGATCACCGACAACCTGCTTCCCGGGCGGAACCTGTATCTGCTGAGCACCGGCACCGGCCTGGCGCCGTTCCTCAGCATCATCAAGGACCCGGAGATGTACGAGAAGTTCGACCGGGTGATCCTGACCCACGGCACCCGCACGGTGGCGGAGCTGGCCTATGACGACCTGATCCACCACAGCCTGCCGGAGAACGAGTTCTTCGGCGAGCAGGTGAAGGAAAAGCTGCTCTATTACCCGACCGTGACGCGCGAGCCCTTCCGCAACCAGGGCCGCCTGACCACGCTGATGGAGACCGGCAAGATTTACGAAGACCTGGGCCTGCCGGAGCTGGACGCCGAGAAGGACCGCGTGATGATCTGCGGCAGCCCGGCCATGCTGGCCGAGACCACCGCGATGATGGAAAAACGCGGCTTCGTCATGGGCACCAACGGCGAACCGGGCGGCTTCGTCATCGAAAAGGCGTTCGTGGAGCGCTGAGGGTATCGGCTTTCGGGCCGCGCCAGAGTTTCATGCGGTTTACCGGAGTCCATCAGGTGTTCACGGAAGTGACTGATGGACTCCGGGCTTCCGGTTTTCCCAGCGTCCCTCCGCTCTTCCCGGGTTGATTGGATTCGATGACTGGGAGGCCTGGTTGCAGCCCGGACGCGTCGTTATGGTGGTGCGATGACGGACGCGGCCGATCAGATCATCGAGATTTACCGAAAGCATGGCCTTGCGTGGGAGTCCAGCCGCGGCCGTAGCCTTTTCGAGAAGGTCTGGCTCGATCGTTTCCAGGAGCTTCTGCCGTCCGGGGGTGCTGTCCTGGATCTGGGCTGTGGGGGCGCCGACCCCGTGGCGCGCTATTTCATCGAGCGCGGGTTCGCGGTGACGGGGATCGATACGTCTCCGCCTCTTCTCGGACTGGCGCAGGAGCGGTTTCCCGAGCATCGTTGGCTCTTGTCGGACATGCGCGGACTGTCCTTGCCCAGGCGTTTTGACGGCATCCTGGCCTGGAACAGCTTCTTTCATCTGCGCTGGGATGACCAACAGCGGATGTTCGAGGTTTTTCAACGCCATGCGGCGCCGGCGGCCGCTCTCATGTTCACCAGTGGCCCCGCGCATGGAGAGGCGATCGGTGCTCTCCAGGGTGAACCCCTGTTCCATGCCAGCCTGGACGGGGATGAATACCGTGCGCTGCTGGATGCGCACGGGTTCGATGTCGTCGCGCATGTACGAGAGGATCCTGAGTGCAACGGTCACACGGTTTGGCTGGCGCGTGCCCGAGCGGGCTGATGAGGCCGGTTACGGCGTCTTGCGTTTCATCCTGAGCGCACGAAGGCCATTGACCTGCATAAATTGTCGCCCCGGCGGAATAAACCTCCCCTCCCGCCGGTTTACCGAATTGTGACGAAGGCACGTCACTCAATCCTTGACCGACTGGGCGCGCCTCCTTTGGGGGGCGCGCCCATTTTCTGTCCGCATCCGTGAATAAAATCGGCGTCCGGCCTGTTGGTGCGACGGTCGCCGTTCAAACCGTCAAGCCTTTGGTGTAGACATCCCGCCCATGCGCCTGATCCTCATCCTCGCCGCGCTGCTCGTCGCCGGCCTCGCCAATCTCGCCGTCTGGTCCCTGCCGAACCTGCCGGTGCCGCTCGACCCGCCGCCCGGCGGCAAGCTGCGCAGCGTGTCCTTCGCGCCCTTCCGCGACGGGCAGAGCCCGCTGACCGGCGTGCTGCCCTCCACCGCCCAGATCGAGGAGGACCTCGTCGCACTGGCGCCGCAGGTGGCCGGCATCCGCACCTACACCTCGCTGGAAGGCCTGCAGGTGGTGCCGGAACTGGCGCGCAAGCACGGCATGCAGGTCACCATGGGGGCTTGGCTGTCCTCGCGGACCGACAAGAACGAGGCGGAGATCGCCTCGCTGATCGACCTCGCCAACCGCTATCCCGACGTCATCACCCGCGTCATCGTCGGCAACGAGGTGCTGCTGCGCCGCGAGCTGACGCCGGAGCAGGTCGCCGGCTACATCGACCGCGTCAAGGCGGCGGTGAAGCAGCCGGTGTCCTATGCCGACGTGTGGGAATGGTGGCTGAAATACCCGCAGATCGCCGACCACGTCGATTACCTGACCATCCACCTGCTGCCCTATTGGGAGGATGTGCCGGCCGGCGTCGAGGCGGCGACCGAGCGCATCCGCCAGAGCTACCGCACCATCGCCCACCGCTTTCCCGGCAAACCGATCCTGGTCGGCGAGACCGGCTGGCCGACTCAAGGCCGCTCGCGCGGGGCCGCCGTGCCGGGGCTGGTCAACAAGGCGAAGTTCGTCAATGCCTTCGTCCGCATGGCCGAGCAGGAGGGCTTCGACTACAACGTGATCGAAGCCTTCGATCAGGAGTGGAAGGCCAAGCTGGAGGGCACGGTCGGCGGCCATTGGGGCCTGTACAACGCCGACCGCACGCCGAAATTCTCGCTGGCCGGGCCGGTTGTCGGCAATGTCGCGTGGCCCTGGCTGTTCGCGGCGTCGAGCGGGCTGGCGCTGGTGCTGCTGGGCGGGCTGTCGCTGCTGCGCCGCCATGTGCCGGGCACCGGCTGGGTCGTGCTGATCCTGCTGGCGCAGGCGCTGTCCACCCTCTATGTCCGCGCCGCCTTCCTGGCGGAGCATGGCAAGCATTACTGGCAGGACACCACGCTGGCGGTGGCGATGCTGGCGCTGACCGCGGCGCTGGCGCTGGCGGTTCTGCTGACCGCCCACCGCACGCTGGCGAGCGGCGGTCTGGCGAGCGAGCCGCTGGCCGGCCTGCGCCATGCCCGCCCGGCCCTGACCCGCACCGAGCGGGTGGGGCGGTGGAGCGCCGTGGCGCTGGGCGTCGCGGCGCTGGTCTGGTCGCTGCTGATCGTCTTCGACGGCCGCTACCGCGACTTCCCCAACCCGTACCTGCTGATCCCGGCGGTGGCGCTGCCGGCGCTGGGCCTGATCCGCGCCGCCCGCCGGCCGGTGGGGACGGAGACGCAGGGCGCGCTGGGCATCGCCAGCCTGTTCCGTCCGGCGATTCCCGTCGCCGACGGCGAGCCGCGCGGCCTGTGCGGCGCCGTCCGCCGCCTGCCGGTCGAGTCGGTGCTTGGCTTCGGACTGCTGCTGGCGGCACTGCTGACCGTGGTGGCGGAGGGCTTCGTGCCGCTCGAATCGCTGATCTACGGCCAGCTGCCCTTCATGGAGGCGCTGCACGAGGTCGAGTGGACCCGGCCGAACTGGGAAGCGCTGGGTTGGGCAGCCTTGCAGGTCCTGCTGGCGCTGCCCTTCCTGGCCGGGGTGTGGAGCGCCCGGCGTCCGCTTCGGCGAATTTGAAGAAAGTCAGGTCCGGATCAGCCCGTCCTGCTTCGTCGGTTCCGGAGCAGGGGCCGGGCCGGGCGCCGGAGCGGCGGGCGGCGTCAGCTGCCAGTTGTCCAGGGCCCGTTTCAGCGCGTCGAGCCCGGCGCCGGCCGAGTTTTTCGCCTCGTCCGCCGCGCGGGTGATGGCGGCGCAGAGGTCGGCGCGGCGCTTGGGATCGTTGCGGCTTTCCTCCAGCGCGCGGCCGACATCGTCGGTCGTGCCGCCGCCCTTGGCGTCGGGCGGCACCGCCTTCGGGTCGATCCCCAGCAGCGGCAGCAGATACTCCCGCCCCTTCTCGCGCGCCACCGCCGCGGCCTTGTCGCCGAAACGCTCCGCCGCCGCGACCCCGGTGTCCCAGGTGCTGAGCGCCGCCGAGACGGTCGGGCTGCACCGGCCGGCCGGGTCGCCGGGTGGAACCGTCTGGGCATGCAGCGGGGCGGCGCTCAGCAGCAGGACGGCGAGCGCCGGCATGGCAAGGCGGAGAGCGGGGGATGGGCACGTCATGGGCGGAACCCTGCGGTCGGGGGAGGGGCTTCGTGAGATTTGGGAAGGCGGCCGGCGGCTTTCCATGGTCCCTGGTTATGGGGCCGGCCCAACCGGTTTGCCGGATTGGTTGGAAGGGTGAAAAGCGGCGATGTGCCGCGACCTGTGGCGATTTTGCTACCAAATGACTGTTTCATGACCTTTACATGACATGCCGCCGCTGCACCGCACCGCGAAGCGTGCTAAGAGCAGCGCCAAACCATTCCAGTCTACGCGAGTCACCGTCCCATGCTGCTGCGCGCATTCCGTTCGCTGATGCCGAAGGAGGAACGCTTCGTCGACCAGTTCGTCGAGCAGGCCCGCCACATCGTGGCAGCATCCATCGCACTGGAAGCGGTGATGGATTCCGGACCGGACGACCGCGCGCAGAAGGTCGCAGCGCTGAAGCGGGTGGAGAAGGACGCCGACCGCATCGCCAAGGATGCCGGGCGCGACCTGCACCGTGCCTTCATCACCCCCTTCGACCGCTCGGACATCCTGTCGCTGATCAACGCGCTGGACGACGCCATCGACCTGATGGACGAGGTGCCGCGCCATGCCGGCCTCTACGGCATCGAGGCGTTCGACGAGCCGATGCGCCGCTTCGTCGCCCTGATCCGCCAGCAGGCCGACGTGCTGGTCGAGCTGATGCCGCTCCTGGGCGCCATCGCCCGCAACGCCGAGCGGATCGACCATCTCTGCGGCCGGCTGTCCGACATCGAGGACGAGGCCGACGATATCCTGCGCAGCGCGCTCCAGTCGCTGATCGCGGAAAAGCCGGACATGATCGCCTTCCTCGGCCGGCGCGAGCTGTACGAGATGCTGGAGGCGGTGACCGACCGGTGCGACGACGTCGGCGACCTGGTCGCGGGCATCACGCTCGATCAGGTCTGAGGCGGTCCCGGTCATGGAGGCCCTGCAGCTCGGCCTGCCGGCGATCGCCGTCATCGTTCTGGTGGCGCTCGCCTTCGACTTCATCAACGGCCTGCACGACGCGGCGAACTCCATCGCCACCGTGGTGTCGACCCGCGTGCTGTCGCCCAAGCTGGCCGTCCTGTGGGCGGCCTTCTTCAACTTCATCGCCTTCCTGTTCTTCGGCCTGCATGTCGCCACCACCATCGGCACCGGGCTGGTCGATCCGCTGGTGATGGACCCGGCGGTGATCCTGGCGGCGCTGATCGGCGCCATCGGCTGGAACCTGATCACCTGGTATCTCGGGCTGCCGTCCTCGTCGTCGCATGCGCTGGTCGGCGGCATCGCCGGGGCGGGCATCGCCAAGGCCGGCTTCGGCGCCATCATCGCCAGCGGCTTCACCAAGACGGCGGTCGCCATCGTGCTGTCGCCGGGCATCGGCCTCTTGCTGGCGCTGCTCCTGATGCTGGTGCTGTCCTGGGCGCTGCGCCGGGCCGCCCCCTTCGCGGTCGACCGCCAGTTCCGGCACTGGCAGCTGGTTTCGGCGGCGCTGTACAGCCTGGGCCATGGCGGCAACGACGCGCAGAAGACGATGGGCATCATCGCCGTCCTGCTGTTCAGCCAGGGCATGCTGGGCGACACCTTCCACGTGCCCTTCTGGGTGATCATCGCCTGCCAGCTGGCGATGGGGCTGGGCACCATGATGGGCGGCTGGCGCATCGTCCGCACCATGGGGTCGCGCATCACCGACCTGAAGCCCTACCAGGGCTTCTGCGCCGAGACGGCGGGCGCCATAACCCTGTTCGGCGCGACGTGGCTGGGCATCCCGGTTTCTACCACCCACACCATCACCGGCGCCATCGTCGGCGTCGGCTCCGCCCGCCGCACCTCGGCGGTGCGCTGGGGGCTGGCGGGCCGAATCGTCTGGGCCTGGGTGCTGACGATTCCCGCCTCCGGCATCGTCGCCTGGCTGTCCTACCTGCTGGTGGCGAGCGTCCTGCACCCGTAAGGGCCTCGATTTGGGGGGAGAACACCCTGTGAACGAGGGGGCGGATACCAGTACGATCGGATAAGCCCTTCGTGACGCAGCCCGCCCTTGACCCGCAAGGGCGGGAACGGCAGGATCGGTCCGGTGGAGACAGGATACCGGTCATGCCGCATATCGAACGCACCGACCAAGGTGAGCAGTATGTGCTTCCCGGCACCGAACGCCGGACGGTCCCAGGCTTGCCTTATGCGGCGGAAGCCGACGGCCAGCTGACCCTGCATTTCTACGCCCCACCCGAGAAGACCGAGCGCCGTCCACGCCCGGCCTCGGCGCGCGCGCTCTCCGCCACGCCCCTGCCCATGGCGCCGCTGCCCGCCAGCCAGGCGGAGCCGGTCGTGACCGACGCCACGCCGCAAAGCCTGTTCGGCCGGCGTCTCGCCCATTTCCCCAGGGTGTTCGAGCAGCCCTGACCCGGCTTCAGGCGGGCCTTCAGGCGGCGCCGGTGCGGCTGCGCCCGGCGGCCAGCGTGCGGGCGACCTGACGCAGCAGCAGGTCGCGCTCATAGGGCTTGCCGATGTGCCCGTTCATGCCGGCCTCGTAGCAGTCGCGCCGCTCCTCGTCCGACGAACCGGCGGTCAGCGCCAGGATCGGCAGGTCGCCCAGCGGCGGCGGCATGGCGCGGATGATCCGGCTCGCCTCCAGCCCGTCCATCTCCGGCATCTGCACGTCCATCAGCACGAGGTCGTAATCGCCGGCCTTCACCGCTTCCACCGCCGCGGCGCCATCGGCCACCAGATCGATGCGGTAGCCGCTGTCCTTGAACAGCGCCGCCAGCAGTTCGCGGTTGATCGACAGATCCTCGGCGATCAGCAGGCGCGGCGGTCCGGCGGGATGGGGCAGGGGGGTGGGGTGGGGTGGGGTAAGC
>NZ_LGQW01000015.1:2987604-3020104 GCF_003116035.1 Azospirillum sp. TSH64
TGCAACGGTCCAACGGCTTTTCCCCCTATGTCGCGACGGTCGAACTCGACCGCCTGATCCCGGAGCCGCCGCGGTGAGGGGCCGGTTCCAGGCGGGCATCCGGGCGGCAGCCTTGGCACTCGCCATCCTCCTGCCCGGCGCGGCGTTTCCCGCCCTTGCCGCCGGCCCGACGGCCGCTGCCGCGACGGCGCAGCGGACGGTGCCGCGCACCGTCCTGGCGCTGGTCGACCTGCGCGAGGAAAGCACGATCCGCCTCAGCCGCATCCACACGATGGCGGAACTGCCGCTGAGCCATCTGGGTGTGTCGGTGGTCTACTGGAACGTCGCCGACGGCCTGCCCGACCTGTCGCGCTATCCCGACCTGCGCGGCGTCGTCACCTGGTTCGCGGGCGAGCCCTTCCCCGATGTCGGCGCCTATGTCGGCTGGGTGGCGCGTGCGATGGACCGCGGCGTCCGCTTCGCCGTGCTGGGGCAGCCGGGGGTGCGGCTGGAGCGCGGCGGCAGGCCGGTGCCGCTGGCGCTCACCAACCGCTTCTTCGCCCGCTTCGGTCTGCGCGACGACGACGGCTATTCCGACCTGACCTACAAATCGAAGCCGGCGCTGGCCGATGCGATGATCGGCTTCGAGCGGCCTTTGTCGGGGGTGCTGCCCGGCTATCCGCTGTTCCGCAAGACCGACGAGCGTTTCGTCACCCATCTGGCGATGCGGCGCGGCGACGATCCGGCCAGCGACAGCCATCTGGTGGTCACCGGTCCGGCCGGCGGTCTGGTGACGGAAGGGTATGCCCGCTATTTCGACGCCGAGTACAACCGGCGCCAATGGATCGTCGATCCCTTCGCCTTCTTCCGCGACAGCTTCGCCACCGACGACCTGCCGAAGCCCGACGTCACCACTTTGTCCGGGCGGCGGCTCTATTTCAGCCACATCGACGGCGACGGCTGGCGCAACGTGACGGAGGTGGCGCCCTATGCCGCCCGCCGCGTGCTGTCCGCCGACATGGTGCGCACCGCCGCCATCGAGGCCTTCCCCGACCTGCCGGTCAGCGTCGCCCCCATCGTCGGCGACCTCGACCCGACCTGGAAGGGCACGCCGGAGTCGCTGGCGGCGGCCAAGGCGCTGTTCGCCCTGCCGCAGGTTGAGCCGTCCAGCCACACCTGGACCCATCCCTTCCAGTGGGCCTTTTTCAAGGACTACAGCCGGCAGGCCGAGGCGCCCTTCCTCGAGCGCGAGGGCAGCCGCAAGCCCGGAAAAAGTGACGAGCATGCGGCGGAGGAGGCGGGCGAGGTGTCGGACATCGGCCGCTACGCCGTGCCGCGCGCCTATCTGCAGCAGCCCTTCGACCTCGACCAGGAGATCGGCGGCGCTCTCGACTATTTCACCCGGCTGGCTCCCGCCGGCAAGCGGGCGGTGCTGGTGCAATGGTCGGGCGACACCTCCCCCTTCGAGGCGGCGCTGGCGGCGGTGCGCAAGGCCGGCGGGGTCAACATCAACGGCGGCGACGCGCGGTTCGATGCCGATTTCCCGTCCATCACCGGGCTGCCGCCCATCGGCCTGCCGGTGGGGGCGGAACGCCAGATCTACGCCGCCGGCAGCAACGAGAACACCTACACCGACCTGTGGACCAACCGCTTCTACGGCTACCGCAATCTGGTCAACACCATGCGGCATGCCGGCAGCCCGCTGCGGCTGAAGCCCTTCAACGTCTATTACCACATGTACACCGGCCAGAAGCCGGCCAGCCTCAACGCGCTGGTCTCGGTGCTGACCGCCGCGCAGGGGCAGGAGCTGGCGCCGGTCGCCGCCTCCAGCTACGCCCGCATCGCCGAGGGCTTTTACACCACCCGCTTCGAGCCGCTGGACGGCCAGGGCGGCGGGCGGCGTTGGCGCGTGCGCGACCGCGGGGCGCTGAACACGCTGCGCTTCGACCATGCCAGCGCCGATGCGGTCGATTTCGCCCGTTCCAGCGGCGTGCTGGGCCAGCGCCACAGCCAGGGCAGCCTCTATGTGGCGCTCGACCCGGCGGTGGCGGAGCCGGTGGTGGCGCTGGCGGAGAGCGACCGCGCCGACCGCGACCCGCCGGCCGCCATGCCCTATCTGGTGCAGGGCCGCTGGGCCTTCTCGTCCTTCGCCCCGGACGATCACGGCTTCCGCGTCGCCGCCACCGGCTACGGGGCGGGCGGCATGGTCTGGCAGGTGCGGCGGCCCGGCCGCTGGACCGTCACGGCGGAGCGCGACGGCACCCGGCTGTGGTCGGGCAGCGTCGACGCGGATGCCGACGGCCGGCTGGCGCTGACCGTGCCGGTGTCCGCCATAGCACCGCTGCTGCTGCGCTTCCGTGCCACCGACGGCGCGGCGGGGTAGGGCGGCCATGCGCGCGAACCTCCTCGTCGTCCTGCTGATCCTGCTGGCCGGCATCGGTGCCAGCCTGCTGCTGATTCCGCACAGCGCCGAGCTTGCCCTGCAGAAATTCCGCGATCGCGATTACGACAGCGCCCGTGCCGTCTATGAGGAGCGCTATGCCGCCGGCGACCGCAGCGGCGCCACGGTGATGCCGCTGACCCGCCTGACGCTGGCCCAGGGCGACGTCGAGCGCGCCATCGAGCTGACCGAGGGGTTCCTTGCCGCCGAGCCGTCCTCCGTCGAAGCCCGCGAACTGCTCGACCGCCTCTATCAGGATGCGCAGCGGCCGGGCGACCGGCTGGAGAACCTGAAGGCGCTGGCGGAGAGGCGCAACAGCGCCGACCTGTTCCGCGAGCTGGCCTATGCCGCCGGCTTCCGCAACCGGATGGGGATGAAGGCGGAGGCGCTGGTCCGCTACTGCACCCTGCGGCCGGAGGATGTCGAGGCCCAGCAGGAGCTGGCGGCGCTGCTGGCCTCGCGCGGCGACCATGCCGGCGCGGTCGACTGGCTGCTGCGCGCCGACGACCGCGCCACGGGCAACATCCAGCCCGACAGCCGCGAGCTGCTGATGAGCCTGCTGATCGACCTCGACCGCGAGGACGAGGCCTATGAGCGCGCCCGGCGCTGGCTGGGCGAACAGCCGACCGTCGCCGATATGATCGGTCTGGCGAGCCAGCTTGCCGCGGCATCGCGCCCCGATCTCGGGCTGCGGCTGATCGAACCGCAAATCATAGGGCCGCAGGTGGCGGGCCGCGCTCCTGTGCTGGCGCTGGAGCTGACCTACATCGACCTGCTGATCGCCACCGACCGCCGGGAGCCGGCGCGGACCCGCCTGTCGGCGCTGTCCGGTCAGGTGGAGGATGCGCAGTTCGGCCGGCTGCTGGCGCTGGAGGTGAATGCCGGCCTGCCGCGCGCGGCGCTGGAAGCGACCAAGGGCCGCGACCTGCATCTGGTGCCCGACTGGGTCCTGGCCGGGCTGGCGGAAACCGCGCTTCGCGACGGCGACCGGGCTTTCCCCGACCGCCTCTACCGCGAGCTGGGGGAAGACTTCCTCAACGATTACCCGATCCTGGCGGCCAACATCGCGCTTGGCCGCGGCGACCCTGCCGCCGCCGCCGGGTGGGCGGAACGGGCGCTTGTTGGCGATGGGCTGGCGACCGGCGACCGGCTGGGCGCCATCCGCATCCTCGACCGCACCGGCCGCCGCGCCGCCGCGGTCGCCGCCTTCGACCGGTTGCCGAGGTCGGGCACGATGCCCGACGAGCTGCTGGAGGAGCTGGCCGCCCTGTTCATCGACTTCGACCGCGCGCCGGCCGGTCTAGCCTGGTTCACCGCGAGGCGGCAGGCCACGCCGTCTCCGGCCGCCGCCCAGGGCTGGGCACGGCTGGCCGCCAAGGCCGGCGATCCGGCCGAGGTCGCCGACTGGCTGGCCGGCCAGCCCAAGCTGCCGCTCGCCCTGTTGCAGGACATCGCAGGCAGCGCCGCCGAACGCGCTTCCGCAAGTCCCGCCACGGATCCGCGGGCCAATCGGCCTGCCGCTGCCCTGGCGCTGGCCGCCGCCCAGCGCGCCTTCGCGCTCGACCCCTCGCCGCGCAGCCGTCTGGCGCTGGCCGGCGTGCTGACCGCCACCGGCAAGCCGGCCGACGCGCTGCCGCTGCTGGCGCCTCTGCTGGATTCATTGCTCGACAGCGGCGGTGCCGAGGTGGAGGCCGCCTACATCGCCGCACTGGACGGCGCCGGCCGGTCGGAGGAGCTGGCCCGCCACCTGAGCGCCAAGCTGGCGCGGGGAAATCTTTCGGAAGCCGACCAGCAGGCCATCGTCACCATGCTGCTCGACCACAAGGCCTATCGCGCCGCATTGCCGCTGCTGCGCAGTTGGGCGGAGCGGCAAGGGGGAGAGTGGCTGAGCGTCTATGCCGACGCCGCGGCCAAGGCGAATGCGCTGCCCGATCTCGCCGCCCTGCTGCAAGGCCGCGCCGCCGCAGCACCGCTGGCCGAGGCGGAGGATTCGCTGTACCGCGACACGCTGACCCGGCTGGGGCGCAAGGCCGATCTGCGCCGCTATCTGCTGGCCCGCGCCACCGACGACCGCCTGCCGGCCGACAAGCGGCGGGAGCCGGTTTCGGCTCTGCTGGCGCTCGGCGACAAGACGGGGGCCGAGCAGGCGCTGCAACGGCTGGCCGCCGGGCAGGGGCCGCAGGGCGAGGATTTCAGGCAGCTGGCCTATCTCTGGGGGCCGCGCCCGCCGGCGGCCGGGCTCGACTGGATCGAGGCACGGGCCAAGGCCGCCGGCAGCCCGGCCGAGCAGGCGGCATGGTACGACCGCCTTGCCGAGTATGGCGGCGGCCGGCGTGTCATCGCCGGGCTTGCCGCCCAAGGCGCCGCGCCCGTCCAGCCCGCCTTGAAGACCCCCTACATCGAGGCGCTGGCGGCGGCCGGCAAGGGCAAGGAGCTTGCGGAGGCCGTGCGCGCCGCACTGCCGGAGGAAGCCGCCCCGGATCGGCTGCGCCGCTACGCCCGCCTTGCCGAGCAGACCGGCCAGCGCGCCGCCGCCTCGCAGGCCTGGACCGCGCTGCTGGCGCGCAAGCCCGCCGATGCCGACGCGCTGCGCCAGCTGGGCATGCTGGCCTATGACGAGAACCGCCTCGCCGACGCCGAACGGCTGCTGCGCCGCTACGTCGCCACCGGTCCCGACGATTACGAGGCGCATTACTTCCTGGGCGAGGCGCTGACCGCGCTGAAGCGCCCGACGGTGGCGATCCCCTTCTACCGCACCGCTCTGGCGCAGCTGCACGCCCGCGCCACGCGCGGCGACGCGGCGACCCAGACGGAGGCCAACCTGCTGAACCGGCTGGGCAAGGTCGACGACGCCGTGGCGCTGTTCGAGGGCCTGCGCAAGCGCCGCCCGGCCGACCGCCAGTTGAAGGCCGACTACGCATCGATGCTGATCGAAAACGGACGACTGCCGGAGGCCCGCCGTGTCCTGGCCCTTCCGTGATCGGCTTCCAATCGCCCTGCTTTCAGTACCCTCTCCCCCCCGGGGAGAGGGAGGGGCCCCGCGCCCGCGGCGCGGGGAGGGTGAGGGGGGTGCGTGGCGAGGATCCTGGGAAAGTCACGCGGTGCATCCCCCTCACCCTGACCCTCTCCCCGGGGGGGAGAGGGGACTCTTGCCGTTACTCGCCCTCGCTTTCCTTCTCCTCGCCACCCCCGCCCCCGCCCAACCGGCGAGGGTGGAGGCGGTGCGCGAGGCCAGCACCGCCCGCTTCGCCCTGCATTGGTCCGGCACCGTCACCACGGAAACCCAGCGCGACGGCCGCGAGCTGGTGCTCCGCTTCAGCCGCCCGCTCGGCGAAATCTCGGGCGAGGTCCCGCTCGACCGTGTGCCGGAGCGGCTGGAGTCCTGGGTCGACAACATCCTCTACGGCTACGACAGCGTCGTGCTGGTGCTTGGCTCCGGTGTCGAGGCGGCGGTCGCCACCGACCCCGCCGGCCTCAGCATCGCCCTGACCCGCTCCGCCGAGGCCCCCAGCCGCGAGGTCCAGGCTGCCAACCGGGCCGCCGACCGCGCCGCCCAGCGGCGCCTCGACTATTTCCGCGCGCTGGCGCTGATGGAGGGCGGCGACCTCCGCCCGGCGCGCACCCTGCTGCGCGACCTGCTGGCGCAGGAACCGAAGGACGCCCAGTCCACCGCCCTGCTGGCCCAGGCGGAAGAGCGGCTCGGCCGCTGGCGCGACGCGATCATGGCCTATGACACGGCGCTGGAACTGACGCCCGGCGAGCCGTCGCTGGTCCGGGGCAAGGCGCTGCTCCTGCACGAGACGGCCGACCGCAGCCGCCTCGACCTCGAATGGCAGAAGGTGCGCAACGCCGACATGCAGCGCATCGCCCGCTTCAGCGGCATTCAGGAGCTTGGGCGCTCCACCAGCCTGACCTGGGCGCTGGAGCGCCGCGAGGTTGATGTCGATTCCGCCCGCCGCGAGGACGGCCGCTTGGAAGCCTTTCATGGTGCCCGCTCCCGGCTGGAGGCGGCGCTGGTGCATGACTGGCCGGAGCTGGAGCGCTCCACCCTGGCGCTCTACGCCGCCCCGCAGACGCTCGGTGCCGGCTACAGCCATCTGTGGCGCGGCGACGAGTCCGAAACCCGCGCCGGTTTCGCCTGGAGCGAGCCGAGCTTCGCCTTCCTGGAGGGCATCGTCGATGGCGGCCGGCGCGACCGCCTGTTCGTCCAGCACGAGAACCGGCTGTCCGACCGCTGGTCGCTGTCGCTCGGCGCCGGCTACAACCGCTATGGGCTGTCCGGCGAGGCCGATCTGGCGCGCAGCGCCACGCTGGAGGGATCGCTGCGCTACACGCTGAACACTGTCGGCCCGCTGGCCAGCGTCGCCTATGTGCTGGATGCCGAATATGTGGCGCACCGGGAAGAGCGGCAGGACGCTAACGGCCAGCCCTACATCCCGCTGCCGGCGGCGACCCGCGAGGTCCATGCGTTGCAGCTCAATGTCGAGGATTACCTGACCGACTATGTCCGCTATGCGGCGCAGATCGGCTACGCCTACGACCGGCGGGGCCGCAGCGGACCGCAGGGGGCCATCTCGCTGGGATGGGAGCCGGCGGACAATCTGGAGCTGGGATTCCGCGCCAGCCATGCCCGCTCCACCGCGCGCGGCACGGCCAGCGCGGTGAACAGCGCCGGTGTCACCCTGGTCTGGCGCTATTGACGGTGTGTCAACTCTTCATGGTTAAAAAAGGTGGACGAGAGATGCGGCTGACGGGGACCGGAAAGATGGGCAAGGACATGCGGGCCGGCGCGGCACTGCTGGCGGCGGGGCTGCTGCTGGCGGGGTGCGGCGTCGGCCGGATCAACAGCCGTGACTTCGCCCAGCCGAGCGGGGCGCTGCCGGCCGGCTCGACCGTCGCCGTCCTGCCCTTCGAGAATCTGACCAACCACCCCAATGCCGGCCAGATCGCCGCCGACATCGTCTCCACCGAACTCTATGGCGTCGATGGCCTCCGCACGGTGGAGGTCGGCCGGGTCCGCAGCCGCCTGTCCGCCGGCAAGCCGGCTGCCGACGCCGCTTCTACCGCCACCGCCTCCACCGACGGGCAGCCCGACGCCGCCCCGCTGGATGCCCAGGCCGCCGGTCGGACCCTGGGCGTCGATGCGGTGCTGGCCGGCAGCGTGTCGGAATACGGCTATCAGCATGGCCTGCGCGAGGAGCCGGTCGTCGGCCTGAACGCCCGGCTGGTGCGGGTGTCGGACGGCGCCGTCCTCTGGACCTCCAGCCAGTCGGAGGCCGGCCGCGGCTATTTCAGCCGCGACAGCGTCAACAACGTCGCCCAGCGCGTGGCGACCCGCATGATCCACAGCCTGCGGCCTGTCGTCGCCGCCACCCGCTGAGGCCCCGACCCGCATGAGCAGCCTGCCGAGCCCATCCATCGCCGACAGCGCTTCGCCCCGCCGCTGGCTCGGCCTGCGGCCGGTCGCCCTGCTGGAGCTGTTGCTGTTCTTCGGCGTGGCGCTGGGGCTGGACGGCTGGCTCGGCGCCGGGCTGCGCTTCGAGGGGGTGCAGCCGCATCCCTTCTGGATCCCGGTCCTGCTGCTGGCGATCCAGTACGGCACCAACGAGGGGGTGCTGGCGGCGCTGGTGGCGTCGGCGGCGCTGCGGCTCGGCAACATGCCCGATGCCGGGATCGGCCAGGACCTCTACGACCATCTCTTCGCCTTGACCCGCGAGCCGATCCTCTGGCTGGTCGCCGCCGTGCTGTTCGGCGAGCTGCGGATGCGCCAGCTGCGCGAGCGCGAGGATCTCCGCGCCGGCCTTGCCGCCGCCCGGCAGGAGGCCGAGGCCATCGCCCGCTCCTACCGCGCGCTGAAATCGGTGAAGGAAAGCCTGGAGACCCGCGTCGCCGGCCAGCTGCGCACCGTCTTCACCCTCTATCAGGCCGCCAAGTCCATCGACCATCTCGACGAGGGCGAGGTGATGCTGGGCATCGCCGACCTCGTCCGCACCGTCATGAAGCCGGAGAAATTCTCGCTGTTCCTGCTGAACAACGACGTTCTGGAATCGGTGACGAACGAGGGCTGGGACGACGAGACCGACAGCTATGCCCGCTGGTTCGACAGCGGCACGCCGCTGTTCCAGACCGTGATCGCCCGCCAGCGCCAGCTTTGCGTCAACCGCGCCGACGACGAGCGCGTGCTCGCCGGCGAAGGCGTGATGGCCGGCCCGCTGATCAGCGCCGACACCGGCGAGGTGCTGGGCATGGTGAAGATCGAAAGCCTGGGCTTCACCGACCTCAGCGTCAACACGGTCGAGAATTTCCGCATCCTGTGCGAATGGATCGGCACCGCGATGGCGAAGGCGCGCCAGTACCGCACCGCCAGCGAACAGCGGGTCTTCACCGACGAGGCGCTTTACTCCTCCAGCTACATCGGCCGGCAGGCGGAGTTCCTCGCCCTTCTCGGCCGCCGCATGGGCTTCGAGACCACCGCCATCACCATCCGCCCGACCGGCCTGTCGCGCCTGTCGGTGGCCCAGCGCGCCGACCTCGCCGCCGCCATCGGCGAGGCGGTGCGCGGCAGCCTGCGCGACACCGACCTCGCCTGCGATTTCGGCCATCAGGGCACGTCCTTCGGCGTGGTGCTGGCCGGCACGCCGCTGGAGGGCGCCAAGCAGGTGGAGGCGAAGCTGGAGCGCGCGGTGCGCCAGGCGCTGCCCGCCGGCCTTTCCACCATCCCCATCGGCTTCGTCACCCGCCGCATCGACCCGCCGGCCCCTGCGGCCGGGCAGAATACCGCCGGGCAAAAGGTCGGGGAGGTCGCGCAATGAGCGGACCTGACTCCACCCAATCGGCTTCCGACCTCTCCGATCCCGCCGCCCTGCTGGCGGGCGAGCGTCCGGCCGCCGACGCGGCGGAACTGGCGGCGGTGGCGCTCGCCGCCGGGCTGCTCGATGCCGCGGCGCTGTCGCCCGGCCTGACCGCAATCCCCTTCGCCGTTCCGCTGGCCGCGGCGCTGCATCTGCTGCTCTGCGCCCTGGTCGGTCTGTGGGTGCGCGGCCGGGTGCGGCGCGGGCGCGACCTGCGGCTGGCCGGGCTGCTGCTGGTCACCATCGTGCCGCTGGGGCCGCTGGGCGCCGCCTGCACGCTGATGACCGCGGCGCTGCTGGCGCTGTTCAGCCGCTATGCCACCGGCTTCCAGGACTGGTACCTTTCGCTCTTCCCCGACAGCGAGACCGGCCCGGCGCAGGAGCTGTACGAGCTGATCGTGACCGGCCGCGAGAACGCCCATCTGATGGCCGGCGACTCCTTCACCGACGTGATGTCGGTCGGCTCGCCGCAGCAGAAGCAGGCGGTGATCGCCCTGGTCGCCCGCCATTTCCGCCCGGCCTTCACCCCCGCCCTGAAGGCCGGGCTGGCCGACGCCGACCCGTCCGTCCGCGTCCAGGCCGCCACCGCCACCGCGCGGGTGGAGCATGAGTTCAACGAGCGCTGGCTGGCGCTCGACCACGCCGCCCGCAGCCGCCCCGACGATGCCGCCAGCCTCGCGGGGCTCGCCCGCCATCTCGACGATTACGCCTTCTGCGGCCTGCTCGATTCCAACCGCGAGGCGGAGATCCGCGACAAGGCGCTGGAGGGCTACCGGCGCAGCCTGGACCTCGCTCCCGACGATGACGGCATCCGCCACGACCTGGGCCGGCTGCTCCTGCGCTGCGGACTGGCGGCGGAGGCGGCGGAAAGGCTGGAACCGATGATCGACCGCACGCCCGACCGCCGCATCCTGTTCTGGTATGCCGAGAGCCTGTTCCGGCTCGGCCGCTTCGCCGACCTGCGGGTGCTGCCGGCCCGGCGGTCCGATTTGCTGGGCGACGGGGCGGAGCTTCCCGACACGCTGCGCGATGTCTTCGCCCTGTGGCGCGATGACGTCCCGGCAGCCACGGGTATCGCCGGGCGGGAGCTTGCCGCATGAGCCGCCCCTTCCCTGAAGCGCCCCCTGAAGCGCCCCAGGCCCCCAGGGCCGACGTCTGCCTGCTGATGGAGGGCTCCTATCCCTATGTCGCGGGCGGCGTGTCGACCTGGACCCATGACCTGATCCGGTCCCATTCCGACCTGACCTTCCACATTGTGGCCCTGGTCGCCGACCGCAGCGCCCGCAAGCTCGCCTATGAGCTGCCGCCCAACGTCACCGGCCTGACCCATGTCTATCTCCAGGACCCGCCCGCCGGCTGGCGCTGGCAGCCCGGCACCGGCCGGCTGCTGAAGGAGCTGGAGAAACCGCTGGCCCGCCTGCAGCAGGGGGGAGGGCTGGCCGAGGTGGCGGAGGTGCTGCGGCTGTTGGCCCCCCGGCGCGGCCGGATCGGCAAGCGGGCGCTGCTGAACTCCGAGGACGCCTTCCAGATGGTGGTGCGCATGTGCAGGGCCGCCCTGCCGGACGCCTCCTTCCTCGAATATTTCTGGGGCAGCCGGGCGCTGATGAGCGGGCTGTTCGCCACGCTGCTGGTGCCGATGCCGCAGGCTGGGGTCTATCATGCCGTCTCCACCGGCTATGCCGGGCTGTTCGCCGCGCGGGCGCGGCTGGAAACCGGGCGGCCGGCGCTGCTGACCGAACACGGCATCTACACCAACGAACGGCGCATCGAGATCCTGATGGCCGAATGGCTGTTCGAGGGAGCCGACACCTCGCTGGCGCTCGACAAGAAGAAGCGCGACCTGCGCGACCTGTGGCTCGACACCTTCGCCAGCTATTCCAAGGCCTGCTACGACGCCTGCGACCGCATCATCACCTTGTACGGCGGCAATCAGGAGTTCCAGCGCCGCCAGGGCGCCGATCCGGCCAAGCTGATGATCGTGCCCAACGGCATCGACTATGCCGGCTATTCCCAGGTGCAGCGCGAGTCCACGCCGCGCCCGCCGACCATCGCCCTGATCGGCCGCGTCGTGCCGATCAAGGACGTGAAGACCTATGTCCGGGCGGCCGCCATCCTGCGCGAGGACATCCCCGATCTGAAGGCGATGATCCTCGGGCCGCTGGAGGAGGATCCCGGCTATGTCGAGGAATGCCGCAGCATCGTGAAGCATCTTGGGCTGGAGCAGACGGTGATCTTCGCCGGCCGGGTCAAACTGACCGACTGGCTGGGCAGGATCGACGCCATCGCGCTGACCAGCGTCAGCGAGGCGCAGCCGCTGGTGATCCTGGAGGCCGGGGCGTCGGGCGTTCCGACGGTGGCGACCGATGTCGGCTCCTGCTCCGAGCTGCTGATGGGCCGCCCGGACGAGGTGCCGCCGCTGGGGCCGGGCGGGGCGGTGACGCCGCTGGCCAGCCCGCTCGACACCGCGCGGGAACTGCGCGCCCTGCTGCTCGACCGCGCGTGGCGCGACCGCTGTGCCCAGGCCATCGCCCGGCGTGTCGCCCAATCCTACGACAAGGTCGCCATCGACCGCGTCTACCGCGCCATCTACGACGAGCACATCGCCATGCCGACCCGGCTTTCCCCGGAGCATGACGGCATCGGCCTGAAGGGAGCCGCCTGAGATGGCCGGCATCGGCTTCGCCCTCCGCCGGCTGGCCCGGCGCGACGACCTGCTCGGCGTGTTGCAGGGCTATGCCCATTCCGCCTTCATCACGTCGGGCCCCTGGATGTTCACCATCCTGGCGCTGGCCGGCATCACGCTGTTCGGCCGCGATCTGGTGGGGATGGAGGAGCTGACGCTGTTCCGCGTCGTGGTGATCTACAATTTCTGCTTCTCGGTCGTCTTCACCGGGCCGCTGGTGCTGGTCGCCACCCGCTATCTCGCCGACGCCATCTATGCCAAGGAGGTCGAGGCCGCACCCGGCATGCTGCTGGCGACGCTGGGGCTGGCCTATGCCATCGCCGGGCTGACCGCCGGACCCTTCTATCCGCTGTTCAGCGGGTTGCCGCTGCCGCTGATGCTGGGCGGGCTGGCGAACTTCTTCCTGGTCTGCGGCATCTGGGTGGTGTCGATCTTCCTGTCGGCGCTGAAGGACTATCTGGCGGTCACCGTCGCCTTCGGCGTCGGCATGGCGGCGGGTCTGGCCGGTGCGGTCCTGCTGGGCGGCCGCTTCGGTGCCGCCGGGATGGTCTGGGGATTCTCCGCCGGGCTGGCGGTGATCCAGTTCGGGCTGATCGCGCGGGTGCTGGCCGAATACCCCCATCCGGTCGGCCGGATGTTCGACTTCCTCGGCTATTTCCGCAAATACGCCGATCTGGCGCTGATCGGCCTGTTCGCCAACGCCGCCGTCTGGACCGACAAGTGGATCATGTGGTTCGCGCCGGAACGCGAGCTGGTCTCCGGCGCCATGGCGATCTACAGCGCCTATGACGGCGCCATGTTCATCGCCTATCTGACGACCCTGCCGGCGCTGACCCTGTTCACGGTGAACATCGAGACCCGCTTCTTCGAGCATTACCAGGGCTTCTACCGCGACATCCAGAAGCATGCGACCTACGACCAGATCGCCCGCAACCACCGCGCCATCATCGCCGCCCTGCTCGACAGCAGCCGCAACCTGATCATCCTGCAAGGGGCGGTCTGCGCCGTCTGCATCTTCCTGGCCCCAAGCATCATCGGTGCCCTCGGGTTGCAGTACCAGCAGATCGGCATGTTCCGCTTCGGCGTGCTGGGCGCCTTCTTTCAGGTGCTGTTCCTGTTCTGCACGGTGATCCTCGCCTATTTCGACCTGCGCGGGCGGAATTTGACGGTGCAGCTGGTCTATCTGGCCGCCAACGCCGGCTTCACCCTGCTGTTCAGCCGGATGGGCTTCCCCTGGTACGGCTACGGCTATTTCCTCAGCTCGCTGCTGGCCTTCGCGGTGGCCTATCTGATGGTGGCGGACGCGGTGCGGCGGCTGCCCTATTTCGCCTTCGTCGCCAACAACCCGTCGGTGCGATGACCCGCCGCCTCGCCGCCCTGCTGCTGACCGCCCTGCTGCTGCCGGCCGCCGCCGGGGCCGAGGAGGTGCTGCGCACCGACCGCACCGAACCGGGCCATCTGGGTCCGACCTTCCGCGCCTATGAACCGCCGCCGCCCGGCCACGAGCCGCGCCTGCGCCGCACCGAGAGCCGCATCGTCTACAAGCTGCCCAACGGCCTGAACGGCCTCGCCACGCGCGACCGCACCCTGTCGCACCTGTGCCAGCGCGGCGCCTTCCTGCAACAGATCGACGGGCTCTATTGGGCGGCGACGCCGGACTACCGCTATGGGGTGGCCTTTTCCGGCGGCGCCAATCTGGTCGATCCGCAGAACCGCCGTCAGCCCGGCAAGACCTATTTCTTCCGCAACCAGGACAGCCGCTGCGAGGTCTGGATCGGCGACCAGGCGAAGCTGATGCCGCACTATATCGGGGGGTAAGTTCCCTCTCCCGCCCAGCAAATCCCCTCTCCCCCCCGGGGAGAGGGTTAGGGTGAGGGGGAAGCACAGCGTTCCGTCACGAGAATCCTACCTATGCATCCCCCTCACCCCGGCCCTCTCCCCGGGGGGAGAGGGAGAATCCCCCGACCGTGCCGGCGTTTTTCTTCCCGCCGTTACCTGCCTCCCCGCATCCATGGTAGCGTTCTCGCCGGTGCCCACTTGCGGAGGTTCCCGCCGATGCCGTCCGGATGGAACAGTGAACACACCCCCGAAAACTGTTTCACGCCGTTCCAAACGTCGCATCCGGCTCCGCCTCGCATCCCGGCCCCTCGCATCGCGCTTGGCCGACCCCATATAGGGCCGGTCATCGGCCAGACGTGAACGACCGCCCGTGCGTATTCCCGACCTGAACAGCCTCTACGACGCCGGCAGCCGGCTTCTCCTGGAATCGACGGTGCGCGTCGGCGTCACCGGGCTGCGGCGGGCGGGCAAGACCGTCTTCGTCACCGCCATCGTCGACAACCTGCTGAAGAGCGGGCGGCTGCCCTTCATGGATGTCGTCTCGTCCGGCCGGTTCCAGGCGGCGCGGCTGCGGCCGCAGCCCGATCCCGACGTGCCGCGCTTCGATTTCGAAGGCCATCTCGCTGCCCTGACCGGCCCCGATCCCCATTGGCCGGAGCCGACGCGCGGCATCGGCCAGATGCGCGTCTCGCTGCGCTACCGTCCGGATTCGGCGCTGAAGCGCACCGTGCAGCCGATGGCGACGCTCAATGTCGACCTCGTCGATTATCCCGGCGAATGGCTGCTCGACCTGCCGCTGCTGCGCCAGAGCTTTGCGGAATGGAGCGCCCAGACCCTCGAACTCGCCGCCCGTCCGCCGCGCGACGAGCTGTCCGCCTCGTGGCGCGGCTGGCTCGCCACCATCGACCCGGCCGCCCCGGCGGAGGAGGAGGCGGCGCGGCGCGGGGCGGCGCTCTACACCGACTATCTCCATGCCTGCCGCCGCGCCGACACGCTGCTCAGCCTGATCCAGCCCGGCCGCTTCGTCGAACCCGGCGACATGAAGGACGCGCCGCTGCTGACCTTCTGTCCCCTGCATGGCAATCAGCCCAACGGATCGAGGGGCCGCGGCAGCCTGTGGGCGCTGATGGAGGACCGGTACGAGGCCTACAAGACCAACGTCGTCCGCCGCTTCTTCGCCGAGCATTTCGCCCGGCTCGACCGCCAGATCGTGCTGATCGACGTGCTGGGCGCGCTGAATGCCGGCCCCGCCGGGATGGCCGACATGAAGCGGGCGCTGGAGTTGAGCCTGGAGCCGTTCCGCCATGGTTCGTCGGGCTGGCTCGACTGGCTGTTCGGCAGCAAGATCGACCGCGTGCTGTTCGCCGCGACCAAGGCCGACCACATCGCCGCCCACCAGCATGCCCAGCTGCGGGCCTTGCTCGACCGGCTGGTCGGCGACGCCCGCAACGCCATCCGCTTCGAGGGCGCCCAGGTCGAGACCATGGCCATCGCCGCGCTGAAATGCACCGAAAGCGTGGTGACGGAGCATGAAGGGCGGCAGCTGCGCTGCGTGCGCGGCGTGCCGGTCGGGCGCGACCGTCCGACCGTGCTGTTCCCCGGCGAAATTCCGGAGGATGCCGAGGCCTTCCCGCCCGGCCGCGACCGCCCCTACAACTTCCTGGCCTTCCGCCCGCCCGACGACCTCGGCCGCGATCCGCGCGGCCTGCCGCACATCCGCGTCGACCAGGCCCTGCAATTCCTTCTCGGGGACTATCTGACGTGACGGAGCGCGAGACCCGCAAAGCCTCAAAGGGGTGGGTTCCGCCGATGGAGCTGGAACTCGACCGCGCGGCACCCGTGCCGGCGGAGGAGGAGACAGCCCTGCTGACCGGCTCCGGCGATCCCGCCGACCTGCTGCCGGCCCCGGCCACCCCGGTGCGGACCACGCGCCGGCTGGGGCGCTGGCTGTTCGGGGCGCTGGCGGCGCTGGTTCTGGTGGCGCTGGGCTTCGACACCGCCGATCTATTGGCCCGCGCCTTCGCCACCAGCCTCGCGCTGGGCGTGCTGGTCGGTTTGCTGGCCGCCACCGCCGGCATCGCGGCCCTGGCGATGCTGGTGACCGAGCTGCTGTCGCTCCGCCGCCTGCGCCGCATCGAGGAACTGCGGGCGGAGGCCGGCCGGCTGGAGCTGGACGCCCCCGGCGGCCGGGCCGACCGGTTCGCCGGATCGCTGGTGGCGCTCTATGCCGACCGGCGGGAGCTGGCCCCGGCGCTGGCCCGCGTGCGCGACCATGTCACCGACGCCCATGACGAGCATGAGGTGGTCCGGCTGCTCGACCGCGAGGTGCTGAGCCCGCTCGACCGGGCCGCCTATCAGCGGGTGCTGCGCGCCTCGCGCGACACCGCTGTCGCCACCGCTCTGAGCCCGGCGGCTCTGCTGGATTTCGCGGTGGTCCTCTGGCGCAACCTGAAGCTGGTGCGGGAGATCGCCGCCCTCTATGGCGCCCGGCCCGGCTATGTCGGCTCGCTGCGGCTGTTGCGCCGGATGCTCGCCAACATCGCCGTCGCCGGGGTGGCGGAAAGCGCCCACCATGTCGCGGTGGAGGCGCTGGGCGGGTCGCTCGCCGCCGCCATTTCAACGCGGATGGGGCAGGGGGTGATCAACGGCCTGCTGACCGCGCGGGTCGGGCTGACCGCCATGCACCTGTGCCGCCCCATCGCCTTCGGCCCGGACAACCGTCCCAGCCTCAATCGCATCAGGAAGGAGCTGCTGTCCTTGCCCAAGCAAGTGCTGTGATACCGTCGGGCGTACGCCCGACGGTATGGGCCGCGACTGCGGCCCCGCAGGCCCATGCCTGCGAAGGCAAGCGGCCGGATGGCCGCGCCCGCCGATTGAGGGCGAGTAAAAAGAGCGCTCAGGCGTCGGCCATTGCGTCCGCTTCGGAGCCATGAAC
Organism: Azospirillum sp. TSH64; assembly: GCF_003116035.1. Classification (GTDB taxonomy): domain Bacteria; phylum Pseudomonadota; class Alphaproteobacteria; order Azospirillales; family Azospirillaceae; genus Azospirillum. The sequence continues at coordinate 3,004,332 of NZ_LGQW01000015.1, forward strand.
GGTGCCGATGGCATGCAGCGAGCTTTGCAGGGTCAGCCGGTCAAGCTGCTCCACCCGCAGGCTGGCGAAGATCTTGATGCGGCTTTCCAGCTCCACATAGGTGCGGCGGAAGGCCATGCGGATGCGGTCCTCCGTCCCGCTGGCGGCCGACGGATCCTCGACCCCCCAATGGGCGGTCAGCGGCGTGCCGTTCCACACCGGGCACATCTCGCCTGCGGCCTGATCGCAGACGGTGAAGACGAAATCCAGCGCCGGCGCGTCCGGCCGGGAGAACTCGTCCCAGCTTTTCGACCGCAGACCCTCGGTCGGCAGATTGAAGGCCTTCAGCGTCGCCAGCGTGTGCGGGTTGATCTGGCCCGACGGGTAGCTGCCGGCCGACCATGCGTTGAAGCGGCCGGCGCCCCACCGCCGCATCAGGCATTCCGCCATGATGCTGCGCGCCGAATTGTGGGTGCAGAGAAACAGGGCGTTGTAGGTTTTCTGCTCGGTCATCGCCAACCCCAGGGTTCGGCCCGCCGGCAGGGTGTCGGCGGGAACGGGACGGCGGCACTGTGCCGTCCGCCCCGCTCCCGGTTCAAATCAAGCTTTTATGTCAAGCCCGACACCTCATGCGAGGTCGAAGACCAGCACTTCGGCCTCATAAGCCCGGTCCAGCGTCACCGCCTCCTCGTTGGACAGGGCTGCACCGTCGCCGGCCTTCAGCAGGGTGCCGTTCAGATGGACCCAGCCACGGGCGACCTGGACCCAGGCATGGCGGCCGGGGCGCAGCGGCAGCGTGGCGCTTTCCTCGCCGTCCAGCAGGGCGGCATACAGGTCGACATCCTGATGGATGACGGTGCTGCCGTCGCGGCCATCCCGCGACCCGACCAGCTTCAGCGTGCCGCGCTTCTGCTCGGCCGGGAAATCCGCCTGCTGGTAGCCGGGCGCCAGGTTGTTGGCCTCCGGCAGGATCCAGATCTGGAGGAAATGCACCGGTTCGGTGTCCGACGCATTATATTCGCTGTGGCGGATGCCGCGGCCGGCGCTCATCACCTGGACCTCGCCCGGACGGATCACCGACCCGGTGCCGATGGAGTCCTTGTGCTCCAGCGCGCCGTTCAGCACATAGGAGACGATCTCCATGTTGGCGTGCCCATGGGTGGGGAAGCCGGCGCCGGGGATCACCCGATCCTCGTTGATGACCCGCAGGGCGCGGAAGCCCATATGGCCGGGATCCAGGTAGTGGCCGAACGAGAAGCTGTGGTTGCTGTTCAGCCAACCCATGTTGGCGACCCCACGCTCGTCGCGATGGCGAATGGTGATCATGATGAAACCCTCCTTTGCCTTCGGGGTGTGTGCCCTTGTCTGGAGGGGAATTTGGCACCGGACAGCAAATCGAACAATCAGGCGAAATTACACAAGATCGTCCTTCATGGAGCGACAATATCACCCCGCCAGCGGCACGCCCACGGCGAACACGGTTCCACGCCCTTCCACCGACCGCACCGTCACCGGATGCCCCAGCAGCCGGGCCAGACGTTCGACGATGGCGAGGCCGAGGCCGATGCCCTCGCTGCGGTCGCGGTCGGGACGGTCGAGCTGGACGAATTCCTCGAAGATGCGCTGGCGGTCGGGCTCGGCGATGCCGCGGCCGGTGTCGTAGACCTCGATCCACAGCGTGTCGCCACGGGTGCGGCAGCCGACCAGCACGCCGCCGCTCTCGGTGTAGCGGATGGCGTTGGCGATCAGGTTGCGGACGATCCGCTCCAGCAGGGCCGGATCGCTGCGCACGACCGCATCGGTCGGGATGGCGCGGAGCCGCAGCCCCTTCGCCTCCGCCTGTCCGGCGAACTCGGCCTCGAGCTGGTCGAGCAGGGGGGAGAGCGGCAGGTCGGCCGGCTTCGGCGACACCACCCCCGATTCCAGCTTGGAGATGTCGAGGATGGCGTTCAGCAGGTCGCGCATCGACCGTTGCGCCGCCTTCAGGTCGGTCAGCAGGGCCGCCGCCTTGGCGCTCTGCGGCTGGCGTTCCAGCATGCCGGTGAACATGCCGATGGCCTGCAGCGGTTGCTGCAGGTCGTGGCTGGCATGGGCGAGGAAACGGGACTTCGCCCGGTGCGCCTGCTCCGCCGCGGTCTTGGCGGTGTGCAGTTCGGCCGTCCGCTCGCGCACCTGCTGTTCCAGCGTGGCGTTGGCCCGCTCGATGGTTTCCGCCATGCGCAGGATTTCGGTGAACTGCCGGCGCACCTGCCGCGTCATCGGCCGGAAGATCGCCAGCGCCTCCACCGCCAGGATCAGCAGGGTGATCAGCAGCGCCGCCAAGCCCAGCCGGTGCAGGGTCTGGAAACCGGCCTCTCCCTCCTCCTGGTAGAGCGCGACCATCTCCTCCAGCCGGTCCAGCAGCGGGCCGAGCGCCTGGGCGGTGATGCGGTTGGCTTCGGCGGGGTCCGGCGGCTGGCCGGTGGACGCGGCGGCGATAACGCGGCGCAAGGCGGCGATATGCCCGGTCACCACCGGGTCGAGCGGGTCGGGGCCGCTGAAGAACAGGTCTCGCGGCGGCGGACCCAGCGGCGGGCCTTCCTCCGACCCGGACTGGCCGCTCAGGCGCCGGTGGGTTGCCTCGAACATGCCCGTGGCCTCGTCCAGCCGCTGGGCAAGGTCGGCGCGCACCACCGGGTCGGTGGCGCTCCTCAGCTGTTCCACCAGCAGGGCCGTCCGTTGCGACAGCATGCGCTGGCGGCCGGAGACGTTGACGACCTCAAGCATGCGTTCATGCTGGCCGATCACCCGCTCCGTCATGACGAAGCCGGCCAGCGTGCCCAGCGCGATCAAGGTCAGCGCCAGGGCGTAGCGCAGGGTCATCCAACGGGCTGTCGTCGTGCCGATCGGTATCATGCGCTCGTCCCCCGGGCCGTGATCGCCCCAATGCGGTACCGATCATGGGGCAGCCTGCCGCATCGCAGCAAGGCCAGAGCGTGGCGGCGACGCTATGACGCTTCGGTAAAGCCGCAGGCTTCCAGCGCCGCCCGCATGTGGGGCGGAACCGGGGCCACGGCGCCGACCGGATCGCGCTTGGGGTAGAGCGGCAGCGAGATGGCGCGGGAGTGCAGATGCAGCGGTTTGCCGTCCGGCCCGCCATATTGCGGGTCGCCGACCAGCGGACAGCCGATGGAGGCGCAATGGACGCGGATCTGGTGGGTCCGGCCGGTGTGCGGCGTCAGTTCCAGCCAAGTGAGCCCATCGGCCTGCCCGCGCACGACATAATCGGTGACCGCCGCCTGCCCGTCGGGCGAACCGACGATGCGCCAGCCGCCGGTCTTGTTGGACACCTTGGCGAGCGGCAGTTCGATCCGCCCGGACTCCTGGGGCGGCATGCCGGCGACCACCGCCCAATAGGTCTTATCGACCTTGCCGTTCTGGAACAGGATGCCGATCTTGCGCAACGCCTTGGCATGGCGGCCGAGGATCAGGCAGCCCGACGTGTCGCGGTCCAGCCGGTGGGCCAGCGACGGCGGCTTGGGAAAGCCGAAGCGCAGCGCATCGAAATGCCGCTCCAGGTTCGGCCCGCCGGCAGGACCGGCATGGACCGGCAACCCGGCGGGCTTGTCGAGGATCAGCATCAGCCCGTCACGGTACAGGATGCGGTCTTGGATTTGGGCGGGTGTCACGGGTTACTCATCCCCAGGCACGGGAAATCAAAAGGTCGATGGCGGCGATGATGCGGTCGCTGTCGTCGGCGAGGCAGCAGACCCTCTCGCCGAGTTGGTCCATCGGAACGGAGGCGAGCTGAAGCGGGTTCAAAACGACGCCATGGCCCTCGATCTCGAACTTCGGGGTCAAGGAGGGTTCCGTGCACTGGAGCTTGTCAGCCAGCAGCAGCGGCGCGACCACCCTGCGTGCCGATGCGTCGAAACGCTGTGACTGGACGATCACCAGATACGGTATGCCCGAACGCGTTGCTGTTCGGTTCCGATGAACATCGAATTGAGCCATCACAGGTGATCGAGATGTTCATCGGCGAAGGAGCCGTATCTGGCGTCGAACTCGTTCAGCGCCTTGATCGTGGCATCCAGGCGACGCTCACGATCCGCCTTCGCCACCTCGTCGGCCAGCATCTTTTCGACTCGTTCCGACAGGTCGCCGGGAAGGGACTGGGCGCGTTGCAGGATATCCTCGTCCAGCGACAAGGTGATGTCCCGCTTCGGCGCACGCCGGTCATAGACACCGTCCATTGCACAGTCCTTCCCGATCCCGATGCCCCGATCCCGATGCGATGAAGATAGGCGCCCCAGGTGCCATCCCGCAAGCGGGCAGGGAAAAGGGCGCGGTGCCTTCCTGCAAGGCGCCGCGCCCCTTCACGTCCTGTCAGACAGGGTCAGGCGAGCTTCAACTCCTTGAAGAAGTCGTTGCCCTTGTCGTCGACGATGATGAAGGCCGGGAAGTCCTCCACCTCGATGCGCCAGATGGCTTCCATGCCGAGTTCGGGATACTCGACGCACTCCACCTTCTTGATGCAGTCCTGGGCCAGACGGGCGGCGGCACCGCCGATGGAGCCGAGATAGAAGCCGCCATGCTGCTTGCAGGCCGCCGTCACTTCCGCACTGCGGTTGCCCTTGGCCAGCATGACCATGGAGCCGCCCGCCGCCTGGAACTGGTCGACGAAGCTGTCCATGCGGCCGGCCGTCGTCGGCCCGAAGGAGCCCGAGGCGTAGCCTTCCGGCGTCTTGGCCGGGCCGGCATAGTAGATCGGATGGTTCTTGAAATAGTCCGGCAGCGGCTCGCCGGCGTCCAGGCGGGCGCGCAGTTTGGCGTGGGCCAGATCGCGGGCGACGATCAGCGGGCCGGTCAGCGACAGGCGGGTACGGATCGGATACTGGCTCAGCGTGGCGCGGATCTGCTCCATCGGCTGGCTCAGGTCGATCCTTACGACGTCGCTCGACAGATGCTCGTCACCGATCTCCGGCAGATACTGGGCCGGATCGGTCTCCAACTGCTCCAGGAAGATGCCGTCCTTGGTGATCTTGCCCACCGCCTGACGGTCGGCCGAGCAGGACACGCCGATGCCGATCGGCATGGAGGCGCCATGGCGCGGCAGGCGGATGACGCGGACGTCGTGGCAGAAATACTTGCCGCCGAACTGGGCGCCGATGCCCATGTTCTGGGTCAGCTTGTGGACCTCGGCCTCCATCGCCAGATCGCGGAAGGCGTGCGCGTCCTCGCCGCCCTCGGTCGGCAGATTGTCGAGATAGCGGGCCGAGGCCAGCTTCACCGTCTTCAGGTTCTGTTCCGCCGACAGGCCGCCGATGACGATGGCGAGGTGGTAGGGCGGGCAGGCCGAGGTGCCGAGATAGCGGATCTTGTCTTCCAGGAACTTCAGCAGCCGGTCGGGCGCCAGAACCGACGGGGTGGCCTGATGCAGGAAGGTCTTGTTGGCCGACCCGCCACCCTTGGCCATGAACAGGAACTTGTAATAGTCCTCGCCCTCGGAATAGATGTCGATCTGCGCCGGCAGGTTGTTGCGGGTGTTCTTCTCCTCATACATGGAGATCGGCGCAAGCTGGCTGTAGCGCAGGTTGCGCTTCAGGTAGGCGTCGCGGGCCCCTTCCGACAGGGCGGTCTCGTCACCGCCCTTGGTCCAGACGCGGCGGCCCTTCTTGCCCATGATGATGGCGGTGCCGGTGTCCTGGCACATCGGCAGGGTGCCGGCGGCGGCGATGTTGGCGTTCTTCAGCAGGTCGAGCGCCACGAAACGGTCGTTGGCCGACGCTTCCCCATCGTCCAGGATCTTGGCGAGCTGGGCCAGATGGCCCGGCCGCAGCAGATGGTTGATGTCGGAGAAGGCAGCCTCGGCCAGCAGGCGCAGACCTTCCGGCTCGACCTTCAGGATCTGCTCGCCGTCGAACTCGACGACCGAGACGTGATCCGAGGTCAGCTTGCGGTAGGTCGTGTCGTCCTTGGCGAGCGGAAACAGGCCGCGGGCTGAGGCGATGTCGTCGGGCATTGGGGCGTTCCTTCATGACGATCCAACGGCCGCCGTTCGCCTCCGCAGGGCACAAGGCCCGGCCGTGCGCGCGAAGGGGGCAGGCCGCGCTCGGCCCCCCTTATACACCGCTCCCGCGCGGAGACAACCACCGGCAGGAGTAACAGCGCGCGACGGTTTGTCGTCAGATGACTGAAGGGCCGAAGACAGGCAAAAGAAAAGGCCGGTACACCGCAATGGTAATACCAGCCTTTTCTTCCACTCACTGACGCCGGCTGTTTACGCCGCCGCCCTCACCCGCTTGTCGACCGTCGCATGGGCCTGCGGTGCCGGTTCGGCTGGAGCGCCCACCCACTCGCCGTGGGCGGGGATTTCCTCGCCCTTCATCACAAGCGTCAGCGGGCCCAGGCGGGCGAAGTCGCCGACATGGGTGTCATAGAGCACCGTGGCGCCGGCCCCGACGGTGACGCCGGTCCCGACCGACACCCGGCCGACCTTCATCACACGGTCCTCGTACAGGTGGGTCTGCAAGGCCGACAGGGCGTTGATCGCGCTATAGTCGCCGACCGACACGCAGTCGAACTCGGTGATGTCGGTGGTGTCCATGTAGACGCCCTGGCCGAACTTGGTGCCGAACAGGCGCAGCACCCAGGGCAGCATCGGCGTGCCGCGCAGATGGTCGAGCAGGACCTTGCCGGCCAGACCCCAATACAGCACGGCAACCGCCTCGGTCCGCATGGCCCACCAGGACCACATCGGCTTCATGGTCGGGGCGTAGCGGCCCATCAGCAGCCACTTCACCAGCGCCACCACCAGCACCATCGCCACGGGGATGGCGACGCTGACCGCCAGGAACTGCCAGGCGAAGGCGCCCCAGCGCTGGTCGAGGATGGCGGGGGCGAAGAACTCCACCGCGAAGGTGCCGAAGGTGATGAACAGCATCGACGGCATCGACAGGCTGAACGCCTCGAACACGGCGCGTCCCAGACGGCGGGCGCGCGACGGCTCGAAGGTCCAGTTGGCCGACACGTTGTCGAACTTCTGGCGCACCGGCAGCTTGATCGGCGGGCTGCCGAACCAAGTGTCGCCGGCTTGCATCTCGGCGTTCGCCGGCGGCTTGGACTTGATGCCGATCAGCGTGCCGGTGGGGATGGAGGCGCCCGGCGGCACCACGGCGTCGTTGCCGACGAACACGCGGGCCTCGGTCTTCACCGGCTGCAGATGCATCCAGCCGCGGCGGATGTCCTCGTCGCCCAGCACCACCTCGTCGGCGATGAAGCATTTCTCGCCGATCTCCACCAGATCGTAGCGGCCGGCGAGGTTGGTCGAGATCTCGGCGTCGCGGCCGATCTTGGCACCCATCAGGCGGTACCAGGCCCGCATGTAGACGGTGGCGTACAGCGAGCTGAGGGTTTCCAGCATCACCTCGGTCGCCAGCGCCACGACCCATTTGCGGACGTAGAACCAGCTGTGGACCGAGTAGGAGCCGGCCTCCACCTTCGGCAGCACGATCCAGCGCATGGCGGCGATCAGCAGCACGGTGAAGGCCACCAGGAACATGGCGGTCGGCCATGCGATGGCGGGGACATAGTAGAGGTAGTTGACCTTGAACACCCCGCCCATCCAGGCGTCGAGCTTGTCGAACAGGTAGAAGGCCGGGAAGATCGGGATCAGCGCCACCGGCGGCAGGCCGACCAGGGCGACCAGATAGATCAGCGTCTGGGCGGCGCGCTTGACGATGCCGGCGCGCGGCTCCTCGGGAAGGGCGGCGCGGTCGACGGTGCCGACCTTGCGGGCGGGCGAACCGTCCCACTGCTCGTAATCGCCGGTATGGGTGCCGGCGGCGAGCGCGGTCAGGTCGGCCAGCTCGGTGCTCTTGCCGACGACGGCATCATGGCCGATGACGCAGGAAGTGCCGATATAGGCGTCGTCGCCGATCTCGATGGTGCCGATCACCAGCTCGTTGCCGATCACCTCGGCATTGGCCATCTTCACCTTGCCGCCGGTCGAGGCGCCGCGGCCGATGCTGACCAGATCGATGGCGCCGGATTCGAACTCGCCGATCATCGCATCGGCGCCGACCTTGGCGCCGAGCGCGCGCAGGAGCAGCCGCATCACCGGCGACCCCTGGAACCATTTCAGGTGGACCAGCGCGATGAAGCGCTGGGCCAGCCACCAGCGGTAATAATAGACGCCCCACAGCGGGTAGCGGCCCGGCTTGGTCCGGCCGATGATCAGCCATTTCGCCGTGACGGCGATGGCGACGGTGGCGATGTTGATGACGACGTAGACGCCGAACATCGTGGTGATTTCGCCGAGGATCCCGGCATCCTCGCCCGACAGCAGCATGTAGCTGACGAACACGCCAAGCCACTGCACCGTCATCAGCGCCAGGATGATCGGCAACGCCGCGGCCTGAGCCAGTCCGCACAGCAGCCGGCGGGCCAACGGCGGCGGATCGAAGGACAGGTCGGCCGGCTTGGCGCCGTGCCCCGCCGGCGCCTTGGCATCGAGCCGTTCGGCCATCGCCCGCAGCGTGCGGGCGCCATAGACGTCCTGGAGGGTCAGGCCGGACAGCCCGGCGGTCTCGCGCACCGCCGAAACGAAGCGCGCCGCCAGCAGCGAATGGCCGCCCAGGTCGAGGAAGAAGTCGGCCTCCAGCGGGATCGACTGGCCGGGGAAGACACGGCGGGCGGCCTCCAGCAGCGTCGCCTCGGTCGGGCTGCGCGGCTCCTCCTGCTCACCCGCACCGGCATCCTCGGTCAGGGCCATCGCCTGGAGCGTCTTGCGGTCGGCCTTGCCGGAGGTCAGGCGCGGCAGTTCCGCCACCTGTTCATAGTGCGCGGGCACCATGTAGGCGGGCAGCTGCGCCCGCAGCGCGTCGCGCAGCGCCGTCTTGTCGAGGGAGGCGCCCGGCTGCGCGACCAGGAAGGCGACCAGACGGTCGAGGCCGTTGTCGGTACGCAGGACCACCGTGGCCTGGGCGATGCCGGCCAAGTCGGTCAGCTTCGCCTCGATCTCGCCCAGCTCCAGCCGGAAACCGCGGATCTTCACCTGATCGTCGATGCGGCCATGGAAGCGCAGGTTGCCGTCGGCATCGACGCTGACCGCGTCGCCGGACCGGTAGAGCAGGGGATCCGGATGTGGGCTTGGCGTACCGGAGCGGAACGGGTTGGCGATGAACTTCTCCGCCGTCAGCTCCGGCCGGCCGAGATAGCCCTGGGCGACGCCGGGGCCGCCGATCAGCAGCTCGCCCTGGGTGCCGGGGGCCACCGGCTGCAACGCCTCGTCCACCACATAGCAGGTGTAGTTGGGGATCGGACGGCCGATGGTGACGGGGGTGTCGGGATGGACCTCGGCCACCGTGGCGACGACGGTCGCCTCGGTCGGGCCGTAGCTGTTGAACAGGCGCCGGCCCGGCCGGCACCAGCGCGACGCCACGGCCGGCGGGCAGGCCTCACCGCCCAGGATGACGACGCGCAGCGAGGGAATGTCCTTCGGCAGCATCGCCAGCAGGGTGGGGACGGTGTCCAGCACGGTGACGCCGGCCTCGGTCAGCACGTCGGCCAGCCGGTCGGCCTCGTCCAGCACTTGGCGGCTGGCGACCCACAGGGTGGCGCCGGCCAGATAGGGGACGAAGATCTCTTCCAGCGACAGGTCGAAGGCCACCGACGCGCCCTGGAACGCCACGTCGTCGGCGGTGATGCCGTAGACGCTGTTGGCGGCGCGCAGGTAATGGCAGATGTTGCGGTGGCTGATGACGATGCCCTTGGGCTTGCCGGTCGAGCCCGAGGTGTAGATGGCGTAGGCCGGGCTGTCCGGCGTCACCCCGTCGGCCCGCAGGTCGAACGGCTCCTCGCTGTCGCTCAGCACATCGCCGATGCGCAGGACCTGGACATCGGCGCCGCTTGCCGCCAGCGTCGCCGCCTTGGTGCCGGTCACCAGATCGATCAGGATCGCCGGGGCGGCGCAGTCGGTCAGGCTGACCGCCACGCGCTCCGCCGGGGCATCGGCGTCGAAAGGCAGATAGGCCGCACCGGCCTTCAGGATGCCCAGCAGCGCCACATGCAGGTCGAGCGACCGCGCCATCCACAGCCCGACGAAGCAGCCGGGGCCGATCCCGCGCGCCCGCAGGCCGCGGGCGACCCGGTTGGCGCGCGCGTCCAGCTCGGCATAGGTGACGCGCCGGCCTTCATAGACGATGGCCGTACGGTCCGGATGCGCCGCAGCGGTCGCCTGCGGGATGTCGGACAGCAGTTCGTCCCGCAGAAGGGACGGGTCGACCCGGCCGCTCAGCGTTGGGACCGTCGGAGTTGCGGTCCACGGAGCGGAGATCGTCGATTGACCGGCCGGGGAAACATCGGTCGGGCCGTTGGCCCGCGCAGTCAGCAGAGTCACGCTGTGTCAGCCTTCCAAAAGGAATCAGCGCGGTGGCGCCAAACGGACCCGATCGGCATACGGTCCCGGCGGTCGGCTGAACGCGGCAATCGGCCGCTCTCAAGTTGTGGCGCTTTATGGTTAACGAATGCTTGCTGCTCGGCTTGCCGGCACCCGTACCGATGGGAGATGACAAGTCTTGGGCTGCCCAAGCGCTGCGAAAGCAACATTCGCCCAACCGAAAGAAAGTGGAAGACCCGACGGCGCCGGATACATGCGGTTACATGAACGGGCATGGTCGCGCCTTCATGATCCGTTGCGCGGCAAGGGTCAAGCTTATCCTTGTGAACCTGAATCGAAGGGTAGGGTCCTGTGTCGGGGCCATCACATGCCCTGCCGAAGGACCCGCGGACCGGTGATTTGCGGCGTGGTGGATGCCATGCGCAGTTCCGGTTGCCGCTGTTGGGCGGCGTCGCAACCAAGACCAGAATAAGCCTCCCGACTGGGTGGGCGTTCACGGTCCGTCGCCGCCTGTTCCCGCGGTTCCCGTCCGTTCCGCGCAGATGTGGTGTCGATTGCGGCGTTGCGCCATTCGGGCGGCGCATGGCTGGGGCTCCGGGAAACCGGGCTCGTCCGTCTTTTTCATTATGGACATCATCAAAATCAAAATTGATTATGATCGTCATCAATGGCGCCCGGCACCGGCCGGCGCGCACAAGCCGGACCCAAGGACAGGAGAGGGCCATGAGCGTTGCGATGAACACGACCGGTGCGGACATGAGCGGGCGGGTCGCCCTGGTCACCGGCGGCACGTCGGGGATCGGGCGGACGACGGCGCTGGCCTTTGCCGGTACGGGGGCGACGGTGATCGTCACCGGCCGGCGCGAGGCGGAGGGGCTGGAGACGGTGGAGCTGATCGGCCGGGCCGGCGGCATAGGCCAGTTCGTGGCCGCCGATGTGGCCGACGGGGCGGAGGTCGCCGCCCTCTTCGAGCGGATCGAGCGCGACCACGGCCGCCTCGACGCTGCCTTCAACAATGCCGGCATCCATCAGGTCGCTCCCGTCACCGATATGGACGAGGCCGACTTCGACCGCGTCCTGACCGTCAATGTGAAGGGCGTCTGGCTTTGCCTGAAGCATGAACTGGCGATCATGCGCCGTCAGGGCCGCGGCGCGGTGGTCAATACCGGGTCGGTGCTGGGGCAGATCGGCATGGCCGGCAACGCTGCATATTCCGCCAGCAAGGCGGCGGTGGAGGGGCTGACCCGCACCGCGGCCATCGAGGTCGCGTCCTTCGGCGTGCGTGTCAACGCCGTCTGCCCGGCGATCATCCAGACGCCGATGACCCAGGCGTCCTTCGGCGGTGCCGAGCAAGTGGAGGCGGTGATGGGGCCGCGCCATCCCGTCGGCCGTGTCGGCCGTCCGGAAGAGGTCGCCGCGGCGGTGCTCTGGCTCTGCTCCGACGCCGCCGGCTTCGTCACCGGCCAGTCGATCAACATCGACGGCGGCGTGACCGCTCAATAACCGGCTCCACCAACAGGGCCCATAGCAAGCCAGTCCCCGGAGACCCCAGCCGATGCTGTCCACCCCCCTCGCCGCCGCCCTGGCGCGGCGCGACATCCATTATGCCTGGGTCGTTGTCGCCGTCACCTTCCTGTCCATGCTGGTGTCGGCCGGGGCGGTCGGCGCGCCCGGCGTCCTGCTGCTGCCGCTCCAGCGGGAATTCGGCTGGGACACCGCCGACATCTCCACCGCCATGGCGATCCGCCTGCTGCTGTTTGGGCTGATGGGGCCCTTCGCCGCCGCGATGATCAACCGCTTCGGCGTCCGCCGCATGGTGCTCTCCTCGCTGACGCTGGTCGGCGGCGGGCTGCTGGCTTCGCTGGCGATGCGGGAGGTGTGGCAACTGATCCTGCTGTGGGGGTTCGTCGTCGGCTTCGGTACCGGCCTGACCGCCATGGTGCTGGGCGCCACCATCGCCACCCGCTGGTTCGTCGCCCGCCGCGGGCTGGTGATCGGGCTGCTGACAGCCAGCTCGGCCACCGGGCAGCTGGTCTTCATGCCGCTGCTGTCGATGCTGACGGAGGCCTATGGCTGGCGCACCGCCATCGCCCTGCTGTGCGGTTTCATCGCCGTGGCCGCCCTGGCGATGCTGGCGCTGATGCGGGACCGCCCTGCCGACCTCGGCCTGTCCGCCTTTGGCGAGGTCGGGGCCGCGGCTCCTGCCGCCCCGGCCGGCGCCATCCTGCCGGCCGCGCTGGGAGCGTTGCGCGACGCCGCGGGGACGCGGGCCTTCTGGGTTCTGTTCGCGACCTTCTTCATCTGCGGTGCCAGCACCAACGGCCTGATCCAGACCCACCTGATCCCGCTCTGCGTCGATTTCAGCGTGCCGGAGGTGCAGGCCGCCGGTCTTCTGGCCCTGATGGGCATCTTCGACTTCGTCGGTACCGTCGGGTCGGGCTGGCTGTCCGACCGCTACGACAACCGCTGGCTCCTGGTCTGGTATTACGGCCTGCGCGGTCTGTCGCTGCTCTATCTGCCCTATTCGGACTTCACCCTCTACGGCCTGTCGGTCTTCGCCGTCTTCTATGGGCTGGACTGGATCGCCACCGTCCCGCCGACCGTGCGCCTGACCGCGGAGCGCTTCGGCCGGGAACGCGCCAATCTGGTCTTCGGCTGGATTTTCGCCGGCCACCAGCTGGGCGCCGCCACGGCGGCCTTCGGCGCCGGCCTGTCGCGCACCGCGCTGCAGAGCTATCTGCCGGCCTTCGCCACCGCAGGCGCGCTGTGCCTGCTCGCGGCGGTGCTGGTTCCGCTGGTCGGCAGCCGCGCCAAGCCGGTGGCGGCAGCGGACTGATGCGGCCTCATTCCCCCAGATGCTCCAGCGGCAGGGCGGTGCGGTAGCGCACCTGTTTCAAGGCGAAACTGGAGCGGATGTTGGCGACGCCGGGGATGCGGGTCAGGTGCTCCTTCAGGAACCGCTCATAGCTGGCGAGGTCCGGCACCACCACCCGCAGCAGGTAATCGGCGTCGCCGGTCATCAGGTAGCATTCCAGCACCTCCGGCCGCGCCATCACCGCCGCCTCGAACCCATCCAGCCGCGCCTCAACCTGCCGTTCCAGGCTGACGCTGACGAAGATGTTGACCGGCAGGTCGACGGAGGCCGGATCGACCAGCGCCACATAGCGGGCGATCACGCCCGCATCCTCCAGCGCCTTGACCCGGCGCAGGCAGGGGGAGGGCGACAGGCCGACCCGCTCCGCCAGTTCGTTGTTGGGCAGCCGGCCGTCCTGCTGAAGGGCGGACAGAATCTTGCGGTCGATGCGGTCGAGGGGCTGTTTTGGCATGAGATGCCGTTTCCCGTTTTATCCTGGCATCCGATGCTAAAACGCAACCGCGACCGGCGCCACTTCGCAAGCATCTGCCGGATCACAAATGATAGGCTGCTCCAATCATAAACCTGCGTTTGGGAGCAGACCCATGACCGCGAACCAGCCGTCCCCCGCCGATCTCGCCTGCCTGGCGGAGCTGGAGCGCAAGGTCCTCTGGCTTGCGTCCTGGACCATCCACAACGCCAACCATGTCCGCCCCAACCTGGACGGGATGAAGATCGGCGGCCACCAGGCCTCCAGCGCCTCGATGGCGACCATCCTGACGGCGCTCTATTTCTCGGCCCTGCGGCCCGAGGACCGGGTGGCGGTGAAGCCCCATGCCAGCCCGATCTTCCATGCCATCCAGTATCTGCTGGGCAACCAGACCCAGGAGAAGCTGGAGAATTTCCGCGGCTACAAGGGCGCCCAGTCCTACCCGTCCCGCACCAAGGATGTGGACGACGTCGATTTCTCCACCGGCTCGGTCGGGCTGGGGGTGGCGCAGACCCTCTTCGCCTCGCTGGTCCAAGATTACCTGAAGGCCAAGGGCTGGGCGCCCGGCCTGCCGGAAGGCCGCATGGTCTCGCTGGTCGGCGACGCCGAGATGGACGAAGGCAACATCTTCGAAGCCCTGCAGGAGGGCTGGAAGCATGGCGTGCGCAACACTTGGTGGATCGTCGACTACAACCGCCAGAGCCTGGATGCGGTGATCCGCGAAGGGCTGTGGGAGCGGCTGGAGAACATCTTCCGCGCCTTCGGCTGGGACGTGGTGATCCTGAAATACGGAACCCTGATGCAGGAGGCGTTCACGGAGCCGGGCGGCGAGCGGCTGCGCCACTGGATCGACACCTGTCCCAACCAGCTCTATTCGGCCCTGACCTATCAGGGTGGAGCGGCATGGCGCCGTCGCCTGATGGACGATCTGGGCGACCAGGGCGACGTCACCCGCCTGATCGAGCGCCGCAGCGACGAGGAGCTGGCCCGGCTGATGGGCAATCTCGGCGGCCATGACCTTCCGTCGCTGCTGGAGGCCTTCGCCCGGGCCCGCACCCACGACCGGCCGGTCTGCTTCATCGCCTACACCGTCAAGGGCTTCGGCCTGCCGCTGGCCGGTCACAAGGACAACCATTCCGGCCTGCTGACCCGCGAGCAGATGGACGGCTTCCGCACCGCCAACAAGGTTCGCGCGGGTCATGAGTGGGACCGCTTCGAAGGACTCTCGCTGCCGGACTCCGCCCTGGAGGATTTCCTGCGCCGCGTTCCCTTTGCACAGAAGGGGCGCCGCCGCTACGAGGCACCGGCGGTCGCCGTGCCGGCCGCGCTGGCGGTGCCGACGCAGAAGAGCCTGTCGACCCAGGCCGCCTTCGGCCTGATCCTGAACGAGATCGGACGGGAGCGCTCGCCGCTGGCCGAGCGCATCGTCACCACGGCCCCCGACGTCACCGTGTCCACCAACCTCGGGGCCTGGGTGAACCGGCGCGGGCTGTTCGCCAAGAGCGAGTTGGCCGACCTGTTCAAAAAGGAGCGCATCCCCTCCACCTACAGCTGGGAATTCTCACCGAAGGGCCAGCATCTGGAGCTGGGCATCGCCGAATCCAACCTGTTCATCCTGCTGTCGGCGCTCGGCCTGTCGCACAGCCTGTTCGGGGAGCGGCTGCTGCCGATCGGCACCGTCTACGACCCCTTCATCATGCGCGGCGCCGACCAGTTGAACTACGCCTGCTACCAGGATGCCCGCTTCATGCTGGTGGCGACCCCGTCCGGCATCACGCTGGCGCCGGAGGGCGGGGCGCACCAGTCCATCGCCACGCCGCTGATCGGCATGGCCCAGGATGGGCTGGCCTATTTCGAGCCGGCCTTCGCCGATGAACTGGCGGTGGTGATGCGCTGGGCCTTCGACTACATGCAGCGGGACGGGGAGGGCGCCCCCGGCGAGCGCAACTGGCTGCGCGACGAGACCGGCGGTTCGGTCTATCTGCGCCTGTCGTCCCGCGCGCTGGAGCAGCCGACCCGGGCGATGGACGAGGACCTCGCCCATGACATCGTCGATGGCGCCTATTGGCTGC
>NZ_LGQW01000015.1:3025104-3050610 GCF_003116035.1 Azospirillum sp. TSH64
GTCTCTGGCATCTAACCGTGGCCCGTTATCCGGGTCCGGGACCCTGCATGGCGGGTAGTTTGACTGGGGCGGTCGCCTCCCAAAGTGTAACGGAGGCGCGCGATGGTGGGCTCAGAGCGGTCGGAAATCGCTCGTCGAGTGCAATGGCATAAGCCCGCCTGACTGCAAGACTGACAAGTCGAGCAGAGACGAAAGTCGGCCATAGTGATCCGGTGGCTCCACGTGGACGGGCCATCGCTCAACGGATAAAAGGTACGCCGGGGATAACAGGCTGATGACTCCCAAGAGTCCATATCGACGGAGTCGTTTGGCACCTCGATGTCGGCTCATCACATCCTGGGGCTGGAGCAGGTCCCAAGGGTTCGGCTGTTCGCCGATTAAAGTGGTACGTGAGCTGGGTTTAGAACGTCGTGAGACAGTTCGGTCCCTATCTGCCGTGGGTGTCGGAGTTTTGCGAGGATCTGTCCCTAGTACGAGAGGACCGGGATGGACATACCTCTGGTGCACCGGTTGTCACGCCAGTGGCATGGCCGGGTAGCTAAGTATGGACGGGATAACCGCTGAAAGCATCTAAGCGGGAAACCCACCTCTAAACCAGAGCTCCCTTGAGAGCCGTGACAGACCATCACGTCGATAGGAGGCATGTGGACGGGCAGCAATGCTTGAAGCTAAGCCTTACTAATCGCTCGATCGGCTTGATCTCGACACCACAATTCACCGCGCCATGCGCAGCAGCAAGCCTGCTTGAAAGCAGTGCTTGACCAGCGCATCGCCGTTCGATACATCCTCAACTCTTGCACTGAACAAGCATTAAGCGCTTTCGGTAACAGCGTCGGTCTTGTGCCTCGGTGACCTGGTGGTCATGGCGAGGTGTCAAACACCCGATCCCATCCCGAACTCGGCCGTGAAAAGCCTCCGCGCCAATGGTACTGCGTCTTAAGACGTGGGAGAGTAGGTCGCCGCCAGGTCGCTCAGGCACATGAGACGCTCAATACAAGAAAGCCAAATGCTTGCATCTTCATCCAGATCACGAACGCCCCGCCTCGAAAGAGACGGGGCGTTTCGCTGTTTACTTCAGGTTCATGCAGTTCGCGTAATAGGTGACGGTCGCCGGCCAATCCGAGAAGATGCCCTCGACGCCGACCTGCTGGGCCAGCACATCGACCAGCTCATAGATCATGCCGTCGTTGTTCACGATCTCGTTGATCGACTTATAGTAATACCCGCCGCCCTTCTGTAGCGGGCCCGAGCGCTCCAGAGACCAGGTGATGATCTTCAGCCCGGCGGCCTTGGCTTCCCTGGCGTAGGCCGACGGAGCGATCCTGCCATTCTCCACGGTCACCAGCAGCGGCAGCGAGGGGGCGATGTAGTTGACGCCCATCTCCTTCAGCTCCTGCATCGAGGGCTTGAAGGTGGCCGGGTCCATGTGGTTGAAATTCTTGTCAGTTTCGTCCCGCTCATCCAGCAGGATGGCCTGCCTGGCGAAAGCCGGCTCGGCCTTGATCCAGTACAGAATGTCGGACAGGTTGAAGGACTGCGGGAACACATCCTCCGGCGGGATGCCGGCGGCCTTGTATTCGTCGATCATCGCCTGGGCGTAATTCTCCTGGGTCCAGCCCTGGTACGGCATGTCGACCGCAGGCGCCTTCAGTTCGGGCGTGAATTTCAGACCCTGCGCCTTGACCAGTTGAATGTACTCGGCATGGGTCATCAGCGTGCCGCCGGCCGCGGCATACAGGTCGGTGCGCCAGGCGGGCGTACCCTTCATATAGGCATCGACACTGGTCGCCTTGGTATTGGCGGCATCCATCTTGCCGGTCAGGCTCTTGAACTCGGCCAGGGTGATGTCGCTGGTGCGGCATTCAGCCGAGGCCGGCTTGTCCCCGTCGGACGGAGTGAAAGGCTTGGTGCATTTCCTGGCGAGGTCGGTTGCCAGGATGTTCGTGGTGGTGTGCAGGTCGTTCTGGGCGTGACGGCAGACGAGTTGCTTGTCGGCGGTGAAGGCCACGTCGCATTCCTGGATGCCGACACCCATCCGTGCCGCCGCGCGGTAGGACTGAAGGGTGTGCTCCGGGAACTGCATCGGCGCGCCACGGTGGGCGATGGAGAAGAGCTTCTTCTCCAGCGGCTTGTCGGCACAGGCCTCCAGCTTCGCCTTCAGCTCCGGATTGCGGATCTGGTCGATCAGGAAATAGGGGCGGGGGCCGACCTCCACCGCGGCCGCCGAAGCGGCACCAGCGGGCAGCGCCAAGGCCACGAAGAAAACCGGTGCGAACAGCCTGCGCATGGGGGGTGTGTCCTTACAGTATCCGGGGCCTTACATGTGCTTGATCACCCGATATGATCTTATGCCGTTTCGATGAAGAAGCGATGACGTGAGGATATTTGGGCTTTCTCGGCACCAAACCAGCTGTTCCCGGCGCCGCTTCACCGGCTATTAACATGTTTTTGCTGAATTTGACGGATGCGGTCCATCCCATGCGGTGATGACCTTGACGGTGGCGTGGTGATGGCGATGGGCGATTCGGACGATCTCTTCGACATGTATCGCAAGGACCACGCCGCGGCGGCGCCGACCGGTCCGGCCCTGGCGGCGGCGCTTGCCGACACGGTGAAGCGCAGCTTCGCCCAGATCGAGGAGCTTTGCGCCGACGTGACGCGGGCGCTCGCCCAGGCGCGCTACACCACGAAGCTGGCGCAGACGGTGACCGACCGCTCGAGCTATGTGCGGCTCGACCGCCAGTCGGAGACCTTCCGCGACTATCTGCGGAACTGGAGCCAGCAGCGGGCCGACAAGGGCGCCGGCGGCATGCATTGGGAAGCGCAGATCCTCGTCACCGACCATCGGCGGACGACGAAGGAGATCGGGCTGGGCGTCGCCTTCGAATGGCCGGGTGCGGGGGAGGAGGGCAGCCTCGCCTTCGTCGAATTCTGGCCGACCGGCGCCGGTGTGTCGCTGCCATCCGATGCCCGCGGCTTCCAGCGCGCGCTGGTCGCCAGCATCATCAAGCTGGAACAGGCCGGCGAGCTGTCCAGCGTGAAGGGCCGCTAAAGTCGATCAGATACCAACAGGCGCTACAGCGTGGCGTTCAGGCCGGAGGCCGACAGCTCCACCGGCCGGCGGGCCTGCCCGTCGCGGGCATAGGTGCCGTCGCTCGATGCCTTTTCCAGCGCGGTCAGCAGGTTGCGGTTGATGGTCAGCACCGCCTTGCGCAGGGCGACAAGGCCGGAGGCGTTGACCGACACCGCCCGCTCCAGCCGGTCGATGCGCTCCAGCGTCATTGTGCGCAGATCGTCGGGCAGGCGGATGCCCTCGTCGCGGGCGCGCAGGACGGCGCCTTCCAGCTGCTCGGCCATCGCCGCCTTGCGGTGGGCGAAGGCCTCCAGCCGGTCGAGCATGCCGGCGGCGATGCAGGCGGATTCCTCCTCCAGGACGGCGGACAGCGCCTCCACCGCGTCGAGGAAGTCGCGCACCAGCAGGGCGGTGGCACCGTCATAGCCGGGATCGGGAGCGGCCGGTCCCACGGCCTCCGCCTGTTCGGGCCGCCGGTCGGGGGCGAATTCGTGGATCAGGTCCTTGAGGGTGACGCTCATGAGCGCTGCTCCGCTTGGGCCGCGTAGAGGCGGACGATCTCGTCGTGCGTCATCCTGCCGATGCCGAGCGTGCCGGATTCGGCGATGGCCTTGCCGTATTCCTGCAACATCATGCTGCGCCACGGCTTTTCCGCCGGACCGCCGCCGCCGAACAGCGGGCTTTCGCGCATGCCCGCGAACATGCTTTCCATCAGCTGGCCGACCAGCATCGCCTCGAATTCCTTCGCAACCTTGTCGGCCGCTTCCGGGGTGGGGATGGCCGGCGTCGCGGTTGTCGGCGTGGGCGTCGCAGGGCTGCGGAGGGTCGTTGCGGCGATGTCCATCGTCGTCTCCGGCGTTCAGATGATTTCGAGGTCGGCGTGCAGGGCGCCGGCTGCCTTGATGGCCTGGAGGATGGCGACCATGTCGCGCGGGCCCACCCCCAGCGCATTCAGCCCGTTGACCAGCTGTTGCAGGCTGACATTGCCGCCGACGGTCACGAACTGGCGGCCGTTGCCTTCCTGAACCTGCACGTCTGTGCGCGGCACGACGACGGTGGAGCCGTTGCTGAAGGGCTGCGGCTGCGACACCTGCGGCGTCTCCACCACGCGGACGGTGAGGTTGCCCTGGGTGATGGCGACCCGGCTGACCCGGACATCGTCACCGATGACGATTGTGCCGCTGCGCTCGTCCACCACCACGCGGGCGACGGCATCGGGGCGGACCGCCAGCTGTTCGATCTCGCCGATCAGGCGGGAGACGTTGCCGACATAAGAGCCGGTGATCCGCACGTCGACGGTGGTCAGGTCGACCACCCGGGCGTTGCCGGTGCCGAGCCGGCCGTTCACCGCGTCGGCGATGCGGATCGCCGTGGTGAAGTCGGGGTTGCGCAGGGCCATCCGCACCGCGCCGACATCGTTCAGCGCGAATTTCAGCTCGCGCTCCACCGTGGCGCCGTTGGCGATGCGGGCGGTGGTCGGCACGCCCTTGGTCACCGTCGCCGCCGCCCCGCCGGCGGTGAAGCCGCTGACCGACAGCGGCCCCTGGGCCACGGCATAGGCCTCGCCGTCGGCCCCCAGCAGCGGCGTCACCACCAGCGTGCCGCCCAGCAGGCTGGTGGCGTCGCCGAGCGCCGAGACCGTCACATCCACAGTGGTGCCCTGGCGCGGGAAGGGCGGCAGGCTGGCCGTCACCATGACAGCCGCGGCGTTGCGGGTGCGCAGGGTCTCGCCGCGGGTGTTGATGCCCAGCCGCTCCATCATCCCCTTCAGGCTCTGTTCGGTGAAGGGCGTGTTGATCAGCCGGTCGCCGGTGCCGTTCAGCCCGACGACAAGGCCGTAGCCGACCAGCTGGTTGCGGCGCACCCCGTCGAAGGTGACCAGATCCTTCACCCGTGTCTGCGCCGCCACGGGCACGGCCGACAGCATGCCGAACGCCAGCAGCAGTCCGCCGGCCAGCACCATGGCACGGCGCAAGGCCGGCCGGAGCCGGTACGATAGGGGGACCTGGATGCCGGGGCTCATGTCGATGCGGCCTAGAGGTAGTTGGTCAGATGCAGCTTGGCGATGCGCGCGGTGGCGCTGGAGGTGGCGTCGATCTGCGCCTCCAGCTGGCTGATCCGCGTGCTGGCCTCGTAGGGATCGACCCCTTCCAGATTGTCGATCTGCAGGCTGAGGATCGATTTCTGCGTCTTGTGCTGTTCGGCCAGCGTCGCGAGCTGGGCGCGCTGGATGCCGAGCTGCGCCGTCGCCTCCCGCAGCTTGCCGAGGCCGCCGGACAGCTTGTCGACCGCAGTCCTGATGTAGTCGGGATAGGCGTCGACATCCATCTGCGAGGTATCGACCGCCGCCAGCATGTAGATGCCCTCCAGCATCTGCCGCATCATCGGGTCGTTTGCCTGCACGCCATAGGCGATGCCGGTGGACTCCGCCGGCTGGCCGCTGACGCGCGGCGATGCGGTGCCGCCCGGCTGCATCGCCGTGGTGCCGGTGTAGAGGCCACCCTCGAAGCTGTCGGTCAGCGGGGCGGGGGCCGGGGTCGCCGGATCGCGCACTGCGAACAGATCGTCGAGCCGGGCGACGACCGCCGCGGTCTCCGCCGCCGTGACCGGCATGGCGGTGCCGCCGGTGGCCGACCGGATGGCGTCCCTGACGATCTGCATCGGCGAGCGCAGGCCCGACTTGTCGCCGTCGACATTGCGCATCGGCGGCTGGTCGAGTGCTGTGCCGGCGAAGAGATAGCTGTTGCCGGACGAGGCGTTCAGCAGCCCGACCACCTGATCCAGCACGCCGCGCGCGCGGATTTGCAGAGACGTCCCGGTCGGCGACTGCTGTCCCAGCCCCGTCGAGGCGGCGGCCAGCAGGTCGGTGCCCGACGCGAGGATGCTGGTCATCGCGCTGTCCATCGTCTTCATCCGGCCGTCGAGCAGGTCGGTGGTCTTCACATACTCGTCGGTGCGGTCGAACAGGTTGCGCAGGGCGATGTCGCGGCCGGTGCCGGCGCCGATGGTCGCGGCGACGTCGGCATGGACGCCGGTCGACACCTCCTCGTTGGCGCGGGTCAGCTCCATCTGCTGCCGGGTCATGGTGCTTTGCAGAGACCGGCTCATCCCCAGCGTGGACAGGGCATTGTACAGCATCGGCTTACCCCTTGATCTGCAACAGGATGTCGATCATGCGGCCGGCGACCTGCACCACCTGGGCGCTGGCTCCGTAGCTCTGCTCGATCAGCAGCAGCTTCTGCATCTCGTCATCGATGTTGACGCCGTCGCGGTTGATGCGGGCGGTCTCCAGCGTGTCGGCGCTGATCTTGCGCGCGTTCATCTCCGACTCCGCCCCGGTGCGGTAGCCCTGCTGGGCCGACACCATGGCGGTGGCGTAGCTGCCGAGCGTCGCGTTGGCCGGCATGTCGGTGGCGGCGAAGCTGCGGGTGCCGGTGAAGACGGCCTGGAACGTCTCGATCTGCGTCTGGTCGCCCGGCTGGAGCGGGGCCGCCGCCTGCACGCCGCTCTGCACCCGCCAGCTTTCCGTCCGCACCGCGTCGTTGACGGCAATGCGCGAGGCCAGCCCGGCGGTGGTACCATAGGCGGCGCCTGCATCGGTGAACAGGCCGGGCTGGGTCGGGTCGGCCTCCGCCCCCTGGAAGGCCTGGACGAGGCCGGCGGCCAGCTCGTCCAGCTGCGCCATGGCGCGGGGCATGTCCTGCTTGACGGTCTGGACATAGCCCATGATGCGGCCGCTCTGGATTTCGCTGTCCGGGTTGGCCGACAGGGCGACGCCGTTCGCCATCACCTCGTCCCCTAGCAGGGTCAGCGGCTGCTCGCCCGTGGCCAGCGGGTGGTCGAGCAGGGTCTGGCCGTTGCGGGTCATCACCACCACCTGGCCGTCCTCGCGGCTGTAGGTGCGGATGCCGATCTCCTGGGAGACCTGATCGAGCAGGCGGTCGCGCTGGTCGCGCAGGTCGCCGGCATCGCCGCCGCGCGTCTCCAGCGTCGCGATCTTGCCGTTCAGGTCGCTGATGCGCTGGAGCGAGGTGTTCACCGTATCGACGGAGGTCTGGAGCCGGCCCCTGGCGTCGTCCTGCACCGTCTGCGCCGCCTCGGCGGCACGGTTCAGCCCGCCGGCCAGAGCCGTCGCCTGCGACACCACGGCGTTCCGCGCCGCGTCGTCGTTGGGCATGTCGTGCAGGCGGGAGAAGGCCTGTTGCAGCTTCGACAACTGGGTCGAGACCGACTTCTCGTCCTGCGGCTGGCCCAGCACCAGCGCATAGTCGGCCAGTGCGGACGCGCGCGCCTCCTGCCCGCTGTAGCGGCTGGTCTCGAACCGCGCATCGCGGATCAGCAGCTCGTCCACCTTGCGGGCGACGGCGTCGACCCGCACCCCTGCACCTCGGCCCGCGGTGGTGACCGCCGACAGGTCGAGGTCGCGGCGCACATAGCCGGCGGTGGTGGCGTTGGCGAGGTTGTGGGACACCATCGCCGCCTGCTGCTGCGTCGTGCGCAGGCCGGACAGGGCGGACGTGAGGGCGAGTTGGACGCTCATGGCCGGGACTCCGTCGGAACTGGGCTCAGCGCTTCAGGCGCGTGGTTTCTTCGACCATCTCGTCGGCGGTGCGCACCAGGGTGGCGCTGGACGAGTAGGCGCGCTGCGTCTCGATCAGCGACACCAGCTCGGTCGCGATGTCGACGTTGGACTGTTCCAGCGCGCTGCCGATGACGCTGCCGGCGCCGCCCTGCTTGCCCGCCCCCAGCGTCAGGGTCCCGGTGTCCGCGCCCAGCGTGTAGGTGTTGCCGTCCTGGGCGACCAGACCGTCCGGGTTGGTGACGGTGGCGATCGGGATCTGGTACAGCGCCTGACGGGCGCCGTTGTCGTACATCACCCACAGCTTGCCGCTGTCGTCGATGTTGACCGAAGTGACCTGACCGACCTTGGCGCCGTCGCCGGTGACGGTCGGCACGTAGTCGCCGTTCAGCTGGGTGAGGTTGCCGAGCGACAGGGTGAAGCTGTCGGCGGTCGGCGTTGCCGGCGAGGTGACGGTGAGGCCCGGCATCGGGTCGAGTGGCAGGCCGGCGCCGTCCACCGGCTTGCCGGCATAGGGGCCGGTCGCGGCGAAGGTCAGCGTCACCGGCGCGCCGGTCACGGTATAGCCGGCCGGGCCGGTGGCGGTCAGCGTCCATTGGTTGGGGCCGGCGGCCTTGGTCCAGGTCATCGACAGGTCGAGCGGGTTGCCCAGCCCGTCATAGAAGGTCGGGCTGCTGGTGAAGCTGTCGCCGGTCGCGGCCTGGGCCGGCAAATTGCCGGAGAAATCCATCTGCGTCGTTTTGCTGCCGCCATAGACCAGATTGCCGACATTCACCGACTGGAGGTCGTCGAAGCGGGAGCTGCTGACGTTCGGCATGGTGCCGTCCGGGTTCAGCTTCCAGGCCTCCAGATACTGGCCGGCATTGTTGCGCAGGAAGCCGGCTTCGTCGGGCAGGAAGCTGCCGGCGCGGGTCAGCGAATATTGCGGCGTGCCGGACGCCTTGTTGCCGACGACGAAGAAGCCGTTGCCGCTGATCGCCATGTCGGTGGTCGAGCTGGTCCCGAGGATCGTGCCGTCCTGCTGCATCTGATAGTGCGTGGCGGACTGCACGCCGCTTGCCGTGTAGGTGCTGCGGCTGCCGGGCGAGGTGACCAGGGTGGAGAAATCCACAGTGGCCCGCTTGTAGCCGACCGTCTGCGAATTGCTGATGTTGTCCGAAATGGCGGCAAGGCGCGAGCTTTGCGCGGACATGCCGCTGACACCGGACCGCATGGCGCTGTAAAGGCTCATCCTTGGAATCCTCTGGTCAACCGTCGAACGGGCCGTCGCAATGACGACGAACGGAAGGGAAGGTGTGCGTTCCGGGATTCTCCGCGGATGACTGGCGGGGTTAACGGTAGCGAAGGGGTTTTAAAGGGGCTTTAAAAGAAAAAGCCGGCGGTTTTGTTAAAATGCGCAAGGCTTTTTCTTTTGATTGCCTTTCCGGCTTGATTGTTTTCGCCTATTGCCCCGCCGGCCGGCGCAGAAGCGTGATGCTGATCCGCCGGTTGCTGGGGTCCAGCGGGTCGCTGGCGCCGAAATGGTCCAGATCGGCCCGCCCTTCCACCCGGACGATGCGCCCGCCCGGAATGCCGCTGGCCAGCAGTTCGCGGCGGGCGGCGTTGGCGCGGTCGCTCGACAGTTCCCAGTTGCCGTACTTCGCATCCGGCGCATAGCCCAGCGCATCCGTGTGTCCGGTGATGCCGATGGGGTTCGGCACCGAGCCGAGCGCCGACGCCACCATCCGCATCAGCCGCCGCCCCTGGTCGTTCATCTGGGCCGAGCCGACCTTGAACATCGAGAAGCGGGCCTGATCGGTCAGCTGGACGCGCAGCCCCTCCGGTACCTGCTGGATCACCAGACTGCCTTGCAGGGCGCTGAGGTCCGGCGACGCGGCGATGCGCTGGCGGAGATCCCGTTCCAGCGACTCCAGCGCCACCTTCTCCGTCAGTTCGGAGGATTGGCGGTCGAGCAGCGCCTCCAGCTCGGCACGGGTGGCCTGGACAGTGGGAGCGGGCGGTTCCGCTGAGGGGGCTGCGGGCGCGCTTTCCGTCGCGGGGCGCAGCAGGTCCACCGGCGGGGCCGTGCCGCCGGGCGGGTGGGGCATCGGGTCCTTGCGGCCGGCGGGCTGGCGGTCGCTGTCGCCGACCGAGGCGACGACGGGCGGGGAGGCGACCGGGCTCGCCTGATCGCCGGCGGCGTTCGGGGTGGTCAGCGATCCGGTCTTGTCGACCGAACGGCCGGCCAGCATGCCGTCGGCGCCGGAATTGCTCTGCGACACCGCGACCGGGTTGAAGTAGTCGGCGATTCCCTTGCGCTGTTCGGTGGTGGTGATGTTCATCAGCCACATCACCAGGAAGAAGGTCATCATCGCCGTCACGAAGTCGGCGTAGGCCAGCTTCCAGGTTCCGTTGTGCTCCTCTTCCTCGTGGCCGCCGAGGTGGCGCTTGACGATGATCGGGGGCAGGGCGGTCTTGCGCGGCATGGCCGGTCACGCCGGCTGACGGGCGTCGCGGGCCTTGGCCTGCGACGACAGCGCGGTGGCGACCTCGACCTCGGCAAGGCTGGGCTGGATGTCGGTGTACAGCACCTTGCGGGCATATTCGGCGCAGACCTGCGGCGGGCTGCCGCGCAGATAGGCGCACAGCGCCGCCTTGATGCAGAAATACATATTCAGCTCCGATTCGCGGCGCTGGCGGGCGGCGCTGGCGATGGGACCGACCATGCCGTAGGAGAGCAGCACGCCGAGGAAGGTGCCGGTCAGCGCGCCGCCGATCATCCGGCCCAGCACCTCCGGCGCCTCGCTGATCGCGCCCATGGCGTTGATGACGCCCAGCACCGCGGCGACGATGCCCAGCGCCGGCAGCGCGTCGGCAAGGTTCTGCAACGCCTTCGGCACCTGGTTCAGCTCGCGGCCCAGCGTGTCCAGCTCTTCCGCCATCAGCGATTCCAGGTCGTGCGGGTTGTCCTGGCCCAGCGCGATCAGGCGCAGATAGTCGCACAGGAAGGTGATGCAGCGGTCATAGCGCAGGACGTTGGGGTACTGGGTGAACAGCGGGCTGTCGGCCGGCTTGTCGATGTCGGTTTCGATCTGCGACATGCCCTTGGACTTGGCGACGCGCAAGAGCCCGTAGACCAGCGCGATCATGTCGAGATAGTCGTTCTTGGGCGTGGTCCGCCCGCGGGCGATGGTGCCGACGGCGCGCAGCGTGTCGCGCAGCACCGCCGGGCTGTTGGCGATGGCGAAGCCGCCGATGCCGGCGCCGATGATGATGACGATCTCCACCGGCTGCCACAGCACCGCCATCCGCCCGCCCATCGCGTAGAACCCGCCGAGCACGCTGGCAAACACCGCGATCAACCCGAACATCAAGCGCATGTCTTCTTCTCCGGATGTGCAAAGGCCATCGCGATTGGGGGCAACGGTCCGCCGACGCTACAGCCCGCCGTTTAAAGCGGCTTTACGGATCGGGGCCGAACGGTCAGGGGGACTTCCGCCACCCGCGCGCCAGCCGGTCGAGCGCGGTCGCCGCGGCAAGGTCACGCTCCACCGACTCCGCGCGCAGCGGCCCGTCGGCCGGCGGCGGGGCCAGCGCATCGAGCAGCCCGGCCCAGCGAGTGCCGGCCAGCCGCGCGCGCTGGGCCGCGCCGAAACCGCGCGAGGCATCGGCGTCGCCGGCCAGATAGGCCGACAGCCCCTGCAAGGCCAGATCGTCGGCCGTCGGTTCCGTCCCGGTGGCGGCCAGTTCGGCGAAGGCGCTCCGCGCCGCCCGCCATTCGCCGGCCGCGAACAGCCCCTCGGCCCGCAGCCGCGCCGCCTCCGCCCCGCTCAGGCCGCGCAGCGCGTCGAGCGCCCGTACGGTGTCGCCGTCGCCGAGCAGCGCGTCGGCGCGCAGCAGGGCGCGGCGTTCGGCCAGGGCCGGCTCCAGCGCCGCGCCACCGGTGCGGGCCAGCACATCCAGCGCCTCCCCCTCGCGCCCGCCGTCGATCAGGGCGCGGGCCAGCGTGGCGCCAAGCTCCGCCCGGCGCGGGCCGGTGGCGCCTTCCGTCAGCGCATGCAGGATGCGGGTCGCCTCCAGCCCATAGCCGTCGCGCAGCAGCAAGGTGGCGAGGCGCAGCCGCAACCCGCCATCCGAGCCGTCGACCAGCGTCACCAGCCGTCCATGGCGTGCCTGCAACGCCAGCGCATAGAGCCCGCCGGGCGGGGATTGCTCCAGCCGGTCGAGCACGGCGGCCAGCAGGGTCCGCCCGGCCGCCAGCGCGTCGCGTCCGCGCGCGGTGGCGCCGAAACGCCGCCCCAGCAGGCCGAAGATGTCGAGCGCCGCTTCGGTCCTGCCGCTGCGGGCATAGGCGCCGCCGAGCGCCGCCAGCGCATCCGTCTCCACATCGTCGCCGCGCCAGGCGAAGCGCAGGGCTTCCAGCGCCTTGATGGCACCGTCCTCGTCCAGCCGCCCGAGCCCGCGGCGCAGTTCGATGGCGCGCACCTCGGCCCGGCGGGCGAAGGGACCGCGGCGCAAGGCCGCTGCGGCGTCGTAGCGGTCCAGAGCCGCCTCGGGCGCCGCGCCGGGCGTCGCCTTCAGCTCCGCCAAGCGGCCGCGGAAATAATCCAACCGCCCGTCGGCCATGCCCGTCGAATCGACGGTGATCATCTCCAGCACGATCAGGTTCAGCGCCGCGCTGTCCCCTGCCTCGTCGGCCGCGGCGGCGAGCGTGGTCAGCAGCCGGCTGCGCAGATCGGCCGGATAGTCGAGCAGCCGGCGCAGCGCGATGGGCAGCCCCTCCTTCGCCGCCGTCCAGCGGCTCGGCGCCAGCGCGACGCTGCGCCAGACATGATGGTCGGGCATGGCGCCGGCCGGCAGCTGGACGAACAGGTTGTCGTCGGGCGCGTCCTCGCGGTCGAGCGCACGGAAGGCGTCGCCCAGGATGCGCAGGCCATAGCGCTGGTCGGGCGCCGGCGACAGGCTGGCCGCCGTCTCCAACCCCGCGCGCCCTTCCTCATCCATGGCGCGGGCCAGCAGGAAGCGGACCAGCGCGATCTGCGCCTCTACCCGCGCGCGGCCCTGCGCCGTGTCGAGCGCCCTTTGCAGAGCCTCGCGCGTGCGGTTGAAATCGTCCCCGGCCCAGCCGGCGATGTCCATCGCCCCGATGGGCGGCGGAGCGGGCGGCTTGGGCGGTTCGGCGGTTTGCGGGACGGGTTTCGCTGGGCGTTCCGGCATGCGCTCCAACTGGCGCAGGGTCTGCTGGATGCTGTCGCGGATTTCGCCCTCCAGGCTGGCGACGACGGGGAGGGGCGGCGTCTCCCTCTCCCCCCCGAGGAGAGGGGATTGCTCCTGGGGTGCGAGGGTGACAGGCGCAGCATTCGCTGTGCCGATAGGATTCAGCGCTTCAACGACCTCGGCGACAGTGACAGGCGCCGAAGCCTGCGGCACAGTGGCGACCACCGCATCCGGCGTCCCCTCCATCGTCCCATCCGCCGGCGCCTCCGGCTTCACCCCCGGAACCGGCGGCCCGCCGACATCGACGATCAGGTTCCGCCGCTCCATGAAGCTCACCACCCGCGCCCCGCAGGGCACCGTCGCGGTCAGGCTGCGCCCACCGTCCGCCGTGACGAAGTCCGACAGCCGGCGGGAAAAGCTGTCGCGCAGGCTCGCCAGCGGCCAGCGCACCGGATCGGGCACGGCGATGCGCAGGACGCAACCGTCGACGACCGCCACCGGCTCCATCCCCTTCGGCACCGACAGCACCAGCCGCGAATAGTCGCCGTGATCGCCCAGCTGAGCCCGGACGGCGGCCTGCGCCGTCCCCGACAGCAGGGCAAGGACCAGTGTCGAACCAAGCGTCAGTGCGGTATCCGGGCGCCGTTTCATCACAGTCGTCTCGCATTTTATCGAAATGATCGCCAAACCTGTGCCAAGTCCGGCAAGGCATCCGCCGGAATGGTTCAGGTTGAAACCCGGCTTTAAACTGCCTCGTCCAGATTAAGGCGGAGTTCAAAACCGGAGTGTTCGGCGATGGAGAACCAGCTTTACATCGGACTGTCGCGCCAGATGGCGCTGCGGCGGCAGCTGGACGTCGTCGCCAACAACGTCGCCAACATGAATACCGTCGGTTTCCGTGGCGAGCGCACCCTGTTCGAAGCGGCGATGGAGGCGGGCGGGCGCAAGCCGACCGACCGCATCGCCTTCACCATCGACCGCTCCACCTACACCGACCTGCGGGCCGGCGCCTTCACCGAGACCGGCAACCCCTATGACGTGGCGCTGGACGGCGACGGCTTCCTGTCGGTGCAGACGCCGGACGGCGTGCGCTACACCCGCGACGGCCGGCTGCGCCGCGATGCCGACGGCACGCTGGTCGGCCCCAACGGGTACGCCGTGCTCGACGACGGCCGCCGGCCCATCGTCATCCCGTCCGATGCATCCAGGATCACCATCGGGTCCGACGGGCTGCTGTCGGCCGACGGCGCCGTGGTCTCCCGCATCGCCGTCTCGCGCTTCGACAGCCCGCAGGCGCTGAAGCAGACCGGCGACCTGCTGTTCGAGCCGGCCGACGGCATGGAGGCGCGCCCCGCCCCCGACACCCGGCTGGTGGAAGGCAAGATCGAGCGGTCCAACGTGCAGGGCATCGTCGAGATCGGCCGCATGATGGACCTGACCCGCGACTATCAGGCGGTGACCAAGATGGTGGACGACGGCCAGGACCTGCTGCGCTCCGCCATCAACCGCCTCGGCAAATCCTCTTAAAATCTCCAGAGGGAGAGTCCGTCCATGCGCGTGCTCAGCATCGCGTCCACCGGGATGATGGCCCAGCAGATGAACGTCGAGGTCATCTCGAACAACATCGCCAACATCAACACCACCGCCTTCAAGCGCTCGCGCGCCGAATTCCAGGACCTGATGTATCAGGCGGAGCGCCGGCAGGGCAGCCAGTCGACCGATAGCGGCACCATCGTGCCGACCGGCGTCGAGGTGGGGCTGGGCGTGCGGCCGACCTCGGTCAACCGCATCAACACCACCGGCAACCTGACCTCGACCGGCAACGAGCTGGATCTGGCGATCGAAGGGCGCGGCTATTTCAACGTGACCCAGCCCGGCGGCGAGACCGTCTACACCCGCGCCGGCAGCTTCAAGCTGTCGCCGGAGGGTACCATCGTCACCGCCGACGGCTTCACCGTCGCCCCTGGCATCACCGTGCCGCAGGGCACGCGCGAGGTGGTGATCAACCGCTCCGGCGAGGTGCTGGCCTATGTCGACGGCAAGGCCCAGCCGGTCAACCAGGGCCAGCTGGCGATGACGGTGTTCGTCAACGACAGCGGGCTGGAGGCGCTGGGCGACAACCTGTTCCGCGCCACCCCGGCCTCGGGCGAACCGCAGGAGGGGCTGGCGGGCCAAGCCGGCTTCGGCACCATCCGCCAGAAATACCTGGAATCCTCCAACGTCAACGTCGTGCAGGAAATCACCGAACTGATCTCCGCCCAGCGCGCCTACGAGATGAACGCCAAGGTGATCGAGGCCGGCGACCAGATGGCCTCCACCATGACCAATATGCGGTGATCGTCGTGTTGCAATCCCTCCGCCGGCCGCTCTCCGTTCTCCTGCTCGGGACCATGCTGGCGCTTCCCCTTCCGGCTGCTGCCGGTCCTGTCGAGACGCGGCTGGCGGAGGAGCTTCTGGCCTCCCTCGGCCCGTCGGTGCCGCCGGACGCCCAGGTGGCGCTGACGCTGGGCCGTCCCTTCGATGGGCCTGTGGATGCCGTGCGCGACATCGCGCTCGACCCCCGCACCGGCATCTTCCAGGCCCGCATCCTCAGCAACGGCCATGCCGTCGAGCTGAGCGGCCGGGCCGACGTGGAGGTGACGATGCCGGTGCCGGTCCGCCGCATCCGACCGGGCGAGGTGATCGAGCCGTCGGACCTGACCACCATGCGCCTGTCGCTCGACCGTGCCGGGGCCGGCTTCATCGCCACCGCCGATGCGCTGGTCGGCCAGTCGCCGCGCCGCCAGCTCTCCGCCGGGCGGCTGGTCCAGGTCGGTTCGGTCGGCGCCCCCATCGTCGTCCAGCGCAACCGGCCGGTGACGCTGGTCTACGAGGACGGCGCGCTGCTGCTGGCCGCCCGCGGGCGGGCGTTGCAGGAGGGCGGCGTCGGCGACAGCGTCCGCGTCATGAACATCGCCAGCAGCACCGTCGTCACCGGCACCGTCACCGGGGCCGAGACCGTGTCGGTCAGCGGCCCGCGGGTTCCGCAAGCGGCACGGCCCTAGGCCATCTCATCAAGGGAGCTTCCGTCATGCGCACCGCGCTCGTCCCCATCCTGCTGCTGTCGCTTGGCGCCGGCGGCTGCGCGCGGCTGGCCGACATCGGCAGCGCTCCTTCCCTGTCGGAGATCTCCAACCCGGCGATGCAGCCGGAGGCCCGCGTCATCTCGCTGCCGATGCCGCAGCCGTCGACGGCCGAGCAGATCCCAAGCTCGCTGTGGCGCACCGGGTCGCGCGACTTCTTCCGCGATCCGCGCGCCAAGGCGGTGGGCGACCTGCTGACCGTCGTCATCGACATCTCCGACCAGGCGCAGCTGCGCAACAGCACCCAGCGCGGGCGCACCAACAACGAGAAGGCCGGGCTGCCCAACTTCTTCGGGCTGGAGAGCCGCCTTCCCGCCATCCTGCCCGACGCGGTCGATCCGTCCAGTCTGGTCGATCTCGACAGTTCCAGCACGTCGAGCGGCAACGGCACCATCCAGCGCAACGAGCGCATCGCCATGCGCGTCGCCGCCGTGGTGACCCAGGTGCTGCCCAACGGCAATTTCGTCATCGCCGGCCGGCAGGAGGTGCGGGTGAATTACGAGCTGCGCGAGATGCGCATCGCCGGCGTGATCCGTCCCGAGGACATCAGCAACGCCAACACCATCGAATACGACAAGATCGCCGAGGCGCGGATCACCTATGGCGGCCGCGGCCAGATCACCGACGTGCAGCAGCCGCGCTACGGCCAGCAGGTGCTGGACGTGATTCTGCCTTTCTGATGATCCGGCCTGTTCGGGAGCCCGCGCCATGAAAGCCGTCCTGCTGTTCGCCGTGGCCGCGGCCCTCGCCTTCGCCGGCGGCTACGGCTTCGGCCGGTTCGAGGCCCC
Organism: Azospirillum sp. TSH64; assembly: GCF_003116035.1. GTDB lineage: Bacteria > Pseudomonadota > Alphaproteobacteria > Azospirillales > Azospirillaceae > Azospirillum. Next base: position 3,041,863 of record NZ_LGQW01000015.1, read on the forward strand.
GCAGGAGGCCGCCCCCGCGGCCCCCGCCGAAACCGTCGCCGGCGGTCCCTATTACGTGGAGGCCGGCCAACTGGTCGTGCCGATGCTGGAGCGCGGGCGGACCGTCGCCTTCATCCTGACCCAGGTCACGCTGGAGGCGTCCAGCGCCGACGACGCGCTCCTGGTCCGCCGCCGCCTGCCGCACGCGCGCAGCGCCATGCTGGAGGCCCTTTTCGACCTTGCCGGCCATGGCCGCTTCAACGGCCCGGCGGTCGATCCGCAAGGGGTGGCGATTGCGCTGCTGGCCGGCGCCAACGGCTCCCTCACCGGCCGCGAGAGCGCCCAGCCGGTCCGTGCCGTGCTGATCGACCGCTTGCTGCGTCAGGACAACACGCGGCTGTAAGAGTGCCCTTTCTTCCAAGAATCCCCTCTCCCCGGGGGGAGAGGGAGAGTCCGCCGGGAGAGGGATTGTTCCGTCACGATGCCGACAGCACCGCGCTCGACTCCACAGTGGCGCCGTTCTTCAGCACGAACTTGCTGGCGCCGTCGACACTGCGCACCTCGGCGACCGTGTCGCTGACGACGGTGGCGCTGGTCAGCGTCTTGCCGTCCTTGTCCTTCGCCGTCACCCGCAGCGTATAGACCCCGTCGGGCGCCGTGCCGCCGCTGGCGGTCCTGCCGGTCCAGTCGAAGACCTGCCGGCCCGTCTTCAGCGAGCCGGGGGCGCTGTAGACGACGCTGCCGGCACCGTTCAGCACCTCCAGCTTCACGGAAGCCGGCGTGCCGTCGACGGTGTAGGCGGCCTCCGCCTTGCCGCCGGTCAGCGACAGCTGGTCGGACGCCACCTCCACCTTGCGGCCGAGCAGGGCCATGTCCATCCGCATGCCGCTGCTCTTCAGCGTGTCCAGCACCTTGCCCAGCGTGTCGTTGGAGCGCATCGACTGCTCCACCGTGGACAGCTGTGCCAGCTGGGTCATGAACTGGGTGGCGTCCATCGGCGCCAGCGGGTCCTGGTTGCGCAGCTGGGCGGTCAGCAGCTTCAGGAAGGATTCGTAATCGACCGTGGCCTTCTTGGGCTCTTCCGTGGCGGCCGTCCTGGTGGCGGCCGTCGTCGGGGCGGTGCTGGGCGTGGTGGTCATTGGGGAAGTCTTTCCTGTTCAGACGGTGACGTCGACCAGCCCGTCGATCGGGCGCAACGACCGGTCGGCAACGGGTTCGGGAACAGCCTCGGCCTGCATGCGCCAGCCGCCGGAACTGCCGCCGCGGTCGGGAGCGGCGAAACCGCGCGACTGGCCGTCGCCCTGCAACGAGAACTGGAGGCTGGAACTGTCGAGCGACAGGCCGGCATCGCCGAGCGCGCGTTCCAGCTGCGTCAGGTCGCGCCGCAGCAGGGCCAGCGTGTCGGCCTGTTCGGCCTGGACGGTCAGCGAGACCTTGCCGTCGCTGACGTCGGCGACGACGCGGATGCGGCCAAGCTCCGCCGGGGCGAGGTCGATGTGGAACTCGCCGCCGCCTGACTCGGCAACCCGCACCAGGGGGGCCGCCAGCTGCGCCATCGCCGGGCTGTGCGCGGTGGCGGCCCGGCCGGACGCGGCGGCTGCTGCATAATGCGTCGCCGCCTGGGCCGGCAGGGGCGGCACCGCCTCGAACCCGGTGGCCGCCGCGTCGCCGCCGCCCGTGGCCGGGGGAGCGCCGAAGGGAAGGACGGCATCCCGACCGGCGGGGGCGGGAGCGGTATCGGGTGCCGGCTGGCCGCGTTGGGAGGACGCGGATGCAGCGGCCGGCTGGCCGGCATTGCCGGCAGCGGTATTCTGACGACCGCCTCGCACGCCACGGACGGCGGTGCGGGGATCGGTGCTTTCGTCGCGCCTGCTCTCCCGCCCGTCCGGGGAGGGCGTTGCCTCTGCGGTCGTGCCCGGTGTCGCGGATGTTGCGGCCGGCAGGGTGGCCTGTACGGCCTGGAGCGGCGCCGGCGCCTCCGCCGTCTGCCCGGCGCTGCCCTGTGTCGCCATGTCGGCCGGTGCCACCTGATCCGGTCCGCTCTTCCCGGCCGGTCCATTGGAGACGGACGGTTCCGGCGTCGGCTGCGGAATGGCTGCCGGTGCGGTCGTCGATGCGGTCGCCGCGGCTTGCTCGGCGGGGTGCCTGCCGATACCGGCGGGTTGTCCGGCTTTGGGCACGGCGGAGTCCGGCCCAGCTTCAGGGACCGCCGCTGTCAGAGCCGGTGAGACGGTGGGAGTCGCGTCGGACGGCGGAACGATGGCCGCCATCCAGGGCATCAGCGGCGCGTCGGTGCCGCCAGCCTGGACGACCGCCTGCACCACCGCCTGGACGATTGCGCCCTGCGCGGCGACGGGATCGTCCGGCCGCGGGTCCCTGCGTTTGCGCAAGCGGTCGGGGCGGGCCGCATCGTCGGGCTCCTCGTCGGCGGCCTCGTCGACCAGACTGGCGAAATCCTCATCGCGCGCGTCGTCGCCGGACGAACCGCCGCGCTGGGTCTGGGTCGGGCGCGACGGGGCCGCGACGGCATCGGGCATGCTGGTCATGGCGCTCAATTGGTCAGGGTGGGGCGCGGCATGGCGGTGACGGGAACTGCGGCCCCGACGACCGCCGGAGCGGCCTTGCGGTCGCCGGGCAGGGCGCGGCGTTGCAGGATCAGCCGCGTCACCTCGCGTGCCTTGGCGTCGGCCATCTCGGCCAGGATCGGCGCGGCGCGCCGTTCGGAAATGCGGTCCAGCACATCGACGACCATGTCGGTTTCCATGTCGGTCAGGATGCGGGCGGCGTCGCGCGGCTTCATCGCCTCGTAGATCGCCACCATCCGCTTCAGGTCTTCCTGCGCCAGGGTGGAGCGCTGGCTCATCAGCGCCTCGACCTCGCGCTTCACCCCGTTCAGCCGCTGGATCTGCGTGCCGACCCGCGCCTCGGTGGCGGCGAGCACCGCCTCGGCTTCGCGCAGGCGGTTCTGCCGGCCGGACGTGTCGGTCTTCTGCTCGTCGATGGCGGCGCGCAGCAGCGGATCGGTGCAGTTGGGCGGCGCCAGCGCCACCGGCGGCGGGATTTCGGCGACCGGCGTGGACATCGGCTGTGGCAGCGGCAGCGGTGTGGGCGCCGCCTCCGCCGTGGCCTTGCCGTCGTTCGCCTTCAGGTCGGTCGCCCAGGGCCGTTCATGGGCGCCGAACTCGCGGTCGAACTGCTGGGCGATGACCGGAAAGCCGTCGACCAGGGCGCCGAGCTTCAGCGGCAGCACCATCAGCACGGCGACCAGGGTGACGGGAAGGATGCGCGGGATCATGCCGACGCCTCCGACCCGACGGTGCGCAGCCGCGCATAGAAGGCGCTGGCCGCCGCCTTCGCCGGGCCGGCGGACCCGGAAGCGGGCGCTGGGACTGGCGCTGGGACTGGCGCGGCGGCCTCGACAGGCTGGCCGGCAACCGCGCGCAGCGCCGCTTCGAGCGCCTGGAACTCGCCCTTGTCCACGTCCGCCGCCTTCAATGCCGAAAGCAGCGGAGAAGCGGGTGCGACCTCCGCGTCCCTGGTCACGCTCCTGGCCTCATCACCCTCTTCCGGTCGCGTACGGTTGCGCGCGGCGCGCGCAGAGCTTGCCATCGCGCCCTCGTCCAGGCGGCGCAGCAGGGCGCGGGCGTGCTGGACCGACTCCTCCATGCGCGCGGTGGCGCGCTCGCAGGAGCCCAGGATCAGCGCCATGTCCTCCTTCATGCCCCGGGCGCGGTCGAGATCGTCGGACAGCCGGGCGGCGATCTCCGTCGCCGACGCCACCATGCGCTTCATCGAGGCGTCGGTGTCGTCGATGGACTTGGAGAAGGTCGACACCAGGGCGTTGATCTCGGACTGGCCGGTGCGCAGCAGCTTCAGCCGCTTGTTGACGATGACCAGATAGGCGGTCGCCGTGACCAGCATCACCGCCAGGGCCGCATCAATGAGAAAGGAGACCATCGATCAGCTCCTGCTTGGTGTCGAGATCGGTGTCGATCTTCACCGCGATGTTGTCGTTGCGCTGTCCCATGTGTCCGGCGAACAGCGGGATGGTCTTGCTGAAGACCAGGACGGTGGAATCGGGGTTTATGCGCAGCTTCAGCGACTGGCCCTTCTGCCAGGCCAGCACCTCGCCCAGCGGCACCTTGGTCTCCGCCAGCACGGCGACCAGCTCCAGCTTGGAGCGCATCAGCTCGTTCTTCAGGTGGCTTTCCCACACCGTGTCATGGCCGAACTTCTCGCCCATGAACATCTGCACCAGCTTGCCGCGGACCGGCTCCAGCGTGGCGTAGGGGATGACGATGTCGATGTGGCCGATGCGGCGCTCCACCTCCACGGCGATGCGCACGCGGATGATGGCGTTGGTGGCCCGCGTGATGGTGGCGAACTGCGGGTTCACCTCCAGCCGGTCGAAGACGAAATCGACCTGGGCCAGCGGGTCGAAGGACTGCCCCAGATCCTGGAGCACCACCTTCATCATCCGCTCGGTCATCTTGCGTTCGATGGAGGTGTAGGCGCGCCCGTCGATCCGCCCCGGCCTCGACCGCCGACCGCCCAGCAGCACGTCCATCATGCAATAGATCAGCGCGCTGTCGATGGTCACCAGCATCTGGTTGTCCCACGGCTCGGCGCGGGCGACGCCGATCAGGGCCGGCAGCTCGATGGCGTCCTGGAAGTCGGTGTAGCGCAGCCATTCGATCTTCGACAGCGACGCCTCGACGTTGGTGGAGGCGAACTGGCGCAGCGAGGTGTTCAGCATCCGCACCATGCGGTCGAACACCACGTCCAGCATCGGCAGCCGGTCCTTGTTGACCGTCGTCGAGCTGACCAGCCGCTGGATGGCGCTCATCTCCGGCCCGCCGCCTTCCGGCGCGCCGAAATTCAGCAGCCGGTCGATCTCCTCCTGGCTCAGCGTCTTGGTCTCGCCGGCCAGCGCCTCCCGCATCGCCTCCGCCATCGCCGCGGCCTCCTCGGCCTGCGGCGGGGCGGGAGCGGCGGTCTGCTGGGCCGCGGCCAGTTCCCACGCGGCGTCCGACCAGTCCGCATCCTCGGCCGGAGGGGATTGGGGGGCTGGCATGGTCGTGGAAGGCGGGGCGGGGGTGTCGGTCGTCATCCGGTGCCTCTGGAGGTCGCTATTGCGTGAGCAGGCTGCGCAGCAGAACGTCGGTGACGACGTCGCGCCGGCCGGCGGGGTCGGACAGGATCAGGTTGAAGCGGCGCTTGATCTCGCTGCGCAGGCGGTGAAGCCCGGCCGATCCCTCAAGATCGTCCTGGTCCAGATTGCGCAGAAACTCCTGCAGGCTGTCGGTCAGCTGCGGCATCGCCTGTTCCAGCGCCTGCCGGTCGCGGTGGGCGACGGTCAGGGACAGGCCGATCTTCAGGAAGCGGGACGGCGTGTCGCGGCGAAGGTTGACCACCAGTTCCGGCATGTCGATCACGGCATCGGCCGGCGCCGTCTCCGCCGAGCGGGTCCACAGCTGCTCGACCGCCTGCGGGCCGGCAGCCAGCCAGTAGCCGCCGAGCCCGGCCGCCGCCACCGCGCCCAGCGCCGCAAGGCCGGCGAGCAGCCGGGCGACCGGCAAGGCCACCACCAGGATTCGCCCCGATCCACGCAGCCGGTCGAGCACCTCGTCCCGTGCCGCTCCCGCCCCTGTCTTCGCCATGCCCAACCGTGTAATCATCGCTCCATCCCACCGGACATTGCCGAAAATTTTAATCAACCGAGCGTTCTTTAAAGTTTTAGCGGCTTTGTCTTTGGCGACATCCCCGTTTTTTACTCCGCTTAAAAGTCGCGTCGTTAGCGTGACGGGGTGCGCAGGGCGAAGACTAGGCCCGCCGATTTTCAGAAACTTTAAAGGTGCGGGGAACCGTGGACAGTCTGATCGACACCTTGCGGTCCTTGGGGCGCGGTCGGCTGCTCGTGCTGGCGGGCACCGGGCTCGGCATCGTCCTGGCGGTCGCCGGTATGGCGCTGCTGCTGTCGCAGCCGCACATGACCGCCCTTTACAGCGGACTGGAACCGGCGGAGGCTGGCCGCATCGCCAAGGCGGTCCAGGACATGGGCGTGCCGGTCAATGCCGGCTTCGACGGCACGACGATCAGCGTGCCGCAGGCCGACGTCTCCCGCGTCCGCATGGCGCTGGCGGAAAAGGGCCTGCCTGCGCATGGCGGTGTCGGCTACGAGCTGTTCGACACCGACAAGCCGCTGGGCATCACCAGCTTCATGCAGCGCATCAACCGCCTGCGCGCCATGGAAGGGGAGCTGGGCCGCACCATCGAGACGCTGTCCGGTGTCGAGGCCGCCCGCGTCCACATCGTCCTGCCGGAGCGCGAGGAGTTTTCGCGCAGCGCGCCGAAGCCGACGGCCTCGGTGGTGGTGCGCATGCGCGGCCGGGGGTCGATGGACCGCAAACAGGCCCTGTCGATCCGTCATCTCGTCTCCGCCGCCGTGCCCAACCTGAAGCCCAGCGCCGTGACGGTGATGGACTCCTCCGGCGAGCTTCTGCTGACCGAGGACGATGGGCCGGGGCTGGCGTCGGCGCGCACCGACGGGTTGCGGGTCGCGGCGGAAACCCGCGTCGCCCGCGCGGTGGAGCAGATGCTGACCGCCCGGCTCGGCGCCGGCAATGTCCGCGTGCAGGTCGCCGCCGAGGTGGAGACCAAGCGCGAGGTGGTGCGCAGCCAGACCTTCGACCCCAACAGCCAGGTGATCCGCTCCACCCAGTCCGTGCAGGAGCAGGAGCGCAGCCAGGACAGCAATGGCGAGCCGCCGGTCACCGCCGAACAGAACCTGCCGCAGCGCGACGTGCGCGCCCAGCAGCAGGGGCCGCAATCCTCCAACGACACCAAGCGGCAGGAGGAGACGGTCAATTACGAGATCTCCAACGTCAGCCGCGAAACGGTGATCGAGCCGGGCGACGTCCGCCGCCTCAGCGTCGCCGTGCTGGTCAACGGCACCTGGAAGACCGCCGCCGACGGCACCCGCCAGTACGAGCCGCGCAGTGCGGAGGAGCTTCTGCGCCTGGGCGAGCTGGTCCGCTCCGCCATGGGCTTCAGCGAGGCGCGCGGCGACCGGGTGACGGTGGACAATCTGGAATTCGTCGATCTGGCCCCCGACCTCGCGCCGCGCCCGCTGGGCGACGAGATCGCTGAGACGCTGACCCGCAACGTCATGACGCTGATCCAGTGGGTGATCCTGCTGGTGCTCTCCGCCCTGGTGATCCTGGTCGGCCTGCGTCCGCTGATCCGCCGCGTCTTCCCGGCGCCGGAACCGGTGGTGGCGGAGGCTCCCGCCCCTGCGCTGGCAGCTCCGGCCGGCGGCGCCATGCCGCAGCTTACCGGTCCGGCCGTCACCGCGGCGGCCGGTGCGGCGCTGGCCGACGGCGGGGAGGCCGATGCCGCGCTGGCCGCCGCGCCGATGGCGCCGCAGTTGGGCATCGAGGAGACGATGGACCAGCTGATCGAGCTGCGCACGGTGGAGGGCCGCGTCCGCGCCTCCTCCATCCGCCGGCTGGGCGAGCTGGTCGACCAGTATCCGGACGAGGCCATCGATATCCTGCGCTCCTGGCTCTATGAGGAGGTGGCGTGATGGCCGCCTATCCGCGCTACCGCTTCGACCACAGCTTCGGCGCGCCCGCCGCAGTGGTGGAACCGGACGAGGCGGATGCCGTCGATCCGCTCGACCTGCCGAGCCTGTCCGAGCGCGACCATCGCGCCGCACTGGACAAAACCCGCCGGACCGCGCTGGCCGAGGGCCTCGCCCAGGGCCGGCGCGACGGCGAACTGGCCGCCGCCCGCCGGATCGAGGCGGAGCTGTCGGCCACCCTCGACCGGCTGGCACAGCGGATGGCGGCGCTCGACACCGATCATGCCGCTCTGATGGAGCGGCTGGAGGCCCAGGGCGCCTTCGTTCTGCTGGCGCTGGTCCGCCGGATGGCGCCGCGGCTGCTCGATGAGGTCGCCCGCGCCGAGGTGGAACGGCTGGCCGTCGATGCCCTGCGCGCTGCCGGGCAGGCCCCCCGTCTGACCCTGCGCCTGCACCCGTCGCTCTGCCGCCCGCTGGAGGAGCGGCTGGCCGGGCAGGGCGTCTTCCAGGGACGCCTCGACATCCAGGGCGATCCGGCGCTGGCCGTCGGCGCCCTGGAGGCCAACTGGGGTGCCGGCTCCGTCAGCCGCGACCCGGCCGCCATCCAGGCTTCCATTGAGGCCGCCGTCGCTGCCCTCACCGACCGCGCCGTCGCCGCCCTGGCGCCGGCACTGTCGCCCGCCCCTTAACGATCCGGAGCGAGAACCCTCATGCCTCCCTTGAACCTCGACATGCTCGACGACGATCCCAAGCAGGCGGAGAAGGCCGCCGAAAAGGCCGGCGACAAGCCTTACGACGGGCCGATGAACGCGATCTACAACGTGCCGGTGGACGTGCAGGTGGTCCTTGGCCGCACCAGCATGCTGGTGGCGCAACTGCTGAAGCTCGGCCGCGGCGCGGTGCTGGAACTGGAGCGCAAGGTGGACGAACCGGTCGAGGTGCTGGTCAACCACCGTCTGGTCGCGCGCGGCGAGGTGGTGATCGTCGAGGACCAGCGGCTCGGCGTGACGCTGACCGAGATCGTGCGGACGGAGCTGGAGATCGACTGAGGGACTGTCCCCTCTCCCCCCTGGGGAGAGGGTTAGGGTGAGGGGGACGCGCGGCGTGCCTTGGTCGGCCCAGCAGCATCTCGCATCCTTGCCTATCCACCCCCTGCATTCCCCCCCCCCCCCCCCCCCCCCCCCCCC
>NZ_LGQW01000015.1:3050620-3050886 GCF_003116035.1 Azospirillum sp. TSH64
ATCGACGACAGCGAGCCCTTCGCCCACGAGAAGCTGTCGCCCACCCTGGCGCTCTACCGCGCCAAGGACTTCGCGGAAGCCTGCGACAAGGCCGCCGCCCTGGTGGCGCTCGGCGGCATCGGTCACACCTCGGCGCTCTACACCGATCAGGACCGGCAGGCCGGGCGCATCCGCCATTTCGGCGACAAGATGAAGACCGCCCGCATCCTGATCAACACGCCGTCGTCCCATGGCGGCATCGGCGACCTCTACAATTTCCGCTTGGC
>NZ_LGQW01000015.1:3050896-3186998 GCF_003116035.1 Azospirillum sp. TSH64
ACGGTGCCGGCGATGGCGTCACCGCTCCCGCGCTTGAGCGTATCGGCCACCGGAACCGCAGCGATGGCGCCGGGCGAGCTGTCCAGCGCCGCGATCACCGCAGCGATGGTGTCGGCATCGATCAGGGGGCGGGCGGCGTCATGGATCAGGACGAGGTCGGGCGCGCCGTCGGCAGCCAAGGCCTCCAGCCCATTGCGGACCGAGTCCTGACGGCTGGCGCCGCCGGCAACCGGGTCGGGCAGGGCAAGCCCGGACAGGGCGGCGTCATAGGAATCGCGCCATGTCGGGTCGATGACCACGCGCACGCCGGTGACCTGCGGATGGCCCAGGAAGGCCTCCACCGTCCGGCGCAGCACCGGCTTGCCGGCGAGGTCGATATACTGCTTCGGCCGCTCGGCCCCGAACCGCTGTCCGGATCCTCCGGCCACGATCAAAGCAATACAGCTGGGGGCGATGCAGGTGGGCATAAGGCAAACCGTAAGATATGATAGCCACTTGACGGAAACGTCGCGGAGCCTAGCCTGTCGCCGTGGTTCCGCCAAGTGCCGAGCCTTGCCGCCGAGACGCTCCGGACAATGTCAGGGAGCCGGCCGGCACGCTCGGCAGCATGATGGCGGGAAGACGGGAGTGCATTCGGGTCCATGTCGCAGAACATTCTTTTGAGCCTGACGGCGTTGGTGGCCCTGGTGCCTGCCGCCCTCTACCCCTACCGGCGCATCGCGGGGCAGGGCGTGGACGGGCGTGGCTGGGCCTTCTGGGGCGCGTTGTTGCTCGCCGCCGCCGGGCCCGGCATGTGGGCGATCCTGCAGGTCGCCGGCCAGTGGCAGACCGGATTCTCGACGGCATTGTGGGTGACGACGGCCGCCTGCATGGCCCTGTTCATCGGGCTTAGCCTGTTCCATGCCACCGCCTGGAGGCTGGCGCCGCTGCTGCTGCCCTATCTGCTGGTGGTCTGCCTGCTCGCGACCCTGACCGAGGATGCGCCAGCGCCGATTCTACGCGGCAACGCGCCGGGCGTGTGGATCGACCTGCACATCGCCGTGTCGGTCTTCACCTATGCCCTGCTGACGCTCAGTGCCGTGTCGTCCTTCGCCGCGGTGATCCAGACCCGGGCGCTGAAGTCCAAGCGGCCAACCCCGCTCAGCCGCTTCCTGCCGCCGGTGGCGGAGAGCGAGCGGCTGCAACTGCGCCTGCTGATCGCGTCCGAAGTGGTGCTGGGTGCCGGCCTCGCCACCGGCATGGCGGTGCTCTATTTCGAGCAGGGTCTGCTGTTCCGCACCGACCACAAGAGCCTGCTGTCGCTGGCGACCTTCATCGTGATCGGCGTGCTGCTGCTTGCCGAATACCGGACCGGGGTGCGCGGAAAGACGGCGGCGCGCACCATGCTGATCGTTTATCTGCTGGCGACGCTTGCCTATCCCGGCGTCAAGTTCGTCTCGAACGTGCTGATCGGCCAGTGGACCTGGAGCTGAGCCGGAAGTCAGCACAAGCCGATGCAAGATCATGGGTTTAGGGCAGGGCCTGAGAGTGGCGGTGGGGCTTCGCCCTTGCACACGACTGTCGCCGCGTGATAACTTGCCCAAATTGACGGCACTTTGTTGATTTGCCCATCAATCGGGCAGGTGAGAATGACCATACAAATCGGACCCATCACGCTCGCCGGACCGGTGATCCTGGCGCCCATGTCGGGTGTCTCCGACCTGCCGTTTCGCCGTCTGGTGAAGCGTGCGGGCTGCGGCCTCGTCGTGTCTGAGATGATCGCCAGCCAGGCGATGATCCGCGAGAACCGCCAGACCCTGCGCATGGTGGAAACCGAGCCGGAAGAGTTTCCGATGGCGGTCCAACTCGCCGGCTGCGAGCCCGAGGTGATGGCCGAGGCGGCGAAGCTGAACGAGGATCGCGGCGCCGCGGTCGTCGACATCAATTTCGGCTGCCCGGTCAAGAAGGTGGTGAACGGCCATGCCGGCTCGTCCCTGATGCGGGACGAGGCACTGGCTGGCCGCATCCTGGAGGCGGTGGTGAAGGCCGTCGGCATTCCGGTCACGCTGAAGATGCGGCTGGGCTGGGACGAGACCAACCGGAACGCCCCCAACCTCGCCCGCATCGCCGAGCAGTGCGGCATCAGGATGGTGACGGTCCATGGCCGCACCCGCATGCAGTTCTACACCGGCACCGCCGACTGGACCTATGTCCGCCATGTGAAGGAGGCGGTGAAGATCCCCATCGTCGTCAACGGCGACATCGCCAGCTTCGAGGCGGTGGACCGTGCGCTTGCCGAATCCGGCGCCGACGGCGTGATGATCGGGCGCGGCAGCTATGGGCGTCCCTGGTTCCCGTCTCAGGTCATGCATTACATGCGCACCGGCGAAAAGCTGCCTGACCCGCCGCTGCCCGAGCAGATGGACACGCTGCTGGAGCATTTCGACAGCATGCTGAGCCATTACGGCACGGACGGCGGCATCAAGGTCGCCCGCAAGCATGTCTCCTGGTACTCGACCGGCCTGCGCGGCTCCAACGAGTTCCGGCAGGAGGTCAACCAGCTGGGCGATCCCGGCGCGGTGCGCGACCGCATCCGTGCCTTCTATGAACCGGCAATCGAAAGGATGGCCGCCTGATGGATCCCGTACCGATGACCGCTCCGGGCCAACGTGGCCGCAACCGGTCGGGTGCCGCCAGGGCGCCGCGGCTGGACTCGCTGGTGGTGCTGAACAGCCTGCCCGATCCGGTGCTGGTGGTGGACGGCAACGGCGACATCCGCTTCGTCAATCTGGAAGGGCAGGAGTTCTTCGACCTGTCGGCCAACGCCATGGAAGGCATGCCGCTGCCCGACCTGCTGCCGCCGGACAGCCCGGTGATGGGTCTGATCGAACAGGTGCGCCGGGGCAGCCGCCGGGTGTCGCAGGACGGTGTCATCATCGATACGCCCCGCATCGGCCCGCACCATGTGACGGTGCAGGTGGCGACCATGGGCGACCCGCCCGACCATGTGGTGCTGACCATCCATGAGCGGTCGCTCGCCCGCAAGATCGACCACTCGCTGACCCACCGTCATGCCGCGCGCTCCGTCACCGCCATGGCGGCGATGCTGGCCCATGAGGTGAAGAACCCGCTGTCCGGCATCCGCGGCGCCGCCCAGCTGCTGGAGGAGAACGCCAGCGACCAGGACCGGGTGCTGACCCGCCTGATCTGCGACGAGGCCGACCGCATCGTCGCGCTGGTCAACCGGATGGAGGTGTTCTCCGACGAACGGCCGCTGGAGCGGGCCGCGGTGAACATCCACACCGTTCTGGAGCATGTGCGGAAAGTGGCCCAGAGCGGCTTTGCCCGAAAAATACGCTTTGTCGAGCGCTACGACCCGTCATTGCCTCCTGTTTACGGCAATCGCGACCAACTTGTGCAGGTTTTCCTGAATCTGGTTAAAAATGCGGCAGAGGCTGCACCGGAATCGGGCGGCGAGATCACGCTGACGACCTCCTACCAGCATGGTGTGCGCATGGCGCTGCCCGGCGGGGATGTGCGCCGGCACCTGCCCCTGCTGGTGACGGTTCAGGATAACGGCGACGGTATTCCGGAAGACCTTCAGTCCAACCTGTTCGATCCGTTCGTGACCAGCAAAGTGAACGGGACTGGCCTTGGTCTTGCATTGGTGGCGAAACTGATAGGCGACCATGGCGGAACCATCGAGTTCGACAGCCAGCCTCGCCGGACCGTCTTCAAGGTGTCGCTGCCGATGTACGATGATTCGAAATACGATGAACCGAAACTTTCCGGGGACTCGAAGATTTCTGACGCTGGCTTGCAGTCCAAGGGCGGCCGGGGGACTCGTTGATGAGCGCAGCGACCATTCTCATCGCGGATGACGACCGCGCCATCCGCACCGTCCTGACCCAGGCCCTGGCCCGGCTCGGGCACGAGGTCCGCACCACCGGCAACGCCGCAACGCTGTGGCGCTGGGTGGCGGACGGGCAGGGCGATCTGGTCATCACCGACGTTGTGATGCCGGACGAAAACGGCCTGGACCTGATCCCGCGCATCAAGAAGCTGCGTCCCGAAATGCGCGTCATCGTGATGAGCGCGCAGAACACGCTGATCACCGCGGTTAAGGCGGCGGAGCGTGGGGCCTTTGAATATCTGCCCAAGCCCTTCGACCTGAAGGAACTGGTTTCCGTCGTTGAACGGGCACTGAACACCAACACCCCGCCGGCCGCCATGCCGGGCGGCGACGTGGAGGGCGAGGAACAGCTGCCGCTGATCGGCCGCTCGCCCGCCATGCAGGAAATCTACCGGGTGCTGGCCCGCCTGATGGGCACCGACCTGACGGTGATGATCACCGGCGAGTCCGGGACCGGCAAGGAGCTGGTCGCCCGCGCGTTGCACGATTACGGCAAGCGGCGCAACGGCGCCTTCGTCGCCATCAACATGGCCGCCATCCCGCGCGAACTGATCGAATCCGAGCTGTTCGGCCACGAGAAGGGCGCCTTCACCGGCGCGACCAACCGGTCGACCGGCCGGTTCGAGCAGGCGCAGGGCGGAACGCTGTTCCTGGACGAGATCGGCGACATGCCGCTCGACGCCCAGACCCGGCTGCTGCGCGTGCTGCAGGAGGGCGAATACACCACCGTCGGCGGGCGCACCGCGATCAAGACCGACGTGCGCATCATCGCGGCGACCCACCGTGACCTGCGCACCCTGATCCGCCAGGGGCTGTTCCGTGAGGATCTGTTCTACCGCCTGTGCGTGGTGCCGATCCGCCTGCCGCCGCTGCGCGAGCGGACGGAAGACATCCCGCTGCTGGTCCGCCATTTCCTGAATCTCGGCATCAGCCAGGGACTTCCGGCCAAGAGCATCGACCAGGCGGCGATGGACCGGCTGAAGCGCTATCGCTGGCCCGGCAACGTCCGCGAGCTGGAGAATCTCGTCCGCCGCCTTGCCGCGCTCTATTCGCAGGAGGTAATCGGGCTGGATGTCGTGGAGGCGGAACTCGCCGACGCCACCCCGGCCGCCCAGCCGGTGGAGGAGCCGCAGAGCGAGGGCCTGTCCTCGGCCGTCGAGCGCCACCTCAAGGACTATTTCGCCGCCCACAAGGACGGCATGCCGTCCAACGGCCTGTATGACCGGGTGCTGCGCGAAATCGAACGGCCGCTGATCTCGCTGAGCCTGTCGGCGACCCGCGGCAACCAGATCAAGGCGGCACAACTGCTCGGCCTGAACCGCAACACGTTGCGCAAGAAGATCCGCGACCTCGATATCCAGGTGATGCGCGGCATCAAGTAGGCCGCATCCGGCAGCGCGTGCGGGGAGGCTCGGCATCGCAGCCGATCCGTGCCAAAATTGTGACACAGCGCAGTCAGGGGCGGCGGGCAAACCGCCGCCCATTCACCACTTGGCGCCTTCTGCACCTTTTCTGACGCCGTCCGGCGTAGACTATGCTGTCCGAAAGGCAGATTCGTTGAGGCTTGGCAGGGCCGCAACAGAGGTGTATCTTTCCGGCAACAGATTAGCGCCGGACCATGCCACCGAATTCCGACATCGCAGCAGCCGGCCAAAGGCCGGTCTGGCAGAAGATTCTTCAATGGTCCAGGCGGGTCGGCCTGGGCAAGCGGTTGGCCTTTGCCCTGTCGCTGGCGGCCCTGGCCGCCGGCTTCGCCACCTACGCGGCGATGACGGAAAGCGCGCCGTTCGGACAGGCCAACCCGCGGACCGTCACGCTTCTGCTGACGCTCGACCTTGCGATCCTGCTGACGCTGGGCGTGCTGATCGCCCGGCGCATCGTCGCCATCCTGATCGGGCGGCGGCGCGGGCTCGCGGGCTCGCGGCTGCACACCCGTCTGGTGCTGGTGTTCAGCGTGCTGGCGGTGGCGCCGGCCATCATCATGACCGTCTTTTCCACCTTGTTCTTCTATGTCGGGGTGCAGAGTTGGTTCAGCGACCGTGTCCGCACGGCGGTGAATGAATCCCTGGTCGTCGCCAGCGCCTACCTGCACGAGCACCAGCAGAACATCCGCGCCGACGCACTGGCGATGGCCAACGACCTGTCGCAGGAGGCGCGTTTCTCCAGCGACCCCGAGCGGTTCGAGCAGGTCGTCGCCACCCAGGCGATGCTGCGCGCGCTGTCGGAGGCGATCGTCTTCAACGGCACCACCGGCGCCATCGTCGCGCGGGCCGGCTACACCTTCACCCTGGAATTCGAGCCCATTCCGGAAGACAAGATCCAGCAGGCCCGCACCGGCGAGGTCGCGCTGATCGTCAAGGAATCCGACGACCGCGTCCGTGCCCTGGTCAGCCTGGACCGGGTGTCGGACACCTTCCTCTATGTCGGCCGCATGGTGGAGCCGCGGGTGCTCCAGCACATGGCCTCGGCCGAAGGGGCGGTGAAGGAATACACCGCGCTGGAGAACCAGCGCGGCAGCCTGCAGGTCACCTTCACGCTGATCTTCCTGGTGGTGGCAATGCTGCTGCTGCTGGCGGCGGTGTGGGCCGGGCTGAATTTCGCCACCCGTCTGGTCCGCCCGATCAGCGCTCTGATCGGTGCCGCCGAGCGGGTGCGCGCCGGCGACCTGACCGTCCGCGTGTCGGAACCGCCGGGCGAGGACGAGTTCGTCCTGCTGTCGCGCGCGTTCAACCGCATGACCACCGAGATCGAGGGGCAGCGGCGGGAGCTGCTGTCGACCAACCGCCTGCTCGACGAGCGCCGCCGCTTCACCGAGACGGTGCTGTCCGGCGTGTCGGCCGGTGTGCTGGGTGTCGATGCCGACGGCGTCATCAACCTGCCGAACCTGTCCGCCGCCCGCCTGCTGGGCGAAGAGGATCCGGAGCGGATGATCGGCATGTCGCTGGTCGAGCTGCTGCCGGACATCGGCGACCTGCTGGAAAACGCGCCGAAGAAGCCCGGCCGCGTGGTGCAGGACCAGATCCAGATCCGGCGTCCGGGCAAGACGACGCTGACGCTGCTGGTCCGCATCGCGGCGGAGGTGCGCGACGGCACCGTGCGCGGCTATGTCGTCACCTTCGACGACATCACCGAACTGGTGTCGGCGCAGCGCAAGGCGGCCTGGGCCGACGTGGCACGCCGCATTGCACACGAGATCAAGAACCCGCTGACGCCGATCCAGCTGTCGGCTGAGCGGCTGCGCCGCAAATATCTGAAGGAGATCTCCAGCGATACGGAGGTCTTCACCATGTGCACAGACACCATCGTCCGGCAGGTCGACGACATCCGCCGCATGGTGGACGAATTCTCCGCCTTCGCGCGGATGCCGCAGCCGGTGATGAAGCCGGTCAACATCAACGATCTGGTCCGGCAAGCGGTGTTCCTGCAATCGAGCGCGCACTCCGGCAGGATCCGCTTCGACACCCGGCTGCCGTCGGGGCCGCTGACGGTGGCCTGCGACAGCCGGCAGATCTCGCAGGCGCTGACCAACCTGTTGCAGAACGCGGCCGACGCAATCGAGGGTCGTACGCCTCCAGCGGACGGGTCGGACCTGCCGCCCGGAGAGGTGGCGATTGCGGTGGAGGACGACGGCGAGAAGGTCGTCGTCACCGTTCAGGACAACGGGAAGGGCCTGCCCGGCGGCGAACAGCGCGACCGGCTGACCGAACCCTATGTGACGACGCGGGCCAAGGGCACCGGGCTGGGGCTCGCCATCGTCAAGAAGATCATGGAGGACCATGGCGGCGTGCTGACCCTTGAGGACCGCGAAGGCGGATCCGGGGCGCGCGTGACCCTGGTCATTCCACACCCGGTTACGGTCGCGAACGACGCGGGCGGCCGTGACGACAGGCCGGCGGAGACCGGCGGAGAGATGAGGCACGAAGCCCATGGCGCATGACATTCTGATCGTCGACGACGAAGCCGATATCCGGATGCTGATAGCCGGCATCCTGAACGACGAAGGCATCAAGACGCGCGAAGCCGCCGACGCCGATCAGGCCTTCGCCCAGGTGGCGGCGCGTCGGCCGAGCCTCGTCGTGCTCGACATCTGGCTCCAGGGCAGCAGGCTGGACGGCTTGCAAATCCTGGAACAGCTGATGCGGGATCATGGCAACCTGCCGGTGATCATGATCTCCGGCCACGGCAACATCGAAACCGCGGTCCAGGCGATCAAGGTCGGCGCCTACGACTTCATCGAAAAGCCGTTCAAGGCCGACCGCCTGCTGCTGATGGTGGACCGCGCCATCGAGGCGGCACGGCTGAAGCGCGAGAACCAGGAACTGAAGCTGCGCGCCGGCGGCGACGCGGAATTGATCGGCAAGTCTTCGGCGGTCAATCAGGTGCGCCAGTCCATCGACAAGGTGGCGCCCACCGGCAGCCGCGTCCTGATCTCCGGCCCTCCCGGTGCCGGCAAGGAGGTGGTGGCGCGGCTGATCCACGCCCGCTCGCGCCGGGCCGGCGGTCCCTTCGTCGGACTGAACTGCGCCACCATGCGGCCGGAACGGCTGGAGATGGAGCTGTTCGGCACCGAGGCCGGCGTCGATGGTCCCGGCCGCAAGATCGGCACCTTCGAGCAGGCCCATGGCGGCACGCTGCTGCTGGACGAAGTCGCCGACATGCCGCTGGAGACCCAGGGCAAGATCGTCCGCGCCCTTCAGGAACAGGTGTTCGAGCGCGTCGGCGGCGGACAGCGGGTCGAGGTCGACGTGCGCGTCATCGCCACCTCCAACCGTGACCTCCAGGCGGAAATCGAGCAGGGGCGCTTCCGCCAGGATCTGTTCTACCGTCTGTCGGTGGTGCCGATCCGCGTGCCGTCGCTGGCCGAGCGGCGCGAGGACATCCCGGTGCTGGCCCGCCATTTCATGCAGCGGTCCGCCGAAGCGTCCGGCCTGCCGACCCGCGAGTTCGGCGAGGACGCCATGGCCGCCCTCCAGGCCTATGACTGGCCGGGCAACGTGCGCCAGTTGCGCAACGTGGTGGACTGGCTGCTGATCATGGCCCATGGCGATCCCAAGGAGCCGATCCGCGCCGACACCCTGCCGCCGGAGATCGGCGCCATCACCCCGACGGTCCTGAAATGGGACAAGGGCGGCGAGATCATGGGCCTGCCGCTGCGCGAGGCCCGCGAGGTGTTCGAGCGCGAATATCTGCTGGCCCAGGTCACCCGCTTCGGCGGCAACATCTCCCGCACCGCGTCCTTCGTCGGCATGGAACGCTCGGCCCTTCACCGCAAGCTGAAGTCGCTGGGCGTCCATGGCAGCGAGAAGGGGAAGATGTTCCTCGAGTGATCGGTGCAATCGCTCGACGCCAATGGCTTCTCCGTCCGTCCGTCATTCCCGCGACGGCGGGAATCCAGCGTCTGCACAGAAGTTGCTGTGGGGCAACCTGGATCCCCGCCGTCACGGGGATGACCTCCAGGTGAGGGCGGCCTCGTGCCGCCCTTCCCACGTCTACCGGAGCATCTCCTTGTCCTCCCCCATCACCCTGCCGCGCGCCGTCCTCTATGACTGGGACAATACCCTGGTCAGCAATTGGGACACGGTGCGCGAGGCGCTGAACCATGCGCTGGTGTCCTTCGGTCTCGCCCCCTGGAGTGCGGAGGAGGCGCGCGAGCGGATCAAGGCATCGCTGCGCGACAGCTTCCCGCGCATTTTCGGCGAGCGCTGGACCGAGGCGCGCGACCTGTTCTACGCCTATTTCGCCGCCCACCATCTGGACGGGCTGACGCCGTTGCCGGGTGCCGAGACGCTGCTGCGCCATTTCCACGAGCAGGGCGTCTATCAGGCCGTCGTCTCCAACAAGAACGGCAGGTTCCTGAGGGCGGAGGCCGATGCGCTGGGCTGGACCCGCTATTTCGGCAAACTGGTCGGCGCCCAGGATGCCGAGTTCGACAAGCCGCACATCGCCCCGGTGCGGATGGCGCTGGAGCCGGCGGGGATCGCGCCGGGTGGGGATGTCTGGTTTCTCGGCGATGCCGACATCGATATGGAATGCGCCCATGGCGCCGGTCTCGTTCCGGTGCTAATAGGGCTGGGCGAGGGGAGTGGCTTCGACCGCTTCCCGCCCGCCCATCGCCACACCGACTGTACGGCGCTTCACCGCGTCCTGTATGGCTTGGTGGACGGCAATGGTGATACCATATCCCTGCAAACGGCTGTCGAGACGGTACCGACGCGGACCACACCTACACCGTGAAACGGGGAGCGGACCGCCTAGCAAAGGGGTCCCAAGAACATTGAAGAAGGGGGCATGAAAAATGTCTGAAAAAAGCCAGAACGTGCAGGACGTGTTTCTCAATCACGTCCGTAAGAACAAGACTCCCGTAACCGTCTTTCTCGTGAACGGCGTGAAACTCCAGGGCATCATTACTTGGTTCGACAACTTCTCGGTACTTCTGCGGCGCGACGCGCATTCCCAGCTCGTCTACAAGCACGCAATCTCCACGGTCATGCCGGCCCATCCCATTCAACTTTTCGAGCCGCCCAAGGAAGGTGAAAGCGTCTGATCCCTTGACCAATGGTAACGGCGCGGCCCCTGACGGCGCCGCGCGGGCCATCGTGGTCCACCCCGTCCTCCGCAGTGAGGCGGACGGGGACATGCGCCCTCCCGAATCGCGGCTTGAGGAGGCGGTCGGTCTTGCCCAGGCCATTCAGCTGGACGTCGTCCATGCGGAATGCGCCAAGGTGAACCGGCCGCAACCGTCGACCCTGCTTGGCTCCGGCACGGTGGAGCATCTGGCACAGGTGGTGGAAGAGGCCGAGGCTTCGCTCGTCATCCTCGACCACGCCCTGTCGCCGGTTCAGCAGCGCAACCTCGAGCGGTCGCTGAAGGCGAAGGTCATCGACCGCACGGGCCTGATCCTGGAGATCTTCGGTGCCCGCGCCCGGACGCGTGAAGGCATGCTCCAGGTCGAGCTGGCCTCCCTGACCTACCAGAAATCCCGGCTGGTGCGGTCCTGGACCCACTTGGAACGGCAGCGCGGCGGCTTCGGCTTTCTCGGCGGCCCCGGCGAATCGCAGCTTGAGCTTGACCGCCGCCTGATCGGCGACCGGATCATCAAGATCAAGAAGGAACTGGAGGAGGTGCGGCGCACCCGCGGCCTTCACCGCAAGGCACGTGCGAAGGTGCCTTATCCCGTGGTGGCCCTGGTCGGCTATACCAACGCCGGCAAATCGACGCTGTTCAACCGGTTGGCGAATGCCGACGTCTTCGCCC
Source organism: Azospirillum sp. TSH64 (assembly GCF_003116035.1). GTDB lineage: Bacteria > Pseudomonadota > Alphaproteobacteria > Azospirillales > Azospirillaceae > Azospirillum. The sequence continues at coordinate 3,062,043 of NZ_LGQW01000015.1, forward strand.
AGAACCTGCTGTTCGCGACACTCGATCCCACCATGCGGCAGGTGAGTCTGCCGTCTGGGCGCAAGGTGATCCTGTCGGACACGGTCGGCTTCATCTCCGACCTGCCGCACGGCCTCGTCGCCGCCTTCCGCGCCACGCTGGAGGAGGTGGACGCCGCCGACATCATCCTGCATGTCCGCGACATCGCCCATATCGACAGCGACGCCCAGAAGGCCGACGTCCATGAGGTGCTGTCCGACATGGGCATCGACCCGGAAGCGGACGACCGGGTGATCGAGGTGCTGAACAAGATCGACGCGCTGGACGAGGAAAGCCGCGCGGCGATCCTGGCCCAGACCGGCCGCAATCCGCGGGCGGTGGCGGTCTCCGCCCTGTCCGGCGAAGGGATCGACAACCTCGACCGCCTGCTGGACCAGCGGATGAACGTCAACCGGCAGGTCGTCGACCTTTCGGTCGACCTTGGCGACGGGGCGGCGCTCGCCTGGCTTTACGCCAAGGGCGAAGTGCTGGACCGGCGCGACGACGAGGAGCATGCGCATCTGCATGTCTCCATCGACCCTGTCGATCTTGCCCGGTTTGAAAAGCGGTTCCAGCCCGACAGTCAGCCTGAGCCGCAACCTTAGGCGGTACGTCCGGGTATCCTGGCTAAACGGAAAGGGGTGCAGAGAGGCCTATGACCTGTTGCACCCCACTCCGGTCTTAAGACGAATGCGGCGTGGTTATTTCCCCGTTGGGGTCCGATGATGGGAATGGAGCGGTCGTGCTCCCCCTTGAGGAGGACTGCCAATGCGGTTGCAAACCGATCCGTCGTGCTTCTCGATTACGGCATTTCTCGCCGATCAGGTAGCTCTCGTCGCCCGTCAGGAAAATCTGCCGCCGGGTGCGGCCCTTCTGCGTCTGCAAGAGCTTTCGCGTACGCCGGAAGGCCGCGCCACCCTGATGCATCTGATCGAGGCCGCTGGCGAGCGGGAACCGAACGCCGATGAGGCAGCGAAGATTTCGGCGATTTGCCGTGAACTGACCGCCTGGGGCTATGGCGGCTTCACCGGCGGGCTCCGCCATGAGCCTCGCCGCGATCAGCGCGCCGCGGCATGACGCGGTATCACGGTGATTTGACACATGCTTGAGGGATGACGGCGCCTGCGATGGCAGGTCATAATGAGCCGTTCGCCATCGCCGCGGTCCCGAATTGCTCCGTTCCCCTTCCCGAACCATCCTGACCGGTGCCGGCCGTCTGATGCCGGCGCTGCCGTTGTTGCTGGCGTTGGTCCAGCCACTGGCGGCGGCGGGGCCGCTGCGACCGGGAACGCCGCTGCCTCCCGGCTATGTGGAAGAACCGGAAACCCCGCCTGAAGACCCGCTTCCGCCACCGCCGAAGCCGCTGTCGGTGGCACCCGACGAACCGCAGGTCGTCGCCCCCGATGCCGCCGGTCTGCTGAAGGAGTGCAAGCAGCAGACCTTCACCGACTGTTTCCGCCTGTGGCAACCTCCTCCTCCTCCTCCTCCTCCTCCACCGCCGCCGCCGGAGCCCGAGAAGGATACCGCCGCGGCGCCACCGCCACCGCCGCCACCCGACCCCAAGGCGCCGCGCCAACCGGCGCAGGGCGGACCGGTGCCGCCTCCGCCAGCCGATGCGGCCAAGGAAGCCGCCGCCGCCGCGGCCGACCGTGCCACCTTCGATGCGCTGTCGAAGGCGCTGAAGGACAGCGGACTGGACGGCAAGGTGCTGCTGACCGATCCGAAGGGCGGCGATCCTATGTTGAAGCTGGACAGCGTGCCCGGCAGCAAGCCGGCGGCGAAGCGCTGACCCTCTCCGAACTCAAGCCGCAAAGGGCCAACCGACCATGACGGGTTTTCCGCTTCCCGACATCGACCGCGTCGCGGATCTGATCCGCTCCGTCGCCCGGACGGAGATCATGCCCTATTTCCAGAAGCTCGACGCCGCCGGCATCCGGCAGAAGACCGGCCCGACCGACCTCGTCACGCTGGCGGACGAGGCGGCGGAGCGGGCCTTGACCCCGGCGCTGTCGGCGCTGCTGCCGGGCAGCCGCGTCGTCGGGGAGGAGGCCGCATCCGAGGACGAGCGCGTGCTCGAACGCATCCATGGTGACGACCCGGTCTGGATCATCGACCCGGTGGATGGCACGATCAACTTCGCCCAGGGACGGCCGATGTTCGCGGTGATCGTCGCGCTTGCCTGCAAGGGCGAGACGATCGCCGGCTGGATTCACGATCCGGTCGACGGCCGGATGGCGACGGCGGTGAAGGGGCAGGGGGCCTGGCTCGACGGGCGCCGCGTCCATGTCGCGCCGGCCGTGCCGCTGCCGCAGATGGTGGGTGCGCTGTCCACGCGCTTCTGCAGCGAGGAGATGAGGCTCAAATTGGAGGAGCGCAGCGTCGGGCTGGCGGAGCGCGTCTGCCTGTCGAGCGCCGCCCAGGAGTATCTGCGGCTGTTGGAGGGACGGGCGCAGTATTCGCTCTATCACCGGCTGATGCCCTGGGACCATGCGGCCGGCGTTCTGCTGCATGCCGAGGCGGGCGGCCATTCGGCGCTGATCGACGGGACACCCTACCGGCCTGGACTGTTGAACGGCAGCATCCTGCTGGCGCCCGACCGCGAAAGCTGGCAGGCGCTGCACGGACAGCTGTTCGGCTGAGTGCGTCCTTGGGGCAGGAGGGCGACGGCCCTCCCGCGCCCCTTCAATGTGCCAGCAACGCCGGCAGGGCCAGCCCGTCCAGCACCGTGCGGGTCGCCCCGCCCAGAACCAGTTCGCGCAGGCGGGAGTGGCCGTAGGCGCCCATCACCAGCAGGTCGGCGCCCTGGTCGGTGCAACAGGACAGGATCATGTCGCCGACCTCGCCGCCGGACGCGATGACCGATTGCGGACGTGCGGCGATGCCGTGGCGGTGCAGCCACTCGACCAGGGTCGCGGCTTCCCTGCTCTGTTGCCCGAGCGGCTCCACGGTCAGCACGGTGACGGATTCCGCAGTTTCCAGAAAGGGCATGGCGGCGCGGACCGCACGGGTGGATTCGCGCGTGTTCTTCCAGGCGATCAGCACATGGCGGCCGATGGGCGCCGCCGCCGGCTGCTTCGGCGGCAGGACCAGGACCGGCGTGGCGGTCTCCAGCGGCAAACGGTCGGGGATGTGGTGCAGCGACACCCGCTCGCCGGCCCGCACCGCCGCGGATTGCGCGACCACGATCAGGTCGGCATAGGCGGCGCGCTCAGCCAGCAGATCGACGTGGTCACCCTCTTCGACCGTCCAGTCGTAGGGCAGCCCGTCAAGCGATTTGCGGACCTCCTGCTCGATCCGCTCGGCATTCTCGTGGGCGATTGCGGTCGCCTCCGCCATGAAGCCATAAGACGCGGCGCGGCCGGTGGCGCCCGCCGGCATCGACACCGGGGTGGCGATGTAGAGCGCCTGGATATGGGCGGAGAAACGCTTGGCCAAAGCCGCGGCCACCGCCAGACGGCTGGCGTGGGCGTCGTCGTTGGCCATGTGCAGCAGGATGGTCTTGATCGGCATGCCCTCGCGTCTCCCAACATTATGATCGGTCCACCATCAGCCGGCGGAGCGGTTTCCCTCTAGGTAACGCTCCGCCGGGGTCGATGGCAACGCCGGTCAGGGGAAAGGCAGGCGGTTACTTCACAACCACCGCATATTGGTCGATCGGCGCCACGGCCTTGATCAGACCGCGGGCCTTGAGGAACTCGGCGAAGCGGGTGTAGCGCTCGGCATCCAGGGCGGCCGGGCTGTGGGCGAAGCGCGGTAGCGTGTCGGCCCAGGCGCGGCGGTTCAGCTCGTCGTTCAGTTCGGGCCGGCCCTTGACGAAGGCGGCCTGCGACTCCTCCGGATGGTTCAGGATGTAGAGCGTCGCCCGCTCCACCGCCGCCAGGAAGCGCTTGAAGCGCGGGTCGTTCGCCTTGTCCTTGCGCGCGACTAGAATCAGCTCGTCATAGGGCGGAACGCCCTCTTCCTCGGGATAGAAGGCACGGCCGGGGTGTTTCTCGATCTCCATCTGGTTCAGTTCAAAGTTGCGGAAAGCACCGACCACCGCATCGACCTGGCCCGACAGCAGCGACGGCGACAGGGAGAAGTTGACGTTCACCAGCTCGACATCCTTCAGGCTCAGCCCCTGCTTCTCCAGCATGGCGCCCAGCAGAGCGTCCTCGAAACCGGCGATGGAGTAACCGACCTTGCGGCCCTTCAGATCCTTCAGCGTCTTCACCGGCCCGTCGCGCAGCACGACGACGGAGTTCAGCGGCGTGGACACCAGCGTGCCGATGCGGACCAGGGGCAGTTCCTCGGCCACCTGCAGGATCAGCTGCGGCTGGTAGGAGACGGCGATGTCGGCGCCGCCGGCGGCCACCAGCTTCGGCGGGTCGTTGGGATCGGCCGGGGCGGTCAAGGTGACCTCGAGACCGGCATCCTTGAAGAAGCCCTTCTCCTGCGCCACCACCAGCGGGGCGTGGTCCGGGTTGACGAACCAGTCCAGCATCACGGACAGCTTGTCCTGGGCCAGCGCGGGAAGCGAGGTCATCAGGCCGGCGGCGATCAGGCCGGCGGTGAAAAGATGCTTCATCGGGTGTCTCTCCCCCTTCAAGGGTTGGCGTCTTCGGCAGGTTGGGTATCGGGTTGCCAGGGCAGGGCACGGCGGGCGAGCGCATCGACGGCGGCATAAAGCGAGACGGCGAAAAGTCCCAGCACCAGCACGGCGGCGAACAGAAGGTCGATCTGCATGCGGGCATTGGCGTGCAGCATCAGGTAGCCAAGGCCGGAAGACGACCCCACCCATTCGCCGATCACCGCCCCGATGGGCGCCACCGCGGCGGCGACCCGCACGCCGGACCAGAAGGCGGGCAGGGCGGCCGGCAGGCGGATGCTCCACAGGATCGCGGCGGGCGAGGCGCCCATGGTGCGGGCAAGGTCGAGCCAGCCGGGATCGGTGCGCCGCAGCCCGTCGAACAGCGCGGTCGTCACCGGGAAATAGATGACCAGCACCGCCATGGCGATCTTGGACGCCATGCCATAGCCGAGCCACAGCACCAGCAGCGGCGCCAGTGCGAAGACCGGGATGGCCTGACTGACCAGAAGCAGCGGCATCAGCCAGCGCCGCGCCGTGCGGAACCGCGCGAGCAGCAAAGCGCTGACCCCGCCCAGCACAACGCCGGCCACCAGCCCGATCAGAATCTCGGCTAGCGTGGTCAGGCCATGGGCCAACAGCAGGGGAGCCTGCCGCTGCATGGCGTCCGCCACCGCCAGCGGACCGGGCAGCAGGTAGCGCGGCAGCCCGGTGGCCCAGACCAGCGCCTGCCAGCCGGCGACCAGCACCAGCAGGGTGATCGCGCCGCGCAGCAGCGCCTTCATTCCGCCAGCCTCCGCAACAGTTCGGCCTGATGCGCCAGCAGGTCCGGATCGTCGACGCGGCGCGGCACCGGGCCTGAGGGCTCCAGCGCCGGTCCCATGACGGCGGGCCGGCCGGTCATCACATGCAGTCGGTCGCCGATGCGCAGCGCCTCCAGCGGGTCATGGGTGACCATCAGGACGGTGCGGCCGGCCAGCGTCTCCGCCGCGGTTTCCTGCAAACGCAGCCGGGTGATGGCGTCGAGCGCGGAGAAGGGCTCGTCCATCAGGACCAGCGGCCTGTCCTCCATCAGGGTGCGGGCCAACGCCACGCGCTGCTTCTGCCCGCCGGACAGGGCGGCCGGACGGTCGCGCTCGCGCCCCGCCAAACCGACGCGGTCCAGCAGCGCACGGGCCTGCTCCACCCGTGCCGGGTCGGGACGGCGATGGCGCAGCCGGTCGCCCAGCAGGACATTGTCGAGCACGGTCAGCCAGGGCAGCAGCAGGTCCTGCTGCGCCATGTAGGCGATCCGGCCGGCCAGCGGCTGCCGGTCGCCGGTGACCACCTCGGTCGGCGGCTCCGGCTCGGCCAAGCCGGCGAGGATGCGCAGGAGCGTGGTCTTGCCGACGCCGCTCGGCCCCAGCAGGCAGGTGGTCCGCCCGGCCGGAAGCTCCAGCGTCAAGTCGGAGAACAGCAGGGTGCCGCCATAGGTCAGCCGCGCGCGCGAGATGGTCACCGAAAGCGGCGTCATCGCAGGCACGCGGGCATGCATCGTGGACTGGCGGAGATGGAGAGGGTGCGGTCCCGCATCACTGATCCCTACGCCGGCATGAACCGGATCAGGTTCCAGGGGTCGTCCCGCAACAGGACCTCTCAGCCGCCCATCGGCTCCCCCCAGTGAAGGCGGCGACTATAGGCGCGGACGATCCGTGACCGCAAGCATTGCCGGATGCAGCTTCCGGGATGCGGAAGCGGGCTGCTTGACCGCACCGCCGCAGCGCCTAGTTTCTGACGGGCATCTAAGCAGGTTTTCCGAACTCCGCCCACAGGCGGGCGGGCTCGGGAAACCTGCAAAACCATAGAGTCCGCAGGTTTCTACAGGCCTGGCCTGTTGCCCGATCTGGAGAAACCTGATTAGGAGTGCCCGTCCTGACCACGCCCTTCCGCACACCGTTGTTCATCGGCGGGGAAATCTACCGCGGCTCGACCTATGGGCCGAGGCATCCGCTGGCGATTCCGCGCGTGTCGACCGCCATCGACCTCAGCCGCGCCATGGGCTGGCTGCCGGACGAGGTCTATCTCGACACCCATGTGGCGAGCGAACGCGAACTGGCGCGCTTCCACACATCCGACTACATCGCCGCGCTGAAGAGGGCGGAGGCCGAGCAGCGGGTCGACGAGGCGACCGCCGCCCGCCACAATCTCGGCAAGCTGGAGAATCCCATCTTCGCCGAGATGTACCGGCGGCCGGCCCACAGCAGCGGATCGGCGTTGCAGGCGGCCAGGATTCTCGGCGACCGGCCCGCCGGTCTGGTCTATGCGCCGGCCGCCGGGACGCATCATGCGCGGCGGGACCGGGCAAGCGGCTTCTGCTATTTCAACGCGCCGGTACTGGGCATTCTGGAATTGCTGGACCATGGGCTGGAGCGGGTCCTCTATGTCGATCTCGACGCCCATCATGGCGATGGGGTGGAGGAAGCCTTCGCCGACGACGACCGGGTGCTGACCGTGTCCATCCACGAGGACGGACGTTGGCCCTACACCGGCAAGGCGGAGGACCGCGCCGGCGGTATGGCCCGCAACCTGCCGGTCCCGCCGGGCTTCAACGACAGCGAGATGGAGCATGTGATGGAGGCAGCGGTCCTGCCGCTGGCCCGTGCCTTCCGACCGCAGGCGATGGTGATCCAGACCGGCGCCGATGCCTTGGCCGAGGATCCGTTGAGCCGGCTGGAGCTGTCCAACCGTGCCCTGTGGGACGCCGTCGCGGTGCTGCTTCCCCTGGCGCCGCGGGTGCTGGTGGTCGGAGGAGGCGGCTATAACCCGTGGTCGGTCGGGCGTTGCTGGGCCGGGATCTGGGCGGTGATGAACGGCATCGATCCCGCCGTGCGTCCGACCGCGGAGGCGGAGGCGGTGCTGCGCGCCCTGACCTGGAACCGTGCCGCCGGCCGCAACCCGCCGGAACATTGGTTCACCACGCTGGGCGACGAACGGCGTCCCGGTCCGGTGCGGGATGCTGTGAAGCGGGTGGTGGAGATTGCAATGTCCTGAAGGGTGGAGGTGTCCCGCCCCGCAGCCGACCGACTCATTCCGACGAAATTCGAACCAGCTTGTGACGATTCGTTGACGGGGTCGGATTGTTCGTTGATTCTTACTTCTGCTGCGCCGGTGCAGCTTCCGCATCGGGTGATGCGGGCTTCGGCGGGATTTGCGGTAGGAGAACGGGCGGGCGGATGTCGAACACCACGCTGTTCCTGATCGCCATCGTCATCATCATGCTGGCTGCCGTCCCGGTCGCCATGATGCTGAAGGATTTCCTGCCGAACATCATGGAAAAGAGCACCGGCCTGGACCAGATCGAGAACCGCATCTACGTCCTTCATGCCGAGGCGCAGGAGCTTCAAAACCGGGTGAACCATCTGGTCCAGCGTCGGAACAGCCAGTCTTCCGACCGCAACCGGCTGGAAAGCGATATCCGCAAGGCGGAAAAACAGGTTCGGGACCTGTCGGACCAGCCGCCGATGTTCGTGCATGAGGTCGGCGACCCGCAGGCCGGACTGATGAAATTCGTCGCGACGGTGACGCAGGAAAAGGCGTCGGCCGCTGCCCGCGCCGCCGGCGAGCGGGCGCAGGTCAACCCCATCTGGCGCTGCACGAACGTGGCCGAGGTCTGGGCGTCGAGCTTCGACGAGGCCAAGCAGATGTGCGACGTGGCCTTTCCGTTCAAAATGGGTTTCCAGAAGACGTTCATGCGCGGCGATGCGCGGGCCGGTGGGATGGCGGGAGGAAGGGCCGCCAAGGGGGTGCCGACGCCGCCCGCCACCGCCCGGGCGAAGGCGGGTGCCGCCACATGATGATCAACTTCATCATCGTCCTGGCCATCGTTGCCATCGGCGCCTGGCTCGGCAACATCCTGATGAGCGTCGAGCAGCGGGTCTCGCAGGCGCGCCAGCGCGTCCGCGGTGTCCGCAACAACCTCGACAAGCTGGATGCCACCATCCACCGCCTGCATCGGGAGGAGGAGACCCTCCATGCCGAGATCGAGGAGCTGACCCGGGAGATGGTGGAACTGCGCAAAAAGCAGGTGGAGGTGCAACAGCGCCTGACCGAAGCGCAGTCGAAGCGTCGCCCCCAAATCCTGATCCTGACCGACCGGCGCAATCCCGGCGACAAGGAATGGCTGGTCACCGTGGTGAACCAGCAGATCGGCGAGATCGATGCCGCCCACCCGCTGGCCGTCGAATGGGCACGTGGGCGCCAGTATCTGGTCTGGGCGGAGTCGGACCGCGAGGCCGGCGAACGTGCCAACCGCCGCTTCAGCGCCCGGCCCGGCTATCAGGTGCGGTCGGTGGCCCCGGTGAAGGACGATCTCTACAACGCCAGCCCGGCCCAAAGCGCGGCTTAGAGCACGGCGGAAACAAGCACCGCCCAGTCTTCGGAAAAAGCAAAAGGCCCTTCTTCCGGTCGCGGAAGAAGGGCCTTTGCGCTGCTCGGTCTACTCCGAACCCGGACGTCAGCGCGCCTTGGCGGTGGCCGGGGTCTGGCGGAAGGCGTCGTGCAGGTAGGGCGACAGCGACTGGCGCATGTTGCGCAGCCATTCATGGATGATGATCAGCGAACGGGAGGCGACCGGCGGGGTCATGCCCAGCTTCACCAGATCCTCGCGGGTCATCGTCGCCACCTGATCCAGCCGGTGGCCGGTCAGGCGCGCCCAGGCCGGGGCGGTGCAGGGCTGCATGGAGATGACCTGCAGGCCCTCGCGTTCCACCATCTCCGCCTTGCGGCGGGCATACTGGCTGTCCTCCAGCTGGGAGAACGGGCCGGAGAAGCCGTTTTCCACCAGGACGCGCTTGGCCTTCGGGGCGATGGTCGCCACCCGCTCCAGCGTCGTCATGCCGGTGGACAGCGAGGCGAGGTCGACGGTCACCGGAACCATGAAGGTCAGCCGTTCGCCTTCGCCGACGTAATAGTCGAAGCCCGACACCTCGGCCCAATTGAAGAACCACTGCGAGATGTTGCCGCCGAAGTCGTACAGGCGGCCACCGCGCTGCAATTCCGGCCCGATCAGGTCCCAGAACTCGTAGAAGCCGTCGCCCGAGCCCATCATGTTCATGAAGTCCTGGGTGATGCGGCGGTGTTCGACCACGTCCGGGCCGAACAGGCGGGCGAGACGCTCGTTCACCTCGTACTCGACGACCTTCAGCTGCAGGCCTTCCAGCATGGCGGTCGCCATCAGGTGATGGGACAGCAGCGTCTTGCCGACGCCGCCGCGGTCATTGAGGACGAAGATCGTGCCCAGCATGCGATCGCCTTTCCAGTATGCGTTTGTTGAGTCGTCTTGGGTCATCGTGGCAGGCATCGGCGGGAATACAGGAGAGCCGGTGCCCGGCGCAACCGCCGTGGACGTCTGATGGGAAGCCGGCTGCGGTTCCGGCCTGGTCATTGCGGGTTCGGGAGGCGTTTCATCCTCCCCGGTTCCGGTTTCGTCCTCCGCCGGCCGGTCTTCGGCAACGGCGGTCGCCGGTGTGAGAAGGTCCAGGGCAGGGGAGGCGGGTTGTGAGGGTTCCTCGACTGCCTTCGGGGCCGGTTTGCCCTCTTCGGCGGGCGCAGGCTCTTCCTGAGTTGGCGGCTCATCCGCGACAGCGTTCGCCCGGGCATCCTCGCCTTCAAGCTCGCCATCAGGATCTGTCGTCTCGGTCAGCAGTTCCGCATCGGAGTCGGCAGCCTCCGTCACGGGCTCGACGGCGGAATCGCTCCCGCCATTCTTCCCGTCTTCCTTCTCGGGGCCATCCTCATCCGGGCCGTGCTCATCCGGGCCGTGCTCATCCGCATCTGCCGCCTCGTCCCTCAGCCCGGCGGACAGGGCGGCTTCATGCAAGGCTGCCAGGGTTTCGGCGGGAAGGGCTGCGGCGCCATGGTCGCCGGCAGCCTCGCCGCGTCCTTCGTTTCCGACGAGGAAGAAGGCGGAGCGCAGGGTAACGGGAGAGATCGGCTGGTTGTCGCGGGCAGTCACCCCCAGCTTGGCCAGCAGATCGGAGATCTCGGCCCAGGACAGGCCGCGCTCGCGCATCAGCCCGATGTCGGCATAGCTTTCGCGCACCGCCTGCATGGCGCTGCGGTTGCCAGCCGGGCGATCGGCAAGGAGCCGTTCAAGTTCCGAGCGGTCGATCGACACCGTATGGGATTCCGGCAAGATGAAATGGCGACGGGGAAGCGCCTGGATGTTGGATCGCAAGGAATCCATTCCCCTGGGGCCGAAAAAATAGTACAAGCGGCCATCACGCGCAAACGGTTTCCAAACGACATCAACGGCGCTAAACAGTGTTGCCCGATCGTGAACCCATCGGTGACGCCGGGCAACTTCGCCGACGCTCCGGCAAATGGCGCCATGACGTTGGCTTTTGGAACCGCCTGCCGGTTGCGCGGGTTGCCATAAGGGTGGGCGCCGCCGTTTCCGACGGATCGGACGTCTTCATCGGGCTGGGCTTGGAACCGGGGTAAGGCCAGGATGCCTCACGATTTTGGTTCGTCACGCGACCGGCGATCCGCACCCTTGCCGGGGGCGGGCATCGGCTTTCACGAGTTGCGGCAAGCGTGCGAAATCTCTGCATTGCGCGAGGATCTGGAGCGGCTGGCCCACGAGGCCGGCGCCCTGCGTGATGGCGTGGAGCAGGCCGTGGAGACGGTACGCGACCGTTTTGCCGCGCTCACTGCCGAGGAAATGGCCGACCCGATGGTGCTGGCGCCGCTGCTGCAACTGGCGGTCACCACCCTGCTGGAAATTCGCGAGCAGGCCCGGCAATTGAACACCCAAACCGGCCCGTTGTCTGACGACGAGCGTCCGTCCTGGTTGGGAGCCGCCGACGCTCCCCGCCTGCGACAGCCTGCCGCGATGGCCTGGGGGAAGGCGGCCGAAGAGGGAATGTCCGACGAAGGAATGTCCGGCGGCCGGGGCGGCGATGATGGGCTGGAGCGGAACGACGAACCGCTTCAGGCCGTTGGCGCGCCGCCGCGTCCGGCCGATTTGCCGGTGGCCGATTTGCCGGTCCGGCCGTCCCGGCCGGCTCTGGCTCCGCCGGCTTCGCAAGCGTCTCCATCTCCCGGCCCCCTGGAACCGGCCCTGCCGCAGGCTGCGGCGGTAAAGCCATCCAGCCCAGCCTCTCCGTCGTCGGCCCCGGCGCTTGCCCGACCGGCCGAAGGGCAGGCACCCTGGCTTGCCAGAGAACCGGCGCCACCACCGCCGCCATCCCGTGCGGCAACGGTGCGGGCCACCGCCAACGCTGGCCAAAGACCCAAGGGTGGAATCGACTGGCTGGGTCCGGCCGGACGCTGACATCGGCTAAAAGCCCGATTCTGACAGGCGTCGGACGCGCTGCGATTCGCGGCGCCCTCGCCCCCTTCTGCGCTCCACGCGAAAGGTCAGATTCTGAACGATTGAGCTTGCAAATTCGGGGAGGTTCTAGTACAAACGGCGTATCGGTAAACGAAATTTTACCAAGATTTACCGCATACCGCGCAACAGTTGCAAAGTCCGAGGTCGGTCGCATGCTCCGGGTCGACGCCATCGCCAAGCAGCATCTGCCCCACCGCACCCGTACGCCAGGGCAGCCGTTGCGCGTCATTCTGGTGGAGCATGACCCCGCCATCGCCGACGCCCTGTCGGTGGCGATGGCGGATTTGGGGCACACCGTCTGCGGCATTGCCCGGACAGAGTGTGAGGCGGTCGAACTGGCACTGCGCGAACGGCCGGACCTTGCAATGACCGATGCGCATCTCGGCGGCGGGGACGGCATCGCAGTGGCGCGCCGGCTGAACCTGGACCACGGATTGCGGTCCATCTTCCTGTCTGGCAACAGCGACCATGGCACCATGGCGCGCATCACCGAAACCTATCCGCTGGGCGTGGTGCACAGGCCCTTTTCGCATGCACAGCTGAAGATCGCCCTGGATCTGGCGGCGCGCCGCCTGCGCTGATCACAGCGTCGACTGCCGGGTTTCCTGCGCTAAGCCGAAGGATTCGGTTTTCCCGCGCCTGTTCCTCTGCTATATTTGTTCATGGAGTGTTCTGGTGCGGAGCGGCAGGGCGAGTGCGCCGGTCCGAACATCGCCGGAGCATCTCCGACGGCGGTTGACCGGCGTCGGTCCCTCGTGCTTCGTTGCGCGGGACCGGGGGGATGGTCGCCATTGAACAGCCGGCCCTGCGAATGGGAACCCTCGGCATCTGGGTGCCTCCGCCGGGCATCCTGACGGGTCGGCATGGATGCTGGGACACTCGCGCTTAGGAGCAACGAGCGATGAATGTTTGGACGTTTACGGGACGCCTGGGCGCGGACGGCGAATTGCGCACGACCCAGAGCGGCGAAAAGGTGCTGGGTTTCCGCGTCGCCAACGATGTCGGCTTTGGCGAGCGCAAGACGACTCAATGGGTCGATTGCTCGATATGGGGTCGCCGCGCCGAGTCGCTGGCTCAGCACCTGACCAAGGGCAAGAGCGTCGTCGTTTCGGGCGAAGTGACCCTGCGCGAGTATGAGAAGCGTGATGGCACCCGCGGCGCCGGCCTGTCGGTACGCGTGGCCGAAATCGACTTCACCGGCGGTGCCCGTGAAGAGGGTGGCGGCGGCAGCTTCGGCGGCGGCGGCGGTGGCGGCTACGAATCGCGTGGCGGCGGAAGCGGCGGCGGCTATGGCGGCGGCAGCGGTGGTGGTGGCAGTTACGGCGGCGGCTCCTCGGGCGGCAACCGTGGCGGCGGTGGCGCTCCGCCCCGTCACGAGGATCTCGACGACGAGATCCCGTTCTGACGCAATCCGCCGAAGCGGTGCGTTCCATCGGCCGGATGCCAGTCGTCCGGCCGATTTCTTTTTCGGCATCCGGCAAGTCAGTTCGGCAAGTCAGCCGGCCAGCATCGCGCGCAAGCGCGGGGCCATATGGTCCAGAAAGGCCCGGACACGGCGTGGCGCACGGTCGCGGCCGGTATAAACGGCGTGGATTTCCTCGGTGTCGACCAGCGTGTCGTCCAGCACCGCGACCAGCCGTCCCTCGCGCAAATCGTCTCTGACGTGGTATTCGGCGAGCCGCGCCAGCCCCAACCCCAGCAACGCCATATGGCGAACCGTCTCGCCATTGTTGGCCAGGATGCGGGTCGGCACCTCGCGGTCCACTAGCCGTCCGCCGGACTTCAGCGGCCAGACCGCGGCGGCACGGCGGAAGTTGAAGCCCAGACAGTCATGCGCCTCCAGATCCGCGGCGGTCATCGGTACGCCTTTGCGGTCCAGATAAGCGGGGGAGGCGACGATCCTGCGCCGGACGACGCCCAGCCGCTGGGCCAGAAGCGCCGAATCGCTCAAGGGGCCGGCACGGAAGGCGACATCGACACGGGCGGCATAGAGATCCACCACCTCGTCGGTCATCGTCACGTCCATCGTGATGCCGGGATGGTCGCGCAGGAACTCGGGCAGCAGCGGCAGCAGGCAGTGCTGGCCGAACGGCACCGAGGCGTTGGCGCGGATCAGGCCGGTCGGCGCGCGGGCGCCGCCGGCAATCTCCGCATCCAGCGCGTCCAGCTCTCCCAGCAGCGTCTGTGCCCGCTCCCGATACAGTTCTCCCTCGGCGGTCAGGCGCAGCTTCCTGGTGGAACGTTCGACCAGCCGCACTCCCAGCCGTTCCTCCAGCCGACCGACCAGCTTCGCCGTGGATGACGGCGTCATGCCGACATCGCGCCCGGCGGCGCTGAAGCTGCCCTGGGCGGCAACCCGCAGGAAAACCCGCATTTCCCAGGCGCGCGGATCGCTCATTCCGGCATCTCCATCCTTGCCTTATCCCTGAATGACAAAATCATGCGAACTGGGCTGGTATTCCCGTTCCTGACCTTATGGCGCACATCGTCTCCCCAGCACAGTCCTTCTTGGAATGGAGACCTTGGAAATGCCACTTGCACTGCTGGCGCTGGCGATCAGCGCCTATGCGATCGGGACGACGGAGTTCGTGATCGTCGGCCTGCTCCCCACCGTGGCGAGCGACCTGGACGTCAGCCTGCCGCTGGCCGGCATGGTGGTCAGCGTCTATGCGCTGGGCGTCACGTTCGGCGCGCCCATCCTGACCGCGCTGACCGGCCGGGTGCCGCGCAAACCGCTGCTGCTCGGATTGATGGGGGTGTTCGTCGCCGGCAACCTGCTGGCCGGCATCAGCCCCAATTACGAGACGCTGCTGGTGGCGCGGGTGCTGAGCGCCTTCGCCCATGGCGTCTTTTTCTCGGTCGGTTCGACCATTGCCGCCGATCTGGTGCCGGAGGACCGGCGCGCCTCGGCCATCGCCATGATGTTCTCCGGCCTGACCATCGCCATCGTCACCGGCGTGCCGCTGGGCACCTGGATCGGACAGACCTTCGGCTGGCGTGCCACCTTCCTGGCGGTGTCGGCGCTTGGCGTCGTCGGCGGGCTGGGCGTCGCGGCTCTGGTGCCGGCACGGCTCAGCCAACCGCCGGCCGCCGGTCTGGGCACGCAGCTGGGCGTCCTGGCGAAGCCGCGGCTTCTGCTGGCCTTCGCCATCACCGCACTCGGCTATGGCGGCACCTTCGTCGCCTTCACCTTCCTGGCGCCGATCCTCGAGACGATCACCGGGTTTTCGAACTCGACCGTCAGCCTCGTCCTGGTTCTGTACGGTGCCGCCATCGCGGTCGGCAATGTCGTCGGCGGCCGGCTCGCCAACCGCCGACCGGTCCGGGCGCTCGCCTGGCTGTTCGCCTTGCAGGCTCTGGTTCTGATCGTCTTCACCTTCACTGCGGACGCCAAGGTTCCGGCGCTGGTCACGCTGGCCGGCATGGGGGCGTTGGCCTTCGCCAATGTCCCGGGCCTTCAGCTTTATGTCGTTCAGCTGGCGCAGCGTCACGCGCCAGAGGCGGTCGATGTCGCGTCGGCGCTGAACATCGCCGCCTTCAACCTGGGCATCGCGGCTGGCGCCTTCTTCGGTGGGCAGGTTGTTTCCTCCCCGCTCGGTCTCGGCGCCACGCCCTGGGTCGGTGGGCTGTTCGTTCTGGGCGGTCTCGTCCTGACGCTGGCGAGCGGCGCGCTCGACAGGCGGGAGACCGACCGCCGGGCGACTGTTCCGGCGGCCTGCTGAACCGGCCTGTCAAACCGGGTCCGCCTCCAGCGTCAGCGTGTCGAGCAGGAAGCTGCCGTCATCGGTGATGTCGAAATGGGAGCGGACCTCCGCCGCCGCACTGCGCTGGAGCGAGCGGATGGCCTGGGCGTGGAGGTCCGGGGTGCGGGTGCGGGCGGTCCACACCGGGAACTCCATGCGCAGGCGACGCGGCGTCAGCGACCGGACGGCGAAGCCCGCCCGCGCCAACGCCGCCATCCATTCAGCCGCCGTATAGTTGCGGACATGCGACGGGTCGCGCAGCACCTCGACCACCTGCAGGTGGGTGTCCAGCATGGCGGCGGCCGGAGCGATACAGTCGATGAAGACCGCAATCCCACCCGGTGCCAGCACCCGCCGCGCCTCCCTCAGTCCGGCCTCGAAATCACGCCAGTGATGCGCGGTGAAACGGCAGAGCACGACATCGAACCGGCCATCCTCGAAGGGCAGCCGTTCGGCGGGTGCCTGCCGGGTGGCGATGTTGGACAGGCCGCGCTCCGTGGCGGTGCGGGCGACCACCTCCAGCATCTCCGGCGTCAAGTCGACGGCCACGACCTCCGCCACATGGGGAGCGGCGCGGTAGCTGACATGGCCGCCGCCGCAGCCCAGGTCCAGAACCCGCGCATCGGACCGGCCCCGTAAGGCCTGCTCGATCTGGTCCAGGTCGGCGCCGCCGGCATGAACGGCGCTGGACACATAGGCATCGGCCCGTGGACCGTAATTCTCGGCAACGACACCATGGTGATTCCGGGTCATCGAGGGCTTCCTTGTAATTCGGTGGCTGATGTCGCGAGCGTCGCGCCATTCGTAACCGGGTACAAGGCAGGTGGTTATCCTGGTATAAGCACTGCCACCATGATCTGCACATCCGCCTCCACCGGTCAGGCTCCCGCCGATCCGATGGCCGACCGCCGCCGCCTGCTTGCCTCCTTTCTGCGGCGTCACCGCGAACGACTGACTCCGGTAGAGGCCGGCGTTCGAGCCGGTTCCGCCCGCCGTAGGACGCCCGGCCTGAGGCGGGAGGAACTGGCGCAGCTCTGCGGCATCAGTCCGACCTGGTACACATGGCTGGAACAGGGCCGCGACGTTTCGGTTTCTCCCGCGGCATTGGCGCGTCTGTCGAATGCGCTGCACCTGACCCCGGCTGAACGGGCCTATCTGTTTGAACTGACCCGCAAGCGCGACCCGGACATGCCGAGAGCGGGGCAGGCGGACGGCCCCCCGGCGTCGCTGCTTGCGGCGCTGGCGGCGATGACCGCGCCAGCCTATCTTCTCGACCGGTGTTGGAGCGCCGTCGGTTGGAATTCCCGGGCGGAGCGGCTTTTCTCCGGTTGGCTGGGCAGCACCGAAACCAATCTGCTGCGCTATGTCTTCCTCGACCCGTCGGCCCGCGATTTCATTCAGGATTGGGAGAATCGTTGCCGCCGGCTGCTGGCGGAGTTTCGTGCCGAAACGGCCCGGCACCCGGACGACCCGACGCTTCGGCAACTGGTCGAGGAACTGCGGCAGGCCAGCCCGCTGTTCGCCCGGTTGTGGGAAGACCAGAGTGTTCTGGAGCGCGAAGGAGGCCTGCGCCGATTCAATCATCCGCTGGATGGCGCCCTGACGTTGGAGCAGGTGACCCTGCGTCCGGGTGACCGATCCGCATTCACCTTGGTGATGCTGGTCGAGCCTTCCACGAACGAGTTCGCGGAGATCCAGGAGTAAGGCTGCCGATCCGACTGCCCTGCGCCGTTTGGCACCGGTTCACGAGCGGTCCGGGAGAACGGGTCGCAATTTTCTGCCGCAAGCCATTGCAGAAAAATGCAGTTGCATGTTTTTCGTACCCTGAGGTTGTGATACCCTGAGGCTGTTTTCGTTCAGCTTGAGCGACCTTGAAATCATCATACGAATAAAACGCATCGAGCTGAAGGCGAACGTAACAAAAATCAGGGGAAGGCCTATGGCACGCTTTATCGCGGGTGGTGCGACCGGGGTTAACACCGACAATATCTATATCGCCGATCTTCTGTTTGCGCAGATATCGGGTGCAAACAGCACTTATATTGCAGCGAATTACGGCGGTGGTGCAGTCACCGAGTTCTATGGAAATTTCGCCTACAATTCGACCGGTACCAATGTGGTGGGGGGAACGATCTCCACCATACGCTCCCTGTCGAACGGCACGCCGACCTATACGGTCGATAATCTGGCGGTGCCTGCGACGACCTTCCTCGGATGGCTGTCGAGCGGCGGGAGCAGCACAGCACGCTCCTCGATCCTGTCCGGTGCCGACACGATGTTCGGCTCGGAGTTCAATGATACATTGCGGGGTTATGCGGGGAACGACACCATTCTCGGTGGCGGCGGATCGGATCTTTTGGATGGCGGGTCCGGCAACAACATCATCGACGGTGGGGCCGGTACCGACACCGTCCAGCGCAGCGGGAGCACGACGTCCAGCACCGCCTTCAGCTATGGCGGGTCGGTCTATGTCTACGACTCCAGCGGTTACGATCAGTTGATCGGGGTCGAATTCATCCGATTTACTGACCGGACGGTTGCAACCTCAAGCGTTTCCACGTTCGATCCGCTGTCCTACCTTGCGGCCAATCCCGACCTTGCGGCAGCATTTGGCGGAAACACCGCGCCGGTGCTGAGCCATTATCTGAGCGCCGGCATCCGCGAGCGCCGCTCGACGACATTCGATGCCGCAGGCTACCTTGCGGCTAATCCCGATCTGGCCGCCGCATTCGGTGCGAACACTGTCGCCGCCACCCAGCATTATATCAATGCCGGACGTCTGGAGGGCCGCAGCACCAGCTTCAACGCGATGAGCTACATCGCCGCCAATCCGGATCTCATCCAGGTATTTGGAACCAACACGACAGCTGCGGCGCTCCACTATGCCACCGCAGGACGGCTTGAAGGCAGGTCGACGACTTTCAACGCGTCTGCCTATCTTGCGCGGTACTCGGACCTTCGGTGGATGTATGGCACCAGCGAACTCGGCGCCGCGACGCATTATGTGACGTCGGGGTACCGTGAGGGACGGTCTGCCGCACCGTTGACGACATCCACCAGCCGTTCGGCGCAGTTCCTGGCGTCCGAACAGGCTTCGGCTTCGCTGGCCGCCGCTCTTTAAGGAAAGAATGGCTCGGGAGGTACGGAACGCCTCGCGTTCCGTACCTCGTGGCCAGTGCCGATCTCGAAAGGGGGCGGTGCTGGTCCGGCCGCCGGAAACGCGAAAACCCGCCGAAGGGCGGGCTTAAAGTTTACTGATTTAAAAATTGGGAGAGTTGGCTGGGGCGGCAGGATTCGAACCTGCGGATGGCGGTACCAAAAACCGCTGCCTTACCACTTGGCGACGCCCCAACCGGCGCGGCGATCTCTCGTATCGCCGGAAGGAGCGGCACCTTAATCGGAAGCCCGGCCGAACGCAACAGGCTGTTTTCAGAAAATTTTCGCGGTCAATCGGCCCTCCGCGACGGCGCTCAGCGGCCCTCCCTGCGCCATGCCATCAGCAGCCCACCCAGCACCAGGGCCAGCACCGCACCAACGGGCAGCAGCGGCACGTCGGTCACGCCGGTGACCGTATAGTCGCCGTTGGCGCGCAGGCCGATCCAGCCGGACCCGGTCTGGCTGCGGTCGGGCTGGGTGCGGCGCACATCGATGCCGGGATTGGCGCCGGTGTCGGTGTCGGTCACCCAGTGGATGCCGCCGCCGGTCGCCTCCGCCACCGGCTGCATGCGGTCGCCGGTTGACCGCACATCGGCCAATTCCGGCGTATTCACCGCGCCCACCACCGCCAGCGTCGTCCGATCCCCATCGGAGATGCGGTAGATGCCGGGGGCTGCGGCGGTCACGGTGGCGACGGCCCGGCCGGTGCGGTCGTCGGTCAACTGCAGCGTGCTGGTCCGGTCGGACGGATCGGTGATGGTGACGGAACGCGGATCTGGAGTCAGGGACCGGCGTTCGACCGTGATGCGGTTGCCGTCCACATGGGCGCGCAGGTCGTTCTCCTCCAGCTCCGGCTCCTTCATCAGCCAGTGGGCGAGACGGCGCAGAAGCTCCGCCTGCGGACCGCCGCCCTCGAAGCCGCGGCTCCACAGCCAGATCTGGTCGGAAGCGAGCTGCGCCACCCGACCCTTGCCGACGCGGTCCAGCACCAGAAGCGGGCGGTTGCCGGCACCCTGCATCACCACCGTGCCACTGTTGGGCGTCACATCCACCTGATGGAACCAGCGGCCCCAGCTCGGCGCCGCATCCAGCCGGTCGCCGGGCAGTCCGGCGGTCACCGGATGGCGGCGGCCGACATCGGTGACGGTCGGCAGGAACGGGCTGTCCACCGTCTGGCCGCTGGGCGCCGCCGGCAGGATCGATCCCAGCGGCGTGCGGTACAGAGACAGCGGCCCGGCATAGCCCTGGCCGGAGGTTTCCAGCAGGGCGCCGCCCTTGCGGACATAGTCGGCGATGTTCTCCAGATACATCTGCGGCAGCACGCCACGGCGGCGGTAGCGGTCGAAGATGATCAGGTCGAACTCGTCCAGCTTCACCTCGAACAGCTCGCGGATCGGGAAGGCGATCAGCGACAACTCACGGATCGGCGTGCCGTCCTGCTTCTCCGGCGGGCGCAGGATGGTGAAATGGACCAGATCGACGGCCGGATCGGCCTTCAGCAGATTGCGCCATGTGCGCTCGCCGGCATGGGGTTCGCCGGAAACCAGCAGCACGCGCAGCCGGTCGCGCACACCGTTCACCACCACCGCCGCGCGGTTGTTGGCGAGGGTCAGCTCCTGCTTCGCCGGCTCGACCTCCAGTTCCAGGACATTCTGGCCGCCATGGGTGATCGGCAGGTCGACGCGCACGTCGCGGCCGACCGGCACGCGGAGGGTGCTGGGGGCGCCGCCGTCCTGGCGCAACGTGACCGCAGCGTCGGCGGACTGGCGGCCGGGCATGTCGTCGACACGGATGGTCAATTCGACCGGCTTGCCGACAAGGCCGTAGTTCGGCGCCTGCACGATGGCGATGCGGCGGTCGCCCTCATCGCGGTCGCCGGTCAGCAGCGTGTGGATCGGGCCGATGTCGGCCAGCTTGCCCGGCACCTGCGGAACGTCATGCACCTGACCGTCGGTGATGAAGACGGCACCGGCCATGCGGCGGCGCGGCACATCGGCCATCGCACGGTTCAGCGCGTCGAACAGATGGGTCTCGTTGATGGTGCCGCCGGCCTCGCCGCCGTCGGCGCTGCGGACGACGCGCACCTCCAGGTCGTTGAAGCGCTTCAGCCGCTCGGTCAGCTGTTCCGCCGCCCGTTCCGTGCGGGCACGGCGGTCGCCGATCGCCTGGCTCGGCGAATCGTCGATTACCACGACGGCCACGTCCTTGATCGGGTCGCGCTTCTCCTGGACAAGCGAGGGATTGATCAATGCCAGGGCCAGCACCGCCACCGCCAGCAGGCGCAGCCATATGCCGCGGGCCCGGCGCAGTGCGGCGATCAGCACCACAAGCAGGGCAAATCCGAAAAGAACGCCCAGCACCGGCCAGGGCAGCAGCGGCGCCAGCGCCACCGAAAGTCCGGAGAGCAGATCGACGGGCATCACTGGCCGAGCCTTTCCAGGATGGCGGGCACATGGACCTGATCGGCCTTGTAGTTGCCGGTCAGCGCGTACATCACGAGGTTGACGCCGAAGCGATAGGCGATTTCGCGCTGACGCTCGCCGCCGGGGATGACCGCGAACATCGGCTGGCCGTTGCGGCCGACCGCCCAGGCCGAGGCCCAGTCGTTGCCGCCGATAACGACGGACGACACGCCGTCATTCGCCGGACCCTCGCGTGCTTCGATCCACAGCTGCCCGCCGGCATAGCGTCCGGGAAAGTCGGTCAGCAGGTAGAAGGACTTGCGCAGCACATGATCCTGCGGCACCGGGGCGAGCGGCGGGATGTCCAGGCCCTGCACCAGCTGTTGCAAAACGGCCGGGCCGCCTCCCGGCGCCTGATCGCGGGTGTCGAACAGGATGGTGCCGCCGCTGCGCATATACTCGTTCACCCGCTGGCGCGCCTGATCGGACAGGGCTTTCTGCCGATCCGACACCGGCCAGTAGAGCAGGGGATAGAAGGCCAGCTCGTCCTGTTCGGGATTGACGCCGACCGCTCCGGCCGCTTCGACGGCGGTGCGCAGGCCGAGCACGCTGACCAGCCCCTCGAGCCCGGCGCGGGCGGTGTCGTCGACGCTGCTGTCGCCGGTCTGGACATAGGCGAGGTAGGTCTCCGCCGTCACCTTGACCGCCTTGTCCTGATCGAGCGCGCGGGCGGGCTGCGGTGCCGAAGACAGGGCGAGTGCCAGCAGCAGGCCGGCCGCCGCGCCGCCGGCCCCGCGCCGCAGGCTGGGCGGGCGCAGCAGGCCGCGCAGGGCCAGCGCGATCAGCAGGTCGATGGACAGCAGGGCCAGGGCCGCCGCCAGAAGCGAGGGCTTCAGCGGAACCTCGCCGCGGCCGCCATAGCCGTCGCGGCCGATACCGGCCGGCATCGGCGGCAGCGGGTCGATGGCGGTGACGGCGGCGGACAGGTTCAGCGCACGCCGGGCGTCGTCGGTGCCGTAGAATCCCGGCGGATGGCGCGGTCCGATGACATCGGCTGTGGCGTTGCCGGGGATGGGGAAGGCGGTGGGCGGCGGCGGGACCAGCCGGCCGGTGCCATCCAGCACCTCGACGGGATCGAGCGAGGCGGTGGCCGCCGTCCCCATCACGCCGCCGCTGAGTGCCACCAGCCGGCGCAGCATGTCGACGAACAGGCCCGACAGCGGCAGGTTCGACCAGTCCGGGCTGGCGGTGGTGTGGACCAGCACGATCCAGCCGTCGCCGCGCTTCTGCGAGGTGACCAGTGGCGTGCCGTCGGCCAGCCGCGCCCAGGTGCGGTCCGCCAGATCCAGGGCGGGTTCGGCGAGCACCTGCCGGTTTACCTGGACATCGGGCGGGATGGTCAGCCCCTCGAAGGGCGATTTCGGTGGGAAAGGCTGGAGTTTTGCCGGTTCGGACCAGGACAGGGCACCGCCCAGCGCGCGGTCGCCGATGCGCAGCCGCTCCGGCACCAGCGTGTCGGCATGTTGGGCCAGACGCGGACCGGCGAACCGGACCAGCACGCCGCCTTTCTTCACCCAATCCTCGATGTCCTGAACCTCGGTCCCGGTCAGAGCGCCGATGTCGGACAGGATCAGCACGGCCAGGTCCCGCTTCAGCAGATCCAGCGTCTCGCCGCGCCGCACCTCGTTGTAAGGCGACAGCGCGCGTTCGAGATAATAGAGATCGGACAGCAGCGGCTGGCTTTCCCCCTCCGCCCGGCCGGATGCGAGACCGACGGGGCGGCGGCGCCAGCGCTCGTCCAGCAGGACGGTGGCGCCGGCGGTGGTGTCGCCTTCGACCCGCAGGCTGGCGGCGTCGTTGCGCAGCTCGGTCGGCACGTCCAGCCGCACCTCCCGCATCTTCTGGCCCGGCTCGAAGGTGACGGTCTGGCGGGTCAGCAGCCGGCCGTCGGCGGCGGCGAGGCGGACGGTCACCGGCTCCGGCTTGGACGGATCGGCGCGGACGATTCGGGCGGTCAGTGCCGTGCCCTCGCTGGAGGGCGGCAGCAGCAGGTGGGGGGGATGTTCGGCGGAATCGTCGAGGACATCGGCGGAGCCCAGCCGCTGCAATCCGGCGGCGAGAGCGGCGGCCTGTTTGTCGCCGACGCCGTCGCTGAGCCACACCGCATGGATGGAACCGCGCCCGTTGGCCTGTGTCGCCACCGCTTTCAGGGCCTCCAGCGCTGCGGCACGGTCGGTCGGCCAGGGCAGGGGAACCATCGCCTGGGCCAGACGGCGGGCCTCGGGTGCCGGCAGTACGGCGCTTGCATGGATCGGCTGTCCGTCGGCGGCCGGGGCGGTGGGCAGCAGGATCACCGGCCGCTGCTGGCGGTCGGCCTGGGCGATCAGCTCGTCCATCGTGCGCTTGCGGGTCGGCCAGTCGCGCCCGGCCGCCCAACCATTGTCCACCACCAGCAGCAGCGGCCCGCCGCCGGGCAGTGCGGCCCGCGGGTTCAGCAACGGACCGGCCAGGGCCAGGATGATCACCGCCGCCACGATCAGCCGCAGAAGCAGCAGCCACCACGGCGTCCGGGCCGGCGTCTCCTCCCGCGCGGTCAGGTCGCGCAGCAGACGGATGGCGGGAAACTGGATCGCACGCGGGGCCGGCGGCGTCACTCGCAGCAGCCACCAGAGGACCGGCAGGGCTGCCAGTGCGGTCAAGACCCAGGGGGCGGCGAAGGCGATCGGTCCGAGACCCAGCATTGGCGCGTCTTCACGAGGGGGAGGGGCGAGAAAGGGTAGACCGGCGCGTCACACCGCCTCCATCGCCATCGCACCCCAGAGGGTGAGCAGCGCGGATTGCGGCGAACGGTCGGTGCGATGAACGGCGAAACTCCAGCCGGCGGTGCGGGCAAGCGCCGCCAGCCCGTCCTGCTGTGCCTTCAGACGCTCGCGATAGGCGTCGCGGACGGCCTCGACACGGGGAACCAGCAGATTTTGTTCGCCCTCCAGGCCGTGAAAATCGACACGGCCGTCATAGGGCAGCGTCTCTTCCGCCGGATCGAGGATCTGGACCAGATGGCCGCGCAGGCCCCGGCCGGTGAGGCCGGCGACGATGGCGTGGATCTCCGGCAGGGGGGACAGCAGGTCGCCGAACAGAACCGTCTGCGCATGGCGGGGCAGGGGCTCCACCCGCGGCAAAGGGTCGGGTGCGGCAGCGGCGCGCGGGTCGGTCATCAGTCGGGCGATGCGGTCGATGGCGGTCTTGCCGTGGTCGGGCCGCACCCCGCTGTTCAGCAGGGCCACCCGCTCGCCGCCACGGGCCAGCAGCACGGCGGTGGCGAGCGTCAGAAGATCGGCGCGCTCCCGCTTGGTCGGCAGCCCGGCGGCGGAGCGGAAATCCATGGAGGCGGAGCGGTCGCGCCACAGCCAGACGCTCTGCGCCGCCTCCCATTCATTTTCGCGGACATAGACCGGCTGCGTCTTGGCCGACTGGCGCCAGTCGATCATCGACGGCGCATCGCCCGGCTGATAGCGACGGAACTGCCAGAAGGTCTCGCCCAGACCGACACGGCGGCGGCCGTGCACCCCCTGGGCAACGGTCGCCGCCACCCGTTCCGCCGCGACCAGAAGCGGGGGCAGGGCGGATGCCAACTCCTCCGCGCGATGCCGCGCCAGCAGGGTGTTCGACAGCTGACCCGACGGCTGGTTCTTCTGCGGGGAGGTTGGGCTTCGCGGCATTGCGGCTCCGCTTCGAGGGGTCAGGCCAGGGGCGCGCAGAGGCGGTCGATGACGTCGTCCAGCGTCACCCCGTCGGCCCGCGCGGCGAAGTTCAGCGCCATGCGGTGCTTCAGGATCGGCTTGGCCAGCGCCACCACATCGTCCAGCGACGGCGACAGGCGGCCGTCCAGCACCGCACGGGCACGGGCGGCGAGCATCAGCGACTGGCTGGCGCGCGGGCCGGGGCCCCAGGCGACATGCTGGCGCACCTCCATCAGTTCCGACGTCTCCGGCCGGCCACGGCGGACGAGGTCGAGGATGCCGTCCACCACCCCTTCGCCGACCGGCACGCGGCGGACGAGGCGCTGTGCCGTCTGCAGATCGGCGGCGGACAGCACCGTCACAGCGCGCTCGTCGGTCGAGCCGGTGGTGGCGATCATCATCCGCCGTTCGGCCTCGCGGTCGGGATAATCGACGTCGATCTGCATCAGGAAGCGGTCGAGCTGGGCTTCCGGCAGCGGATAGGTGCCTTCCTGCTCCAGCGGATTTTGGGTGGCCAGAACATGGAAGGGCTGGGGCAGGGGGTGGTACTGGCCGGCGACCGACACCCGGTGCTCCTGCATCGCCTGGAGCAGGGCCGACTGGGTGCGCGGGCTGGCACGGTTGATCTCGTCGGCCATCAGCAGCTGGCTGAACACCGGACCGGGCAGGAAGCGGAAGGACCGGCGTCCGTTGTCGCCCTCCTCCAGCACTTCGGAGCCCAGGATGTCGGCGGGCATCAGGTCGGGCGTGCACTGGATTCGCTTTTCGGCGAGGCCCAGCACGGTGCCCAGCGTTTCCACCAGCCGCGTCTTGGCAAGGCCGGGAACGCCGATCAGCAGGACATGGCCGCCAGCCAGCAGCGTGACCAGCGTGCGGTCGACCACCTCCTGCTGGCCGAAGATCACGCGGCCGATGCGGTCGCGGACGGAGGCAAGGCGGTCGCCCAGCGCCTCGATCTCTTCCATCAGCCGTTGCGGGTCCTCCGGCACGGGAGGCTGCCCCCTCAGGATGTCCTGTGCGCTCAAGGTCTGCTGCTCCCCGATGGTGGGCCGATCGGTGTCATGGTCGCAGGATTCTGCGACGCGAAACACGGGATCCGCATGGTTGGCCCTGTTCCGGCACCTTGTCGACACCCATTTTCCGAATCCCGCCGACGGATGTGCCGCCGGACGGGTGGTGGCGCCAGGACCATTGGAGTGGACCTAGCGGCCGAGTGTGGCGAAAATGCGCATGTCCGGGGACAAAACGGTTCCCAATTCCATGAAAGTCGGTAACGCGATGGCGAATGACAAGCGCTCAGATGGGCAAACCGGTTCGGAGACGGCGCCGGACCTGCCGTCCGGCTTGCCGGTGGCGCTGGGACGGACGCCGACGCTGGAGCAGTACGACATCCGCATTGCGCGCGACGGCACCTGGTTCCACAATGGCGATCCCATCCGCCGGATCGAACTGGCGAAGCTGTTCTCGACTGTCCTGAGGCGCGACGACGACGGCGATTACTGGCTGATCACGCCTGTCGAGCGCGGCCGGATCGTCGTGGACGACGCTCCCTTCGTCGCGGTGGAGATGACCGTGGCGGGCAGCGGGGCCGATCAGGTCCTGTCCTTCCGCAGCAACCTCGATCATTGGGTGGAGGCCGGCCCCGAACATCCGATCCGCGTCGCCGTGAACCCTGAAACCGGGGAGCCGGCACCCTACATCGAAATCAGAAGCCGGCTTGAGGCGAGAATCCTGCGCCCCGTGTTCTACGACATGGTGGAGCGCAGCGAGACGCGCCGCACCGAAACCGGCGAGTCCGAGGTGGGTCTATGGAGCAACAAGGTCTTCTTCACGCTGGGCAGGCTGCCTGGCGACTGAGCCTGGAGGAAGTCCGCCGACGTTTGCCGGCGATGAGCACCGATGCGGCGGTGGAAAGTGCCGTCCGGTCGAACCGGATGGCGCCGAAGCACGCCGCCAAGATCCGGGGCGACCACGACCTCAATCCGGAAATGGGCCCGCCCTCCACCCTGCGCGAGGCGGCGGTGCTGGTTCCGCTGGTCGACCGGCCGGAGGAACTGACCGTCATCTTCACCCAGCGCACCGCGACGCTGAGTGCCCATGCCGGCCAGATCAGCTTCCCCGGCGGGCGGATGGAACCGGAGGACGGCACTCCGGAGGAAACCGCGCTGCGCGAAACGGCGGAGGAGATCGGGCTGGAGCGCGGCCGGATCGAGATCGTCGGCCGGCTGGACACCTATGTCACGCGCACCGGATTCCGGGTGACGCCGGTGGTGGGGGTGGTGACGCCGCCGTTCATCCTGACGCCCGACCCGACCGAGGTGGCGGAGGTGTTCGAGGTGCCGCTTTCCTTCATCCTCGACCCGTCGAACCCGCAGCGCCACAGCCGCGAGTTCTTGGGCAAGCCGCGCTGGTTCTACGCCTTCCCTTACCCGCAGCGCTATATCTGGGGGGCGACCGCGGGCATGCTGGTGAACCTGCGCGACGTGCTGGGTGCCGCCGCCGGCAAAACGGGGGAGGGGGCGGATTGACGCCTCCGAACCCGAAGGCCAATCAAAAGGCCCGGAACCCGACAGCGGTGGAATGGGGATCGGGAATCGGATAGCGTCGCGCGCCATGACCGTTGCCGCTCGCCTGTCGCCCCAGCCCTGGATGACCGCCCCCGAAAGCCTTGCGCTGTTCGCTGCCCTGGCCTCGGGCGGTGCCGACGCGCGATTCGTCGGCGGCTGCGTGCGCGATGCGTGGCTCGGCCGGCCGGTGAAGGACATCGACATCGCCACCCATGCGCCGCCCGAACGGGTCATGGAACTGCTGGAGGTGGCGGGGATCCGCGTCATCCCGACCGGCCTCGCCCATGGCACCGTCACCGCGCTGTGTGGCGGCAAGCCCTATGAGATCACCACGCTGCGGCGCGACGTGGAGACCTTCGGCCGCCATGCCCGCGTCGAATTCACCGACGACTGGATCGAGGACGCCGCCCGCCGCGACCTGACCATGAACGCGCTGAGTTGCACGCCGGACGGCGCGATGTTCGACCCGTTCGGCGGTCTGGCCGATCTCGCCGCCGGACGTGTGCGCTTCGTAGGCGAAGCCCACCGGCGGATCGAGGAGGATGTGCTGCGCCTGCTGCGTTTCTTCCGCTTCCACGCCCATTACGGCCGCGGCGAGCCGGATGCCGAGGCACTGGCCGCCTGCCGCGATCTGGCGCCGCGCCTGCCGACGCTGTCGGGCGAGCGGGTGCGGGGAGAGCTGTTCCGCCTGCTGACCGCCCCCTGCGCCGCTTCGGTCTGGCGGTTGATGATGGGGCAGGGGATCATGGTCCATCTGCTGCCGGAGGCGATGGACACGGACCGGCTGGAGCGGCTGATCGCGGTGGAACGCGATCTTGGGGTGACTCCCGACCCCACCCGCCGTCTGGCCGCCGTGCTGGACAGCGACCGGCCGGGCGCGCTCAAGGCTGCCGACGCTCTGCGCCTGTCCAACCACGAACGGGACCGCCTGCTGGCCCTGGTCGAGCCGCCGGTCGCTGTGGCGCCGGCGGACGACCGCAAGGCCCTGCGTCAGGCGCTGTACCGCGTCAACGATGCGGAACTGTTCGGCGACCTGCTGCTGATCGCCGCCGCCAGCCATGACGGTCCGCTGGACCTGGGCGCGTTGCGCAAGGCCCTTGCGGTGGCCGAAGACCTGCCGGGCTTGAAGCTGCCGATTGCCGGTCGCGACCTGCTGGAGCTTGACGTTCCACGCGGCCCGCTGGTCGGCCAAACGCTGAAGCGCGTCGAGGCCTGGTGGATCGCCGAGGATTTCCAGCCGGGTCGCGACGCCTGCCTGGAGATGGCGCGTCGCCTTCCCGATCAGGCGTCGGGCCGTTCGGCGTAGCGGCGGCAATGCTCCAGATAGGCCGCTTCGTGACCGACGACCAGGTCGACGATGCTGGACCACAGCCAGGACGGCGCATCCAGGCTCTTGGTCCGGTTGCGGGCCAGCTCGCCGCGCCATGACTTGCGCGTCGCCTCGTCCATCTGGCGGGCATGCGCCTTGCCGACCACGGCGGCCAGATAGAAGGCGACACGGGTCGCTTCCTCGCGCGTCAGATGATCGAAGTCGAGCTTGATGTCCTGCGGCAGCAGTTCGCGCAGGAAGACGGCGCGGTCGAGCAGGCGGGCAGGGCGCATGCGGTCGCCGAGATAGGGCGAGAGATTCTGCGCGCCGGTCACCACGCGTTCCGCATTGTCGCGCGGCATGCCGTTCTTGGCGGCACGCGGTGCTGCGGCCTGGACCGCCTCCTTGATGTCGATCAGGCTGAGGCCGCCCTCGTCGTAATGCCCCTCGCCGACGCCGAGAAGCACCGCGATCCGCAACCGGCCGAGCGAACTGCAGCCCTTCACCCAATAGGCCGCATCCAGAAGCTCGATCCGGTCGTTGTCGTCGCGGGAATGCAGGGCGGTCACCAGCCGGCGGACCTGATCCTTTGCGAACAGCTCCTCGACGGCGGCGCGCTCCTCGTCGGTCAGCGGCCAGAACCGCTTGCCGAGCGGGATGGTCGGCCGGATGTCCTTGATGCGGTCCCGGGCCAGATGCTTCCAGGTGCGGCCGATGGCCTGACGCATGCCCAGGCGGACGACCGATGGCCTCTTCCGCACCGCATCGCCACCCAGCTCGCCGTCGAGGGTCATCATGTAGCCCTCGATCATCCGTTCCAGCATCAGCGCCGTGGTGACGCCGGGCAGGTCGGACCCGCGCGCCGCAGTGGCGAGCGACAGGCCGAGCCGGATCAGGTCATGGGCGGGGTTGCCGACCACCGTCTGGTCGACATCGCGAATCTGGATGCCGATCCGGCCCTTGGCATTGGCGACCGGCCCGAGGTTGCCGACATGGCAATCGCCGCAGATCCAGACCGGCGGACCGTCGGGGACCTTGCCGCTGGACTGCTCCAGCCATTCGTAGAATTTCACGGTGCTGCCACGCACATAGGCGTGAGCGGATTCGGCCATCTTGAGATTTCGGCGCTGGGACAGGACCGCTTGGCGCTGATCGGGCGGGGTGGGCTGGTTTTTTGACGACATCATCCATCCGGATCCGAAGTTGCGACGCCGGAAATGGGCAACGCATCGGTCATCCGCCATGCCGCAACCGGTCAACCCACAATGACCCAGCCATGCATGCTTACGGGGCATGTTCGGGAGAGCGTCCCATGCGAGCGACTAAAAACACATAAGTTAGGTTATGGAAATTAATACTGCCGCCGTCCGGTTGGTTCTTGCGAATTCAAAAGCAAGAACCGGATAGCTTGGACGGCATTCATCTCGCGAATCTCAGGCCGTTCACTGCATGGGAGAATGGCAATGAAACAGCTGGATGGAAAGATCGCAATCGTCACGGGTGCCAGTTCTGGGATCGGGCGCGAGGCGGCGCTGCTGTTCGCTGAGCATGGAGCCCACCTTGTTCTGGTGGCCCGGAGGCGTGACGAACTGGAACGGCTGGCGGACGAGATTCGCAGCAAAGGCGGCCATGCCGTCGCCGTGGCCGGCACCGTCACGGATGCCGAGGTCGCACGCGATGCCGTCGAAACCGCCATCCGCCGGTTCGGCGGACTGGACGTCGCTTTCAACAATGCCGGCACCACCGGCGCCCAGGTTCCGCTTCCCGATATGACGGCGGAGATGTGGCATGAGGTGATCGATACCAACCTGACCAGCGCCTTCCATGCTGCCAAGCACCAGATTCCGGCGATGCTCTCCCGCGGCGGCGGATCGCTGATCTTCACCTCGACCTTTGTCGGCCACACCGTCGGCTTTCCCGGAATGGCCGCCTATGCCGCCGGCAAGGCCGGGCTGATCGGCCTGACACAGGTGATCGCGGCGGAATACGGACCGCAGGGCATCCGTGCCAACGCCTTGCTGCCGGGCGGCACCGATACGCCGATGGGACGGGCGGTGTCGAGCACGCCTGAGGCGCTTGCCTTCGTCCAGGGGCTTCATGCCCTGAAACGCCTCGCGACGCCGCGGGAGATCGCGCAGTCGGCGCTCTATCTGGCGTCGGACGCGTCCAGCTTCACCACCGGAACCGCGCTGCTGGTTGATGGCGGCGTGTCGATCACCCGGACCTGACACGAACGGGCAGGGCCGCACGCCATTCACCAGAGTGCGGCCCTGCCCTATCCCTCCTGCCCTACTCCGCCGCCTGCGGACGCAGGGGCTGGACCACGTCGCCCTTGAGATTCATCGCCTTGGCCAACGCATCGATGCGGCGCTGGACCGCTTCGCCGGCCGGGACGCTGCCGTCGTCGGGCAGGGTCAGCACGATACGGCCATCGCCGACCTTCAGGCTCGTGCGCTCCAGCAAGGCCGTGGCGCCGCCAGACAGCGTGTGGGCAAGGCGCAGGGCCAGCCCCAGAACCAGCGCCTTCATGCCCTGCCCTTCGCTCACCAGCGTCCGCACCGGCGCGGTCAGCGGCGTGTCGATGGTGCCGGCATAGCGGGCATGGGCGGCAAGCGCGAGGAAGGCGCGCTCGTCATGGTCCAGCGCCGGAAACGGATAACGCAGCACGCGCAGGAAGGCATGCTCCGCCCGGTAGTCGGGATGGTCGGCCCAGCCGACGTCGCTCAGCAGGCAGGCGGCATGGCGCAGCCGGATGGCGTTGTCGTCCTCGCCGGCGAAAAGCCCGGCGGTCCAGGACATCAGCAGGGCCGGATCGCCCATCCGCACGAAACGCCGCGCCCAATCGGCGGCCGACGCCATCAGCGGGTCCTCACGCTGCCCCTCCGGCGAGAGCAGAGAATAGAGATGCCCTTCGCGCAGGCCGTAGGCGGAGAAGACCAGCTTCGACGGTTGGGCGATGCGCAGCAGCCGTTCCAGCACCAGCCCGGCCAGAGGCAGCGTGTCGAGCCGGCGGCGCGATCCCGCCATCTTCTCCAGCGACGAACGGCTCTGCCGGCCGATCAGGCCGGTGAACTCCCGCGCGTCGGCGGATGGAATGGTGTAGTGGTGGATGATGTGCAGCGGGTGGCCGGACTGCTCCATATGCAGCTTGGCGATGGCGCGCCAGCTGCCGCCGACCGGGTAGAAGGGCCGTCCCTTCATCGCCGGCAGCCAGGGCAGCGATTCCAGATGCTGGTCGATCAGCTTGGCCGGGCCGCCCTTGGTCGAGCCGACCTCCATCAGCCGCAGCGGGCCGAGCGGCAGCGTCACCTGCTTGCCGATCACCCCGCGGTCGAGCGTCACCAACTCCAGACTGCCGCCGCCGAGATCGCCGACGAGACCGTCCGCGCCGGGGGTGCCCGACAGCACGCCCATGGCCGACAGCCGCGCCTCCTCCTCGCCGCTGATGACGCTGACGGTCAGGCCGGCCCGGCGCCGGATGGCATCGACGAAGGCGGCACCGTCGCGGGCATCGCGCACGGCGGCTGTGGCGATCACGTCGAGCCGGCCGACGCGCATGCCCTGGGCCAGGGTCGCAAACCGCTCCAGCGCCGCCAGCCCCTGGGCGACACCGTCGGGGTTCAGCACGCCGGCCTTCTCGACGCCGCGCCCCAGACCGCACAGCACCTTCTCGTTGAACAGGGCAAGCGGCGAGCGGGTCAGCCCATCATAGACGACGAGACGGATGGAGTTCGACCCGATGTCGATCACGCCCACCCGCTCTCCGACGCGCTCACCGGCGGTCGCAACGCCCGAAGCGCCGACGCCAAAAGCTCCGACACCCGCCTGCCCCGGCTCGCCGAAATTGGCGGCGGCGCGTTTCTCCATGCTCATACTCTCACTCCCGTCACCCGCCCTCAGGACACCGTGTGCAGCATCAGCCGCGGCGGCGTGCGCTTATTGCTGAGCGCGCTGCCCCGGCCGGACAGGCTGGGGTTGGTCATGAAGTAATTATGGGCACTGAACGCATCGGGGCCAGCCTTGATGCGATGGTACACGCCATCGGGCCCCAGCTTCCAGGTGCTCGCGTCGTCCTTCATGTTGGCGACCATGATCTGGTCGAGCACCTGTTCGTGCACCGTCGGATTCTCGATCGGCACCAGCGTCTCGATGCGGCGGTCCAGGTTGCGGGTCATCCAGTCGGCGGAGGAGATGAAGATCTTGGCCTGGTTGCTCGGCATGGGATGGCCGTTGCCGAAGCAGATGACGCGGCCATGCTCAAGGAAGCGGCCGACGATGCTGCGCACCCGGATGTTTTCCGACAGCCCCTTCACCCCTGGCCGCAGGCAGCAGATGCCGCGGATGATCATGTCGATCTGCACGCCCGCCTGCGAGGCCTTGTACAGCTTGTCGATGATGACAGGATCGACCAGGGAGTTCAGCTTCACCCAGATGGACGCCGGACGCCCGGCGGCGGCATGGGCGATCTCCGCCTCGATCAGGTCCGAAAGCCGCTGGCGCAGCGTGATCGGCGCTATGGCGATCTTCTCCAGCACCTTCGGCGTGGCGTAGCCGGTCATGAAGTTGAACATCACGGCGGCGTCGTGGCACAGCGCCGGGTCGCAGGTGAAGAAGGAGAGGTCGGTGTAGACCTTGGCGGTGATCGGGTGGTAGTTGCCGGTGCCGAAATGGACGTAGCTGCGCAGCGCCTTCTTCTCGCGCCGCACCACCAGCGACACCTTGGCGTGGGTCTTCAGATCGACGAAGCCGTAGACGACCTGGGCGCCGGCACGTTCAAGATCGCGCGCCCAGCGGATGTTCGCCTCCTCGTCGAAGCGCGCCTTCAGCTCGACCAGCGCCGTGACCGACTTGCCGGCCTCCGCCGCCTCGATCAGCGCGGCGACGATGGGGCTGTCCTTGCTGGTGCGGTAGAGCGTCTGCTTGATCGCCACCACCTGCGGGTCGCGCGCCGCCTGCCGGATGAACTGCACCACCACGTCGAACGACTCGTACGGGTGGTGGACGACGATGTCCTTGTGGCGGATCGCCGCGAAGCAGTCGCCGCCGAAATCGCGGATCCGTTCAGGGAAGCGGGCGTTGAAGGGACGGAAGACCAGGTCCGGCCGCTCGTCGACGATCAGCAGCTTGGTGTCGGTCAGGCCGATCAGCCCGTCCAGGATGAAGACGTCGTCCGACGCGACGTTCAGCTCATGCCGCAGGAACTCACGCAGGTCGGCCGCCATGCCGCTGTCGGTGGCGAGCCGGATGACGCTGCCGCGGCGGCGGCGCTTCAGCGCGCTTTCAAAGGTGCGGACAAGGTCTTCCGCCTCTTCCTCGATTTCGATCTCGCTGTCGCGCAGCACGCGGAAAACGCCATGCGCCTTGACCTGGAACGGAGGGAACAGGCGGTCGATGAACTGCATCACCACCTTTTCCAGCTGGATGAAGCGGATGTCCGATCCCGGCAGGCGCAGGAACCGCTCAAGCTGGGTCGGCAGCGGCACCAGCGCGTCGATGTGCCGGCCCTTGACCGGGTCGTGCAGCTGGAGCGCCAGCGAAAAGCCCAAATTCGGCAGGAACGGGAAGGGGTGGGCCGGATCGACGGCAATGGGCGTCAGGATCGGGAAGATATCGTCCAGGAACTTGGCTTCCAGCCAGTCCAGTTCGCCTTCGCTGAGGTCGGCCGGATCGACGACCGAGATGCCGGCACCACGCAGTTCACCTTTCAGCGAACGCCACGTGGCCTGCTGGCTCTCCATCAGGGCGGCGATGCGCTGCTTCACCGCGACCAGCTGCTGGGCGGGCGTCAGATTCTCAGGGCTGGGCGTTTTCACGCCGGCGGCGACCTGCCCTTTCAGGCCGGCAACGCGGACCATGTAGAATTCGTCGAGGTTGCTGGCGGAGATCGACAGGAAGCGCAGTCGCTCCAGAAGCGGGTGATTCGGGTTGGCCGCCTCGTCCAGGACGCGCTGGTTGAAGGCCAGCCACGAAAGCTCCCGATTGATGAAGCGTTCCGGGGCGTTTGGCTCGATACCGACCGAATCGAGTTCCTGGAGATGCGTCACGTCGACCTCTGAAATCGTGAAATCCCGAACGCCGGCGCTTGGCTTTGAACCATGCCGACGACGGTTATATGGTGGGCAGACAGAGTATCCCATATGCGTTACGGTTTCAGGACTCCCATTTGGTTAAACACTGCGACCTCTTCCCGCTTCGCCCTGCCCCACCCCTCGCCCCTCCCCTGCCGGTCGATTTCCGCCATGAAGACGCTGTTTCTGCTGCGCCATGCCAAATCCTCCTGGGACGATCCGTCGCTGGGCGACCATGACCGCCCGTTGAACGCCCGCGGAGAAAAGGCGGCCACCCTGGTCGGCGCCTATCTGGCCAAGCACAACGCGCACATCGACCTCGTGCTCTGTTCCACCGCCGTGCGGGCCGTGGAGACGCGCAAGCGGGTGATGACGGCGATGGGTGCACCCTATCCGCCGGTGGAGCATGAACGCGGGCTGTATCTGTGCGGCGCCCACACGCTGCTGGAGCGCCTGCGCGACGCACCCGATTCCGCGACCGGGCTGATGCTGGTGGCGCACAATCCCGACCTGCACGAACTGGCGAACGCCCTGACCGGCAGCGGCGATCATGGCCTCCGCCACGATCTGGCCGACAAATTCCCGACCGGCGCCTGCGCCGTTCTGGTCTTCGAGACGCTGCATTGGGCCGACCTGGAGATGGGCGCCGGCAGGCTGGCGGATTTTGTGCAGCCGCGTAAACTCTCTTAACCTGCGGCGGCGGTTGGGGTATCCACGGATCCACCTGATACGCTCCAGGCCGGTTCGGCCGCAAGGCCGCGCCCCGGCCGGATTCGGGAGGAAGCCGACCCTTGACCCCCGTCAGCCCGCCCACGGCACCGCCCGTCAGCCCGCAGTCCGGCCCCGACGCCCAGCCGGCCGCCTCGACGTTCCGCGAGGTGGAGTTGAAGCTGCATGCGGCGACGGCGGATCTGGCGCGGGTGGCGGCGCTGCCGGGGCTGTTGGCGATTGCCGACGGTCCGGCAGCGACCCAAAGGCTGCGAACCGCCTATTTCGACACGCCCGACTTCAAGCTCGCCGCCAACGGGGTGGCGTTGCGCGTGCGGCAGGAGGGGGACCGTTTCCTCCAGACCCTGAAGACGGTCAACAGCGCCAGCCCCGGCGATTCGGCCGCCGTCGCCGTGCGGCGGGAGTGGGAATGGGTCGTCGCCGGCGAGGCCGTCGATGTCGGCGCGTTGACGGATCCCAGCGTCGCCGGGCTGGTGC
Source organism: Azospirillum sp. TSH64 (assembly GCF_003116035.1). Classification (GTDB taxonomy): domain Bacteria; phylum Pseudomonadota; class Alphaproteobacteria; order Azospirillales; family Azospirillaceae; genus Azospirillum. Next base: position 3,098,191 of record NZ_LGQW01000015.1, read on the forward strand.
CGTCGGCGGCGCTCGATGCGCTGGATTGCCTGTTCATCACCGATTTCCGGCGCACCACCCTGCTGCTGCGCCCCGATCCGCTGACCGCGGTCGAGCTGGCCGTCGATGACGGCGGCGTCTATGCCGGCGGCAACTCCCTGCCGATCAGCGAAGTGGAACTGGAGCTGAAAGCCGGCAAGGTCGCCAGCCTGTTCGATCTGGCGCTGATGCTGCAGGCTGCCATTCCCATGCGCATCGGCACCGAAAGCAAGGCGGAGGCCGGCCTGCGGATGGTCACCGGCAGGGCGCCGGGACCGGCGGAAGCCGAACCGCTCGGCCTGTCGCCGCTGACCACCGTGGCGGAAGCCTATCGCCACATTCTGCGTCAGGCGCTGCGCCAGTTCCTGGCCAACGAGTCCTGCGCGCTGGCCGGCGGCGACGTGGAGGGGCTGCATCGCATGCGCGTGGCTCTTCGCCGGCTGCGCACCGCCCACCGCCTCTTCGCTCCGCTGATCGCCGCGCCGGAGGCCGACCGGCTGGTCGAGGAAAGCCGCGGGCTCGCCAAGCGGCTGGGACCGGCACGCGGCTGGGACGTGCTGATGTCCGGCGTCCTCGCTCCCCTCCTTGCCGACCCGACGGCGGCTCCGGGCATCGACCGTGCGGAGTTGGGACGGCTGGAATCGCTGGCCCGCTCCGCCGGTGCCGGTCCGGCACGCGAAGCGATGGCGGCGATTCTGGCGCCCGGCTGCACCACCACGGTCCTCGGCCTCGCCGCGTGGCTGGAGCATGGCCTTTGGATGTCGGAGGCGGAGGGCGACCGGCGGGCCATGCTGTCGGCGCCGGTCACCACGCTTGCCGGCGGCTGGCTGTCTGCCCGCATGGCAAAGCTCGGCAAAGCGGCGAAACCGCCGGAGGATGCCAAGGGGCGCGACAAGCTGCGCCGGCGGCTGCGCACGCTGCGCTATACCGCCGATTTCTTCCGGGGACTGTATCCAGAGGCGGCCACCCTGCCCTTCTTCGCGGCGCTGGAACAGTTGCAGGCGGCGCTGGACGCCGATCAGGACGCCGTCACCGGCACCCGCATGCTCGCATCGCTGACCGGCGCCGACCCGAAGACGGTCGGCGCGGTCGCCGCCTGGATCGAGCGCCAATCCGAAAAGCGGCGCAAGGCGCTGCCCGAGCTGTGGAAGCGGTTCCGGGCCGTTCCGCCCTTCTGGTCATGACCGACCCGCGCGGGGCGCCGGTGGCAATACCGCGCCTGGCGCATATATCGTCAGCCGACCGGCGGGAGGGGGCCAATTGAGCCATTTCCTCTGCCGGCCGATTTTCGTCATGCGTCGCGGCGCCTTGCCGCTTTCCATCCGGAAAAGCTTCGGGTAAAAGAACACTCCATGAACAAGTACATCAGCGTCCGCGGCGCGCGGGAACATAACCTGAAGAACGTCGATGTGGATCTGCCGCGCGACGAGCTGATCGTCATCACCGGCCTGTCGGGATCGGGCAAGTCGTCGCTTGCCTTCGACACGATCTATGCCGAGGGGCAGCGGCGCTATGTGGAGAGCCTGTCGGCCTACGCGCGCCAGTTCCTCGAGCTGATGCAGAAGCCGGACGTCGATTCCATCGAGGGCCTGTCGCCGGCCATCTCCATCGAACAGAAGACGACCTCCAAGAATCCGCGCTCCACCGTCGGCACGGTGACGGAAATCTACGACTATATGCGCCTGCTCTGGGCGCGCGTCGGCATCCCCTATTCGCCGGCCACCGGCCTGCCCATCGAAAGCCAGACGGTCAGCCAGATGGTCGACCGCATCATGGCGATGCCGGAGGGCACGCGCCTGCTGCTGCTGGCGCCCTTCGTCCGCGGCCGCAAGGGCGAGTACAAAAAGGAAATCCAGGACCTGCGCAAGCGCGGCTTCCAGCGCGTGCGGGTCGACGGCACCATGTACGAGATCGACGAGGTGCCGGCGCTCAACAAGAAGCTGAAGCACGACATCGAGGTGGTGGTCGACCGCATCGTGGTCCGCGAGGGGCTGGGCAACCGTCTGGCCGATTCGCTGGAGACCGCGCTGGGGCTGGCCGACGGCATCGTCTGGGTCGAGAATGCCGAGACCAACGAGCAGACCGTCTTCTCGCAGAAATTCGCCTGTCCGGTCAGCGGCTTCACCATTCCGGAGATCGAGCCGCGGCTGTTCTCCTTCAACAACCCGTTCGGCGCTTGCCCGGCCTGCGACGGGCTGGGCAGCAAGATCTATTTCGACCCGATGCTGGTGGTCCCGGACGAGCGGCTGTCGCTGTCCAAGGGAGCCATCGCGCCGTGGGCTGGGTCCACCTCCAAATACTATGACCAGACGCTCGAGAGCATCTGCGAGCATTTCGATGCGTCGATGACAACGCCCTGGCAGGATCTGCCGGAGAAGGTGCGCAAGACGATCCTGTTCGGCTCGGACGGGTCGGCCATCACCATGACCTACGACGACGGCCTGCGGCGCTACCAGACCAACAAGGCGTTCGAAGGCATCGTCAACAATCTGGAGCGGCGTTTCCGCGAGACCGACAGCGCCTGGACGCGCGACGAGCTGTCGAAATACCAGTCCTCCCAGCCCTGCGAGGTCTGCAAGGGCGCCCGCCTGAAGCCGGAGGCGCTGGCGGTCAAGATCCGCGGCCGCAACATTTCCGAAGCGGCGGAACTGTCCATCGCCGGCGCCGGTGCCTGGTTCAGCGAACTGAACGAGCACCTGCGCCCGAAAGACCGCGAGATCGCCTACCGAATCCTCAAGGAGATCAACGAGCGCCTCGGTTTCCTAAATGCGGTGGGGCTTGAGTACCTGACGCTCAGCCGCGGGTCGGGCACGCTGTCGGGCGGCGAGAGCCAGCGGATCCGGCTCGCCTCGCAGATCGGCTCCGGCCTGACCGGCGTGCTGTATGTGCTGGACGAACCGTCCATCGGCCTGCACCAGCGCGACAATGACCGGCTGCTGGAGACCCTGAAGCGCCTGCGCGACATCGGCAACACCGTCGTCGTCGTCGAACATGACGAGGATGCGATCCGCAGCGCCGACTATCTGGTCGACATGGGACCCGGCGCCGGCCAGCATGGCGGTTCGGTCATCGCGCAGGGGACACCGGAGGAGGTTCAGAAGAACCCCGACAGCATCACCGCCCAGTATCTGAACGGCACCCGCTTCGTTCCGGTGCCCGACACCCGCCGGCCCGGCCATCCCGGCCAGTTCCTGGAGGTGCAGGGCGCGCGGGCCAACAACTTGCAGAACGTCTCGACCAAAATTCCGCTCGGCACCTTCACCTGCGTGACCGGCGTGTCCGGCGGCGGCAAGTCCACGCTGATCATCGAGACGCTGTACAAGGCGGTCGCGCGCAAGCTGATGGGCGCCCGCGAGCATCCGGCCGAACATGACGCCGTGCTTGGGCTGGAGCATCTGGACAAGGTCATCGACATCGACCAGTCGCCGATCGGCCGCACCCCGCGCTCCAACCCGGCGACCTATACCGGGGCCTTCACGCCGATGCGCGACTGGTTTGCCGGACTGCCGGAGGCAAAGGCGCGCGGCTACGGTCCGGGCCGCTTCTCCTTCAACGTCAAGGGCGGGCGCTGCGAGGCCTGCCAGGGCGACGGTGTCATCAAGATCGAGATGCACTTCCTGCCCGACGTCTATGTCACCTGCGATGTCTGCCACGGCAAGCGCTACAACCGCGAGACGCTGGAAGTCACCTACCGCGACAAGACCATCGCCGACGTGCTGGACATGACGGTCGAGGAGGGCAAGGAGTTCTTCAAGGCGGTTCCCGGCATCCGCGACAAGCTGGACACGCTGGAACGCGTCGGCCTTGGCTACATCCACATCGGGCAGGCGGCAACCACCCTGTCGGGCGGCGAGGCGCAGCGCGTCAAGCTGTCCAAGGAATTGAGCCGCCGCGCCACCGGCCGCACGCTGTACATCCTCGACGAACCGACCACCGGCCTGCATTTCGCCGACGTCGAAAAGCTGATGGAGGTGCTGCACGCGCTGGTCGACCAGGGCAACACGGTGCTGGTGATCGAGCACAATCTGGAGGTCATCAAGACCGCCGACTGGATCATCGACCTGGGGCCGGAGGGCGGCACCGGCGGCGGCGAGATCGTCGCCGAGGGCACGCCGGAGGAAGTCGCCAAGGTCGAGCGCAGCTATACCGGCCGCTATCTCGCCCCCTACCTAAAGGCGAAGCCGGCGGTGCGGAAATCGGCAACCCGAAAGAGGGCGTGAACAAACGCAAGCTGCGCCTTGTTCTTGCAGGCAGACTTCGCACTGCATGGGAGACGAGGGGCATGAGCAAGACGCTTCTGACCGGTGTGGGGGCCGCCCTTGGTGCGGCCCTGCTGCTGGCGGCCTGCGGGTCCGACAAATCCACCACCAGCACGACGACCACGACGACGACGACCCCCAGCTACGGCTCGACTACCGTGGCGCCGGCTCCGACCGGCTCCACCACCGTCGAACGCAGCACGACGACGAAGAGCGAGTGAGCCACTGCTTGGTTGACGCCCCAGGCTCACTGTTCCGCTTGGCTCGATGTTCTGACTGACTCCTGATCGACTTGCAGCCGGCCTTCCCCGTGAAGGCCGGCTGATCTGTGTCTGACGGCCGCCGTTTGAGGACTGTCGTTTTGGAAGCGGACAGCCTAGATTGCGCGTCAATCATCCGCAGTCTTCTGTTTGGAAAATCGCTTCTATGACCGACACCCTTCGCCCCGTCCATGTCATCGGCGGCGGTCTCGCCGGCTCGGAAGCCGCTTGGCAGCTCGCCTCCCGCGGCGTGCCCGTCGTGCTGCACGAGATGCGGCCGGTCCGCAAGACCGAGGCCCATGATACCGACAAGCTTGCGGAGCTGGTCTGTTCCAACTCCTTCCGGTCGGACGATGCCGAATACAATGCGGTCGGGCTGCTGCATGAGGAGATGCGGCGCTGCGGCTCGCTGATCCTGCGCTGCGCCGACGCGCACAAGGTGCCGGCCGGCGGCGCGCTGGCCATGGACCGCGACGGCTTTGCCGATGCGGTGACGGAAGCCGTCTCCACCCATCCGCTGATCACCATCCAGCGCGAGGAAGTCGCCGGCCTGCCGCCGGAGGAGTGGGACAGCGTCATCGTCGCCACCGGCCCCCTCACCTCCCCCGCCCTTGCAGAGGCGGTGCGCGACCAGACCGGCGAGGAGTCGCTGGCCTTCTTCGACGCCATCGCCCCCATCGTCTATCTGGAGAGTGTCGACCTGTCCAAGGCATGGTTCCAGTCGCGCTACGACAAGCCCGGTCCCGGCGGCACCGGCAAGGACTACATCAATTGCGCCTTCGAGAAGGACGAGTACCGCGCCTTCATCGCCGCGCTGATCGAGGGCGAGAAGCTCGACTTCAAGGAGTGGGAGAAGAACACTCCCTACTTCGAAGGCTGCCTGCCGATCGAGGTGATGGCGGAGCGCGGCGTCGATACCCTGCGCTACGGCCCGATGAAGCCGGTCGGCCTGACCAACCCGCACAAGCCGGAACGCCGCCCCTATGCGGTGGTCCAGTTGCGCCAGGACAATGCGCTGGGCACGCTGTACAACCTCGTCGGCTTTCAGACCAAGCTGCGCCATGCCGAACAGGCCCGCATCTTCCGCATGATCCCCGGCCTGGAGAATGCCGAGTTCGCCCGGCTCGGCGGCATGCACCGCAACACCTTCCTGAACAGTCCGCGCATCCTGGACGGCGCCCTGCGGCTGAAGTCGCTGCCGCGCCTGCGCTTCGCCGGCCAGGTCACCGGCTGCGAAGGCTATGTGGAGAGTGCGGCGGTCGGCCTGCTCGCCGGCCGTTTCGCCGCGGCGGAGCGTCTGGGGCAGGAGATCAGCGCTCCCCCGGTGACCACGGCACTCGGCGCCATCCTCGGCCACATCACCGGCGGGGCGGAGGCGGAAACCTACCAGCCGATGAACGTCAATTTCGGCCTGTTCCCGCCGGTTGACGACAAGATCCGCGGCCGGGACCGCAAGCTGGCCTACACCCGCCGGGCGATGGCCGACCTTGACGGCTGGCTGAACGGCTGACCGGCGGGTTTCCGCGATGCCCGGGCGTCAGTAGCGCCCGCGCATCGCCGCCCAGCCCATCCGAAGCTGACGGAATGGATTGGCCAACAGGACGCGCGGGGCGAACACGTCGTTGCCCTCGCGCGCGATCACGCCCAGATGCAGGTCGGCCAGCGTCGCCGGTAGCAGTGCCGGAACCGCCGCCTTCGGCAATTCGCGGCGCAGCTTGCGGGCCTCGGCCAGATGCCCGCGCGCCACATCGGCGATCTCGCCCACCACCGGCCGCAATTCCGGCGTCGAGCGTCCGGCGAACAGATCCTCAGCTTTGGCACCATGGTGCTGCATCAAATCGTCCGGCAGGCGCAGACGGTGCTGACGCGCCAGGAACGGCACCGCGCGCAGGATGCCGGACAGGGCATAGGCGATGCCGACATGGCGCCCGGCCGCCATCGCCGCCGCATCCCGCGCGCCCAGGATCTCCAGCGCCAACTGGACCAGCGGCGCCCCTGTCACTTCGGCATAATTGACCAGACAGGTCAGGTCGGCCGGCGGCGTGTCGTCCAGATCGGCTTCCCGGGCGTCGACCAGCCGGTCGAACAGGGCACGGCTCAATCCCAGCCCGCGCGCCGCCTGCGCCAGGGGCTCCATCACCTCATGCCGGGGTACGGGTCCATCCTCATAGACGGCTTCGATCCCGTCGCGCCAGAATTGAAGTCTCATCTGGCCAAGGATCGGTTCACTGACCACCTCGCGCGTCTTCGCGATCTCAAGGTTGAAGGCGTAGAGTGCGAACGTCGCCTCGCGCCTGTCGGCGGGGGTGAACAGACCTGCCAGAAAGTGGTCGTTGTCATATTTCCGAACCTCCCGTCCGCAATAGGACAGGTCGGTCGCAGCCTTCACCATGGGATGCCCGATTGGAAAAAGAGGGGAGGAGCGATGGAAGGACGGGCCAAAGCCTGTTGCTACGCCTATATGAAGCACACACGGTCGCACCGCCAGCCCCGACGCGCAGCAGGCAGGGATCCCATGACGGATTTCAACATCGCCCCGACGAAACCCCGCAAGACCGGTCCGGTCGCACGCAAGGACGAATCGGGAGAGAATTTCCCCGTCGCGTCCCGGCTGATACCGAAGCACCTGCGTCCGCATGTGATCGCCTTCTACCGCTTCGTGCGCTTGGCCGACGACATCGCCGACGATGCGGATCTCGAACCGGAGACCAAGCTGGCTTACCTGGAGGCGCTTGAACGGGCGCTGACCTCGGGCCAGGCCAAGCATGCCTATTTGAAGCCGGCCACCGATCTGCGGGAGAGCCTGCAGAAGACCGGCGTCAGCGACCGCCATGCCCGCCAAATTCTGCGCGCCTTTCGCCGCGATTCGGTCGGCGCCCGCTGCCACAGCTGGAGTGACCTGCTTCTCTACTGCCGCTTCTCGGCCAATCCGGTCGGCCGCTACCTGCTGGAGCTGCATGGCGAGGGTGTGGCCGCCGGGCCGGCGTCCGACGCGCTCTGCTCCGCCCTGCAGGTGCTGAACCATCTCCAGGACGCACGGGAGGACTGGACGCAGCTCGGGCGCTGCTACATCCCGCTGGCCTGGTTCGACGAGGCGGGAATCAGCGTCGAGCGCCTTGTGGAGGGCGAGAGCGACGCGCGCATGCGCGCCATCTTCGATCAGGCGCTGGAGCATACCGACCGCCTGCTGGAACGCGCCGCCGCCCTGCCCGGCCTGATCCAGCATCGCGGCCTCCGCATGGAGGCGGCGGTCATCCTCAGTCTCGCCGAATCGCTGTCACGGCGCCTGAAGTCCCGCGACCCGATGAAGACGCGGGTGATGCTGGGTGCCCACCACAAGCTGGCCGCCGTGGCGCGGGGGCTGGCGCGGAGCTTCTCCGCCGCATAAACTCCGGGGCCACACGTCGCGACGTGCACCGTCAGGCACGTCACGACGTGCAATGCCCAGGATGCTACAGATGACCCCTCCGCCGCTGGAGACGGCCCCGCTGGAACCGGTATCCACGACGTCGCCGGACAGGAATGCGCCGGATAGGAAGGTGTCCGATACGGCGACGTCCGTCACCGCCAAGTCGGGCAGCACCTTCTATTGGCCGATGCGTCTGCTGCCCGCCTCCAAGAGGGCGGCGATGTTCGCCATCTATGCCTTCTGCCGCAGGATCGACGACATTGCCGACGAACCGGGCGAGCCTGCCGACAAGCGGGCCGCCCTTGACTCCTGGCGGCGCGACATCCGCGACCTTTATGTCGGCGGCGTCCCCGGCAGCCCTCTGACCGCTGCGCTGAAAGGCGCCATCGAGCGCTACGGACTGCCGCGGGCCGAGCTTGAGGCGCTGATCGACGGCATGGCGATGGATGTTGCCGGCGAGGAGGCCGGCGGCTTCCAGGCGCCCGATCTCGACACTCTGCGGCTCTACTGCCGGCGCGTCGCCGGCGCCGTCGGCATGCTGGCGATCCGTGTCTTCGACCGTGCCGACCCAGACACGGAGCAATTTGCCCTGGCGCTGGGCGAAGCCCTGCAACTCACCAACATCCTGCGCGATCTGGCCGAGGATGCGGAATTGCACCGGCTGTACCTGCCGCGCGAACTGCTGCGGGCCGCCGGGATCGACGCCACCGACCCGGAGACGGTGTTGGCCCACCCCGCCCTGCCAAAAGCCTGTGAGGCGCTGGCCGATCTCGCGGAAGCCCGCTTCGCCGAGGCACGCTCCGCCATTGCCGGGCATGCGCGCGGGTCACTGTGGGCCGCAACCGCCATGATGGTGCTGTACCACCGCCTGCTGAAGCGCCTGCGGGCGGCCGGCTGGCGCGACCTGAAGGCCCGAGTCCGCGTCGGCCGGCGGGAAAGCGCCTGGGTGGCGGTGCGCTGCATGCTCGGCATCCCTCCGGCCGGCTGATGAGCGGCACCGGAACCGTCCATGTCATCGGCGCCGGGCTCGCCGGGCTGGCAGCCGCCGTCCGGCTGGTGGAGGCGGGGCGATGCGTGGCGCTCTACGATCAGGCACCGCAGGCCGGCGGCCGCTGCCGGAGCTTCCATGACGCGACGCTTGGCCGGCTGATCGACAACGGCAACCATATGGTGCTCAGCGGCAACCGGGCTTTGCTCGATTACGCCCGGCGGACCGGTGGAACGGATGCGCTGGAGGAACTGCGGCCGGCGGTCTTTCCCTTCCTCGATCTGCGCGACGGCGCCGCCTGGACCCTGCGCCCGGGAGGGCTGTGGCTGTTCGACCCGGCGCGCCGGGTGCCGGGCAGCCGACCGCTCGACTATCTCGCCGCCCTGCGCTGCCTGACGGCCGGGCGAGCGCACTCCGTCGCCAACCGCCTTCCTCCCGGTGGAGCGCTGTTCGAGCCGCTGTGGCGCCCTCTGGCGGTGTCTGCGCTGAACGGGCCGATGGAGCGCATCTCGGCCCGCCTGTTCGGCGCGGTGCTGCGGGAGACGCTGCTGCGCGGTGAGGCCGCCTGCCGGCCGGTTCTGGCGCTGCGCGGCCTGTCCGCCGCCTTCGTCGAGCCGGCCCTGGCGCGCTTGCGGTCGGCCGGTGCGGCGCTGCATCTCGGCGTCCGGGTCGATGGGCTGACCTTCGATCAGGACCGCGTGAGCGGATTTGCCGCCGCTGGCAGCGCCGTGACGCTCGGACCGCTCGACAGCATGATCGTCGCGGCACCGGCCTGGGTGGCGGAACGACTGGTTCCGGGGTTGACCGTGCCGCCGCCGGGGCCAGCCATCGTCAATCTGCATTTCCAGCTCGATGGGCCGGTGCGGCTGCCGGGCGGCCTGCCCTTCGTCGGGCTGGTCGGCGGGACCGCGGAATGGCTGTTCGCCCGCGATGACCTGCTGTCGGTCACCGTCAGCGATGCGGATGGGCTGGCCGATCTTCCGGCCGGGGAGATCGCCGGCCGGCTGTGGGCGGAGATCGCTCCCCACCTTTGCCCGGCACCGCGACTCGGGGGCCCGATTCCGCCCTTCCGCGTGGTGAAGGAGCGGCGGGCGACCCCCGACCAGTCTCCCGAATCGGTGACGCGTCGACCGGTGACGCGCACGCGGTGGAGCAACCTGACGCTGGCCGGCGACTGGACGGAAACGGGACTTCCCGCCACCTTGGAAGCCGCCGTGCGCTCGGGAAACCGGGCGGCGGAGGCGACTTTGTCGAATGGAAATAACCCTATACGACGTTCGAGAGTGTTTCCGGCCTTCACAAGCTTCCGTCATCGGCCTATTTGGACGGACGGAGGTGCCGTGCTCGCAAGGCCCGGCCCGGAAGGACAATCAAAGAAGAGAGGGTAAATCAAATGGCGTTCGAACTTCCGCCGCTTCCGTATGCGTACGACGCTCTGGCTCCGTATATCTCGTCGGAGACCCTGCACCTGCACCATGACAAGCACCACCAGACCTACGTCACCAACCTGAACAACCTGACCAAGGACACCCCGCTGGCCGACGCCAGCCTGGAGGAGGTCATCAAGGCCTCTGCCGGCGATTCGTCCAAGGTCGGCATCTTCAACAACGCCGCCCAGGTGTGGAACCACACCTTCTTCTGGCAGTGCCTGAAGAAGGACGGCGGCAAGATGCCGGCCGCCCTGGAGCAGCGCATCGTCGCCGACTTCGGCAGCGTCGAGAAGTTCAAGGAAGAGCTGACCCAGGCCGCCCTGACCCAGTTCGGCTCGGGCTGGGCCTGGCTGTACCTGGACGGCGGCAAGCTGAAGGTCGGCAAGACCGGCAACGCCGACACCCCGCTGGCCCACGGCCAGAAGCCGCTGTTCACCATCGACGTGTGGGAGCATGCCTATTACGTCGATTTCCAGAACCGCCGCGCCGACTTCGTGAAGGCGGTCATCGACAATCTCGCCAACTGGGACTTCGCCGCCGAGCAGCTGGCTGCGTAAGGTTCCCTGTCGAGGGATGAAAAAGCAAAGGCGCCCGAAAGGGCGCCTTTGTAGTTTCTGGAGAGGATGACCGGCCTTAAACCGGCAGCATCGCCGCCGCCACCCGCCGGCCCTCAGCCAGCAGGACATTGTAGGTCCGGCACACCGCACGGCTGTCCATCAGCTCCACCACGACGCCCTGCTCGCGCAGTTCAAGACGCAGCGCCTTCGGGATCATGCGCATGGTGCCGCCGGTGCCGAGCAGTAGGATCTCCACCTTCGGCTCAGCCGCCAGCACCGGAGCGAAGTCGCCCACCGACAGGGAGGCGACGTCGGTCGCGTCCCATGCCAGGGTGCGGTCCGGCAGGACAATCACCGAGCCGACGCGCCACTGGCCGGAAATGCAGAACTGTCCCGGACCGTAGCCGTCGATGACCTGACGGTCCGACGGGATCATCGGCATGATGTCGGCCATGCTGCCCTCTCCTTCCCCAAACGTCCGGCGTTACGGTGTGGTAGCCGGGGTGTTGCCCGCCGAAGCGGCGTCGGGAGAACCGCGCCGCAGGCGGTTCTCGCCAAGGAACAGCAAGATGGGGGCGGCAATGAACACCGACGAGCTGGTCGCAAGGATAACGCCGAAGATCAGCACGATGCCGAAGTCCTGCAACGCCTCGCCGCCGAACAGTGCCAGCGGAATGATCGACAGCAGGGTGCAGACGGAGGTGCCGACGGTGCGGTTCAGCGTCTCGTTGATCGACATGTCGATCAGGTCGCGCAGCGGCATCTTCTTGTAGATGCGCAGATTCTCGCGCATGCGGTCATAAACGACGACCTTGTCGTTCACCGAATAGCCCATGACGGTCAGGATCGCCGCCACGGCCGTCAGGTTGAACTGGATATCGGTGATGGCGTAGAAGCCGACGATCTTGGTGATGTCGAGGATCAGCGTCACCACCGCGCCGAAGCCGAACTGCCATTCAAAGCGGAACCAGATGTAGACCAGCATCGCCAGCATGGCGAGGCCCAGCGCCAGCATGCCGTTGGCGAACAGCTCGCCGCTGACCGATGCGCCGACCGCTTCGACACGGCGAACCTGGGTGCCGGGGATGGACTGGGCCAGCGTGTTGCGCACCTTGTCGGCAGCGACCTGCTGGGCGGCGTCATCGCCGGGCTGCCGCTCGAGACGGATCAGCACGTCCTGAGGCGACCCGAACTCCTGCAATGCCACCTGCCCCATGCCGAGGCCGGACAGCGTGTGGCGCAGCGAGGCGAAGTCGGCGGCCTGCGGCGTGCGGGCCTCGATGACGATGCCGCCACGGAAGTCGATGCCGTAATTCAGGCCGGGGTGGAAGAACAGGACGATGGACGCGATGGACAGGATCGCCGACACGACGAGGCCGGCGATGCGGCCGTTCATGAAGGGGATCTTGGTGTTGTCGGGGACGAGGCGGAGATGGAACATCGGATGACCTCTCAGACCGGCAACACGGCCGGACGCGTCCGGCGCAGCCACGTCACCATCATCAGGCGCACAAGCACCGTGGCGGTGAACATGGAGATGAGGATGCCGAAGGTGATGGTGACGGCGAAGCCCTTGATGGTGCCGGTGCCGAAGACGAACAGCAGCGCCATCTTGATGGCCGTCGTCAGGTTGCTGTCGACGATGGTGCTGTAGGCGCGGCTGAAGCCGGCCTCCATCGAGGCGAAGACCCCGCGGCCCTTCTTCGTCTCCTCGCGGATGCGCTCGTTGATCAGGATGTTGGCATCGACCGCCAGGCCGAGCGACAGCAGCACGCCGGCAATGCCCGGCAGCGTCAACGTGGCCTGCAGCAGCGACAGCGCCGCGAGCGTCAGCACGAGGTTGATGAACAGCGCCGAGCAGGCGAAGGCACCGAACAGCCCGTAGCAGGCGATCATATAGACGCAGACCATCACGAAACCGACGACGACGGCAGTCAGGCCGGCACGGATCGAATCGGCGCCCAGATCGGGACCGACGGTCCGCTCCTCGATCACCTTCAGCGGGGCCGGCAAGGCGCCAGCACGCAGCAGGACGGCGAGGTCGTTGGCGTTGGCGGCGGTGAAGTTGCCGCTGATCTGGCCGCGGCCACCGGTGATCGGCTCGCGGATCACCGGGGCGCTGATGACCTTGTTGTCGAGCACGATGGCGAAGGGCCGGCCGACATTCTGCTTGGTCACCTCGGCGAACCGGTTGGCGCCGGCGGTGTTGAACTCGAAGTTCACCACCCATTCGCCGGTCTGCGGGTTGGTGCCCGCCGACGCGTTCTGCAGCGTGGCGCCGTCGACCTCGACCTTCTTGCGGATGACGTATTTGGACTGGTAGCGGTCGCCTTCGGTCGACGGCAGGATCTCGGATCCCGGAGGGGCGCGGCCGGTGCTGGGATCGGCGTTCACGTCGACCAGGCGGAAGGTCATCTTGGCGGTGGTGCCGAGCAGCCGCTTGATGCGGTCGGGATCTTCGACGCCGGGCAACTGGACCAGGATGCGGTCGTTGCCCTGGCGGGCGATGGTCGGCTCGTTCACGCCGGTCTCGTCGATGCGGCGGCGGACGATCTCGATCGACTGCTCGATGGCCTGGGTGGCGCGGTCGCGCAGCGCGACCTCGCTCAGCGCCACGGTCACCGTGCCGCCGTTGACGGTCACGTCAAGGTCCGGCTGCCCACCGCCCAGAGCCGTGCGGCCCACCGGGCTGGAGAGCTGGCGCAGGGCCTTCACGGCTTCCTCAGCCTGGGCCGGGTCGCGCAGCTGGACGGTGACGGCGCGCTCGCCGGCGTTCAGCGCGGTGTAGCCGACATTGGCGGTGCGCAGCTGCTGCCGTGCGCCGTCCACCAGACCTTCCACGCGGTCGCGGATGACGGTGGCCATGTCGACTTCAAGCAACAGATGCGATCCGCCGCGCAGGTCGAGACCCAGCGACACCCGGGTGTTGGCGTACCAGGACGGCAGCGCCGCCAGCGTGTCGCGGCCCATGAAGTTGGGCAGCATCAGGATGAACCCGGCGATGCAGGTCGCCAGGATCAGGTAAATCTTCCAGCGCGAAAAATAGAGCATGCGTCACTCGAATCCGATCAGACACCCGGTCCGGGCGACCGGCCCGCCCCGTCGACGGGGCGAGCGGCCGGACCGGACGGGAAGCGCCTTCGGGCCGACCCGTGGAAGAGGGGCCCGGCTGCGGCTTACTTGCGGCCGAACAGCTTGCCGATCCCGCCGGCGGCGGTGGTGTCGGCCGGCTTGACTTCACCCTCGGCGGCCGGAGCGGCGTCGCCGCCGGACTTGCCGGCCGGCTCGGTCTTGGCGAGCACCAGATTGACGGTCGAGCGCAGGCAGCGCACGCGCACATTCTCCGCGATCTCGACGGTGATCTCGTCGTCGGTGCCGACCTTGGTGACGATGCCGATGATGCCGCCGCCGGTCACGACGCGGTCGCCGCGGCGGATGGCCGACAGCATCGCCTTATGCTCTTTCATCTTCTTCTGCTGCGGACGGATCAGCAGGAAGTAGAAGACGACGAAGATCAGGATCAGCGGCGCGAACTGGACGAGCATGTCACCGCCGCCGCCAGCCGGGGCCGCCGTCTGTGCATAAGCCGTCGAAACGAACATCTGGAAGCTCCTTACAGGTTTGGTCTCGGCACCGGATCGGCGTTCCGCCGGGACGCCGCGACTATAGCCGCCCATGACCGGGATGCAATGGTGATGCGCCACAATCCGCGGGCGCACCACAGCTTGTGTGCTTGCCTTGCTGTGTTACGGTGCGAAGGCGTCGGAAAGATGGCTGCGCGGGCACCCACTTTCCATGGAACATCCAGAAAAAATTTCCGGAAAATTATGTCGCAATCCATCGAAAAGTCCGGTGCCGATCAGGCGCTCGTCCCTTTGCTGACCCGCATTGCCGAGGCGCTGGAACGTCTCGCCCCGCCGCCGGACCGGCCGCTGGACTTCGGTGCGGCGGACGCCTTCGTCTGGCATCCCGATCCCGACCGCCTGGAAGGGGTCCCGGTGGTCAACCGCGTCGACATCATGCTTCTTCAAGGCATCGAGCGGCAGCGGGAGATCCTGCTGGACAACACCCGCCGCTTCGCCGCCGGCCTGCCGGCCAACAACGCCCTGCTGTGGGGGGCCCGCGGCACCGGCAAAAGCTCGCTGGTCAAGGCCGCCCACGCCGCCATCTGCACAGAGCGGCCGGGCGAACTGGCGCTGGTGGAAATCCACCGCGAGGACATTCCCACCCTGCCCCGCCTGCTGAGCCGGCTGAAGGGCGAGGTACGCCGCTTCATCCTGTTCTGCGACGACCTGTCCTTCGATCATGACGACGCCTATTACAAGTCGCTGAAGGCGGTGCTGGACGGCGGCATCGAAGGGCGGCCGGACAATGTGGTGTTCTACGCCACCTCTAACCGCCGGCACCTGATGCCGCGCGACATGATCGAGAACGAGCGGTCGACCGCCATCAACCCGGCGGAAGCGGTCGAGGAGAAGGTGTCGCTGTCGGACCGCTTCGGTCTGTGGCTCGGCTTCCACAACTGCGACCAGGACACCTACTTCGCGATGATCGAGGGCTATGTCCGCCATTTCGGCCTGGAGATCCCGGAAGACCGGCTGCGAGCCGAGGCCGTGGAATGGTCGGTCACGCGCGGAAGCCGGTCGGGCCGGGTCGCGTGGCAGTTCATCCAGGACTTGGCTGGCCGCCTCGGGAAGCCCCTTCGCTGACCTTGCGGTCCATCTGGTCGCTCGGGTCGACGGCCTGGCTGCCCTTGCGCAGCTCGAAATGCAGCTGGGGCGAGGACACGCCGCCGGTCTGGCCGACCCGGGCGATCACCTGCCCCCGCTTCACCGACGCGCCGCGCTCCACCTCGATCTTGTCGAGGTGGGCGTAGGCGGTGATCCAGCCGTCGGAATGCTTCAGCAGCAGCAGGTTGCCGAAGCCGCGCAGCTCGTTGCCGGCATAGGCGACAACACCGTTGTCGGCGGCGACCACGGCGGTGCCCTTCGGGGCGGCGATGTTCAGCCCGTCATTGTGCAGCCCGTCCGGCTTCGGCCCATAGCCGGAGAGCAGCTTGCCCTTCACCGGCCACAGGAAGCGGGCGCCGCCGCGCGGTGGCGGGGCGCCGACCTCGGCCTTCGGTTCCGGCTTGGGCGGCGCGGCTGCGGCAACCTCCTGCTGCGGAGCGGCGGCAGGCGGAGCGGCTTGTGGGGCTGGTGCCGGAATCGGCGTTGCCGCCGGCTTGCTGCCGGGCGGACGCAGCATGGTCGGCGCCTGGCCCGGCTGATAGGCGGCGTCGCCGGTTGCGGCAGGAGGCGCCGCGGCCGGTTCCGGCGCGGCCCCAGGCTTGGACGGCGGCGGCAGCGGCGTTGCGGCGATGCTGCCGGAGGATGCGGAGCCTGAGGAGGACGCGCCGGGCGGCGGAAGCTCCGCCGCTTGTACCGACCCGCGACCGGCAGGCGAGCCCTGCGGCGTCAGCGGCACGGCACCGCCGGAAGCGACCCCGGAGGCAACCATGGTTCCATTGCCGTCGTTGCTGCCCGGCAGGCGCAGGGGTTGGCCGACCTGCACCGCATAGGGCGGGGTCAGGTTGTTCAGACGGCTCAGCTCACTGACGTCGACATTGTGCATCCGGGAAATGCTGTAGAGGCTGTCGCCCTTCTGCACGATGTACTGGCGCGAGGTCGGCAGCACCAGCCGCTGGCCGACCTCCAGCCGGTAGGGCGGAGCCAGCCTGTTGGCCTCGATCAGGTCGCGCAGCGGAACATTGTAGCGGCGCGACAGGCTATAGGCGCTGTCGCCTTTCTGCACGCTGATGGCGCCACCGGCCGAATCCGGCACCTCGGAAACCGTGGTGAAGGGGGCAAGCCCCCCCACCCGCTCGCAGGCGCCGAGCGCCAGGACGGCGGTGGACAGGACCAGGGCGGGCAGGACGTGCTTGGAAAATGCGGGTTTCATGCGGAACGGACCGATTGCGGCGGGTCGGACAGCAGCGGAACGAAACGGACGGGCCACAGGTCCTCCCGGATAAGGCCAGCTTCGGAGCGCCGGAAACGCACGACCCTCTGGTCGCGGTGATCGGTCCCCAACGGAATGACCAAGACACCATCAATGGCGAGTTGATCCGTCAAGTCTTTTGGCGGCTCCGGCCCGCCCGCGGCTGTGACCAGTATACGGGCGAAGGGCGCCTGCTCCGGCCAGCCCCGCGTCCCGTCGCCGAGCCGCGTGGTGATGGTGCCGATGTCGAGCGCCCTGAACCGCCCCTCGGCCTCACGCAGAAGCGGCTTCAGCCGCTCTATGGTGAAGACCCGGCGGCAGAGCCGCGACAGCACCGCCGCCTGATAGCCGGAGCCGGTGCCGACCTCCAGGACAAGATGTCGCGGGAGCAGTTCCAGCGCCTGGGTCATCAGGCCGACCACCAGCGGCTGGCTGATGGTCTGGCCCTGATCGATCGGCAGCGCCGTGTCCTCCCACGCTCTGTCCTGGAAAGCCTCCGGGACGAACAGCTCGCGCGGGATCCGCTCGATGGCCGCCAACACCCGTGTGTCGGTGACGCCGGCCCCGCGAAGGGCCATCAGCAAGCGGATCTTGCGCGGGTTGTATGTCACACGAAGGCCTGCCTCAACGTCTGCAACGTCGGCGTATGGGTGAGGTCGAGATAGACGGGCGTCACCGAGATGCCGCCGTTGAAGACCACATGGATGTCGGTGTCGTCCGCCACGTCGGCTTCGCCGCGCAGCGTGCCGATCCAGATATAGGGCTTGCCACGCGGGTCGACACGCTCGAACAGCTCGTCGCCGATCTTGCGCTTGCCGTGGCGCACCACCTGGATGCCGGTCACTTCCGCGGCCGGGCGGGCCGGGAAGTTGACGTTCAGCAGCACGTTTTTCGGCCAGGCCACCGTCACCGCCTTGCGCACCACGTCGGCGCC
Organism: Azospirillum sp. TSH64; assembly: GCF_003116035.1. Taxonomy (GTDB): domain Bacteria; phylum Pseudomonadota; class Alphaproteobacteria; order Azospirillales; family Azospirillaceae; genus Azospirillum. The sequence goes on from NZ_LGQW01000015.1 coordinate 3,116,025, forward strand.
ATGGGCGGCGGCGGCGGACCAGTCGATCGGCTGGCCCGGCTCGTAATGCTGGCTCATGGCGATGGCCGGCACGTTCAGCAGCGTCGCCTCCATCGCCGCGGCGATGGTGCCGGAATAGGTCACGTCCTCGCCGATGTTGGAGCCCTGGTTGACGCCGGACAGGACCAGCGTCGGACGGGCATCCTTCATCACATGGTTGACCGCCAGCAGCACGCAGTCGGTCGGCGTGCCGTCGACGGTGAAGCGGCGATCATCCAGTTTGCGCAGGCGCAGCGGCCGGTTGATGGTCAGCGAATGGCTGGCCGCCGACTGCTCCATCTCCGGCGCCACGACCCAGACGTCGTCGGACAGTTCGCGCGCGATGGCTTCCAGGACCTTCAATCCCTGGGCATGGATGCCGTCGTCGTTGGTGACGAGGATCCGCGTGCGGGACAGGTCGAGCGGCAGGTCGAACATCAGATGGAAATCCTCTCCACTCCGCGCATGTAGGGGCGGAGCGCTTCAGGAACCAGGATCGAACCGTCGGGCTGCTGGTAATTCTCCAGAACCGCGATCAGGCAGCGCCCGACCGCCACACCCGATCCATTGAGGGTGTGCACGAATTGAGTTTGCTTCTCGCCCTTGGCCCGGCAACGGGCTTTCATCCGCCGGGCCTGGAAATCGCCGCAATTGGAAATGCTGGAGATCTCGCGGTAGGCGTTCTGGCCCGGCAGCCACACCTCGACGTCATAGGTCTTGCGCGAGGAGAAGCCCATGTCGCCGGTGCACAGCACGATGGTGCGGTAAGGCAGGCCCAGCCGCTCCAGGATCGTCTCGGCACAGCGGGTCATGCGCTGATGCTCGTCCTCCGACTGTTCCGGGGCGGCGATGGCGACCATCTCCACCTTCCAGAACTGATGCTGGCGGATCATCCCGCGGGTGTCGCGCCCGGCCGATCCGGCTTCCGCCCGGAAGCAGGGGGTCAGCGCGGTGTAGCGCAGCGGCAGCTCCTCCGACGCGACGATCTGGTCGTTGACCAGATTGGTCAGCGGCACCTCGCTGGTCGGGATCAGGTAATGGTCGGACGAGGTGGTCTTGAACAGATCCTCCTCGAACTTCGGAAGCTGGCCGGTGCCGAACAGGGCGGTGTCGCGCACCATCAGCGGCGGCGCGATCTCGGTGAAGCCGTGCTCGCCGGTGTGGATGTCCAGCATGAAGTCGGCGAGCGCGCGCTCCAGACGGGCCAGCCCGCCCTTCAGCACGGTGAAGCGCGCGCCGGACATGCGGGCCGCCGCCTCGAAATCCATCAGGCCCAGCGCCTCGCCCAGCTCGTAATGCTGCTTGGGATTGGCGATGTCGGCCGGCGTGCCCCAACGGCGGACCTCGACGTTGGCGGTCTCGTCGGGTCCGTCCGGCACGTCGTCGGCCGGGATGTTGGGGATGCCGGCCAGGATGGCGTCGAGTTCGGCGCCGAGCGCGCGTTCCTCCTCCTCCACCTGGGGCAGGCGGTCCTTCAGGGTCGCCATCTCGTCCAGGATCGGCTGGGCATCGCGCCCTTCGCGCTTGGCGAGGCCGACCTCCTTCGCCGCCTCGTTCCGGCGCGCCTGCATCTCCTGCATCTGGGTCTGCGCGGCGCGGCGGCGGCCGTCGAGGTCGAGCACGGAGGACGACATCGGCGCCAGTCCCCGGCGGCCAAGGCCGCGGTCGAAGGCTTCGGGATTCTCACGGATGGCGCGAAGGTCGTGCATGGCTCGAACAATCAACGAATTGTGTGGGGCACTGGTTATACGGCGCGACCCCGCCAAGGTCCAGTGCGAGGCCATCTCAGCACCTCCCCTGATACGGATATGAAGGCGGCCTCCAAGGCGACTTGCGCGGACGGCATGGCGGCTGCGCCCCGGCAATGGTTGGAATGGGCAGGCACGGCAGGGCAATGTCCATATTGCGCCGCAACCAGCGGCGAAGGATCGAAGCAGGAGCCGAGCGCGTGCGCGACGAGATCGAGACCGGTGGCGAGGCCCCCTATCTACAGGCCGGAACGCCCGCCTATCGCCGTGCCAGCCGCATCCTGTTCGTCGCCGGCTTCTCCACCTTCGCCACGCTCTATTGCGTCCAGCCGCTGCTGCCCGACTTCGTGCGGGAGTTCGGGGTGACACCGGCGGAATCGAGCCTGTCGCTCTCCCTGACCACCGGTATCCTGGCGGTGGCGCTGCTGGTGGCCGGCGCCATTTCCGACGGCATCGGCCGCAAGCCGGTGATGGTCGCAGCACTGCTCGGCGCCGGCATTCTCGGGATCGTCGGCGCGCTGATGCCGGGCTGGCATGGCTTCCTGGCGGTGCGGGCGCTGGAGGGGCTGGCGCTCAGCGGCCTGCCGGCGGTGGCGATGGCCTATGTCTCCGAAGAGGTCGATCCGAAATCGGCGGGCGTCGCCATGGGGCTCTATATCGGCGGGACGGCCATCGGCGGCATGTCGGGCCGGGTGCTGACCGCCATCGTCACCGACCTCGGCAGTTGGCGGCTGGCGGTCGGGATTGTCGGTGCGCTGGCGGTTGCAGCCGCCGTCACGGTCTGGTTCGCCCTGCCGCCGTCGCGGCACTTCGTCCGCCGCGCCGCCGGGCTGCCGGCCCTGATGCGGGCATGGCGCGGATTGCTGACCGATCCGTCTCTGCTCGGGCTCTTCTCGCTCGGCTTCCTGCTGATGGGCGGCTTCGTCACCATCTTCAACTATATCGGCTTCCGCCTGAGCGAGCCGCCGTTCGACCTGCGCCCGGCCATCGTCGGCGCGGTGTTCCTGGTCTACAGCTTCGGCGTCGTCAGTTCCCCTCTGTTCGGCGGCTGGTCTGGCCGATTCGGGTCGAACCGCACGCTGGCGGCGGCCGTTGCCCTGATGGTGGCCGGGCTGGCGCTGATGGAGATCGACAGCCTGTTCGCCATCGCCTTCGGCATCGCCCTGTTCACCTTCGCCTTCTTCGGCGCCCATTCCATCGTGTCGGCCTGGATCGGCCGCCGCGCCGCGGTGGCGCGCGGCCAAGCCTCCTCCATCTATCTGTTCTGCTATTATCTGGGCTCGACGCTCGCCGGGACGCTCGGCGGATTGTTCTGGCACGGCTATGGCTGGACGGGGGTGGCGGCCTTCGTCGGCCTATTGCTGGCGGTCGCGGTGGCGGTGACGGTCGGCCTGCAACGCGGCCGCTGACGGTCGAGCTGCGGCGCTACCGTCGATGCGCGGCGAACGGTCGCTGCTGCGATTCGGCTTATTGCGCTGCGTCGGCCGGAACTTCACGTTGTACGCGTCCATTCGGCGGGAGTGCGCGCGGTGAGCGATCTGACGGTATATCTGGAAAGCGATGCCCACCGGCCGGAACTCCGCACCGCCGATGCGGCCCTGATCGCGGCTCATCTCGCCCATGCCGGTATTCTCTATGAACGCTGGAATGCCGATACCTCCCTGCCCGACGACAGCGATGAACAAGCCGTGCTGCAAGCCTATGCCGTCCCCATCGAGCGGTTGAAGCAGGCGCGCCGTTTCCTCAGGGCGGATGTCGTCCGCGTTACCCCGCAGACGGGCGGCATCGCCGCACTGCGTGCCAGATTCCTCGATGAACACACCCATGGGGAGGACGAGGCGCGCTTCTTCGTCGAGGGTGCCGGCGCCTTCTATATCCACCTGAAGGCCCGCGTCTTCCGCGTGGTGTGCGAGGCCGGCGACCTGCTGAGCATTCCCGCCGGCACGCCGCACTGGTTCGACATGGGGCCGACGCCGCGCTTCACCACGATCCGGTTCTTCGGCCGTCCCGATGGCTGGGTGGCCGCCCTTACCGGCGACGCCATTGCCGCGCGCTTCCCGCCCTTCGAGCCGGACGCTGTGCCGGCGGCCTGAATCCGCCCTATTCCCGCCTCAAAAAATTCACTTGAATCACGGGCGGAAAAGCGTAAATCAATCGGCACGACGCACCCGCACGTGCCTATGGCCCTCTGTGGTTATGCTACGACGTACCGCGTCCTTTTTGGCAGAACCGACCATTCCAGTGGGTCGGTCCCGAGAGGGAGGTCAGTATGTACGCTGCCCACGGTGGGGCTGTGAGACGGTAACCCTTTAGCCGGTAAACGACGCGCTGTTGCCTGGAGCTTCACAGCCCGGGGCCGCTGCTCGCACCGGCTTTTTCCGTCTCCCCCCTTCCCAAATCCGATCAATCGTCGATTCCGCTGCGCCACCTGCGCCCAGTCTTGTGCTGGGCGGCTCGTGACGCGGCAGGGGATCGCCGTCTGCTCACCGGACCGGCTTGCATGCCGCTGTCCGGGGATAGGAGTGCGCCATGGGTTTCCTGCGTTCCCGTTCCGCCGTCACCCCGCTCCGCCGCGTCGGGCTGAACGACAGCAGCGCCGTTTCGCTGTCCACCGGCCGCCGTTCGACCGTGACACAGGCCGTCGCCCTGCACCGCCCGGAAGAGCCGATGCACTGCATCCGCCCCGGCGTGCTGGCCGACACCGCCGACAGCTTCCTGAAGGCATTCGCCGGTGCGACCGAGGCCGTCGGCCGTGGCGGCGACGTGCTCTATGCCGTGAAGTGCAACCCCGAGCCGGCGGTGCTGCGTGCCCTGTGGGCCGGTGGCGTGCGCCATTTCGATGTCGCCTCCCCCGGCGAGATCCGCCTGATCCGCCAGATGTTCCCGGACGCCGTCCTGCATTACATGCACCCGGTCAAGGGCCGTCAGGCGATCCGCAACGCCTATCACCAGTATGGCGTCCGCGACTTCGTCCTCGACAGCCGGGAAGAGCTGGACAAGATCCTGGAGGAGACGGACTGCGCAGGCGACCTCGGCCTCGTCCTGCGGCTGTCGCTGCCGAAGGGCAACGCGATCTACGACCTGTCGGGCAAGTTCGGCGCCGCCATCACCGATGCGGTGGAACTGCTGCGTGCCGCCCGCGCCGTGGCTCCGAAGCTCGGGCTGTCCTTCCATGTCGGCTCGCAGATGCTGGATCCGTCGGCCTACGAGCGCGCCATCGCGCTGGCTGGCTATGTCATCGCCGAGAGCGGCGTCGACCTCGACGTTCTGGATGTCGGCGGCGGCTTCCCCGTGTCCTATCCGGGAGTCACCCCGCCGCCGCTCGGCGACTTCATGGCCGCCATCGCCCGCGGCGTCGCCGCCATCGACCTGCCGGCGCACTGCCGCCTGTGGTGCGAGCCCGGCCGCGCGCTGGTTGCCCCCGGCGTCTCGCTGGTCGTTCAGGTGGTGAAGCGGCGCGGCAGCGAGCTGTTCATCAATGACGGCGTCTATGGCGCGCTGTCGGACGCCGGCGTGCCCGGCTTCCGCTTCCCGGCGCGGCTGATCCGCCCGTTCGAAGCCATGACCGATGCCGGGGACGAGGCCTTCAGCTTCTACGGCCCGACCTGCGACAGTGCCGACAAGATGGCCGGTCCCTTCCACCTGCCGGCCGACGTCAAGGCCGGTGACTGGATCGAGCTTGGCCAGCTCGGCGCCTATGGCTCCTGCCTGCGCACGGCCTTCAACGGCTTCGACCAGGCGCGCGTCGTCGAGGTGTCGGACGCCCCCCTGCTCGCCACTCCCGGTTACGAGCTTCGCTCCTGCGCTGCCTGAACGCGAAGCCGGTTTCTGTGGATAAAGCGTAAAGACATCCGTAACATTCAGTCGCCCGGCGCGTCCCGTTTCCGCTTCTCCGAAGTGGGCGGGAGCGCCGGCTTATGTCGTCGGCCTAAACTACCTCGGGGAGACAAAAAATCATGGCCCTGGACACGAAGCTCTGCACGTTCACAGGCCGCATGGTCATCGTTGGATTCGGTTCGATTGGCCAGGGTGTCTTGCCGCTGCTTCTCCGTCACATCGACGGACTTACGGCCGACCGGATCACCATCGTCACTGCCGAGGAGCGCGGGCGCGAGGAAGCGGAGCTTTACGGCGTCGCCTTCCACAACAACCCGCTCGACAACGACAATTTCTTCCAGGTTCTGAAGCCGCTGATCGACAAGGGCGATTTCCTGGTCAACCTGTCGGTCGACGTCTCGTCGCTTGCGTTGATCGAGTTCTGCCAGCGGGTCGGCGCCTTCTACACCGACACCTGCACCGAACCGTGGGCGGGTGGCTACACCGATTCCAGCCTGTCGCCGTCGCTGCGTTCCAACTATGCGCTGCGCGAATCGGCGCTGGCGCTGCGCGGCCGTTACGAGGGCGGCCCGACCGCGTTGATCACCCATGGGGCGAATCCGGGTCTGGTGTCGCATTTCGTCAAGCAGGCGCTGCTGAACATCGCCGCCGACACCGGCGTGGAAACCGATGTCCCGACCGACCGCGACGGCTGGGGCCGGCTGGCGCAGAGGCTTGGCATCAAGACCATCCATGTGGCCGAGCGCGACACCCAGGTGTCGAACCAGCCCAAGCAGATCGGCGAGTTCGTCAACACCTGGTCGATCGACGGTTTCGTCAGCGAAGGCTGCCAGCCGGCCGAGCTGGGCTGGGGCACGCACGAGAAGGACTTGCCGCCCGACGGCCGCCGGCACGAATTCGGCTGCGACGCCGCCATCTACCTGATGCGCCCCGGTGCTGCGACCCGCGTGCGCACCTGGACCCCGCTGGAGGGGCCGTTCCACGGCTTCCTCATCACCCACAGCGAGGCGATCTCGATCTCCGACTATTTCACTGTGCGCGACGGCGACCGCGTCGTCTACCGGCCGACCTGCCACTATGCCTATCACCCTTGCGACGACGGGGTGATGTCGCTGCATGAGCTGGCCGGCAAGAACTACAACATGCAGGCCGAGCAGCGGCTGATGATGCATGAGATCACCGGCGGCATGGACGAGCTGGGTGTCCTGCTGATGGGCCATCCCAAGGGCGCCTACTGGTACGGCTCGCGGCTGGACATCGACACGGCGCGCTCGCTGGCGCCCTACAACAACGCCACCTCGATGCAGGTGACCTCCACCGTTCTCGGCGGCATCGTCTGGACGCTGGAGAACCCGAATCGGGGGTTGGTGGAACCGGACGAAGTCGACTTCCGCCGGGTGCTGGACATCGCCACCCCCTATCTCGGCGAGGTTGTCGGCGCCTATGGCGACTGGACTCCGCTGCAGGACCGCAACGTCCTGTTCCCGGAAGACATCGACGAGGACGATCCCTGGCAGTTCAAGAACTTCCGGGTGAATTGAGAGAGCTTGGATGAAGCGCCGCAGCCGCAGCCGTCAGTTCAGGCGCACCGGCTGCGGCAGCGCTGCCACAGGGGGGACGGCGACACGGTGACATTGCCCGCGGAAGGGTCTTGAAACCGTTGACTTGGGCTTTCGCTTCCCCCAATCGTTCCGACATGCCCAAGCACGTCTCCCGGCGCGCCCGCGCCAAAGCTCCGACCGTCGCCAACCCCATCCTGCGCTCCGGCATCGTCGGGCTGATGGTGGCGTGTGGGGTCGCCGCCGTGGATCTCGCCCTTCCGGATTCGGCCAATGCCCAGACTCCGGCCAAGCAGGCGCTGACTCCGAAGCCGACTCCCAAACCGGCCGACGGACCGCTTCCGGGCAGCAAGCCTGCCGCTCCGGCCCAGGCCGGCGCGACCGGCACCGAATCCAAACAGGACCCTGTCCTGCTGACGGCCGATCAGGTCACCTTCGACGAGGTGAACAGCGTCGTCACCGCCAGCGGCAATGTCGAGCTGGCGCAGGGCAAGCGCAGCGTCCACGCCGACAAGATCACCTACAACCAGAAGACCAAGGTCGTCACCGCAACCGGCAAGATCCGGCTGGTGGAGCCGTCGGGCGACATCGTCTTCGCCGATTACGCCGAGCTGACCGACGATCTGAAGGACGTGTTCATCGAGAACATCCGCGTCCTGATGACCGACAACGGCCGCATGGCCGGCAACGAGGGCGAGCGGCGCGAGGGCCGCCTGACGCGCGTCAACCGCGGCGTCTACAGCCCTTGCGACCTGTGCAAGGAAGACCCCACCCGTCCGCCGCTGTGGCAGATCCGCGCCGTGCGCATCGTGCACGACAACGAGGAGCATGAGGTCCGCTATCGCGACGCGACGATGGAGATCTTCGGCATCCCCGTCGCCTACACGCCCTATCTGTCGCACCCCGATCCGTCCGTCGACCGCAAGAGCGGGTTCCTGACGCCGTCCTTCGGCAACAACTCCAATCTCGGCGCGATCCTCAAGACCCACTATTACTGGGACATCGCGCCGGACCAGGACGCCACCTTCGACCTGCATTACTACTCGCAGCAGGGGCCGCTGCTGGGCGGCCAATACCGCAAGCGGTTCGAGAGCGGACGGCTGGAACTGGAAGGCGCCATCACCCGCGGCGACGTGGCCAACACCACCATCGTGCCGAAGGAAACGCGCACCCGTGGCTACGTCGCGGCGCGCGGCCTGTTTGACATCGACGAGACGTGGCGCGCCGGCTTCGACATCAAGCGGGCCAGCGACCCGACCTTCCTGCGGCGCTATTACGATTTCCGCGAGGATTACCTGACCAGCAAGGCCTTCGTCGAAGGTTTCCATGGCCGGAACTATGCGGCGATCACCGGTTACAGCTTCCAGGACATGCGGTACGGGAACCCGATTCCGGAGCCCGTCACCCTGCCCTATGCACAGTACAACGCGCTGGGCGAGCCGGGCAGCCTGCTGGGGGGCCGCTGGTCGTTCGACACGAGCCTGCTGGCGGTGTCGCGCTTCAGGAATGCCGGCCCCGACACCCAGCGCGTCATGGTCCAGCCGGGGTGGGAGCGCAACATCGTCTCCAACGCCGGTTTCGTGACGACCCTGTCGGGCAGCGTCCTGGTCGCCGGCTATAAGGCGCAGCAGTTCAACTACAACGACCCGACGGTCCGCGGCGACGACACCATCAGCCGCTTCCGCTTCTTCCCGCAGGGGCAGGCCACCGTCCGCTATCCGTTCGTCCGCTACGGCGAAAGCTCGTCCCAGCTGGTGGAGCCCATCGGCCAGTTGACCTTTGCGCCGAAGCTGCCGAACGGCCGGCTCTTCCCGAACGAAGACAGCCTGGACGTCGAGTTCGACGATGTGAACCTGCTGCAGCCCAACCGATTCACCGGCATCGACCGGCTGGACGACGGCATGCGCTTCACCTACGGCTTGCGCGGAGCGATCTACGGCTACACCCAGGGATCGGCCAGCCTGTTCCTGGGCCAGAGCATTCGCCTGAGCGACAGCAGCGCCGGTTTCTCCGGCGATTCGGGCCTGGAGGAGCGGGTGTCCGATTATGTCGGCCGCCTGGATCTGCAGCCCGCCGACTGGCTTGACGTCAATTACGGCTTCCGCGTCGATCACGAGACCTTCCGTCCGCGCCGTCACTCGCTGAACGCCTCGGCCGGCGTGCCGCTGCTGCGGCTGTCGACCTCCTACACCTACGTCGACCAGACGACATCCCGCAACGCGGTCACCCGCAACCGGGTGGAGCAGGCGAACTTTGGCGTTTCGTCGCAGTTCACCGATCGCTGGAACATCGGCATCGCCCACACCCAGGCGATGGAGCCGCAGCCGGGCCCGCGCTCGAGCCTCGCCGTGCTGACCTATGGCGACGAGTGCCTGCTGTTCCAGACCATCGCCCGGCGCGACTACACGATCAGCACCACCGGCGAGAAGGACGGCAACACCATCTTCTTCCGTCTGGTCTTCAAGAATGTCGGCGAGTTCAAGAGCCCGGGCATCAACGCAGGCTTCCTGGGCGGCGGGTCGGCCAACCAGTAGTCGCCTTCGGGAAAAGACGGCACAAACCAACGGCCAGGGGGTTGCATCCCCTGGCCGTTGCCATTAGCCATTGAGGTCCGACGAGACAGCCCGCCACGATCGAAATCATGACCCTGGGACGTTACGACTACGAAAGACGGTACCGCAAACGCATGCGGGCCGGCGTGATCAAGTTCATGCTGCTGGCGGCACTCGTGCTGGGGGTCGGGCTTTTCTCCTACCAGATGGGAATCGAGCAGCTGAAGGGCCGCGACGTGACCCTGCGCGAGGAGATCGCCACGCTGTCGCGCCAGAAGGCGGAGCTGGAGCTGCTGGCCAGCCAGATGCAGCATGCCGCCCGCACCGCCGAGGCGCGCGCGGCCGAACTGGAAGGCCGCCTTCAGCGCGAGGTGCCGACCGGCGATCTCGCCAAGCTGAGCCAGTTGGTGGGGGAGCGGCTGAAAAGCGGACTGGACGCCAACCGCCTCGCCTTCGTCATCTCGCAGGCCCAGGTTCCGCGCAACTGCCAGCCGACCGACACCAAGCGCTTCACGCTGAGCACCCCGCTGCTGAAGGGCGGCGCACGCGGCGTCACCTTCGGCAACGGCACCGTCACGGTCACCGGCGAGGGGCAATCGGCGCACAACCCGCAAGGCAATGCTGAAAGCTGGTTCGATCCCGGCCAGCCGGTAACGATCCGCATCGCCGGCATGGGTGGCAAGGGCACCACGGTCAGCGGCGTCCTGCCTCTGCACCAGTCCCTGGTGGTCGACAACAGCGAATACCGCTTCACCATCGCCGCGGCCCAGCGCTCCTTCGTCGAGGTGACCGCCGACCGCTGCGCCTATCCCTGAGGCGGAACGGCGAATCCGCGCGGCGACTCTCCCGCCGCGTGGATGTCCCACATGGTCGTGAAAGCCGATTCGATGGAACGGGCGAACCGGTCGGTGTCGAACAGGGGAGCGGTGGCGCGAGCCCGCTCCAGCCGCAGCTTGAAAGCGGCCAGTTCGGCAGGCTGCATGGCCAATCGCTGCGCCGTCGCTTCATAGGCGTCCCAATCCGCCACAGCCAGTTCGGGCAAACCGGCCGCGTGCAGCAGGCTGGCGGCAACCCGCCCGGCGAAGGACCGGCCGGGGACCGTCAGCATCGGCAGCCCGGCCCACAGCGCGTCGCTCGCCGTGGTATGGGCACCGACTGGGGCTGAATCGAGGAACAGGTCAGCCAGCCGGTGGCGCGCGAGATGCGCCGGTCCCGGAAGGCGCGGGGCGAAGACCAGGCGTTCCGGCGCGACACCGCGGTCCTCAGCAACACCCCGCAGGTTGGCGGCGACCTCGGCTGGCCCGTCGAGCAGCCACAGGACCGATCCCGGCACGCGTTGCAGAATCCGGCACCAGCGACCGAACAGGTCCGGCCCAATCTTGTAGGACGCATTGAAGGCGCAGAAAACGACGGCCTCGGCCGGCAGCCCGCAGTCGGCGCGGCTTGGCATCGGCCCGATGGCGCGGTGCCGGTCGTTCGGCTGGTAGCTGTCGGGCAGATGGACGATGCGCTCGCTGTAGAAGCGCTGATGATCGGCTGGCGCCACCACCGGGTCGGCGATGACGTAATCGATGGCCGTGCTGCCCAGCGTGCCCGGATAGCCGAGCCACTGCGCCTGCACCGGTGCCGGCCGGTATGCCGCAATCCCCGGACGGGCATTCTGGGTGTGGCCTTTCAGATCGACCAGAATGTCGATGCCTGCCTCATGGATCAGGCGGGCTGCCGCCTCGTCGGTCAGGGCCGACAGGTCGAGAAGGCGGTCGAATGCGGCGACCAGCCGCTTGCGCAACGGCCCGCCGTCGTCGGGGCCGTGGGAGCAGCCAATGATCTCGAAGCGGTCGCGGTCGTGCCGTTCGATCAGCTCGGCGATCAGCACGGCGGTGGCGTGCTCGTGGAAATCGGCGGACAGATAGCCGATCCGCAGCTTTGCACCGCGGTCGGTGCGCTTCGGGAAGCCGGGCGGGATGCCCCGCGTCTTCCAGCCGGAATAACGCTCGGCACAGGCACGCTCCAGCGCCGGCCCTGCCCCTTCCCCCAGGAAGATCCAGGGGTGTGCCTGCTGCGTCCGTCCCTCCCGCACCAGATCGACCAGCCGGGCGGACAATGACGGCAGCCCATCCCAACGGCAGAGATGCCGGCGCTGCTGCACCAGTTGCGCCAGCACCCCTCCCGCATCGGGCAGGCCGATGCGAAGCGCGCGGTCGAAGCCGACGATGCTTGCCGGCGCGTCCTCCGCCGGACCGCCTCGCTGCCCGCGCTCCTTCAACGCAAGGGCAAGGTTGGCCTGTCCTTCCGCCAGATCGGGCTGCAGGCACAGGCAGGCACGGAAACCGGCAGCGGCGCGCTCCAGGTCGCCGCGGTCGCGGTGCAGGGCGGCCAGGGCCAGCCGGGCCGGCACCAGCTTATGGTCAAGTTCCAACGCCCGGCGCAGAGCCGCTTCCGCCTCGTCCAGCCGGCCAAGCTCGCGCAGGAGCACACCCTGGTTGCACGGCGCCGGTGCGAAGCCGGGCATCAGCCGGGCGGCTTCGCCATAGGCCGCGGCGGCCTCCGCCGGACGGCCGAGCGCCTGCAGGGTCACGCCCCAATTGTAATGGTTGCCGCCGAAATCGGGGAGCCAATCTAGCGCCTTGCGGTGATGCGCCTCCGCCTCCGCAAGGCGGCCCTGACGCCGCAACGCCTCGCCGAGGTTGGAGCGGGCGACCGCCTCCTCGGGCGTGCCGGCCTGCCCCAGCGTGTCGAGTGCGGCGAACAGGGCCGACAGCAACGCCGCGTCGCCCGCCTTGCCGGTAAGGCGGCGGCGCAGATCGCCGATGGCGCCCTTGCCGCTTTCCTTTCCGGCCTCCTTCAGGGTCGGCGGCGGTGAGGTCACTTGCGCTGCCACTCGCCCGCGGCGGTCATCACGAATTGTCCGGCCGGAGTGCGCTCGATCAACTGCTGGCCGGCAACCGCCTGGACCTTGTCCAGCGCCGTGCCGTTGCCCTTGGCGATCTCCTGATAGCGAGCGAGGCGCTGGGCGTTCACCTGCTGGGCCAGCGCCTGAGCGGAAGCAGGCGCGCCCGGAACCACGCCGACCATCCCGTCCGGGCGTTCGCCCAGCTGACCGGCGGCTTTGGCGGCGGCCAGCGCATCCTGGGCCAGCACCAGTTGCGGCATCGCGACCGCCAGCAGGCCGGCGGCGAGTGTGGAGAGGGCAAGCCGGTTGAAATGTCGGCGGCTGAGGGGGCTTCTCGTCATCACTTCTTCCCCTTCGTCGAAGAAGGCGCGGTATCGGTGGGAAGGCCGAACAGGGCGGGGTCGTTGCGGATCGCGTCGTCGACGTCGCGCTCCAGCTTGACCCGCACCTCCTGCTCGATCCGGACATTCAGGTTGATCTCGATGGGCTTGTCGGGCGCCTCGATCTTCACCGTCGGGGCGCAGGCGGCAACGGCGGTGGAGATCAGCAGGGCGGCCGTCAGGCCGATGTGGGAAAGTCTGGTAACCATGGTGGCGATCAGTGGTCCTTCTGGTCGGAGCCGGTCATCCGCTCCCGCACTGTGTCGGGAATCCGGTAGACGTCGAGGTTCTGGCGCAGAATCCGGTCGAGCGCGCCGGACAGCTTAAGGTTAAGCGCAACCGGATAGCCATCGTAGAATGACGGGTTGGCCCCGCGCAGGGAAAAGCCGGCGCTGAGTTCGCCGCCGGCCTGCCCGTCGATGGTGATCCGCAGGGTTTCGTAATGGAAGTCGGTCAGGGCGCCCATCAGCATGGCGGTCGGGCTTCCCTCCTCCCCCTTCAGGCCGGATGGCGGCTGGGCGGGGTCGTAACGCAGCGTGCCGGGACCCGCCGATTCGAGGACACCGCCGTTCAACGTGACCGTATCGCCGGCAAGGACCACAGGGAGGGTACCGGCCAGCTTGCCGCTTGCCTCCAGCCCATCCACGGCGATCAACTCCAGCAGCTTTGCCGCATCGATGCCGTCAGCATGCAGGGTGACAGTTCCCTTCGGCTTGTCGGGTGACAGTTCGAACGGGTCGGCATGGAGCGTGCCGCCGGCCCAGCGCCACTCGGCCCGGTCGACATCGAGACGCCCGTCACGGCCATAACCGAACAGAAGCGTCCCATCCGTCAGCGGAATGCCGACATCCAGCAGGCCGATGGACAGCTTCTGCCCGTCCGGAATCACCGGGGGCGACAGGCTGGACAGGGCGACCGTACCGCTGACACCGGCAACCGTCACCGGACCGGCGGCGCCGGCCAAGCCCTTGACCACCGCTTGACCGGCCGTGGTCAAGCCCTTGGGGGTCAGGGAAAGCGTCGCCTTCCCGGACAGCGTGCCGGACGCTTTCTCCAGGAAGGTCGCGCCCAACGGCGAAATGGCGGCGAGACCGGGTCCGTTCTCGGCGAGTCGGATCGGCTTCGCCACCGCCTCCAGCCGTCCGGTGCCGGCGGTCTGGTCATAGGTGCCGTTAAGCGTAACCGTGAGAAGGCCGTTTGCGCCCTTGGCGGTGCCGTCGATGGTCCACGGAGCTTCCCCCGCCTGAACCGCCTGCATGGTGACGGCCAGCGGCACGACGGGCGCCGGCTTGGCCGTATTGGTCAGCCGTACGACGGTGGCATCCGCCCGGCGTCCGGTGCCGTCCTGCCCCAGCCGCAGCACGACCTGCTCGGCCCGCAGACTGCTCGTCGGCATGTCGAGCCGCGGCGCTTGCAACTCTGCCGCGACGGTCATGGAACCGGGCGTCCAGCGCAGAAGCTCACCCTTCCGCGCGGCGCACAGCGTCGCTCCCTGCGGCAGGTCGAGACGCTGGCCGGAAACCGTCAGTCCGTCCGCCTTGGCCGGCAGGCAACCGTCGGGGGTCACGGTCACGGCGCCGCCATCCGTCCCGACCACCAGCGCGCCGAACAGGACCAGCCGTCCCGACATCGGCAAATCCAGCGCCTTGGCCGCCGCTTCGAGCGGGCCGCTGTCGCCGGAGATTTCGAGCCGCAGCCCCTGCCACCCGTCGGCGATGCGCAGTCCGGTGACGGTCACCGTGGCACCGGTGAAGCCGGTCCCACGCAGCACTTCGGTCGCGGTGGCGCCGATCAGCGCCGGTCCGGCCAGGATCACCCCGCCCAGCCCGACGACGCCAAGCATCACCGCCACCGCCGCCGTCCCCGCTATCGCCCTCCCCAGCCTCAATGTTCCTGCCCCTTCCCGTCTGCTCGTCAGGACCGGCATGCCACGTCCACGCCCGGATGAACACCCGGACGAGCGGCCGTCATCCGTGACCTTTGGCGGATCTTTCGGGTGTCAGACCGACCGGCCCGTCTATCGATTGGCCGACCGGTCTAACTCCCCGCCAGCGCGGCTTTGCATTCCGCCGCTTTTCCCCTATGGTCCGGGGCGCGGATTTCGGCTCATCGGAGTGTTTCGCATGAAGCGGTGGACCCGCGCATTGCTGGCGGCTCTGTTCGCCACAATCTTCACAGTCTCGTTCTTTACAGTTTCTCAAGGGGAGGCGAAGGCCTTGGATCCGGAAAACACCATTTACCTCGACCTGAAGGACGGTCGCGTGGTGATCGAACTGCGGCCCGACCTGGCGCCGAACCACGTCGCCCGCATCAAGGAACTGACCCGCCAGGGCTTCTACAACGGCGTCGTCTTCCACCGCGTCATCGACGGCTTCATGGCCCAGACCGGCGATCCGACCGGCACCGGCATGGGCGGCTCCGGGCAGAAGCTGAAGGCCGAGTTCTCCAGCACCCCGCACATCCGCGGCACCCTGTCGATGGCCCGTGCGCAGGATCCGAACAGCGCCGACAGCCAGTTCTTCATCTGCTTCGCCCCGTCCCAGTTCCTGGACCGCCAGTACACCGTCTGGGGCCGGGTGGTCGAGGGCATGGAGTTCGTCGACATGATCAAGAAGGGCGATCAGGCCCGCAACGGTCAGGTCTCGAACCCGGACAAGATCATCAAGATGCAGGTCGCTGCCGACGCGAAATAACGTCGCCGGATCAGCCGATCAGAAAAAGGGGACCGGTTCGCCGGTCCCTTTTTTCTTGCACGCTGATTCCGAACCCGGAGTCCGGCCTCAGCCGCCGGACAGCGCGTTGGTCATGGCCCGCAGCAGATCCTTCATCGATTGCGGCCGGTCCTGCCAGCGCATGGACAGCCCCGACAGAAGCACCTTCTCGAATCCGGGCGCCAGCGCCACGCCCAGTTCCGACGGCTTCGGCACCCTGTCGTTCATGAAACGGGCAGTGGCGTCGGGCGGCGTACGGCCGGTCAGAGCCAGATAGATGGTGGCGCAAAGCGCATAGACGTCGGACCAGGGGCCCTGCCGCCCCTCATTGGAATATTGCTCCGGCGGGGCATAGCCCGGCTTGAGGATCACGGTCATGCCGGCCCCCGGACGGGCGGTCTGCCGCGCGGCACCGAAGTCCAGCAGCTTGCGGTCGCCGCCATTGGTCAGGAAGATGTTGTCCGGGCTGATGTCGCGATGGATCAGCCCCTGGTCGTGGATGGCCTGCAAGGCCTTGGCGATCGGCATCACCACGGCCAGGGTCCGCTTCACGTCGATGCGTCCGCCGCTGTCGACCAGATACTTCTTCATGGTGCGGCCCTCCAGCAGCTCCATGACCAGATAGGCGGTGCCGTTCTCCTCGAAGAAATCCTGGACGCCGACGATCTCGCGCACGTCGCGCAGCCGGGCGAGCGTCCGCGCCTCCTCCAGAAACTTCTCCAGACCGGCGGCGAAGGTCTCCGCATGTTCGTCCGAGAAGGGGGAGACCGCGGCGGCGTTGGGAACGCGGGCGATCAGGTTGGCCGGATAATATTCCTTGATCGCCACCTTCACCTGCAACCGGTCGTCCCAGCCCAGATAGGTGGCGCCGAATCCGCCCTGCCCCAGCACCCTCCCGGCCCGGTAGCGGCCATGCAGCAGCGTGCCGGGCACAAGATGCACGCCCGGCCGGTTGTCGGACTTTTCGGGGAAACCGCAGGCGGCGCAGGTGCCGACACTTCCTTGGGCACCCTTTGGGGGGCTTCCTTGTGCCGTGTAGCAGCTTGGGCACAGGCCGGGCCTGCCGGAGGAGGCCGGCTTCGACACCGCTGTGCCTGTCGGCTGCTGGCTGACCGGGTGAAGGATTGTCTCGGCGCCGCGCATGCCTTTTGGGAGAAGCGCGGGGGCCGGAAGCTGTGGCACCTCCACGGTGTGCTGCACCGCCGCCTGAGGAAAAGGCGGCAGAACGGGAGGCGGGGCGGGCGAGGTCGCCAACTGGCGCAGCCGGTCCAGCAGTTCCAACAGACGCCGGACCTCGGCCTGGGCGACTTCGCTCTCCGGCTGGGCAAGTTCGGCCTGGAACTGCGGTTGGCGGACGATCTCGAGGATGTGCTGGCGGATCAGCGGCAGCGCCCCGTCCTCGCGGATCAGACCGGAGCAGGCGACCTCCGCCAGCCGGACGGTACGGCGGCGCAGGACCGGTTCCACCTGCCTCAGGCGGACGGCGAGCTGGCCGGTCTTCACATAATCGTCCACCGCCCGTTCGGCCCTTGCGGCGATCCGCTCGCAGGTGTCGGCCGGCAGCGGAGCGGAGCGGATCGCCGCCAGAGCACGGAGGAAGTCCCGCTCCAGCAGAGCCGTGTCGGGCGTCTGCACCAGCATGTTCTCGATCAGCAGCTCGTTGCAGACGGCGGCCTCCAGCGAGGCGAGGATCTCGTCGGCATGCCGTTCGGCGGCGGAGACCGCGGCGACGCGGGTCAGGTAATGGATGCGGCAGATCAGGTCCGATTGCCCCTCGCCAAGCCCGACGATCGACCGGCGATAGGCGCTGGCTCCCCCCTGCTCCAGCCGGCGCGAATAGCGTACAGTCAATGCATCGGCCATCGCCGCGCCGCCGATCAGCCCGTCGCGGGTCAGCAGATGGCCGACCAGCGTCTTCAGCATCTCCGCCTCCTGATCGAAGGCGCCACGTCCCAGCGGCTGGGGCGCCTTCAACTGGCGGCGGATGCGGTCGAGCACCGCGGCCTTGGCCTGGGGAAGCTTGTTCTGGCGGAACAGGGCGTTCAGCACGCCGACGCGGTTCGGTCCGATGGCTTCCATGCCGATCCGGCCGAACAGCAGGTCGCACAGGGTTCCCAACAGCGCGCCGGGCAGCAGGTTGGCGCCGAACAGCTCCGCACCCGCCGCGGACGAGGCCAGGATGTCGCCGATCACCCCATCGACCGCCGCGGCCAGCCGTTCATCCCGATCCCGCTGGTGCAGTTCCAGCAGCCGGTCCAGCTTGCCGTTCCAGGTCTTGATCTCGACAAGCTCCAGGCCGATGGCGACGCGCAGGTCGTAATCCGCATCGCCGGTCGGTGTCTTGCTCCCCTGGGACAGCAGCCAGTCGACGGAGGTGCGGCCGCGCGGCATGGCGGCGAAGGCAACCTGGGCGACCCGGGCTTTTGCCCAGATCTCGTCCACCGCGGCACGGATGGCGCGGCGGCGAACCTGAAGCTCCTGCCCCGGCGCGCGTGCCTGGATCGTCGCGATCCTGGTGATGGCTGCCTCGACCAGGGAGCCCTGCTCCAGGCAGGATTTCAGCGGCTTGGCGAGATGGATCAGCTCCGTCGGCGTCAGAAGCAGCGGGTCCAGATACGACCGCATCGCCACCCCGATCACCAGACGCGCCGGCAGCGCATGGTAATCCGCCAGCGCGCCGCACAGCTCCGCCTCATCGAGCATGGCCATGGCCGGCTGGGGTGTCGGCGTTGCGCGGCTGAGCTGGGGACTGGACACTCAGGGCCTTTCCATCAGATGGCGGATGGTTGCAGCCGGGACGCAACAACAGCGCCGCGCCTGCGTTGTCGATCGAGCCGGCGCGCCGCGCCGGTCAGGGCACGCCGCTGGAACATACCGCCCGGGAAGCATGGTTGCGCAGCGAGTGTAAATGACGGGTGTACGATACCTGCATTTTTCATCAAAAACACAAGAGTTGTGTCAGCATTGCGCCATGCTGGCCGTTGACTGCGGGGGCCGTTCCCTTCGCTCTTCGCATGTGCGATAAAAAATGGAACGCTGACGATGGGGGAAACGCATGATCCGGAACGGCACCATCATCGCGTTGCGACACGGGCCGATGACTCTCACGGCGGCCCCCCACTGCGGTGGCTCACTGGCGAGTTGGAGCCTGTCCACCGCCGATGGGCCGGTAGAGCTGTTCCGTCGGGCGTCCGACCGGGCGCTGGCCGGCGATTTCGCCCCCGACATGGCCTGTTTTCCCCTGGTTCCCTTTTCCAACCGCATCGGCGGCGGCCGGTTCGTCTTCCAGAGGCGCGAGGTGAGGCTGGCGACCGATCCGGGCTCGCCGCACCGCATCCACGGCCATGGCTGGTCCACCCCGTGGAGTGTCGAGGCTGTGACCGACGATGCCTTGCGGATGGGCTTCACCCACCGGGCGGACGATTGGCCCTGGAGCTATCGCGCGGCGCAGACGGTGGCGCTGGACGGTGAAGGTCTGACCGTCACCTTGGAGCTCATCAACGAGGCCGACAGCGACATGCCGGCCGGACTGGGGCTGCACCCCTATTTCGTCAAGACGCCGGGCAGCCGGGTGACCGCCGATGTGAATGGCGTGTGGGAGAATGACGAGACCATCCTGCCCTGCCGCAAGCGCCCGCTGCCCCCGGCCTGGGATTTCCGCCACGGCGTGACGATGGACCGTGTGGCGCTGGACAACGGCTTCACCGGTTGGAGCGGTTCGGCGACGCTCGACCGCCCGCAGGAGCGGCTGCGCCTGACCATGCTCGCCGACGGGCCGGCCGCCCACCTGATCGTCTATGTTCCGGCGGAAGAGCCTTACCTGTGCCTGGAGCCGGTCACCCACATGACCGATGCGCTGAACCATCCGCAGGAGCCCGATGCCGGCGTCATCGCCCTGCCGCCGGGCGAACGGCTGTCCCTGACCGTCCGCTTCCTGCTGTCGCGGCTTTAGCGGCAGCGCACGAATTCTGCGGCGAAGGTCGCCGGCGGCTGCATGCGCAGGACCAGCCGGTCGAGGCGCGGCGAATCGGCCGGCAACAGCCGCAGGGTCGCCAAAGGTGCCGGTGTGCCTTCCGCCGGACCGGCGGGCAGGAGTGCCACCCCCCGGAGCGGATCGCCGTCGGTCGCCAGCGTACCGTTCAGCGGAAACTGCGGCAGCCGCGCATCCACCGCGTGCAGGCCGCGATCTGCCCCGATCTCCAGATAGGAGCTGCGGCAATCGTCGATGGCGGCGCGGTCGGTCGGATCGGCCTTGGCCCAACGCCCGGTGAGTGTCGACAGCGCCACCTTGCGGCTGAAGGGCGGGAGGTGCGGCTCGGGTGGGTCGAACCGGCGGGCGGCGGCACCGGCGACGGACAGCGGCAGGTCGCCGACCGGATGCGAGCGCGCCTGACGCTCCGTCTCCAGCGCGGCCGTGCGCTGGCGAAGAACGCGCAACAGGCAGTCGCTGCGGGTCTTGCCGGCCTTCGAGTCGGCAAGATCGGCCGCAGTCACCTGACAGGCCTCGTCCCGGCGTGCCCGCCAGACGGTCTGGGCGTCCGCAATCGCCGCACGCCCGGTGTCGTCGGTGGTGTCCCCCAGCGCCGCCAGCGCGGCGTCCATCGCCGCACTGGCCTCCGCAAGCTTCGGATCGCGACAGGTCAGCTGCGCCACCGGCGTCTCCGCCGTTTCGCAGCCGGGCGCAGCCGGCGCCGCCGCTTCGGGCGACGGGGTATCCGCCGAAGCCGAAAGGGCGGGGACCGCGGTCATGACCGAGAGCAGGGAGCCGGCAGCCAGAAAACCGCCAACCAGGGACAGGGCGCGCATCGCAGGAAACCTTGGATGGGGAAACGGGACGTCACGAACCGGGGAAAGCCTCCAGCACGGCCTTGACCTGACGCTGGAAATCCTGGTCGGTGCGATAGCGCGTCACGACCGACTTGTCACGCTCCACGAAAAACAGCATGTCGTCGCGGCTGGGCAGCATGCGCGGGTTGGGCTTTTCCAGCAGCTCGCCATTCCAGTCGACTCGGGCCATGAAATAGACGGCTCGGGCGAACAGCATGAACAGCTTGTTGTCGGGCGCCAGCTTTTCCCGCCGCAGCAAAGCGAAATAGTAGTAATTGCGTCCGTGGAAATAGCTGGTGTGGATGGCTTGCAACGCGGCGAAGCGCTCGTCGGGACTGTTGACCTTCTTGATCTGCTTTTCCAGCCGGAAGCCGGCGAAAAAGTATTCCCGCGCCTCATGCTCGAAGGAGAAGGGGCTGCCTTTGATCAGCGCCATCTGCTCACCGTAGCGCTTCAGCGCACGGGTCATCAGCAACTCGAGAAAACGCCGTTCCGCCGCATGGGTGTCGGGGATGTTCGGCAGCATCTCGAACACATGGCGCAGATGATAGGGGTGGCGCACGACGACGATGGGAACCGACAGCGTCTTGCTCTTTGCCGGCGCCCGCTTCTCCGCAACCAGCGTGACGGCGGGCGACAGCGACGCCATCGTCGCCTGGATGGTGTCGTACAGTTTCCAGCGTAGGCGGGTCTCCGCCGACTGGCTTCCCAGATTCATCCGGGCAAGAAACCGCTTCACCCGGCTGCCGAAGGTCTCCTTCGGCAGCTTGTGCGTCGGCAGGTTGGGCACGACCAGCGGATTGCCGAGGATGTCGGCCGGAGGCGGCAGCGGCTTGAAGTTGAAGTATTTGCCGGTGACAACGCCCCGCCCGGCGCCGCCCAAGCCTGCGTCGCCCATACCGCCGGAACCCCGGTTGCCGCCCGCTGATGAAAAAGCCGCCACCGACACCATCCAGACGCGAATCCCCGCCGCAACGCCAGCCCGTTCGCTTAGGATATAAAGGGTAACGCGAACGGAAGAAAGCCGCAGCGCGCGTCACAGGCAACTTCGTGACTTTTTCGCAACTGCGGTAGGGTCGGCGCCGGGGCACCCTGTCGGGGCGGATTTATCGGTGTTACCGTTGCGGTGGCGACCCTGGACCTAACCATGGCGCGAACATCATCGAACAGGCATGAGGCGGGGTTTTCAATGGCGATCCACGTCGCGCTGAACCACAAGACGATCTATCGCTACGACCGGCCGGTCTCCCTCGGCCCCCAGATCATCCGGCTGCGCCCGGCGCCCCATTGCCGGACACCGATCCTCAGCTATTCCCTGAAGGTCACGCCCAAGCAGCATTTCCTGAACTGGCAGCAGGACCCGCAATCGAATTTCCAGGCCCGATTCGTTTTCCCGGAAAAGACCCGAGAGTTCGTTGTCGAAGTCGATCTCGTCGCCGAGATCGCCGCGATCAACCCGTTCGACTTTTTCCTTGAAGAGAAGGCGAGCCACATCCCCTTCGCCTACGAGGACTGGCTGCAGCGCGAGTTGCGCCCGTATCTGGAGACGGAGGTGCCGGGCGCCGAGCTGGCCGCCTACCTGACGGACATCCCGCGGGACAAGACGCCGACCATCGACTTCCTGGTTGCGGTGAACCAGCGGCTTCAGCAGGACATCGGCTACGTCATCCGGCTGGAGCCCGGCATCCAGAGCTGTGAGGAAACGCTGACCAAGCGCACCGGGTCCTGCCGCGATTCGGCATGGCTGCTGGTGCAGATTCTGCGTCACCTGGGGCTGGCCACCCGCTTCGTCTCCGGCTACCTGATCCAGTTGACCGCCGACCAGAAGGCGCTGGACGGCCCGTCCGGTCCGGAAAGCGACTTCACCGACCTGCATGCCTGGGTGGAGGTGTTCCTCCCCGGCGCCGGCTGGGTCGGGCTCGATCCCACCTCCGGCCTGCTGGCGGGCGAAGGGCACATCCCGCTGGCCTGTACCCCCGATGCGTCTTCCGCCGCCCCCATCTCCGGCCTCGTCGACGAGGCGGAGGTCGAGTTCGGCCATGAGATGTCGGTCACCCGCATCTACGAGGCGCCGCGCGTCACCAAGCCCTACAGCCCCCAACAATGGGCGGCCATCGAGGCGCTGGGCCACCGCGTCGACGAGGTTCTGAAGGCCGAGGATGTCCGCCTGACCATGGGCGGCGAGCCGACCTTCGTGTCCATCGACGACATGGACGGCGCCGAGTGGAACACGACGGCGCTCGGTCCGCAAAAGCGCAGGATGGCCGCCGACCTGATCCATCGGCTGATGGCGCGCTTCGCCCCCGGGGGCCTCCTGCATTTCGGCCAGGGCAAATGGTATCCCGGCGAATCGCTGCCGCGCTGGGCGATGACCGTCTATTGGCGCCGTGACGGCGAGGCGCTGTGGGCGAACAGCGACCTGCTGGCGCGCGAGGACACCGATTACGGCCACACGGCGCAGGATGCCGGCGTCTTCCTGATGGCGCTGGCGAAGCGGCTGGGCCTCGACCCGAACCTCGTGCTCGGCGCCTATGAGGATCCCTGGCACTACCTGCGCAAGGAATCGCAGCTTCCCATCAATGTCGATCCACTGAACAGCAGGCTGGAGGACAAGGAGGAGCGGGAGCGGCTGGCGCATGTCTTCACCCGCGGCTTGGCGGAGCCGGTTGGCTTCGTCCTGCCGATCAACCGGCGCATGACCCAGCAGGGCCCGGTCTGGCTCTCCAGCACATGGCCGCTGCGCCAGGAAAAGCTGCTGCTGATCCCCGGCGACAGCCCGGTCGGCTACCGCCTGCCGCTGGGGTCCCTGCCCTGGGTGTCCAAGACCGACTATCCCTATGCCTGGGAAACCGACCCGTTCGAGGATCGCGGCCCCTTGCCGCCGCATCCGGTGCAGCGCCGGCAGGAGATCCGCGGCGCCGTTCAGGAATCCGACCGCGGCGTCCACACCGACAAGCGGATCGCGCAACGCCAGCGCATCATGGCGGAAATCCGCGACGAGCTGCCTGAAGAGGGTAAGTCGGCCTGGTGGGTGGTGCGCACCGCCCTGAGCTGCGAGGCGCGCAACGGGCGCCTGCACCTGTTCATGCCGCCGATGAGCACGCTGGAAGACTATCTGGCGATGCTGGCGGAGATCGAGGCGACGGCGGTCGAGCTGGACATGCCGGTGGTCATCGAGGGCTACCAGCCGCCGAAGGATCCGCGGCTGAACTCGCTGGCCGTCACCCCGGACCCCGGCGTGATCGAGGTGAACATCCACCCGGCCCACAGCTGGGACGATCTCGTGCGCAACACCGTCACCCTGTACGAGGATGCGCGCCAGTCCCGCCTGGGGGCGGAGAAGTTCATGATCGACGGGCGCCATTGCGGCACCGGCGGCGGCAACCATGTTGTGATGGGTGGCGCCACCGCGGCCGACAGCCCCTTCCTGCGCCGCCCCGACCTGCTGCGCAGCCTGATCACCTACTGGCAGAACCACCCTGCCCTGTCCTACGTCTTCTCCGGCCTGTTCATCGGCCCGACCAGCCAGGCGCCGCGGGTGGACGAGGCGCGCGACGACCAGCTCTATGAGCTGGAGATCGCCTTCAACCAGATCGATCAGGCGGCGGCGAGCGGCAATTGCCCGCCCTGGCTGGTCGACCGGGTGCTGCGCAACCTGCTGGTCGACGTGCAGGGCAACACCCACCGGGCGGAGTTCTGCATCGACAAGCTCTATTCGCCTGACAGCTCCACCGGCCGCCTCGGCCTTGTCGAGTTCCGCGCCTTCGAGATGCCGCCGCATGCGGAGATGAGCCTGACCCAGCAGCTTCTGATGCGGGCGCTGGTCGCACGCTTCTGGAAGCACCCCTACAAAGGCCGTCTGGTGCGCTGGGGCACCGACCTGCACGATCGCTTCATGCTGCCGCACTTCCTCCAACAGGACATGGCCGACGTGCTTCTGGATCTGCGCGACCATGGCTATCCGCTGGAGAACAGCTGGTTCGCGCCGCACTTCAACTTCCGCTTCCCGGTCTATGGCCATGTCAACCAGCGCGGCATCACCATGGAACTGCGCATGGCGCTGGAGCCCTGGCACGTCCTGGGCGAGGAACCGGGCGGCGGCGGCACGGTGCGCTATGTCGACAGCTCGGTGGAGCGGGTGCAGGTCCGCGTCACCGGCCTGATCGACGCCCGCCATGTCATCACCTGCAACGGCCGGCGCGTGCCGCTGATCCCGACCGGGGTGGAGGGCGAGTTCGTCGGTGGTGTGCGGTACCGCGCGTGGCAACCGCCCTCCTGTCTGCATCCGACGATCCCGGTCCATACCCCGCTGATCTTCGACATCCTGGACAGTTGGGCCGGCCGGTCCATCGGCGGCTGCACCTATCACGTCATGCATCCGGGCGGACGCAACTACGAGACCTTCCCGGTCAATGCCAACGAGGCTGAGGGGCGCCGTCTGGCCCGCTTCTTCCCCTTCGGCCACACCCCCGGCCCGATGGACAGCCCGGCGGAGGAACGCAACCCGCAATTCCCGATGACGCTGGATCTGCGGCGGGGCTGAGTCCCGACGACCCGACGGCGTCGGATCGGTCTGCAATTTCCGGCAAGCCGGAGCGTCGCATTGCGCGGCGCTCCGGTTTTTTCGTTTCAGGACATCGGCCTGCGATCATCCATCAATGACGGGATCGCCACGGAATCTTTCCTCTTTCGGATGGATCCCCGGCCCACCGGCCTTGCATCGACGGGCTGGGACGTTCAGACTGTTGCTTCCTTCATAGGCAATACGCACCAGTCAGACCTTGTCCCAGCCCGATCAGCCATTCCGCGCGCCGGCATCCGTGGTCCCGTCCGGGATGCCGCCGGTCCCTTTCACCCAGGGATCGCTGTTCGGCGAGGCCGACGCCATCGGCTATGGTTCCGGACAGGTCTATGACGAGATGGTGAACGGCCAGGGCCGGCTGCGGCCGCACTGGCAGACCTTCATGAGTTCGCTGGGGCCGCTCGATTCCGAACAGATGGCGCAACGCTGGGAGGAAGCGCGGCGGCTTCTGCACCAGAACGGCGTCACCTACAACATCTACGGCGATCCCAACGGGATGGAGCGGCCCTGGCCGCTCGACATGATGCCGCTTCTGCTGCCGGCCCATGAATGGAAGGCCATCGAATCGGGGCTGATCCAGCGGGCGTCGCTGCTGAACGCCATCCTGACCGACATCTATGGACCGCAGACGCTGACCCGCTATGGCCGGTTGCCGCCGTCGGTGATCCATGCCGACCCCGGCTTCCGCCGCGCGGTCCATGGCATCCGGGTTCCGAACGACGTCCATCTGCATTTCTACGCCGTCGACCTCGCCCGTGCACCCGACGGTCGCTGGTGGGTGCTGTCCGACCGTACCCAGGCACCGAGCGGCAGCGGCTATGCGCTGGAAAACCGCGCGGTGATCGCCAAGGTCCTGCCCGACAGCTTCCGCCATTGCCAGGTGGAGCGGCTGAGCGGATTCTTCGACACCTTCAAGGAAACGCTTTTCTCCATCGCGCCGCGGACCAGCGCCGCCGGGCGGTTGCCGCGCGTGGTGCTGCTGACCCCCGGCCCCTACAACGAAACCTACTTCGAGCATGTCTATCTCGCCCGCTATCTCGGCCTGACCCTGGTGGAAGGGGCGGACCTGACGGTGCGCGACCGGACGGTCTATCTGAAGACTTTGTCCGGGCTGGAGCAGGTGGACGTGATTCTGCGCCGGCTCGACGCCGATTTCGCCGACCCGCTGGAGATGCGCGCCGACAGTTCGCTCGGCGTCGCCGGGCTGATCGAGGCGGTTCGGGCCGGCACCGTCGTGATGGCCAATGCGCTCGGCTCCGGCCTGATGGAATCGATGGCGATGAAGTCGTCGCTGCCGACGCTGTGCCGCCATCTGCTGGGGGAAGAGCTGCGGTTGCCCGGCGTCGCCAGCTGGTGGTGCGGCAACGATGCGGAACGCGCCTACGTCATCGACCATCTCGACGGCCTGGTGATCAAGCCGGCTTTCCCATCGCTGTCCTTCGAGCCGATCTTCGGCGCCCAGCTGTCGGCCGCCGAACGCTCCGCCCTGACCGAGCGGATCAAGCGCCGCCCCTGGTATTTCGTGGCGCAGGAGCAGATGGCGCTCTCCACCGCTCCGGTCTGGCAGGATGGCCGGCTCCAGCCGCGCCCGCTGGTGCTGCGCGTCTTCCTCTGCGCCACCCCCAGCGGCGGCTATGCGGTGATGCCCGGCGGCCTGACCCGCGTGTCCAGCGAATCGGGACGGCTGGTCGTGTCGATGCAGAGCGGTGGCGGCAGCAAGGATACCTGGATCCTGGCGCCGCGGCGTGCCGACGTGGCAGCCAACCAACCTCGTCCGTCGGCGCTGGCAATGGAGCCGACGGCAAGCGGTGCGCGACCGTCCGCCAACGACTTGCCCAGCCGCGTCGCCGATGGCCTCTATTGGCTCGGCCGCTATGCCGAACGGGCGGAGGGGGCGCTGCGCCTGCTGCGCGCGACGCAAAGCCGTCTGATCGACAGCAACATGCCGGGCGCCACCTTGCAGCAACGCCCGCTGCTCGACCTGCTCGGCTCGCTCGGCATGATCCCCGCGGAACTGGCGCGGGTGACGGAAAGCGGCACCAGCCGCGGCCTGCGCGACGCGCTGCACGCGGCGGTGACGGACCCGGACCATCCGAACAGCCTGCGTGCCCAGGTTCTGAGGCTGCACCGCACCGCCTATTCGGTGCGCGACCGTCTGTCGATGGACATGTGGCGGGTGGTGTCGGCAATCGACCGCCAGACCCAGCAGCCGAAGGGACGCATGGACGCGGCCTCGCTGCTGCTGCGGCTGGACGACGCGATGATCATGCTGGCCGCCTTCTCCGGCCTTGAACAGGATAGCATGACGCGGGGGGCCGGCTGGCGCTTCCTCGACATCGGCCGGCGGATCGAGCGGTCGCTGCATATGGTGGCGCTGATGCGCGGGGTCCATGTCGCCGATCTCGACCGCCAGGACGAGCCGATGCAGGCCGCCACCCTGTCGGTGCTGCTGGAGTTGGGCGAGAGCGTGATGACCTATCGCGCCCGCCACCTGACCAGCGTGCTGCGCACGCCCGTGCTGGACCTGCTGTTGGGCGAGGAAGCCAATCCCCGCGCGCTGGCGTTCCAGCTGGCGGCACTCGACCGGCACATGCGGGCGCTGCCCAGCCAGGGCGTCGGCACCGGGACGGACCCGACCGGCGGCGCGCTGGCCATCGTCGCCGCCGCGCGCAACAGCCTGGAACGCACCGACGCCATGGCCTCCAGCGAGGCGCTGCGCACGCTGCTGGACACGTTGGCGATGACGCTGCCGGACGTGTCGAATTTCCTGGCTCACGCCTATTTCAGCCATGCCTTCGCAAGATCGGCCTGACGCGATGACGCCTCCGCCCTCCGCTCCCGCTTCCGGCAGCAGCGGTCTTTCCACCCGCTATCGCCTGCGCCATGCCACAGCCTACGACTATGGCGAGGATGTGCCGATCTCCCACCATCTGCTGCACCTGACCGCCCGGCCGCACCCGCGCCAGCGTATCCGGCGCAGCCTGATGACCATCGACCCGGTTCCGGCCGTGCGGACGGAGCGGGTCGATTATTTCGGCAACACCGTCACCTACGTCGCCGTGCAGGAGCCGCACCGGACTTTCTCCGTCATCGCCGAAAGCGAGGTGGAGGTGTTCGATCCGCCAGCATTGGCGCCTGACGACTCGGCAGGGTGGGAGCATGTGCGCGACAGTCTGCGCGGCCTGACCGGGCCGGACGACGGTGCGGAGATCACGCAATACTGCTTCGACAGCGCGCTGGTCGCTTCCAGCCCCGAACTGCTGGATTATGTCCGGGGCAGCTTCACGCCGGGCCGTCCGGCGGTCGCGGCGGCCATCAGCCTGATGAACCGCATCAACCATGAGTTCGCCTTCGATCCCACGGCCACGACGGTCGCGACTCCGCTGGCGGCCGTGATGCGCAACCGCCGCGGCGTCTGCCAGGACTTCGCCCATATCGCCGTCGGCTGCGCCCGCGCCATCGGATTGCCGGCGCGCTATGTCTCGGGTTATCTGCGCACCCTGCCCCCGCCCGGCCAGCCGCGGCTGGTGGGCGCGGACGTCAGCCATGCCTGGGCCTCTGTCTGGTGCGGGGCAAGCGCCGGCTGGCTCGACATCTGCCCGACCAACGCCTGCATCGCCAACCGCGACTTCATCACGATGGCCTGGGGACGCGATTACGACGATGTCAGCCCGGCCCGCGGCGTCCTGCTTGGCGGCGCCGGGCATGGCCTGACCGTCAGCGTGGACGTCGAACCGCTGGAAGACTGAAGGGAAACGCCTCAGGCCTCCAGCGGTATGCCCAGCATACGGTGCAGCGTGGTGCAGATGGTGCGCGGGTTGACCGGCTTGCTGAAGATCTCCAACGGCTTCCAGCGCTCCTGCTTCAGGTCGCTGTCCTCCGTCAGGTAGCCGGTCATCACCACCACCGGCAGGGTGGTGTCGCGTTCACGGATTTCCCGGATCAGCGTCTCGCCATCCATGCGCGGCATGCGCAGGTCGGTCACCAGCGCGTGGATCCGCTCGCTGGCAAAGCGCTCCAGCGCCTCCGCCCCATTGGCGGCGACGGTCACCCGGAAGCCCTTGAAGGACAGGAAGTCCTCCAGCGCCATGGCTGCCAGCACCTCGTCCTCCGCGATCAGGATATGGAACCGATCAGGCATGCGAGAACTCCCTGTCGACTGAGGAGACCGGCTGGCTCGGCAGCGTGATGGTGAAGCGGACGCCGCGGCCTCCCCCCTCCAGATCGACGTTGCGCGCTTCGATCCGCCCACCCATGCTGTCGATGATTCCATAGCCGATCGACAGCCCCAGGCCGGATCCCTTGCCGACCTCCTTGGTGGTGAAGAAGGGATCGAATATCTGTGGCAGCACCGCGGGATCGATCCCACCGCCATCGTCGGTTACCTGGATGACCACGCTATGCCCGTTGGGATCGTCGCCGACCGCCACCATGATGCGTCCCGCTGCTCCACCCGTTGCACGAAGCGCGATGATCGCATCGCGCGCGTTCGAAAACAGGTTGAGGATCACCTGCTCCAATTCAAGTGGCCGTCCGGATACCGCCAGTTGCGCCGCCCAGCCTTTCTCGACGATCTCGATGTCTTCCTGACGATATTGATGGCGGACAAGCTCGACCGCACTCTGAACGCAGTCGGCGGGATGGAAGGAGCGCATGCTGCCGCCGTCCCGCCGGCCAAAGGTGCGGACATGGTCGATCAGCTTGCCCATGCGCTCGGTCTGCTCGATCACCAGCTTCAACGCCTTCTCCGCGCGGGCGGGTTCGAGCAGATTGTCATGCAGGCGGACCAGGGTGTTTTCCGTCCACAGACGGATGATGTTCAACGGCTGGCTCATCTCGTGCGCCATGCCGGCAGCCAGCGTGCCCAGTGTCGCCAGCTTGGAGGTTTGGATCACCTCTTCCTGCAAGCGCTTGCGTTCGGTCACGTCGCGGCCGCTGCCGAGGATCTGGACGACCCGGCCGGCGGCGTCCTTGACCGGCACCAGCATGGTGTGGAAGACGCGCTGGCCGGCCGGCATGTCCAGCGTCTCTTCGTAATCGATGGCTTTGCCGCTGTCGCGGCAGGAGGTGTAGCGGGGAATGACCAGATCGGCCAGTTCCGGCTTCACCGCATCCCGGACACGGCGATCGCGCATCTGTTCGGGGTCCAATCCGCCGATCCGCGCCAATGCCGGGTTGATGGCTTCATAGGCGAAGTCACCGTCGGGAAGAACCTGGACGATGAACAGCGCCTCGCCCAGATTGTTGAAGAAGCCCGAATAGCGGGCCTCCATTTCGCGCCGGGTTGCCACCTCCAGCGCCAGCGCGCGGTTGCTGGCCTCAAGCTCCCGCGGGCTTGGCAGGGCCAGCAGGCGCGGCATCAACCACCAGAGCGCCGCCGCCGTCGCCAGCGACGCGAAGGCGGTAATCAGCTTCACCAGACCTTCGAGCACATAGTCGGGTGTCCACAAGGTCCAGACCGACAGGAAATGGGTGGTGCCGCAGGCGATGATGAACAGCGCAAACAGCAGCGCCATCCAGCCGAAGGCCACGTCGCGGCGGCGCATCACGAAATAGATCAGGGCCACCGGAATCGAGAAATAGGACAGGCCGATCAGTACATCCGACGCGACATGCAGCATCAGGATGTCGGGGCGCCAGAGCAGGCAGACCCCATGGGGAACGAAACCGCCGGTGTCCAGAAGCTCTTCCAATCCCACGGCCATGTCCGCCTCTTTCCCAACGGTGCCCGTCCGACGGAGGACGTTGATTATGCGTCGAAACCATCTGACACATCGGCACACGTTCCGCCACCGGACCGACTCCGTCAAGCCGTCAATCCGCTAGGGTGGGTCTTTGAGATTTCTCTACTGAAAGGACGCCCGCTTCGCGGCCAGGGCCACGAGAGCGGGCGTTCGCGTCACGCGGCGGTGTGGACCTTGCGGTTCTGCTCGCGTGTCTTCAGGAAGCGCAGCGCAGGGAAATCCTCCTGCGCGCGGTTCAGGTGCCAGGCGTTGCGGGCGAGGAACACCAGCGCGCCGTCATGGTCCTCGGCCAGGGCCGAGCGGTTCAGCTCGATGAACTTTTCCAGCTGAACCTTGTCGTCGGTCTCGACCCAGCGGGCGGCGTCCAGCCCGGCACCCTCGAATCGAGCGGCGATGCCGTACTCCGCCTCGATGCGCGAGGCCAGAACCTCGAACTGCAGCTGGCCGACGACACCGACGACCCAGTCGGCGCCGGTCAACGGCTTGAACACCTGCGACGCGCCCTCTTCGGCGAAATGCTCCAGCGCCTTGCGCAGGTGCTTCACCCGCATCGGATCGTCGGGGCGGACACGCTGCAACAGTTCCGGCGCGAAGCTCGGCACGCCGGTGAAGCGCAGATCCTCGCCCTCGGTCAGCGTGTCGCCGATGCGAAGGCTGCCATGGTTGGGGATGCCCATGATGTCGCCGGGCCAAGCCTCCTCCGCAACCTCGCGGTCGCGGGCAAGGAACAGGACGGCGTTGTTCACCGCCATCAGCTTGCCGGAGCGGATGTGCTTCAGCTTGGCACCGCGCTTGTAACGGCCGGAGCAGAGACGGACGAAAGCGATGCGGTCGCGATGGTTCGGGTCCATGTTGGCCTGGACCTTGAACACGAAGCCGGTGACCTTCTCCTCGTCCGGCTCGACGGTGCGCGGATCGGCGGGCTGCGGGCGCGGCGGCGGGGCATTCTCCGCCAGGCCCGACAGCAGCTCGCGCACGCCGAAATTATTGATGGCGGAGCCGAAATAGATCGGAGTCAGATGGCCGGCGCGATAAGCCTCCAGATCGAAGGCCGGCATCAGGCCGCGCGCCATCTCCACCTCTTCGCGCAGCTTGACGACGGCGTGGGCGGGAAGCAGTTCGTCCAGACGGGGATCGTCCAGGCCGTTGCACTCGATGCCCTCGTCGATCTCGTCGCCCTTGCTGCGGTCCATCAGAATCAGCCGGTCGCGGATCAGGTCGTAGCAGCCCAGGAAATCGCGGCCCATGCCGATGGGCCAGCTGGCCGGCGTGACCTCCAGCGCCAGCGCGCTCTCGATCTCCGAGATCAGGTCGAAGGGATCGCGCGCCTCGCGGTCCATCTTGTTGCAGAAGGTCATGATCGGCACGTCGCGCAGACGGCAGACCTCGAACAGCTTCAGCGTCTGCGCCTCGATGCCCTTCGCGCCGTCGATCACCATCACCGCACTGTCGACCGCGGTCAGCGTGCGGTAGGTGTCCTCCGAGAAGTCCTCGTGGCCCGGCGTGTCGAGCAGGTTGAAGGTACGCCCGTCGAAATCGAATGTCATGACGGAGGCGGTCACCGAGATGCCACGCTCGCGCTCCACCTTCATCCAGTCCGACTTGGCGCGCCGCTGCTCGCCGCGCGCCTTGACGGCACCGGCCATCTGGATGGCACCGCCGAACAGCAGCAGCTTTTCCGTGAGCGTGGTCTTACCGGCGTCGGGGTGCGCGATGATGGCGAAGGTCCGACGGCGGGAGACGGCGTCCTGAAGTTCGGACATGCGCAGAATCCCGTGACTTGAAGGCGTTATACGGTACGAACGGCGAAAGGGCCGGCAGGCGAAACACGCCCATCGGCCCCCGTCGCATTACATAGCAGTGACTGCCCTGGGATTCCAGAGCCTTGGGATCGGCACCTGGGATCGACCTTGGCCGGTCGCCTTACAGCGCCAGCTCGGCGATCTGCACCGCGTTCAGGGCGGCGCCCTTCAGCAACTGGTCGCCGCAGACGAACAGGTCCAGGCCATGGTCGCCGAAGACGATGTTGGTGCGGATGCGGCCGACCTCGACGTCATACTGGCCGGTGGCGTTCAGCGGCATCGGGTAGGCGCCGTTGGCCGGATCGTCCACCACCTTCACGCCGGCGGCATCGGCCAGGACGGCACGGGCGGCGTCGGGCGTGACCGGCTGGATGGTCTCCAGCGTGATGGCCTCGGAATGGGCGCGGTAGGTCGGGATGCGGACGGCGGTGCAGCTGAGCGGCAGGTCCGGAACCTCCATGATCTTCCGCGTCTCCCACGTCACCTTCATCTCCTCCTTCGTGTAGCCGTTCTCCTGGAAGGCGTCGATCTGGGGGATCAGGTTGAAGGGGATCGGGTGGCGGAACACGCTGTTGGTGACCGGCTTGCCGTCCAGCTGGTTGCGCGTCTGCTCTTCCAGCTCGGCCATGCCCTCGGCGCCGGCGCCGCTGGTCGCCTGATAGGTGGAGACGATGGCGCGCTTGATGCCGAAGGCCTTGTGCAGCGGACCGAGCGCCACGACGGCGATGGCCGTGGTGCAGTTCGGGTTGGCGATCAGGCGCGACCCGGCAGCGTACGCCTCGCGGAAGACGTGGGCGTTGATTTCCGGAACGATCAGCGGGATGTCGGCGTCGTAGCGGAAGGCGGAGCTGTTGTCGATCACCAGCGCGCCGGCCGAGGCCAGATCCTTGGCGTGCGCCTTGGCGAAATCGCCCGACACCGCCAGCAGGACAACGTCGTACCCCTTCACCACCGCGGCATCGAAGGCCGTCAGGGTCAGGGCGCCATAGGGGGTCTCCTGCACCTTGCCGGCGGACCGCTCGGAGGCGAACAGGCCGAGTTCGGCCACCGGGAAGTTGCGGTCGTGAAGGACCTTGACCATCTCGCGGCCGACGGCGCCGGTGGCGCCGACCACGGCGACGCGGAGGGACTTGGAAGAAGCGGAGGCGTTGCTGCTGCTCATGGCGGGGTTCCGTCCTGTCTATCGCACTGTTGATCGGACCGGCCTATCGGTCGTTCGGACAGCGGACCCCGGATACGACGAGGCCCCGTCCGTTGTCCGGCGGGGCCTGCCTCGTGGAAGAAACGCTGGTCGATCCGATCAGCACGCACCACGACGCTGCCCGCCGAAGCGAGTCGCTTTTTTGGTCGTAGTGATGGTGATGGCCTTGCGGTTCATGACGCCTTCTTATCCGAACGCGCAGGCATTGTAAAGCACCTGCGCGTTCGCCCTTTCAGAAATTACCGGCTTTACCGGAAGCCCTCGCCGTCATGGCTCGGCTTGACCGGGTGTACGTCCCAGACCTCTCCGGCATACTCGTTGACCGTACGGTCGGACGAGAACCAGCCCATGCTGGCGGTGTTCAGGATGGCCTTGCGGGTCCATTCCTCCGGATCGCGGTATAGCTGCATCGCCGCGTCCTGCGCCCGGCAATAGTCGGCGAAGTCCGCCGTCACCAGGAAATGGTCGCCGCCGTCGGTCAGCGCCTGGACGATGGGGTGGTAGCGGTTGCGGTCGTCCGGCGAGAAGGCGCCGGTCGAGATCATGTCGAGCGCCCGCTTCAGGCTGGGGTTCGACGCGATCACCTCGCGCGGGTTGAAGCCGCCGCTGGCGCGCAGGTCGTTCACCTCATCCGCGGTCATGCCGAAGATGAAGATGTTGTCCGCCCCTACATGCTCGCGGATCTCGACGTTGGCGCCGTCCAGCGTGCCGATGGTCAGCGCGCCGTTCAGGGCCAGCTTCATGTTGCCGGTGCCCGACGCCTCCATGCCGGCGGTGGAGATCTGCTCCGACAGGTCGGCGGCCGGGATGATGATTTCCGCTGCGGTGACGTTGTAGTTCGGCAGCAGCACGACCTTCAGGTTGTCATGCACCGATGGGTCGTGGTTCACCACCTTGGCGACGTCGTTGATCAGTTTGATGATCAGCTTGGCCATGTGATAGGACGGCGCCGCCTTGCCGGCGAACACCTTGGTCACCGGAACCCAGCTGACCGTCGGGTTGTCGCGCATCTCGTTGTAAAGCGCGATGGTGTGCAGCACGTTCAGCAGCTGGCGCTTGTATTCGTGCATGCGCTTGACCTGCACGTCGAAGATGCTGTCGACCAGCACCTCCTCGCCGGTCTGGCGGGCGATGTAGGCGGCCAGACGCTTCTTGTTCTTGCGCTTGGCCCGGCGGAATTCCTCGCGGAACACCACGTCGTCGGCCTTCTCGCGCAGTGCCGCGATCTGCGACAGGTCGGAGATCCAGCCCTCGCCGATGCGGGTGGTGATCAGCTCCGACAGGGCCGGGTTGGCCTGCTTCAGCCAGCGGCGCGGGGTGATGCCGTTGGTCTTGTTGTTGATGCGGTCCGGGAATTCCTCGTGGAAGTCGGCGAACACCGTCTGCTTCATCAGGTCGGTGTGCAGGGCCGACACGCCGTTGACCTTGTGCGAACCGAGGAAGGCCAGGTTGCCCATGCGGACGCGGCGCTCGCCACGCTCATCGATCAGCGACAGGCGCGACAGCTTGGCGTTGTCGCCTGCCGCCTTGGCCTTGGTGCGGTTCAGGAACTTGGCGTTGATCTCGTAGATGATCTGCATGTGGCGCGGCAGCACCCGCTCGATCATCCGCACCGGCCAGGCTTCCAGCGCCTCGGGCAGCAGCGTGTGGTTGGTGTAGGCAAAGGTGGCGCGAGTGATCTCCCACGCGTCGTCCCAGCGCAGGGCGTGCTGATCGACCAGCAGGCGCATCAGTTCGGCGATGCCGATGGCCGGGTGGGTGTCGTTCAGCTGGATCGCCGCCTTGTTGGGCAGGTTCTCGAAGGTGGTGTGGTGCTGCAGATAACGGCGCAGGATGTCCTGCAAGGAGGCGGAGGTGAAGAAATACTCCTGCTTCAGCCGCAGTTCCTTGCCGGTCTCCGTCGCGTCGTTGGGATAGAGGACGCGGCTGAGATTCTCCGACAGGATCTTCTGCTCGACCGCCTTCATATAGGCGCCGTCGTTGAAGTGGCCGAAGTTGAAGTCGCGGGTGGCGCGGGCCGACCACAGGCGCAGCGTGTTGATCGTCTCGCCGCCGAACCCGACGACCGGCGTGTCATAAGCCATCGCCAGCACGCGGTCGGCATCGACCCAGCGGTAGGCGCGCTCGCCGACGCTGTCGCGGAACTCCTCGACGCGGCCGTAGAACTGGACCGGATACAGCACCTCCGGACGGGCGAATTCCCAAGGGTTGCCGAATTGCAGCCACTGTTCGGGATATTCGACCTGCCAGCCGTTCTCGAAGCGCTGCTCGAACAGGCCGAACTCGTAGCGGATGCCGTAGCCGTACCCCGGCAGGCCCTGCGAGGCCATGCTGTCGAGGAAACAGGCGGCCAGGCGGCCGAGGCCGCCGTTGCCGAGCGCCGCATCCGGCTCGGCGTCGACCACATCCTCCATCGACAGGCCGAGGCGGTCGAGCGCCTGACGGCACTCGTCCACGATTCCCAGGTTCGACAGGCTGTTGGTCAGCAGGCGCCCGATCAGGAATTCCAGGGAAAGGTAATAAACGCGCTTGGCGTCTTCATGGTAATAGCTGCGGGTCGTGTCCATCCAGCGGTCGACGACGCGGTCGCGCACGGCCAGCGCCACGGTGTGGAACCAGTCGCGGCGCGTGGCGGCGCGGGCATCCTTGCCGACCGAATAAACCAGCCATTCCAGGAACGACCGTTTGAGGCCATCGACATCAAGGCTGCGGCGTTCGATGTCGCGAGATTTGAACCGAGCGTCCATGTCCTGACTTTCTGCGTGAAAGGCCAATAGGAGCGGGCGGCTGGAAGGACGGCGCTCCGTATATGGGGGAAGTGTCTGCCCTGTTGGTTAAGCAAAGCTTTCCCAGATGGAGCATACCGTCGTTTCGCTGTGGTAAAAGGGAGTAGGTTGTCATCCCCTCCCCTATTTCCCACCAACGATGCGTCACGAATCCGATCCTGTCCACTGCGATGCAGCATGCATCGGCATCCGCCGCGCCGAAATGGCCGATATTCCTGCGCTGCTGGCGATCGAGGAGCAGAGCTTCGCGACCGACCGGATGACGCAGCGCAACTTCCGTTATGCGATCCGGCAAGCAAAAGGTGTGGTGCTTGTGGCATACCGCCAAGTACCGAAGGTGCAGGAAGCGTCGCTTGCCCATCAGCCCGGTGCCTATGGGGTTGTCGGTTTCCACGCCGGGACGCCCTTCGCCCGGCTGACCTCCTTCGCCGTGGCCCCCGACGAACGCGGGCAGGGACTCGGCCGCAGCCTGCTCGCCGCCCTGGAGAAAGCCACCGCCAACCATGGCTGCCGCGGCATGAGGCTGGAGGTGCGGGCGGACAATGCTGCGGCAATCGCCCTCTATACTGCTGCCGGCTACCGCCGTTTCTCCGTCTATCCGGATTATTACGAGGACGGAATGGCGGCGCTGCGCCTGGAAAAGCTGCTGAGTCCCGGCCACTGACTGTTGCAGGGTCGCACCGGCATCCGCGTTCGATGGTGGTAAGCCCGGCAAGCTGAACCTGGACCGGAATCGCTGGATTCTGCCACCGATGTCACTCTTTCCGAATCCTGCGGTGGAACATCCCCGGCGCACGGTGCGTTTAGCTCCCGACACGATCAACGACGGGCAACAACGGGACCGCCTCAATGACGCCACCGCCGACCGGATCGTTCCGCAACACCCCGCAGGGGCAGCCGACCCGCGCCGGATGACGGGCCGGCCCCTGGGCAGCCGGGAGACCATCCCCAGGATGCCCTGAACGCCCGCTCCCTGAACGCTCAAGATCGAAAAAGCACTGTCAGCCCTTCGAACCGGCGGCGCCGCCCGTGCGCGCCGGAAAGCCCAACGCCGTCCCCGCTCCGCGCCCCGCCTGACCGCGACGGGTGCCGCCGCCGACCAGGCCGGCGGGAGACGTACACAGACCGTGGAGGAAGGAAAGACCATGGCGTACTCGTTCGAGAACGAACTGATCCGCTGCATGCCGAACCTGCAGCGCTATGCCTGCAAACTGACCCGTGACGCCAACGCCGCAGAGGACCTGCTGCAGGACTGCCTGGCCCGCGCCTTGTCGCGCCAGCATCGTTTCGAACCCGGCACCAACATGCAGGCATGGCTGACCACCATGCTGAAGAACCTGCACTTCAACAACCTGCAGCGCGACCGCCATGTGACGAAGGTGGAACTGTGGGACGGCGCCATGTCGGTCGATGCGGCGCAGATGTCGAGGTTGGTTTTCCGCGATGTCGACCGCGCTTTTTCCTCCCTCACCCCCAGCCAGCGCAAGGTCGTCAAGCTGGTCGCCATCGAAGGGCGTCCTTATCAGGAAGCGGCGGAGACGCTGAATGTGTCGATCGGCACCATCCGCTCGCGCCTGTGCCGGGCGCGGGAACGGTTGAACAACCTGATGACCGCCTGATCCACCGGAAATCCTCCACGTCGGCGCCACGTCAGCGCCAAATCGGTCATGAACGCCCTCCGCAGTTCCCCTGCGGGGGGCGTTCGCGTATACCCGCCGGGGGGCCTGGAGACACCGACAGCGTCGGATGACCAGGGGGAAGCTCCGGTGCCGCTGGCGTCGAGGCCTTCCACCTGCTGTCCGTCAGCCATTCACAACGGTGCCGCCATTCGGGTGCAGCACCTGACCGGACATATAAGAAGAGTCATCGGACGCCAGGAACACATAAGCCGGCGCCACCTCGTCCGGCTGGCCGGCGCGTTTCATCGGCACGTTGCTGCCGAACTTCTCCACCTTCTCCTCGTCGAAGGTGGACGGGATCAGCGGGGTCCAGATCGGACCGGGCGCCACCGCGTTGACGCGGATGCCGCGGTCGGCCAGCGACATCGACAGCGACCGGGTGAAGGCGACGATGGCCCCCTTGGTCGCGGAGTAGTCCAGCAACTCCGGACTGCCCTTGTAGGCCGTGACCGAGGTGGTGTTGATGATGCAGCCTCCCTCGCGCATGTGCGGCAGCGCGGCCTTCACCATATGGAATTGGCCGAAGATGTTGGTGCGGAAGGTGCGCTCCAGCTGTTCGGCGGTGATGTCCTCGATCGATTTCTGCGGATGCTGTTCGGCCGCGTTGTTGATGACGATGTCGATGCGGCCATGCTCGCCGACAAGCTGCTCCACCGCCTTGCGGCAGATCTCCTCGTCGCCGACGTCGCCGCTCAGGATGGTGCAGGGTTGACCTTCGGCTTCGACCAGCCGGCGGGTCTCACGGGCGTCGTCATCCTCGTTCAGGTACAGGATGCCGACCTTCGCACCCTCACGGGCGTACAGCACGGCGATGGCCCGTCCGATGCCGCTGTCGCCGCCGGTGATCAGCGCAACCTTGTCACGCAGCTTGCCACTGCCACGATAGCCGGGCCGGGTTTCCGAGGGCTGCGGTACCATGGGACCTTGATGGCCGGGCCGGGTGTCCTGATGCTGGGGCGGCTGCCTGCTTTCCTGTTGAGCCATAGGTATTCTCCTTGGTTGGCAAGCCGTTCGGGTATGGATGGGATGAGTTGCACATTCACAACAAACCCCAATGCACGGCGTTCCTCACAGAAGAGCGCCGGAACAATCGGCGACATTGCCTTGTTACTTGGCCGGGCGACGCGAAAGAGGATGGCAGTGCCGGATTGCTCGCCTCGAAAGTGAGCAATGATCGCGCCGTTTGTCGGACTGGTATGGCGGAGGATCATGCCCATAAGATGGGATAGGGGTCCTTTCGGCCGAACCGTCCGCCAGCGGTGGAGCCACCGGACGTGTCACGGTTGATCGTGTCCCAGGGGAGAACCCCGGCGACCCATCCGGGAACGACAGAGATGAAGCGTGTAACGATGACCGATATAAACGCCTATCTGGACGGCGCCCTGGACGACCGGGAGCGTGCCGAATTCGAGAGCGTGGTCGAGAGCGATCCCGACGCCAAGGCGCTGCTCGCTCAGCATCGCCAGCATGTCGAGGAGCTTCATCGCCTTTACGACCCAGTCTTGAGCGAAGAGGTGCCCTCCCGAATGCTGGAGCTGCTGCGCAAGCGGAACGGCTGACGGCCCTCCGGCGCGCCCCGCGTTATTTTCTCTCCGTCCGGCAGCACATTGCGCTATTGCATGCGGCAGGCCCATCTTTGGGGGAGGGGCCGGTTCGGACGGATGAAGCATGGCGCCCAGACGAGCGGAGCCGAGCATCCTGCTCGGCCCAATCCTGTATTTCCGTGGAGAACAGCGCGACCGCTGGTGGCTGTCGGCGCTGTTCGTTCTGGATGGGGATGTCGAGCCTGACGATCTGCGGGTGGACGGCGTCACCCTGCCCGTCCCGCCGCGTCACCTGATGGTCTGGCGCCGCCGCCAAGTCTGGCGCTTCGACTTCGCCGTTCCCCGCGGCATGCGCGACACCGATGTCACATACGGTTTCCCTGGCGGTCCCCGCTGGAACGTGATCGTTCCGGGCCGTCATTCATTTCCCCGCCTCGCTATTCTTTATGGAAGCGGAACGAGTGAAGATGCCGGTCCCGACGCCAATGCGCCGACCGCTCTCTGGCCGGACCTGATCTCCCGGCATACCGCCGACCGCTATCACCTGTTGGTTCAGGCAGGCGGGCAGATCGATGGCGACGCGGTGATGTCAGCCTCCGCCCAGGCCCGGGGATTGCTGACGGATGCCTCCCGACGGCTCGGCCCCGCCCTGCCTGGTGTGGCGGAGGAGCTGATGACCGCCGGCTTCGACCGGATGCTTCGGGTCTGGAGCGGTGCCGCCGCGGCGTCGGCGCTGGCCTCCATTCCGTCGGTGATGATGTGGGATGGCGCCGATCTCGGCCGTCTGCTGGCGGGCGCCTGGAGCAGCCGGGATGAGGGCGACTCCACATCGCGCAGCCTGCGTCCGTTGCTGATGGCGGTGCGGCGTCAGGTCCAGCTGTTCCAGACCGGGTCGGTGGCGGACAACCCGCCGGATTGCCTGTGGGGGTCCGCCTGCGGAACGCTGGCGCAGGGCTTCGTCCTGGGCGAAGCCGGCCTTCTTGCCCTCGATCTGTGGACCGACCGCAACAGCCGGCGCCTGCTGTCCGAACGGGACTGGAGCCTGCTGCCCGATTGGCTCGACCGCTTCGCCGGATGCCGGCATCTGATCCTGGTCAGCGGTGGGCCGCTTTTGTCTCCAGCCGCCGCCTTGCTCGACCTCCTGGCAAGCGCAATCCCGGACCGGATGCGCAACCGACTTGGCGACCGGCTGGGAGACCGTTTGTCGTCGATCGGACGCCATGCCGATTGGGAGCGGATGCTGCGCACCCTGGGCGATTTTTCCCGGCGAAGTGGCTGCCGAATCACCGTCGCATCGCGTGGCCTTGCAGACGGAGCGGGAGCGCGGGGCGTGCTGCGCGGTGGCGGGCTGGAGATGTGGCAGCTCTTTACCCCCACATTCACCGCGACCGGCCGCCCGGTCGGTTGGCGCTCGCGACTGGCTGAGCCACTGGCGATCCGCCCCGACCATCCCCTGCCGGCCCACCGATTCGAGATGCCGCCCTTTGCGGAAAACGGGCGACGCCTGCTGCGGGGGGCCGGATGGATCGCATGCAGCTTCGATTCGAAGGGTCAGCTGCATGCCCGCTGGTGCCTGCCCGGCGATGGCGGCCGGTACACCCAAGCCATCTGATTAGGGGCATCCGCCAAAGAGAATGTCGAGGTTTGCGGCGCCTCTCCTATGGCACCGCCCGCTCCACCACGAACAGCAGGCCGGGAACCGGCACGCCCTTCTCCCGGCGCGGAGTGCAGGGCTCCATCAGGCGGATCGTGAACCCGGCCATGCGTGCAGTTTCCCGGACATAGCCCTCGGCATGGGCATACCGCCGGGTGGCGCCGAGGACAAAGGGATCGACCGCCGCTTCGTCGGCCAGACGCTCCACGGTCGCGGCGAAACTGCCTCCCGGCGCCAAAGCGCGGGCCGCCGCGGCGAAGACGGCTGCGAGATCGCCGATATAGACAAGGACATCGGCGGCGACCAGCAGGTCCCAGCCGCCGGGCGTCCGCTCCATCGCCTCCACCACGTCGCCGACACTCAACTCATCATAGAGCATGCGCTGGCGCGCCTTCTCGACCATCCTCGGCGACAGATCGACCCCGGCCAGATGTGCGGCAAGCGGTTTGAAGGTCACCCCCGCCAGCCCGGTGCCACAGCCGAGATCGAGAATCCGCAATGCCGCGGCCCCGGGCATCGCCCGGTCGACCGCAGAGCGCAGCAGGTCCGGCGCCGCATAACCGAGCTTGCCGACCAGATCCTGATCGAAGCGGTCGGCATAGCGGTCGAACAGGGCGCGGACATAGGCGGCCGACAGGTCGGCTCCCTCCCCGGCTTCCAGGGCGGCGATCGACCGTTCGATCGCCGCCGCCTCTTCCCCCTCCGCGCGGTCCCGGGCGTGACGGAGGGCAGCCAGGGCCTTCACCGGTTCGCGAAGGACAAGCCAGTTGCGCCCCAACGCATGATGAACAGCCGGATCGCCCTCGTACCGGCGGGCGAGCGGCTGAAGCAGTTCGACCGCCGCCAGTGCATCGCCGGAAGCGGTCAGTGCGTCGGCCAGTGCCAGCACGGCATCGCGGTCGTTGGGGCGCAGAGCCACTGCCTCCCGGAACTCCTCCAACGCCTCGTCTGACCGGCCAAGTTCAGCGAGGCAGCGGCCGAGCCCGAGTCGGACCTGCGCCGAATCGCTGCG
The DNA here is from genome assembly GCF_003116035.1 of Azospirillum sp. TSH64. Taxonomy (GTDB): domain Bacteria; phylum Pseudomonadota; class Alphaproteobacteria; order Azospirillales; family Azospirillaceae; genus Azospirillum. The sequence continues at coordinate 3,158,554 of NZ_LGQW01000015.1, forward strand.
CTCCGCCGCCAGACTGTGGAAAAGCGCATGTGCAGCATCGATTTTGCCGCACTGCCGCAGCGCATCGGCAAGCATCGACCGCCATCCCCAGTTCCCCGGCTCAAGCGTGACGGCGCGCCGGAAACAGGCTGCGGCCTGCCCCGCCGGACCATGTCCGCCTTCGGCTTCGGCCAGTGCGGACCATGCTTCGCCGTTGGCGGGGTCGACAATGACGGTGGTACGGAATGCCAGCCCTGCACCGGCATGATCCCCGGCATAGAGCCGGTCATATCCATCCCGGAACATTTGATCGAGATTGTAGATTTGCGGCTCGTCGCCGAAGGAGGGATCCGCTGACACGGATGAATGTCCTCTGGTGTCGGGCTTCGGCCAGGGAGATGCCGCCGGCCCGGAGAACCCGCCTCCGCCCGCCATCGGGCCGTCCCGGGCGACGCTGCGGCTCCGCCAATCCCCAGGCATCCGAGTCCCGGGAAATAAGGCGGCGGAGTTTACTGCCGCAACATGCTGCGCTGCGCAAGGGGGGAACGAAAATCCTTCCGAAGTGTGATTCCGGCGACACGCGGTCGCAGTAGCCCTATTTGCGGACCCTGTTCAAAAGGATAGCGGACCCAGCTTGGCTAACCCTATCGTTATCGCCGGGAAATGTGGCAATTCAATGGCTTATTACCCATGTCGAAGGGCCTAAGCCGTCCGTTTCGGAGCCCGGCGTGACATCTGCCGGACGAAAGCTGTGGTATTACCAGGGTGCAAGCGGGTTGACGATGGATCAAATTTTTGGAAGTGTGGCCCCGGCGCCCAATTGGGAGGCGCTGAACATCTGGGTAGGAGGCGGTCGCCGTAAGCGACTCGGTGACCGGAACAACGGCCCCGCGCGGGGGGTCAAACAGCCGCCGTAGAACACGGGGCGACAGCAGAAGGAGGTTTGGGATGCGGGGACGAAATCAGCGCGTAGGCGCCACAGGGTGTGGACGCTTCGCACTGGCTGCGGGACTGCTGACGGCTTCCATGGCTGTCCTGACCGTTTCCGGCACGGCCCAGGCCCAAAGCGCGACCCAGTCGAAGGAAAGCTGCGTCACCCACGCAGTGGAAGCCGAGCAGAAGCTAGGCATTCCGTCCGGCATGCTGGTCGCCATCGCCCTGATTGAGAGCGGCCAGGACGGCGCGCCCCACCCCTTCGCGATGAGCGTCCAGGGTCGCCCCTATTATGCCCGCAACGTCAGCGACGCTGCCCGCCACCTGCGCGACCATCGCGGCCAGCTTCGCAGCAACACCTATGTCGGTTGCATGCAGCTTTCGGTCGCGTCTCACCGAGGCGAGTTCCAGCCGCTGGAAAAGATCGTCGAGCCGCGTGACAACGTGTTTTACGCCGGCCAGCTTCTCGTCCGCTTCCACGGCGAGGAAGGCAACTGGAAGACCGCGCTGACCCGCTACAACGGCAGCTCGGGCCGCCGCGCCCAGGCTTATGTCTGCAAGATCTGGCAGAGCCTGTCCGAACTGGACACGCAGAGCGCCAAGCTGCTCGCCTCCTCCCGTTGTGAAGACAGCGATCCCGTCAGTGTCGCCCCGCGCACCCGCCGCAGCTTCCGCAATGCCCAGCAGGTCGCGGCCATCAACTGACAGCCGACCAACCGATAGCCGTGCTGCGTGAAGGCAGCCGTGAGAGCGCTGGCGCGGCGCTGTCGGATCGGGTAAACCCCGACGCATGAACTACCGCCATATCTTCCATGCCGGCAACCCGGCCGACGTGATGAAGCACGCCGTCCTGGCGCTGATCCTGGATCATCTGCGCGCCAAGCCGGCGCCTTTCTGCGTGCTCGACACTCACGCCGGGATCGGCCGCTACGACCTGACGTCCGAAGCGGCCCGCAAGACGGCGGAGAGCGACGAGGGCATTGGCCGGCTGTTCGGCCATTCCCTTCCGCACCCTGCCCTGGCACCCTATCTCGGCGCCGTGCAGGCGCTGAACCCGGACGGGGCTCTGCGCTGGTACCCCGGTTCCCCCCGCGTCGCCCGCGCGGCCCTGCGCCCGCAGGACCGCATGGTGCTGGTGGAGCTGCACCCTGACGACGCCCACACACTGAAGGCCGAATTCGCCGGAGACCGCGCCGTCGCCGTCCATCAGTCGGATGCCTACGCAGCGCTGAAGGCCCATCTTCCGCCCAAGGAAAAGCGCGGGCTGGTCCTGATCGACCCGCCCTTCGAGCAGCCAGACGAGTTCGCCCGCATGGCGGAAGGGCTGGCGCTGGCGCACCGCCGCTGGTCCACCGGCATCTTCGCCCTGTGGTATCCGATCAAGGAACGCGCGGCTGTCTGGCGGTTCCAGGATGCGGTGGAGAAGACCGGCATTCCGAAAGTGCTGATCGCCGAACTGACCTGGCACCCCGAAGACACCCATCTTCGGCTGAACGGCTCCGGTCTCCTGATCGTCAATCCGCCCTGGCAACTCGACGAGACGCTCAAGGCGATGCTGCCGGCCCTGCACGACGCCCTGCCTTCCACCGGCGGCGGCACGGCGGTCAGCTGGCTGACGCCCGAGGCGTCGTAAGGAAAGCCAATTCGGGGGAAAGCCGGTCCAAGCGCAGAAAAAACCCCGGTCCTGTCGGGCCGGGGTTCAGTCAGGATGGAGACCGTTCGTTATCGATGACGTGCCGTCATCGGCGGCGCGGTGGTCAGAACCGGCGCTCCGCCTGCTGTGCCGCACCTTCCAGTCGGGCATTCAGCTTGCCGATGGCGGTGTTGGCGGTGTTGGCCGACAATTCGGAGATTTTCACGCTGCGGCTGAGGACCAGTTGCATGTTGTCCTTCAGCATGCGGCTCTGCGCGGCGTAGAAATCGGGGACGCTCCGGCTGCGCATCAGGGCGTTCATGCCCTCCGCGTTGCGGGAAGCGACCTCCTGGGCCAACCCCATCCATTCACGCCAGGCATTTTGGAGACCGTCGGCCAGCACGCTGCTGCACTGGGCCATGACGTCCATGGTCTCACGAGTCTGGCTCGCGACCTCGCCCTGGGCTTCCTTGGACAGGCCCAGAGCGCGCTGGAACTGCTCCGACGTACGGCCGGCGGCATCGGTGGCGGAACCCATCGCCGACCTGGCGGCTTCCGCGCCACGGCGGGTCATGTCGGCCCCGGCATCCATCGCCCTCTGTCCGGCATCCAGACCGGCATCGGCAGCGTGGACTCCCGTTTCCGTCGCGGCTCCACCGATCGAGCGCGCGGCATCGGCGGCGCGGCGGGTGGTGGTCTCGCCGGCGCGCGTCAGATCGTCGAGCGCGCCCCTCGCCAGATCGGCGGTGTCGCGCACACCGGGTGTGGTGTCCTTGTCCATAGCCATGCGGGATGCTCCTCGAATATTTTCGTCCGGGATGACGCTTCGTCCCATATCTCGCGTCGGCCATTTATGCTGCACCGCCGAACGAGTTCATTCCTATAACACCAGGAAAACAGAACGTTCCAGGACGCAAAATAATAGCGCCGCACACTTTCTTTCGAGGTATGCGATATTTTGAAATCGAACTGTCTTTTGTGTGAAACAGTTCTTATTCGATTTGATCCATCTTAATCAGCGCCGTTATCCGGAGCGGCTCTGCTTTCCAAACCGCGCCTGAATTTCCCCGGCAATGCCGCGGCGGAAGACCAGCACGCAAACGACGAAGATGCAACCGATCACCACCGGCACGGGAAGGCTTGTCGCCGCCAGATAATTCTCCAGTGTCACCACCAGAGCAGCTCCGATCACCGGCCCGGTCAGCGTGCCCATGCCGCCCAGCAGCGTCATCAGCACCACCTCGCCCGACATCTGCCACGTGACGTCGGTCAGCGTCGCCAATTGGAACACAATCGCCTTGGTGCCACCGGCCAGCCCGGCCAGCGTCGCCGACAGGACGAAGGCCATCAGCTTGTAACGCTCGGTGCGGTAGCCCAGGGAAATCGCGCGCGGTTCGTTTTCGCGGATCGCCTTCAGCACCTGCCCGAAGGGCGAATGCACGGTCCGCCAGATGATGGCAAAGCCGATCAGGAAAACGCCCAGCACCGTATAGTACATCGCCAGCGGGTTGTTCAGGTCGAAGACTTCGAACAGCACGCCGCGCGGAACCGCCTGGATGCCATCCTCGCCATGGGTAAAGGGCAATTGCAGGGCGAGGAAGAACACCATCTGGCTCAGCGCCAGCGTGATCATGGCGAAATAGATGCCCTGGCGACGGATCGCGATGCTGCCGAACAGGATGCCGAGGAACGCCGAGGCCGCGGTGCCAAGCAGAATCCCCAGTTCCGGCGACAGTCCCCACACCTTTACCGTATGGGCTGTGACATAGGCGGCGCTTCCGAAGAAGGCGGCGTGACCGAAGCTGAGCAGACCGCCGAAGCCGATCAGCAGGTTGAAGGCACAGGCGAACAGGGCGAAACACAGCACCTTCATCAGGAAGACGGGATAGAGCAGAAAGGGAACCGCCAGCAGCGCCACCAGCACGGCAAGGGCGCCGACCCGCGCCAGCGTCGACCCTGCAGCCGGCGCATGCACGGCCTTCCCGGATGCCTGGACGCCGCTTTGCGAATGAAGGCTCATGCGCTCACCTCTCCCGTCCGAACAAGCCGGCTGGCTTGATCATCAGCACCACCGCCATGATGACGAAGACCACGATGTTGGAGGCCTCCGGGTAGAACACCTTGGTCAGCCCCTCCAGCAGGCCAAGCCCATAACCGGTCAGCACGGCACCCAGGATCGACCCCATGCCGCCGATCACCACCACGGCGAAGACCACGATGATCAGGTTCGATCCCATCAGCGGCGACACCTGGTAGATCGGCGCCGCCAGCACGCCGGCAAGCCCGGCCAACGCCACGCCGAAGGCGTAGGTCAGCGTGATCATCCGCGGGACATTGATGCCGAAGGCCTGGACCAGCACCGGATTTTCCGTCGCCGCGCGCAGATAGGCGCCCAGCTTCGTCTTCTCGATGGCGATCCAGGTGCTGATACAGACAATCAGGGAGGCGACGACCACCCAGCCGCGATAGTTGGGCAGGAACATGAAGCCGAGATTCTGCCCGCCCTTCAGCGCGTCGGGGATGGGGTAAGGCTGCCCCGAGACGCCATACTGGTGGCGGAACGCGCCCTCGACGATCAGCGCCAGCCCGAACGTCAGCAGCAGGCCGTAGAGATGGTCCAGCTTGTAAAGCCGCGACAGCAGCGTTTTTTCCAGAACCACCCCGAACAGCCCGACGACCAGCGGCGCCAGCAGCAGCGCCCACCAGTAACCGATGCCAAGCTGGGTCAGCAGCAGCCACGCGACGAAAGCGCCCATCATGTAAAGCGCGCCATGGGCGAAGTTGATGACGTTCAACATGCCGAAGATCACCGCCAGCCCAAGGCTGAGCAGCGCGTAAAACGATCCGTTGATCAACCCCAGCAGAAGCTGGCCGAACAGCGCCTGGGGCGGAATGCCGAAAATCGTTCCCATCATGAGCGTCGCTCTCCCCAACGGCATCCCCGCCGAACCGGTCCCCCAGGACCGCCGCGGCGGGGATCCCGCTCCGTCACGTCATGGCTTTGTGCTGGCCGGCCATCAGTTCGGCACCGTCATTTCGGCAGCTTGCAGCCGCTCTCCTCGAGGCTTGCGAAGGCTTCCTTGCCGGGGATGGTGCGTAGGATCTGGTAATAGTCCCAAGCACCCTTCGATTCGGACGGCTTCTTCACGCGGGCCAGATACATATCGTGGACCATGCGGCCGTTCGGCAGGATGGTGCCGTTCTTGGCGAACATGTCGTTGACCGGCATCTCCTTCATCTTGGCGGCGACGGCCGGGCCGTCGTCGGTCCCTGCGGCCTCGATGGCTTTCAGATAATGACGGACGGCGGAATAGCTGCCGGCCTGCACCATCGTCGGCATCTTGCCGTAGCGGTCGAAGAACTTCTTGGACCAGGCGCGCGATTCGTCGTCGCGGTCCCAATAGAAGCCGGTGGTCAGCACCAGATCCTGGGCGACCTGAAGCCCCAGCGCGTGCACGTCGGACAGGAAGATCAGCAGGCCGGCAAGCTTCTGCTGGCCACCCTGCGTCAGGCCGAACTCCGACGCCTGCTTGATCGAGGTGATGGTGTCGCCGCCGGCATTGGCGAGGCCGACGATCTTGGCGCCCGACGCCTGCGCCTGGAGCAGGAAGGAGGAGAAGTCGGCGGAGTTCAGCGGCGCCTTCACCGAACCGACGACCTTGCCGCCTGCCTTCTTCACCTCGACCGAGGTGTCGGCCTCCAGCTGATGGCCGAAGGCATAGTCGGCTGTTATGAAGAACCAGCTGTCGCCGCCCTCCTTCACCATCGCCTGACCGGTGCCGACGGCCAGAGCGTGGGTGTCGTAGGGCCAGTGGAAGCCGGTGGGGGAACAGGCGTCGCCGGTCAGACGCGAAGTGGCCGGACCTTCCATCAGGAAGATCTTCTTCTTCTCCTTGGTCACTTCCTGTACGGCCAGTGCCACGCCGGAATTGGGCACGTCGACGATCACATCGACGCCGTCCTGGTCGATCCATTGGCGGGCGAGGTTGGCACCGATGTCCGGCTTGTTCTGGTGGTCGGCAGAGATGATCTCGATGGGCTTTCCGAGAATCTTGTTGCCGAACTCCTCCGCCGCCATGCGGGCGGCAATGACCGATCCCTCGCCGCCGAGGTCGGCATAGAGGCCCGAACGGTCATTCAGCACACCGATCTTGACCATGTCGCCGGACAGCTTGCCCTGCTGGGCCAAGGCAGGCCCGGTGGACGCGACACCGATCGTCAGGGCAGCAAGGGCGGCACCGGCCAGAAGACGTGCGATCATGCGTGAATTCCTCCCCCTCAGCGTTGCATTGCGCATAGTGCGGGCGCCCGTCCGGATTGGATCGCTCGGATCTTTTTGTCCGGCGGGTCCCGGACGGTCGTTCCGGCCTGTCCATTTGGTTTCATCGGAAACCGTCAGACCGTGCGCGCCGTCCATTCCCGTCCACTATGCAGGGGCATCGTCTTGTACGGAAAGCTGAATTTCAGCTTCACAAACAATTTTCATCAAGGGTCGGCCGAAACACCCGCTTTTTCCATTCGGCGGTGTATGGAGGCGTCCGCCGGCGGTTCGGCGGACCGCCGGCGGCGGTCGATCCGCTGCATGATCGGCGTCACCGTGGTGCCGTGAACGAGAATCGAGAGAAGCACGATCAACCCGGTGATCGCCCACAGCGCGTTCGGCACATCGAATTCCGCGGCGTTCAGCGCATAGGCGATGTAATAGATGCTGCCCATGCCGCGGATGCCGAAGAAACCGATGGCCAGCTTCTCGCCGACCGGCATCGCCACGCCTGTCAGCCCGACCACCCCTGCCACCGGACGCACCAGAAGCAGGATGACCACCGCCGCACCCACGGCGCTCCAGGACAGGGCGTCGATCAGGCCATGCGCAATCGTCCCGCCGAACAGCACCAGCATGATCATCATCATAAGTCGCTCGGTCTGCTCGACGAAGTCGTGCAGGCGCTCGTGATATTCACTGTTGCGCTCCGCGTCGCGCAGGGCGAGCGCGGCGACGAAGACGGCGACGAAACCGTATCCGCTGGCCAGCTCCGTCAGGCCATAGGCGATCAGCGTGATGCCGAGCGATACGAACCCGTCACCGGTCCGTGACAGGTTGGCCCGGTTCGGCACCCGAAAAGTGACATAGCCGAGGAACCGCCCGACCAGCCAACCGACACCGACTCCGGCAATCAGCTTCCAGACCACGTCCAGCAGCACCCAATGTTCCAGCAGGTTCCAGGGCGGGTTCCCGTTGAGCAGAGCCACCCCGATGGCGAGATGGACGAAGGGAAAGGCCAGACCGTCATTCAGCCCGGCTTCGGACGTCAGGCTGAACCGGATCTCGTCCTCCTCCCCCGATTTCGGCGGGCCAACCTGGATGTCGGAGGCGAGGACCGGATCGGTCGGCGCCAAAGCCGCCCCCAGCAGAATCGAGGCCGGGAGTGGAAAATCGAGCCAGTACCAGCCGATCAGGGCGATCATGAAAATCGACAAGGGCATGGTGATGCCCAGCAGGCGCCACGTGATGATCCAGCGCCGCCAACCGATGCGGCGGTCCAGCTTCAACCCCGCACCCATCAGGGAAATAATGACGATCAGTTCCGTCAGCCGCTCGGTCGCTTCCGGAAAGGCCAGCGGCTCGGGGTTTTCCAGTTCCAGCGTTCCGAAGACCAGAAAGCCCAAACCGACGCAGATGATCGGCAGGGAAAGCGGCAATTCCCTCAGGACCATCGGTAGCCACGCCACCAGCAGGATCAGGAATCCCAGCCCCACCAACATGACCGTGTAAGACATGCGCCGCCCATTGCCATGATCGCTCCGGCACGGCAAGAGGGCCGCGCCAAGGCCAATCCACGACAACGCATGAAGTCGCGAATGGGTTCAGCTCACACGCAAGAAGGCTTGCGGAATGGACGGTGAAGGTGCCGGCTCAATCGGTCTCGCTTCCCTGCCCCGACTGTAAGGCCGCAATGGGAAGCTTGAACCCGATGCCGCCCGCGGGAGCCGGAACCGCGGGGGCCGTCGCAAAATCGGCCGGTCAGGCCGCCGAGGTCATCGGAAAGCCGCTGTAGTCGAGCGAGGCCGACCAGAAACGTTCCAGCTTGCGCAGGGTCTCGTTCGCCTTGGTCAGTTCCTCGTCGCTGAAGCCGGCCTTTTCCAGGGCGGTCAGATGACGTTCAAACATGACGCTGATCTTCTCGCGCAGATCCAGGCCCTTCTCCGACAGGCGGACACGGACCGAACGGCGGTCGTGCGGGGAGCGTTCCTGGCCGAGATAGCCGTTCTCGACCATCTTCTTGACGTTATAGGAGACGTTGGAGCCCAGATAGTAACCGCGCGCGGTCAGTTCGCCGACCGTCATCTCGTCTTCGCCGATGTTGTACAGGATCAGGCTCTGGACGTTGTTGATGTCCTGGATGCCGAGCCTGTCCAACTCAGTCTTGAGCACTTCAAGAAAGTGGCGGTGAAGCCGCTCGATCAACAGAATGCTCTCATAATAAGGTTTGCGCACCGCGGTCTCCTTTGGCTCTAACCGGCCGTTCCCCGCGCAAGGACGATACCGGGACCTTAAGGCGAGATTAACCGATCATTCGTCGGCAATCATCTTAATAATTCCAGAAAAAGTCTGGCACAACCCGTCTGTACAGGCCCCTTTCGCAGGGTGCCCCCGGCGAAAGGCTTTCTACCGGGCGGCAGGTCCCGCATAAGCAAAAAGGGGAAGACCACGCAATCGGTGCGTGACCTTCATCCCTTCGACATCGCCTATGGTCAGTCCCGGAACACGAGATCGCCGCCAGACGGTTCGGCGAAGTGACGCTCGACATCCGACGGACCGACATCGGCCAGTTCGGCCGGCTTCCATTTCGGGTTCTTGTCCTTGTCGACCAGGACGGCGCGGATGCCCTCATAGAAATCGTCGCCGGCCAAGCAGGCGAGGCTGAGGCGCAGTTCCTGCACCATGCAGCCTTCAAAATCCAATTTGGCGCCCCGGCGCAGGGCAGCCAGCGTCACCTTCAGGCTGGTCGGCGACACCCGGCGCAGGATGGCGATCTGACCGGCCGCCCACTCGGTTCCCTCGGCTTCCAGCGCCTTGACGATGGCTTCGACGCTGTCGAAGGCGTAGCAGCGGTCGACCGCCGCGCGGATGCCGCTCACCGCCGCATCGCCCGCTTCGCCCCGGTGGGCGGCGACGGCTTCGTCGGCAGGGACTCCTGCCGCCAGATCGTCGATCAGCGCGTCGATCCGGGCGCTCGGCACGAAGGCGTCGGCGGCACCGATGGCAAGCAGGTCGGCCGCCTTCAGACGGTCGCCGGTCAGCCCCAGCCAGATGCCGACCTGCCCCGGCAGGCGCGGCAGGAAATAGGTGCCGCCGACGTCGGGATAGAGGCCGATGCCGGTCTCCGGCATGGCGAACAGGGTGCGCTCGGTGACGATGCGGTGGGTGCCGTGCACCGACAGTCCGACGCCGCCGCCCATCGAGATGCCGTCGATCAGCGCGACATAGGGCTTGGACAGGCGCTTGATCAGCCGGTTCAGCACATATTCCTCGCTGAAGAAGGCGCGGACCGGCCCGGTGTCGCCACGCCCCTCCCTGGCGGCCTTGCCAGCCTCATACAGGCTGACGACGTCGCCGCCGGCGCAGAATGCCTTTTCGCCGGCACCGCGAATCACGACGGCCTTGACCTCCGGATCGGCGTTCCAGGCCCGCAACTGCGGATCGAACAGCCTGATCATGCCCAGCGTCAGCGCGTTCATCGCCTTGGGCCGGTTGAGCGTGACGAGGCCGATGGCGCCCCGACGTTCGAACAGAATCTCAGCAGCGTCGCTCATCGTCTTGTATTTTCTCAATTATCGTTGCGAATCGGGCGGTGGCGGGCCTCCTGCGCCATCCCTGCCGTGCATCCTTTTGCGCGTCAGGACGGCAGCGTTGGCCAACAGCGATGATACGGGAGCGGGCGGCGCTGTCAAACCCACCATACGGATCCGGATGTTCGCCCGTGACGGTCCGGCACAGCCAATCAGGAACATCACCCCTCTTGGACCGTTGCGCTCACGCTCTCATCTGAAGACGAGACACCATTCGACTTCTCAGGGAAGGTCAGATGCCGATGCCGCTCAACAGCCTGCCGGGTGCGCCATGAAGATCGGAATCGTCCTGAACCGGCAGGCGGGCTCACTGGTCGATCGGCCCATAGACCGCGCCGAGGCGGCGATCCGCACGGCGTTCGAACGGCATGGTGCGACCGTAGACCTCCATACCGTCGACGGCGCGCAATGCACCGATACGATCCAACGGGTGCTGGACTCCGATGCCGAGGCCGTTGTGGTCGGCGGCGGAGACGGCACGCTGCACAGCGCGGCGAAGCTGGCACTCCCGAAGGGCAAGACGCTGGGCGTGATTCCGCTGGGCACTCTCAATCTATTGGCTCGTGATCTTCATGTTCCGCTGGAACTGGAGGATGCGGCGGAGGCACTGGCCGCGGGGCGGGTCCGCGCCATCGACATCGCCGAGGTGAATGGGGAGCCCTACCTCAACAGTTCGGTTCTGGGCTTCTATCCGCAGGTGGTCCAGGAACGTGAGCGCCAGCGCAAGCAGCACCGGCTGCTGAAATGGCCCGGTGCCGCCGTGGCCCTGGCGAAGACGCTGTACCGCCTTCCGATGCTGGATGTGCGGCTGGACTGGGGCGAGGGTCCGCGGCGGATGCGCACGCCGATTCTGGTGGTTTCCAACAATGTCTATGATGACGGGTTCGGGCTGGTCCTCTCCCGCCAGGCGCTCGATGCCGGAAAACTCGGGGTTTATGTGGCCCGCGAACGGAACGCCTTTGCAATGTTGCGGTTGATGGGACGTCTGGTTGCGGGTTCGTGGAAGCAGGACGAAGGGCTGGAGACCTATGCGGTCACCAGCCTCACGGTCCACAGCCGCAGGCACCACCTGAAGATGGTCAACGATGGTGAGATCCGGAAACTGCACACCCCGCTGCATTATCGGATTCTCCCCGGCGCACTGAAGGTTCTGGCGCCCGGCTGAGAGAAAGGATGAGGATGGCGTGAAACGGCTCGCTCACATTTCCGACCTGCATTTCGGGCGGATCGATCCGCGCGTTGTCGATGGCCTGCTGGCCGACCTGACCATGCAGGCTCCCGACCTGATCGTCATTTCAGGCGACTTCGTCCAACGGGCCAAGCCGCGCCATTTCGAGGAGGCGCGGGCCTTCCTGCAGAAATTGCCGTTTCCCTACATGGCCGTACCGGGCAATCATGACATCCCGGTTTACAATGTGTTCAAGCGCTTCACCGACCCGTTCGGCCATTACCGGCGCTACATCACCAGCGACTTCAGTCCGCTGCACATCGACGACGAGATCGCGGTGCTGGGCATCAACACCGCCCGCCCCGTGATCATGGATTTTTCCGAAGGGAGGATGAACAAGCGGCAGATCGCGCGGGTCCGCGAGGTATTCTGCGGAATGCCGGACAGGATGTTCAAGGTGCTGTTCACCCACCATCCCTTCCTGCCGCCGCCCGACCTGCCCAAGACCCAGCTGGTCGGTCGCCACAAGCTGGCGCTGCCGGCGTTGGAAAGCTGCGGTGTCGACCTGCTGCTGGCCGGGCATCTGCACAAGGCCTATTCCGGCGACATCATGAGTTTTCACACCCAGGTCGCCCGGTCCATCCTGGTTGCGCAGGCCTCCACCGCCACCTCGACCCGTCTGCGGAACGAGGCGAACGCCTATAACCTGATCACCGTCGCCCATCCCAATGTGACGTTCGAGGTGCGGTCCTGGGAGGGCGCGGCCTTTACCGGCGGACTGGTGTCCAGTTACCGCAAGGAAGGCAATCGCTGGGCTCTACAGGCACAGGACACCGGTTTCCGCCCGGTCGGCGCCGACGATTCCGCCGTTGCCGATCCGATGGCGGCGCAATGGGAGTCGGTTGCCCGACAGGCAGGCGGCGAAGCCCATGGCGGGGCATGAACCCTGCGCAAGGCTCATGCCCGGTCCCCAGGGACTGGAACGGCCCCCGCGGCTTGAGTTCACTATGAGGGAAGGCGTAGGATCGCCGCACTCGTTCTAAGTGCGTGGTTCTCCCGATGCCGATCACCCTGCCCGCCGCCTTCCCGCGCACCCGACTGCGCCGCAACCGCGCCGATGCCTGGACCCGCCGTCTGGTCGCCGAAAACACGCTGACCGCCGACGACCTGATCTGGCCGGTCTTCGTGATCGAAGGCGAGAACCGGCGGGAGCCGGTCGCCTCAATGCCCGGCGTGGAGCGCCTGACCATCGACCTGCTGTGCGAGGCGGTGGTGGAAGCCGGTGCGCTGGGCATTCCCTGCATCGCGCTGTTTCCGGTCGTCGGTTCCGAGGGCAAGTCGGAGGATGCGGCGGAAGCCTACAATCCCGAGAATCTGATGAACCGCGCCATCCGCGCGGTGAAGGCCGCCGCCCCCGATGTCGGCATCCTGGGCGACGTGGCGCTGGACCCCTACACCACGCATGGGCATGACGGCCTCCTGCGCGACGGCTACATCCAGAATGACGAAACGGTCGAGGTTCTGATCCGTCAGGCCCTGTCGCAGGCCGAGGCCGGTGTCGACATCGTCGCCCCGTCCGACATGATGGACGGCCGCATCGGCGCCATCCGCGACACGCTGGATGCGGAGGGGTATCAACTGACCCGTGTCTGCTCCTACGCCGCCAAATACGCCTCCGCCTTCTATGGCCCGTTCCGCGACGCGGTGAATTCCGGCGGCTTCCTGAAGGGCGACAAGACCACCTACCAGATGGACTCCGCCAACACCGACGAGGCCCTGCGCGAGGTCGCCTGCGACCTGCAGGAGGGCGCGGACATGGTGATGGTGAAGCCGGGCCTGCCCTATCTCGACGTCATCCGGCGGGTAAAGGACCAGTTCGCGGTCCCGACCTTCGCCTACCACGTGTCGGGCGAATACGCGATGTTGCGCGCCGCGTCGGGCAACGGCTGGCTGAATTACGACAAGGCTCTGCTGGAAACGCTGATCGGCTTCAAGCGCGCCGGATGCGATGCCATCCTCACCTATGGCGCGGTGGATGCGGCAAGGCTGCTCAAGCAGGGCTGAGCAGCTCGGGACCGTCTTTGAGCCGTTCGGGGCCGCGGAGCGATCCGCGGCCCTTTATCGTCAGGGCATCCCGAACGACGGAGATGTCCGATGACCGCCGAATTTCCCGCCCGCATGGCTCTGCTGGCCGCCCTGCTGCTGGCCGCATCGCCCGCCGCGGCATTCGACCTGCACAGCCCCGATTTCACCGACAAGTCGCTGATCCCCGAGCGCAATGTCTTCGCCGGCTTCGGCTGTACCGGCGGCAACCAGTCGCCGGCCTTGAGCTGGACGGCGCCGCCGGCCGGCACGCGCAGCCTGGCCGTCACCATCTACGATCCGGATGCGCCGACCGGCAGTGGCTGGTGGCATTGGCTGGTGTTCAATCTGCCGCCCGACAGCCGTGGCCTGCCGGCCGGTGCCGGCGATGCTGCCAAGCCGAACCTGCCCGCCGGTGCCGTGCAGAGCCGCACCGACTTCGGCATCTCCGGCTACGGTGGTCCCTGCCCGCCGCAGGGCGACAAGCCGCACCGCTATATCGTCACCGTCCATGCGCTGAAGGTCGACAGCCTGCCCCTGCCCGCCGACGCATCGGGCGCCATGATCGGCTTCAACCTGAACGCCGCCAGTTTGGGCAAGGCGACGCTGACGGCCCGTTACGGCCGTTGATCGCCCAAGCCGACCGGCCCTAGACTCGGCCGAGGCCGAAGGATGAATGCCATGGGTCCCGATCTGCTCGCCCGCCTGTCCCGCTTCGCCGCCCGCGATCTCCGTCCCGGCGGCGGCGATCGGCCACACCGGCCGGAACTGTGGGCCTTCATCGCCCACGACCGTGAGCGTCTGGCCGAGGTGCAGATCGAGCGCACCGCCCTGATCGCGGTGCTGGAAGGCACCAAGGAACTGACCGACCAATCCGGCACAACCCGCCGCTTCCCGGCCGGCAGCGCCATGCTGCTGCCGCCGGGCTGGTCCGGGGCGGTGGTGAACGATCCCAGCTACGGCGGACGTTACCGTGCGCTGGTGCTGGAGTTCCGGGCGGAGATGGTCCGGCGCCTTCTGCGTACCCATGGCACGGACGGGCTGACGCAGCGCAGCCGGCCCGGCGATTGGCATGTCATCCTGACGCCATCCCTGACCGACGCCATCCACCATGCCGCCGCCGGTCTCACCGCCGACCCGCCACTCCCGCCCAAGCTGGCGGAGCATCGCTGCATGGAGGTGTTGCTGGCCTTGCTGGAGGATGGTGTCTGGTGGCTGGGACCGGTGGCGCCGACCGGGACCACCGACGCGGTGCGCCAGTTGCTGCGGACCCAGCCTGACATTCCCTGGACCGCGGAGCGTGTGGCCGGGGCGCTCAACCTCAGCACCGGCACGCTGCGCCGCCGCTTGAGCGATGAGGGGTGTTCGGTCCGCAGCATCCTGACGGAAGAACGGGTTGCCCATGCCCGCGACCTGCTGCAAAGCGAGGGACTGAGCGTGCAGGAAGCGGCGGAGGCCTGCGGTTATGCCAACCGCTCCCACTTCGCCCGCCGCATTAGGGAAGCGATGGGCGTCAATCCGTCGAACCTGCGGGGACGCTGATCGGCGCAGCACCGTAGGCGCGGATCAGGGCTGCGACCGAATCGGCGATCACCGTCTCCGGGTCGGCGGTGACCGGCAGGCCCAGCATGGTCGGCCAGAACAGAACCTCCTTCATGCCGCCCAGCAACTGGGTCGCCACCACATGCGGATCCGGCGCGTTCAATCGGCCGCGGGCATGCTGGGCGGCGATATAGTCGTCGAGCAGTGCATAGGCTTGGCTCTTGCCGCCCTCCAGATAGTCCTGCGACAGCTCGGGAAAGCGCTGGTGCTCGGCGATCACCAGGCGCAGGAGGCCACGCACCTCCGGCCGGCCGGTATGCACCAGCAGGGAGCGCAGGAAAGCCGGCAATGCCTTCTCCGGCGGTTGGTCGTGGCGCAGCAGGCTTTGTCCGTCCTCGCTGCGGAACCCCTCGTAGAGTTCCGATACAACGGCCTGGAACAGCTCCCGCTTGCCGGGAAAGTGGTTGTAAACGGTACGTTTCGACACATTGGCGTCGGCGGCGATGGCGTCCATCGACGAAGCCTCGTAGCCATGTGTGAGGAAAGCGCGTGTCGCCGCCTCCACCACCGCATCCCGTTTGACCGAACCGCGCGCGGCCCCCCCCGCCTGAGACGTTGACATTCCCCACCCTCAAAGTACACTGCACAGTGTAGTGTAGTTGTTGCCGCAGGCTTCCAGGGTAATCCGCCCGGCCGCGGCACGGGAGGGGTAAAGCGATGAAACAGCGCAACATCGGTGGCATTCTCTCGGTTTCCGAAATCGGCCTCGGTTGCATGGGCATGTCGGAGTTTTATGGCCCGACCGACGATGCCCAGTCGCTCACCACGCTGGAACGGGCGTTGGAGCTTGGCGTCACCCACTACGACACCGCCGACATGTATGGCAGTGGACACAATGAAACGCTGCTCGCCCGTTTCCTGGCCGGCAAGCGCGACCGGGTGACGCTCGCCACCAAGTTCGGCATCGTCCGCCAGCCCGGCGAGTATGCCCGCCGGGTCGATACCAGCGCGGCCTATGTGGCCCAGGCCTGCGATGCTTCGCTGAAGCGGCTGGGGGTGGAGACCATCGACCTCTATTATGCGCACCGCATCAACCCGGACATTCCGGTGGAAGAGACGGTCGGAGCCATGGCCGATCTGGTCAACGCGGGCAAGGTCCGCGCGCTCGGCCTGTCGGAGGTGTCCGCGGCCACCCTGCGCCGCGCACACGCCGTCCATCCCATTGCCGCGGTGCAGAGCGAATATTCGCTGTGGACCCGCGATGTGGAGGCTGGGGTGCTGCCGACCTGCCGCGAGTTGGGCGTCTCGCTGGTCGCCTACGCACCGCTCGGCCGCGGCATGTTGACCGGTGCGGTCAGCAGTCCCGACCAGTTTGCCGAGAACGATTTCCGCCGCGTGGCACCGCGCTTTGCCGGAGACAATTTCGACCGCAATCTGGCGCTGGTCGAGCAGGTGAAGGCACTGGCGGCACAGAAGGGCTGCACCCCGGGACAAGTGGCGCTGGCATGGCTGCTGGCCCAGGGACCGGACATTTTGCCGATTCCAGGCACCAAGCGGATCAAGTATCTGGAGGAGAATGTCGGCGCCGCAGCGGTGACGCTGACCGTTGCGGAGGTCAAGGCGCTGAGCGATGCGCTGCCTCCGGGAGTGGCGGCAGGGGCCCGCTATACAGCTGAAGGGATGCGCGGAGTGAATGTGTAGGACGCGATGACGGAAGATGGGAGGAGGCATCGTCTGCCGCCTCCCAAATCCTACTTCGGCGTTCCCGACCACACTTGGAACTGTGTGGTCTCCATCAACATGTCGCTGTGGCCGAACGCCGCCTTGAACAGCTTGCCGACGCCGGCAGTCCGTTGCGTCACCGCCACCAGGGTGCCGCGCAGCTTCAGATACTGCTTCGTCCCCGCCACCAGCGCGTCGAGCATGCCGAAATCCTCGTCCTTGCCGCGGTGGAGCGGCGGGTTGGACAGGATCAGGCCGAAACGTTCGCGGGTGCCCAGCCCGGCCAAGCCGTCGCTCAGCACCAGTTCGGCGTCCGGCACATTCTGACGGGCGGCGTGCAGGGCTACCGCGTCGATGTCCAGCAGGGTCAGCGGCGCGTCAGGCTGCTGCTCACGCACGGCCCGCGCGATCACCCCGGCGCCGCAGCCGAAATCCAGCACGCGGGTGCCGGCCGCCACCTCCGGCAGCACCTTCAGCAGGCATTCGGTGCCGGCATCCAGATGGCCGTGGGCGAACAGGCCCGGATAGGACACCAGCTCCAGCGTCCGGTCGGGCAGAGTGAGGGTGACGGTCTGCCGCCAATCCTCCAGGGCCCCTTTGGCCGGTGCATCGGTGCGCCGGGTCAGCAGCAGCCGGGCGCGCCGCTTGATGATCAGCGTTTCCGGCTCTTCCGCCAGCCCGTCCAGATGCTTCGCGGCACTGGTCACGCCTTCGTCGTTGCCGCCGGCGATCCACAGCGGGGCACCGGGGGCAAGGCGGGAGGCGAGCGCATGAAGCGCCATCTCGAATCCGGCCCAGCCGCGCGGCAGGCGCAGCACGGCGCCGTCGAACGGCCCCTCCGCCGGCCAGGGCGTGGCAGCCTGCCCGCCTGTGGCGAGACGGTTCCACACCACCACGTCCGCACCGCCATCACGGAGTGCGTCGGCGATGGCGCCGTCACTGTCGAAGGCGACGAGAATCCGGCCCTGCGGCCGGATTTCGGACAGGGCTTCGGCGGCCACGGCGGCGACGGTGGAGTCGCGGTCCGTGGCCCGATTGTCGAGGCGTGCCACCGTATCAACCCTTGTCGCGCATCAGCCGCGCCTTGTCGCGCTGCCAACTGCGTTCCTTCTCGCTCTCGCGCTTGTCATGTTTCTTCTTGCCGGTGGCGAGGCCGATCTCGACCTTGGCATAGCCGCGGTCGTTGAAATAGACCGACATCGGCACCAGCGTGACGCCCTTCTGCTTGATCCCGGCCGCGAGCTTGTCCAGCTCGCGGCGACGGACCAGCAGCTTGCGCGGCCGCTTCGGCTCGTGCTGATCGATGCGGCCGGCCTGGAGATATTCGGGGATGTACGCGTTGAACAGGTACAGCTCCCCGCCCTTCAGACCGGCATAGGCCTCGTTCACACTGGCGCGGCCGCCGCGCAACGACTTCACCTCCGACCCGGTCAACATGATCCCGGCTTCGAGGACATCATCGATGAAGAAGTCGAACCGCGCGCGGCGGTTCTGCGCCGCATATTTTTTTGCTTCCTCGCGCGTCGCCAAATCTCTCTCCTATACGGCCTGTTCCGTCACTCAGGACAACAGGCCGGCTTTGGTCATGGCTCCACGCACGGCGGTACGGGCGGCTTCGGTCGCCGGAACCAGCGGCAGGCGCACCTCGTCGCTGCCCAGGCCGAGCAGGCTGGCGGCGAACTTGACCGGCGCCGGGCTGGTCTCGACGAACATCGAATCGTGGACCGGCGACAGCACGTCGCGCAGGCGGAAGGCCTCCTTCAGGTCGCCCTTGGCCCAGGCGGTCTGCATGGCGGAGCACAGCGCGGGCGCGATGTTCGCGGTGACGGAGATGCACCCCACCCCACCCTGCGCGTTGAAGGCCAGAGCCGTGGCATCTTCGCCCGACAGCTGGATGAAGTCGGGACCGACCTCCTGCAGCAGGCGGGACGGGCGGGACAGATCGGCGGTCGCGTCCTTCACACCGACGATGTTGGGCAGCTTTGCAAGCCGCGCCATCGTCGCCACAGACATATCCACGACACTGCGGCCCGGAATGTTGTAAATGAAGATCGGCAAATCCGCCGCGTCATGGATCGCCTTGAAATGCTGGTACAGACCCTCTTGAGACGGCTTGTTGTAGTAGGGCGTGACCACGAGCGCCGCCTGCGCGCCAGCCTGCTTGGCATGGCGGGTCAGGGCGATGGCTTCGTCGGTCGAGTTGGAACCGGTTCCGGCCATCACCGGAACCTTGCCGCCGGCCGCCTCGATGCACAGCTCAACGACGCGGTTGTGTTCTTCATGGGACAGGGTCGGCGACTCGCCGGTGGTGCCGCAGGGCACAAGACCGTGCGTGCCCTGCGCGACCTGCCACTCCACGAAGGACTGGAAGGCCTTCTCGTCCACTTTCCCGCCCTTGAACGGAGTCAGAAGGGCGACGATGGAACCGTGGAACATGGCTGCCTCCTCAGTCGGCTTAGCTGGAAAAAAGAGTTGCGCACATTATCCCTCCCCGCCGCCCTCGGCAAGAGCGCCCGGACCTCTGTTTTCGCGGGTCTCCTCACCCTTTTCGCGGCGCTTCCCGGCGCCCTTCCCGCCGCGGCGCTGAGCCCGCAGGACATCGCGATCTACCGCGAGGCCTTTAGGCTCGCGAATGACGAGCGTCTTTCGGAAGCGCTGGCCTCGGCGTCGAGCGCGCAAGACCCGTTACCGGCGAAGGTTCTGCGCTGGATCGCGCTCGCCAACCCGGGCGGCGGCAGCTTCACCGACATCGCCGCCTTCATCCGCGAGAACCCGGACTGGCCGAACATGGCAGCGCTGCGCCGTCAGGCGGAAATGGCGATGCCCGACATCCCGCCGGCCGACGTGGTGGAGTGGTTTCGCCAGAGCCCGCCGCAGACCAACGACGGCTTCGTCCGCTATGCCGACGCGCTGATCGCGACCGGCAGCGTGGAGCGTGCGACCACCCTGATCCGCAAGCAGTGGGCCGACGCCAACTTCACCGCGGACGAAGAGGCCACCTTCCTCTCCCATTACACGCCCTATCTGCGCCAGCAGGACCATAAGGCGCGCATCGACCGGCTGCTCTGGGCCAAGCAGGAAGCTCCGGTCCGCCGGATGCTGCCCTTCTTCGACGAGGCCTATGACGCGCTGATCGAAGCGCGCATTGCACTGGACGGCGACGCTGCCGGTGCCGAGGCCGCCCTGTCGCGCGTGCCGTCCAGCCTGCTGAACGATCCGGGCCTGATGTTCGACCGCGCCCGCTATCTGCGGCGCAAGGGCGACGATGCCGGCGCACTGAACATCATCGCCCAGGCCGGCACCGACATGGGCCGTCCGCAATCCTGGTGGTCGGAGCGGCATCTGCTGGCCCGTCGGGCCATGGAGCGCGGCGACTACAACCTCGCCTACCGGCTGGTCAGCGCCAACGGGATGAGCGAGGGCAGTTCCTTCGCCGATGCGGAGTTCCTGTCTGGCTTCCTGGCGCTCCGCTTCCTCGACAAGCCGTCGGAAGCCTTCACCCACTTCCACAAGCTGTACCGCTCCGTCACCGCGCCGATCAGCAAGGCGCGCGGCGCCTACTGGTGCGGCCGTGCCGCGGAGGCGCTGGGCCAGGCCGGGCCGGCGCGCGACTGGTACGCCAAGGCGGCGACCTACCCCACCACCTTCTACGGCCAGTTGGCCTTCCGCCATGTCTCCGGGGGTGCCGTAACCTTGCCGACGCCACCGACCGTGTCGAGCGCCGAGACGGCCGCCTTCAATAGGCGCGAGGTGGTGCGCGTTGCCCGCCTGCTGGCGGAGATCGGCGGCAATGCGTCCGATCAGGTGACCGGTTTCGTCCGCCGGCTGAGCCTGGACGCCAAGACGCCTGCCGATTACGTGCTCACCGCCCGGCTGGCCAGCGACGTCGGCCGGCGCGATCTGGCCGTTGCCGCCGCCAAGGACGCCGCCCAGAACGAGGTGTTCCTGGTCGAGGCCGGCTATCCGATGATCGATGCCCGTCCGGCCGCACCGGAACTGGCGCTGATCCACGGCATCATCCGGCAGGAAAGCACCTTCAACCCCACCATCGTCTCGTCCGCCGGTGCGCGCGGGTTGATGCAGCTGATGCCGACGACGGCGCAGCTGGTCGCGGGGAAGCTGGGGCTGAAGCACACCAACGCGCGGCTGACCTCCGACCCTGGCTACAACGTCACGCTGGGGTCGGCCTATCTGGCCGAGCTGATCGACCGCTTCAACGGATCGTGGGTGCTGGCCATCGCCGGCTACAACGCCGGTCCGAACCGGGTGCGCCAGTGGCTGCAGACCTATGGCGATCCCCGCACGGAGACCATCGACGTGGTCGATTGGATCGAACTGATTCCGATCTCCGAAACCCGCAACTATGTCCAGCGCGTGCTGGAGGCCGTGCAGGTCTATCGTGCCCGCCTGAACGGCGACCGGGCCGAGCCGAACCTGGACAAGGATCTGCGGCGGTAAGCAGTTCGGGTTGGGGAGGGAAACAGCGCCCCCTCCCCCGGACCTTTTACATCACAGCGACACCGTCATGCCGTCGTCGGGTTGGGCATGCCCGGCATCGGCTCGTCGGCCGGCGGAGGAACTTCCGGCAGGATGCCGGGGTTGTCGGGCACCGGATAGGGATCGGGCGTCGTCGGACGGTCGGGCTGCGGCGGGTTCGGGTTGGACGGCGGCGGAATCTCGCCGGGGGTGGACGGCTTCTGCGGTTCGCTCATACGGGAACTCCTTCGCAAGGGTGGTCCAGGGGGTGGCCCTGGGATAACGCGTCAGTCGACGGTCCGTTCAATCGCCCGGCCTCCGGCCTGGACGTCCTGCCCAGCGCCCTCGACCGTGTTGCAGCCGGTCAGCATGGCTGCCAGAGCCATAAGGAAAGTCAGGATCACCATTTCGCGCGCGGGGAACGGGATGGCGCGGGCGGTGGCGCGCTGCCGGCGGTTCTTGGCGTGCTGCATGGTGTCTCTCCGGTCTGGGGTGGGGCTGGGAGAAGGGGATGAGCGATTGCGATTGGGCGATGGCCGGGGCGTCGTTGGTCTCTGTTTCTGACAACGCAATGACAGCGGCTTGGTTCCGCACCCCACCTCGCCGCCATGCAGTGAATGCAACCGTCCTTTCGAGGCGACCGAAAACCTTGACGCGGTACGCCCACCGGGCAAGATGACCAGCTTTTGCGCAGTCTGCCCGCTTTCCGGTCAAGCCTTACGGTCCGGCGGCATGGCTCAGGCCGCGACACCATCCTCTTCCACCACAGGTTTCGTCATGAGCACCGCCACCCTGCCCGCCCCGGAGCCGTTGCGCGCGCGCCTTGCCGCCCACATCGGCGAACTGCTGCGGCTGGCGGCGCCGGTCATCGTTTCCCGCGCCGGACTGATGGTGATGATGGCGGTCGACACCGCCATCGTCGGCCGTTTCTCCGCCCAGGAACTGGCCTATTACGGGCTGGCCCACCTGCCCGGCAACATCATGGTCGGCACCGGGGTCGGGCTGCTGATGGGCACCGTGATGATCACCGCCCACGCCTTCGGCGCCGGCAGCGATGCAGACTGTGGGCGGGCATGGCGGCGGTCGGTCCCCTATGCACTGCTGCTGGGAGTGCTGTTCGCCCTGGTCTCGCTGCTGGGTGTTCCGCTCTTCCAGGCCGGCGGCCAGACCGCGGAGATGTCCGCCGGCGGCGCCCATGTGCTGGCGGTTCTGGGCCTCGGCGCGCCGGGCATGATGCTCTACATCACCACCGGATTCTTCCTGGAGGGCATCAAACGCCCATGGCCGGGCATGGTCGCCATGGTGATCGGCAACATCGTCAATGCGGCGCTGGCCTGGGTGCTGGTGTGGGGCCATGTCGGGCTGGAGCCGCTGGGCGCGGTCGGCTCCGCCTGGGCGACCACCATCGTGCGCTGGGCCATGGGGCTGGGGCTCGTCGCCTATGTCTGGTGGATGCGCGACCATGACCGCTGGCAGGTCCGCCGGCCGGTGTCCGACTGGTGGAGCGGAGCCGCGCGCCAGCGTCACCTCGGCTATGCCGCCGGGCTCAGCATCGGGGTGGAGAGCGGGGCTTTCGGTGGGCTCGGCCTGTTCGCCGGCATGATCTCCCCGCTGGCGCTCGGTGCCTACACGGTCGGGCTGAACCTGACCGCCCTGCCCTTCATGGCGGCGGTCGGACTTGCCTCGGCCACCGCGGTGCGGGTCGGCGTCGCCTATGGCCGCGGCGACCGCAGCGACATGGCGCTGGCCGGCTGGACCGGCCTCGGCGTCACCAGCGCCATCCTGGCCTGCGTCGGCATTCTCTATCGCAGCGTGCCCGACGCGCTGGGGGCCATCTACTCCAACGATCCGCAGTTGCTGGAAGCGGTGGTGCCGCTGATCTCCTTCACCGCCTGGATCCTGATCGCCGACGGTGGGCAGACAGTGATGGCGAACGCGCTGCGCGGCCGGCACGACGCCTGGATCCCGACGGCGCTGCACTTCTTCTCCTACGCGGTGGTGATGATTCCGGTGTCGGCCTTCCTGGTCTTCGGTCTCGGCCACGGTGCCCACGGGCTGTTCGAGGGAATCCTGATCGCCAGTCTGGTATCGGTCACCATCCTCTCGCTCCGATTCGCGTATCTGAGCCGGGGCTGAGCCGGCTTTTCAGCCCCGAATCGTTGTGTGCAATTGCGAGAGTTGCTATATTTCCTGGGCAAAACCTTCGGCCCGCAAGGCCAGTGACTGCCGCGGATTCGTCAAGCGGCGGCGCATACGAAGAATGAGTGTCCTGCTTGAGCAATACGCCCCTTCCTCCCGCCTCCGACATCGCGCCGATCAACATCGAAGACGAGATGCGGAAATCGTATCTCGACTACGCGATGAGCGTGATCGTGAGCCGTGCCCTGCCCGACGTCCGCGACGGGCTGAAGCCGGTGCACCGGCGCATCCTCTACGCGATGAAGGAGGGCGGGTACGACTCGACCAAGCCCTATAAGAAGTCGGCGCGCATCGTCGGCGACGTGATGGGTAAATACCACCCGCACGGCGACAGCGCGATCTACGACGCCATGGTCCGCATGGCGCAGGACTTCTCGATGCGCCTGCCGCTGATCGACGGCCAGGGCAATTTCGGTTCGATGGACGGCGATCCGCCGGCGGCGATGCGCTACACCGAGGCGCGTCTGGCCAAGGCGGCGGAAGCCCTGCTGGACGACATCGACAAGGACACCATCGACTTCCAGGCCAGCTACGACGATTCGGGCCGTGAGCCCACCGTAGTCCCGGCCCGCTTCCCCAACCTGCTGGTGAACGGCGCCGGCGGCATCGCCGTCGGCATGGCGACCAACATCCCGACCCACAATCTGGGTGAGGTGATCGACGCCTGCTGCGCCTACATCGACAATCCCGACGTCACGCTCGAAGAGCTGATGGAGCATGTGCCCGGCCCCGACTTCCCGACGGGCGGCCTGATCCTCGGCCGCTCGGGCAGCCGGGCGGCGCTGCAGACCGGGCGCGGCTCGATCATCCTGCGCGCCAAGACCCATTTCGAAGAGGTGCGCAAGGACCGCACCGCCATCGTCGCGACCGAGATCCCCTATCAGGTCAACAAGGCCAAGCTGATGGAGCGCATCGGCGAGGTCGTGAACGAAAAGATCATCGAGGGCATCGCCGACCTGCGCGACGAATCCGACCGCGACGGCGTCCGCGTGGTGGTCGAGCTGAAGCGCGACGCGGTACCAGACGTCGTGCTGGCGCAGCTGTTCCGCCACACCCAGCTCCAGACCTCCTTCGGCGTCAACATGCTGGCGCTGAACGGCGGACGTCCGGAGCTGATGCATCTGTTGCAGATCATCACCGCCTTCGTCCGCTTCCGTGAGCAGGTCATCACCCGCCGGACGGAGTTCCTGCTGGGCAAGGCCCGCGAGCGGGCGCACACCTTGGTCGGTCTGGCGGTTGCCGTCGCCAACCTGGATGCGATGATCGAGCTGATCCGCAGCGCCCCCGACCCGGTCTGGGCGCGCGAGGAGATGATGAACCGCGAGTGGCCGGTCCATGACGTCGGCCCGCTGATCGAACTGATCGACGAACCGGGCCGCGGCGTCAGCGAACAGGGCACCTACCGGCTGTCGGAAGTCCAGGCCCGCGCCATTCTCGACCTGCGCCTGCACCGCCTGACCGGGCTGGAGCGCGACAAGATCGGCGCCGAGCTGACCGACGTCACCGACCAGATCGCCGATTTCCTCGCCACGCTCGCCAACCGGCCGAAGCTGATGGGGATCCTGCGCGACGAACTGGTCGAGATGAAGGAGCGGTTCGGCACCCCGCGCCGCACCGAAATCCAGGATCTGGAATTCGAGGCCGACATCGAGGACCTGATCCAGCGCGAGGACATGGTCGTCACCGTCAGCCAGTCCGGCTATGTGAAGCGGGTACCGCTGTCGACCTATCGGGCGCAGAAGCGCGGCGGCAAGGGCCGTTCCGGCATGTCGATGAAGGCGGAAGATGCGGTCAGCGACCTGTTCGTCGCCAACACCCACACGCCGCTGCTGCTCTTCTCGAACCGCGGCATGGTCTACAAGCTGAAGGTCTACCGGCTGCCGCTGGGCAACCCGCAGGCGCGCGGCAAGGCCTTCGTCAACCTGCTGCCACTGATCGACGGCGAGACCATCACCACCGTCCTGCCGTTGCCGGAGGACGAGGCCGCCTGGTCCGACCTGCACGTCGTCTTCGCCACGTCGAAGGGCAACGTGCGCCGCAACCGTATGTCCGACTTCGCCAACATCCGCTCCAACGGCCTGATCGCCATGAAGCTGGAGGAAGAGGGCGAGCGGCTGATCGGTGTCCACACCTGTTCGGAAACCGACGACATCCTGCTGGCGACCCGCGGCGGCAAGTGCATCCGATTCCCGGTCGACGACGTGCGCGTCTTCGCCGGCCGCACCTCCACCGGCGTGCGCGGCATCAAGCTGGCCGACGGGGACGAGGTGGTGTCGCTGTCGATCCTGGCCCATGTCGACGCCACGCCCGAGGAACGCGCCGCCTTTTTCAAGATGAAGCGCGACGAAGGGCTGGAGATGGAGGGCGAGGCCGCTCCGGAAGCCGATGAGGTGCCGACCGACAGCGTCACCCTGTCGCAGGAGCGGTACGAGGATTTGAAACAAAAGGAACAGTATATTCTCACCGTCTCCGACCGCGGCTATGGCAAGCGCAGCTCGTCCTACGAGTATCGCACCGCCGGACGCGGGGGCCAGGGCATCTGGAACATGGAGATGGGCGAGCGTAACGGCTCCATCGTCGCCGCCTTCCCCGTCGAATCGAACCATCAGGTGATGATGGTCACCAACGGCGGCCAAGTGATCCGCATGCCGCTGCACGATGTGCGGGTGGCAGGCCGCAAGACGCTGGGCGTCACGCTGTTCCGCGTGGGGGCGGACGAGCGTGTGGTGTCCGTCGCCACCATCGCCGAGGAAGAAGGCGAGACTGGCGTGGGTGAGAACGGCGTCGGGGAGACTGGGGTCGAGGACGGCGGTGACGCCAACGGTTCGGTCGGGTCGGTCGGCGATGCTGGCGACGCTTCCGGGCCGAACGAATAACGGACGGGCCTAAAGGGGAACCCATGGCGACCAGCCAGACCGAGACCAGCAAGGCCGAGATCAGCAAGGGTCATCGAATCGGTGTCTATCCGGGCACCTTCGATCCGATCACCAACGGTCACATGGACATCATTCAGCGCGCCGCCCGACAGGTCGACCACCTGATCATCGGCGTCGCCCGGAATGCCGGCAAAGGGCCGCTCTATTCCACGGACGAGCGGGTCGCCATGGTTCGCGAGGATGTGGCCGCGCTGAATGCCGGCGGGGCCAGCATCGAGGTGCGGGCGTTCGACAATCTGCTGATGCATTTCGCCATCGAGATGAACGCCCGCGTCATCATCCGCGGCCTGCGCGCCGTCTCGGACTTCGAATATGAATTCCAGATGGCGGGCATGAATGCCCGGCTGAACCCGAAGGTCGAGACGATCTTCCTGATGTCGTCGGAGAAGCACCAGTTCATCTCCTCGCGCTTCGTCAAGGAGATCGGGCGCCTGGGCGGCGACATCCGCCACTTCGTATCTGCCCGTGTCGCCGAACGGCTGGCCGAACGCTTCGCTCTGGAGGCCGGCAACGGCACGGTTCCGACGACCAGCCAGACCTGAACCTTACGACCACGGGCTTGATGCAAAATCCTGCATTTTCCATCAAGCCCGTGGTTGACCTTTCAGGCGCGTCTTTCTATGGTGCGCCCACTTCCGGCGGGGGCCAGTTTCCCACCGCCGCGCTGGATGATCCGGTAGCTCAGTTGGTAGAGCACGTGACTTTTAATCATGTGGCCGTGGGTTCGAATCCCACCCGGATCACCATCCCTTGAAATTTTCATCATGCGCGATCACCGATTTCTCTCAAGCCACATAAACGTGGCATTTTGAGCCGCGCATCGGAAAAATTCGATCCCCCTTCCAGCGTTTCCCTTCATAGGCCATGAAAGGAAATCGATAAGGGTAAGCCCCAATTTAATCTCCTTGTGATTCTATTAAGACTCGCAATGATTAGAGATTAAAGGGTTCAGCCATGGATCGGTTGGTGAACGCATCTGTCCGGACGAAGGTGATTGCGGCCTTCTTGGTGCTCTTGATCGGCACCGCGCTGCTTGGTCTGTTTGCGATCAACCGCATGTCATCGGTGAATGACGAAGCGGCGGAGATACGCGACAATTGGTTGCCTTCGGTCGTCGCCGTCTCCGATCTCTATTCGACCTTCTATTCCTACCGGACCGGTGAAGGCGCCTTGATTGCGGTACAGGACGAGTCCGAGATCCGCAAGGAAGAGGAAAGCCTGGAAAAAGTCATCCGATTGATCGAACAAAAGCGCTCCGTGTATGAGAGCATGCTGACACCGGGCTGGGAAACCGAGACCTATCGAAAGCTTGTCGATTCGTTCAATCGGTATTTCACCATCAGTCGGGACAGGTTGCGCCCTCTTGCGCGCAAGAACGACACGGTTGCGATCTCCGGACTGTTTATCGGTGAGTCGCGGCAGGAATTCCGCACTGCCGTGGCGATTCTGGAAGAGCTGGTGAACTTCAACCGGGTCGAAGGAGTGAAGGCTGCGGACAACGGCGCCAAGATTTACGACGTCTCCCGCAACTGGATCATCGCTGCAATCCTCGTGGCGGCTATGACCGGCGTCGGTGCTGCCCTGCTGATCCTCACCGCGGTCGTGAAGCCGCTCCACACGCTGACCGGCACCATGGGCCGGTTGGCGAACCGGGAGATGACCACCGAGATCCCCGGAACGGCCCGCCAGGACGAGTTGGGCTCCATGGCCCGCGCGGTCCAGGTGTTCAAGGACAACATGATCGAGGCCGACCGCCTCGCTGCCGTCGAAGCCGCCGAACAGCAGGCCAAGATGCGTCGTGCCCAAGCCATCGAGCGGTTGCTCACCGGCTTTGAGAATTCGTCGACCACCGCTTTGCGCACCGTGGCAGCGGCCGCTTCCGAACTGGACGCCACCGCGCACAGCATGTCGGCGATGGCGCAGC
>NZ_LGQW01000015.1:3187008-3187248 GCF_003116035.1 Azospirillum sp. TSH64
CGTGGTCGCCGCGGCGCGCGAAGTGCACCTGCACGTTCCGCTGGTGGTGCGCCTGGAAGGCACCAACGTCGATCTGGGCAAGAAGATCCTGGCCGAATCCGGCCTGCCGATCCTCTCGGCCGACAACCTCGCCGATGCCGCCGAAAAGGTGGTCAAGGCCGTGAAGGAGGCCGCGTAACATGGCTGTTCTCGTCGACAAGAACACGAAGGTGATCTGCCAGGGCTTCACCGGAGCCCAGG
>NZ_LGQW01000015.1:3187258-3187724 GCF_003116035.1 Azospirillum sp. TSH64
TGCGCATCTGCTGAAGTACGACAGCGTCCACGGCCGCTTCCCCGGCACCATCGAAACGGGTGACGGCGTCCTGATCGTCAACGGCCACTCCATCAAGGTCGTGCAGGAGCGTGACCCGGCCAAGCTGCCGTGGAAGGATCTGGGCGTCCAGATCGCCATGGAGTGCTCTGGCATCTTCACCAAGCGCGCCGACGCCGCCAAGCATCTGGAAGCCGGCGCCGAGAAGGTGCTGATCTCGGCCCCGGCCACCGACGAGGACATCACCGTCGTCTATGGCGTCAACCACGACAAGCTGACGGCCGAGCACAAGATCGTCTCGAACGCGTCCTGCACCACCAACTGCCTGGCGCCGGTCGCGCATGTCCTCCACAACCTGGTGGGCATCGAGAAGGGCTTCATGACCACGATCCACTCCTACACGGGTGACCAGCGGATCGTCGACACCAACCACAAGGACCTGCACCGC
>NZ_LGQW01000015.1:3187734-3188302 GCF_003116035.1 Azospirillum sp. TSH64
ATCGAAGGCCGCTTCGGCAATCGCATCGACCCGCGCCAGGAAGGCCGCCTCCGGCACCCCCGCCGCCTGGATCGAGGCCGGGATCTCCAGCGCCCGCTTCATCTCCTCGACCCATTGGATCAGCTTCTCCACCCGCTCATGGTCGCGGCTGCCGCCGAGATCCAGATGCCGGGCGATCTGCGCATAGCGCGCCACGCCCTTCGGACGGTCGTACTGGCTGAACGCCGTCTGCTTGGTCGGGATGTCCGCCGCGTTGTAGCGGATCACGTTGGCGATCAGCAGCGCGTTGGCGATGCCGTGCGGGATGTGGAACTCCGCCCCCAGCTTGTGCGCCATCGAATGGCACACGCCCAGGAAGGCGTTGGCAAAGGCGATGCCGGCCAGCGTCGCCGCATTGTGCACCAGCTCCCGCGCCTTTGGATCCTGGCACCCGTTGCGGTAGGCCGACGGCAGATGCTCCTTCAGCAGCTTCAGCGCCTGCAGGGCCTGCCCGTCGGAATACTCGTTCGCCACCACCGAGACATAGGCCTCCAGCGCATGGGTCACCGCGTCGATGCCGCCCGCCGCC
>NZ_LGQW01000015.1:3188312-3188391 GCF_003116035.1 Azospirillum sp. TSH64
AGGATCTCGGCCTCGCACTCGTCATACTGCAAATTGACGAAGGTCAGGCCGGGCAGGGCGAACAGCGGTCCCCAATGCT
>NZ_LGQW01000015.1:3188401-3189550 GCF_003116035.1 Azospirillum sp. TSH64
ACCGCCGAACATCGCCGCAATCGCAAAGGCCGCCAGCTTCATGTTGGTGCGGTTGATGCCGAGGGACGCGCAGGCGATGTCGTCCTCGCGCAGAGCCTCCCAGGCCCGGCCCAGCGGCAGCTTGCGCACCCTGAGCGTGAACAGGTTCACCACCAGGGCCAAAGCCAGGATGAGGTAGTAGAGGAAGACGATGCGGTGGAGCGGCGAGAACTCCAGCCCGAACAGCTCGTGGAAGGCGGCCATGCCCTCGGCCGGGGTGCGGGAGAAGTCGGCGATGCCGAAGAAGCTCGGCCGCGGGATGCCGGAGATGCCGTTCGGGCCGCCGGTGAACTGGTACCAGTTGACCAGGATGATGCGGATGATCTCGCCGAAGCCCAAGGTCACGATGGCGAAATAGTCGCCGCGCAGCCGCAGGACGGGGAAGCCCAGCAGCACGCCGGAACAGGCGGCGAGCAGCCCCGCCAGCGGCAGGCAGAGCCAGAAGCTGAGCCCGAAATAATGGGCGAGCAGCGCGTAGCTGTAGGCGCCGACGGCGTAGAAGGCGACATAGCCGAGGTCGAGCAGGCCGGCCAGACCGACCACGATGTTCAGGCCCCAGCCCAGCATGATGTAGGTCAGCAGCAGGATGCCGATGTCCAGCAGCATGCGGTCGGCCAGCGGCGTCATCGGCAGGATGGCGGCGAAGACGACGGCGACCGGGCCGATGTATTTGCTGGCATGCTGCACCTTGGCGGCGAATCGATCCATGCGCTTGTCGCGGTCGGCCTGGCTGAGCTTGGAGCGGCCGGTGGCGACGGTCATGGCGGCGCGGATGGCGATGACGCCGCCGCCCAGCACCAGCACCAGGCGCAGCACCTGGGTCGGCATCGGCAGCACCAGCCCGATGCCGGCGCAGACCAGCGCCAGGATCAGCACCGGCAGCGCCATGCCCTGGCGGATCAGCCCGAGCCCGAGCCGGCCGAGGAAGACGAGGACCAGCGAGGCGATGACTTCTTCCGGCCGGGCTTCGATGCCGAGACCGGTGGGGCGGTCGACGGTGCGCAGGCCCACCAGCGGCACGGTCAGCAGCAAGGCCACGAAGGCGGCGAGGCCGGCGTCCTTGACGGTGGCGGCCCAGTCGACGCCGCGCGCGGCGCCGTGTCCGGCGGA
>NZ_LGQW01000015.1:3189560-3190397 GCF_003116035.1 Azospirillum sp. TSH64
ACCGGCCGCCTTGTCGGCAAGGACGTCGCCTCCGCAACCGTCACCGCAACCGGCACGATCACCCTCACCGGCAATGCCACGGCCGGCGCGGTGCGAGAAATGACGGTGACGACCAGCGCCACCAACGCGCTGACCAAGAAGATTTCGGAAAGCTTCGCGTCGGGCACCATCGTGTCCTTCACGGTCGACCGCCGCCTGCTGGAATCGGCCAACAACCAGGGCAACGGCGTCTCGGTCATCGAGAAGAAGGTCGACCTGCAAATCCAGGTCACCAACTCCAACGGCGCCCAGGTCACCCGCGACGCCATGAGCGACAAGGGCGACGGCAAGCTGGCGGGGGGTGAGCAGTCCTTCAACTTCGACAGCGGCACCGTCCGCATGGAAATCGACGCCAAGACGATCAAGAAGGCGGCCTCGGCCAACTGCTCGGCCAACATCGTCACCAAGCAGATTTCCGACGCCAACACGTCGAACGACATCACGGTCCAGCTGAACGAGCGCAACACGAACGCGATCACGGTGAACGCGGTCAACCTGTCGACCAGCGGCCAGGGCCTGCAGCTGGACGGCGCGCAGAACGGCTGGATGGACCGCGCCGACATCGACAAGGCGGTCGCCGGCCTGGATCACGCCAAGGCGACGATCCGCTCCGCCTCGCAGAACCTGTCGACCAACCTGAACATCATCACGACCCGCGAGACTTTCACCAAGGAGTTCAGCGACGTGCTGACGGAAGGCGCCAGCAAGCTGACGCTGGCTGACCAGAACGAGGAAGGCGCCAGCCTGCTGATGCTGCAGACCCGCCAGCAGCTGGGCACCATCGCCCTCTCGCTCGCC
>NZ_LGQW01000015.1:3190407-3190516 GCF_003116035.1 Azospirillum sp. TSH64
TTTCCTGTTCGAGAACGGCCATGTCAACGAAAGCGTCCGCGTGCTGAAATCGCTGGGGCTGGAGGTCGAGACCTTCTTCGAGGTCAGTGCCGACCCGACGCTGGCGGTG
>NZ_LGQW01000015.1:3190526-3190962 GCF_003116035.1 Azospirillum sp. TSH64
AACGACCCTGCTTGCCAATGCGCTGGAAACCATCGTCGGCGGCACGGGTTCGGAACTGATCTATCTCGGCTCCGCCGGCAACACGCTTCTGGCGTCCGGGATCGACATCCTGATCGGCGGCGTCGGCACCGATGTCGTCACACTGGGCACGGCCGGCAACACGGTGCTGCTGCGCGGCATCGAGACGCTGACCGGCGGCGTGGGCACCGACATCCTGACGCTGGGCAACACGGGCAACACCGCCACGGTTTCGCTGTTCGAGACGATCATCGGCGGCACCGCCACCGATGCCATCACCTTGGGCACGGCCGGCAACACCCTGCTGGTTTCGGGTCTGGAGACCCTGACCGGTGGCGTGGGCACCGATGTCATCACCCTCGCCTCGGTCCTCGGCAACACCACGCTGGTGTCCGGCATCGAGACGCTGACCGGTCAG
>NZ_LGQW01000015.1:3190972-3191291 GCF_003116035.1 Azospirillum sp. TSH64
TGCGATCAAGGCGGGAGAGGCCGATCTGATGATCGCGGGCGGGGTGGAGAGCATGAGCCGCGCCCCCTTCGTCATGGGCAAGTCCGACGCCCCCTTCTCGCGGCAGGCCGAGATCTTCGACACCACCATCGGCTGGCGCTTCGTCAACCCGGCGATGAAGGCGGCCTACGGTGTCGATTCGATGCCGGAGACGGCGGAGAATGTCGCCGACGACTGGAAGATCGCCCGCGCCGACCAGGATGCCTTCGCGCTGCGCAGCCAGGAGCGCGCCGCCCGCGCCATCGCCGACGGCAGCCTGGCCCGCGAGATCGTCCCCGTC
>NZ_LGQW01000015.1:3191301-3248866 GCF_003116035.1 Azospirillum sp. TSH64
ACCCTTGCGGATCAGCGCCAGTTCGTCCTCACCACCTTCCGCAGCGATGAGCGGACGCTGCACCTTCAGCACGATGTCGGCATCGGCCAGCGCCGAAGCCTGGTCGGCGGCGATGGCGGCCCCCGCCGCCTCAAAGGCTGCGTCGGTGATGCTGGAACCGAGACCGGCCCCGCTCTCCACCACCACGTCCAGTCCCAACCCCTTCAGTTTCTTCACCGTTTCCGGTGAGGCGGCCACGCGAAGTTCGCCCGCACGTCGCTCCTTTGGAATGGCGACTTTCATTAGATAAAACTCCCCTGCCTCAAATACGCCGATCCCGGCATCCCCCATGGGTTATCGGCACAGACGACGCGCATACATGCCGGATCCATGTGACTTTGTGAAGCCGAACCCACCGATGGTAATACCAGCCTATTGGGTGCGCCGCAACAAAGGGAATGGCTGCGTAGGCCTATCGTACGATTGTTTCATCGGAACAGACAAATCAGCCACGGGCTGTTCAAATTCCGGCGACGCTTTCGCTTGTACGAAGGAGTTGCCGCGACGCGATGACGCAGCCGTGCCCCTGCCGTGCACCGGCGCGGCACATCGCCGGCTTGCCATTCCCCCCGCCCGCCGATATTGTCCCGCCCCGTTCACGAACACCCCCATCGTTTGAGGTTTTGCCATGTCCGACGTCGGCGGCATCGCGGCGGATCGCCTGAAGTCCTTTGTCGAGCGCATCGAGCGTCTCGAAGAGGAAAAGCGCGGTCTGCAGGAAGACATCAAGGAAGTCTACGCCGAGGCGAAGGGCACCGGTTTCGACACCAAGATCATCCGGCAGATCATTCGCTTGCGGAAGATGGACAAGGCCGACCGCCAGGAGCAGGAAGCCATCCTCGAACTCTACAAGGAAGCGCTGGGCATGGTGGAGTGACGGGTTTCCGCCACTCGCCCAAGCCACAGGATTTACCGAAGCGGCGGCCCCATCAGGCCGCCGCTTCGCGTTCAAGCGCCTCGCCGGCACGCCCCGCCAACGTCCCCATGACGTTGGCGATCAACGCCAGACCGGCCCCGCCGCCAGCACCATCCAAAGTCAGGATCGATTCGGGGTGGAACTGCACGGCAGCCAGCGGCAGCGATCGGTGCTCGATCGCCATCACCGTCCCGTCCTCCGTCTCCGCCGTCACGCGCAGGTCCGGCGGCAGGCTGTCGCGCCGCGCCACCAGCGAATGGTACCGGCCGGCCCGCATTCCCTGCGGCAGCCCGTCGAAAAGCCCGTTCCCCTGGTGGCGCAAGCCTGAAGCCTTGCCGTGCATCGGCTCCGGCAGGCGGTCCAGCGTCGCACCGAAATGCTCGGCCATTCCCTGCAGTCCCAGGCAGACGCCGAACACCGGCACGCCGAGATCGAGCGCCGCCTGCACGCTGCCGCCGACATCGAAGTCGGCCGGCCGCCCCGGTCCCGGCGACAGCACCAGCAGGTCGGGCGGGTCGTCGCGCAGGGCGGCACGCGCATGGGTGTGGCGCAGGGTCGTGACGCTGGCGCCGGTCTGGCGGAAATAGTCGGCCAGCGTGTGGACGAAGCTGTCGTCATGATCGACCAGCAGCACCCGCCTGCCTTCCCCACTCCCTTGCCCGCTCCGCCGGGCGCCGCTCTCAACCACCGACAGCCGCGGGCAGGCACCGCGCACCGCGTCGAGGAAGGCCGACGCCTTCAGCCGGCACTCGGCGTCCTCGGCATCCGGATCGCTGTCGGACAACA
Source organism: Azospirillum sp. TSH64 (assembly GCF_003116035.1). Lineage (GTDB taxonomy): Bacteria > Pseudomonadota > Alphaproteobacteria > Azospirillales > Azospirillaceae > Azospirillum. Next base: position 3,193,043 of record NZ_LGQW01000015.1, read on the forward strand.
GGGTGGCGCCGGCGCGAACGAAGGCAACCCCGTCCTTCATGCGGATGGTGCGCAGGGTCAGCCCGGTGTCCATCCCGCCATCGAAGCCGATGCGTCCGAACGCCCCGCCGTACCAGCGGCGCGGCGAATGTTCGGTATCCTCCAGGAACTGCATGGCCCAGCGCTTGGGCGCACCGGTCACCGTCACCGCCCAGGTGTGGGTGAGGAAGGCATCCAGCGCATCGAAACCCTCGCGCAGCCGCCCTTCCACATGATCGACGGTGTGGATCAGGCGGGAATACAGCTCGATCATCCGCCGGCCGATCACGCGGACGGAGCCGGGTTCGCACACCCGCGCCTTGTCGTTGCGGTCGACGTCGGTGCACATGGTCAGCTCCGCCGCATCCTTGGCCGAGTTCAGCAGCGTCAGGATCTGCGTCGCGTCGGTCAGCGCATTGCTTCCACGTGCCACAGTGCCGGAGATCGGACAGGTCTCCACCCGCCCCTGGCCGACACGCACATACATTTCCGGGCTGGCGGCGACCAGGAACTCGCCGTCGCCGAGGTTGATCAACGCCTCGTAGGGGGCGGGGTTGGCAGTGCGCAGACGGCGGAAGATCGTGGCGGGGCTGTCGGCGCAGGGTTCGGCGAAGGTCTGACCGGGGACCACCTCGAACAGGTCGCCGCGGTTGAAGGCCTCCTTGGCCGCCCGCACCAACTGCTGGTACTCGCCGGGGGCATGGTCGCACTCCGCGGCGGCGTTGGTGTCGGGTCGGTAGCCATGGGCCCTCCCGCCACCCGCAACACCCTCGGTCGAGACGCCGTCCACCACGAATTCGTAGGCGAAGCGACGCGCCACCCCGGCGGCATGGTCGACCACCAGCAGCCGGTCGGGCAGATACAGCACGAGGTCGCGCTGGTCGTCTGGCCGCGCCAGCCGGCGGCGGATCGGCTCGAACTGGAAGGCGAGATCGTAGCCGAAGGCGCCATGAAGCCCCAGAAACGGCTCGTCCGGGCAGGCGAACAACGCCATCAGCGCCCGCAGCACGCTGAAGACGGAGGGCTGGCGGCTGCGCTCCTCCTCGGCAAAGACCCCGGCCGGACGGCGCACCAGGGCGGTGACCCGGCCGGCAGTGATCTCCAGCCCGACGAGCGCCTCATGCCCGTCCAGCGCCCCGGCCACGGCCGGCAGCAGCAGGCGCCCACGCGGATTCAACGCATCGATGCGCACGGTCCGGCCGCGGGCGGTCACCGACAGCGGCGGATCGACGAAGCCCAGCGCCTGGCGCCGGTAGCGGCCGGGCGCCTCCACCCCGCCGGACAGCAGCAGCCCGCGCCGCTCGTCGAGCGCAGTGACCAGCGCATCGACCGCCTCGGCCGGCACCACCGGCTCGGCGGTGCGGTGCAGGCCGAGGCCACCACCGGTCGTGGCCGCGAACGGATCGAGGAAGGCAGGATCGGCAAGGAACAGGTGGGACGGGATCATGACGGCGGTGCTCCGGTTCGTGCGTCTTTTCGGTGACGCCACCCGGTGCTTCCGCCTGCCTGTCCGTTCTTCCGCTGGGCGACCCGCTGTGACGGGTCAGGAAAAAAGGCCGCTCCGGATGCACCGGGCGGCCTTTTGTTTTCAATCCACGCTCACGCGCGTCGCCAGGCCAGCCCGTTGGAGACGGGCCACCACCAATGCTGCGACAGGAGGGGCGAGGACATGTTCATGACCGCAACCGCAACACAGGGCGGGCTGCCTGTCAAGTGCTCCCTTTCAAGCGTTCCCTGTCACACCCGATCCTGCGGCGGGGCGACGGCGTAGCTGCTGAGGTCCTCCTTGCGGCGCTCGTCCGACGGCAGACGGCCCTTTACCAGGAAGCTGATGTTCTCCGCCACGTTGGTGGCATGGTCGCCGATGCGCTCGATCGACTTGGCGGCGAACAGCAGGTGGGTGCAGCCGGTGATCTGCGCCGGCGTCTCCATCATGTAGGTCAGGAACTCGCGGAACAGCGCGGTGTAGGCGGCGTCCACCTCCCCGTCGCGGTCACGGACGGAGGTGGCAAGCTCCGGATTCTGTTCGGTATAGGCGCGGCGCATGTCGCCGATCATCGCCTGCACCATCCGCCCCATGCGGACCAGCGAGGCAACCGGCGGAGCCACCGGCAGGGTCGACAGCGTGACCGCGCGCTTGGCGACCGAGCCGGCGAAATCGCCCATGCGCTCAAGGTTGGAGGCGATCTTCAAAGCGGCGACGATCTCGCGCAGATCCTTCGCCATCGGCTGGCGGAGGGCCAGCAGACGGACGGTCATCGCCTCCACCTCCGCCTCCAGCCGGTCGATCTCGGCGTCGCCTTTCAGCACTTCGCCGGCGATATCGGCATCGGGGCCGGCCAGCGAATCGAGCGCCAGCCCGACCTGCCGCTCCACCAGTATGCCCATGCGGTCGATGGCGCTGCGCAGCGCCGCTAGTTCGGTATCGAAAGCAGCAAGCGTGTGTCCACCCGACATGATCCCCAACTCCTTGTTCTCACTTGGCTGCGACCGGCGTTTCCGCGCCCGGCGCCCCGCAGATGGGGCCTGACGCCGTCGACGCCAAGCCACCGCGGCACTGGAAGCGGCATTAACCTTTGGCATAGATTATTTCGGAACACTGGTCTATCGATGGACCACGCAACCATGCAGACCGGACAGGATCGATGACACCGCACGAGTTGGTTGCCGTGCTGGAAAAGCACGAGCGCTGGCTGAAGAGCAAGTCGGGCGGTTCGCGCGCCAACCTGAGCATGGCGAACATGGAAGGGTCGAACCTGTCCGGGGTCAATCTGGCCCAGGGCAAGCTGTCCGGCGCCAACCTGTCCCATTGCGACCTGTCGAACGCCAATCTCAGCACCGCCGACCTGTTCGCCGCGCACCTGACGAAGGCCGACCTGTCGGGCTGCAACCTCTATCGCGCCGACCTGCGCGGCGCCCATATGCGTGGCGCCAAGCTGAAGCGCGCGATCCTCAAGGAGGCCGACCTGCGCGGCGGCGCCCTGCTGTATGGCGGACATGGCGGCAAGAATGGCAAGGGGCTCGATTTCGTCCGCTCCGACCTGTCGGGCACGGATTTCGACGATGCGTCGCTGAACAACGCCAACCTGTCGGGCGCCGACCTGACCGACGTGTCGATGAATGGAGCCGATTGCGAGGGTGCGCTGCTGACCGGCGCCACGCTGATGCGCGCCAGCATGAAAAGCTGCAATCTCGCCCGCGCCGACCTGCGCGGCAGCAACCTGTCGGGCGTGAATTTGCAGGGAGCGGTGCTGCGCGACGCCAACCTGACCGGCGCCATGCTGGCCGGAGCCAACCTGCGCAACGCCGACCTCCAGGGGGCGAAGCTGGAGGGTGCCGATCTGGCCGGAGCCGACACCACCGGCGCCAATCTCGCGCGGTCGGCCGATAATTTCTCGGTCCAGATCCAGCAAGCGCTGCACAGCCATTACACCTGGATCAACACCAACGGGACAATGGGCGCCAGGGCCGACCTGACCGCTGCCGACCTCAGCCACATCGACCTGACGGGGGTCAACCTGTCGGGCGCCAATCTGAAGCGGGCCAATCTCAGCGGCGCCAAGATGCGCGAGGCGCTGCTGATCATGTGCGACATCTCCGAAGCGGTGCTGGACGGCGCCGATTTCAGCGGAGCGATCCTGGACGGCGCCAATCTGCGCGGCGCCAACATGACCGGGATCCGGCTGGACGGGGCAGGAGTCGGCTGGGTCGATATAAAGGGACCGGACGGCCAGCCGACCGGTCGCCTGTGGGCGGCGAACCTGACCGGTGCAAAGCTGACCGGCAGTTCCTGCGTCCGTACCAATCTGCGCGGGGCCAATCTGTCCGACTGCGATTTCAGCAACGCCAACCTGACCGGGGCGATCCTGAGCGACGCCAACATCCGCGACGCGAAATTCACCGGTGCCAACCTGACGGGTGCCAGCCTGCCGCCGCCACCGGACCCGGACGACGATTGACCCGCGAGGCGCGCCGATCGAAAGGACGGCCGCTCCGGGCAGGTGTTCCGAGATCGACTGAAACGGGACGGAGGGAGCGGAGGTCCGAAGCGGCCGAGCGCTACCTCTCGTCCCGTCCGCCGCCGTCTTCGCCGTCACGGGCGGCCGCACAGGCGGCGTTGAGGTTGGCGCCGACACGGCGCAGAACCTCCAGAGTCAGGTCCAGATCTGCCGGCGCAATGCCGTCGATGGCGATCTGGGCGATCTCCGACGCGCTGGGCATCATGGTCTGACGCAGGGCCCGGCCCTTGTCGGTCAGAAAGACGTTCATCTTGCGGCGGTCATGGCTGTTGCGCACGCGCTGAACCAGCCCCTGGCTCTCCATCACGTTGACCGCGGTGACCGTGGTCGGCTCCATCATGCCCACGCGGTGACTCAGCTCCCGCTGGGTCAATCCGTCCTCTTCCCACAGGGCACGCAGAAAGAACCATTGCCCCATGCTGACCCCCGACCGCGCGATGCGTGTCTGGAGGGCGCGGGCGAAGGCGCGATTCACGTCCCGGACGACGAACGATAAAGCACCGTCGGCCGAACCGGCCGCGTCTTCCGACTCGCCGGGGCGTTCCGACTCCCACCCCTTGACAGACGCCTCCATACCGACAATCTCTCTGCCGTCGTTCCCGTGCCCACAGCCACCCCAGCCCGCCGGCTGCATTGGACGGACAGCCGCCTGTCGAGGCGACGCCGCCGCAGTGCATCCACCGGGTCCATGCCTGTCTGGTAACACCACCTTGACACGAGTGGGCATGGCTGCGTCATCCAATCATAACGTGTTGTGTGCAAAGCGCAAATCAATTGCGCAGCCACCTGTCACCGGCATGCAATGATATGTCGGTTTTGGTCATCCAAATCACCGGCGGAGTAAGCAGAACACATTCACCGACTCTTCGCATGGCCGACTTGTGTCACGTCCATCTTTTTGGTGCCGTCGGTAGACACCATATCCGCATATGATGATCGATATGATCATTGCCAATTGGATCGTTTTTATTTGGCAATTCGTACAGCACCAGAGCGTTAAATGAATATTTCGCTAAATTGCTGATAATTTCCTTCCGACCACTTGCAACTGCCGCGACCTTTGGTCACACAAGCCCCGAACCGCCCGTTACAGGAGCCGTGAGCCCGCAATGACCGCTTCGCCAACCGCCCCTTCGTCCCGTACCGTCACCGTTGCCGCCACCCAGATGGCCTGCAGCTGGGACCGTGCCGCCAACGTCGATGGCGTCGAATCGCTGATTCGCGAGGCTGCCGCCAAGGGCGCGCAGATCATCCTGCCGCAGGAGCTGTTCGAGACCCCCTATTTCTGCAAGGACCAGAAGCAGTCGTTGTTCGAACTGGCTGCGCCGGCCGACGGTCACCCGGTGATCGAACGGATGCAAGCCCTTGCGCGGGAGCTGTCGGTGGTCATCCCCGTCAGCTTCTTCGAGAGGGCCCGCAACGCCTATTACAACTCGATGGCCATGGTCGATGCAGACGGCAGCCTGCTGGGCATCTATCGCAAGTCCCACATTCCCGACGGTCCCGGCTATCAGGAAAAGTTCTATTTCAGCCCCGGCGACAGCGGCATCCAGGTGTTCAAGACCCGCTACGCCACGGTCGGCTGCGCCATCTGCTGGGACCAATGGTTCCCGGAGACGGCGCGTGTCATGGCGCTGAAAGGGGCGGAGATCCTGCTCTACCCCACCGCCATCGGATCGGAACCGCAGGACTCCTCCATCGACAGCCAGGGCCATTGGACCAGGGTGATGCAGGGCCATGCCGGCGCCAACCTGATGCCGCTCGTGGCCTCCAACCGAGTCGGGGTTGAGCAGGGGGAAAGCTGCGCGCTGACCTTCTATGGCTCGTCCTTCATCGCTGGCCCGCAGGGGGAGATCGTGGCGCAGGCCGACCGCGAGAGCCGGACGGTCCTGACCGCCAGCTTCGACCTCGACCGCATCGCGGCGCAGCGTGCCTCCTGGGGCGTCTTCCGCGACCGCCGGCCGGAGCTGTATGGCGCCCTGCTGACGCTGGACGGCGAAACAACCCCGCGTCGCTGACCGGTCGAGAGGGGAGCTGACACTGGCGACCGGCACCGGCCGCAGCGGTGTCAGACCGTCAGCCCCCTCGCCGTTCCCGAATTGCGTCCGGCATTGCCGAGCCCCTGTGCCGCGCCATAGGCGGCGGCAGCGCGTGCGGATGCCGTATCGCCACCTTGCCGGCGCTGTTCCGATTGGGCTTGCAGCTTCGCCGCATCGGCCTGCGCGGCGACCCGCAAATCCTGAGGCGAGGGATCGGCCGGAGCGAGCGCCGCGGCCTTGACCTGCTCCATCTTGGCGACGGTGGCCGCCGGTTCCGATTCGGCGCTGACATCGATCGGCACCTCGCCCGCGGTGGCGTAGTTCTTGCCGTCCGGACCGCGGGTGAAGGTGAAGGAGGCGCCGCCGGCATGGGCACCGCCGGCCGCCTGATGCGCCGCCTCATGCTGGCGGACGCTGGTGTCGGCCTGCTTGAGTTTCTGGACCTGCTGCCGGGCTGCGTCGGACAGGGTGACGCTGTCGGCGGAGCCGCTCTCGCCATCCTGAGTGCCGGATGCCTGAGCACCGGATGCGCCCTTCCCATCCCGCCGCAGCGGTACGGTGCGCGGGGTGGAATAGGGTCCGATCGACGGGCTGGAGATGGAAAGGTCGGCAGCCACCGCCCGCATCCTCACTCAGATGCCGAACTTCCCATCAATTTAGGACGATTCGTCCGCACCGGCAACGGTATGACCATCCCCGCAGCCGTCCCGCTGCCTCAGATCTGCTCGAAGCCGGTCAGGACATTGGCGACATTGACGCCCAGATCGTCGACGGCATAGCCGCCTTCCAGCACGAACAGGGTCGGCAGGCCGATTCCGGCGATGGCGGCGCCCATGCGCAGGAAATCCTCCGACAACAGGCGGAAGCGGGAAATCGGGTCGCCGCCATAGGTGTCCGCACCCAGCGACAGCACCAGCGCGTCGGCGCCGAACTCGCGGACGCGTGCCGCCGCGACGGCCAGCGCCTGGGCGTAGCCGTTCCAGTCGGTCCCCCAGGGCAGCGTCAGGTTCAGGTTGGCACCTTCCCCGGCGCCTGCCCCGCTCTCATCGGCATGACCGCAGAAATAGGGGAACTCGTCGGCCGGATCGGCATGGATCGACACGAACAGCACGTCGCCGCGCTCCCAGAAGATCTCCTGGGTGCCGTTGCCATGGTGATAATCGACGTCCAGCACCGCCACGCGCGCAACCCCGCCGTCACGCAGGGATTGCGCCGCGATGGCCGCGTTGTTCAGGAAGCAATAGCCGCCGTAGAAGGCGTGGCCGGCATGGTGGCCGGGCGGACGGCACAGCGCAAAGGCGCTGCGGTCGCCGGCCCGCAGCCGGTCGGCGCCTGTCAGTGCGCTGTCGGCTGCGGATGTCGCGGCCCGCCACGTGCCCGCGGTGATCGGTGTCCCCGCATCGAAGGAGTAGAAGCCGAGCCGCCCGTCGATGGACCGGGGCACCCGCCGCCGCGACATTCCCGGCGCCACCCAGTTCAGCGGCAGCGCGTCGATGTCGGCACCATGCTCCGCCACCCAATCGTCCCAGGCGGTCCGGAGAAAGCCGAGGTAGCCGGCGTCATGCACCCGTTCCAGCGGGTCGATGCCGTGACGGGTGGGCTCCACGACCGGCCCCAGCCCGACCGCCTCGATCCGCGCCCGGACGATGTCGGCACGCGCGGGCTTCTCGTAACAGGGAACGAGTTGGCCGTCGTTGAGTTCGGACCGGCCGGCCTGCAGCCGGTGCTCTTCGCTGTGGATGACGATCACGCCGTTGACTTTCTTGACTGTTTCGCCGCCCCGGAAAGGTTCGGACCGGCGGAAGGCGGCCTCATCATAGCGCCGCCCCGCCATCCATGGATGCCACCCTTTTGCATGGCGCCCCGGACGCAGGCCATTGCCATTCGGCCTATTGCACGCGATAGTGTTCAGCGTCGATCACTCGCGCTGTGCGGGTGATTGCTGGGGTTGTTGGACATCCATGTTGGCTGCTGCGTGCAGGATATTCGCCCGAATTGCGCCCGGGGCGGCGTTGATTCTGTGGGCGTGCGCCGTGTCGGCCGCCGGGCCTGCGCGGAGCGATCCACTATTGCCGCGTCCTCAGCCGGCATCGACGGACTCCCCCCTGGAGGCGGCCTTCTCCACACGTGCGGGAGAACCGTTGCGCCAATTCGGCTATGACCTGTTTGCTTCTGCAACCGATGCGGCTTCGACGGCCGAGGCCGCGCCCGGCGCCATCCAGGGCGACTATGTCCTGAACACAGGCGACACAATCCTGGTCACCCTGCGCGGGCAGAAATCCTTCAGCAAACGCTTCACCGTCGACCGAAACGGCCAGCTGGTGGTGGACGACCTGCGGCCGCTGACGGCTGCCGGCCTGACGCTGGACGCCCTGCGACGCGACCTGTCCGCCACCGTCGCCGCCACCTGGCCCAGCACCGATGCCTTCGCGTCGCTGGCGGAGGTGCGGCGGATCGGCGTGCTGGTCACCGGCGCCGTCCGCCGCCCCGGCCGGCAGGAGATCAGCGCCTTCGCCACCGTGCTCGATGCGCTGTCGGCCGCCGGCGGCGTGGATCGCGGCGGCAGCCTGCGCGCGGTCAGGCTGATGCGGTCCGGCGGTGCGGTCATGGTCGACCTCTATGCCCTGCAAATCGCCGGTGCCACTGGCAATGCGGATATGCCGGTGCGTGACGGCGACCGCCTGTTCGTCCCGCCGCTCGGCGCCACCGTCGCAATTGCCGGACCGGTGAAGCGGCCGGGCATTTATGAATTGCCGCCGGGTGGCGGCCCCTTGTCGGCGTCGGAGATGCGCGACCTTGCCGGTGGTGCGCTGCGGCCCGGCCGCGGCCGGCTTGTGCGATTCGGCATCGGGCCGTCGGGCGAGGAAACGGCGGAGGAGATCGCCGACGCCGACGCCAAGCGGTTCGGTGACGGCGACCTGCTGTTGATCGTGCCGGAACGGGAAGACCGCCGCGGCGAGGTTCGGCTCGACGGACATGTCCTGCGTCCCGGCCCCCGTGCGCTCACCCGAGTTAAATCCTTGCCCGGACTGCTTTCCCGTGCGGACCTGGGCCCATCGGCCTATTTTCCCTTCGCCGCCTTGGAGAGCACTGCCCCAACGAAGGCGGCGCGCAACCTGCGGCCGGTCGACCTGTCGGCCGTTCTGAACGGACGCGACCGCCGACAGCTTTCGGACGGCGACACGCTCTATGTCCTGGGGACTGCCGACGTCGATTTCCTGACGTCGGAGGCGGTGCTGGCCCTGCTGCGCGGCGAACGCCAGCCGCCGCCGGATGCCTGTCCCGGTCTGGTGGCGCTGGCCCGCATCCTGGCGGCGGAGCCGGCCGGTCCCCTCGCCACCGGTCCGCAGGCGCGCGCCGCCGCCACGCTGACCGGTTCCCGCACCCCCTGCCCGCCCCTGTTCGCAACGGTGCCGGACCTGCTGCCGCTGGCCCTGCGCCATTCCGTTCTGCGGCTTACCGGTGCGCCGCGGCCCGGTTTCTATCCCGTGGCCGATGGGCCGGAGAGCGCCGGCGCGCGCGAGACCATCGTCGAATCGGAAGCGCCTCACTATGAGCTGCTCGGCCATGTCCGCCGGCCCGGCACCCGCCGGTTGCCGGCCGGGGCCACGCTGCGTCAGGCGCTGGCGGAGGGCAAGGCGCTGAAGCGGGACGTGTATCCGCTGCTCGGCATCGTCGAACGCTATGACCGGCGGACCTTGACCCGCACCTATCTGCCCTTCTCCCCACAGGAGGTGGCTGCCGGACGCGCCGACCGTGCCATGAGCGACGGAGACCGCATTCACCTGTTCGCCGCCGACGACATCCGCGGCTTGGTGAAGCCCGCCGAATCGAGGACGGACAGCAAGGCGGACGACGAGTCCGAACCGTCGATGCTGGCGGCCGTGCTCGATCCGGCCATCGTCGCGGTGATTGGGGAGCGGACCGTCCAGCTGCGTGGCGCCGTGCGCGATCCCGGCGGCTATCCGGTCGCCGACCTCACGCCGCTGGCGGCCTTGGTCGCGGCGGCAGGCGGGCTCTCCACCGACGCCGACCCCACGGTGGCGGAACTGACGGCCGCCAACGGCACGCGCAGCGCCATCGACCTGACCCGCGACGGCGCCCGCAGGATCGGCCCTGGAGATGCGCTGCGGATCAACCCGCGCCCGCAGGCGCTGGAGGCCCGCGCGGTCGCCATCGAAGGGGCAGTGCGCCGTCCCGGCCGCTACGACATCGGCCGCGGTGAGACGCTGTCCTCCCTGATCGCGCGGGCCGGCGGCCTGATCGACGATGCCTATCCGGCTGGGGCCGTGCTGACCCGCGAGAGCGAACGCCGCCGCGAGAGGGAGCAGTTCCAGCTGCAAGCGCGTGAACTGGAGCGCGCGCTGGCGCTGGAGGTGGAGAAGGGCGAGCCGGTGAAGGCGGAGAATGTCGCACTGGCCCGCCAGCTCGCGGCCCAGCTCCGTGCAGCCGAACCGCTCGGCCGCGTGGTGGTGGAAGCGGACCCGGCTGTCCTGCGCAGCCGCCCGGCTCTCGACCCGCTGCTGGAACCCGATGACCGGATCGTGATCCCGAAACGACCGCTGACCGTGGCGGTGTCGGGCGAGGTTCTTCACCCGACCGCGGCACAGTTCGTCAGCGGCAAGGGTGCCGAGGATTACCTGAACGAGGCGGGCGGCCCGACCCGCGATGCCGACACCGGCCGCAGCTTCCTGGTTCTGCCGGACGGACGGGCACGGCCGCTGGCGCTGTCCTCCTGGAACCATCGGGTGGACGTTATCCCGCCCGGGTCGATCCTGGTGGTGCCGCGCGACCCCCGCCCCTTCGACGGACTGGACGCCACCAAGGCCATCGGCAACATCCTGAGCCAACTGGCGATCACGGCGGCCTCGATTTCGGTGATCACGCGATGACGGCGCCCGCCCCGCTCCGACTCGCCATGCTGACCGTGGTCCGCAACGACCGCGCCGGACTGGCCGACACCTATGACAGCCTGCGCGGGCAGCTCGGTCCCGGCATCGTCTGGCTGGTCGCCGATGGCGCCTCCACCGATGGAACGGCGGAGTGGCTGGCGGACCATGCCGATGTCCCGCTTTGGTGGCGCTCAGCCCGCGACTCGGGGCTGTACGATGCGATGAACGATGCGCTCGCCGCCGCGGGCCGGCTGGGGTGCAGCCATGTGCTGTTCCTGAATGCCGGCGACCGGCTGGCGGAGCCGGACAGCGGCATCCGGCTTTTGCAAGCGATTGCCCGGCATCCCGACTGCGCCCTTCTCTATGGCGATGCGCTGGAGCGGCTGGGTGACGGACGTATCCTGCTGAAGCGTGCCCGCTCCCACCGTTGGGCATCGCTGGGCATGTTCACCCACCATCAGGCGATGATCTACTCCGTGTCGGCACTGGCAGGACTGCGCTTCGACTCCGGGTACCGGATCGCGGCCGATTATGACTTCACCTTGTCGGTGCTGAAGCGCGGACGGGCCGAACGGCTGCACTGGCCGGTCTGCCTGTTCGCGGCCGGCGGCCTGTCGCAGCGCGACGCAACCGCTGGCAGGCATGAGCAGACAGCGATTCGACAACGGCATTTCGGCCATGGGGCCGCACACGCGGCAATGATCGTCCTGGCTCAACGAGTCGCACTGGCATTGCGCCACCATCTTCCCGCTCTATACGCGAAATTACGTTTCCGATGCCCTGAAACTTAATGTCTTTCGCACTCTTCCTCCCCCTTCCACCCAAACGGACCGTTGATACGCACAAATGGTTGCATAGAATTTACTTTCTGAACTAAGCATTCCCGCGGCGCCTTCCCTCTGGCTTTCCTTTTGAGGTACGACTTATGAGCGCGACCAAGACCAAACTCGCCCCCGCCCACACCCTGTCGCGCCGCGGCGAAGGTCCCAACCCCATCGACATCCATGTCGGAGCCCGCCTGCGGCTTCGCCGGACCCTGCTTGGCCTGAGCCAGGAAAAGCTGGGCGAAGCGGTTGGGATCACCTTCCAGCAGCTCCAGAAATACGAGCGTGGGTCGAACCGCATCAGCGCCAGCCGCCTTTACAACCTCTCCCAGGTTCTCGGTGTGCCGGTCAGCTACTTCTTCGACGACATGCCGTCGCCCGACCAGATTGCCGCGGAAGTTCCGTCCGAAGCGATGAGCGAGACGGACGAGTTCGAATCGATGGCCCGCCGCGAGACGCTGGAACTGGTGCGCGCCTATTACCGGATCGAGGATCCGGGTGTGCGCAAGCGGACCTTCGACCTGCTGAAGGCGCTGGGTGGCGACCGGATCGCGCTGCTCGAAGAATAAGGGTCGCCCGCCGGACGGACAGTCCGGACAGGCTCGGAAGCGGCGCGGATGGACGGGAAACGGTCGAACGCTCCCGGTCCCATTGCCGCCGACCGCATCTTGAGCCCGACCTGCCAATAGTAGAACGCGCGCGCCAGCGCGTGGTCGAGCCCGGCTGCGCCATCGAGGACGCCAAGGCGCAGCACATAGGCATGCAGAAATGCCAAGAGCGGCCGGCCCGGCAGGCGCTGGAAAAGCCGCTTCTGCATACGCCGGCCAAGAAGGGCGCGGAGGCTATGAGGGGCACTGGAGCCGCCATCCGGTTCACCCGTTATCAGCCGCTCCATCCGGCCGTCGGCACGAATCGCCGCCTCCCAGTCGGAATACCGGTTGTGGCGGTCGAACCAGGCCGAGAGCGGCTTGGCATCCTCATGGTCCATCGGGTGGCGAAGCCGGCCGGTCGTTCCGGACACCTGCGGCTGGTAATGCCCCTCGACCTCCCACATCGCGGCGATATCCAGGTCGGGTTGATCGGGAAAGCGCGCGCGCCGACGGTCCAGCAGAGCAAGCTTGCGATTCCAGCAGCCGAAACGCAGCCGCCGGCCGCGGACGACCGGCCTGCCGTCGATCCAGTACGCGGCGCAGGCAGGGCCAGCCGCCATCAGCCGGGCGATCTCCTCAACCAGCTCCGCCGTCAGCCGCTCGTCGGCGTCGACGAACAGAACCCAGTCATGGGCGAATGGCAGAGTATCCAGGCACCACTGCTTCTTCTTGGGATAGCGGCCATTCCAGCGGAAGGCGATCAGGCGGGCGCCATGTGACCGTGCGATGTCCGGCGTGCCGTCATCACTACCGCTGTCGACCACGAAACACTCGGCGAATCGGGTGAGCGACGGCAGGCACTGCGGCAGGTTCGCAGCCTCGTTGCGCGTCATCACCACCACGGAGACCGGGATGGCGGTCATGGCGGGCGCAGGCATGGTGGAAATCCTCATGGTGCCGCCTCCACCCCCGTCGTCCGTTCCCGCAGGGCGTGGGAGACGGACAGGGCGAATCCGGCGGCGACAAGCCCGACCAGTCCGGCCAGCGGAATCACCACGGCCGGGTTCGGCCAGTCCGGCAGGGTGGCGGCGGCCGGCGGCTGGATCATGTCGGCGGCAAAGGGCAGATCGACGCCGATCATCATCGCCACCCGCTCCTGGTCCAGCAGCAGGTCGCTCAGCGCCTGCCGGTGTTCCGCCACGGTGACGGCACCGAGACGAAGCTTGATGTGGGCGATCTGGGCGGCACTGCGCCGCGCCGCCTCCGCCCGCAGATGGGCGTCGGTGGCCGCGGCAATCCGCCCGAGCAGTTCCACTGCAATCGCCCGGTCGGGATGGCGGAAGGTGATCCGCCGCATCGGACCCGACCGCAGCATGTCGACAACCAGCCGATCACGCAGGGCGCGCGCCACGCGGTCGCCGTCCGGCTCAACCCAATCCTCGCGGCCGACCACCGCCAGCAATGCCCGCTTCAGCGTCGGGAACAGTCCGGGTGGCGGACGCCAACGCCCGGCCTCCGCATCCCAGCGCTCGGCAAACAGGGCGCGCAGGATGGCGGGGTCCGCAGCCAGACGGTCGGCCACCGGTCCCGAACCGAACAGCTCAAGATAGCGGGCGAAGTCGGACAGCGATTCGTCCCCCGCCCCCGGCTCGGCAACACCGGCAGAGTCACGGCCGTTGAGCGTCGGCACCCGTGCCCCCATCGCGGCGGAGCCGACCCGGGCCGTCGGCCCGATCACCATCGCCGCGGTATAGGCCGGCGTCACCAGCCATAGAGCCGCCACCGCAAGCGCCAGACCGCCCAACCAGCCGCCGAGCAACCAGCGCCAGCCGGTCCGCAGGGTGCGAACGAAGCCGCGAAAATCACCCTCCCCTCCGGCCATCGGCAGAGCGAGCGTCATCGCATGCGGCCGAGGCTGGGTGTGACGCGGGGCGATGACGCCGTCAGGCATGGGGCAACGGCCTCCCCAACAGGGGCCGGACGGCGCGGCGTGCCTCGACCAGACGTTGGGCCAACCCGACGAAGGCCGCGGCGGCACGGTCGGCGCTCCAGGCTTCGGCCATTCTGGCAGCGCGTGCGCCCTCCGCTGTGCAGCGGTCGGGGGCGGCGGCATAGGCGCGCACGGCTTCGGCAATGGCGACCCCATCGAACGGGTCGATCACCATGCCGCATCCATCCATATGGGCCGCTGCCTCGCTTCCCTCCGGTCCCAGGAACAGGCAAGGCCGGCCGGCCGCCTGCACCCCGGCCAGCTTGCTCGGCACCAGAAGCCCCTGCGCCGCCGGGTCCATCGCCACCAGATGCAGGTCGGCGGCGGACAGGCACTCCGCCAGCCGGTCGGCGGGCTGCCAGGGAAGCCGGTGCAGGTTGCGCAAACCCGTGAGGCGTGCGGCCTCTTCCACCGCGGCGAATCCCCTGCCCTCGCCGACCAGCAGGAAAATCACGGATGGATCGCTGTGCTGCAGCCGGGCCGCCGCCTCCAGCACGCCGTCCATCGGATGGGCAAGGCCCAACGTTCCGGAATAGGCCACCAGAAAGCGTCCGTCCCCCTCCGTCAAACCCAGTGAGCGGCGGAGGCTGTTGCCGGCCTTCTCCAGGGGACGGATTGCCGGATCGGGCCAGTTCGGCAACAGGGTCACGCGATCCGCAGCCACGCCGGATGCGACGATGCGTTCGCGCATGCAGCGGCCGATCGCGATCACCCCATCCTGCCGCCGCAATGCCCGCGCCATGCCATCCCCAGCGACGCGGAGGAGCAGTTCCGGCATCCGCACGCCCAGCACCGGAAGAAGGTCCGGGTAAAGATCCTGGCACCAGTGCAGCGACGCCGCACCATGGCGCGCAGCCAGAACCGGACCGGCCAGCGCCAGCATCGGCGGATCGGTCATCGTGACGACGAGGTCGTGGCGCGGCAGGCGCAGGGCCCGAGCCGTGAGTCGGCAAAGCGAATCGAGATAGGCGCGCGTGTCGGGCCGCTCACCCTTCCTTACCCCGCGGCCGGTGCGGACAAGCGTGACCCCGTCCGGAACGGCGCGGTTCGGCACCTCATCGCTGCCCTGCTCGCCATCCGTCACCACCGTCACCCGCCAGCCGGCAGCCGCGATCCGCGCGGACAAATCCGACAGGCAACGGCCGGTCGCCCCGCGGTCAGGCGGGAACACACGGTTGACGAAAATGATGGACGGTCGATCGAGCGGCACGGCGCACCGAAGCATGAATTACACGCGAAAGTATGAAGATCCTCTAGGGATCAGACAACCCCTTCCTGCACTCGGCCGCCAAAAGCATCAGCGTCAGGATGACGCCGGTGTCGAGGTACTTGAAGCTGGTGTGGAGGCAGAGCGCCATCGCCAGCGGAGGCACCACCGCCAGGGCCAGCGGCGGATCGGCAGCCAGCAGACCGCACCAGGGCCTGACCAGCGCGCCGAGATAGGCCGCCAGCGCCACCATGCCGCACAGTCCGGTCTTCAGCAGGCTGTAGCTCGCCAGCGTGTGGGTATAGCTGACCCGCCAGCCGCCGACCGCCGGGTTGGCGATCCGCGCGCCCCAGCCGTCGCCGAACAGCAGCACCCAGGGAGAGGCGACGGCATGCTCGATCACCGCCGCCGCCTCTTCCCACCGGGCATTGATCCCGGTCAGCCGCGTCTTCTCCGCCGCCTGCTGCCACGCACCGAACAATGCATCCCCACCGACGGCGACCGCCAACCCCAGACCGATCAGCAGAGGCAGGGCCAGCCACGCCTGCCGCCGTGCCCACCACAGGGCGATCAGCGCCAGCGACAGCAGCGCCAGTCCCAGCGCGGTGCGGTGGACCGCTCCGGCCAGCGCGGCAATACAGAGAGCCCCGCCGACGGCACAGGGGATCGCGGCAAGCCACCAGCGGAACCGGCCGCCGATGCCGACCAGCGACAAGGCCGTAGCCGGCAGCACCACGGCGGCGAACAGCACCGCAGGCGCATTGAGCAGATAGGCGCCACCATCGGCCATTGCCCGCTGTCCGATGGCGCCGAACCCCCAATCCGCCTGCCGCCACCAGCGCAAGGCCAGCAGCAGGCCGGCAATGGCAAGCCCACCGATCAAGGCCCGCACGGCGGTCCGCCCCGCGGCGCGCAACGCCGGCACCAGAAGCACGGGAAGAAACAGGTACAAGAGGGGCACGACGTCGCGAAGGATATCGACCGGGTCCGACCCCAGCGCCGCCCCGCGCAGCAGCGGCACCCACAGCAGCCAGGCGAATGCCGCAACTGCCACCGGCATCCATTCCATGCCGGACGACATCCATCCAGCGCCGGGGGGCGTCCGCAGCGCATGGCCGCTCGCCACCGCCAGCGGCCATTTCCAACCGATCGACAGCAGGATCAGAAGGCCGATGGACAGTTCCGCCCCTCGCAGGGCCGGCGGCGCCGGCACGCTGAGGCCGCCATACAGAAGCAGGGCTGCCGCCATCGACAGCGCGCCCATCCGTGCGGCGGCCACCGTCATGGCCGCCCCTCGCGGAAATCGGCCGCCTGGGTCAGGCCCAGCGCTGCTCGGCACGGTCCAGACGATAGAACAATCCCTCCTGCGGGCGCAGCCGCAATGTTCCGGTCAGGGTCAGCGGTTCCCGCGTCGCCGGCAGGGCGATGGATGTGTGGACATGCATCATGGTCGCCGGTCCGGGGCTTTCGCAGGCGGGACAGCCCATCGGATTGGCGGACAGGATGAAGCGGTTGTGGCTGGCTCCGTCGGTCAGCGGCACCATGAAACCGCGCACGGTGACCGGACGGCCGTCCAACGCCGACACCTTCACCGGAAATTGCGGATCGCCGGCCAGACCGCCCATCCGCACGGCGCCCAGGTCGCGCCAAATCGCGGTTGACTCGTCCAGCGGCAGATGGAAGGGACTGGCGGGATGGCTCGGCGCCTCCGGCGTCCCGGCAGCCCAAACGGCCCAGCCGGCAATGGGGGCAAGCGCAAGCGGCAACAAAAACTGGCGCCGGCCGGGCATGGCCGTGCCAAGACGGGTGGCGGTGGTCATGGTCGCTTCTCCCCTGCTGCGTTGCTTCGTCACCGGGGCTGCGAAATCGGGGCGCCGTATGTTGTCGAAGTCTTTTGTCCGGTCGCCTGGGAACTATCCGAGGAACAGCTTTGTCCGGTGCGGGGCGACGCCTTCTGCCGGGCGGTCGCCGATTGCGCGAAAGTCTCCGGCAAGCGCAGCTCAAGGTCAACCGGCAATTCTGCCGGTCGCAGCAGGAAATGGAACGCGTAAGGATAGGTTTCCACCGCACCGGCATCCCGACTCTTTCAAAAAAACGCAATCTGTTTGACGGGGCGCGGCACCGCCCGTCATAGTCCCACCGCTGGCCCTGCCGCACTGCACACAGTGCGGCGCAAGCCGTTCCGATGACGAGACGAGCCATGGAAACCTTCCGCTTCCAGCCGGGCGAAACCCCGGTCCTGCTCAGCATTCCGCATGTCGGGACCATGATTCCGCCGGACATCGCCGCAACGATGACGCCGGAGGGGCTGGCACAGCCCGACGTCGACCGTCATCTGGACCGGTTGTACCACTTCGCACCCGCACTCGGAATCGGTTTCCTGACGGCGCTCTGCTCGCGCTATGTGGTGGACCTCAACCGCGATCCCGACGGCGTCGTGCCGCATCCGGGCCAGGATCCCACCGAAATCTGTCCCCTGACGACGTTCGACCGAGCACCGATCTATCGACCGGGACTGGAACCCGGCCGTGCGGAGATCGACCGGCGGGTCGGCGCCTATTGGCGTCCGTATCATGAGCAGATGCGCAGCGAGCTGCGCGCCTTGCGCGACCGCTATGGCGTGGCGATCCTGTTCGACGCCCATTCGGTGCGCAGCGCGGTTCCACGCTTCTTCGACGGCACCCTGCCCGACTTCAACCTCGGCACCGGCGAGGGCAGCAGCGCCGCCCAGCCGCTGGTCGTCCGGCTGATGAACGTGCTTTCGGCATCGGAGCGCTATTCAGCCGCGCTGAACGGCCGCCTGCGCGGCGGTTTCATCATCCGCAGCTATGGCCAGCCGGAAGAGAACATCCACGCCATCCAGCTCGAACTGACCCAGTCGACCTATATGGACGAGGCCTCTCCTTATCACTTCCGCCCGACACTGGCGGCAGAGGTGAAGCCGTCGCTTGAGCGTCTGCTGAGCGTCGTGGTCGAGTGGGCGTGGCAGAAGGCCAGCGGCCAGCGGCGGGCGGCGTTCCTGTAACGCCCCACCGCCTGCCAAAAGACCCGCCGTGCAAAAGGGTCCATCATGAAAGAGTGGCCCTTCCCCGTCGCCGGGGAAGGGCCGAAGGACGGCCTGATCGGGGATGGATCAGATCTGGCCGCGCTCGCTGGCCTGACGCATCAGGACATATTGGCGCATCATCTGGTTGCGGAAGCGGTAGCGCTCCAGTCCCGGCTCGACCACCGGGGCCAGGACGCCGCCATGGTCCTCGCGCGTCAGGCGCTTCAGCAGGTCGAGCGTCGAGGCGCTCGGCAATTCTCCGCTGTCACCAGCCAAGTCCTTGGGATCGAACACGCCATAGGCATCGGCCGGACACAGCGCCGCAGCCAGCAATGCATCCTCCAACTCGGCCCGGCGGTCGGCAGCCAGCGCACGGGCATAGCTTTCGACAATGCCGCGCTCGGCTTCCTGCAGGCAGCGGGCGACGGCATAGGCCAGATCCGGCCGCTCCACCAGCTTGCTTCCGCGGCTGACGGCGCTGCGCGCCGCATGCAGGCCGAGAAGCTGGGCGTAGTACGGCAGGCCGCGCACGAACTCGGCGATCCGCCGCACGACGTCGGGGGCGAACTCGATGCCGGCATTCTGCGCACCGGCCTGGATCAGGCGGCCGATCTCCTGATCGGTCATCAGCGGCAGATGAACCGGAACCAGCGAGCGCTGGATCGACGGATGCTTACCCAGCAGCTGGTCGAGATTCTCGGCGACGCCGACCACCAGCAGGGTGACCGGGATCGAGCTGTCGGTCAGGTTCTTGAACAGCTCCGCCAGCTTGTTGCGGAAATCCTCGTCCTGGACGCGGTCGTACTCGTCCAGGATCAGCAGCACATGGGTGGCGTGGATGCCCGACAGAACCTCGTTCAGCTCGGTGACGCTGAAGGTGCCGTCCGGCAGCAACTCGTTCAGGCTGGCGAAGTTGCGCCGCGCCGCGAACGGATTGTCGAGCGCGGAACGGTAGTAGGTCGACGGGATTTTCTTCAGGAAATGCCTGAAGATATCCTCGAAACTCAGCTCTCCGCTGCAGGTCAGCTTCAGCGACAGATAGCCCGCCTGCCCCGCGATCTTTTCGATCGCGTTGGCGACGGAGGTCTTTCCGCGGCCGCGGTCGCCATAGAGGATGACGTGCGCCCGCTCCTCTTCGATGGCCGAGATGATGCGGCGCAGCGTGTCGTTGCGGCCGATGAACAGACCGTTCAGTTGTTGCTTCGGCCGGGTCGGCGTGAAGGCTTCGCGCAGAAGGCCGTTCAGCTCCGGCGTCAGGCCCTTCAGCATGGCCGGCGCATTGGCGCCCATGCCGCCGCGATAGCCGCCGTTGACGGACATCGTAAAGCGCGGCAGGTCGTGCTCGCCCTCGGCATCCCGGCCGCCCGGCTGCGGGAACATGTGGCCGCGGCGGTCGCCGGTGGCCTCGTTGTCGATGATGTCGGGCAGCCGCGGCGCGGCCGGACCGCGCATCGTGTCGAATCCGGCACGGGCACCGATGCCGGTGCCGATGCCACCACCCATGTTTCCGTCCACCGGACGCAGGTGAGCCCCACCGGGCCGGGCAAATCCCGGTCCGTTGGAGAGGCCACCGGCCCCGGCATTGCCCATCCCAGGCCCCGCAACGCCGGGACCGCCCATGCCCGGTCCGCCGGTCAGCGGGTTAGATCCAAGGCCGCCACCGGCGGCCGGCATGCGCTCGTCGGCCACAGCGGCCGAACGACGCTTTCGAAAGAAATTCCGCATCCGTCCCAATCCCCACGCGTTGTCGGCGTTCGCGGAACCGCCCCCCTTTCGGCTTCTCGAATGGGCCAGGGACGGGTCCGCGTGTTCCCGATGTAAGCGCTGCGCCGGCCGGGGTGGGCTGGGATTTCGGATATAATACCGACGCGGCATTCCCCCTTTGGGGACCTCTTCCGAAGGGATGCGCCCCCGAAACCCACGGGCGCATCCCGGCCAACCTCAGCCAATCAGAATCGGCCCGACCGTGGCCCAGCCGTAGAGCACCGCCAGGAAAAATGCGAGGGTCATGCATTCGCGCAGGAAAGCCAGAACCGACATGCCAACCTCCGTTGTTCGCGTCTTGTTCCAACAGAGCTATCAGAACGGACGAAGAACGGCAACCGGCTAGTTCTGCCTATGTTCCTGTTACGGACTCCAGTGTTCCATTCCGGACACAGATCGAACGGACAGGTGGTTAGAAAGTTACGTGTCGAATGCAGGAATCTGTCAGCCCGGATCGGCATCGTCGTAGCGGATCAGATCGGTCCAGGCGCGCTCCAGCCGGCGCAGCGTGCGATAGGTGGTTTCGAAGTCGGCACCGTCGCTGTCGGTGCGCAGCAGCGTATCTGCGCGCGTCGCTTCCAGCTTCTTCAGCGCTTCGCAGGCGGCCAGCCCCTGGGAGGAGAGCTTGAGCCGGGCGGCCCGCCGGTCGCGCTGGGACGGGCTGCGGTCGACATAGCCCGCCTCCACCAGATGCTTCAGATTGTAAGACGCGTTGGAGCCCAGATAGTAGCCGCGCTCCAGCAGGTCGCGGACCGACAGCTCCTCGGTGCCTATGTGCAGCAGCATCAGCGCCTGTGTCGGGCTGAGGTCGGTCACACCGATGCGGGCCAGTTCCATCCGAAGCACGTCGAGGAAGCGCCGGGTGATGCTTTCCATGACGCGGCCAAGGTCGGTGTAGACCGCGGGGGCCGCCACACTCTGCTGCATGCTCATCGTTCCTGTGCCAGTGGCTCGCAAAAGCCGTTGTCCGGTCGCCGCGGCACTGCCGCGTTTTGCCGACCGGCGGACCGGGGAAGCGGCGCCCGAGCCGATGCTCGAGCCCCCCTTCCCGTCGCCGTTTCTTAATGGCCTGTGACGATGGGCGGATTTTATTGCGAATTGGAGAGACAAACTTGAGACGCGGCGGCGTCCCGTCTTCCGATACCGCAGGTTACATCGTGCCGGGGAAGGCTCCACCATCCAGAAGGATGTTCTGTCCGGTCATGAAACCGGAGCTTGCGGCACAAAGAAAGGCGCAGGCAGCCCCGAATTCCTCTGGATCGCCGAATCGGCCGGAGGGATTCGACTTGCGGCGCAGTTCCATCTCTTCGTCGATGCTGCGTCCGCCGGCCTTGGCACCGCCTTCCATCGTCTTGCGCAGGCGGTCGGTTTCAAAGGGACCGGGCAGCAAGTTGTTGATGGTGACGTTGTGCTTCACCGTCTGGCGCGACAGGCCGGCGACGAAGCCGGTCAGGCCGGTGCGGGCACCGTTCGACAGGCCCAGAATCGGGATCGGTGCCTTGACGGCGGCCGAGGTGATGTTGACGATCCGGCCGAACCCCCGGGACATCATGCC
The DNA here is from genome assembly GCF_003116035.1 of Azospirillum sp. TSH64. Lineage (GTDB taxonomy): Bacteria > Pseudomonadota > Alphaproteobacteria > Azospirillales > Azospirillaceae > Azospirillum. The sequence continues at coordinate 3,214,987 of NZ_LGQW01000015.1, forward strand.
GTCCACCGTCGCCTTGATCAGGAAGATCGGCGTCAGCATGTTGGCGTCCAGCGCGCGGATCCAGTCCTCCCGGTCCCAGTCATGAAAGTCGCCGGGCGGCGGACCGCCGGCATTGTTGATCAGGATGTCCGGCTCCGGGCAGGCGGCGAGCGCCGCGGCCCGCCCCTCCTCCGTCGAGATGTCTCCGGCGGCGGTGGTGACCGTAACGCCGGTCGCCTTGCGGATCTCCTCGGCGGTCGCCTCCAGCGCATCGGCACTGCGGGCGGTCAGGGTGACATGCACGCCCTCGCGGGCCAGCGCGAAGGCGCAGGCGCGGCCCAGCCCCTTGCTGGCGGCGCAGACGATGGCGCGGCGGCCGGCGATACCCAAATCCATGATCGTCTCTTCCCTTGTCGGTGTCAGAGGGTCGTTTTGGAACCGGATCGTTGCGGTTCCATCCGTTGCAGTTCCGAAAGGACTTCCCGCGCCAAAGGCACGGTCACGCCACGATGGGCGGCCAGCGACGCATGGTCCAGCGCCGCCACCAGACGGCGGGCAAAATCGAGCGACCGCTCCATCCGTGCCAGCAGATAAGTGACGACTTCCATCCCCGGCCGCAACTGGCGGTCGGCGAACAGCTTGACCAACACCGCGGCGAGCAGAGCGTCGTCGGGCGCCCGGACCTCGACCGCCGGCGCGCCCTTGATGCGCGACCGCAGGTCGGGAAGCGTCGTCCGCCAACGCGACGGCGCCTTGCGCGACAGAAGCAGAAGATGGCCCTGTTGTTCACGGGCGAGGTTGTACAGGTGGAACAATGCCTCTTCCCGCTCCGGCCGGCCGGCGACCATGTCGGCATACTCGACGACCACGGCGTTGGCAGGCATCAGCAGGGACGGGACGACAGCCGTATCGAGGGCATCGCCGCGGGTCACCAGGGCATGGCTGCGGGCGCGCCAGACCTGTGACAGGTGGGTCTTGCCGCAACCCGCGGGTCCGTACAGCGTCAGTGCCGGGGCGGGCCAGGATGGCCAGCGGTCCAGCCACGCCACAGCATCGGCGTTGCTGGGTGCGACAAGGAAATCCTCGCAGCCCATCGCCGTCCGGTGCCCTAGATCGAGCGGTATCTGCGCCGGCAAGCTCATGCGGACACACCCATCAGCGTTCCGCGTCGGTGCCGCGGTAGTACGGGCTCGAGAGATACTGTCGCAAGGCGAAGCGGGTCAACACGCCGATCACCGCGGCGACCGGAACCGCCAGCAGCACGCCGACGAATCCGAACAGGCTGCCGCCGGCCAGCAGGGCGAACATCACCCACACCGCATGCAGCCCGACCTTGTCGCCCACCAGCTTCGGCGTCAGGACATTGCCTTCCACCGCCTGCCCGAACAGGAAGATGCCGATGACGATGGCGACGCGCCAGAACTCGTCGAACTGCAGCAGGGCAAGGCCGGTGCTGGCGACGAAGCCGAACAGGGTGCCGACATAAGGGATGAAGGACAAGAGCCCGGCCATCAGACCGATCACCAGTCCGAAATCCAGCCCTGCCGCCGACAGCGCCAGCGCATAGAAGACGCCGAGCACGACGCAGACAGTCGCCTGCCCGCGCACGAAGCCGGACAGGGTGACGTTCACCTCACGGGCCTGCTCGCGCACCGTCTCGGCATGTTGGCGCGGCAGCCACGAATCGACCTTCCCCACCATCAGGTCCCAGTCGCGCATCATATAGAAGGCGACGACGGGGGTGATGAACATCAGGGTGACGATGTCGAACAGCGCCAGCCCGCCCGACAGGATGCGGGTGACGACGCGGCCGACCAGCCCCGCCAATTCACCCGCGTAGTTGCCGGCGGCGGCACGAAGCCGCTCGACATCGTCGGCCGGCAGGCGGTGGATGAAGCGGTTCAGCGCCGGGATCAACCGCTCCTTCGCCAGCGTCGCATAGTTTGGCAGCACTTCCAGCAGGTGGGAGACCTGCCCCTGCACCAGCGGCAACAGGAGCAGCGCCATCAGCACCATGACCAGCACGAAACCCAGCAGCACCAGCGTGGTGCCGAGCCAACGCGGCAGCCGCGCCGCCTCCAGACGGTCGACTGCCGGGTCGAGCAGATAGGCGATGGCCAGCCCGACCACGAAGGGAAGCAGCATGTCGGCCAGCAGCCACAGCGCCAGCACGAACAGCACCAGCCCGACCAGCCAGAAGCGGAGCTGCTTCGCCGGCGTCACGGAACGCCGCCGAGCCGGTTGAACAGCAGGGCTCCACGCCGTGCGTACATCACGCCGGACAGCACCGTCGTCACCGTGCAGACGTACACCAGCACATCGACCAGCTCCCAGCCATTCAGATGGATGTCCGGCAGCCCCAGCGCCGGCGGCGCCAGCACGGCGGCGGCCAGCGCGATCTGCACCACCGTGTTCACCTTGCTGATGTAGAGCGGCTGCATCGCCAGCGTCTCCTTCAGCGTGAACAGCAGGATGACGCCGCCGATGATCATGATGTCGCGGAACACAACCATCATCGCCAGCCACAAGGGGATGGTGCCGACCCAGGCCAGGGCAATGTAGACCCCGACGATCAGCGCCTTGTCGGCCAGCGGATCGAGATAGCCGCCCAGCACCGTACGCGCGCGGAACATGCGGGCGATGGCGCCGTCCAGCGCATCGGACAGGCCGGCGGCGACGAAGAGGGCGAAGGCCCACTCCATCCTGCCGGTGAGGATCATGTACATCGCAGCCGGAACCGCCACGATGCGCAGGAAGGTGATGATGTTGGGTACGCTCACGGTGCGCTCTTCGCCGGCAGCGTTCCCAGGTTGCGCGGCGGGGCGCCCATCGTGCCCACGGCACCCGCATCCATCGGCGCCGACGGCGCCAGCGACGTCGGGGAGGCCATCGGCGCGGCGGAGGACGGAACGGCACCGGCCGACGCGGCACCCGACCCGCGCGGCAGCAGCGTCAATTGCCAGTCAGCCGACGGCACCGGAGCACCGGGATAGCCAGCGGCAACCGGGGTTGCGACGGGAGGCGCGGCATGCGCGAAGCCCAGATCCTGGCGGGCAAGCGCCTGGGCCAGCTGCTCGGGCGCACCGCGATAGGTCAGGGTGATCAGCGCCTCGCTGCGGGTCATCGACATCAGGGTGTTGCGGGTCACCGCATTGACGGCGGACAGGCGCTTGCGCGTTTCCACCCAGTCGTTCACCGCGGTCAGCGGCACGCGGACGAGGGTGTTCTGCTCGGGACCGGTGGCAGTGGTGTGCTCGCGCTTCCACGACTCATCCACCTGGGTTCCGACCGATGCGACGGCGCGGTTCAGCAGTTCATCGGCAGTTCCGCCGCCCTTGACCTGAACCGTCTGGTTCTCGCGCGTCCCGTCCACCCCGTAGCGGGTGACGTCAACCGTCAGGCCGCGAGCCGGATCGGGGCCGTTGGCCGGAAGATCGGTTCGGGCGACCACCACTCCGCCCGCCTTGTAGGCCTGGGCGATGCGGGCGAGCGCGTCGGCGTTGCCGGCGACAGCGTCCTCGCCGCTGATCGCCTGGGCATCTGACAGCTCGCCGTCCGGTACCACCAGCGGCACCAGCGATGCGGCGGGCTGCCGCGCCTCCCAGGCCGCGCGCCAGGGGGTGCGATCCTGCCACAGGATGGTGCGCCCGTCGGTCAGCGTCACCGGCAGGATGACGAAGGGCCGCGACGGCGGCTCCACATACTGGGCGGCACCGCCGCTCTGGCCGAGGGCGTCGCGCACTGCATTGGGCCGGAACCGCACGGTGATGGCGCCGACATAGCGGCTGGCCGACACCTTCTCCTCGTCGATCTCGAAGCCCTGGACCAGCTTGGCGATCTCGCCGTCGGACAGGCGCGGAGGATTGCCGCCGCCGGGAACGAGCCGGCGGTACAGCTCCACCCAGGCCTTGGCCTGCGCCTCGCGGATCGCCTGATCGCGTACGGTGGTCGGGTTGCTGCCGTTGATGTCGACCCGGACGCCGGACACCGCGAAGGGGTCTGCAGCGGACGGAGCGGCGGCAGCGGAAGCGGCGGCCGGCGGCGGGGAACCGGTCTGCGCCCCGGCCGGCCCGGTCATCGTCACGACCAGAGCGGTGGACATGGCAGCAAGACCGGCGAGGAGCGGCGCGCGGCGGCGGTGGAGCATTGCAAAGCCTTCCGATTCGAGTATGTTCGGCCCGAGCCCAAGGCCCGGTATATAGCTCAGCCCAAGCGAGGATACCATCAGCACCCAGTCCTATAACATGTCCGACGCCTACAAGCAGGCCGGTGTGGACATCGATGCGGGCAACGCGCTTGTCGAAGCGATCAAGCCGCTTGCCCGCTCCACCGCGCGTTCAGGCTCCGACGCGGGCCTGGGCGGTTTCGGCGCGCTGTTCGATCTGCGCGCCGCCGGCTACCAGGATCCGCTTTTGGTCGCGACGACCGACGGCGTCGGCACCAAGCTGAAGGTGGCGATTCTCGCCAACCGTCACGACACGGTCGGCATCGATCTCGTCGCCATGTGCGTCAACGATCTGGTGGTGCAGGGCGCCGAGCCGCTGCTGTTCCTGGATTACTATGCCACCGGCAAGCTCGACGTGGCGGCCGGCCGCGACATCGTCGCCGGCATCGCCGAAGGCTGCCGTCAGGCCGGCTGCGCGCTGGTCGGCGGCGAGACCGCCGAGATGCCCGGCATGTATTCCGAGGGCGATTACGACCTCGCCGGATTCTCCGTCGGTGCGGTGGAACGCCAGCACGCCCTGACCGGTTCCGCCGTGCAGGCGGGCGACGTGGTTCTCGGCCTCGCCTCCACCGGCGTGCATTCCAACGGCTATTCGCTGGTGCGCAAGCTGGTCGAGAAATCTGGCCTCGGCTACGACTCCGCCTGCCCGTGGGACGCGTCGAAGACGTTGGGCGAAGCGCTGCTGACGCCGACCCGCATCTATGTGAAGAGCACGCTGAAGGCGGTGCGCGCCGGCACGGTCCGTGCCATGGCCCACATCACCGGCGGCGGCCTGATCGAGAACATTCCGCGCGTCCTGCCGGACGGGCTGGGTGTCGTTCTCGACGCCTCGACCTGGACCCTGCCCCCCGTCTTCTCCTGGCTGATGAAGACCGGCGGCATCGCCCCGTACGAGATGGCGCGCACCTTCAACGTCGGCCTCGGCATGGTCGTCGTGGTTCCGGCTGACAAAGCGGCCGAGGCCATCGACATCCTGCGCGAGGGCGGCGAGACGGTCTTCACCGTCGGCACCGTCACCGCCCTGAAGGACGGCGATGCCCGCGTGACCGTCACTGGCATGGACGCGGCCTGGACCGCCTAAGGGACGCCTCAAGGATTCGTTGATGAGCAAGTTGAAGCTCGGCGTCCTGATCTCGGGGCGCGGCAGCAATCTGCAGGCGTTGATCGACGCCTGCGCTGCGCCGGAATTCCCGGCCGAGATCGCGCTGGTGCTGTCCAACAAGGCCGAAGCGTTCGGCCTTGAGCGTGCATCCGGCGCCGGGATCGCCACCGCGGTGGTCGACCACCGCCGCTATCCCGGCGACAAGCCGGCCTTCGAGGCGGCGATGGATGCCGCTCTTCGCGAGGCCGGCGTCGAGCTGGTCTGCCTTGCCGGCTTCATGCGCCTGCTATCGCCCTGGTTCGTCGGGCAATGGCACAACGCGCTCATCAACATCCACCCGTCCCTGCTGCCCTCCTTCAAGGGCTTGGACACCCATGAGCGGGCGCTGGCCGCCGGCGTCCGCTTCCATGGCTGCACCGTGCATTACGTGCGTCCGGAAATGGACGAGGGCCCGATCATCGCCCAGGCGGCGGTGCCGGTCCTGCCCGGCGACGACGGCCACAGCCTGGCCGACCGAGTCCTTTTGTCGGAACACAGGCTCTATCCGCATGCCGTCCGTCTGATCGCCGCGGGCCGTGCCCGAGTCGATGGCGATCTGGTGCGGATCGACGGTCCGGTTCCGGACCTTGCGGCCTTGGTGAACCCGCCGCTTTAGGACCCTGTCCTTTCCGATCACCACCCGTCCGGCATGGTTGACGGTTCCACTCGGAATCTGTTGCGTTTCTGTGCATCCGCGTCAAAATTTGCGGGCAAAAGAAACTGTTGGAGGGTTGATCGATATGGCGGCTGTGAGTCCCAACCCGGTCAGTGCGGAGACCGTTCGCTCACATCAGGCGACCTGGATCGCCTTCACCAAGTTCATGAAGCTCAGCATCGCCGGGGTCATCGCGGTGCTCGTGCTGCTGGCGATCTTCACGCTGTAGCGGACGGATGGGAAGGGGGCCTGTAACAAGCCCCCTTCCCCCACACATCAGCCGGCCAGCATCTCCAGCGCCTTCTGCAGCTTGTCGCGGGCCTGATCGGCGGCCTCGCGGCGGTCGCGCTGCTCCTCGATCACCTCTTCCGGAGCCTTGGCGACGAACTGCTCGTTCGACAGCTTGGCGTCGATCTTCTTGATCTCGCCGGTCAGCTTGTCGATCTCCTTGGACAGGCGCGCCTTCTCCTTGTCGAGATCGACGATGCCTTCCAGCGGCAGAACCAGCGTCGTCTCGTCCAGCACCGCCTGGACGCTGCTCTTCGGAACATCGCCCTGGAGCGGCTCGACGCTCGACAGGCGGGCCATGCGCAGGATCAGGTCGCGGTGGGTGTCCAGCCGCTTCAGGCTGACCGCGTTCGGATCCTTCAGCTTCAGCTCGATCTGCGCCGCCGGCGGGACGTTCATCTCCGACCGCATGGAGCGGACCGAGGTGATCAGGCGCACAACCCAATCCATCTCGTCGCGCGATGCCGGATCGACGCTGTCGGCGGCGAACTCCGGCCATTCAGCCGAGATCAGCCGGTTGGCACGCGCCGGCGACAGCTGCTCCCACAGCTCTTCGGTGATGAAGGGCATCAGCGGGTGCAGGATGTGCAGGATCTGGTCGAGCACCCAGGCGGTGGTCGCCCGCGTCTCCGCCTTTGCAGCCTCGTCGGTGCCGGCGAGGATCGGCTTGGTGAACTCCATGTACCAGTCGCAGAAGGTGCCCCAGGTGAACTGGTAGGCGGCACCGGCGGCCTCGTTGAACTTGTAGGCGTCGATCGATTCGGCAACCTTCTTCGCCGCATCGGCCAGCGCGCCGACGATCCAACGGTTGACCGTCTGGGTCAGACCGACCGGCTTGTAGCCGGCGACCGGATCGCAGCCGTTCATCTGGCAATAGCGGGCGGCGTTCCACAGCTTGGTGGCGAAGTTGCGGTAGCCCTCGACCCGGTTCACCGCCAGCTTGATGTCGCGGCCTTGGGCTGCCATCGCCGACAGGGTGAAGCGCAGCGCATCGGTGCCGTACTGGTCGATGATCTCCAGCGGGTCGATGACGTTGCCCTTCGACTTCGACATCTTCTGGCCCTTCTCGTCACGGACAAGGGCGTGGATGTAGACGGTGCGGAAGGGCACATCCTTCATGAAGTGCAGGCCCATCATCATCATCCGGGCGACCCAGAAGAAGATGATGTCGAAGCCGGTCACCAGCACGTCGGTCGGGTAGTAGCGGTCCAGCTCCGGCGTCTGGTCCGGCCAGCCGAGCGTCGAGAAAGGCCACAGCGCCGACGAGAACCACGTGTCGAGCACGTCGGCGTCGCGCGTCAGTTCGACATCGCTGCCGTAATGGATCTTCGCGGCAGCGCGGGCCTCCTCCTCGGTCTCCTCGACGAAGAAGGTGCCGTCCGGACCGTACCAGGCCGGAATCTGATGGCCCCACCAGATCTGGCGGCTGATGCACCAGGGCTGGATGTTGCGCATCCATTCGAAATAGGTGTTCTCCCACTGCTTGGGCACGAACACCGTCTTGCCGGTCTCCACCGCCTCGATGGCGGGCTTCGCCAGGGTCGCGGCATCGACATACCACTGATCGGTGAGCCACGGCTCGATGGCGACGCCGGAGCGGTCGCCGTGCGGGACCATGTGGGTGTGCGGCTCAATCTTCTCCAGAAGCTCAAGGGCTTCCAGCTCGGCGACGATTTTTTTGCGCGCCTCGTAGCGATCCAGCCCGCGATAGGCCTCGGGAACGTTGTCGTTCAGCCGGGCATCGCGATCCATGATGTTGATCTGCTCGAGCCCACAGCGCTTGCCGACCTCGAAGTCGTTGAAGTCGTGGGCCGGCGTGATCTTCACGGCACCCGAACCGGTCTCCGGATCGGCATACTCGTCGCCGACGATGGGGATCAGGCGGCCGACCAGCGGCAGGCGGACCATCTTGCCGATCAGGTCCTTGTAGCGCTCATCCTCCGGATGCACCGCCACGCCGGTGTCGCCCAGCATGGTTTCCGGACGGGTGGTGGCGACCACGATGAAGCGGCCCTCTTCCCCGTCGATGGGGTAGCGGAAGTGCCAGAGGTTGCCCTTGATCTCCTTCTGCTCGACCTCGAGGTCGGAGATGGCGGTGTGCAGCTTCGGGTCCCAGTTGACCAGCCGCTTGTCCTTGTAGATCAGGCCCTGGCGGTGCAGTTCGACGAACACCTTGCGGACGGCGCGGCTCAGCCCCTCGTCCATGGTGAAGCGTTCGCGCGGCCAGTCGGGCGAGGCACCCAGGCGGCGCAGCTGGCGGGTGATGGTCCCGCCCGATTCGGCCTTCCACTCCCAAACCTTGTCGATGAAGGCATCACGGCCGAAATCGTGGCGGGTCTTGCCGTCCTTCGCCAGATTGCGCTCCACCACCATCTGGGTGGCGATGCCTGCATGGTCGGTGCCGGGCTGCCACAGGGCGTCGCGGCCGCGCATGCGGTTGTAGCGGGTCAGCACGTCCTGGATGGTGAAGGTCAGCGCATGGCCCATGTGCAGGCTGCCGGTGACGTTCGGCGGCGGCATCATGATGGTGTAGGGCTTGCCGTTCCCCTGCGGCTGGGCGGCAAAGGCGCCAGACTCTTCCCACAGGCGGTAGTGCTTCTCCTCGACCTCGGCGGGCCGGTACGTCTTTTCCAACATCACCACGAACTTTCGCTAGAAACGTCTCAACCAGGGCTCAAAAAAGCGGGTCTCGGAAAGACAGGATCAGAACTTCTGTGACCGCCGGATCATGCGGTCGATCTCCTGCTGGACCAGCCGCTCGACCACCGTCGGCAGATTCTCGTCCAGCCACTCCTTCAACAGCGGCTTCAGCAGTTCGCGCACCACCTCTTCCACCGTGCGGATGCCGATGGGCATCGGGCCGATGGACAGGTCGTCGCCCAACTCGCGCGCCAGATGGGTCAGGTGGTGCGAGGCATCCTCCGCCGTCCGGCGGGAGATCAGCCCGGCATCCGGATCGACCGCGCGGCGGCGCGGACGCGGCGGGGGCGGCGGCTCGTCATCCTCGAAATCGTCGAAGGCCGGCATCGGCCGCCGGGCGGCAGGACGCGGCGGCGGCATCGGTTCGGGCTCCGGCTCTTCCCAGCGCGGCGAGGGCGGAGGGGGAGGTGACGGCTCCGGAAAGGCCGGTTCCTCCGGCCAGGGGTCGGGATCGGGCTGGCCGAAGTCGGGCCGCTCGTCCGGTTCATCCTCCACCATCTGGGTCAGTTCCAGAACGTCGTCGTCCTCCTCCACCATCGGGGGTGGCGGGGGCGGCGGCGGAGGGGGCGGCGGAGGTGGAGGCGGCGAAGGCGCCTGAGTTTCCGATTTGGCAGGCTCGCCGTCCTCGGAAATGATCCGCCTGATGGAGGCGAGGATTTCCTCCATCGAAGGTTCTTGCTGGCCCTTATCGCTCATCTTGGCAACCCGAGACGTCAACCTGCCCCAAACCTAGGGCAGGGCTGGCAAAAAAGCCATAATACAAAAACGGCCCGCTTTCGCGGGCCGCTGCATTCATTCGGTCACCGAAGTTCCGAACCACTTGCCCCGCGTCTTGTCGTAATTCGCGGTCGGGTCGTATTTCTGAACCGGCAGGTTCAGCCGGTCCGCCGTCAACTGTCCGCTGGATGCCAGTACATTGAAGGCCGCAACCATTTCGTCGTGCTGGGCACGGACAAGGAAGACGCGGGCGTTCAGCAGTTCCTGTTCCTGGTTCAGCACGTCGAGCACGGTGCGCGAGCCGACCTGCGCCTCCTGACGGACGCCTTCCAGGGCGATCTGGGCCGCCTTGATCTGCGCCGAGTAGGACTCGATGCTGGCGCGGGCCGTCTGCAGGGCCTGCCAGGCGCTGACCGCCGATTCGGTCACCTGGCGGCGGGACTCCTCGATCTGCAGGCGGGCCTGGTTGGCGGTCTGCTTGGCCTCGCGGACCAGGGCTTCCGGCTGGCCGGCCTGATAGAGCGGGATGGTCACCTGGGCGGTGACCTGCGCACTGTCGGAGCGGTTCAGGTCGATGCCGGAAGAGCGGCCCGGATCGTAGGTGCGGGTGCCGCTGGCCGAGAGATTAACCGACGGCAGCAGGCGGCCGTACTGCTGGTCCACCGCCTCGCGCTGCGCCGCCTCGGTGTAGGAGGCGGACAGGACGTTCGGGTTGTTGGCACGGGCTAGCTCGACCAGCTCGTCCAGGTTCTTCGGCAGGCGGAAGGCTGGCTTCGGCGCCTTCAGCTCGCCGGGAGCGGCGCCGACCAGACGTTCGTAGGTGGCGCGGGAGGCGCGCAGCGTGCCTTCGGCCGAAATCTTGGAGGCGATGGCGGCCGACAGGCGCGACTCGGACTGGCTGACGTCGGTGCGGGTGTATTCACCGACGCGGAAGCGGTCACGGGCGGCGTCCAGCTGGCGGCGCAGCACCTGCTCGTTGTTTGTCTGCAACTGCAGGATGGCCTGGTTCTGGACGATGTCCAGATAGGCCTGGGCGGCGGCCAGCAGAACCGACTGTTCCGAGGCGATCAGGGTGGCGCGCTGCGCCTCGACCAGCCGCTCGGCGCGGCGGACGGCCGGGGCGACGGTGGCGTCGTAGATCGGCTGGGTGGCGGTGACGCCGACGCTCTTGGCGTTGGCTTCCGAGCCGGTCGAACCGCCGTCGAACTTGCTCTCGCCCATCGAGCGGGAGATGCCGGCGGTCACGCGGGCGGTCGGACGGTAGCCGGACAGCGCCTGGGGCACGCCTTCGTCGACGGCGCGCAGGCGGGCGCGCTGGGCGCCGATCGTCGGGTTGTTGGCATAGGCCTGGGCGAGGGCCTGTTCGAGGGACTGGGCCTGGGCCGTACCACCGCCGGTCACTGCTGTGCCCATCGTAGCGGTCAGGGTCAGGGCCGTCGCCAGCAGCCAGCGGCGCGCAAAACGGCTTCGCACGGTCATGTTCAGTAGACCTTCATGTTCGGGTCGATTCGGCGCGCCCAGGCATCGACACCGCCATCCAGGTTGATGGCGCGGTCGAAGCCCCTGGAACGCAGCCACATGGTGACCTGCGCGCTGCGGCCACCGTGGTGACACACGACGACGACATCGCGGTCCTTCGGCAACTCGTCCACCCGACCGGGAAGCCCGTTCATCGGGATGTGCAGGCTGCCGTCGATGGCGCACAGCGCAAACTCCCACGGTTCGCGCACATCGAGGACGACCGGTTCGTCGCCGGCCTTGCGGCGGCGGTCCAGTTCTTCCACCTCGATCTCAAACGGTGCGGCCATGGTTGCTCACTTTCGTGCAAGGGCGACGGCGACGGTAGCGCAGAACCGCACAGAGGTAAACTGCACGGTTCAGTTCAAGACCACTCCAACCGGCGAATCCGGTCAGAACACGAAGGAGGCCTTCTTTTCAAAGCCCGGCAGGGCATGCGGCTGGGCCTCGAACAGGATGCGGCTGGACACCACGCCGGCGGTGCGCTGGAACAGCCGGACCTCGCCGACGCTGCCCTTGCCCTGGACGATGGCGACCAGACGCCCGCCTTCCGCCAGCTGGTCGGTCAGCGAAGCCGGCACCTCCGGAACGGTACCCTCGACGACGATCACGTCGTAAGGGGCGTTTTGGGCGTACCCCTCCGCCAGCGGACCGGTGACGGTCTTGGCATTGGCGATCCCCTGCCCGGCCAGAGCCGCGGCCGCGGCCGCGGTCAGCTCTTCGTCGCAATCCAGGCCGACCACCGACGAGGCGAGCCGCCCCAGCACCGCGGTGGAATAGCCGCCTGCGGCCCCGACGTCGAGCACCCGGTCGGTTTCCTGCACGGCAGCGGCCTGCAGCATACGGGCGAAGACCATCGGTTCCAGCAGGAAGCGGCCCTTGCCGATGGGGAGATCGTCGTCGACATAAGCGACGCCGCGCGCCGACGAAGGAACGAAGGCTTCGCGCGGAAGCTCAGACAGGACATCGACGAGACGTTGATCCGTCACCTTGTTGGGGCGGATCTGTCCCTCGACCATGAAATAGCGTGCGGCGGCGAAATCGGTCATGGCGGTCGCTTATTGATGTGTTGTGACGACACCGGCACCAAGCCGCACAGCGAACGGCTTTCTGCCATGGCGGTATATAGCCGCAAAGGCTTGGCGAACACAACGTCACGAGCGATAGGCGGGCGGGCTTTGCCGAAGGCCGGGAAAACGGCAGGCCGGGACGTCGACTAAGGAGCGGTCATGCCGGTCCGATCGACGATGTTCAAAAATCGTCACCATTCGCCTTGACCGCTCCGTTCCAGGCCGCTATACCACCGCTCCACACCGAGGGCGCACCGGAAACGGCGCGCCGGTGCCGGTCAGGATGGCGCGGTGGCAGAGTGGTGATGCAGCGGACTGCAAATCCGTGTACGTGGGTTCGATTCCCGCCCGTGCCTCCATACCTGACAGCAGTATAGATTACGACCGGAACAGTCGAACGCAGCCCCGCTCTCAGCGGGGCTTTTTGCGTTTGGGCCTTGTTTTCCTTTGCAGAATGGCCGTCGGCCACCCCTTTGCCCGCCGCCAAAAGAAAATTCACTTTTCTGTCGGAATTGGCTTGGCAGGTCCGAATGGTTCGGCTATACACCCGCCACGCCAACAACGGCGGCGGCCGAAAGGTCAGTCACCGATCCCGGTTAGCTCAGTTGGTAGAGCAGCGGACTGTTAATCCGCTTGTCGCTGGTTCGAGTCCAGCACCGGGAGCCAGATCGAAAAGGCCGGATGCCACACGCATCCGGCCTTTTTGTCTTTCTGCACTCTTACAGCTTGACTGTGGCCCTTAAGTAACCGAATTCGGTTTAAAGCAGTTGGGCTAGGACTGACGGTGCCCCGCCACGGCATGAACTAGTCCCAAAAGACGATCCTGCCCTGCCGGAAGCGAAATGCCGCGCGCGTCTGCACAGGGTTAGACTTGATAACAATCCGGGCCGAGCCTTGGGCCGGGCGTCTCCAGCCGATGGAGGACCGCCGTGCTTCTGCCATTCCAATCCGAACATTTCCGCACCGCCCCTCCGGTCGGCAGCACCGGCAACCGCTCGTCGGAATCCGACGAGCGTCCGGTCCGGACAATTGACTGCGTCACGGCAATGCTGCTGTTCCTGGTTGCCGTGCTGGTCGCCCTGCTGGCTTTCAGCGCCGATTGGACCGGGCCTGCCGCCGACCGCAATCCGCAGGCCTACGAGAACACCCCGGTTTTGGTGATCCCGCCAAACCCGCGCTGAACGCTCGGGAGCAAGGCACCGGTCATCGAGGCGCCCTACTCCACCAGATCGTCATAGATGCTGTCGTCGGACTCCGATGGGTCGCCCCCCACCGCGGCAACCGCCACCCGCTTCCATTCCCCGCACCAGTCGGTGGACAGGGTGATCGGGAAGTCGCCTTCCGGACTTCGCGGGGTCACCACCGGCGGATAGCGTCGGCAGGTTCCCTTCGGCCCGCGCTGGCGGAGCCCCTGCCCCTCCCAGAAGCGGCAGGTGTAGCAGGTGTCGAGTCGCTTCATCGCGGACCGCTCTCCTTAATGATGGCCGGCTTCAGGTCGGTCGGCCATGCGGACCCGCTTTGCCCTCCGTCAACCGGTGGAGGGCGGCTTGGCAGGCCGCATCGTGTCTGCGCATCTGGCGTAGTACGACTTGATGTCCGCGTCCAGAACGCTGCGGCGGCGTCCCTCCTCAGAATCCTCCGGTGCGTCGCTCAGGCGCTGGAACTCCTGGACGGCCTGTTCCAGCTCCTGTTCGCTTTCGATGGGCATGTTGTCTCCTTTCCCCGTTGATTGCGGGACCCGGACAAGACAACAGCGACCGACGGCGGTATGTTTCCATCACCATGGTCGCGCTTGTGGTGGACGACCGTGCGATGACGGCTTGATGAGCCGCGACTCGAACGCAATGTCATGCTTGTGTCACCCGAGTCGCGACGGACAGGGCCGCGCGGCGCCGGGGGTGCCCTTGGCCCTGCCTTGCGCGGGAGTGCGGCGTCATGCGGGTCGTCTCAACACCGGTTGTGCCGCGTCTGGCGGCGACCGTCCTTTTCCTGATCGGCCTGCAATTGGCCGTCCCCGGCGTTCCCCCGGCCGAAGCGGCGGAGTCTGCGCAGCTCGACCCGGAACGTGTCGTCCGTTCGGTCGTCGGCATCACCGCGACCGTGCCGGCGGACAGCCAGAGCGCCCGCACCCTGGGCACCGACCGCGAGGGCAGCGGGGTCGTCATCGACGGTTCCGGCCTGATCCTGACCATCGGCTACACGGTGATGGAGGCGTCGCAGATTCAGGTCATTGCCGCCGACGGACGCAGCTATCCCGCCAACATGGTGGCCTACGACCCCGTCAGCGGCTTCGGGCTGCTGCGGGCGGAGATGGGGTTTTCGGCCCCCTGGCTGCGGCTGGCCGGTCCGGGCGCGGTGAAGGAGGGAGATACCCTGCTGGCGCTCAGCGGCGGCGGCAATCGCGGAGCCACCGCCGTGAAGGTGGTCGGAAAGCGGGAGTTCGCCGGCTATTGGGAATATCTGCTGGACGAGGCGCTGTTCACCTTCCCGCCGATCCGCGCCTTCAACGGCGCCGCCCTGGTCAATCGCGACGGCCGGCTCGTCGGCATCGGATCGCTGCTGGTGGCGGAGGCGGTGGAGGGGCGCAGCCTGCCCGGCAACATGTTCGTGCCGGTTTCGGCGCTTGAGCCGATTCTGGCCGACCTTCTGGCTTACGGACGACGGCAGGAGCCCGCCCGTCCCTGGCTGGGCATCACCCTGCGCGAAGAGATGGGGCGGCTGCTGGTGGAAAAGGTGTCGCCACGCAGCCCGGCCGAGTCGGCCGGCCTGCGCCCCGGCGATTGGATCGTCGGCGTCGGCGGGCAGCGCTTCAATGGACTGGCGGATTTCTACCGCAAGCTCTGGGGGCTGGGGCCGGCCGGCATCGTCGTTCCGCTCGAGGTGATGCGCGGTTCCACCCTGACCCCGGTTCCGGTGACCTCGGCCGACCGCGTGCGGTTCCTCAGGCTGAACCCGACGCTGTGATGCCTGCCCCTGAGCTGCCCCACCAAGGGCCGGGTGCCTTCCCGGGTGCTTGTGGATGGCGTGCCGGCGTAGCACCTTGTGGCAAACAGCCATCCATGGACCCACGCCGATCATGAACCATCCCGACATCGAGATCCTCGACAAGAAGACCCCCTACAAGGGCTTTCTGACCATTGACGTCTACCGCCTGCGCCACAAGAAGTTCGACGGCACCTGGACCGACGTGCTGCCCCCGCGCGAGGTGTGCGACCGCGGGGCCGCGGTGGGCGTCCTGCTCTACGATCCCGATCTCGACAGCGTGGTGATGATCGAGCAGTTCCGCGTCGGCTCCGCCGCGGCCGGCGGCCCGGCCTGGATGACCGAGATCGTCGCCGGCATGGTCGGCGAAGGCGAGAGCCCGGAGGAGGTTGCGCGCCGCGAATCGATGGAGGAGGCCGGCTGCGCCATCCGGGAGATCGAGCAGATCTGCGATTATTACGTCAGCCCGGGCGCCTTCACCGAGGTCGTCACCGTCTTCTGCGGCCGGGTCGACAGCCGCAACCTCGCCGCGACCGGCGGCCTGGAGGAGGAACATGAGGACATCCGCATCATGGCCCTGCCGGCCGACGAGGCGATCCGCCTGATGGACGAGAACCGTCTGCGCAATTCCGTCGCCATCATCGCCATCGGCTGGCTCGCCCGCCACCGCGAATCCCTGCGCAAGCGCTGGCTGGGTCAGGGGTAGGGCGCGGGGCGTTCTAGGCTCCCAGGCTCCACCGCTTAATTCACGCACATATCTCGTTCAATGCAGCATTTCACACTCCTCGCCTTGAAAGCGAAGCCCTGTGCCCTGATAGTATCGGCAGCAATCCACACCTGACTTTGGGAGTACCCGCCTTGGACATCCGCAACGGCTTCATCGGCGCCATCGGCAACACGCCGCTGATTCGCCTGGAAGGGCCATCGAAGGCGACGGGCTGCGAAATCCTGGGCAAGGCGGAGTTCCTGAACCCCGGCGGGTCGGTGAAGGACCGTGCCGCTCTCGCCATCGTCCGCGACGCGGAAGAGCGCGGGCTGCTGCGACCCGGCGGCACCATCGTCGAGGGCACGGCGGGCAACACCGGCATCGGGCTGGCGCTGGTCGGCAATGCGCTCGGCTATCGCACCGTCATCGTGATGCCGGAAACGCAGAGTCAGGAAAAGAAGGACATGTTGCGCCTGATCGGCGCCGACCTGCGGCTGGTCCCGGCAGTCCCCTATTCCAACCCCGACAATTACGTCCGCTATTCCGGCCGTCTGGCCGAGGAGTTGGCGAAGACCGAGCCGAACGGCGTCGTCTGGGCCAACCAGTTCGACAACACCGCCAACCGCGAGGGTCACCGCACCACCACCGGACCGGAAATCTGGGACCAGACCGGCGGCAAGCTCGACGCCTTCACCTGTGCGGTGGGAAGCGGCGGCACGCTGGCCGGCATCGCGCTGGCCCTGAAGGAGCGGAACCCGAACATCCGCATCACGCTGGCCGACCCGATGGGCGCCGCCCTGTTCAGCTACTACACCAACGGTGAGCTGAAGTCGGAAGGCAGTTCCATCACCGAGGGCATCGGCCAGGGCCGCATCACCGCCAACCTGGAAGACGCGCCGATCGACGATGCCGTGCAGATCCCCGACGAGGAGGCGCTGCCGATCGTCTTCGACCTGATCAAGACCCAGGGTCTGGTGCTGGGCGGCTCATCGGGCATCAACATCGCCGCGGCCATGCGGGTGGCGCGCGACCTCGGCCCCGGCCACACGGTGGTGACCATCCTGTGCGACGGGGGTCAGCGTTACCAATCGAAGCTCTTCAATCCTGACTTCCTCCGTGAGAAGAATCTTCCTGTGCCAGACTGGCTGGCCTGACTCTCTTCGAGGGGGATATGGACGCGCTTTTCCGTGAGGACGCCTACGCCCGCAACTGCGTCGCCACCGTTACGACGGTGGACGAGCGTGGCATCCGGCTCGACCGCACCGTCTTCTATCCGACCGGCGGCGGCCAGCCGGGCGATACCGGCGTCCTGCGTTTCGACGGTTTCGAAGTCCGCATCAAGGACACGGTGAAGGGCGACGGCGGTCCCGACGACGTCATCCATGTGCCGGAAGACGGGCAGGAGCTGCCCGGCCCCGGCACCGCGGTGGAGGCGGAGATCGATTGGGAGCGCCGCCACCGCCACATGCGCATGCACACTGCCCTGCACCTGCTGTGCGCGGTGGTGCCGGGCTCGGTCACCGGCGGGCAGATCGGCGCGGACAAGAGCCGGCTGGACTTCAACGTCCCCGCCGAAGCGCTGGACAAGGACGCCATCACCGAGGCTGTGAACCGGCTGATCGCCGCCGACACTCCCGTCGGCACCCGCTGGATCACCGACGATGAGATGGCGGCGCAGCCGGACCTGGTCCGCACCATGTCGGTGAAGCCGCCGACCGGCAGCGGCCGGGTGCGCCTGCTGGATGTGGAGGGCGTCGATTTGCAGCCCTGCGGCGGCACCCATGTCGCCCGCACCGGCGAGATCGGCGGAATCGAGGTGACGAAGATCGAAAACAAGGGCAAGCAGAACCGGCGCGTCGTCATCGCGCTGAAGGATTGAGCCCATTTCGCCGATCCGTTGCCCGACAGCCCCCTCTTCAAGGACGCGCAGCATGAGCGACAGCATTGTTGAAGCGCTGACCGGCCCCGTCATCTCCACCGACTGGCTGGCCCGCAATCTCGGCCGGCAGGGCCTGAAGGTTCTCGACGGGTCCTGGCACATGCCGGCCCTGAAGCGCGATATCCGGGCGGAGTTCGCGGCGTCCCATATCCCGGGCGCGCGTTTGTGCGACGTCGATGAGGTGGCGGCGCCGAACACCGCCCCCCTGCCCCACATGGTCCCGGACGAGGAGAGCTTCGCCGCGAAGATCGGCGCGCTGGGCATCGGCGACGGCGACACCGTCGTCGTCTATGACAGCGCCGGCATGGCGACCGCCGCGGCGCGTGTCTGGTGGCTGTTCCGCCTGTTCGGTTTCGACCGGGTGGCGGTTCTGGACGGCGGCCTGCCGAAATGGCTGGCGGAAGGCCGCCCGGCCGAATCGGGCGAAGCCGCTGCGGTCCAGCCGGCAGTCTTCACGGCGCACAAGCGGCCGGACCTGATCCGCAGCGCCGATCAGGTGCTCGCCAACATCGATGCACAGGCCGATCAGGTCGCCGACGCCCGTGCCCAGCCGCGATTCGAAGGTGCAGTGGCCGAACCCTGGCCCAGACGGCGCAGCGGCCGCATTCCCGGCAGCTTCAACCTGCCCCACACCGACCTGATCGACGCCGACAGCAAGACCCTGCTGCCGCCGGAGATCATCGTACAGAAGGCGCGCGCAGCGGGGCTGGACCTCGACCGTCCGGTGGTCGCCTCCTGCGGCAGCGGCATCACCGCCTGCGTCATCGCGTTGGGGCTCGCCACCGCCGGCAAGCCGGACGTGGCGATCTATGACGGCTCCTGGGCCGAATGGGGTCTGCGGGAGGATCTGCCTCTGGAGACGGGGCCGCGGCAGCCGTGAGCGGGGCTATCACTGTCAGATCCTGCGCAGCGGAGGATCGCGACGCCGTCGTCGCGCTATGGACGGCCTGCGGCCTCGTGGTGCCGTGGAACGACCCGGCAACCGATTTCGCGCTGGCACTGTCGAAGAGCAGTTCGACGGTGCTGGCCGCCATCGAGAGCGGGCGGATCGTCGCCACCGCCATGGTCGGACAGGACGGGCACCGCGGCTGGATCTATTACGTCGCCGTCGATCCGGCGTTGCAGGGCCGGGGACTCGGTCGCCGGATGGTTTCGGAGGCGGAGGGTTGGCTGGCTGCGGCCGGCATGCCCAAGGTCCAACTGCTCGTCCGCGAGACCAACCAACGGGTGCTGGCCTTCTATGAGAGGTTGGGCTATGCCAGATCGCCCGTTACGATGATGCAGAAATGGCTGACCAACCCTTCTCCCTGACCCGCCCCGCCGTGCCTGCCGCCAGCCGGCCGGGCCATCTGCCGGTGATCGTCACCTATCTGGAGATGACGGCGCCGCCGGCCCATGCGCCGGTGCGCCAGCCGTCCGGCAACCTCACGCTGGTGCGCTCCAATCCGCCGAGCTGGTCCTTCTACCGCTATCTCTACGACACGGTGGGCGAGCCCTGGCTGTGGCACGAACGCCGCCGCATGCCGCGCAAGGAGCTGGAGCGCTCGATCCTCGACCCGCGGGTGGAGGTGTGGGTGCTGTATGTCGATGGCACGCCGGCCGGTTACGGCGAGCTGGACCGGCGGACACAGGAAACCGACCTTGCCTATTTCGGGCTGATCCCCGACTTCATCGGCCACAAGCTGGGCCCCTGGCTGCTCGACACCATCATCCGCAAGGCGTGGGACGGCGGCGCGACGAAGCTGGTCGTCAACACCTGCACCTTCGACCATCCAAAGGCCCTGCCGCTCTACCAGAGCATGGGTTTCGTCCCCACCCGCCATGTCGCCCGCGAGGTTCGCGACCCGCGGCTGGACGGTGTGCTGCCGCGCAGCTCGGGGGATCATATTCCGCTGGCGGGGTGAGGCCGGGGAAGCCGGCACACCTCTCCCCTTGACCACCCCGACCACCGCGCCCCATCTACCGCGGAACGCCGGAACCCCGTGACGGACCGGCGCGTTCCTTCAGACAGGCGGAAGCTCCGCCATGACGAGCGTGAGGTGGGGCCTTGATGGGTTGGATCATTCGGACGCTGGTGTTGTGCTTCATCGTCGGCTTCGTGCTGTCGTTCCTGCGCATCGATCCGGCCAGCATCTTGACGAACAGCTGGCAGACGGTGCAGGACATCGCAGCACTGGTCATCGAAGCCGGGAGTTGGGCCCTGCCCTACATCCTGATCGGTGCGGTCGTGGTGGTGCCGCTGTCGCTGATCGGGCTGGTCATGCGCTGGAACCGCTCGCGCCCGCCTTCCTGATTCCGGACAAAAAAACAGGAGGCACCGGAACCGGAGCCTCCTGTGAAACAGGGAGGGTTAGAGACAAGAAGGACCTTATGTCGAAACGCATAGGTCGTTCGTTGATCTGAATCAAAATCCCTGAATTTTTTTGTAAGCCACCCGCATCGTCCGCCGCTGTGCTCAGCCGAGAATCTCCGCCAGCGCCACCACCAGCGCCTTGTTCTCCTCCTCGCGGCCGACGGTGACGCGCAGGCAGTCCGACAGACCATATTCGGTCACTGCCTTCACCAGGATGCCGCGGTGGGCAAGATGGTCGATGACCGCCTGGGTGCCCAGCGACGGATCGGTCGGCACGCGGGCCAGCACAAAATTGCAGACGCTGGGATAGACGCGCAAGCCCACCCGTTCCAGTTCGCGCGACAACCAGGGCAGCCATTGCGCATTGTGGGCGAAGGTCGCCTCTTCATGCCCGGCGTCGCTCAGCGCGGCGGCGGCGGTCAGTTGGGCGGGCAGCGAGACGTTGAAGGTGCCGCGGATGGCGTTCACCGCCTCGATCACCGTCGCCGGACCATAACCCCAGCCGACCCGCAAGCCCGCCAAGCCATGCATCTTGGAGAAGGTGCGGATCAGCATGACGTTGTCGCAATTCTCGACGATCTCGGTCCCGTCGCTGTAGTCCGGCAGGCGGCAGTAATCGGCATAAGCCGAATCCAGAACCAGCAGCGTGTGCGACGGCAGCCCGGCGCGCAGCCGCTGCACCGCGTCGGCCGGGATGTAGGTGCCGGTCGGGTTGTTCGGGTTGGCGAGGAAGCAGATCCTGGTGCGCTCGCTGGCGCGGTCGATCAGCGCCTCGACATCCACCACCATGTCGCGCTCCGCCGCGATGACCGCGGTGGCGCCGGCGGCGCGAATCGCCTTGAGGAAGCCGCGATAGCCACGTTCGTGGCACAGCACCTCGTCACCGGGCCCGGCGAAGGCCTGTGCTACCAGATGGATCAGTTCCTCCGATCCGGCGGTGCAGACGACGTGATCGAAATCGATGGAATGGCGGCGCGCAATGGCGTGGCGCAGCGGTTCCTGGTCCCAGTCGGGATAACAGTGGATGCGGGTCGCCGCCTCGCAATAGGCGTCCAATGCCAGCGGGCTTGGGCCTAGCGGATTGTGGGTCAGCGAGAGGTCGATCCACCGGCGGCCGTCGCGTGGAGGGCGAGCGGGACGGTACGGCTTGATCTGGCCAACGCTGGGACGGGGGCTGAGCAGGTCCATAACCTCGGTCTCCGGTAGCGGATCGGTCGAACAGCACGTCAGGCGACCGATTGAACCGCAAACCGGTGCGCGACGCCACAGGACATTGCGCCGCGCACCCTAAGTCGAGGTGTTTTGTTTCCGGATGGCAGGCCGAACGGAACCGCCGGCCTGCCGACCGTCTCAGTGGTTTAGAATTTGGCTGAGGAAGAGGCGCGTGCGGTCCGATTTCGGATTGGAGAAGAACGCGTCCGGCGTGTCCTGCTCCACGATCTCGCCGCGATCCATGAAGATCACGCGGTCGGCGACCGACTTGGCGAAGCCCATCTCGTGCGTCACGCACAGCATGGTCATGCCGTCCTCGGCCAGGCCGATCATGACGTCCAGCACCTCCTTGACCATTTCGGGGTCAAGCGCGGAGGTCGGCTCGTCGAACAGCATCACCTTCGGGCTCATGCACAGCGACCGCGCGATGGCGACGCGCTGCTGCTGGCCGCCCGACAGCTGGCCGGGATACTTCTTGGCCTGCTCGGCGATGCGCACCCGCTTCAGGTAGCTCATCGCCCGCTCTTCCGCTTCGGCCTTCGGCATCTTGCGGACCCAGATCGGCGCCAGCGTGCAGTTCTCCAGCACGGTCAGGTGTGGGAACAGGTTGAAGTGCTGGAACACCATGCCGACTTCGCGGCGGACCAGCTCGATGTTCTTGAGGTTGTTGGTCAGCTCGATCCCGTCGATGACGATCGTGCCCTTCTGATGCTCCTCAAGCCGGTTCAGGCAGCGGATCATCGTCGATTTGCCCGACCCGGACGGGCCGCAGACGACGATGCGTTCGCCCTTCTGGACGCTGAGGTTGATGTTCTTCAGGACGTGGAACTCGCCGTACCACTTGTTGACGCCCGTGCAGCGGATGATTTCCTCGCCGCTGAGGGCGTGCTTCGGCTTGGCTGCCTGGGACATGGCCTGGGACATGGGTTCTCGTGTCTCCCTTGACGGCGAGGATCAGCGGCGGTGGCCGCGATTGAGATCGCGTTCGAGCTTCTGGCTGTACTTCGACATGCTGAAGCAGAAGATCCAGTAGATCA
This sequence comes from Azospirillum sp. TSH64, assembly GCF_003116035.1. Classification (GTDB taxonomy): domain Bacteria; phylum Pseudomonadota; class Alphaproteobacteria; order Azospirillales; family Azospirillaceae; genus Azospirillum. The sequence continues at coordinate 3,237,509 of NZ_LGQW01000015.1, forward strand.
CGCCGATGAACAGATAGGCCTCGCGGTAGAAACCGCGCCAGGACGGATCGGACAGCGCGGCCTTCGCCGTGCCGAGCAGATCGTACAGGCCGATGATGATGACCAGCGAGGTGTCCTTGAAGAAGCTGATGAAGGTGTTCACCAGCGGCGGGATGGCGACGGCCAGCGCCTGCGGCAGGATGATCTTGCGCATCTTCTGCCAATAGCCGAGGCCCAGCCCGTCCGCCGCCTCATACTGCCCCTTCGGGATCGCCTGCAGGCCGCCGCGGATCGCTTCCGCCATATAGGCGGCGGCGAACATGATGAAGGCGATCTGCGCACGCAGCAGCTTGTCGATGGACACGCCGTTCGGCAGGAACAGCGGCAGCATCACCGACGCCATGAACAGCAGGCTGATCAGCGGCACGCCGCGGATCAGCTCGATGTAGGTGACGCACAGCACCTTGACCGCCGGCATGTTCGACCGCCGGCCCAGCGCCAGCAGGATCGACACCGGGAAGGCCACGGCCAGACCGATCACCGACAGGATGATGGTCAGCGGCAGGCCGCCCCACAGCGTGTTCTCGACATAGGTCAGGCCAAAGACGCCGCCCCACATCAGGACCGCCACCAGCGCCAGCCCGGCGGCCCAGACCAGCCCGAGCCACGGCTTCCAGAAGCGGCGGTCACAGCTGGCCACCAGCAGGGCGATGAAGACGGCGATGGTCACCAGCGGCCGCCACTGCTGTTCCCACGGGAACATGCCGAACATGATGAAGCGCAGCTTCTCGCTGATGAAGCCCCAGCAGGCGCCGCCGGCATCCTGACGGCAGACGGTCGATGTCGCGTCGAAGCCGTGGGCGCGGAACAGCAGCCAATTCATGAAGGGCGGGATCGCCGACGCCAGCAGCCCCAGGACCAGAATGGTCAGGATGGCGTTGTACCAGCTGTTGAACAGGTTGTTGCGCAGCCACGCAATCGGGCCGACGGTGTTGGCCGGCGGACGTTCGTCCGGCAGGCCGACGCTTTGCACGTTGTCGGTCATGGCCGTTACCGCTCCACCAGCGCGATGCGCTTGTTGTACCAGTTCATGAAGATCGAGATGCTGAGGCTGATGACCAGATAGGTGCCCATGATCATCGTCACGCCTTCGATGGCCTGACCGGTCTGGTTCAGCGTCGTATTGGCGATGGACACCAGATCGGGATAGCCGATGGCCAGCGCCAGCGAGCTGTTCTTCGTCAGGTTCAGATACTGGCTGGTCAGCGGCGGCACGATCACGCGCAGCGCCTGGGGCAGAATCACCAGACGCAGCGTCGGGCTGCCCGGCAGGCCGAGGGCACGCGCCGCCTCGGTCTGGCCCCAGTTGACCGCCTTGATGCCGCTGCGCACCACCTCGGCGATGAAGGCCGCAGTGTAGAGCGTCAGGCCGGTCAGGATGGCGAAGAATTCCGGAGAGATGGAGGCGCCGCCGGTGAAGTTGAAGCCTGCCAGCTTCGGGACGTCCATCGCGAGCGGCGCGCCGCCGGCGAGCCAGGTCAGGATGGGCAGGCCGATGATCAGGCCGAGGCCGGCCCAGCCCGCCGGGAACGGCTGCCCGGTGCGCGCCTGCCGTGCCCTGGCCCAGCGCGACACGCCCCAGGCGGCGACGATGCCGACCAGCAGGGCGATGCCCATGTTGGTCCAGACCGGATCGGGCGCGGGCACCGGCACGCGCAGACCGCGCTGCGACAGGAAGACGCCCGGAATTGGGTTCAGCGCTTGGCGCACCGGCGGCAGGCCGTCGGACACCAGCGCGTACCAGAAGAACAGCTGCAGCAGCGGCGGGATGTTGCGGATGATCTCGACATAGGTCGAGGCCAGCTTGGCGATCAGCCAGTTGCTGGACAGGCGGGCGACGCCGATGATCGTGCCGATGATCGTCGCCAGGATGACGCCGATGATCGACACCTTCAGCGTGTTCAGCACGCCGACCAGAAAGGCCCGGCCATAGGTGTCCTTCGGCGAATAGTCGATCAGCGACTCGCCGATGCCGAAGGCCGCTTCACGCTCCAGGAAATGGTACCCGGTCGCGATCGAGCGCCGCGCGAGGTTGTCGAGCGTGTTTGAAATCAGGAACCAGCCGACCAGGACGACCGCGCCGACCACCAGGATCTGGTAGACGATGGCACGGAACGTCGGGTCGCTGAGGGAAAACGATACGCCACCCGGCGGCGGAGCGCCTTGGGTGGTCCGGGTCTCGGTCGCCACGGACTACTCTCCCCCAACCATCGCGCCCCACACGGTGCCCACGCGGTCCCGGACGTTCTTCCGGGCATTTCCCACACCGTAGGGGATGCGACATGTCTCCCAAATGCGGCCCCCTGCGCAGGCGCTTCGCTGGCGCCTTTCGCGACCGCTCCCAAAAGAACCGGAAGGCCGCCCCCGGCAACGGGCTGCGGGCGGCCTTCAGACGGTGACGTGCCTTACCGGAACGGCTGCGCGTACATCAGGCCGCCCTTGGTCCACAGCGCGTTCAGGCCGCGCTCCAGCTTCAGCGGGGTGCCCGGGCCGACGTTGCGGTCGAAGATCTCGGCATAGTTGCCGACTTTCTTCACGACGTTGTAGGCCCACTTCTCATCCAGGCCCAGGGCCTTGCCCATGCCCGGCGAGGTGCCGAGGAAGCGCTGGATGTCCGGGTTCTTCGAGTTGGTGAACTCGTCGACATTCTTGGAGGTGATGCCGAACTCCTCCGCCTGGATGGTGGCGAAGACGGTCCACTTCACGATGTCGAACCACTGGTCGTCGCCATGGCGCACGGCCGGGGCCAGCGGCTCCTTGGAGATGACTTCCGGCAGGATGACGTGGTCGTCGGGAACCGGGGCGACGCCGGCGCGGGTACCGGCCAGGCCGGAGACGTCGGTCGTCAGCACGTCGCAGCGGCCGGCGAAGTAGGCGGCGTTCACCTCGTCGTTCGACTCGATGACGACCGGGTTGTAGGTCATGTTGTTGGCGCGGAAATAGTCCGCGAGGTTCAGTTCGGTCGTGGTGCCGGACTGGACGCAGACGGTGGCGCCGTTCAGCTCCTTGGCGCTCTTCACGCCCAGCTTCTTCGGAACCATGAAGCCCTGGCCGTCGTAATAGGTGACGGGGGCGAAGTTCAGGCCGACCGAGGTGTCACGGGTCAGCGTGGCGGTGGTGTTGCGCGACAGCAGGTCGACTTCGCCCGACTGGATGGCGGGGAAGCGCTGCTGGGCGGACAGCGGGGTAAACTTGACCTTGTTGGCATCGCCGAAGATGGCGACGGCGACGGCACGGCAGTAATCGACGTCCAGGCCGGTCCAGTTGCCGGCGCTGTCGGGGTTGCCGAAGCCCGGAAGGCCGGCGTTCACGCCGCACTGCACGAAACCGCGCTGCTTGACGGTGTCCAGCGTGGCAGCACCGGCAACGGCGCTGGCGGAAACGACCACGGCCGCTGCGGCGGCGGCCAGGAACCCTGACTTCATATTATGAACTCCACCCTGTTCTTGCGTTCTTCGCTTTGAGCGGTCTGATGACGCGCTTGGTCACGCCGGCTCCATAATCCAACCGGAACGACCCTGCCGGACCGATCCGCCTGACAATCCGGCGGACCGATCCCCATTGGAGCCGTCCTGTGAGGATCGCGACGCAGCCATGCGCGTGGGACAAGAGTGTATCAACTTGATCCGGCTTGTCGAATCCTCTGTGCATTGGTGGTGTTACCAGAACATCCCGTCCGATGACGGCCGTTGCGCGCAATCCGCGATGGCGGCTGGGCGTCCGGGGTGACACAATGTTCGGCCGCGCCCTCCCCGCCCGCCCCGGGGTTCTCCCGGCAACGGCGGACTCGGACGGGACGGATTGCCGCTCCAGCCAAACGGACAGTCGATGAAGGACGTCACCAAGGACACGATTCTCGTGCATGCCGGCCGCGACCCGCGGAACAACCACGGCATCGTCAACCCGCCGGTCTATCATTGCTCGACCGTGCTGTTCCCGACCTTGGACGCGCTGGAGGAAAGCGACCGCAACACGCTGGAAGGCGTGCATTACGGTCGCATGGGCACGCCCACCACCTTCGCCTTCGAGGAGGCCGCGGCCGAGCTGGAAGGCGGCTACAGGTCGGTGAATACCGGCTCCGGCCTCGCCGCCATCGCCATCGCGCTGTCCGCCTTCACCAAGGCCGGCGACCATGTGCTGATCACCGACAGCGCCTATGGCCCGACCCGCCGCTTCGCCAAGGAGACACTGATCCCCTATGGCGTGGATGTGGAATTCTACGATCCCTGCATCGGCGCCGGCATTTCCGCCCTGCTGCGGCCCAACACCAGCGTGGTCTTCCTCGAATCGCCGGGCTCCCTGACCTTCGAGGTGCAGGACGTTCCGGCCATTGCCGCCGCCGCCAAGACGGTCGGCGCCACGGTGATGATCGACAACACCTGGGCGACCCCGCTGTTCTTCCGCCCTTTCGACCATGGCGTCGATCTGTCGATCCATGCCGCGACGAAGTACATGGTCGGCCATGCCGATGCGATGCTGGGTGTCGTCACCTGCCGCGACGAGGAAAGCTGGACCGCGGTGAAGAAGACCGCCACCCGCTTCGGCGTCTGCGGCGGGCCGGACGACCTCTATCTCGGCCTGCGCGGCCTGCGCACCCTGTCGGTGCGCATGCGCCAGCATCAGGAGAGCGCGCTGGCGCTCGCCGACTGGCTGGCGGCCCGGCCGGAGGTGACGCGGGTGCTGCATCCCGCCCGTCCCGAATTTCCCGGTCACGAGCTGTGGAAGCGCGACTTCACCGGCTCCAGTGGACTGTTCTCGGTGATCGTCAATCAGGTGCCGCGCAAGGCGCTGGCGGCGATGCTGGACGGGATGGAGCTGTTCGGCATGGGCTACAGCTGGGGCGGCTTCGAGAGCCTGATCCTGCCGACGCGGCCGGCGGCGGTGCGTTCCGCCACCCGTTGGACCGATCCGGGCCAGGTTCTGCGCCTGCACGCCGGGCTTGAGAGCCCCGACGACCTGATCCGCGATCTTGAGGCCGGCTTCCGGCGGATGGCCGCCGCCCTTTGAGCGCGGCGGACAGTTGAGGAGTGATTTGCCATGACGGATACACCGTCGACCGGGTCCGGCCCCTTTGAAGAGGTGCTGGCCGCCATCCGCTTCACCGACGATGGGTTGGTGCCAGCCATCGCCCAGGCCGAGGGCAGCGGCGAGATCCTGATGATGGCCTGGATGAACCGCGATGCGGTGGTCGAGACCCTGTCAACCGGCCGCGTCTGCTACTGGTCGCGGTCGCGCGGCGGGCTGTGGCGCAAGGGAGAGACCTCCGGACAGGTGCAGCGGCTGAAGGATTTCCGGGTGGATTGCGACGGCGACACCCTGCTGCTGATCGTCGAGCAGGACGGCGTCGCCTGCCACACCGGCCGGCGCAGCTGCTTCTATCGTGCTTGGCGAGACGGAAAGCTGGAGACGATCCAGGCGGTAGAAACCGATCCTTCCATCCTCTATGGCGGTCATTCGCACAGCCACGGCTGAGAGACCCGCTTTGAAGGGAGGGCCTGGAAGGAAGCCGATTCGCCACGGCGGGTGCGATTGTTGATCCACATCAAGGCGACACCCCTGCCGAAGGGTATACACACCTTCTTGTCTCTAACCCTCCCTGTATATGACTGCACCGGGCGCTCCTTTGGACGCCCGGTTATTTTTTGCCATGAGGGCTGCATCCGAAACTTCGGACGGCGACTGGCGCGTTTGCGCCAAGGATCCTCTTTCGGACGATCCGTTCCGACAGCCCGTTCGGTCGGTGGCCTATCGCCTCTCCTCCCTCTGCATCGCCTTCGTCAGCCGAACCTGTGCCGTTCCGCAGCTCAAAACCTGTCCATATGGGAGAGAAAGTCTTTATTCAGTCACAGAAAGATCCTGCTTTCGGCCACAAAAACAACGAATGAAGAAACAGTTCATTTCTTTAATTCGATCAAGTTTCAATTATCTGTGTCATCTCATCCAACCCCCTTTGTATTGCCCCTTTATCGCTTTTCGACCGCCCGGGGCCCATGGTTAACATCTGGTTAATCGTTAACAGCACGTTAACGGCACTGATGGAGAGACGCCATGCGCCAGTTCTGGGGGACTTCGAACAACGACACCATGACCGGCACCGCCTTTGATGACCGTCTCGACGGTCTGGATGGCGACGACCGTATCAACGGCGCCGGCGGAAACGACCAGCTGTATGGCGAACGGGGAAATGACTCGCTGATCGGCGGCCTGGGCAACGACCAGCTGCATGGCGGAGACGGCAACGACTGGCTCGGCGATCCCTATGGCGGCAACGAGGCCGGCAACGATTCGATGTGGGGCGATGCCGGCAACGACCAGCTGTTCGGCGGCGACGGCAACGACTGGCTGGACGGCGGCACCGGCGACGACATCCTGAAGGGGATGCGCGGCGACGACACCATGATCGGCGGCGCCGGCAACGACACGCTGTATGATAGCTATCGCGACGGCGGGGCCGACCTGTTCCGACCGGGCACCGGCGACGACACGATGGTCAGCTACACCGACGGCCAGGTCGACCGCTTCCTGATGGAGCAGGCGACCGGCGGCTTCGGCCACGACACCATCAGTTACTTCGAGCGGGGGATCGACCAGATCGAATTCCATGGCTACACCGCGGGCCAGATGTCGCTGACCTCGAGCGGCTTCCAATCGACCTTCACCTTCGCTGACGGCTCGTCTCTGACCGTCGATCAGGTCGGGCTGACCGCCGGCCACGATTTCATCTTCACCTGACCTGTCCGGCTCCCCCTGTCCGGAAGGAGGTCTCCCGTGGGCGATGGGGTCACCCCGTCGGCGCGGGGGACCTCCGGCCACGCTCGTGTTGTTGTGGGAGCGGACACTTCCGCGCCGTCAGCAAAAAGGCCAAGAACGATGGACCACCGCCGCCTTTCCCTGCGCACGCTCTTCCCCGCCCTGCCGGCCCTGGCTCTCCTGCCGGTTCTGGCGTTGGGTGCCTGCGCCAGTTCCGACATGGGCGGCGTCCCGTCGGCAGAGGTCGCGACCCAGCCTCCGGTGGAACTGGTCGGGCTGACCGTGCAGACGCCGGATGGCCGCCGCATCCTCGGCAACGTCACAGACCTCGTGATCGGGCCGACAAACCGGGTAGAGCAGGCGATCATCACCGTCGGCGCCCCCCGTTTCCCGAACGAGCACAAGGTGACGGTCGCCAGCGACAATCTGCGCTATGCCCGCAACCGTCAGGCGGTGATCCTCACCGGCATGACGGCGGAACAGTTCGCAGCGCTGCCTCCCACCGCGGGAAGCGACCGCATGGTGTCGCTCGGCAACGCCGGGGTGGTTCTGCCCGCCGGCACCGCCCCGACCAACTGGGCCGGGGCGACGACCCCGACGCGCTGACCCTTTCCCAATCGGAAACGCACAATAAGAAAGGGGGCCGGACGAACCGGCCCCCCTTTTGCTGCCCAGATTTCACTGTCTGGCTTTTGCGACGCTTCCCACTACTTGCCCTGAAGCTGCTTCATGATGTCGTCCGCCGGGCTCTGCTCCGATTGGCCAGGAGCGCCGAAGGGCGGAGCCACATCCTGATTGTCGAAGGCCGGAATCTCGATCTTCACGTCGTTCAGGTTGATCACCGGTCCCTTGTCGCGGCCGGCATCGACCAACTGCGGGAAGCCGATGACGAGACCGACCATGATGATCTGGATGATCACGAAGGGCACCGCACCCCAGTAGATCTGGCCGGTGGTGATCTTCCCGATCTTCCTGCCGGTGACCTTGTCGATGTAGTCCATCTTCGGCGCCACCGACCGCAGGAAGAACAGCGCGAAGCCGAAGGGCGGATGCATGAAGCTGGTCTGCATGTTGACGCCCAGCAGGACACCGAACCAGATCAGGTCGATGCCAAGCTTGTCCGCCACCGGTCCCAGCAGGGGGACGATGATGAAGGCCAGCTCGAAGAAATCGAGGAAGAAGGCCAGGACGAAGACCAGGATGTTGCAGACGATCAGGAAGCCCAGCTCGCCGCCCGGCAGGCCGATCAGCAGATGCTCCACCCAGAGGTCGCCGTTGACGGCACGGAACACCAGGCCGAACACGGTCGAGCCGATCAGGATGAACACCACGAAGGACGACAGCTTGGCAGTCGCGTCCATCGCCTGACGCATCAGGTCCCAGCCGAGTTGCCGCTTGGCCAGCGCCAGCAGGATGGCGCCGGCGGCCCCCATGGCGCCGCCCTCCGTCGGGGTGGCGATGCCGATGAAGATGGTGCCCAGCACCAGGAAGATCAGAACCAGCGGCGGAACCAGCGAGGTGATAACCCGCAGCAGCAGCTTGCCGCCGCGCAGCGTACGGGCTTCCGGCGGCAGGGCCGGAACCATCTCCGGCTTGATGATGCTGGTCAGCAGGATGTAGCCGGCATAGAGCGCGGTCAGCACCAGGCCGGGGATCAGGGCGCCGGCATACATGTCGCCGACCGACCGGCCAAGCTGGTCGGCCAGCACGATCAGCACCAGCGACGGCGGAATGATCTGGGCCAGCGTGCCCGACGCCGCAATGACGCCCGACGCGATCCGGCGGTCATAGCCGTAGCGCAGCATGATCGGCAGCGAGATCAGACCCATGGAGATGACCGAGGCCGCGACCACGCCGGTGGTCGCCGCCAGCAGCGCGCCGACGAAGATCACCGCATAGGCCAGTCCGCCGCGGATCGGACCGAACAGTTGCCCGATGGTGTCGAGCAGATCCTCGGCCATCCCGGATCGCTCCAGAATCAGGCCCATGAAGGTGAAGAAGGGAATCGCCAGCAGCGTGTCGTTGCGCATGATGCCGAACACGCGTTCCGGCAGCGCCTGCATCAGCGCCGGGGTCAGCAGACCCAGCTCAATGCCGATCAGGCCGAACACCAGACCGTTGGCCGCCAGGGCGAAGGCGACCGGAAATCCCATCAACAGGAAAATCACCAGGGCGCCGAACATGACCGGCGCCAAATTGGCGGATATGAACTCTACCATCTGGGGGGCGCTCCCGGTCCTTAGGAATGGCTGTGCATCTTCTCGCCGGGCTCGTCACGATGGCCGGTGAGGAAGGCGATGCGCTTGATCAGTTCCGACACACCCTGTGCGGTGAGCAGGAAGAAGCCGACCGGGATCAAAAGCTTCGCGGGCCAGCGGATCAGGCCGCCGGCATCGCTCGACATTTCGTTGGTGTGGAAGCTGTCCCAGAACATCGGAAGCGACAGCTTCAGGATCAGGATCGTCATCGGGAACATGAAGACCAGGATGCCGAAGATGTCGACCCAGGCCTGGACGCGGCGGGAGAAACGCCCCAGCACGATGTCGATGCGAATGTGTTCGTTGCGCAGGAAGGTGTAGCCGGCGCACAGCAGGAACACCGCCGCGAACAGGTACCATTGCAGCTCCAGCCAGGCATTGGAGCTGATGTTGAAGGCATAGCGGATGACCGCGTTGACCGAGCTGACCACCACGGCGACCAGCACAAGCCAGTAGGCGAGCTTTCCGATGCCTTCGTTCACGGCATCGATCAGCCCGCTTAGTCTGAGCAGACCTCTCAAAGGAGAAACCTCCCTGTTGCGGGGGCGCGGCCTTCGCCGTCCCCTTTTGCTTTTGTTGCAGCCGCATAGGCACGGCAGGTCGCAACCCTCTCTCGTTCGGAGGGTATATCAAAAGATAGGATTTGAAGGGACTATTCCTTTCCCGCCCTCCAGCGGCAAGGGCTACGTTGGAGCTACGTATAATCCCGTAGATCTCTGTCTTCCAAGTTGGGGCCGGACCGTGTCCAAGGCACGGAAACCGCAGGCGTTTTGCAAAATGCAATCCGCATATTGCCAAATCGCGATAATCCAAGACGCATCCCGTGATCAAGGGAAGCAGATAGAATATTGGATTCAAACAATATTTGATCCACAGGCATTGCAATGCCTTGTGGCGCGCCTTTTGCTCAATTTGCGGAGAAGGCGAGCGCACACGCCTCACTTCCGTAAGGGTTGAGAATCCAGGCGAACCAGACCCTCTTATTCGGACGAAATGAAGGTCGAGAGAAACCTCAGATCAGGAGCACCAGCCATGGCATTGATTTCGAACATTTCAGTTAAGTCACGGACGATTCTTGCGATCCTAATCCTTCTGCTATGCACGGCTGGTCTCGGCGTCTTTTCTTTGACCAAGCTCTCGACAATCAACGAAGAAGCCGCTGATGTACGCGACAATTGGCTGCCATCGGTCTCAGCAATTTCCAGACTTTACACAACCTTTGACTACTATCGCACATTGGAAGGCGCTCATCTGATCGCATCCACCGATGACGATATTAGGAGTGAGGATAAGGCGCTTCTGGAAATCGCCGACAGGATCGAACAGCGGCGGATGGACTACCAAAAGCTTTTGACACCGGGCTGGGAAACCGAGACCTACCAGAAATTCGTCACGAGCTATCAAACCTACATGAAAATCAGCCGGGAGCAGCTTCTGCCGTTGTCGCGAAAGAACGACAATGATGGTGCCGGCGCCATATATCGTGGTTCGTCGCGGGATGAGTTCCGGACCTCCAAAGATATTCTTCAGTCTCTGATGGACTTCAACACAGCGGAAGGCAAACGTGCGGCCGACCGCGGTGAACAGGTCTACCAAACCAGCAAGCTGTGGGTCACCGGCATCCTTGTGCTGGTCGTTGTCATCTGCGCAGGCGTGGCCTGGATGATAGTCAGCACGGTGATCCGCCCGATTCAGGAGATCACGTCGATGATGGGGCGCCTTGCCGACCGCGACATGACAGTTTCCATCGACGGGACCGGTCGTGGCGACGAGTTGGGCGCCATGGCACGCGCGGTCCAGGTGTTCAAGGACAACATGGTCGAGGCCGACCGCCTCGCTGCCGTCGAAGCCGCCGAACAGCAGGCCAAGACACGCCGCGCCCAAGCCATCGAGCAATTGCTCACCGGCTTTGAGAACTCGTCGTCCACCGCTTTGCGCACCGTGGCAGCGGCCGCTTCCGAACTGGACGCCACCGCGCACAGCATGTCGGCGATGGCGCAGCAGACCAGCACCCAGGCCACCGTCGTGGCGTCGGCCGCCGAGCAGACCAGCGCCAATGTCCAGACCGTCGCCACCGCCACCGAGGAGATGGCCAGTTCGATCCGCGAGATCGGCACCCAGATCGCCCGCTCCGCCGACATCGCCGGCAAGGCGGTGAACGAGGCCTCCCAAACAAGTGACGCGGTCCGCAGCCTCGCCGAAGCCGCGCAGAAGATCGGCGAGGTCGTCGGCTTGATCACCGACATCGCAAGTCAGACCAACCTGCTCGCCTTGAACGCCACCATCGAGGCAGCACGGGCCGGTGAAGCCG
>NZ_LGQW01000015.1:3248876-3301647 GCF_003116035.1 Azospirillum sp. TSH64
GTTGTAGTCGACCACTCGCTTAACGGGGACGAGGACTTTCATAACTCACCCTGGCTGCTGAGCGCGCGCCTGTTACGGCGAACACCGCGAAAATTGCTGTGGTTGCGAACGGACCATAGGATCTGGAAATACCACTGTCAATGACGCGCCGGACGCGCGGGCGGCCTCATATGCCGCCCCGGTTGTCGCGGCAGGGGAGACCGCACGGTGTCAATCGGAATGCGCACGCTCAGCGGTTGGCTCCGGGCACCCACAGCACGTCGTCCGCCCCGTTGCGGTTCACCACCCGGCTCAGCACGAACAGATGGTCCGACAGCCGGTTGACGTATTTCAGCGCCGCCGCTGTCACCGGCTCGTGCCGTGCCAGATCGGTCATCAGCCGTTCCGCCCGGCGCACCACGGTGCGGGCCAGATGCAGATGGGCCGCGGCCGGCGAGCCGCCGGGCAGGATGAAGGAGGTCAGCGGCGCCAGGCCAGCGTTCATCGCATCGATCTCCGCCTCCAGCCGGTCGACCTGGGCCTGCACGATGCGCAGCGGCGGGTATTTCGGCTCCTCCTCCTCCGGCGTGCAGAGGTCGGCGCCCAGATCGAACAGGTCGTTCTGGATGCGGCCGAGCATGGCGTCGGCATCCGGCCAGTCCCGCATGTGCAGGCGGGCCATGCCGATGACGGCGTTCGCCTCGTCCACCGTGCCGTAGGCGGCGACGCGGCGGTCGCCCTTCGGCACCCGGCTGCCGTCGCCGAGCGAGGTTTCGCCGGCGTCGCCGCCGCGCGTGTAGATCTTGGTCAGCTTTACCATGGGGGAACAGTCAGCCTTGGGTCAGGATGGCGAGGACGAACAGCAGCAGGGCCGCACCCTGGAGCATCACGCGCAGCCGCATCGCCTTGTTGGAGCGGCGCGGGTCGCCCCGTCCGCCGCGGGCCATGAAGAAGAGGCCGACGAACAGCGAGCCGACCACCGCCAGCATCGCCATGACCATCAGGATGGGGAAGAGAGTCTGCATGGGGCTCACTATATCCCAGCATCCGGCCCGCGCCTATGGCGACGGAATCGGGACTTGGGGTAATCACCCGGTTGCCAAAGCCGTTGGACTGCATACAGTGCGCGGCTGCGGGGCCGAGGAAAAGTTGGACCCGTTATGACTTTGGAGAAGCAGGCGATGCAGCGGCGGACTTTCCTGAAGACGGCCCTGAAGGCGACCGCGGCCACCGCGGCCGGCGCCGGCGCCCTGGCGGTGCTGGGCCGCGAGACCGTCCAGGCCGCTCCGGGTGCTGCCGGTGCCGTTGTCCCGTCGGTGTCCTTCCCGATGGACTTCCTGTGGGGCGTCTCCACCTCCAGCTACCAGATCGAGGGCGCCGTCGCCGAGGATGGGCGGGGGCCCAGCGTCTGGGACACCTACAGCCATTCCTTCGGGCGGATCGCCAACGGCGACACCGGCGACGTGGCCTGCGACCATTACCACCGCTATGCCGAGGATGTGGATCTGATGGCGAAGGCCGGGATGAAGGCCTACCGCTTCTCCATCGCCTGGCCGCGGGTGATGCCGCAGGGCACCGGGGCGGTGAACGCCAAGGGGCTGGACTTCTACGACCGGCTGACCGACACGCTGCTGGCCAAGGGCATCCAGCCCTGGCCCTGCCTGTTCCATTGGGACCTGCCGCAGGCGTTGCAGGACAAGGGCGGCTGGACCAACCGCGACATCGCCGGCTGGTTCACCGACTACGCGCTGGCGGTGACCGCCCGGCTGGGCGACCGCGCCCGCAACTGGGCGATGCTGAACGAGCCGTCGGTGGTCGCCATCTTCGGCCACGGCACCGGCGGGCATGCGCCGGGCCTGACCGGCCGGCAGAACTGCCTGAAGGCGATCCACCACCAGAACCTCGCCCAGGGCACGGCGCTGGCGGCGCTGCGCCAGGCCGGCGGCAAGAACTGGCGGCTCGGTACCGTGCTGTCGCTCCAGCCGTCCTGGCCGGTCGGCGGTCTCGACTCGAACTATCCCGCCTCGCTGATGTGGGACGCGCTGTGGAACCGCTCCTGCCTGGATCCGCTGTTCAAGGGCCGTTTCCCCGAGCAGCTGGAGGCCGAATTCACCCGCATCGCCAAGCCCGACGATCTGGCCCGCATCAAGCAGCCGGTCGATTTCCTCGGCGTCAATTACTACAGCCGCATGCACCAGCAGCCCGACCCGCAGGGGCTGTTCGGCACCGGCTACGGCTCCGCCCCCGAGGGCACGCGCAAGACCGGCATGGAATGGCCGGTCGAGCCGGACGGGCTCAGCGAGATCCTGGCCGAGCTGCAGGAGAAATACGGCAACCCGCCGGTCTATGTGACGGAGAACGGCGCCGATTACCCCGACAGCGTCGGCCCGAACGGCCGGGTCGAGGACCGCGACCGCATCGCCTACCTGCGCGACCATCTGCTGGCCGCCGCCAAGTCGATCGACGAGGGCTGCAACCTCAAGGGCTACATGGCCTGGACCCTGCTGGACAATTTCGAATGGTCGGAGGGCTACCGCCGCCATTTCGGCCTTGTCCAGGTCGACCGCAAGACGCTGGCCCGCACGCCGAAGGCCAGCTACGACTGGTACGCCTCGGTCATCCGCAACAACGCGGTTCCGCTGGTCTGAGGGCGGCGTTAAACTGCCGGCCATGCCGACGCCCCGCCCGCAACAGCCGACCCGTTTCGCCATCCAGAAGGCGCGCGGCAAGGGCTGGAAGACGCTGGAGGTCGGGGAGGAGCTGGCCCATGCCAAGGCGCGCTTCGACCGGATGGTCGGCGTCAACCCGCGGGCCTATTTCCGGCTGATCCAGCTCGATTACAACGCCGACTCCGGCTATGAGGGCATGGAGTTCAACTGGACGCTGATCGAGCTGTACGACCCGACCCAAGGCGGCCGGGTCAGGCCGGAAGCCAAGCCGGTTTCGGCCAAGCCCGTCCCGCCCAAGCCTGGTCCGACGGCCCCGCGCAAACCGACGGACAGGCGCAGGGCCGGGGAAGCCGTCGCGTTGCCGCTGCGCATCTATCTGGCGGTGATCCTGATCGGCACGCTGGCGGGCGTCCTCGCCTATCTGCACTTCGCCGGAAGATAAGCCCTCACTCCGTCGTGTAGCCCTTGCGGCGCATGCACTGGGCGAAGATTTCCTTGCGGTAGCCGAACTGCGGCGTTTCCGGCAGCGGGCGCAGCGGATAGCCGCGCAGGCGCATGGTGGTGTCCACCTGCTCGGTGCATTCGTCATAGGCGACGGTCGGCACGTCCGGGCTGGCGGTCCATTCGCGGTAGGCGGGCGGGCTGCTGCATCCGGACAGCAGGGCCAGCGCGGACAGGGCCGCGGACAGGCAGGCCAGCCCCGGCAAGGCTGCCGGGAGTCGCGGGCGTGCGGTGTCGGTCCCGGCCTTGGCGCCGGTCATGGTCCCGGTCATGGCGTGCGTCCTGTTCCTTTTTCGCCCCCGATTTGACGCTACCACGTCCGGCCCTTTCCGATCCATTTTCGCGCACCATTTCCGGGAACGCGCCTTTTCGGCAACGCTGCGCGGCTGACAAAGCAGACGCCGAAAAATCGCCGCCGGAAATGCGACGCAATCTGGTAACACGATCTTAGTCCCCGATTCGGGGGAGTGTCGTGGCTCTGAAGTCGGTCTGATGTCACGGACGGAGGGAGAGGCAATGTCTGGGATTTCGCGGCGGGTGCATGGTGGCGCCGCGGTGGCGGCAGTGGCACTGGTGGTTTCGGCCCTGACCGTGGGAGCGCCCGGTTCGGCACGGGCCGAGGCGTCGGTCGCCGACATCCAGTGGGCGCAGACCATCCTGAAGGACAAGGGCTACAACATCGGCGGCCGGGCCAAGGGCCAGATGACGCCGGAAACCCGGTCCGCGCTCAGCGCCTATCAGAAGTCGGCGGGCCTTCCCGCCACCGGCAACCTCGACCAGGCCACCATCGCCAAGATGATGGGCGAGCGCGAGAGCAAGGCCGCGCCGACCATGGGCAGCCTGTCCAAGAGCCAGGTCGGGCAGACCCGCCACGACAAGGAGGTGGCGCCGCGCGCCGCCCCGACCGGCCGGGTCGAATCCGGCAACGAGAGCGTCGGCGGCATGGCCCAGTTCGGCGGCGCCCCGGTGTCGTCTTCTTCCTCGTCGTCTTCCTCCGCGTCCTCCTCGGCCAGCCACAGCGCGCCCGCCGCAGCTCCGGCGGCCCGCCCGTCGGCGCCGGCTGCCGCCGCAACATCCAGCGCCACGCCCCAGAGCGCGCCGCGCCCATCGGTCTCCCCATCGGCCAGCGCTGCGTCGAACGCCTCCGAAGGCCCGACTCCGCAGGCGGCACCGCGCGGGGCGGTGGCGGCGACCACGCCCGACGGCAAGCCGGCCCCGGTCGAGGAAGCGGCGGCGGTCGGCGCCGCCCCGTCGATCTGGCAGTCCAATGCGGCGCGGGCCGGGGTCGCCGGGCTGATCGCCGCGACGCTGGGCGGCATCGGCTTCGCCTGGTGGCGCAGCGGCCGCGGTGTCGATCCGCTCAGCCGGAAGCCCGCCGGCGACGACCGGCCGCGCGAAAACCGCGTCGAACCGAGCTTCGGCACCCCCCGCCGCCGCGAGGAGCTGACCACCGGCCCGCGCCTGACGGCGGAGGCACGGCGGCGCTGAACGGCGCCGCGCCCGGGTCCGGTCACATCATCATCGGGCAGCCGCCTCCGCCGCAGCCGCCAGGGCCGCAGGCGGGGGCGGGCTGGGACTTTCCGACGCGCGGCGCCATGATGGCCTTGGCGACCTCGGTGCCGCCGCAGGACGGGCAGGGAATGCCGACGGCCTTCTTGGCGTCGTAATCGGCCATATTGTCGAACCACTGGTCGAAATCATGGCCGCAGGCGCAGTGCAGGGCGTAGACGATCATCGCGGGAGCCTCGAAAAGCGGAATTTCGGCCGCTCTTCTAGTCAGCCCTCCGGCGTCCCGCCAGGATCTGCATCAATCGCAAGCGTCACCGTGACTCGGTCACTCCCACCCGCGCGCACATCGACAAGAGCGGGCAGGTTGAGCAGCGCGGCCGTTCGCCGGTACACACCCATTTGCCGAAGGGCACCAGCCGCTCGTTGATCTCGACCCAGTAGCGTTTCGGCAGCACCGCCAGCAGCGCCGCCATCGTCTTCTCGGGGTTGCGTGCCTGCACGTAGCCCCAGCGGTTGGCGATGCGGTGGACATGGATGTCGACCGCCAGCGCCGGGATGCCGAAGCCGACCGCCAGCGTCAGCGCCGCGATCTTCGGCCCCACCCCATGGAAGCGCATCAGCCCGTCCGGCGTGTCGGGCACCTCGCCGCCCAGCTCCTCGACGATGCGGCGGGACAGCGCGCGGATGTCGCGCGCCTTCGGTTCGGGGAAGGTGGCGCCGTGCAGCAGTTGGACCAGCCGCTCCTCCGGCTGGGCGGCCATGGCGGCCGGCGTGTCGGCGACGGCGAACAGCCGTTCGGCGACCTCCAGGCTCGTCTCGTCCCGCGTGCGGGCGGAAATCAGGCTGGCGACCAGCTGCTGGAACGGGGTGGCATAGCCGCGGTCGCGCAGCTCGAACATCGCCGCCTTGGGATAGGGGGCGACCGCGACCCGCAGGCGGCGGAAGACCTCGTCGATGTCGAAGTCCTGGGATGTCGCGGGCTGTATGCTCACGGGAGGCCACCGTCGGGGAACGGGCGGCAACAAGCGCCCGTCCGGTAACCGGCCAGTCCCCGCTATTGTTCCGCCTACAGCGCCTTGATCTGCATCTTGATCGGCCCGTCCGCCCGGCCATGGACGAACTGGTCGACATAGGCGTTGCCCGAATTGTCGATGTCGCGGGCGTGGCCGGTCCAGATGATCCGGCCCTGGTAGATCATGGCGATGCGGTCGGCGATCTTGCGGGCGGACGCCATGTCGTGGGTGATGGTGACCGCGGTGGCGCCGAGATCCTTCACGCACTGCACGATCAGCTCGTTGATGACGTCGGCCATGATCGGGTCGAGGCCGGTCGTCGGCTCGTCGAAGAAGATGATCTCCGGCTCGTCGGCGATGGCGCGGGCGAGGCCGACGCGCTTCTGCATGCCGCCCGACAGCTCCGAGGGCGACAGCTCCGCCACGTCGGGGGTGAGGCCGACGGCGCCCAGCTTGGCGACGGCGATCTCCTTGGCCTGGGCACGCGGCATATGGGCGCCCTGGATCAGGCCGAAGGCGACGTTCTCCCACACCGTCAGGCTGTCGAACAGGGCGGCGCCCTGGAACAGCATGCCGAACTTGTGGAGCAGCTTCTCGCGCTCGCGCGAGCGCAGCCGGGTCGTCTCGACGCCGTCGACCTGGATCGAGCCGGAATCCGGCGTCAGCAGGCCGAGGATGCTCTTCAGCATCACCGACTTGCCGGTGCCCGACCCGCCGATGACGACCAGCGACTCGCCCTTCGCCACCTCCAGGTCGATGCCGTTCAGCACCTTCTTCGGGCCGAAATGCTTGGTGACGTTCTTGAGCGCGATCTTGGGAACGGTTGTCATGAACTGGCGCTCACTTGGTCGAGAAGAAGAGGCCGGTGATCAGGTAGTTCCACACCAGGATCATGATCGAGGCCGACACCACCGCGTTGGTGGTCGCCGCCCCGACGCCCTGGGCGCCGCCCTTGGAGTGGTAGCCGTGGTAGCAGCCCATCAGCGCGATCAGGAAGCCGAAGATCGCCGCCTTGACCAGGCCGGAGATGACGTCGACCGGCTGGAGGAATTCCCAGGTGCGGTTGATGTAGCTGGCGGCGTTGAAGTCCAGCCGGTAGACGCCGACCAGAAAGCCGCCGAACACGCCGATGATGTCGGCGACCACCACCAGCAGCGGCACCATGGTCAGCCCGGCGATCAGCCGCGGCGCCACCAGATACTTGTAGGGGTTGGTCGACAGGGTGGACAGGGCGTCGATCTGCTCGGTCACCCGCATGGTGCCGATCTCCGCCGCCATGGCGGCGCCGATGCGGCCCGCGACCATCAGGCCGGCCAGCACCGGCCCCAGCTCGCGGGTGATCGACAGCACGACGACGGTGGCGATGGCGCCCTCCGCCTGGAAGCGGGAGAAGCCGCTGTAGCTCTGCAACGCCAGCACCATGCCGGTGAACAGCGCGGTCAGCCCGACCACCGGCAGCGAATAATAGCCGATGTCGATCATCTGCCGCAGGATCTGGCGCGGATAGAGCGGCGGGCGCACGCAGTGCGACAGGGCGGACCCGGTGAACAGGGCAAGGCGTCCGGTCGCTTCCAGGAAGATCAGGAAGGCCCGGCCGGTAGCGGCGAGGAAACCCATCAGTCGGCCCGCATCCTTGGTTAGAGACTCGTTTGGGCGATGCGGTCATAGCACCGATGAAGGGCTAGGTCATCCTTGGACTTTGCAGGGGAGGGACGTTGCGGCACCATCTGGGCTGGTCCGGTCGGCGGTCGCGGCCGCAGCGGCTGGCAGTCCGGGATCTCCGGTCAAGGGGCGGGAAGGGCCGCCCGCACAGCCTCGTAATAATCACATCTATTTTCATAGTCGATTCTTATTTGTACGGAAAGCATCATACTCCAGTATAAAGGACTAAGCTGCAGCCGGCCATTTTCCGTCACTTCTACACAAGAGCATCGTGGGCTACGCCATGGAGTCTGATCGATTCAAGCTGCTGCTGGATGGCCGACCCGACGACACCCGTGGAGACGAGGAAATGGGACCGGGCAACCCCATTCCGGCGTTCACCGGCGAGACGTGCCGGTCTGCGGAAGCGCATGAGTCGGGCCGCTCCGTCAGCGATGTAGCCGTCACTCCGGAGGGAGTGGTCCTCGACGTCACGGACGGGTGCCTGTCGAGGACAGGGTATTGCCGGGCCGATCTCCTTGGGCGACCGATTGACACCATCCTCGACAGCGCAAGCGGGGCTGCTATCAGGGAGTTCATGCAGGCGCCCGGCCACATCCATGGCGCCATCGTTGATGCAACCTTAGCTTGCGGAGACGGCTCGACATGCCGTGTGGAACTCACGGTGCGGTGCCGGACGGACGCGCCGGGGGTGTTTTCGATTGCCATCAACGGGTTCGCTGAAATGGCGGAGTGCGGGCATCGTGCCATGCTCACCCAAGTTTCGGTTGATAAAGTTTCGGATATGATCATCTGGCTCGATGCGGATGGGCGGTATGTCTTCGTCAATCGGGCGGCGACGCGGATGTTCGGCTATTCGGCAGCGGAGTTCGGCCGGAAAAGAGTCTGGGACGTCGATCCGTTGTTCAATGAAGAAATATGGCGTGAGCATTGGCAGGATCTCGTCGACCAGGGCGTGGTCAGGATCGAAACGATAAACAAAACAAGAGATGGCGTTGAGGTTCCTATCGAAGTGACGGCAAATCTTGTCGAATACAAAGGCAAATTCTACAATTGCAGCATAGTCAGGGATATCACCGAGCGCAGAAGAATGGAGGCGGAATGGCGGTTTTTGAATGAGAAAGCGCTTCAGCTCAGCCTTACGGACGCGTTGACTGGAATTGGAAACCGTCGCCGATTCGACACGGCATTCGATGCCGAGTTGAAAAGCCACTTGCGCTCCCGTGCACCGCTCTCCCTCATCCTCTGCGATGTCGATGCTTTCAAGGCCTTCAACGATCGTTACGGTCATGTGGCCGGTGACGATTGTCTTCGGCAGATCGCCGGGGTGCTGTCCAGAGCCGTTCAACGGTCGGGCGATCTGGCGGCACGGTTCGGTGGCGAGGAATTCGCGTGCATCCTGCCGGCCACTGAGCTGGAGGGTGCGATGCGGGTTGCCGAAGGGATCCGAACCGGGATCATGGCGCTGGCGATCCCGCATGCAGGGTCGCCTGCCGCCGAAATGGTGACTGCGAGTTTGGGCGTGCTGACGATTCGTTCCTTGGACAACGCGCCACGCCCCGAGATCCTGGCCGCCGCCGACGCCTACCTTTACAAGGCCAAGAACAAGGGGCGCAATCGCGTCGTCGGCGGAGAATTCATGCGTCCGGGATCCCGGCATGAAAAGGCCGGCCGATAGCGTCGTCCGGCCATCGGCTCACGATGCATAGACCCGGTGATAACGCCGGCCGAGCGAGGTCAGCACCTCATACCCGATGGTCCCGGCCTCCGCCGCCACCGTGTCGACCGGGCGGCTGGGGCCGATCAGCTCGACCATGCGGCCGGCTTCGGCCACGCTCTCCGGCAGGCCGGTCACGTCGATGGTGATCAAATCCATCGAGATGCGGCCGACAATGGGGGCGGCGACGCCATCGACGAAGACATGGCCCTTGCCGCTCAGCGAGCGCAGGTAGCCGTCGGCATAGCCGACGCCGATGGTGGCGATCCGCGCCGGGCCGGTCACCCTGTGGGCGGCGCCATAGCCGACCGTCATCGGCGCCGTGCAGTTGCGCACCTGCAAGAGCCGCGCGTCCAGCCGCACCGTGCCGCGCATCGGGTTGGGCAGATGCGGCGTCGGATTCACGCCATAGAGCGCGCAGCCCGGCCGGGCGAGGTCGAAATGATGGTCCCTGCCATGGAAGATGCCGGACGAGTTGGCGAAGCTGGCCTTCGCCTTGGGCAGCCGGGCCAGCGCGCCGCGGAACCGCTCCAGCTGCTCCCCGGTCATCGGGCTGTCGAACTCGTCGGCGCAGGCGAGGTGGGTCATCCAATAGCGGACGTCGATGCCCTCCAGCCACTCAGGATGGGCGGCGAGATCGTCCAGCTCGTCGGGGCCGAGCCCCAGCCGGTTCATGCCGGTGTCGATGTGGATCACCGCCGGCAGCACCTCGCCGCGCGAGGCGGCGAAGGCCCGCCACGCTGCGATGTCGCCGAGGTGATTCAGCACCGGCAGGATGCGCCCGGCGATGAACTCCCCCTCGTATCCGGGCGGCAGGCCGCCCAGCGAGAAGACCTGCGCCTCGGGGGCCACCGGCTCCAGCGCCCGGCGGACGGCCAGAGCCTCCTCCAGCTGGGCGACGACGAAGGTCCGGCAACCGGCGGCGGCCAGCGCCGGCACCACCTGCGCCACCCCCAGCCCATAGGCGTCGGCCTTGACCACGGCGGAACAGTCCGCCGGGGCCACCCGGTCGCGCAGCTGCGTCCAGTTGGCGACGACGGCGCCGAGATCCACGGTGAGGATTGCGCAGGCGCGCGGGCTCAGGTCGGTCGTCACTCTGGTCACTCGTCGGTCTGGTGGTGCTGGTCGAGATCGCCGAACTTGGTGAACTGGCCGTCGAAGTAGAGACGGACGGTGCCGATCGGACCGTGACGCTGCTTGGCGATGATCACCTCGGCGGTGTTGTGCACCTCGCCCAGGCGCTGCTGCCAGCGCTGATAGCGGTCGTTGAACTTGTCGTCGCTCTCGTCGGGCCGGCGCGAGGGCTCGGCGCGCTCAAGATAATACTGTTCGCGGAAAACGAACATCACGACGTCGGCGTCCTGCTCGATCGAGCCCGATTCGCGAAGGTCGGCCAGCTGCGGGCGCTTGTCCTCGCGCAGTTCCACCGCGCGGCTCAGCTGCGACAGCGCCACCACCGGCACGTCCAGCTCCTTGGCGATGGCCTTTAGGCCGCGGGTGATCTCCGAGATTTCCTGCACCCGGTTCTCCGCCCCGCGCGACGACGAGCCGCGCAGCAGCTGGAGGTAGTCGACCACCACCATGCTGAGCCCCGAGGTCCGCTTCAGCCGGCGGCAGCGCGTGCGCACCGCGGCGACCGACAGGGCCGGCGTGTCGTCGACATAGAAGGGGCAGCGGGCCAGATCCTGGCTGGCCTGGACGAATTTCGGGAAATCGGTGTCGCGGATCTCGCCGCGGCGGATCTTGTCGCCGGGCACCTGCACCTCGTCGGCGAGGATACGGGTGGCGAGCTGTTCCGCCGACATTTCCAGCGAGAAGAAGCCGACGACGCCGCCCTCCTGGCCGCTGGAGCGCATGTGCGCCTTGGCGGCGTTGAAGGCGATGTTGGTGGCCAGCGCCGTCTTGCCCATCGAGGGGCGGCCGGCGAGGATGATCAGATCCGACGGGTGCAGGCCGCCCAGCTTGCGGTCGATGTCGATCAGGCCGGTGGTGACGCCGGTGACGTGGCTGGACCGGCGGAAGGCTGCCTCCGCCGTCGTGATGGCGTGCTTGACCGACTCGCCGAAGGCCACGAAGCCGCCCTGCACGTCGCCGGTGGAGGCGAGGTCGAACAGCTGCTTCTCCGCCTCGCCGATCTGGTCGAGCGCGGTGATGTCGAGGTCGTGGCGGTACGCCTCGTTCACCATGTCGGTGCCGACCTCGATCAGCTGCCGGCGGATGAACAGGTCGTGGATGGTCTTGCCGTAGTCGCCGGCATTGACCACCGTCACCACGTTGGCGGCCAGTTCCGCCAGATAGGCGCTGCCGCCTTCGACCGCCAGTTCGGGATCGTTGTCGAACAGGGCCTTCAGCGTGACCGGGTTCGCGATCTGGCCGCGGTCGACCATCTTGGTGATGGCGGCGAAGATGCGCTGGTGGGCCGGGTCGTAGAAATGCTCCGGCCGCAGGAACTCGCCGACCTTCTCATAGGCCTTGTTGTTGACCAGGATCGCGCCCAGCAGCGCCTGCTCCGCCTCCTCGTTGTTGGGAGGCGTTCGGTATTCCGCCGTCGGCTTGACCGCGGAGGAGGGGCGGGGATCGAACAGCGATGAGGTCTGGTTGCTCATGGAGGACACAGTATCAGAAACAGAACGCGAACGCTCGGTGAAGGGCGGGGAGCCATCCACAAAAGCTGTGCACAGAAGTTATCCACAGGTTGGGAAGTCTGGGGATAACCGTGGGAAGGGCTTCGACGCCTAAGCCTCACATCTTCCCGGGCTGGGCCGGATGGGCCTGGTCGGGCATCGCCCCCAGCGCCTCGAACACGCCGTCGACATGGTCGGCGACGCGGTAGAGGGCGGAGCGGTCGATGCGGGCGAAGCCCTGGGCGACCATATGGTCGATCAGCCCCAGGAGCGGGCGCCAGTAGCCGTCGATGTCGGCGATGACGATGGGCTTGTCGTGCAGCTGAAGCTGCTTCCAAGTCAGGATCTCGAAGGCCTCGTCCAGCGTGCCCAGGCCGCCCGGCAGGATGACGAAGGCGTCCGACCGCTCCACCATCATGCGCTTGCGGGTGTGCATGCTGTCGACGACATGCAGCTCGGTCAGGCCGGTGTGCTCGACTTCGGCCGACTGGATGTGTTCCGGGATGATGCCGACCACCTCGCCGCCGGCGGCAATCGCGGCGTCGGCGGCGATGCCCATCAGCCCGACCCGGCCGCCGCCATAGACCATGCGGATGCCGCGCCGCGCCAGCCCGTCGCCCAGCGCGTGGGCGGCCTCCTTGTGGACATCGGCGACACGGGACGATGCACCGCAATAGACGCAGACGGACGACAGGCTCTTCATCGCGGGTCAACCTTTCTCGCCACCGTCCTCCAAAGGAGGCGGGGCCGCAAAAAAATCTGGCGAATGCCATGGAATATCGGGTGGGGGCGGCGCGTCAACAGCGGCACAGGCACCGTTTAAGCCACGGCATCATCGGGAGGGACCACATGAGCAACCGGGTCGTCAATGTTCTTGCGGCGGCATCCGTCGCCGGTCTGATGTTCACGCTGTTCGGCATGTCGGCCGGCGCCGCCGGCGCGGCCGATCCGGCCGAGCAGGTCAAGGACCGGCAGCAGACCATGAAGAAGCTGGGCGGCGGCATGGGCGCCGTCGCCAAGTTCGTGAAGAACGAGGGAGCCACCGCCGAGGACGCGGCCAAGGGGGCGGAAGCCGTGCTGGCGGTGTCGAAGATGGACGTGAAGAAGATCTTCCCCGAAGGCACCGCCGTCGGCGTGGCCGACAGCGCCGCCAAGCCGGAGCTGTGGAAGAGCTGGGCCGAGACCCAGAAATACTGGAGCGCCGTCCAGCCCGCCGCCGAGAAGCTCGACGCCGCCATCAAGACCGGCGACCGCGCGCAGATCGCCCAGGCGCTCGGCGCCACCTCCAAGACCTGCGGAAGCTGCCACGAGGACTTCCGCGTCAAGAAGAACTGACCGGTGCGGCGCCTCCTGACCGCCGCCGCCCTGCTGCTGCCGCTCGCCTTCGCGGGCGGCAGTGCGCGTGCCGCCGGCCCCCTTCAAACGGGTGAGGGTCCCGCCAACGATTCCGTCAGCCGGGGCGCCTACATCTTCAACGCCGCCGGCTGCCTCGGCTGCCATACGGACGAGAAGGGCGGCGGCCAGCCGCTGGCCGGCGGCCGGGCGCTGGCGACCCCCTTCGGCACCTTCTACACCCCGAACATCACGGCTGACCCGGTGAACGGCATCGGCCGCTGGAGCGACGCCGACTTCATCCGCGCGGTGCGCGAGGGCGTGCGCCCGGACGGCGCCGCGCTGTTCCCGGCCTTTCCCTATGCCAGCTACACGCGGATGACCGACCGCGACCTGCTGGATTTGAAGGCCTACCTGCTCAGCCTACCGGCGGCATCCACCGCCAACAAGCCGCACGACCTGTCGCCGCCCTTCTCCTGGCGCTTCCTCGTCCCGGTCTGGCAGTGGATGTATTTGACCCCCGGCCCGGTCGCCGACGACCCGGCCAGGCCGCCGGCCTGGAACCGCGGGCGCTATCTGGTCGATGCGCTCGGCCATTGCGCCGAATGCCACAGCCCGCGCACCCAGCTCGGCGGGCTCGATTCCGACCGCTATCTCGCCGGCAACCCGCAGGGGCCCGACAACGACAAGGTGCCGGGCATCACCGGATCCAAGGCCAAGGGCAAGGGGATCGGCGACTGGTCCGACGGCGACCTGTCGCTGTTCCTGGAAGCCGGCCTGACCCCCGACGGCGATGTCGCCGGCGGCGCCATGGGCGAGGTCGTGCGCAACACCACCTCCAAGCTGACGGCGGACGACCGCGCCGCCATCGTCGCCTATCTGCGGACGGTGCCGGCGAAGGAGTGAGTCTTCGCGGCAACAGGCGCCGATTTGGTGCGGACTCATGATCCGTTCGGGCAATCGAGCCCGTTTGGCGGAGGGGTCCGCTCCAACGGCGCCATTCTTTTGCGACCTGTCCTTCTGCTATAGTCAGCCATCCTGCCAGGGTGGCGGGCCGCCGGATGGGTGCTCAGGTGAAACGAAACGCGTTGTTCGCAGCTTTGGGCGTGGCTCTGATGGGTGGGGCGGCGGCGATTGCCCTTTGGCCCGCCGGGAAACCGGCGACTGTGGCCCCCGCTGCCACGACAGCTCCGGCACAGACGGCGGCGCGGACCGAGACGCAGAAGGCTGCACCGGCGACCCCGGCGGCGGCAACACCGGAACCGGCCAGGGAACAGGCGAAACCCGCCGCACCTAGCTTCGACGTGGTGCGGGTGGCGCCGGACGGGGCGACGGTGATGGCCGGCCGCGCCGCTCCCGGATCGGAGGTCACCGTCACCGACGCCGGCACCCGCGTCGCCTCGGCCAAGGCCGACCAGCGCGGCGAATGGGTGATGCTGCCCGACAAGCCGCTGTCGCCCGGCACCCGTGAGTTGAACCTGACCGAAACCCGCCCTGGCGCCGATGCCCCGCTTCCCGCCGACAAGGTGGTGGTGGTGATGGTGCCGGAACCCGCGGCGAAGCCCGGTCCCGAGTCGCCCCTGCCGGCGGCACCGGTCGCGGTGGCGGTGCCGCGCGACGGGCTGGCCGGTGCGGCGCCGGCCATGGGCGGCAGTTCGCTTTTGCAGGCCCCGCCGATTCCCGACAATGGCGCGCCGCCGCCGCCGGGCGGCGTGTCGGTGGAGACGATGGACTACGATCCCGCCGGCCGGGTGGCGCTGGGCGGGCGGGCGGCGCCGAACAGCGCGGTGCAGCTCTATCTCGACAACATCCTCGTCGGCAGCGCCCACAGCGACCCCAAGGGCAACTGGCGCCTGACCCCGGAAAAGCTGATCGACCCCGGCCTCTACACGCTCCGCGCCGATCAGGTCACCCTGTCCGGGAAGGTGGTGTCGCGGGCCGAACTGCCGGTCCAGGTCTCCGCCATGCCGGCATCCGCCACCGACGGGCGCAACATCGTCGTCCAGCCCGGCAACAGCCTGTGGCGTCTGGCGCGCCGCACCTATGGCGACGGCATGCTCTACACCACCATCTACACCGCCAACCGCGAGCAGATCCGCGACCCGGACATGATCTATCCCGGCCAGATCTTCACCCTGCCGCAGGTGAACTGAGGGGGCGCGGCCGGGTCCGTCAGCCCGCCGGCGTTCGCCCGATGGCGGCCCAGCCGAGCGGGGTGAGGCGCAGCAGCTCCGGCCCCTCGCCGGCCGCGTTCGGCTCCAGGCTGACCAGTTCGCGGTTCTCGAACCAGGCCCAGCGCGTCACGTCCGCGGTGGTGCCGGTCCAGCCGTCGGCCAGCCGCTTCAGAACATCGATGTCGGCCGCCGCGATGGGGAAGCGCGGCTTCGCCACCGGCTTGGCGGCCGGTGCCGCGGCCACCGGCAGCGGCGGGGCGTCGGCCCCGGCGCGGGTGCGGATCCAGTCGGTCTGGTAGCCGCGCAGCGCCTGTTCCAGTTCCGTGCGCGCGGCCTCCACCGGACAGCGCAGATAGGCGTCCAGCAGGGCGTGCAGCCTGTTCGTCGCGTCGGTCATGTCCCTCACCAAACTCCAAAACCAACCATGTCAAACGAGCCGGCCGGAACCGGGCCACCCCGATCCGTCGCCGCTCCGCCGGACCGCCGTCACAGCCATCCCGTCCGCCGGAAGCGGACATACAGCGCGGTGCAGACCACGGCGATCACCGCCAGCACCGCCGGGTAGCCGTAGCGCCAGTGAAGCTCCGGCATATGCTCGAAGTTCATGCCGTACAGGCCGGCGACGGCGGTCGGCACGGCGAGGATGGCGGCCCAGGCGGCCAGCTTGCGCGTCACGTCGTTCTGCCGCGCGGTCGCCAGGATCATACTGGTTTCGAAGGCGAAGGACAGCACCTCGCGCAGCGAGCCGATCTGCTCGTTGACGCGGATCACATGGTCCTGCACGTCGCGGTAATAGGGCCGGATCGCCTGGTCGATCATCGGCAGGTCGAAGCGCTCCAGCCGCGAGCAGACCTCCAGCAGCGGCGAGGCGTTGCGGCGCAGCCGCTCCAGGTCGCGGCGCAGCTGGTGGATGCGCTCGATCTCCCCCGTGCTGGGCGGGCGGGCGATCAGCATGGCGTCCAGCTCGTCCACCGTGGTTCCCATCTGGTCGAGCACCGGGAAGTAGCAGTCCACCACATAGTCCATGATGGTGTAGACGATGAAGTCCTCGCCATGCTTCAGAAGCTGCGGCGCGCTTTCCGCCCGCGCCCGCACCGGCGAATAGCTGGTCGAGGCGCCATGCCGCACGGTGACGACATAGCCTCGGCCGGCGAAGACATGGGTCTCGCCCAGCACCAGCTCGCCGTTTTCCAGCCGGGCGGTGCGCAGGACCATGAACAGGCTGTCGCCATAGACGTCCAACTTCGGCCGCTGGTGGGCGTGCAGGGCGTCCTCCACCGCCAGCTCATGCAGGCCGAACTGCCGCTTCACCTCCATCAGCAGGGCCTCGTCCGGCTCCCACAGGCCGATCCAGACGAAGTGGTTCTCCTTGGCCGCCCAGGCGCCGGCCTCGTCGATGGGCACCTCGGCGATGCGCCGGCCGTCGCAATAGGCGGCGCTGGCGACCACGCCGTCACGGGGATGGCCGGAGGAAGGGGAAGGGGAGGGGGGAGGCAACTGCGTCATGGAGTGGAAAACCGGAAGAGGGGCGGCAGGTCGCCGCCACTCTAAAGAGGTTCCCCGGCAGCGTCGACGAATCCGCTTCCCTCCTCCGGGCGGACCGGCCGCCTCGCGCGTTCTCATTGCCAAGGACCAGCTTGCAGGAAGGCGAGGGCGATGTTCGAATCGGCGTCACGCGTGATGTATTTCCTGGCGGCGGCGACGCTCGGCCTGTTCGCCATGATGTTCATCGCCCTGTCGGCCCTGACGGTGGTGGAGGGGGTGGTGGCGCTGGACAGCGCCGTCCTGACATCGGCCATGCTGGACGGGGTGGGGATGATCGTGCTGGCCATCGCGGTGTTCGAGATCGCCAAATACCTCTATGAGGAGGAGATCGTCCGCGAACGCGAGCTGCGCCGCGCCGACGAGGCCCGCCGCACCCTGACCAAGTTCCTGACCACGATCATCATCGCCGCCAGCCTGGAAGGGCTGGTCCTGGTGTTCGAGGCGCGCACCAGCGAGATTTCCGCCATCGTCTATCCGGTGATGCTGCTGGGCGTGGTCACGCTGCTGGTCGTCGGGCTCGGCGCCTTCCAGCTGCTGGCGCGCAAGGCGGAGAGCATCCATGTCGATCCCGCCGCGTCGGAAGCGGACGAGGCCGATGAGGACAAGCGGCCGGCGGTGGAGGCCGGTGGCGATTAGGCCGACCATGTCGGCCTTTTGCCGTGCCGCCTTTTGCCGTGATTGACCCGCCCCTGCCGCCTGCGCCAAGCTTGCTGCCGTCCAAGGTGGTAGAGGGAGAAGGGGCATGGCCCGCAATACGGGCAATTACACGGCCGTCTATGGCTTTCCGGAATCGGCGGACGCCGCGCGCCGTCTGGCCCAGGCGCTGGAGATCCCCTGCCACATCGCCGAGCTGCACCGTTTCCCCGACGGCGAAAGCCTGGTCCGGCTGCCGGAGCCGGTGGAACGCGCCATCGTCTACCGCTCGCTCGACCGCCCGAACGAAAAGCTGGTCGAGCTGACGCTCGCCGCCTCGGTGCTGCGGCGCCAGGGGGCGACCGAACTCTGCCTGGTGGCGCCCTACATGGCCTACATGCGCCAGGACGCCATCTTCAGGCCGGGAGAGCCGGTCAGCCAGACGGTGGTCGGCGACTGGCTCGGCCGCTGTTTCGACCGCTTCGTCTGCGTCGAGCCGCATCTGCACCGCACCCACACGCTGGACGAGGTCTTCGTCGGCCGCCCGTCCGCAGCACTCAGCGGAGCCGCCCCCATCGCCGAGCATCTGCGGGCGAACGGCGTGGCGTCGGGCACCGTCATCGTCGGCCCGGACGAGGAGTCCGCCCCGCTGGTGGAGGCGGTGGCCGGCCCGCTCGGCCTGACCGGCATCGTCGGCCGCAAGGAGCGGCGCGGCGACCGCGACGTCACGGTGGCGCTGCCCCCCGACGCGCCGATCCACGGCCGGCCGGTGGTGATCGTCGACGACGTCATCAGCTCCGGCGAGACGATCTTCTCCTGCGCCCGCGCCGCGCGGGTGCTGGGGGCGAGCCGGGTGCAGGTCTATGGCGTCCATGCGCTGTTCAGCGACATCGTCGCCGAACGCTTCACCGCGGAGGGGCTGGGCCGGCCGCTGTCCTGCGACGGCGTGCCGCACCCTTCCAACGCCCTGTCGCTCAGCGGCCTTCTCGCCGACGCCATCGCGTCGTTCGGACGCGGATAGGCCGCCCCGTCCCGGCGGCGGCCGGCGACGCTTCGGATCCCCTGGGACGGCCTTACAGGGTCGGCCGGGGGACCGGCGTGCCGGCCGGGATCAGCTTGGCTCCCTTAGGCCGCTTGGGGCAGTCGCCGGACGAGTACCAGCGCGTGATGACGCCCTGTTCGACCAGGAAGCGCTGTTCGCAGCTGGCGTAATCGGGAACATAGCCCCACTCTTCCGAGTGCCGGCCGTTCGTCAGCCATGAATACTGATACCCGATCATCTTCGATCCGTTGTTCAGCACATGGCTGTTCTGCGGCGGGCCCCATGACAGGACCAGATCGTCTTCGGACGCTCCCACCCAGGACGCCGTGACGTCGGACGTGGTCTGGTAGCGCTGGCCCGAAACCAGATTTGACAAGGGCGAGCCGGCACATCCTTGAAGTGCGAGGCAGACCAGGACAACGGATACACGTCGCATGTCGGATCTTTCATCGGATTGAGACAAGATTGGAATGACCTGCGCCGGACGAAATAATCCGTGGGCAAAGCCGAGTAGGCCGTAATACGTGCTCAGTAACAGGATGGTTGCGCAAATTTAAAGTATCGTTTCCATCGATTCAACTTGGACGCACTCCCTCTGAGTGCCTAACCCGAATAGGGAAAGGATTTCGTCTTGACTTGAGTTGTTGCCTATCTTCGCCGGTCGATTTTCCCACCGATGCGGCGGGGTGGAGCGTGGAAAACACAGCAAGCGCGACGCTGTCCGCCGGCCGCCGCTCGGTAACACTAACGTTCGTGGTAGGATCTGGTGTAATCTGGCCTCCGGACCGGTGAGTGCGGCGGTCCGGATCTGGCGATGCGCGGGGGCAGTCCGTTGAGCGGAGGCGTGTGATGTCGAAGGTGACGGACGTCGTTCTTCGGATGGCCCGCAAATTGACCGAGGACATCGCGGCGCTGGCCCGCCTGCGGGCCGCCGGCAAGCCGAAGACCTTTCCGCGCTTCCGCGAAATCCGGGCGGCCTATCTCGACATCCAGGGCCTGATCTTCTCGATCCAGGAAAGGCTGGAGGTCGCCGGCAAGGAGCTGCCGTCGAATTTCCCTCAATGGGTGCTGCGGCAGAAGCTGAGCGCCATCGCCATCTTCACCGACATCAGCCATTCCTTCGTCAGCGACCCGCCGCTGGCGCTGACCGCCTCGCTGGGCGCCTTCGACGTGCTGGTGGCGGAACAGAAGGCCTTCAACGAAACGCTGCACACCTTCGACACCATGCTGATGGAAGCCGGCATCGACGACAAGATGGCCGACGAGCTGGACGCCACCCGCAGCAAGATCGAACAGATCCTCGGCATGATCGAAAAGCTTCTGTTGACCAGCCCGAAGATCCTAGAGGAGTTCTGATGCCGGAACCGGCAGCCGATCCCAAGGCAGATCCGATTGCGGACAGCCCGTCGGCCTCCGGTCCGAACCCGACAGCCCGTCGCGTCCTGCGCAATCCTCACATGCCGGTGGCCGTCCCCCTGCTGGCCCTGATTGTCGGCGCCGGCCTGTCCCTGCTGGCGATGCTCCAGTCCGAGCATCTGCTGGCGCGCGAGGAGGCGCACCGCTTTTCCGCGCGGGTCGAGGAAATCCACGGCCAGCTGGCCGACCGCATCAAGGTGTACGAGCAGGTGGCACGCAGCGCCGCCTCGCTGGCGATGACCTTCCCCGACATGCATTGGACGCAGTGGAGCCGCTTCGTCGAGGCGCTGGACATGCCGCAGCGCTATCCCGGCATCATCTCCATCGCCTATGCCCGCGCCGTCGCGGCCGAGCGGTCGGGCGATCTGGTGGCGTCGATGCGGGCGTCCGGCCTGACGGCCTTCCGCATCTGGCCGGAGCATGCCGGGGCGGACCGGGTGGTCAACATCTTCACCGCCCCGGTCAACGAGGCGAATGTGCGGGCCATCGGCTTCGACATGATGTCGGAGGCGGTGCGGCGCTCGACCATCGAACGGGCGCGCGACAGCGGCGAACCGGCCGCCACCCGCGCCATCACCCTGAAGATCGACGAGGCGGCGGGGGCCAGGCCCGCCTTCATCCTCTATCAAGCGACCTACCGCGGCGATCCCCTGCCGCCGTCGCTTGAAGCGCGCCGCGCCTCCTTCACCGGGGTGGTGCTGACCCCGGTCCGGATCGGCCCGCTGGTGGACGGGCTGATCGACGGCCAAAGTCCCGACACCGGTCTCGAGATCTACGACGTGCCGCCGGCGGAGGCCGAGTTTCCGCTCTACCGCAGCCACCGCCCGCTGGAATCCGCGCCCACGATCACCCTGAACCGCGAGCTGCCGGTCGGCGGGCGCATCTGGACCGTCCGTTACGACCGGCTTCCCGACGGACTGTTCACCGCCCATGACTGGGTGCCCGGCGCCCTGCTGGCGGTCGGCCTCGCGCTCAGCATCGCGCTGTCGCTGGTCCTGCGCATGGCGCTGGTGACCCATTCCCGCGCGGTCGAGCTGGCCGGCGAGATGACCGCCTCGCTGCGCCTGCAGGAGGCGGAGCGGCAGCAGCTGTTCACCCAGGCGCCGCTGGGCATCGCACTGCTCGGCACCGACGGGCTGGTGCTGGACTGCAACCCGGCCTTCGCCGCCGCCGCCGGCCTGCCGCGGCAGGGGCTGGTCGGCACCGACGCCCGGCTGCGCTTCGGCGACCAGGCGTCGGTCGTCGCGCTGGAGGCGGCGCTGCATGGCGAGAGCGGCAAGCTCGAATCCGACCAGCCCCTGCTGATGGGCGGCCGGCGCAGCCATTTCAGCCTGCATTTCCAGCCGGTCACCGCCGGGGGTGCTTTAAAATTCGTCCTGGCCTTCGCCGAGGACATCGGCGAGAAGCGCCGGGCCGAGCAGCACATCCAGTATCTCGCCCATTTCGATGCGCTGACCGGCCTGCCCAACCGCGTCCTGCTCTACGACCGCATCGCCCAGGCGCTGCGCGAGGGGCGGCGCGACGGCACCAAGGTGGCGGTGCTGTTCATCGACCTCGACCGCTTCAAGGTGATCAACGACAGCCTGGGCCACAGCTTTGGCGACGAGGTGCTGCGCTCGGTGGCGCGCCGGCTCCAGGCGGGGTTGCGCGAATCCGACACGGTCGGCCGGCTGGGCGGCGACGAGTTCCTGATCGTCGTCCGCCGGGTGACGGAGCCGAAGGACGCCGCCCGCGTGGCGGAGAAGGTGGTGGCGCATCTGGCCAGCCCCTTTGCCGTCGGCGGCCAGAATTTCGTGGTGACGCCCAGCATCGGCATCAGCCTGTACCCCGACGACGCCGACGATCCCGAAGGGCTGATCCGCTGCGCCGACATCGCCATGTACCATGCCAAGGAGCAGGGGCGGAACGGCTTCCGCTTCGTCACCAGGGAGATGGGCGCCAAGTCGCGCGAGCGCCTGGATCTGGAGAGCGCGCTGCGCCAGGCCATCCGCGAGGGCGAGCTTTTCCTGGTCTACCAGCCCCAGGTCGACACCCTGACCGGCCGCATCGTCGGGCTGGAGGCGCTGGTCCGCTGGCGCCATCCCGAGGAGGGGCTGATCCTGCCCGGCCGTTTCCTGCCGGTGGCGGAGGAGACCGGGCTGGTTCTGGCGATGGGCGACTGGGTGCTGTCCGAGGCCTGCGCCCAGATCCGGCGCTGGCGCGCGCGGTTCGGCCTGTCGATCCCGGTGGCGGTCAACGTGTCCGGCGCCCAGTTCCGCGACGGCCAGCTTCCGGTCACGGTCGCCCGCGCGCTCGACGCCAACGGCCTCAGCGGCTCCGAGCTGGAGATCGAGGTGACGGAAAGCACGCTGATCGACGACATCGAATCGGCAGCGGCCACCCTGGCGGCCTTGAAGCAGCGCGGCGTGCTGATCGCGCTGGACGATTTCGGCACCGGCTATTCCAGCCTCAGCTACCTGCATCGCCTGCCCATCGACAAGCTGAAGATCGACCGTTCCTTCATCCACGACCTGTCGACCGGCGCCAGCGACGCGTCGGTCCCGCGCGCCATCGTCGGTCTCGGCCGCAGCCTCGGCCTGTCGGTGATCGCCGAGGGGGTGGAGACCCAGGAGCAGTTGCAGCTTCTGCGCGATCTGGCCTGCGAAAGCTACCAGGGCTTCCTGTTCAGCCGCCCCATCCCGGCCGAGGAGGTGGAGCGGCTGCTGGAGACGCGGACGGCGGTGCAGCCCCCCATGCAGCCGCCCGTGCAGCCCCCCGCGCATCCGGTGTCGGCGGAATAGGGCGCCGCGTCTCACTCATACACGGCGTCGCGCGGGCCGGTATCGCCCAACGCCATCTTGACGAAGGCGTCGGCCGTCAGGTCCGCGTCGAGCAGCGCGCCATGGTGGGCGAAGCGGTCGCTCCGGTCGAGCCACAGCCGGTCGCACAGCGCATCGAGCGAGCCGGAAGCGCCGGGGAAGGCCGCGTGCGACATCTCCTTGGTGCAGATGAACCGGTCCGCCGGGAAGGTTTCGGCCCCCCATGCGGCGCGTCCGCAGCGCGCGAACTCGTGGTTCAGGAAGTCCATCTCGTTCTCATAGGCATGGGCCACCAGAAGATCCTCGCCCAGGAAGGCGAGAAGCGCGTCGGCCACCTCGGGAAAGCGGGGCGCCGCCTTCAGGTCGGCGGGCTTGATGCCGTGCACCTTGATGGCGTCGGGATGGAGAGGGGCGTCGGGGTTGACCCGCGTCTCCCAGCTGCGCGCCTTCCTCCAGCCATCCCCCTCGCGGAGAAGCTCGAGACACCCGATTTCGATGATGATGCCGGGCTGGCGCAGGCCCTTGGGCGCCTTGCGGATGTCCTGGAGGCTCGGCAGGCGCCGTCCGGTCGTCTCGATGTCGATCGCGACCAGCCGGTCACGTCCTTCCCATGGCTGCATGCTCATTGAGATCCAATCTTTCCTCGGTGGAGCCACCTGTGGCACGGATGTGAAACGAGGACAACGCTCCGTCACACCGCCCAGAGTAGCATGGCGGAAGCGCCATGACCGGCGCGACCGCTGGCGAGCAAGGAGTATCGCTGTGAAAATTCCCGGTCCCGAGCATCCCATCGCGATCGTCCCCAACCCGAACCGGATCCGTGTCGTCTTCGCCGGCCGGGTCGTCGCCGAAACGGCACGCGCCCTGACGCTGACGGAGGCGACGTTGCCTGCGGTCCACTATATTCCCCGCGCGGATGCCGACATGACGGCCTTCGAGCGCACAGCGCACACGACGCATTGCCCTTACAAGGGCGATGCGTCGTACTACAGCCTGCGCGTGGGTGACCGCGTCGCGGTCAACGCTGTCTGGACCTACGAGACTCCCTATCCCGCCGTGGCCGCGATCCGCGACCATCTGGCGTTTTATCCGGACCGCGTCGATTGCATCGAAGAGCACGCGGTCCCATAGCGGCAGCCGGCGGAAGGCTCGGCCTGCGGTGTGGTTGTGATCGCGATGCCCGGACGCCTCCGTCCCGCGCGCCATCGTCGGTCTCGGCCGCAGCCTGGGCCTGTCGGTGACCGCCGAGGGGGTAGAGACGTAGGAGCAGTTGCAGTTGCTGCGCGATTTGGCCTGCGAAAGCTACCAGGGCTTCCTGTTCAGCCGCCCTATCTCGGTCGAGGAGCTGAAGCGGCTGCTGGAGAAGCTGACGGCGGTGCAGCCGCTGTCTGCGGAGTGATGGGCGGGGAGTGAGGGCTGACGCCTGCTTTCAGAAGTTCAGGCGGCGTTGAGGGTGGGAATCTCGGCGAGGTCGGCAGCATCTCGCGGCCAAGCTGGTCGAGGTCGTGCTTAGCTTGCAGGGTCAGCCACAGCTCTGGCCCGTTGCCGCACAGCTTGCCGAGCCGCAGCGCCATGGCCGGCGTGACCGGCTGTTCTTCCCGCAACAGGGTATGCAGGGTTTGGCGCGACACCCGCAGCAGTTTGGCGATCTCGGAAGCAGGCCGGTCCAGAGTCGGAAGTACGTCTTCGCGCAGGAGGGCGCCGGCATGGAGCGGGGCAAGGCCACGCCGGACTGAAGAGTCCGTCATCAGTGATAATCCTCTAGCAGGTCGCGGAAAAACGAACATATTTCGGCTTTTTGCCTCCGCTGAGGCTTGGAAATGGCGGTTCAGCCGCCCGTTTTTGTTAGAATGGAGCGCCTTTTCGCGCTCTGAGATGCCCGGAGCCACCGTTCAGGGGGACTCCAGGCGTAATTATGCCGCCGCCAGCAGCTTGGGCAGGCGGATCAGGTTGTAGGCGGTAGCGGTCAGGGTGAACATCCAACCGACGCGGGCCGTGCCGCGATGACGCGTTTTGCGCAAGCCAGCTCCCTTGATCCAGCCGAACAGCTCCTCAATCCGTTTGCGGATGCGCAAGGACACGGCATAGCCAGGGTGGCGGGTGGTCCGGCCGTCGATCGCCGAGCGGCGATTGCGCGTGTTCTGCGCGACGTGCGCAGCGGCGCCCAACTCGCGCATGTTCGCCACGAAATCCTTGGTGTCGTAAGCCTTGTCGGCGCCCACCGTGATGCGGTGACGGCCGGGGATCGCCTCGACCATGGACACCGCCGCCTCGCGTTCGGCCAAGCCGGTGGCTGCCGTCAGCCGGACATTCACCACCAGGGCGTTCCGGTTCTCCATCAGGGCGTGGCCCATGAAGGCCAGCTTCGCCGGCTGCCCGTTGCCCTTGCGGTACAGCCGCGCTTCGGGATCGCTGGTCGAGGCATGGGTCTCGTTGGACCGCTTCTCACCATGGAAGTCGCGGTCGCCGTTGCGCCCCGGCCCCGGCGGCTCGCCGCTACCGTCCTTGGGCCGGAAGCTCTTCACCGACGCCCAGGCTTCGATCAGCGTCCCATCCACCGAGAAGTGCTCGTCAGACAGCAGCGCCTTGACCCGGGGTTGACCCAGCACGGTGGCCAGGAACTTGGCCGCCACATCGCCGGCCAGCAGGCGCTCACGGTTCTTGGTGAACACAGTGACGTCCCACACCGGGACGTCCATCGACAAGCCGACGAACCAGCGGAACAGCAGGTTGTAGTCGAGCTGTTCCATCAGTTGGCGTTCCGAGCGCACCGAGTAGAAGGCCTGGAGCAGCAGTGCCCGCAGCAGCTTCTCCGGCGGGATCGACGGTCGCCCGATCGTCGAGTACAGCCCCTCGAACGCCGGCGACATCACCTCCAGCGCTTCATCAACGATGGCCCGGATCGGTCGTAGAGGATGGCTCGCCGGAACACGGGCCTCACAGCTCACATAGCTGAACAGACCCTCGCTGTGTTCGTCCGATCCCCGCATCGTCCCCTCGTCGGCCGCATTCTCTTCGAACGGAGAGAATCACGACCGGCAGGCCGGGCATAGCCTTTTTCCGCGGCCTGCTAGATCGTTGGCGATGGCATGGGGGGCTTCCCAGGCGAAGGTAACGCGCCAGTTGGCCGTGACCAGCACCGACCAGCGCGGCGGAGCACCTTCCCGCCCATGGAAGTGGAAGCCGGACAAGTTCTGGTCATCCGGCTTCCCGACGGCAAGGTGGCCCCTATGTCCGCCAGCGTCCTCGACAACGGTCAGCACCCTAGCGGTGCGTCATGGCCGTTGACCAGCAGTTGTTCGGGGTCGTGAGCACTATCAATACTGCTGATTATAGATGTACACACTCATTCTGTCACCACTTTTCAATAAAAGTTACAAATTCAGCTAGTGAGTTTCTCCCTGGAACTGGTTTTGCCGAAAATTCAAGGGGGAATCCTATTTCTAGTTCTTGAAAATTAATATTCAAGCCAACAGCGCTAGGTATTAAAAAGTATTTTTCTCCGTCTAAGCCGGAAATAAAACCATAATTACTAAATTTCTTCTGTAAAAATCCAATTTTTCTTCCTGGAGGTAGCCAGTCTGGAATTATTAACCTTACATTTATTGCGCATATTCTAGAGTCATTCTGCCCAATATCAAATATAACACCTTTGCCGTTAAGCCATTCTGTAAATGGAGCTACACTTTTAAACTCAGTGATCGAAAAGAAAAAACGGTCTCCTTCAAAAT
Organism: Azospirillum sp. TSH64; assembly: GCF_003116035.1. Lineage (GTDB taxonomy): Bacteria > Pseudomonadota > Alphaproteobacteria > Azospirillales > Azospirillaceae > Azospirillum. The sequence goes on from NZ_LGQW01000015.1 coordinate 3,275,222, forward strand.
CGATGAATCCAAATTTTTCACGTACGTTGTGAATAATTCCTTCAATATCATTTTTCTTATCTGGCAGTTGGACTCTTCTTGGAATATAGCGCTCCATCAAAGATTCTCCCTGAAAATATAATAAAAACCATTCTTTAAACTCTCTAACCTCTCGTATTTCTGGAGTACCATCATAAAATTTCACAAGATTAACAAATAATCCATTAGCCCGCGATATATTATTTCGTGTGATTCGATCAATCTCGCTTTGGTTTACGGCCTCGTACGCCGTACGAAAATCCTTCATTGCTGAGAGACAGGCAGGCATGTTGTCTTTAGACGACTCAAAGTCAGCAAGACGAAGATAGTACTGGAAATTTGCGTCGATAACCCGTCGTTGTAAACGTGGCTGCAAGTCTTTCATACGCAATAGTATATTTAGGCGTTCACGAGCTTCAGGAAATTTGCGACGGAACAGATCCAAGCGCGCTGCGCCAAGTAATAGATGCGGACTTCCAGGATCGTGTTGCAACCCACTTTCATATTGTTCTAGAGCAGCTTGTACTTCATCTAGGCAACGGAAGAGAAAGTCACCATACCATAACCGTAATGGAGCATGAGTAGGCGCAAGAGAAACTGCCGCTTCGTAAGCTGCTTGAGCTTTAACATAATTCTGCTGGAGAGCCGCGACGCTAGCTTCAACTCGGCGTACCTCAAAGAATGTTGGAGCTAAATCTAATGCTGAATTAACTTTATCCTCAGCGCCAACATAATCTTTCTTCTTAATATGAGATATGGATTCAAGAAGAATTCTAGCAACAACATAATCGCCCTCAGAATGAACTGTTATATTATCCATATCGTATGGATTCTTGTTAAGGAGCGCTTCTACTTCTTCTCTTGCGGATATAAGTTGTTGTTTTCGTTTCAGGTATGTGCGTTGCACTTCAATGCTCGGACGCACATAATTTCTTAGGTAAAGAGTAGCGAGCTCTGAAAGAGAATACGTCTCCCCTTCATACCCCTGTTTTGATGGGCGAGATGTTATCAAGTTAGATGAAAGTAGGCTAGAAAGAGTAGACTGTACTGTTGAGCTATCCATATCAGTAAGGTAAGATAATGTCGCTTGGCTTCTAGCGCCTCCTACGCAAACAAGCGCTGACATAATTTTCTTTGCTTCATCATTTAAGTGATTATATACATTAGACAAGCAAAACTCTAGTATAAGTCTCGGATTTGCTAGAATTGATTCTGGCCTCTGACCGGAGCGAATAGCTTGTATAAACCATTTTATAAAAAGAGGATTGTGCTGCAGCTTTCTACAGTAATCAGATACCCTATCTGAAGATGCTTGAGCATAATCAGAAAGTCCCCACACGCGAGACGTTAAGCGAAAATAATGTTGTGCCTCCTTTTGATCAAAAGGAGGTAGGTTTATTGGAAAGTCAAACGCACCTATGCTTACACGTGAAGTAAAAAGAACTTTGCTGCCACGTGGAATCTTCCTCACTAGATTCCTAATATTATCATCCAAAATCGTTTCTAAATTATCAATTATTAAGAGTATTTCAAATGCAGCGAGATTTTTTATTAACTGTTCAAGAGGGTCTGCCCCTTTATTTGTCGCGATAAAAGACGAGGCTGCAGTAAAAATCCCCAATGAGTCAGTAATAGCGTTATCAATCGAAACAATTTCGGTAGGAGTTAATTTATTAGCTTTTGCAGTAGTCCAGACAATAGCTTGAAAGGGACAAGTTGGGTCATCTAGTAAATCATAAGAAACTTTTAGCGCAAGGGCACTCTTCCCTAACCCCCCTTCGCCAGTAATTGTCACTACTGGGTAGGATCCTAATATAGCTTGCTTTGTTGCCTCAGCTATATCACCTCGTCCAATAAAACCGGTATCATCAAAATCAGGAGATGGGAGGTTGTTAAGAATATTGCTCTCAGGCTCTTCAAGGGGACGAATTGATAGGCGAGTAACATAGTTTTTGTCTTCATTAATATGAGAAAGCATAATCCGAAGATTATTCCAAATATCAACCCGTCCTTTTGCAAGGTGCTTGGCCAGATCGGAAATGCGCCCGTAATCATCAAAATGTAATGGGCGAGAATGCATTACTCTGTTCCGTATGGGTACAGCGGATTTTAGCTGTTCAACGATCTGCTTAAAATATTTGTCTGTATCAGATCCGAGAGTCTTTCCGAATGTTATGCAAATATCAATAACTTCAGATAAGTTTGTATACAGGAGAAGATCTTTGCTTTCAAAATCTGTAACGGCGTCTTGGTCTCGTGCTCGACGGTCTCCGAGCTGCGTCATTATCACAGGGTTGAACAGGCGCTCGATGGGAAATTGACAAAGTATATGGTTTCGGATCAGAGCTCTTAGGTCTTCTTCGATTGCAGAGATGATAGCGAAAAGGCTGAGCCGGTGGATGGTTGCAGACATAACCTCTCCTTGTATAGGTATAATGTAGTTCGCAATTTTATCTTCATTCTCTCATTATGCGCAATGTCTTGCGATATCAAAAATATGGTTAAACACGGGGGCAGGGCCGATGGCTCCTACCCTTCGCTCTTTCATAGTCAGGCCGACGTTTAGAGTGCGGATCAAAACCGCTCTGAGGCTGAGGGAAACTCGCCCGCGCTTTCGCAAAACCTCACCATTCAAGGAAAATTTTCCTGTAACCTCTCTGCAAGCCCCCTCGCTTGTGGAGTCCCGCCATGCCCCTCGATCCCCGCAGCTTCACCACCGACAATTTTCCCCGCTGGGCCGAGGAGCCGCCGACTCCGTCGGAAGGCTCGCTGGTTCCCGGTTCGCAGTTCCACGAGGAACAATGGATCATGGCCGCCGGCATGCTGGCCCGCGGCAACAGCTTCCTTCAGGTGTCGCGCGCCATGGGGTGCAGCCGGACGACGCTGTGGCGCGCCTATTACGGCTCCAAGGATTTTCGTCACAGGGTCTGGTGGGAGCGGCAGGCGCTGAACCGCGAGGCCGAACTGCGGCTGTCCTCGCTGCGGGTGCTGGTGGCCGAGCAGATCGAGCGGCTGGTTTCCTCCGGCGATCCCGCCACCGTGCGCTGGCTGGCCGAGCGGCTCGGCCTGTTCGCCGGCCTCGACCTGCCCGCGGCCAAGCGGCAGGCCGCGCAAGCCGACCGGCACTCCGCCCAGCACTCCGCCGAACCGCCCGCCCCCAGGCCGGCCCCGAAGCCCGAGGACCCGCCCGCCGTCATCGTCCCCGAACTGGACGACGACGACATCCCCGGCGCCCTCCGCGAGCGCCATCCGCCCAGCCCGGCCCTGGTCGCCGCCGTCGTCGCCCAGCCGGAGGCCGCCGGGCCGAAGGGCGTCTTCCCCTACACCCTCAACCAGTATGAGGAGTACCCCAACCTCAACCCCGGCCCGGTCAGCCGCCGCGGCGTCGGCGCCTTCTCCTGGCAGCGGTAGGGGGCGGCCGGACGATGGAACATCCGCCGGATCCTGTTCCACGCCGTTCCATCCCCCGCCGGGCGCGGGACCGGTCCCGCCGGGGCGCTCGCCAGAGGCCTTGCCAGAGTCCTTGATCACGCGGCCGAACTGTCCGACCCTGCGGGTCCGTTCGACTCCCGAGGATCCTGCGATGACCGCCAGCCCCGCCTTCACCTGCGTGCTCGATGCCCGTGCCAGGCTGGGGGAGGGGCCGGTCTGGTCGGTGGACGAGCAGGCGCTCTATTGGGTCGACATCAAGGGCAAGGCGCTGAACCGCTTCGATCCGGCGACCGGCGCAGCCCGTGCGATGGCTCTGCCGGAGGAGATCGGCTGCGTCGCCCCGCGCAAGGGCGGCGGCTTCATCGCCGGTCTGCGCTCCGGCCTGTGGCAGCTGGACGGGGAGGGGCGGCCGGTGACTTGCCTCGCCGCCAATCCGGAGGACCAGGGCGCCAGCCGCTTCAACGACGGCAAGACCGATCCCGCCGGCCGCTATCTGGCCGGCACGCTGGACGAGCCGAAGGCCGGCGGCAAGGCGCATCTCTACCGCTACGACCGCCGCGGGCTGGCGGTGCTGGCCGGCGGGCTGCTGACCTCCAACGGGCTGGCCTTCAGTCCGGACGGGCGGACGCTCTACCATGCCGACACGCCGACCTTCACCGTCCGCCGCTACCGCTACGATCCGGCGACCGGGGCGATCTCGGACGGCGAGGTCTTTTTCCGGCTGGAGCCGAAGGACGGCGACCGCGGCCGGCCGGATGGGGCGGCGGTGGATGCCGAGGGCTGCTATTGGTCGGCGCTCTACGAGGGCGGGCGGGTCGCGCGCTTCTCGCCGGACGGGGAACTGCTGTCGGAACATCCGCTGCCGGCGCGCTGCCCGACCATGGTGGCCTTCGGCGGTCCCGACCTGCGCACGCTCTACGTCACCACCGCCAGCGCCGGCCGCCCGGCCGACGAGCTGGAGCGGCTGCCGCAGTCGGGCGGGCTGTTCGCCATGACGGTCGATGTGCCGGGCCTGCCGGTCCCGCCCTTCGACCCGGCGGCTTGAGCCAGGGGAGGGGCGATGTTCCGCAAGTTCGTCTATCTGCTGGCACTGGCGCGCGAGAAGCATTTCGGCCGCGCGGCGGAGAGCTGCCACGTCTCGCAGCCGACCCTCTCCAACGCCATCCGCCAGCTGGAGGAGGAGCTTCAGGTCCCCATCGTCGAGCGCGGCCAGAAGTTCGAGGGCTTCACGCCGGAGGGGCTGAAGGTGCTGGAATACGCCCGCCGCATCGTCGGCGAGCGCGACAGCCTGCGCCACGAGCTGCTGGCGCTGGCCCAGGGCGTCACCGGCCATCTGCGGCTGGGCGCCATCCCCACCGCCTTGCCGGTGGTTCCGCATGTGCTGACCCCCTTCACCACCCGCTTTCCGCACATCCGCTCCAGCGTCGTGTCGCTCAGCTCGCGCGAGATCCAGCGCGGGCTCGACGAGTTCGAGCTGGACGCCGCCATCACCTATCTCGACAACGAGCCGCTGAACAACGTCCGCACCCTGCCGCTCTACACCGAGCGCTACCACCTGCTGGCCCGCCGCGACGATCTGGCGGAGGAGCTGATCGCGCAAGGGGCGGTGCCGTGGGAGAAGGCGGCGGCCTTGCGGCTCTGCCTGCTCACCCCCGACATGCAGAACCGCCGCATCGCCGACACCGCCTTCCGCATGACCGGGCGGACGGTGGAGGCGGCGATGGAGACCAACTCCATCGTCACCCTCTACACCATCGTTCGCGCCGGCAGCTGCGCCAGCATCGTGCCGGGCCAGCTGCTGACCTTCGTGCCGCCGCATCCCGACATCGTCGCCCTGCCGCTGGTCGATCCGGAGCTGAGCCACGTCGTCGGCCTCGCCTATGCCGACCGCGACCCGCCGCCGCCGCTCGCCAAGGCGCTGGCGGTGGCAGCCGCCGATGCCGACATCGCCCAGCGCGTCGCCATCGGCGTCGCCGACGCCATGATCCCCTGGCGGCTGGCGATCCGCTGAAGGGGCGCCGCGGCGCTTGATAGCCAAAAGCTATCACGCCATCAGAAAATACAATTTGCTGGTATACCGTATCCTCCGCCACTCTGACGGTGCCGGGCGACGAGAGACGTCCGGAAAAAGCCAACAGAGCCAAGCCAGAACGACGCCGACCCCAAGAGCGGCGCGGACGATCGCAAGGAGGGACACCCGTGAACGCTTGCCATCCGTGGAGCGCTGAGCGCGCCATGACGATTGTCGAAGACAATCGGCATCTGCGCGGCGCCCTGCTGCCGATCCTCCACGCCCTGCAGGAAGAGTTCGGCTACATCGACGAGGAAGCCATCCCCCTGCTGGCGACGGCGCTGAACCTCTCGCGCGCCGATGTGCATGGCGTGGTCTCCTTCTATCACGAATTCCGCCGCGAAAAGCCCGGCCGCCACACCATCAAGGTCTGCCGGGCCGAGGCCTGCCAGTCGATGGGCGCCAACGCGCTGGTCGACCACATCAAGTCGCGCCTTCAGGTCGATTTCCACGGCACCACCGCCGACGGCGCCTTCACGCTGGAGCCGGTCTTCTGCCTGGGCAACTGCGCCCTGTCGCCCGCCGTCATGATCGACGAGAACCTGCATGGCCGGGTCTCCCCCGACCGCTTCGACGAGCTGGCGGCCGAGACGCGGACCAACCCGCACGCCCACAACCAGATCCCCCGCGCTCTCAGCCACTCCCACAAGGGGCACGCCCAATGAGCGGCCATCTGATCACCGTCTTCGTCCCGCGCGACTCTGCCGCCCTGTCGGTCGGCGCCGATGCGGTTGCCGCCGCCATCCGGGCCGAGGCCACCAGGCGCGACCTGCCGCTGCGCATCGTCCGCAACGGCTCGCGCGGCATGCTCTATCTGGAGCCGCTGGTCGAGGTGGAGACCCCGGAAGGCCGCGTCGCCTACGGCCCGGTCACCGCGGCCGACGTGGCCGGCCTGTTCGACGCGGGCTTCCTGACCGGTGGGGAGCATGCGCTGGGCCACGGCCTGACCGAGGAAATCCCCTATTTCAAGAAGCAGGAGCGGCTGACCTTCGCGCGCTGCGGCATCATCGATCCGCTGTCGGTCGAGGACTACCGCGCCCATGGCGGCTTCCGCGGGCTGGAGAACGCGCTGGCGATGTCCCAGGCGGAGATCGTCAAGGCGGTGACCGACAGCGGCCTGCGCGGCCGCGGCGGCGCCGGCTTCCCCACCGGCATCAAGTGGAACACGGTGATGCAGGCCCCGGCGGACGAGAAGTTCGTCTGCTGCAATGCCGACGAGGGCGACAGCGGCACCTTCGCCGACCGCATGATCATCGAAGGCGACCCCTTCTGCCTGATCGAGGGCATGACCATCGCCGCTATCGCGGTGGGGGCCACCTCCGGCTACGTCTACATGCGCTCGGAATACCCGCACGCCACGGCGACCCTGCGCCATGCCATCAAGCTGGCCTATGACGAGGGCTGGCTCGGCGACAACATCCACGGCACCGACCGCACCTTCCATCTCGACGTCCGCGTCGGCGCCGGCGCCTACATCTGCGGCGAAGAGACCGCGATGCTGGAAAGCCTGGAGGGCAAGCGCGGCATGGTGCGCGCCAAGCCGCCGCTGCCGGCGCTGGAAGGCCTGTTCGGCAAGCCGACCGTGGTCAACAACGTGCTGTCGCTCTGCTCGGTGCCGATCATCCTCGACAAGGGCGGCGAGTATTACCGCGACTTCGGCGTCGGCCGGTCGCGCGGCACGCTGCCCTTCCAGCTCGCCGGCAACATCAAGAACGGCGGCATCGTCGAGAAGGCCTTCGGCATCACCCTGCACGAGCTGCTGTACGAATATGGCGGCGGCACCATCACCGGCCGGCCGATCCGCGCGGTGCAGGTCGGCGGTCCGCTGGGCGCCTACCTGCCGCCCTCGCAGTTCGACCTGCCGAAAGACTATGAGGCCTTCGCGGCGCAGGAGGCGATGGTCGGCCACGGCGGCATCGTCGTCTTCGACGACAGCGTCGACATGGCCCAGCAGGCCCGCTTCGCCATGGAGTTCTGCGTCGCCGAATCTTGCGGCAAGTGCACTCCCTGCCGCATCGGCTCGACCCGCGGGATGGAGACGCTGGACAAGATCATCGCCGGCAAGAACGTCGATGCGAACCTGACCCTGCTCGCCGACCTCTGCGACGTGATGGTGGACGGCTCGCTCTGCGCCATGGGCGGCATGACGCCCTATCCGGTGCGCAGCGCCGTGAAGCACTTCCCGGAAGACTTCCGCAAGAAGCAGCACGCCGTCCGCGTCACCCACATCGCCGCCGAATAACGAGCGACCCCAGGAGCACCCGAGATGACCCTCATCCACGAGACCGACTACGGCACCCCGGCCCGCGTCTCCGAGACCCTGGTGACGCTGGAGATCGACGGCCGCAGCATCACCGTTCCCGACGGCACGTCCGTGATGCGCGCCGCGATGGACGCCGGCATCACCGTGCCCAAGCTGTGCGCGACCGACAGCCTGGAGCCCTTCGGCTCCTGCCGCCTCTGCGCGGTGGAGATCGAGGGGCGCCGCGGCACCCCGGCCTCCTGCACCACCCCCGTCGCCCCCGGCATGAAGGTCTATACCCAGACCGACAAGCTGGCCAAGCTGCGCCGCGGCGTGATGGAGCTGTACATCTCCGACCACCCGCTGGACTGCCTGACCTGTGCGGCCAATGGTGACTGCGAGTTGCAGGACATGGCGGGCGCCGTGGGGCTGCGCAACGTCCGGTACGGTTTCGAAGGCGAAAACCACCGTGCCGCCGCGAAGGACGAAAGCAACCCGTACTTCACCTTCGACGCTTCCAAGTGCATCGTCTGCTCGCGCTGTGTCCGTGCCTGCCAGGAGACCCAGGGCACCTTCGCGCTGACCATCGACGGACGCGGCTTCGCCTCCTCGGTGTCGCCGGGCGCCAACGAGAGCTTCATGGACAGCGAGTGCGTGTCCTGCGGCGCCTGCGTCCAGGCTTGCCCGACCGCGACCCTGACCGAGAAGTCGATCATCGAGCACGGCCAGCCCGAGCACAGCGTCATCACCACCTGCGCCTATTGCGGCGTCGGCTGCTCCTTCAAGGCCGAACTGCAGGGCACCACGGTGGTCCGCATGACGCCATGGAAGGACGGCGGCGCCAATGAGGGCCATTCCTGCGTCAAGGGCCGCTTCGCCTGGGGCTATGCCACCCACAAGGACCGCATCATGAAGCCCATGGTGCGCGAGAAGATCACCGACCCGTGGCGTGAAGTGTCGTGGGAGGAGGCGGTCGCCTATGCTGCCGAGCGGCTGAAGGCGGTGCAGGCCAAGTACGGCCGCGGCTCCATCGGCGGCATCACCTCGTCGCGCTGCACCAACGAGGAGGTCTATGTCGTCCAGAAGATGATCCGGGCCGCCTTCGGCACCAACAACATCGACACCTGCGCCCGCGTCTGCCATTCGCCGACCGGCTACGGCCTGTCGCAGACCTTCGGCACCTCGGCCGGCACCCAGGATTTCAAGAGCGTCGACAAGTCCGACGTCATCCTGGTCATCGGCGCCAACCCGACCGACGGCCACCCGGTGTTCGGCTCCCGCATGAAGAAGCGCCTGCGCGCCGGGGCCAAGCTGATCGTCGTCGATCCGCGCCGCATCGATCTGGTGCGCAGCCCGCACGTCCAGGCCGAATACCATCTCCAGCTCCAGCCCGGCACCAACGTCGCCGTGGTGAATGCCATCGCCCATGTCATCGTCACCGAGGGGCTGGTCAACCGCTCCTTCGTCGAGGGGCGCTGCGATCCCAAGGAGTTCGCGAAGTGGGAGGCGTTCATCGCCGAGCACCGCAACTCGCCGGAGTACCTGGAATCGCGTACCGGCGTCCCGGCCGATCAGGTCCGCGCCGCCGCCCGTCTCTATGCCACCGGCGGCAACGCCGCGATCTATTACGGCCTCGGCGTGACCGAGCACAGCCAGGGCTCCAGCACGGTGATGGCGATCGCCAACCTCGCGATGGCGACCGGCAACATCGGCCGCGAGGGCGTCGGCGTGAACCCGCTGCGCGGCCAGAACAACGTGCAGGGCTCCTGCGACATGGGCTCCTTCCCGCACGAGCTGCCGGGTTACCGCCATGTGTCGGACGATGTTGTGCGCCAGGAGTTCGAGACCGCCTGGGGCGTCACGCTGGATCCGGAACCCGGCCTGCGCATTCCCAACATGTTCGACAGCGCGCATGACGGCAGCTTCCGCGGCCTGTTCGTGCAGGGCGAGGACATTGTCCAGTCCGACCCCAACACCAACCACGTCACCTCGGCCCTGGAATCGCTGGACATCGTCATCGTCCAGGACCTGTTCCTGAACGAGACGGCGGCCTTCGCCCACGTCTTCTTCCCCGGCACCTCCTTCCTGGAGAAGGACGGCACCTTCACCAACGCCGAACGTCGCATCAACCGCGTCCGCAAGGCGATGCCGTCGAAGGTGGGCCGGGACGAGCATTGGGTCGCCTGTGCGCTGGCGACGGCGATGGGCTATCCGATGCACTACGAGACCACGTCCGAGATCATGGACGAGATTGCCCGGCTGACCCCGACCTTCCGCGGCGTCAGCTTCGAGAAGCTCGACCGCGTCGGCAGCGTCCAGTGGCCCTGCACCGGCTTCGAGGACGACGACACCGGCATGGCGATCATGCACGAGGAGAGCTTTGCCCGCGGTCTCGGCCGCTTCGTGATCACCGAATATGTGCCGACCGACGAGCGGACCACGCGGATGTACCCGCTGGTGCTGACCACCGGCCGCATCCTCGCCCACTACAATGTCGGTGCCCAGACCCGCCGCACCGCCAACGTGGCCTGGCATCCGGAGGATGTGCTGGAGATCAACGCGGTGGACGCGGAGATCCGCGGCGTCAAGGACGGCGACATGGTGTCGCTTGCCAGCCGCATGGGAGCGACGACGCTCCGCGCCGTCATCTCCGACCGCATGCCGGCCGGCGTCGTCTACACCACCTTCCACCACCCGGTGACCGGGGCCAACGTCATCACCACCGAGAATTCGGACTGGGCGACCAACTGCCCCGAATACAAGGTGACGGCGGTGCAGGTCGCCCGCAGCAACCAACCGTCGGACTGGCAGGTTGACTACGCGAAGAACGACGTCGAGCGCAAGCGCATCGCCGCCGCCACCGTGATCGCCGCCGAGTGACGGCCTGAGGAGTGGGAAGCATGACCGCGATGCCTTCTGGGTCCATCCCTCCCGACGATACGTCCCCGCTCTCCACGGCGATGTGCTCCATCGCCGTCACCGGCACCGGCTTTTCCGCCGGTGTCGGGATGGAGGAGGGCGCGGACGTCGAATGGCAGGTGCCGGAGGAAACCGCGGTCGCTTTCGAATACAACGGCCGGTCCCATGCCGTGATGATGGCGACCCCCGCCGATCTGGAAGACTTCGCGCTTGGCTTCAGCCTGGCCGAGGAGATCGTCGGGGCCGCCGCCGATATCGAGAACATCGCCGTGCGGGAAACCCCGCTGGGCTTCGTCGTCAACCTGACGGTCGATCCCCTGCGGCTCCTGCGCGGAAGTCTGCGCAGCCGCTCCATGGAGGGGCGGAGCGGCTGTGGCCTGTGCGGCGTGGACAGTCTTGTCCACGCCGTTCGGGAGCCCCGCAAGATCGAGACCTCGCTGGACGTCGAGCCGGCCGCCGTGGCCGCCGCCTTCCGCGCCCTGCCGGACCACCAGCCGATGAACCGGGCCAACCGCTCGGTCCATGCCGCCGCCTGGTGCGCGCCCGACGGCGCCATCCGCATGGCCCGCGAGGATGTCGGCCGCCACAACGCGCTGGACAAGCTGATCGGCGCCGTCGTGCGCTCGGGCGCCGACCCGGCCACCGGCTTCGTGGTGATGACCAGCCGTTGCAGCTTCGAACTGGTGCAGAAGACCGCCGCGGTGGGCATCCCGCTGCTGGCGACCATCTCGGCGCCGACTGCGCTGGCGCTGGAGCTGGCACGCAACGCCAACCTGACCCTGGGTGCCCTGTCGCGCCGCGACACCGTCATCCTGTTCCGCTGACACCAACCCCTTCCGGAGACACCGATGAGCCACACGAACCACGCCAAGGATCTGGTCCGGATGGCGAACCAGATCGCCGTCCATTTCGCCACCTACCCGCATGAGGAAGCGGTGACGGAAACCGCGACCCACATCCGCAAGTTCTGGGATCCGCGCATGCGCGCCGGCCTGTTCGCCCATGTCCAGTCCGGCGGCGAAGCCGACCTGCACGAGGTCGCCCGCGGTGCGGTTGGGGTGCTTCAGGCGCGCTGAGATCGAACGGGCGTCGCCGGGAGCCGTCAGACCTTGCGAAAGGCGAACATCGCCGTTTCGTAGGGAAAGGCGATCTCGGTTGCGCCCGCCAGTTCCGGCGTGTTCGCGATCAGCGCGCGGACATCCCGTTCGACCTCCGCCTGCAGGTCGGAGGGAAGAGCCGCAATGAAGCTGACCGAAAGCGTGCGCCTGACGATGACGTCGTCCGGGCTGCCGACATGGGCATGGCGGACACAGCGTTCGTCGATGGGCTCGAAGCCCGGTGCCGGGAACACTCGGCGCCAGTCGCCGGTCCGGTAGCGCGGGGTGCCGGCCTCCCAGGGGTCGGTGATGGCGGACAGCGCCGCCACCCAGGGCCTGCTTTCGTCCCGGACGTTCCAGATCAGTCCCAATCTGCCGCCCGGTGCCAGGACCCTGCGCATTTCCTGGAGAGCGGCGGTCGTGGCGAACCAGTGGAACGCCTGCGCGCAGACCACCGCATCGACGGAGCCGTCGGGCAGGGGAATCGTCTCGGCGGTCCCGGCCAGGACGGTCAGGTCGGGGAAGCTGTGGACCAGCTGCTCGCGCATGCCGGCAATCGGCTCGACGGCAACGACCTCGCCGCCGCACTCCTTCTGCACCGCGATGAACTTGCCGGTGCCGGCACCGACCTCCAGGACTTTCCGGCCAGGACCGACGCCCAGCACGTCGCGAAGCCATGCCAGGGCTTCGGCCGGATAGCCTGGGCGGCCTAGGACATAGGCTTTGGCACCGGTTTCATAGCCGCTGGAAGAGTGGTGAACCGGCATGTCGACCTCCAACCTTCCTTGCGGCTTGGAAACCTATCCTCACATGCCGGTCGACGTCGGCAGCGGCTTGGCCGGAGCCGGGGTGGAGGCCGAGGACAGCGACGTCGGCGCATGGGCGGTCGGGACCGGCAGCGGCGCCGGCTTGGACAGCGGGCGCGGCGTCGACACCGGTGTCACCGGATTGGCAGTTGCCGGGTTGGCCGACATCGCCGGTGCCGCAGAGCCCGACTGGCCCGACGGCGTCGCCAGCGTGGGCGGATCCTCGTAGATGTCGGGATGGACGCGCACCACGCCGGCGGTGTCGACCGAGGCGTTCCAGTAGACGAAGCGCACGGGGATGGCGTTCGGCAGCCGGATCGTCTTGGTCTCCCCGGTGTCGAGCTGCTGGCCGATGCCGGCCGGCGTCATCTTCGCGGCACCCAGCAGCGTCTCCGCCATCATCCGGGCATCCTCCAGCCGCACGCAGCCGGAGCTGGCGGCGCGCAGGTCGCGGCTGAACAGGCGCGGGTCGTTGGTGCCATGCAGGAAGATGCCGTCGCCGTTGGTCAGGTTGAAGCGGAAGCGGCCCAGCGCGTTGTCGTCGCCCGGCCTCTGGACGATGCGCACGCGGCCGGGATCGACCGACCACCAGTTGACCGACTGGGTGTTGGCGACCTCCGACCCGTCCAGATAGACGGCGGCGTTCTTGATGCCGGTGGTGCCCTTCTTGCGCAAGGCCGGCAGCTTGTCCTCGCTCAGCACCGTCGGCGGCACGGTCCAGGTCGGGTTGATGGTGACGCTGGTCACCTTGTCCTGGAGCAGCGGCGTCTTGCGCGACGGCCGGCCGACCACCGCCCGCATGGTGAAGGTCGGGCGGCCATGCTCGATCAGGGTGACGGACTGGCCGGGCAGGTTGACCAGGATGGTGGTGTCGGGGATGGAGGCCTGCTGCGCCCGCATCGCCGCGGCGGCGCGGCGCAGAAGCGCCACGGTCTGCGCCGGGGTGCGGTCCATCGCCTGACGGGTCACCTCGCCGACCTTGCCGTCGGGCTGCAGCCCCTCGGCGAGCTGGAAGGCGCGCACGGCGGTCTCAACATCGTCGTTGAAGCTGTCGGTCCACTTGTCGGCGGACAGGAAGCCCATCTCGATCAGGCGGCGCGACACCTTGCCGACGCGGTCGGCCAGCGGCGAGCGCACGGTAATGACCACCGGCGGCGCCGGCTCCACCGGTTCCAGGCCGGGCAGGGTGGGGGCCTGCGCCTGCTGCACGTCGGCAGGGGGCACGTCCATTGCCGGGGCGACGCTCTCGACCATGCCGCCGTCACCCTTCTTGACGACGGCGCCGTAGCCGATGCGGGTGACCTGTGCCTTGGGCGCGTTCTGCACCTCCAGGGCACGCTGTTCCAGCGCCGCGGCCCAGCCGGCAACCAGCGGCGGCTTGGCGGCGTGCACGGCCTCCTTCGCCGCCGCGGCAAGCGCCGGACCGCTCAGGACGATGCCGACCAGCCCGCCGACCATGCAGAGGGCGGCGGAACGGCGGGAGATCGGGCGACGGATGTCATGCATGGCGACGGGACCGGAACGTGAACGGAAAGGATCGACCGCTGCAACCTTCGACAAGCCTCCCGTGAATCGCAAGCGACATTTGGTGACGACAGCCCTGCTGTTCACACTGTTGCTCCCTTGCATCGCCGCTTCACCCGTCAAGAGATGTTGCCGTTACACGCGCTCATCCACCGGTTGGACGCCGTGGCGACCGATTTATTCCGAACCTTCGCAGGAGGTAACGCCGCGAAGTCGGACATGGAGCCGGGGGCGTGGCCGTATGTGTCATTTGACGTAGATACCGCCTTTCGCATGCGCGGTAGCTTTTCCTTCGACGATGTGGCGAAGCCCCGGAGCAACCGGGGCGCCAAAGGAAGGGGGCAACTTCATGCGGACCAAGCAACTGACGTCGAGCTTCGGGATCAGCGCGCTGGCCGGTCTGGCCATGGGTGCGATGGCATCCTTCGCGATGCCCGCCCAGGCGGCGGACGACACCATCAAGGTGGGCATCCTGCACTCCCTGTCCGGCACGATGGCGATCAGCGAGACGACGCTCAAGGACGTCATGCTGATGCTGATCGACGAGCAGAACAAGAAGGGCGGCCTGCTGGGCAAGAAGCTGGAGCCGGTGGTGGTCGATCCCGCCTCCAACTGGCCGCTGTTCGCCGAAAAGGCGCGCGAGCTGATCAGCAAGGACAAGGTGTCGGCCGTGTTCGGCTGCTGGACCTCGGTCAGCCGCAAGTCGGTTCTGCCGGTGTTCGAGGAGCTGAACAACATCCTCTTCTACCCGGTCCAGTATGAGGGCGAGGAGTCCTCGCGCAACGTCTTCTACACCGGCGCCGCCCCGAACCAGCAGGCGATCCCGGCCGTCGACTATCTGATGTCGAAGGAGAAGGTCCAGCGCTGGGTGCTGGCCGGCACCGACTACGTCTATCCGCGCACGACCAACAAGATCCTCGAAGCCTACCTGAAGAGCAAGGGCGTCAAGCCCGAAGACATCATGATCAACTACACGCCGTTCGGTCATTCCGACTGGCAGTCGATCGTGGCGGACATCAAGAAGTTCGGGTCGGCCGGCAAGAAGACCGCGGTGGTCTCCACCATCAACGGCGATGCCAACGTTCCCTTCTACAAGGAACTGGGCAACCAGGGCGTCAAGGCGCAGGACATCCCGGTCGTCGCCTTCTCCGTCGGCGAGGAAGAGCTGGCCGGCATCGACACCAAGCCGCTGCTGGGCCATCTGGCCGCGTGGAACTACTTCCAGTCGGTCGAGACCCCGGCCAACACCGACTTCATCAAGGCCTGGAAGGCCTACACCAAGAACGACAAACGCGTCACCAACGACCCGATGGAAGCCCACTACATCGGCTTCAACATGTGGGTGAAGGCGGTCGAGGCGGCCGGCACCACCGAGCAGGACAAGGTCATCGACGCCATGGTCGGCGTGGCCGTGCCCAACCTGACCGGCGGCTATTCGGCGATGCTGCCGAACCACCACATCACCAAGCCGGTGCTGATCGGCGAAGTGCAGGAGAACGGCCAGTTCGACGTCGTCTCCAAGACTTCGGGCCTCGTCCCGGGCGACGAGTGGTCGGACTATCTGCCGGACAGCAAGGATCTCATCGCCGATTGGCGCAAGCCGATGTCCTGCGGCAACTTCAACGTGAAGACCGGCAAGTGCGGCGGCAAGGGGTCGTGAGGGCCGCGTTTTCTCTCTGACCTGCCCTTTCTGAGCTTGAGTGGTTGCGACGCTTGCCCTTTCCCCTTTCCCGCCGGGCGGGGGAGGGGAGAGGGCAAGCGTTTCGCGTTTCCAGCCCCCCGCACCGCTCCTCCCGCACCGCCCCTGCACCGAAGGACTCCCGATGCGACGCGCTCTCCGCTGGCTGATGGCCGTCTGTGTGGTGGTCGCCACATCGACCGCCGCTTACGCCGCCGATCCCCGAGCAACTGATCTGCGCCCGCTCGTCCAGGCCCTGGGCAGCGGCGGCTATTCCGGAACCGAAAAGGCCCTGACGCAACTGTCGGAGGCCGGCGACCCGGCCGCCGTGCCGGTGATCGAGGCGCTCCAGGCCGGCGATCTCTATGTGCGCAAGGCCGACGGCACCGTCGTCGTCGCCCGCAAGGCCGGCGATGCCTTCACCCTGACCGACCCGCTGACCCGCGCCGCGCTCGGCGACGCGCCGGCCGCCGCGGTCGAGAAGATCCGCATCAACAATTCGCTCCGCCGCGCCATCAGCGCCTCTCTCGGTGCGCTCACCCTGATGAGCCCCGATGCCGGCGTCCGCCGCTCCGCCGCCGACGCGGTGTTCAAGAGCCGCGACGCCTCCGCGCTGGAGACGCTCGGCGCCGCCATCGCCAAGGAGCAGGACAAGGGCGTGCGCGCCGCCATGGAGCAGGCGCGCGCCGCCATCCTGCTGACCGGCGAGGCCGCGTCGAAGATGACCGACGCCGAAATCCAGTCGGCGACCGACACGCTGACCGCGCGCGGCGACCGCGACGCGCTGGTGCTGCTGAACATGGTCGCCGGTTCCGGCGCGTCCGACATCACCAAGAAGTCGGCCGCCGCGGCCGTCTCCACCCTGGAACAGAAGCTGGCCTTCTGGGCCGCGCTGCAAAATCTCTGGTACGGGCTGTCGCTGGGGTCGGTGCTGCTGCTGGCCGCCATCGGGCTGGCCGTCACCTTCGGCGTGATGGGCGTCATCAACATGGCCCATGGCGAGATGGTGATGATCGGCGCCTACACCACCTTCCTGGTGCAGGAGTTCTTCCGCGCCCATGCCCCCGGCCTGTTCGACCTGTCGATCCTGGTGGCGCTGCCCGCCGCCTTCCTCGTGTCGGGCGGTGTCGGCATCGTCATCGAGCGCAGCGTGATCCGCTGGCTCTACGGCCGTCCGTTGGAAACGCTGCTCGCCACCTGGGGACTGTCGCTGGCGCTCCAGCAGGCGGTCCGCTCCATCTTCGGCCCGACCAACCGCGAGGTGGGCGCACCCAGCTGGATGTCCGGCGCCTTCGAGCTGGGCGGCCTGACCATCACCTACGGCCGGCTGTGGATCGTCATCTTCGCCTTCACCGTCTTCGCGGCCCTGCTGGTGGCGCTGAAGCGCACCTGGTTCGGCCTGTCGATCCGCGCGGTGACGCAGAACCGGCCGATGGCCAACGCCATGGGCATCCGCACCGCGCGGGTCGATGCGCTGACCTTCGGCCTCGGCTCCGGCATCGCCGGGCTGGCCGGGGTGGCGCTGAGCCAAATCGACAATGTCAGCCCGAACCTCGGCCAGGGCTACATCCTCGACAGCTTCATGGTCGTGGTGTTCGGCGGGGTGGGCAACCTGTGGGGCACGCTGGTCGGCGCGCTGACGCTGGGGACCATGAACAAGTTCCTCGAACCCTATGCCGGTGCGGTGCTGGGCAAGATCCTGGTGCTGATCTTCATCATCCTGTTCATCCAACGGCGTCCGCGCGGCCTGTTCGCGCTGAAGGGCCGCGCGGTGGAGGCCTGATCCGATGCTGCTGCGCTTTTTCCTGATGGGGCTGGACCGCAAGGCCGGGATCGTGCTGACGATCCTCGCCATCCTGGCGGTCGCCGTCCCGGCAATGACGCTGTGGGTCCCGGCGGACTCGCCCTTCCACCTGTCGATCTTCACCGTCTCGCTGTTGGGCAAATACCTGTGCTTCGCGCTGCTGGCGCTGGCGCTGGACCTCGTCTGGGGCTATTGCGGCATCCTGTCGCTCGGCCACGCCGCCTTCTTCGCCCTCGGCGGCTACGCCATGGGCATGTACCTGATGCGGCAGATCGGCCCGCGCGGCGTCTACGGCAACCCGGTCCTGCCGGACTTCATGGTCTTCCTGAACTGGAAGGAGCTGCCCTGGTACTGGTTGGGCTTCGACCATTTCTGGTTCGCCGCCATCATGGTGCTGGTGGTTCCGGGTGCGCTGGCCTTCGCCTTCGGCTGGTTCGCCTTCCGCAGCCGCGTCACCGGCGTCTACCTGTCGATCATCACCCAGGCGCTGACCTTCGCCCTGCTGCTGGCCTTCTTCCGCAACGACATGGGCTTCGGCGGCAACAACGGCCTGACCGACTTCAAGGACATCCTCGGCTACGACATCCAGGCCGACACCACCCGTGTCGCGCTGTTCGTGGCGACGGTGGCGGCGCTGGCGCTCTCCTACATGATCGCGTCCGGCGTCATCGGCTCGAAGCTGGGCAAGGTGCTGGTGGCGCTGCGCGACGCCGAGAGCCGCGTCCGCTTCATGGGCTACGACACCGAGAGCTACAAGCTGTTCGCCTGGACCCTGTCGGCCTGCATGGCCGGCGTGGCCGGCGCCCTCTACGTCCCGCAGGTCGGCATCATCAACCCGTCGGAGTTCGCCCCGGCCAGCTCGATCGAGGCGGTGATCTGGGTCGCCGTCGGCGGGCGCGGCACGCTGGCCGGCGCCATCCTGGGTGCTGTTCTGGTCAACATGGGCAAGAGCTATTTCACCGGCGCCCTGCCGGAGCTGTGGCTGTTCGCCCTTGGTGGCCTGTTCGTGGCGGTGACCCTGTTCCTGCCCAAGGGTCTGCTCGGGATGGGCGCGCAGTTGAAGGCGAAGCTGCCGGGCCGCAAGGCCTCCCCTCTCCCCACCGCCCAAACCGCGAACCAAGCCACTGGCCAGACCGCTGGCCAGAAGGGAGCCTGACCCATGAGCGCGGAATCGACCCTTCTCTATCTCGACGGCGTGTCGGTCAGCTTCGACGGCTTCAAGGCGCTGAAAGGCCTGTCGCTGGTGATGATGCCCGGCGAGATGCGGGCGATCATCGGCCCCAACGGCGCCGGCAAGACGACGATGATGGACGTCATCACCGGCAAGACCCGTCCCGACACCGGCACCATCCTGTTCGAGGGCGACACCGACCTGACCCGCCTGCGCGAGGCGGCCATCGCCAACCTCGGCATCGGTCGCAAGTTCCAGCGCCCCACCGTCTTCGAGCCGCACACGGTGTGGGACAATCTGGAACTGGCGCTGAAGGCGCCGCGCCGGCCGCTGAAGACGCTGACCTACGCCATCAGCCGCGACGACCGTGCCCGCATCGAGGAGATCCTCGACATCACCCGCCTGTCGGCCCTGCGCAGCCGGCAGGCCGGCAGCCTGTCGCACGGGCAGAAGCAGTGGCTGGAGATCGGCATGCTGCTGGCCCAGGATCCCAAGCTTCTGCTGGTCGACGAGCCGGTCGCCGGCATGACCGACGCCGAGACCGAACAGACCGCCGAGCTGCTGTGCAGCATCGCCGGCAAGCATTCGGTGATCGTGGTGGAGCATGACATGAGCTTCGTCCGCGCGCTCGGCGTCAAGGTGACGGTGCTGGCCGAGGGCTCGGTCCTGGCCGAAGGCTCGCTGGACGCGGTCAGCGCCAACCAACAGGTCATCGACACCTATCTCGGCCGCTGACGGGAGACCCCAGCATGTTGGACGTTCGTTCCCTCGATCTGCATTACGGTGCCGCCCAGGCCCTGCGCAGCGTTTCCATGAAGGCCGAAATCGGCAAGGTCACCTGTCTGGTCGGGCGCAACGGCGTCGGCAAGTCCAGCCTGCTGCGCGCCATCGTCGGGCTGAAGCCGGTGTCGGGCGGCTCCATCGGCTGGGATGGCGCCGACGTGACGAAGATGGCGCCGGCCGACCGGGCGCGGCGCGGCATTGCCTATGTGCCGCAGGGGCGTGAGATCTTCCCGCTGCTGACAGTGCGTGAAAACCTGCTGACCGGCTACGCCCCGCTGCCGCGCGCCCAGCGCTCGATTCCCGACGAGGTGTTCGAGCTGTTCCCGGTGCTGAAATCCATGCTGGAGCGCCGCGGCGGCGACCTGTCGGGCGGCCAGCAGCAGCAGCTCGCCATCGGTCGCGCCCTGGTGACCCGTCCGCGCCTGCTGGTGCTGGACGAGCCGACCGAGGGCATCCAGCCGTCGATCATCAAGGACATCGGCCGCGCCATCTCCTACCTGCGCGACAAGGGCACCATGGCGATCCTGCTGGTCGAGCAGTATTTCGACTTCGCCCGCGACCTTGCCGACGACTGGGTGGTGATGGAGCGCGGCGAGGTGATGCTGTCCGGTCCGCGCAGCGGCCTGGACGAGCAGGAGGTCCGCAAATACCTGACGGTATAACCCCGATGGCATGGCGTTCCGGCCGGTGACGGGCGGAATATCCGCGGCCCCGTTGCGTCCTTGATCCATCGGGCCTGCCGTCCGGCGGGCCTGTTTCGGGAGGAACTGCGCAATGAAGTCCGCACTCCGTATCGCCGCTGCCGCCATTGGCCTGGGGGCCGTCCTGTCCGGCGCCCCGGCGTTTGCTCAGGACAAGGAACCGGCCATGACGGGAAAGACCGCGATGGGTCCTGTCCTGACCGACGCGAAGGGCATGACGCTCTATGTCTTCGACAAGGACGGTGCCGGCAAGTCCGCCTGCAACGGGCCTTGTGCGACCAACTGGCCGCCGCTGATGGCTCCCGCCTCCGCCAAGCCGATGGGCAAATACAGTGTCGTCACCCGCGACGACGGAAGCCGGCAGTGGGCCTACAACGGCAAGCCGCTCTACAGTTGGGCCAAGGATGCGAAGCCCGGCGACACCACCGGCGACGGCGTGAACAACGTCTGGCACGTGGCGAAGCCATAACGCTCCGTTCCTCGGCGGCGCCATGGCACTGCCGCCCAGCGCCATGGCGCCGCCTTTGCAGGAGTATACTTATCCGGTCGAGGTAATGCGCAAACGCCGACTTCGCAGGCGGCGCTCTTTAACAGTCGTTAAGGATCGAAACCGCATGATGGCTTCAACGTCATCTTGCTCATGGAGCAGCGGGCCATGTCGATCTACAACGCCACCTCGTTCGAAGCCGTTCCCGTCACCGAACCGAAGGTCCGCAAGATGCGCGGCCTGCCGCGCCTCGCGGTGTGGACGGTGATGATCGGCACGCCGTGGCTGCTGATCGTGGAAGCGGTGCGCCTGATCTTCTGAAGGTCAACCTCCAGGCCCGGCGCACCGTCCTTTCAGGCCATTATTGGGCAGGCCGTTATTGGGCCGGTGCCACCCAGGGCTCCAGCGCGCCGATCTTCTTGGCCCGCTTCTCGTCCGCCGACAGTTTGAAATTATGTCCGAAGGGCGCGCTCTCGAACGAGCCGTAACCGGGATTGGCCAGCATCAGCCAGTCGCGCCCGAAATGCTCCTTCGCCGCCTCGAACGCCTTCAGTCGGTCGGCCTCGCTGCCGTTGTAGGCATCGCTGAAGTCGCCGAAATTGTCGCCGAACAGCAGGACAATCCGGTAATCCTTGGCGATGTAGGCGCGCCGCGTCCCCTTCGCCGATCCCCAGTCCGGCTTTTCCTTCGACATCAGGAAGGTATCGACATTGCCGCCCATCGGGAAGCCCAGCGCCTGCGCGTTGCGGCGGGTCGGCTCCTCCTGGTCGGCGTTGCGGTTGGTGACGTAGAACACCTTCACGCCCTTCGATTCTGCATACTGGGTGAACTCGACCGCCCCCGGCACCGCCGTCGCCTTCTCCGCCTTCACCCAGGCATCCCACGTCTTGGGCGAAAATTCGCCGTTGGTGGTGACCAGCCCGGCCTGATAGGCGGAGTTGTCCATCGCCGTCTCGTCCAGGTCCAGCACCACCGCCGGCGGCAGATCCTGGTAGTTGCCGGTCTGCTCGGTCGCCGCGGTCCAGGTCTTTTCGGCCAGCGCCTTGTCCAGCTGCATCCGGCCCAGCGCATAGACCGCCAGCGAGTTCGCCTTGTATTCGACCGACCGCTGCATCCACAGCTCGGCATTCAGCAGATCGCTTTGCGGCACCGGGCCTTGGGGAGCCGGATCGGCCGCCAGGGCGGGGCCGGCCAGAAGGGAAAGGGCAACCGCACCGGACAGCAGCGACCAGCGCCCGGAACAGGCGGAATTGCGCATCGACTCATCCATCCATCAAGTGTCATGGAACTGTCATCGAAGCACAGATTCGGGTGCTTGGCGACGGTCCCGTGACGCTTGCGTCACGGTAATCGGCGGCGGGTCTTCAGGCCTGCTGGGGGATGGCGCTTTCCGGCATCGGGGTCAGCGCCGGGATCGCTTCCACCCGTTCCAGCCAGCGCCGCACCGCCGGATAGGGGGCGAGCGGGATGTGCCCTTCGGGAGCGCGGGCGACATAGGCGTAGCAGGCGATGTCGGCGATGGTCGGCCGCTCCGCCGCCAGCCAGTCGCGATTGCTCAGATGGCTGTCCATGAAGCGCAGCAGGCGTTCCGCGACCCTCTGCGCGTCGGCCAGCGTCCCAGGCCCGCCCCACAGGGTCAGGATGCGCGCCAGCGCCGGTCCGAAGCGCAGGTCTCCGGCGGCGACCGACAGCCAGCGCTGCACCTGCGCCGCCTGGTCCGGCGTCTTCGGGTTCCACAGGCCGGAAGCGTCGTAGCGGTCGGCGAGATAGACGAGAATGGCGACCGAGTCCGGCAGGACGAGATCGCCGTCGACCAGCACCGGGATTTGTCCGAAGGGGTTCAGGGCGAGGAAGGCATCCGACCGGCGAACCTCGGCGTTTGCTTCGACATAGCGATAGGGCAGGCCAAGGATGTTCAGGAAGGCTTCGACCCGGTGGGCATGCCCCGACAGCGGCGTGCCGTAGAGCGTAATGGCGGGATCGGTGCTGGTGCCCATGGCAAGGCCTCTTTCTCTGTGGATCGCGGATGCCCACAGCCAACCACTTGCGCCGCTCCGCAGGAATGGGTTTTGATGAAAAGGGACTCTTTCAGGAATTGGAAGAATTGTGGACCGGCTGGATGAACTGACGATCTTCGTCGCGATCCTGGAGACCGGCAGTCTGGCTGGGGCGGCCAAGCGGCTGCGGCGGTCGGCACCCGCCGTCACCCGCGCGCTGTCGGGGCTGGAGGAGCGGCTGGGTGTGCGGCTGATCGAGCGGACCACCCGCAATCTCGCCCCCACCGATGCCGGCCGGCGGCTGGCCGAGCAGGCCCGCCGGCTGCTGGCCGATTATGACGAGGCGCTGGCCGCCACCGGTACCGACCGGCCGATGCGCGGGCGGCTGCGCGTCACCGCACCGGTGATGTTCGGGCGCAAGCATGTGACGCCTCTGGTCCTCGACTTCATGCGGGAGTTTCCGGACATCCGCGTCGAGCTGACGCTGTCCGACGGCAACCTCGACCTGATCGAGGAGGAGCTGGACGTGGCGATCCGCATTGGCCCGCTGCCCGATTCCGGCCTCGTCGCCCGGCGGGTGGGGCAGGTCGGGCGCTTTCTGGTCGCCAGCCCCGGCTATCTGGCGCGGCGCGGCACGCCGTCGATGCCGGAGGATCTGTCCGGCCACGACATCATCCTGACGACGGCCCGGCCCGGTCCGCCGGACTGGCGCTTTCTGATCGACGGGCGGGAGCGGGTGCTGCGGGTGACGCCGAAGCTGGCGGTCAGCCACATCGAGCCGGCGTTGCTTGCCGCCCGCGACGGGCACGGCATCGCCCGTCCGCTGTCCTATCAGGCGGCGGACGATCTCGCCGCCGGCACGCTGGTGCGCCTGATGCCGCACGCCGAGCCGGAGCCGCTGCCGGTCCATGTCGTGGTGCCGACCGCAAGGCTGATGCCCGGCCGGGTGCGTGCCTTCCTCGACCATGCGGTGCAGGGCCTGTCGGCTCTGGAGGTGCTGCGCAGCTGATCCGCAGCCACGTCAGGGGTCACATGGTCAGGAATCGCATGGTCAGGGATCGCGGGCGACGCGGATGCCGTAGGCGGCATAGCCGCTCTCCGCCGCGTCCACCCGGCGCACGGCGGAGCGGACATAGCGCGGGTTGCTGTGCCATGACCCGCCGCGCATCGTCCGCTGCGAACAGCTCTCTCCGGACCGGCCGTCCGATGCGCAGTCCTCCACCCACTGCCAGACATTGCCCAGCATGTCGTAAAGGCCGAAGCCGTTGGCGCGGTAGCTGCCGACCGGCGAGGTGAACAGGGCGCCGTCGCGGCAGTTCGCCACCTCCCAGTCGGTGAAGCGGTCCTTGGCCGTCAGGTCGGCGACGTTCGCCGCATCGCAGCCCCTGGCCGGATCGTCACCCCACCAGCGTGCGGTCCGGGTGCTGGCGCGGGCCGCATATTCCCACTCCGTCTCCGTCAGCAGGCGATAGCGCTTGCCGGTCCGGCGGCTGAGCCAGTCCACATAGGCCTTGGCGTCGTACCAGCTCACACAGACCGCCGGGTCGTTGTTCGTCTGCGCGAACCCTGGCCGGCGCCAGGAGAAATGCCAGCGCGGCAACAGCTCCGTCTCTCCGGCATAGCCGCGGCAGACCGTCCGTGGCCGATAGCCGCTGTCCTGGATGAAGCTGGCATATTCGCCGCGGGTGACCGGATATTTGCCGACGGCGATGGGATGCTGGACCGACGCGGGGGTTTGCGGCGGCTCGTCGGGAAAGCGTTCCGTCTCCGTCGCCGGAGAGCCCTGGAGGTAGCTGCCGGCCGGGATGGTGACCAGGACGGGGGCGTCTGGATGGTCCCAGACCTCACGTGCCGGGCTGCCTGCCTGCCAGACATGGTAGGTCGCCAGCCTTTCGGTCCGCCAGGCGGTCAGATCGTCGGGCTCCACCCGGCGCCAGGCGGCCAGGGCCGTCAGCATCAGGATGAGGGCGACGACTGCACCGACGGAGCCGGGCAGGGTGACGGTCATGGCGGGGATGTCTTTTGCTGAGGTGCCGGTGCGGATCATGGAGCCATTTCCCCGCAGCCCGCCGCATCCGGCAACCGCGCGTCCGTGTCCCGGTCGGGGCACTTCCAGCCGCTACCCCAACCGGGCTTCAACGGGTACTGGGGCACCACAGCCGGAGGTTTGCCCCTTTGCGGTATGGCGCAAGCGGTAAGCATCGAAGACGGTGCCCTGCTGTTGGTGCGGGCAGACGTTCAACGGAGCGTTGATGCCACAGGAGAAACACATGGCTGCCTATCCCGCGGACCTCACGCGCGCGCTGTTCGTTACCGGCCTGCGCAACGCCCATGCGGTGGAACAGCAGGCTCTGGCCCTGATGGACCGCCAGCTCGACCGTCTGGTGAATTATCCCGAGGTCTCCGACCATTTGCGCATGCACCGTGGCGAGACCGAAGGCCAGATCACCCGCATCGAGCAGATCCTGGACCAGCTTCAGGAAACCCATTCCGGGCTGAAGGACACCGCCCTGTCGATCATGGGCAATCTGGCCGCACTCGGCCACAGCTTCGCCGAGGACGAGATCCTCAAAAACTCCTTCGCCAACTACGCCTTCGAGAATTTCGAGGTGGCGAGCTACCGGTCGCTGCTGACAGTGGCGGAGGCCGGCAACTTCGCCTTCGCCACGCCGCTGCTGCAGACTTCGCTGCGCGAAGAGGAGGCGATGGCCTCCTGGGTGCTCGAAAATGTGCCGACGCTGACGCTGAAGTACCTGTCGCTGAAGGCCAGCGACCGGACCGCCGGCCGCTGACGCCCGTTCCGCGTTGATGATGGCCGGGGCCGTCAGGTTTTCCCCGGCCATCGCGCTGCTGCAATGCAGCATTCCCGTCGCGTGCGGATTTTGAACGGTGACGAGTCGGGGGGCTTTGCCGTAAGAAACTTGGCGGGGTTTCAAAACGGATGGTTTGCCCGTGCTTCGATCGGTCTCTCTCTGCCTGTTCATCGCCGCGGTCGGCGGTCTTGCGGGCTGCACCTCCGACTATTCTCCCAACACCTACGCCTCCAGCGCGGTCCAGCAGGCCAACAAGGTCGAGCCGGGCATCGTCGTCGGCTTCCGTCAGGTGGCGATCAGCGCCAACGGCACCGTCGGCGCCGTCAGCGGCGGTGCGGCCGGCGGCATCCTGGGCGCGCAGGTCGGGACGGGCGGCATGAACGCCGCGCTCGGCACGGTCGGCGGCACGGCGATCGGCGGCCTGCTGGGCACGGCGATGGAACACATCGCCGGCGACACCAACGGCTGGGAATACATCGTCCGCAAGTCGAACGGCGAATTGCTGTCGCTGACCCAGAAGGAGCCGCAGCCGCTGCCCATCGGGCAGAAGGTGCTGGTCATCACCGGCAGCCAGGCCCGCATCGTCCCCGACTATTCCACCCCCGCCGACCCCGAGCCTGCGAAGGCCGATTCGGCGAAGTCCGAGGCCGCCAAGGCCGAGCCGGCCAAAACTGAAACGCCCCGGCCCGAAACCCCGAAGTCGGACATCAAGGCGGTGCCGCTCGCTCCGCCTGCCGAGCCCGCCCCGGCAGCCGCTCCCGCCGAGCAGTCCGCCACCAGCCCGGCGCAGCCTTCCAGCGGCGGTGGGCCGGTACGCCTGACCGCCCCCACCGACAATCCCCCCACCAGCCCGGTCCCCACCGTTCCCACGGCGGGGGCGGGA
>NZ_LGQW01000015.1:3301657-3357981 GCF_003116035.1 Azospirillum sp. TSH64
AGGGAGATGGGACATTGCGGCTGCTCATTGCAGGGCGCCGCGGTAGACCGCGGCGGTGCGGGCGGCGATCACCGGCCAGTCGAAGCGGCTGCGGACCAGGGCTCGGCAGGCGTCCGCATCCGGCAGGCGGCGGACGCCGGTCAGCGCCTCCGCAAGGCCGATGCCGATGGAGCGTGCGTCGGTCCCGGCGAGCACGAGGTCGCCGTCCAGCCCCTCCACCACCTCCGGCAGGCCACCGACCGGAGTGACCATCACCGGGGTGCCGGCCGCCAGCGATTCCAGCGCGGTCAGGCCGAACCCCTCGAGCGCCTGGGACGGCATCACGCACAAATCGGCGGCGCGGTAGGCCAGCGGAAGATGCGCATCGGGTACGAAGCCCAGCAGCCGCACATGCTCCTCCAGCCCCAGCGCGCCGATGCGATCCTGAAGGGCTGCTGCCTCCGGCCCGCGTCCGGCGACGACCAGCAGCACGTCCGGCACCCGGCGGCGCAGCTCCACCATGGAATCGACCAGCGCCGTCAGCCCCATGCGCTTCACCAGCCGCCGCACCGTCAGCACCGTGGGGCGCCCCAGAGGCCAGCCGAGCCGGGCGCGCGTCCGCTGCCGGCTGTCGGGAAGGTCGTGGCGGTCGGCATCGACGCCGCCCGGCACCCGGTGGATGCGCTCCGGCGGCACGCCATAACGCTCGGCCAGGATGGTGGCGAAGGACCGGGACAGCACGACGAAGCGGGTGGCGCGGTGATAGACCAGCCGCTCCACCATGAATTTCAGCCGGACCGCCAGCGGGCTGGCCCCCTCCGCCGCACTTTCCAGCGCCCAGGGGCCATGGAAATGGACGACCATCGGGCGATTGCGCAGAGCCGGCAGGGCCCCCACCGTGTTCAGGGCGAAATGCGAGGCGACAAGGTCCGGCGCCTGCCGGCGCAGCGCCTCCGCGATGGCGGTCCGGGCCGCCACCATCCGGCGCGGCAGCGAGGCCGAGGGAGGCGCAAAGCTGGCGATGCGGGCGCCATTGTCCAGCGTTTCGGAGACGGTGCCCAGCACCAGCCCGGAGACGGCGATGCCCTGCTGCGGCAGATGGCGGGCGAGGTGGTAGAACATATTCTCCGCCCCGCCATGGGTTTCCGGAAACCAGCCCAGCCCAAGCTGGAGCACACTGGCCTCCCGCATCTCTTCCGGCAGGGTGCCGGGCAGGATCAGGCTTCCGTCCATTGCTTGTCCTCTTGGAATTGGCTTGCCGCGGGTTGCTGGACGGCGGCTTGCTGGGTGGCGAGCCCATGGTTCTTGGCGGCCATCGCCATGCCCAGGAAGAACCAGAATCCGACGCCCGTGACCTTCACCAGCGTGTGCTCGAACACCATGCAGATGAGGATCGTCAGCGCCGCCGTTTCGGCACAGCGGGCAAAGGGGTCGGGCGGCGCCCCGCCGCGGCGCAGCATGCCCACCGTCAGCGCGATGATCCCGGCGACATAGCCCAACGTGCCAGGCCAGCCCAGCTCGTAAGGCACGCGCAGGATGCCGCTGTCGAAGAAGGCCATGGCACCCAGCTGGCCGTCCTCGTTGGTCAGCTTGGTCGCGGTGTCGATGGTGCCGAGACCGGCGCCGCGCACTTCGGTCAGCGCCTGGATGAGGAAGCGGCCGTAGAATTCCTGCCGCTCCTGATAGCTGCGGTCGTTCTCCATCGAATTCAGCGTGTCGAAGCGGGAGACGATGGCCTGGTTGACCAACGGCACGCTGAGGAGCGGCAGGGAGCAGAGCACCAGACCGACGCCGACCGCGACCAGCCTCAGCCGGTGCCGGCCGGGCATGGTCAGCAGCAGCCAGGCGAAGGTGAACAGCCCGGCCAGCCACGCCGCCCGCACCAGACTGAGCAGCAGCGACCCCAGCGCCAGCGCGCCGGCGATCGGCACGAGGATGCCGCGTGCCGCCGGCAGCACCGCCAGCCCGGTCACCAGCAGGAAAGCCAGCGGGCCGGAGGAGTTCAACGTGCTGAACACCCGCACCTGCATCGGCAGCGGCATGCCCTGGTTGGTCATGCCGACATTGATCAGCCAGCGGGCATCCCAGGCCGGCATGAAGAAATACTGGATCAGTCCATAACCGCCGACCAGCGCCAGCCCCAGAACGAAGGCGCGCAGCACCGCGTCGCGGATCTGCGGGTAGAGCGGCCAATGCAGGGCGACATAGAGCCCCAGCGTCACCGGCACCAGCCAGTTGAGAAGCGCGAAGGTCGCCGCCGCCACACCGGCCTGGGTGATGCCGTTGAGGTAGGCGTAGAAGATGCCCAGCATCACCGGCACGAAGCCGAAATAGGCGCGGTAGCGCAGCATCGGCAGATATTGCGCGATCACGGCCCAAGTCATGGCGCCGACGGCGAAGGGCGTCACCATGACCGGGCTGATGACGCTCCAGCCAGCCTGGTAGTCGACCAGCCGGCGCACCTCCGGTGTCAGGAACCACAGCCACCAGGTGAAGGCGGCGAAACGGGCCGGGTCGCGCGTCACCAGCAGCGCGCCGACGGCCAGCGCCCCCACCGGGAAGATGATCTCCAGCAGGCCGGCCTTGCCGACCAGCACCGGCATCAGGACCAGGAACCAGAAGACCGGGGCTGCCAGCTTGCCCAGGGACGGCAGGCCGCCAGCGCCGTGATGGGTATGGGACAGTTGACTCTGGTCCTGGCCGGCTGTGGCGAAGGTCATGCCACCGTCTCCCGCCAGTCCCGCATTCCCGCCAGCCGGCCGCGCAGCGTGGCGCGCAGCTTCGCCCCGGCATGCCGGTCACCGCGCAGCCGCAGCCTCGCCCATTGCGCCAGCCCGGGAAACTCGCAGGTTCCCACCAGCATCGCCCAGGCGGCGAAGGCGGCGCGGTTGGCCGGGCCGAAATGGGCCATCAGCGCCAGCGTGTCGTTGAAGGTCGCGTTCTCCTGCGCCAACGGATGGAAATGGTCGCTGCCACGCTGGTCGATGTCGAAACGGACGGCCGGAAAATGGTCGACCGCGACCAGAGGATCGTAGACCAGCCGCCAGCCCTGGCGGGACAGGCGCAGGCAGAAATCCACCTCGTTGCGGACCTGGGCGCCGCTGCCGCGCAACCTCGTGTTCAGCCGCTGGCCGGCGATGGCCGTTCGGCGGAAGCTCCAGTTGGCCCCTTTCAGAACGTCGACTTCCTGCGCCGGGCCGACGCCCAGATGGTGGTTGCCGATGACGCGGCCGAACCATTGCAGCCGGCCGACGATTTCCGCCTCCCCGGTTTCCGGCACGTCACCGTGAAAGACATGGTCACGGCCGCCGACCCCGCCGATGCGGGGATCGGTGCGATACCAGGCTTCGATCCGCTCCACCCAGTCGGGATGCGGAACGGCGTCGTCGTCGGTGATGGCGACGATGTCCCCGACGGCATGGTCCATGCCGCGGTTGATGGCGGCGACCTGTCCCGGCACGTCGATGCCGACGACCTGGAGGGGAAGGGCGGGGCGGTAGCGGCGGGCGACCTCGGCGGACTCCGGATCGCTGTCGCGTACGGTGACGATCACCTGGACCGGCGCCAGGGTCTGGCGAACCAGCCCGTCCAGGCAACCGGCCAGCTGGTCCGGCCGGCGGTAGGTGGGGACGATCACGGTGACGCCCAGCCGCTCCGTGGCGGCGGGATCCACCGGCACCAGCGAGATCGGACGGGCCGCCATGGAAGGAGTGGTGCCGCCGCTCATGCCGGTGCCAGCTCCCGTCCGCGGTGGCTGATCGCCGTGGAGCGTTCGGGCGCCAGGGAAGCCTCCTCGCCGTTCATCCAGCTGTCGATGGTCTCGCGCAGGCGCGCCTTGAACACGTCGCGGTCGAAGCGGGCGGCATGGGCGCGGATGGCGGCAGGGTTGAAGCGTGACTCCTGCGCTTCGAACAGCTCCACCGCCTCGATCAGCCCCTCTGGCGTCTGCTGGTCGAAGAACAGGCCGGACAGGCCGTCGCGCACCGTCTCGGTGGCGCCGCCGCGGTTCAGAGCGATCACCGGCCGTCCGGCGGCCATCGCCTCTACCGGAACGATGCCGAAATCCTCGTTGGCGGTGAAGATCAGCGCCCGGCAGGACGCATAGTGGCGGTCGAGGTCGGCCGGGGAACAATGGCCGACCAGCTCCACCGTCGGTCCGGCCATCTGCTTCAGGCGCCGGAACTCCTCTCCCTCGCCGACGACCACCAGCTTGCGGCCCATGCGGTTGAACGCTTCGATGGCGATGTCGGCGCGCTTGTAGGAGACGAGCTGGCTGACGAACAGGTAATGGTCGCTCCCGTCGCCGCCGCCGGGGGAGGTGACGGTGGCGAAGCGCTGCGTTTCCACCGGCGGATGGATGACGGTGGCGTCGCGGCGATAGACCCGCCAGATGCGCTGCGCCACCGTGTGCGAATTGGCGATGAAGCGGTCGACCCGTGCCGCCGTCGCCAGATCCCATTGCCGCAGGCGGTGGATGGCATAGGGCA
Source organism: Azospirillum sp. TSH64 (assembly GCF_003116035.1). Classification (GTDB taxonomy): domain Bacteria; phylum Pseudomonadota; class Alphaproteobacteria; order Azospirillales; family Azospirillaceae; genus Azospirillum. Next base: position 3,306,124 of record NZ_LGQW01000015.1, read on the forward strand.
TCAGCGGCCGGACGATCGGGCCGGCCGAGTGCAGGTAATCGTGATAGCCGCTCCACACATAGCGCATCGGCGTGTGGCAGTAGCAGACATGCAGCGCGTCGGGCCGCGTCAGCACACCCTTGGCCGGTCCGGATTCGCTGCTGATGACCAGATCGTAGGCGCTGAGGTCCAGTTGCTCCAGCGCCAGCGGCATCAGCGGCAGGTATTTCTGGTACATCCGGTGGGCCATCGGCAACCGGTCGATGAAGGTCGTGGTTACCCGATGGCTGCGGATGATCGGCGACATGCGTTCCGGCCGGTAGACATGGGTGAAGATGTCCGCCTCCGGATACAGCTCGCACAGGGCTTCGACGACCTTCTCGCCCCCGCGCATCCCAACGAGCCAGTAATGGACGATCGCGACTTTCATGGTGGGTTCTCCAGAAAGGGACCGGCGCTTGCCTGAGGCCAAGGGTTCGGTCTCAGGCGATGCGGCGCAGGCGATAGGAGCGGCCGCTGGGCGGGCGGGCGCCATATTCGAGATTCGCGTGTTCGCGGGCGTTGACCATCGACAGCACCGCCCCGCCGATCCGCCCGCCGACCTGCCGCACCTGCTTTATGCCGGCACTGGCGAGGCTGGAAGCGGTGCGCGCCCAGCGCACGACGTAGAGGACACGGTCGGCCAGCGGCGCCAGGATCAGCGCGTCCGACACCGACAGCACCGGCGGCGTGTCGAGGACGACGACGTCGTAGCGTTCGGCCAGCTCGACCAGCAGCGACAGCATGGCCTTGGAGCCGAGCAGGATCTGCGGGCGGTCAACCGGCCGGCCGGCAGCGATCACCGACACCCGGCGGCGGTCGTCGATGTGCAGAACCTGATCGAGCGTCGCGTCGCCTTCCAGCAGGTCGGTCAGCCCCTTGGGCGGGCGGACGCCGCCGAGAAGCCGGTGCACGGCCGGACGGCGGGTGTCGCAATCGACGATGACGACGCGCCGGCCGGTGTCGGAAAGGAAGGCGGAGAGTGCCACGGCCAGCGTCGTCTTGCCCTCTCCCGCCACCGACGAGGTCAGCATCACCACCTCGCCGCCCTTGACGCTGGCGGGCTCGGCCCCGGTGCGGACCAGATGCAGCCGGGCGCAGAGCCGCCAGACCGCCTCGGCGAAATCGCCGCCGCCGGTGTTGGAGTAGGGATCGCGGGCGTCTTCGCCACGCGCGGACCGCTTCACCCGGCCGAGCAGCGGCACGATGCCGACGGCAGGCAGGCCCAGCAGCGCTTCGACCTGATGGGAGCTGTAGACGCCGCGCTGCCGCATGGTCCGCACCAGGGCGACGCCGGTGGCGATGGCACCGCAGACGACCGCGGCCAGCCCGGCGAGCACCGCCTTGCCCGGCCCGACCGGGCCGCCGGGAACGGCGGCGGCTGACACGATGCGCACGTCCGGCGTCATCTCCAACGCCTGGAGCACCTGCGTCTCCTTCAGGCGGGTGACGGCGCGGCGGTAGTTGTCGTCCGACGCATCGGCCTGCCGCTGAAGATCGCGCAGCCGCACGTCGGCCTGGAGTGTGTCGAAGGATTCCGCCCTCAGACCCTCCAGCCGGCGGGACAGGTCCTGGATCTTGGCGACCTGCTGTTCCACCTCGCCCCGCAGGCTGCGGACCACGCGGTCGATTTCGGTGGCGAGGGTGGCGTTCAGCTCGCGCAGTTCCGCGGTCGGCCGGTTCAGCGCCGGGTGGCGGTCGCCGTACTGGGCCCGCAATTCCGCGAGCTGGGCGTTCAGCGCCGCCTGACGCTGGCGCAGGGTGGTGATCAGCGGATCGCCGCCGATGTCGGCGCCGGTCAGCGATTCCGGGTTGCCGGGCCTGACCGACTGCAACTGGCGCAGCCGGGCCTGGGCATTGGCATGGGCGGTGCGCGCCTCCGCCAGCTGCCCATTCAGGGCAGACATCTCCTCGTTCACCAAGGGGGCGTCGCGGCCCTTCACCATGCCGGTCTCGGACCGCATCGCCTCGACCGCGGCGCGGCCGGTGGTCGTCATGTCCTGGCGCAGCTCGTCCAGGCGGCTTTGCAGCCATTCGCTGGCGTTCTGGGTGGCCTTGCGCTTCGCTTCCACCTGGATGGCGAGATAGGCGTCGGCGACGGCGGTGGCGGCGCGGGCCGCAAGCTGCGGGTCCTTCGCCTCCACCGTGATGCGGATCGCGCGGGACTGCACGCCCGGGCTGATGCGCAGATTCTTCTGGAACGCCTCGGTCAGGCGGTCGGCTTCCCTGTCCTGCGCGTTGCCGGTCGGGGCGGCCGGGCGCGGCGGCGGCGTCAGCAGCACGGCCAGAGACTCAGGCAGCATCGCCGTCACCTCGGTCACCAGGGTACGGCCTTCCTCCATCAGCGGGCTGAACAGGCCCGGCTTGTTGGTGGGGGCGGCGTATTCGGGTTCCTGCCCCAGGTTCAGCGCCTCGACCACGCGGGCGGCGAGATCGCGGGAGCGCAGGATTTCGACCTCGGTGTTGACGGTGTCGAGATAGATCCCCATCGGCTCGGAAACGGAGGGGATGTTGATGACGCGGTTCGGATGCGGGTCGATCACCACGACGGTGGAGGAGCTGTAGAGCGGGGTCATGGCATTGATCAGCAGCACCGCCGGCAGCCACAGCACCGCGGTCAGCCCGAGGATCAGCCATTTCTGGCGCCACAGCATCTGCACCAGCCGGCTGACGTCGACCTTGTCGGCGCCCGTTCCGACCGGCGGCGCGACAAAGCCGGCGGCGAGACCGGCCGTGCCTGACGGCAATCGGTGTTCCGGTGCGTCCATGGGCTCAACTCCTTCATAGCGGGCGAACGGTGCACGGTTTTGCTGATGCGGCTGGGCGGCTCAGGCGACCTCTGCCGGGTCGCGGGTGGGCTGGCGGGTTTCCGGCGCTGCCTCCGGTGCCCGTTTGCCGCCGACCTCCGGCGGGCGCGCGGGAGGCGCGGTGGCGCCGTGTCCGGCCTTGGCCTCGGCCAGGATGCGGGCATAGCGGGCGACGGTGTTGGGGGTGACGTTGACCAGCGTCCCGGTCCCGCCGCCATTGGCGACGATCTGGGCGACCTGGAACAGCGCGCGTCCCTTTTCCAGAACCTCTCCGGGCAGCATCCACAGAATGGAATCGATGTTGGAGGCCAGCCATCCCGGCTTCCCGCTGCGCGTCAGGCGGCGTTCCGCCGACCGGACCTGCGCGGTGTTGCGGATGGTGTAGAAGGGCGACCAGCCGTCCCAATCGCCGGCGGTGAAGGGGAGCGCGACAAATCCGCCGTCCGTCACCACCGCCTCGGCGGCACCGAAACCAGACTTGGTCCACATGTAATCGAAGCCTGCGGAGCGGACGGCGGCGGCGACCTCAGGCCGCAGCGGACCGGGGCGGGCGCTGTCGTAGGGCCGCCACGCCTCGTAGAAGCGGTCGAGCCGGTAGCGGCGCAGCGCGTTCCCGATCAGGCGCCGGGCGTCCATCGCCGGCGCGCCGCTCCGCTTTGCCGTGCGCAGCGTGTCTTCCGGGGCCGCCTCGACGCTGGCTGCCGGAATTTCCGATGGGCGCGCGCGCGGGGAGATGCGCAGGACGGGGCGGCCCTCCTCCCAATGCAGGCGCGGGGTGTGTCCGGGCACCAGGGGGGAGTCGACCAGCGGCCACCAGCCGCGCGGCATCAGCCCTGGCGGCAGCATGGTGGCGATCTCCGCACGGGCATCGGCCAGCAGGCGGGTCAGCTCACCGCCCTGATTTTCGAGGCCCGGCATCTCTCCCTCGGCGCAGACGCCGCGGCCGGTGCTGCCCAGCAGAAGCTCCACCCGGCCCAGCACGCCGCCGCGCTCCTCCGGCACCGCCAGCAGGGCGAGGTCGGCGGGGCTGGACTGGGTCAGGCTGTCGACGGTGACCACCAGCCCGCAGCGCAGGCCGGTCGCCGCCACCAGATCGAGAATGCGCGGGATGCAGTGCAGCTCGCGGATCATGCCGGACCACAGGACCAGCGTGGTCAGCACCCGTCCCTCCGCCGCCCAGCGGCGCAGGGTGGCGTCGTCGGGCTCGAAGTCGGTGAAGGGGCGCGGCGGCGCGGCGATGCGCAGCGGCACCGCGGCGGTGCTGGCGAAGGGCGGATCGGGATCGACGATCTGCAAGCCGCGGCCCAGACGGCCGAGCGCGAAGAAGTCGTGATCGTCGAACTGCCGGCCATAGACCGGGTCCGCCCCGGCCTGGATCAGGTCGGCGGCTCGCTCGATCACGTCGGTCTGCGGCCGCCCATAGAGCGGCAGAAGCCTTTTGCTCGCAGCCAGCGGCAGTTGCGCCGCGATCAGGTCAGGGTCGCCCAGCAAGGTGCCGCGTCCCCATGCGGCGTGACGGCGGGCCAATGCCACGCTGAAGCTGGCATAGCTCTCCCCCGCCACCTTGCCCTCGACGGTGTCCAGACCGCCGGGAAAGGTGCGGGCGCGCACCGGGTCGACGCAGTGGCCGGTGAAGCGCCGGGCGCCCAGCGTCTCCAGCCGTTCCCGCAGCCCGGCATCGGCACTGGCGTCGATGCCCAGGCAGGGCTCCGCCATCAGCTGCGGATAGAGGAACGGTGCCGCGACGATGCCGAGCAGGGTCTGCGGCGCCATGTCCAGCACCGCGACCTCCTGCGGGAGCGGCTGCCCCAGCAGGCGGAAGGCGGCGTCATACAGGGCGGCCGGATCGGTGCTGCGCAGGGCGCATTCGCCGCCCGCCTCCACCACCGGCCAAAGCGGAGAGGCCGGGTCGCCCAGCGCCACGACGCGGAAGCAGGTCGTCAGCCACAGCGCATGGTCCAGATGCCGGCCGCCGGCCATCAGGCTGCCGGTGCCGGTCGCCTCGGTGCGGTTGCCGTCCTCCCAACCGCCGAAATGCCGGCCGCTGCGGCGTCCGTCATAATAGAGGTCGAAGGTCCATCCGGCGCGTTCCGCCGCGGCGGCCAGCACCGGCGCCATGGCGACGCGGTGCGGATCGCCGCCATGGGCGAGGAAGAGGAGAAGGGGCGGTTTGGTCACGACGCTTGGCCCTCCGTGCCGCCGCCGCCGCGCCGGCACCACCACAGGTGCCATTTCGCCACCCCCGGCGGGCCGAAGTGATCGGTCTTCTGCAGGGTCAGGCCGGTGGCGGCGATGGCCTTGCGCATCTCCGGCGCCCAATGATGGCGGACCAGCGCCTTCCATTCCGGCAGCACGCCATGGCAGCGCATGGTCGCCAGCAGCCGGTCGGGCCGCCAACGGTAATAGCGGGGATAGGCGATCACCCACAGCGGGTTGGCGTTGGTGGTGTCGCAGACGATCCGGCCGCCGGGCTTGACCACCCGCTGCAACTCGCGCACGCCGGCTTCCAGATCCGGCAGGTGGCAGAGCAGGTCCATGGCGATGACGAGGTCGAAGCTGTCGTCGGGGAAGGGCAGCTTGCGGGCGTCGGCCTGCTGGACGGTCAGGGCGGGGAAGCGCTCCTTTGCCTCCGCCAGCATCTCGTGCGAGATGTCGACCAGCGTCACGTCGTGACGGCCGGCGAAGGGACCGGTGATGCGGCCGTAGCCGCCGCCGACGTCGAGGATGCGCATCCGCGGCAGCCGTTCCAGCTCCGCCGCCACCGCACGCCGCTTCTCGTCATAGATGCGGTAGAAGGGGGTGGTGGGGTGGTCGGGGCGGAAATGGCGGCGGTAACCGTTGTTGTAGATGCCGGAGCCGGCGGCCTGGGTGCGTTCCGCCTTGGCATTCTCCAGCAGGACGGCGACCTGGGCGGCGACCGTGTCGACGTCGAACGTCTTCGCATGCTCCAGACCGGCCGCGGCGACCGCCTTCAGCCCCTCGCGGTCGGCCAGCCGGGCGATCAGCATGTCGCGCAGCGGTTCGGCTTCCCCCGGTGGTACCAGCCAGCCGGTGCGGCCGTGCTCGATGATTTCGGGGAAGCCGCCGCAGTCGCTGGCGACCACCGGCACGCCCAGCGCCATCGCCTCCACCACCACGAAGCCGAAGCTTTCCCACAGGGAAGGGACGACCGCCATCTCGGCCCGCGCCACCACGGCCAGCGCGTCGTTGCGCGGCAGGGCGCCGGTGAAATGGACTCGGTCGGCGACCGGGGCGACGTCGCGGCGGAACTGGTCGATGACGACGGCGCTCGCCGAATCTTCGCCGCCGATCATCATCAGGTGCAGGTCGGGGTTGGCGGCCAGGACGCCCGGGATGGCGCGGCCCAGTGTGGCGATGCCCTTGCGTCCCTCCAGCCGGCCGAAGAAGGCGATGAAGCGTTTCGGCAGCGGGATCGGTGGTTCGGCCGTCCGGTTCGCCGCCACCGCGGCGATGTCGATGCTGTTGGGGATGACCTGGATCAGCTCCGGCGCGATGCGCCAGTAATCGGCCACCCGCCGGGCAATGGCGCGGGTGGAGGCGTAGATCGCGGCGCTGCGCCGGGTCTGGTCGCGCTCCAGCGCGTTCAGCAGATGGGTGTGTGGAACCCAGGGTTGGCTGTTGGTGTCCATCACCAGCCCAGTCGGGGTCGCCAGCCGCGTCACCACCGGGATGGTGCTGAAGCGGGTCAGCCACCAGGCGTCTGCGTCGAACTCCGCCGCATGGACCACGTCGGGACGGAAGGCGCGGACGGCATCGGCCAGCCGGCGGTTGGTCCGGAAGCGGTCGACCACCGCATGCCTGTGCGGACCCGGATCGACGCGCTGCACCGTCACGCCGTCCTCGATGGAGGTGCCGGCCGGCAGGCCGCCGGCCTTCCATGGAGTCACCACCTGGACGGTATGGCCCAGCCGCGCCAGTGCGCGGGCCATCGTATGGGTGTGCGTGGCGATACCGCCGAGCTTTTCGCCGGGTGGGTATTCGGGCGTCAAGAGCGACAGTCGCATTGCGGTTTCCTCGATTCCTAAAGAATGTCCGGTGGGTTCGGTCACTTGGCCACGGGGCCGGCCGGGGTGGCATCCGGAGTAAGGGCCGGAGCGGCTGTCACCGGGGCCGGCTTGTCGAACAGGCGCCGCGGCAAGGCTGCAAGCATCGCCGGGTCGGGAAGGAAGACGCGCCAGGGCAGTCCGGTCGCACGGCGGTAGAGCGTCGCCGCGGTAGCGAACACCAGCGTGTAGGCGACGGTGGAAACGATGGCCGCCGCCAGGATTCCGCCGCCGCGCAGGAACAGCAGCAGCCCGGCCAGCGTGACCACCATTCCCAGCAGATTGGCCAGGGTGGCGGTGAAGGGCCGGTTCTCCGCATAGAGCCCGTTCAGCAGGATCGACGCGGCGGCATAGAGGATGGCGCCCGGCAGCAGCAGCCGCAGCGGCAGCGCGCTGTCGGCGAAGGACGGGCCATAGACCAGCCCGATGGCGATGTCGGCGAAGACGAAGAGCCCGCCGCCCAGGAGACCGCCGATGGCGAAGGTCGCCTGAAGGCTGTTCAGCACCAACTCGCGCCCCGACTGTCCCCGCCGGGTGGCGGCAGGCATGACGACGGTGGCGAGCGCGCCGGACAGGCTGACGATCAGCCAGGACAGGCTGGTCGCCAGCGCATAGAGCCCGACCTGCGTCGCCGACAGGAAGGCCGGGATGATCAGCAGGTCCAGCCGTTGCGTGATGACCCCGCCCACCACGTCGCCGTGGGTGCGCAGGGCATACCAGACGGTCTGCCGGCCGAGCGCCGGGTCGGGGCGGCCGATGCCGTGGCGGCGGACCAGCAGCCCGGTCGCCACCACCAGCACCAGCGTGCTCATCGCCGCCTGGACGATGACGGCGGCCTCCACCGTGAAGCGGCCGGTGGCCCACAGCGCGGCATAGACGATGGCAACACCGGCTGGTTGAAGGAAATTCAGTGCGTTGAAGCTGCGGAAATCCTGATCGCCGAGGATCAGGCCCAGCATCAGTTCGGACAGCAAGGCCATGGCGATCATCGGCAGGTAGAGCCGCGCCAGCGCCAGCGTTTCCGCCGGCTGTGCCGCCAGCAGCGTCGGCAGCAGCAGATAGCCGACGCCGATCGCCACCGCCGCAACCGGCAGCAGGATCAGGGTCCAGGTGCTCAGCAGGCGGCCGCCGGCGGCATGGTCACGCGACAGCGCATAGGTGACCGCCTTGCCGCAGCCCATGCCAAACAGCCAGCCCAGCAGTTGCACGGTGGTCAGCACCGCGGTCAGCGCTCCCCGGCCGTCCGGACCGATGGTGCGGGCGACCAGGATCCCGGTCAGCAGCCCCAGCGCCATCGTCGTGGCGGTGACGAGCACCGTCGCCACGCCATGCCGGGCGAAGCTGTTCCGCTTTGCCGCCGCCTTCCGTCCGGTCAAATCCTTCAACATCGCGCCGTCACCCCCGTTGATGGCCCTGAAACCCGCGCACTGCGTAACCTGCCGTTCTGGAACTCCTGTTTTGATTGCAGCCCCACTCCCGATTTGAAGCGGCTTTCACTTGCCTACTTTTGCCGGCGAAAAATAGTTCGCATCACCAACATTGTTCGACAAATTCAAAAGTTATCGGGAAGAGGAACAATCGTAAAATGCGGCCGTTATTTGATCCGACGCGCATTTTTGTTGTGCGTTGCAAACAGGACGGTAGTGGGGTGTTGGTCCAGGGTCAACGCCGCTTTCGGAACTGTTCTTCCCACACACCAGGGGAGTATTTTTCTTTGAACATCCGTTGGCGAGGACTGTCTGACCTAGCGTATCTTTCGGGCAGCGGTTATCGGCGACGCCCATTTTCCGGCATCGGGATTAGCCCGTTGCTGGGCCGGTCGCACACGGGAGGGGAGGGGGAAGCGCCGTTGCGCCCCGCCGCATGGCGTCGTCGGATCGCCGCCTGACGCCATTGATGTGCGTCTTCAGTCGGCCGCGGCCATCCGTGCGGCGGTGGAGCCGCGCACGATGCAGGTGCCGCCGAGAATGAGGCGGCGGCTGGGACGGTCCGGCGCATCCAGCCGTTCGAACAGAAGGGCCATTGCGGACTGGCCGATGTCCTGCACCGGCTGTTCGATGACGGTCAGGCCGGGACCGACCAGCTCCGTCCAGGGTTCATTGTCGAAGCCGGCGACCGCCAGACCGTCGGGAATCGGCAGATGGAGCCGGCGGGCTGCCTTGACCACGCCCATCAGGAACAGGCTGTTGCTGACAATGAAGGCCTCCGGCCGCTCGCGCTCCGACATCCACGCCACCACCGCCTCTTCCGCCGCATCGGCATGGGGGGCGAGAAAGCGGGCCGCCGGGGCGAGGCCGCGGGCGGTCATGGCGGCGCGGTAGCCCTCATGGCGCTCCTGGCCGGTGGTACTGGTGTTGCCGAACAGGCCGGCGATGCGGCGATAGCCCTGGCCATGCAGATGCTCCACCAGCATCGCCGCGGCACGCGGGTTGTCGAGGACCACGGCATCGTGACGGCCGGTCGGCGCGTTGCGGTCGATCAGCACGACGGGGAAATCGAGATCCAGCCCGTCCAGCCGGTCGAGCGTCGCCCGGGTGGGGGCGAAGATCAGGCCGGTGATCCGTTCCTCCTGCATCAGGCGCAGGTACAACTCCTCCCGTTCGGGATTCTCGTCGCTGTTGCACAGGATCACCCGCATGCCGGCGCGGTAGGCGGCATCCTCCACCGCGCGGCTGACGGCGGTGAAGAAGGGGTTGCGGATGTCGGACACCACCAGCCCGATGGTCTGCGAATGCTGCGAGCGCAGCCGCCGCGCCGACAGGTTGGGGCGGTAGCCGGTGGCGCGCACCGCATCTTCCACCCGCCTGCGCAGGGCGTCGCTTACCGGACCGTTGCTCAGCACGCGTGACACGGTGGCGACCGACACGCCGGCGGCCAGGGCCACGTCCTTGATGCCGACGGTTTTTCCCGAGACGCTCATGTCCAGACCGATCGTGTGGAAGGGTGCCCGATTGGGGAGGCGACCTTAGCCGCATGGGCCGAAGATGACCAGGGCGGGGTATTTTCTGAAAACGTTTCCAGTAGCCTCGGCAAACCATCCTTCATTTTTGTCCGACTGACAAGCCATTCATCCAGAAAAACCCATATGTTGCAACGCAACAAGCGTTGACAGCCGAACTGTAATCGTTTTCAATTGGTTCAACAGCACAAACAAAAGCCCGCGGAGGAGACGGTCGCCATGCTCACCGACACGCACCCCTTGAGCCTTCCCCCCGATCTGATCCGCCTCGGCGCCGCTCCGGCGGGCAAGGAGGCGGCGATCCGCGAGGCGGCGCAACTGCTGATCGCCGCGGGCTGCATCGACCCCGCCTATGCCGACAGCATGATCCGGCGCGAAACGGTGGCGAACACCTTCCTCGGACATGACGTCGCCATCCCACACGGCATGGTGGACGACCGCGATCTGGTCCGCCGCAACGGCATCGCGATTCTGCAGGTGCCGGACGGCGTGGTGTGGAACGACGGGCAGACCGCCCGTCTCGTCGTCGCCATCGCCGCCCAGTCGGACGCCCACATCGCCATCCTGCGCCGCCTGACCCGCCTGATGCAGGACGAGGCGCGGCTGACCGCCCTGTTCACCACCGGCAACCCCGCCGATCTCGTCGCCGCGCTGTCCGACGAGACCGCATCGCCGGCCCCCTCCACCGCCGATGCCGGCGACCTTGCCGAGAGCTTCGAGTGGGTGGTCGATTATCCGACCGGGCTGCATGCCCGCCCCGCTGCCGCCTGGGTCGAGAGCGCCCGGGCCGCGTCCGGCCGGGTCCGCGTCCGCCATGGCGGGGAAAGCGCCGACGGCAAGACGCTGGTGGCGCTGTTGCAGCTGGGCCTGCGTCCGGGCGACCGCATCACCGTGTCCACCGACGGACCCGACGCCCGCGCGGTGCTGAACCGGCTGCGCGCCACCATCACCGGGCTCAGCGCGCGGGAAAAGGCGGATGCCGCCGCCGCGGCGCGCAAGGCGAAGGCCGTGGTGCAGGGCTGGACTCCGCCGGTCTCGACAGGTCGCGAGATGCCCGTGGTTGCCGGCATCGGCGCCAGCCCGGGCCTGACCATCGGCCCGGTCCACGTGATGCCGAAGGCCGACCTGACCGTTCCCGACCGTCCGGCCCCGCTGCTGGAGGGCGGCAACCGCCTGCATGAGGCGCTGAACCTGACGCGCCAGCAGCTGAAGGCGCTGGCCGACGACACCGCCCGCCGGCTTGGACCGGCCGAGGCCGGCATCTTCGCTGCCCAGGCGGAGCTTCTGAACGACACCGACGTCATCACGCTGGCCTGCCAGCTGATGGTGGAGGGACACGGTCCCGGCTGGTCGTGGAACGAGGCGGTGGAGCGCAGTGCCGCCAAGCTCGCCGCCAACCCGAACCCGGTGCTGGCCGGCCGCGCTGCCGACCTGCGCGATGTTGGCCGCCGGGTGCTGACCCGCATCGATCCGGACCTCCGGGGCGGCTCCATCCGCGACCTGCCGGACACCCCCTGCATCCTGGTCGCCGACGACCTGTCGCCATCCGACACCGCAGCCCTCGACATGGGCCGCGTCATCGGTCTGGCGACGGCGCAGGGCGGCCCGACCTCCCACACCGCCATCCTGGCGCGCACGCTGGGCCTGCCGGCGATGGTCGCAGGCGGTGCGGCACTGACCGGGCTCGCCAACGGCACCACCGCCATCCTCGACGGCCAGTCCGGCCGCCTCTATCTGGACCCCTCCGACACCGACGTCGCCGCCGCCCATGGCTGGATCGAGGAGCAGCGTGTCAAAAAGGCCCAGCAGGAGGAGCGGCGCAGCCTGCCTGCCCGCACCCGCGACGGCCACACGGTGGAGATCGGCGCCAACGTCAACCGTCCCGATCAGGTGGCGATGGCCCTGTCGCAGGGCGGCGAGGGCGTCGGCCTGATGCGCACCGAGTTCCTGTTCCTCGAGCGCGGCGATGCGCCCAGCGAAGAGGAGCAGTATGAGACCTACCGCGCCATGCTGGAGGCGCTGGACGGCCGCCCGCTGATCGTCCGCGCGCTCGACATCGGCGGCGACAAGCAGGTGCCGCATCTGCAATTGCCGCATGAGGAGAATCCCTTCCTCGGCGTGCGCGGCGCCCGCCTGCTGCTGCGCCATCCCGAACTGCTGGAGCCGCAGCTGCGCGCGCTCTACCGCGCCGCCAAGGGAGCGAAGCCGGGCGCCCTGCTGATCATGTTCCCGATGATCACCACGCTGCGCGAGATCGGGACACTGCGCGCCGTCTGCGACCGCATCCGGGCCGAACTGGACGCCCCAGCGGTGCCGCTGGGCATCATGGTCGAGGTGCCGGCCGCCGCCATCCAGGCCGACGTGCTGGCCCGCCATGTCGATTTCTTCTCAATCGGCACCAACGACCTGACGCAATACGCGCTGGCCATCGACCGCCAGCACCCCGAACTGGCGGCGGAGGCCGACAGCCTGCACCCGTCGGTGCTGCGCCTGATCCGCCTGACGGTGGAAGGGGCGGAGAAGCACGGCCGTTGGGTCGGCGTCTGCGGCGGCATCGCCGGCGATCCGTTCGGTGCCGCCTTGTTGGCCGGGCTGGGTGTGCGCGAGCTGTCGATGACCCCGCGCGACATCCCCGGCGTCAAGGACAAGCTGCGCGACAGCGACCTCGCCGGCCTGCGGGCACTGGCCCAGCGCGCGCTGGATTGCGAATCGTCAGATGAGGTGCGGGCGCTGGAAGGGGAAGCGTCATGACGAAATCCGGCTTGAAGTCAGTCGTCACCGTCACGCTGAATCCGGCCATCGACCAGACCATCATGGTCGAGGCGCTGAAGCCCGGCAACGTCCATCGCGCCAAGGCGGTTCGCCACAATGCCGGCGGCAAGGGCGTGAACGTCGCCAGCTGCCTCGCCGATTGGGGCACGCCGGTGGCCGCGACGGGCCTGCTCGGCACCGGCAATGCCGCGCCTTTCGAGGCGCTGTTCGAGGCCAAGGGCATCGCCGACGCCTTCCTGCGGTTGCCGGGCGAGACGCGCGTCAACATCAAGATCGCCGACCTCGCGGCCAACGACACGACCGACATCAACCTGCCGGGCCTGAGCGCCGATGCGGGCGCCGTCGACCGCGTCCGCGAGACCGTGCTGGGGCTGGTGGAGCCGGGCACGCCGGTGCTTCTTGCCGGCAGCCTGCCGGAAGGCTTGCCCGCCGACACCTACGCCGCCCTAACCGCCGATCTGGCGGCAGCCGGCGCCCGCGTCGTGCTGGACAGCAGCGGGGCGCCGTTGGCGGCGGCGCTGGCTTCCACCGGTGCGCTGCCCCACTGCATCAAGCCCAACCGGCACGAGCTGGAGGATTGGGCCGGCCGGCCGCTGCCGACGAACGCCGACCTGCTCGACGCGGCCCGCGATCTGCATCGCCGCGGCGTGTCGGTGGTGGTGGTGTCGCTGGGGGCGGACGGTGCGCTGTTCGTCGGTAGCGATGGGGATGGCGCCCGCGCCCTGCACGGCCGGCTGCCGCCGGTCCAGGCGCTCAGCACCGTCGGCGCAGGCGACGCGATGGTCGCCGGACTGATCGCGGCCTTCCAGCAGGATGGTGGACTGGAGGATGTCGCCCGGCTCTCGGTGGCCTTCGCCGCCGCCAAGCTCGGCTGTTTCGGCCCCAACCTGCCCGATCCGTCGACGGTGCGGTCGCTGGCCGCCCAGGTGTCCCTGACCCCGATCGATTGAGATTTCCGGCACCATCGGACTGAAATCAACGCAGTGACAGGCGCGGGCTCGAACCCGCCAGGAGGAAACAATGGCGACCCTGTTGGCCGTGATCGCAGCGGGCGATCTTACCACCCAGGCCGTTCTGGCGGCCGAGGCCCTGCGCAAGGCGGCGGCAAAGGCCGGCCACCGCATCCAGGTGGAGACTCGCACCAGCCTCGGCATCCAGTCTCCGCTCGACGCCGCCGCACTGTCCGCGGCTGACGGGCTGATGCTGGTCGGCAGCGGCGACTTCGACGACGGACGCTTCGCCGCGCTGAAGCGCAGCACCGCCTCGCTCGACGAGGTGCTGGGCAATCCCGCCGCCGTGCTGGAAAAGGCGTTGTCCACATCCTCCGCGTCTGCAACTGCGGCAGCCGGTCCACGCCGGATCGTCGCCATCACCTCCTGCCCGACGGGCATCGCCCACACCTTCATGGCGGCCGAGGGCATCCAGCAGGCGGCGACCGCGCTCGGCCACAAGGTCCGGGTGGAAACCCAGGGCTCCGTCGGTGCGCGCGACACCCTGACCGACGACGAAATCCGCGAGGCGGACGTCGTTCTGATCGCCGCCGACACCCAGATCGACCTGTCTCGCTTTGCCGGCAAGCGCGTGTTCCTCAGCGGCACCAAGCCCGCCATCAACGACGGCAAGGCCCTGGTCAACCGTGCCCTGGCCGAGGCCAAGACCCATGGCGCCGCTGGCGGTGCGGTCCCGCTGGCCGATGCCGTCGCCGCCGGCAAGGCCGAGCGCTCGGCCCAGCGCACCGGCCCCTACAAGCACCTGATGACCGGCGTGTCGTTCATGCTGCCCTTCGTGGTGACGGGCGGCTTGCTGATCGCGCTGGCCTTCGCGCTGGGCGGCATCTACGTCTACGAGGAATCCAACGCCGGCACGCTGGGCTATGCCCTGTTCCAGATCGGCGCCAAGGGTGCCTTTGCCCTGATGGTGCCGGCGCTGGCCGGCTACATCGCCTATTCCATCGCCGACCGTCCCGGCATCGCCCCCGGCATGGTCGGCGGCATGCTGGCCGGCAGCATCGGTGCCGGCTTTCTGGGTGGCATCGTCGCCGGATTCATCGCCGGCTACGGCACCGCCTTCCTCAACCGTCACATCAATCTGCACCGCAATTTGGAAGGGCTGAAGCCGGTCCTGATCCTGCCGTTGCTGGGCTCGCTGCTGACCGGACTTCTGATGATCTATGTCGTCGGCACCCCGGTCGCCGAGGCACTGGCCTGGATGAGCGCCTGGCTGAAAGGCATGCAGGGCAGCAGCGCCATCCTGCTCGGCCTGCTGATCGGGGCGATGATGGCCTTCGACATGGGCGGTCCGGTCAACAAGGCGGCCTACGCCTTCTCCACCGGCCTGATCGCCTCCCAGGTCTACACCCCGATGGCCGCCGCCATGGCCGCCGGCATGGTGCCGCCGCTGGGTCTGGCGCTCGCCACCAAGCTGTTCGCCGACCGCTTCACCGCGGAGGAGCGCGAGGCAGGCAACGCCGCCGCGGTCCTGGGCATCGCCTTCATCACCGAGGGCGCCATTCCCTTCGCCGCCCGCGATCCGCTGCGCGTCATCCCGGCGCTGATGCTCGGCGGTGCGCTGACCGGTGCGATGTCGATGGCCGTTGGTGCCGAGCTGAAGGTGCCGCATGGCGGCGTCTTCGTCCTGCCGATCCCCAACGCGGTGACGCATCTGCTCGGCTATGTGGTGGCTCTGGTGGTCGGCACGGTGGTGACCGCCGTCGCCCTGCGCATCCTGAAGAAGCCGGTCGCCGCAGCGCCGAAGCCGGTGGTCCAGCAGGCCGGCGCGCACGCCTGATCCCTATTCCTTTCCTCTCGGGCGTCCTCCCGAAACTGGCCCCTTTCCGCTTCCGCGGGGAGGGGCTTTCTTTTTCTCTCCACCCGAAGAATCCGCGCCAGCTTTTGCGGTGCCGTCCGTGGGATCGGTCATGACATCGCCCGGAGTGACCGATCCATGCTCGACGAAAAGCCTGATGTGATGCTCGGCAACATGCTTCTGCATGTGAACCTGTTGGCCCTTGGCACGCTGATGACCAAGATGATGGCGGAGATGTTCCGCAAGGACGAGAATCCGGCCGGCAAGGCGGATGAATGGCTGCGCCTGTTCGAGGCGACCGCCGCGCAGATGACCTTCGCCAACGAGACGCCGGAATGGAGCGACCTGACCGCGCAGGAATTCCGCGACGTGCTGATGCAGCACATCCACTGCGCCCGCGCCATGGCGCTGGGGGAGGACTGCGACCCGCGTGCCTATCTGCGCCACCACGGCTGATCGGTGGCGACTGCCGTCCCAGTATTTACCCGTCATCTGCCCTCAGGCCGCCGCACCCTTCGGATGCCCGATCCTTCCATTCCCCCGATCACGGCCATGCGGCGTATTGCCCTATGAGCAATCTCGTCGGGTGTGATGGCCGTCACACGTCGCGGACACTCGCAAAAGCTATCATCCCTTTCACCTTTTTAAAGGTGAGATAGTATTATTCAATCGGGGGATGACAATGTCGGTAGTTTTTGGGACTTCGGAAGCAGATTTCTTGCGTGGTACAGCCAATGACGACGAACTTCTGGGGCTGGAGGGCAACGATACACTATTCGGTGGAAATGGCGCAGATATCCTACGGGGGGGAGACGGAGACGACCGTCTCTACATCGATGCGGCCGATCTGCTGATCGGCGGGGGAGCCGGTGTCGACACAGTTGTCGTGCAGGGGATGGCCGGCCTCACGCTGGATCTCGCCGCGACGGAAGTCGAGCGTGTCTATGGCAGCACTGGCGATGATGTGTTTGTGGCCACAAATGCGACCGCGGGTGTCTTCATCGATGGTCGAGACGGGAACGACACGATCACCGGCAGTGGCTTCAACGACCTTCTGCGTGGTGGTGCGGGTAACGATCTTCTCCAAGGCGGAGCCGGTGACGACACGCTTGTCGGTGGTGCCGGCTTCGACACGTTGTGGGGAGGGGAGGGGAGGGGAACGACCGCTTCTACATCAACGGCTACAGTGATTGGGTGAATGGTGGCGACGGATACGACACCATTGTCGTGCAAGGTAGCGAACCCGTTTACATCGACATGAATGTTTCAAACATCGAACGTGCCTTCGGTGGGGTCGGGAATGATTACATCTATAATGATTACGGTACGGTCGCCGTCGAGGTCAATGCAGGAGCAGGCAACGACTGGATGGTCGGAGGCTCCGCCAACGACACTCTGCGAGGCGGCGCCGGAAATGACTCCTTTGAGGGCGGGTCCGGTGCCGATGTGATCGTTGGTGGAGACGGTATTGATATGGCTTATTTTTCCCGTTCGGCTACAGGAGTTACAGTCAATCTAGGTACTGGCATTGGGAGTGGTGGAGATGCCGAAGGTGACCACCTAAGCGGGATCGAATTTATTCAAGGCTCTTATTACGCCGATACCCTGATCGGAAACGCGACGGCCAACCGGTTGGAAGGATGGGAGGGCAACGACACCCTTTCTGGCGGTAAAGGCGACGACATCTTGATCGGAGGAAACGGCAGCGATCTTCTGATCGGCGGCGCCGGCGCGGACGCTTTCCGTTTTTCGAGCTATGACAATGGCAACGACACCATTCAGGATTTCCAAAGCGGGGTGGATCGTATTGAAATCCTGGGCTGGTCGTACGGCGGTTTGCCTGACGGTGTGTTGAGTGCCGATCTGTTCGCACTGGACGCGCCAGCCGATGACAACGACCTATTCATCTTCAATACCACCACGGGCGTTCTATCCTATGATGCCGATGGCATTGGTTCCCGGGCAGGAGTCGCGATCGCTACGCTGAACGTCAGGACGCTGTCTGCTTCGAACATACTGTCGGTTCCCTTCGGATCATGATGTTTTTCGATAGGTAGGGGGGTGGCGGCGCACAGATGCTTTGTGCGCATGACGATGTGCGCTGCCATGGCTTGGCGGGGCCGCATACCCTCATCGATATTCCGCTCGCCGCGCCAGCCCGTCCTTCAGGTGCCGGATCGCCGCATGCACTTTCGCCGGAACATGCCGCTTCTGCGGATAGACCGCCCACACCGCCGTATTGGGCGGCCGGTGGCGGTCCAGCAGGGAAACCAGCCGTCCCTCGGCCACCGGACCTCTCACATAATAGTCCGGCAATTGGCACAGCCCAAACCCGCGCAGTGCTGCGTCCAGCACCGAGAAGCCGCTGTTGCAGCGCCAGCGGCCCCGCGGCCGGAACAGCCAGTCTTGGCCGTTGTCGTCGAACAGCCAGTGGTCGGAGGTGCCGACCAAACACTGGTGGCCGCCGAGGCTGGTCAGGCTGTCCGGACTGCCGTGGCACTCCAGATAGGACGGGGCGGCGCACAGATGCATCACGCGCGGGGCGATGCGCGTCGCCACAAGGCTCGATTCGCTGAGGCGGCCGAGCCGGATCGCCAGATCGTAGCCTTCCTGCACCAGATCGAGCTGCCGGTTGGTCAGTTCCACCTCGATGCTCAGCTGCGGGTGGCGCTCCATGAGGTCGTTGATCAGCGGCATGACGAACTGCTCGCCATAGGCGGTGGCGCAGGTCATGCGCAGCACCCCCTTCACATCGCTGTCGCTGCCGCCCTGCAAGGCGCCCACCGCCAGGAAGGCGTCGTCGCGCTGCTCCGCAAGCCGCCGGCAGCGGGCGAGGAAGGCGCGCCCGCTCTCGGTCAGGCTGACCTTGCGGGTGGTGCGGTAGAACAACCGGGCCTGGAGCCGGTCCTCCAGCCGCGCCACGCTGCGGCTGACATGGGAGGAGGAGACGCGCAGCCGCTCCGCCGCCCGGGAGAAGCTGCCGGTTTCGGCCACCGCCATGAATTCGTCGATGCCGTCCCAGCCGCTCATGGACATTCTCCCAGGGCCATTGGGCCATTATCCCCATACGGCAAAAATCTATTCCCGAAATCGCCGTTCTGGCAATGACCGGTCGCGGTCTACACTGCGGAAATCAAATGCCAATCCTCATTGGCAAACCCGCTTTCGGGGCAAACCCGTTCTCGGGACCAATCCGACTTGGGGAAGGAAACCCACATGGTTCTGTCGCGCGCCGCCGTCGCCTGGGAAGCCAACCGTCCGCTGGAGATCGAAGAGGTCGAGGTCGCGGCCCCCAAGGCCGGCGAGGTGATGGTTCGCATCGTCGCCACCGGTGTCTGCCACACCGATGCCTACACCCTGTCCGGCAAGGATTCCGAAGGCGTCTTCCCCTGCATCCTCGGCCATGAGGGCGGCGGCGTGGTGGTGGAGGTCGGCCCGGGCGTCACGTCGGTGGCGGTGGGCGACCACGTCATCCCGCTCTACACGCCGGAATGCGGCAAGTGCAAATTCTGCCTGTCCGGCAAGACCAACCTGTGCCAGGCGATCCGCGCCACCCAAGGCAAGGGCCTGATGCCCGATGGCACCAGCCGTTTCTCACTGAAGGGCAAGGAGATCGCCCACTATATGGGCACCTCGACCTTCTCCGAATACACGGTCCTTCCGGAGATCGCGCTCGCCAAGATCAACAAGGCGGCGCCGCTGGAAAAGGTCTGCCTGCTGGGCTGCGGCGTCACCACCGGCATGGGTGCGGTGATGAACACCGCGAAGGTGGAGCCGGGCTCGACCGTCGCCATCTTTGGGCTGGGCGGCATCGGCCTGTCGGCCATCATCGGCGCCACCATGGCGAAGGCCAGCCGCATCATCGGCATCGACGTCAACCCGTCGAAGTTCGAGATCGCCAAGCAGCTCGGCGCCACCGACGTCGTCAACCCGATGGACTTCGACCGCCCGATCCAGGAGGTGCTGGTCGAGATGACCGACGGCGGCGTCGATTACAGCTTCGAGTGCATCGGCAACGTCAAGGTGATGCGGGCCGCCCTGGAATGCTGCCACAAGGGCTGGGGCGAGTCGGTCATCATCGGCGTCGCCGGCGCTGGCGAGGAGATCGCCACCCGTCCGTTCCAGCTGGTCACCGGTCGCGTCTGGCGCGGCTCCGCCTTCGGTGGCGTCAAGGGCCGGTCGGAGCTACCGGAGTATGTGGAGCGTTATCTGCGCGGCGAATTCGAGCTGGACACCTTCATCACCCACACCATGGGCCTGGAGGACATCAACCACGCCTTCGACCTGATGCATGAGGGCAAGAGCATCCGCTCGGTCATCCTGTACAACCAGTGAGGTGACGCTGGCTCTTTCCCTCGCTCCCTTTATCTGGACCGGGGGAGGGAGCCTTCCGGCCATCGTTTTTCAAAAGGCGCTTCCATGACCGATCCCCTGACCACCCTGTCGGAAACCCGCGTCTTCGGCGGCCGGTTGAAGCGGGTGCGGCACCAGTCCGCGGCGGTGGATTGCGAGATGACCTTCGCGATCTTCCTGCCGCCTCAGGTGGAGTCCGGCGCCGCGGTGCCGGTCTTCTACTGGCTGTCGGGACTGACCTGCACCGACGAGAATTTCACCCAGAAGGCCGGTGCCTTCCGCGTCGCGGCGGAGCTTGGCCTCGCCATCGTCGCTCCCGACACCAGCCCGCGCGGCGAGGGGGTGCCCGGCGACCCCGACAATTCCTGGGATTTCGGGCTCGGCGCCGGGTTCTATGTCGATGCGACCGAACAGCCCTGGGCGGGCCATTACCGGATGCACGACTATGTGACGCGGGAGTTGCCGGCGCTGATCGAGGCCAATTACCCGGTCACCGACAAGCGGTCGGTCGCAGGCCATTCGATGGGCGGGCATGGCGCGCTGGTCTGCGCGCTGAAACATCCGGGCTTCTACAAGGCGGTGTCGGCCTTCGCCCCCATCGTCAACCCGGCCGCGGTGCCCTGGGGCGAGAAGGCCTTTGGCCGTTATCTCGGCCCCGACCGCGACCGCTGGCTGGAGTGGGACGCCTGTGCGCTGATCGAGACTGCCACCGAGCGGCTGCCGATCCTGATCGACCAGGGTGACCGCGACGGCTTCTTGGAAGCGCAGCTGAAGCCGGAGACGCTGGTCGCTGCGGCGGAGGCGGTCGGTCACCCGGTGACGCTGCGGATGCAGCCGGGCTACGACCACAGCTACTTCTTCATCAGCACCTTCATCGAGGACCATCTGCGCCACCATGCGGCGGCGCTGCTGGCATGAGATGCCGAACGGGCAGGTGGCAAAAGTCGCCCCCTGCCTCGAGGCCTTCCGTCAGGCCACGCGCCGCGTCAGGTGGTTGTCCCACCGGAAGGCCGGCGCCTTGCGCTCCGGTCCCGCCTCGGCACTCGCCGAGACCGGCTCGATCACGCCGAGACCGCTGGTCGCCAGATAACCGTCGCCGTTCGGCGCCAGACCGCAACCGTCGGCCAGCGCGGTGGAGCCCAACCAAGCCCCGCTCGCCGCATCCCACAGCCCGATGATCCCGCCCATCGGTGAACTGGCTGCCACTGTTCTGCCGTCCGACGCCACGCTGCCGATATAGCCCTGCATGCGCGACAGCACATCTTCCGGCGTGTCGAACAGGCGGATCGCGCCGCCGGGACGGTGGGCGCCGGTCAGCGGCTGAAGCATGCCGATGGGCCGTTCGTCCTGCACGCCGAAGGCGATCCCGCCATCGTCCAGCAGGGCGATGTGGCGCATGCCGAGGTTGCCGTGCTCCTCCGGTAGCCGCACCTTGTCGAGCAGCTTGCCCGTCGCCGCCTCGACATAGGTCAGCGAGCTGTCCATGCTGTCGAGGTTCAGCTTGGCCCGGCCGGTGTCGGGGTGGGTGATGACGCCGCCGTTGGCGACCGCCAGCGTCGTGCCGTCGCGCATCAGGATCAACTCGTGCGGCCCCAGCCCATGGGTGGGGATGGCGCCGATGCGGCGGTAATTGTCGGTGGCGTCATAGATGCCGATGGCGCCCTCTTCGCGCGGCACATCGTCCTCGGCAACGAAGAGGGTGCGACCGTCGGCCGAATAGTCTCCATGGCCGGTGAAGCGGCGGTCGTCCGGCGCCCGCACCACCGGGCCGGGGGTGCCGTCCGCCAGCGACAGCGTCTGGAACCAGCGGCCGGGCCGGCGGGCGAAGACGGCGGCCTCCGCCATGCCGGGCCGGGGCATGATGCCATGGGCGCGGCCGGGGGTGGCGGTGGTGAACAGCACCTTGCCGGTGCGGTCGAGTGCGGCGACGCCGAAGCTCGGCTCCGCCCCGGTGGTGGCATAGGCGTTGAGGTAGAGCGTGTCGGCGTCGGCGGCATGGGCCTTGCCCCTCAGCACCGCCAGCAGCCCACCCGACAGGCCGGCGCCCGAGAGCACGCGCCCACCGAAAACCCTCCCGGCCAGCAGACTCAGGATGTTCCTGCGGTCGACCGCCATCGTCAGTCTCCGTCCAATTCGTTGAAGCCGAGAGTGATGTCCAGCAGCGGCGCCAGCGTGCCCAGCATCTCCACCCGCGCCGCCTTGACCAACCGCAGCGCGCTCTCGGTCTTCTTGCGGGCGGCGGGATCGGTGACCGCCTTGTTCAGCGGGCCGGGGACCGCCTCGACAGCGCTGATGGCGGAGGCGAAACTTTCATCGATGGCTTGCTTGGCGGTGGCGCCGTCGTCGTTGGCGGGCAGCAGCGAGACGAAGCCCGGACCGCCATGCTCGCCCATCAGCAGGGCGCGCAGCCCCTCCAGGTTCAGCACGACATTGCGCAGCGACCGGCCGCTGCGCAGCGCCTCCACCACCGTCGGCTTGGCATCCTCGATGCTCGTGCCGAGCGGCGCCATCAGCTTCTGGTCGATCACCACCTGCATCGCGGTGATGGCGGAGGCATAGAGCGTGTTCACGGCTTCGGACGCGGTCGGACCGAGCACGGTCGCCTGCCCGGCGGCGAGCGGCGCCTCCAACTCCTTCCAGCCGTCGCCCGCATCGGTGGCGATGGCGGCGACGTTGCGGGCGGCGGCGGCGGCGAGCCTGGCGCGGTACTGCTTGGCATCGCTGCCGGTGAATCCGTCGGCGGTGACGCCCTCATCGAACAGCAGCCGCTCCAGCACGGTCAGCCCCTGGACGGCCGCACTCTGGCGGGCCAGCGCGCCGGGCTCCAGCAGCTTGGGGTCATGGTCGCGCAGGATCTGGCCGATCTGGCGCTGGACCACGCCGGGCCGTTCCGGCCAGAACGACATGCGGTCGGCCCGCAGATTCATGGTCAGCGGACCGGGGCGCAGATGCTGCACGGCGGCCCAACCGTCGGTAACCTTGAAATGGGCGGCGCGCGCCTCCTCAAGCCCGGCGGCGGTGGGGCCGGCGGCGAAGCGGTCGAGCGTATCGGCATAGGCGGTGGCTGCTGCCACCAGCGCATCGAAGCGGGGCAGGGCATGGGTGCGGACCATGCCGCCCAGGAAGGCGGCATCCTTGTCCGACTGGCGGGCGGCGAAGGCCGGCGTCCGCGGCAGCAGGGCCGCCACGGCGGCGGCGGCCGACATCAGTCCCAGCACTATGCGGCGTCGCATACGATCAATCCCTTCTGCCTTTGACGTGGAGCGAACCCCCCGCCCTTCCTTTACAAACCCAGCACGTAACGCACCAGACGTTTCCGGTCCTCGCCCGGCAGAGACTTGAAGCGGTCCTTCGCAGTTTCCGCCTCGCCGCCATGCCACAGAATCGCTTCGGTGACGCTGCGGGCGCGCCCGTCATGCAGAAGCGACAGCTGCCCATCCTTGGCCGCGAGCCGGTTCAAGCCCCACAGCGGCGTGGTGCGCCAGTCCGACCCGTTAGCCTCGCCCATCGGCAGCCGGTCGCCCAGCCCGGGGCCCAGGTCGTGGAGAAGCATATCGGTGTGCGGGAAGATGTCGCGGTTGGACAGCGACGGATGCTCCGCATCCTCTCCCGTGCGCCAGATCGGGCGGTGGCAGGCGGCACAGCCGGTGTCGGCGAACAGCGCGGTGCCGGCCTTGTCCTTCGGCGCCTCCAGGCTGCCGTCGGGCGGCAGGTCACGCAGATAGCCGTCGATCAGGCCGATGACGGTGCTGGGGATCTCGAGCCCCTCGAACTGCTTGGAATCGCCGTGGGGAGCGTTACGGCAGGCGGTCTGTGCCGGGGTACAGTCGCCCCAGGGCTCCGGGAAGGCCGGGGTCGACATGCCGATGTCCAGGCTGAAGGCTTCCGCATCCTGGTGGTCCAGGGTGGGGTGCATCGCCTTCCAGCCGAAACGGCCGACCTGCCGCTTGCCGTCCACCGTCACGTAATTCACCCGGCCGGCGACCGGACCGCCGGAGGCGGCCTGTCTGGCGGCTTCGGCTTCGATGGCATCGGCCGGGATGCGGTCGAGCAGGCCCATGCCATGGACGCGCGGCGGCACGCGGGCCGACATCACCGTCGCTTCGGCCAGCGGGCCATAGCCGAGATCCTCGACCACTGGCGTCGGGTGGCGCAGGCGGACGGTTTCGCCGTCGGGGAAGCGGACGGTTTCCTCGCGGTAGGTGACGCGGGGGCGGCCCTCGACCAATTGGCCCGGAATGGCGTTGGACTGGATCTGCCGGCCATAGACCGGATCGGCGTTCAGCTTGATCGCATAGCCGACGCCCTGGTCGTCCTTCACCGCCGGATCGGGCGGCCGGCCGCCGGCGCCACGCGGATGGCAGGTGGCGCAGGACCGCGCGTTGTAGAGTGGGCCGAGCCCGTCCGCCGCCTGAGTCGCGGTGGGTGCGGCGACCCACATGCGGCGGAACAGCGCCTCGCCGATGCGGTTGTCGAGGCTGTCGGCAGCCTGGGCGGTGACAGGAGTGGCCTGAGCTGCGAGAAGCAGCGCAGCGGTGAAAACGCTGCGGAAATTGATAAAATCAGGCAACGCGGATGTATCCCATCATGCCGGTGTCCTGATGTTCGATGATGTGGCAGTGGAACATCCAGTCGCCGGGATTGTCGGCCTTGATGGCGACG
The DNA here is from genome assembly GCF_003116035.1 of Azospirillum sp. TSH64. GTDB lineage: Bacteria > Pseudomonadota > Alphaproteobacteria > Azospirillales > Azospirillaceae > Azospirillum. Next base: position 3,330,564 of record NZ_LGQW01000015.1, read on the forward strand.
CGCAGCCGCTCCTTCGGCTCCAGCAGCACGGTGTCGGCATGGTGGGGGACCACCTTGCGGGCATCGGAGGACAGCACCTTGAAGGTGTAGCCGTGGATGTGGATCGGGTGCAGGTGCGGCGTCAGGTTGGCCAGCTCGAAGATGTAGCTCCGGCCCTTTTCCAGCGTGACCAGCGGCGGCGGCAGGCGTTCATGCCCGCCCTCCGGCCAGCTCTGCTGGTTGATCGCCCAAAAGGTCTTCGCCGACAGGCACAGCGCGTCGGCATAGGGCAGGCCGGGCAGGGCCGCCGCGTCGAAGCTCTGTGCCACCGCGGTGGCGGAAAAGGCCATCGGGATGATCGGCGCGTCCTTCAAATCCGGCTCCGGAATGGCGGAGGCGGGCAGGGCGTGCGGCTTGAAGCGCTTGTTGGGCCGGGCGGGGCCGACGGCGCGGAAGGTGGCGAGCGGCCGGGGTTCGGCCGAATAGACATTGGTCAGCCGCAGGGTCTGGCCGGCCTTGGCGGGTGCACGGAACAGCACGTCGATGCGCATTGCCGGCCCCATCGGCCAGCCATCCAGCGGGCGTGGCGGCAGCGGATTGCCGTCGACCGCGATGATCCAGGCCTCGGCCCCCTCAACCCGCAGATCGACCACGCGGGTGCTGTCGATGTTGTAAAGGCGGGCGCGGATGTCGCCATTGGCGGGAACCTCGATCACCGGCTCGATGGCGCCGTTGACGGTCGAGACGCTGCCGAAGGTGCCGGCGCGCGAGGCGCCGCGGTCGGTCATGAACGTGCCGAACGTGCCGGTCTTGTCCAACTGCCAGTCCTTGACCAGGCAGACGACGTCGGCATCGACCTTCGGCGCGTCCGGCTCCTCGACGATCAGAACGCCGGCAAGGCCGCGGCCCAGCAGTTCCACCGTGTTGCAATGGGGATGGAAGAAGAAGGACCCGGAATCGGGCGGGGTGAATTCATAGACGTGGCGCTCGCCCGGTTTGGTCGGCGGCTGGGTCAGATAGGGCACGCCGTCTTCCAGGTTCGGCAGGCGGATGCCGTGCCAGTGGATCGAGGTGTGCTCGTCCAGCCCGTTCACCAAGGTAGCACGCAGCCGCTGGCCCTTGCGCATGCGGATGATCGGGCCGGGAAAGCTGTCGGCATAGGTGATCAGCGGCGACAGTCCGGCCGGTTCCGGCAGGATGCGCAGCATCCGCTGCTTGGCGGCCAGCTCGACCTCAACCAGCTCGCCGGCGGCGGTGACCGGTGTCGGGCCGGCGAGACCGGCCTTCAGCGCACCGGCATCGGGGGCGGCAAGGCCGGTTCCGCCCAGCGCCGTCGCCGCGACAGCGGCGCCCCCGGCGCGCAGGAGGGTGCGACGGGACAGGGCGGGGGCGGGGCGATGCGGCATGACGGCGGTCCAAAAAACTTCAGGCAGGATAAAGACCGGCTCCGGTCCCTTTGCCATCCCCCGCCGGGTCGGCCCGGAAGGGAAGCTCGGGGGAAACGGTCCTGCGCGGGAGGGCGCGGGACCGGAGCCGGGCAGGCCGTGCTTACTTGCCGACCTTCGACGGGTCGTCGAGGCTGTCGGAGCCCTTGACATCGACCGAGACGCCCAACGCGGCGACGGCGCCTTCCAGCGCCTTCTTCTGGGCGACGAGGCCGTCGATGCCGGCGGACACCAGCTTGTTGCCCTCGTCGTTGTCGGCGGCGATCATCTGGTCGTAAGCCATCTTGCCGCTGTCGGCGGTGTCCTTGATCGCCTGCATCGCCTTCATGGTGTTGGCCATGGCGGTCTTGACCGCGGCGTCGGCATCGGCGGACTTGGCGGCGACCAGCTGCGACAGCGAGGCACCCGAGACGGTCTTACCGTCGGTGCGCTTGTAGCTGCCGTTGTAGACGTTCACCATGCCGACTTCGTCGTAATAGTGCGAGTTGTGGGTGTTGTCGGAGAAGCAGTCATGCTCCTCTTCCGGATCGTGCAGCATGAGGCCGAGCTTCATGCGCTCGCCCGCCAGTTCGCCATAGCTCAGCGAACCCAGGCCGGTCAGCATGCGGCCGACGCCTTCGCTCTCCGGAGCCTTGGCGATGGAGGCGCGCGCCTTGCCCTTGGCGGCCCAATCGGCAGTCATTTCCGACAGGTCGTCGACCAGCATCTGGGTGGCGACCTTCAGATACTGGATGCGGCGGTCGCAATGGCCGTTGGTGCAGTCCTTGCCCTTGCCGTAGTCGGTGGCCTTGCGCTCGCCGGCCCCCGGACCGGTGCCGTGCAGATCCTGGCCCCACAGCAGGAATTCGATGGCGTGGTAGCCGGTGGCGACGTTCGCCTCGACCTTGCCGGCGCCGTGCAGCTTGTCGGTCAGCAGGTCCTTGGTGATCTTGGAGGCGTTGATGGTCTTGCCGCCGGCCGTGATCTTCGGGTTGGCGATGACGTTCGCCTTGGCATAGGGGTTGCTCTCGCCGCCGGCATAGCCGTCGTCGACATAGTCGATCAGGCCCTCGTCCAACGGCCAGGCGTTCACCTTGCCTTCCCATTCGTCGACGATCGGGTTGCCGAAGCGGAAGGCTTCCGTCTGCATGTACGGAACGCGGGCGGCCTTCCAGGCGTCGCGCGCCTTCGCCAGATTGTCCTCGGTCGGGTTGGCGACCAGGGCGTCGACCGCCTTCTTCAGCGCCTTGGCGCCGTTGGTGGCGTCCTCATAGGCGGCATGGGCGATGTCGGCGTAGTTCTTCGCCACGTCCTTGTAGGCCGGACCGGCAGCCTGGGCACCGTACGGCAGCAGGGCAACGACGGCTACGGCGGCGAAGCCGGCAGCGCGCTTCGACATGGAGGTCTCCTCGAACGTCGGTGGTCGGTAATGACAGCAAGTGCGACTTATTCTCAGCGAATAACGTCGCGAATCATTCTCACTGTCAAGCCCTATCCGCGTTGGGGGTACTCGGAAATGCGCAGGCACCGCCATGCCGCGTCGATATGTCCCGCCGCCCCGTCCCATGGGCGGCGGGAGGTGGACGGTCCTCAGCCCTGTCCGAGCGCCTGCGACAGAACCTCATAAAGGTCGTCCGGCGACTCCAGCCCGACCGACAGGCGCAGCAGGTCGCCCGGCACCGGAGAGCTTGGCCCTTCGATGCTGGCCCGATGTTCGATCAGGCTTTCCACCCCGCCGAGCGAGGTGGCGCGGCGCCAGATCTCGACGCGGGCGGCGGTGTCGATGGCCGCCTGGGTGCCGCCCTTCACGCGGACGGACAGCATGCCGCCATAGCCGCCGCTCATCTGGCGCGATGCGATGCCGTGGCCGGGGAAGCCCGGCAGGCCGGGATAGAGCACCTCGGCCACCCGCGGATGGGCGGACAGCCGCTCGGCCAGGGCCATGGCGGCGTCGCTCTGCCAGCGGACGCGGGCGAACAGGGTGCGCAGGCCGCGCTGCAGCAGCCAAGCCTCGAAGCTGCCGAGGATGCCGCCCTGCTGGGTCTGCACCGCCTTGATCCGGGCCCAGAACTCGTCCTTGCGGGCGGCGGTCAGGGTGCCGGCGACGACGTCGGAATGGCCGTTGAGATACTTGGTCGCCGAATGCATGACGATGTCGGCGCCCAGTTCCAGCGGACGGGTCAGCACCGGGGTGGCGACCGTGCTGTCCACTGCCAGCCAGGCTCCCGCCTCGTGCGCCAGTTCGGCGACGGCGGCGATGTCGGTGACCGTCCACAGCGGGTTGGCCGGGGTTTCCACCCACACCAGCCGCGTCTGGCCGGGGCGGAGCGCCGCGCGCACTGCGTCGGTGTCGCTGGTGTCGACGCCCTCGACCTTCAGCCCCCAGCGGGTGGCCGGACCGTGCACCCAGTTGCGGAAGGCCCAGTACATCACGTCGGGCACAATCACATGGTCGCCGGGGTCCAGCGCCTGGAACACGGCGGTCGCAGCCGCCATGCCGGAGGCGAACAGCAGCGTGTCGACGCCCTTTTCCAACTCGGTGATGGTCCTTGCCGGAATATCGAAGGTGGGGTTGTCGGCACGGGCATAGACCCGGCCGCGGCCATAGCCGTTGTCGGGGTCCCGGACATAGGTGGTGGACGGGTGGATCGGCGGGATGACCGCGCCGCTGGCCGCATCCTCAAAGCCCAGGGCGCCGGCGGCGATGGTTTCGGGACGGTGGGGACGGTCGGTCATTGCCGGGGCACTCCGGGATCGGTCATGAAAGGGGGGGGTATCAAGGATACGTCTACCCGACACCGGGACGCAATGGCGCCGCGCAACCGTCAGGCGTAGCGTGCGATCAGGCGGGCGAGCGGCGGCCCGGACAGCACCACCACGAAAAGCCGCAGGGTTTGCAGGGCCAGCACCAGCGGCAAATCAACCCCGCTGCCCAGCGCGATCACAACCACCGAATCGAGTCCTCCAGGGCTGGTGGCGAGGAAGGCGGTCAGCGGGTCGGTCGGCAGCAGCGTGACCAGCACCCAGGCCGACAGGCTGCACAGGGCGATCATGAGCCCGGTCGACAGCAGCATCTGCGGCACGGCGCGCAGGGCGTGGCTCAGCACCTCGCGGGTGAAGCGCAGGCCGATGCTCCAGCCGATGACGGTGTAGGTGATGGTCAGCAGCGCATGCGGCAGTTGCAGGGTCACGCCCGCACCGGTCTGGACCAGTGCGCCCAGCACCATCGGCACCAGAAGGGCACCGGAGGGAATGCGGAAGCGGTGGCCGATCCAGCCGCCCGCCGCGGCGACCAGCAGCGTCGCCGCCAGCCCGCGCAGGTCCAGCGCCTCCACCGGGGCCACCGGGATGGCGGAGCCCTGCGAACTGGCGGTCAGCGCATGCGTCACCAGCGAGGCGCTGAGCACCACCAGCACGACGCGCAGATACTGCATCACCGCGACCAGCCGGACGTCAGCGCCATAGTCGCCGGCCATGGCGACCATGGCGGAGGCCGCACCCGGCGACACGCCCCAGGCCGCGGTGGTGCCGGGCAGGCTGCCGTAGCGGACGAACAGCCAGCCGACGATGCCGCTGACCAGCACCGTCAGCCCGACGGTTCCCAGCATCAGCGGCCAGTTTTGCGCGATGGACAGCAGGATCGACGAGGTGACGGCATGGGCGACGAGACAGCCGATGATCGCCTGCGCCATGGTGAAGCCCGAGGCCGGAACGCGGATGGTGGCGCCGCCGACGCCCAGCGCGATGGCGGCGATCATCGGCCCGATCAGCCAAGCCGCCGGCAGCCCGGCCGCATCGAGCCCCAGCGTCGCCGCCGCGGACAGGGCGAGCAGTCCCGCCCATTGTGCATTTTTCCGCAGGCGGAGCCCCCAACGGTCGCCGTTTCCGCCACCATCCTTTGCGCTGACCACGAAACCATACCTGCACGAATGAATCTCGACCGCCCCATGCTGCCCGCCGCCCCTCCGTCCGTCCAGCAGGCGAGGGGGCGCGGCAGCCATGCGCGGCCGACCAGCGGTTCAGCGGGCCGTGCGGATCCGGGTCAGGAAATCGTCGACGCCCCGGTTGAGATCGTCCGCCTGCCGGTGCAGAAGTCCTGCAGCGGCCAGCACCTCCTGCGCGATGCCACCGGTCTCCGACGAGGATTGCGTCACTTCGCCGATGGAGGCGGTGACCCGGCGGGCGCCGACCGCGACCTCCTGCACGTTCCGGGTGATCTCCTGCGTCGCGGCGGTCTGCTGCTCGACCGTCGCGGCGACGGTGGTGACGAGCTCGTTGATGTGGGTGATGGTGCGGCCCACTCCATGGATCGCTTCGGCGGCCTGGCCGGCGGCATTCTGCATACCGGCGATCTGGCTGGAGATGTCCTCCGTCGCCTTGGCGGTCTGGTTGGCGAGGCTCTTCACCTCGTTGGCGACGACGGCGAAGCCCTTGCCCGCCTCGCCCGCCCGCGCCGCCTCGATGGTGGCGTTCAGCGCCAGCAAGTTGGTCTGGCTGGCGATGTTGTTGATCAGGTTGACCACGTCGCCGATGCGCTGGGCCGCCTCCACCAGACCGCTGACGGTTCCCTTGGTCCGTTCGGCCTCATCGACGGCGGAGGTGGAGATGCGGGAGGATTCGTTGACATGCCGGCTGATATCGGAGATGGAACTGGCGAGGTGCTCGGTCGCCGCGGCCACCGTCTGCATGCTGGACGAGGCGAATTCCGTCTCCGTCGCCACATCGGCGGAGCGGCGGCTGGTCCCGCTGGCGATCTGCGACATGCGCTGGGCGTTGGCCTGCATCTGGTTGGAAGCGGCGACCGTGCCCTCCACGATGCTCTTCACGCTGTCTTCGAAATTCCCGGCGAGCCGGTCGAGGGTGGCGCGCTTGCTCTCCTCTTCCGCCAGCTTGTAGGTCTCAAGCAGCAGTTCGATGTCGAACCAGGCGATCTTGTTCAGCGTTTCCAGCTGTGCCAGCCGGTTGCGGCGGGCCGCGGCGCCGAACAGGCCGGCCCTCAGCCCCTCGTCGCCGGCGGTGAGCCCGAGTTCGCGAGCAATGTTGGAACTGACGATGTAATGGCAGATCGACACCGCATAAGCCGGGACGCCGTTCTTGTAGAACAGGGTCGCGAGCCGTGTGGCGGACTCGGAGAAGCCGGCATCGATCCGACCGGACACGGCCCGCATCCAATGATCCAGACGGGCGGCATGCACGTCCGGCAGTTGCAGCGCCGCCTGGATTTCCGGCCAAGCATCGAAATGCCGGTGCCATTCGGTCAGCAAAAGGGGAAGGCGCTGCTCCGCGAACTCCCGGTTGCCCCTGAGCCGGTCCAGATCGTCCTGGGTGATGGAAAAGGTGGAAAGTCTCTTCGCCTGCATATCTGTCAGCTCGACGGTCATCTTCTGGACGATCCTCAGTTCCGGGGGCCTCGCATGGATCGTTCTACGCTAACGATGCTCGTCCGGATCGCCTCTCGATGGCAACTCACCACCGCATTTTTATCATACCCACATATGTATAATAAGGAGAGCAGTGGCAGGTCATGCAATGCGGACGGCTGACCAGCTACAATACTTTCGGCCTAAGGTCGACCGGGGATCGGCGGTGGAGTCACCCCATGTCGGGACGCGGGCGCAGGCCGTTCAGCAGCAGGGCTATGGATTGTCGGGCGATCTCCGCCGGGTCAAGTTCCCCATCCGGGCGGTACCAGCGGGCGACCCAGCTGAGCGCTCCCGACAGCGTGAAGGCGGCGATCTTCGGATCGCAGGAAACGATGCTGCCCTCAGCGATGCCGCGTTCGATCAGAAAGCGGAACTTCAGGTCGATGCGGCGCTTCAGGCTGCGCAGGGTACGGCGGCTGTCCTCGGTCAGCGGCTCCTCGCCGACCCGGATCACGCACATGCCGAAGTCCATGGTGACGATGCCGACATAGGTGGTCATCACCGCCACCAGTTCCTCATAGGCGCTGCCGCCATGACCCGTCACCTCATTCGACGCGGTGTCGAGCATCTCCAGCCCGATCCGCACGCACTCGAACAGGATCTCCTCCTTGTTCTTCACATAGTAATAGATCGTCGGCTTGGTCACGTTCAGCCGCCGGGCGATGTCGTCCAGCGAGGTGGCGTGATAGCCAAGCTCGTTGAAGGCCTGCGCCGCGGTCCGCAGCACGGCGATCCGCTTTTCCTCCCGTTCGCTGCGGCGGTCGGCGGCGGTCTTCCATGGCGAATCCGACATGCGGTGCTGGCTCCCTTCGCTCATTCTTCCGGCCAATCGCTTTCCCATTTGGCTGTGCCCATGCCCAGGCCGGCAGACGGTCGGCTGGCGCAGCAAACCGGCTTACCGTTCTACTGTGAAGTAACTTTGGTTCCATGCAGTAAAAAAACGCCGGATACGCCCGAGAGGAAAGCAGCGGTCCCTCACGCGGCGGAGACGATCAGCAGGGCCGCGATCAGCGCCACCGCATCCTCCAGCAGAGCGGCGGGGCGGTCGCGGCCGAAGGCGGCGGCCATGCGCATGCGGGCGGCATAACCGACCAGTGTGCCCACCACGGCGCCGATGCCGCCGGCCACCAGACCGCCGATCCAGAATCCGGCATTTGTCCCGATGGCCGCTCCGGCGATGACGCCGCCGGCAATGCGGCTGGCGAAGGGGAAGGGCAGCTTGCGGCTGGGAGTGGTCGGCAGCTTGTCGACGACCAGCTCCACCACCGCCATGGCGGTGAAGACCCAGGGCGACACCGGGTGCCCGAGGAAGAACAGCCAGCTTCCCGATACGTCGAGCCAACCGCCGTAGGCGGCCCAACTGACGGCCGCCGGGGCGAGCAGGGTGCGCGAGCCGGCGACGGCGCCGATCAGAAAGGCAAGGGCCAGGGCAAGCATCCGGTCATCCGTGTTTCGTTGGGGTCAAAGTCAGCGGTGGGCTAACGATCGGCTGAAGTTTACAGTCATCCGGCGGAACGTCCGCGCACCGCCTGTACCAGCCGCCGCAGCGCCCCTCCGCGGGTGCCGGGCCCGCCATGGAACAGGCGCAGTGCGGCCAGCATCAGCGCCTCGTCACCGGCGCGCGGCTGGTCGAAATGGGGGCGGAGCCGTCCCTTGCGGACCGAGACGGTCTTCACCTGCGTCATCTCCAGCAGCCCCTCGGCGCCACGGGTGACGCCCCAGCCGCTGGCGTGCCGCCCGCCGAAGGGCAGGCGCGGGTCGGCGGTCGGCACGATGAGGTCGTTGATCGTCACGGTTCCGGCGTCGATCCGTCCGGCCAATTCCCGGGCCTGCGCCTCCGGCCCGAACACGGACGCCCCCAGCGCATAGGGACTGCCGGACGCAACCGTCAGCGCCTCCTCCATGTCCCGCACCGGCACCAGCGACAGCACCGGGGCGAAGATCTCCTCGCGCAGCAGCGCCATGGAGGGCGTCGCATCGGCAAGGATCAGCGGCGCCATCGCCGGGCTGTCCACCTCCGGCAAAGCGCCCAGCGCACGGGCTCCGCCGGCAACCGCGTCCCGGGCAAGGGCGGCGAGCCGGCGTCCGGTCGGCGGGGACACCGGCACGGCCGGAATCTTGCCGGCATGGCGGAGGAGAGCGGCCTCCAGCCCCGCCGCCATGCCCTGTGGGACGAACACCCGCCGCGGCGCGATGCAGGTGGCGGAGCCGTTGAGCCGAAGTCCGAAGGCCAGCGCGCGGGCGACCCGCTCCAGATCCGCACCCTGCAGGACGAAGACGGCGTCGTTGCCCGACAGCTCCATCGTCGAGGGCACCAGATGCCGGGCCAGTTTTTCCGCCACCACCCGTCCCGTACCGGCCGATCCGGTCAGCACCAGCTTGTCGATGCCCTCCTCGATGGCCTCATCCACCGCGGCGGCGGATTCGTCCAGCACCCGGTACAGCCCCGGCGGCAGTCCGGCCTCTTCCAGCCAGGTTCCAAGCAGGATCATCGGCGCGCTGCATCCCGGTGCCGGCTTGACCAGCACCCTGTTTCCGGCCGCGAGAGCCTGGATCGCCTGAACGCCCGGCAGCAGCAATGGGTAATTGGACGGACCGACGATCAACACAGTACCGACCGGCTCCCGCCGCACCTCCGCCTCCACCCCGAACAGCCAGACCGGACGGCCGCGCCGGCCCAGCCTCCTCGGCGCCAGCAGCCTGGACGCTTCCCGTTCCAGAAACCGACAGGCCTCCGCCAGTGGCAGGATTTCGGCGCTGACGCTCTCGGTGGCGGTCCGTGCCGGGCGCGTTTGCAATGCTTCGACGAGGTCTTCCGCACCGACGGCGATCCGATGGCGGAGTCCACGAATAGAGGAAAGGCGTATGGAAATATCCCGTTCGGACCAGGACGTAGAGCCGACCGCCTCCCGAAGGATCGCTTTTCTTATCCATGGAGATAGGACGTCAGGAGGAGGGCTGTTGTTGCGATCCATTTCCGACCCAGCTTCGTAGAGATCACGACTGAATTCGGCAGCGCAGGAGCGTTTGGCAAGCGGATGGAACGACAAGTCGTGATCATCGGCGCGGGACCGGGCGGATTGGCATCCGCGATGCTCCTGGCGCTCACCGGAGCGAAGGTGACGGTGCTGGAACGGCAGGACCGCATCGGCGGCAGGTCGGCGGGCTTTTCGCTCGACGGCTACCGGTTCGACAGCGGCCCGACCTTCTTCCTCTATCCCCGCATCTTGGAGGAAATCTTCGAGGCCTGCGGACGGCGCCTGTCGGACGAGGTCGACCTGATCCGCCTCGACCCGCTCTACCGGCTGGTGTTCGAGGGCGGCGGGGAGTTGCGGGTCCATGCCCAGTTGAAGGCGCTGATGGCGGAGATCGCCAAGCTCAGCCCGGGCGATGCCGACGGGCTTCCCCGCTTCCTGGCCGACAACAGGGCGAAGATGGAGCGCTTCCGCCCGGTTCTGGAATCCGATTTCTCCAGCCCCTGGGCGCTCGCCTCGCTGCCGATGCTGAAGGCCCTGGGCAGGCTGGCGCCGCACCGCTCGGTGGACCGCGACCTGTCCCGCTATTTCCAGGATCCGCGCATCCGCCTCGCCTTCTCGTTCCAGAGCAAATATCTGGGCATGTCGCCCTTCCGCTGCCCCAGCCTGTTCACCATCCTGTCCTTCCTGGAGCATGAACACGGCATCTTCCATCCCCGCGGCGGCACGGAATCGGTGATGGAGGCGATGCGCCGGGTGGCGGAAAGCCTGGGCGTCACCGTCCGGCTGAACGAGACGGTGCGCCACATCAAGTTCCAGGGCCGCCGCGCCGTCGGTGTGCGCACGGACGCCGGCGATTATCCGGCCGATGCCTTGGTCATCAACGCCGACTTCGCCCGCGCCATGACCACGCTGGTGCCCGACGATCTGCGCCGGCGCTGGAGCGACGCCCGCCTCGCCACCAAGAAATTCTCCTGCTCCACCTTCATGATGTATCTCGGCATCGAAGGCAAAGTGGACGGGCTGGACCACCACACCGTCTATCTGGCGGAGGATTACGCCCGCAACCTCGCGGAGATCGAGGAATGCCGGGAGTTGCCGCGCCGGCCGTCGATCTATGTGCAGAACGCCTGCGTCACCGATCCGGATCTGGCGCCGCCGGGCGGCAGCACGCTCTACATCCTGGTACCGGTCGGCCACCAGCGCGGCCACATCGACTGGAAAGCGGAGGCGCCGCAGTATCGCCGTCTGGTGCTCGACCGGCTGGCCGCCTTCGGCCTGACCGATCTGGAGCGCCGGATCCGGGTGGAGCGGGTGGTGACTCCGGCCGACTGGGACAGCCAGTTCGCCGTGCACCGTGGTGCTACCTTCAATCTGGCGCACAGTCTGGACCAGATGCTTCACCGCCGGCCGCGCAACCGGTTCGAGGATCTGGACGGCGTCTATCTGGTGGGTGGCGGCACCCATCCCGGCAGCGGCCTGCCGGTCATTTTTGAAGGCGCACGCATCACGGCGCGGCTGCTGGCCCAGGAACTGGGCCTGCCGACGCCCTGGCGCACAAAAACCATTGGTTTGTCCGGCATGCTGCGGCAAGCCGTTGCAGGGGGAATGGCATGACGGATCGGATTGCGGTGATCGGCGGGGGCCTGGGCGGACTGGCGGCGGCGGTGGTGCTGGCGGCGCGCGGGCATAAGGTGACCCTGCTGGAAAAGAACGATTGGGTCGGCGGCAAGGCGGCCGTTCTGGAGGAAGGCGGCTTCCGCTTCGACATGGGGCCGACCATCCTGACGGTGCCGCGCGTCCTGCGCCGCATCCTGGAGGAGGCCGGCTGCGATCTGGACCGGGAATTGGAGATGGTCCGGTTGGAGCCGCAATGGCGCTGCTTCTTCGACGACGGCACGGTGCTGGACCTGTCGGAGAATGTCGGCACCATGGCGGCGGAGTTGGACAAGCTGGCGCCCGGCAGCGGGGCGGGGGAGGGCTACCGCCGCTTCCAGGCGATGTCGGAACGGCTGCACGGCATTTCCGAACGCTTTTTCTTCTGGAAGTCGGTGGAGGATCTCGGCGACACACTGAACTTCCGCAACAGCTTCAACGCTAGCACCCTGTCGGACGTGCTGGCGCTCCGCATGGGCAGCACGGTGGCCGGCACCATCCGCGGCCATGTGCCGGATGCGCGGGCGGCGCAGATGCTGGACCATTTCACCCAGTATGTCGGCTCCTCGCCCTACGGCTCTCCGGCGGTGCTGTGCGCCATCGCCCACATGCAGACCAACGACGGCGTCTGGTATCCGATGGGCGGCACCCGTGCCGTGCCGGCGGCGCTGGAGCGGGTGGCACGGCGGCTCGGCGTGGAAATCCGCACAAACACCGGCGTCCGCCGTCTTCAGGTGGAACGTGGCCGCGTGGTGGCGGTCGAGACGGACGGCGGCGAGCGCATCCCGGTTTCGGCCGCCGTGTCGAACATGGATTCGGTCCGCACATATCAGGAACTGATCGGCGGCCCGCCGGCAAAGCGCTTCGCCAAGCGCCGCAGCTACGAGCCGGCCTGTTCCGGGGTGGTGTTCTATCTGGGCCTGGACCGCGCCTACGATCACCTGCTGCATCACGACTTCGTCTTCTCGCGCGATCCGGAGGAGGAATTCGACTGGATCTATCGTCAGGGGGAACCCGCGCCCGACCCGACCTGCTACATCGCCGCTCCGGCCCGCACCGAGCCGGGCGTCGCACCGGCGGGTGGCGAGGCGCTGTATGTGCTGGTCCACACCCCCTATCTGCGCGAGCGCCATGACTGGAACCGCATGCTGCCGGCCTATCGCCGCGTGGTGTTCGACAAGCTGAAGCGCACCGCCGGCATGCCCGATCTGGAGGACCGTATCCGCGTCGAGCATGTGTTGACGCCGAAGGACATCAACGACCGCTACAATGTGCTGAACGGCGCCATCTATGGCTTGGCGAGCCATGGCCGCTTCATGGGCGCCTTCAAGCCCGGCAACCGCTCCCGCGATGTGGAGGGGCTGTATCTGGCCGGTGGCGCCGCTCATCCCGGACCGGGCATGCCGATGGTGCTGATGTCGGGTTGGATCGCCGCCGACAGCCTCGACCAGGACATGCGCGACGGCGCCCATGACGGTGCCGGTGCAGGCTCCGCGCGCGCCGTGGCCTGACGGAAGGCGGCGGGAGGATGACGGACGATCCGGTTGCGTTACGGTCCCGGCTGCTCTGCTGGTTTTTCGGCGGGGTCATGGCCCGACGGCTGCGGCGCGGCTTCCACGCGGTGCGGCTGGCGCGGCCGGGCTGGCCCGCCCTGCCGCCGGATCGTCCGGTCATCGTCTATCTGAACCACCCATCCTGGTGGGATCCGGCGCTGCTGATCGTGATGGGCACCACCCGTTTCCGCGGCCGGCCTGGCTACGGGCCGATCGATGGGGAGATGCTGCGCCGCTACCGCTTCATGCGCCGCATCGGCCTGTTCGGGCTGGAGCCCGGCCGCGCGGGCGCCGTCTCCTTCCTGCGCAACGCCGAACGGATCCTGGGCAACCCGCGCGCCATGCTGTGGATTACGGCGGAGGGTGCCTTCACCGACCCGCGCCGCCGCCCGGTGACATTGCGGCCGGGAATCGCCCATCTGGTCCGCCGCATGCCCACCGCACTGGTGGTGCCGCTGGCGGTCGAATACCCGTTCTGGGACGAGCGAACGCCGGAGGCGCTGATGCGGTTCGGCCAACCCTTTGAAGCCGCCGCTTTCTCCGCTCTTCCGGTGCAGGACATCGCGGCGGAATTGGAAGGGCGGCTGGAGACGGAGATGGACCAGTTGGCGCTCGATGCGCAGAGCCGCGATCCAGCCCGTTTCCTGACGCTGATCGAGGGAACGGTCGGGGTCGGCGGCATCTACGACCTCTGGCGCCGGCTGCGCGCCCTGGCCAGTGGACAGGGCTTCTCTCCGGCCCATGGCAGCCGGGAGGAGGACGGCCGGCAAGGTCCGGCCCGCCAAGAGATGCAGCAGGAGATCAAGGGGCCATGAGCGTCATCGTCCTGATCGCCGCGCTGTCGCTTATCCTGGCCCTGTTGCCGCTGGGGCAGGGGATTGTGAACCTGTTCCTCTATCGCCGCCCGACCGCCGAGCCGCCGCCGGGCACCGCCGTCAGCATCCTGATCCCCGCCCGCAACGAGGAGGCCGGCATCGCCGCAGCCGTCGATGCCGCCCTGCTCAGCCGTGGCGTCGATGTCGAGGTGGTTGTGCTGGATGACCACTCCACCGACCGCACGGCGGAGATCGTCCAGGCCATCGCCGCCCGCGATCCGCGTGTCCGTCTGGAGAGCGCGCCGCCGCTGCCGCCGGGCTGGTCGGGCAAGCAGCATGCCTGCCAGATGCTCGCCGGGCTGGCGCGCTACCCGGTGCTGCTGTTCCAGGACGCCGATGTGCGTTTGTCGCCGACGGCCGCCCGCCGGGTCGGCGGCGCCCTGCTGGCGGGTGAACGCGGCTTGGTCAGCGGCTTCCCCCGCGAGGAGACCGGGACGCTGGCGGAAGCCCTGGTGATCCCGCTGATCCATTTCCTGCTGTTGGGCTACCTGCCGATGGCGGCGATGCGGCGCTCGACCGACCCGCGCTTCGCTGCCGCCTGCGGCCAGCTGATCTCGGTGCGGCGGGATGCCTATCTGAAGGCCGGCGGCCATGCGGCCATCGCGACGTCTCTGCACGACGGGGTGACGCTGCCGCGCGCCTTCCGCCGGGCGGGGCAGGGAACCGACCTGTTCGACGCCACCGGCTTTGCTCGCTGCCGCATGTACCGCGGCTGGCGCGAGGTCTGGTCCGGCTTCTCCAAGAACGCGACGGAGGGGATGGCGACCCCGGCCGCCCTGCCGGTCTGGACGCTGCTGCTGTTCGGCGGCCATGTGCTGCCCTGGATTCTGCTCGGCTGGGCGGCGCTCCATCCGCTGCCCGTTCCGGCACTCGTGCTGGCAGGGCTGGCGGCGGGTGCCGGGCTGGCCTTCCGCCTTCTGCTGGCCGTCCGCTTCCGCCAGAGCGTCGTCGGTGCCCTGCTGCATCCGGTCGGCGTGCTGATCATGCTGGCGATCCAATGGACCGCCCTGCTGCGCGCCCGCCATGGCAAGCCGTCGGAATGGCGCGGCAGGGCCTATCCAGCTGCGACGGGGAGTGGGCTGGGGCCGGGAGACGGTGCTCCATGACACCGTGGCTGCGCCGCCACGGCCACCGCATTTTCCACCCGCTGGCCGGAGCCGATGCCGCCACGCTGGCGACAGTGCTGCGCGATGGCGGCGGTGTCGGGCCGCTGCACCTGCATCGCGTCGCGACCGCTCTGGGCGCCGCCGCGATCCGCGCACCGCTCGACCTGCTGGAGCGGCGGCGGGTGGCGGGGCTGGTCGGGCAGGGCAGGGCTGCCGGGCCGCCGCCGCTGTTCATTCTCGGCCACTGGCGCAGCGGCACCACCCATCTGCTGAACCTGCTGGCGCAGGATGCGCGGTTCGCCGCCCCCGATCCGCTGGCGGTTGGCCTGCCCTGGGGCTTCCTCGGCCTGAATTCCTTCTGGCGCGCGCGGCTGGAGGAGTGGCTGCCGCCCGACCGCATCATCGACGCCATGCCGGTCGATCCGACCTCTCCGCAGGAGGACGAACTCGCCCTGGCCCTGATGCAGCCGCTGTCCTACTACCACGGCATCTTCTTCCCCAGGCACCTGCACCGCGCCTTCCGCCAGGGCGTGCTGTTCGAGGGGTGCCGGCCACAGGCCGTCGCGCTGTGGCGGCGCCGGATGGACCATTACCTGAGCAAGATGCAGATCTTTTGCGGCGGCCGGCGGCTGCTGATCAAGAACCCGGCGCACACGCCGAAGCTGGCGGAACTGCTGGCGTTGCGGCCCGATGCCGTTTTTGTCCACATCCATCGTGACCCTTACGAGGTCTTCAGCTCCACCCGCCGCATGCTGCTGACCCTGCTGCGGGAGTTCTCGCTGCAATCCTACGATCCGCAGGCGGTGGACGATCTGGTGCTGGATCTCTACCCGGCGATGATGGCCCGGTTCGACCGCGACCGGGCGCTGTTGCCGCCCGGCCGGCTGGTGGAGATCCGCTACGACCGCTTCATCGCCGATCCGCTGCAGACGTTGGCCGGCATCTATGACGGGCTCGATCTCGGCCCCTTCGCACCGGTTCAGCCGAACATGGAACGCTATCTGGCAAGCGTGCGTGGGTATCGCCGGGCCCGTCACGATCTGGAGGACCCGGCCCGCCGCGCTGTGCGCCGCCGATGGGCCTTCGCCTTCGACCGTTGGGGCTACTGAGGCGTCAGGCTCCGCCGCGCTCCTCGCGCTTGGCCTGCTGCCACATGGCTTCCATCTCGTCCAGCGTGGCATCCTGCGGCTTGCGCCCCTGGGCGGACAGCAGCGCTTCGATCCGGTGGAAGCGGCGTTCAAACTTGGCGTTGGTGCCGCGGAGCGCCGTTTCCGGCTCCACCTTCATCCGGCGGGCGAGGTTGACCAGCGCGAACAGCAGGTCGCCCAGCTCGTCCGCCACCCGCTCCTGCGCCGAACCGGCGTCCATCTCGGCTCGCAGTTCCCGCACCTCCTCCTCGATCTTGTCGAGGATGTCGCGGGCGTCGGTCCAATCGAAACCGACCCGCGCGGCGCGGTTCTGCAGCTTCAACGCCCTGGTCAACGCTGGCAGCCCGGCGATGACGCCCTCCAGCGCCGACGGCGCCCGGCCTTCCTCTGCAGCCTTGGCCGCCCGCTCGGCCGCCTTGTGGTCCTCCCAGCGCGAGGTCTGCTGGTCCGACGACTTCACCTCCTCCGGCCCGAAGACGTGGGGATGGCGGCGGATCATCTTGTCGGTGATGACGCCGGCGACCTCGTCGAAATCGAACAGCCCCTCTTCGCGCGCCATCTGGCTGTAATAGACGACCTGGAACAGCAGATCGCCCAGTTCCTCGCGCAGGGCGGCCTTGTCGTCCTTCTCGATGGCGTCGGCGACCTCATAGGCTTCCTCGATCGTGTGCGGCGCGATGGTGCGATAGGTCTGTTCCAGATCCCACGGGCATCCGCCGTCGGGATTCCGCAGCCGCGCCATCACGTCGAGCAGCCGGTCGATGTTGCGGGTCATGTCGTGCCGTCTCCGATTGCCGGAAGGTAAAGGTCCGCGACGATAACCGAGCGGAGCGGGCGGTGGAAGCGGCGAGGGGGGACGCCATGAGTGTAAGACCGGGCAACCCCTAGGCGGAGCCAGCGCCGGCTGCATCGACCGACGCCGGAACCGGACGCCCATGCAGGCCGACCTGCCCGCGTCCATTGCGCTTGGCGGAATAGAGGGCTTGGTCGGCATAGCGCAGGACCGTATCGAAATCCGTGTCGTCGACCGGCCACAGCGCCATCCCGATGCTGCACCCGATGCCGATTTCCGCTTCCTCCATCCTTATCGGCGCCGACAGCGAGGCGATGATGCGGGCCGCGACCTCCTGTGGCGTCAGCCAGTCGGCCTGTGGAAGCGCCAGACAGACCAGGAACTCGTCGCCACCGAGCCGGATGACCTCGTCGCCGTCACGCACGCAGTTGAGCAGCCGGCGCCCGACCTCCGCCAGCACGGCATCGCCGACATGATGCCCGTGGCGGTCGTTCACCGGCTTGAAGCCATCCAGGTCGATACAGAGCGCCGCCACCGTCGGGCGCCTGCCGGGCGGCAGGTCGGCCAGTTCCCGAACCCTGGCTTCGAGGTAGCGGCGATTTCCCAGTGCGGTGAGCTGGTCCTTGTAAGCGAAGCCGTGCAGGGTGGCGCCCATGTCGTGGATCGCCTGCGCGGCGTTGCCCATCTCCCGCGTCTGGAATCCGGCTGCGGCACTCTTCGCGACGGAATCGATCCGCCCCGCCGACAGGTCGGTGGCGGAGCGCTGGAGATCACGCAGCCCGCGCAGGACAAGGATGTCAAGCAGGAACCAGACACCGGCAACGATCGTCGCGACGACGCCGGCCAGGATCGCGATTCCCCACATGATCTTGCCGTTCACTTCGTCGAGGACGAGATCGCGTGGCACCCCGACAGCGATCCGCCCGCCGGTGTCCTCCAAAGTCGCGAAGCCGATGATCAGCGGCTGATTTTCGAAACCGGGACGCTCGATGATGCCGCGGTCGGCCCGGAAGATCGCGCGTGTGACGGGATGGTCGGCCATGGGCTGGCCAATCAGGGCGCGGGGCCCCGGTTCGCGCGCCAGGATCGTTCCCTCGCCGTCGAACAAGGTCACCGTGGTTCCGGGAGCTTCCGCGGCCTCTCTCGTCAGGTCGCCCAGCCATTTCAAATCCAGTCCGGTCAACAAAACCGCCTTGACGGCACCGTCCTTATCGAGAAGGGGCAGGGCGGCGGCCAGAAGAGGCTTGCCGGAGCCTCGCCCAATGCGGAAATTGCTGGTGCTAAATGACTTCGTGGCCAGCGCCAGCGTGAAGTAATCCTGATCCGCCACTGTCGTCACCGGGCTGCCGCCAAGTCCCGTCCGGCAGAGAATCCGGCCGTCGGGGGCGGCTACGGCAAAGCCGGTGCTCCAGGTCTGGAACGACATGGCCCTGCGCAGGGGCGGGCCGCAATCCTCGGACCTGTCCCCCCGGACCTCGGGGATCAAAGCCAGCGTCTGCAAGGTCTCGCGAACCCGCGCGATGGCATCGGCCTGCTGGGATGCGCCTTGCTCGGCAAGCATCAGAACACGTTGACGGGCATGCTCGATGTCGGCGTTCCATTGCTGCAGGTAGAGCGACAGAACAAGACCAACCAATGGCAAGAATGCGGTTATGATGAAAATTTCGAGTCGGACACGCAGACCCATACCGTCCCAGATATTCATTATGGATTTTCTTATAGACCCAATGAACATGTCAGTTCCAGAACGGCAGGAGTATCTCGATGACGCAGGTTCAAAACACCACAGGTAAGCGGTTGAGCAAAGAGACTGGAGCTACAGTTGCGCTGAAGCGTCCGCGTTCCGAAGGGACGCACCGGAACCATCCATAGTGCCGGTTGGAGAGACCGTATGCCTTCGGGATTTCAAAAATGCCAGTTCTTCTTGTTAAATGTGCTCATACTTCTCGCAACCCGGCCATGCTGTCGAGCCCCGGCCGATCATTGGCATCTTTGAGTTGCGATAAAGTGCATCGTTTAGCTCTTCACGATTAAAACACATAATCTGCATTATGGAAATTATATTGGTGAGCCGGGCGATCTGTTGCGTGCCGCCCCCGGCGGTTGTCCAGTCACCCGTTTGAAGGCGCGGCTGAAAGCGGCCTGCGAGCCGTAGCCCAAGCGGTATGCAGCGGTCTCTATTGGCATGTTCTCGCGCCCGATCCATTGCGCGGCAAGCCGCATCCGCAGTTCGGTGACATACTGGAGCGGGGTCATGCCGGTGACCGCCAGAAAGCGTTCGGCGAAGACCGACCGCGAACTGCCCATTTCGGCGGCCAACTGGGCGACGGTCCAATCGCGGCCGGGATCGCGGTGAAGCGCTGCGATGACTCGCCCCAGCCTGGGATCGCGCAGCGCTTCCACCCAGCCGCGGGCGTCGCCGCAGCCGCATTCGACCCAGCCGCGCACGATGAAGGCCGACACGACGTCGGCCAGCCGCGCCAGGATTCCGGCAAAGCCGGCACGTTCGGTCCGCGCCTCCCGTTCCATCGCCTCCAGCATCGGAAGGATTTCCGGATAGCGGTCGAGCAGGGTGCCGACCAGCATCACCTCCGGCATGAGGCCGATCAGCGGATGCATGGCGCCGAGGTCGAATTCCATGCAGCCGCTGAAGATCACCGTGTCCTTGCTGCGGCAGGTGTCCGCCGGGCAGGATTTGATGCTGCCGACCGTTTCACACAGCGCCGCTTCGTCGAAGCCGCCCAGATCCAGACCCTGCCCGTCTGCATCGGAGACCAGATCATGGGCACCGCCCCGCGGCAGCAGGACCGCGTCGCCGGCATGCAGTTCATGCAACGTCCCCATCCTGGCGCGCAGGATGGCGGTTCCGCAGGCCACGAAATGGAACTGCGCCCTCCCCTCGTCCCGGCCGAAGCTGATGCCGAACGGCGGAGCGAACTGCATCCGGCGGTACCTGACCCCGTAAAGCCGCATGCCGAGCAACAGCTCGCTGACAGCATCGCGCAGCGGAGGTGCCGAGGATTGTCTGGGGACGGGTAGGGACATGCCCAGACTTTCGATCAAAAACTCCGGACGGTATGGCATGGATCGTCCGGCGCTTCAAGCCTACCCTGCAACGCAGCAAAAACACCTTCAAACGAGGGGAAAGAGACATGAGTGATGTGACGAAGCCGGCCTGGGGCGCGGTTTTCGCGATGTCCATGGGCGTGTTCGCGCTGGTCGGAGCGGAGTTCCTGCCCGCCAGCCTGCTGACGCCGATGGCGGCCGATCTCGGCGTTTCGGAAGGGCTGGCGGGACAGGCGGTTACGGCCACCGCGGCCGTTGCGCTGGTGACCAGCCTGTTGATCGCCACGGCGACCCGCAGGGTCGACCGGCGGATCGTGCTGATGGCATTTTCCATGCTGCTGATCGCCTCCAATCTCGCAGTCGCCTTCGCGCCTAATCTGCCGGTTCTCCTGGTCGGGCGCGTGCTGCTGGGCATAGCGATCGGCGGATTCTGGACCATGGCCGCGGCGACCGCGATGCGGCTCGTTCCACCCGACCTGGTGCCCCGCGCCCTGTCGATCATCTTCAGCGGCGTGTCGGCGGCAACGGTGTTCGCGGCTCCGCTCGGCAGCTATGTCGGCGGGTTGATCGGCTGGCGGCCCGTCTTCCTGCTCGGCGCCGTCCTCGGGCTCCTTGCCCTTGCGGCACAGGCGGCGACGCTGCCGCGCATGGCGCCGACCGGACATGCGCGGCTGCGTACCCTGCTCGACGTGCTGACGCGGCCGGGCGTCGGCATCGGCATGCTGGCCGTGGTGCTGGTCTTCACCGGGCATTTCGCCTTCTTCACCTACATCAGGCCGTTCTTGGAAACGGTGACCAGCGTCGGGCTCGACGGCGTTTCCGGCATTCTCCTGGGCTTAGGACTCGCCAACTTTGTCGGAACCGCGCTGGGCGGCATGCTTCTGGAGCGCAACATGCGCCTGACGCTGGTCGCCATGCCGTTGCTGATGGCGCTGCTCGGACTGGGGCTGGCAAGTGCAGGCGGTTCGCCGGCCATCGACACGGTTCTGGTGACGCTGTGGGGTCTCGCCTTCGGGGCGGTTCCGGTGGCGTGGTCGACATGGATCACCCGTGCCGTGCCCGACGAGGCGGAGAGCGCCGGCGGCCTGATCGTCGCCGCTGTGCAACTCGCCATCGCCACGGGAGCCGCAGCCGGGGGAGCCATCTTCGGTGTCAGCGGCGTGACCGGGGTCTTCACCATGGCCGGAGCGGTGCTGCTGATCGCCGTCCTGACCATCCTGCTCGGCGTCCGCACCCGGACGGTCGAGACCGCCTGAACATCGCGTCCCCAACCGATAAGCCCGGAAGGGAACTGTCTCCCGGCCCGCCGGTCGCCTACATGGCGACGGCGGGCCAGCGTGTTTTTGCACTGCGGCAATCCAGCCATGCGGCGAACGGGGCCTCAGGACCGCATCGGCCTCTTGCCGGATTTAGATAGCAAACCTATTAAATAGGGATGCTACAAGATAAGGCTCTGCGCCTTCCCCCGAATTTTGGCCTGCACCTGTTCCGCGCCTCCCATCTGTGGCGGCGGGCGGCGAACAAGGTGCTGGCGGACAGCGGCTTTTCCGCATCGGCCATCACGCCGCTGATGCTGCTGGCCGAACTTGGCGACGGCTTGCGCCAGCGCGAGCTGGCGGAGGAGATGGGCGTCGAGGGCCCCTCCCTCGTGCGGGTTCTCGACGGGCTGGAAGGTGCTGGATTGCTGGAGCGGCGCGAGGATCCCTGCGACCGCCGTGCGAAGACCCTGCACATGACCGATGCCGGCCGGCACCTGCTGGTGCAGGTGAACGAGGCGCTGAACGATGTCCGACAGCGCCTGATGGCAGACGCGGCGGAGACCGACGTCGAGGCCTGCTACCGCGTGCTGTCCATCATCGAAACCAACGCCAAGCGTGAACAGACCTGATCGTGCCGTGTTCTCCGGGGATGCGCGCCATGGCCGGTTCCGGCCGCGGCGACCTCCGGTCGCATCGGTGCGGTGATTGAGGAACCAAGACCGTGACACTCTTTCCTTCCTTCCGGACGGTGGTCCGGATCGCCGTGACCCTGTTGGTGACCGTGGCGGCTGCCGGCGGCGGACTGTGGCTGTGGGATTACTACATGAACGAGCCCTGGACCCGTGACGGCCGCGTGCGTGCCGACATCGTCCAGGTGTCCTCCGACGTCGCCGGTCTGGTGACCGACGTCCGCGTGACCGACAACCAGTTGGTCCACAAGGGCGACCTGCTGTTCGTCGTGGATCCCGGCCGCTACAAGCTGGCGGTGGAACAGGCCCAGGCCAACCTCGACAGCGCCAAGGCGGAACTGGCCTATCGCACCGCAGAGGCGCGCCGGTACGAGCAGCTGGGCACCAACGTCGTCTCGACCGCCCAGAAGCAGGAGGTGGCGTCCGCCATGTCCAAGGCCGCCGCCGCCGCCAAGCAGACCGAGGCGGCGCTGGACCTCGCCCGCTTCAACCTGGACCGGACGGAGGTCAAGGCGACGGTCGACGGCTATGTCACCAACCTCCAGATGAAGACCGGCAACTATGTCGCCGCCGGTCAGGCGGTGGTGGCGCTGATCGACAGCCATTCCTTCTATGTCATGGGCTATTTCGAGGAAACCAAGCTGCCGCGCATCCATGTCGGCGCCCCCGTCTCGGTCCGCATCATGGGAGCCGGCGCCGATCTGCGCGGCCGGGTCGACAGCATCACCCGCGCCATCGTCGACCGCGACCGGGCGGAGGGCACCGGGCTGGTCGCCAACGTCAACCCGACCTTCAACTGGGTCCGGCTGGCCCAGCGCATCCCCGTGCGCATCGCGCTGGACGAGGTGCCGGACGGCCTGCAGCTGGTCGCCGGCCGCACCGCGACCGTGTCGGTGGTCGGATCTCCCGACAGCGCGCCGAAGGTTGCCCAGCTGCCGGCCGGGCAGTGAGCGCACGGCCATGCCAAAGGCATCTTCCTGGGCCCCATCCCTGAACGAGCTGGTCTTCTCGCTGAAGTCCTTCGCCGCCTCCATGCTGGCGCTCTACATCGCCTTCGGCATGGGCCTGCCGCGGCCCTTCTGGGCGATGCTGACCGCCTATGTGGTGTCGAGCCCGCTGTCGGGAACCGTGCGATCGAAGGCGGTGTACCGCGTCGCCGGCACGGTCGTCGGCTGCATCGCCGCCATCGTCCTGACGGTCGAGCTGGTCAATGCGCCGGAATTGCTGTCGCTGGCGGTCGGGCTGTGGGTCGGCGGCTGCCTGTTCATCTCGCTGCTGGACCGCACGCCGCGTAGCTATGCCTTCATGCTGGCCGGCTACACCGCCGGCCTGATCGTCTTTCCCGGCGTCGCCAATCCGGAGGCGATCTTCGACACCGGGCTGGCCCGGGTCGAAGAGATCATCCTCGGCATCGTCTGCGCCACCGTCATCCACAGCGTCATCCTGCCGCGCGGCATGGGGCCGGTCCTTCTCGGCAAGCTCGATGCCTCGCTGCGCGATGCGGAGCGCTGGACGCTCGACGCGCTGGAGCAGGTCGCCACCGACGCGCGGCTGCGCGACCGCCACAAGATGGCCACCGACCTGACCGAATTGCGGGTGATGACCACCCACCTGCCCTACGACACCTCCGACCTGCGCTGGATGACCCGGCCGATGCGGGCCCTGCAGGACCGCATGGTCTATCTGCTGCCGGTGCTGACCGCCGTGCATGACCGGCTGGGGGCGCTGCGCCGCCCGGATGGCGCGATGCCGCCGGACCTGGCGCCGGTGGTGGCCGCGGTCCGCGATTGGATTGCCGCCGGTGCCGCCGCCGATCCTGCGGACGCCGCCCGGCTGATCGACCGGATCGACCGGCTGGAAGCGGCGGAGTCCCCGCAGTCGGCGGACGGCTGGGAGGCCGCGACGCGCTTCAGCTTCATCCGCCGCCTGCGGTCCCTTGTGGAAATCCATCGCGATTGCCGGGATTTGCGGGCGCACCTGGCAACCGGCGACAAGGCCCTGCCCGACCATCTCGACCCGCTGGCCCGCAAGCGCTCGCGCGGCGTCTTCCATCTGGATCACGGGATGGCGGCATGGTCGGGGGCGGCGGCCCTGCTGGGCATCACCAGCGTCTGCGCCTTCTGGATCCTGACCGGCTGGTCGTCCGGATCGGCGGCGGCGATGATGGTGGCGGTCTTCACCTGCTTCTTCGCATCCTTCGACGATCCGGTGCCGGGCATCCGCCTGTTCCTGGTCTATACGATGGCCTCGCTGCCGTTGTCCGCCTTCTATCTGCTGGTGGTCCTGCCGTCCTTCGACAGCTTCCCGATGCTGGTGCTCTGTCTGGCACCAACCCTGGTGACGCTTGGCATCTTCGTTGCCCGCCCGGCGACGATGGGCAAGGCGATGGCGCTGATCTTTGGCGTCGGCGGCTCGCTCAGCCTGCTCGATACCGGCAACGGCGATTTCGCCTCCTTCCTGAACAGCAGCATCGGACAGATCGTCGGCATCGTCGGCGCCATGCTGGTCACCCGCATGTGCCGGTCGGTCGGTGCGGCATGGAGCGCGCGGCGCCTGCTGCACATCGGCTGGCGTGAGATCGCCGACATGGCCCGGACACGCAAGGTGCC
Source organism: Azospirillum sp. TSH64 (assembly GCF_003116035.1). Lineage (GTDB taxonomy): Bacteria > Pseudomonadota > Alphaproteobacteria > Azospirillales > Azospirillaceae > Azospirillum. The sequence goes on from NZ_LGQW01000015.1 coordinate 3,355,119, forward strand.
GGCGAATGACGGCTTCGAAAGCCGCATGCTGGACCGCGTCGGCCTCTTGTCCGCCCGGCTGGCGCAGGCCGGCGGGTCGGTGGATGTCGACGCCATCGACGCGGTGCGCGACCTGCGGGTCGGGTTGAACATCGTCGAGCTTCAGCGGGCGCGCCCGGTGCTGGGCCGTGCAGGCGGAGAGACGTTGGACAGGTTGCTGGGCGGCGTCGCCGTCCATTTCCGCGCCCTGTCGGCCAAGCGGCCCGACCCGGCGCCGGCCGAGCTGCTGGGCAGCATGGACGAGCTTCTGTCCGCCATCGGCGCCGCCCCGCCCTGCCCCGAGCGCGACCGCGCCGTCGTGGCGCTGGCCTCGCTGCGGCGCAGCCTGTTCCCCGGCGCGGCATTGCTGCCGCCGCCTCTGGCCAACGAGGAGGTCCCTCCGACGATGCATCAGGAAAGGGCACGCGCATGATCGGCGAAATCGATGTCTACGGCCTGTTCCTGCCGCCGCTGCTGATCATGGCCGTGGTCGCCTGGGCGGTGTCGGCGCTGCTGCGGCGGGGATTGCGCGCCATCGGCGCCTATGGCTGGGTGTGGCATGCGCCGCTGTTCGACTCCGCGCTCTATGTGCTGGTGCTGAGCGGGCTCGCCGGCCTGTGGTCGGTCTGGTCGGCCTGACCGGTTCCGGCTGAAATCATCCACACTGCAAGCCATCCGGCGTGCTAGTCTGCCCGGCATGACCGCCCCGCTTTCGCAGCCCTTCTCCATCCCCGGCATCCCGTCCGATGCCGACGCCGAGAGCGCCTGGATCGACGTGATCCGGAAGATGGACGAGACCTACGCCAATCTGGTGACGCAGCAGGTGGAGCTGGAGCGCAAGAACGCGGAGCTGGAAGAGGCGCAGGCCTTCATCGCCAGCGTTCTGGGCTCCATGACCGACGTCCTGATCGCCTGCGACCGCGACGGCCGGATCGAGCAGACCAACCCGGCGGCCGAACGGGCGCTCGGTTGCGCCGGGCGCGACCTGACGGGGCGTCCGCTGCGCGATTTCCTCGACCCGGCTTTCCATCCCGCCTTCGCCCGGCTGTGCAGCGCCGCCCTCCAGCGCGAGGAGGTCAGCGATGTCGAGCTGTCTCTGCGTGGCCCCACCGGCCCCTTCCCGGTCGCGGTCAACAGCACGGTACGCTACGACCAGCGTGGCCATGCCATCGGGCTGGTTCTGGTCGGCCGGCCCATCGGGGAATTGCGCCGCGCCTACCGCGACCTCGCCGCCGCCCATGAAGGGCTGAAGCAGACCCAGCAGCAGCTCGTCCATTCGGAAAAGATGGCTTCGCTCGGCCGGCTGGTGGCCGGGGTGGCGCATGAACTGAACAACCCGATCTCCTTCGTCTACGGCAACGCCCATGCCATGCGTCGCTATGTCGACCGGATGACCGCCTATCTCGACCGCGTGCATGACGGTGCCGCGCCGGAGGAGCTGGCAGGCTTGCGCAAGGACCTGCGCATCGACCGCGCCCGGGCCGATGCCGCAGCGACGCTGGACGGAATGCTGGAGGGGACGGAGCGGGTGCGCGACATCGTGGCGGAGCTTCGCCGCTTCTCGTCGGAACAGAAGCACGCCTCGGAGCGCTTTGATCTGACGGGACTTTTGCGCTCCGCGGTCACCTGGGTCGCCAAGGCGCAGATGCCCGACCTGACCGTCGTTTTCGACCTGCCCGACACGCTGGACATCGCCGGCCATCCCGGCCATCTGCATCAGGTCGCGATGAATCTGGTCCAGAACGCCATCGACGCCATGTCCGGTGCTGCGGTCAAGCGGCTGGAATTGCATGGGCGGGAGGAGGCCGGAAAAGTCATCGTCACAATCCGCGACACCGGCCACGGCATTCCCGATGCGATCCTGGCCCGCGTCTTCGATCCCTTCTTCACCACCAAGCCGGTCGGCAAGGGCACCGGCCTCGGCCTGTCGATCAGCTACCAGCTGGTGCACGACCATGGCGGCGCGCTGTGCGCCGCCAACCATCCGGACGGCGGCGCACAGTTTACCCTGACTTTGCCGGCCGCCGGTCAGCGCGAAGGAGCCACAAGATGAGAGAGCGCCCGCTGTCGGTGCTGTGGCTCCAGTCGGGCGGCTGCGGCGGCTGCACCATGTCGCTGCTCTGCGCCGAATCCCCGGATTTGCTGCTGCTGCTGGAGACCGCCGGCATCCGCCTGCTCTGGCATCCCAGCCTGTCGGAAGAAACGGGGGCGGAGGCAGTCGAGCTGTTCGAGCGCGTCCTGTCGGGGGCGGAGCCGCTCGATGTGCTGTGTGTCGAGGGATCGCTGCTGCGCGGCCCCAACGGCACCGGGCGCTTCCATGTTCTGGCGGGGACCGGCCGGCCGACCATCGACTGGGTACGCGATCTGGCCGCCGTCGCTGGCACCGTCGTCGCCGTCGGCACCTGCGCGGCCTTCGGCGGCATCACGGCAGGCGGCGAGAACATCGCCGACGCCTGCGGCCTGCAGTATGAGGGCACGCAGCGCGGTGGCGCCTTGGGGACGGAGTTCCGCGCGCGTGGCGGCTTGCCGGTGGTCAATGTCGCGGGGTGCCCGACCCATCCAAACTGGGTGACCGAAACGCTGATGCTGCTGGCCGAAAACGCCCTCGCCGCTTCCGACCTCGATCTCTACCAGCGCCCGCGCTTCTATGCCGACCATCTGGTCCACCATGGCTGTCCGCGCAACGAGTATTATGAGTACAAGGCGAGTGCGGAGAAGCCATCCGATCTCGGCTGCCTGATGGAACATATGGGCTGCCTTGGCACACAGGCGCATGCCGACTGCAACACCCGCCTGTGGAATGGCGAAGGCTCCTGCACCCGTGGCGGGTACGCCTGCATCAATT
>NZ_LGQW01000015.1:3357991-3358217 GCF_003116035.1 Azospirillum sp. TSH64
TTGGTCAGCCGCGCCCGCCGCCACGGTCTCGCCTTCACCCCGCGCGACGTCTTTGAGCATCAGACCCTGGAGGCGCTCGCCCGCGCCGCCCGCAACAACGCCGGCGCTCCGGCCGCCCCGGCCGCCGAGCAGGGCAGCGTCGGCGGGGCGCTGTCGCTGACGCCGATCCAGCGCTGGTTCTTCGAGGAGCCGATCCCCAACCGTAGCCACTGGAACCAGTCGGTGC
>NZ_LGQW01000015.1:3358227-3358753 GCF_003116035.1 Azospirillum sp. TSH64
TCCGCCGGTCAGCGTCTCCAGCATGCGCAGCAGCGTGGTGTTGCCGCCGTCGCTCAACGTGACGATGTCGGTGCCGGAATTGCCGACGAGGATCTCCAGCCCGGCGACCAGCAGGGTCGAGCCGCCGCCAAGTTCGCCGACCACCGCCACGTCGTTGCCGGAACTGCCGACCAGCGTCTCCAGCAGATTGACGACGAAGGTGCCGCCGCCGTCGGACAGCTGGACGACGTCGCGCCCGCTGTTGCCGATGACGGACTCGATGCCGACGATCCGCACCGTCGTGCCGCCGGTGCCCAACGTCACCACGTCGAGCCCGCTGCCGCCGATCAGCGTTTCCACCGCCACGGTCATCAGCGTGCTGCCGCCGGACCCCAGCGTCACCACGTCCAGGCCGGACCCACCCAGCAGTGTTTCCAGCTGCGATACCGCCAACGTGTTGCCGGCGTTGCCGAGCAGGATGCTGTCGACACCGGTGCCGCCGACGATGGTCTCGAACAGCGACACCGTCGCCCTGTTGCCGGTGTCG
>NZ_LGQW01000015.1:3358763-3359118 GCF_003116035.1 Azospirillum sp. TSH64
GAACGACCATACCATCAGATTCGGAGCGACGGACCGGGTCGACGTGACCGGATTCGCCATGGATTTGGAGGTGTCGGTCGGTGAAGAGCTGGAGGTCAAGTTCATCCACCGCCGCGATCTGATCGACGGCGACCTGTGCAACCGTATCCAAGGCCATTTCGAGACGCTTCTGTCTGGTCTTGTGGCGGATGCCGAACGGCGTGTTGGCGAGGTGCCGCTGCTGACCGGGCAGGAACGGGCTCGCTTCGCCGCCTGGAACGCACCGATCGCCGCGGATGCCTTCGAGCCGGTGCATGCCCGCATCGCCGCCATGGCCACCGCCCTCGGCGACCGGCCGGCGGTGGTGGACGGTGCT
>NZ_LGQW01000015.1:3359128-3359642 GCF_003116035.1 Azospirillum sp. TSH64
TATGGTCGATCCCAAGATGCTGGAGCTGTCGGTCTATGACGGCATCCCGCATCTGCTGACGCCCGTCGTCACCGACCCCAAGAAGGCGGTGGTCGCCCTGCGCTGGGCCGTGCGCGAGATGGAAAGCCGATACGAGGCGATGTCCAAGCTCGGCGTGCGCAACATCGAGGGCTACAACGCCCGCATGGCCGAGATGATCGCCAATGGCGAGAAGATGCCGCGCCGCGCCCCGGCACCGGGCGAGCCGGAGAACGTCTTCGACCTGACGCCGTCGGAACCGACGCCGCTTCCATACATCGTGGTCATCGTCGATGAGATGGCCGACCTGATGCTGGTGGCCGGCAAGGAGATCGAGGCGGCGATCCAGCGTCTGGCCCAGATGGCGCGCGCCGCCGGCATCCACCTGATCATGGCGACCCAGCGTCCGTCGGTCGACGTCATCACCGGCACCATCAAGGCCAACTTCCCGACCCGCATCAGCTTCCAGGTCACCAGCAAGATCGACAGCCGCACC
>NZ_LGQW01000015.1:3359652-3359776 GCF_003116035.1 Azospirillum sp. TSH64
AATGTGCTCGCGGGTCTGCGGCATCGGGCCGTCGGCGGCCGACACGACCAGGATCGCGCCGTCCATCTGGGCGGCGCCCGTGATCATGTTCTTCACGTAGTCGGCGTGGCCCGGGCAGTCGACG
>NZ_LGQW01000015.1:3359786-3360100 GCF_003116035.1 Azospirillum sp. TSH64
ATAGTCGTTCGGCACGAAGCCGGCATCGACGGCGGCACGGCTGGCCCCGACGGCGGCCCCCAGCTTGTCGGCGATGGCCTCCAGCAGGTGGAAATTGTCGCCCGACTGCATGCCGCGCCCGCCGGAGATGACGATGCGGGCGGAGGTCAGCTCCGGACGCTCCGACTTCGACAGCTCGGCCGAGACGAAGCCAGACAGACCGGGGTCCGGCGCGGTGGCGATGCTCTCGACCGCGCCGCTGCCGGTGGCGGGCGCCGCCTCGAAGGCTGTGGTGCGGACGGTGATCACCTTGACCGGGTCGGCCGACTGCACGG
>NZ_LGQW01000015.1:3360110-3360435 GCF_003116035.1 Azospirillum sp. TSH64
AGCCTCAAGCAGCGGGAAGTTCTCGCCCGACTGCATGCCGCGCCCGCCCGACACCACCACGCGGGCGGATGTGAGTTCCGGACGCTCCGACTTGGTCAGCTCGGCCGAGACGAAGCTCGACAGCCCGGCGGCACCGGCACCCGCGACCTGCTCGACGGCGGCCGAACCGCCTTCGGATGCTGCGGTCTCGAAGGCGGTGGTGCGGACGGTGATCACCTTCACCGCATCGGCCGACTGCACGGTGGCAATCGCGTTGCCGGCGTAGATCGGCCGCTCGAACGTATCGGCGGAGACCACGGCGGTGATGTCGGAGATGGCGGCGACG
>NZ_LGQW01000015.1:3360445-3362141 GCF_003116035.1 Azospirillum sp. TSH64
GTCGTCGCTGTTCGACGGCGGCGTGATCTTCAACCCGGCCAGTTGGTCCGGCGTCAGCGTGATCGAGCCGTTGCTGATGGTCAGCGTGTTGCCGGCCGTGTTGCTGAGGCTGGCGCCGGCCGGGATGCCGCTGATGGTGATGGTCAGCACCTCCGACCCGTCCAGATCGGTCAGCGCCGGGGTGATCGCCAGCGCAATCGCCGTATCTTCATTGCCGCTCGCCGCAGTGACGCTCAGCGTCGGCGTGTCGGTGACCGGATCGACGGTGACGTGCAGGGTCTGGCTCGTCGTCGCGACCGGTGCTGTGCCGTCCTTGGCGATTGCAGTGACCGTCAGGTCGAAATCCACGTCGCTGTTGGCCGGCGGCGTGATCTTCAACCCGGCAAGCTGCTGGGGCGTCAGCGTCCAGGTGGTGGTGCCGTTGCTTTCGGTGACCGAGGTGCCGGCGCTCAACGTCGCTCCCGCCGGAACGCCGGAGATCCGGATGCTCAGCGTCTCCGACCCGTCGGTGTCGGTCAGGGCCGGGCTGATCGACAGCGGAATCGCGGTGTCTTCATCGCCGCGGGCGGCCGATACGGACAGGGTCGGGGTGTCGGACACCGGGTTGACGGTCACCAGCAGCGGCGCACTGGTGCTGGCCGGCGCGGCGCTCCCGTCCTTCGAGGTCGCGGTGACGGTGAGGGTGAAGTCATCGTCACTGTTCAGCGGCGGCGTGATCTTCAGCCCGGCAAGCTGATCGGGGTTCAGGGTGATCGAGCCGTTGCTGACCGTCAGCGTGCCGTTCAGCGTGTTGACGAGCGTCGCACCGGCCGGAATCCCAGAGATGGTGACGGTCAGCACCTCCGACCCGTCGGTGTCGGTCAGCGCCGGCGTGATCGACAGCGCAATCGCGGTGTCCTCGTTGCCCGTCGCCGCCGTGACGCTCAGCGAGGGAGTATCCGACACCGGGCTGACGGTCACCGGCAAGGTCTGGCTGACCGAAACCGGCGTGGCGACGCCGTCCTTGGCGGTCGCGGTGACGGTGAGCGTGAAATCCGCATCGCTGTTCAGCGGCGGCGTGATCTTCAGCCCAGCCAGCTGACTGGGCGTGAGCGTGATCGAGCCGTTGCTGATGGTCAGCGTGTTGCCGGCCGTATTGCTGAGGCTGGCGCCCGCCGGGATGCCGCTGATGGTGATCGTCAGCGTTTCCGACCCGTCAAGATCGGTCAGCGCCGGAGTGATCGACAGCGGGATTGCGGTGTCTTCATTGCCGCTCGCCGCGGTGACGCTCAGAGTCGGCGTGTCGGTGACCGGATCGACGGTGACGTGCAGGGTCTGCGTCGTCGTCGCGACCGGTGCTGTGCCGTCCTTGGCGATTGCAGTGACCGTCAGGTCGAAATCCACGTCGCTGTTGGCCGGCGGCGTAATCTTCAGACCGGCAAGCTGCTGGGGCGACAGGGTCCAGGTGGTGGTGCCGTTGCTTTCGGTGACCGAGGTGCCGGCGCTCAGCGTCGCTCCGGCGGGCACGCCGGCGATGGTGACCGTCAGCGTCTCCGACCCGTCGGTGTCGGTCAGGGCCGGGCTGATCGTCAGCGAAATCGCCGTGTCTTCGTCGCCGCGAGCGGCGGACACGGACAGCGTCGGGGTGTCGGTCACCGGGTTGACGGTCACCGCCAGGGTCTGCGTCACCGAAACCGGAGCGGCAACGCCATCCTTG
>NZ_LGQW01000015.1:3362151-3362314 GCF_003116035.1 Azospirillum sp. TSH64
GATGCTGTCGTCGTCGAGGTCGGGGACGATCCCGGCGAAGGGGTCGGCCGCAGGCTCGGCAGACGGATCTTCCGACGACTGAGAAGTTTGCGGCTGATGCGCCGGCCGTTGCGCCGGCTGGTCGGCCAGCCCGTCGAGGATGCCGAGCCGGTCGGCCAGCCAG
>NZ_LGQW01000015.1:3362324-3424635 GCF_003116035.1 Azospirillum sp. TSH64
GCGCGCCGGCATGGCGGGATCGATCCGGGCCTCGAGCCAGCTTCCTTCGCGCACGACCTGGGCGAACAGGCGGAGCTGGCCGACGGTGCGGCCGCGCTCGCCCTCCAGCCGGGCGCGCGGCAGGCCGGTCTCGGCCATGGCGCGGGTGATGAGGTCGTCGCCGATGTCGAGGATGTTCTGGGCAACCGCCTCGATGAAGGCGGCGCGCTGCTCCAGGCCGGTCTCGCGGAAGGCGTCGAAGGCGGCCCAGGCCAGCGCGCAGGCGCGCTCCACCTCGGCCGCACCGCCGCCGCTGAAGACGGGGTCCAGCGCCTCGCCGGTGGCGGGGTCGACGGCGCGGAACCCGCCCTGGCCGCCGCGGTGCGCCGTGGCGCCGATCAGCATCTCGCCGGTGATGGTCATCTTGGGGTCTCCTTGCCCGAAACTGCTTGCCCGGATGCCGCTCAGCGCGCCCAGCGCAGAACGAGCGGATCGAGACGCTTCGCGGCGTCCAGCAGGCCGTCGCGGCTCATCGGGTGCGGGTTGGCCGTCGGGTGGCGCATGGCGTCGGACGCGATGATGCCGCCCTCCTTCATCAGGATCTTGGCGGTGGCGATGCCGCACTGGCGGTTCTCGTGGTTGATCAGCGGCAGCCAGCGCCCATAGGCCGCCACCGCCGCCTCGCGGTCGCCCGCCAGATAGGGATCGACGATCTGGCGGATGCCGTCGGGATAGGCGCCGCCGGTCATCGCGCCGGTCGCCCCGGCGTCGAGGTCGGCCAGCAGGGTGATCGCCTCCTCGCCGTCCCACGGCCCTTCGATGGCGTCGCCGCCCAGCTCGATCAGGGTGCGCAGCTTGGCCGCCGCCTGCGGCACCTCGATCTTGAAGTAGGAGACGTTGGCAATCTCCCGCGCCATCCGCGCCAGCAGCGGGGCGGACAGCGGGGTGCCACTGACCGGCGCATCCTGGATCATGATCGGGATGTCGATGGCGTCCGACACGCGGCTGAAGAACTCGACGATGCCGGCTTCCGGCACGCGGATGGTGGCGCCGTGGTAGGGCGGCATCACCATCACCATCGCAGCCCCCAGATCCTGGGCGCGGCGGCTGCGCTCAGCGCAGGCGCGGGTGCTGAAATGGGTGGTGGTGACGATCACCGGAACCCGGCCGGCGACATGGGCGAGGATGGTCTCCATCAGCAGCGTGCGCTCGTCGTCGGTCAGCACGAACTGTTCGGAGAAGTTGGCGAGGATGCACAGGCCGGTGGAGCCGGCGTCGATCATGAAATCGACGCAGCGCTTCTGGCCGTCGAGGTCCAGTTCCCCCGCTTCGGTGAAGATGGTGGGGACGACGGGGAAGACGCCGCGATAGGGGCGGGCGCTGGACGGCATGGCGGGAAAATCCTTCCTCGAAATCGAATCGGCAGACAGCACTCGGCGGTCGGGACTCAGGGCGACGGAGGCCCGAACCGTCCGGGCGGCAGGCCGCGGACGCCGGGGTCGCACTCGAACAGCGCACCGGCCAGCGGCTCGTCCGGCCGGCCGTGCGCCGCGGTGGTGATGAACAGCCGGTCCAGATCCGGACCGGCGAAGACGCAGGAGGTGACGCGGGAGACCGGCAGGGCGATGGCGCGGTCGAGCGTGCCGTCGGGACGGAAGCGGCTGACGCGCCCGCCGTCCCAATGGCAGACCCACAGCCCGCCCTCGGCGTCGCAGGTCATGCCGTCGGGATAGCCGTCGGCCTCGGTGAAGCGGATGTGGACGCGCTTGCCCGACAGGCTGCCGTCGGCGCCGATGTCGAAAGCGTAGACCGTCCGCGCCGCGCTGTCGGTGTGGTAGATTGTCCGCCCGTCCGGCGCCAGCGCCGGCCCGTTGGCGACGGTGTAGCCCTCGTCGACCGGCGTGACCGCGCCATCGGGGTCGATGCGGTAGAAGCTGCCGGCCGGCGCCTCCTCCGCATCGTCCATGCTGCCGACCCAGAGCCGGCCGTCGCGGTCGGCCTTGCCGTCATTCAGGCGGTTGCCCGGCTTGTCCGGCTCGATCCGCGCGATCTCCTCGCCGACGACCGCCGCCTCGCCCGGCTCCAACCGCAGCCGGACCACCCGGCGCGAGCGCAAGCCCGCGACGAAGCCGTCGCCGTCGGCGCTCTCCACCAGCCAGCAGGCGGCGTCATCCAGATCCCATCCTGCCTGCGAGCCGTCCGACAGGCCGTGGCGCAGGATGCGGGATCCGCGGATATCGACGAAATAGACGGCATCCTGCCGCGGGGACCAGAGCGGACCTTCCCCAAGCACAGCCCGGGCCTGCCAGACGCAACGCGCTTCCTGCGCCATCCCGCTTAACTCCCCCTCGCTTCGCTCTTTCGCCCCGGAGTTGGCCCCCGGCAAATCGCCGTCACCGGTGAATTCTTAAATTTGTTGACGGCGCAAACGATAAGAGGCCTCTTGATAATCGTCCAATACGAAGATCGGCGCTTGCGATACCAAATGTCGTATCCCGACGTCTGCTATCAAGTCGCCGCCGCCCCATCGGAGGCCGCACCCCCGTGACCCCGCAACGTTTTCCGCCGAACTGGTTCCAGAAGGCGCGGCTGAAGCTGCGCCATCTCCAGCTGTTCGCGGCGCTCGACGAACACCGCAACCTGCACCGCGCCGCCGCCAGCCTGAACATGTCGCAGCCCGCCGCCTCCAAGCTGCTGGGCGACCTGGAGGAGACGCTGGGCATCGAGCTGTTCGACCGCCATGGCCGCGGGATCGAGCCGAACTGGTACGGCAGCCTCATGATCCGCCACGCCCGGATGATCCTCAGCGAGTTGCAGGAGACGGGCGAGGAGCTGAACGCCCTTCTCGCCGGCCACAGCGGCCGGGTGTCCATCGGCACCGTCATGGCCCCGGCGGTGGAACTGGTGGTGCCGGTCATCAGCAGCCTGACCCGCGACCATCCCAACCTGAAGGTCGCCGTGGCGGTGGAGACCAGCGACGTGCTGGCCGACCGGGTCCACCAGGGGGTGATGGATTTCGCCATCGGCCGCCTGCCCGGCCATTACGACCCGACCGCCTTCGAGTATCAGGAGATCAGCAGCGAGGAGCTGTGCTTCATCTGCCATGACAGCAACCCGCTGCTCCGGCTCGGCCGTCCGCTGACCGCTGCGGATCTGTCCGACGCCACCTGGATCCTCCAGCCGGTCGGCACCCTGCTGCGCGACCGGGTGGAGGCCCTGTTCCGCGCCGAGGGCGCCCGGCTGCCGCACCGGGTGATCGAAAGCGCCTCTCCGGTCATCTCGATGGCGATGGTGGCGGAAACCGAGTCGATCACCGTCTTCGCCCGCGCGCTGGCCCAGGTGTTCTCGCCCAGCGGCTGCTGCGCGATCATGCCCTTCCACAAGCGGTTCAGCGTCGAGCCCTACGGCATCTTCTGGCTGAAGGACCGGCCGCTGTCGCCGGGTGCGCGCACCGTGCTGTCGGCCGTCCGCGCCGCCTCGGAACTGAAGATGCGCCTTGTCGCCGCCAGCCCCGCCGCCACCACTGCGGCACGGTGACGAACGATACCGAAATGCATATCGATTTGCCGAATAATCATATTTGACAGTTATGGGAAAAGGGAGGATTGCTAGGGACACCAACCATCGCGTCCAACGCCATCCGCGCCACAGAACGCGGGGGCGGCGTATCGCGTGCCGTAGTAACGGGGAGGATTCCGGTCCATGTCGTCCGCCAAGCGCACTTCCTTCAGCTCCAAACTGGCCGGCCTCGCCGTCGGCCTGATCGTCGTCGCCGGTGCCGCCGCCGTCCCGGCCATGGCCCAGGACAAGCCGACCGTCGGCATCGCCATGCCGACCAAGTCGTCGGCGCGCTGGATCGACGACGGCAACAACATGGTCAAGTATTTCCAGGAAAAGGGATACAAGACCGACCTGCAATATGCAGAGGACGACATCCCCAACCAGCTCGCCCAGATCGAGAACATGGTCACCAAGAACGACAAGGTTCTGGTGATCGCCGCCATCGACGGGACGACGCTGACCGACGTGCTGCAGAAGGCCGCCGAGCGCGGCGTGAAGGTCATCGCCTACGACCGCCTGATCCGCGGCTCGGCCAACGTCGATTACTACGCCACCTTCGACAACTTCCAGGTCGGCGTCCTCCAGGCCTCCTACATCGAGAAGGCGCTCGGGCTGAAGGACGGCAAGGGTCCGTTCAACATCGAGCTGTTCGGCGGCTCGCCCGACGACAACAACGCCTACTTCTTCTACAACGGCGCCATGTCGGTGCTGCAGCCCTACATCGACAGCGGCAAGCTGAAGGTCGGCAGCGGCCAGGTCGGCATGGACAAGGTGTCGACCCTGCGCTGGGACGGCGCCGTCGCCCAGGCCCGCATGGACAATCTGCTGAGCGCCTATTACGGCAACAAGCGGGTCGACGCCGTGCTGTCGCCCTATGACGGGCTGAGCATCGGCATCATCTCGTCGCTGAAGGGTGTCGGCTACGGCTCCGCCTCGCAGCCGATGCCGGTCGTCACCGGGCAGGACGCCGAGGTGCAGTCGGTCAAGTCGATCCTGGCGGGCGAGCAGCGCTCCACCGTCTTCAAGGACACCCGCGAGCTGGCGAAGGTCACGGTCGGCATGGTCGACGACCTGCTGGCCGGCCGCACCCCGCAGGTCAACGACACCAAGACCTACGACAACGGCAAGAAGGTGGTTCCCTCCTATCTGCTGAAGCCGGTCAGCGTCGACGCCACCAACTGGAAGCAGGTCCTGGTCGACGGCGGCTACTACAAGGAATCGCAGATCAAGTGAGTGAGCGGCGCGGGAGGGGGTGCCGACCGGCGCCCTCCCCCGCGCTCCGCCCAACAGCGGATCGGGCGTTCAGAGGTTCATACATGGACAGCATTCTTGAGATGCGCGGCATCACCAAGACGTTTCCGGGTGTCAAGGCGCTCGACAACGTCAACCTCTCGGTCCGCGAGGGGGAGATCCACGCGCTGATCGGCGAAAACGGCGCCGGAAAATCGACGCTGATGAAGGTGCTGAGCGGCGTCTATCCGCACGGCACCTACGAGGGCGAAATCCGTTTCGGCGGCCAGCCCGTCGCCTTTCGCGGCATCGCCGACAGCGAGAAGCTGGGCATCATCATCATCCACCAGGAACTGGCGCTGGTTCCGCTGCTGTCGATCACCGAGAACCTGTTTCTCGGCAACGAGCAGGCGAAACGCGGCCGCATCGACTGGGTCGCCGCCACCGCCCGCGCGCGCGAACTGCTGCGCATGGTCGGGCTGACAGATTCGCCGGAGACGCTGATCACCGACATCGGCGTCGGCAAGCAGCAGCTGGTCGAGATCGCCAAGGCGTTGTCCAAGCAGGTCAAGCTGTTGATCCTCGACGAGCCGACCGCCAGCCTGAACGAGAGCGACAGCGACGCGCTGCTGGAACTTCTGCTGCGCTTCAAGGAGCAGGGCATCTCCTCCATCCTGATCTCGCACAAGCTGAACGAGATCGCCAAGGTCGCCGACCGCGTCACCATCCTGCGCGACGGCACCACGGTGGAGACGCTGGACTGCCACGACGCACCGATCAGCCAGGACCGCATCATCAAGGGCATGGTCGGCCGCGACCTCGCCGACCGCTATCCGCGCCGCACCAGCAATCCGGGCGGCATCCTGTTCGAGGTGAAGGACTGGAGCGCCGACCACCCCATCCATGCCGGCCGCCGCGTGGTCAAGGACATCGACCTGCATGTGCGCCGCGGCGAGGTGGTGGGCATCGCCGGCCTGATGGGCGCCGGCCGCACCGAATTCGCCATGAGCCTGTTCGGCCGCTCCTACGGCCGCAACATCCGGGGGCAGGCCTTCCTCGACGGGCACGAGATCGACGTTTCGACGATCAGCAAAGCGATGGGCAACGGGCTGGCCTATGCCACCGAGGACCGCAAGCATTACGGCCTCGTGCTCGACAACGACATCCGCCACAACGTGACGCTGGCCAATCTGGACGGTGTCGCCAAGCGCGGCGTCATCCACCATGAGCGCGAGATCGAGGTCGCCAACGACTTCCGCCGCCGCCTGCGCATCCGCTGTTCGGACGTGTTCCAGCAGACGGTCAATCTGTCCGGCGGCAACCAGCAGAAGGTCGTGCTCAGCAAATGGCTGTTCGCCGACCCCAAGGTGCTGATCCTGGACGAGCCGACCCGCGGAATCGACGTCGGCGCCAAATATGAAATCTACACCATCGTCAACCAGCTGGTGGCCGAGGGCCGCGGCGTCATCCTGATCTCGTCCGAACTGCCGGAGCTTCTGGGTGTCGCCGACCGCATCTATGTGATGAACGAAGGCGCCCTGGTCGCCGAGATGCCGGCGGCCGAGGCCAGCCAGGAAAAGATCATGCACGCCATCATGTCGTCCGCCTCGAAAGCCACGGCAGCCCGCGCCGCCGTCGCCGCTGCCGCCCGGGAGTCCCTGCAATGAGCGCCGAACTGAACCTGCCGGCAGCGCCGCCGCGCCAGGCCTCGATGGCCAAGTTCCTGAAGAGCCACATGCGCGATTACGGCATGCTGATCTCGCTGCTGGCGATCGTGGCGTTCTTCCAGTACATGACCAACGGTACGCTGCTGCAGCCGCTGAACCTGACCAACCTCGTCCTGCAGAACAGCTACATCGTCATCATGGCGCTGGGCATGCTGCTGGTGATCGTCGCCGGGCACATCGATTTGTCGGTGGGCTCCATCGTCGGCTTCATCGGCGCGCTGGCCGCCATCCTGATGGTGCAGTTCCACTGGCACTTCATCCCCACCGCCATCGTCAGCCTGTTGGCGGGGGCCGCCATCGGCGCCGCCCAGGGCTATTGGGTCGCCTATTTCCGCATCCCGTCCTTCATCGTGACGCTGGCCGGCATGCTGGTGTTCCGCGGCCTCAGCCTCGCGCTGCTGGCCGGACAGTCGGTCGGCCCCTTCCCGGTGGAGTTCCAGCGCCTCAGCTCCGGCTTCATCCCGGACATCTTCGGCACCGAGGGCTTCCACACCACCACGATGGTGCTGTGCCTCGCCACCCCGGCGATCCTGATCGCCTTCAGCGTCGCCGCCCGCCTGCGCCGCCACCGCTTCGCCATCGAACAGGAGCCGCTGGTCCTGTTCCTGCTGAAGAGCGCCGGGCTGTTCGCGGTGGTCGCCTATGTCGGCTGGCTGCTGTCGACCTACAAGGGCCTGCCCAACGTCCTGATCATCATGGCGCTGCTGATCGGCATCTATGCCTTCGTCACCCGCGACACCACCATCGGCCGGCGCATCTACGCGCTGGGCGGCAACGAGAAGGCCGCCAAGCTGTCGGGCATCGACACCCGCCGCCTGTCCTTCTACACCTTCGTCAACATGGGCGTGCTTGCCGCACTCGCCGGCCTGATCTTCGCCGCCCGCCTCAACACCGCGACGCCGAAGGCCGGCGTGTCCTTCGAGCTGGACGTGATCGCCGCCTGCTTCATCGGCGGCGCCTCGGCCTCGGGTGGCGTCGGCCGGGTGACGGGTGCGGTGATCGGCGCCTTCATCATGGGCGTGATGAACAACGGCATGTCGATCGTCGGCATCGGCATCGACTGGCAGCAGGTGATCAAGGGTCTGGTGCTGCTCGCCGCCGTCTGCTTCGACGTCTACAACAAGGGCAAGGCCTGACGGCGGTCTTGTGACCGCCCTCCCCTTCCCCGACCGGACATATCGCCATGACGCTCCCCACCCTCGGACTTGTCGGTCTGGGAAAGATCGCCCGCGACCAGCACATCCCCGCCATCGCCGCCACCGGCCTGTTCAAGCTCGCCGCCGTGGTCAGCCCGGACGGTGCGACCGCTGAGGGCGTGCCGAGCTTCCGCTCCCAGGCCGAGATGCTGGCGGCCCTGCCCGGCCTCGACGCGGTGGCGCTCTGCACCCCGCCGGCCGTCCGCCACGGCCTGACGGTCGAGGCGCTGCGCGCCGGCAAGCATGTGCTGATCGAGAAGCCGCCCGCCGCCACCCTGTCGGAGCTTCACGATCTGGCGGCGGAGGCGGAGACCGCGCGCCGCACCCTGTTCACCGCCTGGCATTCGCAGTTCAACCCGGCGGTCGAGGAAACCAAGCGCCGGCTCGCCCACACCGACATCCGCAGCGTCGCCATCACCTGGAAGGAGGATGTCCGGCGCTGGCATCCCGGCCAGGACTGGATCTTCGCGGCGGGCGGCTTCGGCGTGTTCGATCCCGGCATCAACGCCCTGTCGATCCTGACCGACATCCTGCCGGCCCCGGTCTTCGTCCGCGCCGCCGACCTGCATGTGCCGGCCAACCGCGACACCCCCATCGCCGCGACGCTGGAGATGGGTGCCGCCCCCGGCTCCCGCATCGGCCGCGTCACCGCCGACTTCGACTTCCTCCAGCAGGGCGAGCAGACCTGGTCCATCGTCATCCACACCGCCGATGGCCGCCTCGACCTCACCCATGGCGGCACCCGCCTGTTCGTGGATGGCGCGCCGGTGCTGGCCGAGCCCGACACCGAATACCAGCGCATCTACCGCCACTTCCACCGGCTGATGACGGACGGGGCGAGCGACGTCGACGGCCGTCCGCTGTCGCTGGTCGCCGACGCCTGCATGGTCGGCCGCTGGCACCGCACCGACACCTTCGACTGGTAGCAGCGCCCCGCAACAGGGCCCCAAAACTGGGCCCCGAAACTGGGAGATCCCCCCGCATGCCCATCGCCAGCAGAACCCGAATCGGCACCCGCATCGGCCACCGGATCACCGCCGGCAGCGCCGGCCTCCTGCTGTTCCTCGCCGCCGTGGCCGGGGTGGGCATCAACGCCCTCTCGCAAACCGAGACGGTGGTGAGGACCTACGGCGATCTGGCCAAGCGATCCAACGATCTCGGGCGCCTGCAGGCGCTGATGCTGGAAACGCGCCTCAAGGCCACCGGCTTCCTGCTGAGCGGCCGCGAGGAGGATGCGGACGGCGTGCGGTCCCTGCTGGACGAGGCCGCCCGCATCATCGGCGAGGGTGCCGGGACGATGGGCGATCCGGCGATGGCCAACACGGTCAACGCGATGGCCGAGCAGACCGGACGCTACCGGGTCGCCTTCTCCGAAGTGCAGGAGATGCAGGCGAAGCGGGACGCCGCCCTGGCCGAGGAGGCCAAGCTGGGCGCGCGGCTGCGCACCATGCTCGACACCATCCTGTCCAACGCCCGCAAGTCCGGGAACGCCGAGCTGGTGACCCTCGCCAGCCAGACGATGGAGCATGTGCTGTCCGCCCGCTTCGTCGCCATGCGCTTCCAGAAGGAAGGGTCGGCCGGCCTGGCCGTGGCGACGCGCAACGAACTGAAGAATGCCGTCCAGAAAAGCGAGGCGATGACGAAGACCGCCGACGCCCCTCCCCTCGCAGCCGCCCTGATCAAGACGCTTGCGGCCTACGGCACCGAATTCGACCGTCTGGTGTCGGCGACGGAAAGCCGTGACGGGCTGGTCGGGGACACCCTCGCATCGCTCGGCTCGTCCATCGGCACCCAGGCGCGGGCGTTGACCGACCAGGGCATCGCCACGGAACAGACGCTGCGCACCGGCACGATGGCGCAGCTCGAGGAACAGCGCCGGACGATGGCGATGGTTTCGGCCGCCGGGCTGATCCTCGGCCTTGCCGCCGCGCTGCTGATCGCCCGCAGCCTGTCGCGCCCGGTGGTCGCCATGACCGACGCCATGACCCGGCTGGCCGGCGGCGACCGCTCGGTGACGATCCCCGGCCTCGACCGCCGCGACGAGATCGGCGGCATGGCCAAGGCGGTG
Source organism: Azospirillum sp. TSH64 (assembly GCF_003116035.1). GTDB lineage: Bacteria > Pseudomonadota > Alphaproteobacteria > Azospirillales > Azospirillaceae > Azospirillum. The sequence continues at coordinate 3,372,086 of NZ_LGQW01000015.1, forward strand.
CAGGTCTTCCAGGCCGGGCTGATCGAGGCCGACCGCTTGGCCGCCGACAAGGCCGCCGAGCATGAGGCCCGCGTCCGCCGCGGCGAGCGCATCGACCGCCTGACCCGCGAGTTCGAGCGGATGGTGGACAGCACGCTGGGCCGCGTCGCCAGCGCCGCCACCCAGTTGCAGTCCACCGCCCGGACGATCCAGTCGACCACCGACGAGACCAGCCGCCTTGCCGGCGACGCCGTCCGCAGCTCCGGCGAGACCACCGGCAGCGTCGAGACGGTGGCCGCCGCCGCCGAGGAGCTGGCGGTTTCCATCGTCGCCATCAGCCAGCATGTCGCCCACAGCGCCGAGGTGACCGAGCAGGCGGTCGGCATCGCCCGCGTCACCGACGAGACGGTGCGCAGCCTGACCGGCGTCGCCCGCCAGATCGGCGACGTGGTGCAGCTGATCGGCTCCATCGCAGCGCAGACCAACCTGCTGGCGCTGAACGCCACCATCGAGGCGGCGCGGGCCGGTGACGCCGGCAAGGGCTTCGCCGTGGTGGCGAACGAAGTGAAGAGCCTCGCCGCCCAGACCGCGAAGGCGACCGAGGAGATCGAGGCACAGATCGCCGCCGTCCAGCGCGTCAGCAGCGAGGCGGCCGGCGCCATCACCGAGATCGCCAAGGTCATAGGCGAGGTCAACGAGGCCTCCGCCACCATCGCCTCCGCCATCGGCGAGCAGCGGGCGGCGACCAGCGAGATCAGCGGCAGCATCCAGCGCGCCGCGCGCGGCACCCAGGATGTCCGCGACACCATCGCCGGCGTGACCCACGCCTTCCAGGCCACCAGCGACGCCTCGCGTCAGGTCAAATCCGCCGCCGACGGCCTGTCCGGCGAGGCCGACGACCTGCGCGGCTGCGTGTCGCGCTTCCTGGCCGACATGCGCGCGGCCTGACCCGACCACGGCCTTGAGCAAGGCCGAAGAGACGCAACCACAACTCCGGCGCCGGGCCTCCGGTCCGCGCCCCAACCTGAAACCGGTGTCGATATGTCCGAGACGAAGCCCCCCTTCCCCGCCAGTGCCGACGGTTCAGCCCAGGATTCAGAGCGTCGCCTGCGGTCGCGCGCGTGGTTCGACAACCCCGCCAACCCCGACATGACCGCGCTGTACCTTGAGCGCTACCTGAATTTCGGCCTGACGCGCGAGGAGCTGCAATCCGGCGCCCCGATCATCGGCATCGCCCAGACCGGTTCCGACCTCAGCCCCTGCAACCGCCACCATCTGGTGCTGGCCGAACGGCTGCGCGAGGGCATCCGCACCGCCGGCGGCATCGCCATCGAGTTCCCGGTCCACCCGATCCAGGAGACCGGCAAGCGGCCGACCGCCTCCATCGACCGCAACCTCGCCTATCTCGGCCTCGTCGAGGTTCTGCACGGCTATCCGCTCGATGGCGTCGTGCTGACCATCGGCTGCGACAAGACCACGCCGGCCTGCCTGATGGCGGCGGCCACCGTCAACATCCCGGCCATCGCGCTGTCGGTCGGCCCGATGCTGAACGGCTGGTTCCGCGGCGAGCGCACCGGATCGGGCACCATCGTGTGGAAGGCCCGCCAGATGATGGCGGCCGGCGAGATCGACTATCAGGGCTTCATCGAGCTGGTGGCGTCGTCCGCTCCCTCGACCGGCTACTGCAACACCATGGGCACCGCCTCGACCATGAATTCGCTGGCGGAGGTGCTGGGCATGCAGCTTCCGGGCTCCGCCGCGATCCCCGCGCCCTACCGGGAGCGCCAGCAGGCCGCCTATGAGACCGGCAAGCGCATCGTCGAGATGGTGCGCCAGGACATCAAGCCGTCCGACATCCTGACCCGCGACGCCTTCCTCAACGCCATCGTCGTCAACTCCGCCATCGGCGGCTCGACCAACGCGCCGATCCACATCAACGCCATCGCCAAGCACATCGGCGTGCCGCTGACGGTGGACGACTGGCAAACCCACGGGCTGGGCGTGCCCCTGCTGGTCAACCTCCAGCCGGCCGGCGAGTATCTGGGCGAGGACTTCCACCGCGCCGGCGGCGTTCCGGCCGTGGTCGGCCAGCTGATGACCAAGGGGCTGATCCGCGAGGACGCGCCCAACGTCAACGGCCGCAGCATCGGCGAGAACTGCCGCAACACCGAGATCCTCGACACCCGCGTCATCCATCCCATCGACGACCCGCTGAAGATCAATGCCGGCTTCGTCGTGCTGCGCGGCAGCCTGTTCAACGCCGCCATCATGAAGACCAGCGTGATCTCCGACGAGTTCCGCGAGCGCTACCTGTCCAACCCGAAGGATCCGGAAGCCTTCGAGGGCAAAGTCGTCGTCTTCGACGGTCCGGAGGACTACCATCACCGCATCGACGACCCGTCGTTGGGCATCGACGCCTACACCATCCTGGTCATCCGCGGCGCCGGCCCCATCGGCTATCCCGGTGCGGCGGAGGTGGTGAACATGCGTCCGCCCGCCGACCTCATCAAGCAGGGCATCCATTCCCTGCCCTGCATCGGCGACGGCCGCCAGTCCGGCACCTCGGGCTCGCCGTCGATCCTGAACGCCTCGCCGGAGGCGGCGGCCGGCGGCAACCTCGGCCTTCTGCGCTCGGGCGACCGCGTGCGCATCGACCTGCGCCGCGGCAGCGCCGACATCCTGATCTCGGACGCGGAGCTTGCCGACCGCAAGGCCACGCTGGAGGCGGCCGGCGGCTACCCCGCCCCGCCGTCGCAGACCCCGTGGCAGGAAATCCAGCGCGGCATCGTCGACCAGCTGGACGAGGGCATGGTCCTGAAGCCGGCGGTCAAGTACCAGCGCGTGGCGCAGACGATGGGGATCCCGCGCGACAACCATTGAGGCCAGGCCTGTCGAGCCGCACGGCGCCCCCCGCATGGCAGCGGGCGGGCGCTGATGCGCTTCCATCACGTCCCGGACGCGGACCGCTCGGTCTCCGCCGCGTCGAACGCCTGACGGGAGCGCTCGATCTCCTGCCAGTTCTCCCTGATCCAACCGGTGAATCCTTCAAGCGCCGGCAGCATCGTCTTGCCCATCGCCGTCAGCTCATATTCGACCCGCGGCGGTACCTCCGCGAAATAGTGGCGCAGGACGAGGCCGTCCCGTTCCAAGTTCCGCAAGGTCAGGGTCAGCATGCGTTGCGAGATGTCCGGAATCCCGGTCCTGATCTCCGAAAACCGCAACGGTCTGGCGGGATCGAGCGCAAGGATGCTCATCACCAGGATCGTCCATTTGTCGCCAAGCCTTGCCAGGACGCTGTTCGGCGCGCAGGGCGTGAGGACCGGTCCTCGCCTGGTTTCCTTGTATGGCCGGCCATGGATCGTCTTTTCCAACAGTCACCTCTCTGTCACCGACTTACAAACCGGTCACCGACTTACAAAAATGTGCCGTCTTGTGCAGGTTTCCTAGCAGTGTCATTTCGTAACCCACAATGGTTACGAAGAGGAACTCATGATGGCCGACGAAGAGACGATACTGGTGTTCGGCGCCACCGGACAGCAGGGCGGAGCGGTTGCCAGAGCGCTTCGGGCCGAAGGCTGGCTGGTGAGAGCGCTGGTCCGCGACCCCGCCGGCGGAAAGGCCAAGGCCCTGGAAGCCGGCGGCATCGACCTTTACCCCGGCGACTTTTCCGATCAAGCCTCCATCGCCGCGGCGATGTCCGGCGTCCACGGGGTCTTCAGCGTGCAGCCCAGTTCCGGGCAGGGACCCGTCCACGGCATCACCGATGAGGAGGAGCTTCTCTACGGCAAGGCCATTGCCGACCTCTCCGTTGCCCATGGCGTCCGGCACCTCGTCTACACATCCGTCGCCGCCGCCGGCAAAGGTGTCACCGGCCTCGGCCATTTCGACATGAAGACCGAGATCGAAGAGCATGTCCGGAGCCTCGGCATCCGCAGCACCATCGTGCGTCCGGTGACGTTCATGGAAATACTGATGCTGCCGGGCATGGGGCTCGACCATGGAACCTACTCGTTCCTGATGCGTCCCGATCAGGCTATGCAGTTCATCGCGGTCGACGACATCGGCAGGATCGTCGCGGCGATCTTCTCGGATCCGGACCGCTTCGCCGGCCGTACCATCGAGATCGCCGGGGACGCGGTGACCGGCAGGGGATTGCAGGACGCTTTCAGCCGCGCCGCGGGCAGGACGATCACCTACAACCGCTTCCCCGACAGCCTCCTTGCGCAGAACCCGCTCCTCGGCCGGCTCGCCGAACTGGTCGACGACGGCCGATGCGCGGGCGCCGTCGACATCCCGGCTCTTCGCGAGGAGTTCGGGAAATTGCTGAGTCTGGAACAATGGCTTTCCGGTGCCGGCCGGCCGCTGTTCAAATCGGCCCTGGAGGCATCGGGAGGAACCGTGGCGCTGCGGTAGTCACCGCACGCGATACAGGGTGGCGGCCGGAACCGTTGTCCCCTCTGCCCTGTCCTATGACACTATTCGCACCAAGCCGGGAGCTGCCGGATGACCGAGGCCGATCTTTCCGCCCTTTACCGCCGCTACATCGCCTGCCTGAACGACCGGGATTGGCAAAGCCTGGGGACTTTCGTCCACGAAGAGGTCCAGCACAATGGACGGAAGTTCGGGCTGTCCGGCTATCGCGAGATGCTGAAGGCGGATTGCCGCGCAATCCCCGATCTGAAATTCAACATCGACCTTCTGGTCTCGCAGCCTCCCCATGTCGCAAGCCGTCTGATCTTCGACTGCACCCCGAAAGGCATTCTGTTCGATCTTCCCGTCAATGGCCGCAGGGTTCGGTTCAGCGAGAACGTCTTCTACGAATTTCGTGACGGCCGCATCCACACCGTATGGTCGGTCATCGACAAGGCGGCCATCGCATCCCAGCTCTAGCGGGATGCGGAGTTTTCCAGGGGCGGCGCCATCCGCCCGACCGGTGGTCCCCCCACGCATCCCAGCAATGCCCCACCATTTCGTGTGACCTTTCACGCATGCCCTTGACGTGCGCATCCCTTTGCCCACATAAGCCCTTACGAAACATTCGGTCCCAGTCGTCCGACGGCCGCCGCACGGCGCCTCCGGCAGGGACTCTTCATCCCGAGATCCGCATCGACGAGCGATGCACGCCCGTCCGGCAGCGTCGAATGCCGGCCTAAGTGAGACGTACGACAGAGGCATGACGTTTGATTCAAAGCGGCGCCGGATGGCGCCGAACAACCGCGCACGCAACCGCAACCCGCGTCCGCGTGATGATTTCGACAGCTCCCGCCCTCCGGCCAATCCGGTCCATGGCGGCGGCCCCACCGGCCCGGTTCCCGGCAAGGACGAGATCCTGTTCCTTCCGCTGGGCGGCTGTTCCCGCATCGGCATGAACATGGCGCTCTACGGCCATGCCGGCAAATGGCTGATCGTCGATGCCGGCGTCGCCTTCGTCGGCGACGAGATGCCGGGCATCGACAGCCTGATGGCCGATCCGGCCTTCATCGAAGAGCGGATGCAGGATGTCGTCGGGCTGGTGGTGACCCACGCGCACGAGGACCATATCGGCGCGATCCACCATCTGTGGCCGCGCCTGCGCTGCCCGATCTATGCCAGCCCCTTCGCCTCCCACATCATCCGGGACCGGCTGAAGGAAAAGGGCGCCCACCGCGCCGCCAAGGTGCAGACCTTCGAGATCGGCGACACGCTGACCATCGGTCCCTTCCGGATCGAGACCATCGCCGTCACCCACTCCATCCCCGAGCCGATGTCGCTGGCGATCCGCACGGCGGCCGGCACGGTCCTGCACACCGGCGACTGGAAGTTCGATCCCAACCCGCTGGTCGGCCGCAGCACCGATTTCGCCGCGCTGAAGCGGCTGGGCGACGAAGGGCTGCTCGCCATGATGTGCGACAGCACCAACGCCGACGTGCCCGGTTCGACCGGGTCGGAGGCCGACGCCCGCGCCGGCCTGATCGGCGCCTTCGCCAACCGCTCCGGCGCCATCGCGGTGACCGGCTTCGCCTCCAACGTCGCCCGCATGACCGCGGTGGCGGAAGCGGCGGCGGCGGTCGGGCGCAAGGTGGTGCTGGTCGGCCGCTCCATGCTGCGCATGGAAAAGGCGGCGCAGGCCTGCGGCTATCTCGACCATGTGCCGGACTTCATGGATGTCCGCGAGGCGTCCTGGACCCCGCGCGACAACCTCGTGTTCCTGTGCACCGGCAGCCAGGGCGAGGAACGGGCCGCACTCAGCCGTCTGGCCCGCAACGAGCACCGCGAGCTGTGGCTGGAAGAGGGCGACACCGTCATCTTCTCCGCCCGCGCCATCCCCGGCAACGAGGAGGCGCTGGCCGAAATCCACGAGCATCTGCGCGGCATGGGCGTCGAGATCGTCACCCCGGCCGATGCGCCGGTCCATGTCTCCGGCCACCCGAAGCGCGACGACCTCGCCCGCATGTATGGCTTGGTCCGTCCCCGCTTCGCCGTGCCGGTCCATGGCACCATCGAGCATATGGAAGCCCATGCCCGCCTCGCCCGGACCTGCGGCGTCGAGCGCGCGCTGGTTCCGGAGGACGGCGACATCCTGCGCATTGCCAAGGAAGGCACCCGCGTCATCGGCCGCATCGAGCCGAAGCGCCTCGCCAACACCGGGCGGGAGCTGATCGCCTGGATCCCGGCCGAGTTGCCGCCGGAAGAGACGCTCGTCGCGGCGGCCTGATCGCCGCGGAAGCGCCGGACGGACAAAAGCGAACGGGCCCTGTGGAACACTCCACAGGGCCCGTTCGCTTTTCTACGGCACCCGAACCGTCATTCGGCCGGGGTGGCGACCATCGGAACCTCGATGGCGCGGGCCTGGAGCAGTTCCTTCCACTTGCGGAAGGCGGCGATCAGGATGATGAAGCCCAGCGTCAGCATGATGATCGAGATGCCGGCGTTGAAGGGGTTGTACCCCTTGGCGGCCTTGTTCAGATAGACGTTGGCGATCATCCAGTAGCCGGCGACGTTCACCGTGACGAACAGGTAGGCCAGCGGGATCAGGCAGGTCAGCATGTAGATCCGCTTCTGGGCCAGCCGCAGGATGATGGTGGCGCCGATGATCAGGCCGACCGAGGCCATCAGCTGGTTCGACACGCCGAACAGGGCCCAGACCGAGTTGATGTCGCCCGACGTCAGCAGATACCCCCAGGCCACGCAGGCGATGACGCTGGCGATGATCGAACCGGGGACCCAGTCCAGCCGCTTCATCGGGGCATAGACGTCGCCCAGCAGGTCCTGGATCAGGTAACGGGCGACGCGGGTGCCGCTGTCCACGGCGGTCAGGATGAACACCGCCTCGAACATCACGACGAACTGGAAGAAGTAGGAGGCGAGGCTGTTGAACCACGGAACGCGGGTGAAGATTTCCGTCATGCCGACCGCGAGCGTCACCGCACCGCCGGTCCGGCCGTAGAGGTCGAGGCCGATGTCCTGGCTCAGCCGCGGCAGGTCGACCACGGTCATGCCCAGCGCCTTGAAGGCGGCCGGAGCGGAGTTGATGGCGAAGTAATCGGCCGGATGCAGGGCGGTGGCGGCGATCAGCGCCATGACGCCGACCAGGCATTCCGCCAGCATGCCGCCGAAGGCCACCGGACGGATGTCGCTCCACTTGTCGATCAGCTTGGGCGTGGTGCCCGACCCGATGAAGGCATGGAAGCCGGAGATGGCGCCGCAGGCGATGGTGATCGAGATGAAGGGCCAGACCGGGCCGTTCAGCACCGGGCCGCCGCCATGGATGAAGTCGGTCAGGGCGGGGAAGCGGATTTCCGGGTTGATGAAGACGACGCCGACGACCAGCGCGCCGAACACGCCGACCTTCATGAAGCTGGACAGGTAGCCGCGCGGGGTCAGCAGCAGCCAGACCGGCAGCGCCGTGGCGAAGAAGGCGTAGATGGGCAGGATGACGGCGACCGTTTCGGCATGCAGCGTCAGCCATTCGCCCAGCAGCGTGCCCTGGATGTAGGGGCCGGCGAAGACCGAGGCGGCGATGGCGGCGATGCCGACCTGGGTGGCGCCCTTGGACGAGCCGGTGACCTTCTCGTAGAGGCCGAGCGCGATGGCGATCGGGATCGTCATGAACACCGCGAAGGCGCCCCAGGCGTTGCGTTCCAGCGCATGGACGACGACCATCGACAGGCCGGCCATGGTGATGGTGATGATGAACAGCATCGCCAGACCGGTGCACCAGCCGGCCACCGGGCCGAGTTCGGCCTTGGCGACTTCGGACAGCGACTGTCCCTTGTGCTTCATCGAGGCGAACAGCACGACGGTGTCATGCACCGCACCGCCGACGACGCAGCCGATCAGCAGCCACAGGAAGCTCGGCAGGTAGCCGAACTGGGCGGCCAGCACCGGGCCGACCAGCGGGCCGGCGGCGGCGATGGCGGCGAAATGCTGGCCGGCATTCACCCATTTCTTGGTGGGCACATAGTTCTTGCCGTCCGCCAGGATGTGGGACGGGGTGACTTCCGAATCGTCGGCACGGAGAACCTTGCGCACGAAGAACACGCCGTAGAAGCGGTAGCAGAGCGCAAGAATGCAGAGTGTCGCGATCACAAATGTTAGGGCGTGATCCATGACGGCTCTCCTGAAAGGGATATGCCGCCGGTGTACGCCCGCCGCGGGGCCTCGTGGGGTGGAATGCCGCGAGCGGCAGCCGGGAGATGCCGAGCGGCAGCCGGCAGGGGGCGAGCGGCGGCGCCCGAATACCTCCCCGGCCGCCGCCCCGCCCACGCTCACTTGCCGCCGGTAACGTCCAGGAAGGTGCCGGTGATGAAGGAGGCCTCGGGGCCCGCCAGCCACAGGATCGCCCGCGCCACCTCCTCGGGCTGGCCGCCCCGCCCCATCGGGATCGAGTCCTTGACGCGGTCCACCCGGCCCGGCTCGCCGCCGCTGGCATGCATGTCGGTGTAGATGTGGCCGGGGCGGATGCAGTTGACGCGGATGCCGTCCCGCGCGACCTCCTTGGAGAAGCCGATGGTGAAGGTCTCCAGGGCACCCTTGGAGGCGGCATAGTCGACATACTCGTTCGGGCTGCCGAGCCGGGCCGATGCCGACGAGATGTTGACGATCGCGCCGCCCGGCCCGCCGTGGCGATGCGACATGCGCCTGGCCGCCTGCTGCGCGCAGAGGATCGGGCCGATGGCGTTGACCGCGAAGATGCGCTGCATCCGCTCGAAGCCGAGATCCTCGGTCCGGCATTGCCGCGCCAGCACCGCGGCGTTGTTGACCAGCACGTCGATGCGGCCGAACTCGCGGTCGATCGCCTCGAACAGGGCAGCGACCTGCGCCGGGTCGGCGCTGTCGGCGCGCACCGCCAGGGCCCGGCGCCCCAGGGCCTCGACATCCGCCGCCACGACATGGGCGGCAGCCTCGTCGGAGACGAAGCTGATTGCGACATCATAGCCCTGGGCGGCGGCGAGCCTTGCGGTCGCAGCCCCCATGCCGCGCCCGCCGCCCGTTATCAGGATCAGCGGCGCTTGAGAGACGGTGGTCATCGACAGGGATCTCCTTATGGCGGTGGGACGGTCAGGCGGAGCGCGGCAGGCCGGACCCGCCCTGCGGTTCCGCGGCGGACGCGTTCAGATGCGGCCTCAGCATCAGGACGAGCGGGACGATCAGGGCGGCGGTCGCCGCCGAGGCCAGCACGCCGGTCGTCTGGCTGCTGTGGTCGGCGATGGCGCCGTAGAGGATCGGGGCCAACCCGCCGGAGCCGATGACGCTGGTGTAGAAGACCGCGAAGGCCCGGCCGGTGTCGCCGTTGGACAGCTCCGGCACGGTGCCGTAGAGCACCGAGGAGGTGCCGTTGAGCACGATGCCGAGCAGCGGCAGCAGGATCAGCGTCGGCGTCAGCGAGGTGAGCAGCGTCGCCGCGATCAGCAGGGCGGTGGCGGCTTCGGTCGCCATGACGCAGCCGACCACCCCCAGCCGCTCCCCGAGCAGGCTGCAGGTCGCCTTCCCCAGCGCGCCGCCGATGAACAGCAGGGCCAGCGCCAGCCCGACCGTCGCCGAATCCCCGCCCTGGCCATGGATGAGGAAGGGCAGGAAGAGCAGATAGCCCATGCGGGTCGCGGTATCGAGCGCGCCGATCGCCGTCAGGATGCCGAAGCCGCCGCGGCCGCGCCCCGCCGCCTTCGTCTTGGCGGCCCTGGTGATGGGAACCGCCGGCAACAGCGGCAGCAGGGCGGCCGACAGGACGAGCCCGATGGCCGCCATCAGCCCCAGCACCGGCTGCCAGCCGAAAAACGGCAGCAGCACGGCGACCAGCGCCGGCAGCGCCGCTTTCCCGAGATCGCCCGAGAAATTGTAGATGCCGAGCGGATGGCGCGACGCGGCCCCATAGCTGACGGTGACGAGCATCGAGCCGCAGGGGTGCTGGATGCTCGATCCGATGCCGGCGACGACGAGGCCGACGCACAGGCCCGGCAGGCCGAGCGGCAACGCCATGATCAGCAGGCCCGTCGCCGCCAGAACGGTCGACAGGATCAGCGCCGCCCGCGGCGACAGGCCGCGCAGGGCCCGGTCGGCCGGGATCTGCAACCCTCCCATCGTCCCGGAATACAGGGCGCGGATGACGGCAAGCATCGCATAGGACAGGCCGAACTGCGCCTGCCACACCGGCAGGAAGACATAGAGGGCGTCGGTGTAGCCGTCATGCACCGCATGGGCAAGACACGCACCCGTCAGGCTTTTCTTCTTCTCCGTCCACCACTGTCTCGGATTCATCGTCATTGGCTTTCCCGGCGGCGCCACAGCCATTGCCCGGCTGGTCTGAATGGGCAGGCAGGGTATACCCGTGACGATTCATCGACTAGTATGGTTTGAATCACGGATAGTGTTCGTTTTCCTCACGGGTTTCCCCAAAGGACCGCTGATGCGCCGCCTTCCTCCGCTGAACGCCCTGCGCATCTTCGAGGTTGCGGCCCGGACCGGCAGCTATGCCGAGGCCGGGGCCGAACTCGGCCTCACCCATGGCGCGGTCAGCCGGCAGATCGCCACGCTGGAAAGCTGGCTCGGGCAGAGGCTGTTCACCAAGGAGGGGCGCCGCATGGTGGCGACGCCGATGGCGCGGATCTTCGCGTCCGAGGTCGGCTTGTCCTTCGACCGGCTGGCCGTCGCGGCGGACGCCTGCGGCCGGCCCGACGCGCGGCGCATCCTGCGGGTCAGCGCCCCGACCAGCTTCGCCATGCGCTGGCTGATCCCGCGGCTCGGCCGCTACCATGCCGGCCATCCGCAGGTCGAGGTGGCGGTCACCACGGTTTCGACGGTGCTGGAGGAACTGCGCGGCGGCGTCGACGTGGCGATCCGGCGCGGTGCGGCGCGGGAGCATGTGTGGCCCCAGCACCGCGTCGTTTCGGTGCTGGACGATGTCGACACACTGATCATGAGCCCGGCGCTGTTCGCGCGGCGGCCGATCCGCAAGCCCGCCGACATCGAGGGCCACACCCTGCTCGCCAGCGAAACCCGTCCGGGCGATTGGGCGGGCTGGCTCGACGCGGCGGGGCTCCAGCATCTGGCCGGGCATCCCCGCCAGATCTTCGACCACTTCTTCGTCACCCGTCAGGCGGTGGAGGACGGGCTCGGCATCGGGATCGGCCCGCTGCCGATGCTGGACATCGACATCGCCAATGGAAAGCTGATGACGCCGCTGCCCGACATCCGGGTTCCGAGGACGGGCTACGTGGCGCTGGTTCCACCCCAGGCCGATGCGGGAAAGCTGGTCGCCGGCTTCGTCGACTGGCTGGTCGGCGAGGCGCAGGGCGCCCAGTGACCGGCCGGGCGGCGGACGCGACCGGGAGCCGCTCAGGCCCCGGAATGCGCCGCTCGGACCGCCAGGGCGCCGCTCGCCGGAAAGCGGCCCGGCGCTTGCCGCAACGGCGCTATGGTGGGACGTCCCACATCGCCGCGCGGCTTCCGACAGAGATCTCCGATGACCGATACCTGCCCCCGCACCCCTTTGCGCAAGGCGCTTGCCAACCTGCGCCGCCTGTTCAACGACGACAGCTACGACCGCTACCGCGAGGCCCAGGCCCGCCTCGCCCCGGACGAGCCGCCGCTCGACCCGCGGTCCTTCAAGGCGCGGCAGATCCTGATGACTCTGGGACGGGGCTGCTGCGGCCGGTAGCCGGCTCGCCCAAACCGGGAGCGGGGCCGGGACCGGCTTCGGGCTTCAGTCCGGGAAGCCGCGCCCGGCTGCCGCTGCGTTCCGAATAGGCGCGGGTCAGTTCCGCCCCGAACAGGAAGATGACCGCCGAATAATAGACCCACAGCAGGATCAGCACGAAGGAGCCGGCCGCGCCATAGACCGAGACCACGCCGCTGGTGGCGATGTAGAAGCCGATCAGGAACTTCCCCACCGCGAACAGGAAGGCGTTCACCGCCGCCCCCAGCCAGACGTCGGCCCAGCGGATGTAGGTGTCGGGCAGGATGCGGTAGATCAGGGCGAACAGGCCGGTCAGCACCGTCCAGGACACCAGCACGTCGAACAGCCACAGCAGCGACGGCATCGCCGGCAGATAGGCCGAGGCCCAGCGGCCGGCCGCCGCCAGCCCGGCGCTGACCACCAGCGAGACGATCAGCAGGAAGCCGATGGCGGCGATCAGCGCCAGCGCCTTCAGCCGCACCCGCACCAGCCAGGTGATGGTCGATTCCTGGGGCGCGGCCACCCGCCAGATGCGGTTCAGCCCGGCCTGAAGCTCGACGAAGACGGTGGTGGCGCCGACCAGGATGGTGCCGATGCCGATGACGCTGGCGACGATGCCGGTCTCCTTGGCACCGGCCCGCGCGATCAGATCCTGCAGGGTTTCGCCGGCATCGTGCCCGACCAGCGCGGTCAGCTGATCGACCAGCGCGCCGCGCGCCGCCTCGTCGCCGAACACCAGCCCGGCCAGGGCGATCACCAGGATCGCCAGCGGCGCCAGCGAGAAGATGGTGTAGAAGGCGATGGAGGCCGCCATGCTCATCGCGTCGTCGTTCATCCAGCCATAGGCCGCATCGACGACTATCGCCCATCCCCGCCGCACCCTGCCCATCGCCCCCTCCTGTCCCATACCGTATCCCCCGCTAACACCGGCGGCGGCCATTCGGTCATGGTCGGAGGACAGGAGAGCGCCGGTGACGGACAGAAATCCACGGTCGGCCGGCTGCGAGGGATGGGCCGGGCCGGGGGGAAACCGACGCCAGGACAGTGCGGCGAAACTGATCCAGATTGGACTTTGCCCGCCGCTGACCGGCGCCTTCGGGGCGGCCCGCCATCCCGTCGGGCCAGGACGATGTCGTTCAGAAAATCGCGGCGTTCAGGTTCTTCTCGAAATTCTTCAGGAAAGCCGACACCTCTTCCGCGGCCTTCTTGTCCTGCCACGACGACAAAGACTTGATGTTCTTTGCAATGTCGGGCCGGATGTCCATCTCGGTCTTGCGGTTCAGCAATGTGTTCGCGATCCCCTGCTTGGCGGCAAAGCCGTCGAATTTCTTGGCCTCGTCGGCCAGCTTTTTGAGCAGCGGGATCATCTTCGAATCGTCGAGGATGATGGCGTGCAGGGCCTTGTTCTTGCCCTTGCTTTCCTTCCACATTTCCGCCCACTCTTTCCCGAGCAGCTTCGGATCCACCTCGTCCGATTCGTGGGTGATGCATCTGCAGAAGTCATCGAGGGTATCGAGCCCCTCTTCTTTTTCCTTCTTTGTGGCGATCAACCTGGCTTTCAGTTTCTTGCCCAAAGCCCCTGCCAGGGCCACGACCTGCGACTTCAGGGACTCGACGACCTTGCTCTGGTCGGACATCATCTTGGTGTAGGTCTTGTACTCGTCGAAAAGTCCATCGAGATCCTTCGACACGACAGCGAATTTATTGCTGAATTTGTGCTTCACCAAATGCTCGCGATGCTTTTTGGTGAGGCCATCCCATTCACGCAGGAGATCTGAAACTTTCTTTGCCATTTCCATCACCGCCGAAAAACAAGAAGGCTGACGGAAAAGGATATCTTCCTTTTTCCTGTCATTCTGAAGCGATGGTATCCGTATCAGGTTTTCAGACAAACAGCGGACCCATCCAAAATGGGGGTTCCGCAACTCCAGCCTTCCATATCGCCTTGCTTCACTCTTGGGATGCAATTGCCGATGCAAGCGGGCACCGGCTTCACCCCATCCCCAGCCTCTCCTTGAGCGCCCCCAGGAAGCGCCGGCTGACCGGGACCGTGTGCCCGCCGGTGGTCTGTATCTCCGCCAACCCGCCGTCGGCGAAGCGGATTTCCCGGATGCGGTCCGGGTTGACCAGATGCTGGCGGTGGCAGCGGAACAGCGGGCTCTTCTCCTGGATGGTGTGGAGCGTCAGCTCGGTGAAGCGCTCCTGCCCGTCCTCCCCCACCACATAGACGCCGGCGGGGCGGGAGACGACATACTCGACGTCGGCCAGCTTCATCAGGGTGATGCGGTTGACCCCGGTGCAGGGGATGTGGCGCAGCTCCGCCGCCCCCGGCAGCACCGCGACCTCCTGCGGGGCGCGCTGGCGGCGCAGCCGCTGCAACGTCTTCGCCAGCCGCGCCGGATCGGCCGGCTTCAGCAGATAGTCGAAGGCATGCTCCTCGAAGGCCTGGACGGCATATTCGTCGTGCGCGGTCAGGAAGACGATGCGCGGCATCCGCTCGGGATCGAGCATGCTCAGCATCTCCAGACCGCTGACCCGCGGCATCTGGATGTCGAGGAAGACCACGTCGGGCGCCTGCCGGTTGATGGCACCGATGGCCTCGATGGCGTTGGCGCATTCGCCGACGATGCGGATGTCGGCGGAGTCCTCCAGCAGGCGGCGCAGCTCCTCGCGCGCCAGCGGCTCGTCATCGACGATCAGGACGGTGATGGCAGCGGGCATTGCGGGAGCCGTCATGCGGGCACGGTTTCCTCAAGGGGCAGGCGCAGGGTGACGCGGGTGAAGGCATCCGGCTCGCAGGCGACCGACACGCCGTACGCTTCACCGTAGCGGTTGCGGACGCGGCGGTCGACGATGGTCATCCCCAGCCCGTCGCCGCCCGGCTTGGCCTCATAGAGCCCGGCATTGTCCTCCACCGCCAGCAACAGGTCGCCGCCGTCCCGCCGCGCCGCGATGCGCACCCGGCCGTCGCCGAGAAGCTGCGCCGTGCCGTGCTTGATCGCGTTCTCCACCAGCGGCTGGAGCGAGAAGGCCGGCAGCCGGGCGTGGCGCAGCTCGTCCGGCACCTCGATCTCCACCGCCAGCCGCCCGGTGAAGCGGGCCAGCTCGATCTGGAGATAGGCGCTGACATGTTCGACCTCGTCGGCCAGCGTCGCCATCTGGCTGGGGCGCTTCAGGTTCTTGCGGAAGAAGGTCGACAGGTTCTGCACCAGCTGCCGCGCCCGCTCAGGATCGTTGCGGATGACGGCGGAGATGGTGTTCAGCGCGTTGAACAGGAAATGCGGGTTCACCTGGGCATGCAGAAGCTTGATCTCCGACTGCGCCAGCAGCGCCTTCTGCTGCTCGTAGCGGCCGGCCAGGATCTGGTTGGACAGCAGGCGGGCGACACCCTCCCCCAGCGTGCGGTTGATGGTGGAGAAGATCTTGGTCTTCGGCTCGTACAGCTTGATGGTGCCGATCACCCCGCCATCCTCGCCGACCAGCGGGATGACCAGCGCCGCCCCCAGCCGGCAGGCCGGGCTGATCGAGCAGCGATAGGCCACCTCGTTGCCGTCGGCATAGATCACCTGGTTGCTGGCGATGGCCTGATGCGTCTGCGGTGAGCTGATCGGCGTGCCCGGCAGATGGTGGTCGTCACCCATGCCGATGAAGGCCAGCAGCTTTTCCCGGTCGGTGATGGCGACGGCGCCGACGCCGGTCTCCTCGAAGATGATGCGGGCGACGCGGGTGCTGTTCTCGCTGTTGAAGCCGCCGCGCAGCACGCCGTCGCAGCGCGCGGCGATCTTCAGCGCCTTGGCGGAAAAGGCGCTGGACTGCTTCTCGTCCAGTACGCGCCGCTCCAGCAGGATGCGCATGAACAGCGCGGCGCCCAGGGTGTTGGCGACGATCATCGGGGCCGCCACCACCTCCACCAGATGCATCGCCGCCTCGAACGGCCGGGCCACCGCCAGGATGATCAGCATCTGCACCACCTCCGCCACGAAGGTGACGGCACCGACGCGCAGCGGGTTGAACAGCGGTTCGATCCGGCCCTGGCGCACCATGTGGCGGTGGACCAGCCCGCCGATCAGCCCCTCCGCCATGGTGGAGATGGCGCAGGCCAGCGCCGACATGCCGCCCAGCGAATAGCGGTGCATCCCGCCGGTCAGCCCGACCGCGAGCCCCACGGAAGGCCCGCCGAAGATGCCGCCCAGCACGGCACCGATGGCGCGGGTGTTGGCGATGCTGTCGTCGATGTGCAGGCCGAAATAGGTGCCCATGATGCAGAAGATCGAGAAGATCACGTAGCAGGCCAGCTTGTGCGGCCAGCGCACCGTCACATGGGTCAAGGGCAGGAACAGCGGCGTGCGGCTCAGCAGATAGGCGATCACCAGATAGACGCACATCTGCTGGAGCAGCGAGAGGACCAGGGTGAAGGGCTCGATGGGTATGGGAGGCATGGCGGTTTTCCCGGCAGCGGCCTTCCGGGACCGGCGCTGCTCCGCGCCATCCTACACCGGTGGGGCGTTCCTGCCGATGGGACATCCTTGCATCCCTCGGGGCCGAGCCTCGTGCTGTCTCCTACAGCTCTGCCTTTATCGCCGGACGGACCTGGGCCGGATGGACCTGGCGCGGACGGGCCGGACCGCAACCCTGTTCGATGTACTGCCTGTATTCGTCGCGCTGGACGGCGTAGAGGTCTTCGCCCGCTGCCGGAATGGCCTTGGCGTGCCGCAGGGCGGACGCCGAGCCGCCCAGGTCGATCACCACGAAATCGACGGCGGCCAGCGTCGTCGAGATGAAGCTGAGCGCATAGACCTCCGCGGCGATGCCCGCCGTCAGGGCCACCGCCGCCACCGTGTTGGTCGGCCCGACGAACGGCAGCACGAGGTACGAGCCGGGCGCGAGGCCGGTCTTGCAGAGCGACGTGCCGAAATTCTCCTCCCGGCGCTCCAGCCCGAGCCGCGTGGCGACATCGAACAGGCCGCCGACGCCGAGCGTCGAGTTGATCCCGAAACGCGCCGCCGAGGCGGCGGCACCGCCCGCCTTGCCCTGCAAGCCGTTGTCGAGAACCATCTCGATCTCGGTCAGGTTCGCATAGGCGTTCGACAGGCCGGCCGAGACCGGGGCGGGCACCCACGGTCCGATGTGATCGACGGCCGGATCGATGACCCAGTCGACCAGCCCCTTGTTGACCGCGAACATGGCGCGGTTGAACGGCTCCAGGGGGTCCGCGGCGAAGGCGGCGACCGGGGCGCACCCCATCGCCAGGGCCATGACCAAGCCAACCGCAAGCCTCGCCGCCATGCCGCCCTCCCCTGCTCGCCCGCGCTCCCCGCCGGTCCAAGTCTAGCTGACGCCGGCGGCGGGCGGCAAATCAGGGCAAATCCAGATTGCCCTGCCCCTTCCCCTGCCCGTCAGTGCCGGCGCGGTGCCGGGTGCAGCAGGGCCAGTTCCGGGGTCACCGACTGCCGCATCGCCGCGTCCCACTCGCTCATGGTGACGAAGCGCAGGCCCCGCCTCTCCCCTTCCTCCAGGATCGCCGGCAGCGCCGCGACGGTGGCCGCCTTGGTGCTGTGCATCAGCACGACGGCGCCGGGCTCCAGCCGCTCGACGATGCGCTGGCGGATGATGTCGGAGCCGGTGTCCTTCCAGTCCTGGCTGTCGGCGGTCCACAGCACCGTCGCCATGCCGTGCCGGCGCGCCAGCGCGGCCAGCGCATCGTCCACGTCGCCATAGGGCGGCCGGAACCACGTCGCCGCCACCCCGACCGATGCCAGCGCCTTTTCCGCCTGCGCCAGGTTCCACTCGCGCTCGGCCGGCTTCAGGTCGGTGGTCATCGGGTGGGTCTGGGTGTGGCTGCCGACCTCGTTGCCGGAGGTGGCGACCATCCTGGCGATGTCGCGATGCTCCGGGATCTTGGCGCCGATGTAGAAGAAGGTGGCCTTCGCCCCATGCGCCCGCAGGATGTCGAGGATTTGCGGGTCGTGCCCGTCCGGCCCGTCGTCGATGGTCAGCGCCACCACCCTGGCAGACGGCAGTGTCGGATCGACCTGGGCGAGGTCGAGGTCCGATCCGGGGATCAGATGCCGGGTCACGAAGGGGGCCGCCCCATGGGTGGCGGCATAGCTGCGCTGGCCGGACATGGCCGAGGCAGGCAGGCACAGCAGGGCTGCCGCCAGCCCGAGCGGCAGGACGGCGCGGCGGAACAGGGTCATCATCGCGAGGGGCACTTGGGAAAAGGTCGGGGCCGGCCCCTTCCCTAGAAAGGGGTAGGGCCGGCGGAAGACCTGAGCTTTGCGCCCGCCCGCCGCGATGGACAAGCGATTTATTGCGGACCTGGGGAGACAGGGGCGGACACAGGGGGCGGGCACAGGGGGCGGATGTCCAACCGCCCCCCGCACAGCCGCCGTTACAGCTTGGCCCGCAGGGTCAGCAGGACGGTGCGCGGCTCGCCATAGATGTTGCCCGACTGCACGTTGTTGATGCGCTGGTAATAGGTGCGGTCGAACAGGTTCTTGACGTTCACCGCCGCCGTCACCTTCTCGGTCACGTCATAGGCGACGCGGGCGTCCACCGTCGCATAGCCGCCCTGGGTCAGGCGGGCATAGTTCAGCGACGGGAACTCGTTGTACGTCGAGGTCTGGGCGTTGATGCCGCCGCCGACGCTCAGCCGGTCGTCGATGCTCTCGGGCAGGCGGTAGTTGGTCCACAGCTTGACCTGGTGCATCGGTGCGATGGCGGTGAAGGCGCTGCCGGAGTTGGCGCTGCTGTCCAGGCTCTTGGCGCGGGTGAAGGTGTAGCCGGCATAGGCGTCCCAGCCCGGCAGGATCTCGCCCGAGACGTCCAGCTCGAAGCCGCGGCTCTGCGCCTTGCCGCTGGAGATGTAGATCGACTGGTTGGGATAGCGCGGGTCGGACTGCGGCCGGTTCTCCTCCTCAATGTGGAAGACCGAGGCGGTGGCGTGCAGGCGGCCGCCGAAGTAGTCGGCCTTGACGCCGGCCTCGTACTGCCGGCCCTTCAGCGGCTCCAGCACCTTGCCGGACGCATCGACGAAGGACTGCGGCTGGTACATCTGCGTGACGCTGGTGTAGAGCGCGTAGGTGGAATTGACGTCGTAGACGAGGCCGGCATAGGGCGTGACCTTGCCGCGGACGGACGCGCTGCTCTCGGCGGTGCCGGCCAGCCGGTCGGCATCGACCTTGGTCTGCCACCAGTTCATCCGCCCGCCGACGATCAGCTTCAGCGGATCGGCCAGCTTCAGGCGCAGGACGCCATAGGTGCCCCAGCTGTCGGTGGTGGTCTTGGTGTCCCGCTGCCAGTTGCGCCAGGCCGGTTCGGGGGCCGAGGCGTTGGGGGCGAAGATGTTCTGCGTCACCGACCAGCTGCCGACCGGGTTGGCCGCGCGGTGGCGGAAGGTCCAGCGCTCGTAATTGGCGCCGACCACCGCCTCGTGGGTCTGGCCGAACAGCCCGAAATTGCCGCTGGCCGACAGGTCGGCGCCGACCTGGTCCTGGTCGTAACGGACCTTCTGGGCGTAGAGCGTCGTCCGGTTCACCCCCGGCGTGACCGGGGAGTAGGCGTAGGCCATCTTCCGGTCCATCTCGTTGTCGATGTAATGGGTGGCGAGCTTCACCGCCCAGCCATTGTCGAACTTGTGCTCCAGATCAGCGAAACCGCCCTTGGTGGTGAAGATGTCGCGGTTCCATTCCTCGCCCAGCGAGGTCGAGCGGTCGACGTCGAGCAGCCGGAACTGCGGCTGTCCGTTCACCACCGTGGCATAGCCCGGCAGGTTCCAGGCGCCCTTGTAGCTCATGCGCTGGTACCAGGCGCCGGCCGTGAGCGTGGTGTCGGGCGTCAGGTCGGCGGCGATGCTGCCATAGGCGACCGCCCGGTCCTGCGCCGTCCAGTCCTGGAAGCCGTTGCGGTCCTGATAGGCGCCGACGAAGCGTCCGCGCAGGCTGCCGGACTGGTTCAGCGGCCCGGTGATGTCGCCCTCGCCGCGATAGTTGGCGTAGGAGCCGGCGGTCAGTTCGCCATAGCCCTCCAGCGTCTTCTTCGGCGTCTTGCGGACCAGGTTGATGGCGCCGCCGGGGCCGCCCATGCCGTTCAGCAGCCCGGCCGGTCCCTTCAGCACCTCCACCCGCTCATACATCGCCAGATCGGGCGAGGCGAAGATGCGGCTGTCCAGCGTGGTCGGCACGCCGTCGAACTGCAGGTTCGTCATCTCGAAGCCGCGCGAATAGAACTGCAGGCGGTTGCCGTCGATCGGCTCCACCGTGACGCCCGGCGTCTGCTTCATCGCGTCTTCGAGCGTGATGAGCTTCTGTTCCTCGATGCGCTCGCGCGGCACCGTGATCACGGTCTGCGGCACCTCGCGCGGGGCGAGCGGCAGCTTGGAGCCGATTGTGGTCGGCGGGTTGGCGTCGCGCTGGCGGTCGGCGCCGACGTCGATGGTCGGCAGGGTCATCGCCCCGGACGACATCGCCCGCGACGGGGCCGTGTCGCCCGTGTTCGTCGTCGCTTGCGCCAAGGCCAGGGCCGGCAGCAGCAGGGCTGCCGCCGCAACCGACGCCAGCAGGCGGACGCGCCCCCTGTTCCGTCTCCCAAGGCGTCCGGGCTGCCTGTTAATCGTCATTCCGATGATCCCCCATTCGTCACTGTGCTGATGTCAATTCACGGTTTTGTTGGCCACGGCCGGCCCCCCGGTCAGGGCCGTGGCGATGCGCCGGCGGTTGGAAGTGCGCGCTCGATCCGCGCTCTTCCTGCCAGCACCAGCGTGAGGTCGGGCCAGATCGAATGGTGCTTCTCCGTCGTCATCACGACGTCGAAGCCCGTGTCGGGGCTATCCCAACTCATGCCGAACCTCCTTCTGCCGAAGATGCGGAAGGGATGGTGTTATCGGGGTAGGAGCAGCTGGAAGAATGCGTCCTGCGTTCTTGCATAATGATATTAATTCTTATTCGCAATATGGTTTGTGGTAAGCCAGCGCTCGGCCACGCGGAACGGCGGTGCCGCCCCTACCCGCGCGATCCGTGGCACCTCTGCCAACCCCACCGCGTGCTCGCCACTGCACCGGTATCCGTCGCCATCGCTGCCCACCCAGAGGCGGGAGGCAATGGAGTGCCCCAATATGCAAACGATTCTCACTCGCAGTAAAGATGTTTTCTGCCGCCCTCCCCTTCGACAGCGTGGTGATCTTCCGAAAATTACCCGGTGGACGAGACTGGATGAGCTGGCCACCGGCTCAGGTCACGGCGCCGCGTGACAGGCCGGTGCTGCGCCTGGACTATGCCGGCGGGCTTTCTCCGCCGCGGCGATGTGGGACGTCCCACAACAAGCGCGCAGAGCGTGGGACGTCCCACATCGCCCCCTACCGCCCGCCCCCAAGCTCCCGCACCAGATCCACCAGCGCCCGCAGCCCCGGCGGCAGATGGCGCCGGCCTGAGTAGTAAAGACACAGTCCGGGAAACGGCTGCGTCCACTCCTCCAGCACGCGCAGCAGGCGCCCGGCGGCGATGTCGTCGGCGACATGCCATTCCGCCAGATAGCCGAGCCCCAGCCCAGCACGCACCGCGTCGAGCATCAGGTCGGCATCATCCAGGATCAGCGGCCCGGTGCCGTCGATGGCGACCGTCTCGCCATGCCGCTCGAACTCCCAGCGGTAGAGGGCGCCGCTCGGCAGGCGGCTGCGGATGCAGCGGTGGCCGGCAAGGTCGGCCGGCGCCTCCGGCAGGCTGCGGCCGGCGAAATAGCCCGGCGTGCCGACGACCGCGAAGCGGAGGTCGGGGCCGAGCGGGATGGCGATCATGTCCTGCGGCACCTGCTCCGCCAGCCGCACGCCGGCATCGAAGCCCTCCAGCACGATGTCGACCAGCTTCCCTTCGGTGACGATGTCGACCGTCATTTCGGGATAACGGCGCACATACTCCAGAATGACCGGCTTCATGATCATCCGCGCAGCACCGGCCGAGCTGTTGATGCGCAGCGTTCCGGCGGGGGCCAGCCGATGGTCGGACAGCCGGTCGATGGCGGCGCGGATGTCGCGCAGGGCAGGGGCGGTGTCGGCGACGAACTGCTCGCCCGCCTGGGTCAGCGCCACGCTGCGCGTCGTGCGGTGGAACAGCCGCACCCCCAGCCGCTCCTCCAGCGCCGCGATGGCATGGCTGAGCGCCGAGCGCGACATCCCCAGCTCGGCCGCCGCGGCGCGGAAGCCGCGATGCCGGGCGACGGCCTGCACCGCTTCCAGCTCCATCAGTCCGGTCACGCTCATTGTCCCGATCCGTTCACCGATGCATGCGGGATTGTCCACCTTATCACCCGGCGGCCCCTGTGCCACCTGAATGGCCGACACCCACCGACCGCTCCGGGAGAGCCCGATGCACGAGATCGACAGCATCTATATCGACGGCCGCTTCGTCACCCCGCATGGGACGGAGCAGTTCGACCTGCACAATCCGGCGACCGGCGCCTTCACCGGCCGCGTCCGCCTTGCCGACGAGGAGGATGCGCATGCCGCAATCGCCGCCGCCAAGCGCGCCTTCCCGGCCTTCTCCCGGACGGCCAAGGCGGAGCGGATCGCCCTGCTCCACCGGATGGGCGATGCCTTGGCCGCCCGGCGCGACGACCTGCTCGATTCGGTGATCGAGGAGTATGGCGCCCCGGCCTCGCGTGCCGGCTTCATGGTCGATCACCCGGTGAACGCCTTTCGCGAGACCGCCGAACTGCTCGCCGATTACCCCTTCGTCCGCCGGATGGGCACGGCCGAGGTCAGCATGGAGCCGCTCGGCGTCGCCGGGCTGATCACGCCGTGGAACAGCAACGCCGGCTTCATCTGCGGCAAGCTCGCCACCGCCATCGCCGCCGGCTGCACCGCGGTGATCAAGCCCAGCGAGATGAGCGCCCGCCAGACGCGGATCGTCACCGAGGCGCTGCATGCCGCCGGCTTGCCGCCCGGCCTGTTCAACATCGTGACCGGGCGCGGCGAGCGGGTGGGGGCGGCGATCTCCAGCCATGCGGACGTCGCCAAGATCTCCTTCACCGGCTCCACCGCCACCGGCAAGGCGATCCTGCGCGCGGCGGCCGACAGTCTGAAGCGCGTCACGCTGGAGCTGGGCGGCAAGTCGCCGACGATCATCCTCGACGATGCCGACCTGTCGCGGGCGATCCCACTGGCGGTCGGCGCCGCCTTCATGAACAGCGGCCAGGCCTGCATCGCCGGCACCCGCCTGCTGGCTCCGCGCAGCCGGCTCGCCGAGATCGAGGCGCTGACCAAGGCGGCGGTCGAGGCGGTGCGTACCGGCGACCCACGCGATCCGGCGATCATTGTCGGTCCGATGGTCAGCCGGACCCAGTGGGAACGGGTGCAACGCTACATCCGCATCGGGGTGGAGGAGGGCGCCGTCCTGCTGGCCGGCGGGGAAGGGCGGCCGGAGGGCCAACCGGAATTTTCCGGCGGCTGGTTCGTGCGGCCGACCCTGTTCACCGGCGTCCGCAACGACATGACCATCGCGCGCGAGGAGATCTTCGGCCCCGTCCTCTCCATCATCGCTTACGAGGACGAGGAGGAGGCGGTCGCCATCGCCAACGACACACTCTACGGCCTTCAGGCCTATGTGCTGGCGGGCGACACCGCCCGCGCCCGCCGGGTGGCGAACCGCATCGTCGCCGGCCGGGTGCTGATCAACAGCCTGGCCCACGACCCGAAGGCGCCGTTCGGCGGCTTCAAGCAGTCCGGCATCGGCCGCGAATATGGCAGCTTCGGCCTCGACGCCTTCCTGGAGCCCAAGTCGCTGCTGGGGGAGGGCGTTTAGGCGCCCTCGTCCAGGATGGCGTCGATCTCGGCCCGCAGCCGCACCAGCCGGTCGCGGTTGTCGGGGTCGAGATGGCGGCGCTGTTCGCGCACCACCGCCACGTCGCGCAGGATGCGCTTCACGCTGGCCTGCAAGGCCCGCACCGCCTCCTTCGCATCCGGCTCCTCGGCCGGTGCGTCATCGGCAACACCGCCGGCAACACCGCCTTGGGCATGGTCGCGCTTGGCCTGCCGCACCGCCTTGACGCTGGCGCCCTCCTTGGCCCGCTTCCACAGCCCGGCCTGCAACCCGGCGGGAGCGGCGGCGATCTCGATCATCACGGAGCGGGAGACATGGGCGAACCCGGTCGCATACTCCTCCCGGATCTCATCCGGCAGCCCCATGATCGACAACAGCTTGGTCACGTCGGTGCGGTCGCGCCCGACGACAGCCGCCAGCTCGTCATGGGTATAGCCATGCTTGTCGATCAGCCGGGCCAGCGCCGCCGCATATTCCACCGCGTTCAGATCGACGCGCTGGACATTGTCGATCAGCCCGATCTCGTCCGGATCGCCGGAGGTCAGGATGGCGAAGACCGTCTTGCGGCCCAGCATCTCGTGGGCACGCACCCGCCGCTCGCCGCCGATCAGCAGATATTCGCCCTGGGGCAGGGGACGCACCAGGACCGGGTTCTGCAGCCCGTGCCGCTCGATGGAGGAGGCGAGGCTGCGCAGCTCCGCCTCGTCGAAATGGCGGCGCGGCTGGTCGGGGTTGCGGTGGACGCGGGCGAGGTCCAGTTCCACCACATGCGGGAAGCCGGCCGAGGTGCCGAACAGCCGGTCGCTGCCCACCGTCAGCCCGCCGGCCATGCCAGTCGCGGGCTCGGCCGCAGTGCCCAGCAGCTCGCGGGTCTTGCGTTCGAACTTACGCGACATGGGTCGTCTCCCGGTTCTGGGCATAGGCGCGGATCTGGCGCGCCACCTCGCGGAAGGTCTCGGCCCCCGGCGCCTTGGGATCGCCGGCCAGCGTGATCATGCCGGCCGCCGCCGCCTTGCCATAGACGGTGGCGCGCGGGATGGGATCGAAGACCGGCACCTGGCCGGCGTAGGATTCGTGCAGTTCCTGCAACGTCGCGCGGTCCTGGGTCAGCCGGTCGTTGTACATGGTCGGGATGATGCCGGCGATGCGCAGGGCCGGGTTCACCCGGCGGCGGATGCGGCCGATGGTGTCGACCAGCCGCTTGACGCCCAGCAGGGCCAGCGCCTCCGTCTGCACCGGCACCACCACCAGCTCCGCCGCCGACAGGGCGTTGGCGGTCACCAGACCCAGGTTGGGCGCGCAGTCCATCACCACGAAATCATAGGAGTGGCGCACCTCGTCCAGCTTCTCGCGCAGGATCAGCCCGCCGGTGGAATCGGCCGCCAGCTCCACGTCGGCATCGGCCAGCGACAGCCCGGCCGGCGCCAGATCCAGCCCGCTCTCCGCCGTCGGCATGATGACCGAGCTCAGCGGCTCTTCCGAGCGCAGCACATAATAGAGTGTCTTGCGCTGCTGCTCCAAGGCGACGATGGCGGCGTTGCCGATGCCGACATGGACGGTGGCGTTGCTCTGGGAATCGCAGTCGATCAGCAGAACCCGCGCCCCGCCCTCGGTCAGGGCATAGGCGAGGTTGACGGCGGTGGCGGTCTTGCCGACGCCGCCCTTCTGGTTGGCCACCGCCAGATACGTGGCGGAGCGCGGCCGTTCGTCCGCCTTGTGGCGGGTCAGGAAATCGACGAGCTGCTGCGGGATGCGTTCCGCCCCGCTTTCCCAGCGGCTGATCCGCGCCTTGGTATAGCTGCGGCCGAGCTGCCCGTTCAGCCAGTCGGCGAACTGCGTCTGGTTCTCGCCGCGGCGCTCGCGCAACTGGCGCATCTCGTCGCCCCCGCCACCCATGGACAGCACTCCCGTCATTCCGCTTTGGACTCCGCCCCCCATCGGCGGCCGGGCGGAGTCTGAGCAAGTTGCCGGAACTTTGTCAATGGAGCCCGTGCGGAGTTGCAACAACAAATGCGCCCCTGCCCCCTCGGCCGGCGGCGGACCTCACTCCTCCGCGTCGGCCGGCTGCTCGATTTTGGGCATCACCAGCACCTTGTCGATGCGGCGGCCGTCCATGTCGACCACCTCGAAGCGGACGCCGTTCCAGTCGAACCACTCGCCGGCCTGCGGCACATGGCCCAGCCGGTGCAGCACCAGACCCGCCAGCGTGTGGAAGTCGCCGGCATCGCGCAGGCCGCGCACGCCGACGGTGTCCTCGAACTCGTCCACCGGCATCCAGCCCTCGACCAGCCACGAGCCGTCCTCGCGCCGGATCGCCGCAGTCTCCACCGCCTCGCCGGCCTCCGGCAGGTCGCCGGCGATGATCTCCAGGATGTCGGTCAGCGTGACCAGCCCCTCGATGCTGCCATACTCGTCGACGACCATCGCCAGATGGTGGCCGGAGTTCTTCATCAGGTCGAGCAGCTTCAGGATCGGCGTGCCGTCATGCACCACCAGCGGCTTGGCGGCCCCGGCCTCCAGGTCGAAGGGGCGGCCCTCGACGACCATGCCCAGCAGGTCGCGGGTGTGGACGACGCCGACCAGCTCGTCGAGCGCGCCGCGGCACACCGGATAGCGGGAATGGCCGAAGCTGCGGATCGCCTCCAGCACTTCGGCCTGCGGCTTGCCGAGGTCGAGCCAGGCGACGTCCGGCCGGGGGACCATGATGCTGCGCACCGTGCGGTCGGCCAGCCGCAGCACGCCGTCGATCATCTCCTTCTCGGCCGGGGCGAAGACGCCGGTCTCGGTGCCTTCGGAGATCATCGAGCGGATCTCCTCCTCGGTGACCGTCTCCTCGCGCGCGCCATGCAGGCCGAGCAGCCGCAGCAGCAGGTCGGTGGAGGCGCCGAGCAGCCAGACGAAGGGGCCGGCGATGCGGGAGAGCATGCGCATCGGCGGGGCGATCAGGGAGGCGACCCGCTCCGGGTTCTTCAGGGCGATGCGCTTCGGGATCAGTTCGCCCAGCACGATGGACAGATAGGTGATGACCACCAGCACGCCGCCGACGCCGAGGATCTCGCCCTTGCCGGCCAGGGCGGGGAAGCCGTCCAGCCACTGGCCCAGCCGGTCGCCCAGCGTGGCGCCGCCATAGGCGCCGGCGACGACGCCGACGAGCGTGATGCCGATCTGGACGGTGCTGAGGAAGCGGCTCGGCTCCTCGATCAGCCGCAGCGCCGTCCGCGCTCCGCGGTCGCCCTGGTCGGCCAGATGCTGGAGCCGGGCCTTGCGCGAGGAGACGACGGCAAGCTCGGACATGGCGAACACCCCGTTGAGGAGCGTCAACGCAACGATGATGGCGATCTCAAACGAGAGCATCGAAGGATTCCTTGGAAAAATGGGCATGAGTCGTCGCGCGGACGGTGCCCGGGGCACCCCGCGTTCGACAGAACAGGTGACGATAAGGAAAACCGGTAGCGTAATGCGCGTCAGGCATCGGTCGGGCCATGCACCGAACGGGGCAGCACGGGAACGACCGGATCGCTCATGCAATAAGATATGGGTGCGCCGCGGGCGACCGGAGATCCGATCCCCCGCGGCCATCTGGGGCCGCTTGGCGAAGTGTTCATCGGGTCCCCGCCTGCCGGGCAGGGCTGCTCCATCCTGATTGCGCTCTGCCCGGCATGTGGTGTCGGTCCGGCCTTTTGCAAGGTTGGCCGTTTGCAAGCTTCAGCCGTCTGCAAGGTTTGGCCGGTCGCCGGCCGCCCGCACTTCGGTGAAGACGCGGCGGATCTCCGGGAAGCGCTCCTTCACCCGGCGCTCGATGCGGGCCAGCGTCCGCTCCACCTGACCGGCGCTGACCTCGTCCCGCACATCCAGGCTGAGATTGACGATCACCACCTTGGGGCCGAGATGGATGGTCAGCACCTCGTTCACATGGTCGACCGCCTCCTCCGCCCGCACCAGGGCACGCACCCCCTGCACCAGGTCGGGACGGGCGGCCTCGCCGATCAGCAGGCTCTTGGTCTCATAGGCGAGGAAGGCGGCGGTGGCGGCCAGCACCAGCCCGATCAGGATCGACCCGACGCCGTCATAGACCGGCTGGTCCAGCAGCAGATCCGCCGACAGGCAGGCGGCGGCGATGATCAGCCCGACCAGGGCGGCACTGTCCTCGAACAGGACGATGAAGACGGTCGGGTCCTTGCTGGCATGGACGGTCTCGAACACGCCGGCCTCGCCGCGGTCGGCGTTGAAGGCGCGCAGCGCCACCACCCAGCTGATCGCCTCCATCACGAAGGCGACGCCCAGCACGACGAAGTTGATCCAGGCGGACTCCACCGGCTGCGGATGGAGGATCTTCTCCACCCCTTCATAGATGGAGACCACCGCACCGCCGGCGAAGATCACCAGCGCCACGACGAAGGTCCAGAAATATAGCTCGCGCGCGTAACCGAAGGGGTGGCGCTCGTCGGGCGGCTTCTTCGACCGCTTCAGCCCGACCAGCATCAGCGCCTCGTTCCCGGTATCGACCAGCGAATGGACCGCCTCGCTCAGCATCGACGCGCTGCCGGTGATCAGCGCCGCGACGAACTTGGTGACGGTGATCGCCAAGTTGGCCGCGATGGCGGCAAGGACGACCTTCCCCGATTCCCCGTCTTCCCGGCCCCCCGCCGATGCCGCACCGGCAGTAACGCCCCCGGATGTTTCGGTCATTGCATCCCGCATTCTAGTCGCCCCCTCCGGCCATTCAGGCCCCAGGGCAAGGAAACTCCGCCACGGTCGGCCTGTTCCCTGGCGGCCCGATTCCTGAACCTTGGTGACGCTTCGAGGGCACACGACCGGTCCGGGTTTGAACTTTGGTGACGCCGACAGCCGGACCGACTCGGCGTGACTCCTGAACTTTGGTGACGCTGGGGGCGTGCAGGGTTTGAACTTTGGTGACGCTCCGGGGCCCGACTCGGCGTGGAGTCGACTCGACCGGGCGTTTGAACTTTGGTGACGCCCGGACTGTGGAACCCGGTGACGGGTGGTGAAGCGAACGTCGGCCCGGCCCGTCCACGAGCCCTGCAAAGGGAGGTCTCTATTCAAATCAACCACTTGACGGGATGTTTGCCTGGATCTCCGCCTTCACGGGGATGACGGCGGGCGCATGACCTTCCATTGGCAACGGGTCGGACAGGCTGCGCGCAGGCCGTCACGCTGCCCAAGCTACCCCCTGGAATCCTTGAACTTTGGTGACGCTCCGCAGGGGGCGAAGGCCGACTCCGACCTCGAATCGACAAGGTCGGCGTCACCAAGGTTCAAGCAAACAGCCAGTTCCGTGCCACGAGTCGTCCACAGGCACCCG
The DNA here is from genome assembly GCF_003116035.1 of Azospirillum sp. TSH64. Classification (GTDB taxonomy): domain Bacteria; phylum Pseudomonadota; class Alphaproteobacteria; order Azospirillales; family Azospirillaceae; genus Azospirillum. The sequence goes on from NZ_LGQW01000015.1 coordinate 3,401,352, forward strand.
GTTTCTCCCCATGAACTCTGGTGACGCCTGCCTTGAACTGTGGTGACGCGACTCGGACTTATCCCCTGAACTTTGGTGACGAATCTAATAGTTGATTCCAAATAGGTTCCAAATAGCCTGCGTCACCAAGGTTCAAATTGCCTTCGGCGCGATCCGGGGTGTTGTATCTGGCAGGTTCGGTCATCGGCCCGTCACAGGACGGTCATGCCGGCCAAAAGCTGGAGGTCGTCATGGGCAGCATTCATCGTTTGATCGAGACACACGGACGCGACGGCGCGCTGGCCCTCGTTTCGGACGAGGAACGGCCGCTGATCGACATCGCCGCGGCGGTCCAGGCCGCGGAAAACGGCAAGCTCGGCATCACCTATGCCGGATTCTGCCAGACCGCGCTGCCGCACCGCCAGCTTCCCGACGACCAGCATTGGGAACGCCCCGGCCACAAGGTAAAGCTGGTCATCCAGCCCGGCGTGATCGAGGATCGCAACGGCGTCACCCGCCGAATCGGCGTTCCCTACGGCAGCCGGGCCCGCATGATTCTGCTCTATCTCCAGACCCGTGCGATTCAGACCGGGAATCCGGAGGTCGAACTTGGCGGCTCCATGCATGACTGGCTGAAGCGGATGGACATCCCGATCTGCGGCAAGGCCTATCGCGACGTGGAAGACCAGGCGGCGCGCCTGTCCGCCTGCCACCTGACCTTCTTCACCGACGCCGACGGCGGCCGCCGGCAGAGCAAGGAATCGATCGTCGCCGACGCCATCCAGCTGCGCCGGCCCGACGACCGCCAGGGGACCCTGTTCACCGAGACCGTGCGGCTCAGCGACAGCTTCTTCAAGGCCTTGCGTGAGCACCCGGTGCCGGTGGCGGAAGAGGCGCTGAAGGCGATCAGCGGCAAGTCGATGGCGCTCGACGTCTATATCTGGCTGGCCTACCGCCTGCATTCGCTGGACAAGCCGACGCCGATCACCTGGGCGGCGCTGCATGGCCAGTTCGGCGCCGGCTATGCCCTGGTCCGCCAGTTCAAGACCAAGTTCATCCCGAATCTGAAATACGCCATGGCCGCCTATCCGGACGCCCGTGTCGAGGAATCGGGCGAGGGGCTGATCCTCCACCCGTCGCGTCCGCCGATCAACGAGCGGGTGGTGGCGCGCATCGCCTGACGCCATTCCGATTCTTGAACTTTGGTGACGCGGACCGCTCCGATTCTTGAACTCTGGTGACGCTGCACGCCCTTCGGACTAGTCCTTTCGGAGTCCCGTCACCAGAGTTCAAGAATCGCCGTTGACCTGCCACAGCCGAGCCGCTACGCCCGGCCCGCCGTCACGTCGCGCAGGTAACCGCGCGGCAGGGCATCGTTCAGCCCGTCGACCCCGGTCTGCACCGCGCGGGCGAGTGCTGTCCGGGCCAGCACCACCAGCAGGTCGGTCTGGGTGATCATTCCCAGCACCCGCCGGTTTCCATCGACGATCACCACATCGTGGGTGCGGCCGTCGGACAGGCGACCCAGCAGGCCGAAGACCGGGGTGTCGGGCAGCTCGGTCACAGCAGGCGCCATCACGCTGGCGACCCGCGATCCGTGGTGCAGGGCGTCGCCGTGCGACAGCTGCTCATGCCCGACGATGCCCACCACGGCATTCTGCGCATCGACCACCGGCAGGGTGCGGAAACCATGCTCCAGCAGCCGGGCGCGGGCCAGCTGGGGATGGGTGTCCGGCGTGACGGTGACGAGGTCGCGGGACATGATCTCGCGGCAGGTGATGTCGGCATGCAGCCGCTCCAGCGCGTGCAGCTCGGCATTGACCAGCAGGGCGCCGAGGTCGTCGCGGCTGACGTCCAGCGTCTCGGCCAGCGTGCGCAGCGCGCCGTCGACATCGCCCTGGGTCAGGCCGGGACGCAGCTGCGGCGGCGGATCGTTGGTGCGGTGGGTGTTGACCGTCTTGTGCGGGTAGCGATGGCCGGACAGCCGGTGGAACATCAGCCCGGCGGTCAGCAGCAGGATGGAGTTCACCGCGACGGGGAAGAAGGCGAACTTGATGCCCATCTCGGTCACCGCCGGCCCGCCCAGCACCGCGGTCAGGGCGGCGGCACCGCCGGGCGGATGCAGGCAGCGGGTCAGCGACATGGTGGCGATGGCCAGCGCCACCGCCGCGGCCCCGGCCAGCATCGGGTCGGGGATGACGGCGGCGACCAGCACCCCGACGACGGCCGACAGCGTGTTGCCGCCGACGATCGACCAGGGCTGGGCCAGCGGGCTGGCCGGCACGGCGAACAGCAGGACCGCCGACGCCCCCATCGGCGCCACCAGCACCGGCGCGCTCGACATGTAGGCCAGCATGTTGCGGCAGAGCAGTCCCGTCGCGGCGATGCCCAGCAGCGCGCCGCAGCAGGCGATCAGGCGGTCGCGCAGCGTGGCGCCGGGCAGGATCGGCCGGAACACCACCGCACCCAATCCCACCAAGCGCTCGCGCAGGGCGGCAAGCTTTCCCCTGGTCATTCGGTTCCCATTCCCCCGATCCAGAATTCTGATTACCCAATCGGCACTTTGCCCATTCAGGCGGCAAAGTCGGGGCAGGCTAAAACCTCAACAGAACTTGAGGTCAAGCGGAAAAGCCGGCAGACTGGCGGGACGGAGGGTTGCAGGAGAGGGGAGGGCCGGAATGCTGTCGCCGGAGGAGTATGACAAGGACCTGACGGTGGGGGAGGTGGCGCGCCGGTCCGGCGTGGCGGTCTCGACCATCCATTTCTACGAGGCGCAGGGGCTGATCCGGAGCTGGCGCAATCCCGGCAACCAGCGCCGCTTCTCCCGCGACGTGCTGCGGCGGGTGGCGGTGGTCAAGGTGGCGCAGCGGCTCGGCATCTCGCTTGCCTCCGTCGCCGACGCGCTGAACGCCCTGCCGGATGACCGCACCCCGACCACCGCCGACTGGCGCCGCATGTCGGAGCGCTGGCGGGAGGAACTGGATGACCGCATCGCCAAGCTGACCAGACTGCGCGACAATCTGGACGGCTGCATCGGCTGCGGCTGCCTGTCGATCCGCGACTGCCCCCTGCGCAACCCGTGGGACGAGCTCGGCGACGGCGGGGCCGGCCCGCGGCTGCTGGATCCTGCCTGATCCGATCCGGTCTGACTGCCCGGCCCGATCCGGTGACGGTCCCACATTAAAACTGGGTCACATGCGAAAATAAGGGGTGAAGCCGGCGCGGCGATGGTCCATGGAAACGGGCTTCGCAAGACCCATCCGTCGCCTCAGGGGATCCACAAGGGTGATCGTCGTCAATCCGCGGCCGCTGCTCCGCACTCTGGCCGGCTGCCTGTCGCTCGCCGCCGCCGTCCTGCTGTCCGCCCCGGCGCTCGCGCTGTCCCAGCCGGACACGGCGGCCAAGCAGGCTTATCTGGTCGATCTCTCCAGCGGGGAGGTGCTGCTGGACAAGAACGGGACGGTGCGCATGGCGCCGTCCTCGATGACCAAGATGATGACGGCCTACCTGACCTACGACGCGCTGGTCCATGGCCGGACGACGCTCGACACCAGTGTCCCGGTCAGCCAGGCCGCCTGGAAGATGGGCGGCTCGCGCATGTTCCTGAAGCTGGGCAGCACGGTGCGGGTGGAGGATCTGCTGCGCGGCCTGCTGATCGACAGCGGCAACGATGCTGCCGTGGCGTTGGCGGAAGGGCTGGCCGGCAGCGAATCCGCCTTCGCCTCGATGATGAACGCCAAGGCGCGCGAGCTGGGGATGGCCGACAGCCATTTCATGAACGCCAGCGGCTGGCCGGATCCGGGCCACTACACCACCGCCCGCGATCTGGCGACCCTCGCCACCCACCTGATCCGCGACTTTCCGCAGTTCTACCATTATGAGTCGGAGCGGAACTTCACCTGGAACGGCATCCGCCAGGGCAACCGCAACCCGCTGCTCTACCATCCCGTCAGCGTCGACGGCATCAAGACCGGCCACACCGAGGTCGGCGGCTATGGCCTGACCGCGTCGGGGGAGCGCAACGGGCGCCGTCTGGTGCTGGTGGTCAATGGCTTGCCCAGCCCGCAGGCCCGCAACGACGAGCCGACCCGGCTGCTCGACTGGGCGTGGAACAGCTTCAGGCTCTACCCCCTGCTGCGCAAGGGCGAGCTGGTGGAGCAGGCGCCGGTGTGGATGGGCGAGGAGGACAGCGTTCCGGTGACGGTCGCCGACGACGTGGCCGTGACCATGGCGCCGGCCGACCGCAACGGCCTGCATGTCGTCGCCACCCTGGCCGAACCGCTGCCGAGCCCGGTCCATCGCGGCGACGTGGTCGGCCGGCTGCGCATCGACTATGACGGCGCCGTCCGCCGGCAGGTCGATCTGGTCGCCGGCGCCGACGTCCCGGCCTCCAGCGGCCTGACCGCGCTCGGCCAGCGGCTGGGGCATCTGCTGCCGTAGTGTACGTCGCGGGCCGGCGAGTTCCGGCCCGCGACCTCTTCGCTCAGTCGACCTTCAGCGTGATGGTGCCCATGGTGCCGTAGCGGGCGACCGACTTGCTGCCCGGCTCGACGAAGATGGTGCCGGTGCAGGAACCGGTTGTCACCACCTCGCCCTCATGCAGGCCGCCGAAGCTGCGGGCGCCGACATTGGCCATCCACACCAGCAGGCGGACCGGATCGCCGGCGCTGTTGCCGCCGACGACATCGACCTTGGTCTCGCCGTCGATCTCCAGCGTCACCGTTTCCTTGACCGGGTCGAGCGCACGCCAGTCGGCGATGGCCGGGCCGACGATCAGGGCGCCGTGGTTGAACTGGTCGGCCATGTGGCTCAGCCGGTCCTGGCTGCCGAAACCGGCGAAGCGGGTGTCGACGATCTCCCAGGCGGGATGGACCGAGGCGACGGCGGCCAGAACCTCTTCCCGGCTGTAGGGCTGCTCGCGCACCGGCAGGTCGCGGGCGAAGCGGTAGGCGATCTCCGCCTCCACGCCGATGACCTGGAAGATCTTGGCCGGCAGGTAATCGGTGTTCTCGAAGACGGTGGCGGCGTTGATCGGCGCGCGGAACGGCTCGGCGTCGGGCGTGGCGGCGCCGACCTTCCAGGCGGTGACGGGGCCCAGGCGGCGGGCGACGGCGTCCTGGATCTCGTAGGCCTCCGCTTCGGTGGCGGGGCGGTTGTCCAGCCCGGTCAGCCACTGGTGGGTCTCGCGCGCCTCGATCAGGGCCTCGACGGTATCGGTCATGACAAATCTCTGTGATGGAGGGAAGAGGAGGGGGAGCCGCAGGATTGGCGGACGACCAGCCGGCCCGGCAGGATGATCCGCTCGGGCGGGCCCAGCGGGTCGGCGATCCGGCGCAGCAGCAGCCGGGCGGCCTCCTGCCCGATCTGCCTTGCCGAGGTGGCGACGGTGGTCAGCGCCGGCCGGCTGAGCGCCGCTTCCGGCACATCGTCGAAACCGGTGACGGCCAGATCGCGCCCGGCCCTCAGGCCGCGCGCCTCCAGCCCCAGCATCAGCCCGAGCGCCACCACGTCGTTGTAGCAGAGCGCCGCCGTGGGTGTCTGCGGACTATTCAGCAGATCCTTGGCAATCCCGGCACCCGACCGCCGGGTCAGCGGGCAGCGCAGCACCAGATCGTCGGCCAGCCCGTGCCGCCGCATCGCCGCGGTGAAGCCGGCATGGCGCCCGGCGTAGGCGGAATGGTCCAAGGTGCCGCCGACGAAGGCGATCCGCCGATGGCCCAGCGCGACGAGATGGTCGACGACCGTCTCGATGCCCGCCTGATAATCGACGCCGGCATAATCCCGCACGCGGTCGGCAGCCAGGCTGTCCGGGACGAAGCGCAGGGCCTGCACGCAGGGCAGCCGCCAGCCGTCCAGCCGGTCGAGCAGCCCGCTGTCCGTCCCGGCGGCCGGGCAGAGGATCACCCCGTCGACATTGTGCTCCCGCATCCGCTGGAGGAAGCGGTCCTGGCGCTCCGGCTGCTCGGCGGTGTTGGCGATGAAGGCGACGAAGCCTTCGGTGTCCAGCACGTCGTCGACCCCCGCCGTCAACTCGGCATAGAAGGGGTTGTTCAGTTCGCAGACCAGCAGACCGACCGTCTGGGTGCGGGTGGCGCGCAGGTTGGCGGCGCCGCGGTTGTAGATGTAGCCGAGCGCCGCCATGGCGGCCTGGACCCGCTCCCGCGTTTCCGCCGCCACCAGCGGGCTGCCGCGCAGCACCAGCGACACGGTCGAGCGCGACACCCCGGCATGGCCGGCGACCTCCGTCAGGGTGACGCTTCCAGGTTTCTGGCTATCGCGCGGCTTGGCCAAGACGGGAGTGCCTCACACCACGGCGGTCGGCGGCGGCCGGCCGGCGAAGAAGGCCTCCAGATTGTCGAGCACCAGCTGCCCCATCGCCATCCGCGTCTCCACCGTGGCGCTGGCCTGATGCGGCTGGAGCACGACGTTGCCGAGGCCGTAGAAGCCTTCCGGCACGTTCGGCTCGTCGGCGAAGACGTCCAGCGCGGCGCCGCCGATCCGGCCCTCGGTCAAGGCCGCCAGCAGCTCGGGCTCGTCCACCACGCTGCCGCGGGCGACATTGACCAGCAGCCCGTCGGGTCCGAGCGCATCCAGCACGGCGCGGCCGACCATGTTGCGGGCATCCGGCCCGGCCGAGGCCGCCACCATCAGGATGTCGCTCTCGCGCGCCAGATCGACCGGCGAGGAGACGAAGCGGTAGGACACGCCGTCGCGCGGCTTGCGGTTGGTGTAGGCGATGGTCATGCCGAAGGCTTCGGCCCGCTTGGCGATGGCCTCGCCGATGCGGCCCAGACCCAGCACGCCCAGCCGCTTGCCGCTGACCTTGCGGGCGAGCGGCAGCTTGCCCGTCGGCCATTGCCCGGCGCGGACGAAGCGGTCGCCCACCATCATCCGGCGCGACCCGGCGATCATCAGCCCGATGGCGAGATCGGCCACATCGTCGGTCAGCACGTCCGGCGTGTTGCTGACGCGCACGCCGCGGCCGCGGCAATGCTCCAGATCGACCGCATCGGTGCCGACGCCGTTGATTGCGACGATCCCCAGATGGGGCAGGGCGTCGACCACCGCGTTCTTCACGCCGGTGCCGCCGCCGGTGACGACGGCGCGCACCCGGCCGGCGACCTCGGCGATCAGCCGGTCGCGATCCGGGGCGGCGGACAGGCGGTGGACGGTGTAGGCCGCGTCCAGAGCCTGCTCGATGGCGGGCATCATGGGTTCGACCAGCAGGATTTCGGGCTTCATCGCAACTCGTCCTTGGTGGAACAGAATGTCTTAATGGGCCAGGATCTGGCCGAGGAAGCTCCGCGTCCGCTCCGATTTCGGGGCGGTGAAGAACTCCTCCGGCGTGTTCTGCTCGACGATCTCGCCGCGGTCCATGAAGATGACGCGGTGGGCGACCGATTTGGCGAAGCCCATCTCGTGCGTCACACACAGCATGGTCATGCCGTCCTCGGCCAGACCGATCATGGTGTCCAGCACCTCCTTGACCATCTCCGGGTCGAGAGCGGAGGTCGGCTCGTCGAACAGCATCACCTTCGGGTTCATGCAGAGCGACCGCGCGATGGCGACGCGCTGCTGCTGGCCGCCCGACAGCTGGCCGGGGTATTTGTCGGCCTGTTCGGGGATGCGCACCCGCTCCAGATAGCGCATGGCGGTGGCCTTCGCCTCGGCCTTGGTCGTGCCGCGCACCTTCAACGGCGCCAGCATGCAGTTCTCCAGCACGGTCAGATGCGGGAACAGGTTGAAGCTCTGGAACACCATGCCGACCTCGCGCCGGACCAGGTCCAGCTGGCGGTGGTGCGGGCCGAGTTCGACGCCGTTGACGGTGATGCGGCCCTTCTGGTGGCGTTCCAGCTGGTTGATGCAGCGGATCAGGGTCGATTTGCCCGATCCGGACGGGCCGCAGATGACAATGCGCTCGCCCCGGTGGACCTCCAGGTCGATGTCCTTCAGCACCTGGAACTGATCGTACCATTTCTGGACGCCTTCCATGCGGATGACGACATCCGCGCTCATCGCAGGTGCTATGCCGTTGCGCGTCGGTTCGGTCGCCAGTGCCATGGTCCTGTCCTCCACCGGGGTTTGCGCTACACTCGTCTTAGGACTTGCTGGCCTCAGGATTTGCTGGCGGTGACCGCCGACGGCAGGTCGGTTCCCAGCCACTTCTGGTGGATGGCGTTCAGCTCGCCGTTCTTCTTCACGGTGTCGAGGAAGCCGTTGACCCAGCCCATCAGCTTGTCCTGGCCCTGGCGCAGGGCCACGCCCTGGACCTGGCTCTTGAGGACGAACTTCATCTCGTAATTGGCCTGGGGCGCCATCGTCTTGATCTGCTGGGCCACCACGTTGCTGACGCCCAGCGCATCGACCTGACCGGACAGCAGGGCCTGCACGGCGCTGGCGTCGTCGTCGAAGCGCATGATGCGGGCATCCTTCGGCGCCACCGCGGTCAGCGACTGGTCTTGCGTGCTGGCGCGGGCGACGCCGACGCTCTTGCCCGACAGATCCTCGGCCTTCGCGACCGGCGACTTCTGCGTGGCGAGCAGCCCGATCTCGATGGCGGCATAGGGCTCGGAGAAGGCGACCTGCTTGGCGCGCTCCGGCGTGATGCCGAGCGAGGCGACGAGAACGTCGACCTTGCCGGTCAGCAGGTAGGGGATGCGGTTCGGCCCGGTCACCGGCACGATGTCCACCGGCACACCCATATGCTTGGCCATCAGCTTGGCGACGTCGGCGTCATAGCCGTCCGGCTTGCCGTCGGAGCTGGTGATGCCGAAGGGCGGGAAATCGACCAGCATGCCGATGGTCAGCTTGCCCTTGCCCTTGATGTCCTCGACGCTCTGGGCGTGAGCGGTGGCGGTCAGGCCAATTGCGGCGGTCATCAGGGCGCCGGCGACGACCAGGCGGCGGGTGACGGTGAAGGCCATGGGTGTTTCCTCCGAGTGCGGGTGTTTTTTGAGGTTTAGCGAGATGGGGCGGCGTAACGGGCTTCCAGCCGCTGGCTCAGCAGCGACAGCGGCCAGCACAGCGCGAAATAGATCGCGGCGACGATGCCGAAGACCAGGAAGGGCTGGAAGGTGGCGTTGTTGACGATCTGGCCGGCGCGGGTCAGCTCGACGAAGCCGATGATGGCGGCCAGCGAGGTGCCCTTGATCACCTGAACCAGATAGCCCACGGTCGGCGGCACCGCGACCTTCACCGCCTGCGGCAGGATCACGTAGCGCATCAGGCCGGGATAGCGCAGGCCGAGCGACGAGGCCGCCTCCCACTGGCCGCGCGGCACCGACTGGATGCAGCCGCGCCAGATCTCGCCCAGGAAGGCGCTGGTGTTCAGAGTCAGACCGACCGCCGCGGCGACCCACGGGCTCATGTCGATGCCGATCACGGTGGCGCCGAAGAACACCAGGAACAGCTGCATCAGCAGCGGCGTGCCCTGGAACAGCTGGATGTAGCCGGTGGCGAGCAGGCGCAACGGCTTCACGTCCGACGTGCGGCCGAGCGCCACGAACAGCCCGACGATGCCGCCGCCGATGAAGGCGATGACCGACAGCATCAGCGTCCATTGCACGGCGCTGAGCAGGAACAGGAATTCGTTGTACCCGAAGGCGCGGATCATGGGATGGCCTCCTTCAGCGCCGATCGATGGAATAGGCGAAGGCCAGCCGGTAGATGCCGGCGAACAGGGCCGAGAACATCAGCGCCAGCACCAGATAGACCCCGGTCACGACGATGTAGATCTCGAAGCTGCGGAAGGTCTGCGACTGGATGTTGTTGGCGACCGAGGTCAGCTCGTCGGCGGAGATGGCGGACACCACGCTGGAACTCAGCATCAGCAGGATGAACTGGCTGGTCAGCGCCGGATAGACCGTGCGCAGGGCCGGCTTCAGCACGATGTGGCGGAAGACCTGCAACGGCCTGAGGCCCAGCGCCAGCCCGGCCTCGATCTGGCCCTTGTGGATGGATTCGATGCCGGCGCGGATGATCTCGGTGGCGTAGGCGCCGACATTGACGACCATGGCGATCAGCGCCGCCATGTCCGGCGACAGCCGGAGCCCGACGGTCGGCAATCCGAAGAAGATCAGGAAGATCTGCACCAGGAAGGGCGTGTTGCGGATGACCTCGATGTAGGCGTTGATCGCCCAGCGCACCGGCTTCGGCCCGGAGGTCTTGCCGAGCGCGCAGAGGATGGCGACCACCATGCCGATGGCCATGGCGCCGAACGACAGCCTGACGGTCAGCCATGCCCCGTCGAGCAGATAGTCCCAGGACGCGAACACCGCGTCGAATTGAAAATCATAGGTCACGGGCGTTCCTCCGCACCCGCGTCGCGCCGCCCTCCGGGAATTGCTTTCGGAAGGCTCGGCGTCGCACGGATTGCCTTTGTCCGCTCAGGTCTTGTCGTCCGGGATCATGCCCGGACCGCAGGACGCATCGCTGCGTTCCAACTGCCGACACACGCTAATTGGATCGATCCAAAAGCGCAATGGGAAATGAGGAGAGTCATGACAATTCGCATGGCAGATATTTGATGGCGCCTTGCGGGTTCGGAAACCTTCCGGCGGCACGCCGTGTTTTCACAGGCACGCAACCTGCCGCCAGCCCTGGGGAGCCAACCCGACATGACCGCTGCCCCGACATGAACCCTGCAAACAGCGCCGCCGCGGTGAGCAGCCTGGTGCCGGCCAGGATGGACCGGCTGCCCTGGGCGCGCTTCCACTGGATGGTGGTGATCGGGCTGGGGGTCAGCTGGATCCTGGACGGCATCGAAATCCAGCTGATCTCGGCCTCCGGCTATAAGGAGAGCCTCGGCATGTCGAGCGCCGAGGTCGGGCTGGCCGGCACCATCTATCTGATGGGGCAGGTGGTCGGCGCGCTGGTCTTCGGCCGGCTGACCGACCGTTGGGGGCGCAAGCGGCTGTTCATCACCACGCTGGCGCTCTACCTGATCGCGTCCGGCATCGCCGGCTTCGCCTGGACGCCCTGGTTCCTCTATGTCTGGCGCTTCATCGCCGGGATGGGCATCGGCGGCGAATATGCCGCCGTCAACTCCGCCATCGACGAGCTGATCCCCGCGCGCTTCCGCGGCCGGGTCGACATCGCCGTCAACGGCACCTATTGGGCGGGTGCGATGATCGGTGCTGTCGGCAGCGTCTTCCTGCTCGACCATGCGCTGGTCCCGGAAAATCTCGGCTGGCGCATCGCCTTCTTCATCGGCCCGCTGCTGGGCCTGATCATCATCTATCTGCGCCGGCACATCCCGGAAAGCCCGCGCTGGATGGTCACCCATGGCAGGGAGGCGGAGGCCGAGCGCATCGTCGACGACATCGAGGCCAGCGTGCTGGGGCAGGGCAAGACGCTGGCGCCGGTCGATCCGAAGCGGGCCATGCACATCGTCCCGGAAGACTCGGTGTCCTACGCGCAGCTGGTCGACGTCTTCTTCCGGCAGTACCCGACGCGCACCGTCCTGGGCGTGACGATGATGGTGACCCAGTCCTTTCTCTACAACGCGATCTTCTTCACCTACGCGCTGGTCCTGCAGAATTTCTACCATCTCGACCCGTCGCAGACGGCGCTCTATTTCTTCCCCTTCGCCGCCGGCAACCTGATCGGGCCGCTGCTGCTGGGGCCGCTGTTCGATACGGTGGGGCGGCGCCGGATGATCTTCGGCACCTATCTGCTGGCGGGAACGGTGCTGCTGGTCTCCGCTTTCCTGTTCCGCCAGGGGGTGCTGACCGCGAACACGCACACGATCTTCTGGTGCGTGTCCTTCTTCTTCGCCTCGGCCGGCGCCTCGTCGGCCTATCTGACGGTCAGCGAGATCTTCCCGCTGGAGGTCCGGGCGCAGGCGATCTCCTATTTCTTCGCCATCGCCCAGGTGGTGGGCTCCACCGGTCCGCTGCTGTTCGGCTGGCTGGTGGGGGAGGGGACGGAGCGCGACCCGCTGTTCTGGGGCTATGTGCTGGGATCGGTGGTGATGATGGTCGGCGGGGTGGTGGCGCTGGTCTATGGCGTCGATGCCGAAGGCAAGGGGCTGGAGGACATCGCCGAACCGCTGACCAAGGCCGGCCGCGACCGCGGGGTGGGGGATACCGCGGCGGAGACGATTTGAAAGGCGGCGATTTGAGGTTTCCCTCCCCTCAGGCCGCCTTGGTCACCCTCGCGCATGCCCCGTTCAGGAAAAGGCGCACCGCCTGCCGGACATAGCGGTCGAGGTCGGGGATGGCCGGCGCGCTCTGGGGCAGGATCAGGCGGCGGACCAGCAGGTTGCCGGTGACCATGCCCAGGAAGGCCTGTGCTGCGGCGGCCGGGTCGTCGATGCTGAGATCGCCGCTGTCCGACAGCCGTTGCAAGTAATCGGCCAGCCGGGCGATGGCGTTCTCCGGCCCGATGCGGAAGAAGGCTTCGGTGATGTCGGGCACGCGGTCGCCCTCCGCGATCAGGATGCGGACGGTGGCGGTCGTCTCCTCGTTCAGCAGCGCTTTCACCAAGTGCAGCGCGAAGGCGGTCAGCCCGGCTTCCGGCGTCACCCGCTCGTCGGCCTGGGCGGGGGCGAGGCCGGAGAGGATCATGGCGTTGTCCTCCTCCATGATCGCGCGGAACAGCCCCTCCTTGTCGCCGAAATGCTCGTAGAGCGTGGCGCGCGACCCGCCGGCGACAGAGATGATGTCGCTCAGCGTCGTCTTCTCGAACCCCTTCTCGACAAACAGGCGCCGCGCCGCCGTCAGGATCGCCTGCCGGCGCGCCATGCCGCGCGGCCCGCAGGTGGCCGGCCCGCAAGGCGGCCCAGCCATCTGCACGGCGGATTGCCGCTGGCCGGAGCTGGGGCTGATCCGGGCCTTATGGCTGTTGGTCATCTCGCTTTTCCTTCCGGCCTGTCGGTTCCAGCCGGCCCGAGTCCGAACACGCTCTCGAACAGGACCGCAGGGTCTTGCCGTATGGCTGTCGAGGATGACTTTCCATGTTCCAGCCCCATATCGGGCATTTGCGGAACCCCCTTGCGCGGTGCAGCATTCTGAATGTATCGTCTGGTACACTGTACTGTATGAGACAGTACTAAGCAACGGGGATGTGCCGGACCGCCTGACCCCGCAGCGTATAGCAGAGCGTGCAGCAGGGAGACGGGTCCGCCGACGTGCGGCGCCGAGACGAGGAAACAGATGTCCAGTTCCAAGCCATTCATGACGTTGGCCGCGGCGGCCTGCCTGATCGCGGTGCTCGCCGGCTGCAACCAGCAGAAGCAGGCCTCCGGCCAGCCCCAGGGTGCCGGCGGCCCCCCCGAGGTTTCGGTCGCCACCATCGAGCCGCAGCGCCTGCCGGTGACCACCGAGCTTCCGGGCCGCACCGCCCCCTACCGGGTGGCGGAAATCCGCCCGCAGGTCAGCGGCATCGTGCTGAAGCGCCTGTTCCGCGAGGGCAGCGAGGTCAAGGCGGGCGATCAGCTCTACCAGATCGACCCCGCCACCTACGAGGCGTCGCTGGCGAGCGCCCAGGCCGACGTGCAGAAGGCGGAGGCCAATCTCCAGGCCGCCCGCAACAAGGCGTCGCGCTATGGCGATCTGGTCAAGAACAGCGTGGTCAGCAAGCAGGACTTCGACGACGTCCAGGCCTCGCTGAAGCAGAACGAGGCGCAGGTCGCCTCCGCCAAGGCCGCCTACAACCTTGCCAGCATCAACCTGAACTACACCAAGGTCTTCGCCCCGATCTCCGGCCGCATCGGCAAGTCGGCGGTGACGGAAGGCGCGCTGGTCACCTCCAACCAGGCGACGGCGCTCGCCACCATCCAGCAGTTCGACCCGATCTATGTCGACGTGACGCAGACCGCCTCGCAGCTGATGAAGCTGCGCGAGGACATGGAAACCGGCCGCATCCGCCCGGCCGAACCCGGCAAGATCCCGGTGACGCTGTTCCTGAACAGCAACGCCAGCGGCGACGACACCGCCTATCCGGCGAAGGGCGAGCTGCAATTCGCCGACGTGACGGTGGATTCCGGCACCAGCTCGGTCCAGCTGCGCGCGGTCTTCCCCAACCCGAACAAGCAGCTGCTGCCCGGTCTGTTCGTCCGCGCCCGCGTCGAGCAGGGGGTGGCGGAGAACGCCATCACCGTGCCGCAGGCCGCGGTGGCCCGGTCGCCGGACGGCTCCGCCCGCGTCTGGGTGGTGGGCGCCGACAACAAGGCGAACCCGCGCACCATCAAGACCGAACGCCCGGTCGGCAATGTCTGGCTGGTGTCGGACGGGCTGGCCCCCGGCGAGCGCGTGGTGGTGGAAGGGCTGCAAAAGCTGAAGCCGGGTGCTGAGGTGAAGCCGGTGCCCGCCCAGAACGCGCTGGCCGCATTGCCTGAAAAGGCCGCCTCGGCCCGCTGATCCCAGGAACCGTCCCCATGTCGAAATTCTTCATCGACCGCCCGGTCTTCGCCTGGGTCATCGCCATCGTCATCATGATGGCGGGTGCGCTGGCGATCCTGCGGCTGCCCGTCGAGCAATATCCGAAGATCGCACCGCCGACGGTGTCGATCACCGCCAGCTATCCCGGCGCCTCGGCCAAGACGCTGGAGGACACGGTCACCCAGGTCATCGAACAGAAGATGACCGGGCTCGACCATTTCCGCTACATGTCCTCCAACAGCGACTCCTCCGGCAACGTCACCATCACCCTGACCTTCGAGCCGGAGGCCAACCCCGACATCGCCCAGGTCCAGGTCCAGAACAAGCTGCAGCTGGCGACGCCGCTGCTGCCGCAGGAGGTCCAGCAGCGCGGCATCCAGGTGTCGAAGGCCGGCAACGACTTCCTGCTGGTGGTCGGCTTCGTCTCCAGCGACGGGCGCCTCAGCCAGGGCGACATCGCCGACTACGTCACCTCCAACCTTCAGGACACGCTGAGCCGCGTCGAAGGTGTCGGCGACATCACCGTCTTCGGGCCGCAGCATGCCATGCGCATCTGGCTCGACCCCGACGCGCTGAACAACTTCGCGCTGACCACCACCGACGTCTCCAACGCGATCAAGACCCAGAACGCCCAGGTCTCCGCCGGCCAGCTCGGCGGCGCCCCGGCGGTCCAGGGCCAGCAGATCAACGCCACCATCAGCGCCCAGTCGCGGCTCCAGACGCCGGAGCAGTTCGGCGCCATCCTGCTGCGGGTGAACCCCGACGGGTCGCAGGTGCGGCTGCGCGACGTGGCGCGGATCGAGATCGGCTCCGAGACCTACGAGATCAACGCCGCCTACAACGGCAAGCCGGCGGCCGGCGTCGGAATCAAGCTGGCGACCGGCGCCAACGCGCTCAACACCGCCGCCGCGGTCAAGGCGCGGGTGGCGGAACTCCAGCCCTTCTTCCCGGCGGGCATCGAGGTCATCTACCCCTACGACACGACGCCCTTCGTCCAGCTGTCGATCCACGAGGTGATCAAGACGCTGTTCGAGGCCATCGTCCTCGTCTTCGTCGTGATGTACCTGTTCCTGCAGAACTTCCGCGCGACGCTGATCCCGACCATCGCGGTGCCGGTGGTGCTGCTCGGCACCTTCGGCGTGATGTCGGCCTTCGGCTTCTCCATCAACGTGCTGACCATGTTCGGCATGGTGCTGGCGATCGGCCTGCTGGTCGACGACGCCATCGTCGTGGTGGAGAATGTCGAGCGCGTGATGGGCGAGGAGGGGCTCCCCCCGCGCGAGGCGACGCGCAAGTCGATGGACCAGATCACCGGCGCGCTGGTCGGCATCGCGCTGGTGCTGTCGGCGGTGTTCGTGCCGATGGCCTTCTTCGGCGGCTCGGCCGGCGCCATCTACCGCCAGTTCTCGCTGACCATCGTCTCGGCGATGGCGCTGTCGGTGCTGGTCGCGCTGGTGCTGACCCCGGCGCTCTGCGCCACCCTGCTGAAGCCGGTCGCCAATCATGGAGAGGGACACGGCCACGCCCGCGGCGGCTTCTTCGGCCTGTTCAACCGCGGCTTCGACGCCGGCAGCCGGGTCTATGTCCGCGGCGTGCGCGGCGCGGTGAACCGGCTGGGCCGCTACTTCATCGCCTATGCGCTGATCCTGGGCGGGCTGGGCTATCTGTTCGTGCAGATGCCGTCCTCCTTCCTGCCGACGGAGGATCGCGGCCAGCTGTTCGTGCTGTGGTCGGCGCCGCCGAACGCCAGCTCCCAGCGCACGGCCGAGACCGCCAAGGCCGTCACCGCCTACATGCTGGAAAAGGAGAAGGACAGCGTCGAGGGTCTGTTCACCATCGTCGGCTTCAACTTCTCCGGCCGCGGCCAGAATGCCGGCATGGCCTTCGTCCGGCTGAAGGACTGGAGCGAGCGCACCCAGGCGTCGCAGAAGCCGCAGGCCATCGCCGGCCGGGTGATGGGGGCGATGTCGAAGCTGAAGGACGCGGTGCTCTTCTCCTTCCTGCCGCCGTCGGTTCCCGGCCTCGGCAACGCCACCGGCTTCGACCTTCAGCTGGTCGACCGCGGCGGGCTGGGCCATGACCGGCTGATGCAGGCGCGCAACCAGCTGCTGGGGGCTGCGGCGCAGAATCCGAAGCTGGTCGGCGTCCGTCCCAACGGGCTGGAGGACACCCCGCAGTTCAAGCTGGACATCGACCGCGAGAAGGCGAGCGCGCTCGGCCTGTCGCTCAGCGACATCAACACGACGCTGTCGGCGGCCTGGGGCTCGTCCTACGTCAACGACTTCATCGACCAGGGCCGGGTGAAGAAGGTCTATCTCCAGGCCGACGCGCCCTACCGCATGCAGCCCAGCGACATCGACCGCTGGTATGTGCGCAACGCCAGCGGCCAGATGGTCCCCTTCTCCGCCTTCACCACGGCGCAGTGGATCTACGGCTCGCCGAAGCTGGAGCGCTACAACGGCTCCTCGTCGCTGAACATCCAGGGATCGGCCGCACCGGGCATCAGCTCGGGCGAGGCGATGACCGAGATGGAGACGCTGATGCAGAAACTGCCGCCGGGCATCGGCTACGAGTGGACCGGCCTGTCCTACGAGGAGCGGCTCAGCGGCTCGCAGGCGCCGGCGCTCTACGCCCTGTCGATGATCATCGTCTTCCTCTGCCTGGCCGCCCTCTATGAGAGCTGGTCGGTGCCGGTGTCGGTCATCCTGGTTGTGCCGCTGGGCGTCATCGGCGCCGTCATCGCGGCGACGCTGCGCGGCCTGCCGAGCGACGTCTATTTCCAGGTCGGCCTGCTGACCACCATCGGCCTGTCGGCGAAGAACGCCATCCTGATCGTGGAGTTCGCCAAGGCGCTCTACGACCAGGGGATGGAGTTGAAGGAAGCCGCGGCGGAGGCCTGCCGTCAGCGCCTGCGCCCCATCATCATGACCTCGATGGCCTTCATCCTCGGCGTGCTGCCGCTGGCGATCAGCACCGGCGCCGGGTCGGAAAGCCAGAACGCCATCGGCGTCGGCGTGATGGGCGGCATGATCTCCGCCACCGTGCTGGCGGTGCTGTTCGTGCCGGTCTTCTTCGTCGCCGTCTACCGCCTGTTCGTCCGCAGGCGGCCGGGCCATGGCGCCATGCCGCAGCCGGCGGCGGGGGACTGAGGCGGCTAGATCCCCCTCTCTTCCCTGAGTTCCCCCCTCTCCCCCCGGGGAGAGGGGATCTCCATCTCGACCCGCTTCGCTTCCGTCAGCAGCGTGTCCAGCACATCGACCAGATGGTCGATGCGGTAGGGTTTCGGCAGCACCATCACCCCGGTTGCCCGCGCGACCTCCTCGCTGTAGCCGGTCGCCAGAACGACGGGCAGATCGGGCCGGAGCCTCTGCGCGCTCCGCGCCAGATCGACGCCGCTCAGGATGCCGGGCATCACCACGTCGCTGAACAGCAGGTCGAAGCCGCCGGCCTCCAGCAGGGGCAGCGCCTCGTCGGCGGTGGCGGCACGGGTGATGGTGAAGCCGGCATCCTCCAGCGCCGTCGCCACGGTCAGCGCGACGATGGGGTCGTCCTCCACCACCAGCACATGGCCGCCGACCCGGCTGGCGCCGGCCTCCGCCGCCGCCGGTTCCGCCGCCGTCGCCGGGGCGGTGCCGGACCGGCGGATCAGCAGGCCGATGGTGGTGCCGCGCCCTTCCTCGCTCTCGATCCAGACGGTGCCGCCGGAGTGGCGGGCGAAGCCGTAGACCTGCGACAGCCCCAGCCCGCTGCCCTTGCCGATCTCCTTGGTGGTGAAGAAGGGGTCGAAGGCGCGGGCCTGCACCTCGGCCGGCATGCCGGTGCCGGTGTCGCTCACCGTCAGCCGCACGAATTCCCCCGACAGCCCGGTCGGCGCCTGCGGATCGCCGTGCGTCAGGGTGACGTTGGCCGCCCGGATCGACAGCATGCCGCCGTCCGGCATCGCATCGCGCGCGTTGACCACCAGGTTCAGCAGGGCCAGTTCCAACTGCGTCGCATCGACCTCGACCGGCCAAAGCCCGGCGGCGAAATCCACCTCCAGCCGGATGTCGGCGCGCAGGGCCCGGTTCAGCAGTTCCGACATGCCGAGCACGCGGTCGCGCAGATCGACCGTCTCCGGCCGCAGGGCCTGCCGGCGGGCGAAGGCCATCAGCTGCTGCACCAGCTTTGCGCCACGGTCCACCGCCTGCCGGCCGGCATCGACCAGCGGCTGGATGCGCGTGCCCTCCGCCCGCTTCTCGATCATGTGCAGGCAGCCGGACAGCGCCTGGAGCAGGTTGTTGAAGTCGTGGGCGACACCGCCGGTCATCTGGCCCAGCGCCTCGGTCTTCTGCGTCTGCAACAGCGCGATCTGGACGCGCTCGCGCTCCGCCACCTCCTCGGCCACGCGGGCCTCCAGCGTGGCGTTGAGCTGTTGCAGCTCCTCCTCGGCCCGCTTCGCCTCGGTGACGTCGCTGCCCTCGACGAACAGGCCGGTGACGCGGCCGTCCTCGTCCTTGATCGGTTGATAGACGAAGGTGAGGAAACGTTCCTCCAGCGGCTCGCCCGGCCGGCGCTGGATGCGGACCGGCAGATTGCGCCCGACGAAGGTCTCGCCGCTGGCATAGACGCGGTCGAGCAGCTCGAAGAATCCCTGCCCATCGACCTCCGGCAGAGCCTCGCGGGCGGTGCGGTCCAGCAGATCGCGGTTGCCGACCAATTGCAGATAGGTGTCGTTCGCCAACTCGAAGACATGGTCCGGGCCGCGCAGCACGCACATGAAGCCCGGCGCCTGCCGGAACAGGGTGCGCAGCCGCTCCCCCTCCGCGGCCAGCCGGGCGTTGGCCGCCTCCACCGCGGCGCGTTCGCGGATCAGGGCCGCGTTGGCGGCCCGCAAGGCCGACTCGGCAAGGGCGCGCTCGACCGCGGCCCAGGTCCGTTCGGCCACATCCTCCGCCAGGGCGGCATCAGTCTCGGTCCAATGGCGCGCCTTGCCTTCGTGCAGGTAGAGGATGGCGGTCAGCTGTCCCGCCTTCAGCAGCGGCACGACCAGCAGCGCCTGCGCCCCGATCCCGGCGAAGGCCGCCGCCGGCCCGCTTCCGCGGGTGCGGGGATCGGTGGCGACGTCGTCGACGCGCAGGGTGTAACCCGCCCGCAGCTCGGCGATCAGCGCCGGGCCGAAGCTGTCGAGCGGCCGCGACTGGCCGGCGAGGCTTTCAACCCCGCTGTCGCTCCAGTCCCGGTCCACCGAAATCATGGCGCCGCCCGGATCGATCCGGCCATAGCCGGCCCGCGCCACCCGCAGATGGCGGCCGATGGCCTCGGCGGCGGCGGCGGTGATGCCGACCGGATCGTTCATTCCGCGCAGCTTCTCCGCCAGATCGAGCTGGAAGGTCAGCCGCCGTTCGGCCAGCACGCGGGCGGTGTTCTCGGTGCAGGCGCAGAACATGCCGGCGACATGGCCGGCCTCGTCGCGGACCGGGCTGTAGGAGAAGGTGAAATAGGTCTCCTCCCAATAGCCGTGCCGTTCCATGAACAGCTGCAGATCCTGGTGGTAGAACGCCTCGCCGGACAATGCCCGGGCCACAAGAGGGATCAGCTGATGCCAGGTCTCCGCCCACACCTCGGCAAAGGGGCGGCCAAGCGCCTCCGGCTTGTCGCCGAGGATCGGGCGGTAGCTGTCATTGTGGAGGAAGGTCAGTTCCGGCCCCCAGGCCGTGAACATCGGAAAGCTGGAGGTCAGCATCAGGTTGACGGTGGTGCGCAGCGATTGCGGCCAGTCTTCCGGCCGGCCGAGCGGTGTCGCCGACCAGTCCATCTCCCGCATCCGCCGGCCCATCTCGCCGCCGCCGGTAAAGACGTCCGGACCAATGCGGATCCCATTTTCCGTGCCGTCGGGTGCGCGGCCGGGACCTGCGGATTGCCGCAGCCTTGCGGCATCCTGCCAGACCGGGTCGGCCATCATGCGACCGATTTTGCAGCCGCAGCGGTACGGCAACGGTGAGCATAAATTAGAGGAAACATAATAATCCCTGCCCAGATCATGGCGCAAGAATAGGCAATTGCAACAGGGGTGGCAATCGGCACCCTATAACCATTTGGGAGTAGTTGAGCTGAATCCTCATGCGCGCGCGACTTTCGCAGCTCTGCTGATGTTTTCGAGATCATCGCAGCCGATAGCCGTTTCTTGGTCCGGTTGGAAGTTTGTCGGGCGATTGCGCAGCGTGCGCTGCTTTTTGGAGAATGCCTGTGGGTCCGTTTCAACTCTCCGCCATATTGCTGACTCTGGCGGCGATCTTCGGTCTCATCAATCACAGGTGGCTCAGGCTGCCCGGCACCATTTCGCTGTTCTTCCAGGGGCTGGCTCTGACGCTGCTGGTGAGCGGAATCGACGCGGTGGGCTCCAGCCTGGGCGTGGGCGACTGGCTGCGCGGTCTGATCGACCAGATCAGCCTGCCGGCGATCCTGCTCGACGGCATTCTCAGCCTGCTGCTCTACACCGCCGCGGTGAACGAGGATCTGTGCGCCCTGCTGAAGCGGAAATGGACGGTTCTGGCGCTGGCGACGGTGAGCGTCCTTCTGTTCACCGGCCTGATGGGGGTGGGGCTGCACGTCCTGTTTCCGCTGGTCGGGATCGAGGTCCCGCTGATCTGGTGCCTGGTGCTGGGAGCGGCGGTGGCGCCGACCGATCCGGTGGCGGTGCATGGCATCCTGGGGCGGTTGCCGGTTCCCGACACGCTGCGGTCGGTGATTTCCGGCGAAAGCCTGTTCAACGACGGCGCCGGTGTGGTGCTCTTCGTCACGCTGCTCCACCTCGCGACCGGCAGCGAGCAGGACCTGACGGTGGGGGAGGCCGCGCTGGACTTCCTGAAAGAGGCGGTGGGCGGGGCGGCGCTGGGCTTCGTCTGCGGCTGGATCGCCTATCGGGCGAAGCGGCGGGTCGACGAGAGCGTGGTGGAGCTGACCATCTCTCTGGCGCTGGTGCTCGGCACCTATTCGCTGGCCAGCCTGCTCGGCCTGTCCGGCCCCATCGCCGTCGTGGTCGCAGGATTGCTGATCGGCTCCACGACCGGGCGTCATGTGCGCAGCGACGAGAGCCGCCGCGACCTGCAGGTGGTCTGGAGGATGATCGATGCCGTGCTGAACTCGCTGCTGTTCCTGCTGGTGGGGCTGGAGGCGACGGTGGCGATCTCCTGGACGGGGCCATTGCTGCTGGCCGCCGTGCTGGCCGTTCCGCTGGCGCTGGCGGCGCGGATGCTCAGCCTGACGCCGGCCCTGCTCATGCATATGGGGCGGACCGACAAATCCAGCGCGCTGGTCGTCCTGACCTGGGCGGGGCTGCGCGGCGGCGTTGCCGTGGCCCTGGTGCTGTCGCTGCCGGCCAGCCCCTACCGCGATCCCATCCTGGCGGTCTGCTATGTCGCCGTCGCCTTCAGCATTCTTGTGCAGGGACTGACCCTGGAACCCATCGGCCGGCGGCTTTACGGCGGCCGCCAGGATCCCTGACCTCCACCGCACCGTCTTGCCGCACGCAAGGCAGCCGCGCGGGCCCCGGCGTGGAAGCGGCACCTCCGGGACCATACCTTGAATGGCAACCGATGGCCGCATGCCGGCCCCACCCCGTTCCTGTCAGGGTCCGCGCGATGATTCCCTTTTCCGTTCTCGACCTCAGCCCCATCGTCCAGGGGGCGACTGCAGCCGACAGCTTCCGCAACACCCTCGACCTTGCCCGCCATGCGGAGCGGTTGGGCTACAAGCGCTATTGGCTGGCCGAGCACCACAACATGCCGGGCATCGCCAGTGCGGCGACCGCCGTGGTGATCGCCCATGTCGCCGCCGGCACCTCGACGATCCGCGTCGGGTCGGGCGGGGTGATGCTGCCCAACCATGCGCCGCTGGTGGTGGCGGAGCAGTTCGGCACGCTGGAGTCGCTTTATCCTGGCCGCATCGACCTCGGGCTCGGCCGTGCGCCCGGCACCGACATGATGACGGCGCGGGCGCTGCGCCGCGACATGACCGACAGCAGCGACCGCTTCCCGCAGGATGTCGTCGAACTGCAGATGTATTTCGAGGAGCCGGAGGCCAACCAGCGCATCCGCGCCGTGCCGGGGGCCGGGTTGAAGGTGCCCCTGTGGCTGCTGGGCTCCAGCCTGTTCAGCGCGCAGCTGGCGGCGATGCTGGGTCTGCCCTTCGCCTTCGCCTCCCACTTCGCGCCCGACATGCTGATGGAGGCGCTGGCGATCTACCGCGCCCGCTTCGAGCCGTCGGCGACGCTCGACAAGCCGCACGCCATGGTCGCCGCCAACATTTTCGCCGCCGACACCGAGGCCGAGGCGCGGCGCATCTTCTCTTCCGCCCAGCAGCAGTTCGCCAACCTGCGCCGCGGCACGCCGGGCAAGCTGCCGCCGCCGGTGGACGACATCGAGTCCTGGTGGAGCAGCCCGGCGGAGAAGATGATGGTGGACCGCGCGCTCGGCACCATGGCCGCGGTCGGCACCCCCGATCAGGTGGCCGCCAAACTGTCGGAGATCGTCCGCGCCACCCAGGCGGACGAGCTGATCCTGGCCGGCCAGATCTACGACCATGCCGCCCGCCTGCGCTCCTTCCAGATCGGGGCGGAGGTGCGTGAGCGGATCGGCTGAAGAAGCGGTCCGGGTAAAAATCGCGAGGGGGCGAAAAAAGCGCTTGCGCCGCATCGGCCAGGCGGCCTATACACCGCCTCCCGCGACGCAGCACGGTTCGACAGAACAGTGACGCTTCAAGGGAAACAGCGGTCCGACCAAGTAACTGCCGAGCACCTCGAAAAAAAGAGGTTGACAGCGAAAGTAAAGACCGCTAAATAAGCCGAACACGACGCGGTGATCCACTAAGGAGCGCCGCTGAAATGTTCGGAAGCGGTGCCTCTGGGTGCTGCGGGTTCTTTGACAAGTTTATACCGTGTTGTGAGA
>NZ_LGQW01000015.1:3424645-3496137 GCF_003116035.1 Azospirillum sp. TSH64
CAAGGGCGGAGCGCCGGGGGAGAGGCGTCCGCCGACAAGAGCGGCCGAACATTCGTTGGAGAGGCGATCTATCATGACATCAGTCATCATACAAGTGGGGCGGTGCGGAGCGGCCCCGATCTGCTGCCTTTCCATGGGCCGGCAGGCCGGCTTGTCTATTGTCGTATAGGTTTTGTGGGTGTTAACTCTGGGCATGGAGTGGTGACGGGCGGTCCGTCCCGGAACCGGGTTTGGGTGAGGATGGTGATGACAGCGCGCAGGCGCCGGGATCCGCTGGCGAAGCAACTGGTGGATGCCCTGGCCGAACGGATCTCCAGCGGACAGTTCAAGAGTGGCGACCGGCTGCCGAGCGAACAAGACCTGATCGACGAATTCGGTGTCAGCCGCACCGTGGTGCGCGAGGCTATCGCCAACCTGAAGGCGGTCGGCATGGTCTCCACCCGGCAGGGGCTGGGGGCCTTCGTCCTGCGCGACGCCGCGATCCTGCCCTTCCGCATCGAGGAATCGACGTTGGAGGCGGTGAACGAGGCGATCTCGGTGCTGGAAGTCCGCATCAGCCTGGAATCGGAGGCCGCCTATCTCGCCGCCATCCGCCGCGACGATGCCCAGCTTGCCCGCATGCGCGAGGCGCTGGACACGATGACGGCGGCGGTGGAGGCGGGAGAGGATGCCATCGACGCCGATCTGGCCTTTCACAGCGCCATCGCCGCGGCGACCGGAAACAAGCATTTCCTGGCCCTGTTCTCCTATCTCGGATCGTTGCTGATCCCGCGCGCCCGCGTGCGCTACGGGCATCTGGAGGGGGATTCGCGCCGCCAATACCTCCGGCGGATCAACGACGAGCACCAGACCATCTACTCCGCCATCGAACGCCAGGACCCGGAGGGCGCCCGCGCCGCCATCCGCCTGCATCTGAACGGCAGCCGCGACCGGCTGCGCGCCGGCGGGGATTTCAAGGCGGCCGCCGCCACGGGCTGAACGTTCGCCCGTTTCGGGTTTGCGGGATCAGGGGACGCTGTCGGACCGCCGGCCGCGTCCCTTTTGCTTTGTGGACCGGCTTTCGCCATGTCCGGATTGGTGGGGAGGCGGATTGCCATCATCCGCATCAAACCACTTGTATGATGACTGATATGATGATAATCGTCCTGTCATCGGATGACGACGGTGTCGGACGGATCGCCGCGAGCCCGGCCCGGATCCTCCAGACACGCCATCGTTCAAAAGCCACCATGCCCGCAGCCTTTCCCCTGCGGATCGTGTCACCACCGTTTTCCAAGGATGCTCCCGATGGAACCGCAAGCCCTGAAGGCCGTCGTCAGCGAAGGTCTCCTGTCGTTCCCGCTGACCGATTTCACCGCCGACGGCACCTTCGAGCCGGGCGGCTATGCCCGCCGCCTGGAATGGCTGAAGCCCTACGGCGCGTCGGCCCTGTTCGCCGCCGGCGGCACCGGCGAGCTGTTCTCGCTGACGCCCGACGAGCACAGGAGCATCGTCTCGCTGGCCGTCGAGGTCTGCGGCAAGGAGGTGCCGATCATCGCCGGCGTCGGCTATTCCACCCGCATCGCCATCGAGATGGCGCGGGCCGCCGAGAAGGCCGGGGCCGCCGGCATCCTGGTGCTGCCGCACTACCTGACGGAAGCCGACCAGGAGGGCGTCGCCGCCCATGTCGAGGCGATCTGCAAGTCGGTCGGCATCGGCGTCATCATCTACAACCGCGCCACCTGCAAGCTGGGCGCCGACCGTCTGGCGACGCTGGCGGAGCGCTGCCCCAACCTGATCGGCTTCAAGGACGGGCTGGGCGACATCGAGATGATGACGACCATCCGCCGCAGGATGGGCGACCGCTTCAGCTATCTGGGCGGCCTGCCGACCGCCGAGGTCTACGCCGCGGCCTATCGCGCCATCGGCGTCCCGGTCTATTCGTCGGCCGTCTTCAACTTCATCCCGCGCACGGCGATGGAGTTCTACCGGGCGGTCGCCGCCGGCGACACCGCCACCACCGACCGGCTGCTCGACCAGTTCTTCCTGCCCTATCTGGCGATCCGCAACCGGAAGGCCGGCTATGCCGTCAGCATCGTCAAGGCGGGCGCCGCCATCGTCGGCCGTCCCGCCGGCCCGGTGCGCGCGCCGCTGATCGACTGCACCCCGGCCGAGGTCGAGGACCTGCGCGCCCTGATCGACGCGCTGGGACCCCAGTAAGCCGCTAACCCGCGGCAACGAGCCATCGCCGGACGGGCAGGCGCCGGGCTTCAGTTCCCGACGCCGGACACAAGGTGCAGCCAGCAAGCCGGATCCGCCAATCGGGTCCGGGAACGGACTGCCGCGCCTGCCCGCCCTCATGCCTTGAGGGAGGAAATTTCATGACAATCGAGAGCACCGCCGCCAACGCCGAGCGCGCGTCCTATTCGACCGCCGCCGCCGCCGCCGCCCAGCCCGCCGCCAAGCGGACCAACGTCCGCTATCTCATCCTCGCGATGCTGTTCCTCGTCACGGTCATCAATTACGCCGACCGGGCGACCCTCTCCATCACCGGTCCGGTGATCTCGAAGGAGCTGGGCATCAGCGCCGCGGAGATGGGCTTCATCTTCTCCGCCTTCGGCTGGGCCTATGTGCTGGGCCAGCTGCCGGGCGGCTGGCTGCTCGACCGCTACGGGTCGAAGATCGTCTATGCGCTCAGCATCTTCATCTGGTCGGCCTTCACCCTGATGCAGGGCAGCATCGGCTTTCTGGCCGGCGGGACGGCGGTCGCCATGCTGTTCGCGCTGCGCTTCGCCGTCGGTCTGGCGGAGGCGCCGTCCTTCCCCGGCAACAGCCGCGTCGTCGCCGCGTGGTTCCCCGGCCAGGAGCGGGCCACCGCGTCCGCCATCTTCAACTCCGCCCAGTATTTCGCGACCGTGATCTTCGCGCCGCTGATGGGCTGGCTGACCCATTCCTTCGGCTGGCACTGGGTGTTCGGCGTCATGGGCGGGCTGGGCATCATCATGGCCGCGGTGTGGATGAAGACCGTCTACGCGCCGAAGGATCATCCCCGCATCAATCAGGCCGAGCTGGACTATATCGCGGCCGGCGGCGGCCTGATCAACATGGACGACGGCCGGAAGAAGGCGGCTTCGGCCGAGAGCGGAGCGAAGTGGGATTACATCCGCCAGCTCTTCGCCAGCCGCATGATGGTCGGCATTTTCCTCGGCCAGTTCTGTATCAACGCCATCACCTACTTCTTCATCACCTGGTTTCCGGTCTATCTGGTCCAGGCCCGCGGCATGTCGATCCTGAACGCCGGCTTCATCGCCTCGATCCCGGCGATCTGCGGCTTCGCCGGCGGCATCCTGGGCGGCGTGATGTCGGACGCCATGCTGCGCCGGGGCTATTCCCTGACCGCGGCGCGCAAGACGCCGATCGTGCTGGGCATGCTGATGTCGATGGCGATGATCGCCTGCAACTACACCGACCTTCAGTGGGTGGTGGTGTCGCTGATGGCGCTGGCCTTCTTCGGCAAGGGCATCGGCGCGCTGGGCTGGGCCGTGATGTCGGACTGCGCGCCGAAGGAGATCACCGGCCTCAGCGGCGGCGTGTTCAACATGTGCGGCAACATCTCGTCGATCACCACGCCGATCGTCATCGGCTACATCATCCAGACCACCGGCTCCTTCAACGGCGCCCTGGTCTTCGTCGGCGCCAACGCCCTGATCGCCGCGGTCAGCTATCTGGTCGTCGTCGGCGAGATCAAGCGGATGGAACTGAAGCGGTAATCGTCGCCTTCGAGCGGTCTGGCAGAGGGTCTTTCCCATGTATATCGGCGAACAGCTCATCAACCCCACCGACAAGCGCCTGCGCCTGTCCGCCCAGCTCGGCGCCCGGGGCATCGTCATCGACAGCCGGCCGAACGCGCCGGTGATGGCCGGCGGCGATGTCGAGGCCGGGCTGTGGGACGGCCGCAAGGTCGCCGACCAGCGCAAGTGGGTGGAGGGCCATGGCCTGACGCTGGACTGCCTGGCGCTGGATGTCGGCTCCATCCTGCTCGACAGCCTGCGGGCGCCGGAGAAGGCGGCGGCCACCGCCGAGCGGCTGCGCCACAACATCCGCGCCGCCGCCGACGGCGGGGTCGACACGGTGAAATACACGGTCGCCATGGTCGGCATCACCCGCACCGGCGTGGTCGACGGCCGCGGCGGCATGAAGTGCAGCACTTTCCGCGCCGACGAGTACAAGGCGGAGAATGATGCCCGCTTCTCCTACTGGGGCACCGTTCTGCCGGAGGACGAGACGGGGACCAAGCCGTCGCCGCTGGACGCGCGCGGCGCGCCGGAAACCTGCGGGCAGGTGATGGCGGGCGAGGCCGGCGGCGTCAGCGAGGCCGACGGCTGGCGCGCCATCGAATATCTGGTCGAGGCCATCCTGCCGACCGCCGAGAAGGCCGGCGTGAGGCTTGCCTGCCACCCGCACGACCCGGCCTATCCGCCGGGGGGCCTGAACGGCGTGCATCATGTGCTGGGCTCGCTCGACGGACTGCGGCGCTTCGTCAATCTGGCGCCGGAGAGCAAGTCGCTCGGCTTCAACTTCTGCCAGGGCACCATCGCCGAGATGTCGCGCAACCCGACCGAAACGGTGCTGGAGGCGATCCGCGAGTTCGGCCCGCAGAACCGCATCTTCATGGTCCATTTCCGCAACATCAAGGGCGGCTACCTCGACTTCCGCGAGGCGATGCCGGACGAGGGGTCGGTCGACATGGCAGCCTGCATCCGCGCCTATCGCGAAGTCGGGTACCAGGGCATCCTCTGCCCCGACCATGTGCCCTTCTCCGAGCTGGACCCCGACCGCGAGCGCTTCTTCGCCTTCGCGCTCGGCTACACCCAGGCGCTGCTGCAAGCCGCCTGAACCGCCCCTCCCGCCTTTCCCGCTTTTCGAGACACCGCATCATGGCAATTCAGATGTCGTCGCCCAAAGTCACCGAAATGCTGGTCGTGCCGGTCGCCGGCCAGGACAGCATGCTGCTGAACCTGTCGGGCGCCCATGCGCCCCACTTCACCCGCAACGTGGTGATCCTGAAGGACAGCGCCGGCCATACCGGCGTCGGCGAGGTGCCGGGCGGCGAGCGGATCCGCCAGACGCTGGAGGATGCCCGCGCCCTGGTGGTCGGCCAGCCGGTCGGCGCCTGGAACGCCATCCTCAACGGCGTGCGCCGCGGCTTCGCCGACCGCGATTCCGGCGGGCGCGGTTTGCAGACCTTCGACCTGCGCATCACCATCCATGCGGTGACGGCGCTGGAGGCGGCGCTGCTCGACCTGCTGGGCCAGTTCCTGGAGGTGCCGGTGGCGGCCCTGCTGGGTGACGGGCAGCAGCGCGACGGGGTGGAGATGCTGGGCTACCTGTTTTATGTCGGCGACCGCAACAGGACCGATCTGGGCTACCGCGCCGAGCCGGACGCCAAGAACGACTGGTTCCGCCTGCGCAACGAGGTGGCGCTGACCCCCGACGCGGTGGTGCGGCTGGCCGAGGCGGCGCACGACCGCTACGGCTTCAACGACTTCAAGCTGAAGGGCGGCGTGCTGCGCGGCGAGGAGGAGATCGAGGCGGTGACGGCGCTGGCCAAGCGCTTCCCCCAGGCCCGTGTCACGCTCGATCCCAACGGCGCGTGGTCGCTGGAGGAGGCGATCCGGCTGTGCAAGGGGAAGGGCGACGTGCTGGCCTATGCCGAGGATCCCTGCGGCGCCGAGCAGGGCTTCTCCGGCCGCGAGGCGATGGCGGAGTTCCGCCGCGCCACCGGCCTGCCGACCGCCACCAACATGATCGCCACCGACTGGCGCCAGATGGGCCATGCCATCCAGTTGCAGTCGGTCGACATCCCGCTGGCCGACCCGCATTTCTGGACCATGCAGGGGTCCGTCCGTGTCGCCCAGATGTGCCATGAATGGGGCCTGACCTGGGGGTCGCACTCCAACAACCATTTCGACATCTCGCTGGCGATGTTCACCCATGTCGCCGCAGCGGCGCCGGGCCGGATCACCGCCATCGACACCCACTGGATCTGGCAGGACGGCCAGCGCCTGACGAAGGAACCGTTCCGCATCGAGGGCGGTCTGGTCGCCGTGCCGCAGAGGCCGGGGCTGGGCGTCGAGATCGACATGGACGAGCTGGCGAAGGCGCACGACCTCTACAAGCGGCACGGGCTGGGTGCCCGCGACGACGCCACGGCGATGCAGTACCTGGTCCCCGGCTGGACGTTCGACAACAAGCGGCCGTGCCTGGTGCGGTGAAGCCGCTCCGCAACGCCTCAAACCCGGCAAAACAGTCAGGGCAAGCCATGACCCAGAAGCCTCTCTACATCCTGGTCCATCCCGAGGACAACGTCGCCATCGTGGTGAATTCCGGCGGGCTGCCGCCGGGGACGGAGTTCGAGTGCGGGCTGGTCCTGACCGACTTCGTGCCGCAGGGGCACAAGGTGGCGCTGGCCGACCTGGACGAAGGGGCGTCGATCGTCCGCTACGGGCAGGTGATCGGCACCGCCGCCCGCCCAATCCGTCGCGGCGCCTGGATCGAGGAATCGCTGGTCCGCCTGCCGCAGGCGCCTGATCTGGACACGCTGCCGCTGGCGACCGCCGTGCCGCCCGACGCCCCGGCGCTGGACGGCTACACCTTCGAGGGCTACCGCAATCCCGACGGGACGGTCGGCACCAAGAATGTGCTGGGCATCAGCATCAGCGTGCAGTGCGTCGCCGGGGTGATGGATTTCGCCGTCGAACGCATCAAGAAGGAATTGCTGCCGAAATACCCCAACGTCGATGACGTCGTTGCCCTCAACCACACCTACGGCTGCGGCGTGGCGATCAACGCGCCGGGCGCCGCGGTGCCGATCCGCACGCTGCAGAACCTCGCCCGCAACCCCAACCTGGGCGGGGCGGTGATGGTGGTCGGGCTCGGCTGCGAGAAGCTCCAGCCGGAACGGCTGCTGCCGGCCGGGGTCGAGCCGAGCATCGTCACCTTGCAGGACGAGCGTCACCAGGGTTTCGGCGACATGGTCGCCTCCATCCTGGAGATGGCCGACCGCCGGCTGGCCCAGCTCAACGAGCGGCGGC
Source organism: Azospirillum sp. TSH64 (assembly GCF_003116035.1). GTDB lineage: Bacteria > Pseudomonadota > Alphaproteobacteria > Azospirillales > Azospirillaceae > Azospirillum. Next base: position 3,431,719 of record NZ_LGQW01000015.1, read on the forward strand.
GCGAGACCTGCCCGGCGTCGGATCTCGTCGTCGGGCTGCAATGCGGCGGCAGCGACGCCTTCTCCGGCGTGACCGCCAACCCGGCGCTGGGCTATGCCGCCGACCTGCTGGTGCGGGCCGGGGCGACGGTCATGTTCTCCGAAGTGACGGAGGTGCGCGACGCCATCCATCTGCTGACCCCGCGCGCCGTCGACGAGGAGACCGGCCGCGCCCTGATCCGCGAGATGCGCTGGTACGACGATTATCTGGAGACCGGATCCGCCGACCGCAGCGCCAATCCGACCCCCGGCAACAAGAAGGGCGGCCTCGCCAACGTGGTGGAGAAGGCGCTGGGCTCCATCGCCAAGTCCGGCACCAGCCCGATTGCCGGCGTGCTGGCGCCGGGCGAGCGGGCGACGCGCAAGGGGCTGCTCTATGCCGCCACGCCGGCCAGCGACTTCATCTGCGGCACGCTGCAACTGGCGTCGGGCTGCAACATCGAGGTGTTCACCACGGGGCGCGGCACCCCCTACGGCCTCGCCATGGCGCCGGTGATCAAGGTGGCGACGCGGACCGAACTGGCTGCGCGCTGGCACGACCTGATCGACGTCGACGCCGGCCGCATCGCCACCGGCGAAGCCACCATCGAGGATGTGGGCTGGGAGCTGTTCCGCCTGATCCTTGAGGTGGCGAGCGGCCGCAAGCAGACCTGGGCCGACCATTGGGGGCTGCGCAACGCGCTCACCCTGTTCAACCCGGCGCCGGTGACCTGAGTTGATCTGACCCGAAGACCCCCGCGGCGGAGATGACCGGAGCAACCGGCGCCCGCGGCGGGAGGACGATATGCTCACAAGGGAGGATACCATGGGACGCCGCACCGGCATCGCGCTGGCGATGCTGCTGACTTCCGCCGCCTTCGCCTTGGCCGTTCCGGCGCAGGCCGACAGTTTCGCCTACGTGTCAAACGCCGGCAGCAACGACATCAGCGTCTTCCGGCTGGACGGCACCACCGGCGCCATGACCCCGCTGGGGACGGTGCCCTTCGTCGGGGTGGACAAGCCCGGCTCCTCCACCCCCCTGGCGCTCAGCCCCGACCGGCGCTTCCTCTATGCCGGCGTGCGCTCGCAACCCTATCAGGTGCAGATCTTCGCCATCGACAGGGCGACCGGCACGCTGAGCCATCTCGGCAGCGGCCCGCTGGCCGACAGCATGGCGAACATCGTCACCGACTGCAGCGGCAAGTACCTGTTCGGCGCGTCCTACGGCGGCGACAAGGTGGCAGTGAACCCGATCGGGCCGGACGGCAAGGTCGGACCGCCGCAGCAGGTGGTGGCGACCGGCAAGAACGCCCATTCGATCCAGCCGTCGCCCGACAACCGCTTCGCCTTCGCCACCAACCTGGGTTCCGACCGGCTGGTGCAGTTCCGCTTCGACGCGGCCACCGGAGCCTTGAGCGACAACGATCCGCCCTCGGTGGCGCTGCCGGAGAAATCCGGTCCGCGCCACATCGTCTTCCATCCCGACGGACGCCACCTCTATCTGGTGGACGAGCTGGACGCCGCCGTCGCGGCGTTCGCCTACGACCCCGCGACCGGCAGGCTGACGGAGAGGCAGCGCCTGCCGTCCCTGCCGGCCGATTTCAAGGGCGAGCCCTGGGCCGCCGACATCCACACGACGCCGGACGGCCGGTTCCTCTACATCTCCGAACGGCGGACCAGCACCATCCGCTCCTTCCGGATCGACCCGGAAAGCGGCCTGCTGACCCCGCTCGCCAGCGTGGCGACGGAGGAGCAGCCGCGCGGCTTCAACATCGACCCGACCGGCCGGTTCCTGGCGGCGGTGGGCGAGAAGTCGGACGGCATGACCGTCTACCGCATCGACGGCGGCAGCGGCGCGCTGACCCCGCTCGCCCGCTATCCGGCCGGCAAGCAGCCGAACTGGGTGGAGTTCGTCGCCGCGCCGTAATACCAGGGTCAGAAAGTTTTGACTTTCGACCCTGGTATCGGCCGCGACGGCGGCCGCGCGGGCACATGCCCGCGAAGCCAAGGCCCGCGGACGCTGGCCTTGCGGGCCGGTCAGCCGGCCCGCACCTGCGCCAGGAAGCGGCCGACCTCGCCGCGCAGGCTTTCGGTCTGCATGGACAATTCCCGCACATTCTCCAGCACTTCGTAGGCGACCGTGCCGTTCCGCCCGGCGGCCTCGTTCACGCCGCCGATGCTGGACGACACCTCGTGGCTGCCCCGGGCGGCCTGCTGGATGTTGCGGCTGATCTCGCGGGTCGCGGCCCCCTGCTGCTCGACCGCCGAGGCGATGGAGGTGGCGACGTCGTTGACCCGGCCGATGACCTGCGCCACACCCCTGATCTCGTGCATGGCCTGGGCGGTCTCGCTCTGGATGCCGGCGACCTGGGCGGCGATCTCCTCGGTGGCCTGGGCGGTCTGGTTGGCGAGCGCCTTGACCTCGGTGGCCACCACGGCGAAGCCGCGCCCGGCCTCGCCGGCTCGGGCCGCCTCGATGGTGGCGTTGAGCGCCAGCAGGTTGGTCTGGCTGGCGATGGAGTTGATCAGGCCGACCACGGCGCCGATCCGCTCCACCGCGCCGGCCAGCCCCTCGACCTTGCCGTTGGCCCGTTCGGCGCTCTCGACCGCCTCGCGGGCGATCTCGGCCGACGAGCCGACCTGTCGGCTGATCTCGTTGATCGAGCTGGTCAGCTCCTCCGTCGCCGCGGCGACGGTCTGGACATTGGCGGAGGTCTGTTCGGTCGCCAGGGTGACGGCGCCGGCCAGCCTGCCGGTCTCGTCGGCGGCGCGCGTCATGTCCTGGGCGCGCCGTTCGATGGCATCCGCCTCGCCGGCGACATCGTGGATCAGGTTGCCGACGGTCTGTTCGAAATGGCTGGCGAGCGTCGTCATCGCCTCCCGCTTCTCGGCCGCGGCGCGCTCCGCCTGCTCGGCCTGGCTGGCTTCCAGGCTGGCCTTGGCTTGGGCATTCTCCTTGAACACCTGGAGCGCCTGCGCCATGCCGCCGATCTCGTTGCGCCGCGCCGCCTCCGGGAAGGTGACGCCAAGGTCGCCGGCGGCCAGCGCCGTCATCTTGTCGCGCAGCCGGTGCAGCGAGCGCACGATGTCGCGGTTGACCAAAAAGGCGATCAGCACCAGCGCGGCGATCAGCGCGGCGGTGGCGGCGCCGGTCCTGGTCAGGAATTCGTGATAGGCGGCGTCGATGTCGTCGGTGTAGACGCCGGAACCGACGATCAGGCCGAGCGGCTGGTAGCGCTGCACATAGTTGGTCTTCAGCAGCGGGACGTCGGACCCCAGCTTCGGCCAGACATAATGGATGATGGCGTTGTCCTGACGGCGCAGCGTGTCGACGATCTCGCGGACGAAATACTTGCCGGCCTTGTCCTGGAGCCCCATGCGGTCGGTGCCGACCGCCTTGTGGTTGGAGGGGTTGGCGACGGCGATGCCGTTGAGATCGTAGGCGAACAGGTAGTCGGCGCCGTCATGGTAGGACATCGCGTGCACCGCGGTGCGGAAGCGTGCCAGCGCCTGCTCGCGCGGCAGGGTTCCCGCCTCGACCTCGGCATTCAGCCCCTTCGCCATGCCGACCGCCAGTTCCACCGCCGAGCGGATGGTGTCGATGCGGTCGTCGATCATGCGCTGGTGGGCGAAGCTGCTGCTGATGGCGATCACCACGGCCGGAGCCAGGACGGACAAGGCGACCAGTGCGGTCAGCTTGGCCCGGATCGTCAGATTTTCCAGGAGTCTCATGGGTGCCTTCATGTCGCGCGCGTCGGGGGGCGGCAACTGATATACTACGAAAGAGGAGGGCGGTTGAAATCGGATTGGCTGATTTCAGTAATATACTGACGTTATCCAGTTAAAAAATTATTCCAGCCACGCTACCGCTTCGCGGCGGCCTCCATGCTGGAGAAGTGGGCGAGGGTCGGGCCGGCGACCTCGCGCAGCAGGGCGGCGAAGCGCTCCGCCGCCGGCGACAGAGAGCGGCCGGCCTTGCGGATGAAGCCGATCCGGCGCACCAGCCCGGCGGTGCGGATCGGCTCCACCACGATGCCCTCGCAGGAGGCGGCGTCGACGGCGGATTCCGGCAGGACCGAGACGCCGAGCCCGGCCCGCACCATGCCGACCGCCGTCGACATGTAGTTCGCCTCGCAGGACAGGCTGATCTCCAGCCCTTCCTTCTCCAACGCCCGCTCGACCAGCGACCGCACGCTGGTGCCGCGCGCGGTCAGGATCAGCGGGAAGGCGACGATGTCCGTCAGCAGCAGCGGGCGCCGGCCGTTCAGCGGGTGGTCGGCGGGGAAGAAGGCGCACATGCGGTCGCAGAGGAAATCGATCACCTCGACGTCGCGGTCGGGGCCGACCCGGCTGCCGATCCCGAAATCGACCTCCTCCGCCTTGACCAGCTGGATGATCCGCTCGGCGACGACGTCGCTGACCCGGACGTCGATGTTGGGGTGGTCGGCGGCGAAGCGGCGGATGGCGATGGGCAGCAGCCCGGCGGCGACCGACGGCAGGGTGGCGACCGACACCGACCCGCGCCGCAGCCCGGCCAGATCGTGGCTGACGCTCATCACCGCATCCAACTCGGCCAACACCCGCTGCAAGGCCGGCAGCAGGTCGCGGCCGGCCTGGGTCAGCACCACATGGCGCTTGTTGCGGTCGAACAGCCGCACGCCGAGGCTCTCTTCGAGCTGGCGGATCTGCACGGTCAGCGCCGGCTGCGACAGGTTGACCTCCGCCGCCGCCCTGGTGAAGCTGCCGAGACGCGCCACCGCGACGAAGGCCTTGATATGTCTCACTCCCTGGAGCATGGCCCGCCTCTTATAGAAAAATCAAATTACCGTGATACAACAAATTCATTTCTCTAATCTGATTGTGGGTTCGTACAGTGTCAATCGCGGACACCGCTTCGGCACGGTGCGGCAAAGTGGCTGATCTGTAAAAAGCCCCGCTGCCAGTTCCCCTGCCTGCCGGCTTCGCAAAAGATGAAGTTCTTTTGAAATCCGCTCGGGTGGCGTTACTCGGGGACCGGAACCGGTCGCCGCAGGGGCCCGCCGTGCGTCTTCGCCTGACGTGAAGAGATCGCGCAGCAGGCGGAAAACAACAATAACAACGGCCATGGAGGAGGTTACATGCTCGCGCTATTAGGCTTGGCAACCATCGTCGTTCTGCTGGCGGCGATCATGACCAACCGGATGTCGCCGCTGGTCGCGCTGATCGCCGTGCCGATCATCGCGGCGCTGGCGGGCGGCTTCGGCCTTGAAACCAGCAAGTTCATCATTGCCGGCATCCGCTCCATCGCGCCGACCGCCGGCATGTTCGTCTTCGCCATCATCTTCTTCGGCGTCGTCACCGATGCCGGGATGATGGACCCGATCATCGACCGCATCCTGCGGGTGGTCGGCACGCGGCCGGCACGAATCACCATGGGCACCACCCTGCTGGCTTTGCTGATCCATCTCGACGGGTCGGGTGCGGTCTGCTTCCTCATCACCATTCCGGCGATGCTGCCGCTCTACGACCGGCTCGGCATGGACAAGCGCATCCTGGCGCTGTGCGTGTCGATGGCGGCGGGCGTCAATTTCCTGCCCTGGACCGGGCCGATGATCCGGTCCGCCGCGGCGCTGAAGGTGCCGGTGACCGACATCTTCAATCCGCTGATCGCGGTGCAGGGCGTCGGGCTGCTGTTCATCTTCACCGTCGCCTTCCTGCTCGGCAAGCGCGAGGAGCGGCGTCTCGGCCTGTCCTCAAGGCCGCTTGCGGCGGGACAGGCCCGCTCTGTCGGCGCCATGGGCGCTCCCGAAGCCGAGGGTCCGGTCGGGCCGGCGCCGCGCGTGCTGACGCCGGAGCAGATCAGGATCCGCCGTCCCAAGCTGTTCTGGGTCAATCTGATCCTCACCGCCGTCATCATGGCCGTGATGATCGAAGGGGCGGTCGATCCGGTGGTGATGTTCATGGTCGGCACCGTGCTGGCGCTGATGATCAACTATCCCGACGTCAAGATGCAGAAGGAGCGCGTCGACGCCCACGCCAAGGCGGCGCTGATGATGGTGAGCATCCTGCTGGCGGCCGGCGTCTTCACCGGCATCATGACCGGCACCAAGATGCTGACGGCCATGGCCCAGTCCGCCGTCGCCTTCGTCCCGCCGGAGATGGCGCAGCATGTTCCCTTCGCGCTGGGCATCCTGTCGATGCCGCTCAGCCTGCTGTTCGACCCGGACTCCTATTATTTCGGCATGATGCCGGTGATCGCCGAGGTCTATAAGACGCTGGGCGGCGACCCGATCCAGATCGCCCAGGCCTCCGTTCTCGGCCAGATGACCGTCGGCTTCCCGGTCAGCCCGCTCACCCCCGCCACCTTCCTGGTCGTCGGCCTGTGCGGCATCGGGCTGGGCGAGCACCAGAAATTCTCGATCCCCTATCTGTTCGCCGCCTCGGTCGTCATGACCGTCGCCGCGGCCATCCTCGGGGTCATCCCCTTCTGACGCGGGTCCAAGGGGTCCGCACACAGGAGTACCATCATGAAGACCATCCGCATCGGATCGGGCGCCGGCTATTCGGGCGACCGCATCGAGCCGGCCGTTGAACTGGCCGAGAAGGGTGACATCCAGTATCTCGTCTTTGAATGCCTGGCGGAGCGCACCATCGCCATCGCCCAGGGCGCCAAGCTGAAGGATCCGGCCCAGGGCTACGATCCCCTGCTGGCGGAGCGCATGCTGGCGGTGCTGCGGCCCTGCCATGAGAAGGGCATCCGCATCGTCACCAACATGGGGGCGGCCAACCCGGCCGCTGCCGCCGCCAAGACGCGGGACATCGCCCGGTCGCTCGGCCTGGAGGGGCTGAAGATCGCCGCGGTGTCCGGCGATGACGTGCTGGAGACGCTGAAGTCCGGCGACCACCGCATCGAGGAAACCGGCGAGCCGGTGTCGGCGATGGCCGGCAGTCTGGTCTCGGCCAACGCCTATCTCGGCGCCGCTCCCATCGTCGAGGCGCTGAAGGCCGGGGCCGACATCGTCATCACCGGCCGCGTCGCCGACCCGGCCCTGTTCCTCGCCCCGCAGATCTTCGAGTTCGGCTGGTCGATGGAGGATTGGGATCTCCTCGGCAAGGGGACGGTGGTCGGGCATCTGCTGGAATGCGCCGGGCAGATCACCGGCGGCTATTTCGCCGATCCCGGCGTGAAGGACGTCGCCGCCCTGGCCCGGTTGGGATTCCCCATCGCCGAGGTGGGGGAGGACGGCAGCGCCGTCATCACCAAGGTGGCGGGATCCGGCGGTGCTGTGACCACCGCCACCTGCAAGGAACAGCTGCTCTACGAGATCCACGACCCCGCCGTCTATTTCACCCCCGACGTGGTGGCCGACTTCTCGCGCGTGCGCTTCACCCAGGAAGGGCCCGACCGGGTGCGGGTGGCCGGCGCCACCGGGCGCCCGCGGCCGGCCACGCTGAAGGTCTCGGTCGGCTATCGCGACAGCTTCATCGGCGAGGGGCAGATCTCCTACGCCGGTCCCGGCGCGCTGGCGCGCGGCCGGCTGGCGCTGGAGATCGTGCGCGAGCGTCTGGCGCTGACCGGCGTCGAGGCGACCGAGCTGCGCTTCGACCTGATCGGCGTCGATTCCATCCACGGCACCGCACTGTCCACCGCGGGTGGGCAGGAGCCCTACGAGGTGCGGGTGCGGGTGGTCGGCCGGACCGGCAGCCTGAAGGAGGCGCAGCGCATCGGCAACGAGGTCGAAACCCTCTACACCAACGGCCCGGCCAGCGGCGGCGGCGCCACCAAGTCGGCCAAGGACGTGGTGGCGATGCTGTCGGCCCTGCTGCCCCGCGAGCTGGCGAAGCCCGCCATCGCGTTTATGGAGGCTTGACATGAAACTCCGCGACATCGCCCATTCCCGCACCGGCGACAAGGGCGACATCTCCAACATCTCCGTCATCGCCTTCGACGAGGCGGACTATCCGCTGATCGAGGCCCATGTCACCGCCGACCGCGTGAAGGAGCTGTTCCACGAGGTCGTGCTTGGCGAGGTGGTGCGATACGAGATCCCCAGCATCGGCGCGCTGAACTTCGTGATGCGGCAGGCGCTCGGCGGCGGCGTGACCCGGTCGCTGGCGCTCGACGCCCATGGAAAGTGCCTGGCGTCGGCGCTGCTCGACCTCGAAATGCCCGACGTCGCCCGGCCTCTCCGGGCAACGTGACGGGAGACGCGCGTCACTCGCGGCCGCGCCGGGCTTTGCCCAGCGCGCTGCCGGCCGACGCGAACATGATGCAGGCGATGGCGGCCCACTGCACCGCGCTCAGCCGCTCGCCCAGCATCAGGAAGCCGATCAGCGCCGCCACGGCGGGGGAGGCGCTGACGGCAAGGCCGAACACATGGCTCGGCAGGCGGCGGAGCGCCATCATCTCCAGCAGATAGGGCACCATGCTGGACAGCACCGCCACCGCGAGACCGGTGAGGAGCACGGCCGGAACCAGCAGCCCGGCGCCGGCATGGGAAATCCCCAGCGGGACGGTGAAGCTGGCCGCCACCAGCATGCCCCAGGCCACCGCCTGCCCGCCCGGCAGGGCCGAGGCGCGCTTGCCGAACACGATATAGAGCGCCCAGCAGAAGGCCGCCGCCGCCGCATAGGCGACGCCCACCGGATCCAGCGCGGCGGATGCCTGCCGCAGCGGCAGCAGCAGGACAAGCCCGGCCGCGGCGCAGGCGATCCACAGGAAATCCTTCAGCCGGCGCGACCCGAGCAGGGCGACCGCCAGCGGCCCGGTCACCTCGATGGCGATGGCGATGCCGATGGGGATGAGTTCCATCGCGCGGTAGATCGACAGGTTCATCGCCCCCAGCGTGGCGCCGTAGACCAGCAGGTTGCGCAGATCCCCGCGTCCGGGCAGGCTGCGCCACGGGCGCAGGATCGCCATCAGCATCAGCGCCGACAGTCCCACCCGCAGGCCGGTCACGCCCTCCGCCCCGACCAGCGGGAACAGTGATTTCGCCGAAGCGGCCCCGACATATTGCGACAGCAGCGAGGCAAGCAGGAGCAGCAGCGGCAGCGCCGCCGGTTCGGGCCGGGTACTGGAGGGGGATTCTATGGAGGCGTTCGCCACGCGCGGGCTCCCGGCGGAAGGTTCGGTGGAAGAGGTCCGGTGAAAAGATACTGTGACGATGGGGCAGCGAGCGCTTAAGTTTGAGGCTTCCGACGCACCGTTCTTTCGCCGAAGCCGCCATGCGCTCAACAATCGCTCGCCCGCCGGATCAGCTCGACGAGCAGGACCGCGCGATACTGCGCATCCTGCAACTGGACAACAAGACCTCCCAGCGCGAGATCGGCGAGGCGGTGCATCTCTCCGCGCCGGCCGTGCAGCGCCGGATTGCCCGGATGGAGGCGGCCGGCATCATCCGCCGCAACGTGGCGGTGGTCGATCCGGCCGCGGTGGGGCAGGGGGTGACAGTGGTGGTGGAGGTCCAGACGATCAACGACCGCTCCCCCGTCATCGCCGCCGCAAAGCGCCTGTTCCGCGAGGCGGCGGAGGTTCAGCAATGCTATTTCGTCACCGGGAAGGCCAGCTTCGTCCTGATCCTGCTGGTCCCCGACATGGCGAGCTACGAGGTTCTGTCGCGCCGGCTGTTCGCCGACAACGAGCTGGTGCAGTCCTTCCAGACGATGGTCGTGCTCGACCCGGTGAAGGTGACGCTGGAGGTCGATCTGTAGGGCGGCCGGACTGTCAATCCGGCCACTCCTCGTATCCCCAATCCTCGGCATCCGGGTCGGCGGTCCCCAGCGGTGCGACGGTGGCGCCGGCGTCGAGCGCGGCCGCCAACCAGGGCTCGACGCTGATGACCGGCGACAGGCGGCACCAGCGCCGCCGCCGGCCGTCCCACCGGCAATGGCCCTGCCGCTTCATCTCCTCCCGCAATTCCCAGGCCGGGATGGCGGGAAAGCGCAGTTCCAGGCCACGGTCGCTCTGCATGATCTCCACACGCTCTCCGGCGGCGGTGGTGTGGGTCAGCCCGTCCTCCAGCACATTGCGCAGGGCGGCGGCACGGTCCTCGCGCACGCGCGCCTCCGCTTCCCGTTGCCGGCGGCGTTCGGCCATGGCGTCGGCGATCCAGTCCGGCGGCTCCTCCAGCACGCGGAAGCCGGCGCCGCCACGGGGGCCGGGCGCCTCCTCCAGCAGCCCGTCGCGCAGAAGGTCGGCAAGCAGCGATTTCAGCCGGTCGCGGTCGGCCGGGATGCCGGTCAGGCGGTTCGCCGCGGCATCGGCGACGGTGAAGCGCTCGCCGGCCCCCCAGCCCTCATGGATCGCGGCGGCCAGGGCGTGCAACTCGGCGATGCGGCTTCGCTGGTCGGCCAGATGGCCGGCGACGATTGGGTTGGGCGGCAGGTCGGCCCGTCCGGTCAGGCCGCAGGTCCGGCACTGCCAGGCGCCGGGATCGGACAGCAGCAGCTGGGGGGCGCAGCGGCGCTTGCGGCAATGCTCCTCGCTGCCCGCTTCCGGCAGGCCGCGCCCGCTGTCCAGCAGGGCGCGGATGGCGTCGAGCGGCGTGTCGGCGACATCCCGCAGCCGGTCCAGCACATCGGCGGGCAGCCAGACCTCCGCACCTCCGCTCTCGTCGGCGGAGACGAAGCGGCTTTTCAGAGCGCGGCGTCTTGCGGGCGTCAGCAGGGCCAGCGCCCGCTCTGCGGTGTAGCTCTCGTCGAAGGTGTCGGCGAGCAGCTCCGCCAGGTCGCCGAGCGTCGCCGGCGAGGCCAGTGCGTCCCCGTCCCCGGCGGCGAGGATTCGACGGGCCTCGCCAAGGATTTTCGTGTTTTCGTCCGCCCCCATCGCCATCTACGTCCCGATCCTCGTCCAGTCCGCGTAGCAAGCTGGGCATGCGCGAAATGCCAGTCAAGCGCCGGCTGGACAGTCGGCGGAGGCCGCCTGGATCAGGAACGGCCCGGTGAGGCGCGGTGTTGAACGGGTGCATCGAACGGTGCCAGAGATGGAAAGGTTTTCCCATGTCAGACAGCACGCATTTCGCCCCGCCCGGCCCGCTCGGCTTCGGCGGAGCGCCCCTGGGCAACATGTTCGAGGAGGTGACCGACGAGACGGCCGCGGCAACCCTCGACGCCGCCTGGGACGCCGGCATCCGCTATTTCGACACAGCTCCCGAATATGGTCCCGGCATTTCCGAACACCGGTTCGGCCATGTCCTGCGCAGCCGTCCGCGCGACGAGTTCGTTCTGTCGACCAAGGTCGGCCGGCTGCTGCGCGCCGATGCCAGCAAGGGTGGCCAGCATGGCCCCTTTGTGAAAGGCCTGCCGTTCCGCGTTGATTACGATTACAGCGCCGACGGCGTGCGCCGCTCCATCGAGGACAGCCTGCAGCGGCTTGGTATGGCACGCATCGACATCGCCTACATCCACGACTGCGCTGAGGACGCCCATGGCGACCGCTGGCTGGAGGTGTTCGACACCGCCATGAAGGGGGCCGCCGTCGCCTTGACCCAGCTTCGCGAAGAGGGGGTGATCCGCGGCTGGGGCCTCGGCGTCAACCGGGTGGAGCCCTGCGTGATGGCGCTGGAGCGGGCGGACCCCGATGTCTTTCTGCTGGCCGGGCGCTACAGCCTGCTGAACCAGCCGGCACTGGACGAGCTGTTTCCGCGCTGCGCCGAGCGCGGCGTCCATGTGGTGGTCGGCGGCCCCTACAACTCCGGCATCATCGCCGGGGGCAAAAATTTCGAATATCAGGAGGCGTCCCCCGACAAGGTGGCGGCGCGCGACCGGCTGGCGGAGATCGCCGGGCACCACGGTGTCGACCTGCGCGCGGCGGCCCTGCAATTCTGCGCCGCGCATCCGGTCGTCGCCTCGGTCATTCCCGGCACCAAGAACCCGGCGCGCGTGCATGAGAATGTGACCTTGATGGGCCAGCCGATCCCCGCCGACTTCTGGCGGGAACTGAAGTCCTCCGGCGTCCTGCCGGAACAGGCGCCGACCCCGGCCTGAGCGGGGGCTAAGGCGCTCTGGCGGCGGTGGCGGCGTCTCAGCGCCGCGCCGCGGCCTTGCGGAAGGGGGATGGCCCGCCTCCTTGGATCAAGCGCATTTCACCGAGGCGAGGAACTCCTGGACCTCGCGTTTGAGGGTGTCGGCATTCTGGGATAGTTGCCCGGCGGAGCCGAGGACCTGTTGGGCGGCGGTGCCGGTCGAGGCGGCGCTTTGGGAGACGCCGCCGATGATCTCGCTGACGGCTTGGGTGCCCTGGGCGGCCTGCTGGACGTTGCGGGCGATCTCGCTGGTGGCGGCCCCTTGCTTCTCGACGGCGGAGGAAATGCCGGTCGAGATGGTCTGGATTTCACCGATGATGGCGGCGATGTCCTGGATGGCGGCGACGGTGTTGCGGGTTTCCCCCTGAACGGCGGCGATCTGCCGGGCGATGTCGTCGGTGGCCTTGGCGGTCTGGTTGGCGAGGCTCTTGACCTCGCCGGCGACGACGGCGAACCCCTTGCCGGCATCCCCCGCCCGCGCCGCCTCGATGGTGGCGTTCAGCGCCAGGAGGTTGGTCCGGGACGCGATGTCGTTGATCAGTTTGATGACCTCGCCGATGCGTCCGGCGGCGGCGGAGAGCTTTTGGACCAGCTCGTCGGTGTGGGCCGCCTTCTCGGAGGCGGTGTTGGCGATGCGGGCGGATTCGGCGACCTGGCGGGTGATCTCGGCGATGGAGGCGGAAAGTTCCTCGGTCGCGGTGGCGACGGTCTGGACATTGGCCGATGTCTGCTCGGCGGCGACGGCGACGGTGGTGGCCTGGGCGGTGGATTGTTCTGCGGAAGCGGACAGGGACGAGGCGGTCGCCTCCAGCTCGGTGCTGGCGCCGGCCACGGTGTTCAGGACGCCCGACACGCTCTTGTCGAAGCCGGCGGTCAGGGTCTCGATGAGCCTGGCGCGTTCGTCCCGTTTCACCTGCTCCGTCTTCTCGCGCTCCTCCATCCGCCGCCGTTCGATGGCGTTGTCCTTGAATGCCCTGAACGAGCGGGCGATGCTGCCGATCTCGTCCTTGCGCTCAGTGTTCGTGACTTGAACGTCCAGATTGCCCTTCGCCAGTTCATCCAAACTTCCTTCGATCACTTTCAGTGGAGATGTCACAAATTTCCGTGTCAGATAAATTGCCAAAGCGATTATGAGTCCGATGGCGATGATGTTTAAGGACACGGTTTTCCACACCAATCCATCGATGAGGGCGGTCGCCTCCTGATTAAGGCGGTCGACTTTTTTCATGTTATCTTTAAGCAGATTCTCAATATTATCCCGCACATGGTCAAGGGCCGGTCCGCAGTCGCTTTCCATCAACTGATTGGCTTTTTTGTTCAGTTCCGAGTCCGTGCCGGAGCCCAGTCGGATGACCTCCATGCAAGGCCCATCAACCGTCAGCCGCAATTTTCCGAGAATGGCGTCAAGCGCAACGGCGACCTCAGGGTCGATCTGCTTTGCTTTGGGGGCCTCTTCCCGGATGGTGTCGAGAGCGTCCCGGGAGCTTTTGAGCGCTGTGGCGTTGCCTTGCTCGGTTGAGGACCCAGCCAGATGGTGGAGCGCCGCCATGTACTCGCTGACCTGATTCTCGATGAAAGCCAGTTTGACGTTGGCTTTATCCGGGTGGTCGATGATGAACGAGTCAGCATTGTCCACGACACGCATCTGATGGCCGCCATAAAAAGCCGAGGCGATCATCGCAATGCCCAGCAATCCCATGACGGTGAGGATCTTCGAGAGAATCGTCAGATCAGAATAGCGCAACTCGATCTCCTTCCGGATTCCGGACTGACGGCCAGGCTGTGTCTTCGGGCGCCCCCGCAGACAGCCTCCTGAACCCGCAGTCGGGGATTTGGAAAACCGCATTCAAACACGGTTTCTGCGACCTTCAGCGTGGAGCGCCTGGACAGGAGCCTCAGGGGGTTCGGCCGAAAAGGTTAATGATTTCATTAATCTAACGGCAGTGGCCACACCGTCCGAACGAGGGGATCCCACACCCCTGGGGCGCGCGTTACGCCTTGGGAAAGAAGCTTAACCACGCTTCGATGGAATGGATATGCCATCGGCAAAATCTGCGCTCGCAGAAGGGATTTCGTGCGCTCACGAGCGGAGTGAATATCTTGCCGATACTATACAAAACATAATAACGTTAACCATTTTATTTGGAGCAGTGAAGGAAATCATTTTTAACAGAATCGGCAAGGCCGGACGAATCGAGAGGCAATGAAGGCCGCGGTGGGAGGGTGGAGCGTGGCGGGGATATCGCGGCGCCGCTCGTAGCGAACGACGATCCGCCTGACGCAGGCTGGCCAAACCAAGGTTCCTCCTTCACCCCCGATCTCCTTGTCGGCGTGGGTTTATCGCCCCGTGCGTTCGGTATGAAACCCACGGGGCGATTACGCGATCCGATCCGGTCATGCATCGACGACCGTCCCCGGATGTCCCACCTCGAAGCGGGCAGGGTCGATGCCGTGGGTGGCCAAGGCTGTGCGCAGCAGCTGCGGCGGCTCGTCCCGCGCTTCGTCGGTCAGGGCGAAGGTTCCCCAATGGATGCCGACGGCCTTCTTCGCCCCGGTGTCCAGCATGATCCGCACCGCCTCGTCCGGGTCGCAATGCTGGGCGGACATGAACCAGCGCGGGTCATAGGCACCGATGGGGATCAACCCCAGATCGCAGGCTCCCAGCCGTTCGCCGATGGCGCGGAAGGCCGCCCCGCTGCCATAGCCGGTGTCCCCGGCGAAATAGACCGAGCCGGCCGGAGTGCGCAGGACGAAGCCGCCCCACAGCGCCATGCGCCGGTCACGTCCGGTGCGCGACGACCAGTGGTTGGCCGGCACGATGTGGACCTCCGCCTCCGGCGCCAGCTCGAACCGGCTCCACCAGTCGCCCGCCGCGACCCGCACCCCCGGGATATGCTTGCGCAGGATGGTGTCGTTGCCGAGCGGGGTGACCATCAGCGGCGCGTCGCGCCGGTGCAGGCGCTTCAGCGTCTCAACGTCGAGATGGTCGTAATGGTTGTGCGAGACCAGAACCGCGTCGATCTTCGGCAGGTCGTGGAAGCGGATGCCCGGTGCGGTGACCCGCTTGGGCCCGGCGAAGCGGACCGGGCTGGCGCGGTCGGACCAGACCGGATCGGTCAGGATGTTCAGCCCGGCCGCCTGGACCAGGGTGGTGACATGCCCCACCACCGTCACGCGGAGGCCGGCGACGTGCCGGGCCGGCATCACCGGCGTCACCGCCACCTGCCGCGGCCATTTGACCGCCTTCCGCCCGAATTGCCAGCGCAGCAGCTGGCGCAGGCTGCGGTCGGTTTCCGGTTCGCCCGGATTGAAGAAACGCAGCCCGTCGAAATTGGACGTCGCCGGACCCTGCCAATAGGGATTGCGCATGCGTACCGGATCCTTTGCAACCATGGTTCCGGAGGAGATGGTGTCGCCGCGGCGAAGTTCTATGGACCGGCGGTGGGCGGTCGGGCTACTGTGCCGTCTTCATTCATGGTTTGATCCCGGTTCGATCCAAATGCAGTCCGATAGCCCGACCGACGAACAGCATCGCGCCATCCAGGCGATCGACGCCTGGTACAAGGACGACGACGCCCAGCAGGTCTTCTGGCTGGCCGGGGAGGCCGGGACCGGCAAGACCAAGACCACCGTCTTCGCGCTGGAGCATCTGCTGGAGCGCCGCCGGCTGACCGACTATGTGGTGGGCGCCCCCACCGGCAAGGCCGCCCAGGTGCTGCGCCAGAAGGGCATCGACGGGGCGGCGACCCTGCATTCGCTGCTCTACGCCCCGCGCAAGGACGGCGACAGCGGCGAGCTGATCTTCGCCCGCCGCAACGACGGGCCGGTCGCCGACGCCGACCTGATCGTCTGCGACGAAGGGTCGATGATCGGCGACGATCTGGCACGCGACCTGATGCGGACCGGCAAGAAGATCCTCGTCATCGCCGACGATTACCAGCTTCCGCCGGTCTCCGGCCAGGGGCTGTTCACCAGCGGGGAGCCGGATTTCCGCCTGACCGAGCCGCACCGGACCGCCCGCGAGAGCCCGGTGATCCGGCTGGCCCATCTGCTGCGCCGGCAGGAGATGCCGCGGCGCTTCGGGTCCGTCGGCAAGGTCCATGTCCTGCCGCTGGAGCACCGCACCCAGTCGCTGGTGATGCGGCAGTCCTCACAGGCGATCTGCGGCACCCACCGCGTCCGCACCACCTACACCAAGCGCATGCGCACGCTGCTCGGCCACGACTCCACGATGCCGCAGGCGGGGGAGCGGGTCATCTGCCGGCGCAACCAGAAGGACGAGGGGCTCTTCAACGGCATGATCGGTTCCCTGACCCGGCCGGCCGCCGAGGCGCAGGGCCGCGATGCCGGCCTGTGGTCGCTCGGCGTGCAGATGGAGGACGAGGTGCGGTCGCGCAGCAAGCTGATCGTCCATCCCTGGATGTTCCAGGCCCACTACACCGAGGGGATGGTCCAGCCGCGGGTGGGCAAGGACATCCAGCTTTACGACTGGGCGTGGCTGATCACCTGCCATGCCTCGCAGGGGTCGGAATTCCCGTCGGTCACCGTGGTGGACGATTCGGCCGCCTTCCGGGAGCATCGCTGGCGCTGGCTCTACACCGCCGTCACCCGTTCGCGCGAGGAGCTGGTTCTGCTTCTGCGCAATGCCGACCTCGGCGGGCCATGGCAGGTCCCTGAATTCGACGACGGCCTGACGGCCTGATCCATAAATTCAAGTTATCGAACGCATCACATCTTTGTGTTGGATGTGATCGAAAGCGGTCTCCATAATTTTACGTATGGGAACGGTGTTTTTCCGCTCCCGACCGCTTCCGGAGACCCGTCCCATGATCCCCGATACCGCGGCACCCGCACAGGCGGTGCCGGGAAAGCCCATGCTTTTCCAAATTCGCAGCCTTCTCCCCGGCCTTGCGCTGTGCGTCGGCGTTACGGCGCTCGCCTTCGCCGCGGCCAAGGCTGAGATGGCACTGTTCGGCGAGGCGTGGATCGAGGCGCTGGTGCTGGCGATCCTGATCGGCACCACGCTCCGCACCGCCTGGGCGCCGCCGGCACGCTGGCAACCGGGCATCGCCTTTTCCGCCAAGATCCTGCTGGAGATGGCGGTGATCCTGCTGGGGGCCGCGGTCAGCGCCGCGACCATCCTGTCGGCCGGGCCGGCCCTGCTGCTGGGCATCGCCGGCGTGGTGGCGCTGGCGCTGTTGGCGGGGTTCGGGATCGGGCGGCTGCTCGGCCTGCCGGTGCGCATGGCGGTGCTGGTCGCCTGCGGCAACGCGATCTGCGGCAACTCGGCCATCGCCGCGGTGGCGCCGGTGATCGATGCGCACAGCGACGATGTCGCCGCCTCCATCGCCTTCACCGCCGTGCTGGGCGTGGCCGTCGTGCTTGGCCTGCCTCTGCTCGGCATCGGCTTGCGGCTGAGCGGGGTGCAGTATGGCGCGCTGGCCGGATTGACCGTCTATGCCGTGCCGCAGGTGATCGCCGCCGCCGCACCGCTGGGCGCCATCGCCGTGCAGGTCGGCACGCTGGTGAAGCTGGTGCGGGTGCTGATGCTCGGACCGGTCTGCCTGCTGCTGTCGCTGCTGGCGCCCCGGCTGGCCGGCGAGACGGTTGACGCCGAAGCCGGCGTGCCGCGTCAAAGCCGGCCCCGCCCGCCGGTCCATCATCTGGTGCCGTGGTTCATCCAGGGCTTCCTGGCGATGATCGCCCTGCGCTCGCTCGACCTCATCCCATATGCCGCCCTGCCGGCGATGGAGCACGCGGCCACCCTGCTGACGGTGGTGTCGATGGCGGCGCTGGGGCTGGGAGTCGATGTGCGGACGGTGGCGCGGGCCGGCGGACGGGTGACGGCGGCGGTGGTGCTTTCCCTGCTGGCGCTGGGCACGATCAGCCTGACACTGATCCGCCTGATCGGCTTGGCCTGACCCCCAAGCTCATCTGGAACCCGGCCTGGAAAACGGGCGGGAGTCTACATCCGGTCCCCCAGGGCCGCATTGATGCAGGTTAATGCAGGATTCCGCCGCTGTGCGATCCTGAGATCACCAAGCCCCTTCGCCCGCCGCTCACCGACCGGCCGGCTGATGGGGGCGGGCCCCGCGGGGAGGGCGGCCCATCAGCCGCGCGCCCCGCGCGTAGAACAAGGAGCATGGACATGCGTCAACCGTTGCAGATCGCCTTCCGCAACATCGACCCCTCTCCCGCCCTGGAGCATTCGATCCGCGAGCATGCCGACAAGCTCGACCGCTTTTTCGGGAACATCCTGTCCAAACGCGTCGTCTTTGAAATTCCCCACCGCCACCAGCATCAGGGCAAGCAGTACACCGTCCAAGTCGCCCTGACCGTTCCCGGAGAGGAACTGGTCGTGCGCAGCGACAAATCCGGCGGTCACGGCCACGAGAGCGCCGATGCGGCCATCCGTGACGCCTTCGACGCCGCACGCCGCACATTGGAGCGTTTCGCCGAGCGTCATCGCCACGAGATGAAGGCCCACACCTCCAACGCCGCCCTGCCGTAATCGCCCGGACAGCAGGCTGTCCGCTTCCGATCCGCCCAGCGCCCCGCCTGTCCGGCCATCCGGACGGCGGGGCGCTTTGCCTTCCGGCAGAGTCATGAACAGACGGCCGTGATTTAAACAAATTTATGATGTGCAAAATAAGGATGAGAACTATAATTCACACCACATTGTGAATTTTCCTACTTGAAAAGTAGGAAAATGTGATGTTCAATCTCCGCCATCCGTGGGGCGGCTCCCGTCGCTCCGGTCATTCGTGCCGCAGGAGAACGGAGCCATGACGATCGACACCGCTCAACACTCCGCCCCGCCGTCCCTCGATCATCTGGTCGGGGTGATCGGGGACAATCTGCGTGGCCTCCGCCGGCGGCAGGGGCTGTCGGTGGACGGGCTGGCACAGCTGTCCGGCAGCGACCCTCACATCCTGATGGCGATCGAGGAGGGGCGGCACCGCCCCGACATCGGCACCTTGTGGACGGTCGCCAAGGCACTGGACCTGTCCTTCTCCAGCCTGCTCAGCACCGGAGGCGACGCCGGCACCACGGTGATCCGGCGGGCCGAGCAGCGCAGCCTGACCTCCCGCGACGGCCTGTTCACCTCCCGCGCTCTGTTCCCGCTGAAGGGCGAGCGGCAGGTGGAGTTCTATGAACTGCGCCTGTCGCCCGGCGCCGACGAGTCCGCCGACGCCCATTCCCCCGGCACGGTTGAAAACATCCTGGTCGGCCGCGGGCAGGTCGACATCGCCACCGCCGACGGCGAGCACCGGCTGGAGGAGGGCGACTCGATCCTGTTCGAGGCAGACGTTCCCCACCGCTACCGCAACTCCGGCGATGGCGAGGCGGTGCTGTACCTCGTCATGTCCTATATCCTCTGACCTCGGGGAGAGCGGCGATGCCGGACACCATCCTGCCTTTTCAGCGACATCTGCCCGATCCGGAGGTGGTCGAACTGGGCGCGCTGGCTGCCCGCGCCGGCCTGATTTCCGCCGACCCGCTGCGCCAGCCGCTGGCCGAGGCGCGCGATGCGGCGGAGCGCTACCATGTCTTCCTCAACGGCCCGGCGCTGCCCGCCGCGCTGCCCGCCGACGTGCGGGAGGTGGTGACGGACGGCCCCGCCGGGCCTTTGCGCCTGCGCCTGATCCGGCCACCGGACGTGCCCGAGGATGGCCGGCCCCTGCCGGTGCTGATCTATTTTCACGGCGGCGGCTTCGTGGTCAATTCCATCGACACCCATGACCGGCTGCTCCGCCTGCTGGCCCGGCACAGCGGTGCGGCGGTCTGCGCCGTCGCCTACAGCCTCGCACCGGAGCGGCGCTTTCCCCATCAGCGGGGGGAGGCGCTGGCCGCCCTGCACTGGGTGGTCCGCCACGGTGCCGGCCATGGCCTCGACCCGGAACGGATCGCCACCGGCGGCGATTCCGCGGGTGCCAATCTGGCGCTCGGCCTCGCCCTCGATGCGCGGGACGAGCCGGGACCGCCGCTGTCCTTCGTCCTGCTGCTCTACGGCATGTTCGCCCATGATTTCGACACCGAATCGCACCGGCTGTTCGGCGATGGGCGTTTCGGCCTGACGACGGAACGGATGCGCTGGTACTGGCAACAGTATCTCGGCCATGGCGGGATCACCCGCGACCCCGCGGCGGCTCCGCTGCTCGCCGATCTGCGCGGGTTGCCGGCGCTGCACATTGCCGCTGCCGGGCTGGACTGCCTGCGCGACGACAGCCTGCGGTTGGCCCGGCGGCTGGAGCAGGCCCGGATCCCGCACCGGCTGGTCCTGCATAAAACCCTTCCCCACTCCTTCGCCAGCATGACCCGCCATGTCCGCAAGGCGGAGGCGGCGGTGATCCTGGCCGCCGATGCCGTCCGCCGGGCCCTGTGCCGCTGACTAACCCGCTGACCGTGCCGCTGAACGCCAGCCGTCCGTTTCCGAGCCATTGTCTGCTGCGCCCGTCCGGTTTGTCCGGGCGGGCGCAACATTTTCAGCCTGCCGGGCCGGTCGGAAGGCAATCCTGCTTGCCGACGCGCTGCACACTATGGTTGCATCGGTCGTTGCGATTGATCGGGGGCTCGACATGATCGAAAACGGTTCCTCGATTCTGGAGCGCCACAAGGTCAGCGTGGTCGGATCGGGGGCGGAGACGCTGGTCCTCATTCCCGGATTCGGCACGGAACAGTCGGCGTGGCGCCACGTCGTGGAGGCGATGCGGGACCGCTATCGCATCGTGCTGTTCGACCTGGCCGGGA
This sequence comes from Azospirillum sp. TSH64, assembly GCF_003116035.1. GTDB lineage: Bacteria > Pseudomonadota > Alphaproteobacteria > Azospirillales > Azospirillaceae > Azospirillum. The sequence goes on from NZ_LGQW01000015.1 coordinate 3,452,489, forward strand.
TCGGTCCCGGCGGCCAGATGCATTACGACCATGCCAGATACGCCACGCTGGACGCCTATGCCCGCGATGTGGTGGCCATCCTCGAAACCCTCTGGATCGGGAAGTGCATCTGCATCGGTCATTCGGTGGCGGGGATGGTGGCGGTGCTTGCCTCGATCAGGATGCCGACCCTGTTCACCAAGCTGGTCCTGCTGGGCGGATCGGCCTGCTATCGCAATGTCGGCGACTATCATGGCGGCTTCGACCCCGCCGGCATCGATGCCCTGATCGACAACGCCACGCAGGATTACATGCGGTGGACCGTCCAATTCGGCGAGCTGGTCGTCTCCCGCCCGGCGGAGGACCCGGTCGTGCGGGAATTCGCCGCCTCGCTGCGGGCGATGCGTCCGGACATGGCGCTGTCGCTGCTGCTGACCGTGCTGCGCAGCGATGTCCGCAGCCGTCTTGCCGAGGTGACGGTGCCCGCCGTCATCCTGCAAGCCCGGGAGGACGCCGCGGTGCCCCGTGAAGCGGCGGAATATCTGCGCGACCATTTGTCGGGCAGCGTTCTGGAGATCCTGGACGCAGCCGGGCATCTGCCCCACCTGTCGGCGCCCGGAATGGTGATCGCGGCGCTCGACCGCCATCTCTCCTGAATTCGCTAAATTAGTGATTGCAAAGCGGAAATCCCGCATCGAAGGCCCAGACCCTAAACCAAGGTCTAGGGTCGCTCGACCTAAACACTGCCGGGGTTAATCTGTGTCTAGTGGTGTGCGGCACATCGTCGCGTTTACTCTGTGTGGGCAAGCCGGGCGGCCCTTCCTCTCCGTGGGAAGATGCGCGCCAGCCAACGGAGACGCCCCATGGCCTCGACCCGCCAGTCCAATCTGCGGATGCGCTACGTTCCGACGCCGGATGAGCCGGAGGTGCTGATCCTCGGCTCGGGCAGCGGCATGCTGGGGGTTGCACGGATCCGCTGCATGGCTGGCGGCGTCGGCCATTTCAGCCCGGTGTCGGAGGACGCCTTTCTGGTCAGCCATCACCTGTCCAATTTCCATTCCGACGTCTGGGTCGACGGCCGGCTGGTGGAAAAGCCCGCCGACATCGCCGGGCTGACCTCGATCCACGACTACCGCCGCAGGATCGACTGCCACATGCACACGGCGTTCGACACGCTGACCTTCCATCTGCCCCGCGCGGTGCTGGAAAGCGCCTGCCCCGAGGTGCATGGCGGCCGGCTGGAGGATCTGTCGATTGCACCCAGCAGTCCGGTCGACGATCCGACCGTGCGGGCGCTGGCATCGGCCATCCTGCCGACGCTGGAATTTCCCGAGCGGATCAGCCTGCTGTATCTCGACCATGTCTGTTCGGCGCTGGCGACCCATGTCGTGACCGCCTATGGCCGGGTGAGCGCCGCCAGGACCGGGGGCATGCTGGCGCCCTGGCAGGAGAGGCGGGTGAAGGAGATGATCGCCGCCAATCTCGACGGCGAGATCCGGCTGGCCGATCTTGCCGCCGAATGCCGGCTGTCGGTCGGGCATTTCGTGCGCGCCTTCCGCCGTACCGCCAACACCACGCCCTACCAGTGGCTGCTGCACCGGCGGATCGACCATGCGAAGACGCTGATGCGCGACGGATCCCGGACCCTGGCCGATGTGGCGTTGGCCTGCGGCTTCGCCGACCAGAGCCATTTCACCCGCACCTTCAGCCGTCTGGTCGGCATTTCGCCGCGCAGCTGGCGGCGGCGCAATGCCGGTGCCGATACCGTCCTGCCGGCGGGCCGCTCGTCCCATGCGCCCGCCGAAATCCCCTGTGCCTGATCGTCCTGCCGGCACGCCGCGGCAATTTCCCCAACTGCGGCGGAATGCCGCTATCCTGCCGAGGCTGCGCTGGGGAAGGGCCGTTTCATGGAGTCGAGTCTGGACCATCTGACGGAGACGGGTTCCGGCACCCACGCGCTCGGCGGCGATGGGGAAACCCGGCTGCTGCGGGTGACGCGGCCGGGCCAGCCTTTTCCGATCCTGGCGCGCATGGCGGAACCGGGCGTGCCCGCCGATGCCGTGCTCGCCCGCCTGCGGCAGGAGCATGACCTGTCGCCGCTGCTCGACCCCGCCTGGGCGGTGAAGCCGCTCGAACTGCTGCGCCATGGCGCCGTGCCGGTGCTGACCCTGGCCGATCCGGGCGGGCAGCCGCTGCCGGCGCTGTCGCTGTCCGCGCCTGCCGTATCCGACGGGGCATTCCGTCAGCGGCTGTCCCTGGCGATCCGCATCGCCGCCGCGGTGGCGCGGCTGCACCGCCGCGGGATCCTGCATGGCGACCTGCGGCCCTTCAACCTGCTGGTCGGGGAGGATGGCGCGGTGCGGCTGACCGGCTTCGGCCGTGCCGCCGCCCTGTCGGCCCCGCAACGGCAGGAGGTGGAGCGGCCGGCGGCGCTGCTGCCCTACATGGCGCCCGAGCAGTCGGGGCGGATGAACCGCCCGGTCGACCGGCGCAGCGACCTCTATGCCCTGGGCGTCACGCTCTATGAGCTGTTCACGGGAGAGCTGCCCTTCGCCGCCCGCGATGCGATGGAATGGGTCCACAGCCATCTCGCCCGCGCGCCGATCCCGCCGGCCACCCATGTCCCGGACCTGCCGCCGGCAATGTCCGGCATCCTGCTTCGGCTGCTCGCCAAGACGGCGGAGGACCGCTACCAGACCGCCGACGGCCTTGTCCGCGACCTCACCCACGCGCTCCAGCTTTGGGATGGGCAGGGCCGCATCCCGGCCTTCCCGCCCGGCGGCCGCGACCTGCCGGAGGGGCTGGAGCCGCCATCCTCGCTCTATGGCCGGGAGGAGCCGGTGGCCATGCTCCAGGCCGCCTTCGATCGGGTCGCCGGGCGGGGCCAAATGGGCATCGTGCTGATTTCCGGCCGGTCCGGCGTGGGGAAGTCGGCGGTCGTCCATGCGCTGGAGGAACAGCTGGTGCCGCCGCGCGGCCTGTTCGCCGCCGGAAAGTTCGACCAGGGCCGCCGCGACCTCCCCTATGCCAGCCTGGCGGAGGCCTTCCGCGGACTGGTCACGCGCATCCTCGCCCTGCCGGTCCCGCACCGCGACCAGTGGAGCCGCGGTCTCGGCGACGCGGTCGGCGACGGCGGCGCGCTGATGACCGCCCTGATCCCCAACCTCGCCCTGCTGATCGGCGAACAGCCGCCGGTGCCGCCGCTGCCGCCGCAGGAGGCGCAGAACCGCTTCGACCTGCTGTTCCGCCGCGTGCTCCAGCTCTTCGCCCGCGCCGACCACCCGCTGGTGCTGTTCCTCGACGATCTGCAATGGCTGGACCGCGCGACGCTCGATCTGCTGAACCGGCTGGTCGCCGACGGCGGCATCGCTCATCTGCTGCTGATCGGCGCCTACCGCAGCGACGAGGTCGGGCCGGACCATCCGCTTGCCGCCCTGATGGAGCGGATCAGGCGTTCCGCGGCCGAGCCTGCCGAAGCGGACATCGATTGCTGCGAGATCGCGCTGGGGCCGCTGTCGTCCGACGACCTGCGGCGGATGGTTTCCGACAGCCTGGGCCGCAGGCCGGACGAGGTGGCGGCGCTGGCCGCCCTGCTGGAGGAGCGGACCGGCGGCAACGCCTTCTTCGCCGTGCAGCTTCTGACCGCGCTGGAGCGCTCCGGCCGGCTGTGGTTCGACCGCGAGGCGAAGCGCTGGGACTGGGACATGGCGGCGGTGGAGACGGCACGGTCGGGCGCCGGCATCGCCACCTTGATGACCGAGCGGCTCGGGCGCTTCCCGGCGCGGGCGCGCGACCTGCTGGCCCGGCTTGCCGCGCTGGGCGCCAGCGCTCCCCTCGCCACCCTGGCGCTTGCCGCCGGCCTGACGGAGGCGGAAACCGAGCGCGACCTGGAGCCGGTGCTGGCCGAAGGGCTGATCCTGCGCAGCGACGGCGGCTACCGCTTCCTCCACGACCGGGTGCAGGAGGGGGCCTATGCGCTGGTGCCGGCCGAGGGGCGCGGCAGGCTCCATCTCGACGTTGCCCGTGCGTTGCATCGCGGCTTCGCCGCCGATCTGTCGGGAGGGCGGCTGTTCGCGCTGGTCGGGCAGTATGACCGCTGCCTTTCCCTGATCCAGGACGGGCGCGAGCGGGAGGAGGTGGCGACGCTCCACCTCGCCGCCGGTCATCAGGCCAAGGCCGCCAGCGCCCACGGCTCCGCACTGGCCTATGCGCTGGCCGGACTCCGCCTGCTGGAGGGCGGCCAGTGGGAGCGGCGGCACCGGCTGGCCTTCGCGCTGGAACATCTCCAGGCGGAATGCGAGTTCCTCAGCGGCGACCTGCAACGGGCGGAGCTGCGGCTTCTCGGGCTGGCCGGGCGGAGCGTTTGTCCGGCCGACCGCGCCGCCATCACCGCCCTGCTGGTGACCGTCTACACCGCCATCGACCGCAGCGACCGCGCCATCGACGCCTGCCTCGCCTATCTGCGCGGCGCCGGCATCGACTGGCCGGCCCATCCGCCGGCCGCCCTGGCCCATGAGGAGTATGCGCGGCTGCGCGAGGCCATCGGCGGCCGGCCGATCAGTTCGCTGGCGGCGCTGTCGGCGGTGAACGATCCCGACAGCCGGGCGACGCTGGACGTGCTGGCGGCCGCCTTGCCGCCGGCCTTCTTCAGCGACCGCAACCTCGTCTGCCTGATCCTCTGCCGGATGGCGAACCTGACGCTCCGGCATGGGCGCAGCGACGCCTCCGCCCTGGGCTTCGCCTATCTCGGCATGATGGCCGGCCCCTATTTCGGCGATTATGACGCCGGCTATGCGTTCGGCCGGCTCGGCTACGATCTGGCGGAGCGGCACGGGCGGACGCGCTACCGGGCGCGGGTGCTGATGACCTTCGCCTATCATGTCGTGCCCTGGACCCGCGACATCCGCAGCGAGCGGCCGTTGCTCCTGCGCGCCTTCGAGGAGGCGCGGGAGGCCGGCGACGTCACCTATGGCGGCTTCACCAGCGTAACGCTGGTCACCAGCATGCTGGCGTCGGGCGATCCGCTGGCGACGGTGCAGCGCACGGCGGAGGCTCGGCTCGCCTATGTGCGGCAGGTGAAGTTCGGGCTGTGCGCCGACATCCTGACCACCCAGCTGCAACTCGTGCGTGCCTTGCGCGGGCGGACCGGCGAGCTCGGCTCCTTCGACGGGCGCGGCTTCGACAATGCCGCCTTCGAGGCGCGGCTGCTGGCCAACCCCAGCCTGGACATCGCCACCTGCTGGCACTGGATCCGCACGCTCCAGCTCCGCTGCATCGCCGGCGACATGGCGGCGGCGGTCGAGGCGGCGGAACGGGCGGAGGGGCTTTTGTGGACCACCTCGGGCCATTGGGAAATGGCGGAGTTCCATTTCCACGCCGCCCTGGCCAGGGCCGGGGCGATGGAGGGGGTGAAGCCGGAGGAGCGCGCCCGGCATGCCGTGGCGCTGTCCCGCCATCTCAACCAGCTGCGCGAATGGGCCGGCCACAGCCCCGACAGCTTCGACGCGCGCTTCGCCCTAGCGGAGGCGGAGGCGGCACGCACGCAGGGGCGGACCGAGGATGCGATGCGCGGCTACGACCGCGCCGTCCTGGCCGCCCGCCGCAACGCCCTGCCGCATGTGGAGGCGCTGGCCCATGAATGTGCCGCCGGCCTCTACCGCCGGATGGGTATTCCCACGCTGGAGCTGGCTTGCATCCGCGAGGCGGCCGACCGCTATGGCCGCTGGGGGGCGACGGCCAAGGTCCGGCAGCTCGCCCGCCGCCATCCCTCCCTGACCCTGGAGTCGGGCGAGGCGGTGATGCCGGAGGCCCCGCGCGGGTTCGATGGGGTCGATCTGGCCTCTCTCCTGGAGACGCTGCGCACCGTTTCCGATCAGGCTGGCGTGGAGCAGCTGACCACCACCCTGCTGACCCTGGTGCTGGAACATGCCGGCGCCAGCCGCGGCCTGCTGATCCTCGCCCGCGGCGAACGGCTGCGGGTGGAGGCGGAGGCGACCATCGGCCTCTATGGCGTGTCGGTCCGGCTGGTGCAGGAGGATGCCGATCGCTTCCCGCTGCCCCACACCATCATCCATGGCGCCGTCCGCGACCAGGAGGCGGTGATCGTCGACGACACCCGCGCCGCCGGCCCGCTGTCCGCCGACCCCTATTTCCAGGAGACGGAGGCGCGCTCCATCCTGTGCCTGCCGCTGGTCCGCCGCCGCCGTGTCGTCGGGCTGCTGCATCTGGAGAATGCGCTGGCGACCTACGCCTTCACCCCGCAGCGGGTCAATGTGCTGACCCTGCTCGGCGCCCAGGCGGCGGCCTCGCTGGAGACGGCGACGCTGGAGGAGAAGGACGCGCTGCTGAAGGAAATCCACCACCGGGTGAAGAACAACCTCCAGCTCGTCACCAGCCTGCTCAACCTTCAATCCCGCCGCATCGAGGACAAGGCGGTGGCAGCCTTGTTCGCCGACAGCCGCGACCGCGTGCGCTCGATGGCGATGGTGCACGAAAGCCTCTACCGCCTTGGCAATTTCGCCTGGGTGCCGATGCGCGAGCATCTGGAATCGGTCTGTGCCCATCTGCTGCGCGCCTATTCCCGAAATGCCGGGGCGGTGCGGCTGGAGACCGAACTGGACGACCTGAAGCTTGACCTCGACCGCGCGGTGCCCTGCGGGCTGATCGTCAACGAGCTGGTCTCCAACGCGCTGAAGCATGCCTTTCCGGGCGGGCAGGGCGGGGTCCTGCGGATCGCCCTGACCACCGACGGGCAGGAGTGCCGCCTGTCCGTTCGCGACGACGGCGTGGGCTTGCCCGACGGATGCGATCCCGATAGGATGGAGTCCGTAGGCTTTCAGCTTGTTTCGGACTTGACCAGTCAGTTGCACGGTGCATTGAAGTACAGGTCGGGTGCAGGTTCTGAATTCATCGTTACCTTTCCTTTGAAGGGGCGCAATCGGGGAAGTCAATGATCGCGGCACGCATTCTGATCGTCGAAGACGACCGTATCGTTGCGCGCGATATTCAGCATCAACTGTCCCGTATGGGCCATGTGGTTGTCGGCATGTCCGCCAGCGGCGAGGATGCCGTCCGGATGGCGTGCAGCCAGCAGCCCGATCTCGTCCTGATGGACATCCGCCTGGAGGGGGAGATGGATGGGATCGAGGCGGCGCGCCGGATCCGCGACGCCCACCGCATCCCCATCGTCTTCCTGACCGCCTATGCCAACGACGAGGTCGTGCATCGCGCCAGCCTGACGGAGCCCTTCGGCTATCTGCTGAAGCCCTTTGAAGAGCCGCAGATGCGCACCGTGATCCAGATGGCGCTGTACAAGCATGCCAGCGACACCCGGCTGCGCCTCAGCGAACGGCGCTATGCCGCGACGCTGGCCAGCATCCGCGACGGCGTCATTCTGTGCAACCGCGACGGCCGGGTCGATTTCATGAACCGCGCGGCGGAGACGATGACCGGCTGGACCGCCGCGGAGGCCGCCGGGCAGCCGCTGTCCGCCGTCTTCGTCGTGGTCGACGAGGAAACGCAGCAGCCGCTGGAGGATTTCTCCGCCGTCGTCCTGCGCAGCGGCGACTTCGCCCCGCCGGAGCGGCAATCCCGCCTGCTGCCGCGCGGCGGCGATGCGGATGCCTTGCCGGCCGGGATCGTCGTCGAGGAGCGCTGCTCCGCCATCATCGACGACCGTGGGGATTTCGTCGGATCGATCCTGGTGTTCCGCGATCTGACCCAGCGCCGCCGGATCGCCGAGGCCCTGCGCACGGCCCAGGCCGACCTCGCCCATATCGGCCGGCTGACCATGATGGGAGAGCTGGCCGCCGCCGTCGCGCATGAGGTGAACCAGCCGCTGATGGCGATCGTCACCAATGCCGGAACCTGCCTCCAGCACCTGTCGCAGCCTCAGCCCGACCTCGACAAGACCCGCATGATGGTTGAGCGGATCGTGCGCGACGCCCAGCGGGCCGGCGACGTGGTGCGCAGCATCCGTGCGCTGGCCCGCCGGACTCCGGTCGATCCCGGCTGGGTCGACATCGGCGCGCTGACTACCGACACGCTGGAACTGGTGCGGGCCGAGCTGCGCCGCGGCCGCATCACGGTGGAAACCGATCTCCAGGCCGGTCCGCCCTGGGTCCATGGCGACCGGGTGCAGTTGCAGCAGCTCGTCCTCAATCTGGTGATGAACGCCATCGAGGCGATGTCCGCCGAAGATCTGCCCGAACGGCGGCTGCGCATCGTCACCGGCAGCGACGACGGCTGGATCCGCGTCCGGGTCGAGGACAGCGGGCCGGGCATCGCCGACACCGACATCGACGCCATCTTCCGTGCCCTGTACACCACCAAGCCCGACGGGCTGGGCATGGGCCTGTCGATCAGCCGGTCGATCGTCGAGCTGCATGGCGGACGGCTGACCGCGGCGCCCGGCACGCCGGGCGGGAGCGTGTTCGAGTTCGTGCTGCCCGTATCGCCCGGAGGGAAGTGATGGTGAGGAAGGCGGAGGCCGTGGCGGCAGAGACCGTCGTCATCATCGACGATGACGAAGCCGTCCGCGAGGCGCTGGAGGGGTTGCTCGATTCCGTCGGCCTGCAGGTCAGGAGCTATGGCTCGGTCCAGCAATATGTCGACCAGCGGCCGGCCATCGACGTCGGCTGCATGGTGCTGGACGTGCGGCTGCCGGGGCGCAGCGGCCTGGATTTCCAGGCGGAACTCGCGCGGTCCGGCAACAGCCTGCCGGTGATCTTCATCAGCGGCCACGCCGACGTGCCGATGTCGGTGCGGGCCATGAAGGCGGGTGCCTTCGAGTTCCTGACCAAGCCCGTGCACCACCAGGAGCTTTTGGACGCCATCCATGCCGCCATCGCCGCCCATTGCGAGCGCCGCTGCCAGGAGCGCGGCCTGACCACCCAGCGCGCCCGCTTCGACACGCTGACCCCGCGCGAACGCGAGATCACGTTGATGGTGGTGTCCGGCCTGCGCAACAAGCAGATCGCCGACGATCTCGGGCTCAGCGAGGCGACGGTGAAGCTGCACCGCGGCCAGGCCATGCGCAAGATGGAGGCCCGTTCCGTCGTGGAGCTGGTCCGCATCGTCGACAGCCTGACCGCGACCGGCCGGAGCCAATAGACGGCAGCCTTCCGCCTTCGTCCGTGAGCCCTTCCGGCATGTCGGATCCTGCCATATGACCATTTCCATAGATCCGTCGCCATGGACCGTCACGGCGATTGCCCGCGACGGAATCCTCTCCGGCGACCGCCTCGGCCGGCAACGATGGCACAACCGCGGCCAATTCGGTGCACGAAGCTTTCCAAGCGATGGTTGTCCCTCGATCAATCCGTATGACTGAGACAATCACCCGAAGCGGATTCTGGAATTTATTCTAACTTTTCCTTAATTATTCTCCTGTTTTTCCCTGTCTGACATGGGTGCCGGAAAAGGCATGCGCCACAAAAGAAGAACAAGGCGCCGTTGGCGGGACTAAATCAGGGGTTGGGTATGACGATCAGGGCTTTGTCCCTTGCGGGCAAGACTGTGATGCTCTGTGGCGGCGGTCTGCTGTTGCTTGCGTTCTCTACATTCGGTGTGAATGAATTTCTGCTGACCAGCTATGCCGACCGGGTGGCGATGGAGCGGCAGGAAACCAACATGCGCGTCGCCTGGGACGTGCTGAACCGGTATGGGCAGGCTTTCGATGCGCATGACGGCACGCTGTTTGCCGGCGAGCGCGCCCTGAACGACTTCTTCGAGCCGGTGGATCGGGTGAAGCGGCTGGTCGGCGGCACCGCGACCCTGTTCATGGGCGACCGGCGCATCGCCACCAATGTGCTGAAGCCGGACGGCGGGCGCGCGGTCGGCACGACGCTGGCCAAGGGGCCGGTCTACGATGCGGTTTTGGGTCGCGGCGTGCCCTATCGCGGGCAGGCCGACATCCTGGGCACGCCCTTCTATACCGCCTACGACCCGATCAAGGCGCCGGACGGCCGCGTCGTCGGCATCCTCTATGTCGGCATTCCGAAGGCGGAGTTCTTCGCGGCGATCCGCGACACCCAGGCGATGATCGCGGTCATCAGCGCCGTCGTGACCCTGCTGGTCGCCGCCGGCTGCCTGCTGCTGGCGCGGCGCATGTTCCGGCCGCTGTCCGGCATCCGCATCGCGATGGAGGAGCTGGCGCGCGGCAACCTGTCGGTCGCCATCCCGGCGCTGGGCCGCAAGGACGAGATCGGCGGCATGGCCAGGGCGCTCGGCGTGTTCAAGGACAATGCGCTGGAGGTCGCCCAACTGCACGAGGCCCAGGCGGCGGAGCGCACGCGGTCGGTTCAGGAACGCCGCGCGGCGATGGAGCGGGTGGCGCAGTCCTTCGAGGGCTCGCTTCTGGGCGTCGTCGGCGTGCTGAGCGCCACCACGACCCAGTTGCAGGCCAATGCCCAGCGCCTGCACGACATCGCCGAGACCGGCAGCGTCCGCGCCCACACCGTCAGCACCGCGGCCGGCGAGGCCAGCGACGACGTGCGCACCGTCGCCGGCGCCGCGGAGGAGATGAGCAGCTCCATCGGCGAGGTCGGCCGGCAGGTGGAGGAGTCCGCCCGCATGGTGCGCAGCGCGGTTGAGGAGGTGAGCCGCACCAACCACACGATGGACGGGCTGGCCGCCGCCGCCGGCAAGATCGGCGAGGTGGTGACCCTGATCCAGGACATCGCCGCCCAGACCAACCTGCTGGCGCTGAACGCCACCATCGAGGCGGCGCGGGCGGGAGAGGCCGGCAAGGGCTTCGCCGTCGTCGCCGGCGAGGTCAAGACCCTCGCCAACCAGACCGCGCGCGCCACCGACGACATCGCCCGGCAGGTGGCGGAAATCCAGGCGGTGACCGGCCATGCGGTGGAGGCCATCGAAGGGATCGGCCGCACCGTGTTGTCGGTCAGCGATCTGGTCGGCCGCATCGCCGTCTCCGCCGACCACCAGAGCGCCACCACCGCCGACATCGCCCAGTCCGTCCAGCGCGCCGCCGACCGCACGACCGAGGTCACCCACAACATCGAAGAGGTCTCGCAGTCTGCGCACGAGACCGGCGTGATGGCGTCCGAAGTCCGTGCCGCCGCCGCCGACCTGGGCCGACAGGCGCTGTCCCTGCGCGATCAGGCGGAGGAGTTCCTCCGCCATGTTCGGGCGGCCTGACGCCGCCATCAGGTGCCGAAAATCACCGAGCGGTCGATGTCCGGCAGGGTCGGCCGCCCGGTGAGCGCCATCGCGACTTCCAGTTCGGTTTGCAGCAGGGTCAGCATGTGGGCGACGCCGGCCATGCCGCCGACGGCCAGCGCATGCAGCACCGGCTGTCCCACCAGCACCGCGTCGGCGCCCAGTGCCAGCGCCTTCAGGATGTCGGTGCCGCGGCGGATGCCGCCGTCCATCAGGACCGGCAGGCGGCGGGCCGCCCGCTCCGCCACCGCCGGCAGGGCGTCGATGCTGGCGGGCAGGGTATCGAGCGTCCGGCCGCCATGGTTGGAGACGATCAGGCCGCCCGCCCCGGTGGCGATGGCGGGTTCCACATCCTCGGGATTGAGGATGCCCTTCAGCAGGATGGGCAGGCCCGTTTCGCCGCACAGCCACGCGACCATGTCCCAGGTCGGAGCGGCATGCAGCATGCCCTGGAAGACCGGGCTGCCGGGGCGGGCCGGGCGGAAATCGTCCGCAGCGAGGCCGGCGAGGTTCACCGGGGCGATGGTCGGCGGCAGGCGGAAGCCGGCACGCTGCTCCATGTTGCGCATCCCGTTCACGGGCGCGTCCACCGTCAGAACCAGCGCCTTGCAGCCGGAATCCTCCGCCCGCCGCGCCAGGGTCAGCGTGTCCTCCCGCCGCGGCTGGCTGTAGAGCTGGAACCACAGGGGCACCGTCGCCCGCCGGGCGATCTCGTCCACCCGGACGCTGGCCTGGGTGCTGACGGTCATCCAGCTGCGGGTCAGGCCGGCCGCTTCCACCGTCGCCAGTTCCCCATCGGGATGGACCAGCCTGTGATGGGCCATCGGCGCCAGAATGATGGGATAGTCCATCACCTCCCCGAACAGTTCGGACCGGGCGGTGGCGCCGGACAGGTCGCGCAGGACGCGCGGCATCAGGCGCAGCCGGTCGAAGGCTTCGCGGTTGGCGCGCTGGGTGATGCCGTCGGCCCCGGCCCCGGCGATGTAGGCGCGGGTCGCCGGATCGATGCGGTCGTTGAAATGCCGCTCATAGTCGGAAAGCGACACGGTGTCGGGCGGGACGATCATCGGCAAGCCTCCTTCCGGGGGTCGGCCAGCCTCAGGGCCTCGGCGGCCAGCGCCTGGATCTGCGGATCGGGATGCGGGGCCAGGGCCGCCGCCATGCTGCGGTAGAAGTCGGGAAAGCCGCTGTCGAGCGCGAGGCGGAACCAGCGCAGCGCCTCCCCCCTCGCACCGTCCCCGATCAGCAGGCGGGCATGGTTGAAGCGGCCCCAGCAATCGCCGCCCTCCGCCGCCGCCTTGAACAGGGCGCGCGCCGCGGCCTCGTCGGCCGGCACCGCGCGCCCGCTCTCGTGGAACAGGCCCAGCATGTTCAACGCCTTGGCATTCCCCTTGGCGGCGGAGGCGGCATAGAGCGGGTAGGCGGCCTCGTCATCCCTGGCGACGCCGATCCCGCGGCAATGGAGGTCGGCCAGATTGAACATCGCCCAGCCGTCGCCGAGGTCGGCCGCCTTGCGGTAATGGGCCGCCGCCTGGACGGGATCGGCGGGAACGCCCCAGCCATGTTCATGGCAGCGGCCGAGCATATTGATGGCACGGGCGTCGCCGCCGCGGGCGGCGCTGCGGAACCAGGCGAAGGCCTGCCCGCCCTCGCCCTTGTCGAGGCAGGACTGGCCCAGCGCCAGCAGGGTGTCCGCCGGGTCGATGCCGCGGGAAGTGGAGCGCATCGGAACCGTCCTCACACCTCCGCCCAGCGGCGCAGCAGGTTGTGGTAATGGTTGACCAGCGACAGGACGGCGTGGTGGCCGTCGCCCAGTTCCTGCCGCAGCTCGATGATCGCCATGTCGAGGTCGTAGAGCATGGCGCGCAGCCCGTCGTCGCGCACCATCGACTGGGTGAAGAAGAAGGAGGCCCAGCGCGATCCGCGCGTCACCGGGCTGACCTGATGCAGGCTGCTGGACGGATAGACCACGGCGTGCCCCGCCGGCAGCTTGACCGGCCGGGTGCCGTAGGTGTCCTCGACGATCAGCTCGCCGCCCTCGTACTCCTCGGGATCGCTGAGGAAGATGGTGGTCGACACGTCGGCCCGCATGCGCATGCCGCCGGTCCCAGGGATCGTGCGGATGCTGTTGTCGACGTGATAGCCGTAGGTCATGGCCTGGTCGTAGCGGTTGAACATCGGCGGCAGCACCCGCAGCGGCAAGGCGGCGGAATTGAAGGCCGGGCTGCGGGCCAGCGCACGCAGGATGACGGTGCCAAGCTCCCGCGCGGTGTCGCTCTCCTCCGGGATTTGCAGATTGCGCTTGGCGCTTGCCGCCTGATCGCCCGCGGTGACCCGCCCGTCGACCCAGGGCGATGCCTCCAGCACCGTGCGGCACTGCGCGATCTCATCCGCGGTGAGGATGTCGGGGATCTGCAGGAGCATGGGGGTGTTCCTCGTACAGGAGAGGCCGGACCGCTCGTGACGGGGGCGGTCCGGCCGACTTTTCAGGCGATGCGATGATGGATCAGAAGGTCAGCCCGGTGGTCAGCATGACGGTGCGGCCGGAGGCCGGCACGGCGCGGCTGGCGTTGAAGGCGGAGGCGTAATTGCGGTGGTCGGTCAGGTTGTAGCCGTTCAGCGCCACCGAGACGTTGCGGAACTCGTAGGACACCAGCGCATCCGCCGAGAAGGTGTAGGGCAGGCGGCCGGTGTTGGCGCTGTCCGTCCAATATTCCGACGCCACCTGCATGCCGCCGCCGACCGTGAACTTGCCGACGCTGCCGGCATCGAACTCGTAGGTCGTCCACAGGCTGCCATTGTGCTTCGGCACGTTGGGGGCCGCATGGCCGACCAGCGCCGGATTGGTGCGCGAGTCCGTCACCTTGCCGGTCAGATAGGCGTAGTTGGTGTAGACGCTCCAGCCTTCCGTCAGCTTGCCGCTGATGCTGGCCTCGAAACCGCGGATGCGGACACCGAGCCCGGCTTCGGAAAAGCCGTCGGTGACGGTGCCGGTCGCCGGATCGACCGAGTAGGTGTTGGTCTTTTCCGCCTGGAAGATGGCGCCGCTGACGCCCAGCCGGCCGTTCAGGAAGTCGGCCTTGCCGCCGATCTCGTACAGGTCGGTCTGTTCCGGATCGAAGCTGCGGGCGCCGTTCGGCGTCTCCGCCGTGCCGTTGGTGACCGCCGCGGCGATGTCGGTGCCGATCGGCTTGTAGGAGCGCGAGTAGGAGGCATAGACCGACGACTCCTTGGTCGGCTCGTAGATCAGGCTGACCGACGGGCTCCAGGTGCGGTCGGACGCCTGCCCGCCGGCAATGGTCGGAGAGTTGGAACCGAAGCTGGTGCGGAAATAGTCCCAGCGCAGGCCGCCCTGGACCGACAGCTTGTCGAACAGCCACATGCGGTCGGTGACGAACAGGCCGGCGTTGGTCACGCTGGCCTCGCGGCCGCCGCTCTCCGGATAGAGGATGGCGGTGTTGGCGGAATAGTTGCGCGTCGGGTTGCGGACCGTCTGGTTGTTGACCCGGTTGACCCAGGTGCCGGTCTCGCGCTTGTCGCGCTGATGGCTGACATCGAGTCCGCCGTTCAGGGAGTGGCGCAGCCTGAACAGATCGCCGTCGACCTTGGCGCCGGTGACGTTCTGGACGCCGAACCCCTGCTGCTTGAAGGCCATGCCGCCGCCGGCGCCATAGCTCAGCGCCACGTCGCGGCCTGCCAGGAACTGGGTCGCCGCGGCGCCGCTGAGGGGGGACGGGGTGGTGGAGGCGATGTTGCGCTCGTAATGGCTGAAGCGGGAGTCGTTGTAGACCGACAGCGCCTTGCTCACCTCATGCGCGAAGGACGAGGTGAGGATGTGGTTCTCGGTGTCGTCGCGGTCGAGGCTGCGGACATAGGAGGTCGAGCGGCTGAGGCCGTATTCCGCCGCCGGACGGAAGATGCCGTCGCGGCCCTGCACCATCGGCTGGCCCATGTCGGGCGTCTTCTCGCCCTTCAGGAAGGCGTAGTTCAGATGCCAGGTGGTCGGCGTGCCGAGACCGAGGCCGAGGTCGGCGGCGATGCCGCGGCGGTCGGCGTCCACATCGTCGCGGCCGGGGACGTTCTGGGTGTGGTAGAGGCCGTTCACCCGCAGCGCCGCGGTGTCGCCCAGCGGCTGGTTCACGTCCACCGTGGTGCGGTAGGTCGGGCCGCTGCCCACCGACTGCTCCACCTTGGCCTTCTGCTGCAACGATGCCTTCTTGGTGCCCTGGTTGATGACGCCGCCGGAATTGCCGACGCCGAAGCCGTTGCCCGACGGCCCCTTGAAGACCTGCACCGTCTCGGTGTTGAAGACATCGTGGGTGTAGACGCCGAAATCCTTCAGGCCGTCGGTGTAGATGTCGCCGCGCGCGGTCAGGCCGCGGATGCGGAACTGGTCGCCGTTCTGGCCGCCGTTGCCCTCGCCGGTCGAAATGGTGATGCCCGGCACGTTGCGCAGCGTCTGCTCCAGCGAGGTGGCGCGCTGCTGCTCGATGATCTCCTGCGGCACGACGTTGACGACGCGGGGGGTATCCTTGACCGTGTCGGGCAGGCGGGACACGCCGGTCGGGGCGGCGTTGACGTTGCCGGTCTGCGGTGCTGCGGCATCGACCTTGATCGAATCGAGCTGCAAGGCGTCACCGGAGGACCGCTGCGGCGTCGGACCGGTCCCCGGAGTTCCCGATCCCGTGCCGGTGGCCTGCGCATCGGCCGTCGCCGGCAGGGCGAAGCTCATGGCCAGGCTGGCGGTGGCGGCGGCACCTGCCAGAAGGGGTCTCAGTCCGTGGGGGGACGTGGTCTGTCGCATCAAGCTCTCCCGAAATGCGCCAAGGTGGATTGGACGATCGCTGGAGCGCCTTCTACCAATGGGATAGGCCTTCCTTGCAACAGCTGAGATTGAGAGGCATTCTGAGTTGGAAGGCCGAGAAACAGCCACCACGGGCGGCGCAAACGGCTTTCACGTCGAATGCGCGTGGTTGGCGGTCCGGCCTCCGGTTTCGGCCGGTTGCGTTGTGAGATAAAATTTTTCTTGATTTATCAAATGGATGACGGTCAGACGAAGGGCCGGCCGACAACGACGGAAAGGATCATTTCGGCGCTGAATTCAATGATGTTGCCGAAAAGCCACTATGATAATAAGAATGATTTTCATTCGCGCAGGATTTGGTGGGCCTGCCCGTTCGGGCACGGAATCCGGCGTCACTTGAAGGCCAGCAGAATCACCCCGGCGGCGATCAGCACGACGCCCAGCCAGTTCGGTGCCGACAGCTTTTCACCCAGGAACAGCACGCCGAAGACCGCCACCAGCACGACGCTGAGCTTGTCGACCGGCGCCACCTGCGAGGCGGGCCCCAGCTTCAGCGCGCGGAAATAGCACAGCCAGGAGGCCCCGGTGGCAAGACCGGACAGGACGAGGAACAGCCACGTCCGGCCCGACACCGCCGACGGCGACAGCGACTGCCCCGACGAGACGACGATCCCGACCAGCATCGCGAAGATGACGGCGGTGCGGATCAGCGTCGCCATGTCGGACCCGACGCCCTCGACGCCGACCTTGGCGAAGATGGCGGTCAACGCCGCGAAGCAGGCCGACAGCAGCGCCCACAGCATCCAGGATGGAAACAGGTCGCCTGTCATTCCCTTGCTCTCCTTCGGATCACGTCCAGCCCGTCAGCCGACCCCCTCGATCAGCCATCTCTGCACGCATTTCAAGGGCAAGGGAAGGGCCGCAGCTTTGGAGAGCCGGCAGTCTTTGGAGGGAGGACGCCCGATTTTCATGGGCGCCGATCCTCCTACGGCTGGTCCGCACAGGTGGCGCGGGACAGGATGCGGCGGGCCTTGCGCGCCATCGCTTCGTCGATCATGCGGCCATCGACCACCGCGACGCCCTTGGCGCTTTCAGCCACAATACGGAGGGCCTGGGCGATCTCGGCTTCGGTCGGAGTAAATGTCGCGTTGATGGCGGCTATCTGGCCGGGATGGATCGCCGCCTTGGCACCGAATCCCAGTGCCAGGGCGGAGGCTGCTTCCCGTTGCAATCCGGCGCTGTCGGTCAGGTCGAAGAAGGGGGAATCCACCGCTTCGATGCCCGCGAGCGCCGCGGCATTGACCAGCCGGGACCGCGCCGACAGCAGCGGCTCCCACGCGGTGGCGCAGCCCAGGTCGGCAGACAGGTCGGCGGCACCGAAGAACAGGGCGGCCAGCCGGGGCGACGCGCGGGCGATGTCCTCCACCGCCGAGATTCCGCGGGCGGACTCGATCAGCGCCACCAGCGGCAGGGGCCTGCCCGCTCCGCTCAGAAGCGTGTCGATCCAGCGGATCGTCTCGGGGCTGTCGACCTTCGGCACGATGATGAAATCCGGCCCGCCGCCTTGCGGGCGGCGCATCAGGGCCAGCAGATCCTCCAGCCCCTCCGGCGTCACCGGCGCGTTGATGCGCAGCGCCCGCAGGATCGGCGCGGCAGGCGCCGCCGCCAGGGCCGTCAACGCCGCATCGCGCGCCGCCGCCTTGTCGGCAGGCGGTACGGCGTCCTCCAGATCGACGATCAGGACATCGGCACCGGACTGCGCGGCACGGTCGAAGCGGTCCGGGCGCGTCGCCGGGGTGAACAGCCAGCTGCGGCGGGACCGCCCGCTGGAAAATTCTCCGTCCCGAATTGTCGCGCTCATGGCGTCACCACGAATTCGGCCGTCATGGCGACCTGTCCGTCCGGACCGACCGCCCATCCGTCGATCTCGCCATCCCCCCTTGCCGCCGCGTTCAGCGTGAAGGGGGCGGTGTCGAACAGCGGCCGGCGGGCGCGGAAGCGGAAACCCGCGACCCGCCGACCATCGGGATCGCCGCCGAGAGTGCGCAACACCAGATCCATCAGCAGGGTCGCCGTCAGCGGTCCGTGAACCACCAGCCCCGGATAGCCTTCCGCCTCGCGGCAGTAGGGGCGGTCGTAATGGATGCGGTGGCCGTTGAAGGTCAAGGCGGAATAGCGGAACAGCAGCACCGGATCGGGAGTTACGCCTCGGGTCCAGTCGGCCGCCGGCAGGGGATCGGCGGAAGCCGGCGGCGGCGCCTCTCCCGGCTTGGCGGCCTCGCGGTAGACGATGTCCTGCTTTTCGCGGATGGCGACGCCGGCGTCGGTCGCGATCTCGTGCATCACGCTGACGAACACCATCCCGCCCGACCGGCCGGACTTGTGCTCCACCGCTTCGATGGTGGAGGTGCGCCGCATCTCCGCACCGATGGGGATCGGCGCCAGGAAGCGCATGTCGCTGCCGGCCCACATCCTGCGGGGCAGCGGGACCGGCGGCAGGAAGCCGCCCTTGTGCGGGTGGCCGTCCTCGCCGATGTCCCGCTGCGGCGCGTTGGGCAGGAAATGCAGCCAATGGCCGAGCGGCGGCAGCTCACCCGCCGGCCAGGGCGGGGTGTCGTGGTCCAGCGTCGCCGCCAGCCCGGCCAGCGGTGCGGCGATGGCGGTGTCGGTCCGCATCTCCACCCGGCCGACCCAGTCCTTCAGATGGTCGAAGGTCATGGCGCCACCTTGGAGGCCACCTCGGATGAATGCAGGATCTTGCCCGGATTCATGAGGTTGTGCGGATCGAAGGCGCGCTTCAGCGTCGCCATCATCTCCAGCTCCACCGGCGACTTGTAGCGCGGCATCTCGTCGATGCGCAGGCGGCCGATGCCGTGCTCGGCCGAGATCGACCCGCCGAGATCGACGACGATGTCGTGGACGATGGCGTTGACCGTCGCCAGCTTCGCCCGCCATTCGGCCGGGTCGCCGTCCTCCGCCTGGATCGGGTTGTAATGGATGTTGCCGTCGCCGAGATGGCCGAAGGAGAAGGGGCGGATGCCCGGACAGGCCCGCTCCAGCGCCGCGTCGGTGCGGTCGAGGAAGCGCGCGACGCGGGAGATCGGCACCGAGACGTCATGCTTGAAGGACACGCCCTCGCGCTTCTGCCCTTCCGGGATGCCTTCGCGGATGCGCCACAGCGAATCGGCCTGGGCCTTCGATGCGGCGACCACGCCGTCCAGCACCTCGCCGGCCTCCATGCCCGCCTCCAGGATGCCCTCCAGCATCTCGGCCAGCCGGTTGCCGGAATCCTGGTCGGCCAGCTCCACCAGAACGTACCAGGGATAGCGGTCGCGCAGGGGATCGGGCACGTCCGGCACATGTTTGCGGGCCACGTCGATGCAGGCGCGCTGGATCAGTTCGAAGGTGACGATGCGGTCGCCGGCCACGCCCTTGGCGCGGGTCAGCAGGTCGACGGCATCGCTGGGGGCCGACACGGCGACCAGGGCGGTGGCGGTTGCGCGCGGCAGCGGCGACAGCTTCAGCACCGCGGCGGTGACGATGCCCAGCGTGCCTTCGGAACCGATGAAGATCTGCTTCAGGTCGTAGCCGGCATTGTCCTTGCGCAGGCCGCGCAGCCCGTCCCAGATGCGGCCGTCGGGCAGAACCACCTCCAGCCCGGCCACGAGGTTGCGCATGTTGCCATAGCGCACGACCTGCACGCCGCCGGCATTGGTCGCGATGTTGCCGCCGATCTGGCACGACCCTTCGGCGGCGAGGCTCATCGGGAACAGCCGGCCGACGTCACGCGCGGCACTCTGGATGTTGGCGAGGATGCAGCCGGCCTCCACCGTCATCGTGTCGTTGTCGATGTCGATTTCGCGGATGCGGTTCAGCCGGTTGGTGGAGATGACGATCTCCGATCCGTCGGCATGCGGCTGGCTGGCCCCGGTCAGGCCGGTGTTGCCGCCCTGGGGCACGATCGGCGTGCGGGTTTCGGCACAGATGCGGACCACCGCGGCAAGGGCCTCGGTGCTGTCGGGCAGCACCACGGCGGGCGACCGGCCGACCCAGCCGTCGCGCCAGGATTCCATGAAGGGTTTCATGGTGTCGGGATCGGTGATCAGGCCGCGGTCGCCGACGATGGCACGGATGGGGGCGAGCACGGCCGTTTCGAAGTCCGGTCGCAGGGTGGCCTGTCCGCTGGTGTGCCCGGTGGTCGGGATGTCGTTCGGCAAGGGGGCTCTCCCTGGGCTACGGGCCTGCGTCACAGCGCGCGGTAGGCCGTCTTGATGATGGTGTAGAATTCGATGGCAGACCGTCCCTGCTCGCGCGGGCCGTAGCTCGACATCTTCCGCCCGCCGAAGGGGACATGGTAGTCGACGCCCGCCGTCGGCAGGTTCAGCATGGTCATGCCGGCCTGGATGTTGGCCTGGAAATGGCGGGCGTGCTTCATCGAATTGGTGATGATCCCCGACGACAGGCCGTAATCGGTGTCGTTGGCGACGGCCAATGCCTCGTCGTAATCCTTGACGCGGATGACGCTGGCGACCGGGCCGAACACCTCCTCACGATTGATGGTCATGGCGTTGCTGGTGTCGGTGAACAAGGCAGGGGCGAGGAAGTACCCGCGCGTCGGCCGCTCCAGCCGCGTGCCGCCGGACGCCAGCCGGGCGCCCTCGCCGAGGCCGGTGTCGATGTAGTGCAGGTTCTTGGTCAGCTGGAACTCGTCGATCACCGGGCCGATCTGGGTCTCCGGCTTCAGGGCATGGCCGACGCGCAGGGCCGCCATCCGCTCGACCATCGCGGCGACGAAGGCATCGTGGATGCTGTCCTCGACGATGAAGCGGCCGGTGGCGGTGCAGCGTTGACCGGCATGGAAATAGGCGCTGTTGACGCCGATCTCGGCGGCGCGCTCCGGGTCGGCGTCGCCCAGCACCACCAGCGGGTTCTGGCCGCCCAACTCCAGCTGGACGCGGATCATCCGCTCGGCGCAGCGCACGGCGATCCGCCGTCCGGTGTTGACGGACCCGGTGAAGGACACCGCGTCCACCGCATCGACCACCGCGGCGCCGACGTTCGGACCGGCGCCGATCACCAGATTGAACAGGCCGGCCGGCATGCCGTGCGCCTCCAGCGCCGCCGCGATGATGCGGGTGACGGCGATGGAGATGCCGGGGGTCTTTTCCGACGGCTTCCAGATCACCGCGTTGCCGAAGGCGAGCGCCGGGGCGATCTTCCACATCGGCGTGGCGACCGGGAAGTTCCAGGGCGTCACCAGGCCGATGACGCCGACCGGCTCACGCGTCACGTCCACCTCGACGCCCGGGCGCACCGAGCCCAGCGTCTCGCCCGGCGCCCGCAATGCCTCGGCGGAGAAGAAGCGGGCGAGATGGGCGGCGCGGACGATCTCGCCCAGCGCGTCGGGGATGGTCTTGCCGCCCTCGGTGGCGGCGATCCTGGCCAGCTCGTCCTTGCCGTCGAACAGCGCGCGGGAGATGGCGTCGAGCACCAGGGAACGCTGCTCCACCGTCGCGGCGCGCCAGTGCGGCTGGGCGCTGCGGGCGGCGGCCACGGCTTCGGCCACGTCGTCGGCACCGGCCAGCGTGTAGGAGCCGGCCAGCTCGTCCAGGTCCGACGGGTTGAAGATGTCGAGCCGGTCGCGGCCCGGCCGCCAGCTGCCGGCGATGAAGTTGGTGTTTTTACTGTTGTCGGAAGGCATGTCGGGTCTTCTCCGGAAATCCGTTCGGTCGAGGGCGGGTGCGGCGGCCTCAAGTCAGCCTTTTGGTCAGCCGGCGCGGGCCACCCGCTCCTTCAGGGCGGTCAGCGCCCACAGCGTTTCGATGGTCGGCACCGGCACATCGCGGCGGCGGGCCAGTTCGAGGACGGCGGTCACGATGGGATCGATCTCCATGCTGCGCCCCGCCTCGAAATCCTGCAGCATCGACGGCTTGTGGCCGGGGACGCCGCTGCCGCGGGCGAGCCGCTCGTCGATGTCGTCGGGCAGGTCGACGCCCCAGGCGCTGGCCACCGCCAGGCATTCGCGCATCAGCCGGCCCTGGACGGCGGCCATGCCGGCGGCCTGCTCCATGGCGCCCATGGTGGCGCCGGTCAGCACGCTGGTCGGGCCGACCGCCATGTTGAGCATCAGCTTGCTCCACAGCGGGACGCGGATGTCGGCGGGCAGCCGGGCGGTGGCGCCGCCGGCGTTGAAGGACTCTGCCAGTGCCGCCAGCTTTTCGGCATGGTCGCCCGGACGCGGCGCCCCGAAGGCCAGCACCGGCATGGCGCTATGGGCGACGACGCCCGGCTCGACGATGCGGGCGGGCAGCACCTCGATCACGCAGGCGGCTATTCGCTCCGGGCCGATGGCCGACCACAGGGCGCCGCCGGGATCGACCACCTCCAGCGGCTCCGCCGTCACGCCGTTGCCGGCACCATGCAGATACCACCAGGGAATGCCGTTCTGCGCGGCCACCACCAGCGTCTCCGGACCGCACAACGCTGCGAAGGAGGAGGTAAGCGCCGGCAGCCCGTGCCCCTTGACCGTGACGATCACCATGTCCTGCGGACCCAGATCGGCGGCGTCGTCGCTGGCCAGCGGCCGGCAGGTCAGCGTGCCCTTCGGCGTCTGGACGGTCAGGCCGCGCTCGCGGATCGCCGCCAGATGGGCACCGCGCGCCAGCAGCGACACCTCGTGCCGGCCGGTCGCGGCCAGGTACCCCGCCAGCGCGCCGCCCACGGCGCCGGCCCCTACGACGGCGATGCGCATGTCGTCTTCCCTTCCTGTCTCACTTGAATTCCAGCGGCGGCAGCTCGTTGTCCATGCCGCTGCCAAGGCCCTGGAACTGCTCCTCGATCTGCTTGTCGTCCAGTTTGACCGCGGCCGACTTGTAATGCATGACCATCTGCGGGAAGGCGATCACCAGCGCCACCATCACCAGCTGGATGACGACGAAGGGCACGGCTCCCCAGTAGATCTGGCTGGTCAGGACCGGCGCCGTCTCCTTCTTGGTCACGCGGTCGATGTAGGGCAGCTTCGGCGCCACCGAGCGCAGGAAGAACAGCGAGAAGCCGAAGGGCGGGTGCATGAAGCTGGTCTGCATGTTCACCGCCAGGATGATGCCGAACCACACCAGATCGATGCCCAGCCGGTCGGCCGCCGGAGCCAGCAGCGGGATGACGATGAAGGCCAGCTCGAAGAAATCGAGGAAGAAGGCGAGCAGGAACACCATCACGCTGACGGCGATCAGGAAGCCCATCTGGCCGCCCGGCAGGGAGACCATCAGCTCCTCGACCCAGACATGGCCGTTGACGCCGTAGAAGGTCAGCGAGAACACCCGCGCCCCGATCAGGATGAACAGCACGAAGGCCGCCAGCTTGGCCGTCGAGTAGGTCGCCTGACGCACCATGTCGAAGCTCAGCCGCTTCTTCATCGCCGCCAGCGCCAGCGCGCCGACGGCACCCATGGCGCCGCCCTCGGTCGGGGTGGCGAGGCCGATGAAGATGGTGCCGAGCACCAGGAAGATCAGCGCCAGCGGCGGCACCATGACGAAGGTCGCCTGCTCCGCCATCCGGGAGATCAGGCGCCGGCCGCTGGCCCGTTCCACCAGCGCCACCGCCAGGGCATAGAGCGCGCCCGCCGCGATGGAATCGCCGAGCAGCGCCAGCGTGGTCGAGCCGTTCAGCGTCAGCCACGCCGCTCCCGCCGTCAGCACCGCCGTGACCGCGGCTTGAAGGACGAGACGCTGCGCGCCGAAGGTCCGGTTGAAGGTGGCGGCCAGGAAGGCCACCGTCACCGCCACAGACAGCAGCAGCACGACATAGTCTGCGCCGGATTTCACCCCGGTTCGTCCCATCACCCAATAGGCGACGGCGCCCGAGAACAGCGCGAGCAGCCCGAGCTGCCAGACGCCGCGTGCGCCGTTGGGCTCGCGGTAGGCGATGGCTTCCGGCGGCAGGCCGGGGGCGGCCTTGGGCCAGATCATCGAGACGACGAAGACGTAGAGGGCGTACAGGCCGGCCAGCAGCAGGCCGGGGATGAAGGCGGCCTCGTACATGTCGCCGACGGAGCGGCCGAGCTGGTCGGCCATGACGATCAGCACCAGCGACGGCGGGATGATCTGGGCCAGCGTGCCGGACGCGGCGATGATGCCCGATGCCAGACGGCGGTCGTAGCCGTAGCGCAGCATGATCGGCAGCGAGATCAGGCCCATGGAGATCACCGACGCGGCGACCACGCCGGTCGTCGCAGCCAAGAGCGCGCCGACGAAGATGACGGCGTAGGCGAGCCCGCCGCGGATCGAGCCGAACAGTTGCCCGATGGTGTCGAGCAGATCCTCGGCCATGCCGGAGCGTTCCAGCACCAGCCCCATGAAGGTGAAGAAGGGCACGGCCAGCAGCACGTCATTGTTCATCGTGCCGTAGATGCGTTCCGGCAACGCCTGGAACAGGTCGGGCCGGAACAGGCCCAGCTCGATGCCGATCAGGCCGAAGAGCAGGCCGTTGGCGGCCAGCGCGAAGGCGACCGGATAGCCCAGCAGCAGCATGACCACCAGCACGCCGAACATGATCGGCGCCATGTTGTGGCCGAACCAGCCGCGCCAGCCCTCCTGTTCGGCGAGCGCACCGGCGCCCGGCACCGGAAGCACATAGAGCGCCACGGCCACGGCGGCCAGCAGCAGCAGGGAGATGACGGACAGCCGGACGGTGCGCGGCGACAGGGAGGGGGAGGTCGTGCTCATCGCGCGTCTACCGGCTGGGAAGGGTGTCGGAAGGGGTGGCACGCTCGCGCTCGGCGGCGAGCAGCCGCTCGGCCTCGGCCTCGGCGGCCGCCTGATGGCCTCCGGCCCGCTGGGTCCCGTCCTCCAGATGGCCGGACATGATCGCGGCGCGCTTGACCAGCTCCGACAGGCCCTGGACGAACAGGACGGTGAAGCCCAGCGGAATCAGCAGCTTCGCCGGCCATTGCGGCAGGCCGCCGGCGTTCATCGACTGTTCCTCGATGGCGTAGGAGGCAAGCGCGAAGGGCCAGGAGGTGATCATCATCACGAAGCTGAAGGGCAGCAGGAAGGCGATATGGCCGAACAGGTCGATGCCGTCGCGCGCGCGTTTCGTCAGCATCGCATTGACGATGTCGATGCGGATGTGCTCGTCCTCCCGCAACGTCCAGGGCGAGCAGAGCAGGAACACCGCGGCGAACAGCACCCATTGCAGTTCCAGCCACGAGTTGGAGCTGACGTCGAACAGCTTGCGGATCACGGCGTTGACTGCCGAAACCAGGATCGCCAGCAGGATCAGCCAGGAGATCGCCTTTCCCAGCCGCGCGGTGACCGCGTCGACCAGCCGGCAGACCCCGACCAGGGCCGTCATCAGGGGGGAGGAGGATGGGCTCGTCATGGAGGCAGAGTCTCCCGGAAGGCCGGTCGCGAACGCTGCGACGACGCCAATGCCGGGAGCGGTCGTGCCGCTGCCCGGTCCATGGCTGGGATATCGCACGGAGAGACGGCGGATCAGCGCCGGGTCAGGCGGAGGGTTGCGCTGTCATAGGCATATTCCGACGCCTGCAGCCAGAGATTGGAATCGTTCTGGAAGCGGCGGTAGCTCTCGTAGAACTTCTTGAAGGCCGGGTTCTTTTCCGACAGCTCGTCGTAAAGCTCCATCGCCGCCTTGTGGCTGGCCTGCAGCACGTCCTGCGGGAAGGCGCGCAGCTTGGCGCCGTTGGCGACCACGCGCTTCAGCGCCGCCGGGTTCAGCACGTCGTAGCGTGCCACGCTGTCGATGTTGGCCAGCGCCGCGGCCGCCGTCAGCGCCGCCTGATAGTGCTTCGGCAGGTCGTTCCAGCGCTTGGTGTTGATGAAGAAATGCTGGAGCGAGGTGCCGTCCCACCAACCCGGATAGTAGTAGTTGGGCGCGATCTTGTAGAGCCCGAGCTTCTCGTCGTCATAGGGGCCGTTGAACTCGGCGGCGTCGATGGTGCCGCGTTCCAGCGCCGGATAGATGTCGCCGCCGCCGACCTGCTGCGCCACCACGCCGAGCTTGGCCAGGATCTGGCCGCCCAGGCCGGAGATGCGGAACTTCAGCCCCTTCAGATCCTCGACGCTCTTGATCTCGTTGCGGAACCAGCCGCCCATCTGCGCGCCGGTGTTGCCGCCGGCCAGCGCCTTGAGATTGTAGCCGGCGTAGAACTCCTCCAGCAGCTTGCCGCCTTCGCCATGGTAGAACCAGGCGTTCTGCTGACGGGTGTTCAACCCGAAGGGCAGGCAGCAGCCGAAGGCGAAGGCCGGGTCCTTGCCGACATAATAGTAGGACGCGGTGTGGCACATCTCGACCGTGTCGTTGCTGGCGGCGTCCAGTGCCTGGAGCGCCGGCACCACCTCGCCCGCGGCGAAGACCTGGATCTGGAACTTGCCGTCGGTGGCCTCGGCGACGTTCTTCGCCATCACCTCGGCGCTGCCATAGAGCACGTCGATGTTCTTCGGGAAGCTCGACACGCAGCGCCAGCGGATCGTCGGCTCCGACTGCGCGATGGCCGGAGCCGCAAGCGTGGAGGCACCGGCGGCGACGGCGGCACCCTTGAAGAATTGACGGCGCTTCATGCTGTTTTTCCTCCCGAAGTTCTTGTTGTGTGACGGCACGATGAGGGTTGATCGTCCACGACCGCTTTTACCGGCAAGACATCCATTGAACTGCGAAAGAGTTGATGGAAGTCATGGTTTGCGTCTTCTGGCGGTGGCGCGACATCTCCTTGCTCGCGGTGTCCTGGGAATTGGCGGCGGCTGGTCCCAGGGATGGCTGTGACTGTCCGGGAATGGACGGGTCGATGTGGTGACCCTGACAGTGGAGCAACCGTCCGCACAGAGGAATGTGTTTCGTGGGCATACCAGCCATAAGCTGGGCAAGCCATCAGCTATACGAACCATTCGGGCCCGGCCCCGCGCGGCCCTTTGAAACCGGGGTGGGTGCTGACGGTTTGCTATGCCCGCAATGAATATCTGTTACAGGCACGCCATGCGCTCCGCGATGCGAGGCTGATCGGTAGTCTGTGGGGAACGGTTCCCAATGCCTCAAACGACGGATGTTCAACCGCATGAACGGTAAGCGCCATGTCTAGGCCGTCCTCTCCGCTCAACGCCGCCGGGGCCGCCTATCTCGAAGCGTTGCAGGAGCGCTTCCGCGACGATCCCGCCTCGGTGGACGTGAGCTGGCGCGCCGTCTTCCAGATCCTGGACGAGCTGGGCGCGGTCGCTCCGGACTTGTCGGCATCGGGTGGGCCGACATCAGGTGAGCCGGCGTCCGGGCCGCTGTCGCTCCGGCACGAGGACATCCGCCAGCGCGGCCATGCTGCCGCCGCCCTCGATCCTCTGGGCCGCGCCGCCCCTCCCGCCGGACCGGAGTCCGGGGATGCGGAGACCGCGCGGCTGCGCCGGCTCTATCAGGGCACGCTGACGCTGGAAACCGCCCATATCGACGATCCGGCCCTGCGGTCCTGGCTGCGCGACGCCTATGAGGGGGCCTCTGCCACCCCGCCGGCCGAGGCCCGTCGCCGGGCGCTGTCGCTGCTGAGTGCTGCGGAGGAGTTTGAAAGGCTGCTCGGCACCCGCTACCCGACGAAGAAGCGGTTCGGCGCGGAGGGGATGGAGACGCTGATTCCGCTGCTGGACCGCATCCTCGCGGCGGCTGCGGCGGCGGGCGTCACCGAGGTGCAGGTCGGGACCATGCATCGCGGCCGGCTCAGCCTGATGGCCAACGTGCTGGGCAAACCGCTGGTCGAGCTGTTCGCCGGGATCAAGGGCATGCATCCCTTCCAGGCCGACCCGCCGGTCCCCGCCGACGTCCCCTATCACATGGGGGTGGAAAGCAGCCTGTCCTTCGGCGACGGCACGCTGGCGCTGACCCTGTCCCCCAACCCGTCGCATCTGGAGGCGATCAATCCGGTCATTCTGGGCCGGGCGCGGGCGCGTCAGGATCTGGTCCGCGAGCAGGGCGGCGAGGCGCGCCGGGTGCTGTGCGTGCTGCTGCACACCGACGCCAGCGTGATCGGCCAGGGCAGCGTGACCGAGGCTCTGCAACTGTCCGGCGTCGCCGGCTTCACTGTTGCCGGCACCATCCATGTCATCGTCAACAACCAGATCGGCTTCACCACCGAACGCGACGAGGCGCGGACTTCGCTCCATTGCACCGGGCTGTGGAAGGCGGTGGACAGCCCCATCCTGCACGTCAACGCCGACGATCCGGACGCGGCGCTGCGGGCCGCCGACCTCGCGGTTGCCTTCCGGCAGGCGCACGGGCGCGATGCGGTGATCGACCTCGTCGGCTACCGCCGCAACGGTCACAACGAGATCGACGAGCCGCGCTTCACCCAGCCGCTGGATTACGCGGCGATCGACGCCCATCCGCCCGTCCGCGCGCTCTATGCCAAGCGGCTGGCCGCCGACGGAGCGGTCGGGGAGG
This sequence comes from Azospirillum sp. TSH64, assembly GCF_003116035.1. GTDB lineage: Bacteria > Pseudomonadota > Alphaproteobacteria > Azospirillales > Azospirillaceae > Azospirillum. The sequence goes on from NZ_LGQW01000015.1 coordinate 3,480,882, forward strand.
GCGCCGCCGACGCGCTCGCCGCCGGTCACAAGGCCCGCTTCCAGGAGGCGTTGGCCGCCGCCGCCGATCACCGGCCGAACCATGACGGCTTCCCCGGCGGACGCTGGGCGCCGTTCGCGTCCGGCGGGCCTGCTGCCGGCGGGTCTGCCGCCGTGGAACCGGACACCGGCATCGGCTCCGACCGGCTGCGGGCTCTGCTGGCGGCGCTGGCCGCCATTCCGGATGGCCTGGCCGTCGACCGCAAGGTGGACCGCGTCATCCGCCGCCGCGCCGAGGAGCCGCTGGACTGGGCGACCGGCGAGGCGCTGGCCTTCGCAACGCTGCTGGCCGATGGGGTGCCGGTGCGGCTGACCGGCCAGGACGTGGTGCGTGGCGCCTTCTCCCACCGGCATTTCGCTCTGACCGATGCCGTCACCGGCAAGCGCCATGTCAGCCTGAATCATCTGGGCGTCGCCCAGGCCCGCTTCGACGTGGTCAACAGCCCGCTGTCGGAATATGCCGTGCTCGGCTTCGAATACGGCTACAGCCTGGAACGGCCCGACGCGCTGGTGATCTGGGAGGCGCAGTTCGGCGATTTCGCCAACGGCGCCCAGATCCTGATCGACCAGTTCATCGTCAGCGCGGAAGACAAGTGGCGACAGCCCTCCGGCCTCGTCCTCCTGCTGCCGCACGGGCTGGAAGGGCAGGGGCCGGAACATTCCTCCGCCCGGCCGGAGCGCTTCCTCCAGATGGCGGCGCGCGACAACATCCGCATCGCGCATCCGTCCACCCCGGCGAACTACTTCCACCTGCTGCGCCGGCAGATGCTGCGGCGCGACCGCAAGCCGCTGGTGGTGCTGAGCCCGAAGACCCTGCTGCGCCTGCCGGCGGCGGTGTCGGCGCTGGCCGATTTAGCACCCGGCACCGGATTCCAGCCGGTCGTCGTCACCGCCGGCGAACGTGTCGGCCGCATCCTGCTGTGCAGCGGCAAGCTGGCTTACGAGCTGGAGCGGGAGCGGGCCGCCCTGGACGCGGAGGATGTGGCGGTGGTGCGGCTGGAGATGCTGTATCCCCTGCCCGCGGCCGAACTGTCGGCCCTGTTCCGCCGTTGGCCGGACGCCTCCTGCGTTTGGGTGCAGGAGGAACCGGAGAACCTAGGCGCCTGGACCTATCTCGACCGCCGGCTGGAGGCGTTGCGGGCAGCGGCCGGCTGCGCCGAGCCGCGCGTCGTCTGCGTGGCCCGTGCCGAAGCGGCCTCTCCCGCCGGCAGCTTCCACGGCGACCATGAGGCCGACCAGCGCCGGCTGGTCGAGCAGGCCTTCGCCGGGCTCGCCGCCGCCCTGCCGTCCCGAGGGAAAGCGGCGGCGGAGTGACGGGCCGTCCGTCCGCATCGACGGATGGACCCGACAGCGAACACCAAACACAGTATAACGAGCACTGGGGAAACGCGCCGATGTCTTCCAGCTTGAGCACCGCCAGCCCGTCCGAAGCCTCTCCGCTTCTGCTCCCCGATCTGTTGCAGGCCACGGCCACGGCACTCGATGCGGTGGCGCAGCTGGCCGAGGCGGCGGAGCGCGGCGTCGCGGCACTGGTGGCGCCGGATGGGCGCGTTGATGCGGCGCTGCTCGACCGCCATCAGGTGGCGGCGCATGGCTTCGCCTGGGTCGCGACCTATGCCGCGGCATTGCGCCAGATGCGGGGCTGGGCGGAACGGCTGGACCATGCCGGCCGGCTGGGCGAACTGGAAGCGGCCATGCTCCAGGCGGCGTTCGGCGAGTATCTGGCCCAGCTCGACGGCGGTCTGGCGATGAGCCAGGGCGAAATCGTCCGGCCCGCCGATTTCGGGCTGGGCGAGGCGGAGCGGGACGCCTTCCGCACCGAGGCGGTGTGCCGGCTGATCGCCGCCGGCAACGCCTCCGGCCTGCGGCTGCGCATCGCCGAACTGCTGACCGATGCGCTGCATGGCGGCGGCTTCGGCGACATGGCGCTGGAGGACGAGGCGCTGGACATGGTCCGCGACCAGTTCCGCCGCTTCGTCGCCGACGCGGTGGAGCCGCATGCCCATGACTGGCATCTGAAGGACGAGCTGATCCCGCTTCCCGTCGTCGAGCAGATGGCGGAGATGGGGGTGTTCGGCCTGACCGTGCCGGAGGAGGATGGCGGGCTCGGCATGGGCAAGCTCGCCATGTGCGTGGTGACGGAGGAACTGTCGCGCGGCTACATCGGCGTCGGCTCCCTCGGCACCCGTGCGGAGATCGCGGCCGAACTGATCCGCATGGGCGGCACCGCCGAACAGCGGGCGCGCTGGCTGCCGCGCATCGCGTCGGGCGAGATCCTGCCGACCGCCGTCTTCACCGAGCCCGACACCGGGTCCGACCTGGGCAGCCTGCGCACCCGCGCGGTGCCGGACGGCGACCTCTATCGCGTCACCGGGGCGAAGACCTGGATCACCCATGGCAGCCGGTCGGACCTGATGACGCTGCTGGTGCGCACCGATCCGGACGCCCCCGGCTATCGCGGCCTGTCGATGCTGCTGGCCGAGAAGCCGCGCGGCACCGAGGCGGACCCCTTCCCGGCCGAGGGGATGAGCGGCGGCGAGATCCCGGTGCTGGGCTATCGCGGCATGAAGGAATACGAAATCGGCTTCGACGGCTTCGCCGTCCCCCGCGAAAACCTGCTGGGCGGCGTCGAGGGCCAGGGCTTCAAGCAGTTGATGGCGACCTTCGAATCCGCCCGCGTGCAGACCGCCGCCCGCGCCGTCGGCGTGGCGCAGAACGCCATGGAGCTCGGCCTGCGCTATGCCCAGGAGCGCGTCCAGTTCGGCCGTCCGCTCGCCGCCTTCCCGCGCGTCGCCGGCAAGCTGGCCTGGATGGCGGTTGAAACGATGATCGCCCGCCAGCTGACCTATTTCGCGGCGCGGGAGAAGGACAGCGACCGCCGCTGCGACATCGAGGCCGGCATGGCGAAGCTGCTGGCCGCGCGCGTTGCCTGGTCGAACGCCGACAACTCGGTGCAGATCCATGGCGGCAACGGCTACGCCGTCGAATATCCGGTCAGCCGGGTGCTGTGCGACGCCCGTATCCTGAACATCTTTGAAGGGGCGGCGGAAATCCAGGCCCAGGTCGTCGCCCGTGGTCTGCTGTCGCGCCGCAATTGAGGGGTGCCGGGCGGGCGGAACTGACCTGTCGCGACCACGCTTGTATCATACCGGCGTATTCGCTATCCGACGGGGAGGACTGAAAGGACAAGGCCGCCCGCGATGGAACTTCTGGAACTGCGCTATTTCGTTCAGGTGGCCGACCTTGGCAGCTTCTCCAAGGCCTCGGTCAAGCTGGGCATCACGCAGCCGGCGCTGAGCCGGCAGGTCCAGAAGCTGGAGCACGAGCTGCGCACCAGCCTGTTCTACCGTCACGGCCGCGGCGTCTCGCTGACCCAGCAGGGGCGCAAGCTCTACGACGTGGTGCGTCACCTGCTGGGCGCGCTCAGCGAGATCAAGGAGGAGATCCAGGACCAGTCGGAGCGGCTGACCGGGACCGTCACGCTGGGGCTGCCGCCCTCGATCTGCGCCACGCTGGGCGCTCCGCTGGCCCGCCGCTTCCACGAGAACTATCCCGACGCGACCCTGCGCATCCACGAGGTGTTCAGCGGCACGCTGCTGGAATGGGTGGAAGGCGGGCGGCTGGACCTTGCCGTCCTCTACGATGCGCGGCGCGGACGCAGCATGCTGTCGTCTCCCCTGCTGGTGGAAAGTCTGCAGCTGGTCCAATCGGCCAAGGACGCGGCGGCCGGCGACGACGGGCCGGTCGGGGTCGAGATGCTGGCCGACCTGCATTTCGTGCTGCCCGGCCTGGAAAACGGCCTGCGCCGGGTGGTGGATGCCGCGGTGCGCCGGGCCGACATCGATCTGCAGGTCGATATGGAGATCGACTCCGTCACCGCCATCAAGCAGCTGGTGGAGGAGGGAATGGGATCGACCATCCTTCCCTTCGGCGCCGTCCACCGCGAGGTGCGCCAGGGCCGGCTGATCGCGCGCGAGATCACGTCGAAGGACATGCACGCCATGCTGGTCACCGCCACACCGCTGCATCAGCCGGTGTCGAAGGCGACCCGTGCCCTGCTGCGGCTGATCCATGTCGAAGTCGTCAAATGCGTCGCCAACGGCGTGCTGAAGGGCAAGGTCGTCGCTCCCGGAAGTGCCGGGGAGGACAGCGCGCTGTGACGCAAGCTGGGGCCGTGCTCCGCCCCGTTATGCTTTGACAGCTGATAGCAGTTATGACGGATGGTCCATAGCACGGCCGGTTCAGCGCGGATAGCCTCCCCCATCACCACATAATTCCCTGGGGAAGGAACCGAGAATGACGAAGCGCCTGGACGGCAAGGTTGCCCTGATCACCGGGGCGGCGCAGGGCCTGGGCCTTGCGATGGCCGAAACCTTCGTGCGCGAGGGCGCCCGCGTGGCGGTCGTCGACATCAACGGCGACGCCGCCGCCGCGGTGGCGGAGCAGCTGGGCGAGGCTGCCATCGGCATCAAAGCCAACGTCACCAAAACCGCCGATGTCGAGATGACCATCGCCGCGACGGTCGAGAAATTCGGGCGCCTCGACATCCTGGTGAACAACGCCGGCTCCACCCACGCCAACGGTCCGTTCGAGACCGTGACCGAAGAGGAGTTCGACCGCGTCTTCGCCCTGAACGTCAAGTCGATCTACCTCTATTCCAAGGCGGTGGTCGCGACGATGCGGGCGCAGAAGTCCGGCGTGATCCTCAATCTCGGCTCCACTGCCGGGCTGCGCCCGCGTCCGGGCCTGGTCTGGTACAACGCCACGAAGGGTGCGGTTCACAACATCACCCAGTCGCTGGCGCTCGAACTGGCGCCCGACAACATCCGCGTCTGCGCGCTGGCTCCGGTGGCCACCGAAACGCCGCTGCTCGCCACCTTCATGGGCGGCGACACCCCGGAGAAGCGGGCGCGCATGCTGGGCATCGTTCCGCTCGGCCGCCTGGGCCAGCCCTCCGATGTCGCCAACGCCGCGCTGTATCTCGCCTCCGACGAGGCGGCTTTCATCACCGGCGTGGTGCTGGAGGTCGACGGCGGCCGCTGCGTCTGAGGACGGGCCGTGCAAGGCCGGGGTGCGTCCGCGCTCCGGCCTGACCCGACCCGACCGGCTCCCGCCACCCCCTGCATCCACCCCGAGCGGAATCCCTCCCCCATGTCCTCGCTCCTTTCCGATCTGCGCATCGTCGAAGTCTCGGCCTTCGTCGCGGCTCCGCTGGGCGGCATGACCCTGGCCCAGCTGGGTGCGGAGGTGATCCGCATCGACCCCATCGGCGGCAACATCGACTACCGCCGCTGGCCGCTGGCGCCCAATGGCACCAGCCTCTATTGGACGGCGCTGAACAAGGCAAAGCGGTCGGTCACACTGGCGCTCGACAAGCCGGAGGGGCGGGAGATCGCCCAGGCGATCATCACCGCGTCGGGCGAGGATGCCGGCTTTCTGCTGACCAACCTGCCGGCCAGCGGCTGGATGGGCTACGAGGCGCTGTCCGCCAGGCGCGACGACCTGATCATGCTGCGGCTGACCGGCAACCCGGACGGATCGGCGGCGGTGGACTACACCGTCAACTGCGCCGGCGGATTCCCGATGGCGACCGGCAGGGGAGGGGAACCGGTGAACCATGTCCTGCCGGCCTGGGACGTGGCGGCCGGCCTCTATCTCGCCACCGGGCTGCTGGCGGCGGACCGGCGGCGGCGCCGCACAGGCCGGGGGCAGGAGGTGACGGTGGCGCTGGCCGACGTGATGCTGGCGACAATCGGCAATCTCGGCTACCTCGCCGACGTGCGGGTGAACGGCGCCGTGCGTCCGCCGATGGGCAACGACCTGTACGGCGCCTATGGCCGCGACTTTCCCACCGCCGATGGGCGGCGCGCGATGGTCGTCGCCATTTCAAACCGCCAGTGGAAGGCGCTCGGCAAGGCGACCGGGCTGGCCGACCGGCTGGCGATGATCGGCCCGCTGATGGGCGTGGACATGGACGACGAAGGCGGACGCTTCCAGGCCCGCGATGCGATCTCCGCCGTGCTCGCTCCCTGGTTCGCCGCGCGCACGCTGCCGCAGGTGGAAGGCGCATTCGCCGGCTCGGGTGTGCTGTGGGGCCCCTACCGCGATTTCGGCCAGCTCGTCGCCGAGGACGCGCGCTGCTCCACCGCCAACCCGCTTTTCCGCGAGATCGACCAGCCCGGCGTCGGGCCGCTGCTGGTTCCCGGATCGCCGCTCGGCTTTCCCGGCCTGGGCAAGCGCACCGACCATCGCCCGGCCCCCGGTCTGGGGCAGGATACCGACGCGGTGCTGGCCGATCTGCTGGGGCTGCCGTCCACGGAGATCGGCCGCCTTCACGATGCCGGCATTGTCGGATAGGGCAGATAAGGCGAACTTACGCGGGGGGCGAAGGCGGGCTCCGCGCCATGCAGGTTGCAGGCGTCGGGCCCATGGTCTCACCGTTTGGTCGGTTTGGGCTGCCGTCGCCTATGCACAAGGCGACGGCTGATCCGGGTAATGTCCGCCCAGCGTCTCCGACAGGCGGCTGCCGGCGGCCAGCAGCAGGGGCGCCATCACCGCGACCCGCTCCCCGGTGAAGCGGGTCAGCGGTCCCGACAGGGTCAATGCGCCGATCAGCCCGTCCCGTTGTGAAAAGACCGGCACGGCGGCGGCCCCGGTCTCGGACTCGCGCTCGCCGAAGGAGAGCAGGGGCAAGGCGGCAAAGTCGGCCGCCGATCCCTGCCCGGCGAAGCGGGTGAGCACATGGCCGGCGGCTCCCCGGTCCAGAGGCAGGCGGTCGCCTTCATGGACATGGTCGCGGATCGCCTGCGTCGAATCCTCGCGGAAGGCGCAGATGCGCCACGCCCCTTCGCGCCGGAAGAAGGAAGCGCTTTCCCCGGTTTCCCGCATCAGCTGGCGCAGCACCGGCCGCACATGGTCCTCCAGCCGCAGCGAGCGCTGGTAGAGCCCCCCCAGCCGCATCAGCTCCGGGCCGAGCCGGTAGGACTTGTCCTGGTGGCGGACGAGATAGCCGGCCTTCTCCAGCGACACGGTCAGCCGCAGGATGGTGCTCTTGTAGAGCCCGGTCCGCGCCGCGATCTCCGTCAGGCTCAACGCATGATCGCCCGCCTGGAAGCAGCCGACGATGCTCAATGCCCGGTCGACGGACTCCACCCCCCCGGCGGAGGCGGTGGTGGTGGTCGGCTTCGCATCGGTCATGTCGCACCCTTCATTGGCGGCCTCGGCGCGCATTCTTCCCCGACACCAGCATCGGCCGTCAAGGACGGCCCGAACAAGTCCCGGCCGCGAGAAAAGTGTGGGGGCAAATGGTTCAGGCTTGACGCAATTTGCCCTCATATGTTCTCTTAGATGAAACACGGTTCTATCTAACAGAACTTTTGCGAGGCCGAGGGTGGAACGCTACAAGCTGTTCATCGATGGGGACTGGTGCGATCCGGTTTCCAACGCGTGGTTCGAGACGACGGAGCCCTTTTCGGGGCGGGCCTGGGCGGAGATCCCGCGCGGCACGCAGGCCGATGCGGACCGCGCGGTGGAGGCGGCGCACCGCGCCTTCCTGTCGCCGGACTGGGCCGGGCTGACCGCGACCCAGCGTGGCGCGCTGCTGCGCCGGCTGGCCGGGCTGATCGAGGACAATGTCGACCGGCTGGGCGCCATCGAGCAGCGCGACAACGGCAAGCTGATGGCCGAGGTCAGCGGGCAGATGCGGAACGTCGCCCAATGGTTCCATTACTATGCCGGGCTGGCCGACAAGGTTCAGGGCGCCGTCGTGCCGATCAACAAGGCCGATGTCTTCAACTATGTGAAGTACGAGCCGCTCGGCGTCGTCGTTGCCATCACGCCGTGGAATTCGCCGCTGGCGCTGACCACCTGGAAGATGGCTCCGGCGCTGGCGGCCGGGAACACCCTCGTCATCAAGCCGTCGGAATACACCTCCGCCTCCATCCTGGAGCTGGCGAAGCTGGCGCATGAGGCGGGGTTCCCGCGCGGCGTCGTCAACGTCGTCACCGGCTTCGGCGGGGAAGTGGGCGAGCCGCTGGTGCGCCATCCCCTGACCGCCAAGATCGCCTTCACCGGCGGCGACATCGGCGGCCAGCGCGTCAACGAGGCCGCGGCGCCGGGCCTGAAGAAGGTGACGCTGGAGTTGGGCGGCAAGTCGCCGAACATCGTCTTCGACGATGCCGACCTCGACCAGGCGGTGAAGGGCGCCATTTCCGGCGTGTTCGGCGCCTCGGGACAGACCTGCATGGCCGGTTCGCGCCTGCTGGTCCAGAGATCCATCCACGACGCCTTCGTGGGCAAGCTGGTCGCGGCGGCGGGCGAGGCGCGCATCGGCGACCCGTCCAGGATGGACACGCAGATCGGCCCCATCGCCACCCGTCCGCAATGGGAGAAGATCCTGCGGATGATCGACATGGCGAAGGACGAGGGCGCGGTCTGCGCGCTCGGCGGCCATGCCCTGTCGGGGCCGGACTACGGCCAGGGGCAGTTCGTGGCGCCGACCATCTTCACCCAGGTGCGCAACGACATGCGCATCGCCCAGGAGGAGGTGTTCGGCCCTGTCCTCTGCGTCATCCCCTTCGAGGACGAGGACGATGCGCTGCGCATCGCCAACGACGTCGAGTTCGGCCTGGCGGCCGGCGTGTGGACCCGCGACCTGCACCGCGCGATGTACTGCGTCGACCGGCTGCGCGCCGGAACGGTGTGGGTGAACAACTACCGCTCGACCAGCTTCACCACGCCCTTCGGCGGCTACAAGCGCTCCGGCCTCGGCCGCGAGGGGGGCGTGGAGGCGATCAAGGAATATCTCCAGACCAAGTCTGTCTGGATCACCACGAAACCCAACCGCGCCAACCCCTTCGTGCTCGGCTGAGGCCGGGCCGACGGGGGGGAGTCCTCCGGGAGCGTTCCCATGTCTGAAGCGACCATCGACAGCGCCACCGGCTGGTGGCGGACGTCGATCATCGACATCCATCCGGGTTCGATCCGGGTGCGCGGCTATGCCATTGAGGAGCTGATCGGCACGATCGGCTTCCCCGACATGATCTGGCTGATGCTGCGCGGCGAATTGCCGACACCGGCGCAAGGCCGGTTGCTGGGGGCCGCGCTGGTGGCGGCGGTGGATCACGGGCCGCAGGCGCCGTCCATCGCCACCGCCCGCATGGCCGCCACCTGCGGGGTCGGGCTGAACAACGCCATGGCGTCCGGCATCAACGCGCTGGGCGATGTCCATGGCGGTGCCGGCCAGCAATGCATGGACCTCTACGCCGCAGTCGCCGCCCGCATGACCGAAGGCATGTCCGTGGCGGGGGCGGCGGAGAGCGAGATCGCCGCCCGGCTGGAGCGGCGCGAGCATATCCCCGGCTTCGGCCACCGCTTCCATCCCGTCGATCCGCGCGCCGGCCGTCTGCTGGCCCTGGTGGAGGCGGCGACGGGGGAGGGCACCGTGACGGGAGAGGCCGCCGCCATCGGCCGTGCGGTGGAAGATGCGCTGGCCGCGCGCAAGGGCAAGCGGCTTCCGATGAACATCGACGGCGCCACCGCCGTGGTGTTCGCCGAACTCGGCTTCCCGTCCGGGCTCGGGCGCGGGCTGTTCGTGCTGTCGCGCTCGGTCGGCATCCTGGCCCACGCCTGGGAGCAGTCCCAGCAGGGCGGCCGCATCAAGGGACCGATGCCGCCGTCCATCCCCTACCGCTATGACGGGGCGTCGCCCCGTCCGGTTTCAGAAGAGATTCCGGGAGACGGAGCATGACCGACCGATCCCCCGCCGAAGCCCCTGGCAAACCGCTTCCTTTGGCCGGCGTCAAGGTCGTCGATTTCGGCCATACGGTGATGGGGCCGTCCTGCGCCATGATCCTCGCCGACCTCGGCGCCGACGTGGTGAAGGTCGAACCGGTGCCCAACGGCGAGCCGACCCGCCATCTGAAGGGCTTCGGCACCGGCTATTTCGGCTATTTCAACCGCAACAAGCGCTCCATCGCCGTCGATCTGAAGACGCCGGAGGGCCGCGACATCGCGCATCGTCTCGTTGCCGAGGCCGACGTGCTGGTGGAGAATTTCGCCCCCGGCACGATGGAGCGGCTGGGGCTGGGCGCCGACGCGCTGGCCCGCGTCAACCCGCGCCTGATCTATGCCAGCCTGAAGGGGTTCCTCGACGGCCCCTATGCCAACCGCCTCGCGCTCGACGAGGTGGTGCAGATGATGACCGGGCTCGCCTACATGACCGGGCCAAGCGGCCGGCCGTTGCGCGCCGGCACCTCGGTCGTGGACATCACCGGCGGCATGTTCGCCGTCATCGCCATCCTGGTGGCGCTGCGCGAGCGGGAACGGATCGGCAAGGGCCAGACCATCGAGACCGCCCTGTTTGAAACAACGGTGTTCCTGATGGGGCAGCATCTCTGCTACGCCGCCCAGGCGGACGGGCCGATCCCGCCGATGCCGGAGCGTGTGTCGGCCTGGGCGGTCTACGAGACCTTCCGCACCGCCGACGGGCGGCCGATCTTCGTCGGCATCACCACCGACAGCCATTGGGAGCGCTTCTGCGCCGTCATCGACCGGCCGGACCTGCGCGACGATCCCGGGTTCCGCACCAACAACGACCGCATCGCCGCCCGGCCGCGTCTGCTGCCGCTGCTGACGGCGCTGTTCGGCAGCCTGTCGATGGAGGAGGCGGTGTCGGTGTGCGAGCGCGCCCGCATTCCCTTCGCGCCCATCGCCCGGCCGGAGGATCTGTTCGAGGATCCGCATCTGCGGGCCACCGGCGGGCTGATGCCGACCACCCTGCCGAACGGGGTGCGGACCGCCCTGCCGCGGCTGCCGATCCAAGTGGCGGACACCGATCTCACGATCCGCCGCGACCCGCCGCGCGTCGGACAAGACACCTGCGCGGTGCTGGCCGAACTCGGCTACGGTCCGGCGGCGATCGAACAGCTGACGGGGGCCGGAATCGTCGTGGCCGACAGCGAGCCCGACGGTACCCGGCAGCGCCTAGCAGGATGATATGGGCGGGATGATGCGGGACAGGTCTGGAGACGAAAGAAATGACGGAGGAAACACGGATGTCTGAGTACGCCATCAGCGATTTGGCCATCAGCGATCTGGTCATCGTCGGCTGCGGCATCGCCGGGCTTTCGGCGGCGGTGACGGCGTTGCAGGCCGGCCTGTCGGTCACCCTGCTGGAGCGGGCGCCCGAGGAGGATTTCGGCGGCAATTCGCGCTGGACCGAAGCCTATATGCGGATGAAGAACGATTCCGAGATCTCCGACGATTTCGAGGAGCATTTCGCCGCCAATGCCGGGCTGAACATCGACCCCAACGTGCTGGCCGCCGCCGCCGAACCGTACGAGCATTGGCCGGACTATGTGAAGGCCCACCCCTTCCCCGATCCGGAAGTGATTTCCCGCTTCGCCGAGCGGGTGCCGCCGACCATCGCCTGGCTGAAGGGCTTCGGCCTGCGGTTCGAGCCGCAGCCGATCTATCTGCTGACCCAGAACACCCAGCGCATCGCCGCGCAGGGCGGCGGCCTCGCCCTGATCGAACGGCTGATGGCAGAGGCGAAGGCGCTGGGCGCCCGCGTGCTCTACCGCACCACGGCGCTCGACCTGCTGCGCGACGACCGGGGCCGCATCGGCGGCGTTTACGCCGCTGGGACGGACGGGCTGCGCGTCGCCATCCGCGGCCGGTCGACCATCCTGGCGTCGGGCGGCTATCAGGGCAACCCGGAGATGATGACCCGCTACATGGGCCAGCGCGCCAAGCATGTGCGGCCGGTGGCGCGCGGCGGCTACTACAACCGCGGCGAGGGCATCCGCATGGCGCTCGACGCCGGGGCGGCGGCGGCCGGCGACTTCGGCTCCTACCATGCCGAACCGGTCGACCCGCGGTCCCGCCAGCCGGAAGCGGTGATCTTCATCTGGCCCTATGGCGTGCTGGTCAACAAGCGCGGCGAACGCTTCCTCGACGAGGCTCCGGGCACCGCCGACGCCACCTACGACGCCATCACCCGCATCGTCGCCGATCAGCCCGACGGGATCGCCTATGTGCTGTTCGACGATCAGGTGGAGGACATTCCGCGCTGGCGCACCAGCATCCGCAGCGACGTGCCGGCCATCGAGGCGCCGACGCTGGAAGCACTGGTCGAAAAGCTGGGCCTGCCGCCGGACGCCACGCTGGCGACGGTCGCCGCCTACAACGCCGCCTGTCCCGCCGATGCCTCCCGCTTCGACCCGACGCGGGTGGACGGTCTGGCGACCACCGGGCTGAGCCCGGCCAAGACCAACTGGGCGCGCCCGCTGACCAAGGGTCCGTTCCGCGCCTTCCCCATCGTCTCGGCCAACTGCTTCACCTTCGGCGGATTGAAGGTGGATGCCGATGCCCGCGTGCTGGACGGCAATGGCCGGCCGATGCCGGGACTCTATGCGGCGGGCGAGACGGTCGGCCTCTATCACCAAGTCTACACCGGCTCGACCTCGGTCCTGCGCGGCGCGGTGTTCGGCCGGCTGGCCGCCCAGCATGCGGCGGCCTCCAGCGACGCCGTCTGACCGTCCGGAAAGCCGGCCATCCATAAAAACGCCCTAGGGAGGAACTGATGAACCGTTACGCCGTAACGGCGGCCGTCGCCGCCTGCCTGTTCGCCCACAGCCTGTCCCAGCCGGCGCTCGCACAAAGCGCCGCCTACAGCGACGGCAAGATCAAGATCGGCATCCTGACCGACCTGTCGGGCCAGCTGTCCGACAGCACCGGACAGGGATCGATCGCCGCGGCGCAGATGGCGGTGGAGGATTTCGGCAGCGCCGTCAACGGCACGCCCATCGAGCTGATCTTCGCCGACCACCAGAACAAGGCCGATGTCGGCGCCTCGACGGCACGGCGCTGGTACGACGTCGATCAGGTCGACGCCATCATGGATGTGCCGAACTCCGCCGTGGCGCTGGCGGTGCAGCAGATCACCAAGGAGAAGAACCGCGTCGCCATCTTCTCCTCGCCGGCCAGCTCCGATTTGACCGGCAAGGCCTGTACGCCGAACGGCATCCACTGGACCTACGACACCTACGCGCTGGCCCATGTGACCGGCGAGGCGGTGGTGGCCTCGGGCTTCGACAGCTGGTACTTCCTGACCTCCGACTATGCCTTCGGCCATGCGCTGGAGCGTGACACCGGCGCCGTCGTCGAGAGCCAGAAGGGCAAGGTGGTGGGAAGCGTCCGCATGCCGGCGAACAATGCCGACTTCTCCTCCTTCCTGCTCCAGGCCCAGGCGTCGCCGGCCAAGGTCGTGGCGCTCGCGACCGCCGGGGCCGACACCCAGAACGCCATCAAGCAGGCGGCGGAATTCGGGCTCGGCCAGTCGGGCAAGAACATCGTGGCGCTGCTGCTCGCCATCAGCGAGGTCCACGCGCTGGGCCTGCCGGCGACCCAGGGCATCATGCTGACGACGCCCTTCTACTGGGACATGGACGACGAGACGCGCGCCTTCTCCAAGCGCTTCTTCGAGAAGCGCAAGGCGATGCCGACCTTCTACCAGGCCGGCGTCTACGGGGCGGTCAGCCATTACCTGAAGGCGGTCAAGGCCGCCGGGACCGACGCCGCCCCGACCGTCATGAAGACGATGAAGGAAACGCCGGTGAACGACTTCATGACGAAGAACGGCACCGTGCGCGAGGACGGCCGGGTGCTGCGCGACATGTATCTCTTCCAGGTCAAGACCCCGGCCGACTCCAAGTCGCCCTGGGACTATTACAAGCTGGTCCGCAGCGTTCCCGCCGACCGTGCCTTCCGGCCGCTGTCGGAAAGCGACTGCCCTCTGGTCAAGAAGATGTAGGCGCCGCCCCACCGGGCTTCGCTCGTGGCGGGGCATAACCGTTGGTAATGCCCCGCTTACATATATGAAGTTGAGCCGGAGGGCTGATTGCTTAGGATTCACACCGAATCCGCCGCGGCTCTTCCGGCGGTGGCGTCTCCCACCCCTTACCGGACAGCATGACGATGGAGCGGATATCGGCCGCCGAAACCAGCCTGAGCGGGGGCGATCCCGCGACGGGCGAGATGGTGATGCGTGGGCATCGACTGCCCGATCTGATCGCCCGCCCCTATGAAGAAGTCGTGGCGATCCTGTGGGACGCGGAGCTTCCGGAACAGATGAGCCGGGAGGCTCTGGCTGCGGCGAGATGCGACGCCTTTGCGCGGCTCTCTCCCCGCTTCGCGGCGATGCCGTCCGATCTCAGCGTGATCGAGTGTCAGCGCTTTCTGCTGGCCTCGCTGCCGGGCGCCGCGATGACGCCGCCGATGCTGGTGGCGGGCACCGCCGTTGCCGCCGCTGCGGCCATCCGGCTGGTTCGTGGACAGGCCCCGGTGGCCCCGGACCGTTCCTTGCCGCATGCCGCCGATCTGCTGCGCATGATCCATGATGCCGCCACCGGCGAAGCGGAGACGCGGGCGCTGGACCGTTATCTGGTCGCGATGGTCGATCACGGCGTGAACGCCTCGACCTTCACCGCCCGCGTGGTCGCCTCGACCGGGGGCGGCCTGTCGGCGGCCGCGGTGGCGGCGCTGGGCGCGCTGGAAGGGCCGCTGCATGGCGGCGCGCCGGGGTTGGTCCTCGACATGCTCGACGCCATCGGCGAGGCGGACCATGCGGAAGGCTGGGTGACGGCGGCGCTCGACCGGGCGGAGCGTCTGATGGGCTTCGGGTCGCGGGCCTACCACATCCGCGATCCTCGCGCGGACATCATGAAGGACAGCCTGCTGGCGCTGCAAAAGTCCGGCGCGGGCCGGGCACCGGAGGGACGGCTTGCCTTTGCCGAAGCCGTCGAGCGGACGGTTCTTTCGGTGATGGCGGCGCGCCGTCCCGAGCGGACCCTGCACACCAATGTGGAATTCTACGCCGCCCTGCTGCTGGAAGCGCTCGGTGTGCCGCGTGCCGGCTTCACACCGCTCTTTGCCGCCAGCCGTGCTGCCGGATGGGCGGCGCATGTGCGTGAACAGGAACGGACCGGACGCATGCTGCGACCGTCCTCACGCTATGTCGGCCCGCTGCCGGACGGCCGACCCAAGACCGGAAGAGGACAGGAATGACCACCGACGACATCATCCTGGAAGCGCGTGGTCTGACGAAGGAATTCAAGGGCTTCGTGGCGGTGAAGGAGGTAAACCTGCAGGTTCGCCGCGGCACCATCCACGCACTGATCGGCCCGAACGGCGCCGGCAAGAGCACGGTGTTCAACCTG
>NZ_LGQW01000015.1:3496147-3529236 GCF_003116035.1 Azospirillum sp. TSH64
TTGCGCTGCGATGCCGCTGATCAGCTCGACCACCGCGCCGATCTGCTCGGCGGCGGTGACCAGATCGCGCATGGTGCGGTCGGCGCCGGTGGCGTCGGCCACCGCCTGGGTGGCGATGCGGGTGGAGTTCTCCACCTGCTGGCCGATCTCGGAGATCGAGGCCGACAGTTCCTCCGTCGCGGTGGCGACGGTCTGCACATTGGCGGACGCCTGTTCGGAGGCCGAGGCGACGAGCAGCGAGCGCTCGCTCGCCTCATGCGCGGTGGCGGTCAGCTCCGTCGCGGCGTCGCGCATGCCGGTGGCGGCGTTGGCGACGGTGTCGACGATGCCCTTCACCGTCCGCTCGAAGGTGTCGGCCATCTGCATCATCGTCTGGCGGCGCTGGGCGGCGGCCTGCCGCTCGCTCTCCTCCTGCGCCCTGCGCATCCGCTCCATCTCCAGCGCGTTCGTCTTGAAGATCTGGAGCGCGCGGGCCAGCGCACCGATCTCGTCGCGGCGGTCGTCGTCGCTGACGGTCACCGTCAGGTCGCCCTCGGCCAGCCGGCCCATTTCCCGCGTGATGTTGCCGAGCGGCTTGGTGATCGCCCGCGAGATCGCCCAGGCCAGCAGCAGGCCGAGCAGGACGGCGACCACCGTCACGGCGGTGCCGCGCGCTTCCGCCGCCGACACCTCGGCGGCGGCGGTGACCTCCAGCTGCGACAGGAAGCTGGTGGAATGGTCGCGGATCAGGCCGATCTTGTCGTTGATCTGCTTGCCGGCATTGCCCAACGTTTCAGTGTTCAGCGACTTCAGCTGGTCGCTCAGCACGGCGATGCGGTCGATGCCGGCGCCATAGGCCGGCAGCTTGGCCACCGCGTCCGACAGCTTGGCCTTGACCGGGCCGTCGGCGATGCCGTCGCGCAAGCCGTTCGCCTTCGCCGTCAGGTCGCCCAGATCCTTGCGGATACGGGCCAGATCCTCCGGCTTGGTTTCGGCGACGAAGCGGGCGACCAGCACGCGGACCAGCAGGAACTGTTCGCTGACGTCGGCCGCCCGCACCGTGCGGTCCAGGTCGCCGCCGTCCTTCTCCGCCTTGACGGTGTCGCTCAGGGTGCGGCGGATGTCGGCGCCCAGCGTGTTCACCACCGACGCGACGATGGAGTCGCGCTCGGTCCGCGCGGCGACCAGCCGGTCGAATCCGACGGTCAGCGTCTGGTGCAGGCCGGCGATCTCCTGCGCCGCCTGACGGTCGCCCGCATCGGTCATCCGCGCCGTGGCGTCCTCCAGCTTCCGGCGGAACTTGTCCATTTCGCCGCGGAAACGGTTGGCCACATCGCCGGAGCCGCTGGAGACGAACTCCTCCGCCGCCCCCAGCGCATCGGAGATGTTGGTGTCGGCCTCGGCCACCGCCATCGCGACGTGCGATTGCGCCGCATAGCGGCGGAGCGCATCGTCGCTGGACCGCAAGCCGCTCCAGGATACCGCCCCCAGCCCGACCAGAAGCGCCAGCGTGACGCCGAAGCCGGTGTAGATCTTGGTCGCCGTGCGCAGGTTGGCGAAGGGACCGGCCTTGGTCGGCCGGGCTGCGGTCATCTGGTTGGGGCTGGCGGCGTTCATCACTGGGACCCTCGTCTTCTGATCCGGCTGTTTCCGATCCGGCTACGGGCGATCTCCGATCTTTCGGATGGCCGGTTGTCGACGAGGTACCCTACAAGAACAATGCCAAGGCTCCCTTAACGCCGCGATGTTTTTTTATCCTGCGAAATCGCCGTTTCTCCAATGAAAGCCGGTCTCATCCTTCGCAATTTGCCAAAATCATTGAGATTGCTTTGCATTTTGCCAAAGCTCGACCTTCGCAATTGCGAAAATACGCCCATTAGTTATAATACTGACCGCCGTTCACCTCTATCGTCTGGCCGGTGATGTATCCAGCCAGCCGGTTCGACGCGAGAAACAGGTAGGCGCCGACGCAGTCCTCCGCCCTCCCCAGACGTTTCAGCGGAATGCGCGCCGCGGTCTGCGCCAGCTTGTCGGCGGTCGAGTAGCGCTGGTGGAAGTCGGTGTCGATGGTGCCGGGCGACACCGCGTTGACGCGGATGCCGTGCGGTGCCAGTTCCGTCGCCAGCGAGCGGGCGAGGCTGGCCTGGAAGGCCTTGGCGGCGCTGTAGAGCGACGAGCCGGCGCTGCCCCCGGTGCGGCCGGAGATGGAGCCGGTGTTGACGATGGCCCCCCTGGACGCGATCAGCGCCGGCAGGGCGCTGCGGCTGGCGACAACCGCCGAGGCGGCGTTCAGGTCGAACTGCTCCTGCAGGAAGCCGTCGTCGATGTCGGCCAGCGCCACCCGGCCCAGCATGGTTCCGGCATTGTTGACCAGCACGTCCAGCCCGCCCAGCCGGTCGATTGCCTGCTCCACCACAGCACGGGTCTGCCCCTTGTCGGCGAAGTCGCCGGCCAGCCCGATCACGCCGTCTCCCATCCCGGCCGCCACCGCGTCCACCGCCGCAAGGTCGCGGCCATGGATGGCGACGCGGGCGCCGAGCTGGGCGAAGGCCGCCGCCACCGCAGCACCGATGCCGCGGCTGCTGCCGGTGACCAGGACCCGCTTATCCCGGAACTCCTGCGCCAGCAGGTCGGCGGGCCAGGTGTCGATCTCAGTGGCGGTCATGACGCGCGTCCTTCCCCTGCTGCCCGGCCCGGTCCATGTTCGGAATCGCAAGCCGGCTTGATTGTTCGTGTTCCAATCCGATCATAGGGGCCGGCAGTCCGGCGTCAACAGCCGGGCCTTCGCGCCGGCGACATCCGGCTGTTTTGCGAGAATCCTGTCGATGGAAGCCGGCCCTTCGGGCTATGTAGGCGCATGAACACCGACCCGACCAGCCCCGCCCAGCCTTTCGAGATTTTCCTGGTGGCCGCCCCCGGCCTGGAACCCGTGCTGTGCGCGGAGGCCAGCGACCGCGGCTTCACCGACCCCACCATGGTTAAGGGCGGGGTGACGGTCACCGGCGGCTGGCCGGAGGTCTGGCGCGCCAATCTGGAGCTGCGCGGCGCCACCCGCGTTTTGGCGCGCATCGCCAGCTTCCGCGCCCTGCATCTGGCCCAGTTGGACAAGCGCGCCCGCCGCGTGCCGTGGGCCGAGATCCTGCGCGCCGACGTGCCGGTGCGGGTCGAGGCCTCCTGCAAGGCGTCGCGCATCTACCATGCCGGCGCCGCCGCCCAGCGCATCGAGCGCGCCATCGCCGAGGAACTCGGCGCCCCCATCGTCAAGGCGGCGCCCAAGAAGACCGGAAAGTCCGCCGAAAAGAACTCCGGGGACGCTCCGGAAGACGACACCCGAGCCGTCCAGATCAAGGCACGGATCGACGACGACCTCTGCACCATCAGCGTCGACAGCTCCGGCGAGTCGCTGCACAAGCGCGGCCACAAGGAGGCGGTCAACAAGGCGCCGATGCGCGAGACGCTGGCATCCCTGTTCCTGCGCCAGTGCGGCTATGACGGGCGCGAGCCGATGCCTGTGGTGGATCCGATGTGCGGCTCCGGCACCTTCGTCATCGAGGCGGCCGAGATCGCCGCCGGCCTGAAGCCCGGCCGCTCCCGCTCCTTCGCCTTCGAGCAGCTCGCCACGTTCGACCCCGCCCGCTGGCAGGACCTGCGCGGCAATGCCACGGTCACGCCGCCGGCCGTGCGCTTCTACGGCAGCGACCGCGACGCCGGCGCCGTCACGATGAGCCGCGCCAATGCGGAGCGGGCCGGCGTCGGCGCCTGGACCGACTTCGCCCACCACGCCATCAGCGACCTGACCCCGCCGGAGGGTCCGCCCGGCCTCGTCATCGTCAACCCGCCCTACGGCGCCCGCATCGGCGAGGGCAAGTCCCTGATCCCGCTCTACCACGCCATGGGCCAGACGCTGAAAACCCGCTTCGCCGGCTGGCGCGTGGGCATCGTCACCAACGAAGCCGCCCTGGCGAAGGCGACGGAACTGCCGTTCCAGGAAGGCGGGGTGTCGGTGTCGAACGGGGGGATCAGGGTGACGCTGTATCAGACGGGGGTGTTGGGGGAATAGGTCTGTTCTGAACGCCCTCAATACAGGTCAAGGCCGGCGCACGAAAATCCACGATCACTATGGCACAGCCTGCCTGATTGATCGTTCAGGCAGCCAGCAGCAGGTCACGCATTGCTTCCGGTTGAGAAATCGGAACAATCGTGGCGACCTCACGAATGCGTCCGATGTCTTCCTCTCGGTACAGCAGGCGCCGGTCATCGAGCGCAGCAACACGCTGTCCCCGCCAATCTCTCAGATCATAGCAGCGGGCAAATACATTCTCGGCACGCGCCTTGGCAACGCTTGCATGACTGCTTTCCGCAGGAAGGGTAAATATTGCCGTCTCCAGTTCGGAAGACCGAACGAGAAAATCGACAGGGACAACGACATTCCCCCTGCCATTTACCTTCGCATTTTGCTCATAATCCAAAGACGTGTCTTCAATTATGCTTTCGACTTCCTCTTGGAAACTGCCCTGACTCGCAATTCTATGGGTGAAAATCAGGTCGGCCACGCGAATGCACGCCTGCCCCAAGCGGATCATCCCCATCGCCAATTCCTGTGGTGCAACAGTGCAGGAAAGCACTCCCTTCGAATGCTCGATGCCGTGCGTTTCAAGAATATCCAACGTCAAGCGTCTGCGCCGTGCTGAACGCAGGGGCCGAATATCCATCTGATCGAGCCAGAGGAATGTATTGCCGAAGTCAGTCAAGGTCATCGGCATTATCGTCGACAGCAGGCTTGGCCGATCCGCGATGAAAATGTCCACGGATGAGCCATCTGGATAGCGGAATGCCGTTGAAATCCGGACATGACCTTTCGGAAGCATGTCGATTTCCTCGACAAGCGGGCAGGATTTGAAGCAGTCCTTTACTTCGGTCAACTCCATCACAGTCCCGACCCTCCTCACAGTCCAGCCAAGTCGGGTGGCAGGATCAACGAGCCATCATGAACTATGTGAGCCATCCGGCAAAAGGCGTCAAACACCTCTTTGAGAGATCGACCATCAAGGTCGCTGCGATCCACAACCTGATGCTTCAGGTTCTGACGTGGGCAATCCGGGTGATGCAAAGAGTGTTTATGGCTTCTGCCTGCCGGTTTGTGGGGGCGGCTATCGACCTCCAGCCTGCAAATCGGGCCGACGCCTGGAATCTTCACGTTCAACGTTTTGGCCCCCGTCTCGGCGACCAGCTGCACATTCAGCAACGCTTCCACGCCATCGGCATTGGCAATCGGAATATCCCGCGCCTCCCAGGCAACGGAAATCTCACTCCGTTGTTCAAGGCGAATATCCCCGACGATCCGCTTTCCAGGCATGTCCCGAAGACGTTCGAATTCGCTGCGATCCATGGGAAACCCGTTTCGGCAGACCGGTTCGGAAGAGGAGAATGCCGAAAGGGGTACATCAAAAATGATGTCTGGGCGACGGCTTTTCCGCACATCCATGCGCAAGAATCGTCTGTGAGGCTGCTGGAATTTTATGAAAATGGCGTCCCCGACGGGAGTCGAACCCGTGTCGCCGCCGTGAAAGGGCGGTGTCCTAGGCCTCTAGACGACGGGGACGTTGTACCTTCAAGCCCGCGCTCAACGAACTCATCCAGCGCGTGGATGGCGTCCCCAAGGGGATTCGAACCCCTGTTACCGCCGTGAGAGGGCGGTGTCCTAGGCCTCTAGACGATGGGGACGTCTGGTCCCGATGATTGCAACGGCGGTGGAGGCTGCCACCGGCCGCTCGACCCAACCCGGAAAGGTTGGCGTCCCCAAGGGGAGTCGAACCCCTGTTACCGCCGTGAGAGGGCGGTGTCCTAGGCCTCTAGACGATGGGGACGTCATCGGCGTGGGCGGGTTTCTAACGAAGCCCGGCCCCCCGATCAAGCCTTTTCTTGCAGGCTGCGCAAAATACCCAGCAGCCCGTCCACGACAGCCGCCGGCGTATCGAAGGCCGTCACGAAGCGCGCCGTGCCGTCGTCCCAGCGGTAGAAGCCATAGCCGGCCCCTTCCAGCGCCTCGGCATAGGCCGCGGGCAGGCGGACGAACAGCTCGTTGGCCTCCACCGGGTGGGCCAGCTCGACGCCGGGCAGCGCCGTCAGCCCTTCGGCCAGACGGTCGGCCATGGCGTTGGCGTGGGCGGCCAGCCGCAGCCACAGCCCATCCTCCAGCCAGGCGTCGAGCTGCGCCGACAGGAAGCGCATCTTCGACACCAGATGGCCGCCGCGCTTGCGGCCGAAACCGAAATCCTCGGCCATCGCCGGGTTGAAGAACACCACCGCCTCGGCGGCGAGGCAGCCGCCCTTGGTGCCGCCCAGCGTCAGCACGTCGACCCCGGCGCGCCACGTCACGTCGGCCGGCTTGCAGCCCAGCCGGGCGATGGCGTTGGCGAAGCGGGCGCCGTCCATATGCACGGCCATGCCGTTGGCATGGGCGGCCTCGACCAGCGCCTCGACCTCCGCCGGGGTGTAAACGGTGCCGGCCTCGGTCGCCTGGGTCAGGCTGAGGGCGGCGGGCTGGACGCGGTGGACGACGCCGACGCCGGCCTTGGCGATGTGGCGAGACACGATGTCCGGCGTCAGCTTGCCATGCGCGCTGGCCAGCGGCACCAGCTTGGCGCCGCCGGTGAAGAACTCCGGCGCGCCGCATTCGTCGATGGTGATGTGCGCCTCGTCATGGCACAGCACCGCGCCGTAGGGCGGCACCAGCGCCGACAGCGCCAGCGAGTTGGCGGCCGTGCCGGTGGCGACCGGGAAGACGGCGACCTCGGTCTCGAAGATCGCGCACAGCCGCTCGGTCACCCGCGCGGTCCAGGGGTCGTTGCCATAGGGCGACGCGGTGCCGGAGGACGCGGCGGCCAGCGCCGTCATCACCTGTGGGGCGGCACCGGCGACGTTGTCGCTGCGGAAATCATGCATCATCTGTGTCCGGATAGGGGGAAACGGTCACTTGCCGGCGGTCACCGTCGCGGTGACGGCGCCGTTGCGCGGGTCGATCAGATACAGGCGGTCCGGCCCCTGCGGCAGGGTCACCTTGAACAGCACGCGGTTGCCGGCCACCAGCATCTCGCCGATGCGGGCGCCGGCCGGAACGTCCAGCGTCACCTCGGCCGGGCGTTCGGCCGGAACCGGCGCCGGGGCGGTGGCCGTCAGGGAGGCGCGGGTGGGATCCGACATCCGCTTGTACAGCTCCACCCCCAGAAAGGTGAAGCCGGCGAGGATGAGAACGCCCATGATGACGACGAGTACCTTGAGGATCTGCACGGTTTGGGGTCCACTCCCGGACGATTGAAACAGGACGCGATACGCGAAGCCGATGCCAGCCGATATGCCTGACGACCAGATGCCGGACGATCTGCCCGACGATTTCCTCGATGCGGACGACGACGCCGGCTCCCCTGCCGACGCCGCTCCCCAGCTGCTCGCCCACACCATCCCCGACGAGGCGGCGGGCCAGCGGCTGGACAAGGCATTGGCGGCGGGCCTGCCGGACCTGTCGCGGTCGCGCGTGCAGGCCCTGCTGGAACAGGGCTGCGTGCGCAGCGACGGCCGGACGATAACGGACGCGTCCCTGAGGGTCAAACCCGGCCAGACCTTCGAGGTGCAGGTTCCGGGCTCGCAAGCGGCCGAACCGCTGGCGCAGGACATCCCGCTCGACGTGGTCTATGAGGATGCCGACGTGCTGGTGGTCGACAAGCCGGCCGGCCTCGTGGTCCATCCCGCCGCCGGCAACCCCGACGGCACGCTGGTCAACGCCCTGCTGGCCCATTGCGGCGACAGCCTGTCCGGCATCGGCGGGGTGCGGCGGCCCGGCATCGTCCACCGGCTGGACAAGGACACCAGCGGCCTGATGGTGGTCGCCAAGAACGACCGCGCCCACCATGGCCTGTCGGACCAGTTCGCCGACCGCACGCTCAGCCGCACCTATCTGGCGCTGGTCTGGGGCGTGCCCAACCCGACCCACGGCCGGATCGAGGGCAACATCGGCCGCAGCAGCGCCGACCGCAAGAAGATGGCGGTGGTCACCGGCGGCGGGAAGCCGGCCGGCACCAAGTACCGGGTGGTCAAGAGCTTCGGCATGGCCGCCTCGCTGGTCGAATGCGTGCTGGAGACCGGGCGCACCCACCAGATCCGCGTCCACCTGACCCACATCGGCCATCCGCTGGTCGGCGATCCGCTCTATGGCCGCGGGCGGTCGGGGCGGCCGGGCGGCAAATTCGCCTCGCTGCTGCCGGAACCGGTGCGGTCCAGCCTTGTTGGGTTTCCGCGTCAGGCGCTGCACGCCGCGGCCCTGACCTTCCGTCATCCGGTTAGTGGCGAAATTGTGGCATTCCGCTCCTCAATTCCGGCGGATATTCATGAACTAATTGTCACCCTGGAGTCGGCTTAAAACGGTACACCGGGAAATGTTTCTTGGTTAGACTCGGCGTCAATGGCGAGGTTCCTTCGCCCGCTCATTGCGAGGGGCCTATGGAACCCGCGCTGAAGAACGGCGGCGGCCCCTGAAATCCTTCGGATGGGAACGCCGGCTGTCAGGAGAGGGGTTTTACCATGGCGACGGCATCCACCCTTCCGGCGATCGGGTCCGAGAGCAATCTGTCCCGCTATCTCCAGGAGATCCGCAAGTTCCCGATGTTGGAGCCGGAGCGGGAATACATGCTCGCCAAGAGCTGGCAGCAGCATGAGGATTCCGGCGCCGCCCACCAGCTCGTCACCAGCCACCTGCGGCTGGTGGCCAAGATCGCCATGGGCTACCGCGGCTACGGCCTGCCGTTGTCGGAGCTGATCTCCGAGGGCAATGTCGGCATGATGCAGGCGGTGAAGCGCTTCGATCCCGACCGCGGCTTCCGGCTGGCGACCTACGCCATGTGGTGGATTCGCGCGGCGATCCAGGAATACATCCTGCACAGCTGGTCGCTGGTGAAGATGGGCACCACCGCCGCGCAGAAGAAGCTCTTCTTCAACCTGCGCCGGCTGAAGGGCCAGATGCAGGCCATCGAGGAGGGCGACCTGTCGCCCGAGCAGGTCCAGGCCATCGCCACCAAGCTGGACGTGCCGGAACAGGACGTCGTCAACATGAACCGGCGGCTGGCCAGCCCCGACCATTCGCTGAACGCGCCGCTGCGGGCGGAGAGCGAGGGCGAATGGCAGGATTTCCTGGTGGACGAGAGCGCCAGCCAGGAGATCACCATCGCCGACCGCGAGGAGCTGGGCAAGCGCCGCAAGCTGCTGGCGAATGCGATGACCGCGCTGAACGACCGCGAACGCGACATCCTGACCGAGCGCCGCCTGCGCGAGGCGCCGACGACGCTGGAGGACCTGTCGCAGAAATACGGCATCAGCCGCGAGCGCGTCCGCCAGATCGAGGTCCGCGCCTTCGAGAAGCTGCAAAAGGCGATCAAGGCCGCCGCGGTGGAGCAGAAGATGGAGACCGAGGCGTAAGGCGGGCCGGCACCGCAGACGCTTCGAGAGATCGTACATGCAGGATATCCAGGTCACGCTCGCGGTCGTCGAACCACGCGATCTGCCGGCCTTCAAGGCCGACATGGAGGCGTCCTTCGCGGTCGCCGTCATCGAGGCGTTCGGGTGCCTTCCCGACGATTCGATCCCACGCGGCAGCGATCTCGACTTGTCGATGGGCGCGCCGGGCACCGAGCTTCTGCATATCCTGTGCGGGGAGGAGCGGGTCGGCGGCGCCGTCGTCGTGATCGACGAGGCGACGCAGCACAACTCGCTGGACCTCTTCTTCCTGTCCCCGGCGCAGCATGGCCGGGGAGTGGGCTTCAAGGCCTGGACGGCAATCGAGCGGCGCTATCCCCGGACGCAGGTCTGGCAGACCCACACGCCCTATTTCGAGAAGCGCAACATCCACTTCTATGTGAACAAGTGCGGCTTCCGGATCGTCGAGTTCTTCGGCGCCCACCACCCCGACCCGCATTGGCCGGGCCCGTCCGGCCTGCCCGGCGGCGGCGAGATGTTCCGCTTCGAGAAAATCATGTGACGGCGGCGGCGCTTGCCAGGGCCAGCCTCACGTCCGCGCCTCAAGCACGACAAAGCTCCAACGGACGTCCGGTCGCCCCAACATATCGTTCCGCTCTGCAACCTGGACCGCGGCCAGCCCGTGCAGGCCTGCGAGTTCAATCGTTTCATCCGCCGAGACGTCGAACATCCTGCGCCCTTGGGGAACCGGGCCATGACGCAGCGACATGCTGATCCGGCCTTTCGCACCGAGAAGTCCGGCCAGGGATTTCATGGCCGTCCGCCGCTCGTGACCGTCCAGGTGCATCCACACGGCCGTCAGGAGAATCAGGTCGAAGCGATCCTTCCGAAGATGAAGCTGCGAGAGATCGGGAAGATGGTCGGCGACCCAGTCGATGGGTTTTCCACCATGAAGCCGCATTCCCTCCTGTCTCAGCGCGTCGGTCGGTTCCACCGCGACAACCGTGTGGCCGATTGCGGCGAGCGCCGCGGCGTCGCGACCCGACCCCGCCCCGACATCGAGGACCCGCGCGGGTGGGGACGGAAAGAGATGCATCACCCCGTGGTGGACATCGTCGAAGGTGATGCTCTCATACTGTTCGGCCAGTGCCGGCGCGTTGTCGCCGTACCCTTGCGTTCCGTCGATCATCGTTTCTTCTTCAATCCAATCCCGCTGGCCAATCCCGCTGGCCAATCCCGCTGGGGCGTCTCACGCCTTCACATAGACCCAGGCATCGGCCCCCGACCGCAGCCGGACCATGACCCGCCTGTAATCCGCGACCTCGTAGGAATCGGCGGCGGCCAGCTCTTCCGGGGTAAGCTCGAACAGGGTCCCGGCGACCTCGTCGGCCGGATCGCCGCTTTCGCTGACCACGGGATGGAAACGCTTGCCGCTGGTGCGGATCACCTCGGGATCGGTGATCTCCAGCATGTCGCAGCGATAGCCCGGCATGGCGTCCGCCCGCCCGGTGAGCAGCCGGCCGAAGGACGCCAGCTGCACGTTCTCCTGTTGCAGGGTGCCGTAGGAGAACAGCAGGACCGTATCGTCAGCCATCGACGCCCCTCCCCGCTTCCGAACCGACCCGCAGCAGGTTGCCGTCGGGATCGATGTGGGCGAACTCGCGCAGGCCATAGGGCGTGTCGGACACCGCCGTCAGCCGGCCGGCCGCCTTCGCCGCCGTCCAGGCCGCGTGCAGGGCGTCAGCGTCGCTGACATAAAGGTAGCAGGCGACGACCGAGCGTTCCGGATCGAGGTCGGGAACGCGGGTCAGATGCAGCCCCACCCCGCCCCAATCGAGGAACCCATAGACCGGATCCGCGGCGGCCTCGTCATAGGCGGTCACCGTGAAGCCGAGACTCCAATAATGGGCGAGCGCCGTGCGCACGTCCCGCACCGGCAGGATCGGGGCCACACGGTTGAACTGGACAGTCATCGCAACCTCACACCAGGATCGAGCCTTCGAGATACAGCACCGCCTGCCCGCCGATCCTCACCCGGTCGCCGGCCAGTTCGCACAGCAGCTCGCCGCCGCGGGCCGAGACCTGATGGGCCTTCAGCACGGTCTTGCCCAGCCGCTCCGCCCAATAGGGGGTCAGCATGCAGTGGGTGGAGCCGGTGACCGGATCCTCCGGAATGCCCTGGGCCGGGGCGAACAGGCGTGACACGAAATCGACCCCGTCCTCTCCCGAGGCATCGCCGGGGGCAGTGACGCAGACCGCCCAGATGTCCAGCGTCGACAGCAGCGCCATGTCCGGCGCCAGCGCCCGCACCGCGTCGGCCGAGTCGTAGACAACCAAATAGTCACGCCCGCTCAGGATCGCGACCGGCGCCGGTCCGCCCAGCGCCGCCAGCAGATTGGGGTCGGGGGTTTCCGCCGGCTGGGGCGGCCGGTTGGGGAAGTCCAGCGTGTAGCGGTCGCCGTCGCGGGTGACCGTCAGCGTGCCGGCCTGCCGGGTGGCGAAGTCCATGCGCGCGCGGCCCGGCTCCAGGATGGTGGAGATGACGAAGGCGGTCGCCAGCGTGGCATGGCCGCACAGCTCGACCTCCACCGCCGGGGTGAACCAGCGCAGCTCGAACTCTGTGCCGCTGCGGATGAAGAAGGCGGTCTCCGCCAGATTGTTCTCCGCCGCGATGGCCTGGAGCTGCGCGTCGGGCAGCCAGGACTCCAGCGGCACGACCGCCGCCGGGTTGCCGGCGAAGACGCGGTCGGTGAAGGCATCGACCTGATAAATGGGCAGGCGCATGGCTTTCCCGGTCATGGATGGGGATCCCTTACGTCTTGGGGGATTCAGATCCCCTCTCCCCGGGGGGAGAGGGGGCTTATCGCACCGCAAAAAAGGACGGTCAGCCCGCCTGAACCAGCGAGGCGAAGCGGGCGAGGTCGACGTTTCCGCCGGTGACGACGATGCCGACGCGCTTGCCGCGCACGTCGAACTTGCCGGACATCACCGCGGCGGCGGCGAGGCAGCCGGTCGGCTCGACCATCATCTTCATCCGGCTGGCGAAGAAGCGCATGGACTCGACCAGCTCGCCGTCGGTGACGGTCACGATGTCGTCGACCAGCCGCTGGATCACCGGGAAGGTCAGCTGGCCGACCGCGCGGCTCTGGGCGCCGTCGGCGATGGTCTTGGGCGCGTCGATGCGGACGATGGCGCCGCTGCGCAGGCTCTGCTGCGCGTCGTTGCCGGCCTCCGGCTCGACCCCGACGACGCGGCAGCCGGGGTTCAGCGTCTTGGCGGCGATGACGCAGCCGGACAGCAGCCCGCCGCCGCCGGTCGGCACCACCAGCAGGTCGAGCGGCCCGCCCGTCTGCCCCGCCTCCTCGATCAGCTCCTTGGCGACCGTGCCCTGGCCGGCCATCACATGCGGATGGTCGAAGGGCGGGATCAGCACGCCGCCCCGCTCCTCCAGCACGCGGGCGACGGCGGCGTCCGGCGGCTCGGCATAGCGGTCGTACAGCACCACGTCGGCGCCATAGCCGCGCGTCGCCGCCAGCTTGGCCGCCGGGGCGTCCTCAGGCATGACGATGGTGGACTTCACCTTCAGCATCGACGCCGCCAGCGCCAGCGCCTGGGCATGGTTGCCCGACGAATAGGCGACGACGCCCAGCGCGCGCTGCACCGGGGTGAAGCGCGACACCGCATTGTAGGCGCCACGGATCTTGAAGGCGCCGGTGCGCTGGAAATTCTCGCACTTGAACAGCAGTTCGCCGCCGGTCAGCGTGTCGGCGGTGCGGCTGGTCAGCACCGGCGTGCGGTGGGCGACGCCGGCGATCCGCTCCGCCGCCCCCGCCACGTCGGCGTAGGAGATGGCGAGGCCAGTCGTATCGGCCACGGTGCTGGTGATCGTGTCGGGCATGGCGGCGGTGCTCCCCCTCCCCGGTGTCTTGGTCCGGGGCTTATTCCAGATCGGTGAACAGGAAGGCCTGCTCGTGCCGCTTCAGCCCGGCCTGCTCGTAGAAGCTGATGGCCTTGGGCGCGGACAGCAGCAGGCACATGGTGCCCGGCCCCATCGCGTCGCGGGTGCGGCGCATCAGCTCCTTGCCGATGCCGTGCCCCTGCAGGGCACGGTCGACGGCGAGGTCGGACAGGTAGCAGCAATAGACGAAGTCGGTGATCGAGCGGGCGACGCCGACCAGCTTTCCATCCGCCCGCGCGGTGACGATCAGGCCGGCGTTGCGCAGCATCGCCTCCACCCGGGGACGGTCGCCCACGGGCCGGCGTTCCGCCAGCCCGGAGCGTTCCAGAACGTCGATGAACGCGTCGGCGCTCAGCTCCGGTTCGACCGCATAGTCGATTTGAACGGATTGTCCCTGAATGGATCGGTCGGCCATCGTCTCATCCCCGCCAGAACGGCTTCGACACCTCCTGCTCCACCTCGGACCGGCTGACGCCGATGTCCTTCAGCAGATGGTCGTCGAGCCCCATGAGTGCATGACGTTGTTTGCGCCGTTCCATCACGGAAAACAACAGGTCGAGCAACCGCCAGAGGGGACGACGGGCAACAACGGTGACACGGTCGGCGGCCGGGACGGCGCCCGTGGCTGCCGTGTAAAGGCCGGAACTGCGGGTCACATCGGTGTGGCGCATCGGATCCTCCATAATCTGGCGCACAACGCTCGAACAATCGAGACAATCAGGATTATGGAGACGAAATCGGCGGGGTCAAACGGAACATTGTCACCATTACATTTCCGATGTCGGATGTATCTTTTCGGCCACAGGCCGGCATGTGTCCCGCGACATGATTAATGAGACAACGACAGAGATAGTGAGACAACGCGACAGAATTAATGAGACTCCTGGGTTTTGAACGCACTCGCGGCCGTCGGGCGGAACGCAGCACACGGCGCTGGAGCGTTCGGCGCCACAGGGGGTACAATCTGCGGCCTCGAAATGAGTTGTCACGCCGAACAGTCAGCGTCGGCCATGTATCAAGCCCGCGGCGAAACCCCGTGCGCGACCGGCATCCGTTCGATGGCGAACCGCGCACCCATGGGGTTGCGTTCGTTCATCGGAAATATCCTCGCCTAATTCCTTTCGGGTTCAACCTCAGGCATGGCGCCTTGATGAGCTCCAGGCGCGGCATGCCGCCCACCTCGCGCATCCTGGCAACGAATCCGTCAACCGGGCTGGCCACATGCGGGCCCTGCACCCGACATGCGATGGTGCTGCCTGAGATTGTCGCTTCGGTGTGCATGGGAGCACCCTGACAACGATGCGAGTATTTGCGCCGAAAATTTCGTCTGCCCCTCGGCAAGGCACAAGCTCCCAGGAAGGCGTGCCCTCTTTGGTTCAAAGCGCCTGACGCCCCCTGGTTTGGAACAGCCCATTTTGCTAGGCTCAGGAGCTTATCAACGGAGGCTGCCAGTGTTATCCAAAGAAGAAATTGATCTATTGAAACCAGATCAATTGCGTGTCGAGGCCGGAGAAGCAAAAACAGAGTGGCTAGCAATCTTCAACACAGAGAAGAAAAGACACGACATCGACTCAACCCTTGGTGACACAGCAAGCCCGGCTGTTCACAATGCGCGCTATTATTTTGCTATGCTGGCCTTCAGACTTGTGGAGATTGATCCCATTGCGGCAAAGGACTCTCATGTGCGCGAAGCAGCCATTCTCTATATTAGGCTACGCTGGCCTGGAAAGGACATGGCGGAGAACGACCGCCTGCGGGACGTCATGCACCGAGAGGGCTGGGTTGAGCACCGGACTCTGAAAAGGAAGTTGGATTGAAAATGGCGCGATCCGCTCACCAGGGAAAGTTGGACTCCCACCAACCTCCGGTGCGTTCGACATTGCAGAAGATACCACCATGGGGGGACACTGGTTCCCAAGAGTGCTCAATGTGAAGGAATGACAAGCCGATTCGGAAGAAAAGATCGTCCGGAACCCCGCTCAGACCGGCTGCTGCCAAGGCCGCATCAAACGCAGACACAAAAGCATCAACCTTAACCCGCGCGCCCCCACAGGTAACCATCCCTGACAAAGCGGCCGCAGCATCCATGATAGCGATCGCCTCAGGCAGGCGCCAGCCCAGCAACGCGTTTTCGTCTGGGAGTAGATCGGCTGCAAGTGCGCCGTCGATGGCAAACCGAACGGCAGGCAGGAGGCAACCAGGCAGCGCCATCCACTCAAACGGCACACGCATATCGTGCAGGTAGATCGGGATCAACATCGCATTATCTTCGGGCAGGCTCGCGCGGATTTTCTGACAGAACGAATTTGACAAAGTCATGAGAGGGACACCTGCATTGGGACACTCCCTTATCCTGACCCGCCACGGTTCGCAGATGGAAGATCATCGACGCCCAGTCACGCCCGCGGCGAAACCCCCTGCGCGACCGGCATCCGTTCGATGGCGAACCGCGCCCCCATCGGATCGCGTTCGTTCATGCGGACCAGGCTCTCGTAGCAATGCCGGGCCGTCGCCAGGTCACCGGCTTCCTCGCAGGCCTGCCCCAACGCGTAGATCGCCCGCATGTAAGGCCGAGTGCCCGGGAAATCCCACCAGGACATTTTCCTGCCGTATTCCTTCTCGACCGGCGTCCAAAGCCTGCTGCCGACCTTCACGGCGCGCTTCAGCACCTCGAGTCTGCATTCCTTGTCCGAGGTGATGTACTCGGCTTTGGCAACCAGCGCCTCGATGTTGTCCGGGTCGGCCTCGAGCGCCAACTTCACGGACGCCAGACGTTGCGGCCCAGAGGCCTCGCCCATGGTAGCCACGTAATCGTCAGCCGGGCTTTCCACGTAAGGTCCGAGCGCACCATAGGCGATGGTGCTGGCCAGTTTCGACGAAGTCTTCCGCATTGAAGCCTCCCTGTTTGCCGTGAATGTCCTTGCAAACAGGATCAGACCATCACAGGCAAGGAACAAGCCCGCGTAGACCATTCTCTTATCCGGGCACTGCCGCCACCGTTCCTCCTGAGGAACATGACGGCCTTCATGGCAGCACCTTCTCTTGGCCATGCGGATCTGCTCGAAGGCAATATCCAGCAGGCGGTGCAGCACCTCAGACGGCCCCTCCTGGAGCCCCAACCGGTCCATTATCCGCCCGTCACGTGGACAGCCCCACCCTTACCGCTGCGGGAGCCGTTGGGATGCAACCGTTGAAGCAGACACCCGAAGAACAAGCGCAGCCTATCCGATCGAATTTTTCTTGCTGCGATACACATGAGACACTATTTTGCATTTGAGACATAAAGAGCGGATCTGTCCCATGGAAAGCGCGCCGTCATTCCACGACCGCTGCCAGCACTTGTTCAGCGACCGGCTTGGGCATGGCCGCCGGTGGAAAACCGCGGCGGCGCAGGCGCTTGGCATTGGACGCGCAACGCTGTACCGATACTTCGAGGAAGGTGCGGAGGTTGCTGCGGTCGTCCTGGCCCGGCTTGCCGACCTTGAGCGCGGTGACAAGCCGGTCCGGGACGACCGCTCCATGGTCGTGCTGTTGGCCAGCGCGCTGGTAGACGTCCAAAAGCAGATCGACGAGCGCGGCTGGCTCAAGGACGGCTACCCACCGGGCCTTCGGCGCGTCCTCGATCTCGCGGCGGCTCGCAACATCCAAGACGGCGATCTCTGGCCGACGAGCTTGGCGGATATGGCCCGGCTTGCCCAGGAGCCCCTCTACAAGTGGGGCATCGACCTGTCCTGGGACGTTGAGGGGGAGTTCGCTGCGGCCAAGCTGATTGACGGCGGCGAGATCACCACCGAGTGCGTCGCCCTGGCGCAGCCCGGCAAAAACCCTGAAACCGAACTCGAAGAGAACCTCGGCTACAAGCTTCTGCTCGGCCTATGCCGTGACCGGCGCGATGGCCAACAGGTGTACGTTGCATGGCGCCGGGCTGTGGTCGAGAATCCTGTGCTGCCCAGTTGGACGACCACCCTGCTGTCAGACCCGGTTTTGGCAACTGTGGAACGCATCGACGAGGTCGTCGATGCATTCTATCAGCGCGTCCCCGAAGCTATGGCCATCAGCGGCATGCTGCCGATCTGCACGGTGTCCGGTACCATCCTCCGTCAGGACGGCCGCGCCTTCCACACCGAAAGCCGAGATCCGGAGGCGCGCCGCCGAGCACGAGCAGGCAAGCACGCCACCATGCGCTTCCGGCCGGGTATGCTCTATCTGCGCCGCCCCTTCCGGACCTTCTGGTGCCTGCCTGGCAAGGCCGAACTGGTTCTGCACACCAAGCTGACCAAAGCTGGGTGGATGTCGTCGCTGTGGCCGGACCTCGACCGAGTGGATTTGGTCGCGATGTCGCCGGGCGGTCAGACCCGCATCGCCGTTGACGTAAAGGACTACGTCTCTCCGGAGAATCTCGCCTCTCGTTTTGAGGGCTTCAAGGGCTTCGCCGAAACCCACCGCTGCTACGTCGCCATCCCCGACCACATCCCCGAGATCACCCTCAACTTCGAGGCGCGCTTCGAGGCCATCCGCGCCTCGCGCGCCAAGGCGAATGTGCGGCTGCGCACCATCTCGGACCTGCTCGACGAACTGGAGATCGCCCCATGAGGACCGACCGCACGTTCGTCGCCGAATACCGAGACGCGCTGGCGTCCATCGACCCGACCTGTGGCGGTCTGGATCGGGAAGCCATCCGCACCATGGCGGCGACCGAACTGTCCCTGCTGTTCCTGACCGAGTTCCTGTCGGGCGAAGGTGCCTCCGCGGTGCCGTCGCTGATGCTGGGGTATCCGCAGCTGCTCGATGAGCTCCGGACCCAGCGCGCCGTCCAGGCGCTTGCCACGGTACGCCACCTCTGCTCCCGCTTTATCTCGCTCTCGGCATGGCTCGATGCCCGCCTGCGGTACACGACCATTTCCGAAGCGCTGCGATGTTTCGACGTTCTGGACGGCCGCGTCACTCTGCGGGCCACTGCGCCAGGCACCACCCGCGTTGTGCTCGAGGCTTGGCTATCGAAGCCAGTTCCCTGGGTCAGCCGCACGCTCAACGTCGCGGATCCCGGCGAGGCCCAGGTCCTGGTCGGCCGGGGCAGTGCAACCCTGGCCTACGACATCCCGGCGGTTCCCGCTGAACGGCGGGTGGTGCAGCAGCATGACCTGACGCCGCGGCGGACCAACCAGCCGATTCGGGTGCGCATTGCCGACCTGCTCGCTGTCGCCGCCACGGTCGACGAGCGTGAGGCAGCCGCAGACTGGCCGCACGAAAGCATGCCGCCTTTAAACATGGTCGAGCGCATCCGGAAGCTCCGCATCCAGGGGCTACTAGATGGGTTCTACGAGGACGGCGTCATCACCCTGGACGGCACGACCCACTTGGTCGGCATGCTGTCGTCCGGCAAGTCCAGCTTGGTGATGGCGCTGCTGCTCGGCCTGACGCTGGGCAGCACCGGCAAGCGCATCGCTGTTCTAGTGCCCGACACCATCCACGGCGCCAAGCTGTCGGCGCGCCTTCGGCGCCATGGCGTAAAGGCGACCGTGCTGTCCAGTCTGCGTCAGCGCCCGCGGCACTTGAATGGCATCCACTGGCAGCGCAGCCTCGACGCGACTGGGTGGTCCCTGGCGTCGTTAGGTGACCTGTCCGACGGCTTCGGCACGGCCTGTCCACTGGACGGCTTCCAGCGCGAGCCGCAAGTCGTGCGCGGCTCCCAGGCGGAGGCGCGCTTCCCCGATTTCGACGAGAAGCAGTGCCACCGCCTTTACCAGAAGGCGGTGCCGGACGAGGACGCTGAGGACAAGGATCCCGACGACATCGGTGAGAGCAAGGGGCGCTCCTGCCCGCTGTGGGCGTGCTGCCCGGCCCAGGAGCAACAGCGCTCGGCGGTGGACGCCCAAGTGCTGATCATGACGCCGCAGGCCTTCATCCACATGACGCCGGATGTCTGGACGACGTCGGAGCGCATCACCATCCCGGAGCTTCTTCAGTTCACCACAGACTTGGTCATCATAGACGAGGTGGATGGCGTCCAGAAGGTGTTGGACGACATCTTCGCGCCCCGTTCCCCAATCATGGGCGACGAGCAGGACGTGTACGCCCCCTCCATCGGCCAACGGTCATCGGCGGCTCTTCGGGCACGCTCGGGCGCCCAGTTCCGGAAGTCGGTGAACGCGAAGTGGCAGAACAACTTCTTCACCTTCTTCCGTTTGGTCGGCATCATCTATGCCCTACTCCAAAATGAGCAGGAAAGCCTATGGCGGTTCTACCGCAATACGCCATTCACGGCTGCCAGCATCCTGTACGAGCTCTGGCGTCGCCACCTATCGGTATCCGGCGTCTCGACTGCGGAGATGCGGCTCGACTATGCGGAGAACGAGCAACAGTTTCTTGAGGTCCTCAAAGTCGCTACGGCGATCTCCCGCTTCTCTCATGCCTCGTCGGTGTCGACAGATGAGGCCGACGAAGCTGCGGTGAGGGACCTGGCAACATTCCGCGACGAACGGTTCCGCGTCGCCACCGAGACGCTCCAGGCGATTGCGCGCGACGTGCTGGTCGCTGATTATTACGATGAGATCGACCAGCGGATTGAGGCGCTGCTAGACGGCGCGCTGGCGGTCTTTTCCGCCGTCAGTAAGACCGGCCCAGCGCGGGACCGCCTTGATCGCCGCGCCAACGCCTTGGCGATCCTGCTGGCGGTTGTTACCGAACTGGCGCTTTCGCACTACAACTGGCTCATCAAGACCCAGCCCGCCGTAGCGAGCGACTTGGACATCGACGATACACAACTGCTGAGCCAAGCGAACAGCTTGATCAAGCACTACAGGACCCTGTTGCCCAGCAATCCAGCGGGTGCCGTCTTCGGCCTGTTTTACAACGAGCCCGACGACGACAGACAGGGTACACTTGGCGGCAAACTGACGCTGATCAACCACCTCGGCGTTGGCCGCCACCTGATCGCCCACCTGCATAACCTACTAGGCGACGAAGGCCAGGCTGGCCCGCATGTCTTGCTCCTGTCTGGCACCAGTTGGGCGGGCGGCGGAGTGCACTCCTTCGATCCAAAGACCAAGAAGCCGATCAGCGTGGCATCGCCGTCCTTTGATGTCCAGGTACCGGTGCGCGGCGTCCTCCTTCAGCCGGACGCCGAACTCGATGCGATCAGTCAGTCCGTCTTCTCGCTGGTCAACGTCCGGGACGGCGATGGCCGCCAGATCCGAGTGTCGGGTGTCGAGCAGCAGCGGCG
This sequence comes from Azospirillum sp. TSH64, assembly GCF_003116035.1. Classification (GTDB taxonomy): domain Bacteria; phylum Pseudomonadota; class Alphaproteobacteria; order Azospirillales; family Azospirillaceae; genus Azospirillum. Next base: position 3,516,772 of record NZ_LGQW01000015.1, read on the forward strand.
GAGAGAAAACCTCTCCTTCATCAGCGAGCGTCTGGTGTCGCGCCGCGATGGCATCAACATGCTTGAGAATCACTGGTGCGTAATGACCGGGCGCTGGGGGGAGGAGGCGATCGCCGACCGCCGTCGAGCCATGCTGGTGGTGAACTCTTACGCCGACGCCGCAGTGGTTGCTGACACCGTCATGCAGACCCTTGAGGCGAACGGCTACGCCGATTGGCGCGTCTACTGTTTGGTGCGCGACCGGGCGGACGACGCAGGGCAGGCTGACGACGCCAAACTTCGCCTTGCCCGACCAATGCCGCGCTCAATGGTGGAGCGCTTCGGCCTGGAGCCGGAGAAGTCGATCTTGGTGGCGCCTATGCAAATTGTTGCCCGCGGGCACAACATCCTGAACGGTCGGGATAAGGCGGCAATCGCATCCATCTACTTCCTGCACCGTCCGCACCCGCGGCCGGACGACCTGGGTCCAGTAATCGCACGTCTAAATCGGTACGCACTTGAACGCTATGACAAGGGCGTCGCACCGCTGCCGGGGGAGAGCCTGCCACGGCGCTCGAACCGCATGCGCCAAGCCGCAGCGTCAGTGGCTCAGATGGCGCTGGAGCGCACCCGATACGGCTACAGCAACATGTCGGCCGAGTATAAGGCCCAGTTTGCCTGGGACATGCTGACGCCGCTTTGGCAGACCGTCGGCCGCGGTATCCGCGGTGGGTGTCCGGTCTTTATCGGCTTCGTCGATTATAAGTTCGCGCCCCAGTCCTTCGACGGAAATCCTGATGGCGATACGGCCGACACCAGCGCGCTGGTCCAATGCATCAAGCAGTTGGATCTGGCTATGGACCCCACCAGCAATCCGACCGGGCACGATGTGGCGCGACGGCTTTACGAGCCGTTCCACGACGCCCTGAGCAAGACCGAGGGCCTTCAGTCATGACCGACGTGTCCAATCTCCACATCTCGGCCTGGGTGGCGGACCACCTCCCCGAGACGCTCCTCCTGACCCGCTTCCGCATGTCCGCGGAGGCGCACGGCACCCTAGTGCAGTGGTGTCGCGAGAAGACGAACCGGCAGGAGCTTCCGGCAAGCGCTATCCTCAGCGGCCTGTCCGAAATCCTCGGCTTCTTCGTGCCCGAGACGGCATATATGAAGCTGGAAAACGACGGCAACGGAGAAGGAAGCACCCGGCTCAGCCTCTACTACCTGCGTGATCGCACGGCCGAGGCCGATCTGCGCGCCCGCATCCGCACCGGTATCAATGTCTGGCTCGGCATCCTGTATCCGGCCAAAGACCCCGATGTGCGCGGTGCGATCGCCGGGAGCGCGTTGGACGACGCGAACTGGCGGCTGATCGAAGTGCCCACCGGCTTGGCCCAGCACCGCGGCGCCTGCGCGATCCCGACCGATCCGATGCTGTTCGATGCGCTGACCGTACACGCGGTGGACCGCCTTGCGGGGGCAGCCCTGCGGTACCGCTCCGGCATTACCCGGACACTGGTGCCGCACACGCCGCTGTCGTCCCCTTTCAACGGCATTGAACTCGTCGCCTTCCCTCCGCGCGTCGACCGGGGCAGCGGTGCGGGCATCTGGAGCGAGGTGATCACCGTCTCCGCCGCCACCTTTCCCGAGCGATCAGACATTCACCTCCTCGCCAAGCCGTCCATCCGCAACTGGGGTCCAGTGAGGGGCTACGACGCCGACACTGCCCCAACCAGGTCACTCGACATCTTCATGCCGTCCGAGGGCGACGACGGCGACCACATGGCTTACAAGCACATGTCGTTCGCGTTTCGGGCGAAGCAGTTCGGACAGAAAAATGAACGGCGCATCGAGGCGGTTTGGGACTGCGACCGCGAGCAGCGCGCCTTTGACCTTCTGCGCCGCCTGGTAGGCAGCGAGCGCTTGACCGGTGCTGACCTGCTGAACCCGGTGCGGGGCGAGGAAGGTATGTGGGTCTTGCCGCGCTTGGCACCCGGGAGCGGCGACCGTTACTTGGCGGGCGGCAGCGGCTTTGCGTGGCCCGATCGCGAAGACGTGGCCGTTTCGTTAGACGCCCCTCTGGCGGTGGCTGGCTTTACCCGTGCCCCTGCCATGGCGCGCTTGAAGGGGCAGTTGCCGGTGACCAACCTGTTCAAGAAATCCGATGTCACCCTTCCGGCAAGGTTGAAGGACGCCCCAGACGAAGAGAAGAAGGCCTGGAAGGACGCTGAGTTCGCACGCAAGGAGGTGCTGCGGCACGCAGAGGTCCGGAAGGCCTTGCTTCGCACGCTGGAAGCGGTCGGCAACCGGAACGGGGAACTCGATCTCCTGATCTTCGCTCAGCAGGACAGCACAGTAACGTTGGTACGCGAAAACATCGCTAAGCTGCTCGGTCAACCGGATGCGGCTGATGGCATTATCATGCGCTGGGAGGACGGACTCACTCTGCACATCGCTTCTGCCCCGCCGGGGCCGCTGGCCGAACAACTGCCGTATATCGAACTGACGGACGCTGAAAAGGCTCGGCTGAACCAGAAGCAGCAGTCAGAGGTGTGGAAGGCCAAACAAAAGGAGGCACACGAGGATGCAGCCCGCCAGATGGCAGCGCGCATCCGCGGAGTGCGAAACGGGCGTACCGGGATGGCCTGCGCTATTCTGGAGATGCACGAGAGCCTGAAGACTTGGGCGCGCCGCGACCCGTTCGCCATGGCGCGCCGCGAGCTCGCCAAGCAGGGGTGCCTGCCTCAGGTGGTGCTGATCGGAGAAAAGATCCCCGAAGACAAGTATCTCGCCTCACTCAAGGACTGGTTCCGCATGCTTGGCGTGCTACCAGTCTTCGATGATCGGCTGCCCTTGGCACCGGCGGCGATGACGGTCATCCAGCGAAACGAGGACGTGGTCGGCGGTGGCACCCAGAAGGCGCACGCCTTCCCGCTGGCCGCCCGGGTCCGCGGCGGCATCCTGGAGTGCGCCATCCCCGAGGAGAACGGCGACCCCTCCTGGATCCCGTACGCCAAAGCGGCTCTGCGCATCATGTCCGGCGACTACGGCAGGTTCGCCCGAAATCGCCAGGAAGAGAACCAAGCCAAGTTCGCCACCTTCTTCTCGGCAGCACTGGAGCAGATCGACCGCCGCGGCGGGGCGCTGGTGCTGACCGAGATGGACCAGATTGCCCACCGGCTGCCCGCATTGCTAAACGGCAAGCTCCTCTTCGACGAACTTCAGATCGGCAGCCGTAACTATCGGCCGGGAGACCTGCCGAACACCCGTGTGGTCCGGATCATCACCGAACCCAAGAAGCTGCCGTCCTACTACCACGGCGTCGACAACAAATGGCCGTCCGGCCTCTTCGTCTGGGAAGGCGCCGAGCGCACCGCCTACGGTCTGAAGCCGAAGCCTCCTACAGTGTCGAAGCCGTCGAGCTTCGCGTCGATGGTCTCGCGGCATCTCGAGCCGGGCAGTAACGAGGCCGTAGACGACGTACCGCGGGTATCCTCCCAACTTGACGAGATGTGCGTCGCCTTCATGCAGCCGACCGACGAAGCGGATGAGATGCTGCGCCTTACGCACAAGCTGCGCAATGCCCATGCCCAGTACGACTACAGCACCCGCAAGCCGTTCCCGCTTCATGAGCTTCGGCTACTCGGCGGCGCCATCACCTTCTCCTGACACGGATCCGGTGTAGTGCCCAAGCCGGGCTGCTGGACGACCGACGTCGACGGCCCATGTTGGGGGAACTATCCCCCAAAGCCACGTATCGAATAAGCGGAAAGAGATGCCTCCTCGAGGAGGCATCTCAAGGGTCATGCGCTCACTGGGTGTAAACGAGGTCGCTGATTTTGAATCGCTCCCCGTCGGTCAGCCGCTCAATGTCGGCACGGTAAACGGCCTTAATCCAGTCGCCAACTTCGTCCCTGTAGACCATCAGGGCGGACTTGTAGCGAGCGTGCTCGGACCGAACCTTGTCGGTGTTTCCGCGACTGAACAAGCGCCCAGTCCTGCCATCGTCCTTCACCTCGGCCAACGCGATGTTGTCCTCCGACTTCCGCCGAGCATCCACCCCGATGACAAAGTCCGGGTAGTGCAGCCGTCCATTCGGCAGGACGATGGAAACCGCCCAGCGGGTATTTTCAACGTTGCGCAGCCACCACAAGACCGTCCCGGTCGTGTCAGCATCCAGCAAATCGGCGAACGCCCGCTCCTCACGGTTCATAGTTGACGGAAACACCCCATACACGGACTTTGCCGATCGTTGCAGAGTGCCCATTGCCTCTATGTGATCGGGAATGTCGACGTCCTGATGGATCTCGACCACGCTGGCGAGACAGGACCGGCAAGCGTCGTGGAGGAGAGACGGCCGGGTCATTGCGATGAGATTCACCGCCCTGCGCAGGTCCTTCTCCTCGACCTCTTGCCCTCGGTCATCGAGCTCACGCCGGAGTCGATTGACCAATGCAGGCCTGAGTTCGCGCTCGTCGATGCCATCATTGAACCGGAAGGCCATCTGGGCTTCTTGAGCGATCCGGACATTGGAAATGGGAACGCTCTGTGTCCCGACCAACACCTCGTGGCCGAAGACTTCCTCCTCGGTCACGACCACCTTGCCCTTGGTACGGTTCACAAGGTTCACGACGGCATCGTCGATCTGAATGCGCTCGGCGATGCAGGCCACCAACCCGTCCATTGTGCGCGGTTTCACCTCGCGCGAGAGGCGCCGGGGGAACGTGATGTCGGTCCTCAGAGGATAGCGATGCACCTTGAAACTCGAAGTGCCAGGATCGGCGCTGGACAGCCTCTCCTTCCCGGCGCTGCGAACGAGGGACGGCTCGGGAGCCTCGAGAATGAAGTCGAGCGCCGACTGGACCCGAAGCGCCGCCGCGCGTTGCACCGTTTCCTTGGCGTGTCCGCCCGACGAATCGGGGTCCGATGTGGACTCCGGCTTTTCATGAACGTCTTCGTGGGCACTTGCGGCTTCCTGGGCGCCTTTGTCTCCTGAAGCCGGTGTGGGCGGAACCAGGAGTTCCGCGAAGCCGGACCGCGGATCGAAGAGGGCCGCCTTCGACGACCCGAAGTTAACAACCACGACGTTGTCGGTGACCGTTTCGATGCTGTCCTGAATGGTCTTGAGTTCCTCGGCCGCCGCAGTCATCGCAACCTGCTGGTCTGGGTTGGCGAGGAACACGTAGCCATGATCTAGGATATGGTTCGGCAGACGAGGCGGTTCCGATGCGAAGGCGTGCAGGTGCTGAACCCGGGGGTGGACGCGCATAATGCGCCCAAGAACCTGAAGGCCGAACTCCTCGCCCACCGATTTGCGCAGCGACACCAGCGTCCAAGCGCGCGGGGCGTCGAAGCCCGTCGCGGCCGCCATTTTGAAGATCAGAACTTCCTTGGTTTCGTCGTAGGCCAACGTATGGAAGTATGGGTCCGGCTCACTCGAGGTGTGCCAACCGATTGCCGAATCGGGAACCTTCAGCGTCTTCAGGAAGGTGACGACCTGCTTGACCCGGTCGTCCTCCCCCTCCTTGTCGTTCTCGACCTGGATCAGCAGCAACGGGGTGAGATCGACACCCTCGTCCTTTAAAGCGCGCTTGATGGCCAAGTGTCGCTCCCATCCGGCGTAGATGGCGACCTCTTCCATGTCGAACAGGTTCTTGTCCTTCTCCTCGGCCCGGAAGTGGACCGCGCGGACGCCAGGCTTGTTGAGGCAAGCCCGAACGACCTCCTCCCGGCCGACCTCTACGCGATTCGGCGTGCCGATGCGTGCGATCTTCGCGAATCGCTCGAGTTCCTCGTCCCGGGGCGTCGCGGTCGCAAGGATCGTGAAGTCCGGCTGGAGAACGTCGAGGTAGAACTCCGCCGCCCGTCGCGCACCGGTACCGAAGTTGAGGTGAGCCTCGTCGATGACCACGCCGATGTACCAGCCATCGGCGCGGAGGGCGGCGATGAACAGATCGACGCCCGCCAGCGTCTCCAGGTTCCTCCGGGCCTTCTTCGCGTCCTTCTTCGCGGATGCTACGCTGGCCCAAGTCGCAATGAAGACATCGCCATCTTTGGTTACCTTGAGGTGGCGGTCGGTCTTCAGGTCACGCATCCGAATGCTGCGGCACTGCGAGCGCAACGCGTCTTGCGTCTGCGTGACCAAGCCGGAATACGGTGTGAACCAGAACCAGCAAGTCTTTCGGGGCAGCCCGCCTACCATGCGTTCCAGCGTCCGGCCGACAGTGAGGGTCTTCCCGCTGCCTGTTGGCGCCCGCAGAAGGGTGACACCCTGCGCCTTGGCGATGTCCCGGCGCCGGTCGCGAGCAGCCTCCATTTTCGCTGCGGTGTCGCGCACGACGTTCAAAATGGTGTCCGATGCTTTCGTCTGAAATTTCCGGAGCGGCAGCAGGGACGGTCCTCCGACAAGGGAGGCGATAGCGGCTTCGGCGGTCATGCGTGGAACCTCTTCATGAACTCGTCCGGCACCGCTCGGACTTCGATGCTGTTGCTGCCACGGAACGCATCCACGACGAGGCCTGGCGTCCAGGTGTAGACAAAGACGCTGTGGTCGGCCGCGAGGCGGCGCAACATATCCTCGGCCTCTTGGGTAAACTTATTACAGTAGGCAACCGCCACCCGGTCGTCGGTGATGGCAGCGTTGACCACCCTGCCCGTGTCGAGCGGAACGATGGGCAGGTCATGCATCGCCAGGATGGAAACCCAGATCTGTTCCGGGGTGAAATCGTAAGCAATGTCTTCTAAGGCGATTCGCTCGGCTCGCAGGTACGCGAAGTCTCCGCCGAGTCCCTCGGTGCCGTTGAAGCCCCCGATGACCTTCCGGATCCGAGCAGCGCAGACATCGCGGCAAAGGTTTCGATTGGGGTCTTCGCCAGTTTTCTCGCGCGAGGAGACCAGGATGAACCGACGGTCGTCACCATCCTCAGCGTTTAGAGCCAATAAAGCATGGCCGGTCGTACCCGACCCGGCGAAGAAGTCGAGCACGATGTCCCCGTCAGATGCCACCTGCTTCAGCAAATCGGTCATCAACGACAGCGGCTTTGGATAATCGAAGACCTTCTCGCCGAACATTTTGTTCAGGAGCGTCGTCCCCTCTTCGCCCATGAGCGAAGACAATTCGACCAAGCCGTCTTCGGCACCGTGCTCATCCACCTTCGTGCGAACCCAGCTGGAGACCGGGCTGAACTCCGACTTGAGCTCGGACTTATGGCGCCGGTATTTGGGGCTGCCCCAGCCGACGGTCTTGCCGACCCAGAACTCAAGGTTCGGCAACCCCTGACGGAGTACCGGGACACCCCCGCGGAACGGCACATCCTGACGGTCGATGGCGTCGAGAAGCTCGTCCATTGTGTTCCAGACGGCTGTGCGCTCGCCAACGGGGAAGATCACCTTGTTGTCGGCGATCAGGTCCTCCATCGACGCCTTCTTGAGCTTCTGCCCCTTCTTCAGGAACTGCTTACTCCCGAAACGCCAGACACCGTTCGGATTGCAGGGATACCAGATGCCTGTCTTGGGATCGTGAAGTGGATAGTAAGCGTTGCCCGCGCGCTTATCGGTGTACTTGACGGAGACCGTCAGGTTGTCGGCGAACCAGTCGCCTCGCGGGTCGTTGTCCGGGTTGGAATAGTGCGCGAGCGTCTTCCGGTTGCCCCCGAAGCGGAACTTCGGGCCGCCGTAAACCAGGACGTGCTCGTGGTTAACCGAGAAATAGCATTCACCGGCATCGTTCCCGCCGATGCGTGAGCGCCAAACGAAGCTCCCCTTGCGCATTCCAGGGAAAACCTCTTCCATCAGCAGATCCAGCTTCGACCGGTTATCGTCGCTGATGGAGACGAGGACGACACCGTCCTCGGTCAGAAGGTCGCGAGCCAGCATCAGACGCTGGTAAAGCCACTCCAGCCAGGTCGACTGCGGATACCGGTCATCGGGGCAGCCGAAGTCGTCGTTGTAGACCCAATCCTTGTTACCAGTGTTGTATGGGGGGTCGATGAAAATGACTTTGACCCGGCCGGTGTGCGTCATGCACAGCCATCGTAGAGCGTCGTAGTTGTCGCCCTCGATGATCAGGTTCCGGTACGGAGCGCCTCCGGCACAACCATCAAAATCGGCGAGGTTCATCGCCACGAAGTCGGCGTTCATGGCGGAGTCCGGCAGGTGGTCCCTGCGCTCCCAAACCAACCCGAGCTTGCTCTGCGCATCGCGCTTCACGAGCAAGTTCACCAACTGCTCGTGCGACAAATCCGTGTACTTCAAGTCAGCCCCCTTAGCGGCGCATTCTCTCCAACGCGCAATGCGCGCATGGAGTATCATCGCCCGGCCGAAGTACACCTATCAAGCATATCAGCACAATAAAAATGTAGACTTAAAGATGTGCACCTGTTCATAAAAATCGTTGACAGTGCAGTAAGCATGCTAAGGTTCTCGCATTTGCGAGTGACGAGCCGGTCACCGGCAGGAATGAAGCTAACGCCTGAAACCATATCGAATGCATGATGGCGCGCCATCCGTACCGGGGGAGGCTCCTGCGCACCTCCGCCGACGGAACCCTGGTGGAAATGCTGACCAACCTCGGCCGTGTCCTGCCCGTCGGCTGCCGCCCGGACCTCTGATGTCCCGCTCAACATGTCGACAGGAGAACATCCAATGGAAACGGTCGAGAATAAACTGCTGCCGGTTATCTGATCCTGACGGACACCGAGGGACGGCGCTAAGCGGGCCGCAAAACTGGCTCTTCAGCGACCTTGCTGTTGCAGCCTCAAGGTATCGGGAAGTTAACCCAATTTTCGACAGCTCCGAAAACTCGCCATCCGAACCTATACAGACCGAAAGCTGCATGTTGTGAGGAAGGCATAACAGATATACTGCCCCAAATTTTTAAGCACCCCGCATCCTAGGCGCGACTAATTGCTTCAAGATTTCAATGCTCCAGACTTAGACACCTTTGTCATGATCGCGTGCGTGTTGGGCACGACCTCCGACAGCTTGCTGATCTACGACAAGATTTCAGAACCCGACCAAGTCAGGACTGTTCCTGAGGCGTGGTTTCTTTCTGCTGCAAATGCTCTGGTAAGGCTTTGGTGTTTTTCACCTGAGGGCGGCGAGAGAGGGAGGTGACAGGCACCTCCCCCTCTGAGGTAGCCGAGCCCTGCCTCGCCGAGGCTTGACATGCCAGAACACGCCCTGCCGGATCTGAGCTTACAATTTCTGTATTCGCCACGGCCTCTACAGAAAACCGGCCATAGCGGGGGCGGAAATCTCCAATTCCGAGAAGATCGCCTCCTAATCTCAGCCACTCTTCAATAGAATTCTCGTCAACAACTGAGGGAAGGAATTTGATTTCTATAGTCGCTTGCCAATTTGGAAACGCCGGTCGGGTACGCATAACACGCCCCTTTGGCGTCCGAACGGGCATGCGCAACTGGAACCTGGGATCTTTCCAGAGATCGTCCAACGTGCTTGGCCCTTCGTAAACAAGCGGCGCATTGGCCGTGCAGATGAGGCCTGACCGGGCGTGCCCACCACGCTTCCGGGTGCGGGCCGCGGCAGCGATCATCCCCTCGATAACATGAGCGGGGATACACGGTCGCCCATCATCCACCCAGACACTGCCGTGCCATTCGACTTGGGCCAAGCGCTCATGGTCGCTGATCGTCTTGTGTCGCTTTCCTGCGATGGCCGAGATTTCGCGTGAGTAGTCGTCCAAAGGATCGACAAGGCGACTGTTGCGCATCAACAGCGGTGCAACTCCGCAAAGGCGGAAGCGTAAGGTTTCAGAGAACAACATGGCGCCATCCAGAGGTGCTGTCGATCAGATGACGCTCCATGGGAGCGCCGACAGGAATGAGGGGCGGCAGCCGCTTTCTCGAATATTTCCGTTTTCGGAGTTCTGCCGTAACCATTTCATGACAGTCATGGCAGAGCGTCGTGAGGTCAGAAACACTCTCCCGCCCCAGTCGAACGTACGTCCGGTGGTGCACCGTCAATCTTTGTTGCCGGTTACAGAGCCGACAACGGCCGCCAGACAGCCTGAGCTCGGCTAACCGGGCTGGGTTGGTCGACCACGCAGGGCTCTGAATGTACTTGCTGTACCGAGAGCTTCCCAACATCACCCCCATCAATTGGTGGACGCCGGTGCCGAGTCGCATGCCTTCTCTCCGCGATAAATTTATGTACCGCTTCGAAACAGGCTCAAGCAAGCATGAATCTTCTTACAGAAGAAGATTAGTTCTTCTGAGAGAACCCATTCGGCGCGTCTGCATCTTCCGTTGGACATTCAGTCCCAACTGGGAATCTTTAGGCGCATGTTACCGAGCGCTAGCCAGATCCGGGCGGGGCGCGGGTTGCTCGGATGGTCTCGGACCGAACTCGCGTCCAGGGCTGGTGTGTCGAGCAAAACGCTCCAACTCATCGAAGACGAGGCGGTAAACCCGCGCGCTTCAACTCTTGAAGCGCTTGGCCGTGCCCTTGCCAAGGGCGGTGTTCTGTTTCTTATCCACAGCAAGTCAGGCGGCGAAGGCGTCCGACGTGCCCTGTCCGAAGATCCTGAACTCGAATAGCGCTCAGGCTCGCTTCGGGTCACAGGCGGGTTCTGCGCAGCCGTAGGGCAATACCAACCACGATACCGAACTCAACACCATCGCGGCGGCGATCACCGGCGACAGGGTCCAGCCGCTTACGGACCACCTGATGCTTCTGGATCGGGAGCACCTCAGCTTTAACCTCGTAGATGCCCATGCGACGCGCCATGGCCTCGACAATGGTCCTGTTGCCGCCCGTCAGCATCACGATGCGCGCCCCGTCGGCACAGAGCGCTTCCAGGGCTGGGGAGTGCTCGCCTCGATCGGGTCGCGATGACACCGCCAAGCTAGGCCGTAGACTCATAATCCCTGGCACCATAGCCTGACGGCGACGAGCTTCACGGCCGCCAGGAAATTTTCGGGTCGTTTGTCGTATCGGGTGGCGATACCTCTGAACTGTTTGATCTTGTTGAAGAACCTTTCGACAAGGTTCCGCTGACGATAGAGCCAGGACGAGAAGACGAAGCTGCCCTTGCGGTTGGTTTTGGGCGGAATGTTGGCCCAAGCCTTCCGCTCGGCGGCTTTGGTGCGGATGGCATTGCTATCATAGCCTTTGTCGGCCAACAGGATGGCCCCCTCGCCAAGATCCTCCGTCAGAGCGTCGGCTTCGATGCAGTCGGCAACCTGCCCGGCAGTCAGGCGCAGACGGACGGGGCGGCCTTCCGCATCGACGAGCGCGTGGATTTTGCTGGTGAGGCCCCCACGGGAACGTCCCATGCCGCCATCGTCTCCAGCCCCCTTTTTCCCGTGGCAGCGTGCTGGTGCACGCGAACACAGCTGCTGTCGATCATCACGATGTCGCCGTCGTAGGCTGCCGATACCGCTTCCAGAAGCCGATCCCAGACCCCGGCCTTCCGCCATCGCACGAACCGGTTGTAACAGGTCGTCGAAGGACCATACCGTTCCGGTATCTCCGCCCAGGGCGATCCGGTGCGGAACCGCCACAGAATACCATTCAGAACCCGGCGATCATCCACACGCCGTACACCGCGCGGCTTGTTCGGCAGTAGCGGCGATAGGATCGACCATTCCTGGTCCGTGAGTTCGTAGCGACGGCGCGTCATCAAGGGCTCCTTCGGGAAACCCTTGAATCACGGCACCACTCTCTAGGCCAAGAAGATTTATGAGTTTACCGCCTAGCTGTCGACGACGGCATACAGCGCCGCGGCTCCTTCCTGCTGATGTTCGGCAGCCTGAATCTCCAGGTTTCCCAGAGGAATGCCATCGCCACCACCTTCGGTGGATGGACATGAACAAACCGCTACCCACGATTGATTTCTTCCATCTAACAAGCATGGAATTAGCTGAAGTGGGCCTCGTGTATAGGGAGTTTAGTCCAGTTTTCTAAAATCTCGAAAACCCCAGAAAACTTAGAAAACTCGGCTGCCCATGAACCTGAGACCGGCTGATCCTGGTGACGGCATGGCAGCCCGCCCCCCCTCGAACTCACAACATGGAATCATTGGGTTGATACAATGAAGCTTTTACAAGCTCTTCCTCCGCCAGAGGGCAGGTCCGAGTTCGAAATGCAGACGCCTGATGGTACCGAACACGATCGACAGCAGAGTCAGCACACTTGGGATCAAGGTTATGGTTCTCGAGCACGACCAGCTGCTGGCTTGATTGCCCGCCACGAAAGCATAGGCTCAGGCATTTCGTAGCAACCCTTTCGGCGAAAAAGCTGAAAACTTGGCTTGGTAGGCGGCTGAAGCCGTGTCGTCACTCAGCAACCTTCTCCAAAACCTCATTGCCGACAGAACAAATAAGGAACATTATCCCAAAGCCGACAGGGGAGAGGGATCAGTGTCCGGCAGACAGATCGTAGTCCATGAGCCTTAGAGGCGGTTTCCAAAACCTTGATCTGACGATACCCCTCCGGAAACCCGCTGATGTGCTGTCGGTTTCCTTTGCC
>NZ_LGQW01000015.1:3529246-3532054 GCF_003116035.1 Azospirillum sp. TSH64
AGGCGCTCCAGCCCCGACATCACCGGCGCGAACGCCGCCCCGACCCCATCGAAGGGCAGGGCGGCGAACCGCCGGTTCCATGCCCGATTGCCTGCTCCAGGCACGGCAGAGGGACCCGCGACGGGACCCGGCCGACAACAAAAACCAAGAGGGAGAGACCTTCTGATGCGCACGCTTCTTCTCGCCGGCACCGCCCTGCTGACGCTCGCCGGGACAGTCGTTCCGGCTGCCGCCCAGGTGTCGGACAACGTCATCCGCATCGGCGTGCTGAACGACCGTTCCGGCATCTACGCCGATCTGGCCGGCGAAGGCTCCGCCATCGCCGCGCGGATGGCGGCGGAGGAGTTCGGCAACAAGGTCGCCGGCGCGCCCGTCGAGATCGTCGTCGCCGATCACCAGAACAAGGCCGACATCGCCGCGTCGAAGGCGCGCGAGTGGGTCGACACCGGCGGCGTCGACGTCATCGCCGACGTGCCGAACTCCGCCGCCGCCCTGGCGGTGCAGGGCATCACCAAGGACAAGAAGCGCATCTTCCTGATGTCCGGTCCGGGCGCCACCGCGCTGAGCGGTGCGCAGTGCAGCCCCTACGGCTTCCAGTGGACCTACGACAACTACGCCATGGCCGCCGGCACCGGCCGAGCCCTCTATGAGCAGGGCAAGAAGAAGTGGTTCTTCGTGACCGCCGACTATGCCTTCGGCCAGTCGCTGGAAGAGGAGACCACCAAGATGGTGAAGTCGCTCGGCGGCACCATCTCCGGCTCGGTGCGCCATCCGCTCGGCACCTCGGACTTCTCGTCCTTCCTGTTGCAGGCGCAAGGGTCCGGCGCCGACGTCATCGGTCTGGCGAATGCCGGCGGCGACACCGTCAACGCGGTCAAGCAGGCCGCGGAGTTCGGCATCACCCAGTCGGGCCAGAGCCTGGCCGGCCTGCTGATGTTCATCTCCGACGTGCATGCGCTGGGCCTGCAATCGGCGCAGGGGCTGATGCTGACCACTGGCTTCTACTGGGACGCGGACGAGCAGACCCGCGAGTGGTCGAAAAAGTTCGAAGCCAAGGCCGGCAAGAAGCCGACCATGGTGCAGGCCGGCGTCTATTCGGCGGTGAAGCACTACCTGAAGGCGGTCGAGGCGGCGAAGACCGACGATGCCGACAAGGTCGCCGCCACGATGCGCGAACTGCCGGTCGAGGACATGTTCGCCAAGAAGGGCAAGATCGCCGCCAACGGCCGCATGTTCCACGACATGTATCTGGCCCAGGTGAAGACCCCCGCCGAGTCGAAGGGGGCCTGGGACTATTACAAGATCGTCAAGACCATCCCGGCCGACACCGCCTTCATGGACCCCAAGCAGAGCGGCTGTACGCTGGTGAAGTGAGGGGCGGTGAAGTGAGGCGTTGAGCCGTCCTCCGGTCCCGCCCGCCCGTTGGCGGGGCCGGAGGACGGCAATCGACGACCATCCAATCCAAAACAAGAACAACAACCACGAACCGGGAGAGACGCGGAGATGTTCAGCCTGCTGGGTGTTCCGCCCCAAGTGTTGTTCGGGCAGCTTCTGCTCGGACTGATCAATGGTTCCTTCTATGCGCTGCTCAGCCTTGGGCTTGCGGTGATCTTCGGCATGTTGAACGTCATCAACTTCGCCCATGGCGCGCTCTACATGGTCGGCGCCTTCGTGGCGTGGCTGTTGCTGACCTATGCCGGGATCGGCTACTGGGGGGCGCTTGTCGTGGCGCCGCTGGTGGTCGGGCTGCTCGGCATCGCGCTGGAAAAGTCGATGCTGTCGCGGCTCTACAAGCTCGACCACCTCTATGGCCTGCTGCTCACCTTCGGTCTGGCGCTGATCCTGGAGGGGGCGTTCCGCCACCAGTACGGCGTGTCGGGCCAGCCCTATCCGATTCCCGACGCGCTGAAGGGCGGGCAGAATCTGGGCTTCATGTTCCTGCCCAACTACCGCGCCTGGGTCGTCGTCGCCTCCCTCACCGTCTGCTTCGGCACTTGGTTCGCCATCGAGCGGACGAAGCTGGGGGCCTATCTGCGCGCGGCGACGGAGAACCCGACTCTGGTGCAGGCCTTCGGCATCAACGTGCCGGTGATGGTGTCGCTGACCTACGGCTTCGGCGTGGCGCTGGCCGGTCTGGCCGGCGTGCTGGCCGCACCCATCTATCAGGTGTCGCCGCTGATGGGGACCAACCTGATCATCATCGTCTTCGCCGTTGTGGTGATCGGCGGCATGGGCTCGATCCTGGGCGCCATCGTTACCGGCCTGGGGCTGGGGCTGCTGGAGGGGCTGACCAAGGTCTTCTACCCGGAAGCGTCCAACATCGTCGTGTTCGTCGTGATGGCGATCGTTCTTCTCATCAAGCCCGCGGGCCTCTTCGGACGGGAGCGCTGATCCATGAGCGTCGCCAGCAATTCCACCCCTGTCGCCCTGCGCGGCCCCGCCCGCGGCGCCGGAACGGCGATCATCGCCGCCGTCCTGCTGCTGGTCGCCGTCGTAGCCCCCTTCGTGCTCTATCCCGTCTTCCTGATGAAGGTGCTGTGCTTCGCGCTGTTCGCCTGCGCCTTCAACCTGCTGATCGGCTTCGCCGGCCTGCTCAGCTTCGGCCATGCCGCCTTCTTCGGCGGGGCGGCCTACATCGCCGCCCACACGGTGAAGGTCTGGGGCTGGGCGCCGGAGTTCGGGCTGATCGCCGCCACCGCGGTGGCCGGGCTGATGGGGCTGGTCTTCGGCCTGATCGCCATCCGCCGCCAGGGCATCTATTTCGCCATGATCACGCTGGCGCTGAGCCAGATGGTGTTCTTCCTGGCG
>NZ_LGQW01000015.1:3532064-3676968 GCF_003116035.1 Azospirillum sp. TSH64
GTGACCGAGCCCGGTGCGTAGGTCGCGTAGGTCTTGCCGGTGAGGACACCCGGCGTCAGGCCGCCCAGCGTCGTGGTGGGCTGGTCGGCGGAATAGATCAGGAAGCGGCCGCTGGCGGTGCTGAGCGTTGCCGAGCCGCTGTTGTTGAAGACGCCGTTGTCGGCGGCCAGCACCAGCGCGTTGCCGGTCCCCGAGGCCGTGAGCGTGCCGCCGTTCAGCGTGATCCCGCTGTTGACGGACAGGCCCTGGTTGAGGACGCTGATCGTGCCGCCGGTGACGGTGTCCAGCGTGATGTCGCCCGACGCGCTGTTTGTCTTGCCGGCGCCCGTGCGCAGCTCGACCGACACCGCCCCGGTGCCGGCGTCGATTGCCGTGCCGCTGGCCATGGTGATGACGGCGTTGCCGGCGTCGCGCTGGGAGTCGACGACGCCATTGGCCGTCAGGTCGTTGCCGATCAGCGTCAGGGTGCCGTTGTCGGTGGTGATGTTGGCATTGACCAGGATCGAGCGCCCGGCCTGGAGCGTCAGCGCCCCGCCGTTGCCCGACGGGTTGTTCGCCGTGATCGCGCTGTTGATCGTGATGTCGTTGTTGGCCTGCAGCGTCACTGCCGTCCCGGTGTTCAGCACGCTGGTGATGCGCGACGGCGCCAGCGTCACCGTCTGGCCGGCCGCCATGGCATATCCCATCGACGACGGCGTCAGCATGACGTAGACCCGGCCGCCGATCCCGTCGCGGGGCGACGAGATGATGAGGGAGCCGTCGGCGGCGACGATGGGGCTATCGCTCCCCAGCCAGGCGCTGGCTTGGGAGCCGATGATGCTGTTGACCTCCGAGATCGTGCCGGAGAGGCCGCTCGTCCCGTTGCCCCAGGTCACAGCACCCGCGCTCGTCGCCGTGCCGTTGGCCCATTGATAGCTGGAGACGGCGTAATTTCCGTTGGCGAGCGTGGTCACCTGATAGCCGACACCGTCATAGGCGGAGGTGCCGACGAGGCTGTTGGCCGCGCTGATCGTGCCGCTCACGCCGGCCGTGCCGCTGCCCCAGGTCGCCGCACCCGCGCCGCTCGCGGTGCCGTTGGCCCAGTTGGTGGACTGGATCACGTAATTGCCGTTCGACAATGTGGTCAGGTTTGCCCCGACATAATCGCCGCTGGAGGTGCCGACGAGGCTGTTGGCGGCCGACACCGCGCCGGTGACGCCGGCCGTGCCGTTGCCCCAGGTGACGAAGCCGGCGTTGCTCGCCGTGCCGTTGTCCCAGAAGGTGCCGCGGACCACGTAATTGCCGTTGCTCAGCGGGTTGAGGATGAGGTTGAGGAAATCGCCGCTGGAGGTGCCGACGAGGCTGTTGGCGCTGGACACCGTGCCGGTCACCCCGGTCGATCCGTTGCCCCAGGTCACAGCACCTGCGCTGGTCGCGGTGCCGTTCTTCCAGGAGATGCTCTTGACCAGATAATTGCCGTTGGACAGCACGGTGATGCCGTCGCCGACCTTGTCGTTGGCGGATGTTCCGATCAGGCTGTTGGCGGCCGAGAGTGTGCCGGTCATGGCGGCGGTGCCGCTGCCCCAGGTGACCGCCCCGACATAGGTCACGGTGCCGTTCGACCAGCCGGTGGATTGCAGCACGTAGGCGCCATTGGCGAGCTGCGTCGCCTGTCCGCCCACCCCGGCGAATCTGCTGGTTCCGATCAGGCTGTTGCTGGCGGACACGACCCCGGTGACGCCGGCCGTGCCGCTGCCCCAGGCGATTGCCCCGGCAGCCATCACGGTCCCGTAATTCCAGTTGCTGGAGCCTGCCAGATAATTGCCGTTCGACAGGGTGTAGACGCTGGACCCGACACTATCGTTGGCGGAAGATCCCACCAGGCTGTTGCTGGACGAGACGCTTCCCGTCATGCCCGTCGATCCGTTGGCCCAGGTCACCGCGCCGGCATTGGTGGCCGTGCCGCTCTTCCAGAACCGGCTGATGAGCAGGTAATTGCCGTTCGCAAGGGCTTTCGCCTCGCCGATCTGATCGCCGGCACTGGTGCCGACGAAGCTGTTGGCGGCGGACACCACGCCGGTCACGCCCGCCGTGCCGCTGCTCCAGGTTGCTGCGCCCGCCGAGGTCATCGTGCCGTTGCTCCAACCATAGGCGGCGACGACGTAGTTTCCGTTGGACAGCGGGGTGATGAGCGAACCGACCTTGTCGCCGGCGGAGCTTCCCACCAAGCTGTTTGTGGCCGATACCACGCCGCTCACGCCGGCCGTGCCGTTGCCCCAGGTCACCGCCCCCGCGCTGGTCGCGGTGCCATTGCGCCAGCTCCCGGCCATCATCACGTAGTTTCCATTGGTCAGGGGCACCATGTTGGTCCCGACCCTGTCGCCGGTGGAGCTTCCCACCAGGCTGTTGGTGGCCGACACCACGCCGGTCACGCCGGCGGTGCCGCTGCCCCAGGTCGCCGCGCCCGCCGTGGCCGCCGTGCCGTTCGCCCAGCCCGTGGCCATCACGATGTAATTGCCGTTGGACAGGGTGTTTATGAGCGAACCGACGGCATCGTTGGCAGTGGTGCCGACGAGGCTGTTGGCGGCGGACACCGCGCCGGTCACGCCGGCCGTGCCGTTGCCCCATGTCACCGCACCCGCGCTGGTCGCGGTGCCGTTTGCCCAGGACGGGGACTTGACCAGGTAGTTGCCGTTGGACAGCGTTATATAGCCGATCCCGACGTAATCGCCGCTGGCGGTGCCGACGAGGCTGTTGGCGGCGGACACCGAGCCGGTGATGCCGGTGCTGCCGTTGGCCCAGGTCACCGCACCCGCGGCGGTCGCGGTGCCGTTGCTCCAGTTGTAGGACACGACCAGATAGTTGCTGTTGGACAGCGTGGTCCAGCTCGAACCGATCGAGTCGTCGGCGGCGGTGCCGACCAGGCTGTTGGCGGCGGAGATGACGCCGCTGACCCCCGTCACGCCGCTGCCCCAGGTGATGAACCCCGCCCCGCTGATCGTCCCGTTGTTCCAATAGGGATTGTTGAGGAGGAAATTGCCGTTGGCGAGCAGGGTTATGTCGGAGGGATTCTGTCCGATCCTGTCGTTGCTGTAGGCACCGGTCAGGGTGGAGATCAGCGCCCCGGTCAGGCCGTTGAACAGATAGACCGCCCCGGCGTCGGTCGCCGCGAAATCGTCCTGCGACGCGCTGACGACGATGTTGCCGGTCGACAGCGCCTTGACCACGGCGCCGAACTTGTTGCCGGCCGCCGGATTGGGGTCGTTGAGCTGGAACTGCGGGTAGCCGTTGGCGGTGCTGTCGATCACGATGTTCTTAGGATCGAGCAGCAGCGAGCCGGCGCGCCCGGCCGCCGCCGAGGCGTCGCCGGTCCCGGCGAAGGTCAATGTGTCGTGCGACGACACCTCGATCAGGCCGCCGTCCCCGCCATTCAGGCCGGCCTTGGCCGACGCGGCGCCGTAATAATCGGTCCGCGTCTCCGACCACACGATGATCCGGCCGCCGTCGCCGGCAGCGCCCGTCGCGTCGGCGCGCAGGCTGGTGGTCGGGCTGATGCGGGTGGAGCCCGCCTTCAGCATCGCGCCCGACCCCTGATAGTCGCCGCCGACCCGGATCGACCCGCCCTTGCCGCCGCCCGACGCGTCGGCCGACGCGTCCACCATCGTGACCGCGCCGGCGAACAGATCGACCGCACCGCCGGCCTGACCGCCCGTCGCATCGTGCCGGCCCGAGGTGAACAGCGTCGAGTCCGCCTGCGCGCCCGTCACCGAAACCTGCCCGCCGTCGGTCGCGCCGCGCGCCGACAGCGTCGAATTCGACGGCGCGATGTAGGTCTTGCCGAATTCAACCGCGACGCTGCCGCCCTTGCCGGCGGTGCCGTCGGCCGACAGCCGGCCCTGGTTCGACACCCGGTCGGCCTTCACCGTCACCGAACCGCCGCGGCGGCCGTTGGCCGACAGCGTGCCGGTGTGCATCGCCAGCCCGCCCGTCTTCACGGCTCCGGCCCCGGTGCCGGTGGTGACGGCGGTGGCCGCCACGCTGACGGTCCCGCCGTCGCCGGCCGCCGTCTTCGCCTCCACCGTGCCCGCCGTCGTGACGTTGCCGCCCGCCGCCGACAGCACCACCCGGCCACCGCGCGTCTCCACCCCGGTGGCGCGGACCAGCCCGCCATTGTTGCCGGCCAGCGCATAGACGTTGCCGCCGGCCGCCTTCAGCTCCGCCGTCGCCGCCTCGATCATCCCCGACGTCTCGACCTTGCCGCCGGCCGTCCCGACCCGCACCAGGACCCGCTCGCCGTCGGCCCCGCTCTCGCTGAGCAGCACCTCGGTCCCCGACGCCAGCGCCGCCGTTCCCTTCGGCGCGCTGATCCTGCCGGAATTCACCACCTCACGCGCGATCAGGACCACGTCGCCGCCGGTCGAGCTGATCTTGCCCAGGTTGGTGACCGTCGCGTTGCTGTCGCCCCGGAACACCAGGCTGCCGCCGGCCATGAAATGCTCGTTCAGCACGTCCATGGTGGAGGCGACGAAGCTGCCGCCGGTCACCACCACGCCGCTGTCGCCGATCACCACGCCCTGCGGGTTGATCAGGTAGAGCGAGCCGGTCGCCTTCAGCGTGCCCAGGATCTGCGACAGGTTGCCGCCGGTCACCCGGTTCAGCGTGGCGCCCGCGCCGTTGTTGACCTGGACGGTGGCGCCCTGGCCGATCGAGAAGTCCTTCCACTCGATGATGCCGCGCGCGGTCGTCTGGTCGACGGTCATGGTGGCGCCGGAGCGGCTGATGCCGCCGCGCCCCGCCACGAAGGCGCCCTCCACCGGCAGCATCGGCGCGGTCTGCGCCAGGACGGCGCTGGTGGGGAGGATGGCGACCGTGGAGAACAGCAGCACCCGCAGGGATCCGTAACGCATCGCACGCACCTTGTTCCAGGAAGATTTGCCGGTTGACTTGAGGGATATGAAGGCTTTGCCGGAGGTTCGGGACAGGCCCGGAACCCCGGCGCGGCGCGCCAGACCATGGCGGTCCTTTAGGGGGTGCAACCTAATGGTTGCTCATCACCATGTTCCATCGTCGAACCTTCGCCCGCAGTGGTTCCCGTGCCGCCGATCCGGTCGGGTTCCGGACGAACATCACGTGGGACTGTCGCCCTGTCTCAAAGTAATTACCTCATCCTGCTATCTTATAGAATTCGCTCAATGCCTGTGAGTCGGTAAATGAAACGAATTGCAACCTCTTGAACAGTTGGCTTTTCGTTATCTTTCACTATCTTTCACCTCCTTTCAGAAGTTTTCATCCCCCAATTAGTTGGAAGAAATTATGTTTCTTGCTCTACGTTCGATTCGTTCGACGCGGCTATGCTTCGGCTGACGAATGTCACGGTTGCGGGCGAGGGATTGCAGCACCGCTCCTCTTCCGAGGATGGCGTGTTCAATGAAGCGTTGCGGCAGCCGATTCGAGGCGGTGGCTTCCAGGAACACCACCCATGCCTCTCGAAATGAGCGCTTCCTGGCGGCAGTTATTTCAAAAGGCGGCAGCTACCAGTAATTGTCTCGAAGCGGAGTGGCCTGAGCTTTTTCCAGATCGAGCTTTCGAGCTTGCCGACGCCGGAATTCTTTTTGTTGGAGACGGGCGATAAGATCGCCCTAATATTTCATCCTGCTTTTATGTTTCACAATCTTTCATTTTCCGGCTGGCGGCTAGCCTGTATGGTGCCGATGGAAGCCAGAGTCCGGTCATCCTTGAAGGTCGAAAGCGGATCCTTATGGAGGCGAAACGGAAGGCCGCTCATCGACGGCGTGAGGCTTTCGCCGCCGGATGGCGGGAGAGAAACTCGTGGATCGGGATGTGCGGCGCGTGAAACGGCATTGGATCGCGGCGTGCAGCCTCATCGCCCTGTGCCTGAGCCTGGCCACCACCATGGTGCGGGCGGAACCCGTGCTGGTCGACGGCCGGGACCGTGTGGAGCTGTCGGATTTTTCCATGCGGCGCGATCCGGGTCGGCGACTGTCGATCGATGACCTGCGGGGAGGCGAGGCAGGCTCGTTCACGCCGTCTTCCCTCCTGTCCCAGGACTATAGCCTCGGAATCACCCGCGACGCCTTGTGGCTGCGGACCGAGATCGAGGTTCTTCCCGCGGCCGCCGGGCGCCGCATCCTCACCCTGGCGGTGCCCAACTTCGACCGGATGGAGGTGTGGGCCTCCTGGAGCGTGTCGCCGGACCCGGTCGCGGTCCTGGGCGACCGCGTTCCGCAGTCGCTGCCGGTCCGCCGCAATGCGGCCTTCATCGATCTGCCGGCGGGGCACCACACCCTGTGGTTCCGGGGGGTGACCAGCGGCTCGATGGCCGTCCCGCTCGATCTCTGGCGTCCTGGCGCCCTGATGCGGACCGAGCAGGTCGAGAACCTGATGCATACGGCGCTGATCACCATCGTCGTGCTGCTGGGGGTCGTCGCCCTGGCGCTGGCGGTGGCGCTGACCAGCGTGGCGCTGGCGTTCTACGGCGTTTCGGCTCTTGCGGCCGCCGGACACATCCTGGCGATGACCGGCCTGGACAGGCTGCTGTGGGGGCGGCACGTGCTGCCCGGTGACAACAATCCCTTCGTCTGGCTGGTCGTCTCGGGAGCGTTCGGCATCGGGTTCCTGTTCGCGGCGCTGCCGATGCGCCGCGATGTCCGGTGGATCGCCCCGATCCTGGCGACGCCGGTCCTGTTCGGTGTCCTGATGCTCGCGGTCTACGATCTGTTCATCGAGGGCGACCTGGAGCCGGACGTGATCCTGCGCCCGCGCAACCTTGCGCTGCTGATCCTGGTGACGGGTCTTGCCGCCAGCATCCAGTCCTGGCTGGCCGGCGGGCACCGGGCCGCGCGTTACATGATTGCCGGCTGGACGGTGCTCGCGGCCGGCAACGTGGTGACGGCGCTGCGCAATGCCGGCATCGTGCCGTGGGTGGAATCGACCTACTTCCTGCCGGTCTACGCGCCCATGGCCGAAATGCTGCTGTTCGGGGCGATGATGGCGGCGCAGTTGCGTCTGCTGCGGGTGGAGAAGGACAACGCCCAACGTGCCCTGGTGGTCGCCCTGCGCCGCAACGAGGCCGAACTGGCGGACCGGGTGACGCAGCGCACGGCGGCGCTCGATCACGCCAACATGGCGTTGCAGGATCGCGAAGCGCAGCTTCGCCGGACCCTGGAGGCGGTGCCGCTCGCCATCGTCATCAGCCACAGAACCCGCGTGACTCCCCTCTATGCCAACCGGCGCGCGCGGGAGTCGCTGGGGGGCAGCGATCTCTATCACGATCCCGCCGACCGCGACCGGCTGCTGACCCTGCTGGAGCGCGACGGGCGGGTGGAGAACGCCGAGATCGAGATGCTGGACGCGGCCGGGATCCGGTTCTGGGCGCTGGCATCGATGGTGCCGCTGGACTACCAGGGCCAGCCGGCCCGGCTGCTCGCCGTCAACGACATCACCAGCCGCAAGCAGCTCGAACAGGAGCTGACAAAGGCGAAGGAGATGGCCGACGCCTCCGTCGCGTTGGAACGGGCCGCCCGCGAGGCCCAGCGCCAATTCCTCGCCATGATCAGCCACGAGTTCCGGACGCCGCTGGCGGTGATCAGCACCGCTGCCCAGAACATGGCGCTGACGGCCGGGGACGAGGCCACCGTGCAGCGTGTGCAGCGGATCGAACGGTCGGTGCGCCATATGAACGGCATGATCGACGCCTGCCTGCTGGACGACCGTATCGAGGGGGCGGGCCTGATGCTGCGCTCCAACCGGTTCGATCCGGCAGCTCTGCTCCGCCGGATCGTGGAGGCGGCCGAAGGGGCGTCTCCGCATCACACCTTCGCCGTGAGGCTCGACGACGTGCCGGACCTGACCGGTGACGAACCGCTTCTGGGCATGGCGCTGGCCAACCTGATCGAGAACGCGGTGAAATATTCCGGCCCGGCCAGCGTGATCGAGGTCGGGCTGCGGCGGGAGGGGCAGGAGACCGTATTCTGCATCGCCGACCGGGGGCCGGGCATTCCGGAGGGCGAGCGTGAGCGCATTTTCGAGAAATATTACCGGGGAGCCGGCTCCGCACGTATTCCGGGAGCGGGGCTGGGGCTGCATCTGGTCCGCCATATCGTGTCGGCCCATGGCGGCACTGTCGGCATGCGGAACCGGCCGGACGGGGGGACGCTGTTCACGATCCGGCTGAACGTCCTGGAAGACCTGCCGGCGGATGGCGATGACGGATTCGGCTGGGGAAGCATCCCGGAGAGGGCGAAGAACGGAAATGGCTGAGACTGGAGGGCCCGCGGCGATGCTGGACGTGCTGGTTGTCGAAGATCATGCGGATCTGAGCGAGGAGATTGTATCCTATCTCCAGGCCCGCGGCATGACCGTGCGCGCTGCCGATTGCGGCCGGGCGATGGATCGGGCCATCGCCGAGCGTCGTCCCGACCTGATCCTGCTCGATCTCGGCCTGCCGGAGGAGGACGGCGTATCGATCGCCCAACGGTTGGCTGCCGGTGTCCGGCCCGGCGAACCCGAACTCGGCGTGGTGATGATCACGGCGCGCGGTCGTGTCGAGGACCGCATTCTGGGTTTGAATGCCGGTGCCGACATTTATCTGGTCAAGCCGCTGGACATGCGCGAACTGGAGGCTGCCATCGGCTCGGTGGTGCGTCGTCGCCGCGGTCCGGCCGGCCCCGCCGCGCTTGCCCAGCGCCCATGGCGTTTGGAAGCAACGCACTGGCGTCTGATGACGCCGGGCGGAAAGGCGGTCGCCCTCAGCGACGCCGAGGTCAAGCTTCTGGCGCCCTTCTTCGAGTTCCCCGAGCAGGTGATCCAGCGGCGCGTGCTGGCCGAGCGTCTGATGGTGGACGACCGCAGCATCGACCTGCTGATTCACCGGCTGCGCCGGAAGGTGGAGGGCGAAGCCGGGGAAAGCCTGCCGGTACGGACCTTGCGGTCTCGTGGCTATGCCTTCGCCGCACCTGTCGCACCTTGAGGAAGCGAGCAGGTCCCCATTTCCGGTTCACCCTCGCCGCCGGCGTCAGGACGAGGCAGCCGTCAAAGCGGCGCTCACTCTACCCTGGAGCAGCGGGCAGGCGGAGGGGCAGGTCAACAAGCTGAAGCTGATCAAGCGTCAGATGTACGGACGCGCCAGCTTCGATCCGCTGCGCCGTCGCGTCCCCCTTGCAGCCTGATCCACGCAAAGTGCGGGAGAACCGGAAAACGGGGACCATCTCACAGATCGGATTGGCGGCATAACCGGAACCAGAGCCAAGCTTGTTCCAGCCGCAAATCTGTCCGGGAAACCGGGACTGTCTCCCTATTCTTCGCGGAACGCTTTCCGGAAGCCGTCCTCGATGGGCTGCACGAGGTAGTGCAGCAGTGTGCGCTCCCCGGTGACGATCAGGGTTTCCACCGGCATCCCCGGCAGCAGACGGATTTCCGGGAGACGGTCGAGCTGGCCGGGATCGACGGCGACGCGGGCCTGATAATAGGGCTGTCCGGTCCGCTCGTCCGTCACCGCATCGGCAGAGACGCGGAACACCGTGCCGTCCAGCTGCGGTGTCGTGCGGCTCTTGAACGCGCTCAACACCACCTTGGCGGGCAGCCCGGTATGGACCACGTCGATGTCCGTCGGGCTGATGCGGGCGTCGACCACCAGGCGGTCATCCAGCGGCACCAGGTCCAGCACCGTCTCCCCCGGCGACACGACCGCCCCGGACGCGAAGCGGCGCAAGGCCATCACCGTGCCGGCCTCCGGTGCAAGCAGATCGCGCCGGTCCAGGCGGATGCGGGCGGCCGACAGTTTTTCCTCCGTCTCGGCACGACGGATCTGCACGTCGCGCAACTCCGCCGCCACCTCGCTCTGCCGGTCGTCGCGCAGGGTGAGGATCTCCTGCTCGGCCTGGGCGATGCCCTCGCGCGCTTGGGCAATGCGGTTCGCGAGGTCGCCCTGTCCACCTTCCAGATCGACCGCCTGCCGCATCAGGGCGAGCAGGCGCGGCTTGCGCTCCAGCCCCTTGTTGACCATGTCGGCGACGGCCTCGGTCTCTTCCCGGATCAGGGCCAGCTGCCTGAGCCCGGCCCGGCGCTGGTCCTCCAAACCGGCGATCTGCGCCTCCAGCTGCGCGATGCGCTGCCGGGTCATCAGGATGCGCCCGTCCAGGCTGGCTTTGCGGCTGGTGAAGATGCGTTCCTGCCCGGCGACGATCTCCGCCACCGCCGGATCGCCGGCGCCAAGGCGTTGCGCCAGGAGCGGGATCGGCGCAAGCGACAGGGCACCGTCGCGCTCGGCCAGCAGGCGGGCTTCCTGGGTCAGCAGGGAGCAGAGTTGCCCATCCAGCAGCGTCGCGGTGGACCGGGCCTCCAGATCGTCGAAGCGGATCAGGGGCTGTCCGGCGTTGACCCGGTCGCCGTCCCGCACCAGGATCGCCGCAATGACGCCGCCGTCCAGATGCTGCACGGCCTTGCGGTTGCTGTCCGCGGTGATCGTTCCGGACGCGACCGCGGCGCTGGCAAGCGGCGTGACGGCCGCCCAGGCACAGAAGCCGCCGAAGCCCGCCAGCGAGAGTGCCAGCCCTGCGGCGACAAGGCGCCCGACCAGCGGGCGCGCCAAGGGATCCCCGGTCATTCCGGCTCCACGCTGTGCAGTTTCGGCACCGGTGCCGCAGGAGGTCCAATCCGGTCACCCGCAGCGTCCGGTAGCGCCGGCCGGGCCGCCACCGGATGCATCGTCCGGCGTTTCAGAGCGTCCAGAACCTCGGCGCGCGGGCCGAAGGCTTCGACCCGGCCATCGCGCAAGGCCAGGATGCGGTCGACCTGGGCCAGCGTGCCGGGGCGGTGGCCGATGACGACCACGCAGGCCCCACGGTCCTTCAGGGCAGTGATCGCGCGGTTCAACGCCTGCTCGCCCTCGGCGTCCAGACTGGCGTTCGGCTCGTCCAGCACCACCAGCTTCGGAGCGCCGTACAGCGCGCGGGCCAGCGCCACCCGCTGGCGCTGGCCGCCGGACAGGAAGGCGCCGCCGTCGCCGACCTGGGTGTCGTATCCCTGCGGCAGGCGCAGGATCATGGCGTGGCAGTCGGCCTGGGTCGCAGCCTCCACCACGGCCCGGGGATCGGGGTCGCCCATCCGGGCGATGTTCTCCGCCACGCTGCCGGCGAACAGCTCCACGTCCTGCGGCAGATAGCCGATGTGCCGGCCGACGTCGTCGCGCCGCCACTGGAACAGGTCCGCCCCGTCGAGCCGCACCACCCCGGCAAGCGGCGGGTGCAATCCGACCAGCAGGCGCGCCAGCGTGGATTTGCCGGCAGCCGACGGCCCGATGACCGCCAGGGCTTCTCCCGGCCGCGCGTCGAACGAGATGTTGTGCAGCACGGCCCGCCCCGGCGTCGCGCCACCCGGTTCCCCGCCCTGTTCTCCTCCGCCGATGCGGAAGGCGACGTTGCGCACGGTGAGCTGTCCGACCGGCTCCGGCAAGGGCAGTCCGGGCACGCGCCGCCGTGGCCGCAGGAAGGCGGCGGACAGGCGCCGCCAGGCGTCCCGCCCGGCGCTGACCTGCCGCCAGCCGCCGATGGCCTGCTCCACCGGGGACAGGGCGCGCCCGACCACCAGGGAGGAGGCCATCATGGAGCCGGCGCCCATCTCGTGGCGCACCACCAGCCAAGCCCCGGTGCCGAGCAGGACCACCTGCACAAGCTGGCGCACGAACTTGGTGACGTTGAGCAAGACCGCACCGCGGCGATGGGCGCGGTCCTGCGCATCGAGGGCAAGGCTGTGGTCGCGGCCCCAGCGGCGGGCGAGCCCGGGCAGCAGATGCATGGCATCCACCACCTCGGCATTGCGCAAGGCGGCCTCGGCGGTGGCGACCGCGCGGTTGCTGGCAACCGTCGCGTCGCGCAGGCAGGTGCGGGTGACCCGGTCGTTGACCAGCGCCAGGGCGAACAGCAGCAGGGCGGAGGCCACCGCCAGATGCCCCAGCACCGGGTGGAGCGCGTAGATCAGCGCGAGGTAGACCGGGACCCACGGAACATCGAACAGGAAGGCGGCGCCGTTGCCGAGAACGCTGTGCAGCGTGCCGAGATCCTTCAGCATCGCTGTCCCGTCCCGCCGCCCGAGCAACGCCGCCTCGACCATGCGGTCCAGGACCGGTGGGGCGAGGCGGCGTTCCAGCCAATCGCCGAGCGTGCCCAGCAGACGGGCCCGCAGGAAATCGAGCGCGCTCAGCAGGGCAAGGGCGCCGGCGGTGATCAGCGACAGGAACAGCAATGTCGGCAGGCTGCCGGAGGGCAGCACACGGTCGTAGACCTGCATCATGTAGAGTGACGAGGCCAGCATCAGGATGTTGATCAGCAGGCTGAATCCCGTTGCCCAGACCAAGGGGGCCCGGCAACGGGACAGAAGGCCAGCCGTGTCCGTCACGTCGACGCCATCCGGAGGGCCGGACATGGCGGCTGTCGCACGCTCAGCCATCCTGAGGGTCGCGGGGGGCGGCCTTCTGCGAAGCCGCCGCAGTGTTGGTGCCCGTCTTCAGGGCCTGGAGCATGCTTTCGGCCGCACCGGTCGCCGACCCGGCGTCGGCCGACTCCGAGCTGTTGAACGGGCTGGCCTGCTGCGACGCCGAACGGGCGGTGAGCGCCGATTGCAGCATCGACAGGGCCGCCGCGGCGTTGGAGCGGTCGGCGGCGGGGCGCGGTTCGGCTGTGGCTGCGGCGGTTGCGGGCGTCGGCGGCGCATCGGGTTGCGAAGTGGCCTGGGGGGCGGAGTTGTGGGCGGCCTGGGAGGTCGCTTTCGCGGAGGCGGCCGGTTCGGCCCCGGCGGCATAGCGGGTAAAGGCGGACTGGTAGACCGACGCGTCGAAACCCATCGACGTCAGCTTGTCGTAAGCCTTGAACTCCTTCGACTGGGTGTCGTCGGTCGGCAGCTGATCCGCGCCCTGCTGGTCGGCGTACCGGTCCCGCCGGCTCGAAATGACGAAGCCCATGCTTTGCCCCATCTCTTCGAGGGCGTTCCCGCTGTCGGCGTATTTCGCCTGGGAGGCCTCGAACGCCTTGCCCGCCTGCCTGACCTGCACGGCATAGTCCGCGTCCGAGACCTGGCCCTTGCCGTGGGCCTGGTCGAGAGCGGACATGGCGGCAAGGGCGCGGTCGCCGGCCTGTCCCCGCTCGCCCACCTGCCGGCTCAGGTCCGCCATTTTCTGACCCGCCTGCGCTTCGCCTGCCGTCGCCGGGGATTGCGTCATGAAGCGGTCGAACCCTGCCGTCTTGGCAAGATGGTTCAGGCCGTCGACGACCTCGTCGGCACTCATCTTGCCCGAGGTCACCAGCCCTTCCAGCATCCCGCGGGCCTTCGGGTCCAGATACTGGAAGGCATCGGCCGCGGGACCTTTGAGCGCCTTGGCGAGCTTCCCCACGGACACGCTGTCGCCGGTCGGGGTGCCGGTGCCGGCCGAAACGGAGGATGGGGTGGTGGAGGGCGCCGCGTCCGCAGCGCGCCGGGTTCCACCTGCCGAAGACAACGGTGCGGGGGATCGCCCGATATGATCGATAGACATGGTCATTTCCCCGTCCTCCGGTTGATATTCTCTCCGGTCAGATTCCTTTCACAAGATTATTAGCGAAATGTTAAAATTCCATGGTTCATAATCAAATAGCATTAGGTCAAAAGAGTAGGAGAAAGAGAATAGAATTCTAATCGTTAGAATTCTAAGGAATTTTCAGTGAAACCCTTGTAACCATGCAATCTTCCGCATGAAAACGCGGGAAAAGATTTGAAACCAAACTAAGTTGATTAAAAATCTCTATATACAACCCTTTGGACGTAATTTATAAGCGTTACCACCGTCACGACATCGCGGCGCGTGCAAATGCAAGAAATTTTACTACCGGAAAGGCACCCAATGACGACGTGGTTTGGCGGTCCCGGGAACGATGTTCACGATGCTCTCCCGGATGAGACGACGCTCTATGGCGGTGCCGGTAATGACGATCTGCTTGGAACGACCAGCGCAGATCTCATCTCCGGCGACGATGGAAATGACACGCTGTATGGGTGGAGCGGAAACGACACCATCTATGGCGGAACCGGGGACGACCTTCTTTACGGCAACAATGAAAACGATCTGCTGGTGGGGGAGGCCGGAAACGACACGCTCGTCGGCGGCAACAACAACGATACGCTCTATGGCGGTGCCGGAAACGACCTGATCTACGGCGACGGCGGGGATGCGCTGGGACAGGATGTCCTGGCCGGCGGGGCCGGAAGCGACACCTTGTACGGTGGGGCTTACAACGACACCTATCTGTTCACCTTCAACGCCGATGGACAGGATTACATTTCCGACAGTTCAGGGGAGTACGACACTCTGAACATCGGCGGGGTCACGAACATCTCCGGCCTGGAGTTCCATCGGGCGACCTATTACAGCTCCAGCAACGATTCCAATGATCTCGTCGTCCAGCGGGTGGGGGACAGCGCCGTCAGCGAGTTCGTTTACATCGACAATTACTGGAGCGGGACGGCGCCGGGCGCCGGGCGCGTGGAGTATCTCTACGTTGGCGGAACCACTTACTGGTTCAACAGTGTCACGCAGAATCTTTGACCTTGCGCGCTGACGAAGCATTTCGCCGCTGACTTCGGTCCATTGGCGGTCATCGGTGCGATGGCCGCTTCAAAACATTCTCAAGGCTTGCCTGCCGCAGGAACGATCTGCCGGACAGGCCGCCGCAAAGGCAAAAAGGATTCAAAAATGAACGCCATTCTCAAGGGTGCCGTCGGCTTTGCGGTCGCGTCGTTCGTCTCGCTGGGGGCCGGCGCGGCTTCGGCGCAGTCCGCCGCGACGCTCACGCTGAAGGACAACACCGCCGTGTCCTTGACCTACCAGACCAGCAGCTGCGTCGGCACCCTCAATCAGTCCTGGCCGTCCTCGATCCTGGCCGGTTCGTTCGCCACCCGCACGGCCACAAGCTCGCTGACGTCGAACGGGTGCAGCGTCACCTATCAGCGGGCCGACAATGGCCGTTCCTGCCGCTTCGTCGCCACGCGGCTCCGCAGCTCGCTGACCGGCCCGTGGAATTACCCGACGGTCAACACGACCGCCAGCGGCAGCGGGATCACCTGCACCTACACCATCACCAGCGTCAGCTCGAACGGCGACTGGGCCGTGACGCTGAACGTGAACTGATCGTAGCCCGGGCGTCCGGCCGCATCGCGTGGCGGCCGGACGCCTCTCTTTTCCAAGGAGGGATGTTGCGATGATGATCTCCGGCCAGAGCGTGGCAAGCACCGCCGTCACGGTTAAAAGCGCGAAGGTCTCTGCGGACGCGCGCGCGAACGCGACGGCGGACGGCGGGGCCGCCACCGCCACCGCCACCGCCGGGGGGAGCGCGGTGAAGAAGGACTTCGCCACCGTCGCCAAGGACGCCCGTGCCACGCTCGATGCCGTTTACCAGCAGCGCGGCAAGGCCATGGACATGCACACGTCCGGCAAGGACTGGGAAGCCGCCTTCAAGGGCATGGACCGTCGCGCGCTCTATGCCGTCGCCAGCAATGCGGGCGGCCAGTTCAGCAAGGACGAGCAGGGCGCGGCCGACTTCCTGATGGGAAAGCAGGTGGAGCAGGCGCAGGGCATCGATTCGGCCAATCCCGCCAGCATCGCCGCCTTCCAGGGAAATCTTGCGAACGCGATGAAAGCCGGGGCCAAATTCCTCGACTCCGTCAGCGACGAGGAAAAGCAATCGGTGAACTGGGCCATGTCCCGCGCGTCGATGCAGCAGAGCCATGAAATGCTTGCGGAACGGGACGGGCAGCCGGTTGAGAACCTGGACAGCGACAATCCGCTGGTCAAGGTCATCAAGGCCGCGTTGAGCGCGGCAAAAGGCGACCCCGCCCGCGAGCGGAGCGAAGGCCGCATCGACAGTCTGGAAAGCCTGAAGAGCCAGCCCTGGGCGAAGGGCCTCGAAGCGCAGATCGACCAGGCCCACCGCGCCTCGACCAAACAGGGGGCCCTGCTTGACAGCAAGGTGTGACGGAAGGGGTGTGACGGAAAAGCCGTGACGGGACTGGGCAGGGCAGGCCGCAGGAAAGCCGCTCAGGGCGGCGCGACCACGACCCTGTCGCCCACCCGCACGCCGTCGCGGATTTCCACACCGGCCGGCGTCGCCTCGCCGAGGGTGACGGGAACCTCCTCCTCGGCACCGCTCGCCGGATCGCGCCGAAGCACCGCGGGTCCTGCGGCGGTGCGCCGCACCGCTTCGGGCGGCAGGACGATGCCGGCCGGGTTGTCGTGCAGGGTGATCGACAGGGCGGCCGACATGCCGATGCGCACGGGCGTGCGCTGCTCCTCCGTCAGCGACGGCAATTCCACCCGCAGGGCGAAAGACGCGCCCGGCGCCCCGTTCTCCGCCGGCGTCGCCTGATGCGCGACCCAGGCGAGGCGCCCATGCAGCGGGCCGCCTGGAAAAGCGTCGCCGGTCACCGTCACCGGCTGGCCGACGCGCAGGCGGTTGACGTCCATCTCGTCCACGCGCGCCGTTACCGCCACGCTTTCCAGTTCGGCGATCAGAAGCAGAATCTGGTTTCCGGTCACGCTGCTGCCGGTCTCCACGGCGGTGGCGCCCGTCTGGGCGGTTGTCGGCGGCTTCAACACCAGCCCGGATACCGGCGCCGCCACCGTGGCGCGGCCGCGCTGCTCCTGCAAATCCGCGAGCCGGGCAGTCGCGGAGGCGAGGTCCAAGTCCGCCAGGCGGCGGGCCTCCGCTCCGCCGCGGCGGAGCAGGGCGTCCAGATCCTCGCGCGCCGTCGCCAGGGCGGCGGCCTGGCCCTCCGCCTGATGGCGCAGATCCTCGTATTCCTGGCGAGGGATGATGCCCTGGTCGATCAGTGGCTTAGCGTCCCGCAGGCGCCGTTGCGCCTGGGCGGCGTCGCGTTCCGTGCCGGCGACCTGACGGCGGGCGCGGGACACCTCGGCGCCGCGGGACCAGTCGGCCAGTTCCCCGACCCGCTGCGCCGCCTTCAGCATGGTGGCTTCGGCGTCGCGCAACCGCAGATCCAACTCGAAGGAATCCATGACGAACAGCGGCTGGCCGCGCTCCACGCGCTCGCCATAGGCGAATCGCTTGTCCCGAACCATGCCGCCGAACGGCGCGATGACGTTCACCGTGCGGGCGGGCTCGATGGTGCCGACCAGGGAGAGGCGTGCCGTCACGGGCGTGGCTTGCGCGATGATGGTGGCGCCCGGCGCATGTTCCGGTGCTGCCTGTGCCACCATCGCCGGGCCGGACCTGTCCCCCCCGGGAAACAGGCCGGTGCCGGGCGAGGCGGCCCAGCCACCGAGCGCGGCCACCGCAGCCACTGCCGCCACCCCCACGACCTTCGCCATGCCGATCCTGGGCGATCCCGTCATGCCCGCAGCTTCCTTCATGGCTCACTCTCCCCGCAGGGCCTGGATTGGATCGAGGCGGGAGGCGCGCAGGGCCGGCAGGATGCCGAAGAGCAGGCCCACCAGCACCGACATGCCCAGTCCCAGCGGCAAGGCCGCGGCCGGCAGCGCGAAGGGCCAGCCGGCGGACCGCGCATAGACCGCCGCCGCCGCGATGCCGAGCGCGGTGCCGAGAATCCCGCCGCCCAGCGACAGGACGGACGCTTCGACCAGGAACATGCCCAGTATGTCGCGTGGCCGTGCGCCGAGCGCGAGACGGATGCCGATCTCCCGCCGCCGCTCCACCACGCTCATCAGCATGACGTTCATCACCCCGACGCCGCCGACGATCAGCGAAATCCCGCCGACCGCCGCGAGCAGCAGCGTATAGACCTGCATCTGCTCGGCCATGGCGGCGATCATCTGGCGGGCGCTCTGGACCACCACGGGGCGGGGATGGGGGGCATCGGCGAAATGCGCGGCCACGGCGTGCCGTGCCGACGTGTCGTCGGTGTCCGGTGCCATGCGGGCCACCAGCGCCGTCAATCCGGTGTCCGCGGCGATGCGCCGCAGGCCGGGGAGGGGAACGAGCGCTGCGCCGTTCAGGTCGACCGGAAGCAGCGGGTTGGGGAGCATTTCCTCCAGGATGCCGATGACCGTGTAGCGGTATCCGCCCAGGCGCAAATCGTCGCCGACCGCCGGACCTGCTCCATCCGGGCCATCATTCCAGCCGCCATCGCCGCCAAGCTTCCGGGCCAGCCCGCCGCCCAGCACCACGAAGCTTTGCGATCCGTCGAACGCGGACAGGAACCGCCCTTCGGCCATGCGCAGACGTGCCACCGCCGCAAGGTCGCCGGTCACCCCGGCCACGCTTGCCACCGCGCGGGCGCGTCCGTGCGCCA
Source organism: Azospirillum sp. TSH64 (assembly GCF_003116035.1). Taxonomy (GTDB): domain Bacteria; phylum Pseudomonadota; class Alphaproteobacteria; order Azospirillales; family Azospirillaceae; genus Azospirillum. The sequence continues at coordinate 3,550,356 of NZ_LGQW01000015.1, forward strand.
GTTCCATTCCGGTGACGGCGATGGGAGCGACCGCCACCAGTCCGGACCGCCCGAGCAGTGCCGAGGCGTCGCCTGGCATCAGCGGCGCCGGCCGGCCGGCCTGGGCGGTGTCCGCCTGGATCGCCAGCAGGTCGGTGCCCATCGCCCGGAACTGGCCCAGCGCCTGCCGCTTGGCGGCGTCACCGACGCCAAGCATGGCGATGACCGCCGCCGTGCCGATCCCGATGCCCAGCAGCGCCAGCAAGGATCGCTGCCGTACCGCCCGGAGGTTGCCGAGCGCGTCGGCCACCAGCGCACGCCACAGGCCGGGACCGCTGGCCTCCTCCAGCTCCGCCGCATCCGTTCCGGCAGGAAAAGAACCGGTCGTGGGCGATCCGGTCATGCGCTTGGCGTCCGGGATGCCGCGTCCTCCGGGGCGGCCACCCGGCCGTCCCGCATGAGGATGCGGCGCGGGCAGCGCGCGGCAATGGCCGGGTCGTGCGTCACCACGACGATCGTCACGCCAGTGTCGGCATTCAGTGCGGCGAACAGGTCGATGATCCGCCGGGCCGACTCGCTGTCCAGGTTGCCGGTCGGCTCGTCGGCCAGGAGCAGCCGGGGCTTGCCGACAATGGCGCGGGCGACGGCGACGCGCTGCCGCTGGCCGCCGGACATGGCATCGGGCCGATGATGCGCGCGGTCGGCCAGCCCCACCCGCTCCAGGGCCGCCATCGCCCGGTCGCGGCAGGAGCGCGGCGAAAGGCCCCGGTACAGGAAGGGCAGGGCCACATTGTCCAGGGCCGACAACCGGGGCAGCAGATGGAAGGATTGGAAGACGAAGCCGATGCAGCGGTTGCGCAGCCGGGCGCGCCGGTCCACCGATGTCGCGCCCAAATCCTCGCCGTCGAACAGGACGCGGCCGGCGTCCGGCCGATCCAGCAGCCCCAGCAGGTTGAGCAGCGTCGACTTGCCCGATCCGGACGATCCGGTGATCGCGCAAACCTCGCCCGCCCGGATGGCGAGCGACACGTCGCGCAGCACCGGGACCCGCGCCGCTCCGGTGCCATAGGTTTTGTGAACGCCCGTAAGGTCGAGCATGGGCAGGCCGTCCCGCTTCGATGCACCGCCCGGAGGCTGTGCAGCTTCTAGCCTGTACGCACATCGCTTGCAAGCATGGGTGGAGAAAACAATCGTCTTCCGTTAATCTTCCAACCCTGTTTCAAGGCGGATGGGGAAGGGCTGGGCGGTTTGGGAGCGGAGTTCGCAACGTGTGAGGGCCGTCTCGCGGCCTTGATCGCGCTGGCAGGTGCCTTGCTGGCCGCCGCCTCGCTTTGGGCCGGCACCGTCCGGGCGCAGACCGTGCCCGTGCGGTCCTATGCCCAGCCGGGCACGCCGGTGCCGGCGGTTGTTCCGGGCCCGGAGCTGCCCCTGACCCTGCCGGAAGCGGTCTATCTGGGCCTGCGCCAGAATTCGGCGGTGCGCGGCGCCTATCTGCAACGGGTCCTCGACAGGTTCAACCTGCGCGTCGCGGAATCGCTGTTCTCGCCGAAAGGCGTCCTCATCACGTCGGCGCTCATCGACCGCACCGGTTCCAGCCGGAACGGCGAACTCCGTGCGGCACCCACGGTGCAGTTGCTGACCCCGCTTGGCACCACCATCAGCTTCGGCTGGGATGTCGGCCAGCGGGCACGGCGCCAGACAGGAAACGGGCAGGTGGGCAACGGCATGCTGGCCGGCAGTTCCGACCTGACCCTGAGCGTGATCCAGCCTTTGCTGAGGGGCGCCGGCCCCGACGTGGCGACGGCGCCGCTCCGTCAGGCACGGCTTGAGGAACGCTACAACCGGCTCCGCCTGAAGAGCACCGTCGCCAACACGGTGACCGAGATCGTCGGCGCCTACCACCAGTTCCTCCAGGCCCGCCAGCAGATCGCGCTCGCCCGCACTGCGCTTGACCGCGCCCGCGGGCTGGAGACCACCAACCAGGCGCTGATCCGTGCCGGCCGCATGGCGGAGGCGGAGCTGGTCCAGGCGCAATCGACCGCGGTGAACCAGGAACTGGCGGTGTTGCAGGCCGAGAGCGGCTTCGACGCGGCGCGGCTCCGCCTGCTTGGCCTGCTGGCGCTCGACCTGAACACGCGGATCGTTCCGTCGGACCGGCTGACGGCCGAGCCTGTCCGGGTGGAGCTGGAGACCGCGCGGGCGCTCGCCTTCGAGAACCGTCCCGACTATCTGTCGCAGATCATCTCCAACGAGGCCGCCAAGATCGGGCTGGACGTCGCCCGGAACCAGCGGCTGTGGGACCTGACGGTGGTTGCAGGGGTCAGCCTGCCCGGCAGCGGCCGAACGGGGCTGCGCGCCAGCGAACGCCTGCCGAGCACCAAGACCGATCTGCGGGGCGGCATCCAGCTGAGCATCCCCATCAACAACCCGGCCATCGAGCAGCAGGAGGTGCAGGCCACCGTCGGCCTGCGCCAAGCCGAGGTGCAGCTCGACCAGTTGCGGATCCAGGTGGAGACGCAGGTGCGGGATGGCGTGCGCGACCTCGAGGCCTCCTGGCGCCGTTACACGCTGAGCCGGCGCTCACGGGACCTGGCGGAGCGGACGCTGGCGGTGGAAACGGTGAAGCTGCGGGCCGGGCGCTCCACCAACTTCCAGGTCGTGACGTTCCAGGACCAGCTGCGCGCCGCCGAGAGCGCGGAGCTGGGCACGCTGATCGCCTATCTGGACAGTCTGGTGGCTCTCGACCAACTGCTCGGCACCACGCTGGACACCTGGCGCATCGAGCTGAACGACGCCGCCCGATAAGGCCATCCCGTTGCTTTGGCCACCAGTTGCGACACCGTCAACTCGCCCCGGATCGCCTCCAGCGCCACCTTCGCCTCGAACTCCGCGGAATACCGCGTCCGTTTCCCCGTCATCGGGGCCGTTCTTCCTCGTGGCGAACCAAGCTTATCCGACTGTCCGGGAAACGGGGACCAGCTCAGGCTGCAATGAGCCCTGAGCTTCGGTAGCTTTCGATCAGCGCATCGAACACTGAGATGTCCGCTCGGCTTCGAGCAAGCAGTTGAGCTCCAGCGACGGCCGCAAAGATCGCGCGCGCCTTGGCTGCATTGGCTTCGACACGAGAGCCGTTCGCGGCGGCCAGCGTCCTTGCAAGCCAATCCACGTTGACATCGGTAAAAGCTTGGACCTCGGTCTTCACCGCATCGGGAAGATCATCGTACTCGGCGGACATGAAGCTGCAGAGGCATAGGCGGTTTTCGCGCTCCAGCGAGCGCCGGAAAATCCGGGAATAGGCCTGCAACGCCCGTGTCGGATCCCCGGTCTCGATCAAGAGCGCTTCAAGGTCGGACGCGGTGGTCTCCCAGTAGCGCTTCGCCACCGCGGCACCAAGGTCGGCCTTGCTTGGGAAATGATGATAAATGCTCGCCGCTTTGATGCCCACGGCACTGGCAAGCTCACGATAATTCATGCCGCCATAGCCATGCGCCTGCGCGATGTCGGTCGCCGCGGCGAGTATCGCCTCCCTGGAGTTCGTGCTCATCTTCGTCCCTTGGACCAATCGGCATTGTGACCTACCGGCTGTTAGTTAGGGCTTGACGGTCCAGAATGGAAGATCTAAATCTGCTACCTATCGAACGTTAGGTAGTTGCACCATGAGCGATGATGTCTTCTTTTCCGATGCCACCCGGCTTGCCGAACTGATCCGCACCCGCGAGGTCTCGCCGGTCGAGGTCGTCCAGACCCATCTCGACCGGATCGCGGCGGTAGATCCCAAAATCAACGCCATTGTCACCATTGCCGGTGGTGCACTCGATGCCGCCAAGGCAGCAGAGGCCGCGGTGCTGGCGGGCGAAGAGCTTGGCCCGCTGCATGGCGTCCCCTTCACGGCCAAGGATTCGATCGATACGGCTGGCGTAATGACGCAACGCGGCTCGCCGATCTTCAAGGGGCGCATCCCCGACATGGACGCGACCAGCGTTGCGCGGCTGAAAAAGGCGGGTGGCATTCTGCTCGCCAAAACCAACCTTCCTGAATTCTCGTATTGGATTGAAAGCGACAACCTGCTTTCCGGCCGTTCCAACAATCCCTGGGACCAGGAGCGGACGCCGGGCGGCTCAAGCGGTGGCGAGTCTGCGGCGATCGCGGCGGGCATGTCGCCGCTCGGTCTCGGCACCGACCTCGCCATCTCGGTTCGCGGCCCCGCCGCCCAGACCGGCATCGTGTCTCTCAAAGCAACGCACGGGCGCGTCCCGATGACGGGCATCTGGCCGCGTGCGCCGCGCCGTTTCTGGCACGTAGGCCCGATGGCTCGCAGCATTCGCGATCTGGCGCTCGCCTTCTCACAGCTTTCAGGCCCGGACGGTCACGACGCTTTCTCGACCAGCGCCGCCCGGTTCGACGCCGGCGTCGGTCGTCAGCCCTACCGCCAGCTGCGGGTGGGCTGGATGGTCGAGCCGGGCTTCGGGCCGGTCGATCCCGAGGTCGCTGCGACCGTCAAGGCGGCCGCCGAGGCTCTCGCGACCCTTGGCATCCATGTCGAGCAGGTACGGATCCCCGCGTTGGAGCGCGACTTCGCCCTCGACGTGTTCAACAAGCTCCATGTGATGGAGATGAAGCCCGCCTTCCGCATGGCGACGGCCGGCCGTCGCGACGACGAGCTTTACAAGATGGCCAAGACCATGCTGTCGCTGCCAGACACATCGATGGACGATTTCATCGAGGCTGAGCAGGCGGCGGAGCGCCTACGCGATGGCTACGCGGAATATTTCCGCGGGTATGACGCTCTGATCACGCACGTCCTGCCCATTCCTGCGCACAAGCATGGGCAGGACGAGTTCGTGATCAACGGCCAAAAGGTCGATGCAACCTACCTCCAGGGCGCGACCGTGCCGCTCAACATCACCGGCCTGCCTGGTATTGCGATGCGGTTCGGCACGAGCAACGAGGGCCTGCCGATCAATGTGCAGATCGTCGGAAGCTGGTTCGCGGAGTCGACGATCCTGCAACTCGCGACTCTGCTGGAGGGCGTAAGTCCCGTTCGCGGGGGCCACCCGACTCTTTGAGGTCAATCCGCACCCGGAAGCTGCATGCTTCCGGGTGAAATATTTCCGTTGATCGAGGAAAAGGAAAGCATGCGCTCCTCTTCAACGTGCAAATAGCGAGTTTTCGCATGTTGTCGGTCAAAGGGGCGATTGGCGGACACAATGAGAGGTGGTTCCCCGTTCCGGAGAACCACCTCGAAAGCGCTTCAGATCAAGCCGAGACCGGCCTGTGGGCTGGACGTCTCCTCGACCGCCGCCGGCTTGATGCGGAACCATGCCGCATAGAGAGCGGGGAGGAAGAGCAGGATCAGCACCGTGCCGACCGCCGTGCCGCCGATCAGCGTGTAGGCCATAGACCCCCAGAAGACCGAATGCGTGAGGGGGATGAAGGCCAGCACCGCGGCAAGAGCGGTCAGGATCACCGGCCGCGTCCGCTGCACCGTGGCTTCGATGACGGCGTGATAATCGTCGAGACCGGCCGCCTGGTTCTCCTTGATCTGTTCGGTCAGGATCAGTGTGTTGCGCATCAGGATGCCGGCCAGACCGATCAGCCCGAGGATGGCGTTGAAACCGAAGGGCTGGTTGAAGGCGAGCAGCATCGGCACGACGCCGACGACGCCGAGCGGTGCGGTCAGCAGGACCATGGCCATCATCGAGAAGGACCGCACCTGCAGCATGATGAAGACCAGCATGGCGGCGATCATGACCGGGAAGACCTTGCCGAGGGCGGTGTTGGCCTTGGCGGATTCCTCGATCGACCCGCCCGCTTCGATGCGATAGCCGGCCGGAAGCGAGGCGATCAGCGGCTGAAGGGCCGTCATGATCTGCTTGGAGACCTCCGGCGGCTGGGTCGCCTCGTTGTAGTCCGAGCGGATGGTGATGACGGATGTCCGGTCCCGGCGCTTCATCATCGGCTCTTCCAGCCTGATGTCGGCATGGCCGATCTGGTCGAGCGGGATTTGCTGGCCGGTGCGGCTCGTCAGCGAGAAGTCGGCAAGACGCGCCGGGTCCAGGCGTTCGCCGCCGGCGCTGCGCGCCACGATGGGAACGTTGCGGATGTCCTCGCGCACCTGGGTGACGGCGATCCCGGTCAGAAGGAACTGGAGTTGCTGGCCGACCTCGGCCGGAGAGAGACCGATGAGGTTCAGGCGATCCTGGTCGGGCGTGAAGCGGAGCACCGGCGTGCGGTTGCCCCAATCCCGGTTGGCCTGCCGGACATCCGGCACGCTCCGCATGATGGCGAGGGCCTTTTCGGAAATGTCGTAGAGCTTTGCCGGATCGGGGCCCATCACCCGGAATTCGACCGGGAACGGCGTGTAGGGGCCGAACACGAGCTGGGTGACGCGGACATAGGCCTCGGGCACCAATCCCTGCGCCACCGTCTGCCGCAGCCGGTGCTTCAGGGCCTCGCGCGTCTCGGCGTCCGGGGTGAGCACGACGATCTTGGCGAAGGCGGGATCGGGCAGTTCGGGCGACAGGGCGATGAAGAAGCGGGGAGCGCCCTGGCCGACATAGCTGGTGACGATCTTCGCCTCCGGCTGATCGGCCAGCCAGCGTTCGATCTTCTGGACCGAGGCCGTCGTCGTCTCGATGCTGGTGCCTTCCGGCAGGCGGACCTCCACCAGCACCTCGGGGCGGTCGGAGGTCGGGAAGAACTGCTGCTTCACGCCGCCCATGCCGACGATGGCGACGGCAAAGGCGAGGCCGACGACGACGCAGGTCACGATCTTGTGGCGCACGGCGAAGCCGATGATCCCCCGCAGGCGCCGGTAGTTCGGGGTGCCGTAGATCGCCTCGTGACCGCCGGCGACCGGTTTGATCGCCGGCAGCATCTTGACGCCCAGATAGGGCGTGAAGACCACCGCCACGATCCAGGAGACGATGAGGGAGAAGCCCACGACCCAGAAGATGTTGCCGGCATACTCGCCGGCGGTCGAGCGCGCGAACCCCACCGGCAGGAAGCCGGCGATCGTCACCAGCGTCCCCGACAGCATCGGCGCCGCCGTGTGGCTCCAGGCATAGGCGGCCGCCCTGATGCGGTCGACGCCCTCCTCCATCTTCACCACCATCACCTCGATGGCGATGATGGCGTCGTCCACCAGCAGGCCGAGCGACAGGATCAGCGCGCCGAGCGTGATGCGGTCAAAGAAGCGCCCGCTTTCCAGCATGATCAGGAAGACGACGGCGAGCGTCAGCGGGACGGCGGCCGCCACGACGATGCCGACGCGCCAGCCGAGGCTGAGCAGGCTGACCAGCAGCACCACGCCCAGCGCCATGGCGAATTTGATCATGAATTCGTCGACCGCCGAAGCGATGTTGACGGCCTGATCGGTCACCTTGTCGAGCGTCATCCCGAGCGGAAGCGACCGCGCGATGCCCGCCGCCCGGTCCTCCAGCGCCTTGCCGAGCGCCAGGCCGTCCCAGCCCTCCTGCATCACCGCCGCCAGCATGACGGTGGGTTCACCCTGGTGGCGGATGATGTAGGTCGGCGGATCCTCGTAGCCGCGGCGGACCTCCGCGATGTCCGACAGCTTCAGCGTCCGCCCGGCGGCGACGATCGGCGTGTCGGCGATCGCCTGCACGCCGTCATAGGCGCCGTCGATCCGGATGAAGACCTGCGGCCCCTGGGTGTCGATGGACCCTGACGGCGTGACGGTGTTCTGCCGCTGCAAGGCGGCGATGATGTCCTGGGCCGACACGCCGAGCGTCGCCAGCCTGGCATAGGAGAACTCGACGAAGATCCGTTCCGGACGCTCGCCCAGGATGTTGACCTTCTTGACGCCGGGCACATGCAGCAGGTCCTGGCGGATCGTCTCCGCCTGCCGGGCCAGCTCGCGCATCGGCAGGCCCTTGGCCTTCAGCGCATAGAGCGCGAAGCTGACGTCGGAATATTCGTCGTTGACGAAGGGGCCGAGCACGCCGGGCGGCAGGTTGCGCGTCTCGTCGCCCATCTTCTTGCGGGCCTGGTAGAACTCCTCCTGCACCTTGGCCGGCGGCGTGCTGTCCTTCAGCGTCAGGGTCATATAGGCGTAGCCGGGCCGGGTCGTCGTCTCCACCCGGTCGTACCAGCTCAGTTCCTGAAGGCGTTTCTCCAGCGGTTCGGCGACGAGATCCTGCATCTCGCGCGCGGTGGCGCCCGGCCACACGCTGGTGACGGTCAGGGTCTTGATGGTGAAGGAGGGGTCTTCCGCCCGGCCGAGCATGACGAAGGCGAAGGCGCCCCCCGCCGCCAGCAGGAGGATGAAGAACAGGGTGACGGCCCGTTCACGGACGGCGATGGCGGAAAGATTGAGGCTCATCACCGGCCTCCGCTCTCGGCGGCGGTCCTGACGCGGACCCCGTCCTGGAGAAGATGGGCGCCGAGCGACACCACCGGGTCGCCGAGGCCGAGCCCGGAGATCACGGCGGTGTCGCCGCTCACCCGGACCAGCCGGACCGGCTGGAAGCGCACCGTCGAACTGGCGCGGTCCAGGGTCCAGACACCGGTTTTCCGGCCATCGTCCAGCACGGCGCCCAGCGGCACCTGCATGTCCGCCTGACCTGTCCGATCCACTGCCCGATCCACTGCCCGATCCACTGCCCGATCCACTGCCGGATCCATTGCCCGGCCCGCCGTCCATCCGGCCAGCCTGATGGTGACCGTCGCGCCGAGCGGTGCCGAGGCGGCGTCGCCATCGAGCACGTAGCGCGCCTCGTAGGTGCGGGTCTGGGCATCGGCGGCGTCCGACAGCTGGCGCAGACGCGCACCGTAGCGCTGCCCGTCGGTGCCATAGAGGCTGGCCTCGGCCGGCGAGCCGATCTGCGGCCGGATGGTTTCGGGCAGCGCCACCACCGCCTCGCGCGGGCCGGCCTGGGCGATCCGGACGACGGTCTGGCCGGCGGCGACGACCTGTCCCGGCTCGCCCAGCGTTTCGACCACCGTGCCGTCGCTGTCGGCGACCAGGACCGAATAGGTCGCCTCGTTCTCGGCGACCCGCGCATCGGCTTCCGCACTGGCGAGCTGCGCCCTGGCGGTGTCCAGCGCGGCCTTCGCCTGTTCATGACGCTGCCGGGTGGCCCAGCCGTCATTGACCAGACTGGCGTAGCGCCGCTCGTCCGCCTGGGTCTGCACGGCCGTTGCACGCGCCGCGGCGACCGCGTTGCGCTTCGCCGTGAGGGCGAGGCGCAGGTCCGTCTCGTCGATGCGCATCAGCGGCTGGCCGGCCTTGACCGGCTGCCCGACCGTCGCCAGCCGCTCGATGATCTTGCCGGGGACGCGGAAGCCGAGATTGCTCTGCACCCTCGCCCCGACGACGCCGGTGAAGCCGCGCTCCGATCCGGCGACCGGAACCGCTGCGGCAAGCCGGACGATCGGCGCCTCCTGCCGGGGATCGCTCACCGCCGACGCCTCCTGTGTGTGCATGGACAGCGTCACGACCGCGGCAGCGCCGAGCGCCACCGTCAGAACGCCACCCGCCACGACCATGGGTCTCTTTTTCATGCCCGCCGCCTCGATCAAATTAGATTGCGTACGACATCTATATTGATTATAGAGGTCGAACGCAATCTAAATGACAGGGCACTCTTGCATGGCGGCACCGCCATCGGGGCGCTTCCGGGGCCCACCCCGACACGAGGAAGAAAGAGAGACATCGATGGCAAAGATCGAACGTGGCATCGCGCTGGTGACGGGCGCATCGTCCGGCATCGGCCACGCGGCGGCCAAGGCCCTGCAGGCCGCAGGATTCGATGTGTTCGGAACCAGCCGTCACGCGGATGCCGAAGGCCCCGAGGGCGTCACCATGCTGACCTGCGACGTCACCGACGACGCTTCCGTGGCCGCGCTGGTCGATGAGGTGCTGGACGACGCCGGCCGCATCGATCTGCTGGTCAACAATGCCGGCGTCGGGCTTTTCGGCGGTGCGGAGGAGTCCTCGCTCACCCAGGCGAAGGCGTTGTTCGACGTGAACATGTTCGGCGTCATCCGCATGACCAACGCCGTGCTGCCGATCATGCGGCGCCAGAAAAGCGGCAGGATCGTCAATCTCAGCTCGGCGCACGGATTCATTCCGGCCCCCTATTTCGCACTCTACGCGGCGACGAAACATGCGGTGGAGGGGTACTCCCAATCGCTTGACCATGAACTGCGCACGCTCGGCATCCGGGTGACGCTGGTCGAGCCCGCCTACACCCGGACCTCGTTCGACGGGAACCTCTTCAAGCCGGACCGCTCGCTCGACGCCTATGCGTCCGCGCTTGCCGGCGTGACCGTGGCCGTCGAGGACGCGATCGGGAAGGGCGACACGCCCGAGACCATCGCCGAAACCATCGTCAAGGCCGCGACGGACTCCGATCCGAAGCTGCGCTACCCGGCGGGGAAACTGGCCCGGCAGGTCAGCCTCCTGCGCCGCTTCGTCCCGGCCGCCGCCTTCGACAAGAGCCTGCGCAAGATGCTGCGGCTGCCGGTCTGATCCCGTTTTTGGGAACAAACCCGTCACATCCGCTGCAAGGAAGGAGAGACCATGACCGCCCTGTCCCGTCGGGAGGGTCCGGCGACGCCGGCGCCCACCTACAAAGTGCCGCCCGGCGTTCTCGACGGGCCGGTGGTGCCGACGATGCTCCGCCTGGCGGTCCCGACGACCCTGGTGCTGGTCGTCCAGACGCTGGTCGGGGTGGCCGAGACCTGGTTTGTCGGCTTTCTCGGGACCGATGCGCTCGCCGGAGTCGCCCTGGTCTTTCCCGTGCTCATGCTCATGCAGATGATGGCGAATGGCGGCATCGGCGGCGGCGTCTCCTCGGCCGTCGCGCGGGCCTTGGGGGCGAAACGCCACGAGGATGCCGAAGCGCTGCTCTGGCACGCGGTCGTCCTGGCCGGCGCATTCGGCCTGCTCTTCACCGTGGCGGCTCTTCTCGCCGGACCGATCCTCTATCGGGCGATGGGAGGAACCGGACCGGCGCTGACGGCGGCGCTCGCCTATTCCGGGGCCGTGTTCGCCGGCTCCATTCCGGTCTGGCTCACCGCCCTGCTGTCGTCGGCCCTTCGCGGTGCCGGGAATGTGAGGGTGCCGGCGCTCGTGATCTCGGCCGGCACCGTGCTCCTCCTCCTGCTGTCGCCGGTCCTGATCTTCGGATGGGGCCCCTTTCCCCGTCTCGGCGTTGCCGGCGGCGGGGTTGCGGTGGTCGTCTACTACCTGGTCGCGGCGCTTGCGCTGACACTGTATCTGCGCTCTTCACGGAGCCTGCTGAAGCTCAGGGCCGTTCCCCTGCGCGCCCGCCTGTTCAAGGATATCCTCGGGGTCGGCTTCCTGTCGGCGATCGGCACCGTCCAGGTCAATCTCACCGTCACCCTCGTCACCGCCGCGGTCGGCCGGTTCGGCGCCGATGCCATCGCCGGGTACGGCATCGCCTCGAGGCTCGATTACATCCAGATTCCGCTGATCTTCGGGCTCGGCACCGCCTTGGTCACCATGGTCGGCCACAACATCGGGGCCGGGCAGCCGGCGCGGGCGCGCAGCATAGCCTGGAGCGGTGCCGCCATCGCCTTCGGGATGACCGAGGCCATCGGCCTTGCCGCCACACTCTGTCCGCAAGCCTGGATCGGCCTGTTCAGTGACGAGCCCCAGGTACTGGCGATGGGCACCCTCTATCTGCGGACCGTGGCGCCGGTTTACGGCGCGGTCGGGTTGGGGCTGGCGCTCTATTTCGCCAGCCAGGGAGCCAAGCGCGTCCTGTTTCCCGTCCTGGCCGGCACCGTCCGCATGATCGTCGCCGCCGTCATCGGCTGGGCGGCGGTGATCTGGTTCGGTGCCGGACTGTCGACCCTGTTCCAGATCACCGCCCTGGCCGCGCTCTCATATGGGCTTCTGACGGCCGCCGCGATGATGGGGGGTGCCTGGGGCCGGCATCACGCGTCCCATCCGCCAGTTCGGAGACGTCCTGCGGAGTAGGTCGAGGTGGAGAATTGTGTCGGTCATCCATATCTCCTATAGATGTCAGTCGAAATCTAAATAGGAGCATACCATGCGTGTGAGTCGCGTTCAGGCTGAGGAAAACCGGCAGACCGTGATCAACGTGGCGAGCCGTCTTTTTCGGGAGCACGGTTTCGACGGCATCGGTCTCAAGGATTTGATGGAGGCGGCGGGCCTGACCCAGGGTGCCTTCTACAAGCAGTTCGCCTCTAAGGAGGATTTGGCGGCTCAGGCGTCGACGCGGGCGTTGGAGAGCGCTTACTGCCGATGGACGGCGGCGGCCACAGCAAATCCAGAGGATCCGCTTGGCCCGGTGATCGGCTTCTATCTCAGCGCCGGGCACCGCGAGGAAAAGACCGACGGTTGCCCAATCGTGGCGCTCGGTTCCGACGCCGCCAGACACGGCGCCGCGGTGAAGACGTCGTTCGAAGCCGGGATCAGGGCTCATCTCGACATCCTCGAACGGCTGATTTCGGAAACGCAGGGCGAAGAGTTCAAAAGCAAGGCGATGGCAATTCTTTCACTGATGGTCGGTGCGCTGACGCTCTCGCGTGTCGTCAACGATCCCGGCCTTGCTCAGGCCTTTCTGGATACGGCTGCTGCGCAGGTCCGAAATATTGCCGCCGCGTGACCGGGCATGACCACACCGTGAACTGGTCGATCGGAGGGTGTTTGACCATGCCAGCAGGTACATCCGCCCGGCGGACCGCAATCCTGACGATCGCCGGCAGAACCTTTCTTCGGCAGGGCTATGCCGATGCCTCGATGGATGGTATCGCCGCCGAGGTGGGCGGCTCCAAGAGCACCCTCTATCGGTATTTCCCTTCCAAAGCGGCGCTGTTCGCAGCCTATGTCGAGGAAATCGGGACGTTGACCTGGTCCGCCCTTGCCGCTGTACAGGTGGAGGAAAAGGGAACCGAGGCTGTGCTGGAGGACACGGCGCGGGCCTATCTGGACTTGATACTGTCTCCTTCAGCGCTTGCCGTGACCCGCCTCGTGATGGCTGAAACCGGTCGTTTCCCGGAGATCGGCCGCATCTTCTACGAGCGCGGAATTCGGCGCGCGGAGAGTCAGATCGCAGCCATATTGCAGCGTTTGGCAGAGCGGAGCGACAAACCCGGCTGGGACTTTCTGGCACTGCCCGGCGCTGCTGCTCATTTCCGGGCTCTCTGTGAAGCCGGTCTGCATGAGGAATGCCTGTGGGGTGTATTCGAATCGGCTTCCCCGGAGGATGTCGGCAGCGTCGCCCAGCAGGCGGTCGCCCGCTTCCTGCGAGGCTGTCTGAGACAAGTATATCTCTGATTTTCAAAATAATGAGAAGAAACGGACGGAATTTTCCCGTATATCCGTCAAAGGCTGATAGTGCGAACAGTCTGATCTGGAAAGACCGGAAAGTCGCGGAGGTGAGAGACAAGTGCCTGAAGCGGCAAGCTCGCCATCAGTCGGAAATGTGGGAGCCTACAGCCGAAATGCTCCACTTGCTCATGCCGGTTTCCGATGGTTTGGCGTCACTGAATTTACGATTGGTCATTACGTCAAAGACGACGGCAAGGTCATTGCCTGTGCTGGACTCATTTTTGAAATGAAACGGCAAAGTTCCGACACGCTAATCAATGATTTTGTGCCTTTATAGCCGTCAAAGCTTGGGACGGAACTCGCACTCTGGGTGCATAAAACACACACAGGCTGGCGGCCTGACACGAACCTGAAACAAGCTTATTCCAGCCGCCGAACTGTCCGGGAAACGGGGCCATCTCACATGAATACGGGATGTCCCATAGGTAGAACGGGCCATACACTCCTCCCCAAAATTGATGAAACCTATGCCGTCCGGATCATCCTGGCGGAGGCGATCATCGACGGCGGCTGAGCGAATGGGAGCGTCGGCAGCATGACCTGGAAGGGGTGGTTGAGCGTCATTCTGAGCACGAGCAGCTTGACCAGCCTGTTGGTCCTGAACGGCCCGCTGTCGGCGCAAACCCTTCCGACCGGCGGGGGATTCGTGGCGGGAAGCGGCGGCATCGCCACCACCGGCGCGACCATGACCGTCACCCAGCAAGGCAGCCGTGGCATCGTCAACTGGAACGGCTTTTCCATCGGCCAAGGCGCCAAGGTCGCGTTCGAGAATGGCAGCGGCGCCACCCTCAACCGGGTCGGCGGCGGCAATCCGTCGGCGATCGCCGGTTCGCTGACCGCCACCGGCTCGGTTTATCTGATCAACCCCGCCGGGGTGGTGGTCGGCCCCACCGGCACCGTGACCACCGGCGGCAGTTTCGTCGCCAGCACCCATGACGTGCCCAGCGACGATTTCATGTCGGCCAAGCCGTTGACCTTCAAGGGCGACAGCACGGCCAAGGTGGAAAATCTCGGCGCCATCTCTTCGTCCGGCGGCGACGTCCTGCTGATCGCCCGCGAGGTGTCCAACAAGGGAAGCTTGTCCGCGCCGAATGGAACCGCCGCCCTTGCCGGCGGACATGAGGTGCTGCTGACCGAAGGGGGCGACAGCCGGCGGGGACGGGTGCTGGTGCGGGCCGGAACCGGCCAGGTCGACAACCAGGGAACCGGAATCGGGCCGGACCGCCTTGCGTTGCTGTGCCACAGCCCCGATCATTTCAGTCATCTGAACAGCTATGGCGAGATCGACATCGCGCTCGATCCCATTCCCTACAACGGCACCACGACCACTTGCGAGGCGTTGTGGATGGGCGTGCCGGTGCTGACGCTCCCCGGTGATCGCCATGCCGCGCGGGTGGGCGCCAGCCTGTTGACCACCGCCGGTCTGACCGGCTGGATTGCCGCCGATGAGGAGGATTTCGTGGCCAAGGCGGTGGCTCTGGCTGCCGATCCCGATCATCTGGCGACGGTTCGCCAAGGACTGCGCGGTCGTCTGATCGCGTCGGATCTGTGCGATGCCCAACGATTTGCCGAGCGGTTCGAGGCGATGTGCCTTTCCGTGGTGCAATCTCGTTCGCAACAGGATTGAAGGGGCTGACGCTGCTCGAAGCGGAGAGGACCCGGCCGCGGACCGAGGCCGCGGCGGGCGGTTCACCCGCCGGGGCCTCTCCTTGCCCGCGTCGGGCGACGCCGGTGACCGGTCAGTTCTTCAGCTTGTAGCCCGTGCGGAAAATCCACCATACGACGGCAAGGCAGATCGCCAGCAACAGGGCGGTCATGCCGAGGCTCAATCCGACGGGCATGTCGGCGGCGCCGTAGAAGCTCCAGCGGAAGCCGCTCACCAGATAGACGACCGGATTGAATAGGGTGACCGTCTGCCAGAACGGCGGCAGCATGTTGATCGAATAGAAGCTCCCGCCCAGGAAGGCGAGCGGCGTCACGATCAGCATCGGCACGATCTGCAGCTTTTCCCAGCCGTCGGCCCAGATGCCCAGAATGAAGCCGAGCAGGCTGAAGGTCACCGATGTCAGCACGAGGAAGGCGACCATCCAGACCGGGTGGGCGATGGAGAAATCCACGAACAGCCGCGCCGTCAGCAGGATCAGCGTTCCAAGGATGAGGGACTTGGTCGCCGCCGCGCCGACATAGCCGATCACCGTCTCTAAGGCAGAGACGGGGGCCGACAGCAGCTCGTAGATCGTGCCGGAATAGCGCGGCATGTAGATGCCGAAGGACGCGTTCGACACGCTTTCCGTCAGCACCGACATCATGACGAGGCCGGGGACGAGGAACGCGCCGTAGCTGACGCCCTCGATCGATGCGAAACGCCCGCCGATCGCCGCCCCGAAGACGACGAAATACAGCGAGGTGGAGATCACCGGGCCGGCGATGCTCTGCGCCAGCGTGCGCCAGGTGCGGGCCAGCTCGAAGAGATAGATGGCCTTGATCGCATGAAGGTTCATGCCCGCTCCCTCACCAGATTGACGAAGATCTCCTCCAGGGAGCTTTCTTCGGTGCGCAGGTTCGTATAGGTGATGCCGTGGTCGCCCAGCTTGCGGAGAAGCCCGGCGATGCCGGTGCGCTCCTGTTGCGTGTCGAAGCTGTAGACCAGCTCCCGCCCGCCCTCCGACAGGGCCAGGGGATAGTCGGCGAGTTCGGCCGGGATGGCCCCCAGGGGGCTCTGCAATTGCAGGGTCAGCTGCCGCTTCCCCAGCTTCTGCATCAAGGCGGCCTTCTCTTCCACCAGGACGATCCGGCCGCCGGAGATCACGCCGATGCTGTCGGCCATCTCCTCCGCCTCCTCGATATAGTGGGTGGTCAGGATGATGGTGACGCCGCTGTCGCGCAGGCGACCGATCATCTCCCACATGCCGCGGCGAAGCTCCACATCCACGCCGGCGGTCGGCTCGTCCAGGAACAGGATGCGCGGCTCGTGCGACAGCGCCTTGGCGATCAGCACGCGCCGCTTCATGCCGCCGGACAGCGCCATGACCTTGGTGTCCTTCTTGTCCCACAGGGACAAATCCTTCAGGATCCGCTCGATCACCGCGGGGTTGGGCGGCTTGCCGAACAGGCCCCGGCTGAAGCTGACGGTCGCCCAGACGCTCTCGAACGATTCGGTCGTCAGCTCCTGGGGGACCAGGCCGATCAGCGACCGCGCGGCGCGCCAGTCGCGCCGGATGTCGTGGCCGTCCACCGTCACGCTGCCCGACGTCGCCCGGACGATGCCGCAGACGATGCTGATCAGCGTCGTCTTGCCGGCGCCGTTGGGACCGAGCAGCGCCAGGATCTCGCCGCGCCGGATGTCGAGATCGACTCCTTTCAGGGCCTGGAAGCCGGATGCGTAGGTCTTCTCCAACCCACGAATCTCAATTATAGGCTGCATATCTTTCCTCGGCTTGGGGCCAATTCCCGGCTGCGGACGCCACCAGGGCGGGGCCACCATAGCGCTCCGCGGCGCCCGGCGGAATTTTACCTGCGTGGTAGGACCCGGCGCAGGGCGACCTCGAACAGCGCGCCGCGGTCCGACGGCAGCAGGGCGATGCTTCCGCCATGGGCCTCCACCAGCCCCCGCGCGATGGTGAGACCGAGACCGGTGCCGCTGCGGTCGCGCGCGGTGGTGAAGAAGGGGACGAAGACGCGGTCGGCATTGGCCGGCGAGATGCCCGGCCCGTCGTCGGCAACCCGCAGGATCGCCCGCCCGCCCTCGGCCCGCAGGGTGACGGTCACCCGCGCGTCGGCGCCGGCATGGTGCCTCGCATTTTCGATCAGGTTCGCCAGGACGCTTTCCAGGGAGTCCTGCCCGATGGCGACCGGCAGCGAGGCCGGCAGCGACGCGTCCGCGCCATGACGCTCGGCCAGACGGGCGGCGACCGGCACGGCGTCGGTCACCGCGGCGTCGGTCACGGTCATCACGTCGGCACGGGCCAGCTCCAGTAGGCGGCGGACGAGGCGGGACAGCCGTCCGGCCTCGGCGTCCATGTTGGCGAGGAAGCGGTCGCGGTCTTCGGCCGGCATGCTGTCCATATGGTCGCGCAGCAACTCGACGGTGCCGCGGATGGTCGTCAGCGGCGTCTTGAACTCGTGCGAGACATGGGCGGCGAAGTCGCGGATATAGTCGGCCCGCTCCTCCAGCGTGCTGGCCATCCGGGTCAGCGCGTCCGACAGTTCGGCGACCTCGCGCACCACCGGGCGGGGCAGCGGGACCATCACGCCCCGTTCGCCGTCCGCCGTGCGCTTCGCCAAGCCCGTGACCGCGCGCAGCGGGCGGGCGATGGCGACCGTCCCCAGCCGCGCCAGCACCCCCACCGACACCAGCAGCAGCACCGCCAGCCCGGCGAGGTGCCAGCGCTTGCCGTAGAGGGTGTCGGCGATGCTGCGCGGCGTGCGCGACACCACCACCACGCCGACGACGCGCCCGTCGTCGAGCACCGGCTGGGCGGTGAAGACCCGCACCGACCGGCTGCGGTCCGGCACGGCCGGGCTGTCCGACCCGGACCGGTAGCTCACCCTGTCGTGACTTGTGCGTTCGCGCAGGACGCTGGCGGCCTCGCCGGCCAGGGCGCGGCGGACCTCGTCCTGCCGTTCCAGGGACAGGCCCATCTCCTCGCCGGTGCTGGCGACGACCACGCCCCGGCGGTCGGTGACCCGCATGCCGGCCAGGGTGATGCGCTGCGCCTCGCGCAGGATCGGGCCGAGCGTCGCTCCGGCCATGGCGGCGGACGGGTCGCTCGCCATCGCCGGGACCGGATCGGGGGCGGGGGGAAGGATCGGATCCTCGGCAAGGTCGAGGCTGGCGAACCGCGGCGTCCAGGGCGGATCGAAGCCCGGCGGGCGTGTCCAGGCCGGATCCACCGGGGGGCCGAGCGCCTCCGCCTGTCCGCCGGCCCGGCGCCAGGCGTCGCGGTAGAAGGCCGCCACCACCCCGGCCTGGGCGATCAGTTCGGATTCGGTCTGGCGGATCAGGGCGCTTTCGTAGAGACGCAGGATCCACAGGCCGCTCAGCGGCAGCACCAGCGCCGCCACCGTCATGACCAGCAGAACGGTTCCGATGGACGGCCGCCGCGCGGATGGCGACCTCCCGAAAGGCGACCTCATCGGCAGTCCGACAGCTTGTAGCCCAGCCCATGCACGGTCTCGACCGGAGCGCCGCCGACCGCCTGGAATTTGGCCCGGACCCGGCGGATGTGGCTGTCCACCGTGCGGTCGGCGACATAGCGTTCGGTGGCGTAGGCGCCGTCCATCAGCGCGTCGCGGCTGAACACCTTACCCGGCCGGTCGGCGAGGGTGCGCAGCAGGCCGAACTCGGTGGCGGTCAGCACCACCTCCGTCTCGTCCCAGAAGGCACGCACGCCGTCGAGGTCCAGGCGCAGGCGGTTGTGGCGGAGGACCGGTGCCGGAGCCTCGGGAGCCGGCGGCTCCGGCGGGACCATCCGGCGCAGCACCGCCTTGACCCTCGCCGTCAGCTCGCGCGGCGAGAAGGGCTTGGTGACGTAATCGTCGCCCCCCAGTTCGAGGCCGAGAATCCGGTCGATCTCGTCGTCGCGCGACGACAGGAAGATGATGGGGACCCGGCTCTCCCGGCGCAGCCGGCGGCAGACCTCGGTGCCGTCCATCTCCGGCATGCCGATGTCGAGCAGGATCAGGTCGGGGGAGTCCGCCTGGGCCAGCGCCAGCCCCCGGACGCCATCCCCGGCCTCGACCACGGCGAAGCCCTCCCGGTTCAGGGCGAAGCGGACGATGTCGCGAATGTGGGGATCGTCGTCGATCAGCAGGATCTTGGTCATGGCAGCGCAAGCCTATCCGATAATCTGCACAAGTTCTGCACGGAGATTCCTTCCCGGCTGCACAACCGCGTCATCGCCGCGGCATGCCGGGACGCCACGCTGGGGGCCTGTCTCCCTTCCCCTCGTGGAGTGTCCGAATGACCGTGCCGCCTGATTCCCCACCCAGTCCCGCGCCTGCTTCCCCACCCGCGCGCCGGAACCGCCGGTCCGTGAAGTTCCTGCAAATCGTCCTGCTTCTGGTGGTGACCCTCATCGCCGGCCTGCCGGTCTCCGGGATCATCGGCGAACGCTCCGACCGGCAGGCCGAGATGCAGGAGGAGCTGGCGCGGAGCTGGAGTCCCGAGCAGACCGTGCGGACGCCGGTGCTGGCGGTGCCCTATCTCGCCGCCGACGGCAAGACCCGCGGTTACCTGAAGATCGCGCCGGCGACCCTGGCGACGCAGGCGGCCCTGGCGCCCGAGCGCAAGAGGCGCGGCCTGTTCTCCGCGACCGTCTATACCGCGGCGCTGGAGATGACCGGCAGCTTCGCGGTCCCGTCCGCGTCCAGCCTGGAGAAGATGGTCGGGCGCGGCGGCTCCATCTCCTGGCAGGACAGCGTCTTCCTGCTCCAGCTGTCGGGGCTGGCCGGCATGACGGCCGAGGACCGCGTGGTCTGGAACGGGGAGACCATCCCCTGGCGCGGCTGCCAGGAGCTGGTCGCCCGCGCCGAGGATTGCTGGGGCGCCGCGCTCGCCGCCCGTCCGACGATGGCGGCTGCCCCCGCGGCAAGCGTGGAGATGAAGTTCCAGGCGACGGTGACCCTGCGCGGCACCGGGGCCTTCCACCAGACCCTGGACGGCCGGCAGGCGACGGCGGCCATCAGGGCGCCGTGGCCGACGCCGAGCTTCGTCGGCACCGTGCTGCCGTCCGACCCGACGGTGACCGCCGATGGCTTCGAGGCGCGGTGGACCGTCTCCGACTATTCCAGGCCGCCGCTCCGGTCCGACGCGGCGCTGCTGGACTCCGCCGAAGCCCAGTATCTCCCCTCGGTCGGCGTCGAGCTGCTGGAGGCGGTTCCCACCTACCGCATGATCAACCGTGCCTCGAAATACGCCAGTCTCTTCGTCGTGCTGTCCTTCACGGTCTATGCGCTGTTCGAGCTTCTCTCCAGCGTGCGCATCCACATCGTCCAGTATGGCCTGCTCGGGCTGTCGATGACGCTGTTCTCCCTGCTGCTGGTGTCCTTCGCCGAACCGTTCGGCTATGTCGCCGGCTATTGGATCAGCGCGGCGCTCGTCCTGGTCCAGGCGACGGCCTACACCGCGGCGGTCACCCGGCGCGCCGGTCCGACCCTGGTCTTCGCGGTGGCGCTGGCGGGCCTGTTCGCCTTCCTCCACCTCCTCATCGGGCTGGAAAACTACTCCCTGCTGGTGGGGACGGTTGCCCTGTTCCTGGTCCTGTCGGCGGTCATGGCCGTCACCCAGCGCGTGGACTGGCAGGGAGATGAGTCGTGAGGGCTTTCGTCTGGTGGGTCGGCGGCCTGCTGCTGGCTCTTGCCGGCGCCAACATCCACGATCCCTACCTGACCCCGGTCAAGGGCTGGTCGCTGCCCGTGATTGCGGCGGCCGGGCTGTGCGGCCTGCTGGTCCTGCGGCGGCCCCCGCTGCGGAAGGGCGTCGGCGGGCGGCCGGCGCTGGTACTGCTCTGGCTGGCGGTGCCGCTCTGCACGGTGGGGGCGGAGGCGGTGTTCCAGATCCGCAAGGCGCATGTCCTGGCGATGCAGGACCCGCTGGCGGCCGGGCTGGGGCGGCACTTCATCGTCGGCTACCGGGGGGTCGCGGAGGTCGAGGCGCTGGCGGCGCGCGGACTGATCGGCGGGGTGTTCGTGTCCCGGCACAATCTGGCCGGACGGTCGGCCGAGGAACTGCGCGACGAGATCGGCCATTTGCAGGAGATCCGGCGGCGGGCCGGGCTGCCGCCGCTGGTGGTGGCAGCCGACCAAGAGGGCGGCATCGTGTCCCGGCTGTCGCCCTGGCTGCCGCATCGCCCGGCCCCGGCGTCGCTGGCCGGCCTGCCCGCCGAGGAGCGCCGGGCCGCCGCGCGCGCGCTCGGGCAGGCGCATGGGCGGGACCTGCAATCGATCGGCGTGACCGTCAACCTCGCGCCGATCCTCGACCTGCGGCGCGACCGTCCGCCCGATCCGCTGGATTTCCACAGCCTCATCTCTCAGCGGGCGATTTCCGACGATCCGGAGGTGGTGGCCGAAGTCGCCGCGGCCTATGCCAGGGGCGTCACCGACGGCGGCGTCCGGCCGACGGCGAAGCATTTCCCCGGGCTGGGCCGGGCGCAGAGCGACACCCACCATTTCCGCGCCGTCATCGGCGAACCGCGCGAGGTGCTGGAGGCGACCGACTGGTTGCCCTTCCGCCGCGTGCTGGCCGGCGATCCGCAGACCCTTCTGATGGTCGGCCACGCCATCGTGGCGGCCGTCGATCCCGACCGGCCGGCCTCCCACTCGCGTCTGCTGATCGACGGGGTGATCCGCCGGGATTGGGGGTTCGACGGGCTGATCGTCACCGACGACATGGTCATGACGCCGGTCTATCAGTACGGTCTGTGCCGGGCCGTCGTCGAGGCGCTCAACGCCGGGGTCGATCTTCTGCTGTTCGCGCTCGACGGCAGCCAGTTCTACCGGGCCATGGCCTGCACCATGGACGCCGGGAAGCAGGACCGGCTGGATCGGGCCATGCTGGCGGCGAGCGGCAGTCGCCTGGAAGGCTCCGCGCTGCCCGGACCGGAGAGCCGTGATCTCGCGCTGGGCCGGTAAAGGGAATCGGCGGGGTTCTCACTGGGGAGCTTGGAGCTTGTTCGCGGCAGGCGCATCCCTGGCGGCGGGGCCGAGGCAGGCCCCGCGGCGCCAATGCCCTCTGCCGCGTCAGCGCGCCAGTTCGAAGCGGATCGGCTGCGCGCCCTGCCACAGGGTGCGCTTGCCGAGTTCCGCCAGGTTCTCCAGCCCGTCGGTGATGGTGATGAAATGGTTGCCGGCGAGCTGGCCCATCTTGCTGGAGAACTGGACGCCGCCATAGGCCAGCAGGATCTCGGTCTCGCTGATGCCGCCGGGATAGAGGATGATCTGGCCCGGCGCCGGGTGGCTGGTGTGGTTCTCGTAGCCGAGGCCGAAATCGGTGTCGCCCAGCGGAATCCAGACGCCTTCGCCGCTCCAGCGGACATGGACGATCTGGCCCTCGTAGGGCAGCAGGCTGCGGAATTTGGCGCAGGTCTTCGGCGCGGCGGCCGTCTCGAAACGGGCCCCGAAGGTGAAGGGGCCGGCGGTGATGGTCAGGGCGTCCATGCTGGATGATCCTCGCGTCTAAAATTCAAAAAATGGGCAATCGTCCTTTCAGGCGGCGCCGACCTTCGGCCGCGCCAGATCCGGGGTGTCGCAGTGCAGGAAGGCGCCGCGGCCGGGCTGCGCCACGCAGGTGCCCTTCTCCACCACCACCTCGCCGCGCGACAGCACGGTCTCCGGCCAGCCGGTCACCTCCAGCCCCTCGTAGGGGGTGTAGTCGACATTGTGGTGCAGCATGGCATTGGTGATGGTGACCTTGCGGTCCGGGTCGTAGATGACGATGTCGGCGTCGGCACCGATGGCGAGGCTGCCCTTGCGCGGGTGCAGGCCATACATCTTGGCCGGGTTGGTCGAGGACAGCTCGACGAAGCGCTGGAGGCTGATGCGGCCCTTCTTCACCCCTTCGGAAAACAGGATCGGCAGCCGCGTCTCGATGCCCGGCACGCCGTTGGGGATCCAGTTGAAGGGGGTGTCGGCGCCGTGCAGCATCTTGCCCTTGGGGTCCTGGTAGCGGAAGGGCGCATGGTCGGACGACACGATGTGGAAGGTGCCGCCGGCCAGCGCGTCCCAGACCGCCGCCTGGTTGGCCTTGTCGCGCGGCGGCGGCGAGCAGATGCACTTGGCCCCCTCCATGCCGTGGCCGTGCAGGTCATGCTCGGTCAGCACCATGTATTGCGGGCATGTCTCGGCGTAGATGCGCATGCCGCGGCCCTGCGCCCAGTGGATCTGCTCGATGGCCTCGCGGCCCGAGACATGGACGATCAGGATCGGCACGTCGGCCAGCTCGGCCATGGCGATGGCGCGGTGGGTCGCCTCGCGCTCCACCAGCATCGGCCGGGAATCGGCGTGGTAGCGCGGTGCCGTGTGGCCGGCGGCGAGCAGCTTGTCGGTCAGCCAGCCGATGAAGTCGGCATTCTCGGCATGGATCATCGCCATGGCGCCGTCGCGCCGGGCGACGCTGAGCAGCTCCAGCACCTGCCGGTCGTTCAGCTTCATGTCGTCGTAGGTCATGTAGATCTTGAACGACGTGTAGCCGTCCCGGATCAGCGCCGGCAAATCCTGGCCGAGCAGCTGGTCGGTCGGGTCGCTGACGATGAGGTGGAAGGCATAGTCGATCACCGCCTTGCCGTCGGCCCGGCGGTGGTAGTCAGTCACCGCGTCGCGCAGCGACTGGCCCTTGAACTGGCAGGCGAAGGGGATGACCGTCGTGGTGCCGCCGCAGGCCGCCGAGCGGGTGCCGGTCTCGAAATCGTCGGCCGACTGCGAGCCGTCGCTGGTCGGCTGGTCGAGGTGGCAATGGCCGTCGACGCCGCCGGGCATCACGAGTTTACCGGTCGCGTCGATCTCGCGCGCGCCCGGTCCCAGCCCGGCCCCGATGGCGGCGATGCGGCCGCCGATCACGCCGAGGTCGGCGGCGAACACGTCGGACGCGGTGGCCAGCGTGCCGTTGCGGATTACGGTGTCGAACTGCGGCATGGAACTCTCCCTCGGTCCCGAAGGACGGGTCTTGCGGTTGCCGGGATCACAAAAAAAACCGGGATTACAAAAAATAGCCTCCCGGATTGGCCTCGGCGGCGATGGCGCGGCGGGCGTCGTCCTGGAGGTTGCGCAGATGCGCCAGCATGGCGGCCTTGGCGGCGGCGGCGTCGCGCCGCTCCACCGCGTCCAGCACCGCCCGGTGCTCCGTGTCGATCTCGCCCTTGCGGTGGAAACTGCTGGAGATGCGGAACAGCCGGGCGACCACCCGCATGCGCGTGATGGTCTCGGCCAGCGTCGCGTTGCCGCTGACGCGGGCGAAGAAGCTGTGGAAATGGTTGTCGTAGAGCCAGTGCTGCATGTCGTCCTCGCCGTCCTCCAGCGCCTCGAGCCCGCGCCGCAGCTCGGCCAGATCGGCGTCGCCGACCAGCGGAACCGCGGTTTCGATGGCGTGGCACTCCAGCAGCTCGCGCATCTGCATGCATTCGAAGAACTCGCGGGCCGAGACGATGCGGACGCGGTAGCTGCGCTCGCTGGTGCGCTCCAGCAGCCCCTCGCCGACCAGCCGGACCAGCGCCTCGCGCATCGGCGTGCGCGACACGTTCAGCCGCTCGGCCAGCCGCCCCTCCGGCACCTCGGCACCGCCGGGGATCTCGCGGCTGAGGATCAGCTCGCGCAGGTGCGCGAAGGCGCGGTCGCCGAGGTTGGCGGTCCGGGAGGAGGGCGGGAGGGGAGGAGGGGGCGTTGGGGGGAGCGGAGGACTCATGGCCGAGCGCCCCTCATTGGCCGTCGACGATGGCGATGTTGCGGTAGGCGCGGCCGAAATGGCGCTCGATGCGGCGCTGGACGATGTCCCACAGCGAGGTCATCAGCAGGTAATAGAGGGCGGCCACCGTGAACAGCTCCAGCACCATGAAGCGCTCCTGGATGAGCAGCTGGGTGCTGCGCAGCAGCTCCTCCATCGAGATGACGGAGGTGACCGAGGTCGTCTTCAGCAGCCCGTTCACGCTGTTGCCGAGTGCGGGGATGATGATGCGGACGGCTTGCGGCAGCACGATGTAGGCCATCACCTGGGCCGAATTCAGGCCGAGCGCCCGGCCGGCGTTGCTCTGCCCGGCGGCGACGCCGAGGATGCCGCCGCGGATGATCTCGGCCAGATATGCCGCTTCGTTGAGGATCAGGCCGATCAGCGCGGATTCCGTGACCGACAGCTTGATGCCGATCTGCGGCAGGCCGGTGTAGATGATGATGAGCTGGACCAGCAGCGGCGTGCCGCGGAACACCCAGATGTAGGTCTGAGCCACCCGTGCCACCCAGCGGTAGGGCGACAGCCGCAGCAGCGCCAGCACGCAGCCGAGCACGAGGCCGCCGGCGATGCCCGCCAGCGTCAGCCACAGGGTGGTGATCGCTCCGCTGAACAGGTACCCGTTGAACAGGTACTCGAAGAAACCGTCCCAGTTCCAGCCACTGGTCATTCCGTCACCCTTTCACTCTGGTCCGATGCGCGGGCGGCGGCGGGAACGGGTCCCTGCCGCCGCCCGCGTTATGCGTCTCACATGCCGGGGCCGTTGACCTTGAAGGCGCCGTCGTTGGGCAGCAGGCCGTACTCGTCCATCAGCTTCTTGTAGGAGCCGTCCTTCTGCATGTCGTTGAGGACGCCGACCACGGCCTCGCTCAGCGTCTTGCTCTTCATCGCCAGGGCGACCGGGGTCGGGAACAGGCCGTGCAGGGCGCGCTCGAAATCGCCGCGCTTGGCGTATTCCGCCGCCGTCGGGTCGATGGCCACCGACGCCTCGGTCTGGCCGGCGCGCAGCGCCTGATAGGCGGTGGCGAAATTGTCGAAGGTCTTGATCTCGATGGGCTTCAGACCCTTGGCAACCACCATCTTGTCGAGTTCGCGCAGCTTGCGCTCCTCGAAGCCGCCCAGCTCGACGCCGACCGGACGGCCCGACAGATCCTCCGGCTTGGCGATCTTCAACGGGTTGCCCTTGGTCACCGAGATGCTGATCGCCTGCGATTCATAGTTGATCATCGGCATCATCTTGGCCCGCTCCTCGGTCCAGAAGATGCCGGTGTTGATCAGGTCCCAGCGGCCGGCCTGGAGGCCGGGGATCATCGCCGAGAACTCGATGCGGACATATTCCGGCGTCAGGCACAGGCGCTTGGCGATCTCGTTGCCCAGCGTGATGCGCATGCCCTTCAGCTGGCCGCTGCTGTCGACGAACTGCATCGGCGGCAGGGTCGGGTTGGTCGACATCACCAGCGTGCCGGGCTTGACCAGCTCGGAATCGGCGACCGCCGGCTTGCAGGCGGTCTGGGCTGCGGCAGGAAGAACGAACAGGGTCAGGCCGGCGGCGATCAGCAGCGTGCGAATGGTCATCGTAAACCCCTTTTCTCGTGTTCGGATCTCGGATGCGGGCGAAGCGGTCAGGCGAGGGAGTCGATCAGGCCGTAGGCCGCCAGATCGGCGCGCAGGGCCAGGGCGTCGGCCTCCGGCAGCGGCAGGCGCGGTGCGCGGGGGTCGCCGACCGGCAACCCCATCATGCCGAGCCCGGTCTTGGAGGCGGCGACGTAGCGGTGGCCGCCGACCCAGCGAACGATGGGCAGCATCTTCTTGTAGAGCGCCAGCGCCTGCTCCTTGTCGCCATGGTCGGCCACCAGCTCGAACAGGCGGGCGGAATCGCGCGGGATCAGGTTGGAGCAGACGGCGACCCAGCCCTGGGCGCCGAGCCAGAAGGATTCGTAGCCGAGGATGCCGGCGAACACCGTCATGCGGTCGCCGCACAGCTCGATGATGTCGCGGACCCGCGTCACCTCCAGCGTCGATTCCTTGATGTAGAGGACGTTGTCGATCTCGCTGAGCCGCGCGACGATGGGCGGGGTGAGGTCGACGTTGGCGGTCGCCGGGTTGTTGTAGATCATCACCGGCAGCGAGATCGCCTCGCCGATGCGGCGGTAATGCTCGAACAGTTCGTCGGGTGTCGGCGAGCTGTAATAGGGCGGGATCACCATCACCCCGTCGGCGCCCATGCTTTCCGCTTCCTTGGCCAGCGCAACGGCGTCGCGCGTCCATTCGGCGCCGGTGCCGATCAGCACGGGCACGCGGCCCGCCGCCTCTGTCACGCAGATTTCGATGACCTGCGCCCGCTCCTCCGGCGTCATCGACAGGAACTCGCCGGTGCTGCCGAGCGGGATCAGCCCGTGGATGCCCTGCTCGATCTGCCAGTTCACCAGCTTCTTCAAGGCCGGAACGTCCACAGCGCCGCCGTCGGCGGTGAAGGGGGTGATGAGGACCGTGTAGGTGCCGCGCAATGCCGTCATGGGTTCCCCCAAGCTCCTGCCTAATTTTTGACCTTGCCTAAATACTACTCGTATACTACCTGTATACAGGAATCCAGCGCTAATTGACGCAGCCTCGAAAAGCGCTTTCCACCGCACCCGGACAAAGCCGACCGCCCATGCGCCTCGAACATCCAAGCGTCCGCCGCGACGGCGCCCCCATCGAGATCACCTATGACGGCGAGCGGATTCCCGCGCTGGCCGGGGAGACGGTGGCGGCGGCCCTGGCGGCGCACGGCGTCGCCGCCTACCGCCACAGCCGCGACGGCGGCCGGCGCGGCCTCTATTGCGGCATGGGCGCCTGCTTCGAGTGCCTGGTGACGGTCGACGGCAAGGCGAGCCAGCGCGCCTGCCTGACCAAGGTGGCCGACGGCCAGACCATCCGCTCGCAGCCGCCGGCCGGCACGCCGGAGGATCCGCTGGTCGCGCTGGTGCCGCCGCCGGTGGGCGATGCGCCGGAGGAGCGGGTGGTCGATGTGCTGGTGATCGGCGCCGGGCCGGCCGGTCTGGCGGCAGCGACAGCGGCGGCGCGGCGCGTCGCGTCGGTGGTGGTGCTGGACGAGCGGCCGCAGAGCGGCGGGCAGTATTTCAAGCCGCTCGCCCCGTCGCACCGCGCCGGTCGGCCGACCGACCGCCAGTTCCGCGCCGGCCTCGCCCTGCTCGACGCGGCGAAGGCGGCGGGTGCTGCCATCGTCCAGGAGGCGACGGTGTGGGGTGCCCATGCCCCCGACGAGATTGTCGCCGTCGTCGACGGGCGCGAGACCGTCTACCGGCCGCGCCGGCTGGTGATCGCCGGCGGCGCCTATGAGCGGCCGGCGCCTTTCGAGGGCTGGACGCTGCCCGGCGTGATGACGACCGGGGCCGGCCAGACCCTGGCGCGCGCCTACCGCGTGGCGCCCGGCCGCCGGGTGGTGGTCGCCGGCAACGGTCCGCTCAACCTGCAACTGGCCTGCGAGTTGGTGGAGGGCGGCGTCGCGGTGGCCGCCGTGCTGGAAAGCGCGCCGCGCCCGTCGCCGGCCCAATGGCGGCAGATGCTGACCGCGCTGCGCGCCGCCCCCGGCCTGATCGGCGACGGCGCCCGCTATATGCTGACGCTGCGGCGCGCCGGGGTTCCGGTGCTGTGGGGGCATGGGGTGGTTGCGGCACGGGGGGAGGGCAGGCTGGAGCGGGTGCGCTACGCGCCGCTCGACGCCGATGGCGCGCCCCGCCTGAATGAGACCGTCACCGTTGCCGCCGATGCGCTGTGCCTGGGATACGGCTTCATCCCCTCGACCGAGATCGCCCGCGCGCTCGGCTGCGCCCATCGGCTGGTCGAGGACCGCCATCTCGGCTATCTCGCCACCGAGATCGCGGTGGACGGCGCCACCAGCGTGCCGGGTGTGTTCGCAGTCGGCGACGGCGTCGATCTCGGCGGGTCCAGGGTGGCGCAAGCGCGCGGGCGCCTCGCCGGCATCGCCGCCGCTGCCCAGCTCGGCCTGAGCGACAGTGACCCGGAGGAGGGCCGGCGGGCGCTGGCCGATCTGCGGCGGGCCGA
Organism: Azospirillum sp. TSH64; assembly: GCF_003116035.1. Taxonomy (GTDB): domain Bacteria; phylum Pseudomonadota; class Alphaproteobacteria; order Azospirillales; family Azospirillaceae; genus Azospirillum. The sequence continues at coordinate 3,579,185 of NZ_LGQW01000015.1, forward strand.
GGGCTTCCAGGCGGCGCTGTGGTCGATCTACCAAGCGCCGCCGCCGCGGCTCGACATTGTGCCCGACGACGCCATGCTGTGCCGCTGCGAGGAGGTCACCTTCGGCCAAGTCCGCACCGAGATCGCCGCCGGCCATGACAGCCTCGCGGCGCTGAAGCGCAACACCCGGCTCGGCATGGGGCGCTGCCAGGGCCGCTATTGCGCCGCGACCGCCGCCCTGCTGCTGGAGCAGGCGACCGGCCGGCCGCGCTCCCCCGACCAGTATCTGGCGCCGCGCCTGCCGGCCAAGCCGACGCCGGCCGGCGCCTTCGCCTTCGAAAAGCCGGAATGGGGCGGCCACCAGCGCGCCATCACCCCCAACCTCGCCCGCCCGCTGGAGGACGGCCGGCTGCCCGACCAGGAGGCCGAGATCCTGATCGTCGGCGGCGGCGTGGTGGGATCCTGCCTCGCCTATTACCTGACCCAGGCCGGCCGCGACGTGCTGGTGGTCGAGCGCGGCGACACCAATTTGCAGGCCTCGGGCGCCAATGCCGGCAGCCTGCATGTCCAGCTGCTGTCCTTCGACTTCGGCGCCAAGGCCGAGGCGGGCGGCGGACCGGCGGCGGCGACGCTGACGCTCGGCCCGCGCTCCATCGCCTTGTGGCGGGAACTGGAGACGGCCTGCGGGGCCGATTTCGAACTGGCCGTCACCGGCGGGCTGATGGTGGCGGACAGCCCGGCCGGCATGGAGTTCCTCCGCGCCAAGGCGGCGCTGGAGCGGCGCTACGGCGTCGAGAACGCCATCATCGACGCGGCCGAGCTGCGCCGCCTCGCCCCCGCCTTGTCCGACGGGCTGATCGGCGCCGAATACGCCCCGCAGGAGGGCAAGATCAACCCGCTGCGCGCGACCTACGCCGTGCTGGAGCAGGCGCGCCGCCAGGGCGCCCGCTTCCTGCGCGGGGTGAATGTCACGGGCATCGCCGCTTTGCCGTCCGTCGAGGGCGGCGGCTGGCGGGTCGAGACCTCGCGCTGCCGCATCCGCGCCAAGCAGATCGTCAACGCCAGCGGCCCGTGGGCGCGCGAGACCGGGCGGCTGGTCGGCATTGACGTGCCGGTGCACAGCGCGCCCCTGCAGATGATCGTCACCGAGCCGGCGCCCAAGCTGGTCGGCCAGCTGGTCGCCCATGCCGACCGCCATCTCAGCCTGAAGCAGGCGGTCACCGGGGGCTTGATCATCGGTGGCGCCTGGACCGCCGTTTTCGACCCGGCGCGCCGCTTCAACACGGTGTCGCGCTCCAGCATCGAGGGCAACCTGTGGGTCGCCCGCCATGTGCTGCCGCAGATCGCCGGGCTGCATGTGGTGCGCGCCTGGGCGGCGATGAACATCAACATCGACGGCGCGCCGATCCTCGGCCCGGTGCCGGGGTTGCCGGGCTTCTTCAACACGGTGACCTCCAACGGCTTCACCCTGGCGCCGGTCGTCGCCCGCATGACCGCCGACCTGCTGGTCGACGGCCGCACCGACATCGACCCGACGCCCTTCCTGATCGACCGGTTCGGCTGAACCGTCCTCTCATCCGCCCCGCTCATCCGTCCAACGCCCCCATCGCCAAGAGAAGCCCCCATGATCGCCATCGAGAATGTCAGCAAGAGCTACGGCACCTTCCAGGTCCTGAAGGACTGCACGACCACCGTGCGCAAGGGCGAGGTGGTGGTGGTCTGCGGCCCCTCCGGGTCGGGCAAGTCGACGCTGATCAAGTGCGTCAACGGGCTGGAACCCTTCCAGTCGGGCCGCATCGAGGTGGACGGCATGGATGTCGGCGCGCCGGGCACGAAGATGTCGGCGCTGCGGGCCCGCGTCGGCATGGTGTTCCAGAATTTCGAGCTTTTCCCCCACCTGACCATCATGCAGAACCTGACCCTGTCGCAGCGCAAGGTGCTGGGCCGCCAGACGGACGAGGCCGTGGCGAAGGGCGAGGCGCTGCTGGCGCGGGTCGGGCTGGCCGCCCAGGCGCACAAGTTCCCCGGCCAGCTGTCCGGCGGCCAGCAGCAGCGCGTCGCCATCGCCCGCGCCCTGGCGATGGACCCCATCGCCATCCTGTTCGACGAGCCGACCTCGGCGCTCGACCCCGAGATGATCAACGAGGTGCTCGACGTGATGGTCGAGCTGGCGAACGAGGGCATGACGATGATCTGCGTCACCCACGAGATGGGCTTCGCCCGCAAGGTCGCCCACCGGGTGATCTTCATGGACCATGGCAGCATCATCGAGGACTGCACCAAGACCGAGTTCTTCGAGACCCGGCGCTCGGAGCGCGCCACCCAGTTCCTCGCCAAGATTTTGCAGCACTGATCCCGGTCCGGGCGCGGCACCGCCCCCCATCCTCCCGGTCAGGCCGATCAGAACCTTTGCAGGACAACGGTTCGTCTGCTTTGTTAGGGGAGAAGATCAGCGTCAGGTGGCAGGACTTGGTATGAGCATGGACATGGACGATTCCAAAGCCGCGACGCCGGCCGCAGCAGGGGCGACTCAGGCCGGTGCGACTCAGGCCGGCGTCAACCTGGCGAGCATGGCCTACCGCACCATCCTGGAGATGATCCTCGACCGCCGCATCCCCAGCGGCGAGGTGATCGTCGAAGACCGGCTGGCCACGGCACTCAGCATCTCGCGCACGCCGATCCGCGAGGCGCTGGTGCGGCTGGCGAGCGAGGGGCTGATCCGCAAGGAGTTCAACCGCCCCTACCGGGTGCGCGAGGTCTCCAACCGCGAATATTTCCAGAGCATGCGCCTGCGCGAGATCCTGGAGGGAGAGGCCATCGCCGCCGCCGCGTCCAGGGTCGATCCGGTCCGGCTGCAGGCGATGAAGGCCGAGATGCTGCGGCTGCGCGACGAGCCCAAGATCCGCTTCGAGGATCATTGGGCCGCCGACGAGGAACTGCACACCCTGATCGCCGAGGCGTCCGGCAACGCGGTGCTGGCGCAGATCATCCGCGACCTGCGGGTGACGACGCGCCTGTTCGAGCTGTCCGGCCTGCCGTCGCGCATCCGTCCCGACTGCGACGAGCATCTCGACGTCATCGCCGCACTGGAGAGCGGCGACCCGGCGGAGGCCAGGGCCGCCATGGAGCGGCACATCCGCAGCCTCGCCAAGGATGTGCTGGGCGAGATCGCCAAGAGCTGAGCGGTCCCCCTGGGCGGTTCACTCAGCCGCCAGACGCTGCGGCGTCGTGGAGCGGAACTGCGCCGGCCAGTCGCGCAAATCCATCTCCGCCTGGGCCATGGCCTTGTCCTTCACATGTCCATAGCCGCGGATGCGGTCCGGGATCCCGGCGATCCGCAAGGCCAAATCGAGCGTTTCCGGGGTGAGGCCGGCCAGCATTTCCGTGATGGCCCGTTCGTACTCCCCGATCAGTCGGCGTTCCGCCCGGCGCTCCGCGGTGCGCCCGAACGGGTCGAACGGCGTCCCGCGAAGTCCCTTGAGCCTCGCCAGCATTTTGAACACGGGCAGCATCCAGGGGCCATAGGCACTCTTCTTCAAATGGCCTGTCCGCTCGTCGCGCCCCGCAAGCAGGGGCGGAGCCAGATGGAAGCGCAGGCGGAAGCCGGCCTCGAACTGTCCGGCCAGCTGCGCGAGGAAGGCGCCGTCGGTGTAGAGGCGGGCGACTTCATACTCGTCCTTGTAGGCCATCGCCTTGTAGAAGGACCGCGCCACCGCCGCGGTCAGCCGGCTGCTGTCCGGCACCGCTGCCGCCTCGGCCCGGCGGACCCGGTCGACCAGCAGGCGGTAGCGCTCGGCATAAGCCGCATTCTGGTAGGAGGTCAGCTGTTCGACGCGCCGGGCGACCAGCCCGTCGAGATCGTCGGGTGGCGGAGCGGCCAGGCTTGAAGGCTTGGCCGGGTGCGCCGCCGCGAGCGCGCCGGGGTCGGCGGCCGCGCGGCGTCCCCAGGCGAAGGCCGACCGGTTGCCGGCAACCCCGGTGCCGTTGAGGAGGATGGCCGTGTCGATGGCCGCGGCCGACAGCGGAATCAGCCCCTTCTGCCACGCGTAGCCGAGCAGGAAGAGGTTCGCCATGATCGCGTCGCCGAACAGCGCGGTGGCGATGGCGGTGGCGTCCAGCGCATCGACCGCCGCCGGGCTGCCGCAGGCGTCGGCGACCCGGCGGACCAGCAGCGGCAGCGGCAGCCGTTCCTCCGGATTGCGGGTGAAGGCGCCGGTGACGGTCTCATGCCGGTTGAGCACCGCGCGGGTCCGGCCGGCCCGCATGCGGCTCAGCCCATCCTCGCCGGCCGCGACCAGCAGATCGCAGCCGAGCACGGCGTCGGCGCCGCCGGGGGCGATGCGGGCGGCATGGATCCGGTCGGCCCGACGCGCCAGGACGATGTGCGACATCACCGCGCCGCCCTTCTGCGCCATGCCGGTTTGGTCGAGGATCGAGCAGGCCAGCCCCTCCAGATGCGCCGCCATGCCGAGGATCGCGCCGATGGTCACCACCCCGGTGCCGCCGACCCCGGTGACGAGAAGGCGATAGGGTTGATCCAGTGGCGGTGCCACCGGGTCGGGCAATGCGTCGGGCAGGGGGGTGCCTGCATCGGGCGCCGGGGCGGCGGCGGGGCGTGCCTTGCGCAGCGTGCCGCCCTCCACCGTCACGAAGGACGGGCAGAAGCCGCTCAGGCAGGAGAAATCCTTGTTGCAGGAGGACTGGTCGATGGTCCGCTTCGTCCCGAACTCGGTGTCGACCGGCACCACCGACAGGCAGTTCGACTGGGTCGAGCAGTCGCCGCAGCCCTCGCAGACCCGCTCGTTGATGACGACGCGGCGGCCGGGGTCGGGCAGCTTGCCGCGCTTGCGGCGGCGGCGCTTCTCGGCGGCGCAGGTCTGGTCGTAGATCAGCGCCGACACGCCCGGCACCTCGCGGAACTCGCGCTGCACGGCGTCGAGATCGTCGCGGTGGTGGATGGTGACGTAGGGCGGCAGGCCGGCGGACAGGCCATACTTCTCCGGCTCGTCGCTGACCAATGCGATGCGCTGCACCCCCTCGGCGCGCACCTGCCAGGCGATGGCCTGCGGGGTGAGCTGGCCGTCGTGGGACTGGCCGCCGGTCATGGCGACGGCGTCGTTGAACAGGATCTTGTAGGTGATGTTCACCCCGCCGGCGACCGCCGCGCGGATGGCGAGCAGGCCGGAATGGAAATAGGTACCGTCGCCGATGTTCTGGAAGATGTGGCGGGTCGGCACGAAGGGCGCCAGCCCGACCCAGTTGGCGCCTTCCGCCCCCATGTGGGTGTAGGTGGCGGTGTCGCGGTCCATCGCCTGCGACATCCAGTGGCAGCCGATCCCGGCATGGGCCCGCGAACCCTCCGGCACCTTGGTCGAGCTGTTGTGCGGACAGCCGGAACAGAAATAGGGCGTGCGCTTGGCAACCGGGCCGCCCGGGCGGGCGGCGGCGGCGCCATTGCCAATGCTGTTTTCAAGGCGGGCCAGCGCGTCGGCGTCCAGCTCCACGCCGCAGCGGGCGAGCTGCTTGGCGATCGCCATGGCGATCTCGGCGACCGACAGCTCGTCGTGCGAGCGCAGCAGGGGAACGCCGGACCAGTCGTGCTTGCCGGTGACGCGCGGGCGCCGGTCCGCCGGCAGGCCGTAGAGGATGTCCTTGATCTGGCCCTCGATCAGCGGCCGTTTTTCCTCCACCACCAGGATCTCGTCGAGGCCGGCGGCGAAGCTGCGCAGGCTGTCCGGCTCCAGCGGCCAGGGCACCGCCACCTTGAAGACGGCGATGCCGAGCGCCGCCGCCCGGTCCTCGTCGATGCCGAGTTCCGCCAGCGCCTGCCGGACGTCGAGATAGGCCTTGCCGGCGGTGACGATGCCGAAGCGCGCGCCAGTACCCCCCAGGGCCACGCGGTTCAGGCCGTTGGCGCGGACATAGGCCAGCGCCGCCGGGATCTTGTGCAGGTGCAGGCGGGCCTCCTGCTCCTGCGGGCTGTCGGGCCAGCGGATGTTGAGGCCGCCGGGCGGCAGGACGAGGTCCGTCGGCTGCCGGATGACGGGCAGGGCCGGGTCGAGGGTCATCGAGACGCTGCGGTCGGTCAGGTCGGCCGTCACCTTCATGGCGGTCCAGCAGCCCGACAGGCGCGACAGCGCCCAGCCATGCAGCCCGTATTCGATCATCTCCGGGATGCCGGACGGGCTCAGGATCGGCATCATCGCATCGACCAGCGCATATTCGCTCTGGTGCGAGGTCGTCGAGGATTTGCAGGTGTGGTCGTCGCCGGCCAGGACGAGCACGCCGCCCCGCCCGGCCGAACCGGCAAGGTTGGCGTGGCGGAAGGCGTCGCCGGTGCGGTCCACCCCCGGCCCCTTGCCGTACCACAGGCCGAAGACGCCGTCCCACTCCGGCTGGTCCTGCAGATGGATCTGCTGGCTGCCCCACAGCGCGGTGGCGGCCAGATCCTCGTTGACACCGGGAATGAAGCGGATGTCGTGGGCATCCAGGAAGCCCCGCGCCCGGCCCATCTCCATGTCGATGGTGCCGAGCGGCGAGCCGCGGTAGCCGCTCACCAGCCCGGCGGTGCGCAGGCCGGCGGCGCGGTCGCGCCGTTTCTGGAGCAGCGCCATCCGCACCAGGGCCTGCGTGCCGTTCAGGAACACGCGGCCATGCTCGGCCAGATACTTGTCGTCCAGGGTCACCGCGCCCGTCATCGCCACGCCGTCCGGCATGTGCGTCCTCCCTCGGTGTCATTGTGTGTTCTGAAGTGTACACACTTTGCGGCGAGGGTCAACGCCGGTTCTGGGGCCGCTGCCGGGGGCCGCTGTCCGAGGCCGGTTCAGCTGGCCATGCGGCCCATGTAGATGCGCGCGAGCCCTTCCTTCATGGCGGACACCGCGTCGGCCACGCTGATGCCGATATGGTCCGACATGCAGGCCACCGCGCGGCCGCGGTCACGCGCCTTCAGCGCCTCGGCGATCGCCAGATGCTCGTCGAAGGTGGTGGTGCGGCGCTGGGGGTTCTCGATCTCGATGCGGCGGACGAAGCGGATCCGCGCGTTGATGCTCTCCAACATGCGGACCAGCTCGGGATTGCCGCCCATCGCGGCGATGCGGATGTGGAATTCCTCGTCGCGGCTGGTCAGCTCCTCGGCGTCCATCGCGGCGCGGCTCGCCCGCACACCGTTCCAGAAATCCATCAGTTCGGCGATGCGGACGTCGCTGGCGCGCTCGGCGGCCAGTTCGACGCTCAGCCGTTCCAGCGACGCCCGCACCTCGAACAGGCCGATGATCTGCTCGGCGTCGAAGGGGCGGCAGTAGAAGCCCTTGTTGGGCACCAGCGTGATCAGTCCCTCGATCACCAGCCGGTTCAGTGCCTCGCGCACCGGGGTCCGGCTGACGCCGAGGGTGGCGGCCAGCTCCACCTCGTTGATCCGTTGTTCCGGCCGGAATTCAAAATTCACCGCCATGCGCTGGATCGCGGCATAGACGCGGTTGACGCTGTCGGCGGCGCGCGGCGCGGGCGCCGCCCTGGGAGCTGCCTTGGGAGCCGCCTTGATGGTCTTCTTGCGCGGGGTTCCCGCCATGATCGTCCTATGTGCTTCCTGCGGTGCCGGTGGGACAACACCCGAATGCCAGTACCGGGTTCCGGCGATGGGCTGTCCGGCGACGCACCGTTGCGGCGCGCCGCGCGGGACCATAGCACCAGTGGAATATGCAGGCCAGTATACACAACTGCGACCAATTCGGCGGGACGGCGAGGATCAATGCACCGGGCCGGTTCCCAGATAGAGCTGGCCGACCGTTTCGTCCTCCAGGATCTCCCGGGCGGTGCCCTCGCGGTGGACCCGCCCCATCACCAGCACATAGGCGCGGTCGGAGACCTCAAGCGATTCCGCCGCGTTCTGCTCGACCATCAGGACCGAGACGCCCTCGCGGTCGCGGATGCGGCGGATGTGGGCGAACAGCTCGTCCATCATCAGCGGCGACAGGCCGGCCGACGGCTCGTCGAGCAGCAGGTGGCGCGGCCCCGGCATCAGCGCGCGGGCCAGCGCCAGCATCTGCCGCTCGCCGCCCGACAGGCTGTCGGCCCGCGCCCCGGCCTTGCGGCCGAGATTGGGATAATGCTCCAGCAGCTGTTCCAGCCGGGCCCTGCGGGCGGCGGGCGCGACGAACTGGCCGCCCAGCTCCAGGTTCTCGCGGATGGTCAGCGGGCCGAAGATGTTGTCGAGCTGCGGCACATAGGCGACGCCGCAGTCGCGGATCCGCCGGTGCACCGGGATGCCGGCAAGGTCGCGGCCGTCGGCGACCACCCGGCCGGCGCGCGGGCGGAGCTGGCCGACGACGGTCTTCAGCAGGGTCGATTTGCCCGACCCGTTGGGGCCGAGGATGGTGACGATCTCCCCTGGCTCTACCGTGATCGACAGGCTGTTCAGGATGTCGGCGTCCGGCACGTAGCCGGCGCGCACCTCGTGCACGGAAAGCGTCATGCTCTGGCTCCATTGGTCCTGATGTCGACCGTTCCTCCCACCGTTCCACCGGCGACGATCCGCAGCGGGACGCCGGGCCGGCGGCGGCCGAGATAGGCCTCGACCACCTGCTGGTTGCCGCTCAGCTCGTCGGGGCGGCAGTTGGCGATCACCGCCCCCTTGTCCAGGGCGAGGCAGCGGTCGCACAGGTCGCCGATGAAGCCCATGTCGTGCTCGACGATGACCAGCGCGGTGCCGCCCTCGCGGATGCGCCGCAGATGATCGGCCATCCGCCGGCGCAGCGAAGGGTTGACGCCGGCCGTCGGCTCGTCGAGCAGCAGCACCGCCGGGTCGTCCATCAGCACCGCCGCCAGCCCGAGCAGCTTCTGCTGGCCGCCCGACAGGCCGCCGGCCGGGTGGTCGGCAAGGCCGGCGAGGTCGACCTCGGCCAGCAGCCCCATCGCCTTGCCGATGAAGGCCGCCTCCTCGCGACGCACAGCTCCCGGCGTCAGCAGCGAGCGCCAGGGCGAGGCGCCGGCCGGCAGCCGTCCGCCGGCCAGCATCACCTCCAGCACCGACATGCGGGCCGGCAGCTTGGGAAGCTGGAAGCTGCGGCGCAGGCCGAGCCGGCTCGGCTGCCAAGCGCGCCGCGCGCTGACCGTGGTGCCGTCGAAGCGGATCTCGCCGCTGGTCGGGGCGAGGAAGCCGCTCAAGAGGTTGAGCAGGGTGGTCTTGCCGGAACCGTTGGGGCCGACCAGACCGACGATCTCGCGGGGCCCGATCTCCAGGCTGACATGGTTGACCGCGGTCAGCCCGCCGAAGCTGCGGGTGACGTCATGGGCGCTGAGCATGGAGCCTCCGCAGCCGTTCGGGGACCAGCCCCTGGGGTTTCAGCATCAGGACGGCCAGCACGATCGAGCCGATGGCGAAGACGCGCAGGCTGCCGGTCAGGTCGGACGGAAGGGCGACGGCATCCTTCAGGAAGGGAATGCCGGCATAGAGCGTGGTGACCAGCATGGCGCCGACCACCGCCCCCGCCACGTTGCCGAGCCCGCCGAGCACCACCATCGTCCAGATCAGGAAGGTCTCGAAGGGCAGCAGCTGGTCCGGCCCGATGAAGGCGAGGTAGAGGGTGTAGAGCCCGCCGGCCAGCCCGGCCATCGCGCCGCCGATGGCCAGAACCTTGACCTTGCAGGCGACGATGTCGTGGCCGAGTGCGGTGGCGAGGTCGGGATTCTCCCGCATCAGCCGCAGCACGCGGCCGAACTGGGTTTGCCCAAGCCGCCGCGCCATAAGCGCGGTGCCGAGCAGCAGCAGCGCCGCCAAGGCCAGGGTGGCCAGCGCGCGCGCCACGCCGTCGAGGCCGGGGAACAGTCCGACGATGCCGCCGATGCCCTGCGGACCACCGGTCAGCCAATCCTCGTTGAGGGCGACCAGCCGCACCAGCTCGGCCACCGCCAGCGTCGCCAGCGCCCAGTATTCCGCGGCGAGGTCGCGGCCGAGACGGCCGATGGCGAAGCCGCCGAGTGCCGCGGCAGCCATGCCGGCGGGCAGGGCGGCCGGCCAGGGCAGCCCGGCGCGGGTCAGGATGGCGACCGCATAGGCGCCGATGCCGAACAGGGCGATCTGGCCGAAGTTCAGCAGGCCGCCGGTGCCGGCCTGGAGGTTGAGGCTGACCGCGGCGATCCCGAAGATCGCCGACATGATCAGCACATGCAGGCAGAACTCAAGCACGGCGTCCTCCCCGGCTCAGCAGCCCTTCCGGGCGGTATACGAGGGTCACGACGATGAGCGCGAAGCCGATGCCGGTCAGGTAGCCGAGCGGCAGGTAGCGCGGCCCGTCGGCGGCGAGCAGGCCGAAATCGATGCGCATCACCAGCGTCTCGGCAAGCGCGATGGCGAAGGCGCCGATCACGGCACCCGGCAGGCTGCCGAGCCCGCCGACGATGGCGGCGGCGAAGACCGGCAGCAGAAGCATCTGACCCATGCCGATGTCGAGCTGGGTGACCAGCGCCAGCAGGATGCCACCGATGCCGGCCAGCGTGCCGCCGAGGAAGACGGTCACCAGCGTGACGCGGCGGGCGTCGATGCCCGACGCGGTGGCCAGCGCCGGATTGGCGGCGATGGCGCGGATCGAACGCCCGAGCGGCGTCAGCCGCAGCATGGCGAAGAAGCCGATCAGGCAGACGGCGGTGATGGCGATGGCGGCGATCTGCAAATCGGACAGGATGGCGCCCCACAGATCGTGCGGCGGGGTCAGCGGCGTGTCGAACTGCTGCGGCCGGGTACCGAAGACCGCCTGAAGGCCGGCGCGCAGCATCATGGCGATGGCGAGCGAGCCGATCAGCGCGCTGGCCGGGCCGGCGCCGGCGAGCCGCTCGAAGGCGAAGCGGTGCAGCAGCATCGCCGCCAGCCCGGCGGCGAGCGCCCCGGCGACGGCGGCGCCGACCAGCCCGCCGCCGGGAAACAGGGCGGCCACCGCCAGCGCCACCGCCGCACCCAGCGGGGCCATCTCGACATGGGCGACGTTGGGGAAACGGCTGACGCCGTAGGACAGGTTGAGGCCGAGTGCGATCAGGGCGAGGTCGCTCGTCCGGATCAGGGTGTCGATCAATATCTGGATCACGGGACGTGTCTCCGGTCGGGCGGGGCAGGGGCCCCGGCCGGGCGGCCGGGGAACCCTTCGCGTGCGGGAGGTCCGATCTGGGGCGGCGCCTACTTGGCGGCCGTCTTCAGCTCGCCGCCTTTGTAGGAGACGACGATGTAGGGCTGGGTCTTGCGCTGGCCCTGGGCGTCGAAGGCGATCGGCCCGGTGGCGCCGGCATAGTCGCCGAGTGCTGCCAGCGCCTCGCGGATCTTGGCGGGCTCGGCGCTGCCGGCCTTGTTGATCGCGGCGGCGGCCATCATCACGGCGTCGTAGGTGTAGCCGCTGAAGGTTGTGGCGAACTCCTTGCCGAACTTCTTCTTGTAGGCGTCGCGGTACCAGGCGCCGTCGGGGCCGACATAGTTGACCTCCATGCCCATCTGGCCCTCGACCGTCTCCGGCCGGGAATCGGCGGTGCACATCGACAGGTAGATGCCGAACCAGGGGGTCTTCGACAGTCCCAGCTCGAAGGCTTCGCGGTTGATCGTCGCCGCCTCCTGGCCGTAGCCGGAATAGATGATCACGTCGGGCTTGGCGGCGGCGATGCGCTGCAATTCGCGCCGGTAGTTCGACTGCCCCTCGGTGTAGAGCAGGTTGGCGACGACCTGGCCGCCCAGCGCCTCGAAGGCCGCCTTGGTCTCGCTGTAGACGCCCTGGCCGTAGGCGTTGTTGGGCGCGAGGAAGACCGCCTTGCGGTGGCCCATCCCGTAGACCGCCTGGGCGGTGAACTTCCCGGCGACGTCGTCCAGCCCGATGGTGCTGAAGGAGCGGTCGCCGATGGTCTTGATCACCGGCGAGGAGGAGCCGGGGTTGATGTGGACGATCCCCTCGCGCTGGAGATACTGGCCGACCGGGATGGTGTTGCCCGAGGAATATTCGCCGATCACCACCGGGGTCTTCGACACCGACACCAGCTTGCGCGCCGCGTCGATGGCGCTCTGCGCCCGGCCGCCGGAATCCTCGACCGCCACCGCCAGCTTGCGGCCGAGCACGCCGCCGTCGGCGTTGACCTTCTCCACCGCCAGCTCGATGCCGCGGCGCTGGTCCTCGCCGATGGTGGCGCTGGCCCCGCTCAGCGGCAGGACCGCGCCGAGCGTCACCGTGTCCTGTGCCAGCGCCGCACCGCCGCCCAGCATCGCCAGCGCCACCGCGCCCAGCAGCGCGCCCCCTGCCGAGCGCCGCGTCATGCCGTTCATCCTCGCCATCGCACATCTCCCTGCCGGTGAATGTTAAGCTGAATGACAATCTGTATACACTTAAGCGTATCGTCGTCCGCAAGGGGGCGTCAACGGATTTGTTCATGGGGCGAACATTTGTGCAGTTGCACAGGAATCGGGCCCGATTTTTGGGCGGTGCAGCATGGGAAAATTTCTGTGGACTATTGTGTATACAGTTACGTATCGTGTTTCGGACAGGCGGCGCCGGTCCCCGGCCCGCCGGCTTTCCGGGAGACAAGCATGAGCATCCAGCGTATCGAGGTCGGCCCGCGCATGAGCCAGGCCGTCGTCCATGGCGGTCTCGTCTGCACCGCGGGCGTGGTGGCGCTGCGGGCGCCGGGCGCCCCGGTGGCCGAGCAGACCACCGACATCCTCGGCAGGATCGACGAGCTGCTGGCCGCCGCCGGCACCGACAAGACCAAGCTGCTGACCGCCACCATCTGGCTCGCCGACATCGCCGGCTTCGCCGAGATGAACGGGGTGTGGGACGCCTGGGTCGCGCCGGGCAACACGCCGGTGCGCGCCTGCGTCGAGGCCAGGCTCGCCGCCCCGCAATTCACCGTGGAAATCCAGGTGACCGCGGCGCTGTGACCGCTCCGGCCGGAGGCGTTCATGCCAGGGAGGGGTTCATGAAGGTCATCGTGATGGGCAGCGGGGTCGTCGGCGTGACGACGGCCTACTGCCTGCTCAAGGACGGACACGAAGTCACCGTCGTCGAGCGGCATGACGGCGCCGCCGACGAGACCAGCTTCGCCAATGCGGGGCTGGTGGCGCCGGGGCACGCCTACACCTGGGCGTCGCCGAAGGCGCCGAAGATCCTGCTGAAGTCGCTGTGGCGCAACGACCAGGCTTTGCGCTTCCGGCTGCGGCTGGATCCGGCGCTGTGGTCCTGGTCGCTGAAGTTCCTCGGCAACTGCCGGTCCGACCGGGTGGCGGTCAACACCGCCCGCAAGGTGCGGCTCAGCCTCTATTCGCAGGACATGCTGCATCAGGTGGTCGAGGACACCGGGGTCGCCTTCGACGGCGCCAAGGGCGGGCTGCTCTATCTCTACCGCAGCCCGGCGGCCTTCGACGCCGGGGTCGCCAAGATGAGGATCCTGACCGACATCGGCCTGCCGCTGGAGGTGGTCGACCGCGACCGCGCCGCCGCCATCGACCCGGCGCTGTCGGCCACCAGGGACCGCATCGTCGGCGGCATCTACGCCCCGTCCGACGAGAGCGGCGACGCCCGGCTGTTCACCCGCAACCTCGCGGACTGGTGCGCGGAGCGGGGCGTCCGTTTCCTCTACGGCACGACGATCCGCGGCGTCGAGACCGCCGCCGGCGAGGTGACCGGGCTGGTCACCGACAAGGGCACGCTCACCGCCGACGCCTATGTGCTGGCGATGGGCTGCCAGAGTGCGGCACTGGCGAAGCCGCTCGGCCTGTCGCTGCCGATCTACCCGATCAAGGGCTATTCGGTCACCGTGCCGGTGGCCGGGCGCAACAACACGCCGCGCATTGGCGGGGTGGACGAGGAGAATCTCGTCGCCTACGCCCCGATGGGCGACCGGCTGCGCATCACCGCGACCGCCGACTTCGCCGGCTACGACAAGCGCCACAGCCCGGCCGACTTCCGGGCCATGCTGGCGGCGGCACAGGATCTGTTCCCGGACGCGGCCGACTACAGCCGGCCCAGCTATTGGGCGGGCTTGCGGCCGATGACGCCGGAGGGAACGCCGATCTTCGGCCGCGGGCGCCAGCGCAACCTGTTCCTCAACACCGGACACGGCCACATGGGCTGGACCATGTCCTGCGGGTCGGCCCGCATCACCGCCGACCTGATCGCCGGCCGCACCCCGGCCATCCCGCTCGACGGCATGCAGGCCGTCCACTGACAGGCGCGCGGGCGGCGTCACAGCCCGTGCCGGTGCGTCCGCGCCACTCCTCCGCACCACTGGGAGAATCCCCGAAATGGATACCAATGTCACCGTCGCCGGGGATGGCGCCGGTTCCCCGGCCGCCACCCTGGTGCTTCCCTTCGCGACCGACTGCGGCCTGGCCGCCCGCGCCGCCATCGGGCTTCTGGTGCTCGCCACCGACCAGACCATCGAGCATGAGTGGCGCTTCCTGCTCGGGGAGCCGGGGATCGCCGTCTACAATGCGCGCCTGTGGAACGACAAGGAGATCGCGCCGGAAACGCTGGCGCGGATGGAACAGGACATTGCACCGACGACCCGCCTGATCCTGCCCGGGCTGGAGCTGGACGTCGTCGCCTTCGGCTGCACGTCGGGCAGCATGGTGATCGGCCCCGAGCGCGTCCGCGAGCGCATCCGCGAGGTGCGGCCGGGCATCGCCACCACCACGCCGGTCGAGGCGGTGGATGCCGCGCTCGGCTCCCTCGGGGCGCGGCGCATCGGTCTCGTCGCGCCCTACCAGCGCCGTGTCGGCGAAGCGATGCGCGATTACTTCGTGAAGGCCGGTTACGAGGTGCCGGTGCTGGCGATCTTCGACGAACCCGACGATACCATCGCGGCGCGCATCGCCCCGGACTCCATCGCCGCGGCGGTGGCACAGGCCGCCGCCCACCCGGAGGTGGACGCCGTTTTCGTATCCTGCACCAGCCTGCGTGTCGCCGAGGCGGTCGAGGCGTTGGAGGCCCGCACCGGCAAGCCGGTCACCTCGAGCAACCACGCGCTGGCCTGGCACAGCCTGCGCCTTGCCGGCGTCACGGATGTGCTGGAGGGCCGGGGGAGGCTGTTCCGCACCCCGCTGCGGTAGACAAAGCGGTTTGCCGGCGGTCTCCGCTTGCGGCAGTGTGGCCAGGGACGACTTGATGGGAAAGGCGGCGAACCAATCTCTGACCCCAGAGGTCGCCATCCCAGGGCCGCCCAAGAGGAGACCGCTGCAATGGCCGAAACCGCCGTAGGGCGCTTCACCACCGGTTCGCCGATGCGCCATGTGATGGTGATGACCGCCACCGGCTCGGTCGGGCTGATCGCGGTGTTCGCCGTCGATCTGCTGAACCTGTTCTACATTTCACTGCTGGGCGAACGCGAGCTGGCGGCGGCGGTCGGCTTTGCCGGCACCGTCCTGTTCCTGCAATCGTCGCTGTGCATCGGGCTGTCGATCGGCGCCGGAGCGCTGGTCGCCCGCGCCATCGGCGGCGGCCGGCGCGCGGAGGCGGCGAGGCTGGCGGGATCCAGCCTGATTCTGACAGCGCTGGTCGCCGCGGCGGTCGGCCTGCTGACCCTGCCGCTGCTGGGGCCGGCGATGGATCTGCTGGGCGCCAGGGGAGCCACCAGGGAGCTTGCCGTCGGCTACCTGACCATCCTGTCGCCGACCCTGCCGCTGCTCGGCCTCGGCATGGGCTGTTCGGCGATGCTGCGGGCGCAGGGCGATGCGCGCCGTGCCATGACCGTCACGCTCTATGCGGCGCTGTTCACCGCGGCGCTGAACCCGATCCTGATCTTCGGCCTGCGGCTGGACCTGACCGGTGCGGCGGTGACGGTCGTGCTGTCGCGCTGCCTGCTCGCCGCCGTCGGCTGGCACGGCGTGGCGCGGGTGCACCGGCTGGTCGCCGCACCGGGCTGGACCGGCCTGCTGACGGATGCCGGGACGCTGGCCGGCATCGCCGGTCCGGCGGTCCTCACCAACCTCGCCACCCCGGTCGCCGGCGTCTATGTCACCACCAGCATGGCGCGTTTCGGCGATGCGGCCATCGCCGGGGCGGCCATCGTCGACCGCCTGGTTCCGGTCGCCTTCGGCACCATCTTCGCCCTGACCGGTGCCGTCGGCCCGATCCTGGCGCAGAATCTGGGGGCCGACCGCCCCGACCGGGTGCGCGCGACTCTGCGGGCCAGCCTGGCGCTGATCGTCGTCTGGGTGCTGGCGGTCTGGCTGGGTCTGTTCCTTGCCCGCGATCTGGTGGTGGGCGCCTTTTCCGCCGAGGGCGTGTCGGCCGATCTGGTCCGCCTGTTCTGCACCGCAGTGGCCGGCGGGTTCCTGTTCGTAGGCTTCCTGTTCGTCGGCAATGCTGCCTTCAACAATCTAGGCTTTCCCCTGCTGGCGACCGGGTTCAACTGGGGCAGGGCGACGCTGGGGACCATGCCGTTCGTTGCGGTCGGCGGCTGGCTGGGCGGGGCGCCGGGGGTGCTGATCGGGCAGGCGGCAGGATCGGTGCTATTCGGCATCGCGGCGGTCCTGGTGGCGTTCCGGGTGACCGGGCGGCTCGGCCGGAGCGGAGGCGGCCCGGCACCGGAGGCCGTTGCCGTGCCGGCCGACGTTCCGCTGTCCGGCAAGGCGGCGGTCGCGCTGGCCGTGCAGGTCAACCGGCCGTGAGGCGGCATCGCTTACCTGACACCCGGCTTGCTCTTCCCTGTCCGTGACCCCGGCAGCCTCGCCCTGCGCTGGGTAAAATATTGTGCCGGCGTGCTTCCCAGGGCCTTCTTGAACATCGTGATGAAGGCGTTGACCGATTCGTAGCCGAGCGTGTCCGCCACCGTCTGCACCGCGGCCCCGCCGGCCAGTTCGCGAAGCGCCACGACAAGGTGAAGCTGCTGCCGCCAGCGCCCGAAGGTCAGGCCGGTCTCGCGGAGCATCAGGCGGGCCAGCGACCTCTCGCTCATGGCGACGCGTCTGGCCCAGTCCGCCAAGGTGCTGCGGTCGGACGGTTCCAGCGTCAGGGCATCGGCGATCGCCCGGATCTTCGGATCGTTGGAGATGGGCAGGTTGAAGTGTTCGCGCGGCATCGCGGCCAGCTCGTCCAGCGTCACCCGTGCAAGCCGGGCGGCATGGCTGTCCGGCGGATAGTCCAGAACCTCGCCGGTCAGCCGGTTGACCAGCTCCCGCACCAGCGGAGAGATCGACAGGGTGCAGCAGAGCTCGGGCAGGTTTGCCGCTCCCGGCTCGACGAACAAATAGCTGAGCCGGGCATTCGCCGTCGTCCTGACGCTGTGCGGCATGCCGCCCGGAATCCACACCCCGCAATCGGGCGGCACGATCCAGATCTCGTCGTCCGCGGTGCAGGTGACGGCGCCGTGCAGCGCCAGAATCAACTGCCCCCGCCGATGCACGTGCACCGGCACTTCCGCCTCGTAGTCCGCGAAGTCGAGCAGGCGTGCGACGGCAGGCCGGTCCGCAAGATCGGGGTCGAAGACGGAAACGGCGGACCGTGACCCGGACATCGCATTCGGCATGATTGGTTTTGGCAGGATTAAGGGATTTTTTGACAGGATACCTAATTTATCTGGCAGCGCAACGCGCCGATACTCGGGGGCATGAGAACCCACCATCCTTTGAACCGGTTCCTGACAGCCACCGGGATCGCGCTGCTGCGGAGCGATGCCGACGCTCTGCTCTTCTCGGCGAAAAGCTTCGCCGCGGCGATGCTGGCCTATTACATCGCGCTGCGCGCAGGGGTGCCGAAACCCTCCTGGGCCATCGTCACCGTCTACATCGTGTCGCAGAATTCGGCCGGCGCGTCGCTCGGCCGCGGCGTCTACCGCTTCGCGGGCACGATTGTCGGTGCGGTGGCGACCGTGGCGATCGTCCCCTGCTTCGTGAACGATCCGCTTGTCTGCAGCGTGGTTCTTGCCGGCTGGATCGGCCTGTGCCTCTATTTCTCACTGCTCGACCGCACCGCGCGGGCCTATGCCTTCGTGCTGTCCGGCTACACCGCCAGCCTGATCGGCTTCCCCGGCGTGTTCCATCCCGCCGCCATCTTCGATACGGCGTCGGTGCGGGTCCAGGAGATCTCCATCGGCATCCTCTGCGCCGTCCTGGTCCATCGCTTCGTCCTGCCGAAGCGCATGACCGGCCAGTTCACCGCCAAGCTGTCGGCGACGCTGCGGGACGCCCGCCGGCTGGCGGGCGATGCGCTGCATGGACGCTCCGGGCAGGGGTTCCGCCACGACCGCGACCGGCTCGCCGGCGATCTTCTCGCCCTGCAAGGGCTGGCCGCTCACCTGCCCTACGATCCGGTGCCGGTGACGCCGAGCCTGGAGACGCTGCACCTGATCCATGACCGGCTTGCGCGGCTGCTTCCGCTCGCCACGGAGGTCGGGGACCGCATCCATGCGCTGCGCAGCGGAGACCGCAGTTTGCGCAACGAGCGGCCAAACGAACTGGCCGACGAGCTGGCCGCGCTGCTGGATGGTGCGGGGGATTGGCTCGCCGCCGCCGATGCGGCCGGGCGGGATGCCGTCGCGATCCGTCTGATCGATCGTGCCCGCACGCTGCGGACACGCATCGCCGCGGAGGCCGCGACGGCCGGCGACAGGCTGGCGGCCAACCTCGCCGGCCACCTCGCCGAGATGATCGGCCTGCTTCACGAGTGCGACCGGCTCGGACGGATCGTCGGACGGAGCAGTGCCCGGACCGCCCTTGCCACCCCCCGGCCGCCGGACGCCGCATCGCACCGGCGCGCCGGGCGCGCGACGGGCTATGTCTATCACCGCGACCCCTGGATGGCCGCCCGGAGCGCGCTGGGCGCGGTCGCCGGCATCGTCATCGGCTGTGCGTTCTGGATCTGGTCGGCCTGGCCGGAGGGTGGGCTGGCGGTGTCGATCCTGGGCGTCTGCTGCGCCCTGTTCGGCAATGTCGACACGCCGGCGCCGAATGTCGTCAAATACATGACCGGCTCGGTCGTCGGGGTGGCGGTCAGCCTGGTCTACAGCTTCGCCATCCTGCCCCGCGTGACGGATTTCGCCGGTCTCGCCGCGGTGCTGGCACCGGCCTTCCTGGTCGCCGGCTCGCTGCAAGCCCGGCCGACGACGGCCTACATGGCGCTCGGCATCACTTTGACGATCCCGATCCTGTCGGGACTGGGCGCCAGCTATGCCGGCGACTTCGCCGGGTCGCTCAACAGCGTCGTCGCGCTGTTCGCGGCAACGGGATTTGCCGTCGCCAGCATGAGCCTGTTCCAGACCATCCCGGTCGATGCGGCAATCGGCCGGCTGCTTCGGCTGAACCGGCGGGATGTCAGGCGGCGGGCCCTGGGCGGCGCACCCGACGAGGCGCTGTGGACGAGCCTGATGATCGACCGGACGGCGCTGCTGCTGCCGAGGCTCCGGCTGTCCGGGACGTCCCACCCGGATGTGCTCGACGACACGCTGCACCATCTGCGCGTCGGTCACGCCGCCGGCCGGCTTCATCGGGCGATCCGGCATCTCGGCGCGAATGACGGGGAGATCGCTCATGACGGGTTCGAGCTTCTCACCGCGATTGCCCTGCGCTTCGGCCCCGGATATCGGGCGGGGCCGTCCGATGCCACGGCCCTGCACCGGCGCATCGAAGCGCTGGCGGCGCGGATTGCCGACAGCCCGCCTGCCGACCGTGCTTTGCTGCTCGACCTGCTCATCGACCTCCGGTTCGCCCTCGGTCCGGGCGGGGCGGTGTCTTGGGAGACCGACCGATGATCCCCGATCTCGATTTCGGGGGAGTCTTCCTCCCCGGTCTGCTGGTGCTTGCCCTGGAGGCGCTCGCCGGAACCGTCGCGCTGGTCCGTCTCTTCGCGGCTGCGGGGCTCTTCCGCCTGACCGCCAGCCGGCCGCTCGTCGAACTCGCCATTTTCGCCCTTCTCTACGGCCTGCTTTTGCAGGCTCTGCCCTCCAGCGGAACATTCCAATGAAAGCTGTGCTGTCCCTGCTCGGGCGCTATGCCCTGACCCTGTGCTTCGGCACGGCTGCCGCCGCCGTGGCGTTGCAGGTGTGGAACCGTCACGAGCAGACGCCGTGGACGCGGGATGCCCGGGTGAGCGCGGAGGTGGTCCAGATCGCGCCGGAGGTCTCCGGGACCGTGGGCGCCGTCTCCGTCGCCGACAACCAGTATGTGCATCGCGGCGATGTCCTCTATGCGATCGACGCCGCGCGGTTCTCGCTCGCGGTGGCGTCCGCACAGGCCGAGGCGGAGGCCCGGCGCCAGGACATGCTTGTCCGGCAGGCGGCGGCGCGGCGGCGAAGCCAGCTCCGCGAGGTCATCTCGCAGGAGGATGTGCAGCAGACGGCCGGCGCCGCGGCACAGGCGGCGGCGACCTATGACGGCGCGGTGGCGGCGCTCGATCTCGCCAGGCTCAACCTCGCGCGGGCGACGATCCGGGCACCGGTCGACGGGTATGTCACCAATCTGCGGCTGCGGCCCGGCGACTATGCCACGGCCGGCGTGACGAAGATCGCCATCCTCGACGCCACCAGCTTCTGGATCACCAGCTATTTCGAGGAAACCAAGCTGCGGCGGATCCGTGTCGGCAGCCCGGCGCGGATCATGCTGATGGGCTTCGACGAGCCGCTGTCCGGCCATGTCGACAGCATCGGCCGCGGCATCGAGGACAGCAACGGAACGCCGGGGCACCTCGGCCTGCCGAACGTCGAGCCGACCTTCAGCTGGGTCCGCCTCGCCCAGCGCATCCCGGTGCGCATCCACATCGACCGGGTGCCGCCCGGCGTCGAGCTGGCGGCGGGCATGACGGCGACCGTCGCCATCGGGTCCACAACGGACCCCGACGCGCTGTGACCGGCCGCATCGGCAGTCGCGTCAGGCGTCGCGACTGCCGCTCAGGGCGGCGGGGGCAGCCGGTCGCGGGCGATTTCGACCGGGTAATCGGCGAAGAAGACCGGAAAGGCCCCATGCTCGGCGTGCCCGAGCATGGCGACATACCAGCCGGCATAGGCCCAGTCCGCACCCTGGCCGTCGCGGGCGATCTCGGGAAACCGCTCGATGAACTTCGCGGCGAGGTGACGGGCGGATTCCTGCGCCGAATCCTCCCATCCGAAATAGCGGTCCTTCTGGCCGGTGCTGTAGCTGGCGACCTGCCGGCTCCAATCGAGCGGTTCCCATCCGTTCGCGGCGACATTGCCCGCCGGCGTGACGTGGCAGCGCCAATGGCATCCCGAGGGGGCCATGCCGGGGGCGATCCTGAGACGCTGATACCCGACCTTGTGAAGCTCGCCCACCATGGCGAGCAGGCGGCCGGCCCAGCGGATGGCCGGATCGGTGGGCGGAGACAGCGACACCGGCATGACTTGCGCTCCGTCCATCCGCATCTCCTTCCATGATCGACCGGTCGCCGATTCAGCCATCGCCGTTCCGGCCTTGCAAGCTTCCTGGCGCGGCCCGGCCCCCGACCGTAAAGCGGCGGCTTCGCGCAGCCACCGCCGCTTCGAGTAGCCACCGCCGCTTCGCGGTGTTCCGGAGTTCAGCCGGCCTCGGGCATCCATGCTTCGGCATCGGCGCCTGCGGGGATGCGCAGGGGGGCCGAGGGATCGGTCACGGTGCGCCAGATCGCCTGGGCGACATCCCCGGCATGGGTCACCGGACCCGAACTGCTGCGCATTCCCGTCAGCATGCGCTCGATCAGCGGCTGGTAATCGGGGTCGTCGAGGCCGCGCAGATGCCGGCGCGCGCTGTCGCCGAACTTCGTTTCGGGCGAGCGGCCGGGCATCACCAGATGCACCCGGATGCCGAAGGGCTCCACCTCCACCGCCAGGGATTCGGTGTACGCATCCACCGCGGCCTTGCTGGCGCGATAGACGCCGATCAGCGGCAGCGGCTTGAGGAGGGCGGCCGAGGTGACGTTGATCACCACGCCCGCACGGCGTTCGCGGAACTGCGGCAGTGCGGCCTGGAGCATCGCCAGCGTGCCGAGCGTGTTGGTCTCGAAAAGGGACTTCGCCGTTTCCGGGCTGGTCAGCTCCACCGGGACGGGTGCGCCAAAACCGGCACTGTTGACCAAAACGTCGATGGGGCCGGCATCGCCGATCACCCGATCGATGCTGCTCCGGTCGGTGAGGTCGAGCGGCAGGACGCGCAGACGCTCGGACGCGGGCAGCATGTCGGCGCGCCCGTTGCGCGTCGTCGCGACGACAGTCCAGCCGCGGTCGAGGAAGAGCCGGACGGTCTCAAGGCCGAAGCCGGATGAGCAGCCGGTGATGAGGATGGTGGACATACGAGGCCTCGTTTCAGGGGTGTGGCCTGCATGCTAGCCAGAGGAGGCAGGACGGTATACGGTCAGGCGTCCTTATTTCTACGCAGATGGTCCTGATTTGCGCGTCGATCCGCTTGCCGAAGTCGTCAGCCTCCTGAAACCCGCCGCACGGTTTTCCAAATTCGTGGAATGCGCCGGGTCCTGGCGCATCCGGCGCGAGGGCACCGGCGAGCCGTTCTATTGCGCGATCCTGGAAGGCAAGTGCCGGATGATGGTGAACGGACACACGCCGGCGGTGCTTGAAGCCGGGGATTTCGTGATGGTCCCGGCCATGCAGGAACTCATCAACGAGAGTCCGGTGCCGCCTCCGCCCGGTGTGTTCGAAAGGCCGGCGGAGATCGGGCCCGGCCATTTTCGGGCAGGATGTGCGGAGGGGTCGCCGGATCTGCGCATGCAGATCGGGCACTGCGTTTTCGATTCGCCCGACGCCCCGCTTCTGGTGCCCCTGCTGCCCCGCACGGTGATCGTCCGCGGCGAACCCCGTCTTCTGACGGTGATGCAGCTCGTCAGCGACGAATCGCAGGCGCGCAGATCGGCCCGCGACCTCGTCCTGGAGCGGTTGCTGGAGGTGCTGCTGATCGAAGCGTTCCGCTGCGCCGGCAGTGTGGATGGCGCGCCGGGCCTGGCGCGCGGGCTTGCGGATCCGCGGCTGGCCGAGGCGTTGGGCGCAATGCACGCCGAGCCGGGCCGCGGCTGGACGGTGGCCGACCTCGCCGCCGAAGCGGGCATGTCGAGATCCGCCTTCTTTGCCCGCTTCAACCGGGTCGTCGGCGTGGCGCCGATGGAATATCTGCTCTCCTGGCGCATGGCGCTGGCCAAACAGCTTTTGCGCGACAGCGAATTCGGGGTCGAGGAGGTTGCGGAGCGTGTCGGCTACAGCTCGGCCAACACGTTCACCGTCGCCTTCACGCGCTTCCAGGGGGTTTCGCCGGCCCGCTACTCACGCTTGCCCGGGACCGGCGAAGGCCCGGCGTCGGTCGGCGGGCGGCGCTGAGTTTTCAAATCCGCACGGCACTCAGCTCCCGCTCCAGACCGGGGGGCGCTTTTCCAGGAACGCGGCGATGCCCTCCTGATAGTCGGCCGACAGGTAGCAGCGGCGCAGCAGGTCGCCGTCGATGTCCCGCGGCAGGCTGTTGTCGCGCAGCCGGCGCAGCCCCTCGCGCGTCGCCCAGAGGGTCAGGGGGGCCAGCGCGGCCAGCTCCTCGGCCACCTGCTGGCCATGGGCGGTCAGCTCGTCCTCGCCGGCGACGACGGTGCGCACCGCCCCGGCCGCCGCCAGATCTTCAGCGCCCAGCAGGCGGGCGCTGAAGATCATCTCCCGTGTCCGCACGGTGCCGAGCAGCGCCGACAGCCTCGCCAGATTCTTGACGCTCAGGCAATTCCCCACCGTGCGGGCGATGGGGAAGCCGAAGCGCACCGACGGCGAGGCGATGCGCACGTCGCAGCAGGAGGCCAGCAGCGCCCCCTCGCCGATGCAGGGGCCCGAGAGGACGGCGACCGTCGGCACGCGCACCGCCTCCAGGGCCATCGCCGCCGCCTCGGCACGGGTTTCCAGGATGGTGAAATCCTCAGGCGAGGAGACGCTTTGCAGGCAGGACAGATCGGCCCCGGCCATGAAGGCCGGCTTGTCGCCGGCCGCACCGGTGAGGGCAAGCGCCTTCACAGTGGGATCGGCATCGACCGCCCGGCAGATCTCGATCAGCCGGTCCTCCATCCAGGGGGTCATGGCGTTGCGGGCGCGCGGGCGGTTGAAGATCACCCATTGCACGGCACCGCGCCGTTCCGTCAGGATTTCGGGCGCAGTGCCGGGGGCGGCGCCGGTCGGGGCGCCGGTCGTCGGATCGGTCATGATCGGGTATTTCCTTAAAAGGCCGCCTGGGAAGACTGCAAGGGGAAGACTGCCAGGGGGAAGGCCGTCAGGCGGAGGGGGCCAGGATCTGGCAGGCGTCGATGGGGAGATGGACCGTCGTCACCGCACCCGGTCCGTAACGCCGCTCGGGCGGAACGAAGGCGCGGATCGTCCGCCCCTCGCCGATGTCGACCAGCACGTCGCGATGCTCGCCGAGATAGGCGGAGCGGACGATCGTGCCGGGCAGGCTGTTGCAGGACAGGCCGCCGTCATCGTCCAGCCGCACCTTGGAGGGGCGCACGCAGAGCGAGACGGACCCGCCGCGCGCCACCCCGCTGCGGTCGGGAGCGGTCAGCACGCGGTCGCCGATGCGGATGCTGCCCTCGCCCTCGCCGGTGCCGGCCAACTCGTTGTTCGAGCCGATGAAGCGGGCGACGAAGGCGTTGGCCGGCCGCTCGAACACGTCCTCGGGCGTGCCGAACTGCTGGACCGCCCCCGCCTGCATCACGGCGATGCGGTCGGCGGTGACCAGCGCCTCCGACTGGTCGTGGGTGACATAGACGGTGGTGATGCCGAGAAGGTCGTGGACCTGCCGGATCTCGAAGCGCATCTCCTCGCGCAGATGGGCGTCGAGGTTGGACAGCGGCTCGTCGAGCAGCAGGATGGAGGGCTCCACCACCAGCGCCCGGGCGAGTGCGACGCGCTGCTGCTGGCCGCCCGACAGCTCGGACGGGTAGCGGTCGCGCAGGCTCTCCAGCCGGACGGTGCGCAGCGCGCGGGTCAGCCGCTCGGCGATCTCGGCCTTGGGCAGGCGGCGGATGCTGAGCCCGAAGGCGACATTCTCGGCCACCGTCTTGTGCGGCCAGACCGCATAGTTCTGGAAGACCAGCGAGATGCCGCGCCGCTCCGGCGGCAGCACCCCGCGCGGCGAGGAGAGCAGCACGTCGTCGGCCCAGATCTCGCCCTCGGTCGGGGTCTCGAAGCCGGCCAGCAATTGCAGGGTGGTCGATTTCCCGCAGCCCGACGGTCCCAGCAGCGCCAGCAGCGTGCCGTTGGGAACCTGGAGGTCGATGCCGCGCAGCGCGGTGTAGCTGCCGAAGGACTTGCGCAGATTGGTGATGCGGATGCCGCTCATGAGGGAACTCCGGCCGCCGTGGCGGTCTTGCGGGAGGTGCGCCGGGCGCCGGTCAACCCGGCCAGCGGGCGGGCCACCGCCACGAGGAACAGCGTGATCAGGAGGAGAAGGACGCTCATCGCGCAGACGGCTTCGTAATTGCCGCCGTCCTTGGCGTTGTAGATCAGCGTGGTCATCACGTTGGTCTTCGGCGTGATCAGGAAGACGGCGACCGACAGCTCGCGGATGATCGGGATGAAGACCAGGAACCAGCCCGACACCAGCCCGCCGCCCATCAGAGGCAGGGTGATCGACAGGAAGGTCCGCGCCTCGCCGGCGCCCAGGCTGCGGGCGGCGCGCTCCAGCTCCGGCCCGATGCCCTTCAGGATCGAGCCGCCATGGGAATAGGCGATCGGCAGGAAGGTGGCGGCGAAGGCAGCGATCAGCAGCAGCGGCGTGCCGTAGAGGTTGAGGGGGGCCCGGGTGTAGGCGGCGAAGAAGCCGACCGACAGGACGATGCCGGGGATGACGATGGGCACCGTCGCCACCGCCCCCAGCAGGGAGGCGCCGACCATCAGCCGCCGCTCGACGATGTAGGCGACCAGCGTGCCGAGCGCCACGCACAGCGTCGCTCCCAGCGTCGAATAGACCAGCGAATTGACGATGGCGGTGTGGGTTTCCGAATTGCCGAAGATCGCCCACCAGTACCAGTAGAGCGACAGGTTCTCCCAGCTCAGCCCCTGGCCCCAGGCGCGGGTCAGCGACACCAGCAGCAGCGCGGCGTAGGGCAGGAAGACCGACATCAGCGGCACCAGCAGGGCGAGGATGAGTGCAGGCCAGCGCCAGCCGCCGAGACGGATCTGCCGGCCGGCGCGCGTCTTGCCGGAGATGGTGACGTACTGCTTGCGGCCGAGATAGCGGCGGCGCATCCAGAACAAGGCACCGGTGACCAGCAGCAGCGGCATGCAGTAGGCGGCGGCCAGATAGATCTCCGGCGGGAAGAGCTGGTAGAACTCGGCCAGCTTGGTGGTGACCACCGGGATGCCGGTCGGCGTCAGCAGGAAGGCCGGGACGCCGAACAGCGTCAGCCCCTGGATGAAGGACAGGATGAAGCTGGCGATCACCGCCGGTGCGGCCAGCGGGATGGTGATGCTGGCCATCGTCCGCAGCACCCCGCAGCCGAGCGTCGTCGCCGCGTCCTCCAGCTCCACCGCCATCTCGTCGAGCGCGCTCGACACCATGGTGAAGCTGTAGGGGACGGTGTAGATGCCGCAGACGAAGATGGCGCCGGCCATCGAATAGATGTTCAGCGGCGTCCCGGCACCCTCGCCGGCCAGCCAGCGCCATGCCGTGTTGAGCCAGCCCGAGTTGGGCGCGGCCAGCAGGATCCAGCCGGTGGCGCCGATGAAGGACGGGGTGACGAAGGCGGTCAGCGTCAGGACGCGGATGGTGCGG
The DNA here is from genome assembly GCF_003116035.1 of Azospirillum sp. TSH64. GTDB lineage: Bacteria > Pseudomonadota > Alphaproteobacteria > Azospirillales > Azospirillaceae > Azospirillum. The sequence goes on from NZ_LGQW01000015.1 coordinate 3,605,856, forward strand.
CGCAACGGCAGGTCGGTGCGCGACACCAGCCAGGCCAGCGGCACGCCGATGCCGACCGCGATCACCGCCGTGGCGGCGGCCAGGATCAGGGAATTGACCAGCGGCTCGATCAGCTCGGCCGACTGGACAACGCGCGCGTAGTTGTTCAGGGTCCAGGCGCCGGTCGCGTCGTCGTGCAGGCTGTTGAACAGCACCCAGCCGAAGGGCTGGACCACCAGCAGCACCAGGAGAAGGATGACGGCGCCGAGGACCGCCGCCTTGACGAGCGGCACCCGCGCCATGACGGGACGGGCTTCGGCGTCGCGGGAACTGGTTGAAATGACCCCCATTGGGTCCGCCTCCCGTTGCCAGGGATGGGCCCTGCGGCCCAGCATGATGGAGTGTTCCCGAACCGGCGGCCGGGTGGCAACCGCCGCCGGTCCGGGATTTGGAACCTTTCGGGGAGGCTAACGCACCAGCTCCTTCCACTTTGCGATGCCTTCGGCCACTTCGGCGGCGAGGTCGTCGCCGCTGTTGCGGTACCATTTCAACTGGTCCAGCGAGCGGCCCTCGGCCCAGGCGACGTCGGTGCGCAGAGTCGGCCAGTAATTCTTCGACAGGATGTCGGAGACCTCCTTGGAATAGAGGAAGTTGGTGAACAGCCGGGCGGCGTTGGGGTGGGGCGCCTTCACCGGGATGCCGGTCAGTCCGAGATTCAGGATGGCGTCGTCGGTGGGCACGCTGACGTCGATGGGATTGCCGGCCGCCTTCTGGGTCAGCGTGTAGCTGAAGGGCGCGCCCGACCCGACCACGCGCTCGCCGGCCAGGATGTCGGTGACGGTGTCGACGTTGGACTGGCCGACCTTCGGCTTCTGCTGGCCGAAGCGGCGCAGGTAGTCGTCGCCGTATTTGCGGCGGATGGCGACCACCCAGCTCGCCACGTCGCCGGAGAAGGCGGGGCTGCCGGTGGTGATCTTGCCCTTCCACTGGTCCTCCAGCAGCGCCGTCCAGCTCGTCGGCGGGGCGGACACCTTGCCCGGCGCGTAGTTGATGCTGGTCAGGCTGATGGCGCCGACATGGTACATGGCGTCCTTGTCCAGCCCTTTGAAGGCGGCGGGCAGCATGGCCGCGTCGGGCGGGTCGTAGGCGGCCAGCGCACCGATCTTCTTCAGCTCGGTGTAATGCAGCAGGTTGGTGGTGCCCAGGGAGTCGCACTCGGCGACGCCGTTCTGCAATTCCAGCCGCAGGCGGGTGTAGACGGTCTGCGAGGCCTGACGGAGAAGCTGGACCTCGATGCCCGGATACTTCGCCTTGAAGGCGTCGCGGATCGCCTCCATCGTCTGCTGCTCGTAGGAGCCCCAATAGAGCGTCAGCGCGCCTTCCTTGCGGGCGGCGGCGTAGAGCGGATCGTCTTGTGCTGCCGCCAGCCGGGCGAAGCCGGTTCCGGCGAGGCCGCCGGACAGCAGCGCCGCCCCGGCCAGTCCACCCGTCTTCAAAAGCCCGCGGCGAGAGATGTCCGTCATGTTCGTCGTCCCTGTTCGGTGTTGCGAGGATGCCGTTTTCGGCTTCGTTGCTTTTCGTGTTCAGTAGTCGCCGGTGGTGGCGCCGCCGTCGGCGACGATGGTCTGGCCGGTGATGTAGGAGGCATCGTCCGACGCCAGGAAGGCGACGATGGCGGCGATCTCCTCCGGCTTGCCGAGCCGGCCGATGGGGGTCTTCCCCACCCATTGCGCGCGGATCGCGTCCGGCACGCCCTCGACGATGCTGGTTTCGACCACGCCGGGGGCGACGGCGTTGACCAGGATGCCGCGCCGGGCGCCTTCCAGCGCCGCCGTCCGCGTCAGCCCGACCACGCCGGCCTTGGACGCCGAGTAGTTGGCCTGCCCGAAGGTGCCGAGCATGGCGGTGGAGGCGATGTTGACGATGCGGCCCCAGCCGCGGTCGCCGACCAGCCGGAAGGCGGTCTGGCAGCCGAGCCATGTGCCGCGCAGATTGACGTCGAGGACGGCGCTCCAGTCCGCATCGCTCATCTTCACCAGCGAGCGGTCGCGGACGATGCCGGCGACGTTGACCAGGATGTCGACGGCGCGGAACGGCTCGGGCAGGGCGGCGACGGCCGCCTCCCAGCCCGCCCGGTCGGCCACGTCGAGCTGCACGGCGAAGGCGTCGGCGCCGCCGTCGCGCAAGTCCGCGGCGACCCGTTCGGCCGGGTCCAGCCCGATGTCGGCGACGATGACTGCAGCACCCTCGGCCGCCAGCCGTCCGCACACCGCGCGGCCGATGCCGCCACCGCCGCCGGTCACGAAGGCCGTGCGGCCCTTCAGACGATCCTGCATGCTCATGCCGTCACCCGCCCCTTGGCTTGTCGTGCGATGGACAGGACGTCCTCGCCCTCCTGCACCGTGCCGCCCGTCTGGTTGCGGACGGTGATGCCGACGCGGACGATGCCGCGGTCGGGCTTCGAGGCGCTGGGGCGGACCTCCAGCACCTCGGCCTCGTACTGGATGGTGTCGCCGGCGAAGACCGGGCCGACGAAGCGGCGGCGGGTCTCCAGGAAGGCCAGGATCGCCCAGTCGTCGATGGCGGAGCGCAGGCCGGTGCTCATCGAATGGGTCAGCATGCCGTGGGCGATGGTGCGGCCGAAGCCGTTCGCTTTTGCCGCCTCGGCGTCCATGTGCAGCGGGTTGAAGTCGCCGGTCAGCCCGGCGAACCAGACGATGTGCGCCTCGGTCACGGTGACGCGGCTGGACAGCGCGCGGGCGCCCGGTTCGATGTCGTCGAGGTGGATGGGGTCGGTCATGCGTCGCTCCCTCCTGTGAGGCTGGGGGGCCGGAAAATCGGCAGGCTGATGGTCTCGTCCAGGCGATGGAAGGCGACGGCCAGCAGCAGGCCGGCGCGAAGATCGCCTTCGGCGATGCCCTCGACCCGCGAGAAGACGGTGACGCCCTCCTCCAACCGGACCAGCGCGCAGGTGTAGGGATCGCCGCGGCTGTTGCCGCGATGGACGACCGAGTAGGACAGCAGCTCGCCGCGCCCGCTCGCCTCGACCCAGTCCGGGGTGGCGTGGGGCGCGTGGATGGAGTGGGCGCGGGGATACCACTGGTACAGCCCGGTCTCCGGGCAGCGCTGGATCAGGAAGCGACCCTCGCGCGCCGCTTCCCAGAAGGGGGCGGAGGTCTCGTCGAGGATCGGCAGGGTCGTCATGGCGGTCATTGATGCCCCCTTAGACGGCGAGGATGGCGGTGGCGGCGGAGCAGAAGGTGCCGCCCAAGCCGTGGGCCAGCGCGACCTTGGCGTCCGGCACCTGGACGCCCGGCGCGTCGCCGCGCAGCTGGCGGACGCTCTCGATCAGGGTGAAGATGCCGCGCTTGCCCGGATGGTTGGAGGAGAGCCCGCCACCGTCGGTGTTGGTCGGCAAGCTGCCGCCATCGGCCGACAGGGCGCCGGCCGCGACGAAGGGGCCGCTCTCGCCGCGCCCGCAGAAGCCTAGATCCTCCAGCGCCAGCATCGGCGTGATGGTGAAGGCGTCGTAGATCTGCGCCACGTCGATGTCGGCGGGGGTCATCCCGGCCATGGCGAAGGCGCGCGGGCCGGACAGGGCGGCGGGGGTGGAGAGGTCGTCGGGGATCTGGCTGTTCTGGGTCCGTGCGACGGCGGCGCCATAGCCGACGAGATAGACCGGGCGGCGCTTCAGGTCGCGCGCCCGCTCGCGGCTGGTCATCACAAGGGCACCGCCGCCGTCGGTGACGACGCAGCAGTCCAGCCGGTGCAGCGGCGAGGCGATCATCGGCGAGGCCAGCACGTCGTCCACCGTGATCGGCTTGCGCAGCCGGGCCTGGGGATTGGCGGCGGCGTGACCGCGGAAGGTGACGGCGACCTGGGCCAGCTGCTCCGGCGTCGTGCCGTAGAGGTCCATGTGGCGGCGGGCGAACAGGCCGTAGGTCGAGATCAGCGTCGGCGCATAGGGGATCTCGTACTGGCCCGGCCCGGCCGGGAAGACGAAGGGATCGAAGGACGGGGTGGAGAGCGGCCACCAGCGCGGACAGGCGGCATAGCTGATGACCACCACCTCGGCCAGCCCGGCGGCGATGGCGGCGGCGGCCTGACCGGCTTGCAAAATATAGGAGCAGCCGCCGACGTCGGTGCTGTTCACATAGGTCGGCTGGATGCCGATGTATTCGGCCAGCTCGATGACGTCCATCGTGCCGCCGCCCTCGGCCCAGTCGCCGGACGCCGCGCAAAGCCCGTCCACATCCGACAGCGCCAGCCCGGCATCGTCGAGCGCGCCCAGGATGCATTCCATCTGGAGGGCGAAGGGATGGACCCGCGGCGCGTCCCGGCGGGGGGACTCATAGGCGCCGACGATGGCGGTCTTGCCCGAAAGCTGCTTCACGCGCTGGTCGTCCTTTCATGGTTGCAGGCTTTCACGGTTGCAGGAGCCCTGGCGCCGGCGGTGGGGCGTCGGCGTGCAAAGAGGGGTCCATCGAACAAGTATTGGAAGACAGGGCGACGGGGCGGCACGGGGAACGCGAAGATGTCCCGGCGTCCATCATAGAACTCGATCGCCGCCGGTGCGCTGCCGGCAAGATCGAGAATACCGGACACCCTCCGTGTCACAAGCAGAAAAAAGTGTGCGCTCCGGTGCATGGAGCGCACCAATGACCGACGGCCGTCCGGTGCGTTTGCTGCACCGGATTGGGCCAAACTAAGCGATTGTTTTCGGAGCGCGGCGGCGCAAGCCTTTGGGCATTGCATTCCCGCCGGCGCCTTGCGGCGCGGCCATCTCCGGCCCGGACCACCGGTGTCCGGCAGCCCCGAAGGACCGCTCATGACCAACACGGAAACCCAACGCCGGGACGGCCCGCTGGCCGGCGTGCGCGTTGTCGATCTCACCCACATGTTGGCCGGCCCCTACAGCACCTGGCTGCTCGGCGCGCTGGGCGCCGACGTCATCAAGATCGAGCGTCCGGGCAAGGGCGATTTCACCCGCGTCATCGCCCCCTTCAGCGACGACGAGAGCATTTACTTCATGAGCGTCAACCGCAACAAGCGGAGCCTCACGCTCAACTTGAAGGAGGACAAGGGAAAGGAGATCTTCCGGCGCATCGTCGCCACCAGCGACGTGCTGGTGGAGAACAACCGGGCCGGCACGATGGACCGGCTGGGGCTGGGCTACGGCGACCTGAAGCCGGTTAACCCGAAGCTGGTTTACGCCTCGATCTCCGGCTTCGGGCAGGATGGCCCCTACCGCCACCGGCCCTGCTTCGACGTGGTGGCCCAGGCGATGTCCGGCATGATGAGCATCACCGGCGAGCCCGGCGGCCAGCCGGCCCGCGTCGGCGCCTCCATCGGCGACATCGGGTCGAGCCTGTTCGCCACCATAGGTATCCTGTCGGCCTTGCAGAAGCGGGCCGCCACCGGGGAAGGCAGCTTCATCGACGTGGCGATGCTGGATTGCCAGCTGGCGCTGATGGAGAACGCCATCGCCCGCTATCTGAATGCCGGCGACGTGCCGCGGGCGCTGGGCAGCCGCCATCCGCTGATCGCGCCCTTCCAGTCTTTCCCCACTGCCGACAAGCCCATCGCCGTCTGCGTCGACACCAACGAGCAGTGGGAGCGGCTGGTCGGCGCCATGGGGCTGCAACATCTGCTCGCCGACCCGCGTTTCCTCACCGGCTCCCTGCGCAACGCCCATCACGCCGAGCTTGAGCCGCTGCTCGTTCCGGTCTTCGCCGGCCGCAGCCGCGACGAATGGCTGGAGCGGCTGGAGGCGGCGGACGTGCCGTCCAGCCCGATCAACAGCGTGGCCGACGCGCTGGTCGACCCGCAGGTGGTCCACCGCGGCATGGTGGTGGAGGTTCCGCCGAACTCGGGCAAGCGCTTCGCCGCCGTGCCGATCCACATGCAGGGCGCTCCGCTGGCGGCCGAGGCCCCGGCGCCGCGGCTGGGCGAGCACACCGACGCCATCCTGGCCGAGTTGGGCTTCGCCGCCGCCGACATCGAGGCGTTGCGCAGCGCCGCGGTGGTGTGAGGATGGACGGGCGGACGCCGAAGAAAAGGGCCGGAAACGGGGCGCGTGCGGTGCTGGCGAAAATGCTTCATGATGGCATCGGATCCGCACCGTTGCACACCGCCCCGCCGCATATCGCCCCGATGACCCAGCCCCGCATGGCGCGCCGCCTTCCTCCACTCCTGGCACTCCGTGCCTTCGACGTCTTCGCTCGGTTGGGCACCGTGCGCGCCGCCGCCGACGAGCTGGCGGTGTCACACACCGTGGTGTCCCGCCACATCCAGAACCTGGAGCAGTCCGTCGGCGTCAAGCTGGTGGCCAAGTCGGGGCGCGGCCTGTCCCTGACCCGCGAGGGCACCCGCTTCGCCGCCCAGATGCACCGCGCCTTCGATCTGATCGCCGACGCCAGCAACGAGCTGCGCAACGGCGGGATCGAGGCGGTGCACATCTGCTGCCTCGCCGGCCTGGCCTCGCGCCGCCTGCTCGGCCGGCTGCCGGATTTGGAAGCGGCGATGGACGGGCGCGAGGTGATTTTGCAGCCGACCTCCGCCCGTCCCGACTTCAGCCGCGGCGAGGCCGATGTCGAAATCATGTATCTGGAGGATGGCGCCGCCGCTGTCGCCGAGGGGCTGCGCGCCGAGATGTTCGCCAAGCCGCGCATCCTCGCCATCGCCAGCCCGGAGTTCAAGGCACGCTATCCCGACGTGCGGACCGCCGCCGATCTGGTCGGTCTGCCGCTGATCCACGAGCAGTCCACCGGCATGTGGGAGGCGTGGCTGGAGGAGGCAGGCGTCGGCGAGCTGCCGCGGCTGCGCGGCCCGCGCCTGTGGCAGGCCCATCTGACCATCGAGGCCGCCCGGCTCGGGCGCGGCGTGGCGCTGGTCAGCGACCTGCTGGTCATCGACACCCTCGCCAGCGGCGAGCTGGTGGAGATGGTGCGCAGCGACGTCACCATCGGCGGCTATTACCTGATCGCCCCGGCGCAGAAATGGAACACGCCGGTGATCGCGGCGATCCGGCAATGGCTGCGCGACGTTTTCCCTCCATCGGTGCCAGAACCGATCTCCTGACAGCCTGGTCTCCTGAATTTCACCATCCGGGGCGGCGCCGCCCGGCTCCCGGCCATCGCGGAACCCGACCATGCCCAACCACTCCCTGTTCGACCAACTGCTGAACCCGGCCACCGACCCGGCCCGCCTCGCCATCGAGACCGCGGACGGCGGGCGTCTCACCCATGGCGATCTGCGCGCCGCCACCGGCCGCATGGCGAACGCGCTGGTCGCCGCCGGCGTGCGCCCCGGCGACCGCGTCGCCGTGCAGGTCGAGAAGTCGGTCGAGGCGCTGGTGCTCTACCTCGCCTGCCTGCGGGCCGGGATGGTCTATCTGCCGCTGAACACCGCCTATACCCCGGCGGAGCTGAGCTATTTCGTCGGCGACGCCGAACCGGCCCTGGTGGTCTGCGACCCGGCGCGTCTCGACGCCACCATGGCGCTGGCCGGGACCGTCGCGGTGCGCACGCTGGACGCGCGCGGGCAGGGCAGCCTGACCGAGGCGGCGGCCGGACAGCCGGACGAGTTCGCCACCGTCGCGCGCGGCCCCGACGATCTGGCCGCCATCCTCTACACCTCGGGCACCACCGGGCGGTCGAAGGGGGCGATGCTGACGCAGGAGAACCTGCTGTCCAACGCGCGGGTGCTCCAGACCGAATGGCGCTTCGGGCCGGACGATGTGCTGCTGCACGCCCTGCCGATCTTCCACACCCACGGGCTGTTCGTCGCCTGCAACCTCGTGCTGCTGTCCGGCGCCTCGATGGTCCTGCTGCCGCGTTTCGACCCGGCCGACGTGCTGGCCCGGCTGCCGGCCGCCACGGTGATGATGGGGGTGCCGACCTTCTACACCCGCCTGCTCGGCCAGGAGGGGCTGACGCCCGAGGCCTGCCGGTCGATCCGGCTGTTCGTCTCCGGCTCCGCCCCGCTGCTGGCCGAGACCCACCGCGCCTGGGAGGAGCGCACCGGCCACCGCATCCTGGAGCGCTACGGCATGACCGAGACCGGCATGCTGACCTCCAACCCCTATGACGGCGACCGCGTGGCCGGCACCGTCGGCTTCCCGCTGCCGGGCGTCGAGCTGCGCATCGCCGACCCGGCGACCGGCGCGCCGCTTGCCGGCGACGCCATCGGCGCCATCGAGGTGCGCGGTCCCAACGTCTTCAAGGGCTACTGGCGCATGCCGGAGAAGACGGCGTCGGAGTTCCGGCCGGACGGCTTCTTCATCACCGGCGACCTCGGCCGCATCGACGGCCGGGGCTATGTCCACATCGTCGGGCGCGGCAAGGACCTGATCATCAGCGGCGGCTTCAACGTCTATCCCAAGGAGGTGGAGGGCGAGATCGACGAGCTGCCCGGCGTGCTGGAAAGCGCCGTGATCGGCATCCCCCATCCCGATTTCGGCGAGGCCGTCGTCGCCGTCGTGGTTGCGGACGGCACCGCACCCGTCACCGAGGCCACCGTCGCCGCCGCCCTGAAGGACCGGCTCGCCCGCTACAAGCAGCCCAAGCGCGTGGTGGTGGTGGCCGAGCTGCCGCGCAACAGCATGGGCAAGGTGCAGAAGGCGCAGCTTCGCGATACCCACGCGGGGGTGTTCGGATGAGCGGCGCCGTCCTGCCGCCTCTTCCCACCGAAATCCTGACCTCCGGGCCTTTGCGGGTCGCGGAGGAATGGATCGACCTCTACGGCCACATGAACATGGCGCGCTATGTCGCCCTGTTCGACGAGGTCGGCTATGCGCTCCAGGAGCGCTGGGGGCTGGGGGAGACCTACACCGGCGAGACCCGGAAGGGGCTGTTCGTGGTCGACGTCGCCGTCAGCTACAAGCGGGAGCTGACCGCCGGCACGCCGCTGACGCTGGCGCTGCGGCTGCTGGAGGCCGACACCAAGCGTCTGGTCAGCCTGATGGAGCTGCGCCGCGGCGATGACGGCACGCTCGCCGCGACGATGGAGCAGCTGTCCGTCCACGCCGACCTGACGACGCGGCGGGTCGTCCCGTTCGATCCGCCGGTGGCGGAGCGCTTGCGCGATCTGGCGGCCGTCCATGGCGCGCTGTCGCTGCCGGCCGGTCATCGGCGCCGGCTGACCTGCCGGGGGTGAGGCCGGCGGCAGGAATTTTGCTGGCTATCAAAACAACACTGCCGCATGCAAGCTGTCCCACATCGGGAAGTCGTTGTCGGTGGACACAAGCATGGTCGGTCGTCTTGGCGTTTGGGTGGTGCGGACGCTGGCGGGCGTGGTCCTGCTGCTGCCGGGTGCCAGGGCTTCCGGACAGGAGATGCCGGGCGGGGCGGAGGCGATCACCGTCCTGACCTCCTTTCCCGCCGCCTTCTACGAGCCGGTGCGCGACGCGTTCGAGCAGGCCTATCCCGACCGGCGCCTGCATGTGATCAACACCAAGACCACCGCCGCGATCACCCAATTGCAGGATCGCGTGGCGAAGGACGTCGACGTCTTCTGGGCATCGGCCCCCGACGCCTTCGAGGTGCTGAAGGCCGCCAGGCTGCTGGCGCCGGTGGCGCCGCGTCCGACCGGCGCCCCGGCGACCGTCGGCAACCAGCCCATCGACGACCCCGACGGCCTCTATCTCGGCTTCGCGCTGTCGGGATACGGGCTGATCTGGGACCAGTCCTATCTGGACCGGCACGGCCTCGCCGCCCCGCGCCGCTGGGAGGATCTGCGCCGGCCCGGCTATGCCCGGCATCTCGGCATCACCTCGCCGTCGCGCTCCGGCACCATGCATCTGATGGTGGAGACGGTGCTGCAACTGCATGGCTGGGAGCGCGGCTGGGCGACCTGGCTGGAGATCGCCGGCAATCTGGCGACGGTGACGGCGCGCAGCTATGGCGTGGTGGAAGGCGTCGGCAAGGGGCGCTTCGGCATCGGGCTCGCCATCGATTTCCTCGGGCAGGGGACAAGGCAGGAGTCCGGGCCGCGCGAGAGCGGGGAGTTGGGCACTCTGCGCTTTGCCTATCCGGCCGACGGCGTGTTCCTGCCGGCCAGCGTGGCGGTCCTGCGCACCGCCCCCAATCCGGCGGGGGCGAACCTGTTCATCGACTTCCTGCTGTCGCCGGCCGGGCAGGCCCTGATGCTGCGTCCCGACATCGGGCGGCTGCCGGTGCGGCCCGATGCCTATGCCGCCGCCCCCGCCGGCTATCCGGCCCCGTATGCGCGGGAGACCGGCGACGACCTGTTCCTCTTCGACCGCGCCTTGTCCGGCCGCCGCTATGAGCTGGTCAACCTGCTGTTCGACGAGTTGATCACCTTCCGCGTGAAGACGCTCAACCGGGTCTGGCACCTGATCCATCAGGGCGAGAGCCGTCTTGCGGCAACCCCCGATCCGACCGCGCGCGACCTGTTGCGCACCGCCCGCGAGGCGGCGACGGCGATCCCGGTCGATGCCGCCCAGGCCATCGACCCGGCCTTCTCCACCGCCCTGCGCCGGCCGGCGCGCGGCATGCCGGTGTCCGCCCGGCAGGGCGAGCTGGAGGAGGAGTGGCGCGCCTTCTCGCAGAATCAGTTGGAAACGGCGCTGTCGGCGGCGGAACGCGCGCTGGTGATCCTGCGGGCGGCGGCTGGCGAAGGGGTCTGGCCGTGAGTGCCGTGGCGACGCCCTCTTCCGGTGGCTTGTCCGGCCGGCCGGGCAACGGTGCGGGCAGGCTGCGCTTCGGCATCCGGGTCCGGCTGTTCCTCGCCTTCGTCGCGGTCGCCACCCTGTCGGTGGTGGCCTGCGCGCTCGGCTGGCTGTCCTACGACCGGCTGGGCGGCACGCTGGACGAGTTCGCCGAAAGCCACCTGCCGGCCTTGGGCGTGGCGGCCAAGCTGGCGGAGGAGGGTGGGGCCATCATCGCCACCGCCCCCATCCTGGCCGGCAGCCGGACCGAGGACGAGATGGACGCGATCCGCGACACGCTCGGCCGCCGCCTGACCACCCTGAGGGCGCTGACCGACGCCATCGAGGGCGGCGTTCCCGGCCTGCGCCCGGTGGTGGATTCGCTGGGCCGCAATCTGGCGGCGCTGGACGGCACGGTGCGCCAGCGGCTGGCGCTCGGCCGCCGGAACCAGGAGGCCATCGAGCGGCTGCGCTGGCTGCATGCCGATTTCCTCGACGAGATCGATCCGCTGGTCGCCGACGCCCGCTTCAACATCCAGAGCGCGCTCGCCACGGTGGAGAGCGGGAAGCCGTCGGCCGATGCCGTCCGCATCCTGCGCGAGGAGAACCGGCGCAGCGAGGCGCTGTTGCAGATCGGCGCCAACGGAAACCTCGCGGTCGGGCTGGTCGCGCGGGCGGCGACGCTCGCCACGGCGGAGCTGCTCGACGACAATGCCGGCTTCCTGGACGAGACCGCCGACCGGCTGCAACGCGACCTGACGGCGCTGGCCGGCTGGGCGGACGGCGTCTCGCTGCGGCAGCTGGTGGGCCAGCTTCTCGACCTCGCGCGCGGGGCCGACGGCAGCGTGCCGGCGCTGCGCCGGGAGGAGCTGGAGACGGCGGCGCGCGGACAGGCCCTGCTGGCGGAGAACCGCGACATCGTCGCCCGGCTGAACGGGCTGATCGCCCGGCAGGTCCAGGCGGTGGAGCAGGATTCCCGCGCCGCCGCCGCCCGCTCCGCCGGGGCGGTGGCGTTCGGCCGTTCCGCCCTGCTGGCGAGTGCGCTGGTCAGCCTGCTGGTGGCGGTGCTGGTGGCCTGGCTCTACGTCAACCGCAACCTGATTTCCCGCCTGACGCGGCTGGGCGATGCCGCCCGCGCCATCGCCGCCGGCGACCTCAAGGCCGACATTCCGCTCGGCGGCGGCGACGAGCTGTCGGACATGGCGGCGGCGCTGCTGGTCTTCCGCGACACCGCCATCGCGGTGGAGGAGGCGAACGCCCAGGCGATCATCGACAATGCCCAGGCCGGGCTGGCGATCACCGACGCGCAGGGCGTGATCGAGTTCGTCAACCCGCTCGCCGCAGCGCTGATCGCGCCGCCGCCCGGCGTCCGGGCCGGGGAGGGGGAGGCCGGGCGCCTTGCCGACCGGCTGGATGCGGAGGCCGCCGCCCGCCTTGCGGCCTTCTTCGCCCGGGCGCCCTTCGCTCAAGCACCCGACGGTGCAGGCGGTCCGGCGCCCACCCTGTCGATCCTGGCGACCGGGCGCCGTCCGGACGGCGGGGCGGTTCCGGTGCAGGTCGGCGTCCGTCCCTTCTGGCGGCGCCAGCGGCAGCGCTTCATCGTCACCCTCACCGACATGACCGAGCGGCTGGAAGCCCAACATGTCCTGGAACGCACGGTGCAGGAGCGCACCACCGACCTGCGCGCCACCAACGACCGGCTGGAGCGCGCCATCGCCGAACACCAGCGCACCGAACGCGAGCTGCGCGAGGCGCAGGCGGAGCTGGTGCAGGCCGGCAAGCTGGCGGCGCTCGGCCAGCTTGCCGCCGGGGTCGGGCACGAGCTGAACCAGCCGCTCGCCGCCATCCGGTCCTACGCCCACAACGGCCGCAAGCTGATCGGGCTGGGCCGGGTTGAGGAGGCCGAGGGCAATCTCGGCAAGATCGCCGACCTGACGGCCCGCATGGCGAACATCACCAACCACCTGAAGCGCTTCGCCCGCCGTCCCGACAGCCGGCTGGGGGCCGTGGAGCTGGCGCCGGTGATCCAGGGTGCCCTGTCGCTGTTCGGCAACCGCCTGCGCGAGGAGGCGGTCGCGGTCGAGCTGGCGCTGCCGGACGCCGGCCCCGCCTCCGGCACGCCCTTGCGGGTCCGCGCCGAGGAGGTGCGGCTGGAGCAGGTGCTGGTCAATCTGCTGAGCAACGCGCTGGACGCCGTGGCCGGCGCGCCGGTGCGCCGCATCCTGATCCGCGCAGAGGTCGTGGAGGACGGGGAGGAGAGCGGGGGCGAGGAGGGCGGCGCCGTCCGCATCGAGGTGCGGGACAGCGGCTCCGGCATCGCCGCCGATCCGGTCGCCCAGATCTTCGATCCCTTCTTCACCACCAAGCCGGTGGGGACAGGGCTGGGTCTCGGCCTGTCGATCTCCTACAACATCGTCCGCGACTTCGGCGGCGTGCTGTCGGTGGCCGAGAGCGGCCCCGATGGAACCGCCTTCGTCCTCACCCTGACCCGTGCGTGAAAGTCTTGCCCATGACCGTCCTGCTGATCGACGACGACCCGGAAGTGCTAGATTCCAGCCGCCAGACGCTGGAGCTGGAGGGCTTCGCCGTCGAAGCGGTGACGGAGCCGGAGGCCGGGCTGGCCCGGCTCGGCGCCTCCTGGCCCGGCGTGGTGGTGACCGACGTGCGCATGCCGGGGATGGACGGCTTCGCCCTGCTGGAGCGGGTGCGCGCGGCGGACGCGGAGGTGCCGGTGGTGCTGGTCACCGGCCATGGCGACATCGCCATGGCGATGCGCGCGGTCCGCGAGGGCGCCTACGACTTCATCGAGAAGCCGGCCGAGCCCGACCATCTGGTCGAGGTGGTGCGGCGCGCGCTGGCCCATCGCGGGCTGGTGCTGGAGAACCGCCGCCTGCGGGCGCAACTGGCGGAAGGCGGGCCGGAGGGGCGGATCATCGGCCGCTCGCCTGCCATCGAGCATCTGCGGGCCGCGGTGGCGAACCTCGCCGACGCCGAGGTCGACGTGCTGCTGTTCGGCGAGACCGGCACGGGGAAGGAACTGGTCGCGCGCAGCCTGCACGAGGGCGGCCGGCGGCGCGCCGGCAATTTCGTGGCGCTGAACTGCGGCGCCATGCCCGACACCATCATCGAGAGCGAGCTGTTCGGGCATGAGCCGGGCGCCTTCACCGGGGCGCAGGGGCGGCGCATCGGCAAGCTGGAATATGCGGCGGGCGGCACCCTGTTCCTCGACGAGATCGAGAGCATGCCGATGCATCTCCAGGTCAAGCTGCTGCGCGTGTTGCAGGAGCGGGCCATCGAGCGGATCGGCGGCAACCGGACGATCCAGCTGGACCTGCGGGTGGTGGCGGCGACCAAGGTGGATCTGCTGCGGCTGGCGGCGGAGGGGAAGTTCCGCGAGGATCTCTATTACCGCCTGAACGTCGTCACAGTGCCGCTGCCGCCCTTGCGCGAGCGGCGCGGCGACGTGGCGCTGCTGTTCCGCCATTTCCTCGACGCGGCCCTGGCGCGGTCGCGCCGGACGCCGCCGCCGCTCGATCCTGTCCTGCTGGCGCGCCTCGCCGCCCATGGCTGGCCCGGCAATGTCCGCGAGCTGCGCAATGTCGCCGAGCGGGTGGCGCTCGGGCTGGGCGACGGGCTGGCCACGGTCGGCGCTTCCGCCGCATCTGCCGGCATGACGGAATCGGCGGAGATCGAGCCGCTGGCCGACCAGCTTGACCGCGTCGAGAAGCAGCTGATCGAGGATGCGCTGGCCCGTTGCGGCGGCCGGGTCGGCGAGACGGCGGAACGGCTGGGGATCACCCGCAAGACGCTGTACCTGAAGATGCGCCACCACGGGCTGAGCCGGGACGATTTCGCGGAGGAGTGAAAAAGCAGGGGCTGGAATGTTCCCCGCATTACCCAGTCGCCTCCGCCGATGTTCCCGTCCTGACCCATCGATGATGTGCGAAGCCAGAGCGTGCAAGGGCTGACCGTCTGGCATGCCGATTGCTGAATGGGCGAGCATAAGACATCAAGGGAGGGACAACACCCATGCTTCGCACCTCGCGCAACCTGCGCAACGCCGCCGCCGCCCTGGGCGTCCTGCTGCTGTCCGGCACCGCCGCCTTCGCGCAGGATGCCAGCGGCAAGCTCGTCATCGTCACCTCTTTCCCCAAGGACATGACGACCGCCTTCCAGCAGGCCTACCAAAAAGCGAACCCCAAGGTCACGGTCGAGATCCTGAACCGCAACACCAACGCGGGCGTGAAGTATCTCCAGGAAACCGCGTCCAACAACGGCGTCGACCTGTTCTGGGCGTCGGCCCCCGACGCCTTCGAGGTGCTGAAGGGCGCCGGGCTGCTCCAGCCCTACAAGCCCAAGGTGGAGGGCATTCCCGAGAAGGTCGGCGCCTATCCGGTCAACGATCCCGAGGGGATGTATGCCGGCTTCGCCGCGTCCGGCTACGGCATCATGTGGAACAGCCGCTACATGAAGGCCAACGATCTGCCGATCCCCAAGGAATGGGCCGACCTGACCAAGCCCGCCTATTACGACCATGTCGCGATCTCCGCCCCGTCGCGCTCCGGCACGACGCACCTGACCATCGAGACGATCCTCCAGGGCGAGGGCTGGGAAAAGGGCTGGCGCACCAACAAGGAGATGGCCGGCAACTACCGCACCATCACCGAGCGCAGCTTCGGCGTGCCGGACGGGGTGAATTCCGGCGCCTTCGGCGTCGGCATCGTCATCGACTTCTTCGCGCTGTCGTCGCAGGCCTCGGGCTTCCCGGTCGAGTTCGTCTATCCGACCGTCACCACCATCGTCCCGGCCAATGTCGGCGTCGTGAAGAACGCCCCCAACAAGGCCGCCGCCGAAGGCTTCGTCGACTTCCTGCTGTCGCCCAAGGGGCAGGAGGTTCTGCTGGAACCGGCGATCCGCCGCCTGCCGGTCAACCCGGTCACCTACGAGAAGGCCCCCGCCGGCTATCCCAACCCGTTCAAGGACAAGTCGCTGGGCTCGCAGGTGAACTTCGACGTCAACGTCTCGCAGGCCCGCTACAATGTGGTGGACGCGCTGTTCGACCAGCTCGTCACCTTCCAGCTCGACGACCTCAAGGCGGCGACCCAGGCGATTCACAAGGCCGAGGCGGCGCTCGCCAAGAAGCCGAACGACAAGGCCAAGGCCCTGCTGGGCGAGGCGCGCGACCTCGTCGCCGCCATGCCGGTGACGGCGGAGCAGGCCGCCGATCCGCAACTGGCCGGCGCCTTCACGGTGGAACGCAAGTCGGCCAAGGACGCTGTGCCGGAGCGTCAGGCGCAGGTCGAGCAGAAGTGGGCCGCCTTCGCCAAGGAGAACTACGCCAACGCCCGCAAGAAGGCCGACGAGGCGGCTGCCCTGGCGCGTTGAGCCTGATGCGCTGACGCTGGTTGCGTCCAGCCTAGGGGGGCGCTCCAAGAGCGTCCCCTCCTTTCTCCTCAGCCGACAGGCCTTTCCATGACGTCACTTGCGCTCACGCGCGACCGCATCGCGCGCGTGCGGCCGGGGCCGGCGCTGGCCGCGCTGCTGATCGCCGCATTCCTGCTGCTGTTCCTGGTCGTTCCGGTCGTCCAGGTCATCTTCGTCGCCTTCCAGGACAAGACGACCGGGGCCTTCACCCTGGTGAACTTCGCCGACTTCTTCCAGAACGACCTGTTCATGCGGTCGTTCGGGAACTCCTTCTACGTCTCTGCGATGTCGGTGGTGGTGGCGAGCCTGCTGGCGCTGCCGCTGGCTTACCTGACCACGCGCTTCGAGTTCCGCGGCTCGGTGCTGATCCAGAGCCTGGGCATCATCCCGCTGATCATGCCGCCTTTCATCGGCGCGGTGGCGATGCAGCTGCTGTTCGGGCGCAACGGCTCGGTCAACCTGCTGCTGCGCGACCATTTCGGCTTCTCGATCCCCTTCATGGAGGGGCTGAACGGCGTCATCTTCGTCCAGAGCATCCATTATTTCCCCTTCATCCTGATCAACCTGTCGGCCAGCCTGAAGAACATCGACCGGGCGATGGAGGAATCGGCGCAGAATCTCGGCTGCCACGGCTTCCGCCTGTTCCGCCGCATCGTCTTCCCGCTTGCGATGCCGGGCTACGTCGCCGGCGCCTCGCTGGTCTTCATCAAGGTGTTCGACGATCTCGGCACGCCGCTCCTGCTGAACGTCAACGACATGCTGGCGCCGCAGGCCTACCTGCGCATCTCCTCCATCGGCATCGCCGATCCGATGGGCTACGTCATCTCGGTCGTGCTGATCGCCTGCTCGCTGCTGGCCTTGTGGGTGTCGGCGCTGGCGATGCGCGGCAAGGACTACGCCACCGTGCAGCGTGGCGGCGGCGGTCTCGCCAAGCGGCGCCTGAAGCCGCTGGAGATGGTGGCGGCCTACGGCATCGTGCTGCTGATCCTGGTGCTGGTGCTGGCGCCGCATGTCGGGCTCGGCCTGTTGTCCTTCGCCACCATCTGGTCCTTCAGTCCGCTGCCCGACGCCTTCACGCTGAAGCACTACCACACCGTCTTTTCCGAGAGCGGGCAGTACATCACCAACACGCTGCTCTACGCCTCGCTGGCGGCACTGCTCGACGTGGTGATCGGCACCGCCATCGCCTATCTGGTCCTGCGCACCAAGCTGCCGGGCCGGCAATGGCTGGACTACATCGCGATGGCGGCGCTGGCGGTGCCGGGCGTCGTGCTGGGCATCGGCTATCTGCGCAGCTTCTACGGCGTGCCGATGCCCTTCACCGGCCAGCCGCTGTCCAACTTCTGGCTGATCCTGGTCTTCGCGCTGGCGATCCGCCGCCTGCCCTACGCGCTGCGCGCCTGCACCGCCGCCTTGCAGCAGGTCAGCTCCTCGCTGGAGGAGGCGGCCGAGAATCTCGGCGCCACCAAGCTGCGGACGGTCGGGCGCATCGTCGTGCCGCTGATGTCCGGCGGCATCCTGGCCGGCTTCGTCACCAGCTTCGCCACCGCGGCGGTCGAGCTGTCGGCGACCATCATGCTGGTGCATTCGCAGAGCGACGCGCCGCTGGCCTACGGCCTCTACGTCTACATGCAGTCGGCGGCCGGCCGCGGTCCGGGGGCGGCGCTCGGCATCTTCGCCGTCATCATCGTCGGGCTCGGCACCTATCTGTCGCACGTCGTCATCGAGCGCGGCCGCCGCGACCGCGGCCAGGACCACTGAGGGAAACCATCGTCATGAACCACCAGTTTTCCGACCAACGGTTTTCCCCGGCCGCGCTCGCTGCCCAGATCGAGAGCGTCGGCGTCGACATCGAGGGCGTCAACCTGTCCTACGGCAGCAACCATGTGCTGAAGGACGTGAACCTCGCTATCAAGCCCGGCGAGTTCTTCGCCTTTCTTGGGCCCTCCGGCTGCGGCAAGACCACGCTCTTGCGGCTGATCGCCGGCTTCAACACCGCCCAGCGCGGCGAGGTCCGCATCGGCGGGCGCGACATCTCCGGCCTGCCGCCGCACCGGCGTGACGTCGGTATGGTGTTCCAGAGCTACGCGCTCTGGCCGCACATGACCGTGCGCCGCAACGTCGCCTTCGGGCTGGAGGAGCGCCGCGTTCCCCGCGCCGAGATCGAGCGGCGGGTGGACGCCGCGCTGGAACTGGTCGGGCTGAAGCATCTGGCCGACCGCCGCCCCTCGCAGCTGTCGGGCGGCCAGCAGCAGCGCGTGGCACTGGCGCGCACCGTGGTGATCGAGCCGAAGATCCTGCTGCTCGACGAACCGCTGTCCAACCTCGACGCCAAGCTGCGCGTGCAGATGCGCCAGGAGTTGCTGAGCCTGCAACGCAAGCTCGGCCTGACCACCATCTTCGTCACCCACGACCAGGAGGAGGCCAACACGATCTGCGACCGCATCGCGGTGATGGAGGACGGGCGGGTGCAGCAGGTCGGCACCCCGCAGGATCTCTACGACCATCCGGCCAACCTGTTCGTCGCCGGCTTCCTCGGCACCGCCAACGTGCTGGACGGCGCGGTGCGGGACGACGGGGCCGGGGGCCGCGCCTTCGTCGGCACCGGCTTCACCCCGGTGGCGCTGCCGGCGGCGGGCGTTGAGACTGGGGCCGGGGGCAAGCTGATGTTCCGGCCGCAGAACCTCGCCATCCGCGCCGATGGCCAGCCGCCGGCGCCCGGACATGCCCGGCTGACCGGCACCGTCCGCCACCGCGAATTCCTCGGCGCGTCGATCCGCTATGCGGTGGATGTCGGCGGGCAGCTGGTTCAGGTGGACGCGCCGCATCAGGCGGGCGATGCTCTGCTCCCCCCGGATGCCCCGATCATCCTCGACCTCGCGGCCGACAAGGCCCGCTTCCTCCGCCAGTAAGGTGCCGCAACCGTGACCGATACCGTGAACCGCCCCACCATCCGCGCCGTCGCCTTCGACCTCGACGGCACGCTGGTGGACAGCGTGGCCGACCTGATGCATGCCTCCAACGCCCTGCTGGCCGAGCTGGGGCGCCCGCCGGTCGATCTGGCGGCGGTGCGCTCCTTCGTCGGCGACGGAGCGCCCAAGCTGGTCGAGCGCGTGCTGGCCGCCACCGGCGGGGTTCCGGCTGCGGACGAGACCGCCCGCTGCGTCAAGCGCTTCCTGGCGATCTACGAGGCCGACCCCAGCGCCCACAGCACGCTCTACCCCGGCGTCGCCGAAACGCTGGGCCGGCTGGCGGAGGCCGGGCTGCGGCTCGGCGTCTGCACCAACAAGCCGATGGCGGCGACCCTGCGGCTGCTCGACGATCTGAGCATCGCCGGCCGCTTCGCCGCGGTGGTCGGCGGCGACAGCTACCCGACCCGCAAGCCGTCGCCGGAGCCGGTGCTGGGGCTGCTGGAGCGGCTGGAGGTCACGCCGGCGGAGACCGTCTTCGTCGGCGACAACGAGCATGACGTGGCGGCCGCCCGCGCCGCCGGGGTGGCGCGGGTGCTGGTGGTGCCCTACGGCTACGCCCGCGTCCCGCTCGACGGCCTGCCGCATGACGGCATCCTCGGCGGCTTCGCCGATCTGGCGGAGCGGCTGTCATGCTGAGGTCGGTGATCTTCTGCCGGCACGGCGAGACGGAGAGCAACCTCGGCGGCTGGCTCGCCGGCTCGAAGGACGTGGCGCTGACCGAGCGGGGCCGGGCGCAGGCGCGGGAGGCCGCCGCGAGCCTGCGCGCCGGAGGACAGTCGGTGGCTGCGGTCCACAGCAGCCCGCAGCGCCGTGCGCTGGAGACGGCGGGCATCCTGGCGGAGGCGCTGGGCGTTCCGGTGATTCCCGTGGCCGGGCTGGAGGAGCGGCGCTGGGGCGATCTCGAAGGCGGCGCCATCCCGGCCGACCTGCTGCGGGAGGAGGTGCCGAACGGCGAAAGCCTGACCGGCTTCCGCGCCCGCGTCACCGCGGCGCTCGACGGGCTGCCGGTGCCCGGCGACGGCGGCCCGCTGCTGATCGTCGCCCATGCCGGCACCTGGCCGGTGCTCTGCCGCTGGATGGGTGTCGAGTCCGACCTGCTGTGGCCGCCCAACGCATCGCCCGTCACCCTGACGCGGGAAGGGGTGGCGGCCCTGTGAGCGACCGTGTGAGCGGCCCTGTGAGCGGATGCCGGGCAAAACAGGAGTCGCCAAGCAATCCGTCCTTGTCATAGTATGGACGCACATATCTGTCCGACGTCACGCCAGGGGGCCGCAGCTGGGTTTCAGCGGGTCCCGACGTGACGGAGCGGGCCGGAGCAATGGCGCTCCAATCCGGGCCGACCGCCCTGATTGGGGCTTTTTTTGTTTTATTTTCAACCGGATGATGGCCGGTTGGCCTGGGTGTGGATTACGGCTGCGAGTTCGACGAAGAGGTGGATGCAGATGGAGTGTACCCCCAAGAGCGGTGAACCATGGCGGGTCGGCGTGCTGTTCTCGCAGACCGGGGTCACGGCGGGAATCGAACGCACCCAGCTCCAGGGCACGCTGATGGCGATCGAGGAGATCAATGCCGGCGGCGGGGTCAACGGCCGGGAGATCCTGCCCATCGTCGAGGATCCGCGGTCCGACCCGGCGCTGTTCGCGGCACTCGCCGAGCGGCTGATGACCGAGGAGCGGGTCGGCGTCCTGTTCGGCTGCTACATGTCGAGCACGCGCAAGGCGATCCTGCCGGTGGTGGAGCGGCGCAACGGGTTGCTGCTCTATTCGACCCTCTATGAGGGGTTCGAGTGCTCGCGCAATGTCATCTACACCGGCGCCGCCCCCAACCAGAATGGCCGGCAGCTGGCCGACTATCTGACGCGGGAGTATGGCAGCCGCGTCTACATGGTGGGATCGGACTACATCTATCCCTATGAATCCAGCCGGATCATGCGGGATCTGGTGCTCCAGCGGTCGGGAAAGATCCTGGCGGAGAAATATCTGCCGCTGAACGCGACGCAGAAGGCATTCGCCCCGGTCATCCGCGACATCCGGCGCAAGGAGCCGGACTTCATCTTCTCCACGGTGGTCGGCGCCGCCACCGCCCATCTCTACCACGCCTATGCCGAGGCCGGGTTCGACCCGGCGCGGATGCCGATTGCCAGCCTGACCACCAGCGAGGCGGAAATCAGCGACATCGGCGTCGCCGCCTCGCGCGGGCATGTCACCGCCGCCCCCTATTTCGATTCCATCGACAGCGAGGCCAACCGCCGCTTCGTCGCCCGCTACCGCGAGCGGTTCGGGGAGCATGAGCGGACCAACGCGTCGTGCGAGGCCGCCTATTTCCAGGTCCATCTGTTCGCCCAGGCCCTGCGCATCGCCAACTGCATGGACACCGACCGGCTGCGCGACGCCATCTTCGGGCAGGAATTCGATGCGCCGCAGGGGCGGGTGCGGATCGATCCCGACAACAACCACACCTATCTGTGGCCGCGCGTCGGCCGGGTCGATGCGGATGGCCGGTTCGAGATCGTCGCGGAGTCGCCGGTGGCGATGAAGCCCGATCCGTATCTGGTGGATCACAACGCTGCCGGCGATGCGGACATCCGCTGGCGGCGGCAGGCCACGGTCTGACCGCAAACGGGGCGAACGCCGCATGTCGATCAACCTGCTCCGCGACATCCGTTCCTTTCGCGTGGTGGTCATCCACCCGCAGGACGCCGAGGCGGAGGAGCTGCTGCGCCAGCTCCACCGCATCGGCTGCCAGGCCCGGTCCGAATGGCCGCCGCCCAAGGACCGCCCCAGCGGCGTCGACCTGATCTTCCTCGACATGACCCAACTGCTGTCGGGGCAGGGACGGCTGTCCTGGTCCAGCGCCGACGACGGGCCGCCCATCGTCGCCGTGCTGGATTACGAAAGCCCGACCGTGCTGAAGGCCCTGGTCGATTACGGGGTGCGCGGATTCGTCAGCAAGCCGATCCGCGCCTTCGGCCTGCTGACCACCATGTTCATGGCCCACCGTGCCGCGGAGGGCGAGCGCGGCATGCGCAAGCGCCTGCACAAGGTCGAGCAGCGGCTGGACGGCATCAAGAAGGTCAGCAAGGCCAAGGCGATCCTGATCGAGCAGCGCCGCATCACCGAGGAGGAGGCCTATCGCTTCATCCGCGAGCGCGCCATGGCCCGGCGGACGACCATCGAGGCGGTCGCCGCCGCCATCATCGACGCCAGCGAAATGCTCATGGCAGAAAATCCGAGCCGCTGACCATTTTTGATGTTGACGGTGAGGCGGAGCACTGTGCATCTTACTAAGCAAGTGAAGCAAATCGCCCGCGTCCGCCAATGATGTCGGATCGACGGGCAGGCGATGAAGCCCCTGAAGGTGTCACAGCCTTGCCGGGGCTTTTTTTGTGCTTGAACCTGACGTACCGACGCTCACTCCGGCACCACAGATGCGAGGGACGCCGATGGATGGGTTTGTGCAGGGATAAGTTCGACTGTTCAGTCTTTGCGGATTGACGCGGCGATCAGCTTGTCGCGCAACGGCTTCTTTTGCCCGGCGCCTCATTCATTGGATGTCGGCAAGAACAATACTGCATGATCGACGCCACCATTCGTTGAGTATTTTAAAATCAGCTGACACGACTTGAGACCGCACCAGGCACACCCCCGCCGATGACGCCGGGAGATCGTGCCGAGGCAATGAAGCCCCAGCAGGCCGCCGGCCTGGGTGGGGCTTTTTTTGTGCGCTCTCCTGTCCGTGCCGAAGAACTGCCCAAAACAGGCAAACGAGGAGGAAGCGCGTCATGACCTTCACACGGCGTAATTTTCTGAAATCGACGGCCGTCGCCGGGGTGGCCGGATCGGTCGGCTTCCCGCACATCTGGATCAAGGACAGCGGCGCCGCCTGGGCGGCGAACGGCGAGATCAAGGTCGGCGTCCTCTTCTCGCTGACCGGCACCACCGCGGTCGTCGAGAAGTCGATGCACAACGCCACCATGATGGCCATCGACGAGATCAACGCCGCCGGCGGCATCAACGGGATGAAGCTGACCGCAATCGTCGAGGATCCGGCCTCCGACCCCGCCACCTTCGCCGACAAGTCCAACAAGCTGGTGCTGAACGACAAATGCGTCAGCGTCTTCGGCTCCTACACCTCCGCCTCGCGCAAGGCGGTGCTGCCGGTCTTCGAGAAGCGCAAGAACCTCTACTGGTATCCGACGCTCTACGAAGGCCGCGAGTGCTCGAAGAACGTCATGTACACCGGGGCGGTGCCCAACCAGCAGCAGAAGGAGTTCATTCCCTGGCTGGTCAAGACGTTCGGCAAGAAATTCTACCTGATCGGCTCCAACTACATCTATCCCAAGGAAGAGAACAACGTCTGCAAGATCCTGCTGAAGGAGCTGGGCGGCGAGGTGGTCGGCGAGGAGTATGTGCCGCTCGGCCATTCGGAGTTCGGCTCGGTGCTGAACAAGTTCCGCGAGACCAAGCCGGACGTGATCTTCTCCACCGTGGTCGGCGACAGCGTGATCGCGCTGCACAAGCAGTACAAGGCGGCGGGGTTCAGCCCGGACAAGATGCCGATGGCGAGCCTGACCACGTCGGAGGTGGAGATCGCGGCGATGGGCGGCGAGTATGCCGCCGGCCACTTCACCTCCGCCCCCTACTTCATGGGCCACCAGTCCAAGGAGAACGAGGTCTTCGTCGAGAATTACCGGAAGCGCTTCGGCAAGGAGTCGGTGACGCACTTCGTGTCGGAGGCGGCCTATTTCCAGATGCACCTGTTCCGCAAGGCGGTGGAGAAGATCGGCAAGGGCGACATCACCCCCATCGCCGTCCGCGACGCCACCGCCGGGCTGGAGATCATGGCGCCGCAGGGCAAGGTGAAGGTCGATGGCGACAACCTGCATTGCTACCTGTGGCCGAAGATCGGCCAGGCCCAGGCCGACGGCCAGTTCAAGGTCATCCAGCAATCGTCGGACTGGGTGAAGCCGGAACCCTACTGGGCCTATCCGGGCCAGAGCTGCACCAAGGACGGCCTGAAGGGTGCGTGAGCAATGAACGGCCAGGGGAGGGCGTCGCCCGACGCTCTCCCCGTCGGAGGGGCTTATGGATATTTTCTTCGGTCAACTCTTCACCGGGCTCAGCATCGCGTCGATCCTGCTGCTGGTGGCGCTCGGGCTTGCGATCATCTACGGCGCGATGGGGGTGATCAACCTCGCCCATGGCGAGTTCGTCATGCTGGGCGCCTACGGCACCTGGTTCCTCCAGTCGCAGTTCGGCCTGCCGCTGATCCCCTGCCTGCTGCTGGTGTTCTTCATGGTGGCGGCGGCCGGCTGGGTGGTCGAGAGCACGGTGGTCCGCTTCCTCTACCACCGGCCGCTCGACACCATCCTGGCGACCTGGGGCATCGGCATCATGCTGCAACAGGCGGTGCGCCTGTCCGCCGGGGCCGAGCTGCGCTATGTCCAGACGCCGGAGTTCCTGTCCGGCAGCATCGACATTGCCGGGGTCGGCATCCCCAGCTACCGCCTGTTCATCCTGGCACTGACCGCCGCCCTGCTGGCGCTGACCTGGTTCGTCATCCAGCGCACCGAGTTCGGCATGAAGCTGCGCGCCGTCACCCAGAACCGCGAGATGGCCAGCTGCTACGGCATCAACAGCGCCAGGATCTACAGCCTGACCTTCGCCTTCGGTTCCGGCCTCGCCGGGCTGGCCGGGGCGCTGGTGGCGCCGATCAAGAGCGTGGCGCCGGACATGGGCACCAACTTCGTGGTCGATGCCTTCATGGTGGTGGTGGTCGGCGGGGTGGGCAGCCTGATCGGCACGGTGGTCAGTTCCGGCCTGCTCGGCAGCGGCACCGCCGGCATCGCCTTCCTGCTGAACGACACGCTGGCAAAGGCGCTGGTCTTCCTGGCGGTGGTGGTGCTGGTCCGCTTCCGTCCGCAGGGCCTGTTCGTCGACCAGCGGCGCCGGTGAGGGGGCCAAGGAGATGACCATCCTCCCGTTCCCCGACGACCTCCCCCACGACCGGCCCGCCACCCTCGGTCAATCGACTCCCAGCCAGCCAAATCTCCGCCAACCCGATCTTCAAAGCCGGGCCGGTTCCCCGGTCGGTCCCGTCGTCCGGAGCCCGCTCATGTCGAAATCGACCCTGTCGCGCAGCAAGCCCTACGCCCAGCTCGCCGCCTATCTGCTGTTCTGCGCCGTCATCCTGGCGGTTCCCAGTTTCGTCACCGACGCCTTCCTCCTGAACAAGTTCGCCCGCTATCTGGCGCTCGGCCTCGCCGCCGCCGCGCTGGCGCTCAGCTGGGGCTATGCCGGCATCCTCAATCTGGGGCAGGGGGTCAGCTTCGGCATCGGCGCCTATGCCATCGCCATGCATCTGAAGCTGAAGACCAGCCCGGTCCACACCGGGTCGGCCGGGCTGCCGGACTTCATGGTGTGGAACAACCTCGACCACCTGCCCTGGTTCTGGCAGCCCTTCCATTCCAGCCTGTTCGCGGTGGCGGCCGGCATCCTGGCGCCGGTGGTGGTGGCGCTGCTGCTGGGCTCCTTCATGTTCCGGGCGCGGATCGCCGGGGTCTATGTCGCCATCATCACGCTCGCCATGCTGGCGGTGGTCAATCTGCTGTTCATCGACCAGCAGGCCTACACCGGCGGCTTCAACGGCATCACCGATCTGGCGTGGCTGGAGGCCGGCAGCGTCACCTTCGATCCCTACAGCCCGGCCTTCTACTATCTGTCCGCCGGGGCGCTGTCGCTGTGCCTGCTGCTCGGCCTCGCCTTCACCCGCAGCAAGGCCGGGCTGATCCTCCAGGCCATCCGCAACGACGCCGACCGGGTGCGCTTCTTCGGCTACGACGTCGCCGCCTACCAGTCGCTCGCCTTCGCGGTGTCGGCCGGTATGGCCGGGCTGGCGGGCATGCTCTACGCCATGGTGCTGGAATTCGCCTCGCCCACCTTCATGGGGGTGCCGCTCAGCCTGTCGATGGTGATCTGGGCGGCGGTCGGCGGGCGCGGCTCGCTCTTGGGGGCCGCCATCGGCGCCATTCTGGTCAACTTCATGCAGGGCAGCCTGTCCGAGAGCTTCCTCGACACCTGGCAGCTGATCCTCGGCGGCATGTTCATCCTGGTCGTGGTCTTCCTGCCCAACGGCCTGTCGAGCCTGATCGGCATCCTGGCCGACCGCCTGACCCGCCCAGCGCGGCAGACGCCGGACACCGCCCTTGCCGCCCTTTCCGAGGCGCCGCGTGCCGGCCGCACGCCGAGCTGAAGGAGACGATCCTCATGGCCTATCTCGAACTCCACGGGCTGGAAGTCAGCTTCGACGGCTTCAAGGCGGTTAACGGCCTGGATCTGGCGGTCGAGCGCGGCGAGCTGCGCTGCCTGCTGGGCGCCAACGGGGCCGGCAAGTCGACCACGCTGGACCTGATCTGCGGCCGGACCCAGCCGACCGGCGGGCGCATCCTGCTCGACGGGCAGGACATCACCAGTGCGCCGGAATACCGGCGCGCCCGCCATGGGGTGGGGCGCAAGTTCCAGGTGCCCAGCGTGTTCAGGGAGCTGACGGTGCGCGAAAATCTGGAGGTCGCGCACTCCCGGCATCCCGGCCCGGCGCGGACGATCCGCCTGTTCCCCGGCATCCGCCTCGACCGGCGCATCGCCGAGGTGCTGGAGATCGTCGAGCTGGCCGACGAGCTGGACACCCGGGCCGCCTTCCTGTCGCACGGCCAGACGCAATGGCTGGAGATCGCCATGCTGCTGGTCCAGGACAGCGCTCTGATCCTGATGGACGAGCCGACCGCCGGCATGACCATCCAGGAGACCGGCAAGACCTCGCGAATCTTCCAGCGGCTGCGCGGCCGGCACACGCTGATCGTGGTCGAGCACGACATGGGCTTCGTGCGCGAGATCGCCGAGACCATCACCGTGCTGCACCAGGGCAAGCGCCTGTCCGAAGGATCGATCCGGCAGGTGGAGGAGGATCCCAAGGTGCGCGAGGCCTATCTTGGAAGCGGGGGCATCTCCCATGCTTGACATGACCGACGTCTATTCCTTCTACGGCAGCAGCCCGGTGTTGCAGAATGTCAGCTTCGCCGTACCCAGGGGCAGCCTGCTCAGCGTGCTGGGCCGCAACGGGGTGGGGAAGACCACGCTGATGCGGACCGTCATGGGGCTTACCGACCGGGTCACCGGCCGGATCGGGCTGGGCGGCAGCGACATCCGGGGCGAGCCGACCCACCGCCGCGCCGGTCTCGGCATCGGCTATGTCCCGCAGGGGCGCGGCATCGTCGGCAAATTCACCATCCGCGAGAACATCCTGATGGGCAGCTTCGCCCGACCGGACGGCAAGCGCGAGATCCCGCCGCTGGTGTTCGAGATGTTCCCCTATCTGCGCGACAATTTGAACCGGAAGGGCGGCGACCTGTCCGGCGGCCAGCAGCAGCAGCTGGCGATCGCGCGGGCGCTGGCGGCGAAGCCGCAGGTCCTGCTGCTGGACGAGCCGACCGAGGGCATCCAGCCCAACATCGTCGAGCAGATCCAAAACGTCATCATGACCCTGAACCGCCAGCACGGCATCACCGTCGTGCTGGTCGAACAGAATGTGAGGTTCGCGCGGCAGGCCTCCGACCTCTTCCTGATGCTCGACAAGGGGCGGGTCGCCGCCCACGGGCCGACGGAGAGCCTGACCGACGATCTGGTGCACCGGCACATGGCGGTCTAGGCGCCGTCCGGGCCGCATCTCCAACCCCGAAACACGGGTTCGCCGTCCGGCCTCGCGCCGGGACGGGACGCCCCCTCCTTATCGATCCACAGACCAGAAAGGGAATGCACCATGTTGCACGGCGATATTTCCAGCAGCAAGGACACCGTCGGCGTCGCGGTCGTGAACTACAAGATGCCGCGCCTGCACACCAAGGCCGAAGTCCTCGACAATGCCCGCAAGATCGCGGAGATGGTCCAGGGCATGAAGGTCGGCCTGCCCGGCATGGATCTGGTGATCTTCCCGGAATATTCGACCCATGGGATCATGTACGATTCCAAGGAGATGTACGAGACCGCCTCGTCGGTCCCCGGCGACGAGACCCAGATCTTCGCCGACGCCTGCCGCAAGGCGAAGGTCTGGGGCGTCTTCTCCCTGACCGGCGAGCGGCATGAGGAGCATCCGCACAAGGCGCCCTACAACACGCTGATCCTGATGAACGACAAGGGCGAGATCGTCCAGAAATACCGCAAGATCATGCCGTGGGTGCCCATCGAGGGCTGGTATCCCGGCAACTGCACCTTCGTCACCGACGGGCCGAAGGGGCTGAAGATCAGCCTGATCATCTGCGACGACGGCAATTATCCGGAGATCTGGCGCGACTGCGCCATGAAGGGTGCGGAGCTGATCGTCCGCTGCCAGGGCTACATGTATCCGGCCAAGGAGCAGCAGGTCATCATGTCCAAGGCGATGGCCTGGGCCAACAACACCTATGTCGCGGTGGCGAACGCCGCCGGCTTCGACGGGGTCTATTCCTACTTCGGCCATTCCGCCATCATCGGCTTCGACGGCCGGACACTGGGCGAGTGCGGCACCGAGGAGAACGGCATCCAGTACGCCCAGCTCTCCACCTCGCTGATCCGCGACGCGCGCAAGAACATGCAGTCGCAGAACCACCTCTTCAAGCTGGTCCACCGCGGCTACACCGGCAAGATCAACTCCGGCGAGGATTCCAAGGGCGAGGCGGCCTGCGCCTACAGCTTCTACCATGACTGGATCAACGATCCGGAAGGCACGCGCGCGCGGGTCGAGGCGATGACCCGCGGCACCGTCGGCACCGAGGAATGTCCCATCGACGGCATCCCCAACCCGGAAACCGCCCTGCATCGCTGACGAGCAGGTCTGAAGGCGCGGCGGGGGTCGGGAGACGCCCGCCGCATCTCTTCGGAGCGAGACCAACAACAGGGAGACGTGCCGATGGCGCTGGATGCACACCGGATTCCGGAGGAGCCCTATTACCGGCCGGTCGCCGGGGAGGTGGCACTGTTCGAGGCCGCCTATGCGGCGCGCATGCCGATGATGCTGAAGGGCCCCACCGGCTGCGGCAAGACCCGCTTCATCGAGCATATGGCATGGCGGCTCGGCCGGCCGCTGGTGACGGTGGCCTGCCACGAGGACATGACCGCATCGGATCTGGTCGGGCGCTTCCTGCTCGATCCCGGCGGCACGGTCTGGCACGACGGGCCGCTGACCCAGGCGGTGCGCCACGGCGCCATCTGCTATCTCGACGAGATCGTCGAGGCCCGCCAGGACACCACCGTCGTCATCCACCCGCTGACCGACGCCCGCCGCATCCTGCCGCTGGAGAAGCGCAACGAGCTGGTCCAGGCCCATCCGGACTTCCAACTGGTGATCTCCTACAACCCCGGCTACCAGAGCGTCCTGAAGGATCTGAAGGAATCGACCAAGCAGCGCTTCGCCGCCATCGAGTTCGGCTATCCCAACGCCACGGTGGAAGCGGAGATCGTCGCCCATGAATCGGGCGTTGACGCCAACGTCGCGGCTTTGCTGGTCCGCATCGCCGCAAGCTCGCGCAACCTGAAGGGCCACGGGCTGCAGGAGGGGGTGTCCACCCGCATGCTGATCCATGCCGGCCGGCTGGCGGCGCAGGGGATCGCGCTGGAGACCGCCTGCCGGATCGCGCTGGTGCTGCCGATCACCGATGACGCCGACGTGCGGGATGCCTTCTCCGCCGCCGTGTCGGCGGCGATTGCCTGAGCTGTCCCTGTTTGGGGGAGAGGACCGGAGACCAGATGCCCGACGACCAATCGCGTCAATTTCCCGCGGACCAGTTTCCCGCCGACACCGCCTTTTCCTCCGTTGAGCGCCGGCTGGTCGCCTATCTGGTCGCGCTGTGGCGGTTGCGGGTGCCGATCCGCCATGCCAAGCCGGATGCCGCCGGCAACCCGCCGCGGCGGGTCAGCCTGTCGGACGGGCTGATTTGGATGCCCGGCACCTTCCGCGGCGTCGATGGCCACCGCTCCGGCGCGTTGTTTCGCGCCGCCCTGGTCCATGCCGGGGCGCATCTGCGCTTCACCGGCCCGCGCTTTCCCGCCGCCGGGCTGAAGCCGTTGCAGCTGGCGCTCGTCTCGCTGATCGAGGATGCCCGGGTCGAGCAGTTGGCGATGCGCGAGCATCCCGGACTGCTGCGGGTCTGGCGGCCCTTCCACGTCGCCGAGCCGGACGGCGCCGGCACGGCGCCCGCCCTGATGGCGCGGCTGGCCCGCGCGCTGATCGACCCCGACTACCGCGACGACGACGCCTGGGTCGCCAAGGGCAGGCGGCTGTTCTTCGCGGCGGAGTCCGACTGGCACAGCCCGGCGCTCAGCCGCCGGATCGGCGGGCTGCTCGGCAACGATCTCGGCCAGATGCGGGTGCAGTTCAATTCCAAGGATCATGTCGTCGAGCCGGCCTACCGCGACGACAACATCGGCCTGTGGGACCATGGCGAGGCGCCGCCGAGCCCGCCAAGCGACGCCGAGACGGTGTTCGAGGCCTTCCGCACCGAGCAGGAAGAGCGCGACCGCGGCCGCCCCGACGATCAGGTCGGGGAGGGCGCCACCCCGGCACGGCTGTCCGCCACCGATGTCCCCGCCCGCGCGGTGGGGGAGGAGGAGATCACCGCCCCGCCGGTACGTTACCCGGAATGGGACTACCGCGTCGGCATCGACCGTCCCGACTGGGTGGTGCTGAACGAACGGCGGAGCGAACCCGGCGACCCCGCCGCCATCGCCCGCATCGTCGAACGCCATCAGGCGACCGCCGACCGGCTGACCGCGCTGGTCCGCTCGGCCAAGGTCAGCCGTCCGGTGCGGCTGCGCCGCCAGCCGGAGGGCGACCGCATGGATCTGGACGCCTGCATCGACGCGATGGTCAGCCACCGCCGCGGCGAGGCTCCCGATCCGCGGGTGCATGAGGTGCTGGTCCGCCGCAACCGCGACCTGTCGGTCCTGCTGCTGCTCGACGTGTCCGCCTCGACCGGCGATCCGGTTGCCGGGGGCGGGCGCAGCGTGCTGTCGGTGGAGCGGGAGGCCGCGACCCTGTTCGCCCAGGCGCTGGACGGGCTGGGCGATCCCTTCGCCATCCATGCCTTCCGCTCCAACGGGCGGCAGGACGTCAGCTATTACCGGATCAAGGCGTTCCGCCAGCCTTACGACGACGCGGCCAGGGGGCGGCTGGCCGGATTGAAGGCCGGGCTGTCCACCCGGCTCGGCACCGCGCTGCGCCATGCCGGGCGGCTGCTGGAACGGCAGGCGACCCATCGCCGCCTTCTGCTGGTGGTGACCGACGGCGAGCCGTCGGACATCGACGTCGCCGACCGCCGCTATCTGCTGGACGACGCCCGTCGCGCCGTGCTGGGGCTGGCGGCGCGGGGGATCGACTGCTTCGTGATCGGGCTCGACCCCCAGGGCCGCGACTACCTGACCCGGATGTTCGGGGCCCGCAACGTCATGGTGATCGACCGCGCCGACAAGCTGCCGGAGGTGCTGCCGACCTTCTATCTGCGCCTGTCGACGTGATGGGATCGGCCGGGCCGGCGGAACCGGGCCGAACGGCGTGACGGCGGATGTCGTCATTGCCGAGACGCCACAGAATTTTCGCGCATCGCGGCGACGGGCAGCGTAGACTCCGCCGGATCGGAGGATGCCCCTCCCTGTCTCCTCAAGGAAGTCCGTAAGCCCCATGCCACCCTCCAGGCCCCGCGTACCAGTGCCGCGACCGAACTTCAGCAAGTCCCGCTCCAACACCGGCGCATCGACCGGGGTCCGGCCGGCGCCCGCCCGTGTGAACGGATCGGCGCTGCAAAAACAGACCCAGTGGCTCGCCCGCGCCACCGATGCCGAACGCACGGGCGACAGTGTGGAAGCGGAGCTTTGCCGGCAGTATGCCGAGCATTGGTTTCGCGTCTCGCGCGGCCAGGATTGAAAGCAGCCTGTCGCCAAGGCGAGCGAATCGACGTTTCCACCAGGCAGAGGCGGTCGCCGCCGTCTTCCCCGCAGCGTGAGCCGACCTTGTCCGGGACAGTCCCACCGTCTATAAACGGGCATGCCTCAGCGGAAGACTGCTCCAGCCCCACCCGGTTCCGAACGCCAAGCCGTTGCCGGACGACTGCCGGCTGAGAGCCGGACGCGCAGGCAGGGCAGAGGGTCAGCGACCGCATGAGCACCCATTTGCCGGACCTCGAGGCGTGCGATTGGAGCGCAACCCCGCTCGGACCGCGTGAGAGCTGGAGTCCCGCCCTCGAGGCGATCTTCACCATGATGCTCGGATCCCCCTTCGCCATGTGCGCGACCTGGGGACCGGAACAGACGCTGCTCTACAACGCCGCCTATGTTCCCTTCCTGGGCAAGCGCCACCCGGCGGCGCTGGGGCAGCCGATTGCCGTCGTCTGGTCCGAGGTGTGGGACACGATCGGCCCGCTCATCGCGCGTGTGCTGGAGGGCCAGTCGGTCAGCGTCACCGACATGCACCTCGTGATGACCCGCAACGGCAGCGAGGAGGACACATGGTGGACCTTCGCCTACAGCCCGCTGCGCGATCGCGGACGGGTCGTCGGCATGCTCGACATCGCGACGGAAACGACGGCAGGGGTCATGGCGGCCAGGCAGCGCGACGCCGTCGAGGCGGAACTGCGGGCGCGCAACGTGGCGCTGGAGCAGGAGGTGGCCGCCCGCACCGAAGCCGGCAACCGGTTCTCCACCCTCATTCAGCATCTTCCGGTCGCGGTGTGCCTGTTCGACGCCGATGGGCGGGCGCTGCTGTCCAGCCCGCTCTATCGCGAACTCCTGCCCGATCAACCCATCCCCTCCAGAATGACGAAGCAGGAGGAGGCCGACCGCTGGCGCAGTTTCGACGCCAACGGGGAGCGCCTTCCGCCCAGCCGTTATCCCGCCGCACGCTCCCTGCGCGGCGAATTGGTCTCTCCCGGCATCGAATTCCTCCACCGAAAGACGGATGGAACCGAGCGCTGGTTCGCCGTCAGCAGCGTGCCGCTGACGGACGGCGCCGGACAGGTCACCGGCGCCATCGCGATGCTGGAAGACATCGACCATCGCAAGCGCGCCCTGGAGACCGCCCGCACCGATGCCGAACGGGTCCAGCTGGCCCTGTCGGCCGGCGCGATCATCGGCACCTGGTTCTGGGACATCGCGACCGACCGCTTCACCATCGACGAGGCGTTCGCCAAGGCCTTCGGGGTCGATCCGGCGCTCGGGCGCGAGGGCATCAGCCTGGCGCAGATGGTCGAGACCGTGCATCCGGACGACCGGGCCGGTCTGGCCAAGGCGGTCGGCGAAGCGGTTGCGCGGGGTGGCCGCTATGCCCACCAGTACCGCGTCCGCCGGCATGACGGACGCTATTACTGGATCGAGGCCAACGGGCGCGTCGATCACGGCGCCGACGGGACGCCGCTGGGCTTTCCCGGCGTGCTCATCGATGTCGAGGAGCGGCGCACGATCATAGCGGAGCGCGACCGGGCGATTGCGGAGCTGCGCGCCCTCAACGACACCCTGGAACAGCGCGTCGCCGAGCGCACGGCCGAGCTGATGCAGGCCGAGGAGACGCTGCGGCAATCGCAAAAGATGGAGGCGGTCGGCCAGCTGACCGGCGGCATGGCGCACGACTTCAACAATCTGCTCCAGGCGATGTCGGGCTGCCTTCAACTGGTCGGGCGGCGCGCTGGCCATGTCGCCGGGGTGCAGAAGGTGCTCGATTCCGGCCATCAGGCGGTGGACCGCGGCGCCAGCATGATCCGGCAGCTGATGGCCTTCTCGCGCCGCCAGAACCTCGAACCCGAAGCCTTCGACGTCCGCGACCGCCTGCTGGGGATGCGCAGTTTCCTCGACCGGGCGCTGCGCGCGGACATCCGGCTGGAGTTCGATCTGGAAGCCGGCTTGTGGCCGGCGATGGCCGACCCGGTGCAGTTCGAACTGGCGATCCTGAACCTCGCCACCAACGCCCGCGATGCCATCGCCGGAGCCGGCCATCTGCTGATCGGTGCCGGCAACGTCGAGCAGTGCGGCGAGCATGGCCTGTACGGCTCCTTCCTGCGGATCTGGGTGCGGGACAGCGGCCATGGCATGGCGCCGGCAACGCTGGAGCGGATCTTCGAACCCTTCTTCACTACCAAGGCGGTGGGCCAGGGCACCGGGCTGGGGCTGGCGCAGGTCTACGGCTTCTGCCGGCAATCCGGCGGGATCGCGACCGTCGACAGCGCGGAGGGGCAGGGCACCAGTGTGACGCTGCTGCTGCCGCGTGCCGAGACGATGCCCGCGGTGGCGGTCGATGCCCGGCGGCCCGTGGTCGATGGCGGCGGCGCCAGCGTGCTGCTGGTCGAAGACGACCCGGTGGTGGCGCTGGTGATCGTCGCGGCGCTGGAGGAAATGGGGTATCGGGTCAGCCGCGCCGCGAACGGGGAAGAGGCGTTGCGCCTGTTGCGGGACGGGGAAAGGCCGGACCTGCTGTTCAGCGACGTGGTGATGCCGGGCGAGATCGACGGTCCGGCCCTGGCGGCGGCGGCGCGGGCCCTGCTGCCCCGGCTGGCGGTGGTTCTGACCACCGGC
Organism: Azospirillum sp. TSH64; assembly: GCF_003116035.1. Classification (GTDB taxonomy): domain Bacteria; phylum Pseudomonadota; class Alphaproteobacteria; order Azospirillales; family Azospirillaceae; genus Azospirillum. The sequence goes on from NZ_LGQW01000015.1 coordinate 3,640,484, forward strand.
TACAGCGAGGACCGGGCCGGGTTGAAAGGCTTCCCGGTGCTGTCGAAGCCCTACCGGATCGAGGATCTGGCGCTGACCCTGCGCCAGGAGATCGACCGGAACGCTAAACTTTAGAGCAAACCGCCTATTTTCAAAAGAACGGCAGGGGGCCGGGAAAGTTGCCGACGGGCACGAGGTGGGTGACCAGCCCCGCGCCCTCCTGCCAGCGGTGAAGCAGGAAGGCCGGCGGCTCGACGTAGGAGGCCGGCTCGGCATCCGGTGCGAGCCGCAACGCGATGGCCGTCGTCGTGCTGGGGGCTGTGACCAGCACCGTCCCGGCAAAGCGGGCCAGCATGAAGCGGTGGACATGCCCGCACAGAAGCCGCTCGACCTGGGGATGGGCGGCCAGCACCGCCGCCAGACCCATGCCGTTCCGGCAATTGTACGCGTCGATGCAGGCGATGCCGCTTTCAAGGGGCGGCTGATGCAGCATGACGAGCGTCGGCCGCTCCGGCTCCTCCGACAGGCGCGCTGCGAGCCAGGCGCAGGCCTCCTCGCTTGCCTCCCCATGATGCTCGCGGGGAACGGTCACATCGAGGCCGAGGATGCGCAGCGGCCCTTTGTCGCCCACAGCGAAGTGGAGAGGCCCCGTTGCCGGCAGGTATGAGTGATCCGCGAAGGCCGTCCGGAACGCGTCCCGGTCATCGTGATTGCCCGGCAGCAGCAGGACCGGCTGGCGAATGGACCGCAGTGCGGCGCGCGCCTGCCCGTACTCGGCCGCGGTGCCGCGGTCGACGATGTCGCCGGTGACGATCACGAGGTCGGGTGCCGGATCGAGCGCGTTCAGCTGACGAACTGCGGCGTCGAACATCGCGTTCGAGTCGACCAGCCCCTGGTACAGCTCGCCCCGCGGGCGGATGTGGGGATCGGACAGATGGGCGATCAGCAAGGCGGCGGTCCCCGGTCGTGGTTTCGGTCAGCCTAGAGGGTCGGGACCGTTTTCAAAAGCCGATGAGCCGGCTTCGCGGTAGGGCCCGTCACGGTTATCCCGCCGGACACAAAGCCAGATTCTTTCCGAATGCATGATGACAACGTTGTCATTGCATCCATGCGGCGCTATGATAACGTTGTCATCGGACGTTCGACGCTTCGTCCTCATCTGGCTGATCAGGATTGCCGCCCATGAGCCTGTTTCTCGATGCGCTGCTCGACAGCGGTTTGGACGACACCATCCGCGGGGTGCCGCCGGGGACGGCGCCGCTGCAGCTGCGCGATGTCGGCGCCCAGAACTGGCGGCCGGCTGCCGGCGACATGGCGCTGCCGGTCCTGACGCTCGACGAGGACGCGTTTGCCGCCAACCGCGACCTGATCCTTGCCTATGCGCGACAGCACGGTGTGGCACTCGCCCCGCATGCCAAGACGCCGATGGCGCCGCAGATCGCGTCGGGACTGGTGGAGGCCGGGGCCTGGGGCGCCACCGTCGCCAATCTGCAGCAGGCCGCCGTGCTGCTGCGCGCCGGCGTGACCCGGCTGATCCTCGGCAACGAGATCGGCGGCATCGCCAGCGGCAGACGGCTGGGCGCTCTGCTCGCCGCCCACCCCGACGCCGACCTGCGCGCCTTCGCCGACTCCCCGGCGGCGGTTGAGACGCTTGCCGCTGCCGCCAAAGCCGCCGGCCGTCCGCTGGCCGTCTTGGTCGAAGTCGGCGCCGGCCGCGGCGGCGCCCGCGACCGCGCGGCGGTGGACGCGATCCTCACCGCGGTGCTGCTGCATCCCGGCCTGCTGGTTCTCGACGGCGTCGCCACCTATGAGGGGGCTGTCGCGACCTCCGATCCGGCCCAGACCGCCGCCAACATCGCCGCCCTGATGGAGCGGACGGCGGAGGCCTTCGCTCTGGTGCGCGCGCTGGCGCCGGAGCGGCCGCTGCTGCTCACCGCCGGCGGATCGGCCTTCTTCGACATGGTGGTCGCCGCCCTGGCGCCGGTCGCGAAAGCCGACGGCAACGCCACGCTGGTGCTGCGCAGCGGTGCCATCTTCTTCCACGACCACGGCACCTACGAACGCGCGCTCGGCGCGCTGGACGCCCGGCAGGGTTTCGCCTGCGGCGGGGCGACGGCCGCCGATTTCCGCCCGGCCCTGCGCCTGTGGGCGGAGGTGCTGACCCGGCCGGAGCCGGGGCTGGCGATCTGCGGCTTCGGCATGCGCGATTCCTCCTTCGACCAGGATCTGCCCCGCCCGCTGCGCATCCACCGCGACGGCGTGGCGCTGTCGGCGGACGGGCTGCGGGTGACGCGGCTGAACGACCAGCACGCCTTCGTCGCCGTGCCGGCCGGCCAAGAGCTCGCTGTCGGCGACATCGTCGAGTTCGGCATCTCGCACCCCTGCACCTGCATCGACCGCTGGCGGGTGCTGTTCGGCCTCGATGCCGACGGGCGGGTGTGCCGTGCCTACCGCACCTTCTTCGGCTGACCCGAGACGGCCAGATTCCCCATGCAGACATTGAATTTCCAGCAGCTCTGGCGCTATCAGGACCAGCTGATCGACGGCACGCTGCACACGCTGCTGCTGACCCTGGTCGCCGCGGTCCTCGGCACCGCCATCGGCGTCGCCGCGGCGGCGGCGGTGCGCAGCGGGCCGCGTCCGGTGCGCTGGGCGATCCGCGGCTATGTCGAGCTGATCCGCAACACGCCGTCGCTGATCCAGCTGTTCGTGGTCTTCTTCGTGCTGCCGGGCTTCGGCCTGCGGATGGGGGCCTTCGAGGCGGCGTCCATCGCGCTCGGCCTCTATTTCGGCGCCTACTGCACCGAGATCGTCCGTGCCGGGCTCGACGCCATCCCCGGCAGCCAAGTGGAAGCGGGCCAGTGCCTGGGGCTCTCGCGCTGGCAGGTGTTCCGGTACATCGTGCTGCCGCCCGCCCTGCGCAGCGTCTATCCCGCCTTCACCAGCCAGTTCGTCCTGCTGCTGCTCGGCACCTCGCTGGCCTCGCAGATCTCGGCGGAGGAGCTGTTCCATACCGGCGGCTTCATCGAGACGCGCACCTACCGCAGCTTCGAGGTCTATGCCGTGATCTGCGGCATCTACTTCGCCCTGGTGATGACCTTCAAACTGCTGTTCGCCGCGGTGGGGCACCTCGCCTTCCGCTGGCCGGTTCGGCGCTGACGGAGACACCGGCCATGCGTTCCTTCTCCCTCGGCGACCTGCTGTCGCTGCTCAGCGCCCTGCAATGGACGGCCGTCCTCGTCCTCATAGCACTCGGCTTCGGCGCGCCGCTGGCGCTGGCGCTCGCCCTGATGCGGACCAGTGCCAGCCGCGCGCTGCGCTGGACCGCCACCGCCTTCCTGCAACTGGTGCAGGGCGTGCCGCTGCTCGGCCTGCTGATGTTCTTCTATTTCGGCATGCCGGTCTTCCTCGGCATCGAGATGCCGCCGCTGGTCGCCGTCGGCATCGCCATGACCGTCTACACCGCCTCCTTCCTCGGCGAGATCTGGCGCGGCGGCATCGAGGCGGTGAAGCACGAGCAGTGGGAGGCCGCCGCCTGTCTCGGCCTGTCGACCTGGCACCAGTTCCGCTACGTCATCGCGCCGCAGGCCTTCCGCATGGCGCTGCCGCCGACCGTCGGCTTCCTCGTCCAGCTGATCAAGGGCACCTCGCTGGCCTCCATCGTCGGCTTCGTCGAGCTTGCCCGCGCCGGCCAGCTGGTCAGCGCCGCCACCTTCCAGCCCCTGCTGGTCTACTCGATCGTCGCGGCGATCTATTTCGCCGCCTGCCTGCCGCTCACCCTGTGGGCCCGTTCCCTGGAGGTCCGTCTCAATGGCGCTCGTTGACATCCGAAACGTTACCAAGAGCTATGGGTCAACCCAGGTGCTCAAGGGGGTGTCGCTCGACATCAAGGAAGGCGAGATCGTCACCATCATCGGCAAGTCGGGCTCCGGCAAATCGACCCTGCTGCGCTGCATCAACGCGCTAGAGCGCATCGACGGCGGCGAGATCACGGTGGAAGGCCAGCCGGTGCGCACCGACATGCCGAACCTGCGCGACTTCCGCCAGCGCGTCGGCATCGTCTTCCAGGCCTTCAACCTGTTCCCCCACATGACGGTGGAGCGCAACATCACGCTGGCGCCGGTCCTCAACAAGCGGATTGCCAAGGCCGACGGCCGGGCGCTGGCGCTGGACGTGCTGGAGCGGGTCGGGCTGGCCGACAAGATCGACGCCTTTCCGGCCCAACTGTCCGGCGGGCAGCAGCAGCGCGTCGCCATCGCCCGCTGCCTCGCCATGAAGCCGCACCTGATGCTGTTCGACGAGGTGACCTCGGCGCTCGACCCCGAACTGGTCGGCGAGGTGCTGAAGGTGATGGAGGACATGGCGCGCCAGGGCATGACCATGGTGCTGGTCACCCACGAGATGGGCTTCGCCCGCAACGTCGCCTCCAAGATCGTCTTCATGCACCAGGGCCGCGTCTGGGAAGAGGGGCCGCCGGCCGAACTCTTCGCCAACCCCCGCACACCCGAATTGCAGAGCTTCATCGCCTCCGTCCGCTGAGGCGCTGCCGTGCCATTCGCCGAACCAACCACCGGTTCCCTGCCGAGGACCGGACAACCACCAGAACAGAGGAGCAATGTCGTGAGACTCTTCCGGACCCTCGCCGCCGCCGTGGCGGTCTGCGCCACCGTCGCGCTCTCCGCCGCCGCCCTGCCGTCCGCCGCCAAGGCCGATGCCCTGCAGAACGTGCTGTCGGCCGGCAAGCTGCGCGTCGGCGTTCTGATGGACGCCGCCCCCTGGGGCTTCAAGGACGCCAAGGGCGAGGCCGCCGGCCTCGACATCGACCTGGCGAAGCTGATGGCCGCCGACATGGGCGTGAAGCTGGATCTGGTCCAGGTGACCGGCGCCAACCGCATTCCCAGCCTGCTCGCCAACAAGGTCGACGTGCTGATCGCCGCCGCCGGGGCCACGCCGGAGCGCGCCCAGCAGGTGACCTTCACCCAGCCCTACGCCGCGGTCAATCTCGGCGTCTACGGGCCGAAGTCGATGGCGAACGCCAGCGATCCCGAGGGTCTGAAGGGCCACAGCATCGGCGTCGCCAAGGGCTCGACGCTCGACATCTGGCTGACCGACAACGCTCCCGGCGCCAAGCTGGTGCGCTTCGAGGACACCCCCGGCGCCATCGCCGCCTATCTGGCCGGGCAGGTCGAAACCTTCGCCGAGAACAGCGCCATCGCGCTGAAGGTCGCGCAGGACAATCCCGGCAAGGAGGTCGAGCAGAAGTTCCTGATCCGCCAGTCGCCGGCCCATGTCGCCGTCCGCCACGGCGAACAGGATTTGGTCAACTGGATCAACACCTTCCTGTTCTACAACCGCCTGAACGGCAAGCTGGGCGCCCTGCAGATGACGTGGTTCAAGGAAAAGCAGACGCTTCCGCAGATGTAACCCGCCGTTCGGCATCCAAGAGAGGTTCTTTCCGATGATCACGAGGTTCCAGGTCGGTTCGCGCATGAGCCAGGCCGTCGTCTGCCAGGGCATGGTCCACATCGCGGGCCAGGTCGCCAACAACCGCACCGGCTCCATCCACGAGCAGACCCGCGACGTGCTGGCCAAGATCGACGCCCTGCTGGAGGAGGCCGGCAGCGACAAGTCCAAGCTGGTCGCCGTCAACGTCTTCCTGCCGCACATCACCGACTTCGACGCCATGAACGAAGTCTATGACGCCTGGATCGACCCGGCCAACCCGCCGGCCCGCGCCTGCACCGAGGCGCGGCTGGCCGACCCCGACCTGCGCGTCGAGATGACGGCGCTCGCCGCCCTGTAAGCGGGCTTCCTCGGTGAACCGGAAGGGGCGCCGGGCAACCGCTGCCAAGGCGCCCCTCCGCCAGAAGGTTTTTGGAATGCACACTGGCCTCTACCACGCGCTCGATTTCGCCGCCGACGGCAAGTCGCTGGATTTCCTCAGCATCCCGTTCTCGGTGGACCGCTCCCCCTATTATCAGGTGAAGGTTCCGGTCTGCCGCGTGCGCAACGGGACGGGCCCGCGCGTGCTGCTGATGGCGGGCAACCACGGCGACGAATATGAGGGCGAACTGCTGCTGGGCCGGCTGTTCCGCCGCCTCGATCCGGCGCGCATCCGTGGCGAGGTGACGATCCTGCCGGTCGCCAACGCCCCGGCGGCGATGGCGGCGCGGCGCCGGTCGCCGCTGGACGAGGGCAACCTCAACCGCGCCTTCCCCGGCGACCCCGCCGGCACGCCCACCTTCCGGCTGGCGTATTTCCTCGAACATGAGCTGTTCCCGCGCCACGACGTGGTGTTCGATATCCATTCCGGCGGCACCTCGATGGCCCACCTGCCCTGCGCCCTGATCGAACGGCAGGGCACGCCGGACCGGCTCGGCCGCGCGCTGGAGCTGATGCGGGCGCTCGGCATGCCCTACGGATTCGTGGCGGAGAACGGGGCGACAGCGCCGACCTCGATGGCCGCCGCCGCACGGGCCGGCGTCATCGGCATCAGCGGCGAGTTCGGCGGCGGCGGCACGGTGACGCCGGAGACCATGGCCTACACCGCCCGCGCCATCGACAATCTGCTGATCGCCGTCGGGTTGACCGACGCGCCGGTTCTCTCGGTTCCGGCACCGGTTCCGGCGCCGATGCAACTGCTTCAGCTTGACAGCCATCGGCAGGCGATCTACGCGCTGCGGCGCGGCTGGTTCGAGCCGGCGGTCGATGTCGGGGCGCGGGTCGCCGCGGGCGATCTCGCCGGCTGGTTCCACGACCTGACGCGGCTCGACCAGCCCGAGGAGGAACTGCGCTTCGAGGAGGCGGGCATCGTCATTTCGCGGCGCCTGCACAGCGACAGCGAGGCCGGCGACTGCCTGATCCAGGTGGCCCGTCCGGTGGAGGAGGCGGGCATCCTGGGGCGCGCGGCCTGACCGGGCGGCATCGCATGGAGAGGCGGCCAAGGAGACGGGCGACATGAGTGAGAGCAGCGCGGCCAAACGTCCGCCGACCATCGACGACGTCCTCCGCCTCCGCGCGGCGGAACCGGTGCCGTCGGCAGATGGGGACGCCGCCGGGGACGCCACCGGTGACGCCGCTGGGGGGCCGGCTCCGACGCGCATCGTCGAGATCGCCCGGCTGGCCGGGGTGTCGCCGATCACCGTGTCGCGCGCCCTGCGCCAGCCGGAGAAGGTGGCCGAGGCCAAGCGCCGGAAGATCCTGGAGATCGTCGAGCGCACCGGCTACGCCACCAACCCGCATGCCCGCGCCCTGCGGTCGGGCCAGTCGAACATCGTCGCCGCCTTCGTCTCCAACCTGCAAAGCCAGCAGTTCTGCCTTGCCGTGCAGGGCTGCGGCGAGGTGCTGGAGCCGCAGGGCTACCAGCTGATGATCGGGCAGACCTCCTACTCCTACGCCAAGGAGACGACGATGATCCAGTCGCTGCGCGAGATGCGGCCGGCGGCGGTCATGTTCACCGGCGTCATCGAGATCGAGGAGAACCGGCGGGCGCTGCGGGCGCTCGGCATTCCGATCATGGAGACCTGGGCCTATCCCCGTGACCCTATCGACATGCTGGTCGGCTTCTCCAATATCGACGGCGGCCGTCTGGCGGCCGAGCATTTCGCCGGGCGGGGCTACCGCCGCGTCGCCTATATCGGCCGGCGCAGCGGCCGCGGTGCCCTGCGCCTCACCGGCTTCCGCGAGGGTGCCCGCGCCGCCGGGCTCGACATCGCCGCCGAGCTGTCGGTCGACAGGGTGACCAGCATGGTCGATGGCCGCCGTGCGCTGGCCGAGCTGCTGTCCCGCAAGGCGGCGGTCGAGGCGGTGTTCTGCGCCAACGACCTGCTGGCGACCGGCGCACTGCTGGAGGCACGCCGGCTGGGCATGCGCCTGCCCGACGACATCGCCATCCTGGGATTCGGCCACAATGACGTGGCCGAGGAGCTGCCGCCCGGCCTGACCACCATCGGCATCGACAGCCGCGACCTCGGCCGGCAGGCCGGGGCGATGATCCTGCAACGGATGCGCGGAGACATGCCGCCGGAGCCGATCCGTGCCGTCGAACTGACGCTGACCCATCGCGGCAGCAGCTGAGACGGGGCCGCCGGTCTGCGTGCCCGAGACTTTGTCCGACACTGATTCCGTGAGATGCTCTTAAGCCGAGTCCTGCCGATTGGCTGCATCGCCGCTCATCGGCAGCCAGCGCGGCAGGCCAGGCCGATGAGCGAGCGGGGAAGCATGGCGAACCGATGCCGGCATGGTGTCAGAAGAATTGCCTGCGCACCGCTGCCATGACGCACTTGCCACCGGCCGGTCCCGACCCTGCGCTCGAAGACCGTATACAACGGATCGCAGCCGGTCTTCCGCCGCCGGTGATCGTCGCCGGTGAACCGGCCGACTGGCCGGGTCTGGCTGCGTACATGAGTCTGGCTGCGCGCATGGCGGCGCTGCATGTCCCTGGCGTCAGCGTTGCGGTCATCCATGAGGGTCGTCTGGCCTGGACGCGCGGTTTTGGAGATGCCACGGTCGGCGGCTCTCCGGTGACTGCCGACACGCTGTTCCAGGCGGCGTCGATCAGCAAGCCGATCACTGCGCTGGCGGTGCTGAGGCTGGTTCAGGACGGTCGGCTTGGCCTTGACTCGGACGTCGACAGCCACCTCGTTTCCTGGCACATCCCGCCTGCCGCCGGGTCAACCGCCGTCACTGTCCGCGGATTGCTGAACCATAGCGCGGGGCTGACCGTGCACGGGTTCGCCGGCTATCCGGCCGGTCAGCCAGTCCCGACGCTGGCTCAGCTGCTCGATGGCATCGACCCGGCGAACTCGCCGCCGATCCGCGTCGGCCAACCGCCGGGCAACGCATGGCGGTATTCAGGCGGCGGATATACGGTGCTTCAGCAGCTGTTGATCGATGTCACGGGCGAGGCGTTCCCCGTTCACATGGAGCGGGCGGTCCTGGGTCCATTGTCGATGACCGACAGCACATTCGCACAACCTCTTCCCGTCGACCGGGTCGCCGAGGCGGCGACACCCTACGGTTTCGATGGAAAGCCGGTCGAGGGCGGTCCCCACATCTATCCGGAGATGGCAGCCGCCGGGCTGTGGTCGACACCGTCCGACCTGGCGCTGGTTATCATGGCGCTCCAGCGCGCCTGGTCCGGCCGGCGCGATGAGGTGCTGTCGCCTGACATGGTCAAAACAATGCTGACGCCCGGTCTTGGCGGCTTCGGCCTGGGGTTTGGACTCGATGGCGGCGGAAAGGGCGGTGGACCCGAACCCTGCTTCTTCCACAGCGGGCTCAATGCCGGCTTTTCGTGCGTGATGGCGGGTTTCGTGGGCGGCAGCCAGGACGGAGCCGTGATCATGACCAACGGCTCCGCCGGAGCTGTCGCTCATGGCCTGCTGCGCGCGATTGCCGAAGAGTACGATTGGCCGGCGTTCCGGCCGGTCGAACGCCGGCTCGGTATCGCCGACCCGGCATTCTACGCCCGTTTGGCTGGCCGCTACCGCCTGCCCGATTTCGAGATCGCTGTCATTGCCGATGGCAATCGCCTGTACGGTCGGGTCGGCAGCGATCAGGTCGAGATGTTTCCCCTTGCCGGCACCGACGAATTTTTCCTGAAAGTCGATGTTTCGACAGTCGCCTTTCGTATGCCTGCCGCCGGTCCTGCAACGGCGCTGGTTCTTCGGACCGGGAGCATCGACCAGACGGGGCTGCGGATCGATTGACGTTCGGCCGGTGCCGAGCTTGTGCCTCGCCGCGTCAATGACGACCGTTTTCATCGGGGGGGCCGATTGGAGCGTTCGCTATCCTCATCGCTCTCCCGGACTCAGCCGAACGCCCCGGTCCTGACCGTTCGCGCCCAGGCATGTGCAAGCGCCACGGCCTATCTGTCTGCCCTGCCTGTCATCGAATCGAAACGATCGGACCCCGCTTATGGAAGCTTTGAACCAACATCTGTTCCTTCTGCTGAACGCTCCATCCGATCCGCCGGCCGGGCTTCTCATGCTGGCGCGCTTTCTGGCCGACGACGTGGTGGTGCTGGTCGCGGCCCTGGTCGCGGCGCTGTGGGTGTGGGGACGGCAAGACGGACGCGCCGTCCTGGTCGGTGCCGGATGCGCCCTGCTGACGGCGGCGCTGGTCAACGCGGCGATTGGCGCGCTCTGGCATCATCCGCGCCCCTTCGTGCTCGGGTTGGGGCATCAGCTGATCCCGCATGCCGCGGATTCATCCTTCCCCAGCGACCATGCGACCTTCATGTGGACGATCGGGATCAGCCTGCTGCTGCGGGGATCCTGGCAACGGCTGGGCTGGGGGATGATGACCTTCGGGATGGGCGTCGCGTGGGCGCGCATCTATCTTGGCGTTCACTTCCCCCTCGACATGGCGGGTGCGCTTCTGGTTTCCGCCACCGCGTCCCTGCTGGTCATTCCGGCACGTCCCATCGTCGACGGAGTGCTGACGCCGGCCATCGTCCGGCTTTACGAGGGAACCGTGCGGCTGCTGCATCTGCCCGCCGCCCTGTTCCCGCTGGACCGCAAATGATGGTTTGATGGGATCGTGCTCCTGAACCGCCTGGATCGGGAGCCGGACCCTTGCCGACATCGGCGGCATGGCTCGAACCCGGGCCGAGCCTCGCTATGTCGCCACGCTGTCGGGGAAACGGGGATCATCCCAAACGGCCGAGCGCGCTCCCGTGGAGGCGTTTCCAGAAATGGGGAAACGCCTCCACGGGAGCGCTGACGCTCACGCATACGCAGACACTTTGTTCGCGGAGAACGCCCCGCTTACTCCACCGTCACGCTCTTTGCCAGATTGCGCGGCTGGTCCACGTCGGTGCCCTTCAGCACGGCGGTGTGATAGGCCAGCAGCTGCACCGGGATGGCGTAGAGCAGCGGGGCGACCAGCGGGTCGCAGGCCGGCAGCTCGACCGACCAGCGGACCTTGTCCTTCAGCTTGTCGATGCCCTTGCGGTCGGCCAGCAGCAGCACCTTGCCCGACCGCGCGCAGACCTCCTGCACGTTCGACACGACCTTCTCGAACAGGGCGTCGGACGGCACCAGCACGATCACCGGCACATTGTCGTCGATCAGCGCGATGGGACCGTGCTTCAACTCGCCGGCGGCGTAACCTTCCGCGTGGATGTAGCTGATCTCCTTCAGCTTCAACGCCCCTTCCAGGGCCAGCGGATACATGGCACCGCGACCGAGATACAGCACGTCGCGGGCTTCCGACACCTCCTGCGCCAGCTCCTTCAGCCGCTCGTCATGGGCCAGCACGTCGGCGGCACGGGCGGGCACCTCGCGCAGCGCGTGGGCGATCTGCTGCATCCGCTCCTGGTCGATGGCGCCGCGGGCGCGGCCGACGGTGACGGCAAGGCAGGCCAGCGTGGTCAGCTGGGTGGTGAAGGCCTTGGTCGAGGCCACACCGATCTCCGGCCCCGCCATGGTGTAGAGCACCGCGTCGGATTCCCGGGCGATGGTGCTTTCCGGGGCGTTGACGATCGACAGGATCTTCTGGCCCTGGCGCTTGCAATAGCGCAGCGCCTCCAGCGTATCCAGCGTCTCGCCCGACTGCGAGATGAACAGGGCGATGCCGCCCGGCGGCAGCGGCGCCTCGCGGTAACGGAACTCGGACGCGATGTCGACCTCGACCGGGATGCGGGCCAGCGTCTCGAACCAGTATTTGGCGACGAAGCCGGCGTAATAGGCGGTGCCGCAGGCGACGATGGTCAGCTTCGACGCGCCAGCCAGATCGAACGGGAAGTCCGGCAGGGTGAAAGTGCCGGTCTCCGGGTTGATGTAGGCGTTCAGCGTGTCGCCGATGACCTGCGGCTGCTCGTAGATTTCCTTGAGCATGTAGTGGCGGTAGCCGTCCTTGCCGATCAGGGCGCCGGACACCGCCGTGGTCTTCACCGGCCGCTCCACCACCGCATCGGATGCGTCGTGGACGATGGCGGCGGTGCGGCTGACCTCGACCCAGTCGCCGTCCTCCAGATAGCAGATGCGGTTGGTCAGCGGCGCCAGCGCGAAGGCGTCCGAGGCCAGGTACATCTCGCCGTCGCCATAGCCGACGGCCAGCGGCGTGCCGTGGCGGGCGCCGATCATCAGCTCATGCTCGCCGGCGAAGATCAGCACCAGGGAGAAGGCGCCGGTGAAGCGCTTGAAGGCGGCGGCCGACGCCTGGACCGGGGTCATGCCCTGCCGGTCCAGGTAGTAGGTGACGAGATGGACGATCACCTCGGTGTCGGTGGCGCTTTCAAAGACGTAGCCGTGGCCGGTCAGCTCGTCCTTCAGCTCCTGGTAATTCTCGATGATGCCGTTGTGGACGACGGCGACACGCTTGGTGGCGTGCGGGTGGGCGTTGTTCTCCGTCGGGCCGCCGTGGGTGGCCCAGCGGGTGTGGCCGATGCCGACCGTCCCGGACAGCGGCTGGTCGCGCAGCTTCATGTCCAGGTTGGCCAGCTTGCCCTCGGCGCGGCGGCGCTCGATATGGCCGTTCACCAGGGTGGCGACGCCCGCGCTGTCATAGCCGCGGTATTCGAGCCGGCGCAGGCCCTCCACCAACCGGGGGGACGCGTCGTGGATGCCGTTGATGCCGATGATGCCGCACATGGACCTGATGCTCCTGAAAAAGGTGCCGGCTGACGAGCCGGAGAGAAACGGATCCCGGACCGATCCTACGCCTTTTTTGCTTTCTCGTTTTGCTTCCGTTCGCGAAAACGCTTTGCCCAGCCGGCGTACGCCTTCTGGTTGCCGCGGGCGACCACCAGCGCGTCGGCCTCCACCGCCATCGTCACCACGCTGCCGGCGCCGACGATGGCACCGTCGCCGATGACGACCGGGGCGACCAGCGCGCTGTTGGAGCCGATGAAGGCCCCGGCGCCGATCTCCGTCCGGCTCTTGGAGAAGCCGTCGTAATTGCAGGTGATGGTGCCGGCGCCGATGTTGGCCTTGGCCCCGACCCGCGCGTCGCCGATGTAGGTCAGATGGTTGGCCTTGGCCCCGGCTTCGATCACCGCGTTCTTCACCTCGACGAAATTGCCGATGTGGGCGTCCGGGCCGATCTCCGCACCCGGGCGCAGCCGGGCATAGGGGCCGATGACGGCGCCGCTGTCGATGCGCACGCCTTCCAGATGGCAGTAGGGCTTGATCTCCACCCGGTCGGCGACCGTCACGCCGGCACCGAAGAAGCAGCCGGGGCCGACCACCACGTCGCGGCCGAGCCGGGTGTCGACGCTGAGGAAGATGCTGTCGGGGTCGATCAGCGTGGCGCCGTTGTCCATCGCGGCCTTGCGCAGGCGGCGCTGCAGCAGCTTTTCCACCTCCGCCAGCTCGGCGCGGGAATTGACGCCGACCACCTCGGCCGGGGCGGCCTCCACCACGGCGCAGGCCATGCCGGCGCGGCGCGCGATCTGGACCACGTCGGTCAGGTAATATTCGGACTTGGCGTTGTCGTTGCCGACGCTGCCGATCAGGTCGACCATGCGCGCGCCGTCGAACGCCATCAGCCCGGCGTTGCACAGGGTGACCGCGCGCTCCTCCTCGCTGGCGTCGAGATATTCGACGATCTTCTCCAGCCCGCCGCGGGCGTTCAGGATCAGGCGGCCATAGGCGCCGGGATCGTCGGGGCGCATGCCCAGCACCACCACGGCCGGGTCGGCCGCCTGCCGGCGCGCCTGCACCAGCGCGCGCAGCGTGTCCGGCGTCACCAGCGGCGTGTCGCCGTACAGCACGATGACGTCGCCGGTGAAGCCCTCCAGCAGGCCGAAGGCTGCGCGCACGGCGTCGGCGGTGCCGCGCTGCTCGTGCTGGACCGCGGTGGGGTAGGGGGCGACGGCGGCGGCCACGCTGTCCATGCCGGGGCCGACCACGACCACGACATGGTCGGGGTCGAGCGTCTTCACCGCGGCCAGCACATGCCCGACCATCGGCCGGCCGGCAACCCGGTGCAGCACCTTGGGCAGATCGGATTTCATGCGTGTGCCCTTGCCGGCGGCGAGGATCACGCAGGCGAGCGGACGATGGGCCATGGTGATGTTCCTGGTCGAGCCTTGAAGTGGAAGGGAAAGCCGGTCGATGAAGGCGCCGTACTTGAGCCGGTAAACGTTAAGACATCGCTGCTGGAAAGGACGGCGCTTTTACCGGAGTGGGCGCCGCACCATCCGCATTTCCGAGAATGGTGTGCCACAGCACAGCATGGAAGCCCAAGTCAACTTTTGTTTCAATCTGCAATAAACAAATGTTTCCAACGGGTTACCTGCCCGGTTCCCCCATGACTCCCGCCGGTTCGCCCGGTCGCATGGGTTTCGTGATCCTTCAGTGACATGTATCCGATGACGGTCGTGATCTCCAGGGCAGGACGTCCGAATTCCGCCGGCAGAGAGGATGATTCCTTTCACAGATCACGGAAATGTTTCCTTTCAGTTCCGGCTGATTTTTCTTGCCAGGATCAGGGCGCCGCCAAATCCTATTCTGTCCCGGAGGTGTCCGGGAGCGGCGTTGAACAGTATTGTCACCGAAGTAGCGTTTCGCTTCCCCTGCGTCAATTCGGCCTTTAGGTCCGCGCGGCACGGTACCAACAGCCGGCTACACGGTCTTTTTCCGAGTAGCCAGGACCGCAGAGCCGTCATAGTCATGCCGCCGTCCGGCCGGCGAGGTCCGATGACGTCTGGCCAATGCACGGCTGCCGGCACCATGGCGCGGTGCAGGGAGCTTTCAGGCTGTGGGAGGGCCGGAAGATCCGTCCTTCTGCCGCAGCGCCTTGAGCAGGGCAGCCCGGAGGGTCTCGGGCGAGCAGGGCATCTCCAGCAGGATTCCGCTGAAGGCGCTGGCTTTCCAGCGTTGCAGAAGGCTGGAATCCCCGGTGATGCCGATCCATGGCAGGGGGTAGCCGATTTCGGCTTCAAAGCGGCTGGCCAGCTGGTCGCCGGTTTCCTGGCCGTTCGTCGGAGGAAGAAGCAACACCGTCGGACGGAGATTGTCTGCCCTGGTGTCGGCAATGATGTCATCCAGGTTGTCGCCGGAAACGACTTGGCATCCCCAGGATTCCAGCAATGCTTCGACGCCAAGGCGCAGAACGGCGTTCTGCTCCAACACAACGACGGTGTTCCCTTTGATTGCCGGCACTGTGCGAAGCCCTCCAGCCGTGAGTGGTCCGGAACATTTCCCGAGACGGTAACTCGGGGGCCTGGGTGGACATTGCATACGGTCTCAACTTTGTCATTAACCTGTGATGGCTTCAACCGACAGTAGGTTCGAGGCGCGATGTCCACCGACCGTGGGGCGATCCGGGTTCGGATAGCGACGGGTACATACACCGATACTATCCCTTTGAACGGAAGGGGTATCCCTCAGGACCCGCGTGCCGGAACCGCAAAGCCCCTAGACTGGCAAGGGTCGATCCGGCGCTGCCGGGCGACGGGACGCCGATCCGGGGGAGGACGCGCCATGATGCAGGACGATGCCCTGACAGCCGGCTCGCTGGCTTTCACCGTTCTGCTGCTGACGTTGGCCGCAGCCGGCAGGCACGACAATCAATCAAAAACCTGCCGGGTGCGGGTCGGACGGCGGCGTGTTTCGCGGCCGTCCGGCCAGCGTCATGGCGGCAGCCGATGGGAAGGAACTCCACCATGGCCTCTCGCATGGCTCGGATCGTTCATATGGGCAAACTTGGCGGCTTTGCGGCGTTGCTGGACGGCAGGATGCTCGAGCTGGAAGGCTGTTTCCTCTGGCCGTCGGCCACGGCGCTGAGCGACGCGGCGCGGCGGGCCGGCATCGCGCTGTCCGATCTGGTCCTGGACACCCGATCCACAACGGGACCGGCCGGGCCGGCTGCCGCGGTCAGCGCACGGTCTGCGGCGAGGCTCCGGCCCGGCGGTCTGCCGCTGGCGGCGTGACGCCGGTCAGATGGACCACCACGCTGCCGAAATCGCTGTCCGTCTCCAGCCGGACCGGCAGCGGCGGATAGCCGGCGGCGACCGGGGCCAGCCACAGATTGACCGGCGGCCGGTCGGCAGGATTGTTGCGCTGCCAGAAGCGGCCGCCCGACGATGACCGGGCATAGCCGGCCACCGGCTTGTAGCTCACGCGGCATTGCTGGGCGACGCCGGAGAAGATCGAGTAGCGCGACGGGTCGACGATCCGCCGCCCCACCTCGCTGAACACCATGTCGTAGCGGCGGCGGCCGTCGAACACCGGCAGCGACCGGTCGCAGCCCTCGCTCGCGCCCACCGCGAACAGCAGGTCGAGCACGGCGGTCAGCGGATCCAGCGTGCCGCGCTGCAGGTCCGGCGGCACCGTCTCGCGGTCGTCCTTGTCCGCCGGCGGCGTGACGCTGGTGGAAATCTCGCCCTGCGGTCCGTAGGTCAGCGTGACGTTGCGCGGTTCGCCGCGCAGCTGGCTGGTCTGGCGGTGGCTGTCCGGCCGCAGATCGTCGCCGCGGACATGGCCGTCGCTCTCGGAGTCGGTGCGCCAGCTGAACAGCCGGCCGATGGTGCCGCCGGTGACCGCCGACACGGCGATGCGGTAGCGGTCGCCGGCCACGTCCAGCGTCGCATTCACGTCCAGCGCGGTCACCCCGCCGACGAAGACCCGGTAGGTCGCCTTCACCGGCTCCGCCGACGCCACGGCCGTTGCCAGCGGAAGCAGGGGCAGTGAGAGGCCGGCCGCAATCAGGGCCGTCCGGGCAGGGCAGAGGAGATGGCAGAGGAGATGGCGGGGGAGATGGCGGGGAAGGCGGCGGGGGCTGGGCTGGGGCACGGTCCAAAGCTCCTGCGGTCGTCGTGTCGGTTCGGGGGCGACGTTTTCGGGGGTGTCGTTTCGGGTGGGCAATCTTTTTTAAGATGGGGATGAATCTGACGCTTGACACCCGTTGGGGAAGGCCGTAGAAACCCGCCCACCGCAGCGGCGGGGCCGACGAAAGACGGTCGCGGCGCAAAAGAGTTCGGTACAGAGTTTCAGGGTTCGGGCGCGTAGCTCAGCGGGAGAGCATTCGCTTCACACGCGAAGGGTCACAGGTTCAATCCCTGTCGCGCCCACCATTAAAAAAAGGCTCCGGACAATCGTCCGGAGCCTTTTTTGCTTTCCGCTCCTGTCTGACCGCAGTTGCGTGCGCTGGCGCGGACCGGCACAGCCAACATCGCAAAATCCTTATGTAATGGGCGATCCCGCGGTCGATTGACGCAGATCAGCCCCTTTTGCGCTGCAATAGGCTAGACAGGGCATCATTCCTGTCACCCGCTTCGGAAAGCCAACTCACATGGACGATACCCGTATCGCTTTGCTGTCTCTCGCCCTGCTGGTCGCCGTCCTGGCCGTCATCATCGGTTCGGTGATCCTGGTGCCGTCCTTCACCGCGCTGCTGGCGACTCTGCTCGCCTGGGCGAATCTGGCCTATCTGGTCGGCATCACCTTCAAGCGCTGATGGCCAAGCGCTGATGGCCAAGCGCCGATAGCCGGTAGCTGATCCGGAACCGCGGCGGAGAGGGAGGCCGCCCTCTCCGCCGCGGCTGCCGAACCATGACGGTTCGGCAACAGTCTGTCCTGCGGAAAGCTTTTCTGGACAGGAACGGTCCGTCGGGGTATCCAGCGCCCGTTTCGCTGTGCCAAGGACCGACGCCATGACACCGACCGCCGCCTCGTCGTCTTCCAATCCGATCGGCACCCTGTCCGCCGGCACCCTGCCGGTCCTGCGGACGGTCGAGAATCTGCGGTTGCAGGTCGCCGCCTGGCGCCGGGAGAGGCTGACCGTTGCACTGGTGCCGACCATGGGCGCCCTGCATGACGGCCATCTTGGCCTCATCCGGCGCGGCCGCGAGCTTGCCGACCGGGTGGTGGCCAGCGTCTTCGTCAACCCGACCCAGTTCGCCCCGCACGAGGATTTCGACCGCTACCCGCGCGATGAGGACGGCGATGCCGCCAAGCTGGCCTCGGCCGGCTGCCATGCGCTCTATGCGCCGACCGTGCGCGCCATGTATCCCCAGGGCTTCGCCACCGCCATTTCGGTCGGCGGTCCGTCGGAGGGGCTGTGCGGCACCTTCCGGCCGCAGATGTTCGGCGGCGTGGCGCTGGTGGTGACCAAGCTGTTCCTCCAGGCCCTGCCCGACGTGGCGGTGTTCGGCGAGAAGGACTATCAGCAGCTGATGGTGATCCGCCGCTTCACCCGCGACCTCGACATTCCCGTCCGGGTCGAAGGGCTGCCGACGGTGCGCGAGGCCGACGGGCTCGCCATGTCCTCGCGCAACGCCTATCTCAGCGCCGACGAGCGTGCCCGCGCGCCCGAACTGAACCGGGCGCTGACCGCCGCCGCCGCCGCGCTGGCGGCCGGGGCGGAGGTCGATGGCGCGCTGACCGGCATCCGCGGCCGCATTGCCGAGGCCGGCTTCGGCACCATCGACTATGTCGAGCTGCGCGACGCCGAAACGCTGGAGCCGGTGAGCGCCGTCACCCGGCCGGCCCGCCTGCTGGCCGCCGCCTGGATGGGCAAGGCCCGGCTGATCGACAATGTGCCGGTGATCCCCGCCGGCTGACCGGCCGAAGATTGGGCCCCAACATTTGGGGCCTGAACATTGGCCGTTGCCGGCATGATCGGCATTTGACCGGCATTTGTTGTGCGCCTAGCATTCCCGGACGGGCAGGATCCCCGATGGGTTTCGTGGTCCCCGCGATGGGGGCGGAAAGGCCACTTTGCGGCTCGTTCGTCGCAACCGGCAGGGGGAAACGGTTTCCCTGATGCCAATCCTTCTGACCGGCCTGCTGCTGGTGCTGGCGGCGTTGGGGGGCACCGCCGCTTTGGTCGCCACCCGCAACCGCGCCCCGGCTTCCCAGACACAGCTGGGACCCGACAAGAAATACGCGGCGCTGCCGCTGATGACCTTCAGCCTGGGCGGCAACGATGCCCGGATGGTGGACGTCAAGGTGCTGCTGGAGATCGACCCGTCGGTGGACGGCAAGGTGGCCGACCCCTATGTCCCCCGCATCACCGACCGGCTGTCCGACCGCATGCGCCAGCTCGACCCGCAGCAGCTGACCGGCGCCGACGGGGCGATGCTGATGAAAAGCACGATTGCCGGGGTCCTCGACCGCGAACTGCGCGGGGTGCGGGTGAGGGAAATCCTGCTCGACCGGATGGTGGTCAGGTAGCAACTCCCCAAAAAAGAAGCCCGGCCCCCGCGGACTGTCCGCAGAGGCCGGGCGGCTCGTGCAGCCGTTCGGTTGGTTTTCAGTCGGCCAGCCGGGTGGTCAGGCGCGGGGCGGTGTTGCTGGCCGCCGCGACATAGCGGGCGCGCAGCGGCTTCAGGACGAACAGGGCGAGGAAGGCGGCCAGCGCGTTGACGATGGCGACGCTGTAGAAGACGGTCTGCCAGCTGCCGGTCGCCTCGACCATCAGGTTGCCGACGGGCACCAGCAGGGCGGCGACGCCCTTGGCGGTGTAGAGAAGGCCGGCGTTGGTGGCGGCGAAGCGCGACCCGAAGGTGTCGCCGCAGCAGGCCGGAAACAGGCTGAAGATCTCACCCCAGGCGAAGAACACCAGGCCGGTCAGGATGACGAAAGCGACCGGGTCGGCACCGTATGCGCTGAGCGCCATCACGCCCACCGCCTCGATGGTGAAGGCGATGAACATGGTGTTCTCGCGCCCGATATGGTCGGACACCCAGCCGAAGAAGGGCCGCGTGATGCCGTTCATCACCCGGTCGATGGAGAGCGCGAAGGTCAGCGCCGGCAGGGTCAGGCCCAGGATGCTGACCGGGGCATCGATCAGCCCCATGTCGGTGGCGATGGGGCCGAGCTGGGCCGTCACCATCAGGCCGCCGGCGGCGACCATGGTGAACATGCCGTACATGATCCAGAAGACCGGCGTCCGCAGCATCTCCTGCGGGGTGTAGTGGCGGCGCTGCGGGGCGGAGCCGCCGCGCGCCTGCCCGTAGCCGTGCTTTGGCGAGTCGGCCATGAACCAGGCCAGCACCAGGATGACCATCCCCTGGCCAAGCCCGAAGGTCATGAAGGTGTTCTCGAAGCCCGAGGTCTCGATCATGGTGGCGATCGGCACGACGGTGAGGGCGGAGCCGGCGCCGAAGCCGGCGGCGGTCAGGCCGGCGGCCAGACCGCGGCGGTCGGGGAACCATTTCAGCGCATTGCCGACGCAGGTGCCATAGACGCCGCCGGCGCCGATGCCGCCGATCACCGCGGCGAGATAGAGCAGGGTCAGCGAATCCGCCACCGCGTTCAAGGCCCAGGACAGGGCGCACAGCGCGCCGCCCACCAGCACGACGATGCGCGGACCGAACCTGTCGACGAACCAGCCCTCGACCGGCACCAGCCAGGTTTCGGTGACGATGAAGATGGTGAAGGCCACCTGGATCGCGGTGCGGCCCCAGCCATGCTTGTCGTCGATCGGCTCGACGAACAGGGTCCAGCCATATTGCAGGTTGGCGATCATCGACATGCAGACGATGCCAATGGCCAGCTGCATCCAGCGCCCGCCCCAGGGTGCGACCTGGGCCGTATTGCCGTGCGTGTCACGCACCATGTCCTTCCTCCCCATTGCACCCGACATGTTCTGTTCGGCGACATGTTTCGTTCGGATTGCCGGACCCCGGGCTCCCGCGTGGCCGCAGTGTTGGTGTGGCCGCATCGTTGCGTTCTGAGGTCCGGTCCGGAAAAAAGGTGACGGGCTGGGGCTCTCTACCACCAACTTAGGGTTGCTGGCATGCCAAATGCCCCATGCCCGCCCCTACGATCATCAGTTTAACGGATGATGTCAATACGAACCATTTGCCGGACGGACAACGGGCATGCGGATTGTCGATTTGTATCCATTGGATTTCCGTAGAGTGGGAAAATGACCGTCTCGGAACTGGCCGAAAGAGACGGGCCCTGCGATGATGACCGGCCCAACGGAAGGACGCGGCGCCATTTCACCTCCCGTCTCACATCCCATGCCATTGCCCGAGCCGCCGCTGCTGGCGATCACCGACCGCCGGCTGGCCGACCGGCCGCTGCCGCAGGTGGCGGAGCGTCTGTTCGCCTGTGGCGTGCGCTGGCTCTCCTTGCGGGACAAGGACTTGCCGGATAGGGAAAGGCTGGATTTGGCTCGCGCACTGATTGCATGCGCCCGTCCGTGGGGAGCCCGCGTCACCCTGCATGGCGATCCGGCGCTGGCCGCCGCGGCCGGCGTGGACGGGGTGCATCTGCCAGCCCTCGGCGACCCTGCGGCGGCGCGCGCGCTGCTCGGGGCCGGGGCCCTGATCGGGCTGTCGCTCCACGACTCGGACGGTGCGGCGGCGATGGAGCGGGCGGCCGGGCAGGCCGATTATGTGACCGTCTCGCCGGTTTTCCCCTCCGCCAGCAAGCCGGGCTACGGTCCTTGCCTGGGCGAAGCGGGTGTGCGGCGATGGGTGGATCTCGGGGCGCGCTGCGGCGTGCCGGTGATCGGGCTGGGCGGTCTCGACCGGGCGGATGCGGTGGCCGGATGCCGGGCGGCCGGGGCCGCGGGCGTTGCGGTGATGGGGCTGGCGATGCGCGACGCGCAGGCGCTGGCGCCTCTGCTGGCAGCGCTGGCGCCGGAGGGAGACGATCTGCCGCGCTGAGGCCGGCCGTGGGCGCAATTCACGCCTGCCCCCCTGGACATCTCAGCGGCTTGCATGCATCTGGTATGTAGGATACGAAAACGCGAAAGGTCCCGAACCGGGGACCCGCCCGGCTGCGCCGCAACGTCCGGCGAGACATGAGGACATCCACTCCATGACCTTTCCCGCTCTCAACGTCCAGCCCCTCGACACCGGAACCACCTTCCGCAGTCAGGTCTATCACGCGCTGAAGCAGGCGATCACGGAGATGGACATCTATGACCATGACCGCGAGATCCGGCTGGACGAGCGGCAGCTCAGCGACAAGCTCGGCGTCAGCCGCACCCCGATCCGCGAGGCGCTGACCCTGCTGGAGCAGGAGGGCTTCATCCGCCTGCAACCGCGCCGCGGCATCTTCGTCGTCCGCAAGACCAAGACCGAAATCGTCGAGATGATCCAGGTCTGGGCCGCATTGGAGAGCATGGCCGCCCGCATGGCTGCCGACCATGCCCCGGCCGCCGAGATCCACAAGCTGTGGGACCTGTTCGGCAGCTTCGAGCAGCGCAGCCCGAAGGACCATGTCGGCGAATATTCCGACGCCAACATCGCCTTCCACAAGAGCATCATCCAGCTGAGCGGGTCGAAGCTGATCCAGGACGTCACCGACAACCTGTTCATCCACATGCGGGCGATCCGCAAGCTGACCATCGGCCAGGAGGACCGGGCCGAGCGCTCCATCCACGACCACCGCGCCATCATCAAGGCGCTGGAGGACCGCGACGCCAACCTCGCCGAACGGCTGGTGCGCGAGCACACCATGGGTCTGGCCGCGCATGTGGAGAAGCACTGCGACTTCCTGGAATGACTGTTTGGGAGTGAGGACCGGGCCCAGGGCGGTTCCCGCCGCCCTGGCCGCAGCTCGCCTTCAAGCGGGCACCGCCTCCTTCTGCGCCGTTTCCAGCTTCGGCACATCGTCGCCGTCGATGGTCACCACCCGCAGCGAGTTCGTCTTGCCCGGCGTGCCGAAGGGAACGCCAGCGGTGATCACCAGCGACTGGCCGGACTTGCCGATGCCGGTCTCCGCCGCCGCCGTCAGCGCACGGCCGACCATCTCCGAGAAATTCGCCACGTCGTCGGTCAGCACGGCATGGACGCCCCAGGCCAGCGACAGCCGCCGCGCCGTCGCCTCGTTGGCGCTGAGGCCGAGGATCGGCACGCTGGGCCGCTCGCGCGAGGCGCGCAGCGTGGTCGAGCCGGTGGTGGTGTAGGTGACGATGGCGGCGGCGCTGATGGTTTCCGCCACCTGTCGCGCGGCGGCGGTCAGCGCGTCGGGGGCGGTCGCCTCCGGGCTGGGATGGTCGGCATCCATGATGCGGCGGTAGAGCGGGTCGCCCTCCACCCGGCGGACGATGCGCTCCATCATCGCGACCGCCTCGACCGGATAGCGGCCGGAGGCGGACTCCGCACTCAGCATCACCGCATCGGCCCCGTCATAGACGGCGTTGGCGACGTCGGAGGCCTCGGCGCGGGTCGGGGTCGGCTCCGACACCATCGATTCCAGCATCTGGGTGGCGACGATCACCGGCTTGCCCATGGCGCGGCTGAGCCGGATCATCTTCTTCTGCAGGCCCGGCACGTCCTCCGGCGGCAGTTCGACGCCGAGGTCGCCGCGCGCCACCATCACCGCGTCCGACAGCTCGATGATGCGGTCGAGCGTCGGCAACGCTGCCGGCTTCTCGATCTTGGTCATCACATGCGCGCGGTTGCCGATCAGCTCGCGCGCTTCCAGGATGTCCTCCGGCCGCTGGACGAAGCTGAGGCCGATCCAGTCGACCCCGAGGTCGAGCCCGAAGGCGAGGTCGCTGCGGTCCTTCTCCGACAGGGCGCTGAGCGCCAGCGCCGCACCCGGCACATTGACGCCCTTGCGGTCGGACAGGGTGCCGCCGGCCACCACCTCCGTCTCGGCGAAGTCGGGGCCGCAATCCAGAACGCGCAGACGGATGCGGCCGTCGTTCAGCAGCAGGTCCAGGCCGGCCTCCAGGCTGGCGAACACCTCCGGGTGGGGCAGGCAGACGCGGCGGCTGTCGCCCGGCCGGCGGTCGAGATCCAGGCGGAAACGGTCGCCGATGGCGAGATCCACCGGCCCGAAGCCGAAGGTGCCGACCCGCAGCTTCGGCCCCTGGAGGTCGAGCAGGACGCCGATCGGCCGGCCCACGGCCTTTTCGGCGGCGCGGATGCGGGCGAAGCGCTCCGCATGTTCGGCCTGGGTGCCGTGGCTGGCGTTCAGGCGGAAGACATTCACGCCCGCCCGGGCGAGCGCCGTGATCTGGCTTTCCGACGAGCTGGCGGGGCCCAGCGTGGCAACGATCTTTGTGCTGCGGTGAAACGGCATGACGACAGCCTTCCTCCGCCCGGCCCTTTGCGAAAAGGGGCGGGACTGGCGAACGATGATGAGTTGAGGGTCGGTGTTGGCCCGATGCTGGAAGTCCTAGGCCGGACGGTCAAACGGCGCCCGATCCTTATTCCGCATCGTGAGAGTGGTTCCACCCGCCGCACGTGGACAGCCGGCCGGCCCGTCGGCGACACTGGGGCATGCCCGAGACCGCGCCGCAAAGCCCCGTTCCGCCCCATCCCGCCGCCACGCTGATCCTGCTGCGGGACGGGCTTGAGGGGCTGGAACTGCTGGTGATGGAACGCCACGCCGGCCTGCGCTTCGCCCCCGGCGCCACCGTCTTCCCCGGCGGCCGGCTGGAGGCGATGGACCATGATCCGCTCTGGCGCCGTCACTGGCTGGATGGAGGTCCGCCGGCCGATCTGGCGCACCGCGTCGCTGCCTTGCGGGAGTGCGTGGAGGAATGCGGCGTGCTGCTGACCCGCGATCCCCTGGCGTCCGGTGCGCTCGATGACCTGCGTTGCGCCCTGGCGGCGGGGGAGGGGTTCGCCGCGGCGCTGGCGCGGATGGGCGCTGTCCCCGCCCTCGATTGCATGGCGCCGCTGGCGCGCTGGGTGACGCCGGAGACGCTGCCGCGCCGCTTCGACACGCTGTTCTATCTGGCTCCGGCACCGGAGGGGCAGCAGCCGGTCTGCGATGGCGGCGAGGCGGTCGGAACCCTGTGGGCGAGCCCGCGCCGCCTTCTAGCGGAGGCCGGGGCCGGACAGCGGCGGCTGGTCTACGCCACCCGGATGACCCTGCTGCGGCTGGCGGACTGTGCCGACAGGGCGGCGGCGATGGCCCTTGGCCGTCCCGGGCCCGACTTTCCGCCGCCGATCATGCCGCGTCTGGTTGAAACCCAGACCGGTCCGGTGCTCCGCATTCCGGAGGGCTGCGGCTTTTCGCCACTGGAGACCCCGGCCGAAAATGTTAGGCTTGGGTAAGATTAGGTAAGTCGGAACCGGTTTCCGCGATGTGAAAATTGCGCGATGGTGCTATTGTGCGACGCGGAATGCGCAATCAATCTCCAGGCTGACGCACGGTGCCGGATCCCGCTGAGGGGAATGGCGGCAGGGGCGGAGGCAGGAGGATCGCGCAATGGATGTCGGGTTCGTCGGAAACGGGGAGATGGCCGATGCGATCATGGACAGGCTGCGGCAGGCCGGGCACCGGCTGCATCACGACCGCCATGGCCGCGGCGCGTTCCGTCACCAGGCCGGGATGTGCGACGTCGTGATGATGCTGTTGCCCGATGCCTGCGCGGTCGAGGCCGCCCTGTTCGGCGACGCCCGTTTCGCCAATGACGGCTTTGCCGGCGCCCTGCCGCCGGGCACGCTGGTGATCGACCTGTCCCGCCTCCCGCCCACCGAGGCTTCGGCCAACGCCGCGCGGCTGTCCGGCATGGGGGTCCTGACCGTCGATGCGCCGCTCTCCCCCGGCTTCATCCCCGGCTTTGCCATCGATCTGGGCGGCAGCGATGCGGCCTGCGCGCGGGCCGAACCGCTGCTGCGGCTGTTGTGCGATGGCGTCGTTCGTGCCGGCGGACCCGGTGACGGGCAGCGGGCGCATCTTGCCCGGACTGCGGACGGGAAGAACGACGATCCGGATGGACTGCACCGGCTGCTGCGTCTGATGGCCTTCGACGGGCCGGCCGAACCCATGTTGAGTGCATCATGAACAGCTTGACCGCTCCCGACATCGCCACGCTCCGCCATCCCGCCGCGCTCGTCCCGGCCGCTCTCGTTCGGGCCGCCGTACCGGACGTGATCGTGCCCTTCGGGGCTGGGCTGGGCGCCGGACCGGGCGATGGCCGGGCCGATGTCGGGCGGCTGGGCAACAAGGGCGCGCGTCTGGTGGAGATGGCGGCGCTGGGCATTCCGGTGCCGCCGGGCTTCGTCATCGCCGCGGAGGCCGGGCGCGGGCTGGGGGCGCAGGATGCGCTGCCGGCCGGCTTGACCGAGCGGATTGACGGCGCCGTTTTGGCGTTGGAACGGCAGGCCGGGGGGCGTTTCGGCGATGCCGAGCGTCCGCTGCTGCTGTCGGTCCGCTCCGGTGCGGCGGTGTCGATGCCCGGCATGATGGACAGCATCCTCAATCTCGGCCTCAACGACCGCAGCGTCGAGGGGCTGGCGGCGACGTCGGGCGACGCGCGCTTCGCCTATGACTGCTATCGCCGGCTGGTCCAGTCCTTCGGCTGCGTGGTGATGGGCGTGCCCGGCCACCGGTTCGAGGCGCTGCTGGACGAGCACAAGGAGGAGCGGGCGCTCCAGCGTGACGGCGACCTGACGGCGGAGGACTGGCGCACCCTGCTGCCGTCCTTCCTGCGGCTGGTGGAGACCCGTTGCGGCCGGCCCTTCCCCCAAGATCCCGCCGAACAGCTGCGTCTGGCGGTGGCGGCGGTGTTCCGGTCCTGGATGAACCCGCGGGCGGTGGCCTTCCGCGCCCTGCACGACGTTCCGGAGGATCTGGG
This sequence comes from Azospirillum sp. TSH64, assembly GCF_003116035.1. Lineage (GTDB taxonomy): Bacteria > Pseudomonadota > Alphaproteobacteria > Azospirillales > Azospirillaceae > Azospirillum. The sequence goes on from NZ_LGQW01000015.1 coordinate 3,666,914, forward strand.
AACGGCGGTGACGGTGCAGGCCATGGTGTTCGGCAACCGCGGGCCTGATTCCGGCACCGGCGTGCTGTTCACCCGCGACCCCTCGACCGGCGCCCCCGGCCTGTGCGGCGAGTTCCTCGCCGACGCCCAGGGCGAGGATGTGGTGTCCGGTACCTGCGACCCCGACCCGCTGAGCGCCAGCCAAGCGAATCCCGGCCGCTCCATGGAATGCCGCCTGCCGTCGGCCTATGCCGAGCTTTGCGCGGTGGCGGACCGGCTGGAGCGCGCCTTCGGCGACATGCAGGACATCGAGTTCACGGTGGAGGGCGGGCGCCTGTTCATCCTGCAATCGCGCAGCGGCAAGCGGTCGTCCGAGGCGGCGGTCCGCATCGCCGTCGATCTGGCGGAGGAGGGGATCATCGCCCGCGACGAGGCGGTGCGCCGCGTCGATCCGCAGGCGCTGGACGAGCTGCTGCGCCCGACCCTGACGGCCGATGCCCTGGCGGCGGCCATCGCCACTGGCCTGCCGGCCTCTCCCGGAGCGGCCACCGGCCGGGCCGCCTTCACCACCGACGAGGCGGTGCGGCTGGCCCGTGGTGGGGCGCCGGTGATCCTGTGCCGGCCGGAAACCTCGCCGGAGGACATCCACGGCATGCAGGCCGCCGTCGGAATCGTCACCGCCCGCGGCGGCTTCACCAGCCACGCCGCCACGGTCGCCCGCGGCATGGGCCGGCCCTGCGTCTGCGGCGCCCGCATGCTCCGCATCGATGTCGAGGAGGGGGTGATGCGGGTCGGCGAGGTGACCGTCCGCACCGGCGACCTGCTGACCATCGACGGCAGCAACGGCGCCGTGGTGCTTGGGGCTGCCCCGTTGCAGCGGCCGGCCCCGGACGGCGCGACCGCCCGGCTGCTGGACTGGGCGCGCGCCTGCGGGGTGGGGCTGGCGACGGATTGAGAGGACAGGGGGCAGGCTTGCGCGCCTGCTCCCCATACAGCGCTCCTTAGGCGCGCATCAGCGCCGTCAGATGGGCAGCGCAGCCTTCCGCCAGACCGGTGGCGTCATAGCCGCCCTCCAGCGCCGACACCACGCGCCCGCCGCAGACGTGGTCGGCAAGCTCGACCAGCTTGCGCGTCACCCATTCAAAATCCTCCGTCGTCAGGCCGAGTTGCGCCAGTGGATCGCGCTTGTGGGCGTCGAAGCCGGCGGAGATCAGCAGCAGTTCCGGCTGGAACGCCTCCAGCGCCGGCAGGATGACGCGCTCCACCGCCTGGCGGAACTCGACGGAGCCGCTGTAGGGCTCCAGCGGCAGATTCAGGATGTTGCCGTCGACGCCGCGCTCCCAGGAATTGCCGGTGCCGGGATAGAGCGGCGACTGGTGGGTCGAGGCGAAGAACAGGTTGGGGTCGTCGGCGAACATCGCCTGCGTGCCGTTGCCGTGATGCACGTCGAAATCGACCACCGCGACGCGGGTCAGCCCATGGATTTTGCGGGCATGCTCCGCCCCGACGGCGATGTTGTTGAAGACGCAGAACCCCATGGCGCGGGCGGGTTCGGCATGGTGGCCGCAGGGGCGCACCGCGCAGAAGGCGTTGGTCGCCTCGCCGGCCAGCACGGCATCGACCGCGGCGCAGACCGACCCGGCCGCCCGCAGGATCGCGCCGCGCGACCCTGGCGACAGCAGCGTGTCGCCGTCCAGCCGCTGATAGCCGTCGGCCGGGACCGCGGCCAGAACCGCATCGACGTAAGCGCGTTCATGGACGCGCGACAGCTGTTCCACATCCGCTTCGGGAGCGGACCGGCGCTCCAGGTCGCGGAACTCCGGCCGATCGAGCACCTGCCACACCACGGCCAGCCGTTCCGGCGCCTCCGGGTGGCCGGGGCCGGTGTCGTGCGCGAAGCAGTCGTGATGGGTGAAGATCAGGGTGGTCACGGAGGGTCACTCCCATGGCAAAGGCGCCGCCGGACTGGATGTGCCGGCGGCGCCGCGGTCGGGTGGGGTGGGTAAGACGGATCAGTGGGCGTAGGTGGCCGCGGACGGCGGTTCCGCGACCGCGGTGACGGTGCCGTCCAGCTCCTGCAATTGCAGCCGGGTGAAGTCGCGGGCGCTGACGACGCCGACCAGATGACCGTCCTCCAGAACCGGAAGATGGCGGATGTGGTGCTGCTCCATCAGCTGCAAGGCCTGCCGCACGCTGTCGGACGGGGCGCAGGTCACCGGCTGGCGCGTCATCAGCTGCGACACCGGCATCGTCATCAGCGAGCTGCCGCGCTCCAGCAGGGCGTGCACGATGTCGCGCTCCGACAGGACGCCGGCCAGCGTGTTGCCTTCGGTGCGGCAGACGTCCTTGACGACCAGGGCGCTGATGTTCTCCGCCTTCATCAGGCGGATGGCGTCGGCGACCGTCGCACTGGTCCGCACGGCGACGACGCGGGCTTGCTTGGTGCGCAGGATGTGTTCGACCTTCATGGCGGGACTCCTGATCGGCTGCGGCTGGCGGGAAAGCCATCTGTGGGGCGGCCCGTCTTCAGGGCCGGCAGGGCGCCCGGCCGGGCGTCTTGCTTTGAATATGGTATGCCAAATACTGTACGCCAATCAAACAATTTCGATGGCCAATGTTGGCGGCGGCCCTAATTTTCAGGCCGTCTCATACGATGGTGCAGCGCAACGGGCTGCGCTCTGTTGGCTCATGATACCAACGCAGCACAGCGCAACAGTTGGTAATGCGATATGTTTGTTACGCATGCAAATGGACGGAGGCATGCGGTATGCGCATGTCCGGCATCATGTACCTTGTATACCAAAAAACTTGAACCAATTGCTGCGCTGCGTCATAACGGAACGGTCACGCCGAAGCCGACCAAACAAAAAAAACCCCACCGAGACACTGGAGCGATGAACATGTTGGAAATGCTGGTTCTGGCGCTTGTGCTGTCCGTCTTCGGCGGCACGGTCCATTATATTCTGTCGATGCAGATCGCCAATGCGGGCAAGACGCAGCGCGATTTTTCCTCAGCCCCCCTTCGCCTCGCCAATCCGACCGAAGCCGATCTCAAGGAACCCGAAGACGAACTGCCGCCGGGTCCGGCCTGGGCGAGCTTCCCGCGCGCCTTCTGATCCGCGCCTCTTCCTTCCTGTCATCGTGAGAAAGACGGCCTCCCAAGGGCCGTCTTTTTCGTTTCCGGTCTTCGGGTGTCTTTCCCCGATCAGGTGAGCGGCAGCACCAGCTGGAAGCTTTTGATGGTCATCCGCTTGCGGTGGTAGAAGCGGTGGGCCTCGCCGCGCTGGATGCCGGAGATGATCTCCATCTGGGCGCAGCCGCGCTCCCGCGCCTCGCCGGCCAGCCAGTCGAACAGCTTGTCGCCCAGCCCGTAGGAGCGCTTGGCCGAGCTGGTCACCAGATCCTCGACATACATATAGCGACCGCGCGACAGCGTCTCGTGGACGCGGAAGCCGCCACAGCCGGCGATCTCGCCGTCCAGCCGCAGCAGGGCGAGGTTGTAGCCGTCGTCCATCTGGCGGCGGATCTGCGCGCGGTAGGCTTCGGGGTCGGTCATGTGGGTCCGCAGCTCCTTCATGATCGGGTAGCTGGCGGCGATATCGGCATCGTCACGCGCCACGACGATCTCAATGTTCTGCTGCTGGTCCATGGCGGTCGACTCCTTAATCAATATGGGTTCTGCCCGGATGGCATCGGCGCCGGCGGTCCGTCCCTGGCGCTGGCATACCATATGCCAGTAGATTGTCCGGCCGAAAGCTGGCCTGCCACACTTTCCGCGTGCCGGAAAACCAACAGCCGGCGGCAGGCCCCGCAACGGCACGAATGCAGCCTGCGGAAACAGTTCGTGCCTTCCACTAATCACTTGCGCGGCATTCGGCATCTGGTATACCATATTGATAATTCCAGATCGGATCAGGACCGCACCGATTTGGCGGGGGGCGAAAATCCGCCTCCCACAGCAGTGCAGCGCCCCGGGGCCGCATCCCCGCCGCGCTGTCACTCAGAGCAAACAACAGCATCAAATTCCGAAGCATCTCAGAAGACATCCAAAGAAAACGCCTAAAGCATCAAAACAGAAGCGACGCCCGAATCGGCAGAGAACCGCTTCCTAGGAGGAGATAGAAGATGCAGCATACGAATTCGGAGGCGCAGGGAGCACCGCTCGGCGGCCGCTGGATGCAGTTGGTCATCGGCGTGATCTGCATGTCGATGATTGCGAACCTGCAATATGGCTGGACGCTGTTCGTCAACCCCATCGATGAAAAGTATCATTGGGGCCGTGCCGCCATTCAGATCGCCTTCACCATTTTCGTCGTGACCGAAACCTGGCTGGTGCCGGTCGAGGGCTGGTTCGTCGACAAGTTCGGTCCCCGCATCGTCGTCGTGGTCGGTGGCATCCTGTGCGCCCTGGCCTGGGTCATCAATTCGTTCGCCGACTCGCTGGCGCTGCTCTACATCGGTGCGGCCGTGGGCGGCGTCGGTGCCGGCGCCGTGTACGGCACCTGCGTCGGCAACGCGCTGAAGTGGTTCCCGGATCGCCGCGGCCTGGCCGCCGGCCTGACCGCCGCCGGTTTCGGCGCCGGTTCCGCCCTGACGGTCGTTCCGATCGCCAACATGATCCAGACCTCCGGCTTCGAGCAGACCTTCCTGGTGTTCGGTCTGGGCCAGGGCCTGATCGTCTTCGCGCTGGCCTGGTTCCTGAAGGAAGCCGACCCGGCCCTGCTGCCGAAGACCAAGAGCAACATCGTTCAGAGCCGCCGCAACTACACCCCGCAGGAGACGCTGAAGTCGCCGGTCTTCTGGGTGATGTACCTGATGTTCGTCATGGTCGCCGCCGGCGGTCTGATGGCCACCGCCCAGCTCGGCCCGATCGCCAAGGACTTCCACCTCGACGGCATGCCCGTCAGCATCATGGGCCTGACCCTGCCGGCGCTGACCTTCGCCCTGACCATCGACCGCGTGCTGAACGGCGTGACCCGTCCGTTCTTCGGCTGGGTGTCCGATCATATCGGCCGTGAAAACACGATGTTCGTCGCCTTCGCCATCGAAGCGGTCGGCATCCTGGCGCTGAACCAGTGGGGTCACAACCCGGTCGCCTTCGTCATCCTGACCGGTCTGGTGTTCTTCGCCTGGGGCGAGATCTACAGCCTGTTCCCGTCCTGCTGCGCCGACAGCTTCGGGTCGAAGTTCGCCACCACCAACGCCGGCCTGCTCTACACCGCCAAGGGCACCGCGTCGCTGGTCGTTCCCTTCGCCAACGTGATCGTGTCCTCCACCGGCAGCTGGCAGGCGGTGTTCTTCTTCGCCGCCGCGGTCAACGCCATCGCCGCCTTCATGGCCCTGTTCGTCCTGAAGCCGATGCGTGCCCGCCAGATCGCCGAGGACACCACCCAGCCGGTCGGCAAGCTGGCGGCCGAGGGCGCCGACTGAAAGCACCGCGGACCGTCCGCCGAGAGAGTTCCCGTTGACCGGGGGGCCAGCCGGAACTCTCAATAAGGGCGGAACAGTTACCGCCGAAAAAACGACAAACCGGCATCGGGACCACCGCATTGGTCCCGGTGTCGGTTTGTCGCGTTTTGGGGGGCAGGCCGTGAACCGCATCCACGACCCGCACCTCCGACTGACAGGTCCCGGCAGAGAACGCTGGGAGACTGATATTCTGTATACAGAATACGGGTTGCATCGTCAACACGGATCGAAAGGGGTGGGTCGGTCATGTTGGGTATTCTTGTCCTGATGCTGGCGGCCTTCTGTTCCGGCGCGCTCAACGCCGTCGCCGGGGGTGGCGCCTTCATCACCTTTCCGGCCCTGCTGTTCGCCGGCGTGCCGCCGGTGGCCGCCAACGCCTCCAGCACCGTGGCGCTGTTTCCTGGGCAGGCGGCCAGCAGCTGGGCCTATCGCCGGGAGATCGCCGCCGGCGGCCAAGTGAATGTCCCGGTCTTTGCCGTCCTCAGCCTTGTCGGAGGGCTGGTGGGCGCGCTGCTTCTGCTGGTGACGCCGAATGCGACTTTCGCCCGCTTCGTGCCCTGGCTTCTGCTGTTCGCGACCTCCGTCTTCGCCATCGGCGCCTATGCGCCGGGCATCGTCTCCAGGCTGCGGTTGGGCGGTCGCAGCGTGCTGGTGGTGCAGTTCCTGATCTCGATCTATGGCGGTTATTTCGGCGGCGGCATCGGCTTCCTGATGCTGGCGGCGCTGACCCTGTTCGGGCTGCGCGACATCCACGCCATGAACGGGTTGCGGCTTTTGCTGGCGATGTTGATGAACGCGGCGGCGGTCGGCACCTTCATCGTCGCGGGCGCCGTGTCCTGGCCGGAAACCGTGGCGATGGCCCTGGCGGCGGTGGCCGGCGGCTATGCCGGCGCCATGGGGGCGAAGCGGGTCGATCCCAAGCTTCTGAAGACCTTCGTGGTCATCATCGGAACGGTGCTGACCCTGTACTTTTTTGCGAAGGGAGCCTGATCCGGACGGGGTGTAGACGGCGTCCGCAATCTCAACCGTGCCCCCACATTCCGCATTGACATACGGTATGTGGTATACCAAACTCCAGACACAGTTTGCGCGACAGACTGTTGGATGCCGCTGCAAAGCAACCGGTCAGCCGATGGATGCGGCCGGTGTGGGCAGGCTGGCGTCGTCCAGCCCCACAGCATTCAAAAAGTGAAATCGGGGGAGAGGGGAATCCGGCATGAAGATCTGCATCTACGGATCCGGGGCCATCGGCGGCTACCTCGGCGTTCGCCTGCATCAGGCAGGTGCCGAAGTCAGTCTGGTGGCGCGTGGCGCGCATCTGGCGGCGATGCGCGAGAACGGCGTCACCTTGCTGATGGGGGAGGAAAAGACCGTCGTCCACCCCCGCTGCACCGACAACCCGGCCGAACTCGGCCCGCAGGATTATGTGATCGTCGCGTTGAAGGCCCACTCCGTCCCCGGTGTCGTGCCCGCGATGCAACCGCTGCTCGGTGACCACACCGCCGTCGTCACCGCGGTCAACGGCATTCCCTATTGGTATTTCTACGGCACCGGCGGCGAGTTCGACGGCCGCACGCTGGAAACCGTCGATCCGGGCTCGGTCCAATGGAACGGCCTGGGTCCGCAGCGCGCCATCGGCTGCGTCGTCTATCCGGCGACCGAGGTGGTGGAGCCGGGCGTCATCCAGCATGTCTATGGCGACAAATTCTCTCTCGGCGAGCCGGACGGGTCGAAGTCGGACCGCGTCGTCGCCCTGTCGAAGGCGATGGAGGCCGGCGGCCTGCGCGCGCCGGTGCTGGACCGCATCCGCGACGAGATCTGGCTGAAGCTGTGGGGCAACCTCTGCTTCAACCCGATCAGCGCGCTGACCCACGGCACGCTGGAAGTCATCTGCGGCGATGCCGACACCCGCGCCGTCGCCAAGGCGATGATGCTGGAGGCCAAGGACATCGGCGACAAGCTGGGCGTCCATTTCCGCGTCGATGTGGAGCGCCGCATCAACGGCGCCGCCGCGGTGGGCGCGCACAAGACCTCGATGCTGCAGGATCTGGAGCGCGGCCGGCCGATGGAGATCGACCCGCTGCTGTCGGTGGTGCAGGAGATGGGCCGCATGGTGGGCGTGCCGACGCCGACCATCGACGTGGTGCTGGCGCTGGTGAAGCAGCGCGGCGAGACCGCCGGCTGCTACAGCCGGCCGCAGCCCGCTGCTCCCGCCCGCACGCCGGAAGCGGTGGCGGCCCAATAACCAAGTCAGGGCAACCAAAGTCAGGCGACGCGGCCGGCGCAAACCCGGACAGGGTCCGCGCCGGCCGCCTCAAGGGGGGTGGAGCGTCATGAAGGTCGAGGACATTCTCCGCAAGAAGGGCACGCGCATCGGCATGGTGCGCATCAATGAAACGGTCTCCACCGCGCTGCGCCTGATGAAGGCGGAGAACACCGGCGCGCTGGTGGTCAAGGACGTCTGCCGCACCGAAGGCAACACGGTGGTCGGCGTCATTTCCGAACGCGATGTCGTCCGCGCCCTGGTCGACCGCGGTCCCGCCATCCTGGAGCAGGCGGTGTCGGCGCTGATGACGCGCGATCCCTACTGCTGCAGCCCGTCGGACTCCGTGCGCCATGTGCTGAGCCTGATGGACGAGCATGGCATCCGCCATGTTCCGGTTCTGGAAGGCTCGACCCTGGTCGGCGTCGTCAGCGTCCGCGACCTGATCCGCCGCCAGCTGGAAGAGTTGTCGGGCGAGGGCGTTCCGGTCGCCGCTGCAACGGCTGCCGCCACGGCCGCCGCCACGGCCGCCGAGGGCTGGGACTTCCCGGTCGTCGCCAACCAGTGAGTGTTGCGGGTGGGGCCGGCGCATGTCCGCCGCCCCACCCGAGTTGCCGCTTCGGCGCTTGCCCGCCCTGATCCGGCCCTGGCCCGGACGCGGGCCGATTATTGCCCGCCGCCAAGGCCGGCCTTCGAAAGCAAAACGACATGAAGATCGCGATACCCAGGGAGCGCCGCCCGGGCGAGCGCCGCGTCGCCGCGTCTCCCGAAACCGTCAAGAAATTCAAAGCCCTCGGTCTGGATGTGGTGGTGGAGAGCGGGGCCGGTCTCGGTTCCAGCATCACCGACGCAGCCTATGAGGCGGCGGGGGCCGCCATCGCCGCCGACCAGACTTCGGCGCTGGCCGATGCCGACATCGTGCTGAAGGTCCAGCGCCCGCTCATCGCTGCGGAAGGTGGTGAGGACGAACTGGCGCTGATCCGCAAGGGCGCGCTGCTGTTCGCCATCCTCAATCCCTACAACAGCCGCGACCATGTGAAGGCCTACGCCGATGCCGGCGTCAACGCCTTCGCCATGGAGTTCATGCCGCGCATCACCCGTGCTCAGGTCATGGACGTGCTGTCCTCCCAGGCCAACCTCGCCGGCTACAAGGCCGTCGTCGATGCCGCCAGCGAGTATGGCCGCGCCTTTCCGATGATGATGACCGCCGCCGGCACCGTGCCGCCGGCCCGTGCCTTCATCATGGGCGTCGGCGTCGCCGGCCTCCAGGCCATCGCCACCGCCAAGCGCCTCGGCGCCATCGTCTCGGCCACCGACGTGCGCCCGGCGGTGAAGGAGCAGGTCCAGTCGCTGGGCGGCAGCTTCGTCGCAGTGGAGAACGACGAGTTCAAGCAGGCCGAGACCGCCGGCGGCTATGCCAAGGAGATGTCCGACGACTACAAGCGCCAGCAGGCAGCCCTGGTCGCCGAGCACATCAAGAAGCAGGACCTCGTCATCACCACAGCGCTGATCCCCGGCCGCAAGGCGCCGATCCTGGTGACGGCGGAGCATGTGGCGTCGATGAAGCCGGGCTCGGTGATCGTCGATCTGGCGGTGGAGCAGGGCGGCAACGTCGAGGGCGCCAAGCTGGGCGAGGTGGTGACCACGGCCAACGGCGTGAAGATCGTCGGCCACGCCAACTATGCCAGCCGCATCGCCGAGAGCGCCTCGCTCTTGTACGCCAAGAACCTGCTGGCGCTGCTGACCTCGCTGCACGGGAAAGACACCGGTGTGGCCGTCAACTGGGACGACGAGATCGTCAAGGCCATCGCGCTGACCCGCGACGGCGCCATCGTGCATCCTGCCTTCGCGGACGCCCGCGAAGCGCAACCCGCGTGAGGAGGCGGATCCCATGGAACACCCGGATCCCGCAAGCAACATCGCCGCGTTCCGCCAGACCCTGGCGGCGCTGACCAATCAGGTCGACGCGCTGGCCGTGCAAGTGGCGCAGCTGTCGCCGGTCCCGGTGACCGAGGCGGCAAGCCATGGCAGCTTCTTCGTTACCGGCCTGACGGTGCTCGTTCTGGCCTGCTTCGTCGGCTACTACGTCGTCTGGCGCGTCACTCCGGCCCTGCATTCGCCGCTGATGGCTGTCACCAACGCCGTGTCGTCGGTCATCATCGTCGGCGCGCTGGTCGCCGCCGGCCCGGCCGGCTTCGGTTTCTCCAAGGTCCTGGGATTCCTCGCCGTCATCCTGGCGTCCGTCAACATCTTCGGCGGCTTCCTGGTGACCCAGCGCATGCTCTCCATGTTCAAGAAGAAGGGCAAGTAAGACCATGGAAACCTTGTCCGCCCTTCTCTATCT
>NZ_LGQW01000015.1:3676978-3677547 GCF_003116035.1 Azospirillum sp. TSH64
ACCGCCGGTCAGGGTCTCGAGCAGGCCGACCAGAACCAGGGTGTTGCCGGCCGTGCCCAGGCTGATGACGTCGATGCCGGTGCCGCCGGACAGCGTCTCGACATTCGACATCAGCATGGTGGTGCCGGTGTCGCCGATGGTGACGACGTCGGTGCCGGCCCCGCCGATCAGCGTCTCCAGCCCGCGCAGGGTGATGGTGTTGCCGATGGACGACAGCGTCACGATGTCGACCAGGGTGTTCGCGGTGTCGATGTTCGACCCGGCGACCAGCGTCTCGATGCCGGACACCAGCAGGGTGCTGCCGGTCAGGCCGATGAACACCAGATCGGTGCCGGCCCCGCCGGTCAGGGTCTCCAGACCGGTCGCCAGCATCGTGCTGCCGGCCGAACCGAGGGTGACGACATCGGTGCCGACGCCGCCGGTCAGCGTCTCCAGCAGCGACACCAGGATGGTGTTGCCGGCGGTGCCCAGGGCGATGGCGTCGGTGCCGACCTGACCGGTCAGCGTCTCGATGCCGGACACCAGCGTGGTGTTGCCGAGGACCGAGGCGAGGGTGATGACATCGGTGC
>NZ_LGQW01000015.1:3677557-3681847 GCF_003116035.1 Azospirillum sp. TSH64
CATCGCCGGTGCGGGCCTGGCGCGCGGCTATCACCGGCGTGCCGGCCTGACGGCGGAACGCTTCGTCGCCGATCCGTTCTGCGCCGACGGCGGCCGGATGTACCGGACGGGCGACCTGGCGCGTCGGCGCGGGGACGGGGTGATCGAGTATGTCGGGCGGATCGACCATCAGGTGAAGATCCGCGGCCTGCGGATTGAGCTTGGCGAGATCGAGGCTGTGCTGCGCGGCCATCCGGCGGTGCGGGATGCGGTGGTGGTCGCCCGCGATGGTGCGGGCGGCAAGCGTCTGGTCGGCTATGTCGCCGCCGATGCGGACGCGGAGCTGCCGCGGCGGCTGAGGGAGCATCTTGGCCGCGTTCTGCCGGACTACATGGTTCCGTCTCACCTTCTGATGCTGGAGCGGTTGCCGCTGACGCCCAACGGCAAGCTGGACCGCAAGGCGCTGCCCGAGCCTGCGCCGGATGCCGGCGTGGAGCATGTTCCGCCATCCACGGCGACCGAACATGCGGTGGCGGAGATCTGGCGGTCGGTCCTCGGGGTGGAGCGTATCGGCGGCGCCGACAGCTTCTTCACGCTCGGCGGCCACTCGCTGCTGGCGGCACGGGTGGCGGCGCAGCTCCGCGAGCGGCTCGCGGTGGATCTGCCCCTGCGCACCCTGTTCGAAGCGCCGACCCTGGCCGAGCTGGCGGCGCGGATCGACCGGGAGAAGGCGGACGGCGCCGCGGAGGAGGAGATCGCCCGCATGGACGCCCTGCTGGCCGATCTCGAAGCCGATTTTGAAGCCTTGCCGTCGGAGGCCGCCCAATGACCACGCCTGTCCAGCATGACCCGGCGGAGCGGCCGGCGGACGCGCTTGTCCAGATCGCCCGGCGCCTCCACGCGTTGCCCGCCGACCGGCAGGAGGAGTTCCTCCGGCGCTTGGCCGAAACGGGAATTTCCTTCGCCCGGCTGCCGATCCTGCCCGGTCGCCGGCCGGACCGGCTGCCGCTGTCCCATGCCCAGCGGCGGCTGTGGGTGCTCTGGCAGCTCGACCGCCATAGCCGGGCCTATCACATTCCGATCGGTCTGAGCCTGACCGGTTCCCTTGACCGGGAGGCATTTTCCGGCGCCTTCGCCGATATCCTGGCGCGGCACGAGGTGCTGCGGACCAGCTACCCGGCGTGCGACGGCGAGGCCGAGCAGCGCATCCATCCCGCCGCTCCCCCGGACATCGCCTGGAACGATCTGTCGGCCCTGGCCCCTGTCGAGCGGGAAACCCAGCTGCAGGCCCTGGCTGACGCGGAGGCGGCAACCCCCTTCGACCTGGAAGCGGCACCGCCGGTCCGCCTGCGGCTGGTGCGGCTGGCGGAGGACGAGCATGCGCTGTTCCTGACGCTCCACCACATCGCCGCCGATGGCTGGTCGGTGAACCGGCTGGTGGAGGAATTCTCTGCCCTCTATGCCGCCCGGCGGGAGGGGCGGGACGCCGGGTTGCCCCCGCTGCCGATCCAGTATGCCGACCATGCGCTGTGGCAGGACCGGCTCCTGCGCAGCGGCGAAGGGGGGCGGCAGCTCGACCATTGGCGTGCCCTGTTGGGCGATGAGCAGCCGGAGCTGATGCTGCCGCGGGACGGAGAGGGCGCTGCGGACGAAGGGCAGGGCACCGACCGGCGGGAGGCGGGCGTCCCGTTCGTCCTCGACGATGCCCTCGGCGCCCGGCTGCGCACCGTGGCCGGCAAGACGGGGGCAACCGTCGCCAATCTTCTGCTGGCCGCATTCCTGCTTCTGCTTCACCGTCACACCGGGCAGGGGGATGTGCGGGTGGGGGTGCCGGTCGCCGGGCGTCATCGCGCCGAAACCGAGCGACTGATCGGCCTGTTCGTGAACAGTCAGGTCATCGGCGCGGACCTGCATGGCGGGCTCGGTCTGCACGAGGTGTTGGCGCAGGTTCGCGACCGGTCGGTCGACGCCCAGGCCAACCAGGATCTGCCCTTCGAGCATCTGGTGGACGCCCTGAGACCGGAACGCCGGCTCGACCGCAATCCGCTGTTCCAGGTGATGTTCAACCATCAGCACCGTCGGCTGTCGGCGCTGGACCGGGTCGCCGGTCTGACGATCCGGCCGCTCGCAGGCGGCCCCCGCGTCGCCCTGTTCGACCTGTCGCTGGAGGTCGAGGAGGACGATTGCGGACGCATCCGTTGTGACCTGCGCTATGCCGCCGACCGCTATGCGGCGGAGCGGGTCGCCGCGATGGCGGAAGATTACCGGCGCATTCTCGCAGCCTTCGCCGCGGAGACGGGCGGTCCGGTCGCGGCCATCCGCCTGACGGCCGACGACCGCATGGCCAAAGACAGCATGGATGTCGCCGGCACCGTGCCCCCGAAGACGGCCTCCGGCGCCGCCCTGTCGCCCGCGACGCTGTTCGATGCCCGCGCGACGGACTCTCCCGAAGCCATCGCTCTGGTGGCCGATGGGCGGCCGGTGACTTTCGGTGCCTTGAAGGACCGCTCGGACCGGTTAGCCCGGCGGCTCCGTGCGCTGGGTGTCGGGCCGGATATCCGGGTCGGGCTGGCGGTCGAACCTTCGCCAGCCATGGTCGTCGGACTTCTGGCTGTGCTGAAGGCGGGTGGAGGCTATGTGCCGCTCGATTCCCGCCTCCCCCATGACCGGCTGGCGGGCATGATCGCCGATAGCGGCATGGCTCTGATCCTGGCGCAGGACAGTGTGCTCGGCTCGATGCCGACCGGGGTGGCCTGCCTGACGCTGAACGCCGACGGGGTGTGTGGCGACGGGATATGCGGGGATGAGTTGGACGCGGGGGGCGCTCTCCGGGCGCCGGTGGACGAAGCCTTGGCCTATCTGATCTACACCTCCGGGTCGACCGGGACGCCCAAGGGCGTCATGGTTTCCCACGGGGCGCTGGCCCGCCACTGTCTGGCGGCGGCCGAGGCTTATGGGATGACCGCCGGGGATCGGCTGCTGCATTTCGCCTCCTTCGGCTTCGATGCGGCGAGCGAACAGATCCTGATGCCCCTGCTGGCGGGGGCCGGTGTCGTCCTGGGCGCCATGGCGGAGTCCACGCCGGAACGGCTGGCGGCACTGATCCTGCGCGACGGCGTCACCGTCGCCGACCTGCCGCCGGCCTATCTTGCCCGCCACGCCGAGGCCCTGGCCGCCGCCATGCCCGGCCATTGCCTGCGTGCCTGCATCCTGGGCGGAGAGGCCTGGGATCTGTCGCTCACCGGGCGCCTCGCCGGCTGGACCGGCCGGATCTTCAACGCTTACGGTCCGACCGAGGCGGTGATCACCCCTCTCGTCTGGCAGGCCGGCGATGAACGCCAAGCCGGAACCGCTCCCATCGGCCAGGCGATCGGCGAGCGCCGGGCGTTGGTGCTCGACGCTTCGCTGAATCCGTTGCCGCTCGGTGCGGTCGGGGAACTTTATCTTGGCGGCGCGGGGTTGGCGCGGGGCTATCTGAACCGTCCCGGCCTGACGGCGGAGCGCTTCGTCGCCGACCCGTTCTCGGCCGGCGGCGGGCGGCTCTACCGCACCGGCGACCTCGTGCGCCAGCGTGGCGACGGGGTGATCGAGTATGTCGGGCGGATCGACCATCAGGTGAAGATCCGCGGCTTCCGCATCGAGCTTGGCGAGGTGGAGGCACGGCTGCGGGCGCAGGAGGGCGTGCGCGAGGCGGCGGTGGTCGCCCGCGACGGCAGCTCCGGCAAGCGTCTGGTCGGCTATGTCGTGCCCGCTGGCGATGAAGGTAGCGGCGATGATGCCGGCGCCGGCCTTGTCGAGCGGCTGCGCGCCGGGCTGAAGGCGGCGTTGCCGGACTACATGGTGCCAACGCACCTCGTGGTGCTGGAGCGTTTGCCGCTGACGCCCAACGGCAAGCTGGACCGCAAGGCCCTGCCCGAGCCGGAGGTGGCGGCGTCGTCGGCCCGGGTGCCGCCGCGCAGCGCGGCCGAGCGCGCCCTGGCGGCGCTGTGGTGCGAGCTGCTGCGGCTGGAGAGCGTCGGCGTGACCGACAACTTCTTCGAGCTGGGCGGGGACTCCATCCTCTCCATCCAGCTGGTCAGCCGCGCCCGCCGCCACGGCCTGTCCTTCACCCCGCGCGACGTCTTCGAGCATCAGACCCTGGAGGCGCTCGCCCGCGCCGCCCGCAGCGACGCCGGCGCTCCGGCCACTTCGGCCGCCGGGCAGGGCCTCGTCTGCGGGGCGCTGTCGTTGACTCCGATCCAGCGCTGGTTCTTCGAGGAGCCGATCCCCAACCGCAGCCACTGGAACCAGTCGGTGCTGCTGCGGCTGCGC
>NZ_LGQW01000015.1:3681857-3829945 GCF_003116035.1 Azospirillum sp. TSH64
GTGGCGGGTACGCCTGCATCAATTGCACGGCACCGGGGTTCGAGGAGCCCGGACATCCGTTCCAGCAGACGCCAAAATTCGCAGGCATTCCCATCGGCCTGCCCACCGATATGCCGAAGGCGTGGTTCGTCGCGCTGGCCTCCCTGGCGAAGGCAGCGACGCCGGAGCGGGTGCGCCGGAACGCCGCCGCCGACCGCATCCTCGTCGCTCCCACCATCCGTCCCACCCGGAAAGGCTGATCGGGTGAGTGAAGCCCCAAACCGCCGTCTGATCGTCGGTCCTTTCAACAGAGTGGAAGGCGATCTTGAAGTCCGGCTTGAGATAAACGGCACAAGTGTCTCTGCCGCTTACGTAAATTCGCCGCTGTTCCGCGGGTTCGAGCGCATTCTGGAAGGGCGCGACCCAATGGATGCGCTGGTGGTCGCCCCGCGGATCTGCGGCATCTGCTCCGTCTCCCAGAGCCATGCGGCGGCGCTGGCGCTGGCCGGCGTCATGGGGCTGGAGGTGCCGCGCAACGGACTGCTCGCGACCAACCTGATGACGGCGACCGAGAATATCGCCGACCATCTGACCCATTTCCACCTGTTCTTCATGCCCGACTTCGCCCGCCCCGCCTACCAGGGCCGACCTTGGTTCGAGAGGGCGGAGGCGCGGTTCAAGGCCGCCCACGGCATTGCGGTGCGCAGTGCCACTGCGGCGCGGGCGGAGCTGTTCCATGTGCTGGGCATCCTGGGCGGCAAATGGCCGCACACCCTGACGCTCCAGCCCGGCGGCGTCACCCGTGCAGTGGATGCGCGTGACCGGGTGCGGCTGCTCGCCACCGTCCGCAGCTTCCGCCGCTTCCTGGAGGACAGCCTGTTCGGCGCGCCGCTCGACCGGGTGCTGGCCCTCGCAGGGCCGGAGGATCTGGAACGTTGGCGCATCTCCGGTCCGGCCGGCGACTTCCGTCTGTTCCTGGAGATCGCCGACGATCTGGAGCTTGCGGGCCTCGGCCGGGCCTATGGCCGGTTCCTCAGCCACGGCGCCTATGCCGAGCCGGAGGGCGGACATCTCTATCGCCGCGGCATCTTCGCCGACGGTCACGCCGGCCCCTTCGATCCGGATCGGGTGGCGGAGCATCACCGCTTCAGCTGCATGGCCGGGCAGGACCGCCCGCATCCGCCTTTCTCCGGTTCGACCGTTCCGGATGGCATGGACGAGACCGGCTACAGCTGGTGCAAGGCGCCGCGGCTGGATGGCATGCCCTATGAAACCGGTGCCATTGCCCGGCAACTGGTGGATGGCCATCCGTTGATCCGGGCGCTGACTGCACAGGATGGCGGTTCGGTGCGCAGCCGCGTGATCGCTCGTTTGCTGGAACTGGCCCGCACCACCGACGCGATGGAAGGCTGGCTGCGTGCCATCGATCCGTCCGCCTCATGGTGTGCGGCTTCGGAAATGCCGGACAGCGCGCAGGCGGTTGGGCTGACGGAGGCCGCGCGCGGCGCATTGGGCCATTGGCTGCGGGTTGAACGCGGGAAGATCGCCTCCTACCAGATCATCGCCCCGACCACCTGGAACTTTTCACCGCGTGATCTGGACGGAGTACCCGGTCCTTTGGAGAAGGCCCTTGTCGGAGCCCCAGTTAGGGAAGGAGAACGCACGCCGCTTTCTGTTCAGCACATCGTAAGATCTTTCGATCCTTGCATGGCATGTACCGTTCATTGATTATTTTTACTTAATTATACTATAGGTTCTAAGAATATCAGAAATCCGCATTGAGGTTTTTATTATGAGATGATGAAGGCAGCATAGGACATTACACTGACGAACATCAGCAGAGAGACCATCGGGGCCATTTTCAATCTCCTTGGGACCGGGGGTTCATTCCTTTCCAAAGGATCTACGCCTCGTCCGCATCGGGATAAACGCCCAGTTCCCGGATTCACCGTTCGGAGTTTTGGAACAATGAACGGTGCTTGCCGCCCGCCCCTGTCGACAGCGCGCCGACGATCCATCGCCCGCTGCGCCTCCCGCTCGCCGATGCCCAAAAAACGGGAAAAGAGCTAACCCTGCATCACGGCGACGGCGTCCCTGGAAGGTACAGGTTTTCACCTATGCTGACCGCGTCAGATTTTTAGAGGATTTCCTTCAACATTTGTTGGAACACTAAATCAGATGACGGATGAAGCGGACTTAGATCAGAAACAAAACCTCCTCTCCACACTTACATTATTCTAAATGATCGATGATAATTGTCATTATAAATCCTTGTTTTTTAAGAATCTGATTTAAAGTTTTGCATTGATCGGAAGCCCCGTTCCCGTGCGTCGATAAAAGGGGATGCTGCCATGACTGACCAGACATTCGCCGATCCCGCCCCATCGGTTGAAGAGACGCCGGCAATCCCGGAAAAGACGAAGGAACGCCTGCGGCACATTCTGGCTGGAGGACAGCGTCATTCGGCCGGTGCGGTCCAATTGATCGGACTGGGCACCCTGCGCGACCGGCTGGGCAAGCGCTGGGACATCGTCAAGGAGCGCATCTATGAGCAGACCGAACGACTGTTCGACCGCCATCTGCCTCCCACCGACGTCTGGCTGCGGGCCGACGAGGCGAACTATCTGGTGGTCTTCGCGACGCTCGACCGGCAGGCTGCCGAACTGATCTGCGGCAGGATCGTGTCGGAACTGCATCGGTTGATGCTGGGAAACAGCGACACGAGCCAGATAACCGTGCGCAGCATCGTGACCGAACTCGATGGCAACATCGCCGTCGAAGCGATGCAGCTCGATCAGTTGATTGCGAGAGCCGCCCTGCAGGGCGCCGCTTCTTTGCAAAACGAGGCGCCCGATGCCGGCGATGTTCGGACGGCTCCAGCCGCCAATGCGCACGAGGGCGGCAGTTTCCACCCAACCATCTGCTATCGCCCGGTGTTCGACACATCCCACAAGGTGCTGTCCACCTATGTGTGCCACGCCGATGAGGAAACGAAACGTATCCTGAATACCTTGTCGGCGGATGATGCGCGAAGCGAGGATTACAGATTCAGAATCGATATGGAGCTCCTGAGCCAGTCGATAGAAATTTATGAGGAGTTGTACAAAAACAGCTTCCGCTATATCCAGAATCTGACGGTGAGCCTTTCGACCCTCTCGATTGGCCGGCACCGGCGGAAATATCTCGCTCGCTGCCATTCGATCCCGTCGCATCTCATACCCTTCATCGTGTTCGTCATAGAAGGGGTTCCCTCCGGCGTCCCCTACAGCCGAATCTCCGAAGTCACGACGATCCTGAAGCCATATTCGCGTGCCGTCCTTGTTCTGCTCGACGACGGAGCGCCAAATCTCGCGGCGTTCGCCCAGGCGGGCGTTCGCGGCATGGGCATAACGGTTCATGCCGGAGAACCGGATGCACGGGCAACCAATCGCCTCCATAACTTTGGCATCCACGTGCAGCGCCATGGCATGATCTTCTTCGTCGATGGCATCCGGTCGGCGGCCATGCTGCGAATCGCCGAGGACGCCGGGGCGTCCTATGTGGCGGGACCGCTGATCGGCCAGGACACCGACGTGCCCGGCCATATGAAGCGCATGACCGAACGGGAACTGATCCAGAAATCCGCCAAGACCACCCGTCACCACTGACCGGCAAGCTTACAGCCATACTGGCAAGCTGGTTGCCAGCTTCCACGCATGCTGTAATGTTGATATCCACAATCGCTGCTATGTCGAGCGATGGCTGTGGAAATATTCAATCTGATCAATGGCCTGACCCGGCCGCCGATCCTGGCATGGAACTTGTACGAACGATGGTCCGGCGGCAGGACGCCGCATCATTGGACGGATGCCGGGGCACAAATGGAGTTGGCTGGAAACGAGGGCGGTCGGAGAACGGCGCGAATCCTGGTGCTGGGCATCGGCAACATCCTGTGGGCCGACGAGGGATTCGGTGTCCGCACAGTCGAGCGCCTGGCCGCCGATTGGCGCTTCCCCGACACCGTCACCGTGATGGATGGCGGGACCCAGGGCCTGTATCTGCTGCCGCATCTGGAATGCGCGGACGCGCTGATCGTGGTCGACGCCATCGACTATGGGCTGCCGCCCGGCACCAGCCGCGTCTTCCAGGGCGATGACGTGCCTGCGTTCCTTGGCGCCAAGAAGATGAGCTTGCATCAGACCGGTTTCCAGGAGGTGCTGGCGAGCGCCATGCTGCTGGGCCGCTGTCCGCAAACGCTGATCCTGGTCGGCGTTCAGCCGGAGTGCCTGGAGGATTACGGTGGCGGCCTGACCGACACCGTCGCCGCCCAGGTCGCTCCGACCATCGGGATCATCCTCACGCTTCTGCGCGACGAATTCGGGGTGGAGGGCACGCGCCGCGATGCCGCCGCCGATCTCGCTGCCCCGGCCATCGCCCGCGATGCCTATGAAGGCGGACGCCCGAGCGCCGATGAGGCCTGCCGCATCGGCGATCCCCGCATCCTGGCGGCGCTGTCCGCCAACCAGGCCTGAAACCGGGAGCGCCCAGAGCATGTGCATCGGCATTCCCCTGCGCCTCACCGGCGTCGACGGCGTGGTCGGCCGGGCGGAGAACGGCTCGGCCGTCGACCTGTCGCTGGTTCCGGAGGCCGCCGCCGGCGACTGGGTGCTCGGCTTCCTCGGCGCGGCTCGCCGTATGCTGGAGCCGGAGGAGGCCGCCCAGATCCTCGACGCGCTGGCGGCCATGGCCGCGGCATTGGATGGGGAAAGCCTCGACGGCGCCTTCGCTGACCTGACCGGCCGAGAGCCGACCCTTCCCCCCCACCTGGAGGCGGCCCGCGCGGCCGGCCTGACGGAGGCCTGACGCCATGACCGACCTTGCCCCTCCTCCCGCCAAGCAGCGGCTGCCCTTGCCGCCGCTGGTCGATCTGCTGACCGACGTGCATGGCTACCTGCGGCTCGACCATGCCGACGACCGGCCGTGGCTGGACGATGCGGCGAAGGATTGGGTGGTCTTCCTGCCCGGCCACGGCAAGGGCAATGCGGAGACCGCCGACGTGGCCGTCATCCTGCCGGAATTGGTCCGCGCGCTGCACCCGCGCTTGGTTCCGGCCGTGGCGGGCGAAGCAGCGGAGCGCGCGATCCTGGCGCTGGCCGGCATGATGAGCCTGCCGTCGCTGGTCTTCCTGCGCGGCGACCGGTTGCTGGGCAGCATCCCGCGCGTGCGTGACTGGGACGATTATCTGCAAAGGATCGGCGAGATCCTGGATGGCTCCTTGGAAGGCGGTGCGGCATGAGTTCCCTGTTCGGCATGACACATCCGCCGGTCGGCTTCGGCCCCGGCAGCCAGCCCGACGCCAGCGAGGAAGGGTTGGAGTATCTGCCGATGCCGTCCGGCATGCGCGTCTATGAACCGCACCTGCCGGAGGTCGTCGATCCCGCCTGTGCGGCAGCGGCCCGCGCGGTGCTCGTCCGCATCCAAAGGGCGCTTGCCGACTGGTCGCCCGGCGAGGAAATCCGCATTCCGGTCGATGATCTCGACTCTCCCGTCCTGGCCCTGGTCGACGAGGCGCTGGGCGAGGGCGAGGTCGCGGTCAAGGTGGAGCGGGCCGGCGACCGGCTGGAGATTCAGGAGGCGTCCCTCGCCGGCGTCTGGCGCGTGCGCGCCTTCGGCGATGGGCCGTCGCGGGAAAGCCTGCTGGTCGGCAGCTTCCCAAAGGTGGCGCTGAACCGCGCCTTCACTGCCGCCACCCCGGCTGCAACGGGCCCGGCGCCCGCCGGTCTGATGAACGGCCAGCCGATCCTGACCGAGCTTCTGGACCGCAGCGCCGCCTGGCGCCGCGGCGACGGCCCCCATGCGGTGAATTTCAGCCTGCTGCCCCACACGCCGGAGGATCTGGCCTTCGTCGAACAGCATCTGGGTGTCGGCGCCACCACCATCCTGTCGCGCGGCTACGGCAATTGCCGCGTCACCGCCACGGCGACGCCGAATGTCTGGTGGGTGCGCTATTACAATTCGGTTGACACACTGATCCTCGACACGGTTGAGATCGTCGACGTGCCGGCGGTGGTTTGCGCCGCGGTGGAGGACATCGCCGACAGCGCGGAACGGCTGGGCGAGATCCTAGACGCGCTGGCGACCGACCTGGAGCGGGTGCGATGAGCGCCGTTGCCTCCCGCTTCGAGGGCTCCTATCTCGGCGACGCCAGCCGCATCGGCGCTGCGACGCGGATGGAATGCAAGATCTGCTGGCATGTCTATGACCCGGCGGAGGGATGCGAGCAGTGGCAGGTGCCGCCCGGCACAGCCTTTGCCGCCCTGCCCGACCATTGGCGATGCCCGGTCTGCGACGGTGCCCGCGACCAGTTCATGGCGCTGGACGGCGAGCCGATGGCCACGGAAACCGCAACCCTGCCGGTTGCCGTTGCGCCGGTGACCGGCCCGGCCCTGCCGGCCGAGGCCATCGCTCGGCTGGAAGCGGCTTTCCGGGAAATCCACACGGCGCAGATGCGCGGCATGCCCATCGTCAACGACGCGCTTGCAGTGAAGGCCGTCGGCTTCCGCCGCCATGGCGAGCGTTGGCTCGGCGCCCTGGTGACCCCCTGGTTTCTCAACCTCGTCCTGCTGCCGGGCGAGGGCGACGAGTGGTCGAGGCTGGTGCCGGGGGCGAAGGAACTGATCGAGTTTCCGTCCGGCTGGTATGAGTTCGTTCATGCCAACCGCAAGGGCGTCGGCGCCTACAAGGCCTGTTCGCTCTTCTCGCCGATGTTCGAGTTCGCCTCGATGCTCCAGGCGACGGAAACGGCCTCGGCGGCTCTGGTCTCCCTCTTCGATCCCTCCATCCGCGAAGACGGCGCCCAGACCGCCGAGATCCGCCGCCGGCGCGAGGAGGAACTGGCGCCGCCCCCGGACGCCGCACCGGCCCCGGCCGAGCCGGCGCACCCGTCGCGCCGGGCACTGCTGGGAATGGGGACCGGAAATAGCGGGACCGGAGACTTGGCGGATGCATGAGATGGCGCTCTGCGAAAGCCTGCTCCAGGCGATGGAGGAGGCTGGGCGGGCGAATGGCTTCAGCCGCGTGACCAAGGTCCGCCTGGAGATCGGCCGCTTCGCCGGGGTGGAGGTGGAGGCTCTGCGCTTCGGCTTCGACGTGGTGACGCGGGGATCGCTGGCCGACGGGGCGGACTTGGTGGTGCTGGAGGTGCCGGGCCGCGGCTGGTGCTTCGATTGCAACGACACGGTGGATCTGGACGACCGGCTGTCGTCCTGCCCACACTGCGGCGGCAGCCGGCTGCATCCCAACGGCGGCACCGAAATGACGATCAAGGATCTCGAGGTTGAATGAGGCGAGCTCGAAAGAGGCAGGCCCGATGAGGAAGGACCCCGCGCGATGACCGATCCCGCCCGCCCCGGCATCCTGGTGGTGGATGACGAGCCGCGCTCCGTCGAGGTCATCGCCCGCCTGCTGGACGAGGAGTTCGAGGTCTTCACCGCCCTTTCGGCGGAAGAGGGGCTGCGCCTGCTGGAAACGGAATGGATTCAGGTGGTCTTCTCCGACCAGCGCATGCCGGAGGTCAGCGGGGTGGAATTCCTGACCCAGGTCCGCGAGCGCTGGCCCGACGTGGTGCGCATCGTCATCACCGGCTACATCGACCCCGAGGACATCATCGGCGCCATCAACACCGCCGGCATCCACCAGTTCATCACCAAGCCCTGGCACCCCGACCATCTGCTGCTGACCGCCCGCAACGCCGCGAGGCTCTACCGGCTCCAGCGCGAGCACGACCGCCTGACCAGCGAGTTGAAGCTGCTGCCACCGCTGGCAGAGACGCGGGTGGCGACCAGACGCGAGCGGGTCCGGAAGTCCTACCGCTTCGACGGATTGATCCGTGCCGAGGGCAGCCCGGTCGACGAGGTCTGCCGGCAGGCCGAACGGGTTTCAGGCTTCAACGTCCCGGTTCTGGTGCTGGGTGAGACGGGCACCGGCAAGGAGCTGCTGGCCCGCGCCATCCATTACGGCAGCCCGCGCTCCGACCAGCCGTTCTATTGCGAGAATTGCGGTGCCATCCCGGACGAGCTGCTGGAAAGCGAACTGTTCGGCCACAAGAAGGGTGCCTTCACCGGCGCCCACAGCAACCGCGTCGGCCTGCTGGAGCAGGCGGACGGCGGCACCATCTTTCTGGACGAGATCGGCGACATCAGCCCCGCCTTCCAGGTCCGGCTTCTGCGCTTCCTGCAGGAGGGCGAAATCCGGCCCGTCGGGTCCAACGAGACGCGGCGGGTCGATGTCCGCGTCGTCGCCGCCACCCACCGCGACCTGACCGCCGAGGTGAAGGCCGGCCGCTTCCGCGAGGATCTCTATTACCGTCTCAGCACCATGACGCTGACCATGCCGCCCCTGCGCGACCGGCCGGACGACATCCCGGTGCTGGCCCGCCACATCCTCGACCGGCTGTCGGCCGCCCACGGCAAGCCGGTGAGCGGCTTCGCCCCCGACACGCTGGCCTGCCTGGAATCCTATGGCTGGCCGGGCAACGTGCGCGAGTTGCAGAACGAGATCATGCGCATGCTGGTTCTGTGCGAAGGCGACACGTTAAGCGCCGACCTGCTGTCCGATCCTGTGCTGCGCGGTGCGGCGCTGAATGCCCGCCCGGCCTCGCCGGAGGATGGGCCGCTGCCGCCGCTCGACCTGATCGGCCAGGGTGGGCCGCTGAAGTCGCGGATCGAGCGGGTGGAAGCCGGCATCCTGATGGAAACGCTGGTCCGCTGCCGCTGGAACAAGAGCAAGGCCGCCGACGAGCTGGGGCTGTCGCGCATGGGACTGCGCGCCAAGCTGGAACGCTACGGCATCGAGCGTGGGCCTGCGCAGCGGCATTAGTCATCCTTTCCCGCCCAAATCACCAAAACCACAAGAATCCCCGAGGAGCCGTTCGATATGTCGAAATTCACCCGCCTTGCCGCGGTCACCGCGGCCATTGTGCTTGCCGCCACCCCTGCCCTTGCCCATCCCGGCCATCTCGCCGGGGCCGGCTTCCTCGACGGTGCCGCACATCCGCTGGGCGGGCTCGACCACCTGATTGCCATGGTCACGGTCGGCGTCTACGGCGCCACCATCGGCGGCCGTGCCGTTCTGGCGGTGCCGGGGGCCTTCCTGGCCGCCATGCTGGCCGGCGGGCTGTTCGCGCTGGCGGGCGGAGAATTGCCGCTGGTCGAGCCGGCCATCTATGCCTCCACCGTCGTGCTGGCGCTGCTGTGCGTCATGCCGATGTCGCGCAACAGCCTGATCGGTGTCGTCTTCGCCGCCGGCTTCGGCCTGTTCCACGGCTTCGCCCATGGCGCGGAGATGCCGGCCGATGCCGCGGCGCTCGGCTATGCCGCCGGCTTCCTCGCCAGCACCGCCGGGCTGCATGCAGCCGGCGTCGCAATCGGCTGGGCGCTCCACCGCCTGATCGGCCAGCCGGAAGAGGATGGCCGGACGGCCTGACCGATACCGGCAACGGACTTTCCACCCCGGCCGTCGTTTCGGCCGGCGAGTTGCCAGCGGCAAAGGAGCTTACACCTTCGTGACCGTTGGTTTGCCAAATGTTCGTACTACGGCACGATTGTTGCCTATGCCCGCGGGAGAAGCGCACCGGCCCCTCGCACGCCGGTGCTGCCCGACGGGAGAAAACAAACCGATGGCAACGCTGGAAACCTTCTACGAGGTGATGCGGCGGCAGGGGATCACACGCCGTTCGTTCCTGAAATACTGCTCGCTGACCGCCGCGGCCCTGGGGCTGGGGCCGGAACTGGTGCCGCAGATCGTCCACGCCATGGAAGCCAAGCCGCGCACCCCGGTGCTGTGGTTGCACGGGCTTGAGTGTACCTGCTGCTCCGAATCCTTCATCCGCTCGGCGCACCCGCTGGTGAAGGACGTGGTGCTGTCGATGATCTCGCTGGACTATGACGACACGCTGATGGCGTCGGCCGGCCACCATGCCGAGGCGATCCTCGACGAGGTGATGGAGAAGTACAAGGGCAACTACATCCTGGCGGTGGAAGGCAACCCGCCGCTGAATCAGGATGGCATGTCCTGCATCATCGGCGGCAAGCCCTTCACCGACCAGCTGCGCAAGGTCGCCAAGGACGCCAAGGCGATCATCTCCTGGGGCTCCTGCGCGTCCTTCGGCTGCGTCCAGGCGGCGCGCCCGAACCCGACCCGCGCCACCCCGGTGCATGAGGTCATCACCGACAAGCCGATCATCAAGGTTCCCGGCTGCCCGCCGATCGCCGAAGTGATGACAGGGGTCATCACCTACATGCTGACCTTCGACCGCATCCCGGAGCTTGACCGCCAGGGCCGGCCGAAGATGTTCTACAGCCAGCGCATCCACGACAAATGCTATCGCCGGCCGCATTTCGACGCCGGCCAGTTCGTCGAATCCTTCGACGATGAGGGCGCTCGCAAGGGCTATTGCCTCTACAAGGTCGGCTGCAAGGGCCCGACCACCTACAACGCCTGCTCCACCGTGCGTTGGAACGAAGGCACCAGCTTCCCCATCCAGTCCGGCCACGGCTGCATCGGCTGCTCGGAGGACGGCTTCTGGGACAAGGGGTCCTGGTACGCCCGCCAATCCGACATCCTCCAGTTCGGGATCGAGGCCAACGCCGACCAGATCGGCACCACCGCCGCCATCGGCGTCGGCAGCATCATCGCCGCCCATGCGGCGGTCAGCGCCCTGAAGCGCGCACAGCACAAGGGAGACGTCTGACCATGGGCATCGTCCAGACCCCGAACGGCTTCTCGCTCGACACCGGCGGCAAGCGCATCGTCGTCGATCCGGTTACCCGCATCGAAGGTCACATGCGCTGCGAGGTGAATGTCGACAGCGACAACATCATCCGCAACGCCGTCTCCACCGGCACCATGTGGCGCGGGCTCGAGGTGATCCTGAAGGGCCGCGACCCGCGCGACGCCTGGGCCTTCGTCGAGCGCATCTGCGGCGTCTGCACCGGCTGCCACGCACTGACCTCGGTCCGCGCGGTGGAGGATGCGCTCCAGATCCGCATCCCGAAGAACGCCCACCTGATCCGCGAGATCATGGCGAAGACGCTGCAGGTCCATGACCACATCGTCCATTTCTATCACCTGCACGCGCTGGACTGGGTCAACCCGGTCAATGCGCTGAAGGCCGACCCGCAGGCGACCTCGGCGCTCCAGCAAGCGGTGTCGCCGCGCCATGCCAAGTCCAGCCCCGGCTATTTCCGCGACGTCCAGACCCGCCTGAAGAAATTCGTGGAGAGCGGCCAGCTCGGCATCTTCAAGAACGGCTATTGGGACAACCCGGCCTACAAGCTGTCGCCGGAAGCCGACCTGATGGCGGTGACCCATTACCTGGAGGCCCTCGACCTCCAGAAGGACATCGTCAAGATCCACACCATCCTGGGCGGCAAGAACCCGCACCCGAACTACATGGTCGGCGGCGTTCCCTGCGCCATCAACATGGACGGCACGGGGTCGTCGGGCGCGCCGCTGAACATGGAGCGGCTGAACTTCATCCGCGCCCGCATCCAGGAAGCCACCGCCTTCGTCGAGAACGTCTATCTGCCGGACGTGCTGGCCATCGCCAGCTTCTACAAGGACTGGCTCTATGGCGGCGGCCTGTCGGCGACCAACGTCATGGACTATGGCGATTACGAGAAGGTACCGTACGACCATTCGACCTGCCAGCTCCCGGGCGGCGTCATCCTGAACGGCAACTGGAACGAGGTCCATCCCATCGACCCGCGCGACCCGGCGCAGGTGCAGGAGTTCGTCGCCCACAGCTGGTATCACTACGAGGACGAGAGCAAGGGCCTGCACCCGTGGGACGGTGTGACCCAGGCCAAGTTCGAGCTGGGCGCCAACACCAAGGGCACCCGCACCGACATCAAGGAGCTGGACGAGGCCGCCAAATATTCCTGGATCAAGGCCCCGCGCTGGCGCGGCCATGCGGTGGAGGTCGGCCCCCTGCCCCGCTACATCCTGGCCTATGCCCAGGGTGTCGGTTACGTGAAGGACCAGATCACCGAATCGCTGGGCGCCTTCAACGCGCTGGCCGGCACGAGCTTCACGCCGCAGCAGGCGCTGCCGACCACCATCGGCCGCACACTGGCCCGCGCGCTGGAATGCCAGTACTGCTGCACGATGATGATGGACGACTGGAACGCCCTGATCGCCAACATCAAGGCCGGCGATACCGCCACCGCCAATGTCGAGAAATGGGACCCGAAGACCTGGCCGAAGGAGGCCAAGGGTGTGGGCACCGTCGCGGCGCCGCGCGGCGGGCTCGGCCACTGGATCAAGATCAAGGACGGCAAGATCGACAATTACCAGTGCGTCGTGCCGACGACCTGGAACGGCAGCCCGCGCGATCCCAAGGGCAACATCGGGGCGTTCGAGGCGTCGCTGCTGAACACGCCGATGGCCCGCCCGGACGAGCCGGTGGAGATCCTGCGCACCCTGCACAGCTTCGACCCGTGCCTTGCCTGCTCCACCCACGTCATGGCGCCGGACGGCGCCGAACTGGCCCGCGTCACCGTACGCTGACCGGCAGCCGAGGAGGATTTAAGTCATGGCTCCTCTCGACGATGCGAAGCCGGTCGCGACACCGGACGAGGAAGGGACGGCCGCTCCGGCGGCCGGCCGTTTCCTGAAGGCGATCTATGTGTACGAGGTGCCGGTACGGGTCTGGCACTGGGTCAACGCGCTGGCGATCGTGGTTCTGTCGGTCACCGGCTACCTGATCGCCAATCCGCTGCCGACCATGCCGGGCGAGGCCAGCGCCAATTTCCTGATGGGCTACATCCGCTTCGTCCATTTCGCTGCGGCCTACATCTTCGCCATCGGCTTCATCGGCCGGCTCTATTGGGCTCTCGTCGGCAACCACCATGCCAAGCAGCTGTTCCGCTTTCCCTTCTGGGACCGTCACTGGTGGGGGGAGCTGTTCCTGGAAGCCCGCTGGTATCTGTTCCTGGAGCGCAAGCCGAAGCTGTATGTCGGCCATAACCCGCTGGCGCAATTCTCTATGTTCTGGGCCATCGCGGTGGGCAGCGTCTTCATGATCGTCACCGGCTTCGCGCTCTACAGCGAGGGAGCGGGCCAGGGCAGCTGGCAGGACACGCTGTTCGGCTGGGTCATCCCGCTGTTCGGCCAGAGCATGGACGTCCACACCTGGCACCATATGGGCATGTGGGCGATCCTGCTGTTCGTGATCGTCCATGTCTATGCCGCGGTGCGCGAGGACATCATGTCCCGCCAATCGATCATCTCCACCATGATCAGCGGCGTGCGCACCTTCAAGGACGCCGAAGCCCCGGCGGACGAGGAGCATGAGCGCCCGGTGAAGAAGGCGGCGCGGATGGGGTAGGATTACCTTACCCGGCACGCTGCCTCCCTTGAAAACCTTGAATAGTTCTTCTTACGTTCCCATCTCTGGGAGGTTCCGAAAACCACGGAGTCTCCCAGAGCGGCGCCGCCCCATGCGGGTGCGTCAGGAGGACGTCATGCCCTTTTTTCCGACCATCGACCTGACCCCGCAGGTGAAGATGCTGCTGGCCCGCGGGGCGCTGACGCTGAACCCAGGCCAATGGGTGCGGGGCGAGAAGGGACGCGGTCGGTTCCTGCGCACCGACCCGCGCACCGGCACCGCCCATGTCAGCTGGCTGCGGCCGGGCGACGATTGGAAAACCGCGTCGCAGCGGTTCCACCGTGCCTGTCGCAAAGGATATATCGGCAAGTATCGCGGCCTGTACGAATTCGACAAGACCAACTGCACCACAGCAATCCCTCCCCTGCGTTGGAAGGTCCGGGCGCCTGTGCAGATGCCGCTGTTCGGCTACAGGGCGAAGGACGCCGCCCACGCCTGACCGAGGCTGAGCCCGCCGTCGTTGGCGGGGGCCAGCCTCGGCAGCAGCGCCTCCACCCCGGCGGAACGGAAGCCGGCCACCAGTTCCTCCGCCAGCACCGCGTTCATCAGGCAACCGCCGGACAGCACCACCCGGCCCAGGCCATGGCCACGCAGCACCGGCAGCGTCCAGCCCACCAGCGCCGCCGCCAGCGTGCCGTGGAACAACTCCGCCCCCTCCACTGCATCGGCAACGGTCAGCAGCTGCTCCAACAAGGGGGTCAGATCCAGTTCGCCCCCTTCGATCCGCCACGCGCCGTCCGCAACGCGCGCTTGGCGCACGAGGGATTCCAGTGTCATCGGCGCCTCGCCCTCAAACCCGGCCACCGCGCGGACGCCCAGCAGGCCACAGGCGGCATCGAACCAGCGCCCGCAGGAACTGGTGAGCGGTGCATTGATGCCGCGCTCGATCATCCGCCGGACACCCTCGGCCGGGCCATGGGCGGCGAAACGGGAGGCGATCTCATCGGCACGTCCCATCCGCGCCAGGGCGGCGGCGGCCATGCGCCAGGGCTGGCGGGCCGCCACATCGCCGCCGGGCTGGGCCAGCGGCGCAAGGCTGCCGAGACGCTCGGACCTCAGCCCATCGACCAGCAGCATCTCGCCGCCCCAGGACCCGCCATCCTCTCCCAGGCCGAAGCCGTCCAGCGCCAGCCCGACGGCCGGCCCCTCGACCCGGTGTTCGGCCATCACGGCGGCGACATGGGCATGGTGATGCTGGACCGGCACGGCCGGCAGGCCGCTCATTTCGGCGAAATGGGTGGATTGGAAATCGGGATGCCGGTCATGGGCGACCGCAACCGGTTGGACCCCCAGGACGTGCAGCAGATGTGCGACGGTTTCCTCCAGAAAGGCCAGCGTCGCGGCGTTGTCGAGGTCGCCGATGTGCTGGGACAGGAAAGCCTCGTCGCCGCGGGTGACGCAGACCGTCGTCTTCAGATGGCCGCCCACCGCCAGGACCGGCGGCACCGGATGGGCCAGCCGGATCGGCTCCGGCACATGGCCGCGGCCGCGGCGCAGGAAGGCGGGGGCCCCGGCCAGCTTGCGCGCGACGCTGTCGTCGGCACGGATGACAATGTCGCGGTCATGGTCGACGATCAGGTCGGCGATGCCGGCCAGCCTCTCCCGCGCCTCCGCATTGCCGATGGCCAGCGGTTCGCCGCCGGGGTTGGCGGAGGTCATCACCAGCGTCAGATCCTGCGGCGCGTCCAGCCAGCCGGTACCGTCCGGCCGCCCCGCCGCTTCGTGGAACAGCAGGTAATGCAGCGGGGTATAGGGCAGCATGACGCCCAGCCAAACCAGACCGGGAGCGATCTCCGGTGCCAGTTCGGGCGCATCGTCCCGCCGCCGCAGCAGGACGATGGGGCGCGCCATCCCTTCCAGCAACGCCCGCTCTCCGCCGTCCATCCAGACATGGCGGATGGCGGATTCGGTGTTGGCGACCATCAGGGCGAAGGGCTTGCCGTTGCGCTGCTTGACCCGCCGCAACCGCTCCACCGCATCGTGGCGCGTGGCGTCACAGGCAAGATGGAAGCCGCCCAGACCCTTGATGGCAACGATCCTGCCGGCGCGGAGTGCAGCGACGATGTCTTCCGGCGGATGCGACAAACGGGGGCCGCAGGTCGGACAGGCCGTCGGCTGAGCATGGAAGCGCCGGTTCCCCGGGTCCTTATACTCGGCCAGACACTCCGGGCAGAGCGGGAAGCCGGCCATCGCCGTTTGCGGCCGGTCATAGGGAAGTTGCCGCGTGATGGTGTAGCGCGGGCCGCAATGGGTGCAGTTCAGGAAGGCATAGCGATGGCGGCGGTCGGTCGGATCGAACAGTTCACCCAGGCAGGCCGGACAGACCGCGGCGTCGGGTCCGATGCCGGTCGCGACGGCGCCGGCGGACAGGCTGTGGCGGATTGCGAAGGAGACCTCGGCGGGAACATGCGGAACAGCGTCGCACTCGACGGCATCGATGCGGGCCAATGGCGGCGCTTCGGCCGACAGGGCCGCCTGGAAAGCGGCGACGCCGCTGCCCTGCACCTCGATCAGCACACCCTGCGGGTCGTTCAGCACCCAGCCGGTCAGGCCGAAACGCCCGGCCAGCGCATGGACATGCGGGCGGAACCCCACCCCCTGCACCCGCCCGCGCACGCGGATCCGCAGACGTTCGCCTTTGTGTGACATGAGAGCCTGTCAAATGGTCTTCGGCTGCACCGATGTCCAACATCCTAACCATCTCCCCAAAAGGAAGAAGGGATTTCGCAACCATCCGGCACGGCGCCGGTTGACAGGGGGACATGCGGAACCGGAACGGAGATGCCGCCATGAGCGCGAGCAAGCACGAGAAGACCGACAAGCCGACCGATGCCGACCTGAAGGACAACCCGCAGATCGGCGGATCGAAGGGCGCCCGCGCCGCCGGCATGACGCCGGACGACCTGGATCTGGCCCAGGGCGAGACCACCTTCGAGGGCGACGTGGAAAACCAGACCAACGACAAGGGCGGCGTCGACAAGCCCTTCCGCGACGGCCCGCCGCTGCGGCCCCGTCAGGCCTGACGGTCGAGATCATCGGACGATGAGGGCGGCGCTCCACCGGGGCGCCGCCTTTTTCGTATCCGTGCCGGACAGCCATGCGAGGCGCTGCACGGCATGGTGTTGCCAAGACCTGCGACATTCTGTTACGCCTGCTTCCATGCTGCATCGCGTCACGCCGCCCTGACGGCCTGCCCTACGCATTGACCTGAAACCCGACCGCCCGGTCACCGGACGGCCGCCGTTTCGCAGCGACCCCAATTTCCGACTTTCATTCCTGATCATCGTCGACGGCGGCCTACCATCCGGCCTTTGCCGGTGCGCCCTGCCGCCGTCCCGGCTTGAGCTTGCGAGACCCATGACCATCGATTTGCAACGGCTCCGCCAGGAGTGGTTCGGCAACACGCGCAGCGATCTGCTGTCCGGGCTTGTCGTCGCACTTGCCCTGATTCCGGAAGCCATCGCCTTTTCCATCATCGCCGGGGTCGATCCGAAGATCGGCCTCTACGCCTCCTTCGCCATCGCCATGACAATCGCCATCGTCGGCGGCCGGCCCGGCATGATCTCCGCCGCGACGGCCGCCACCGCGGTGCTGATGGTCACGCTGGTCAAAGAGCACGGCCTGCAATATCTGCTGGCCGCCACCGTACTGGCCGGACTGCTGCAGGTTGGCGCCGGCTTCCTGCGGCTCGGGGCGCTGATGCGCTTCGTGTCGAAATCGGTGATGACCGGCTTCGTCAATTCGCTCGCCATCCTGATCTTTTTGGCCCAGCTGCCGGAACTGGTGGGGGTGCCGACCGTCACCTATGCGCTGGTCGCCGCCGGGCTGGCGATCATCTATCTGCTGCCGCGACTGACCAGGGCGGTGCCGTCGGCGCTGGTCAGCATCCTGGTGCTGACTGCAGTCACCATCGGCTTCGGGATCGACGTCCGCACGGTCGGCGACATGGGCGAACTGCCCAGCACCCTGCCCGTCTTCCTGCTTCCCGACATTCCGCTGACCCTGGACACGCTGCGGATCATCCTGCCCTATTCGGCCGGCATCGCCGTGGTCGGGCTTCTGGAATCGCTGATGACCGCAGCCATCGTCGACGACATGACCGAGACCGGCAGCGACAAGAACCGCGAGTGCGTCGGCCAGGGCATCGCCAACATGGTGTCCGGCTTCCTCGGCGGCATGGCCGGCTGCGCGATGATCGGACAATCGGTGATCAACGTGAAATCGGGCGGACGGGGCCGGCTGTCGACCTTCTGCGCCGGCCTGTTCCTGCTGTTCCTGATCGTCGTGCTGGGCGACTGGGTGAAGCGCATTCCGATGGCGGCATTGGTGGCGGTGATGATCATGGTGTCGGTCGGCACCTTCAACTGGCAATCCCTGAAAAGCCTGGTGACGCATCCGCGCAGTTCCAGCGCCGTGATGCTGGCGACGGTCGCCGGCGTCGTCCTCACCCACAACCTCGCCATCGGCGTGCTGATCGGCGTTCTGCTGTCCGGCATATTCTTCGCCGGCAAGGTCGCCCGGATGTTCCGCGTCACCTCCACCCTGTCGGAGGATGGCCGCACCCGCACCTATCGGGTCGAGGGGCAGCTTTTCTTCGCCTCCGCCGACGATTTTTCCGCGTCTTTCGATGTGCGGGAGGCTCTGGACACGGCGGTGATCGATGTTTCCGGCGCCCATATCTGGGACATCTCCAGCGTCGCGGCTCTCGACGGCGTCGTGCTGAAGTTCCGCCGCGCCGGGACCGAGGTGCGGCTCGCCGGCCTGAATGCGGCCAGCGAAACCATCGTCGACCGGCTGGCGACCCATGACAAGCCGGGAGCCGGGGATCGCGCTCCGGCCCACTGACCGACGACGCCCCTCGCCTTGCAGAGGGCGTCGTGAGGGAACGCGATGGAACCGCGAGCGGTGCCGGGGGTTGGACAGGATGGAGCAGCCGGCGCATCCCGCCGGCGGCCTGACGCCCGGATACCTGAGACAGGACCTTCGCCATGCAACCGACCAACGGCGTTCAGAAGTCTCCCGTCATCTGCATCACCGGCGCTTCCGCCGGGGTCGGCCGCGCAACGGCGCTGGCCTTCGCCGCCTATCGCAAAGCCTCCATCGGCCTGATCGCCAGATCGTCCGACGCGCTGGAAGAGGTGAAGGCGGAGGTCGAACGGCTAGGCGGCCGGGCGCTGGTCCTGCCGCTGGACGTCGCCGACCCCGACGCGCTGGAGGCGGCCGCCGACCAACTGGAGG
Source organism: Azospirillum sp. TSH64 (assembly GCF_003116035.1). GTDB lineage: Bacteria > Pseudomonadota > Alphaproteobacteria > Azospirillales > Azospirillaceae > Azospirillum. The sequence continues at coordinate 3,700,501 of NZ_LGQW01000015.1, forward strand.
ACGCCTTCGGCCCCATCGACGTCTGGATCAACGTGGCGATGGTCACCGTCTTCGGGCCGGTCCATGCCGTGACGCCGGAGGAGTTGAGGCGGGTGACCGAGGTGACCTATCTCGGCTCCGCCTACGGCATCCAGACGGCCTTGCGGCGGATGCGGCTGCGGGACAGCGGCACGATCCTGCAGGTGGGCTCGGCACTGGCCTACCGGTCGATCCCGCTGCAGTCCGCCTATTGCGCGGCGAAGCATGCGATCACTGGCTTCATCGACAGCCTGCATTCCGAACTGATCCATGACAACAGCCGGATCGGGCTGACCACCGTGCATCTGCCGGCGGTCAATACCCCGCAATTCGACTGGGCACGCAGCCACATGCCGCGCCGGGCCCGGCCGATGGGGACCATCTTCCAGCCGGAGGACATCGCCCGTGCGATCCTGCACGCCGCCGAGACTCCCCGCCGGGAATATTGGCTGGGCGGATCGGCAATGCAGGCGATCCTCGGCAATTTTTTGGCGCCGGGCTTTGCCGACCGCTACCTCGCCAACACTGCGGTGGAGGGCCAGATGACGGAGGAGCAGGAAATCCCCGGCCGGCCCGACAATCTCTACCACCCCGTCTACGGTCTGCACCGCGCCCGCGGGCGCTTCGGACTGCCGCACAACAGCCTGCGCCTGACCGCACCCAGCGGCGCCGCGAGGGGGCTGGCAATGGCCGCCGGCCTGATCCTGGCAGGCGGGCTGGGCTTCATGATGAGCCGGGCAACTCACCGGTAAATGTCACAGCGGAGCGGTCAGGGGCGGCACTTGCGGCCTCCGCCTTGCCGCCTATATAGGGTGTCGTACGTCAACAACTGAAAGGAGGTGATCTCGTGTCTCATTGTCCGTCTCACTCGTCGTCGAGCGCCAAGGCCGAGGTCTCTTTCTTCGCGGAAGGGATTTCGGTCCGCTAAGGACTGCGCCGTGGTGTCGACGACACACGGATTGACAATGGAAGGGCTGCCGGAAACGGCGGCCCTTCTTTGTTTTTGGATATGCAAAGCCCCCCTCCCTCTCGGGAAAGGGGCTTTGTTTTAATCCATAGGCAGGATCAGTGCTGCATCTCGCCCAGTTTCTTGCGGCTGTCGCCGCTCTTGTCGAGGATGATGCTGTCGTCGGGCTTGCCTTCGACTTCCAGAATGCCGATCAGGCCCTTGGTTGCGCGGCTCAGCGCGTGGTCGACCAGGGCATATTTGCCGGGGTAATCGACCTTGAACTCCACCATGGTGGCGCCGCCGGGGGCGACGGTGACGGTCTGGATGCCCTTGGCCGGCTCGCTTTCCAGGCCGCCCAGATTATAGACCTTGTCGAAGATCTCGCCGATGACGTGGAAGGACGAGGTCAGGTTCGGACCGCCGACGCCGAAGAACAGGCGAACCGTCTCGCCGACCTTGGCCTTCAGCGGCTTGTCCTTGGTCAGGGCGCCGACCGTGCCGTTGAACACCAGATAGCTCGGACGCTCGTTGACGAGGCCGTCATAGTCGTCCTCGGCATTCGCCAGGTTCTTGGCCTTGGTGGCGTAGATTTCCTGCTGCATCACATAGAATTCGTGATCGACCGGCGGCAGGCCGGCTTCCGGCTCCACCACGATCAGGCCGTACATGCCCTTGGAGATGTGGTGGGCAACCATCGGCGTGGCGCAGTGATAGACATAGACGCCGGGGGTCAGGGCCTTGAAGCTGAAGGCCTTGGTCTGGCCGGGCTCCACCTGGGTGATCTGGCCGCCGCCGAGGAAGCCGGTCGCGGCGTGGAAGTCGACGGAGTGGTTCATCGTCGATTCCGGCGCGTTGGAGATCGAAACATCCACCGTATCGCCGACCCGCACCCGCACCATCGGCCCCGGAACCGTGTTGTTGAAGGTCCAGTAGGTGTAGGTGGTGCCATCGTCCAGCTTGGATTCGACCTCGGTCGTCATCAGCGAGACCTTGTGGGTCTTCGGCGCGCGCTTGCCGGCCTTCTCCGGAGCCGGCACGGCGGCGGGGTCCTGGACGACGCTGACCGTCGGCTGCTTGACCTTCGGGTCGGCATAGAGCGTGTCGGCGGCCGAGGCGGCACCGATACCGGACAGGATCATCAGGGCGGCGGTGCTGACGGTGACGAGAGAGAGCTTGGTCTTCATGGCGTCGTCTCGGTTGAATGTTTCTTGTGAGGTAATATTCCTCCCGCTTCCGAGATCGATGCTTGACCGCCGTCAAGTGTAACTACCGAACGCTATTTTGTCGCATGCTCATTTTTATTTCCACACTAAGTATAATGACTTTGGGCGTCATGATTTCGGACGGAAGGAAACGCAGATCTCGGGATCGGTTTCGATCCGGCCGGCACCGATCAAATCCAGGCAATAGGGGATCGCGGGAAACACCGCTTCCAGGCAATCATGGATGGCGGACGGCTTGCCCGGCAGATTGACGATCAGGCTGCTCCCGCGAATGCCGGCGGTCTGGCGCGACAGGATCGCAGTGGGCACCACCCGCAGGCTGACCGACCGCATCAGTTCGCCGAAACCCGGCATCATCTTGTCGCAGACCCGCTCCGTCGCCTCCGGCGTCACGTCACGCGGGGCGGGGCCGGTGCCGCCGGTGGTCACCACCAGACCGCAGCCGGCAACGTCGCACAGCTCGACCAGGGTGGAGGCGATCAGGTCCAACTCGTCCGGGATCACCCGCGCTTCCGCCACCCAGGGGGAGGAGATGATGCGTGACAGCTCCTCGTTGATCGCCGGGCCGCCCTTGTCCTCATAGACGCCGCGGCTGGCGCGGTCGGAGATGGTGACGATACCGATCTTCACGGGGTCGATCTTCGCCGGTGCGGTCATGTCTCAAGGTCCTTTTCGTTCAGGCGGCGCAGGTGACCTGCCGGTAGAGTGCCGGCAACGCCTTGGTCAGGTGGGAAACCTGCGGGAATATGGCATAGGCGCCGCGTCCGAACAGATACGGGATATAGTCGCGGGCCTGCGCATCGACGGTGATGGCGAAAACCGCCAGCCCGTCGCGCCGCGCTTCGCGGATCGCCTGCCGCGTGTCCTCGATGCCGTAACGGCCCTCGTAATGATCGACGTCGTTCGGCTTGCCGTCGGTCAGCAGAACCAGCAGCCGGTGCCGGTTCGGCCGGTCGGCAAGCTGCGCGGTCACATGGCGGATCGCCGCCCCCATGCGGGTGTAGTAGCCGGGCTTCAGCGCACCGACCCGGCGGGTGACGGGAGGCCCCAGCGGCTCCTCGAAGCCTTTCAGCGTCTGGACCCGCACCCAGTGGCGCCGCCGCGACGTGAAGGAATAGAGCGCGTGGTCGTCGCCGCAGGCGGTCAGCCCATGGCTCAGTGCCAGCAGCGCCTCCTTCTCGACATCCAGAACCCGTCGTCCCTCGATCCAGCCATCGGTCGACAAGGAGCCGTCGACCAGCACCGCCACCGCCAGATCGCGGGCGGCGCTGCGCACCTGCTGGTGCACACGGTCGCTGCCGCAACCGCCGGCCCGGAGATCGGCCCGGCTGCGCACCAGGGCGGCCAGATCCAGTTCGTCGCCGTCGGCTTGACCGGTGAACAGCATGCGGCGCGGGCGCAACGCCTCGAACTGGCGGCGCACCTGACGGATGCGGCGCAGGGCGGCGGCATCGGGCTGCCAAGAGTCGCCGTCGGCCGGTGCGGTTTCCGCGATCACCCGGCAGTGGTTGGGGAGATGGGCCTGCCGGCCATGATCCCATTCCGGATAGGTCAGCGTCGTCGCCAGCGGCGTGTCGTCGACCACCGGTGCGCCAAGGTCGAGGTCGAGCTTCAGCGTGGTCGATGCCTTGCGCTGGTGCGCGCCGACGGCGATCTCGTCCAGATCGTCGGCGGCCTTGCGGGCATTCTCCGCATCGTCGTCATCGACCGCACGCGGGATGTTCAGTGCCTCGGCAAGGCTCAGCATCTTCTCGAAGCGGTTGAGGATCAGCGGGTCGTTGCGCTGGATCTGGTCGGTCTGCCGACGCGTCGCGGCCCGGCGGCGCTGGTCGCCCTCGGCCGCCTGTCCGCCTTCGCCGGGACTTTCGACGGCAGCGGAAGCGTCACGGCCGACGCTTGGCGACACCAACCCCCACAGCGGCACCGGCAGCATGCGGGCATAACCGTAAGGGGCGGTGAAATCCGACAGCGGAACGTTGGGCGCCAGCATGCGTGCGCCGTCGCTGGTGACGGCACCGGCGCCGAGCAGCGCCAGGACGGCGCGCTCGACATCGGCCTCGACCGGCGGCGGGCGGCGGGCGGGGCGGATGGCGGCGACGGCGCGGGCCAGTTCCGCATGCATGCGGGACAGGCCGGGCCAGCGCGTCAGAACCCGCGCGGTGGTAGTGGCGGCGCTGCGGAGCGCCTGCACATCGGCCTGCAACGGGTCGGCGGGGGCTGGCTCGCCCTCGGCATTGGCAAAGAAGGCGGCCAGCCATTCATACAGCCGCTCGTTCAGGACGGGATCGGGGAACAGGTCGATGGCGGTGGGCAACTGGAGCACATTGCCGTCCAGTGCCGCCCGCTCCACCCGCTCTTCCCCCAGCCCGATGCGGCCGAGCAGCGACAGCCGGTGCCCCGACACCGAAGCGCTTCCGGCGGCAAGCCGCACGCCACGGTCGCCGCCCAGCGCCCGGAAGAACACCGCGAGCCGCGGGCGCATCGTCTCCAGCGTGACGGCTGCATCCGGATGGTGCGGATAGCTCGACCGCCCGCCGATGAGGCGGTGCCACAAACGGCCGACGGTCTCTTCCGGCTCGAAAAACTCCAGCATGGCGATAGCCCTCGGCCCTTTCAGATCAGCCCAGCGTGACCTCGGCGACGCGCAGCAGGGCGGCGCGGATGTCCGGGTCGTCGGTCAGCGGCTCGATCAGGGCGGCACGGATGGCGCGCTCGGGCTTCATGCCGGAGCGGATCAGCGTGGCGCAATAGATCAGCAGGCGGGTCGAAACGCCTTCCTCCAAATCCTGGCCCTTCAGGGCACGCAGGACGTTGGCGAGGCGGACCAGCGGGACGACGCGGTTCTCGGGCAGGCCGCTTTCGGTCGAGACGATGGGAATCTCGCGCTCCGGCGGCGGGAAGTCGAATTCGACGGCCAGGAAGCGCTGGCGGGTGCTGGGCTTCAGCGCCTTCAGCACATTCTGGTAACCGGGGTTGTAGGACACCACCAGCATGAACCCCGGCGGCGCTTCCAGCGTTTCGCCGGTGCGGTCCAGCGGCAGGATGCGGCGGTCGTCGGTCAGCGGGTGCAGCACGACGGTGACGTCCTTGCGTGCCTCCACCACCTCGTCGAGATAGCAGATGGCGCCCTCGCGCACGGCACGGGTCAGAGGCCCGTCCGCCCAGACGGTGTCCCCGCCCTTCAGCAGATAGCGGCCGGTCAGGTCGGCGGCGGTCAGGTCGTCGTGGCAGGACACGGTGTAGAGCGGCCGGCCCAGCCTGGCCGCCATATGGGCGACGAAGCGGGTCTTGCCACAGCCGGTCGGCCCCTTCAGCAGAAGCGGCAAGCGATGAGTGTAGGCATGCTCGAACAGCGCGCACTCGTCGGCGGTCGGCTGATAGAACGGCAGGGACGGCAGGATGGGGACGGCGCTGTCGGGCATCGCGATGGAACTCCGTGAATGGAACGGCCCCCGCAACGACCGGGCATCCGGTGGGTTGCGGGGGCCGAAGGTGACGTCACTCGGCCGGCTGGTAGCTGGCCGGGATCGAGGCGGGCCGTTCCTCGCGGGCCGGGCCGAAGACGGCGTAGAGGTAAAGCGCGACGCCCACCGCCACGGCGAAACCGGCGCCAAGCCGCATCCAGTAGAACAGCGCGATCTGCTCCTGGACCTCCATGTAGCTCATGCCCAGGACCCGTTGCAGATGGGTCTGAACGACGCCGGCCACGGTGAGCGCGAAGGTCATGAAGGCCATGCCGCCGCTCATCAGCCAGAAACTCCACATGTTGAGGATCTGGTTGTAGGGCTGCTTGCCGCGCAGGTAGGGCATGGCGTAGGTGATGATGGCAAGGTTGATCATCGCATAGGCGCCGTAGAAGGCGAGGTGCCCGTGCGCCGCGGTGACCTGGGTGCCGTGGGTGTAGTAGTTGATCGGCGCCAGCGTGTGCAGGAAGCCCCACAGCCCCGCGCCGAAGAAGGCGAAGACCGCGCAGCCCAGCGACCACAGCATCGCCGCCTTGTTCGGGTGACGGCGGCCGCTCTTCCACACCATCATGAAGGCGAAGACGACCATGGTGAAGAAGGGGGCGACTTCCAGCGTGGAGAACAGCGAGCCGATCCACTGCCAGTAACCGGGCGTGCCGATCCAGTAATAATGGTGGCCGGTACCGAGGATGCCGCTGAACAGGGCGAGACCGACCATGGCGTACAGCCACTTCTCGACGACCTCACGGTCGACGCCGGTCATCTTGATCATCAGGAAGGCGAGGATGGAGGCCAGGACCAGTTCCCACACGCCCTCGACCCACAGATGGACAACGTACCACCAGTACATCTTGTCCAGCGACAGGTTGGCCGGGTTGTAGAAGGAGAACAGGAAGAACAGAGCGATGCCCCACATGCCCACCAGCAGGATGTTGGTGATGACCGTGCGGCGGCCCTTCAGCACCGTCATCGTGATGTTGTAGAGGAACATCAGCGCGACGACGACGATGGCGGCCTTGATCCACAGCGGCTGTTCCAGGAACTCCCGCCCTTCATGGATGCGGAAGACATAGCCAACGACCGCCGCCAGCGCGCCGAAGACGAAAAGGCCGAGCTGGATCAGCGCCAGTTTCGGACTGTAAAGCTCGGTCTCCGCCTCCTCGGGCACGAGATAGTAGGCGGCGCCGAAGAAGCCGATCAGCAGCCAGACGATCAGCGAGTTGGTGTGGATCATCCGGATGATGTTGAAGGGCAGAAGCTCCGACAACGTGTTGGGCAGGACATAGACGGTACCGGCCAGGAGACCCACCAGGATCTGCACACCGAACAGCCCCATGGCGGCCGCGAAGTAATAGAGGGCGACTTTTTGCGATTCGTACTTCATAACGGAAATCTCCTCAGCCCGACAGCTTGGGCGGCCAGTTCTGGGTGTTGATCCGGCTGGTCCATTCCAGGAACGCGGCGAGATCCTCGACCTCGCCTTCGGTCAGGTGGAACTGCGGCATCTGGCGCCGGCCTTCAATTCCGGACGGCTGTGCCGCCATCCAGCCCTTCAGCGCCATCACGGCGCCCTCGGGGTCCTTGTCGCCGCCATAGCGCAGCCAGACATTGCCCAGTTCGGGGGCGAAATAGGCGCCCTCGCCCAGCAGCGTGTGGCAGTTGATGCAGGCGTTCTTCTCCCACACATGCTTGCCGCGGGCGACCGCATCGGTCAGCGTCTTCTTGTCGGTGCTGGTATTGACGATGTAATTGTGGCTGAGTGCGGTCAACGCGACGAAGGTCGCGAAGAAGAACAGCGATCCGCCATAGAAGATGTTTCGCGCGGCCGCCTTGGTGAAGCGTTCGGTCATCGCTTGGGATCCCTGGAAATCTCGATCTGTCGGTCGAGAGGGGGTCGGTTCGGAAGGGCGTCGGGTGCGCGAGGCCGGAGGCGGGAAGCCGGGCGTCGCAGCGTCCTATCGCCACGGGTCGGGCGAATAATTGACCGTGGAGGAAGGGCATTCCTTGACCGCGGTCAAGCCGGTCCGCGGATCGCCGCCTTATCATTCGCGTACATGATGACAAGCTTTGGATAGTAGATATGGCCGACGTTGAGATGACGGGCCTGGAGACCGGCGGTGCGGAAGCCGCGGGTCCGGTGGAGCGGGGAAGCGGCCTTGCCGCCCTGCCCGGCAACCTGATGATGTGGATCCTGATCTTCAGCGAACTGGCGGTGTTCGGCGTCGCCTTCCTGGGCTTCGCCATCGCCCGCGTGCTGGACCCGGCGATTTTTGCCGCCGGTCAGGCCCATTTGAACGGCACGGCCGGCGCGCTGAACACCATGGTTCTGGTGACCAGCGGCTATCTGGCCGCCAAGGGGGTTGCCGCCGGCCGGCGCGGTGCCGTGCCGCAGGCCCGCCGGGCGATGCTGATGGCGGCGGCCGTCGGGTCGGTGTTCCTGGCGGTGAAGGCGGTGGAATATTCGGCGACGTTGGGAGCCGGGCTGACCATCGACACCGACGGCTTCTTCACCCTCTATTTCCTGCTGACCGGTTTCCACGCCCTGCATGTGGTGCTGGGCATCGTCATTTTGCTGCTGGTCGGCCGCTCCGGCCCCGACACGCTGGTGGAGAATCTGGAGACGGGAGCGGCCTTCTGGCACATGGTCGATCTGGTCTGGGTGATCCTCTATCCGCTCGTCTATCTGATCCGCTGAGAGGACAGGCCATGACATTTCTCAAGACGATCGACCGGCTGGCGCTGTCCTGGCTGATCCTGATGGGGTTGACCGCCGTCACCTTGCTGTTCGCGCGCCATGGCGATGCGGGCGGCAATGTCGGCATCGCCGGGGCGGCGCTGCTGCTGGGGCTGGCGGTGACGAAGGGGCGGGAAATCCTGCTGCATTATCTGGAGTTGGACCATGCCGGTCCGGGCTGGCGGTTTCTGATGACCGGATGGCTGGTCCTGCTGTGCGGAGCCATCCTGCTGATCACCGCCGCCGGCACCCTGGGCTGGGTCGGCCCACACTGAAAAAAGACCGGGGGAAGCCGCCATGACCGAAGCCAAGCTCGGCCTGATCCTGACCAGCATCGCCGTCATCACCATGGCGGTGGCGCTCTATCGCCAGCGCGCGTTGGGACGCAATGGACTGGTGACGGTGATCGCCGCCACCGCCACCGTGTTCGCCGCGATGTTCTTTACCCAATAATCGGAGCCCGCCCGCCATCGACGCCGCTGGACCCGACGATCCGTATGCGTAAGATCGCCGGTTCGGATCGGCGTCGGGCGGGAAAAGCGGAAATGATGCAGCTTGAGGATTTGGGACAGCGCATCTGCATCCTGGGACCGTCCAACAGCGGCAAATCCACCCTTGCGTCGGCCATCGGGCGAAAGTGCGGCCTGACGGTCATTCACCTCGACCAGCTTTACCATCGGCCCGGCACCGATTGGGAGCCCCGCCCCAGGGAAGAGTTCGTCCGCCTGCACGATGACGCCATCGGCGGCGACCGGTGGGTGATGGATGGAAACTACTCCGTCTGCATGCAGCAGCGTTTCGTGCGGGCGACCGGGTTGATCATGCTGGACATCGCCATGCCGACCAGCCTGCTGCGGTATTTCCGCCGGACCTGGTTCGAGCGCGAGCGGCTTGGCGCCCTGAATGGCGGGCGCGACAGCGTCAAATGGGGAATGATCCATCACATCGCCGTCGTCACTCCGCGGAACCGAAGCCGCAATGCGGCCCGGTTCGATCAGGCCGATCTGCCGAAAATTCGCCTGCCGTCGATCCGCGCGATCAAGGACTGCTACCGGCTATGGGGCTTGGAGAGATAGCCCGGCTTCCCTCCGCCCCGGCGTAGCCCCCTAAGAATCGAGCAACGCCGCAACCAGATCGGACTCCGGGTCGGCAAGATCGTCGATGACATCGAAGTGATGCCGCCCCTCCGCCAACCGCAGCGCGGTCGCAGCGCCCAATCCAAGCCAGACATTGGCGAGCAGCTCCGTCTGGCGGACGAACTCCGGCCGCTCGTCCGCACCCACCCAGCAGGTAATGCCGATGCCGGGCTGCGGGCGCAGCAGCGCCGAGCTTTCTGCCGCGGACTCCGCCTCGTCCAGCCGCAGCGTGGCATTCATGCGGGTGTTCAGCAGCGGGCGCAGGTCGTGCAGGCCGCTGATGGAGACGACATGCTCCACCCGCACCCGGACATCGTCCGACAGCGGGGCGTCCGCGCAGACGAGCCGGCTGACCAGATGACCGCCAGCGGAATGGCCGGTCAGGCGCAGCGGTCCGGCCTCAGCCCTTGCGATGACCTCCACCGCCCGGGCCATCTGCCGGGTGATGCCGGCGATCCGGGTTTCGGGACACAGCGTGTAGCTGGGCATGGCGACCGCCCAGCCTCGTGCAAGCGGCCCGGCGGCCAGATGCGACCAGCGCGCCTTGTCGAAGGCCATCCAGTAGCCGCCATGGACGAAGACCACGGTGCCCTTGGCGGCTCCCTCCGGCCGGAACAGGTCGTAGCGCTCCCGCTCCCCCTCGCCATAGGGCAACTCCAGCTCCGCCCGTCCGGCGGCTGCGCGTTCGCTCCGGAAAGCTGCCGCCCGCTCAGCCCAGCGCGCGGGGTAGGCGTCGCCGCCGGGAATGTGGGCACCGTTGCTGTAGGCGTCGTCCCAATCCATGATCCTGTGCAGTTCCGTCACAGCACCGTCCTCACCCGCCAGAGTTCCGGGAAAAGCTCCACCGCCAGCATGTTGCGCAGGTAGGACACGCCGCCGGTCCCGCCGGTGCCGCGCTTGAAGCCGATCACCCGCTCCACCGTCGTGACATGGTTGAAGCGCCAGCGGCGGAAGTAATCCTCGAAATCGACCAGCTTCTCGGCAAGCTCGTAGAGCGGCCAATGGGCTTCGGGCGACTGATAGACGATCCGCCATGCCTCGGTCACGCCGTCATGGGGCTGGTGGGTCTGCGACACGTCGCGCTCCAGCACCTCGGCCGGAACCGGAATGCCGTTGCGGGCGAGCAGGCGCAGCGCCTCGTCATACAGGCTGGGCCGCGACAGTTCCTGTTCCAGCAGGGCATGGATGTCCGGCCGGTGGGCATGGGGGCGCAGCATCGCCGGGTTGCGGTTGCCCAGCAGGAACTCGATCTCCCGGTACTGGTAGGACTGGAAGCCGGAGGATTGGCCGAGATCGTCGCGGAAGCGGGTGTATTCGCTGGGCGTCATCGTGCGCAGCACGTCCCAGGCAGAATTCAGCTGCTCGAAGATGCGGGCGACGCGGGTCAGCATCTTGAAGGCGGGCGACAGCCGGTCCTCGCGGATCGCCTCGCGGGCGGCGCGGATCTCGTAGACGGCCAGCCGCATCCACAGCTCCGACGTCTGGTGCTGGACGATGAACAGCATCTCGTCATGGGCGGTGGAGCGTGGAGTCTGCGCACCCAGGATGCGGTCCAGCTGCAGATAGTCGCCATAGGACATCCGCCCATCGAAGGCCATTTCGGCCCCCTCCGCTGCCGAATCGTAGGGCTTCTTGGTATCCTGCCCGCTCATGTCACCATCGCCTTCCTGTGGTAGTCGGGCCGGTCCCAAAGCCCGTCATCCATCACCTGCTTGAGCACGGCGACCGCGCCGCGCACCTCCGCCTCGCCGATATAGAGCGGCGTGAAGCCAAAGCGCAGCACGTCCGGCGCCCGGAAATCGCCGATCACGCCGCGGTCGATCAGCGCCTGCATGATGGCGTAGCCCTGTGGATGGCGGAACGACACCTGGCTGCCGCGCCGGTTGCCGTCACGTGGGGAGACAAGCTCCAGCATCGGGCACTGCGCCTCGACCAGCCCGATGAACAGGTCGCACAGCGCGATGGAGGTGCGGCGGATATCGGCCATCTCGACCTCGTCCCACACATCCAGAGCCGCGTCGAGTGCCGCCAGCGCGATCACCGGCGGTGTGCCGACGCGCATGCGCTCCACCCCCGCACCGGGACGGTAGGAGGGATCGAAGGCGAAGGGCGCCTCATGCCCCATCCAGCCGGACAGGGCCGGCCGCGCCGTCTCCGCATGCTGCGGGGCGACATAGATGAAGGCTGGCGCTCCCGGTCCGCCATTCAGGTATTTGTACGTGCAGCCGACCGCGAAGTCCGCCCCGGCGCCGGCCAGATCGACCGGCAGCGCACCGGCGGAATGGGCGAGGTCCCACACCGTCACCACCCCCGCCGCATTGGCCTTGGCGGTCAGCGCCGCCATGTCGTGCAGCCGGCCGGTCCGGTAATCCACCTGGGTCAGCATCAGAACGGCGACTTCCTCGCCGATTGCCGCTTCAACCTCCTCCGGCGCCACGACTTTCAGGACATGGCCACGACCCAGCGTTTCGATCAGTCCTTCCGCCATGTAGAGGTCGGTTGGGAAGTTGCCGCTGTCGGACAGGATCACCCGGCGGTCGGGCCGCATCGCCAGGGCCGCGGCCAGCGCCTGATAGACCTTGATCGACAGGGTATCGCCGACCACCACGCTGCCGGACGGCGCGCCGATCAGCCGGGCGATGCGGTCGCCGACCTTGCCGGGCTGCACCATCCAGCCAGCGCTGTTCCAGCCGCGGATCAGTTGGCCGCCCCATTCCCGGGCGAGGGTACGGGCCACCCGCTCCTCCACCCCGATGGGCAGCGGTCCCAGCGAGTTGCCGTCGAGATAGATCACGCCATCCGGAATGCGGAAGCGGGCGCGGGTCTTCTGAAAATCGGTCATCGATCTGACTGCTCCTTCCCCGGCAAAGGATGCCGATCTATCGCTGGGATTGCAAATTGTTGCGACAATCAAGCGTATCAGACGATAGGAAATCGCCATTGTCCCGGAGGCCGCGAAAGTGGAGGATCGCACCGGCCGGGGCAACCGGCCAATATTGCTCCCTTCCCACTCACCCAAGGACCGGACGAACCGCCATGTTCAACGCGCTTTCCCGCCAGCCCGACGATGCCCTGCTCGCCCTGATCGGGCTTTACAAGCAGGATCCGCGTCCGGGCAAGGTCGATCTCGGCGTCGGGGTCTACCGGGACGAGGAGGGACGCACCCCGGTCTTCCGCGCGGTGAAGGCGGCGGAACGACTGCTGCTCGACGGGCAGGACAGCAAGGCCTATCTGGGGTTGGAAGGCGACGCCGGGTATCTGGAGCGGCTGTGGTCGCTGGTCGGCGGTGGCGCCGGCACCAAGGTCGCCACGGCCGGCGTGCAGACCCCCGGCGGGTCGGGCGCGCTGCGGCTGGCCGCCGACCTCGTCCTGCGCGGCGGGTCGAAACGGGTGCTGGTTGGCCAGCCGACCTGGCCCAACCATGTCGGCATCTTCGCCGCCGCCGGCCTTGAGGTCGTCAGCCATCCCTTCTTCGACACTGCCGGCCAGACCGTGCTGTTCGACCGCATGGTCGCGGCGTTCGAGGCGGCGCAGCCCGGCGACGTCGCCCTGCTGCACGCCAGCTGCCACAACCCCACCGGCGCGCCGCTGTCGCTCGACCAGTGGAAGGAACTGGCGGCGGTGCTGGAAAAGCGCGGCGTCCTGCCGCTGGTCGACCTTGCCTATCAGGGCTTCGGCCGCGGTCTGGACGAGGATGCCGAGGGGCTGCGCCACCTGATCGGCGTCGTGCCGGAAGCGCTGGTCGCCGTGTCGTCGTCGAAGTCCTTCGGTCTCTACCGCGAGCGCACCGGCGCCATCTTCGCCGTCGCCGCGGCACCGGCCGCCGCCGATCTCGCCAAGTCCAACCTGATGGCGCTGGCCCGCACCAGCTATTCGATGCCGCCCGACCATGGCGCCGCCGTCGTCCGCACCATCCTGAGTAACGCCGCGCTGACCGCCGACTGGACGGCGGAACTGGACGTCATGCGCGCCCGCATCACCGGCATCCGCCGCAAGCTGGCCGCCGGTCTGGCCGGCGCCTTCCCCACCCTGGCCGCGGTGGCGGAGCAGGAAGGCATGTTCTCGCTGCTGCCGCTGACCGAGGCGGAGGTGCTGCGGCTGCGCGCCGACCACGCCATCTACATGCCGACTTCCGGCCGCATCAACATCGCCGGCCTGAAGACGGCCGAGGTGGACGATGTGGTGGCGAAGTTCGCCGCTCTCCGTTGAGCCCTTTGGTTTGATCCGGGGAAAAACGACGATGGCCGCGACCCTCCAGGCTCCGCCCGCCGCGGTGGAGCGTCACCAGCTCTATGAAGACGCGCTTGCCATGCTGATGGGCACGCTGTTCATCGCGCTGGGCATGCTGATCTATTCCAAGACGATGCTGCTGACCGGCAGCACCGCCGGGCTGGCGCTGCTGCTGAGCTATGTCACCAAGGTCCAGTTCGGCATCATCTTCTTCGCGATCAACCTGCCCTTCTACTGGCTGGCCTGGAAGCGGCTGGGCTGGAAATTCACCGCCCGCACCTTCACCGCCGTGGCGCTGGTGACGCTGTTCTCGCGCCTGACCGACCAATGGGTGGGCTTCACCCATCTGGATCCGGTCTATGCCACCGTGGTGGGGAGCGGCCTGTGCGGCACCGGCCTCCTGATGCTGTTCCGCCACCGCACCGGTCTGGGCGGCGTCAACATCCTGGCGATCTACCTGCAGGAGACCTACGGCATCCGCGCCGGCTATTTCCAGCTGGGCGTCGATTTCGCGATCCTGGCCGGCGCCTTCTTCGTCCTGGCGCCGGACCGACTTCTGCTGTCGGTGCTGGGGGCGACCATCGTCAACGTCACGCTGGCGATCAACCACAAGCCGGGCCGCTATCTCGGCATCAGCTGAGAGGCGACCGCTGCGGGCGTCGGTCAGCGCCCGCAGCAGGCCTTGTGCTTTTTCCCCGAACCGCAGGGGCAGGGATCGTTGCGGCCGACCTTGACCACACGGCGCGGCGGGTCCTTCGGGTTCAAGACGCTGTCGACATAGAACCAGCGGCCGTCGACGCGGCGGAAGCGCGACCGCTCATGCAGCGGCCACTCCTCGCCATCGCGATGGAAGGTCAGGAAGAACTCAACCATCCCGTCGTCGCCGGCATCCTCCGCCTTCATGACGGTCAGCGGACCCCAGTCGCATTCGTCCGCCACCCGTTCCACATCGGCGCGGCTGAAGGTGGCGCGGGTTTCCGGCACGCAGCTCCGCTCGATATGGTCGATGTCGCGGCGGACGAAGGCAGTGTAGCGCGACCGCATCAGCGCTTCCGCGCTGGGCGCAGGCTCTCCCGCCAGGATCGGGCCGCAGCACTGGTCGAACTCGCGGCCGGAACCGCAGGGGCAGGCGGACATGGACAACTCTTCCATCGCAGACATCGGCAAAGGTCAGGGTTTAGCAGGCGCGATGCCGCGCAGGAAGAGATCCACCGCCTTGTCGACGAAGGCATGGCGCTCCTCCTCCGTCGGCGTGGGGCACAAGCCCAGCACGAGCTGGCAATAGGCCCCCCCCTGCATGGCGCCCAGGAACTGCCGAGCGACGAAGGCCGGATCGTCGGTGGCGATCGCACCGCGGTCGTTCAGCCGGGTGAACAGGGCGACGAAATTGGCGATTCCCTGCTCCGGACCGGCCTGGAAATAGAGCTGGGCTGCAACCGGCATCCGCGTCGCCTCCCCAACCACCGCCTGATGGACGCGGATCGCCGCATCCGACCACAGCAGGTCGGTGAAACGGCGGCCGACCTGGACCAAAACATCGCGCAGCGGCATCCCGTCGAACATCTCCGGCGCAAAACGCAGGCCGCGCCGCTCACACTCGGCGGAGATCACTGCGGTGTACAGCTCCTCCTTCGATGGGAAGCGGGTGTAGAGCGTCGTCTTGGATACCCGTGCCTGCTGCGCGACCTGATCCATCGACGCGGCTGCATAGCCGAGTTCCAGGAACACCTCCCGCGCTGCGGCGACAATCTGTTCCGCCTTCGCGTCGAGGGACGGGGCGGGGTGGGACGCTTTCTGCTCCGATGACTGCACTGAACTGTACCGTTCACTCTTGACGTTGGCTGGGGGCCGGAGTAGGACGGTAACTGTACGATACAGTCCAGTCCAGTGGGGAGACGTGGTATGGCCCTGTTCCGCGAAAGGCGGCTTGCGTCCGCCATCCTGGCGACAACGGCGCTTCTGACGGTGGCGGGCCTGCTTGCCGGCTGCAACGAAACGCACTCCGCCTCCACCCCGGCGGAAAGCGAGGTGCGGCCGGTCCGGATCGCCACCGTCACGCTGGAACCGCTGGTCGACAGCGTGCGCTATCCGGCGGTGATCCGCCCGCGCGTGGAGGCCGATGTCGGCTTCCGCATCGGCGGCAAGGTGACCGCGCGGCTGGTGGAGGTCGGCACCCGCGTCGAACCCGGCATGCCGCTGGCCCGCCTCGACCCCACCGATCTTCACTTGCAGATCCGTGCCTCCCGGGCGCAGCTCGCCTCCGCCCAGGCCGACGCAGCCAATGCCCGCAGCGATTTCCAGCGCTATGCCAGCCTGCGCCAGGGCGAATGGACGACCCGCCAGGAATACGACCGCCGCAAGACCACGCTGGACAAGGCGGAGTCCAAGGTGCGCGAGGTGGAGGCGCAGCTTCATGTCCTCGACAACTCTGCCCAATATGCCACGCTGGTGGCGGACGAGGCCGGCATCGTCACCGCGACTCTGGTCGAGCCGGGACAGGTCGTCGCCTCCGGACAGACCGCCCTGCGCGTCGCCCGGCTGGGCAGCCTGGAGGCGGTGGCGAACATCCCCGAACAAAGCGTCGCCGCCCTGCCCCGCCAGAAACTGGCGGTGGAGCTGTGGTCGCATCCGGGCCACAGCATCGCCGGCAGCCTGCGCGAGGTCTCGCCCAGCGCCGATGCAAACACCCGTACCTTCCAGGCGAAGATCACGCTGACCGATCCGCCGCCCACAGTCCAACTCGGCATGACCGCGACCGTCGTCGCCGCCGCCGACCATGGCGCGCCCGTCGCCCGCCTGCCGCTGAGCGCATTGGCCCAGCGGGAGCAGAAGCCGGCGGTGTGGGTGCTCTCCACGCCGGACGACCGGCTGGAGCTGCGCCCCGTCACCGTCGCCGCCTATGCCGGCGACCTCGCCCTGATCGGCGGCGGGCTGAAGGAGGGCGAGCGCGTCGTCACCGCCGGGGTGCACAAGCTCGACGCCGGCCAGAAGGTCCGCGTCTGGACGGAGCCGGCGCGATGAACCATTCCCGCATGAACCTGTCGGCCTGGGCGCTAGCCCACCGCACGCTGGTGCTGTTCATGATGCTCGCCAGCGTCCTGGCGGGTGCGCTGGCCTACAAGACCCTGGGCCGGGCGGAGGATCCGTCCTTCACCTTCAAGGTGATGGTGGTGCGCACCCAATGGCCGGGCGCCACGGCACGCGAGGTCGAACAGTTCGTCACCGACCGCATCGAGAAGAAGCTGGAGGAGGTGCCCTACTACGATGTCGCCCGCAGCTATTCCAAGCCCGGCGAGTCGGTGATCTTCGTCCAGCTGAAGGACTCCACCCCGCCCCGGCTGGTGGCGGACCTGTGGTATCAGGTGCGCAAGAAGATCGGCGACATCCGCTACACCCTGCCCGACGGCGTGGTCGGCCCCTTCTTCAATGACGAGTTCGGCGACGTCTATTCCGGCATTTACGCCTTCATGGGCGAGGATTTCACCCCTGCCCAGCTGAAGAAGGTGGCCGAACAGGCGCGCGCCCGCCTGCTGAAGCTGCCGGGTGTCGAGAAGATCGACCTGATCGCCCCGCAGGAGGAGCGCGTCTATGTCGAGATCTCCAGCCAGCGGCTCGCCAGCTTCGGCCTGCCTGTGGACTCCGTGATCCAGGCGCTCCAGCGCGAGAACGCCATCGCCGCGTCGGGTGACGTCGATACCGGATCGCAGCGCGTCTATGTCCGCCTCGACCTCGGCCTCGACACCACGGCGGCCGTGCGCGCGATCCCGGTGGAAAGCGGCGGCCGGCTGCTGACCATCGGCGACGTGGCGGAGGTCAAGCGCGGCTATGTCGAACCGCGGCGCTACACCCTGCGCTACAACGGCCGCGACGCCATCGGCCTGGGCGTGGTCATGGCGAAGGGCGGCAACGTCCTGAAGCTGGGTGAACAGCTCGACGTGGCGATGGAGAAGGTCCGCGCCGAACTGCCGGTCGGGCTGGAGGTGGCGCAGGTCGCCGACCAGCCGAAGGTGGTCGAACATTCCGTTGGCGAATTCATGGAATCGCTGGCCGAAGCGCTGGGCATCGTCATCCTGGTCAGCCTCGTCAGCCTGGGCTGGCGCACCGGCATCGTCGTGGCGCTGGCGGTGCCGCTGGTGCTGGCGATGACGCTGGTGGCGATGCAAATCCTGCACATCGACTTGCAGCGCATCTCGCTGGGCGCCCTCATCATCGCGCTCGGCCTGCTGGTCGACGACGCCATCATCGCGGTGGAGATGATGGTGGTGAAGATGGAACAGGGATGGGACCGGCTGAAGGCCGGCGCCTTCGCCTACACCTCCACCGCCTTCCCGATGTTGAGCGGCACCGTCGTCACCGCCGCCGGCTTCGTGCCGGTCGGCTTCGCGGCCTCGGCCGCCGGCGAATACACCAATTCGATCTTCTGGGTGGTGGCGCTGTCGCTGCTGCTGTCCTGGGTGGTTGCGGTGATCTTCACCCCCTATCTCGGCTGGCTCTTGCTGCCCAAGCCCAAGCATGTGGTGCCGGACGGGCACGAGCTGGACATCTACGACACCCGCACCTACCGCATCCTGCGCGGCATGATCGAGGCCTGCGTGCGGGCGCGCTGGGTCACCATCGGCGTGACTGTGGCGGCCTTCGTCACGGCACTCGTCGGCTTCGGCCATGTCCAGCAGCAATTCTTCCCATCGGCCAGCCGGCCGGAGCTGTTGATCGACATCCGGCTCGCGGAAGGCGCCTCCTTCGAGGCGACGGCCGCCGAGGTGAAGCGGATGGAGGCGGCTCTCGCCAAGGACCCGGACGTCGATTACTGGGTCGCCTACACCGGCGGCGGATCGCCGCGCTTCTACCTGCCGCTGGACCAACAGCTGGAGACCGCCAACTTCGCCCAGTTCATGGTGATGACCAAGGGGCTGGAGGAGCGCGAGCATTTCATGCAGCGGCTGGAGCCGACGCTGGAGTCCGATTTCCCGGCCGCCCGCGTCCGCATCAGCCGGCTGGAGAACGGCCCGCCGGTCGGCTACCCGGTTCAGTTCCGCGTCACCGGCGAGGACCCGGCGACCATCCGCAAGATCGCCTATCAGGTGCGCGACACCATGCGCGCCCATCCCAACACCGCCAATGTCCATCTGGACTGGGACGAGCTGTCCAAGCGCGTCCGGCTGGAGGTGGACACCGCCAAGGCCCGCGCGCTGGGCGTGTCGAAGCAGGATCTGTCCAACGCGCTGCAACTGCTGCTGAACGGCATGTCCGTCACCCAGTACCGCGAGGGCACCGAGCTGATCGGCGTCCTGCTGCGCACCACGCCGGAAGAGCGGATGGACCTGTCCCGCCTGGGCGAGCTGAACATCCGCACCAGCCGCGGCACCACCGTGCCGCTGAGCCAGGTCGCCACCGTGCGCTACGAGCTGGAGGAACCGGTGCTGTGGCGCCGGGCGCGCGAGACGACGATGACGGTCAAGGGCGACGTGACCGGCGGCTTGCAGGCCCCGGTGGTCAGCACCCAGCTGAACGGGCAGTTCGATGCCCTGCGCGCCACCCTGCCCGACGGCTACGCCATCACCATGGGCGGCGCCATCGAGGAGAGCGCCAAGGGCCAGGATTCCATCAACGCCATGATGCCGGTGATGCTGCTGATCATGGTCACCACGCTGATGCTGCAATTGCAGAGCTTCTCGCGCGTGTTCATGGTCCTGCTGACGGCGCCGCTGGGGCTGATCGGCGTCACCGCCTCGCTTCTGCTGTTCAACCTGCCCTTCGGCTTCGTCGCCATGCTGGGCGTCATCGCGCTGGCCGGCATCATCATGCGAAACTCGGTCATCCTGGTCGACCAGATCGAGCAGGACATCCGCAGCGGCCGGTCACGCTGGGAGAGCATCATCGAGGCGACCGTGCGCCGTGCCCGCCCCATCGCCCTGACGGCGGCCGCGGCGATCCTCGCCATGATCCCGCTGACGCAGAGCGTGTTCTGGGGTCCGATGGCGGTCGCCATCATGGGCGGTCTGGCCGGTGCGACCGTGCTGACGATCTTCTTCCTGCCGGCCCTCTACGCAGCATGCTTCCGCGTGCCCCGGCCGGAGAGGGAGGAGGTGGAGGAGAACGGCATGGCCGGCGCGCTGCCGAAGCCGGCGTTGGGAGACTGATGCCCCACTCTTTTTCTCAGGCTTGACCGCGGTCAAGGGGGGCGCGCACGAGCAGTGACAGGGTGGCGCCACAATCGATCTCCCGATTGCATCACCACTGCTGATGATCCTCTTTCGTACTGTGCCTTTGCGCCCGGCGGCCTCGGCCCCCGGGCGCTTTTTTCTGCTTCAGTTCGCCCGGCGCCCTGCCGTCGCCAGCGTCAACCGGCCGAAGCGCGGACCATCCCGCAGAAATTGGCGCCCGCCGACTTCGATCCGGCGATAGGCCGGGCCGGCCATCAGCAGGCAGGCCGTGACCATCACAAGAAGCAGCGCCATCGACCAGCTTTCCGGCAGTGCCTTGCGGTCATGGATGCCGAGCCCCAGTCCCAGCAGCCGCGTGGTCGCATATTCGACGAAGCCATGGATCAGGTAGAGCGAATAGGACACGTCGCCCAGCCAGACCAGCGGCCGGACATTCAGCATCCGCGCGGCCCGGCCGTGGTTGGCGACGGCCGCCAGGATCAGCAGGGCGAACAGGGGTACGGCCAGCAGGTCCGGCCCGCCGGTGTGCAGAAGCAGCAGGATCGCCACCACCACCCCGGCCATCGTCAGGTCGCTCGACAGCACCGACGCGGCCAGCCCGCTGCGGAAGGCGCTGTAGAGCAGGGTGCCCAACAGGAATTCCGGCAGGCAGCGCAGCAGGGTCTGCGGCCCGTCCCATTGGTTCAGATTGTCCTGCGTCGCCCAGGCCAGCGCAAAGAGCGTCGCCAATGCACCGACCGCCAGCAGGGCCTGCGTCCGGCCGCTCGACCGCCAGACCCAGGGCAGCGCGAAGGGGAAGACCAGATAGGCCATGAACTCCAGGCTGATCGACCAGGCCGGGTAATTCCAGCTCAGCATGCTGGCATAGAGGCCTTGGAGCATGAACAGGTTGGCGACCAGCGCCCAGACCGATTCAGCCCCTTTCAGCGGGATTGCCGGGAAGCTGCCGGTGGCGGCGTATTCCACCGCGCGGACGGCCAGCGCCGTCGCCACGAACAGCAGCAGGACCGCCAGATGCAGCGGATAGAGCCGGGCGATGCGCGCCCGCAGGAAGCTCCAGTATTTGTCGCCGACCGAGTCCGTGAAGGTGCCGTGATAGACATGGGTCAGCACGAAGCCGCTGAGCATGAAGAACAGATCGACGGCCAGATAGCCTTTCTGCACCAGATGCGTGTAGCTGTCGGGATGCAGGTTGGGGAAATACTGGAAGCAGTAGTGGTACAGCACCACCCACAAGGCCGCGATGCCGCGCAGCGGGGTCAGGGAGTGGAGGTGGCGGGGATTGGTCTGCGTGCTCATGGCGCAGGCTCCGGCCGATCAGGCCGATGGACCCTGCCCGCTCAGTGGGACTTGATCCGAGCAGGATTGCCTGGGCGCGGCCATCGGCCGCCCCGCCTTGAAGCCCGCACCCGTGTTCCAGCCGAGACCCATCGAAACCACGTCATCCTCCAGCCGTTACGCCGCGCGACACCCGTCCGATATCGGACGGAAAGGCGGCCCCAGTGCGGGTTAACGGCGGAGGTGACGATTGGTTTCGATGGAGGCTGTTACAGATTGGGGACCGTTACAGGAAGAAGACCAGCGTGGTCAGGCCCAGCAGCGGCACCAGGATACCGAAGGACCAGGCCATATAGCCGAAGAAGCTGGGCATGGCGACGCCGCGCTCCTCGGCGATTGCCTTGACCATGAAGTTGGGAGCATTGCCGATATAGCTGTTGGCGCCCATGAACACCGCACCGGCCGAGATCGCGGCCAGCGTCAGCGACAGATCGGACATCAGCACCTTCGCGTCGCCGCCGGCGGTGTTGAAGAAGATCAGGTAGGTCGGCGCATTGTCCAGGAAGCTGGACAGGATACCGGTGGCCCAGAAATAGGCGGCGGGGTTCGGCTTCCCGCCTTCGTTCACCGCGGAGATGATGGCGCCCAGTGCGCCGTCGGTGCCGGCTTTCAGGATGGCGATCGCCGGGATGATGGTCAGGAAGATCGCAGCGAACAGCTTCGCCACCTCCAGGATCGGCCCCCAGCTGAAGCCGTTCAGGCGGCGGCTCTGCTTGCTGGTGAGAGCCAGCGACAGGCCGGTGATGCCCAGCAGCAGCAGGTTCGACACGATGGTCTCCAGCGATACCGTCACATGGTACAGCGTGACGCCCGTCCCCGGATGCCAGATGCCGCTGAGCAGCACCGCGCCGACGATGGCGATCAGCAGCAGCAGGTTGACGCTGCCCTCGATTCGGATCGGTTCGCGTTCGTGCACGCCCTCGATCAGCGGGTGCTTGCCCGGGTCGCGGGTGTGCAGGAAGAGGTCGAGTACGAAATAGATCGCCAGCAGCAGGCCAGACAGGAAGGCCATCGGCGCCAGCAAATGGACCGTCGGCCAGAAGAAATCGACGCCCTTCAGGAATCCCAGGAACAGCGGCGGGTCGCCCAGCGGGGTCAGCGACCCGCCGACATTCGACACCAGGAAGATGAAGAAGACGACCGTGTGGACCTTGTGGCGCCGATGTTCGTTGGCGCGCAGCAGCGGGCGGATCAGCAGCATCGAGGCGCCGGTGGTCCCCATCAGGCTGGCCAGCACGGTGCCCAGCGCCAGCCCGACCGTGTTGGCCATCGGCGTCCCCACCAGAGACCCGGTCAGCCGCACGCCGCCCGCCACCGTGAACAGCGCGGTCAGCAGCACGATGAAGGGGATATATTCCAGCAGGACCGTGTGCAGCAGTTCGTAGGTGGCGAGGTCAACCCCGAAGGTTGCGGCGAACGGGACCAGGAAGGCCAAGGCCCAGGCCGCGGAGATCTTGCCGAAATGATGGTGCCAGACCATCGGCGCCAACAGCGGGAACAGCGCGATCGACAGCAGGATACCCGCAAAGGGCACCACCCACGCCGCACTCAGCAGCCGTCCATCCAGATGCGGGACGCCGGCATGAGCGACCTTCGCCGCCACCTCTGCGGCGTGCACCCCATGCGTGCCCAGCAGCACGCCGCCGACGGCGAGTGTCACGCCGACGGCGGTCGGAAGGATGGATGGGCGGCGTCGGTGCGTGGGAGAATTGATCATCGGTCCGGAAAATAGGCTGACGAAAGGAACGGGAGTATGCGGACTGACGCAGCCTAAGCCAAGCCGGAAGGGGCGGCGGCGCCATGAACTTTCGTAATCGGGTATGCGCCGGCCCTATGGGCAGGCCCGCAGGGTGATTGCCCGGTCCGCCATCCCCGTCCAGTCCGACAGCGGCCGGCATTCGCTGCCCGCACACAACCGATGGTCTGCGGTGAAGCCGGATGCGGCCAGCGTGACGCTGTCCTGCGGTGGCAGTTCCGGCGTCCAGGCCATCCAGCCATCTTCGGTCATCCGGGCATCCGGGCCGGGCTCCATGCCAGCGCCGGTACCGCGGATGCGGGCCTCGACCAGGCGCAACCGTCCCGAGTCTACGCTCCATTGCTCCCGCCACTCCGTCTTCTCGATGGAGTGGGTCCAGGACAGGGTGAACGCCGCCCCCGGCAGCGACGCCAGCAGCGCACCGCCGAGAGCGAACAGGCAGAGACCGCCCACCTCAGGCTGCAGCGGCGGTCGGCACGCTCCGGCGCCGGTGCTGCCACAGCAGGAACAGAACGGTCATGACGAAGGCGGCCTCGTCCGTCAGGGGCAGCGCCACGATGAACAGGAAGGACGCTGCCGCGGCATAGAGGCGGGCGACCAGCGACAGCGGCGTCCAGAAGAAGCCGATGGTGGCGGCCCCCCACAGGGCGATGGCGACGCAGGCCTTGACGAACACATAGGCGACCGCCAGCCAGCTCCCGCCTTGCAGGACCAGGGCCGGGTCGTAGACTGCCATGAAGGGCACGACATAGCCCGCCATCGCCACCCGCGTGGCGATCCAGCCGATCTCCATATGGTCGGCCTTGCAGATCGACGAGGCCGCCAGCGCCGCCAGGGCGACCGGCGGGGTCAGGTCGGCCATGATGCCGAAATAGAAGACGAACATGTGGCTGACCATCAGCGGCACGCCCATGGTCAGCAGGGCCGGCGCCGCGATCGACGCGGTGATGATGTAGTTGGCCGTCGTCGGCAGACCGGTGCCCAGCACGATGCAGGCGATCATCGTCAGCACCAGCGCCGCCAGCAGATTGCCGCCCGACCAGTCGACGATGGTGGACGCGAAGCTGGAAGCAAGCCCGGTCAACGTCATCATGCCGATCAGCACGCCGACCAGCGCGCAGGCGACGCCGACGCCGACCGCGTTCTTGGCACCGTCGGCGATGCTGTTGACCACCAGCACCAGGGTCTGCCGGCCGCCCTTGAACAGCAGGCAGGGGATGATGAGCAGCACCACCATGGTGAAGGCCAGATGCTCGGTCCGGAAGCCCAGCTTCCAGAGTCCGGCGGCGACAAGGCCGACCGCGACCCAGAAGGCGACGCGCAACACCATCGGCCCGATGGTGCCGACGATGGTGGTGCCGAGGATCAGCGCCGCCGTCGCCGCGATGCCGATCACCCCGGCGAACAGCGGCGTGAAGCCGGAGAACAGCAGGTAGATCAGCGCCGCCAGCGGCAGGATGAGGTACCAGCCCTCCACCACGGCGCGCAGCGCGCTGGGGCACTGGTCCTTGGGCAGGCCGACGAGGTTGCGCATGCCCGCCTCCAGATGGACCATCCAGAAGGCGCTGCCGAAATAGAGGATGGCGGGGATCGCCGCGGCGATGGCGACCTCGCTGTAAGGCACGCCGATGGTCTCCGCCATGATGAAGGCGGCCGCCCCCATCACCGGCGGCATCAGCTGCCCGCCCATGCTGGCCGTCGCCTCCACCGCGCCGGCGAAGGCCGGGCGATAGCCGAAGCGCATCATCAGCGGGATGGTGAACTGGCCGGTGGTCAGGACATTGGCGACGCCCGACCCGTTGATGGTGCCCATCAGGCCGGACGAGATCACCGCCACCTTGGCCGGACCGCCCTTGGCATGGCCGACGAGGCCGAGCGACACGTCGTTGAACAGCTTGATCATGCCGGCGCGCTCAAGGAAGGCGCCGAACAGGATGAACAGGAAGATGTAGCTGGCCGATACGAAGGTCGGCGTGCCGTAAAGCCCCTCCGTCGACAGGTAGAGATTGTCGATCACCTGATCGATGTCGTAACCGCGGTGGGCGAGCCCGAAGGGCAGATGCCGGCCGAACAGGGCGTAGGGGATGAACACCCCGCACATGATCGGCAGAGCCAGCCCCATGATGCGCCGCGCCGCCTCGAACACCAGCGCCACGGCGATGGTGCCGACGATCAGGTCGGTGGTGTTGGGGTCGCCCGCCCGCTGGATCAGGTCGACCTCGAACACGTAATGGTAGAGGCCGACGCCGAAGGCGGTCAGGCCCAGCAGCCAGTCGTACCAGGGAACCCGCCGGCGCTCCGCCGTCTGGCGGAAGCCGAACAGGGTGAAGGTCATCAGCAGGAGGAAACCGACATGGACCGCCCGCACCACCATGGTGGAAACCGGGTTGAAGGCGGCGGTCCAGATCTGGAAGGCGGAGAAGGCGACGGCGATGGCGAAGACCGCCCGCCCGTCGAATCCTTCAAATGCGGCCACGGTCGCCGGATTTTCCCGGTCGATGGCCTGGCGGATCTCGGAGTCCGCCTGATTTTTCTGTGCGTTCACCACGGCTTCTCCGCCCGTCGGATTCTTACATCAGCCCCTTTTCCTTGAAATACTTGATGGCGCCCGGATGCAGCGGCACCGGCGACTGGGTGGCGGTCTGGTCGAGCTTGATCTGCTTGGCGGCGACATGGGCGGCGGCCAGCGCGTCGAGATTCTCGAACAGCGTCTTGGTCATCGCATAGGCGGCATCGTCCGACACGCCGGAATGGCTGACCAGCAGGTTGCGCACCGCGGCGGTCGGCACGGCTTCCGTCTGGCCGGGATAGGTGCCGGCCGGGATCGTTTCGGTGATGTAGGCGGCGTCGCCGACCTTCTGCACCAGCTCGGCCGGAATGCTGACGACGGTGATCTCCTGCGACGAGGACAGATCCTTGATCGCCGCCACGCCGAGGCCGGCCGAGATCAGCGTCGCATCGAGCTGGCGGTTCTTGATCAGATCGACCGACTCGCCGAAGGGCAGATATTCCGTCTTGGCGAAATCCTTGTAGGCCAATCCGGCGGCGCCGAAGATGGCCCGCGCGTTCAGCTCCGTCCCCGACTTCGGCGCGCCGACCGACACCCGCTTGCCCTTCAGGTCGGCCAGCGTCTTGATGCCCGATTCCTTGGCGGCGACGACCTGGATGTAGTTGGGATAGATGGCGGCGATGGTGCGCAGCTTGTCCAGCTTCTGCTTGAAGCCGACCTCCTCGTTGCCTTTCCAGGCATCGCTCAGCGAATCGCCCAGAGTGAAGCCGATTTCGCCGCGGCCGGCCTGGAGCAGGTTCAGGTTCTCGACCGACGCCTTCGTCGCCTGCGCCGTCACCTTCGCCCCTGGCAGCGCCTTGCCGTACACGTTCGACAGAGCCACGCCGAGGGGATAATAGACACCGCTGGTGCCGCCGGTCAGAACGGTGATGAAGGCCTCCGCCTGCGCCGGAAGTGCGGCGAAGCCAAGACCGATGCCGAAGCCCGCGGCCGTGCACAGGGCCAGGACGCGACACTTCACAGATGGGCGATTCATGGTGGCTCTCCCCGTCATCATTGCCGTGCCCGGATCGTTGCCGGGCGGATTTATTTTGGGCCCACAGAGCGTGGGCAGCCCCAACCCACTGTAACGCGCCACAAAATTGCGCGCCAGTACGTACAATCCGACATAACGATGGTTGCAATGCCATTCTTTCGGCCAAGCCATGCACAGGCTCCTTGACCTCGAAGGGCAGACACCCCCTATCCTTGTGGCACAAGACCGCCGGCCGAAGCGGACATCCCCATGGCTTCGGCCAACGGCGCGTCAATCGACAGTGATAAGTCCCAACTGCACGCCATACGACTGCAAGCCAGACTTCAGCCAGCGGGAGGAAAATCGATGTCCTGTACCGTTTCGATGACCGTCAATGGCAAGACGGTCTCGCGCGAGGTGGAGGAGCGCACGCTGCTCGTCGCCTTCCTGCGCGAGCATCTTGGCCTGACGGGCACCCATGTCGGCTGCGACACCAGCCAGTGCGGCGCCTGCGTCGTCCATGTCGACGGCCGGTCGGTCAAGTCCTGCACCACGCTGGCCGTCCAGGCCAACGGGGCGGAGGTCATGACCATCGAAGGTCTGGCGGCGGCGGATGGTACGCTGCACCCGATGCAGGCCGCCTTCCGCGAGCATCACGGACTGCAATGCGGCTTCTGCACGCCGGGCATGGTGATGAGCGCGGTCGATCTGGTCCGCGACAACCCCAACCCGACCGAGGCCGAAATCCGCGAAGGGCTGGAGGGCAACATCTGCCGCTGCACCGGCTATCACAACATCGTCAAGGCGGTGAAGGCGGGGGCGGAAGCCATGGCTGGAGCACAGGCAACGCCGGTCGCAGCCGAGTAAGGGCGAAACGCCCAGAGCAGAAAAGATTGCAGTTCAGGCATTTCCGCATCTTCAGCGTTCCTGTGGGAGGAAACACGAGATGGCGAACCCCAATGGCATCGGCGCCTCGGTGCGCCGGCGCGAAGATCAGCGTTTTCTGACCGGCCGCGGCAATTACACCGACGATTTCAAGCGCCTGAACATGACCCATGCGGTCCATGTGCGCTCGCCCTACGCCCATGCCCGCATCCTGGGCATCGACTTCACGGACGCGGCGGCGATGCCGGGCGTGGTCGCCGTGCTGACCGGGGCCGACATGGAGGCCGACAAGGTCGGCAGCCTGCCCTGCGGCTGGCAGATCCACTCCAAGGACGGCTCGCCGATG
Organism: Azospirillum sp. TSH64; assembly: GCF_003116035.1. GTDB lineage: Bacteria > Pseudomonadota > Alphaproteobacteria > Azospirillales > Azospirillaceae > Azospirillum. Next base: position 3,728,268 of record NZ_LGQW01000015.1, read on the forward strand.
AAGGAGCCGCCGCATTATCCGCTGGCGCGCGACCGCGTGCGCTATGTCGGCGATGCGGTGGCGGTGGTCATCGCCGAGACCCGCGAGCAGGCGCGCGACGCCGCCGAGATGGTGGTGGTCGATTACGAGGAACTGCCGGCGGTCGGGTCCTCAACCCGCGCGGTCGCCGGCGGTGCGCCGCTGGTCCATGACGATGCGCCGGACAATGTCTGCTACGACTGGCATCTCGGCGACAAGGCCGCGACGGATGCCGCCTTCGCCAATGCGGCCCATATCGCGAAGATCGATCTGGTCAACCAGCGCCTGGTCCCCAACGCGATGGAACCGCGGGCGGCGATGGGCGAATACGACCAGTCCAACGGCGAATACACCCTGACCACCACCAGCCAGAACCCGCACGTCACCCGCCTGTTGATGGGCGCCTTCGTGCTGGGCATTCCCGAACATAAGCTTCGCGTGGTGGCCCCCGACGTCGGCGGCGGCTTCGGGTCGAAGATTTTCCATTACGGCGAGGAGGCTGTCGTCACCTGGGCGGCACGCAAGGTCGGCCGGCCGGTGAAATGGACCGCCGACCGTTCGGAAAGCTTCCTGACCGACGCCCATGGCCGCGACCATGTCAGCCATGCCGAGTTGGCAATGGACGCCGACGGTAATTTCCTGGCGCTGCGCGTCTCGACGCTGGCCAATCTCGGCGCCTATCTGTCGACCTTCGCGCCGTCGATCCCGACCTACCTCTACGCCACGCTGCTGGCCGGCCAGTACAAGACCCCGGCGATCTATGCCGAGGTGAAGGCGGTCTTCACCAACACCTCTCCCGTAGACGCCTATCGCGGCGCCGGCCGGCCGGAAGCCTGCTACCTGATCGAACGGCTGGTCGATGTCGCGGCCGGTGTGATGGGCATGGACAAGACCGAGATCCGCCGCCGCAACTTTGTGCCGAAGGAGGCGATGCCCTACCAGACGCCGGTGGCGCTGCAATACGACACCGGCGACTTCGCCAAGAATCTCGACATCGCCCTGCCGCTGGTCGATTACCCCGGCTTCCAGCAGCGCCGTGCCGAATCGAAGGCGCGCGGCAAGCTGCGCGGCATCGGATTCGCGACCTATATCGAAGCCTGCGGCATCGCGCCTAGCAATGTCGCCGGTGCGCTCGGCGCTCGCGCAGGACTTTATGAATGCGCGGAAGTCCGTTTCCATCCAACGGGTTCGGTGACGGTCTTCACCGGCGCTCACAGCCACGGCCAGGGCCATGAGACCACTTTCGCCCAGATCGTGGCGGAGCGGTTCGGCATCCCGATCGAGAATGTCGAGATCGTCCACGGCGACACCAACAAGATCCCGTTCGGCATGGGCACCTACGGTTCGCGTTCGCTCGCGGTCGGCGGCTCGGCCCTGGTGAAGGCGATGGACAAGGTGGAGCGCAAGGCGAGGAAGATCGCCGCCCACATGCTGGAAGCCGCCGAGACCGACATCGAGGTCAAAGAAGGCCGTTTCACCGTCGCCGGCACCGACAAGAGCCTGGGTATCGGCGACATCGCCCTCCAAGCCTATGTCCCGCACAACTTCCCGCTCGACGAGCTGGAGCCGGGTCTGGACGAGCAGGCCTTCTACGATCCGAAGAACTTCACCTACCCCAACGGCTGCCATGTCTGCGAGCTGGAGATCGATCCGGACACCGGCGTCACCACCATCGTCAGCTTCGCCGCGGTGGACGATTTCGGCAACGTCATCAACCCGCTGATCGTCGAGGGGCAGGTGCATGGCGGCCTAGTCCAGGGCATCGGCCAGGCGCTATACGAGAACTGCGTCTATGACGAGGAGTCGGGCCAGCTCGTCACCGGCTCCTACATGGACTATTGCATGCCGCGGGCGGACGATGTCCCATCCTTCACCGTGCGCTATCACGAGGACCAGCCCTGCACCCACAACCCGCTGGGCGTGAAGGGTTGTGGCGAGGCCGGGACCATCGGCGCCGCCGCCGCCGTGATGAACGCGGTGGTGGATGCGCTGTCTGACTACGGCGTCACCCACATGGACATGCCGGCGACGCCGGAAAAGGTGTGGCGGACCATCCGCGACGCTGCCCCTGCTCCGGCAATGGCGGCGGAATAAGACGGCCGAAGAAGAAGGAGGCTGGAGAATGTACGCTTTCAACTACCAACGGCCGACATCGCTCGCCGACGCGGCGACAGCCATCCAGGCGGAAGAGGCGAAGCTGCTGGGTGGCGGCCAGACCCTGCTGCCGACGCTGAAACAGCGCCTCGCCCGCCCGACCGACCTGATCGACCTCGGCGCCATTCCGGAACTCAAGGGCATCCGTGAGGCCGATGGTGGGCTGGAGATCGGCGCCTTCACCCGTCACGCCGAGGTCGCCCATTCCGACCTCGTCAAGCGGGTGATCCCGGCGCTCGCCAGCCTCGCCGAGGGCATCGGCGACCGTCAGGTCCGCAACATGGGCACGATGGGCGGCTCCATCGCCAACGCCGATCCGTCGGCCGACTACCCGTCGGCCGTGGTGGCGCTCAAGGCCACGGTGACCACCGACCGCCGGACCATCTCCGGCGACGATTTCTTCACCGGCATGTTCGAAACCGCGTTGGAGCCGGGCGAAATCCTCAAGTCGGTCCGCTACTCCCGGCCGGACAAGGCGGCCTACGCCAAGTTCCGCAACCCGGCCAGCCGCTATGCCATCGTCGGCGTCTTCGTCGCGAAGTTCGGCGCCGACGTGCGGGTGGCGGTGACCGGTGCCGCCGGTTCCGTCTTCCGCGCCGAGGCGTTCGAGGCGGCGCTGGCCGCCGACTTCCGTGCCGAAGCGCTGAACGGCCTGTCGGTGGACGCCGACGGCCTGAACGCCGACATCCACGCCAGCGCCGACTACCGCGCCCACCTCGTCACCGTGATGGCGAAGCGCGCGGTGGAAGCGGCGGGGTGATCCAGTTCCCTCTCGCTCTCCTTCCGCAGGAGAGCGAGAGGGTATTCCTTGTCCATCTCCAAGGCCGTCCATGACCGCAGCCATCCCCGCCTCCGTCGATGACACGCTGGCGCTTCTCACCCGCGGCAATTACGTCGCGGACCGCTCCCTGGCGACGGCACTCTTCCTGGCGCTGAAGTTGAAGCGCCCGCTGTTCCTGGAGGGCGAGGCCGGTGTCGGCAAGACGGAGATCGCCAAGGTCCTGTCGGCAACGCTCGGCCGCAAGCTGCTGCGGCTGCAATGCTATGAGGGGTTGGACGCCTCGTCGGCCGTCTATGAATGGAACTATGCCCGCCAGATGATGGAAATCCGGCTGGCGGAGGCGTCCGGCGGGCAGGACCGCAACTCGCTGGCCTCCGACCTGTTCTCCGAGCGCTTCCTGGTTAAGCGGCCGCTGCTCCAGGCGCTGGAGTCGGACATTGCCGGACCGCCGGTGCTGCTGATCGACGAGCTGGACCGCACCGACGAGCCGTTCGAGGCCTATCTGCTGGAAATCCTGTCCGACTATCAGGTCTCGATTCCGGAATTCGGCACCGTCCATGCACCGGAACCGCCCGTCGTCATCCTCACCTCCAACCGTACGCGCGAGATCCACGACGCGTTGAAGCGGCGCTGCTTCTACCATTGGGTCGATTACCCCGGCGCCGCGCGGGAGCGGGAGATCCTGTCGGTCAAGGCGCCGCAGGCCGATGCCCGGCTGGCGGCCCAGGTGGTCGGCTTCGTCCAGACATTGCGCGGCATGGACCTCTACAAGGCGCCGGGTGTGGCGGAAACGCTGGACTGGGCGCAAGCCCTGGTCGAGCTAAACCAGCTGGAGCTTGAGCCCTCCGTCATCAACGACACGCTGGGCACGCTGCTGAAATACCAGGACGACATCGCCCGCATCCAGGGCAGCGAGGCGGCGCGCATCCTGACCCAGGTCAAGACCGAGTTGGCCGCCACCACCGCCCGGTGAGCGCGTCATGACGGACCCCGTTCCGGCCGGGCGCCTCACCCTCAACCTGATGCATTTCGCCCGCGCGCTCCGCGCCGCCGGACTGCCGGTCGGACCGGGCAAGGTCTTGCAGGCGGTGGAGGCGGTGGAGGCGGTCGGGCTGTCAAACCGCACCGACTTCTATTGGGCGCTGCACGCCATCTTCGTGAACCGCCACGACCAGAGCGAGCTGTTCGACCAGGCTTTCCACGTCTTCTGGCGCAATCCGGACATCCTGAAGAAGATGATGTCGCTGATGCTGCCGAAGGTGCGGACGGAGGCGCCGCCCGACCAGCCGGAAATGGCCCAGCGGCTTGCCGAGGCCCTGCACGGCAGCGGCACCGGACAGGAGGAGCCGGAAAAGACGGAGATCGAGATCGATGCCTCCTTCACCGTCTCCGCCGCCGAGCGTTTGCAGGACAAGGATTTCGAGAAGATGACGGGGGAGGAGATGGCGCAGGCCAAGCGCCTGCTGACCCGCCTCTCCCTGCCGCTGGCGGAGGTCACCACACGGCGCCACCGTCCGGACCCGGTGGGACCGCGGGTGGACCCGCGCGCCACGCTGCGGCGGATGCTGCGCAGCGGCGGCGATCTGTCGGATCTTGCCCGAAAGCGCCGCCGCACCCGGCCGCCGCCGCTGGTGGTGCTGTGCGACATCTCCGGTTCGATGACCCGCTATTCGCGGATGCTGCTGCATTTCATGCATGCGGTCACCAACGACCGCGACCGGGTCTACAGCTTCGTCTTCGGCACGCGGCTGACCAACATCACTCGCCACCTGAGGCACAAGGACGTCGATGTGGCGCTGGACGCCGTGTCGGGAGCGGTCGCCGACTGGTCGGGAGGCACCAGGATCGGCACCGCGCTGCACGCCTTCAACCGGACCTGGGCACGCCGGGTGTTGGGCCAGGGCGCGGTGGTTCTTCTCATTACCGACGGGCTGGACAGGGATGCAGGGGAAGGGCTTGCGGCAGAAGCAGAACGGTTGCACAAAAGCTGTCGGCGGCTCGTCTGGCTGAATCCTTTGTTGCGCTGGGAAGGCTTCGCGCCGAAGTCCTCAGGCATCCGGGCGTTGCTGCCGCATGTGGACGATTTTCTCGCGGCCCACAGCCTGAACAGCCTCGCGGATCTGGCCGGCGTCCTGTCGGCCGACGGTCCGCGTCGTAGCCCGGGCTTGCGCCGCTGGTTGAAGGAGGCGGCGGGATGAACGACACCCTGATGGCGGACAACATCGTGGAGCAGGCAGCCGCATGGCGGACAGCCGGCCGCAGGGTGGCCCTGGCGACCGTCGTGTCGACCTGGGGCTCTTCGCCGCGGCCGGTCGGCAGCCAGATGGCGGTCGACGACCGCGGGTCCATGGCCGGCTCCGTGTCCGGCGGCTGCATCGAAAGCGCCGTGGCGCATGAGGCGGCCAAGACGATGGAGGACGGCGAACCGCGTCTGCTGTCCTTCGGCATCACCAACGAAATGGCCTGGGAAGTCGGGCTGGCCTGTGGCGGACAGGTGCAGGTCTATGTCGAGGCCGTGGAATGAAACGCGAAATTCTGGACCGGCTGCTTGCGGCGAAGGCCGACGCAATTCCGGCTGCCCTGGTGACCGATCTTAACAGCGGCCTCCAGACGCTTGTTTTCGAAGACACCGTGCATGGCAGCTTCGGGCTGGAGCCCGACCTGCTGGACGAGGTGCGCCGGCGCATCCGCCAGGATCGTTCCGGCCTGCTGGTCGATCCGCAGGACGAGGACGGCTTCCGGCTGTTCGTCCATGTCCACAATCCGGCCATGAGGCTGTTGATCGTCGGCGCCGTGCACATCGCCCAGGCTCTGGCCCCGGTGGCGGCGCTGACCGGCTATGACGTGACGGTGATCGACCCGCGCGGCGCCTTCGCCACCGAGGCGCGCTTTCCCGGCGTGAAGCTGAACCATCTTTGGCCGGACGAGGCGCTGGCCGAGCTGAAGCCCGACGTCCGCACCGCCGTGGTCACGCTGACGCACGATCCGAAGCTGGACGACCCGGCGCTGATCGCCGCCTTGCGGTCCCCCGCTTTCTATGTCGGCGCGCTGGGCAGCAAGCGCACCCACGCCCTGCGCCTCGACCGTCTGCGCGACGAGGGGCTGAGCGAAGCCGAGGTCAAGCGCATCCGCGGTCCCGTCGGCCTCTCCATCGGCGCGGTCACCCCGGCGGAGATCGCCATAGCGATCATGGGCCAGATCACCTGCGTGCGGCGGGGAGAGAACCATCCCTGCTGAGGGCTGAGGACCGGGGTGGAGGAGCCATAAACGCCTCCCCCACCCCACACCTTCCGCCCATTGCCCCGCTCCGGCCCGGTCGCCATATCCGTCGGTGAACACCGACCGCGCCCATCCGGAGCCCCCATGTTCTTCGGCCCGCTTCCCCTGTCCGACGCCGAAGGCGCGACTCTCGCCCATTCCCTGCGTCTGGGCTCCATCGCCTTCAAGAAGGGCCGCCGGCTGTCGACCGATGACGTCGAAGCCCTGCGCGAGGCCGGCATCGCCGAGGTGATCGCCGCCAAGCTGTCCGACAGCGACATCGGCGAGGATGCCGCCGCCAGCCGCATCGCTGCCGCCGTGGCGGGCGGCGCCGTCCAGGTCGCCGCCGCTTTCACCGGCCGGGTCAACCTGTTCGCCGAATCGCACGGCCTGCTGCGGCTTGCCCCATCCCGCATCGACGCGATCAACGAGATCGACGAGAGCGTCACCATCGCCACCTTGCCCGACTTCGCCCCGGTCGAGCCCGGACAGATGCTGGCCACCGTCAAGATCATCCCCTTCGCCGCCCCCGCCGGCGCGGTGGAGCAGGCGGAGCGGATCGCCATGGACGGACCGTCCCCGCTGGCCGTCCTGCCCTACCGTCCGCTGTCGGTGGCGCTGATCCAGACACGGCTTCCGGGGGTGAAAGAGAGCGTTCTCGACAAGACCGTCGCCGTGACGCGGGAGCGGGTCGAAGCCATCGGCGGCACGCTGATCCACGACTCGCGCTGCGCCCATGACGAGGCGGAATTGGCGGCGCAGATCGCCGGGGCACCGACCGCCGACCTGCTGCTGATTGCCGGCGCCTCCGCCATCACCGACCGCCGCGACGTGCTGCCTGCCGCCATCGGGCGGGCCGGCGGCGTGGTGGAACATTTCGGCATGCCCGTCGATCCCGGAAACCTGCTGCTGCTGGCGCGGCGCGACGGTAAACCGGTACTGGGGCTGCCGGGCTGTGCGCGCTCGCCCAAGCTGAACGGTTTCGACTGGGTGTTGCAGCGCATCGCCGCCGGCATTCCGCCCAGCCGGGCCGAGGTGATGCGGATGGGTGTCGGCGGGCTGCTTGCGGAGATCCCGACACGCCCGCTGCCGCGCGCCGGCGTGGCGACGGAAGCGCCACGGGCGCCGCGCGTCACGGCGCTGGTGCTGGCCGCCGGCCGTTCCAGCCGCATGGGACAGACCAACAAACTGCTGGCGGAGGTCAACGGCGCTCCGCTGGTCGCCCGCGCCGTCGATGCGGCCCTCGCCTCGCAGGCCGCCACCGTGATCGTGGTCACCGGTCATCAGGGGGAGCGTGTGGCGCGGGCGCTGGCCGACCGCCCGGTCACCTTCGTTCACAACCCCGCCTTCGCCGAGGGACTCAGCAGCTCCCTGCGTGCCGGTTTGGCGGCGGTACCGGGCGACTCTGACGCGGTGGTCGTCTGCCTGGGCGACATGCCGCGGGTGGCGTCCGCCGTGATCGACCGGCTGATCGCCGCCTACAGCCCGCTGGAAGGCCGCGCGATCTGCATCCCGACCACCCACGGCAAGCAGGGCAATCCGGTGCTGTGGGACCGGGCCTTCTTCACCGAAATGGCGGGGCTGAGCGGCGACGCCGGTGCCAAGCGGTTGATCGGCCAGCATGCCGACCGGCTGTGCGAGGTGCCGGTCGACGATGCCGGCATCCTCTACGACGTGGACACCCCCGATCTGCTGGCCCGCTTCGCGGAAACCGTCAGCGCGCCAGATCCAGCCAGCGCCGGGTCATCTCCCGGGTGAATTGCTCCGCCACCGGCAGATGGGTGACGATCGAGTCTTCCAGCCCGTGCAGCATCTCCGCATTGGTCTGCCGCGCCTCTTCCCTGATCCGCGAGGCCCAGCCGCGCAGGATGTCGCCGGTGGCCTCGGGGTGGAACTGGAAGGCATAGGTGGCGCGGCCGAGGCGGAAGGCCTGGCGGTCGCAGGCTTCGCTGTAGGCCAGCGGCACGGCGCCCTCGGGAAACTCGAAGGTGTCGTAATGCCACTGGGCGAGATTCAGTTCGGAACCGAAGCCGCCAAGCAGCGGGTCGTCCTGCGCGCCGTCGGTCAGGCTGACGCGGTGGATGCCCAGTTCCGGAATGGTGTGGCGGTAGACCTTGGCGCCATAGGCGCGGGCCGCCAGCTGCGCGCCCAGGCAGATGCCCATCACCGGCCGGTCGGCTTCGGTGAAGTCGCGGATTGTCTCGATCACCCGGCCGAAATGCGGCCCCTTCTCATCGTCCCAGGCGTCCTGCGGACCGCCCAGCACCACCAGTCCGGCATAGCCGTCCTTGTCGGGGATCGCCTCCCCCTCGTTGGCGGCGATGGTGACGAGGGTGGCGCCGTTGTCGGTCAGCGCATCGCCCACCAGACCGATGGGGGCGGTACGGCTGTTCTGGACGACCAGAATGCGCATGGGTCTGCTCGGCTCGCGTCGTTGGTAAGGCTGTCATGAAGTTGTGAGACCGTTGCGGGCAGAGTTCAAGACACAGCCTTTCCCAACCGCATGCCCCGATGTGCAAAGCCGCTATGCGCCACGATAAAAAGCTGATCTAGAGTGCGTCAGGCACCCTCTTTCCGCCGGAGGTTCGTTCAGATGCTGTCCCGCACCCGTCTCGTCGCAGCACCGCTGTTCGCCATCATGCTCGGCACCGCACTGCCCGCCTGGTCGCAAAGCGGCACGCTGACCTTCCTGCACGTCAACGACGTGTATGAAATCGCGCCGGTGAAGGGACAGGGCGGGTTCGGGCCGCTTATGACGCTGCTGAAGCGCGAACGCGCCGCCGCCCCCGATGCGATCACCACGGTCGGCGGCGATTTCCTGTCGCCGTCACTACTGTCCGGCACGACGCGCGGTGAGCAGATGATCGCGCTGTTCAATGCCATCGGCGTCGATGCAGTGACCTTCGGCAACCATGAATTCGACTTCGGTCCCGACCTGCTGAAGCAGCGCATGGCCGAATCGAAGTTTCCCTGGATCGGCACCAATGTGCGGTCGGCCGACGGCTCCGCCTTCGCCAGCACGGTGCCGAGCTGGACCCGGACCATAGACGGCATCACCGTCGGCTTCCTCGGCCTGATCACCCCCGACACCGCCCGCCTGTCGAGCGCCGGTCCGAGCCTCGACTTCCCGCCGGTGCTGGAGACGGCGGCGGCGGCGGTGAAGGAGTTGCGAGCCAAGGGAGCCTCGGTCGTGGTGGCGCTGACCCACCTGACCATCGAGGAGGACCGCGAACTGGCGTCCAAGGTCAAGGGCATCGACCTGATCCTGGGCGGCCACGACCATGACCCGATCAGCTTCTATGAGGGGTCCACCCTGATCCTGAAGGCCGGGCACGATGCACAGTATCTCGGCGTCGTGAAGCTGGCCGTCGAAACCAAGGATGCCGGCAAGGGTCCGGCGACCACCACCGTTCCGACCGAATGGCGCTTCGTCACCACCGCCGGCGTCGCTCCCGACCCGGAGGTCGAGACAGTGGTGGAGGGCTATACCAAGCGCCTGGACAGCGACTTGGCGGTGGTGATCGGCACGACGACGACGGAACTCGACAGCCGCAAGGACGTCGTGCGCAGCCGCGAAGCCAGCATGGGCAACCTGATCGCCGACGCCCTGCGCGACACGCTGAAGGCCGACGTCGCCATCACCAACGGCGGCGGCATCCGCGCCGACGCGCTGCATCCCGCCGGGTCCAAGCTGACCCGCAAGGACATCTTCGCCGAATTGCCCTTCGGCAATGTCGGCGTGCTGGTTGACATGTCGGGGCAGGATCTGATCTCCACCCTCGAACACGGCGTCAGCAAGGTGGAGGAGAAGGCCGGCAGATTCCCGCAGGTTTCCGGCCTGACCATGACCTACGACCCGAAGGCGCCGGCCGGGCGGCGGGTGACGTCGATCATGGTCGGCGGCAAGCCGGTGGACCCGCAGGCGACCTACCGCGTCGCCACCAACGATTACATGTTGAAGGGCGGCGACGGCTATGCCGCCTTCCCGCATTCCAAAGTCATCGTCGATGCGTCGGGCGCGGTGCTGCTGGCAACCATCGTGATGAACTACGTCGAGGCCAAGAAAACGGTGGCCCCGGCGGTGGATGGCAGGATCGTGGCAAAATAACGCAGCAGCCGGGACATTATAGTGCCCTGGGCCGTCACTCCGTTGCGCGTGGCGGCCATTTCCCTTTAGGGTAGCCCGTCCGCCCCGGATCCGCCCTCAGACCAGCGCCCAAGGCCGCCGCATGTCCGATACCCTGACCGCCCGTTCCAACGACTTCGCCCTGACCTTCAACACCGCCCATGGCGAGGCCGGGCTGGGCCGGGTGTCGATCGCGCACATCCTGCAACGCATTCAGACCGATCCGAGTTTTCTGTTCAGCCAGGAGTTCCGCCAGGGTGCCGGGCAATGCCCGTTCCATGCCGGCAAGACTGAGGGCGCTGCCGAAGGAACGGCCCCGATCCCGCAGGACGATGCCGACAAGGTGGCCGTCAACAGCCTGCTGGCCCTATTGTTCAACCGGCTGCGCGACCACATCGCAGGCAAGCTGCCTTTCGATGAGGACGGACGGCCAATGCTCCCCATCCCGCCGCGTTCGCCGCACGGGCTCGACCCGGCCGACCGCGACGCCATGGCCGCGGCGGCACCGGACGTGCTCTGCTCCGTCCTGCGCGACGCCACCTGCCATCTGCTGGATGGGCTGATCACCGGCTGGGCCGTCGATCTGGTACGGGAGGAGGAGTATTTCCGCTCCCAGGGCTCCGGCGAGATCTCGCTGGAGGCGGCGGCGACCTTCGTCCTGCGCACGGTGCTGGAACATTCGCCGCTCTACCAGCGCGCCGGCTACGACATGCTGTCGATCACCAAGACCGGCAGCCACACCGCCATCCACATCTGCTGGGCGATGGTGGAAGCCGCACCGCTGCTGGTGCCGGGACGGGACGCGGCCTTCTACGACGACCTCGTCCACCGCAGCCTGAAGCAGATCGTGCCGCTGTCGATGTCCAGCCTGGGCATGCTGGTCCATTACATGGAGGAAAGCGGGATCGAACCGCCCGACGGCCTTGCGGTGCACCGGCTGCCCAAGGACCAGAAGGCCTTCATCCTGGACGCCAACGGGCTGATCCGGCTGAATGCCGATCCCATCGTCACCTTCACCAAGCCGGGCGAGCGCTATTACACCGGCTGCCCAGCCTTCTACACCACCAACCTGATCAAGCTGTATCTCGACATCGTCGCCGGGCTGGCGCTCGACTACTCCGTCTACGACCGCCTGCAGGAGGGCTGAGCCCGATGGCCCGCACCAATGACTTTGCCCTGACTTATGCCGGCGCGCATGAGGATGCCGGGATGACCCGGATCAACCTCGCGCCGATCCTGCACCGCATCGCCGAAGACCCGAACTATCTGCTCAGCGAGGAATTGCTGACGCTGGCCGGCCACTGCCCGGCCCATGCCGACACCCGCAAGGAGGATTTCGAGAAGGTCGCGATCAACACGCTGCTGGGATTCCTCTATTCCGACCTGCGGGAGCACATCATCGCCCGCATGCCGCTGGACGATAACGGGCATCTGCTGCTGGCAACCCCGCCGGAGTCGCCGCACGGGCTGGATTTCGCCGATCCCGATGGCATGGCCGCTGCCGATCCCGACCGCATGGTCGGCTTCCTTCGCGATTCCATCTGCCATCTGCTGGACGCCATCATCAAGGATTGGGCGATCAAGGTGATGGTGGAGGAGGACCGCTGCCGGACGGAGGGGACCATCACCGACATGGCCGCCGCCGGCTATGTGCTGGGGCGCGAGTTGCAGAAGTCGGTGCTGCACGGCCCGTCCGGCTACGACATGCTGTCGATCACCAAGACCGGCAGCCACACCGCACTGCATGTCTGCTGGAATCTGGTGGAAGCGGCGCCGCTGCTGCGGCCGGGGCTGGAGGCCGCGGCTTATGACGACCTCGCCCGCCGCAGCCTGAAGCAGGTGCTGCCGCTCGCCATGGGCAGCCTGGGCATGCTGTGCCAATTCATGGCGGCGGGAAAGATCGAGGCCGACGACCATCAGGCCATCCATCCGCTGCGCACCGACCAGTCGGCTTTCCTCTACGATCCGGACAAGGACCTGATCGTGCTCAACACCGACCTGATCGAGCCGACCGCGATGGCGGGGGAACGCCATTACACCGGTTGCCCGGCTTTCTACGCCAACGGCCTGATCAACCTGTACATGGAAATCGTGCTGACGCTGGCCGCCCAATACGGCATGTATGTGCGGATGCAGGACAGGGTGGCCTGACCCTTTTACGCGATGGTGGTTCTTGACGGAACGGCGACCATGCCTATGTTGGCGTTCCGTCAGAGTCGGAAGGTTTGAGTTGGCGAAGAAAAGCACCCTGCGGGCGGTCACCACCACCGCGCTTGCCGATGCGATCAAGCGCAGCCGAAGCCGCATGGCGACGCCATGGCAGCGTGCGCTCGGCCATCTGGAAGCCGTATTCATCGACCATGCCTGTTTCCGGCTGATCTATTCCAACACCTACCGCATCTCGCCCAACATGTACCGGGCGAGCCAGCCCTCGCCCTCGCACATCGCGGCGGCGGCGCGCAACGGTGTCAAGTCGATCCTGAACCTGCGCGGCTCGCGCGATTGTGCCTCCTACATCCTGGAGGCGGAGGCCTGCCGCGCCCATGGGCTGGAACTGGTCGATTTCCCGGTGAACTCGCGTGACATGCCGAAGAAGGAAACCCTTCTGAAGGCGCGCGAACTGTTCAAGACGATGACCTATCCGGCGCTGATGCACTGCAAGTCGGGCGCCGACCGCGCCGGCTTCATGTCGACGCTGTATCTGTTCGCCCATGAAGGCCAGCCGCTCGAACAGGCGATGAAGCAGCTGTCTTGGAAATACGGCCACTTCAAGCAGGCGAAGACCGGCATCCTCGACTACTTCTTCGAGCTGTACGCCGCCTACAACCAGAAGCGCCCCATCGCTTTCTGGGATTGGGTCGAGCGCGTCTATGACCCGGTGGAAGCCAAGGCGAGCTTCCGGTCGCGCGAATGGGCCGACGCGGTGGTCGACCGGGTGCTGGGCCGCGAATAGAGCGGCCCGTCCCCTAAGCGTACCAAATCCGTTCAGCGGGCGACGTACCAGTCGGCGCGGTGGTTGAAGGCGACGAAGGCGTTCAGCACGGCAGCCCCCAGGATGGACGCCAGCAGCGCCGGCCAATCGAGCACGAAGGCTGCCGCCGAGAACACCGCCAGATCGAACAGCGACTGCAGCCAACCGGCGCGGAAGCCGGTCTTCTCCTGCAGGTAGAAGGCAAGGATGCCGACCCCGCCACCGCTGGCCCCATGGCGGAACAGGGCGATGACGCCGATCCCGACGCAGAAGCCCGCCAGCACCGCCGCGACATAGGGGTTGATGGCGCTGAAGCTCATCATCGTCGGCAGCAGGCCGGACAGCAGGGCGATGCCGGTCACCGCGATCAGCGACTTGACCGTAAAACCGACGCCGATACGCGCCAGCGCAAGAAAATAGAAGGGAAGATTGACCAGGAAGAACAGAGTTCCGAAATCGATGCCGGTTGCGTAAGAAATCACAAAAGCGAGCCCGGCAGCCTGCCCGGTGACCAGGCCGGCGGCATGAAGAATGGCAATCCCGAAGGATGTCATGACAATGCCGAACAGTTGTCCTTGCAAATTATCAAAGACACTGTGCGCCGCCTTCGGGCGTTCGTAAGTGACAGATGCAGGGGATGACGAAATGGTCGAGGCGGAATTGTTCGTCATACCAGCTACCCCTCGGTGTCACCTGTGTGTTTACAGGCGACGACCAATATAGGTCATTTCTGCTGACCTATCCATACTTCGCTTCGGTGAAGAGACGAGGTATGCGATTTGCGGGGGGATGGCTGATGCGATGGTCCTTTGGTGCCAGCCCGTCCTCCTCTCAACCTTTTGCCAGGACGGCGTTGGATGGGGAAAGAGGACAGGCGGCCGAGCCGATTGATGAGTGACCGAAATTCACGCCGCCAGCGTCCGTGCCAGCGTGTCGCCATCGACGTTGCGGCCGGACAGAACCGCCACCGTCCGTCCGGTCCGTCCCAGCCGGCCGCCGAGCACCGCGGCGATCCCCGCAGCCCCGGCTCCCTCGGCAACCACGCCGAAAGAACGGTGCAGAGCCCTCATTGCCGCGGCGATCTCCGCCTCCTCGACCTCGACCACCCGGTCGACCAGGGTGTTCACGATTGCCTGGGGCAGCTTGCCGAGCGCATGGACGTTGATGCCGTCGGCCAGCGTCGGACCGCCCCGCCGGGCCAGGCGCACGCCGATCACCCGCACCCACGGGTTCTGCGCCTTCACCGCGGCGGCCACCCCGGCCAGCAGGCCGCCGCCGCCGACCGGAACCACCACCGTGTCGACATCCGGCCGGTCGGCCAGGATCTCCAGTCCGACGGTTCCTTGCCCGGCGATCACGTCGGGATCGTCATAAGGGTGAAGGAAGGTCAGCCGGCGTTCAGCGGCAAGTTCCAGCGCCCTGCCCTTCGCCTCGCCGACCGTGGCGCCGTGCAGCACCACCTCGGCGCCCAGTTCCGCAGTGCGCTCCACCTTGCAGCGCGGGGCCGTCTCGGGCATCACGATGGTGGCCCGCACCCCCAGCCGGGCGGCATGCAGCGCCACCCCCTGGGCATGGTTGCCGGCCGACATCGCCACCACGCCGCCGGCCCGTTCCGGTGCCGTCAGCCGCAGCAGGCGGTTCAGCGCGCCGCGCTCCTTGAAGGCGCCGGTGGCCTGGAACACCTCCGCCTTCAGCCACAGATCCCGGCCCAGCGTCGGCGCATGCAGCAGCGGCGTGCGGACGATCTGGCCGGACAGCCGCTCGGCGGCATCCGTCACCGCCGAAAACGGCAGCCATGCCGGCAGGCGGTCTTCAAGGGATCGGTGGAGGGGAGCGCAGACGGAAAGGGTGCGCGCGGCATCGGCATGCGCGGTGAACATCGCGAAGATCCTTGGCGAACGAATTTTTGGGTAAGTCGGGCGTGCCCCGGACCGCCTCAGCGGACCGGGAGAATAATTCGCGCCGAGCCACACATTCGCTCGCCGAAACGGACGCCAAAAGACGGCGCCGCAGCAGCGGTCAAAGCCTTGGACCTGTCATGAACCGGATTGAGGGTTCCGGCAACCACATGGTGCAGCGACACGCCACACACTCCACACGACCATTGAACACGAAGACGGCAACTCTCCGACGCTTCAGAGCGCCGGGCCGGTAATTCGCATTCGCATGGTGTCGGTGGTGTTCATGGGATCTGGATACCCGTTGTTGCAGCGGCGGTCAAGCCGTCATCGTTCAAATTGTCGCAGGTCGATACCCTGCTTCACATCACCTCGACCCGGTTCCGCCCGAGCGCCTTGGCGCGATAGAGCGCCTGATCGGCCCGCCCAAGCACGCTTTCCACCGTATCTCCCAGCGTCCGCACCTCGGTCAGACCGAAGCTTCCGGTCAGCTGGAAGTTCCGGCCATCCGGCAGCTCGATTGCCAGCGCGGCGAGGCCGCTGCGCAGCCGCTCCGCGATGGCCACACCGTCGGCTTGCGAACTGTCCGGCAGCAGGATGGCGAATTCCTCTCCACCGATGCGGCCGATCTGGTCGGTCGCGCGCATCTGGCCGCGGATCACCTCGACCACCCGGCGAATCGCGATGTCGCCGGCGCCATGGCCCATCTCGTCATTGATGCGCTTGAAATGGTCGATGTCGAGCATGATCAGGCAAGCCATGCCGGCGGCCTGACGCCCCTCCATGACAACGTCCCGCCCGGTCAGCAGACGCTCCAGAAGCTCCAGAATATGCCGGCGGTTGTGGGCGCCGCTCAGCGGGTCGGTGGTGGCGAGGCGCTGGAGTTCGCGCTCCATCCGCCGCCGCTCCGTGATGTCGGTGGCGATGGCGATCACGCCCGTCGCGGCACCGTCCGGCGAGGTCAGCGGACGCTTCACCACCAGCAACTCACGCACATCGCCACCCGGCCCGGCAACGCTGGTTTCGAAGGAAAAGGCGCCTGTGCCGGACGAAGCCTGTTCCGGGAGATCCTGGCCCGGAAGTTCCTGATCCTCGGATGACCATTCGGTGCCGTCGGCGGCGTTCGGAAACAGCTCGCGGAAGGCACGGTTGCACAGGGCATAGCGGCCGGCCGAGTCCTTGTACCAGACCGGGCTCGGCATCAGCTCCACCAGATTCTCGATGAAGCGGCGCTGCTCTTCGGCCAAGGCGGTCTGCCGTTCCAGCTCCGCGGTGCGCTCGGCGACGCGATGCTCCAGCGATTGGTTCAGCGTCTCGATGGTGACCAGATCGCACCAGCCGCGCACGGCGCTGACCAGGCTGGTGAACAGCTTCTGGGCGGTCAGCTCCGCCTTGCTTTTGTAGTCGTTGATGTCATAGGCGACGATGGCATCGCGTTCCGGCGCCTGTCCGGGCTGGCCGGTGCGCAGGATGATGCGGATGTGGCGGTTGCCCAGGTCGCGCCGGATGTGATGGACCAGGCGCAAGCCCGCATCCTGCGTTTCCATCACAACGTCGAGAAGGACCACGGGCAGGTCCGGCCGCTCGGCCAGGATCGTCCGCGCCTCCGCTGCGGAAAAAGCGCTGACGATGGCGAAGCGGCGGCCCTGGAACTCGAAATCGTTCAGCAGCACGCGCGTCATCGCATGCACCTGCTCGTCGTCATCGACCACCAGCACCGGCCAAGGCACGGCCGTCGTCGTCAGCCGCGCCGACACCGTGTCGGCTTCGTCATCCTCGAACATCAGATCGTCGGGCGACATGTCACCTGCCGGGAATTGCCCAGTTGAGGGTTGCATAAGCCTGTACTCACCGGGCCTCGATGTCGACACCAGAAAAATCCTGATTGAAAATGTTGTTCGTGTAGTTTTTCACCTCCTTGCGATGGGCAACGACGATGATCGAGTTCGCAATGGGAAACCACGGGACTTCCTGATGGAAGATCTGCTGGGCCTTGCGGTAATGGGCAGTCCTGCGGGGGACATCGCTGGTCACCTTGGCCTTGGTGATCTGCTCTTCGAAATCGGGATTGCACCATCTCGCGATGTTGGCGCCGCCGGGACGCACAGCACCGCAGTTCAGCAGAAAATAGAGGAAGTTGTCCGGATCGCCATTGTCGCCGGTCCAGCCATAGAGGACCATGTCCTGCTCGCCCTGGGTCACCTGCCTGCGATAATTGCCCCAGCTTTCGGTCTTCAGGGTCAGCTTGATCCCGACGCGTTCGAGATTCTCCCGGATCATTTCGGCGGCACGCTTGCCGTTGGGCAGGTAGGGGCGCGTCACCGGCGGGTACCACAGGTCCAGGGTGAAGCCTTCGGGATAGCCCGCCTCGACCAGCAGGCGGCGCGCCTCGACCGGATCGAACGGGTGATCCTCGATGCTGTCATTGTAGGACCACATGCCGGGCGGAATCGGGTTCTTGGCCGGCATCCCGCCATTCTGATAGACCGCATCGACCAGGGTGCGCTTGTCGATCGCCAGCGTGATCGCCCGCCTCACCCGTACATCGTCGAGCGGCGGCTTTTGGGTGTTGAGCGCCATATAGGCGACGTTCCGCCCATCCTGCCGTTCCAGCACCAGATTCGGATCCTTCTCGATGTTCCCCAACTCGGCCGGATTGGGAAAAATCATCACATGGCATTCACCCGACCGCAGCTTGTTCAGGCGAACCGCGATGTTCGGCGTGATCGAGTAGATCAGATTGTCCAGCGGCTGGCGCCCGCGCCAATAGCCGTCGAAGGCCTTGTACCGGATCGCCACGTCCTTCTGGTAGGACACCAGCTGGAACGGTCCCGTTCCGATGGGCATCTCGTCGAATGATGTCTGGCGGCCGGATTTCAGCAGGAAATCCGCATATTCGGCGGATTGGACCGATAGGAACGGCATCGCCAGATCGGCGAGGAAGGGCGCTTCCGAATGGTCCAGAGTGATGCGGATGGTGTGGTCGTCCAACTTCACCACCGATTTCAACAGGGTCGGCAGCCCCATATCCTTGAAGTAATCATAGGTTGCCGGACCGACATTGTGATAGGGATGGTCGGCATGCCACTGCCGCTCGAAGGTAAATAGAACGTCGTCGGCATTCAGCGGCCTGCTCGGGGTGAACAGTTCGTTGGAATGGAAGCTTACATTCCGGCGAAGATGGAATACATAGATCAGACCGTCGGCCGAGATCGTATAGGATTCGGCCAGTCCGCTGTCCGTGATTTGCCCATCCGCCCCCATTTCAACCAGATTGTTGAAGAGCGGTGTGACCGCATTCACGGTGGTGCCGGAGGTCGAGAGCTGCGCATTGAAGCTCTGCGGATTTCCTTCGGTGCAGTAGACGAGAGACTTTTCCGCCAGCGCCGCGCCGGGCATGGTCGCAAGCCCGAAAAGAACAGCCGCCCTCATGGCAAGAGTCCCCGTCAACGTCTGCGGCGGCAAAGGCATTCACTGCTCCTGCGGGGATGGCACTGCGGCGACCAACGTCATGTTATCAGTGGCAAATCGTCGTGGAAAGCGAATGGTGAACCGCACGCCTCTATCGGGAAGACTATCCACCGCGATCTTTCCACCGAGCCGATTGGCCACGAGATTATAGACAATGTGCAGGCCGAGACCGGTGCTGCCCGTACCGCGTCGGGTGGTGAAGAAGGGATCGAACACCCGGCCCAGATCGGCGGGGGCAATCCCGCGGCCGTCGTCGGAGTAGACCAGCGTCACCATGTCGGTGCCCTGCGCGGAGGCGGCAATCAGCAGCTGGCCTCTCTGTCCTTCGCGATAGGCGTGGGTGATGGAGTTCATCACGAGATTGGTCAGGATCTGTGCCAGAACGCCGGGAAAGCCGTCGATCTCGATGGCTTCGGGACAGTCCACCCGCAGGCTGTGGCCCGCCCGGCGCCAGGACGGGCTGAGGCTGGTCGCCAAATCCTCCAGATAAGGCTTGAGCAGAAAAAGCCGCTCCTCGCCGCTGGTCTGGTCGGCGGCGACCTGCTTGAAGCTCTGCACCAGCTCGCAGGCCTGCTGGAGGTTCAGCACCAGCAGCCGGGCGATCTCGTCAGCCGTCTCCTGGAACTCGGCGAAGTCGCTGCGGCGCAGATTGCCCCCGCTCGCCTGCCGCGCCAGGATCGCCAACCGATCCTCCAGATGGGTGGCTCCCATCAGGGCGTTGCCCAGCGGCGTGTTGATCTCGTGCGCCACGCCGGCAACCAAGCCACCCAGCGAAGCCATCTTTTCAGCCTGGATCAGGTCGGCCTGGGTGCGTCGCAGGTCTTCCAGGGCGCGGTCGGCGCGGTCCTTCGCCTGCCGGGCCGCCTGTTCGCGCAGGCCGATCTCGCGGATGAAGAAGGCGGCAGCACGCGCCATCGCACCGAATTCGTCCTGGCGGCGCGTGCCGTCGATCGGGCCGGCCAGCGGGTCCTCGGCCAGCCGGGTCATCTGCTTTTGCAGGCGCAGCACCGGCCGGCTGATCGACCGGGCCACCACCGCCGCGGCGCCGCCGCCCAGCAGCAAGCCGATGGTCGCCCCGATGACCAGGATACGGGTCAGCAGTTCGCCGATGCGCGCGGCTTCGTCCCGGAAGGTCTCGTCCAGCTGCCTTGCGGTTTCCACGAGCGCGCCGGCATCGCGGTCCATCGTGATCAGCAGTTGGTTGAGGCGGCGCAGCCCCTCGGCGGTGCGGCGCAGACTGTCCCGCCAGTTGCGGATGGCCGACAGCACCTCGTCCTGCAACAGCGGCGACATGGGAAGGCCGCGCACCGTTTCCAGCAGGGCGCCGGCATCGGCGACGATGCGGTCGGCCTCCTCGGCGTCGCGCACCGCCACCGCGTCGGCGGCCCGACGGCCGAGACGCAGGGCGACGACGGCGACGTTCTGCGTCTCCTGCTCGGTGTCGTTGGCCTGGATCGCGTAGGCGATCAGTTGCACCACCTCGTCCTGGATCGCGGTGTAACCGGTGGCCTTGACCATCAGGATGCGGGCGGTCAGCCCCTCGATGGTGGATGCCGCGTCCGCCCCGGCGCGCTGGGCGGCTTCGAGCGCCTGCTGGGCCGCAGCGGCACGGGCCTGGACCCGGTAAAGCCCGTCCAGCGGCACACGCAAGGACGGCAACATGGAGGACAGGAAGGTTACGTCGGGCTGGCGGTTCAGCGTTCCGGTCAGCACCAGCGCCCGCACCACCGGCAGCGTGCGGATGATCTGCTCGGCCAGCATCCGCTCGCCCAAGGGGCTGCTGATGGCCGGCCGTTCGGCATCGTCTCCCCCCAGGCCCGCTGCCGCCTGCACAGCCGCCTCGAAGCGGCTCAATGCCGCGTCACGTTCGGCCTGGGCCGCACGCAGTTCGGTGACGGCCGCCTGCAACCCGTCCACCGTGGCGGCATAGCGGGCGGCCGATTGCCTCGCCGGATAGCGATCGACCAGCGGGTCGGTCCGATCCAAGGCCGACTGCAACCGGTCAGCGGTTCCAGTCAGCCTGTCGATGGCGATGTGGAAATCAGCCGGGGTCAGGGGGCGGCCGCTGCCGAACAACCCGACTCCGAACCCGAGGGCGGCGACATGCTGGGCCTCCGCCCGCTGCAAATCCAGCATCGCCTCGCGCAGCTCATGGGCGCTGTCGACCACGTCGCGGCTGTCCCGCAGGCGCTGGTCGGCCTCCGTCAGGGATCCGAGGGAATCGACGTTGGCGGCATGCTGGCGTTCGCGGGCGCGGTCGGTCAGCGCCATCAGGGTGGAGGCGTGAAGCCCCATGTCGGCCACCGCGGAGTCGTTCGCGGCGGTCACCTGGATGAAGCTGCGCATCTGGTCGACATAGCGCGCCAGCACGGCGGTCGCACGCTCCACCTCCGCCCGATGGGTATTGGCCGATCCGGCCTTGTCCAGCTGGCGCAACTCGGCCGCCGCCGAGTCCGACATGCTTTCGAAACGGTCGGCGCGGCTGGCACGGTCGGCGGGAGCCACCTGAAGATAGTCGATGCGGGCTGCGGTCGCCGCCAGCACGTCGCGATAGACCGAACCTGCGAGCACCGCCGATTCGTAAACCCGCTCGCTGCGGGCCAGCAGCAGCCCGCCGGCCACCGCGATGACCGCCGCGACCATGACCGGCACGCCCCCGACGACCGCGATGCGCGAGCGAATCCTCATGCGCGTCCCGCCGCGCAATCACGCGCGTCGGCTGCCCGGTACGAGTGCCGGGAGAGGGGCAGGCTCCCGGAAAAGGGTGAATGGCGATCCGCCACGAACGCTCCGCACGCAGGACCTAATGGGCCTTAGCAGAGCAATGGACCGTGGCAAAGGGATAAAGCCACCGGAAAGAAAGCGATAGGCGGGATGGGGCGAAACGCCGCTCCATCCCGCCCCATCCGATGCCGTTTACGACTTGGCCGGTTAGGACTTGGCCCGTTACGACTTGGTTGCGACGCCGAGCTTGGCCTGCACCGCAGCCAGCCCATCCTTGCCATCAATGGTGGTAACGCCCGACAGCCAGCTCTTCAGAATGTCGGGATTCTTCTTCAGCCAGGCCTTCGCGGCGGCGTCCGGCTTCTTGTTGCCGTTCATGATGTCGTCCATCACGGCGTTTTCCATCGCCAGCGTGAAGGACAAGTTGGACAGCAGCTTGCCGACATTCGGGCATTCCGCGGCATAGCCCTTGCGGACGTTGGTCGAAACCGTGGCGCCACCGAGGTTGGGGCCGAACCAGTCGTCGCCGCCCTCCAGATAGGTCAGCTCGAAGCTCTTGTTCATCGGGTGCGGCTCCCAGCCCAGGAAGACCACCCAGCCCTTGTTGCGCGTCGCGCGCTTCACCTCGGCCAGCATGCCGGCCTCGCTGGATTCCACCAGCTTGAAGTCCTTCAGGCCGAAGGCGTCGGCCTTCAGCATCTTGTCGATGATCAGGTTGCCGTCGTTGCCGGCCTCGATGCCATAAATCTTGCCGCTCAGCTTGTCCTTGAACTTCGCGATGTCGGCGAAGGTCTTCAGCCCGGCCTCGGCGGCGTATTTCGGCACGGCCAGCGTGTATTTGGCGCCTTCCAGATTGACGCGCGTCACCTCGACCGAGCCGTCTTCCAGCACCGGCTTCACGAAGGGCTCCATCGTCGGCATCCAGTTGCCGAGGAAGACGTCCAGCGACTTGGTCTTCAGGCCCGTGTAGACCAGCGGCACCGACGACATGGTGGTGGTCGGCTTGTAGCCCAGCGCGTCGAGCGTGACGGAGGCGAGCGCCGTCGTCGCCGCGATGTCGGTCCAGCCGACGTCGCCGAAGCGCACCGCCTTGCAGGAGGCCGGTTCGGCGGCCAGCGCCCCGCCGGCGCCCAGCGTCACGACCGCAGCGATGCCGGCACCCGCGATACCCTTGGCCAGGGCCATCCATCCGTTCATATCCTCAACTCCTCTTTCTTGTCGTTCGGGCTTGTTGTCCGGGCTTTGCCGTTCCGGTCCATCCGGTCTGCGTCACCGGGTCTGCCGATTTCGCCATCGACGGACCGGCGAAAATGGCGCATTTGTTGCGATACAGGCCAAGGTCCCGGTTGAAACCGTCTTGGCTGAACAGGACAGGAGACCGCCAGCCCCATGCCCAAAGTCGGAATGGAACCGATCCGCCGCCGCCAGTTGATCGACGCCACCATCACCTCGATGGGCGAGCATGGCTTGGCCGACACCACGGTCCAGACGATCAGCCGGGGGGCCGGCGTTTCGCCGGGCATCATCCACCATTATTTCGGCGGCAAGGACGAGCTGCTGTCCGCCACCATGCGCAGCATGCTGCAACAGCTGCGCGACGACGCGACCCAGCGGCTGGCGACCGCAGATTCGCCGCGCGCCCGGCTGGAGGCGATCGTCGACTGCAACTTCGCCCCCGGCCAGTTCGAACCGCGGGTGGTCGCGGCCTGGCTCGGCTTCTGGGCGCAGGCGCCGCACAACCCGGCGCTGGCCCGGCTGCAACGGATCAATGCCCGCCGGCTGCACTCCAACCTGCTGCATGCCCTGCGTCCTCTGCTGCCGCCGGACCGGGCGGAGCGGGTGGCCGTCGGGCTGGCGGCGATGATCGACGGGCTGTGGCTGCGCTTCGCGCTGACCGGCGCCATCGACGGCAGCGCCGCCCGGGCGGTGGCGCTGGGCTACCTCGATTCCGAGCTGAACGCCTGACCTCACCGCCGCCACCAGCGCCGTCCGGCAGTCCCGGCGGCGGCCCGGCGGCGGCCGGCACCGCGACCGCTCACCCGGCCAAAGCTCTGCGTGATGCGGTCGAGCACGACGGCCAGCAGAACCACGGCCAGGCCGCTCTGCACACCGAGGCCGATGTCCAAACGCTGGATGCCCTGGAGCACCACGTTCCCCAGCCCCCCGGCGCCGATCATCGAGGCGACGACGATCATCGACAGTGCCATCATCATGGTCTGGTTCACCCCGGCCATGATCGACGGCAGGGCGTTGGGCAGCTGAATCTTGAACAGGAGCTGATGGTCGCGGCAACCGAAGGCGCGCCCGGCCTCGACCAGTTCCGCCGGCACCTGCCGGATGCCGAGCGCCGTCAGGCGAACGGCCGGCGGCATGGCGAAGACCACGGTGGCGATGATGCCGGGCACCCGGCCCAGACCGAAGAACAACACCGCCGGGATCAGATAGACGAAGGCCGGCATCGTCTGCATCAGGTCCAGCAGCGTCTTGCCCACCCCGTCGGCGATCTTGCTGCGCGCCATCCAGATGCCGAGCGGCACCCCGCCGATCAGGCTGAGCACGGTGGAGGCGAGAACCAGCCCAAGGGTGGACACCGTCGGCTCCCACAGCCCCATCACGAAGATCCCGCCCAGCGACAGCAGGGTGAACAGCGCGAAGGCGCGCCCGACCCGCCAGAGCGCGACCGCCGACAGCATCAGCGCCAGCAGCCAGGGCGGCACCCCCAGCAGCAGCCCGTCCAACGCCTCTCCCAACCCATCCACCGTCGCGGCGATGAGCGTCAGCGCCGGCTGCCCATGGTCGAGGATCGTCGTCACCAGCCATTCGGCGCCGCGGGCGATGCCGCCGCCGATGGTCTCGTTCAGCCACTCGATATCCAGCAGCGCGATGTCAGCCATGCCGCACCTCGCGCCCGGCGGCCTCGCCGCGGTCGAGCGCCGCCAGCAGCGCCGCGCGGGAAATCACGCCGATGAGCCGGCCGTCCGGCTCGACGACCGGCAGCGGACAGGGGGCCGCAGCGACCCGGCCGAGCAGGGCATGGATCGGCGTGTCGGCCGCCACCGGCTCCAGCCCGAACAGGGCCGATGCGCCGTCGCCGGCCAGCACGCCGCGGAAATAGCCGGCCGCATCGGTGCGGTAGCGGAACCGTCCGGGCTCCCCCGCGGTCCCGTCGTCGGGCGGCCGGGCGAGGTCGCGGGCGCGCAGCACGCGCGAGGCATCGACGCCGCGGAAGAAGGCGCGGACATAGTCGTCGGCCGGCGCGCGCAGGATTTCCGCCGGGGTGCCGATCTGGGCGATCCGGCCATCCTCCATCACCGCGATGCGGTCGGCGATACGCATCGCCTCCTCCGCATCGTGGGAAATGAAGACGATGGTGCGGGCATCCTCGCGCTGGAGCCGCAGAAGCTCGTCCTGCATGTCTGTGCGGATCAGCGGGTCGAGTGCCGAGAAAGCCTCGTCCATCAGCATGATCGTCGGATTCTTGGCCAGTGCGCGGGCCAGCCCCACCCGCTGCTGCATGCCGCCGGACAGCTCGTCCGGATAGCGGTCGGCATAGTCCGCCAGACCGACCCGCTCCAGGGCGGCCAGCGCCGCCCGGCGCCGCTCTGCCCGCTTCACCCCGGCCACCTCCAGCCCGAAGGCGGCGTTCTCCAGCGCGGTGCGGTTGGGCAGCAGGGCGAATGACTGGAAGACCATGCTCATGTCCCGCCGCAGCACCTCGACGAGGTCGGCGTAGGGAAGCGCGGTCAGATCCCTGCCATCGAGCCGGATTTCCCCTTCCGACGGTTCGATCAGGCGGTTCAGCAGCCGGATGATGGTCGATTTGCCCGACCCGGACAGGCCCATGATGACGAAGATCTCGCCCGCCCGGATGTCGAAGCTGGCCTCGGCCACGCCGACATTGACGTTCAGCCGATGCAGGACCTCCGCCTTGGTCGCCCCGCGGCGCAGCATCTCCAGCGCCGGGCGCGGATCGTCGGCAAAGACCTTGCGCAGGCCGCGCACCGCCAGACGCACCTGTCCAATCGTCGCCGAAGACGAACCGGTGGGCGTGGGCAGAATCGTCGTCATGGGCAAGGCTTCCGGAACGCAACAGACCAGGGTGAAGGCAATCGGGCCGTAGATTGCCCCGAGACGAGGGGCGCGGTCGATAGCTGCGTTCACGAAACCTGCATTTTGATGGTGCTGTTGCGCAATTGGCCGCAGACAGACGCCGATTTTATTTTGATTGATCGTTCAATGAAAAACCTGAGGAGATTTTTTGGGTACGGGCGGGGTTGCCCGCCCGTACCTGCCCTGATCCTCCGACCGGGTCCTCAGACGCGCTCGAAGATGGCGGCGATGCCCTGGCCGCCGCCGATGCACATGGTCACCAAGGCATACCGGCCGCCGGTGCGGTGCAGTTCGTGGATCGCCTTCACCGTGATGATGGCGCCGGTCGCACCCACCGGATGGCCGAGCGAGATGCCGGAGCCGTTGGGGTTCACCTTGGCCGGGTCGAAATCCAGCTCGCGGATCACCGCGCAGGCTTGGGCCGCGAAAGCCTCGTTGGATTCGATGACGTCGAAGTCGCCCACCGACAGGCCGGTGCGCTCCAGCACCTTGCGGGTCGCCGGGATCGGGCCGATACCCATATAGTCGGGCTCGACGCCGGCATGGGCATAGCCGACGAGGCGGGCCAGCGGCTTCAGCCCCAGCGCCTCGGCACGGCGGGCATCAGCCAGCACCACCGCGGCGGCGCCGTCATTCAGGCCGGAGGCGTTGCCGGCGGTGACCGACCCGTCCTTCTTGAACACCGGCTTCATCTTCGCCAGCCCTTCCGGGGTGACGTCGCCGCGGACATGCTCGTCGGTGTCGAAGACGATGGTGCCCTTGCGGGACGCAATCTCCACCGGGACGATCTGGTCCTTGAAACGGCCCTCGGCGATGGCGCGGGCGGCGCGGCGCTGGCTTTCCAGCGCCAGGGCGTCCTGTGCCTCGCGGTCGATGCCGTAGCGGGCGGCGACATTCTCCGCCGTCACCCCCATGTGAATCTTCTGCCATGGGTCGTGCAGGATGCCGTTCATGTAATCGACCAGCGCCCCGTCGCCCAGGCGGGTGCCCCAGCGGGCGCTCGGCACGAAATAGGGGCCGCGGCTCATCGACTCCGCACCGGCGCCGATGGCGACGTCGCAGTCGCCGAGCGCGATGGACTGCGCTGCCGAGACGATGGCCTGGAGGCCGGAGCCGCAGAGCCGGTTGACGTTGAAGGCGGGCGTACCGATGGGGATGCCGGCATCGATGGCGGCGACGCGGCTGAGATAGGCGTCGTTGGTCTCGGTCGGGATGACGTTGCCCATCACCAAATGACCGACGGTGTCGGGCGCAGTGCCGGACCGCTCCAGCGCCGCCTTGACCGCCACGGTGGCGAGCCGGGTCAGCGGCACATCCTTGAGGCTGCCGCCGAAGCCGCCGATGGCGGTGCGGGCGGCGCCGACGATGACGATGTCGTTCTGCATGGTTCGGTCCACTTCTCGGACAATAAGGACGCTCAGCGGCCGGTGAAGTCCGGCCTGCGCTTGGCGACGAAGGCGCTGATGCCTTCGATGAAGTCGCTGGTGGCGGCGGTGGCGAGGAAGCGGTCGCGCTCGGCATCCAGCTGCTGGTCCAGCGTCCGGTCGAAGGACTGGCGCATCAGGTGGCGGACGCCGGCATAGGCGACGGTCGGGCCGGCGGCGAGCCGTCCGGCCAGCTTGGCCGTCTCCTCCGCCAAGGATGCCGCCGGCACCACCCGGTTGACCAGCCCGATCCGCAGCGCCTCCGCCGCGTCGATCACATCGGACAGCATCGCCAGTTCCATGGCACGGCGCAGACCGACAAGGCGCGGCAGATGGAAGCTGCCCGACCCGTCCGGCGTGGCGCCGATGCGGGCATAGGCCATGGTGAATTTGGCGTCGTCGGCGGCGATGCAGAGATCGGCGGCGCTGGCGAGGCTCATCCCCGCCCCGGCCACCGGTCCATGGACGGAGGCCAGGACCGGCACGTCCAGCCAGTCGAGAACGCGCAGCGCCTCATGCAGATGGGCGATGATGGCGCCGGCCACCGCCGGTGCGGCGGCAGGATCGTCGTTGAAACGGCCGACATCGCCGCCGGCCATGAAGCCGCGGCCGTTGCCAGCGATCACCAGCACCCGCGTCGGCCCTGACCCGCCCTCCTCCGCCACGCTGCGGCAAGCGTCGAGGAAGGCGGCGGCGGTCGGCTCGTCCAGCGCGTTCAGCACGCCGGGGCGGTTCAGCCGGATCCAGGACACCGCCCCCTCGCGGACGAGCTGGACCGGCGATGGGGTGGCGGGCGCGGTGTCTGACATCCTGGCGTCTCCCGAATCTCTACCTGATGGAAGGTATGTTACCGATCGGTATGACCTGTCAACGGTCCGGTTGACCCAACGGTCACTCATATCTCCGGGCCACAACCCGGGGCCGCATCCCTGCTCCCCGCCCCGGTGGCGGACCAAATCCATGGCTTCGCTGTTGGACCTTGCGACAGGCCGCGTCACCGCACGCCAACAGAGATTTGGAGCATCGCCATGCATCATCGGCCCCCGACCGGCTCTCCGGCCCTGACCCACTGACGGCGGAGGAGGAGTCAAGGCATGCCACCTGTTGTGCGTTCGGTCGCCTCGCTTCTGCTGGGCGTCGCCTTTCTGATGCTGGCGAACGGAGCCATGTCGACCCTGATCGGGCTGAGGCTGTCGGCGACGGAGTCCGGTGCGACGGCGGTCGGCATGATCACCGCAGCCTATTATGCCGGGCTGACGCTGGGATCGCTCTATGCGCATCGGATCATCACCCGTGTCGGCCATATCAGGGCTTTCTCCGCCTTCGCCTCCGTCGTGTCGGTCGCAGCATTGTCGCACGCGCTGTTCGTCGATGCGCCGCTCTGGGCCGTGCTGCGGCTGACGCAGGGATTCTGCATGGCCGGTCTCTACATGTGCATCGAAAGCTGGCTGAACGGCACCGCCACCAACGAAAGCCGCGGGCAGCTGCTGTCGGCCTATATGGTGACGCTCTATGGCGCGTCCGGCGTCGGGCAGCAGTTGCTGCGCCTGGACGACGAGGCGGGCGTGCGGCTGTTCATGATCGTGTCGATCCTGCTGACGCTGGCCCTGGTGCCGGTGGCCCTGACGCGGACCACGCCGCCGCAATTGCCCAACGTCTCCTCCTTCGGCATCGGGCGGCTTTATCGAAGCTCGCCGCTGGGGGTGGCGGGGGTGTTCATCAGCGGGGCGATCACCGGGTCGATCTACGGGCTGGCCCCGGTGTTCGGGGCCTCCTCCAGCTTCGGCGTGTCGGGCACGGCGCTGTTCATGTCGGCGCTGATCCTCGGCGGCATGGCGCTGCAATGGCCGCTCGGCCGATTGTCGGACCGTTTCGACCGGCGCAGCGTCATCATCGGCCTGTCGGCCGCCCTGTCGCTGACCAGCCTGGGCATGATCGCCGCCGCCGGGATGGACCAGCCGCTGGCGCTGATGCTGGTGGCGCCGCTGTTCGGCGGGCTGGCCTTCACGCTCTATCCGGTCTGCCTCGCCCACACCAACGATTACGTCCGGCGGGAGGATATGGTGTCGGCCAGCGGCGGCCTGATCCTGGCCAATTCCGTCGGCGCCATCATCGGCCCGCCGGTGGCGTCGGCACTGATGACCGCCAGCGGGCCGGCCGGGCTCTTCAGCTTCGTCACCGGCGGCGCGCTGTGCGCCACTCTCTATGGCCTGTGGCGGACCCGCATGCGCCCGCCCTTGCCCGCCGAGGCGCAGGCCGCCTTCCGCCCGCTGCCGCAGACCACCCCCACCGTGTCTCCCCTCGATCCCATGAGTGCGCTGAGAGCACGCTGAGAGAACACTCGGAAGGCCAATGGTACACTGACGATTTTCGGGAATGCTCCGTTAAGAAGTTCGGGATAGACTGCCGCCCGCTGGAATGCTGACTGGTGGTTGAATGCCGTTTTCGCGTGGGCCCCTTTTGCCGGGGACGTTGAACAGGGACGGGGCTGGGAGCCCGGATGCCGCCCGGACCGATGCCGACCAGTTCGGGGAGCTGGTCCACGCGGTGGCGCAGGATCGCGACCGCTCGGCTTTCGCTGCGCTGTTCCGACATTTCGCGCCGAAGATCCTGCAATATTGCCTGAGGCTCGGCGCCGACCGCAGCACGGCGGAGGAACTGGTCCAGGACGTGATGCTGACGGTCTGGCTGAAGGCCGCCAGCTTCGATCCGGCCCAGGCGACCGTCGGCACCTGGGTGTTCACCATCGCCCGCAACCGGCGCATCGACCGCCTGCGCAAGGAGATGCGCCCCGCCCCCGACCCGGACGATCCGGCGATGACCCCCGCCTCCCTCGCCACGCCGGAGGAGACCGCCCAGATGGTCCAGAGCAGCCGCCAACTTCAGGATGCAATCGAAACTCTGGCGGAGAACCAATCCGAGGTGCTGCGCCGTTCGTATTTTCTCGAACAGACCCATGAAGAGATCGCCGAAGACACGGAGGTGCCCCTGGGAACGGTCAAGACCCGGCTCCGCCTCGCGCTCGGCCATCTGAAACGCAGCATGAGGGACAAGGCGTGACGGTGCCGTTCCACCATCCGGACGACCAGCTTCTGATCGGCTATGCCAGCGGGCAGGAGCGGGCCGGGAAGTCACTGCTGGTGGCCACCCACCTCGCCTACTGCCCGGACTGCCGCCAGCGCGTCGCGTCTTACGAAGCCTTGTGCGGGAACTGGTTAGAAGAGCTGCCCTGCGCCGGTGACGATGGGCTGGATGCGCTGCTGGACCGCATGGACGGCCTGCTGACCGCCGCGCGGATACAACAGGAGCCGGCCCCCATTGAGCTGCCCGCAGCCGGCCGGACATGCGGACGGCTGGTGCCGGAACCGCTGCGCAGCTGGCTGCCGGACGCCATCGACACGCCGACCGATGACGGGTCCTGGCGGGAGATCTCCAAGGGGGTCTGGCTGTCGGGCTGGGAGCGCACCCTGTCCGGCACGACGAAGTCCGGCACGACGGTCCGCCTGCTCCGCATGGCTTCGGGTGCTCCGGTTCCGGCGCACCGCCACACCGCGGACGAACTGCTGCTGGTCCTGCGCGGCGCCTTCCGCGACGAATATGGCAGCTACGGGCTCGGCGACGTCGCCCACTACGTCGCCGGCACCGACCATTACGCCTTCGGCGCCAGCGAGGAAGACTGCATCTGCCTCTTCCTGCTGGACGGCGATCTGATCTTCCTCGACGAGGACGGGAATCCGCTTTAGCCGACGAGGTCCTGATATTCGGGGTGGCGCTTGATGTAGGCCTCGATGAAGGTGCAGATCGGTAGCACCTTCAGCCCCTGGGCCCGGATGTCGTCGAGCGTGCCCTTCGCCAGTTCAGACCCCACCCCCTGGCCGGTCAGGGCACCCGGCACCTCGGTGTGGGTCAATGCGATCTTGCCATCGCGCATGTCGTAGGTGACCAGCGCGGTCGAGCCCGCCACCGTCAGCTCATAGCGGCCGAGTTCCTCGTTCTTCCGCACCTTGTCGTGCAAGCTCATGATGTCCTTCGCCATAGTTGTTCGGTTTTGCGGCCGGGCCGCGCGATTGCGGAAGCTCAGCCGACCATCAGGGATTCCGCACCATCGATCCAGACCGGGGTGCCGGTGATGTGCTTTGCCCGGTCGGACGCCAGGAACAGCGCAAGCTCCGCCACGTCGAAGCTGTCGCCGGACTTGCCGCCGGTCAGGGGCACCTTACCCTGCGGATACTCGATGGGGGTCTTTACCGATTCAATATTCCGCATCTTGGTGTTGTCGGGAATGTTCGTATCGATGATGCCGGGGCAGATCGCGTTGACGCGGATGCGGCTCGGCGCCAGTTCCAGCGCCAGCATCTTCACCATGGCGAGCTGTGCAGCCTTGGTGCAGGAATAGGCGGTGGCGCCGGTGTTGCTGAACACCCGCGTGCCGTTGATCGACGCGGTGACGATCACCGAGCCGCCACCCGCCTTCTTCAGATGCGGAACCGCATGATGCAGCGTCAGGTAGGTGCCGCGCAGGTTTGTGTTGATGGTGCGGTCCCATTCGTCCGGCGTCAGGTCGTCGATGGGCGCCCAGACGCCGTTGATGCCTGCATTGGCAAAGACGATGTCGAGCCGCCCGAACTCCTCCACCAAACGCCCGACCGCCTGCCGCATCGCCTCGTCGTCGCCGACATCCGCGGTCAAGGGGATCGCCTTTCCACCGGCAGCACGGATCTCAAGGGCGGTCTTGGCGATCTCGTCCTCGGTGTGGCTCAGCACGCCGACCGAGGCGCCGGACTGGGCAAAGCGTATCGCGGACGACTTGCCGATCCCGGACCCCGCACCGGTGACCAGCGCGACCTTCCCCGTCAAATCCATAACTCAACTCCAGCCAATGACCTTCGACGCGAATGCCAACCCGTGACCGCGCCGTTCGGTTCCCATGGCCACCTCTTCGCCAATTAAATTCCGTATAAAGAAACTATATTCCGAAACTTTGATTTGCTCGGATCGCCTGATAGATTGGCGATCCGCCGGCCTCCGATCCACCCTGCCGTCCGGGATCGGATCGGCCCGGACCTTTGGCTTTCCGGAGAGTGCCGATGCCGTCGCCGGCCCAGACTGAAGCGGTTCCGCCCAATCCTGTCCAGTATGCGCGCCGGGGACGCATCGGCGTCATCGCCGTCGATTACCCGCCGGTGAACGCCGTCGGGCATGGCGTACGCAAAGGGCTGGTTGCGGCATTGGACGCCGGGCTGGCCGATAACGGGGCCGATGCGCTGCTGATCGTCTGCGCCGGCCGCACCTTCATGGCCGGCGCGGACATCCGGGAGTTCGGCAAGCCCTCCGCCCCGCCGACCCTGCCGGAGGTGGTGGCGCACCTCGATGCCGCCACCAAGCCGGTGATCGCCGCCATCCATGGAACGGCGCTGGGCGGCGGGCTGGAGGTGGCGCTGGCCTGCCATCTTCGCGTCGCGCTGAAGTCGGCGAAGCTCGGCCTGCCGGAGGTCAAGCTGGGCCTCCTGCCCGGCGCCGGCGGCACGCAACGGCTGCCGCGTCTGATCGGAGCGGCCAAGGCGCTGGACATGATCCTGTCCGGCGATCCCGTGGGTGCCGAAGAGGCGCTGGCCCTCGGCCTGATCGATGCTGTGGAGGACGGCGTCTCCGCCCTGGAGGCCGGCCTGCGCGCCGCCGAACGGCTTCTGGCCGATGGGAGCCGCCCGCAGCCGGTCAGTGCCCGCACCGACCGCATCGCCGGCACCGATCCCGCCCTGTTCACCGCGAAGCGGGCCGAGCTTGCCAAACGGCTGCCGCAGCTGTTCTCGCCCCACCGCATCGTCGACGCGGTCGAGGCAGCCGTCACCCTGCCCTTCGATGAGGGCATGGCGCGCGAGCGGAATCTGTTCCTCGCCTGCATGGACTCGCCCCAGCGCGCCGGCCTGATCCACGCCTTCTTCGCCGAACGCGAGGTGGCGAAGGTCCCCGGCCTGCCGGCCGACACGCCGACGCGCGACATCCGCAAGGTCGGTGTGATCGGCGCCGGCACCATGGGTGGCGGCATCGCCATGTGCTTCGCCAATGCCGGCATTCCGGTGGTGCTGGTCGACAGCGCGCAGGAGGGGCTGGAGCGCGGCATCGCCGCCATCCGCCGCAACTACGACTCCACCCTCCGCAAGGGCCGCCTGACCGCGGCACAGGTGGACGAGCGGATGGCGCTGATCCATCCCACCCTGTCCTACGATGAGCTGGCCGACGCCGATCTGGTGGTTGAGGCGGCCTTCGAGAGCATGGAGGTCAAGCAGGCGATCTTCCGGACGCTGGACCGGACCTGCAAGCCGGGGGCGATCCTCGCCACCAACACCTCGACGCTGGACGTGGACGCCATCGCCGCAGCGACCGGCCGGCCGCAGGACGTGCTGGGCATGCATTTCTTCAGCCCGGCCAACGTCATGCGCCTGCTGGAGGTGGTGCGCGGAGCCAAGACCTCAGACACGGTGCTGGCAACCGTGATGGGGCTCGCGCGCCGGATCGGCAAGGTCGGCGTGGCGGTGGGCGTCTGCTACGGCTTCGTCGGCAACCGCATCCTGCACCAGCGCGGCCGGGAGGCGATGGCCCTGGTCGAGGAAGGCGCCAGCCCGGAGCAGGTCGACCGCGTGTTGACGGAATTCGGCTTCCCGCTCGGCCATTTCTCGATGACAGACCTTGCCGGGATCGATGTCGGCTGGCGCATCCGCGAGGAACGGCGCAAGGCCGGCGACCCGGAGGCTCAATCGCCCGACTGGCTCGACACCCTGGCGGAGCGTGGGCGCTACGGCCAGAAGACCTCGGCCGGTGTCTACCGCTACGAGCCCGGCAGCCGTGTCCCGATCCCTGATCCGGAGGTGGCGGCGGTGATCGAGGAGGACCGCCGCCGCCGCGGAATCGTCCCGCGTCCGGTCGGCGACGAGGAGATCCGCGGACGCTGCCTTTATGCGATGGTGAACGAGGCGGCCAAAATCCTGGAGGAAGGCATCGCCGCCCGCGGGGTGGACATCGACGCCATCTGGCTGCATGGCTACGGCTTTCCGTCCTGGCGCGGCGGCCTGCTGTTCTGGGCCACCCAGGAAGGGCTGGGCAAGATCGCCGGGGCGGTCCAGCGTTACCACCGTGACATCGGCGACCCGCAATGGCAGCCGTCGGCTTTGCTCCTGCAATGCGCCGCCGAAGGCCGGGCCCTCGGATGCTGAAACCGGAATGTGGATTTCAAACCGGAAACTAGTTTCCGTTACTGATTGTTAGGAATCTTCCCTATACTCTGTCGTCAGGGATGCCCCGCTGCCCCCGACCGGCCCCCCAGCCGGCGGGATCGACGGAGCGGACCTGACCCGAGGAACCCGGACCACACCGAAGGGGAAGAGCATGAAGGACATCACCGTCGCAGCCACCGACTGGGGTCTCCACGCCGTCGCCTGCAGCGGCCTTCGTGACGCTCCTCCCTCCGCCTGGCTCGGGACGTTGCGCAACGCGCTGTCCGGTGCCGGCACCGGCCGCAACCTGTTCCTGGACCTGCGGGAGGTCGGCAATTCCCCCTTGCCGCCGTCCCATCTGGGAGCCCTGGCATCGGTCGTCGCACAGGCCGGTTACAGTGCGGTTCTGGTGTCGGACCTCCGGCTCGGCCATGCACTGTGCGATGCGGTTCGCCGCAGCGGTTCCGATGGGGAAATGGCTGCCGGTTTGCGCGTGCTGTCCGCGGATGGACGCGACCGGGTCGCCATTGCCGCCGCCTACCAGTGGCTGTTGAACGGGCGGGAGCCCGCGGATGCCCTCCTGGCGTCCGACCGCCGCCCGTCGGTTCTGGTCTTCCCCGCAACCGTGACGCAGAGGCGGCCGACCTCCCCCGGTTCCGCCGATCTGCGCCACGCTTCGTGACCGTCCTGTCGTAACCGCTTCATTTCCGCAGTCGTCGTCGTCTCAACTGCCTTTTCGCCCCGGCCGGATCCATCCCGCCGGGGCTTTTTATGTCCGCCTAAATTTTTCCGGAAGAATCTGCGCCAGCTTTCGCCCGCCGTTCCGTGGATAGCCACAGAACGAACAGGGCGGCGCCAGCCCGCCGCCCATCCCGAAAAGCCATCGGCCTGAACCGCCGCGAAATCCCGCCCGGATTCCGCGAACGGGCCGCGATTGGGTGGAGAAGGCGATGCTGGTCGATTCCGTCAGCTCAACAACGTCGACGACGTCGACGAAGTCCACGTCGAGCAGCTCGTCAGCCACGAGCGCGACCGACAGCTATCAGACATTCCTGACTTTGCTGATGAAGCAGCTCGAGGTCCAGGATCCGACCAACCCGGTCGACACGACCACCTTCACCACCCAGCTCGTCCAACTGTCCGGGCTGGAACAGCAGATGTCGATCAACGACAAGCTCGACGAGCTGAACAGCACGGTATCCGACCTCAGCAGCACCCTGTCCTCCTCCCTCGGGTCCGGCAGCGGCGCCGTCAACTACTACGGCAAGACGGTCGAGGCCGAAGGCTCGACCACCCCGTTGCAGGACGGCGAAGCGAGCTGGGAATACGACCTCGATTCCGCCGCGTCCTCGGTCAAGCTGACCATCACCGATTCAAGCGGCAACACCGTCTACAGCGACGTTAGCTCCTCCACCGCCGCCGGCACGCACGAGGTGACCTGGGACGGCGTCGGCACCAACGGCAAGAGCTACAGCAGCGGAACCTACACCCTGTCGGTGACGGCGCTCGACGCCAACGGCAAGGCCATCGACACCACCACCCGCTTCAAGGGCACCGTGACCGCCGTGGACAGCTCGTCCGGCACGGCGGTGCTGAGCGTCGACGGCGTCAGCCTGTCGGCCGACAAGGTGCTGACGGTTTCCTGACCCCTCCCCCCGGACAATTCGAAAGACAGGTGCCGCCATGAGCCTCACCAGCGCAATGTACAGCGCCACGTCCGGGCTGACCGCCCAGAGCAGGGCGCTCGCCAGCATCTCCAGCAACATCGCCAATTCCAGCACCACCGGCTTCAAGGGCACGGTGACGGAGTTCACCTCCTACATCAACAAGACCACCACTGTGGACGAGCAGGTCGGCGGCGTCATCGCGTCCAACACCCACAGCGTCAGCCGCCAGGGCGAAATCCAGTCGTCGGCGACCACCACCAACATGGCGGTCAACGGCGACGGCTTCTTCGTCGTGTCGGACAAGACCGCGAGCGGCGGCACCTACTTCACCCGCAACGGCTCCTTCTCCACCGATTCCAACGGCAATCTGGTCAATTCGGAGGGCTATTACCTCTATGGCTGGGCGGTGGGCGACGACGGCACCATCAAGGCCGGCAACAAGACCTCCACCGACAGCCTCCAGGCGATCAACCTGACCAGCATCAAGGGCACGCCCAAGGCGACCTCGACGCTGGACATCGAGGCCAACCTGCCGTCCGACGCCGCGACCGGCGACAGCTTCACCACCGACGTGGAACTGTTCGACGCGCTCGGCAACAGCCATTCGGTGACGATGAGCTGGAGCAAGACGGCCGACAACACATGGTCGCTCAGCGCGTCCGACCCGACCAGCTCGGCCGACGGCACGACCACGACCGGCACGATCTCCGGCTTCCCGATCTCCATCTCCTTCAACAGCGACGGCTCGCTGGCCAGCGCCACCCAGACCGACAGCAGCGGCACCACGACCAGCGTCGATCCCTCGGCCATCGGCTTTTCGGTCGGCGGCTGGACCACCGGCGCCAGCGACAGCACGGTGACGATGTCGATCGGCGGCGCCAACAGCACGACCGGGCTGACGCAATACGCATCGGGCGAGAGCACCGCCGCCATCGGCGACTGGACCGCCACCGGCAACGGCTACGAGCCCGGCACGCTGACCGGGACCACCATCGACAGCAACGGCGTGGTGCGCGCCACCTTCGACAATGGCGAGACGCGGGCGATCTACCAGATCCCCATCGCGACCTTCGCCAATGCCAACGGGCTGGAGAGCGAGAGCGGAACCACCTTCACCCAGACCTTCGAGTCCGGCAATTACCAGTTGCGCACCGCCGGCGACGGCAAGGCCGGCGAGATAGAGGCCGGCTCGCTCGAAAGCTCCACCGTGGAGCTGACCGACGAGTTCAGCCGGATGATCGTCGCGCAGCAGGCCTATTCCGCCGCATCCAAGGTGATGACGACGGCGCAGGACATGATCGACACGCTGATTTCGATGAAGCGCTGACGCCATGGCAGCCGCACCCGACGAACGCTTCGCCCGCGCCGACGCCCTGCTGATGGAGCACCGGCGGCTGACGGTCCAGGCGCGGGCCTTGCTGGCGAGGACCGCCACGCAGGCCGAACGGCTGGCGATGGCCGACGATCTGATCGCGCTGATCGACGGGCTGGATGTGGAGAAGCGGGCGCTGGGAGCCCGGATCCACCGCGGCCGGGTCGCCAATGCCGCAATGAGCGCCTATGGGCGGGCGATGGCGGCGCGGCGGTAAAAATTCCCCGCCAGTTTTCGGACCGCCCGCCGTGGAACCCGACATCCAAAACCCGGAGCTATCGCCATGGCGCTCAAGCAGACCCTGCGCAAGCCGGCCCCGCCGAAGCCCGTTCTGACCAAGCCCCAAGCCCCCGCCCAACTCGCTGACCAGACCGGCAAGCCGGAAACCCCGACCGTCTTCCTCCGCGTCGATGCGGTCGAGGTGCTGGAGGCCTTCGTCGCCGAACTGGACCGCGCCGCAACGCGGGCCGAGGCGGCGGTGCGCGAGGGACGGCCGCGCGATGCGCTGCTGGCGGCGGGCGACATGCAGACGCTGCTGCGCAGCTGGAAGGACCGGCTGGCCGATGCGCTGGCGCAGACGCGCAGCAAGCGCGTCGCCCCCGCCGTGCGCAGCGCCGCCAAGGCCGCCGCCGACCGGGTCCTGCCGACACTGGCCGCCCGCATGCGAGAGATGGAGGCGCAGATCAAGGTCCATCGCGCCCGCCAGAACGCCATCGGCGCCGCCCTGCGTGCCGCATCCACCGCGCCGGCTGGCGTCTATGGCGTCGCCTATGGCCCTGGTGCCCGCTATGGCGCACGGGTGGCGATGCGCACCACCGGCCATGTCGTCGGCCTGACGGCCTGACGGTTTCGGCCTGACCGCTTCGCGCCGATAAACGGAAAGGAGGCCTGCAATGTCGCTTCGCGTCGCCAGTTCCATCGCCACATCGGCGCTGCGCACGTCCGAGGTCGGCATCGCCGTCGCCTCCTCCAATGTCGCCAATGCCGACACCGACGGCTACACCCGCAAGACGGCATCCAACGTCACCCGCAGCACCGGCGTGAATGTTGCCAGCGTCGACGTCACCGCGGTCAGCAGCAACGTCGACCGCTATCTGCTGAAGACGCTCGTCTCGGCCCAGTCCGACCTCGGCTACACCGACACCCGCAACAGCTATCTCGACCAGATGCAGTCGGCCTTCGGCAGCGTCAGCAGCGACGACAGCGGCGGCACCGACATCGGGTCGATGATCGACGCGCTGGCCGACACGCTGGGCACGCTCGCCACCTCCCCGGAAAGCGAGAGCGCCAAGGCCGCCACCGTGCAGGATCTGTCGGACCTGGCGGAGACGCTGCGCAACACCTCCTCGTCCATCCAGTCGCTGCGCGCACAGGCCGACGACGAGATCGCCACCACCGTCGACACCATCAACGAGACGCTGAGCGGCATCGATTCCCTCAACGACCGGATCGTGAAGGGCAAGGCGCTGGGCCAGAACGTCACCGACCTGGAGGACCAGCGCAACACAGCGCTGAAGAGCCTGTCCAAGTCCATCGACGTCACCTATCAGGTCGACGACAGCGGGCTGATGCGCATCTCGACCGCGTCGGGCAAGTCCCTGCTCGACAGCAAGGTGCACGAGCTGTCCTACACGCCGGCCGCCTCGGTCAGCGCCAGCACGGTGTACAACGCCAGCGGCAGCAGCGGCTTCGGCGGCATCATGCTGAACGGGGTGGACGTCACCGGCTCGTCGCTCGGCGGTTCGCTGGGCGCGCTGGTTCAGCTGCGCGACACCGACCTGCCGGCGCAGCAGGCCGGCCTGGACGAGCTGGCGACCACCCTGATGGACAGGCTGAACGCCATCCAGAACCAGGGCACCTCCTACCCCGCCCCGCAAAGCCTGACCGGCACCGAGACCGTCTCGGCCAGCGATGCGCTGAAAGTAAACGAGGGCACCCTGCGCGTCGCCGTCACCGACAGTTCCGGCACGGCGGCGGAGGTCCTCGACATCGACCTGTCGACCAAATCGACCCTTCAGGACGTCGTCGACGCCATCAACACGATGAGCAACGCGTCGGCGTCGATCTCCGCCGACGGCAAGCTGGTCATCGCCGCCACCGGCACCGGCAACGGCATCGCGCTGGGCGGCGACGCCAACGACGGCACGACCGGCAACTTCTCCGACGCCTACGGCCTGAACGACCTGCTGAACGGCACCGGGGCCTCCGACATCAAGGTCGCGACTCGCATCGCCAACGACAGCAGCCTTCTCGCCACCGGCGCCCTGTCCTCCGCCAGCGGGCTGACCGCCGGCGACACGGCGCTGACCAGCGGCGAGGGGTCGGTGGTGAAGGCGCTGTCGGCGGCCTTTTCCGCCAGCTACGACTTCGACGCCGCGGGGGCCTTGAGCGCTCGCAGCACGAGCTTCGCCGGCTATGCCGGTGCAGTGATCCAGGGGGCGGCAACGCTCGCCGACAAGGCATCCACCGCCTACGACAGCCAGAAAACCTACACCAGCAGCCTCGAATCGACCTTCTCGTCGCAGAGCGGCGTGAATGTCGACGAGGAGACCGCCGCGATCTCCACCCTGCAATCCGCCTACGAGGCCGCCGCCGCGGTCATGAAGACATTGCAGGAGATGTTCAGCACGGCGCTCGACATGGTCCAGTAGAGGAGACCGCGATGGAACGGGTCGCGACCTACAACCATCAGAACACGCTCGTCCAATACATGATGAAGGCCGAGGCCAAGGTGGCCGCGGAACAGATCCGCTCGGCATCGGGTCTGAACTCCACCGACTACAAGGGCATCGCCTCGGACAGCGGCCGGCTGGTCAATCTCGAAAGCCATTACCGCCGGCTGGAGCAGTATATCGACGAGGGCGAGGTCGTGAATGGCCGCATCCAGTCGATGTACGACGCTGTCGGCGGCATGTCCGACCTGACCTCCCGCCTCAGCGCACTGATCACCGGCCTGCAGGGCAACAATGCGGCCGGTGTCGAAGGCGTGGTGGCGGAGGCCGGACAGCTGATGGAGGAACTCGGCGGGCTGCTGAACACCCGGCAGGACGGCCGTTATCTGTTCGCCGGCGGACGCACCGACCAGCCGGCCGTCGATCTGGACAGCTACAGTGCGGCAACCTATCCCTCCAGTGCCGACACCGGCTATTACCAGGGCGATTCCACCGTCGCCCATTTCCAGGCCGCCGACGATTTCGTGCTGTCCTACGGCGTCACCGCCGACCAGCCGGCCTTCGAGAAAGCCCTGCGCGCCTTCAGCCTGATCGCCAACATGTCGACCGATCCGGTCGACACCGATCTGCTGGCCGAGGCGACGCAGCTCGCCTCCGACGCCACCGACGGACTGTCGATCGTCCAGGCGAAGCTGGGTGCGGCCAGTTCCTCGCTGGAGAACACCATCGACCGCCATGTCGACGAGCAGCTGGTGCTGCAAACCCAGGTGGAGGACATCCGCAGCGTCGATCTGGCCGAATCCACCACCAAGCTGTCGCAGCTCCAGGCCTCGCTGGAGGCGACCATGAGCCTGATGAAGATCCTCGAAGAGAACAACCTGTCCAAATATCTGTGAGGATCGGGGGCATCGCAAAAAAGCGCTAACCCCATCGAAAAAGTCCGCCAGCTTTCGCCGCGTGCCCCGTGAGTCCCAGTGAGGGTCGCCGAAACGGCCCGGTTCGATCAGGAGACCACATCATGCCCGTCATCTCGACCAACACGGCTTCCAATTCGGCCCTTCGTTACCTCAACATCAACTCGACCAACCAGTCGGACTCGGTCTCGAAGATCGCCAGCGGTTCGCGCATCACCAAGGCGTCGGACGATGCTGCCGGTCTCGCCGTCGGCACCTCGCTGAAATCCGACGTCACGGTGCTGAATCAGGCGGCCACCAACGCGTCGCACGGCTCGTCGATCCTCCAGACCGCCGACGGAGGCATGTCCAGCATCTCCGACATCGTGCAGCGCATGCGCTCGCTCGCCACGCAGTCGCTGTCCGGCTCGGTCACCGACAACGAGCGCTCTTATCTGGATGCCGAATTCCAGCAGTTGCAGGATGAAATCGACGGCATCGCGTCGGGCACCCGCTTCAACGACGAATCCCTGCTTGACGGCGCGACCAACTGGTCGACCGGCGTGTCCTTCCGCGTCGGCACCACCTCGAACGACAACATCACGGTGCAGATCGCCGGCGTCACCACGACGGGGCTTGGCATCAACACGCTGGATGTCGGCACGTCGGCCACCGCCGCCGCCGCCCTGACGGCGCTCGACACCGCGGTGACCACCCTGTCGGATGCCCGTGCCGATGTCGGCGCCCTGATCTCGCGCTTTGAATTCCGCAGCGACATGATCGACACCACCATCGAGAACACCGAGGCCGCCCAGTCCAAGATCATGGACGTCGACGTGGCCGAGGAGCAATCCAAACTGGCATCGGAGAAGGTCCTGACCCAGGCCGCCATCGCCGTGCTGTCCCAAGCGAACCAGATGCCCGAGAATCTGCTCTCCCTTCTCCGCTGACGGTTCGCAAGGCCGCCGGGCAAGGGTGCCGCGTCCCGCACAGCCTCACACACTCGTGGGGCGCCCCCGCCGGCGGCCGCTTTCCTACCACCATCAGTGCCGCAAAAGCCCGCATCGCCGTGCCATCCGCCGCGTCCCGCGCGGCCGGAACCGGGAGAGCCTTGCCATGACGACCGTCAGTTCCACCACCTCCAGCACAGCCGCGACGACGGGCTATTCGGCGCTGTCCTCCAGCGATTCCGGTACCGGCATCGACTATTCCCTGCTGATCGAGGCCAAGGTGAACGCCCGGCTGGCCAAGGCCGACCGCATCGACACCAAGATCACCGCCAACGAGGCAAAGATCAC
This sequence comes from Azospirillum sp. TSH64, assembly GCF_003116035.1. Taxonomy (GTDB): domain Bacteria; phylum Pseudomonadota; class Alphaproteobacteria; order Azospirillales; family Azospirillaceae; genus Azospirillum. Next base: position 3,770,316 of record NZ_LGQW01000015.1, read on the forward strand.
CGCCTACACCGACCTGCAGGACAAGCTGCAGGCGGTCGGCGACGCCATCGACGGGCTGCGCAACCGCAGCGTCTCCACCGGCGCGTCCTCCAACCTGTTCGGCCAGCGGACCGCCTATGTCGGCGACGACGACGTGTTCAGCGCCACGGTGGACGACGACACGGAGGTCGGCACCTATTCGGTCGTGGTGCAGCAGCTGGCCACCAAGCACAAGATCGCGGCGGACGGCGTCGCCAGCAAGACAGGCGCGCTGGGCTATTCCGGCAGCTTCACGCTCCAGGCGGCCGACGGCAGCGCCGTCACCATCGCGATGGAGAGCGACGACAGCCTGACCGACCTGCGCGACGCCATCAACGCCAACAAGTCGACCAGCGGCGTCACCGCCAGCATCGTGCAGGTCAGCGACAGCAGCTATCAGCTGATCCTGACCTCCAACAACACCGGCCAGGCCATCTCGATGACCGACGGCGGCGACGGCGTCCTCTCCTCGCTCGGGCTGACGGACAGCGACGGCGCCATCAAGAATGAGCTGGTCGCCGTGCAGAAGGCGATCGTCGAGGTGGACGGCGTCACCATCACCCGCAGTTCCAACACCATCGACGACGCCATCGAAGGCGTGACGCTGAACCTCTACAGCGCCAGCCCGGGCACGGCGATCTCGATGGAGGTGTCGACCGACCTGTCCTCGATCAAGTCGGCGATCACCAGCTTCGTCGATGCCTACAACGAATATCGCGACTTCGTGGTGACGCAGCAGGCGACGACCAGCGACGGCACGGCGTCCAGCGACGCCACGCTGTTTTCCGACAGCCTGCTGCGGCAGATCGTCCGGTCGGTGAACAGCGCGCTCAACACCTCCATCACCACCGACGACGGCACGGTTCTGTCGATGGCCTCGCTGGGCATCAGCTTCAACAGTTCCAACGAGCTGGAGCTGGACGAGGACACGCTGAACAGCATCCTCAGCAGCGACGTCGACGCGGTCAAGCAACTGCTCGGCCTCAACATGACCTCGTCGTCCAGCCAGATGTCGCTGCTGCGCTACACCAGCAGCGCCTCGGCACTGTCCTTCAGCCTCGACATCGTACGCGGCGACGACGGGACGCTCAACTCCGCCTCCGTTAATGGCGACAGCAGCCTGTTCACCGTCAGCGGCAACCGCATCATCGGCGCGGCCGGCACTGCCTATGACGGCATCGTGCTGGTCTATACCGGCAACAGCGGCAGCGTGGACATCGACTTCTCGCAGGGTCTGGCCGACAAGCTGTTTGGCGTCATCGACGATGCGTCGGCAACCTACGGCAGCGACCTCGCCACCGCCATCGACGATCTGGAAACCCGGGACACCGAGCTGGAAAGCCGGTCCACCGACATCAAGACCAAGGCCGAGACCTACCGCAGCACCCTGACCGCCTATTACGCCAGGCTGGAGGCGGCGGCGGAACAGGCGGCGCTGCTGCTGAAACAGCTGACCTACAAGGACAGCAGCAGCGACAGCTGACACCGGTCGAGGTTCATCCAACGATGAGGATTTGGCGCCATGCGCAATTCCGCCTATTCGAAGGCCCTGAACGCCTATGCCGTCGCCAACAGCGCGGTGCCGCCGCTGATGGCGGTGGTGCGGCTGTACGAGCGGGCGATGACCCATTTGTACGCCGCCCGCGATGCCGCTGCCGACCGTCGGTTCGAGGCGCACCACACCGCGATCCGAAACGCGGTCATGGTGTTCGCGGGCCTTGATTCCATTCTGGTTTTCGACAAAAATGAGGATGTCGCGCTGACGCTTCGCCGGTTCTACCACCGGCTGATCGCGCAGGCCGGCGCCGCCGCCAGCCGGAAGGATCCGGTTGCGGCCTGTGACTCGATCATCCGCCAGACGTCCTTCATGCTGAAGGCTTGGCAGGCCGTGGCCGCAGAACGCGGCGGGCCATCCACTGTCGTCGGTGCCACAGCCAAAGGGCCGCATGCATCCGTCGTCGGGAGAGCGATGGATCATGCAAATGGCGGACTCTCGGCTTGACCGTCCTTGCGAGGATTCCGGTGCCGGGCGCTCCATGTCCGGGGATCTGAGCCGGGGGCCAGCCTCCGGCGTCATCGTCCCTGCGGACGAGGACAGCGACGAAGCACTGATGGCGCAAATCCGCTCCGGCAGCCAGACGGCTTACCGGACGCTGGTTCATCGCCACCTGAAACGCACCTACGCCCTGGCCCGCCGCCTGACTGGCAACGAGGCGGAGGCCGAGGATGTGGTGCAGGACGCCTTCCTCCAGGTCTGGCAACGCCGCAGCCAATGGAGCGACGACGGCGGCGCCCGCTTCACCACCTGGCTCTACCGGGTGGTGGTGAACCGCTGCATCGACCACAAGCGGCGGCCGGTCGGCCAGGATCTGGAAACCGTGGCGGAGCCGTCGGACACTGCACCCGATGCGGTCAGCACCATCCATCGCCGGCAGGTCGCCGCCCGGCTGCTGGAGGCCCAGGACAGGCTGACCCCGCAGCAGCGCGCGGCCGTGACCCTGTTTTATTACGAGAATTTAAGCAACGCCGACATCGCCAGCGTTATGCAAATCAGCATAGGTGCTGTAGAGTCGCTGTTGAAACGTGCGCGCCAGCAGCTCCGGCTGCTTCTGCGCGCCAGTGCGCAGGCGGCCAGGGATTCCTTCGATGACGGATGAGGAGTTTCGCGATCGGCTCGATCGTCACGGAGGCGACCTCGCCCTTTGGCCTGCCGACGTGGCCAGGGACGCGCGGCGCCTACTTCTGCGTTCGGTCAAGGCGCAGGCGATGCTGGATGAGATGGTGACGATGGAACTGGCGCTGGGCCATTCGGAAGACCGCCCGTCGCCCGGTCTCGCCGACCGCATCTTCGCCGCGGCTTTCCGCCTGCCGCCGTCCGACCACGGCTTCGACGAGGATGGCGATCAGCCGCCCCGGTTGATGTAGCCGGTTGATTTAGCCATCAGCGCCCCGCCACCCGGCGCAGTTCCACTGCGATGCGCTCAAGCGCCTGCTCCAGCCCCTGGCCGCCCAGCGGCTGGAACAGGCGCATCGACGGGTACCAGGGCCGGCCGGCGGTGCCGAGCTGCGTCCAGTCGCGGTGGCCGAAGCGCCAGACCGGCACCCCCAGCGCACCGGCAAGCTCCGCCACCGAGTTCGCCGGCGCGATGACGAGGTCGAGTGTCGAGACCAGCGCCGCCGTCTCTTCGAAATCGTCGCGCAGGTCGAGCCCGGTCCAGCCATAGATCGGCTGCCCGAACCGGCGCTCCGCCGCCAGGATCTCGCGCTGGCACTCGTCATATTGCAGATTCACGAAGGTGACGCCGGGCACGGCGAAGATCGAGCCCCAGGACTCCAGCGGCAGATAGGCGCTGCGGCGGTCGGCGGTCATCAATTGGCTGCGCCAGCTGATGCCGACACGCAGGTCGTCGCCGGCACCGTCCAGCCGCTCGCGCCAATCGGCGACGCGGCCACCCTCGGCGAACAGCCAGCAGGACCGCGTCGGGAAGGCCGACAGCCGGTCCCGCAGCAGGCGGGGGACAGAGCCCGCCGGGATGTGATAGTCGCAATCGACCGTCTCGGCTTCCATCAGCCCGCAGGGCGGCTGTTCGGCCCGCAAGGTCGCCTTCGGGAAGGAACGGGCGAACAGCGGCACCAGCCGGCGCTCGCACTCGATCACCACATGCCCCGCCATCTTGATCAGGTCGGGATAGCAGGAGGCGAACAGGAACTCGTCGCCCACCCCCTGCTCGCGCCAGACGAACAGGCGCTTGCCGGCCAGCGGCTCGCCCATCCATTCGGGAATGGTGAAGCGCCGCTCCGGGCGGACGCGGCCGGCCTTGAAGCGGAAGGCGTAGTCGGCCCAGCCGGCGCTCAGCGCGCCGCGCTCCAGCGACAGCAGGCCGCGGTTGAAACGGGCCAGCGCATGGCCGGGCGTGGCGGCGACCGCCCGCTCGAACCAGCGGCCGGCATTGGTGCAGCCCTGCCGCTGTTCCGCCAAACCCAGGGTGCAGAGCGGGTCGGCCAGCGATGGCGCCAGCGCCAGTGCCCGGCGGCAGGCGGCGTCGGCGTCGACGGGGTTCTGGGCGCCGTTCAGCGCATAGGCCAGCACGGCATGCAAAGGCGCATGGCCGGGCATCAGCCGGATGGCGCGGCGCACCTGCACCGTCGCCGGAACGAAGGCCTCTCGATCGGACAGGTCGGCACCGAGATTGCCTAGCGCATCGGCGAAGGCGGGGTTGAGCGCCAGCGCCCGCTTCCAGCAGGCTTCCGCCTCCGCCTGATGCCCCTGCGCCTTGCAGGCGTTGCCGAGATTGTTCCAGGCCTCCGCCTGACCGGGGTCGCGGGCGATGGCGCGGCGCTGCCAGCGCTCGGCACGGCCATAGTCCCCAAGCGCGGACTCCGCCAGCCCGAGATTGACGAGCGCCGGCACATGGCCGGGGTCGATCGCCAGCGCGCTCCGGAACCGGTCGCGCGCCTCCGCATGACGGCCGAGCGCGTGCAGCAGCAGGCCCAGATTGTTGCGTGTCTCGGCATGGTCGGGCTGGCGCCGCAACGCCTCGCCATAGGCGCTCTCCGCCTCGGCCAGCCAGCCCGATCCCTGAAGTGCGGCACCCAGGTTGGCCCAGACCGATCCGGTGTCGGCCCCCAGCCCGATGGCCTCCCGATACGCGGCGGCGGCCTCGGCCACCGCACCCCAGCGGCGCAATGCGTTTGCCAGGGTGACGCGGGTCGCGGCATCCTGCGGCCGCAGCCTCGCCGCCAAGCGGTAGCAGCCGATGGCGGCACCGGCCTGCCGCAAATCCTCCAGCGCGCGGCCCATGCCGAGCCGCGGTTCGGCAGCCCCCGGCACCAGACGGGCCGCTGCGCGGTAGCAGCGCAGGGCGGGCACCGGCCGCGCCTGCCGCCCGGCGATGGCGCCCAGCAGGCAGAGCGCATCGGCATCGTCCGGGTTGACGGCGAGAGCCCGGCGGGCGCTGGCAAGCGCCGCGGTCACCCGCCCCTCCTCCATCAGCGCCTGCCCCAATGCCAGATGGTAGGAGCCGACCAGCGCGTTGGAGCGCGCCGCGGTGTCGAACAGACGGGTGGCGTCGGTCCGCCGCCCATCCTGAAAGGCGATATGGCCCAGCAGATGGGCGGCGTCGCCATGCGACGGGTCGATCCGCAGGATCTCGCGATAGAAACGCTCCGCCCGCTCGGTCTGTCCGGCATTGTGGTGCTGGACCGCAAGGCGCAGCAATCCGTCGGTACGCCGTGTCGCGTTCCCGTCCATGTCGTCGCCGTTCCGTCAAATGAACTGGTCAGCGGCATCCATGGCCGCGTCTGTTCCTTGTTACGGCGACGACATCGGACTCCTGCGCGTGTCTGCAACTTTTCCGCTGTCCTCCGTACTTTTATGTGCCGGGCATCGATGGATCAGGAGAGCGAGGTGTGCGAGCAGACCCAGAGAACCAGCGCATCCCCCTCGCCGCCCGAGATGCAGGCATGCCCCATGGCGCTGTCGAAATAACAGGAATCGCCCTTGGACAGGATCAGAGGCGTGTAGCAATCGCTGTGAAGCGTCACTTCGCCTTCCAGCACATAGATGAACTCCTCCCCGTCATGGCGGGAAAGCCCGCCGAATTGTTGGATGCTGCGCGCCTTGATCGTGGTCACCAGCGGGACGAACCGCTTGTCGGGCAGGTCGGCGTTCACCGCCTCGTACCGGTACTGGTCGGTTTCGTGCACCGCACCGTCACCGGCCCTGGTGACGCTGCGGCGGCCAAGCGGGGTCGGCTTCGGAACCTGACCGAACAGCTCTCCCACCTCCACCCCCAGGCCGGAGGCCAGTGCGGCAATCTTCTCGTAGGTCGGCGACAGCTGCCCGTTCTCGATCTTCGACAGAGTGGATACCGAGACCCCGGACCGCTCGCTCAACTGTTGAAGCGTGAGCCGTGCCGCGGTACGCAGGCGCCTCAGCGTCGGCGCAAGGATGCCCACGGTGCCGTTCGCCCCTTGTCCGTCCCCTCGGGTTCGCCGCGATGATCCGCCCACAGTGTTTTCCCGATTTGATCCAACCCGCACGGCCGTCCGGCTGAGTATAGCCGGCCGAAATTTTTCTTATACGAAAATTTTGTGGCGCATGATCCGAAGCGGATATAGCGTGACGGTCCCTGAAGGCCCATCCGTCGCGAGGAGAGCACCGCCTTGACCACAGCCGCCCTGTCCATGCTGTCGCCCGCGGAAACGGCCGAACTCCTGCCTTTCGCTCCCCTGTGCGACGCCATCGCCGATGCCGCCCGCGACTATGCCGCCGGCCGGATTCACAGCCCGGAACGACAGGTCCTGCCGCTGCCGCAGAACGGCGTCCTGCTGTCCATGCCGGCGACGGCCAGCGATATCGGCATCCACAAGCTGGTCAACGTCTGTCCGGAGAATGGAACGCTCGGGCTGCCGACCATCCATGGCGTGGTCGCCGCCTATGACGGCGCCACCGGGGCCCCGCTGGCGATCCTCGACGGGCCGACGGTCACCGGACGCCGCACCGCCGCGGTGTCGATGCTGGCGATCCGGACGCTCGCCCGGCGTCCTCCGCAGCGGGTCGCCCTGTTCGGCACCGGCAAGCAGGCCGCTTATCATGTCGAGGCGCTGGCATCGCTCTATCCCGGGATCCGGGTCGACGTGCATGGCCGGCGGGACGAGGCCTGCCGGTCCTTCTGCCGGACCTCCGGCGTGGCGGGGATCGATCTGCGTCCGGCCTCCGGGGCGGTGGACCCCGCCGTCGATGTCGTCATCACCCTGACGACCAGCCTCGTGCCGGTCTATGACGAAGCACCGCGGCCTGACCGGCTGCTGGTCGGTGTCGGTGCCTTCAAGCCCGAGATGGCCGAATACGGTCCAATCTCCATCTATGGCAGCGACGTCTTCATCGACGACCCGGCCGGCGCGCGGCATGAGGCCGGCGACCTGATCCAGTCCGGCTTCGACTGGACGACCGGACGGTCGCTGGCCGATGCGCTGGACGGCACCAGCCTCACCGACCGGCCCCGCCTGTTCAAGAGCGTCGGCTGCGCCGCCTGGGACCTCGCCGCCGCCCGCTGCGCGCTGAGGAGCAGGGTTGCGGCGTGAGGCGCCGACGCTATTTCTCGCCGATGAAGGCGCAGTGGGGAAAATTCTGGAAGTCGTAGCGGTGGATGCGCAGGTCCGGTCGATGGCGGCTCAACCAGTCCAGCACGGCCAGATGGGCGGTCTGGTCGAGCATCCACTGCGGCCGGCCCTCCAGCAGGAAATGGCCGATATAGGCCGCCACCGTCGCCAGATACTGCCCGGCGAGCGGCGTGTCGTTGTAATAGACGAAGCAGACGACGATCTCGCGAAACGGTCCGCGCCGGCGCCGGTCGTGCAGGACGCCGAGGTCGAAGCCGTCCATGTCCCCGGCGAGCGTCCGTAGATCGCTCCGGGTGGTGGCGTCCAGATCGACCAGGATCAGCGGCCGGCCAAGATGCCGATGCCATTGTTGGACGCGGATGAAACGCGCGCAGGCGTAATAGGTGACGCGCTGCGCGTGCGACCATCCGGTCAGGTCCGGCTGCTCGGTCGACAGGCCGATGGACAGCGGATAGAGCCGCCGCCATTCGCCCAGCATCCCCAGCAGCGAAGGCGTCGGCGACACCACGTTCAGCACGATGGATGCCCCCGGGCTCGATTGGCCGATGGAGCGGAGAAGGTCGGGCGCAAAGCGGCGGACATAATGTTCATCGCCGCTCACCATGATGACGGGGCCGTTTCCCTCCGGCAGATCCGCCACAATGCTCATCTCCGGCAGCTGGGCGATGACGCTGTCCAGCGAAGCCAAGCGTTCAAAGAACGCATCGTCCGCCCGCAGCATCGACCAGGATCCGAGTTCGCCGGCACCGTCCAGTTCCGCATCCGTAAAGCGCGCGGCGAATCTCCTCTGCAGCCTCGATGCAAGGGTCAGGCGGCCCCGGCGATAGACGTGATAACCCACAATCGAGGCGGCCAACGCATCCTTCGGATCGCCGCGCAGGCGCCGCCACGCCGCCCGCGCCGCCCATGAAAGCCGCCGGTCGTCGAGTGCACCCAGCTGGAACAGGTCGAGCGCCAGCGCCAGCCACAGGCGCAGACTGCCCGGCTCGTCGGGATGGACCGTCTGGACCCGGTGCAGATGATCGAAGGCCTTCACCGCGAGACCGAGATCGAGCGTCATCGCCTTCCCCGGCGTCCAGTCGAGCAGCCCACTGCGGTACTGGTACAGCCGGGCAAGGGCGTCATGTCCGCGCACCGACTGCGGGTCGAGCGCCACGGCACGGCGGGCGGCGACCTCCAGCCGGCCGGCCTCCTTGCGGCGCAGAACCTCCAGGTTGTTCCGCGCCTGCTTGTGATCGGGAACCACGGCCAGGATGCGTTGGTACCAAACGGCCGACTCCAGAGGCGATCCGGTGCCGGCCGGCGGTGGGGCGGCGAGGAGATTCGCCAGATTGTAGGCCCCCGCCGCATGGGCCGGCGCCAGTGCCAGTGCCCGCCGGCAGGCATAGTCGGCATCCTCCGGCCGGCCGGCCCCGCGCAGCAGGCTGGCATAATTGGCCCAATGATCCGGGCTGTCGGGCTGGGCCGCCGCCACCTGGCGGAAATGGTCGGCCGCCTCGGCGGGACGGCGGGTCTGCATCAGCAGCAGGCTCAGCATCTGGAGCGCCTGGAGATGGCCGGGCATGGCCGTCAGGAATGCGTGGTATCCCGCCTCCGCCTGTGTCAGATCGCCCTGCTGGTGACTGCGGATGATCTGACCGAGATCCATGCCCGTCTCCCCATTTCCTGCGCGGCTTGAGACCGGCGGGAAGGCATCGGGGTCGATGCTCATTCTGCCGGCCACCGGCGGACCGAAGCCTGCCACGGCCCGTATCGCCCGGTCCACCATGGAGTCCAGCCGCACAGTCGGAGAACCCTGCGGGCGCAGGCCCGATGGCAGGACGCAACCACGCTTCACAAAAAATTACATTAAATAATTGCTGATTATCTGAGAAGCCCGATAAATTTCTACACTGTTGACCACGCAACAGAATCATGTTCCCATATTTTCTAGTAGATTTATGGAGATAGGGGGAGCATCGCCATGCGACAGTCAGGACGCCTCAGCCGCCGTGCCTTAGCGGCGGTGGCCGCATCGGTGATGGGGCTGCTGGTGACGTCGGCCATCGCGACGCACGCGGCCGCCGAAGGGCGCATCCGGATCGCCGAGCAATATGGCCTGGGCTATCTGCCGCTGCATGTGCTGCGCCACAACCAGCTGATTGAGAAGCACGGCAAGGCTCTCGGCCTCGACGTCACGGTGGACTGGGTCCAGCTGTCCGGCGGTGCTGCGATGAACGATGCGCTGCTGTCCGGCAGCATCGATCTGGGGTCCGCCGGGGTCGGACCGCTGCTGACCATCTGGGACCGCACCAAGGGCAGCGCCAACGTCAAGGCCATCGCGTCGTTGAACGACATGCCGCTGTTCCTGACCACCAACAACCCGAAGGTCAAAACGCTGAAGGACTTCACCGATGCGGACAAGATCGCGCTGCCGGCGGTAAAGGTCGGGGTGCAGGCCCGTGTCCTCCAAATGGCGGTGGAGAAAGAGCTTGGCGCCGGCAAATTCGATGCGCTCGACAAGCTGACCGTGTCGATGCCGCATCCCGACGCCACGGCGGCCCTGCTGTCGGGCAGCGGCGGCATCACCGCCCACATCTCCAGCCCGCCCTTCCAGTACCAGCAGCTGGACGACCCGAAGATCCACAAGGTCGTCAGCTCCTACGACGTGCTGGGCGGGCCGCACAGCTTCAACCTGATCTGGAGCAAGCAGTCCTTCCGCGACGAGAACCCGAAGACCTACCGGGCTTTCCTCGATGCGCTGAAAGAGGCGATGGATCTGATCAACGCCAACCATGATGCCGCGGCGGACGCCTATCTGGCGCAGAACAAGGGCAGCCTGGACAAGGCCTACATCCTGCGCCTGCTGAACGACCCCGACATCCGCTTCACCGTCACGCCCAACCGGACGGAGGCCTTCGCCGATTTCATGCACAAGGTCGGCGCGATCAAGAACAAGCCGGCCTCATGGAAGGATTATTTCTTCGACGACCTGCATGACGGCACCGGGAGCTGACGCGATGAACGCACTGACCTACCCGCAGAGCGTCGACAGCGACGGCCTGTCCGAACGCCCGCTGCTCGACGTGTCCGGCGTCACCCTGCAATACAAGACGCGACGCCACTTGGTCACCGCGACCTACCGCGTCGATTTCCAGGTGTTCCAGTCCGAACGCTACGTCCTGCTGGGACCGTCGGGCTGCGGCAAATCCTCCCTGCTGAAGGCGGTGGGCGGCTTCCTCCAGCCGGTGGAGGGAACGATCCGCCTGAACGGCCGCACGGTGACGAAGCCCGGCCCCGACCGCATGATGGTCTTCCAGGAATTCGACCAGCTTCCGCCCTGGAAGACGGTCAAGCAGAACGTGATGTTCCCCCTGCTCGCCAGCGGCAAGGCGAAGCGGCGGGAAGCGGAGGAAAAGGCGCTCGACTGCATCGCCCGGGTGAACCTGACCAAGTTCGCCGACGTCCACCCGCACATGCTGTCGGGTGGCATGAAGCAGCGCGTCGCCATCGCCCGCGCCATGGCGATGGAGCCGGACATCCTGCTGATGGACGAGCCCTTTGCGGCACTCGACGCGCTGACCCGGCGCAAGATGCAGGAGGAGCTGCTGCAACTGTGGGACGACCTGCGCTTCACCGTGCTGTTCGTCACCCATTCCATCGAGGAGGCGCTGGTCGTCGGTTCGCGCATCCTGGTGCTGTCGCCCCATCCGGGACAGGTGAAGGCGGAGGTGAACTGCGACGGCTACGACCATGGTGCCGTCGGCGGTGCCGAGTTCCAAGCGCTCGCCAGCCGCATTCACACCATGCTGTTCGCCGAGGATGTCGAAAGCGGCGTGAAGGGCCCCCGTGCATGACCGACCTGTCCTTTTCCCCGCGCTCCCGTCCCCCCGGCAGCCCCCCCATTGGCAGGCGCGAACCGCCGCTGCGCCCGGAATATGAGCGCACCGTCACCGCCACCGGCCCCATCGGCGACGTCGCCCGCCCGCTGTCCCCGTGGGAGCGGCTCGGCAACATCACCGCGCTGCGCCGGCTGCTGGTCCTGGCGGCGGTTGCGGCGCTGTGGCAGGCGGCGGCGGTCTGGCAGAACAACCCGCTGATGTTCCCGACCTTCACCGACACCGCGGCGGCGCTGTGGGACGCCATCCGCCGCGACAATCTGCTGTCGATGGCCTGGACCTCGCTGGCGGTGCTTTTGAAGGGCTATGCGGTGGCGGTGGTGCTGGCCGTGCTGCTGACCACGGTCGCCGTCTCCACCCGCATCGGCAACGACCTGCTGTCGACGCTGACCTCGATGTTCAACCCGCTGCCGGCCATCGCCTTGCTGCCCATCGCCATGCTGTGGTTCGGGCTGGGCGAGGTCAGCCTGATCTTCGTGCTGGTCCATGCCGTGCTGTGGCCACTGGCGCTGAACACCCATGCCGGCTTCACCTCGGTGTCGGAAACGCTGCGGATGGCCGGGCGGAACTACGGGCTGGGGAGCTTTCGCTACGTCGTCACGCTGCTGATCCCGGCGGCCTTCCCGGCGATCCTCACCGGCCTCAAGGTCGGCTGGGCCTTCGCCTGGCGGACGCTGATCGCGGCGGAACTGGTGTTCGGCGTGTCGTCCGGCAAGGGCGGGCTCGGCTGGTTCATCTTCCAGAACCGCAACGAGCTGTACATCGACAAGGTCTTCGCCGGCCTCGTCACCGTCATCCTGATCGGCCTGCTGGTCGAGAATGTCGTCTTCCGGTGGATCGAAGTCCACACGGTCCGCAAATGGGGCATGGTCCGCTAAATGGCTTTCCAAGACATCAACCCGGTGCGCTTCGATTCCAACCTGACGGTCGAGCGCCCGACCTTCGTCACCCACCTTGAATGCGCCTACACCGGCGAGCGGTACGAGGCCGACACAATCCACAACCTGTCGCGCGCCGGCAAGCCGCTGCTGGTCCGCTACGACCTGAACGGCGTGAAGCAGGCGCTGACCAAAAGCTCGCTGTCCGAACGCCCGCAGGACCTGTGGCGCTACCGCGAGCTTCTGCCCGTCCGCAAGGTCGAGGACATCGTCAGCCTGGGGGAGGCGGTGACCCCGCTGGTGCCGCTGCCCCGTCTGGCGAAGCGGCTGGGCGCGGCCGAGCTGCTGGTGAAGGACGAGGGACGGCTGCCGACAGGCTCCTTCAAGGCGCGCGGGCTGGTGATGGCTGTGTCGATGGCGAAGGCCTTCGGCATCGCGCACATGGCGATGCCGACCAACGGCAATGCCGGGGCGGCGCTGGCCGCCTACGCCACCCGCGCCGGCATCCGCACCACCATCTTCTGCCCGGCCGACACGCCGGAGGTGAACGTGTCGGAGATCGAACTGCAGGGCGCCACCGTCTACCGCGTCAACGGCCTGATCGATGATTGCGGGAAGATCGTCGGCGAGGGCAAGGCCAAGGTCGGCTGGTTCGACGTCTCCACCCTGAAGGAGCCCTACCGGATCGAGGGCAAGAAGACGATGGGTCTGGAGCTTGCCGAACAGCTGGGTTGGGAGGTGCCGGACGTCATCTTCTATCCCACCGGCGGCGGCACCGGCCTAATCGGCATGTGGAAGGCCTTCGCCGAGTTGGAGGCCATCGGCTTCATCGGATCGAAGCGCCCGCGCATGGTGGCGGTCCAGGCCGCCGGCTGCGCGCCGATGGTCCGCGCCTGGGAGCAGGGGGAGGAGCATGCCCTGCGCTGGGAGGACGCCCACACCATCGCGTCCGGCATCCGCGTGCCGCAGGCGGTCGGCGATTTCCTGATTCTGCGCGCCGTGCGCGAAAGCGGCGGTTTCGCCATCGCCGTGCCCGATGATGCCATCCAAGCGGCGCTCGACGAGGTGGCGCGCGAGGAGGGCTTCCTGCTCTGCCCGGAAGGGGCCGCGACCTACGCCGCCTACCGCCAAGCCCTGGCCGACGGCCGGGTCGGCAAGGAGGAGCGCGCCGTCCTGTTCAACTGCGCCACCGGCCTGAAATACCCGCTGCCGCCGGTGCACCGCACGCTCGACCGGACCCGGCCCATCGACTATTCGCTCTTTCAGGACAGCGGACGATGAGCGATGTCCGCTACCGCCCGGACCGTCTGGTCGCGACGCTCGACGCCATTCTCCGCCGCAGCGGCAGCTCGGCGGAGGAGGCAGCCATCGTCGCCGCCAATCTGGTGGAGGCCGACGCCCGCGGCCATGCCAGCCACGGCGTCTGCCAGATCGCCGTCTATGCCCGCAGCCTTGAACTTGGCCATCTCCAGCCCAACCGCCACGCCCGCATCGTCCGCGACGAGGCTCCCTTTCTGGTGGTGGACGGCGATGTCGGCTATGGGCAGGTGATCGCGAAGGAGGCGACCGACCTCGCCATCGAACGCGCCAAGGCCGGCGGCGCTTGCATCCTGGCATTGCGCAACGCCCACCATATCGGCCGCGTCGGCTCCTATGGCGAGCAGTGCATCGCCGCCGGGCTGATCGGCCTGTTCTTCGTCAATGTGATCAGCCGGCCGCTGGCGGCGCCCCATGGCGGCGGCCGGCCGCGGCTGGGCACCAATCCGGTCTGCATCGCCGTTCCCGGCACGCCGGGCTATGCGCCCTTCCTGCTCGATTTCGCCACCAGCGCCATCGCCGCCAACAAATGCCGGGTCGCCGCCTCGCTGGGCAAGGAGGTGGAGGACGGCCTGCTGCTCGACCCGGAGGGCCGGCCGACGCGCGACCCGGACGTGATGTTCACCGAACCGACCGGCGCCATCCTGCCCTTCGGCGGCCACAAGGGCTACGGCCTGGCGCTGGCCTGCGAAATCCTGGCCGGTGCCCTTGCCGGCGGCCTGCCCGCCTTGCCGGAAAACCTGCGGCCGGGACGGGTGGTCAACAACGCGCTGGCCTTCGTCATCGACCCCAACCGGGTGGCCGGGCCGGAATGGCAGACCCTGACCGACGCCGTGCTCGACCATGTCGCCGACACGCCCGTCGCCCCCGGCAGCGACGGCGTCAGCATCCCCGGCGAGCCGGAGGCCCTGCACCGCATGGCCGCGATGGACCGCGGCATCGCGCTCGACCCCGACACCGTCGCGGCACTGCACCGCATCGGCGGCGGGCTCGGGCTGGATGTGGCTGCCCTGCTGGAGGGCTGAACGGGGCGGAGTTCCGCCCCATCCGCTCAAGCGGTGATGCGGTTCCGCAAGACGCCGTCTTCAAGGAACAGCCGCGCCGTCTCCGCCGCGTTGCGCCGCATCTCGACCGCCGCCTGGTCGGAGTGGAAGGCGTTGTGCGGCGTCACCACCAGCCGCCCGGCGAGCCAATCCTCCCGCGCCCGCCACGCATCCAGCAACGGATGGGGGGCCGGCGGCTCGACCGGCAGCACGTCGGTCCCGACGGCGGCGAGCCGGCCGCTGCGCAGGGCCGCCTCCAGTGGGTCCAGCCCGGCGAACAGTTCGCCGCGCGCGGTGTTGACCAGGATGGCGCCCGGCTTCATCGCCGTCAGGGTGGCCTCGTTCAGCAGGCCGCGCGTCTCTCCGTTCAGCGGGCAGTGGAAGGTGACGATGTCGGACTCGGCCAGTAACTCCTCCAGCCGGCGGACGCGGCGATAGCCGACAGCCTTCTCGTGCCCGGCCGGCTGGAACGGGTCATAGCCCAGGATGCGGTGGCCGAAGCCCTTCAACCGGTTCACCACCGCGGTACCAATCCGCCCGACCCCGACCACCCCGACCGTCGCGGCGCCGGAGCGGTGCAGCGGGGTCAGCGTGTTCGCCTGCCACGTCGTCGTATAGGCGCGGGCACGGGCGTCATGCTCCCACAGCCGGCGCTGAAGCGACAGGATCATGGCGACCGCATGGTCGGCGACCTCCTCCGTCCCGTAATCGGGGTTGTTGCAGAAGGGAATCCCGGCGGCCTCCAGCGCCGCGACATCGACCCGGTCATAGCCGACGCCGAACCGCACGACGATCCGGCAACGCTTCAATCGCTCGACGGTTGCCGGGCCGATGCGCGTGCTCCACACCAGCAGGGCATCCAGACGGGCGAGACGGTCCGGATCGAGATCCTCCTCCCGCCGGCAGTCGAGAAAATCGACCTCCGCCACGCCGTCCAGCACGGCGGCCTCCAGATCGGGGGGCGGAATCATGTGGTCGGTGATCCCGACGACCAACCGCCCTGCGCTCTGCTGCCCCATCCTTCTCGCTCCCGTCACTGCTCGAATCGAATAACCCTCATTTTCCCATGCAATGCTGGATTTTCAAAGCCGATTGCCGCTTTGCACAATAGGAAATTACCTCCGCATGCGGACAAGGTGCCGGTTTCACTTGCGCGGGCGCAGGAAGAACAGCATGGCGAGGCCGGACAGCAGGATCGACAGCATCACCCACCAGAAGGCATGCGGCGAGACGTGGTCCTCGATGCCGCCGACCCCCGGCACCCCCGCGACGTTCATGCCGAAGATGCCGGAGATCAGCGTCATCGGCGCGAAGATCACGGTCACCACCGCCAGCACATGCAGGCTGTGGTTCTGCTGGTCGGCGACGCGGGCCAGAAGCTCGTCCTGCAAGACCTTGGCGCGGTCCTGCAATGCCTCGATGTCGTAGAGGACGCCGCCGAACTTCTCGACCGAATGGCCGAGGCGCGCGCGGTCGTCGTCGTCGATCCAGGGCACGCTGCCGGTGGCGAGCCGGCCCAACGCTGCACGCTGCGGCGAGACATGGCGGCGGAGCCGGACGATCAACTGGCGCAGCTGGCCGAGCCTTTTGCGGGCGAGCTGGTAGCGTTCGGCAAGGACGGTGTCCTCCACCTTGTCCAGATCGGCTTCGGCGCGCGTCACCACCTCGCCCAGCGTGTCGGCCAGCATGTCGATCAGCTCGGCCATCAGGGCGGCGGTGCTGCCATAGCGGCCCTGGTCGTGCAGGGATTTGCGCAGCCGGTCGATGGCCTTCAGCGGATGCCGCCGGCAGCTGACGATGCGGTGCTCATCCATGAACAGGCGCAGGGTGCCGATGTCCGACGGCTCGAAATTGAAGTCGTAATGCATGTCGCTCAGCACGGCGAGGAAGCCGTCATCGAACGGCTCCAGCCGCGTCCGGTCGTCGTTGGCGTCCAGCAGAATCTCGCGGGCGAACTCGTCGAGCCCGCTCTTGCGGTCCAGCCAGTCGCGCGCCCGCGCCGAGGCGAGGTTGAAGTGCAGCCACAGCACGCCGCCGCTGCGCCGCTGCGCCGCGTCGATCTCCTCGAAGGACACCGGCACCGGCGGTGCATCGGTGGTGAGGAAATAGCCGCAGATCAGGTCGGTCCCGGTATCGAGCTTGATTGGAACTGCCATGCCCGGCGAACCTTCCATTGCCTCTTCGCCGGCTGGGTGCCGGCCGGCGGGCAGGATACGCCGGCCGACGTGCGGCGCAACCTCGTCCTTGGGCGCCCGGAGCAACTGCAACAAGACCGTCTTGAAACCGTCATCACCCTGTCGCGCGTTTGCGGCAAGAACGCGCGGGGCGTCATCATTCGACAGAGGCATGACCGTGAGGACCGAGACCGCCGCCGGCGCCCACGACATGGACGCCTGCGATATCGCCAGCCATTTCCCCGCGCGCGAGGCCGCCGTCGGCCCGATGCGGTCCGACTCGCAGGTTCCCGTCGTCCGTCCCTCAACCGAGGCGGACGTGCCGGCCATGCTGGAGATCTACGGCTACCACATCCAGCACGGGCTCGGCCCCTTCGACATCGAGCCGCTGCATCCGGAAGAGCTGAAGCGCCGGCGCAAGGCGATGTTGAAGCGCCGCCTGCCGCATCTGGTGGCCGAGCTGAACGGCGCCATCGCCGGCTACGCCTATGCGGCCCCCTTCCGCAAGCGCCCGGCCTACCGCTACACGGTCGAACACTCGATCTACGTCCACAAGGATTTCCAGGGCCTTGGCATCGGCCGCCGGCTTTTGTCGGCGCTGGTCGACGCCTGCACCGTCGCCGGCTGTCGCCAGATGGTCGCCGTCGTCGACAGCGCCAACGCCCCGTCGCTGCGCCTGCATGAATCCTGCGGCTTCGAGCAGGCCGGCATTCTGCGCTCGGTCGGCTTCAAGTTCGGCCGCTGGACCGACAGCGTCTTCCTCCAGCGCGCGCTCGGCCCAGCCGACGGCGCGCTGCCCGATGACCATCGCGGCGGCACCGTCCAGGCCGGCGACTGACAGCTTTCCCTCCCCCGGAGTTCCCCCATGGATTTCTTTCGACGCTTCTCCTTCCTCGTCTGCGCCCCGGCCTTCGACGCCGACGAGCTGGAAGGCGTGCGCGTGCAGCAGATCGTCGCCGAGGTCGAGCGCATCGGCTTCGAGGTGGTGCGGACGCGCCGCGTCGAGGATGCCGAGCTGGCGATCCGCACCGACGCCGCCATCGGCTGCATGATCGTCGATTGGGGCAAGCGCGGGCTGGAGGGCAAGCCGGCCTCGCTGATCGCGCTGGCGCGCAAGCGCGGTCTGGAGATGCCGATCATCCTGCTGGTCCGCCGCCAGCGGCTGGAGAACATCCCGGTCGACGTGCTGAACCAGGTCGACGGTTACGTCTTCCTGGCGGAGGAAACGCCGGAATTCATCGCCAAGAACCTCGTCTCCCGCCTGAAACAGTATGCCGAGACGCTGAAGACGCCCTTCTTCGGCGAGCTGGTCGATTATGCCGAGGAAGGCAACCAGCTGTGGACCTGCCCCGGCCATAATGGCGGCATCTTCTACAGCCGCAGCCCCATCGGCCGCATCTTCGTCGAGCATCTGGGCGAGGCGGTGTTCCGCGACGACATCGACAACTCGGTGCTGGAGATGGGCGACCTGCTGGTCCATGAGGGGCCGGCGCTGAAGGCGCAGAAGGAAGCCGCCAAAATCTTCGGGGCCGAGCGCACCTATTTCGTGCTGAACGGCACGTCCGCCTCCAACAAGATCGTGCTGTCGGCTCTGGTGGCGGAGGACGATCTCGTCCTGTTCGACCGCAACAACCACAAGGCCGCCCACCATGGCGGGCTGTTCCTCGGCGGCGGCATCCCGATCTTCCTGGAGACCGACCGCAACCCCTACGGCCTGATCGGTCCCATCGACCACGAGGCGCTGGACGAGGAACGCATCCGCGAGAAGATCCGCAAGAATCCCCTGGTCAAGGACCAGGACGCCTGGAAGCGCGAGCGGCCCTTCCGCGCCGCGGTGATCCAGCAATGCAGCTACGACGGCACCATCTACAGTGCCGAGACCATCCTGGCGAAGATCGGCCATCTCTGCGACTACATCCTCTTCGACGAGGCGTGGGCCGGCTTCCTGAAGTTCCACCCGCTGTTCAAGGGCCGCTTCGCCATGGGGCTGGACAGCCTGCATGACGGCCATCCCGGCATCATCGCCACCCAGTCCACCCACAAGCAGCTGGCCAGCTTCTCCCAGGCCTCGCAAATCCATGTGAAGGACAGCCATATCAAGGGCCAACGCCGCCGGGTGGAGCATCGCCGCTTCAACGAGACCTTCCTGCTGCACGCCTCGACCTCGCCCTTCTATCCGCTGTTCGCCTCGCTCGATGTCGGCGCGCAGATGATGAAGGGTAAGTCCGGCGAGGTGCTGTGGGACGACACGATCCGGCTCGGCATCGAGCTGCGCAAGAAGCTGCGCGCCATCCGCCGCGAATTCGACGAGCGCGAGAGCGATCCGGCGCGCCGCTGGTTCTTCGACCCCTTCGTGCCCGACCGGGTGGAGGTCGGCGGCACCACCTCGGCTTGGGAGGATGTGCCGACCGACGCGCTGGCGTCCGACGTGCGGCATTGGGAATTCGTGCCGGGTGCCGACTGGCACGGTTTCCGCCATGTGGCGGCCGGCTATGCGATGACAGACCCCAACAAGCTGACCCTGCTCACCCCCGGCTTCGACCGCCGCACCGGGGCCTATGAGGACCACGGCATCCCGGCTCCGGTGGTGGCGCAGTATCTGCGCGAGAACCGCATCGTTCCGGAGAAGAACGACCTGAACTCGATCCTCTTCCTGCTGACGCCCGGTGTGGAATCGAGCAAGGC
Source organism: Azospirillum sp. TSH64 (assembly GCF_003116035.1). Taxonomy (GTDB): domain Bacteria; phylum Pseudomonadota; class Alphaproteobacteria; order Azospirillales; family Azospirillaceae; genus Azospirillum. The sequence goes on from NZ_LGQW01000015.1 coordinate 3,789,434, forward strand.
CGGCACGCTGCTGAGCGCGCTGGTGGCGTTCAAGCGGCTGCACGACGACAACGCGCTGCTGGAGGACGTGATCCCGGAATTCGTCGCCCGCCGCCCGGCCCGCTACACCGGCCGCCGGCTGCGCGACCTGTGCGCGGAGATGCACGCCTATTACCGGGAGCGCGGCACCAACGACCTGCAGCGCCGCATGTTCCGCCCCGACCATCTGCCCGCCATGGTCATGCCGCCGCGCGAAGCGGTGCGGCATCTGGTGCGCAACGACGTGGATTACCTGCCCATCGACCGCATCGCCGGGCGGATCGCCACCACCCTGTGGGTCGTCTATCCGCCGGGCATCGCCACCATCGTTCCGGGCGAGCGGCTGGACGACCACGCCCGGCCGATGATCGAATATCTCCAGGTCTTCCAGGAGGGCGCCAACCGCTTCCCCGGCTTCGACAACGAGATCCAGGGCCTGTACCGCGAGACGGAGCCCGACGGGTCGATCCGCTTCTACACCTATGTCGTGCGGGAGAAGGGCGCGGACTGAAGCCACGCCTCCGCTCCAACCCTCAATAGGGCCGGTCGCCCAGCACGGTGGCGCGGTGCATGACGCGCCGGTGCGGTGAATAATCGTTCACTGCATAGTGCTGGGTCGAGCGGTTGTCCCACAGCACCAGATCGTCCGCCTTCCAGCGCCAGCGCACGGTGAATTCCGGGCGGCTGATGTGGTCGTACAGGAACTCCAGGATCGCGGCGCTTTCACGGTCGCTCAGCCCGACGATGCGGGAGGTGAAGTTCTCATTCACGAACAGCGCCTTGGCGCCGCTGACCGGATGGGTGCGGATGACCGGATGCACCACCGCCGGATGCTTGTCGCGCGCCGTCTTCCAGCGGGCATGGGTCTCGGGATCGCCGTTGTGCCGCCATTCCGGGAAGGAACGGGTGAAGTCGTGCAACGCCTTCAGCGGCTCCAGCAGGCGGCGGATCGGTTCGGACAGGCCGTTGTAGGCGGCGATGTTGCTGGCCCACACCGTGTCGCCGCCGATGGGCGGAATGAGCTTGCCCGACAGGGCGACGATGGCCGGCGGCGTTTCGATGCAGGTGACGTCGGTGTGCCAGACGTCGTTGTCGGTCGGGTTGTGCGGCCCGGTGTCCAGCACCATGATCTCCGGCTGCTCCGGCACCTTCGGATAGATCGGGTGGACGTGCAGCTGGCCGAAACGGGCGGCGAAGTCGCGCTGCGCCTGCGGCGTCAGCGGCTGGTTCTCGAAGAACAGCACCTGATGGGCGACCAGTGCCCGCTCCAGCGCCGCCGCTTCGCTGTCCGACAGCGGGCGGGAGAGGTCGATCCCCTCCACCCGCGCGCCGATGGCGGGGCTGACGGGCGTGACGGTCAGGGCGGACAAGGCGATGTCTGGCATGGCGGTTCCCCAACCTTATTGTACGGCGGTTTATGAATTCCGGCGGTCTGCCGTCCTCAGGACTTGCCCTTCCACGGCACCAGCCACGCTTCCAGCAGGCGCATTCCGTAGGAAAAGGCGAAGGCGAAGGCGGCGATGATGCCGATGCCGACGAAGACCACGTCGGTGGCAAGGAAATGCGAGGCGGACATGATCATGAAGCCGATGCCGCGGGTGGCGGCGATCAGCTCCGCCGCGACCAGCGTGCTCCAGCCGACGCCGATGCCGATGCGCAGGCCGGTCAGGATTTCCGGCAGGGCGCTGGGCAGCACGATGGTGCGGAACAGCTGCCAGCGGCTGGCGCCCAGCGACAGCGCGGCGTTCACCCGCTCGATGGGCAGCGCCCGTACCCCGGCCTGCGCCGACAGGCAGACCGGCGCGAACATTGCCAGCGTCAGCAGGACGATCTTCGATACCTCGCCGATGCCGAGCCAGATGATCATCAGCGGCAGATAGGCCAGCGGCGGCAACGGCCAGTAGAACTCGATGGGCGTGTCGAAAACCCCCTTGGCCCAGCGGTTCAGCCCCATCGCCAGCCCAAGCGGAATGCCGAGCGAGGCGGCGATGACGGCGGCGGAGAAGATGCGGAACAGGCTGGCCGACACATGCTCCCACAGGGTGGCGCCGGCATAGCCGTCCTCGACGACCGCCAGGAACTGGGTCGCCACCTCCTGCGGGGTTGGCAGGAACAGCGGCGGCACCAGCCGGTAATGGGTCGCCAGGAACCACGCCGCCAGCAGCAGGAGCGCGGTGGCGAAGCTGATCGGGCCGGTGCGCGCCCCGTCCAGCCCGAAGGGATGGAGCCGGACGATCTTCGGCCGGTCAGCCGGATCGGAGGCGCGGCTTCCGGCGCGGGCGAGGTCGGTCATTGCAGCACCGCCCGGCGGGAGTCCGCCTCGGCATGCGGGCGATGCACCAGGGACCGGATTTCGTCATAGAGATCGGCGAACTCCGGTGCCGACAGGATGGCGCGCACGTCGCGCTCGGCGGCGAAGCGGCGGACGAAATCCAGGTCGAAACGGGCGACGATCCGGCCCGGCCGTGGCGACATCACCACCACGGTGGTGCCGAGGAACAGCGCCTCCTCGATGGAATGGGTGATGAAGAAGATGCGCTTGCCGGTGCGTGCCCAGACGTCGATCAGCAGTTCCTGCATCTGCTCGCGGGTCAGGCTGTCGAGCGCGCCGAACGGCTCGTCCATCAGCAGGATCTTCGGGTCGGTCGCCAGCGCGCGGGCGATGCCGACGCGCTGGCGCATTCCGCCCGACAGCTCGTGCGGGAAAGCATCGGCGAAGCCTTCCAGCCCGACCAGCCCCAGCAGTTCCTCCGCCCGCTCGCGCCGCTCCCGGGCGGGAACCCCGGCGAAGCGCAGGCCGAGCGCCACATTGTCGGCGACGCTGCTCCAGGGCAGCAGGGTGTCCTTCTGGAACACCACGCCGCGGTCGGCGCCGGGGTTGGCGACCGGCTGGCCGTCCAGCGTGATCGACCCCTCCGACAGGGGCAGGAAGCCGGCGATGGCGTTCAACAGCGTCGATTTCCCGCAGCCCGATGCCCCCAGCGCCACGACGATGCTGTTGGCGTCGATGTCGAGCGACGCGCGGTCCAGCGCATGGACCACCCGCCCGTCACGGGCGGAAAAGAAGACGCTGGCGTTGCGGACCTGGAGCATGGACGCTCTCCCGTCGGCGATAAGATTAGCGGACGTCCTTGACGTAGTCGGCGGTGACGAAGCCGCCGTAGCTGGGCAGCACGGTGGTGATCTTCTTCTGCTCCTTCAGGAACTCCGCCGTGTCCTTCAGGATCTTCGCGGCACCGCTTCCCTCGCCGCCGGCCAGCCAGGCGGTGGAGGCCTGCACCTCCGCCGGGACCAGCGACAGGTTGGTCAGCGCCGACGCCTGATCGGAGGGCGTGCCGCCCAGCAGCTTCGCCAGCGTCTTCGCATTCTCAGATTCCGGTCCCCACGCCGCCTTGTCGTTGCGGAAGGAGGCGCTGTAGCGCTCGATGGTGCCGGCGAAGCTCTTGAGGAAGGCGGGATTGTCCTTGGCGAAGGCCGCGGTCGCCACCCAGGCGCTGAAGGTCGGGGCGCCGCGGTCGGCCACCTCGCGCGAGGTCAGCAACACCTTGCCGGTCTTCTTCAGTTCGGTCAGGGCGGGATCCCAGACGAAGGCGCCGTCCAGGTCGCCGCGGTTCCAGGCGGCGACGATGTCCGGCTGCGGAATGGCGAAGACCTGGGCGTCGCGCTCCGTCAGCTTCTCCTGCTTCAGCACGGCGAGCAGCTGGTAATGGTCGGTGGAGACCGGAGCCGCCGCCAGCTTCTTGCCCTTCAGGTCCGACGGCTTCTCGATGCCGGAGCCGTTGCGCACCACCAGCGCCTCGTCGGTGCCGGAGATGGTGGCGAGGTGGAAGGCCTTCACGTCCAGCCCGCGGCTGACCGCGGCGGCGAAGGGGCTGGAGCCGACATAGCCGACCTGCACGTCGCCCGAGGCAATGGCGGCGAAGATCTCGGCACCCGAGTTGAATTTGCGGAAGTCGATCTCGGCGCCGGTCGCCTTGGCGAAGTCGCCGTTGGCGATGGCGACCGAGGAGGGCAGCGCGTCGGTCTGATAGCCGACCACGACCTTGCCGGACGCGGCTTCGGCGATGGTGGAGGCGGCAAAGGGGGCGACCGCCGCCAGCGCGGCAGAGAGGAGAATATGCAGATTGGTCTTCATCGTCGTTTCCCCCGTCACGGTGTGGATGCCGGCCTGCGAGGACCGGGAATCCGAATGTGCGTGAACTCTAAAGCGACGCCCGCGCTGTTGTCATCATAAAATCTACATTCCTACAGGGAAATAGATTATAAACCCGATTCCTTGCTGTTAAATTCCGCGGGCATTGCCGTCCGGATGGCGCCGGGCGCAAGGTTTTCCCGCCATCGGCTCGCCAAGGGCGGTACCGATTCCGCTGAAAAATTTCAGCCGATACGAAGCAGACGCTTGACCTCAACGTTTTTTCCCATTGTCCTATAGACAATAAGATATTTAAACAGACTCAATCTGTTGAATTTTGCAGCCGGTGGCAAGCGCCACGCCAAAACCACCTGACCCCAAACCACCTGACCTAAGGAGTTCAGCCATGCAGGGTTTGAGTGATTTCGACCGGATGGTGATGGCGTCGCTCTGCCCCTCGGGCACGCTGGTGCTGCCGCTTCTCCCGCCCGACGGTCACGCGGCGAACATGACAGACGGCTCTGGCGACGATGAGCGTCCGGACCGCGGCCTGCTTCCCCTCGGCCTCGGCATCGTCTCGGCCATTCTCCTGGCAGCGCTGGCAGCGCTGGCCTGATCAGGCCGGCAGCGGCCGCCAAACTCTCGAAGGATAAGAAAAAGTGGCGGTTCAGGACCATGACGCATACTGGCAGCCCGGTCTGGAAACCCAGAGCCGTGCCGACTGGCGGCAATTGCAGCTCGACCTGCTGAAGGACCATTTGCGGCACGCCTACGAAGGCTCGCCCTACTACCGCGCCACCTTCGACGCGCAGGGGGTGTCGCCGGGAGACCTGCGCACGCTGGACGATCTGCGGCGGTTTCCCTTCCTGGACAAGGCGACCATCCGCGACCGTCAGGTCGCGGTGCCGCCCTTCGGCGATCTGGTCGCCGTGCCGGAACGGGAGATCGTCTACATCTCCGCCTCCAGCGGATCGACCGGGGTGCCGACCGCCTCGCCTTTTACCGCCAAGGACTTCGAAGAGTGGATCGACTATGAGGCGCGGCAGTTCTGGTCGAGCGGCCTGCGGCCGACCGACCGCTATGCCCATGCGCTGAACTTCTCGCTGTTCGTCGGCGGTCCCTGCGTGCTGGGGGCGCAGAAGCTGGGCGCGCTCAGCATCCATGCCGGAACCCTGCCGTCGGAACGGCTGCTGGCGGTGCTGAACCAGTTTAGAGCGACGGCGCTGTGGACGACACCGTCCTACGCCTGGCATCTCGGCGAGACCGCCCAGCGCGAGGGCATCGACCCGGCCCGCGACCTCGCCGTCCGCCGGCTGTTCGTGGCGGGCGAGCCCGGCGGCTCGATCCCGGAGACACGCGAGCGGATCGAGGCGCTGTGGGGGGCGGAGGTCTACGATTATTACGGCCTGTCCGACATCTTCGGCTCCTGCGCCGGCATGTGCGTGGAGAAGGACGGGCTGCACTGGGCCGAGGACCATATCCTGGTCGAGGTGCTGAACCCCGAAACCCTCGAACCGGTGGCGGAGGGCGAGCGCGGCGAGCTGGTGCTGACCACCCTGCGCAAGCGCGCCCGCCCGATCATCCGCTTCCGCACCGGCGACATCGTGTCGGTGACGACGGAGCCCTGCCGCTGCGGCCGCACCTCGCTGCGGCTGAATGGCGTGCATGGCCGGCTCGACGACATGCTGATCGTCAAGGGCGTCAACCTGTTCCCCGGCGACGTGGAGGCGGTGGTGCGCCAGGATCCGGCCCTGACCGGCGAATACCGGCTGGTGCTCGACCGGGTCGAGCGGCTGGACCGCCTGACGGTCGAGGCGGAACACACCCACGGCTTCAACGGCGATCCGGAAGAGCTTCGGGGCCGGCTGCGCCGCCAGCTGAAGGCTGCCACCGGCGTCGGGGCGGAGGTCGCCCTGCTCGCCCCCGGCACGCTGCCCCGCGCCGTCCACAAGGCCAAGCGGATCGACGACCGCCGCCAGCATGTCTGGTCGTGACCCAATCCCCTGACGGAGCCCGCTCCCATGCCGGACACCACCCTTCCCGTCACCGAACAGCTGCCCGACGACATCTCCCAGGCGGCGGCTGACCGCCTGTTCCTCACCGCCCGCACGCCGCAAAGCTGGTCCGACCGGCCGGTCCCGGTGGAGACGCTCCACCGCCTCTACGATCTGGTCCGGCTGGCGCCGACCGCCTTCAACGGCAGCCCGGCGCGCTTCGTCTTCCTGACCACGCCGGAGGCGAAGGAGCGCTTGCGGCCAGCCTTGAGCCGCGGCAATCAGTCCAAGCTGACGGCCGGCGCCATCGCCATCGTCGCCTATGACCGCCGCTTCTTCGAGCATCTGCCGCTGCTGAGTCCGCATTACGACCCCTCGCCGATGTTCGTCGACGAGCCGTCGCTGGCCGAGACCACGGCCTTCCGCAACGGCAGCCTCCAGGCCGGCTACCTGATCCTGGCCGCCCGGCTGCTGGGTCTGGATGCCGGGCCGATGTCCGGCTTCGATGCCGAAGCGGTCGATGCGGAATTCTTCGCCGACGGCCGTCTCCGCACCAACCTGCTGGTGGCGCTGGGCCATGCCGACGGCCCGCCGTCGCGCCCGCGCGCCCCGCGGCTGGACGCGTCGAAGGCGGTGGTGATCCTCTGAGCCCAACGCCGTAGCGGCCGGCAAATCCCGGCCGAACGGGAGATCGATCATGAGCGTGAACGACACGGCCGCCGCCCTGCCGGCGGCCAACGGCGGAGCTTTGCCAATAGGCGGCGGCCTGCCGTCCAACCTCCTCCTGCGCTTCTCCGCCGCCGCCCTGCTGTGGTTCGCCGCGTCCGGGGTGACGGCCCTGTGGCCCGACGCTGCCGATGCCCAGGAGTGGGAGCGGACCGGCGAGTTCGCCAGCCTGCTGGTGGTCGCCGCCGGGCTGCTGGTGCTGGCCGCCCTGCTGGCCGCGGCGATCCGCCCTGCACCGCGCAGCCGGCTGGAGGCCGCCATCGGCAGCCTGTCGGCGTCCGTTCCCTGGCTGATCGCCCTGGCGCTGGGCGTCACCGGCTGGGAAATCCTGACCGCCAAGCTCAATCTGCTTCCGCGCCCCTTCTTCGTGCCGCCGCAGGCGCTGCTGGAGGTCTATCTCGACGACTGGCCGCGGCTGCTCGACTGCTTCGCCGCTTCGCTGAGGCTGCTGGTCACCGGCTATGCCGTGGGTTCGATCCTTGGCGTGGTGACGGGGGTCGCCATCGGCTGGTCGCGCGCGGTCGGCTATTGGGTGCACCCGGTTCTGCGGCTGATCGGCCCGCTGCCGGCCACCGCGTGGCTGCCCATCGCTTTCTTCGCCTTTCCCACCAGTTGGAGCGCCAGCGTCTTCCTGATCGCGCTGGCCAGCGGCGTGCCGGTGACCGTCCTCACTTGGTCCGGCGTGGCCGGGGTCAACAGCGCCTATTACGACATCGCCCGCACGCTGGGCGCCTCCCCGCGCTTCCTGGTGCTGAAGGTCGCCGTTCCGGCGGCGATGCCGCATGTCTTCGTCGGGCTGTTCATGGGGCTGGGCGCCTCCTTCGCCGTCCTGGTGGTGGCGGAGATGCTGGGCGTGAAGTCCGGGGTCGGCTGGTACCTGCAATGGGCCCAGGGCTGGGCCGCCTACGGCAACATGTATGCGGCCCTGCTGGTGATGGCGCTGCTCTGCTCCGGTCTGGTGACGCTGCTGTTCCGCGTCCGCGACCGCCTGCTCGCCTGGCAGAAGGGAATGCTCAAATGGTAGCGCTCGAAAACACCGACACTGCCGGCATGACCACTGGCATGACCATCGACGTGCAGGCGGTCAGCCACAGCTTCGAACTGCATGGCGCACCGCTGCCGGTGCTGGACGGGGTGGAACTGCGGGTGGAGCCGGGCGAGCTGGTCGCCCTGCTGGGACCAAGCGGCTGCGGCAAGTCCACCCTGCTGCGCCTCGTCGCCGGACTGGAACCGCCCAGCCGCGGCGGCATCCTGGCCGACGGCCGCCCCATCGACGGTCCCGACCCGTCGCGCGTCGTCGTCTTCCAGGACCCGACGCTCTATCCCTGGCGCACCGTGCGCGACAATGTCGCCCTGGGGTTGGAGGCGCGCGGCCTGCTGCGCTCGCAAGGCCACCGGATCGACAAGGCGCTGGCGCTGGTCGGGCTGACCGGTTTCGAGAAGGCCTATCCGCACCAGCTGTCCGGCGGCATGGCACAACGCGCGGCGCTGGCCCGCGCCCTGGTCAACGACCCGCGTCTGCTGATCCTCGACGAACCGCTGGGCAAGCTGGACAGCCTGACCCGGCTGGCGATGCAGAGCGAGCTGGTCGATCTGTGGCGCAGTTCGGGCTTCACCGGCCTGCTGGTCACCCACGACATCGAGGAGGCGCTGTTCATGGCGACCCGCGTGATCGTGTTCAGCGGCCGCCCGGCCCGCATCAAGGCCGACCTGTCCATCGACCGCCCCTATCCCCGCCACCGCGGCGATCCGGTCCTGACTGAGCTTCGTCACCGCATTCTCGAACTGCTCGGCCTTGCCGAGACCTGGTGAGGACACCCGACCATGCCCGACAGCTTCCCACCCGCTACCGCCACCCTGAACTTGGAACGTCTGCGCGGCTTCATCGCCGACTTCACCCGGCTGGTGGAGCGGCACGGCGACGACGAGCCCGCGGTGCTCGATGCCGGCCGCGCCCTGCTGGCCGGGCTGATCGCCGTCGACGATTGGCTGCCCGACGCTTATGCCCAGCCCGACCCGGTGCAGTATCGCCAGTATCTGCTGCATTGCGACCCGTACGAGCGCTTCTCCGTCGTCAGCTTCGTCTGGGGACCGGGGCAGCGGACGCCGATCCACGACCACACTGTCTGGGGCCTCGTCGGCATCCTGCGCGGGGCGGAACGCTCGCAACGCTATGACCTCCAGCCGCAGGGCGGCCCGCCGGTCGCCCATCCGCCCGAAATCCTGAAGGCCGGGTCGGTCGAGGCGGTGTCGCCCCGCATCGGCGATGTCCATGCGATCTCCAACGCGCTGGCTGACCGGCCGTCCATCAGCATCCACATCTATGGCGGCAACATCGGCGCCGTCCGGCGGTCGGTGTTCGACCCGCTGACCGGCCAGCGCAAGCCCTTCATCTCCGGCTACGCCAACAGCGCCCTGCCCAACCTGTGGGACCGCTCGCAGCCCGTCCCCCACGCCGCCTGAGGATCCGTCACCGCCATGACCGCAGCCGTCACCGCAACCGCTCCGCTCTCCACCCGCCGCCCCGCCGACATCCGCCGCGCCTGGATCGAACGCGACGAGGTCGCCCTGCTCGACGCGCGGGAGGAAGGCCCCTATTCGCTGGCCCACCCGCTGTTTGCCGTCTCCGTCCCGCTGAGCCGCGTGGAGTTGCTCGCTTACGACCTGCTGCCGCGGCGCGACGTGCCGATCACCGTCTATGACGATGGCGAAGGCTATGCCGAGCCGGCCGCCCGCCGGCTCCAGGCGCTGGGCTACGGCGACGTGACGCTGCTGGAGGGCGGGCTGGCCGGCTGGATCGCCGCCGGATTCGAGGTCTATCGGGACGTGAACGTGCCGAGCAAGGCCTTCGGCGAGTGGGTCGAGCACCATCGCCACACCCCCTCGCTGCCGGCTGCGGAGGTGAAGGCACTGATCGACGCCAAGGCCGATCTGGTCATCCTCGACGCCCGCCGCTTCGAGGAATACCGCACCATGTCGATTCCCGGCGGCATCAGCGTGCCGGGCGCCGAGCTGGTCAAGCGCGTCCACGACATCGCCCCCAACCCCGACACTCTCGTGGTGGTCAACTGCGCCGGCCGCACGCGGTCGATCATCGGCACCCAGTCGCTGGTGAATGCCGGGATTCCCAACCGGGTCGCCGCCCTGCGCAACGGCACCATCGGATGGACGCTGGCCGGGCTGACGCTGGACAGCGGGCGGGACGGCCGCTTCCCGGAGGTCTCTGCAGAGGGCGACGCCGCCGGCCGCCGGGCGGCGCGGGCGGTTGCCGACCGGGCCGGCGTCGGCCGGATCGACGCGGCAACGCTTGACCGCTTCCGCGGCGACGAACGCCGGACGCTCCATCTCTTCGACGTGCGCACGCCGGAGGAGTATGAGGCCGGGCACCTGCCGGGATTCCGCCACGCCGCCGGCGGCCAGCTGGTCCAGGCGACCGACGAGTATGTCGGGGTGCGTGGCGCCCGCATCGTCCTGGCCGACGATCCGGCCGGCGGCGGTGGTCCGCGCGCCGACATGTCCGCCTCTTGGCTGTCGCAGCTTGGCTGGGAGGTGCATGTGCTGGAGGGCGACGTGTCCGAGCTGGGCAGCGAGAGCGGCCCCGACCGCCGCCGCCTGCCGCCGGAGCCGGAGGTGGGAGCGGAGACCATCGCGCCGCGCGACCTGCTGGCCCTGCTGGAGAATGGCGAGGCGGTGGTGATCGACATCACCCGCAGCCCGCGCTACCGCGCCGGGCACATTCCGGGGGCCTATTTTTCCACCCGCGCCCGGCTGGCCGGCACCATTGCCCTCCTGCCCAAGGGGGTCCGCCCGGTGCTGACCTGCGGCGATGGCACGCTGACCCGCTATGCCGTCGCCGATTTCACCCTTTCCCATTTGTCTGGCGAGCGACGTCCGCTTCTGCTGGCGGGCGGCACCAAGGGCTGGGTGGCAGCCGGACTGCCGCTCAGCACCGATCTCGACCGGCTGGGGGGCGAACCCGACGACGTCTACAAGCGCCCCTACGAGGGCACCGACAACAGCGCCGCCGCCATGCAGGGCTACATCGACTGGGAGCTTGAGCTGGTCGATCAGCTGAAGCGCGACGGCGCCCACAATTTCCACGTCATCTGACGCACCGGATGGGACAGCTCATGACCAAGCCCTTTTCCATTCGGCGGCGGACCCTGCTGGGCTCCGCTCTGCTTCTCGCCGGCGGGATCGCCGCCTCGATGCCGCAGACGGCACAGGCAGAGGCGACCGAGGTTCGCTTCGCCCGCAATCTCGGCCTCGGCTATCTGCCGCTCTATGTCATGCAGGACAAGGGGCTGGTGGAGTCGCAGGCGCGCGCCGCCGGGCTGAGGGAGGTGAAGGCCAGCTACACCCCGCTCGGCAACCCGACGACGATCACCGAAGCCACCCTGTCCGGCAATGCCGACTTCGGCGCAGCCGGCGTGCCCGCCTTCATCATCGCCTGGGATAAGACGAAGGGGAACGCCAACCTGCGCGGGCTGGCGGCGCTGAACGCCCAGCCGGCCTACCTCAACACCAACCGGCCCGAGGTGAAGGGCCTGACGGACTTCACCGACAAGGACCGCATCGTCGTGCCCTCGGTCCGCGCCTCCTATCAGGCCATCGTGCTGCAGATCGCGGCGGAGAAGACCTTCGGCCCGGGCCAGCATGCGAAGCTCGATCCCCAGACCGTCTCGCTGGCCCATCCCGACGGCACCGCCGCCCTGCTGTCCGGCAAGACCGAGATCACCGCCCATTTCACCAGCCCGCCCTTCCAGGACCAGCAGCTGCGCGATCCCAAGATCCACAAGGTGCTGAGCAGCTACGACGTTCTGGGCGGCCCCGCCTCCTTCAGCGCGCTGTGGACCTCCGCCGCCTTCCACGACGCCAACCCGAAGCTGACCAAAGCGGTGCTGGCGGCGCTTGAGGACGCGGTGGCGCAGATCAAGGCCGACCCGCAGGAGGCGGCGCGCGCCTACATCCGCATCGAGAACTCCAAGCTCGGCGTGGAGGAGGTGGCGGCGATGATCGCGCATCCGGAGATCTCATACGATCTCACCCCGCGCGGCATCGGCATTTTCACCGACTTCATGGCGCGCATCGGCTCGATCCGCAACCGGCCGGCCGACTGGCGCGACCTGTTCTTCACCGACATCCATGACCGCGCCGGCAGCTGAGGGTTCGCATGTCCGATCCAGACCTCACCATCCATCCGGTGACCCCGACGCTGGGTGCCGAGATCCGCAATCTCGACCTGTCGCAGCCGTTCAGCACCGGCACGGCTTCGGCCCTCGCCGACGCGCTGGACCGCCATCTGGTGCTGGTCTTCCGCGACCAGACCCTGTCGGACGCCGACCTCGTCCGCGTCTCCGCCCATTTCGGTCCGCTCGACAAGGCACCGATCACCGAGAATGGACGGCTGCACGCGCCGGGCCATGAGGAGGTCTACGTCATCTCCAACGTCACGGAGAATGGCCGGCCCATCGGCGCGCTGGGCGCGGGGGAGTCGGTGTGGCACGCCGACATGACCTATCTGGAGACCCCTCCCTACGCCAGCAGCCTCTATGCGCTGGAAGTGCCGGCGGAGGGCGGCGACACCGGCTTCCTCAGCATGTTCGCCGCCTATGACGCCTTGCCGGCGACGCTGAAACGGCGGGTGGAGGGGCTGTCGATCAAGCATGACAGCACCACCAACAGCGGCGGCTACCTGCGCCAGGGGTTCCTCCCGCCGACCGATGTCGCCACCTCGCCGGGCACGGTGCATCCGCTGGTCATCGCCCACCCGGTGACGGGGGCCAGGGCATTGCTGCTGGGCCGCCGTCCCCATGCCCACATCCCCGGCCTGTCGGTGGCGGAGAGCGAGGCGCTGCTGGATGAAATCTGGGCGGCGGCAGTGCGGCCGGAGCTTGCCTGGCACCACCGCTGGCGTGTCGGCGATCTGGTGATGTGGGACAACCGCTGGACCATGCACCGCCGCGACCCCTTCCCCGAGGACCAGCGCCGCCGCATGCACCGCACCCAGATCGCCGTGCCGGCGGATCGTCGCCAGGACCCGCGGCGGACGGTGGCCGCATGACCGTCAGCGCCGCTCTGCGTCCGCTGGCGAAGGCTCCGGCGGCGGCCCTGGCCCGCGTGCGGTTCGTCCTGACCGACATGGACGACACTCTCACCCACCGGGGCCGCCTGTCCGCCCGAACCTACAAGGCTCTGGAGCGGCTGCGCGATGCCGGAATTCCGGTCCTGCCGGTCACTGCCGCCCCGGCTGGCTGGGCCGACCAGATGGCGCGCATGTGGCCGGTGGATGGGGTGATCGCCGAGAATGGCGGCTTGTTCCTGCGCCGTACCGCCGACGGCGATGTCGAGCGGCGCTATTGGCACGGGGAGGAGGAGCGCACGGTGGCCGCAAGGCGGCTGGAGCGTCTGCGGCAGGCCATCCACGCCGTTCTGCCCGAGGTGGAATTGGCGAGCGACCAGCCTTTCCGCCTGTGCAGCCTCGCCTTCCGCGTTCCTTCCGATCCCGCCTTGCGAACGGCGCTGGTCCGTCACTTCCGCAACGCCGGAGCGGAGGTGACGGTCAATTCCCTATGGGTGCTCGGCTGGTTCGGCGGCTACGACAAGCTCGGCATGGCGCGCCGGGTGATGCGCGAGGTTCATGGCCTCGACATCGACGCCGCACCGGAGACCGTCGCCTATGCCGGCGATTCGGTCAACGACGCGCCGATGTTCGCCCATTTCCCGACCTCCGTCGGCGTCAGCACGGTCATCGACTTCCTGTCCGAGATCCCCCGGCCGCCGGCCTGGATCACGCGCGGCCCCGGCGGCGACGGCTTCGTCGAGCTGGCCGACGCGCTGCTGGCGGCGCGGAACCCTCCCTCCCTTGTCCCGGAGCCACGCTCCGCAGGAGACCATCATGAGCCTTGATCGACCGTTCTCCCTCACCCGCCGTCATGCTCTCGGCCTCGGTGTCGGCGCGCTCGCCGCCGGGCTCGCGCCCCTGCGGCCGGCGAACGCTGCCATTCCCGCCGGCACCGTGCTGAAGGTCGGCGACCAGAAGGGGGGCGTCCAATCGGTGATCGAGGCGGCCGGGCTTCTGGCCGACCTGCCCTACCGCATCGAATGGAGCCAGTTCCCGGCCGCCGCCCCGCTGCTGGAGGCGCTGAACGCCGGTGCCATCGAGGTCGGCTATGCCGGCGACGCGCCGACCACCTTCGCGCTGGCCGCCGGCACCTCGGCAAAGATCATCGGCGCCGTCCGCTCCAACCCGCAGAGCACCACCATCCTGGTGCCGGGCTCCTCCCCCATCCGCAGCGTCGCCGACCTGAAGGGCAAGACCATCGGCACCGGGCGCGGCTCCATCGGCCATTACCTCGTGCTGGCGGCGCTGAAGGCGAACGGACTGAAGCCGGACGACGTGAAGATCGCCTTCCTGCTGCCGTCCGACGCCAAATCGGCTCTGGCCGCCGGTTCCATCGACGCCTGGTCGAGCTGGGGCATCTATGTCTCGCAGGCGCTGCTGGTGGACGGCGCCCGCGCGGTCGTCACCGGCAGCGGCCTGATGAGCGGCCTGTCCTATCAATCCGCCACGCTGGAGGCGATCTCCACCAAGCGCGAGGCGTTGACCGACCTGATCCGCCGCTTCGCCGCCGCCCGGCTGTGGGCGCTGGAGAACAGCGACGCCTATGCCGGCATCTGGGCAAGGACGGTCGGTGTCGATCCCACCATCGCCCGCCACACCTTCGGCGTCGAGCGGGCGCGGCCGGTCGCCATCGACGCCTCGGTCATCGCCGACCAGCAGGCGACGTCCGACGTCTGGCGCGAGTTCGGCATCATTCCCAAGCGGCTGGACGCGGCGGCGATCTTCGATCCCGGCTTCAACAGCGCGCTGCCGGCCTGACGGCGGCGAACCGCAGGGAGGCGATGCGGGATGGCGATGCTTCCGACCAACCTCGACATGGATGTGCTGCGGGCGCTGGTGATCGCCATGGAGCATGGCGGTTTCGCCCGTGCCGCCGAACGGCTGGGGCGGACCCAGTCGGCGATCAGCCTGCAGATGAAGAAGCTGGAGGAGCAGGTCGGCCAGCCGCTGTTCCGCAAGGCCGGCCGCACGGTGGCGCTGACCGATGCGGGCGACCTGTTGCTCGGCTATGCCCGCCGCATCGTCGCCCTGAATGACGAGGCGCTATCGGCCGCCCGCGGCCGGGCGATGGACGGCACCGTGCGGGTCGGCTTTCCCCAGGATCTGGCGGAACGTTGGCTGCCATCCGTGCTCGGCTCCTTCCACCGCGCCCATCCCCGCATCCATGTCGAGGCCCAGGTCGGCCGCGGGCGCGAACTGCGCGAGCGGGTGGCGCAAGGGGCGCTCGATCTCGCCCTGGCCTTCGGTGAGATCGGCGGCGATTCCGCAAGGACGACGACCGGAGCGGCCACTCTGGCCCATCTGCCGGTGGCCTGGGTCGCATCGGACGGATTCCGCGCCGACCGGGAAAGCCCTCTGCCGCTGGCCCTGCTCGACGCGCCCTGCATGTTCCGCCAGCACGGCATCGAGCGGCTGGACGGTGGCGGGCGCCCGTGGCGCATCACCTTCACCAGCCCCAGCCTGTCCGGCCTGTGGGCGGCGGTGGAAGCCGGGCTGGGCGTCACGATCCGCACACCGCTGGGCCTGCCCGAAACGCTGGCGCCCCTCGAACCGCATCATGACCTGCCGGAACTGGGCTCGGTCCCGCTGGAACTGCATCGCGCGCCGTCCGCCGCCAATCCGGCGGTCGACCGTCTGCACGGGATTCTGGCGGACTCGCTGGCCGCGGTCCTGCGCGACGCGGGCGCACAGATATAACATAAAATTCACGTTACTTAAGTTTTTCTCAACAGTGTAGTTTGTGTTTTTTGTTTTTCCTATTCACGCAATAGGAATAGGCTTTCTCCCGTAGCCACCGCAATCGAACGGCATCGGGAGGGATGATGACGGCAGCCACCGCGACCCAACGAACGGGATCCCGATCCCGGAGATGGACGCTTCCGGCGGGGGCTCTTCCGGCGGGTCTGCGCCGCTGTGCGGTGCCGCTGGCGCTGCTGGTCCTTTGGCAGGCCAGCGTCGGGCTGGGCTGGATTTCCACCCGTACCATCCCCTCGCCAAGCCAGATCCTGACCGCCTTCTGGGACTTGACGGTCAGCGGCGAACTGGCGGTGCATCTGCTGGTCTCGCTCGGCCGGGTCAGCGCCGGGCTCGCGATCGGCGTGTCGGTCGGCACCGTCTGCGCCTTGATCGCCGGCCTGTCACGGCGGGGGGAGGATGCGCTGGATGCGCTGCTGCAAATGCTGCGCACCCTGCCCCATCTGGCGCTGGTTCCGCTGTTCATCCTGTGGTTCGGCATCGGCGAGACGCCGAAGATCGCGCTCGTCGCACTCGGCACCGCTTTTCCGATCTACCTGAACCTGTTCGCCGGCATCCGCACCGTCGACGCCAAGGTGGTGGAGGCGGTCTCCACCCTGGGCCTGACAAGGGGGGAGATGATCGCCCAGGTCATCCTGCCGGGGGCCCTGCCCGCCTTCCTGACCGGCCTGCGCTACGCGCTCGGCGTGGCGTGGCTCAGCCTCGTGGTGGGCGAACAGATCAACGCCTCCAGCGGCATCGGTTATCTGGCGATGACGGCGCGGGAGTTCCTGCGCACCGACGTGATCATCGTCGCCCTGATCGTCTACGCCATCCTCGGCCTGCTCGCCGACCTGATCGTCCGCGTCATCGAACGCAGGGCACTGGTCTGGCGCCCGGCCTTCATCAAGGAGTGACCCTCCATGAGCCACGCCCTTTCCCGAATCCCCGCCTCCCAGTCCACCATCGGCAAGCCTGTCGTCAGCGTCCGCGGCCTCGTCCGCAACTTCGGCAACGGCAATGTGCTGGACGGCCTGTCGCTCGACCTTCAGCCCGGCTCCTTCACCGCGCTGCTCGGCCGATCCGGCTGCGGCAAGTCGACGCTGCTGCGCACCCTGGCCAAGCTGGACCCGGCGCCGGAGGGCACGGTGCAACTGCCGGACGAGCGCGCCGTGGTGTTCCAGGAGCCGCGGCTTGTGCCCTGGATGCGGGTGCTGCGCAACGTCACGCTGGGCCTGCGCCGTCCGGATGCCGAAGCCCGCGGCCTCGCGGCCCTGGCGGAGGTCGGGCTGTCCCACCGCGCCAATGCTTGGCCGCTGACCCTGTCGGGCGGCGAGGCGCAGCGGGCGGCGCTGGCCCGCGCCCTGGTCCGTGAACCGCGCCTGCTGCTGCTGGACGAGCCTTTCGCGGCGCTGGACGCGCTGACCCGGATGCGCATGCAGGGTCTGGTGGAGACGCTGTGGCGCGCCCATTCCCCCGCCGTCTTGCTGGTGACCCACGACGTGGACGAGGCGCTGTTGCTGGCAGACCGCGCCGTGGTGATGGCGGACGGCAAGATCGCCGCCGACATCCCGATCCCGCTCGCCCGTCCGCGGCGCCATGGCGACCCCGGCTTCATCGCGCTGCGCTCTCGCCTGTTGACCGAGCTTGGCGTCGACGAGGAGCATCTGGCCGCACGGGAACCGCAACGCACCGACGCCAGGGCAGCCGGCGCAAGGCCCGGCGGCTACGGCCTGCCCGCCGGTGCCGCCGCAGCGCCCAGCCTCTGACCCTCGACGCCGACGGACCCGACGCCATGACGACCGATCTTGTCCGCCTCTCCTCCACCCCGTTCAGCCGCCGCACTCTGCTGCGCGGCACCTGCGGCGCCCTGGCGCTGGGCACCCTGCCCGGCCTTGCACAGGGTGCCTCCGGCCCAGCCTCCGAAACCGTGTTGCGCATCGCCGACTACAAGGCGCTGGACGGGCTGGCGCTGGAGGCGTCCGGCAATGCCGGGTCCAGCTTCCGGTCGCAGTTCGCCGAGTTCGCATCGGGCAACCTGATCGTCGAGGCGATCAACGCCGGCTCCATCGACGTCGGCTCCAGCAGCGAGATCCCGCCCGCCTTCGGCATCGCCGCCGGCGCCCGCCTGTCCATCGTCGCGGTGGTCAAGGACGACGTGAACTGGCAGGTGGTGCTGGTGCCGCCCGGCAGCCCGATCAAATCGGTCGCCGACCTGAAGGGCAAGCGCGTCGGCTATGTCCGCGCAACCACCACGCAATACTATCTCGCCAAGATGCTTGGCGAAGCCGGGCTGCGCTTCACCGACATCCAGCCGATCAGCCTGACCCCGTCGGAGGGACAGGCCGCCTTCGAGCAGGGCGCGCTCGATGCCTGGGCGATCTACGGCTATTCGGTGCCCTTCGCCATAAAGAAGGGCGCGCGCGTTCTCGTCACCTCCAACGGCTACCTGTCGGGCAACTACCTGTATCTCGCCTCGCCCGACGCGCTGGCCGATCCGGGCAAGTCGGCCGCCATCGGCGACTATTTCCTGCAGCTGCGCCGCGCCTTCGCCTGGCGCGCCGCCAATCTGGAGCGCTGGGCACAGGTCCATTCCACCGCCATCGGCGTGCCGGTCGAAACCGACCTGGAAATCCTGCGCAAGAACTCCCGCCAGCGCGATCTGGCGCCGATCACCGATGCCGACATCGCCTCGGCCCAGAACGTCGCCGACACCTTCCACCAGCTCGGCGTCCTGCCGAAGCGCATCGACATCGCCTCGGCCTTCGACCGCCGCTTCACCGACATCCTGTCGCGTCCGCTCAGCTGAGCCCTATCGGCCAGTTGGCGCCACCCCAATCCCTCGCCAGCCACAAAAAGGGAACCACCGCCATGACCGCCTCCCACAGTGCCTCCGCCCATCCGCTCCGCTTCGTCGGCTTCGTCGGCAACCACAATGCATCGGAGATCATCCCGCGCCAAGGCCCGGTGGTGGACCGCGACTATATCGAGACGGTCGCCAAGGCGCATGAGCTGGGCGGCTTCGATTCCGTGCTCCAGGCCTTCCATGCCGATGCGCCGGACAGCCTTCAGGTCAGCCAGCACATCACCAGCGTCACCGACCGGCTGGGCGTGCTGATCGCCCACCGCCCCGGCTTCCAGGCGCCGACCATCCTCGCCCGCCAGTTCGCCACGCTGGACCAGCTGAGCCGCGGCCGTGTCGCCATCAACGTCATCACCGGCGCCGAGCGCAGCGAGCTTGCCCGCGACGGCAACCTTGTGGACGACAAGGACGACCGCTATGCCCGCACCTCCGAGTTCCTCGACATCGTCCGCGCCGAATGGATCAGCGACAAGCCCTTCGACTATCAGGGCCGCTTCTATCAGGTCGAGAAGGCCTTCTCGCAGGTGAAGCCCTACAACCCGTCGGGCATCCCGGTGTGGATCGCCGGCGCCTCCGCCGCGGCGGTCGAGGTGGCGGGACGCCATGCCGACACCTATGCGGTGTGGGGGGAGACACACGATCAGGTGCGCGAACTTCTGGCCCGCGTGCGTGCCGCCGTCGCCAAGGCGGGCCGTCCGCAGCCGGCCTTCAGCCTGTCGCTGCGCCCGATCCTGGCCGAGACCGAGGACGCCGCCTGGGCCAAGGCCGAGGCCATCTACGAAAAGGCCAAGGCGCTGCTGGAGAAGACCGGCTTCACCCGCGGCGACCTGCCGAACAACGAGGGCGCCCGCCGCCTGCTCGCCATCGCCGACAAGGGGCATCGCCACGACAAGCGCCTGTGGACCGCCATCGCCGCCCTGACCGGGGCGAAGGGCAACTCCACGTCGCTGGTCGGCACGCCGGATCAGGTCGCCGACGCCCTGCTCGACTATTACGACCTCGGCGTCACCACCTTCCTGATCCGCGGCTTCGACCCGCTGCCCGACGCCATCGCCTATGGCCGGGACCTGCTGCCGCGCGTCCGCCAGCTGGTGGCCGAGCGCCAGCGCGCCCAGGCCGTCGCGGCGGAGTGAGGCATCGTGCCAGCGCAGTCTCCGGTCATCCTCAACCAGCTTGGCCCCGTTGTGGGGGAGCGCATCGCCGCCCACCCCTCGCGCCCCACGGTGCTGACGCATGAGGCCGGCCACGCACCGTGGCAGGTCCCAACCGGGGTCGAGGTTTTGCTGACCCGTCCGCTGATCGGGTGGGAGGAGGCGCCCGCCGCCCCTCCCACCGGCTGGGGCAAGGGCTTGCGCTGGATCCAGTCGGCGTCCACCGGCATGGATTTCTATCCGCCTTGGCTGCTCGGCGGCGCCCCGGTCGTCACCTGCGCCCGCGGCGTGTCGGCGGCGGCCATCGCCGATTACGCGATGACGGCGATCCTGACCGTTGAGAAGCGGTGGGAGACCATCCGCCTTACCGGACCGGAGGACTGGCGGCGCGAGACGCTGGGCAGCATCTCCGGTAAGCGGCTGGGGTTGGCCGGCTTCGGCGCCATCGGCCGGGCGGTGACCGAGCGGGCGCTCGCTTTCGGGATGGCCGTCGGGGCGGTGCGCCGCTCCGGCTGGGCCGAGCCGGAACCGGGCGTCGAACCGTTCGACCGGCTGGAGGAGTTGGCGGCGGTCAGCGACCATCTGGTGCTCGCACTGCCGCTGACTGCCGCCACCCGCGGGCTGGTGAGCGCCGACCTGCTGGCGCAGGCCAAGCCGGGGTTGCATCTGGTCAACGTCGCCCGCGGCGCGCTGGTCGATCAGGACGCCCTGCTCGCCGCCATCGAGAGCGGCCGGGTCGCCAACGCCACGCTGGACGTCACCGACCCCGAACCGCTGCCCGCCGGCCACCCCTTCTACCGCCATCCGGCGATCCGGCTGACGCCGCATGTCTCGTGGTCCGCCCCGGATTTCGAGCGGCGGCTGGCCGACCGCATCCTCGCCAACCTCGACGCCTACGCGCGCGGCGAACCGCTGCGCGACGTGGTGGACGCCGGCACCGGCTACTGACCCTTTCCCGACGGAGCCCCCGCCCGATGACCCATATCCAGCCGAGACCGCGCAAATTCTGGCCGCCGGTCGATCCGGTCAGTTACACCAGCGTCGAGGAGGAGCGGCAGCACCGCAAGCAGCGGCTCGCCGCCACCTTCCGCCTGTTCGGCCGCTACGGCTTCGACCAGGGGCTGGCCGGCCATGTCACCGCCCGCGATCCGGAGCATCCCGACCGCTTCTGGATCAACCCGCTGGGTCAGCATTTCCGCACCATCCGGGTGTCGGACCTGCATCTGGTCGACGGCGAGGGCACCATCCTGCACGGCGACCGCGCCATCAACCAGGCCGGCTTCACCATCCATTCCGCCATCCACCGGGCGCGCCCCGACGTGGTGGCCGCCGCCCACACCCATTCGACCTACGGCAAGGCATGGTCGGCGCTGGGCCAGCCGCTCGCCCCGCTGAGCCAGGATGCGGCGGCCTTCTATGAGGATCAGGTGATCTTCGACCCCTATTCCGGCGTCGTCCTGACCGAGGGTGAAGGCAAGCGGCTGGTGGAGGCGCTGGGCGACCGGAAGCTGGCGATCCTGAAGAACCACGGCCTGCTCACCGTGGGCCCGACGGTGGAAGCCGCCGCATGGTGGTTCATCAGCGCCGACAACGCCGCCCACACCCAGCTGCTGGCCGAGGCCGCCGGCCGGCCCCAGCCCATCGACCATGAAACGGCCCTGCTGACCCGGTCCCAGGTCGGGACCCATCAGGGCGGCGCCTACAACTTCCACCCGCTGTGGGAATGGATCGTGGCGGCCGAACCCGACCTGCTCGACTGAACCGTTCCCGTCCCACCTTTCGCGAAAGCACAAGACCAATGACCGCGAATCCGGCACCTCCCCTTTCCCGCTCCCTTTCCCGTCCCCTGTCCCGCCGCGGCCTGATCGCCGCCGGCGCCATCACCCTCGCCGCCCCCTTCGTGCTGCGCCGTCGGGCGGTGGCGGCGGAACCGCTGCGCCTGTCGTGGAACGCCGGGGCCGTCTGCTTCTCCGCCGTGCCGCTGGCCTTCCAGCTCGACCTGTTCAAGAAGCACGGGCTGGAGGTCGAGCTGGTCAACTTCACCGGCTCCACCGACCAGTTGCTGGAGGCCATCGCCACGGGCAAGGCCGATGCCGGCGTCGGCATGGCGTTGCGCTGGCTGAAGCCGCTGGAGCAGGGCTTCGACGTGAAGATCTCCGCCGGCCTGCATGGCGGCTGCATGCGGCTGTTCGGGGCCAAGGCGGCGGGTGTGAAGACGGTGCTCGACCTGCCGGGCAAGGTCATCGGCGTCAGCGACATGGCCAGCCCGTCGAAGAACTTCTTCTCGGTCGTGCTGACCAAGTTCGGCCTCGACCCCAACAAGGACGTCGAATGGCGCCAGTTCCCCGCTGACCTGCTCGGGCTGGCGGTGGAGAAGGGGGAAATCCACGCCATCGCCGACGGCGACCCGCTGGTGTGGAGCCAGACCAAGAACCCGCAGATGGTGGAAATCACCAACAACGTCTGCGGCGAGTTCGCCACCCGCACCTGCTGCCTCGTCGGCGTGCGCGGCAGCCTGCTGCGAGACAACCGCCCGGCGGCCAAGGCGCTGACCACAGCGCTGATCGAGGCGCAGCACGCGGCTTACGCCGACCTGCGCGCCGCCGCCGCGGCCTATGCCCCCTTCGCCCCCAAATTCCCGGTGGAGGAGCTGGAGGCGATGCTGCGCAGCCACGCCCACAACGTCACCCCCATCGGCGACGAGCTGCGCCAGCAGCTGGCGCTCTACACCGACGAGCTGAAGAGCGTGTCGGTCATCAAGCGTTCGACCGACAGCCAGCGCTTCGCCGGGCGCATCACGGTCGACCTCGCCTGAACCGGCTCCACTGTAGCGGGATTGCCTGCCATGCCCTTTGACGACCTGCCCTTTCCGGCCTCTCCGTTCGCCGGGACCGTCCCCGCCCCGGCGGTCGACCCCTCGCTGATCGCCACCCTGTCGGCGGAGTTCGCGACGCGAGCCGCGGAACATGACGCTAAGGCCAGTTTCCCCTTCGAGAATTTCGAGCGGCTGGCATCGTTCGGCCTTCCGGCATTGGTCACCCCGGCA
Organism: Azospirillum sp. TSH64; assembly: GCF_003116035.1. Lineage (GTDB taxonomy): Bacteria > Pseudomonadota > Alphaproteobacteria > Azospirillales > Azospirillaceae > Azospirillum. The sequence continues at coordinate 3,812,221 of NZ_LGQW01000015.1, forward strand.
ACGGCAGGCGGCAAGGGCGGCGGGCTGCGCGATGCGCTGGCGGTGGTCAACGGGATCGCCGCCGGCGAACCGTCCACCGCGCTGGTCCTGGTGCTGCAATACGTCATCCACAACCAGCTCTGGCGCGGGTCCGCCTGGCCGGAAGCACTGCGCGAGCGCATCGCCCGCTCCGCCGCGACCGACGGCGCGCTGATCAACATCCTGCGGGTGGAGCCGGAACTGGGCACGCCGCACCGCGGCGGGCTGCCGGCGACGGTGGCGCGCAAGGTGCCGGGCGGCTGGCGCATCTCCGGCACCAAGATCTACTCCACCGGCATTCCGGCGCTGTCCTGGCTCGGCGTCTGGGCCCGCACCGACGATGTGGAACCGCTGGTCGGCACCTGGGTGGTCCCGCGCGGCACCGGCCTCGCCGAACAGGGGATCGAGGTGCGGGAAAGCTGGAACCACATCGGCATGCGGGCCAGCGGCAGCCACGAGGTGGTGTTCCACGACGTCTTCGTTCCCGACGACCATGCCGGCGAACTGCGCCCGCCCGCCGCTGGCTGGACCGTTCCCGATGCGGTCGCCACCGCCTGGATGGCCGCCCTGTTCAGCGGTGTCTATGACGGCATCGCCCGCTCCGCCCGTGATTGGCTGGTCAGCTTCCTGCACGCCCGCAAGCCGACGGGGCTGAACGGTGCGTCGCTCGCCACCGTCCCCCGCCTGCAAGAGGCTCTGGGCGGGATCGAGTCACTTCTGCTGACCAACCGCATTCTCCTGCGCTCCCTGTCGGCGGCGGTGGACAGCGGCACGCCGCCCTCGCAGAGCGACGCCCTGCTGGTGAAATACACGGTGACCAACAACGCCATCGACGTGGTGGCGCGGGCGCTGGAAGTCACCGGCAATCCCGGCCTGTCACGCGACAATCCGCTGGAGCGCCATCACCGCGATGTCCTGTGCGCCCGCGTTCATGCCCCGCAGAACGACATGATCCTGACCGGCGCCGGACGGGCCGCTTTGTCACGGTGAGCGGCAAGCGCTCACTGCAGCGCGTAGCGGACGGGAAGCGTGATGTCGATCCGGTTGCGGCCCAATCCGGCAGGGATGGCGGGAAGCGGCGACGCACGCTGGATCATCTCCTCCGCGGCCCGGTCGAGGCTGCCATGCCCCGATCCCTGGACAATCGCCCAGCCCGTGATGGTGCCGTCGGCGACGATGGTGAAGCGGACCAGCACGGTGCCTTCCTCCCGCTTCAGGCGCGCGGCCTGCGGATAGATCTTGTGACGGGCCAGCCTGGCCTGGATCGTGCCGAAGTAATCGGCCGCCTGCCTGTCGGAATTGGCAGGCGGGTCCGAGGGTGGTGCCGAATCCGCCGCCGGAGCGGCTGGTTGGGTTGCGGGTGCGGATGACGCCTGCGCTGCCGGCTGCGCGGCGCGCCCGGATCTGTCCGTCGGGGGGAGTGCGGCCGACAGGACCTTGGTGGGAGACGGGGTCCGCTGCGGGGGGCCGGGCGATGGCCGGCGTGCCGGAATCGGCGGCCGGATGGGCGGCGGGGTTTCCTGCTTGAGCGGCTCCGCCGGGACCGGCGCGGGTTGCTCCGCGACCGGTGTGTCGGCGATTGGTGTGTCGGCGAGCGGTGGCATCGGGGCATCGGGAGGCGGCTCCGATTCCCGTTGCTGCGGCGGCTCGGACGCAGGGTCCGGTACCGGCTCCGGCCGGGCACCCTCCTCCGCGGCCTTGATGCTTTCCGCAACAGGCTCCGACGGCGGCACCGGTTCTGCCGCAGCCGCGACGAAGGAAAGCTCCACCGCAATCATCGCCGGCAGGGGAGCCGGCGGTGATTGCAGACCGACCGCAAGGGCGATCACCCCCACATGCAAGGCGAGCGACAACGGCAGGCTCCACCGCGCCGCCCAGCTCCGGGCGGCCGATGGAACAGGGGCCGTTTCCGCAGCGAGACGGGGCAAGGCTGCAATCGTCCGGTGCTCGGGCATGGAGCGGACCTTCGGCAGGGTAAGTCGCGGTGCGACGGACGGTCCGCCTTAGAACTTCACCGTTATGCCGGCGATGAAGGACCGCCCCGCTCCCGGCAGCGCGCCGATCGTGCCCCGGCTTCCCCCTGCCCGGAAATCGGCATAGTCGACACCGCCCAGCGGCAGGGAATATTGACGGTCGAACAAATTCTCGACACCGGCATCGACCCGGACATTGCCCCACTCGTATCCCGTCCGCAGATTGACCAGCGCATAGCTGGGCGTCTTCGGCTCGTTGCGCGCCGCTTCCACCCGGTCCTTGCGGGCGGTCGCCTGCACCTCGACGGCGCTGCTCCAGCCGCCCAGCCGGTGTTCCATCGTCAGCAGGGCGTTCAGCGGCATGATGTGATAGAGCGCATCGCCGGTGTCGAGGTTGCGGCCATGCACCCAGCCGACCACGCCGGACAGGCGGAAGGAGCCGATCTTGTCGTCCTCGTACAGCCCGGCCGCCACCGACAGGTTGGCGCCGACCAGGATGGCGTCATGGTTGGCGAAGCGCAGCTTGACGAAGCCGTTGCTCAGCGTGCCGATCCGCTCGACGTCGATGAAATCCTGCACATAGGTGTAATAGGGGGTCAGCTTGATCTCCCAGGATTTGCGGGCGGCATCGTGCAGCGACAGGGTGGTGCTGACGGTGTTGGCGACCTCCGGCTTGAGGTCGGGGTTGCCGACATAGCCGTTGGCGTCGCCGAACCAGCCGTTCATGCTGCTCGACATCGCGCCGGTGCCCCAGGCATAGCGCTCGTAGAGATTGGGCGAGCGGGTCTTGCGGGCATAGCCGGCTTCGATCGCGCTGGTGTCGGAGGGAGTGTAGCGGACCAGGGCCGTCGCGTCGAAATTGACGTCGGTGCGGCCATGGCCGCGGGCGTTGAAGGCGCGGGCGTCGGCCGCATCGGGGTTGGCCATCGCCATCATGCCCATGCCCAGGCTGTTCTGCCAGGAATAGGGCTGCACGGCACCGGTGTCCATCCACACCACGTCGTTGCGCACGCCGAGCAGCGTCGTCCAGGCCGGCGACCAGCTTGCCTCCCATTCGGCGAAGGTGCCGAGGCGGTTGCGGGAGCCGTCCTTGACGTTCCAGTAGGTCAGCGGACTCATCATGCTGCTGCCGGCCACCGGGTCCCACCAGTCGTCGAGATGGGTGTGGCGCAGCTCGTTGCCGACGCGCAGGGTGTCGCGCGCCGACAGCGGCAGCGTCGCCTTGACCGAATAGCCGGCGTCGGTGGTCAGCGTGTCCATCGGCATGCCGCCGCCGGCGCTGCCGCCCTTGTCCTCAAGGAAATTCATGGTGTGCCGCGTCCGCCGCCAGTTGGCGCGGGCGTCGAGATTTCCCCAGTCGAAGGCGCCTTCGTACCGGCCGTTCAGGAAGACGGTGCGGTTGTCGGTCAGATCCATGCGCTGGGTGGGAAAGCCCTGGTAGGGCATGGTCTGGATGCCGCCCTGCAGCGTGACCTGATGCCCGTCGCGGCGCGCCCCGAACGTCACCGCATTGTCCTGCACGTTGTAGAGGGTCGAGCGGACGGTCTGGCCGTCGCCGGCCTTGTAGTTGCCGGCCCGGCTCCAGGATCCGCTGTAGCCCAGGCTGAGGCTGTCGGTGGCGACGGACGCCTCGGCAGCCCCCGTCACGCCACGGCCGTTCGACCGGTAGGAGGCCGACAGCTTGCCCTCGGTGTGCACCGCCTCCCCCGCCGGAGCGAAGACCGGAGGCGCGCTTTCGGCGGCGATGGTTCCGGCGATGCTGTCGCCGCCGGCGCTGACCGGCGTGATGCCGGCCAGCACTTCGATCTTGGACAGGCGCGTCGGCGTGATGGTGGACAGCGCCGGGTTCATCTGGTTGGGACAGGCGGGGGCAACGGGCGCGCCGTCGACCAGCACATTGACGCGGTCGGCACCCAGCCCGTTCAACGCCGGCAGGCTCGACACGCCGCCATTGCCATAGAGGCTGACGCCGGGCAGGCCGCGCAGCAGGGCCGCGACGTCTCCGGTGGTGGGCCGGCGGGCCGCCAGCCCATCCCCGCCCAGGGCGGTGCCGGCGGCCAGGGCATCGTCCGGGCCTGCGATCACGGAAATCGCCGGAAGCGATTGGGCAAGCGGTGAAACGGTCTGGGCGGACAGAGCGGCGGGAAACAGTGCGGTGAGGGCAGCACCGGACAGCAGGGCGGCGCGCAGGGCGCCGGCCGCGGCGAAACGCAACATCATGGAACATCTCGATCTGAGGCCAGCCGAACACGGCCCCGCGCCATCGGTTGCGAAGGGTGTGCAAGGCTGCGAACAGGAAAGGTCGGCAAGGGCAGGTCGCCGCGCGGATATCCCGCGCGGCGACCCGCGATTCCGGCCTCAGACCGGTGGCGCGCGGGCCTGGAGGGTGGAGAGGAACCAGCCGGCGGCGATCACGTCGCCGGGCAAGGCTTCGGGGCTGTGGCGCCCGACCGACGAGCGCGTCATCCGCAGATCCGGCGGCGGCAGCGCCAATCCACCGATCAGCGGACAGAGCGGGCAGGAGCCGCCCGACATCAGCAGATCGCCTCGGAGCAGATCGCCTTGGCCCGAATCGTTCTGCGCCGAATCGTTCTGCGCCGAATCGCTCTCGTCGCCTGCCGGATCGCCTGCCATTCCGTGGTCGTCCATAACCACGGTCTTGAACCCATCCGGCGTGCAGATGACGATCCGGCTGCTCTCGGCCGCATTGGCGGATGCGATGACGGCGGGCATCCAGGCCCAGGCGACGACCTGCAACAGCAGCGCAATCGCACCGGCCGCAAGGCCGGCCCGTCGCGTGGGTCGCAGTCTGTCCTGGGTCGCGCTCATGCCGATCCGTGCATCGATCCATCTTGCCCATCGCACGTGCAGACGCACGCATTGGGTGCGGCACATTAGCCGAAGTGCCGCAGTCGGGATCAGCGGCATTTTCCCGCAGGCCCCAGATCCGACGCCCGGATCCGACGGCGAACTTCTCCTTGCAGGTCGCACAATGGCGCGATATGTAACGTTATAACATAACATTCTGGATATGGACTCTCCGATGCTTTTGTTCGTTCGCAAAGCTTGACCGGGGGCGCCGCGTCGCTCATGAATGGTCCCGGTTCTGGTTCTTCCGGCGGTTCGCCACCGGAAGCTAAGAGGGAACCCGGTGAGCCGCCAACCCTGCGAAGGGGAATGCGGTGAGGCCGGGGCTGCCCCCGCAACTGTGAGCGGCGAGCCGTACCGTCATTTCAAGCCACTGGCGCCCATCGGCGCTGGGAAGGCCGGACGGAACGACGACGACCCGCAAGCCAGGAGACCTGCCAGCACCACAACGAAACGTCCTCGGGCGGGGTGTCCCGGTGGAACGCTTGCCATGCGTGTGCCCGGATTCCGCTCCGGTCGCGTCGCATGCTCCGCAAGACGTCCGCCATGCCTCCCCGTCCGCAAAGACAGGAAGCACGCATGGCGTCAGCGTCCCTCCCCACAGAGGCATCGGTCCCTCCCCCCACCATCGCGGTGGAGCGGCTGGGGTGCCGGCTGGCCGGCCGCATGGTCCTGTCGGACATCGGTTTCTCGGTTTCCGACGGTGAAATCCTCGGCATTCTCGGGCCGAATGGCTCGGGCAAGACCACGCTGCTGCGCTGCCTCGCCGGCCTGCAAACCCCGTCCGCCGGCCGGGTTCTCATCGACGGCGACGATCCGCGCGCCCTGCGGCCGGTCGAGCTGGCCCGCCGGCTGGCGCTCCAGGCGCAGGATTCGACCGCAGCACTCGGCTTCACCGTGCGCGACGTGGTCGGCATGGGGCGCCTGGCCCACCGCCGTTCCCCCTTCGCCGCAGCCGGGGCGGAGGACCGCACCATCGTCGCCGACGCCCTGGACCGGCTGGAGCTGTCCGGGCTCGCCGGGCGGGCAGTCGAACAGCTGTCGGGCGGCGAGCGCCAGCGGGTGATGATCGCCCGCGCCCTGGCCCAGCGTCCGCGCATCCTGCTGCTCGACGAGCCGACCAACCATTTGGACATCCACCACCGCTTCGCCGTGCTCGAGCTCGTGCGCGCGCTCGGCATCACCGTCGTGGCGACGCTGCACGACATCGAGCTGGCGGCCCGCTGGTGCGACCGCATCCTGCTGCTGGCCGACGGCCGGCTCCAGGCCGATGCCGCGCCGGAGGACGCACTGACCCCCGACCGGCTGACCGCCGTCTACCGCGTCGCTGCGGCGGTTGACCGCCGCCCCGATGACGGCCGGCTGCGCATCGACCTGTCGCCCCTGATGTCGCCTCTTACGGAGCCAGCACGATGAGACGCTTTCTCCGCGGCGCTCCGCCTCTCGCCACGGTCTTCGCCTTGGCCCTCGCCCTGCAAGCCGGTGGCGCCTGCGCCCAAACCTATCCGGTCGAGGTCGCCAACTGTTTCGAGACCGCCCGCTTCGCCGCGGCCCCCAAGCGGCCGATGGTCCACGACACCAACATGACGCAGACCATGCTGGATCTCGGCCTCGCCGACCGCCTGGTCGCCGTTTCCGGCATCGAGGGGGTGGAGCACCGGCTGGTCGCCCCGCCGGGCGTGGTCGCGGCGCTGCCCCGGCTGCCCGACCGCGCGCCGACGCTGGAGGCGGTGCTGTCTGTCAATCCGGACTTCCTGTTCGCCGGCTGGAGCTATGGCTTCAATCAGGCGCGCGGCCTCACCCCCGCCCGGCTGGCGGAAATGGGCGTGGCGACCTACACGCTGCGGGAAAGCTGCATCCGCATCGGCCCGCGCGAGCCGATCAGCATGGACACGCTCTACGCCGACCTGCTGGCGCTGGGCGCCATCTTCGGCGTGACGGAGCGTGCCGAGGCCATGGTCGCCGATTTCCGCCGCCGCGTCGCCGCCATCACGGAGCGTGTCGGTGGCGTCGCCAACCGGCCGCGCGTGATGTACTGCGACCAGTGCCACACAGACGCGCCCCCCTTGTCGGTCGGGCGCGAAGGGATGACCAGCCTGCTGATGGCTCTGGCCGGCGGGCGCAACATCTTCGACGACATCCCTGACAGCTATGTCCGGGTGAGCTGGGAGGAGATGGTGTGGCGCGATCCGCAATGGATCATCGTCAGCGCGCACCGGATCCCGGCCGAGGACGCCATCCGCCATCTGACCTCGGCACCGCAGCTGGCCGACGTCGAGGCCGTGCGCAAGCGGCAGTTCATCGTGCTGACCTATGCCGAGCAGACGCCCTCCACCCGCAATGTCGAGGCGCTGGAGCGGATGGCGCGGACCCTGCACCCGGAGCGCTTCACGCCATGAACCGCTCCCGCCTGCTGGGCCTGTCGCTGATCCTGGCCGCCGCGCTGGCCCTGTCTGCGGTGGCTGCCGTCGGGTTCGGCGCCGCACGCGTCCCCATCCCCAAGGTCTGGGCGGTGGTCGTGCACGAGCTGTGGCCGGCGCTGGCCCCGCCCGCCGACGTCAGCCGGGCCGAGCGCAACATCGTCTGGGAATTGCGGCTGCCGCGCGTGCTGCTTAGCGCGCTGGCCGGTGCCGGACTGGCGGCGGTTGGGGCCGTGCTTCAGGTGCTGACGCGCAACCCGCTGGCCGACCCCTATCTGTTCGGCGTGTCGGCTGGCGCCTCGGTGGGGGCGGTGACCGTTCTGCTCTATGCCGGCGCGGTCGCCGGAATGCTGGGTTTGCCGGCCGCCGCCTTCCTCGGTGCGCTCGCGGCGATGCTGGCCGTCTTCGCCGCGGCACGCGGGCGCGACGGCGTGGTGACCAGCGAAAGGCTGGTGCTGACCGGCGTCGCAGTCGCCTTCATCCTGCACGCCGTCACCAATGTCCTGATCGTCATGGCGACGGATCGCGGCGCCGACGCCGCGCTGTTCTGGATGATGGGCGGCTTCGGCACCGCGCGCTGGAGCGTCCTGCCCATTCCGGCGGTGCTGGTCGTCGGCGGGCTGCTGTGGCTGTGGCTGCGGGCGGAGACCGTCAACACGCTGGCGTTGGGCGACGATGCCGCCCGCTCGCTCGGCACCGATCCGGGCCGCCTGCGGCTGGAGCTTTTCCTCGTCACCGCCCTGATGACCGGAGCGCTGGTGTCGGCCTGCGGCGGCATCGGCTTCGTCGGGCTGGTGGTGCCTCACATCGCCCGGATGCTGGTCGGCGGGCATCTGCGGGCACTGCTGCCGGTGGCGGCACTGGGCGGGGCGCTGCTCCTGCTGTGGGTGGACGTCGCTGCCCGGTCCCTGTTCGCCCCGCGCGAGATCCCGGTCGGCATCGTCACGGCGCTGGTCGGCGGCACCTTCTTCCTGTGGCTGATGCGGCGGAGAAGCCCGGTATGACGCAGACCCAGGCAAACCCGCCGTCCAGGCGCGCCATCGTCCTCTACGGACGCGCCTCCTTCGACCATGGGCAGGCCCTGAAGGCACTCGCGACGGCACTGGCCGGCCGGCATACCGCGCGCGGCGAAACGGTGACGGTGGCGACCGCTTACGCCGACCTGTCCGGCCCGGCATTGCCCGGCGTGCTCGCGGATCTGGAGCGGGACGGCGTGACCGAGGCCTTGGTCATTCCCGCCATGGTGCCGGCCGATCCCAGCCTGTCGGAGTGGCTGCCGGGCGCGCTCAGCCATTGGGCGGCGACATCCGGCACCGCGATGGCCGTCCGGCTGGCGCCGCCGGTGGAAAGCGCGCTCGACCTGCCCGCCGCCCTCGACCGCATCGCCGGAGGACTGTCGGACAGCATTGCGAAGGACGTTCGCGAGACCGAGCCCAGCCTTGGCAAGCCCGGCTGGTCGGCAATCCCCGAACATGGCCGTCAGGTCTTCGTCTGTGTCGGTGCCCGCTGCCTGCATCGCGGTGCCGAGCCGCTGTACCAGCATCTGCGCACGGTGATGAAAGGGCACCGCGCCCTGAACGCCGGTCCACGCCGGGTGATGTGCGCGCGGACGAGCTGCCTTTACCCCTGCAACCGCGGACCGCTGCTGGTCGTCCAGCCCGACGCCGTCTGGTACGGCGACCTGACGCCCGCGAAGATCGACCGCATCGTCACCGGCCTTCTGCTGTCCGACACACCTGAAACCGCCGACATCCTCCACAGCAACCGCCCGGTGGGGCAGGCAGGGGACGCCCCCATGGGGTGATCCTGCCTTCCTGAATTCCGGCCGTCCGGCTTTTCAACTCGACCGAACGGCGCCGTCCACCCAGCACCCCGCACACCTGTCAGCCGCGAAGCACCGACTTCGCGGAATGCCCTTTCTCGTCCTTTTTCATCCTGGGGGATTTTGTCCATGCTTCCTGCCCATCCTGCCCGCATCGTTTCCGGCCGGCACAACCGCCACCGCTCCGGTTCCCTGGCGACGCTGCTCCTGGTCGCCGCCTCCTTCGGCCCCGCGGCGGCCGGAGCGGCCGAATCCGAACCGCCGGTGACGCTGGACCCGGTCACCGTCACCGGCCGGGCGGCGGACGACGCCGCCGGGCTGGCGCTCGACCGGCCGAACACCGGCGGCAGCCGCCTCGGCCTGACCCCACTGGAAACTCCGGCCAGCGTCGAGGTGATCGACGGCCGGACCATTCGCGATCGCGGCCAGACCAACGTGACGGAGGCCGTCACCCAGAACGCCACCGGCTTCACCACGCTGGCGGCTCCCGGCAATGGCGGATCGTCGCTGGCGACGCGCGGCTTCGCCGGCCACGGCTCGGTGATGCAGCTGTATGACGGGACGCGGCTCTATGTCGGGTCGGGCACCGTCACCTTCCCGTTCGACGCATGGTCGGCCGAACGCATCGAGGTGCTGCGCGGTCCGGCCTCCGTCCTCTATGGCGAGGGCGCCATCGGCGGCGTGGTCAATGTGGTTCCCAAGCGTCCGACCACCGATTCCCGCAACGAGGCGACCGTCGCCATCGGCACCGACGGCACCCGGCGCGCCGCCTTCGGCAGCGGCGGTCCGGTGAGCGAAAAGCTGTCCTACCGGCTCGATGCCAGCGGCAACCGCTCCAACGGCTGGGTCGATCGCGGCGACACGAAGACTCTCGCTGTGTCCGGCGCGGTGAAGCTCCAGGCGACGCCGGATCTGGCCTTCACCCTGTCCAACGACTATGGCGACCAGCAGCCGCAGGAGTATTTCGGAACGCCGCTGATCGCGGGCAGCCTCGACCGCGCGCTGCGGCACCGCAACTTCAACGTGGCCGACAGCGACATCCGCTATCGCGACAACTGGACCCAGCTCAAGGCCGAATGGGCGGTGTCCGACGCGCTGACATTGCGCAACACCGCCTACCACCTGACCAGCCACCGCCACTGGAAGGACGTGGAGAGCTACGCCTGGACCGCGGCCACCCGGCGCATCCAGCGCAGCAGCTACATCGAGATCTACCACGACCAGCGGCAGGTCGGTGACCGCTTCGACGCGACCTGGCGCAACAGCGTCTTCGGCATGAAGAACGAGATGGTCGGCGGTTTCGACCTGAACCGGATCGAGTTCAAGCACACCAACAACTCGCCCTATGGCGGGTCCAGCACGGTCGATCCGTTCGACCCGGCGCCCGGCCTGTTCCTCAACACCGCCGGCACCTCTCCGCGCAGCCGGTCGCGCACCCGCCAATATTCCCTGTTCGCCGAGGACCGGCTGGCGGTGACGCCGCAGCTGTCGCTGGTCGGCGGCATCCGCTACGACGCTCCCACGGTGGAACGCTGGGATCTGGTGGCGGGAACCGCGTACACCAAGGACTTCCGCGCCACCAGCTGGCGGACCGGCGCGGTGTACGAGGTTGTTCCCGGTCTGGCCCTCTACGGCCAATACGCCACCGCCATCGACCCGGTCGGCAATCTGATCTCGCTGTCGCCGACTCAGAAGGACTTCGACCTGTCCACCGGCCGGCAGATCGAGATCGGTATCAAGCACTCCGTCCTCGAAGGGCGTGGCGAGTGGACGCTGGCCGCCTACCGCATCGTCAAGGACAAGCTGCTGACCACCGATCCCAACCAGCCGGCGGTGACGGTGCAGGTCGGGCGGCAATCCTCACGCGGGCTGGAGGCGTCCCTGTCGCTCGGCCTGTGGGATGGCGTGCGGGTGGACGTGAACGGCGCGCTGCTGCGGGCCAGATATGACGACTTCACCCAGACGGTGTTGGGCCGCGCCATGTCCTATGCCGGCAACGTGCCGACCGGCGTGCCGGAGCGCACCGCCAATGTCTGGGCGAACTGGGCCTTCCTGCCGGGCTGGGAGGTGCGGGCCGGCGTGCAGTATGTCGGCAAGACCTACGCCGATGCCGCCAACACCAGCGTCCGGCCCTCCTACACGGTGGTCAACGCCGGGCTGGATTACCGGCCGACCGACAACACAAGGCTCAGCCTGCGCGCCTTCAACCTGTTCGACGAGGTCTATGCCGTGGCCGGAGGAAACACCAGCTGGGTGCTCGGCCGTCCGCGCTCGGCGGAATTGGCCCTCTCGATGACCTTCTGACCTCTCGGCATTCGGCCCGGGCCTCCCCTGCCCGTCACGCCCTGCGGTGCAGACCGCGGGGCACGCCGGGGCCCGCACACGTGCATGCCGGCCGGCCGACCGGCCGGCGAATACCGGGGCGATCAGCCCAAGCGCGTCTAAGGTCTCGAGCGTTTAATCTGACGCATATGTTGTGTGCCGGAGATTGTTCCTGCACTCCTCGGATGTGTGGAGGTCGCAGATGGAGCCGACGGCTTTCCGCAATTCGTCGATGCTGCGGGCATGCGGTGATGGATACGGCGCGGCACCGGGCCGCCGTTCAGGACAATGGGTCGATTCGCTTCATCGTCTTGCGGCAATGGATCAGCGCGTCGCGAATCATGAAGTTGACCAGCGTCGGCGACACACCGAGGGTGGCCGCGATGTCCTTCTGGCTATGGCCGTGGATCCGGTGCATCTCGAAGGCATAGCGGGTCCGCTCCGGCAGATCGGCCAGAGCGGATTCGAGCGTCTGCAGAAGTTGACGGTTCACGTTTACGCTTTCCGGCGACGCCGCCTCCGGCGTGCTTACCGCCTGCCCTTCCTCCTCCGCCACGAGCAAGCGTGACTCCATGCCCTTCCGGCGGTAATGATCGATTGCCAGGTTGCGGACGACCATCATCAGGTAACCCGCCTTGGCCCGGATGGAACTGGTCGATTCCGCACCCAGAAGCTTCAGAAAGGCGTCCTGGACAACATCCTCGGCATGGTGGCGACAGCCGGTGATCCGCTCGGCTACTCCGATCAACGAGCGCCGGTGCGTGGTGAAGACGTCGCACAGGGTCTGGCTTTCGACGGATCCGACCTGTCGCATGGAAAGTTCCTTGTGCAGAGTGAAGCCACGGTTGGGGTTGCAATCCCTCTGGCTTGACAAGCTGCCGCAGGCTAATGCAACTGACAATCATTTGCAAACAAGGAAACGGCAGAATTTCTCTGTGCTGTTTCCAGCGTGCGTTGTAGGGGCTTTGGATGACCGATCGTCTCGCGGGGCTCCGCCCAACCACCCGAATCCGGGGTGCCGGCCACCACCCTCCCACGCTCGGCTGGCTGGCGGCCTGCAGGGTCGCGGCCGGCTGGACGGCGCTCTGGACGGCCTCGCTGGGCTTGCCCACCCCTGCCCTTTCGACCTCCATCGACCCGGCTCCCGCTCCGTCCGACATTGGACAGCCGGCAGTTCAGGAGATGCTGCTGGAGATCCCTGCCCTGCCCCTTCGGGAGGCGCTGACCAGATTGGGCCGCCAGACCGGCTTGCAGATTCTCTACAGCCCCGACCTTCTCGCCGAACGCCGCTCGCGTGCGCTGTCGGGGCAGATGAATCCGGCCGACGCCCTTTCCATCCTGCTGAGCGGAACCGACCTCGCCTTCGAGATGCGGGACGGGATGGTGACGATCGGCCGGCTTCAGGAGAATCCCGGATTTCTTCCGGTCCTGACCGTGGAAGGCCGCCCGCCGTCCGCAGGACAGGCAGTGCGGCTCCCCAGCCACAGCGGCAGCGCCGGCAAAACCGCAATGCCCATCGAGGAATCGCCGCAGGCAATTTCCATCGTCACGCGGGAGGATCTGGACCGGCGCGACGTCCAGGACATCAATGCCGCCCTCTCCTACAGCGCCGGGGTTCGCCCCATCGACTACCCCGGTGGCCAGGGTGCCATCGACGTCTTCGTTCGCGGTTTCCGCCAGAGTTCGGAATCCGTCATGATCGACGGGCTGCGCAGCGGCTACAACCCCTATGGGCTGGAGTATGAGCCTTTCGGCGTGGAACGGGTGGAGGTGCTGAAAGGCCCGGCTTCCACGCTCTATGGGGCCATGCCGCCCGGCGGAGCCATCGCCCTGACCAGCAAGCGCCCGACCGGCGGCACGCTCCATCGGCTCCAGCTCCAGGGCGGAAGCCATGACCGGAGGCAGGTCACGGCCGACCACAGCGACCGGATCGACGCCGAGGGGACGCTTCGCTATCGCCTGACCATGCTGTCACGACGAAGCGGCACACAGATCGAACGCACCCCGGACGACCGCCTGTATGTCGCGCCCGCCCTGTCCTGGTCCGCTGGCGAAAAAACCGACATCACGCTGCTCGCAAGCTGGCTCGATTTCCGAAAGATGGGGGCGGAGCAGAGCTTTCCAGCAGCGGGGACGGTGCTGGACAATCCATACGGCCGCCTGGGCTCGAACCTGTTCCTCGGCTATCCCGGGCTGAGTTCCTACCGTTCGCGCAGCCTGTCGGCCGGCTACGACATCCGGCATGCCCTGACCGGGGACTGGACGCTGAATCAGACCCTGCGCTACAGCCGCAGCCGCGTCGACTATCTGTCGAGCTGGGCGTCGTCGGGCCTGCTGGAAGCGGACCGCTACTACCGCTTCGGGCTGCAGGACCGGCCCAAGACCAGTTCGACGTTGCTGACGGATACCAGCCTGCAGGGCAACGCTGCCACCGGCCCGCTGCGCCACAGCCTGCTGGCGGGCATCGATCATGGCCGCTACCGGGCGCACGAGACGCGGCGGAACGGCACGGTGGCCGATGCGCTCGACGTGTTCGAGCCGGTCTATGGCGGCTCCTATGGCTGGGACGCGACGCTTGCCCGCGACCTGACCGACCGCATCCGCCAGACCGGCCTATATGCCCAGGACGAAATCGCTGCCGGCAATTGGCGGCTGACGCTCGGTGGCCGGCTGGACTGGAGCCGTACCGGGACTGTCGGCAGGCTGTCCGATGGTCCTCTGGTGGAGACGACGCAGTTCGACCGGGCCTTCACCAAACGCGTCGGGCTGGCCTACCGGTCCGAAAGCGGCCTGACGCCCTATGCCGGCTACTCGACCTCCTTCCAGCCGAACAGCGACAGCGACGTGCAGGGCCGCCCCTTCTCGCCGAGCCGGGGAACACAGCTGGAAGCCGGGCTGCGCTACCGGCCAGAAAGCTTCGACGGTCTCTTCACCCTGTCCCTGTTCCGTGCCGTTCAGCGCAACCTCACTGCCGCCGATCCGGACAATCCCGGCTACTCCATCCAAACCGGAGAGGTGCGGTCGCGCGGCGTGGAGCTGGAGGCGAAGGCGGCTCTCGATGCCACGACCGACCTGACGGCGGCCTACAGCTACACCGACGCGCGGGTCACCCGCGACACGCCTTACCCTGGCGGAACCGACAGGACGGGGAAGCGGGTGGCCTCGGTGCCGCGTCATGCCGCCGCGGTCTGGCTGCGGCGGCATATCGACGAGGGAGCGGCCGGCGGTCTGACCGCCGGCATCGGGATGCGCTATGTCGGCGCGACCTACAATGCCGCGAACAGCATGCGCGTCCCCTCCTACATGCTGGCCGATGTCAGCCTCGGCTACGATCTGGGGCGGCTCCGCCCGGCACTCGACGGAGCCGGTCTCACCGTAACCGCGACCAACCTGTTCGACCGACGCTATTTCTCGCCGGGATTCTACGAGAACTCCGTCTTCTACGGCAACCGCCGTGCGGTTCTGGCCACCCTGTCCTACAGCTGGTGACGACCGTCAGCCAGTCTCGGCCAAATGCCGGCGCATCGCATCGGCGATCAGCTCCTGTGCTTCCTCCGCCTCGTCCACCAGGGCACCCATCCGCAGGAAATCGTGGGTCATCCCGGCATAGATCCGCACATCGATGGAAGCGCCGGCCGCCGCCAGCTTGTGCCCGTAGGCGATCCCTTCGTCGACCAGCGGATCGCATTCGGCCAGCACGAGCAGAGCCGGCGCCAGCGAGGCCGCGACAGCGGGTGAAAGCTCCGCCAACAGCGGCGAGAAGCGGCCGTCCCGCCGGTCGGCCTCCTCACCGGCATAATGACGATAGAACCACTCCAACGTCGCCCGCTCCAGCAGATGCCCTTCCCCATACCGGCATAGGGAATCGGTTTCGGCCGTGGCATCGGTCACCGGATAGATCAGCACCTGCAGACGCGGGCGCGGCAGGCCTGGATCTGCGGCGGCCCGCAGGCTGATCGCCGCGGCGAGACTGCCGCCGACGCTGTCGCCTCCCACCGCCAGACGGCCGCTGTCGAGCCCCAGTCCCGCACCAGCCCTGCCGAGCCAGTCCAGCGCGTCCAGCGCATCGTCGAAAGCCGTGGGAAAGCGATGCTCCGGAGCCAGCCGATAGCCCACCGACAGGACCGCAATCCCGCTCTTCGACGCAATCGCCCGGCACAGCCCGTCATGGGAGTCGAGGCTGCCGACGACATAGCCCCCGCCGTGGAAGAAGAGCAGAACCGGAGCCGGGCTCGCCGTCCGGTCGGCGGAATAGAGACGGGCCGGCAGCACGGCACCGTCGCGGGTCGGGATGGACAGCTCCTCCACCCGCTCCACCGGCTCGCCGCCGGGGTCCATCATGCGGGAGGTGTGCTCGAAGGCGAGCCGGGCCTCCGCCGGTGACAGGGCGTGCATCGGTTTCATCCTGCCGTCCTCGCGTCCACCCGCTGCGAGCGCGAGAAAGGCGGCAATATCGGGGTTCACAGGCATCGGTCATTACTCCCGGTCCGGATGGGCGCGCTCATTCAGCGGCATCCGCTAGGTCGGCGGCAGGGTCGTCGGTAGGGGCGTCGGGCCGTTCCGCCGACCCGGCCAGATGTTCGACGATCTCCGCCAGGAAGCCTTCATCACGCGGCGCCTCGAAATGACCACAGCCTAGCGACCGCCAGGGCAGCGGGCGTCCGCCGAGCTGTGTCTCCAGGCGCAGCCGGTCGGTGTCGCGGCCGGCAACCCACCAGCCCTGCGCAGCGGCATCGACCGGCAGGCAGGCAGGCAGGGCCACGGACAGCCGCTTCAGATGACGGGCGGTCATGAAGGCCTGGGTCAACTCCTCCGCCCCCATCGCGGTCCCCAGCCCTTCGGCGTTGCCGGTTCTGGGAGCATCGAGCGCCTGGGAGATGACGCTTTTTATCGCGTTGGCGTCTTCGGTCTCGGCCGCGGGACGGCCGACAACCACAGCCGGCAACATCACCGCAAGGAAGCCGGCGAGATCGTCGCGCCAGTCGTCCAGCTCACCCTCGCCGCCCAACTTGGCGATGTCCGGCATTGGCACGAAGGGGTCGAGCAGGGCAAGGCGCCGTACACGCTGCCCCCGCCGCTCCAATTCGGCCGCCATCAGCGCGGCGATCGTTCCTCCCAGCGACCAGCCGAGCAGGTCGTAGGGTCCCTGCGGCTGCCGTGCCCGCAGCAGGTCGACATAGTCTCGCGCCATTTCCTCCAGCGAACGGTCCCGCCATGCCGGATCGACCAGCATGCGCGACTGTATCGCCAGCACGCTCCGCCGCCCATCGAGGCGACGGGCCAGCGGTTCATAATCGAAGACCGTACCGAATCCGGCATGGATGCAGACCAGCGGCGGCTGTCCGGCAAGCGGCCGGTTCAGGGCCATGATCGGCGACGGCCCGCCCTTCGACGCCGTTGTTTCCGCAACGGTCCCGAGCAGTTCGGCGATGGTCGGCTTGCGGATGAGGTCACGGAGCTTGAAGGACACCCCAAGCGGCTTCAGCGCCCGTGCACGGGTTACCAGTTGGATGGAGAGGATGGAGTCTCCGCCCAGCTCGAAGAAGTTGTCGGTGACGCCGACGCTGTCCAGCCGCAGCAACTCGCACCACAGCGCCGCCAGGGCATGCTCGGCCGCGCTGCGCGGCGGAACCTGGGCCGACGACACGGCCAGCTCCGGCTCGGGCAGGGCCTTGCGGTCCAGCTTGCCGTTCGGCGTCAGCGGCAACCGCTCCAGAACCACGAGGTGCGTTGGCACCATGTAGTCCGGCAGCGCCGCCTTCAGTCCGGCACGCAGCCGCTCGACAAGGCCGTCGCCGGTAACCCCGTCGCCGGCGGGCACGACATAGCCGACCAGACGCTTGCCGCCTGCGCCGTCACGGGCGACCACCGCCGCCTCGCGCACGCCCTGCTGCGCCCGCAGCCGCGCCTCCACCTCGCCAAGCTCGATGCGGAAACCGCGGATCTTCACCTGATGGTCGATCCGCCCGACATACTCGATCACCCCGTCCCCGCGCTGGCGCACGAGGTCGCCCGTGCGGTAGAGCCGCCCGCCGCCCGCCGAGAACGGATCGGCGACGAAGCGATCCGCAGTCAGGCCGGGGCGGTTCAGGTAGCCACGCGCCAACCCGGCACCGCCAAGATAAAGCTCCCCGACCACGCCGAGCGGCACCGGGTTCAGATCGCCGTCCAGAACATGGGTGGTGCGGTCGCCCACCCGCAGGCCGATCGGTGCATAGGCCGCGCCGCAGCGGTCCTGCCGGCCCGCCTTCCAGATCAGCGGCGTCACCACCGTCTCGGTCGGGCCGTAGCCGTTGATGATG
>NZ_LGQW01000015.1:3829955-3874757 GCF_003116035.1 Azospirillum sp. TSH64
CATAAGGGGCTGGAACCGAGCAGGTTCCGGCCTCTTTCCATTTTCGGAATTCGGTTCGGTGTGGGAGAGGCGACTCCCCTAATGCCTCTCCCGGTTCCTCACCCCTCCGCCTGTGCCAGAAAATCCGCGGTCACCCGGTCCATCGTCGCCAGATGGGTGTGGAACCAGTCGGGGAAATGCTCGGTCACATAGAGCCGGGCACGGTTCTCCTTCCCCTCCGCCAGATCGGCCTCCATCGTCGCGACCACGGTCAGGACGCGGGCGTGCTCCTCCGTGTGGCAATGCAGGGCGAAAAAGCCGTGCTGGGTCATCAGCGCGTTCTCGCGGGCGAAATGCTCGCGAAGATGCTTGGCGAAGGCGGCGAAGGGAGCCCGGAGTTCGCCGACCGGGGCCTCGGAGGCGGCCTGCAGCAGCGCGACCGATTCGACATGGTCGCAGTCCATGACCGCATGGCCGAGCATGGGGACGGTGCCGGCGGCCGCAGGCGTGGCGGTGGCGGCGGGTGTGGTGGTCGCAAGCATGATGTTCGCTTCCAAAAAAGATGGCCTTCGGAGACGACGCTCCGAAGGCCACCATACCCGCACAGCCGTCATGGTCTCTTGACGGTGGTCAAGCCATCCGGATCGTCAGCCCTTCGCCTCGCTCGCCTCCAGTTCGTCGATGAAGCCGCGGATGACGCCGAGGCCCTTCTGCCAGAAGGCCGGGTCGGAGGCATCGAGACCGAACGGGGCCAGCAGCTCCTTGTGACGCAGCGTGCCGCCCGCCGACAGCATCGCCAGATACTTCTCGGCAAAGCCCTGCTCGGCGTCCTGGTAGACCGCGTAGAGCGAGTTCACCAGGCAGTCGCCGAAGGCATAGGCGTAGACATAGAAGGGCGAGTGGATGAAGTGGGGGATGTAGGACCAGAAATGGCGATAACCCTCGTCGAAGCGCAGCGCCGGGCCCAGGCTTTCGGTCTGCACCGCCATCCAGATCTCGCCGATGCGGTCCGACGTCAGTTCGCCCTCGCGCCGTTCGGTGTGGACACGGCGTTCGAAGTCGAAGAAGGCGATCTGGCGGACCACCGTGTTCAGCATGTCCTCGACCTTGCCGGCCAGCATGATGCGGCGGCGCTTCGGGTCGGTCTCGGCCGCCAGCAGGGCGCGGAAGGTCAGCATCTCGCCGAACACCGACGCGGTTTCCGCGAGCGTCAGCGGGGTATCGGACAGGAAATGGCCCTGTTTGCCGGCCAGGATCTGGTGGACGCCATGCCCCAGCTCATGGGCCAGCGTCATCACGTCGCGCGTCTTGCCCTGGTAGTTGACCAGCAGATAGGGGTGGACGCTGGGTACGGTCGGATGGGCGAAGGCGCCCGGCGCCTTGCCGGGACGGACCGGCGCGTCGATCCAGGGGTTGTCGAAGAAGCGTTTTCCCAGGCTGGCGAGGTCGGGAGAGAAGCGGCCATAGGCGCCCAGAACGATGTCGCGCGCCTCGTTCCAGGGAATGCTGCGGTCGGCATCCTCCGGCAGGGGGGCGTTGCGGTCCCAGTAATCCAGATGGTCCTGCCCGAACCACTTGGCCTTCATCGTGTAATAGCGGTGCGACAGGTCCGGATAGGCGCCCTTGACGGCGGACACCAGCGCGTCGACCACCTCGTCCTCGACCCGGTTGGACAGGTTGCGGGCGGAGGTCGGCGTCGGATAGTTGCGCCACTCGTCCTCGATCTCCTTGTCCTTGGCCAGCGTGTTGGTGACCAGCGCAAACAGCCGCGCATTCTCGCCCAGCACCTTGCCCACCACCTCGCCGGCCTCGCGGCGGACGGCGGGATTGCGGTCGGACAGGCGGTTCAGCGCCTCGGCACAGGTGAGATCCTTCCCGCCCATCGGGAAGCGCAGGCTGGCGATGGTCTCGTCGAACAGGCGGTTCCAGGCGGCGCGTCCGACCACATGCTTTTCGTGCAGCAGCCGCTCGATCTCGTCGGACAGCTGGTGGTCGCGGTAGAGGCGGACGTCGCGCAGCCACGGCTCGTAATGGCGCAGCGCCGTCGACGCCTTCTGCTTGGCCGCCAGATCGTTCTCGTCCAGCCGGTTGATCTCCAGCGTGAAGAAGATCAGGTGGGCGGAGATGTCGTTCACCCGCTCCTGCGCCGACTGGTAGAATTTGGCGACGGTCGGATCGACCATGTTGCCGTTGTAGACCAGCCCGGCATAGGACATGACGCGCGACAGCGTCTCGTCGATGTCCTCGTACTGGCGGATCGCCGCGGCCAGGTCGTCGCCGCTCAGCGCTGCCAGCTTGCCGGCATAGCGCTCGCGGAAGGCCTTGCATTCGCGTTCCATCCGGTCGAGGTCGGCCTTCAGTTCGGGCGACTCGGTGCCGGGGTAGAGGTCGCTCAGGTCCCAGGTGGGAAGCGCACCCAGATCGGGGGTGTCGTTTGCGGCCGTGGCGGCGCTGCTGGTCATCGAATCCCTCCAGAGATTTGTCGGATCCATATAAGCGCGCACGCGGCGCGGGCAAAGTCCTCATGCGGCGGGCGGGCTTCCCTTGCTCTCGACGATCGGATGCAGGGCCTGCCGCCCTGCGTGCAGGACCGCGCGCGACAGCGCGGCCAGCGCGGTGCCGGCGATGCGGCTCTGCTGCCAATGCAGCGGCACGTCCAGCGGCCGGCCGGGCACCAGCTCGACCAGACGGCCGGCCGCCAGATGGTCGGCGACCAGCGGGTCCGGGTTCATTCCCCATCCCAGCCCGGCCAGCGCGCCATCGACGAAGGCATGGGTGGAGGGCAGCCAGTGGGTCGGCGGGGTGGGCACCGGCGACGGTTCGTGATCGCCCAGCACCAGACGCAACCACTGCGCCTGCAGCCGGTCCTTGCGGTTGAAGGTCAGGCAGGGTGCGGTGGCGAGGCTTTCGGCCGTCACCCCATCGGGGAAATGGCGGCGCAGATAGTCCGGGCTGGCGGTGGCACGGTAACGCAGCGCGCCCAGCGGATGGCTGTTGCAGCCGGGGACCGGCACCGCGCTGGCGGTTACGGCGGCCAGCACCTCGCCCTTGCGCAGCCACTCGGCGCTGTGGTCCTGGTCGTCCAGCACCAGATCGAACAGGCAGCCGGGCAGTTCCGCCATCGCCGCGACGAACCATGTGGCGAGGCTGTCGGCATTCACGGCGATCCGCAGGGTGACCGGCCCGTCCGCCGGGCTGAGGCCGGGCAGGGCGCCGCGCAACTCGCTTTCCAGCAGGGCGACCTGTTCCACATGCTGGCACAGGCGCTGGCCGGCGGTGGTGCCGGTGCAGGGCTGGCCGCGCACCACCAGCACGGTACCCAGCCGTTCTTCCAGCAGCTTCACCCGCTGCGACACCGCGGAGGGGGTGACGTGGAGCTGCCGCGCGGCGCGTTCGAAACTGCCGGTGCGGATGACGGCAGCCAGGGCCGCCAGCAGCGGATAGTCCAGCATGGATTAGCTCTGCTTCATCAGGGCAAGAAGGATTAAGTACGGCAAAGGAAGGCCCGGTGGTAGCGGATTGGCATCCACCGACTCCGGAACCGCCACGATGACCGAGCTTTCCACCGCTGCCCTGCTTCCCGCCTTCCTGCCGGGCCTGTTCCTCGGCTTCAGCCTGATCGTCGCCATCGGGGCACAGAACGCCTTCGTGCTGCGCCAGGGGTTGCGCAACGAGCATGTGCTGGCGATCTGCGCCACCTGCGCCTTGTCGGACGCCGTGCTGATCCTCATCGGGGTCAGCGGATTCGCCAGCGCCGGGGCGCGCTGGCCGTGGCTGGAGCCGCTGATGCGCTATGCCGGTGCCGCGTTCCTGCTGGTCTATGGCCTGCGCAGCGCCCGGTCGGCCTGGCAGGGCGGCAGCGGGCTGAACCCGGCGGACCGGGAGGCGGGCGGGCTATTGCCGGCGCTGCTGACCTGCTTGGCTCTGACCTGGCTCAATCCGCACGTCTATCTGGACACGGTGGTTCTGGTCGGCTCCGTCTCCGCGCGCTTCGCCGAGGCGCGGGGCGCCTTCGCCCTGGGGGCGATGACGGCGTCCTTCCTGTTCTTCTTCGCGCTCGGCTATGGCGCGCGACTGCTGCGCCCGCTGTTCGCCCGCCCCGGCGCCTGGAGGGCGATGGACGGGGGCATCGCCCTGGTGATGTGGGCGATTGCGGTCAGCCTGCTGATCGGCTAGGCGCGAGCGAACAGGGCGTCGTCCTCGCAGAACAGCAGCGAGCGGTGCAGCGCCGTTCCGGCCATCGTACCGGCACCGACGGCCAGCGCCACCGATCCTGCCGCCCGTGCCGCGTCGCCGCAGGCGAAGACACCGGGGACGCTGGTCTCCTGCATCGCATCGACACTGATATGGGTGCCGAGCGGCCCGTCCTCGCTCGCACACCCAAGCTGTGCGGCCAGTGGGCTGGCAACGATGCTTCTCGGCAGTACGAACAGTCCGGCGAACGGCAGTTTGCGTCCGTCGGCGAGCGCGACCTCCGGCGGGTCGCGGTCGATCCCGCTGATGAGGGTGGTCTCGACGACGACCCCACGCTGCGCCAGATGGGCCGACTGGTCGGCGTCGGGGTCGAAGGTGCCGTTCAGCAGCAGCGTCGTCGGTCCCCAATCCGGCAGCATCAGCGCATGGTGCATGGAGTGCCCTGACACCGCTATGACACCGATACGGCCTCGCATCAGTTCATAGCCATGGCAGTAGGGGCAATGGAAGACGGACCGGCCCCAACGTTCCGCCAGGCCGGGAATCGCCGGCAGTTCGTCGACCACACCGACGGCGATCAGCAGCCGGCGCGCACGGTGGCCGGTGCCATTCGAATCGGTGATCTCGAAGCCCATGCTCGTCCTGGCGGCTTTTTCGGCCCGCCCGGTCATCCAGGTGACGGTCGGATAGCGCATCAGTTGGGCGCGGGCTTCGGCGGCGATGTCTCCCGGCGGACGGCCATCCTGCCCGAGGAAGCCGTGGGAGTGGCTGGCGAAGCGGTTGCGCCGCAGCCCTTCATCCATCACCAGCACCCGGCGGCGGGCGCGGGCCAATTGCAGCGCGGCGGCGATGCCGGCGTAGCTGCCGCCGACGATGATGGCGTCATAGGTCGTCATGTCGTTTCCATTCATGCCTGTGCCTTTCCACGGATGGAGCGGACGCTCTGTCTGCGCCCAATCACGACACACGATAAGTTACATGAAAGGGTGCGGTCAATGTGCCATGTAACTTATGAAGTGGCCTGAGTTGGGATGGCTGGAGCTGACCACCTGTCCGGCGCTGCATCCGTCCGTCCCTGCACCCGAAAGGATCGATCACCAATGAGACAGGACAGCCGCCTTTCCCGCATGCTGCATGTGTTGATCCACATGGACCGGCATGAGGGTGCGCTGACGTCGGAGGCGATTGCCGAGATGCTGAACACCAATCCGGTGGTCATCCGCCGGACCATGGCGGGACTGCGCGAGGCCGGCCATGTGCGGTCCGAAAAGGGCCATGGCGGCGGCTGGCGGCTGGCACGGCCGCTCGACGGGATCACCCTGCTGGACATTCACCGGGCATTGGGTGAGCCGGGAATCTTCGCCATCGGTCCTACCGCGGACGAGCCGAGCTGTCTGGTCGAACAGGCCGTCAATGCTGCCCTTGATGGGGCATTGCGCGAGGCGGAGACGGTGCTCATCCGCCATCTCGGCCAAGTGACGCTCGCCGATCTCGCAGCCGATTTCGACCGGCGCATGAAGGCGATGGGGAAGTGCTGAACGCGGAGCCTAGCCCGGTTTGGGCGACTCTCCCTCCTGCGCCCGCCGGATCGCCGCCTCGACGCATTGCAGGTGCAGCTTCTTGCGGGCGAGCAGGCGGGCGCGGCGTTCCTCCAGGTCGGTGGTCGCCATCGCCTCGATGGCGCAGCCGCGCCAGCCGTTGGCGTCCAGGGCGCGGGCGACCTCGGCATAGCCGAAATAACCCTTCTCCGGCTGCTCCCAGGGCGGGCGGAAGTCGGCCCGGCGCAGGACGAAACGGTTGGACTGGCTGCCGCCGCCCAGGTTGGTGAGTCGGGCCACGATCAGCCGCTCGCCGTTGCCGTGAACGACGGTCAGGATCGGGCGGATTCCGGTGATGGGTGGATCGACGGCCATGATCCATGCATAACGGTCCAGGGGCGTCCTGACCAGAGCGTCGCTGACCGCACTGCCGCACGCTCCCTCTCCCGTCCGAATGGAGAAACACCGATGCGCCCCGTCACCATGCCTGTCACCTGGCCCGTCATGCGGATCGTCCCGAGCCTCTCCTCCGCCGCGCTTTCGCTGTTTCTGCTGGCCGGCCCTGCCGCGGCCCAACTGGCTCCCGCCCCGACGGCGACGGCGATCGTTTGTGAAACCTATGCGGCCGGCGCGATGATCGAGGCGCAATTGTTCTTTGGTCGGAACATCGGCAACGAGATCGGCGTCAGCGAGCGCGACTGGACGGATTTCCTGAACGGAGAGGTGACGCCGCGCTTTCCCAACGGCCTGACCGTCACCGACGGGTCGGGCCACTGGCGCGACATCGAGACCGGGCGGCTGGTGCGCGAGCCCAGCAAAATCCTCACCCTACTGGCCGACGGCGACCCGGCGACGCTGGTCCTCATCCGCGAAATCGTCGATCTGTACAAGGGGCGCTTCCACCAGCAGTCGGTCGCGCTGGTCGTTCGGCCGGTCTGCGTTTCCTTTTGAAATCCAGGTTTCGGAACAGCGTTTCACCGATCGTAGAATGCGACAGCCCGTCGCACCCCCGACCTTCTGACATTTGCCTGCACTTATGCTTTTGTCGCAGATTGTGGAGGTCGCGTAACGGATCGTTTCGCGGCCGAGAGGAAATGCGCACCGAATAGTACCAAAATAGAATGAGGGACGCCCTGCCATGAGCCCGACCGCCAGCACCACAACTGCCGAGCTTTTCAACCAGATGCATGCCCGCTCCCTGTCGGACCCCGCCGGGTTCTGGGGCGAGGCGGCGAAGGACATCTCCTGGTTCAAGCCGTGGGACAAGGTGCTGGACGACAGCAACGCGCCCTTTTACCGCTGGTTCACCGGCGGGGAGCTGAACACCTGCTACAACGCGGTGGACCGCCATGTCGAAGGCGGACGCGGCGCCCAGGCGGCGATCATCTATGACAGCCCGGTCACCCGGACCGTCCAGACCATCACCTATGCCGAACTGCTGGATCAGGTCGCCCGTTTCGCCGGTGCTCTGCGCGCCCAGGGGGTGGAGAAGGGCGACCGCGTCCTCCTCTACATGCCGATGATCCCGCAGTCGCTGGTCGCCATGCTGGCCTGCGCCCGTCTGGGTGCGGTCCACTCGGTGGTGTTCGGCGGCTTCGCCCCGCACGAACTGGCGACCCGAATCGACGACGCCAAGCCGAAGGCCATCGTCTCGGCCTCCTGCGGCATCGAGCCGAACCGCATCGTCAAGTACAAGCCGATGCTGGACGCCGCCATCGAGCAGTCGGCCCACAAGCCGTCCAGCGTCATCGTCTGGCAGCGCCCGCAGGAGACGGCGACGCTGATCGCCGGCCGCGACGTCGATTGGGCCGAAGCGGTGGCGACGGCGGAGCCGGCGGAGTGCGTGGCCGTGAAGGCGACCGACCCGCTCTACATCCTCTACACCTCCGGTACGACCGGCCAGCCCAAGGGCGTGGTGCGCGACAATGGCGGCCATGCGGTGGCGCTGCGCTGGACCATGACCAACATCTACAACGTCAAGCCCGGCGAGGTGTATTGGGCGGCGTCGGACGTGGGCTGGGTCGTCGGCCACTCCTACATCGTCTATGCGCCGCTGCTGACCGGCTGCACCACCGTGGTCTTTGAAGGCAAGCCGGTCGGGACTCCCGATCCGGGCACCTTCTGGCGCGTGATCGAGCAGCACAAGGTCGGCACGCTGTTCACCGCCCCCACCGCCTTCCGCGCCATCAAGCGCGAGGATCCGGACGCCAACCACCTGAAAAAGTACGACCTGTCGCACTTCCGCGCCCTGTTCCTGGCCGGCGAGCGGTCGGATCCCGACACGCTGCACTGGGCCGAGGACAATCTGAACGTCCCGGTGATCGACCACTGGTGGCAGACCGAGACCGGCTGGGCGATTTCCGGCAACCCGCTGGGCGTCCACCTGTTCCCGATCAAGTACGGCTCCGCCACCCGCCCGATGCCGGGCTGGGACGTGCGGGTGCTGAACGCCGAACTGAAGGAGGTTCCGCGCGGCGACATCGGCGCCATCTGCGTGAAGCTGCCGCTGCCTCCGGGCACGCTGCCGACGCTGTGGAACGCCGACGAGCGCTTCAAGAAATCCTACCTTGCCGACTACCCGGGCTATTACCAGACCGGCGACGCCGGCTTCATCGACGATGACGGCTATGTCTATGTCATGGCCCGCACCGACGACATCATCAATGTCGCAGGCCATCGCCTCTCCACCGGTGCCATGGAAGAGGTGTTGTCGAGCCACAGGGACGTCGCCGAATGCGCGGTGATCGGCGTGGCCGACGACCTCAAGGGGCAGGTGCCGCTGGGCTTCGTCTGCCTCAAGGCCGGTGTCACCCGTCCGCATGAGGAAATCGTCAAGGAGGTCGTCCAACTGGTGCGCGAGCAGATCGGCCCGGTCGCCGACTTCAAGCGCGCCCTGGTGGTCGACCGCCTGCCGAAGACGCGGTCGGGCAAGATCCTGCGCGGCACCATGCAGAAGATTGCCGACAGCCAGGATTACAAGATGCCGGCCACCATCGACGATCCGGGCATCCTGCCGGAGATCGCCGATGCGCTGAAGACGCTGGGCTATGCCAAGACCAGCAGCACGCCAGCCTGATGCGCCGGACAGGGACGGGGCGGCCTCCGGGCCGCCTTTTCCCGCTCCGCTTGCCGGATCAGCCGGCGACGACCGACAGATTTTCCGGCTCCTCGCTGCCGAGGTCGAGCAGCGGCAGGAAGCTTGCCGGCTCCTGCGCGCCGGACAGGGCGTAGCGACGGTTGAAGATGTAGCAGGGAACCGCCTGCAACCCCATCTGGCGGGCCAGGGCATCGGCGGCGAGCACCGCGGCCGATTCGGCGTCGCTCGTCAGCCGGCGCCGCGTCTCGACGAAATCCATCCCCAGCCCGGCGGCGACGCTGGCCAGCGCGTCCGGGTCGCCGATGTCGACGCCCTCGACGAAATAGGCGGCGAACAGCGCGTCGGCCATGGCATTGCCCAGCCCCTGGCGCCCGGCGATGCGGACCAGCCGGTGTGCGTCGAAGCTGTTGGGCGTGCGCTGGATGCGGTCGAGCGCCAGCGGCAGGCCATCGCGTCCCGCCGTGTCCTCCACGACCCGGTGGATCTGCCGCGCCCGTTCCGATCCGCCGAACTTGGCGGCGAGATAGTCCTCGCGCGACATCCCGCCGCGCGGCATGTCCGGGTTCAACTGGAAGGGTTGCCAGCGGAGTTCCGGGCGCAGGTTGGGCCGTTGCATCAGCGCCCGGTCGAGCCGGCGCTTGCCGATGTAGCACCAGGGGCAGATCAGGTCGGCGAAGGTTTCGATCAGCATCCCGCCACTATCGGCGTGTGCCGCGGATCGGGCAACCGCTTCTTCCGTGCCTTCCCGTCAACATCGGCCCCCTTCCTGTCCGCAACCGTTTGTTAACCGAGTTGGTCCGACAGTCCGGGGTGGCTCCGCCCGTCATTCTGCGGCCGGCGGACATATTCCGATGGGCGATTCCCGATGAGCAATTCCTACGTCGACGGCAAGGTGCGCGAAGCGATCCTGGCGGCCAAGGGCAGCCGGATGACTGCGCAGAAGCTCCTGATGGCTTGGGCCGTCGAGGACCCCGACCTGTTGCGCGGCATTGCCCAACCCTTCCTGAAGGCCATCGCCGCCGCTGCCATCGAACGCGCCGGCCGTCCGGCCAGCAGCAGGCCGGCCGCGCGCCCGGCTGCCGCGGGCGGTGCGGGGGGAGGGCGGCCGTCCGCCTCCGGTCTCAGCCGCGATGCGCTTGAGAATTTGCTGAACCAGCTGGGCCGCGAACCGGACGAGCAGCCGGCCCCGCAACGGGCCACCCCTGCCGGCAAGTCCGCCGGGCCGGGCGCTGCGAAGGGTGCCAAAATTCACGATGCCCCGGCGGGCGGGCCGAATCATGAAAAAGCGATGATGGCGATTGCTAAGGCTTTCGTTGCGAAGAAGGTGCGCTGAGGCAAGCCCCTTTACGAACCGCTGTTGGGGGCGTAAGGCGTCGCGTCGTCGAACCAGCCCCTCTTGCGCGGCAGGGTGCGGATGTCCGGCGGCGGGCTGGCAAGCGCGGTGTTGCCGTTGCGGTAGGGGTCGGGGATGTGGTGGCACTCGACGTCTGCCAGCGTCCTGTAGCAGTAGACGCGGGACCGGTCGACCTCGACCTTGTCCGGGCAATAGTCGCCGGTCTTCTCGAAACTCAGGATCGAGCAATCGCGTCCCGTGGCGGCCGACACGACATGGTCGCCGATGGTCTTCTTGGTGGCGTTCAGCGTCACGACATCCGCACCGGCCGCCGCCAGCCCGAGCGGGGAGGTGCAGCCGGCAAGAGCCAGTGCCGGAATCGCAAGGGAAACGGCGATCCAACCCCGCATCCTGCCAATTCGCGTTGCGCCCAACCCTGCAACCATGCCCGTGCCCGTCATCCAGCAGTTCCCATCGCTACGCATGTGCCGCGCCCGATCCTGCACAGTGCACGCGGACGCGGTTAACAAGCGGTGAATTCACCGCTGGGGCAGGCCTCAGCGCAACAAGGTGCAGATGCGCGAGCGGCATTGCACGACGACGAAGGCATCCTTGTCCTCCGTGCAGCCGACCTTGAAGGTGGTCGCTCCCTCCCGTCCCACGGTGTAGCGCAGCACCTCCACCTTTGCCGGCGTGCAGTTGCCCATCGATTTGGCGATTTCCTTGGCCTCGGATTGGGCGGCGGAGACATTCGCGGCGGCCATCGCCGGTCCCGCGGCGAACAGGACGAGGGACGGCAGCAGGGCGGTCAATCGGAGACGGGGTGAATTGGGGATCGGCATGGCGCGACTATCGCACGGGGTAGGACGCTCCGGAAGGGCTGCCTCCGAAATGTCGCAGCGATGCGAATCACGCCGCGCAGCCGGGTCGGAACTGGTATGGTGGACGCATCATGACCGGGGTGGCGCCTTGCCTCGCGGTTCAGGACCAGGGTGGGGAAACGCATGACTTCAAACGATCGGCGGCTGGGCGACCGCATTCTCGCCGCACTGAAACTGGCGCTGGAGCAGGAGCATCTCGATGTCGCCGAACATCTGGCCCGCGCGCTCGAGGAAACGCTGACCCGTTTCGGTGGCCCCAATGCCGTCGACCACCGTGAACTCTCGGCCGGCATGTTGCAGGCCTTCGACCGGCTTGATGAGCTGCGCCGCGCCGTCCATCGCCTGCCCTGAGGGCGTCGGTGAAACGCCAGCGAACGGCAGGCCCCGGAGGAGAGGATTTTTTTGCAATTTGGTGATTGACAGGCAGCGGCCCGGGCGACTACAAACCGCCCACCGAACGACGGGGGCCTCCAACGGCTCCGGTGAAAAACACCAAGCGAAACAAGCCTTTGGCTGCGTGACGATCAGGTGTTTGGAACAAGTCGCTCTGCGCGGGTGTAGCTCAGTTGGTTAGAGCGCCGGCCTGTCACGCCGGAGGCCGCGGGTTCAAGTCCCGTCACTCGCGCCATTCTCTCCTCCATCTCTCCAAAACGATGTAGCGGATGATGGCGACTGCCCCACAGGGCAGCTTCGCGCTATCATGCATTCTTCGCCGTGTTCACGATCTTTGCCGTGTTCACGATGCGGCCGATGGCGCCGGTTCCCTGTTGAACGGAGTCCGCGCGCCGCAACGGCCGTGCGCATCTCGGATCGAGAATTGCCGGGGAGGAACCGCTCATGCGTTTGTCTGACAAGGTCGCCGTCGTCACCGGCGGGGGATCGGGCTTCGGCGAGGGCATCGCCCGACGCTTCGCCGCCGAAGGGGCCCGCGTCATCGTCGCCGACCTGGACGAGGCCGCCGCCGGCCGCGTCGCCGACAGCCTGGGAGAGACCGCACTCGCCGTCCGCGCCGACGTCGCGGTCGGGGAGGATTACGAGGCCATCGTCTCGGCGGCGCTGGGCGAGTTCGGGCGGCTCGACATCCTGGTCAACAATGCCGGCTACACCCACCGCTACGGCTCGATGCTGGACGTGGACGAGGCCACCTTCGACCGCATCTATGCCGTCAACGTGAAGTCGATCTACCACAGCGCCATCCACGCCGTGCCGGTGTTCCGCGCCCATGGCGGCGGCGTGATCCTGAACATCGCCTCCACCGCCGGTCTGCGGCCACGGCCGAACCTGACCTGGTACAACGGCTCCAAGGGGGCGGTCATCACGCTCACCAAATCGATGGCGGCGGAACTGGCGGCCGACAATGTGCGCGTCTGCGCCATCGCCCCGGTGGCGGGCGAGACCGGCATGCTCCACCGCTTCATGGGCCAGGATACGCCGGAGCGCCGCGAGCAGTTCCGCAGCAGCATCCCGCTGGGACGCCTGTCCACCCCGGCCGACATCGCCAACGCGGCGCTGTATCTCTGCTCCGACGAGGGGAACTTCCTGACCGGCGTGTGCCTGGAGGTCGATGGCGGGCGGTGTATCTGAGGCTCCTAACCCTCTACCGCCTTCGGCGGGAGAGGGGCCTCCTCCGGTTCCGCACTCACCCCCCTCTCCCGCATCGCGGGGGAGGGTTGGGGAGGGAGCGCGGTGGCTGATTCCGCAGTCTCCGGCGACAGCCCGGCCACCTCCGCCTCGTCCTTAACAACCGCCTCGTCCTCCTCCCGTTTCTCGTCGGGCAGCACCGCGTTCAGCAGGCGGGCGATGTCGTCGGTGGGGCGCAGGGCGCCATAGCCCGGCGCGTTGTAATCCCAGTCATATTCGGCGAAGCCGCGGAAGCCGGCGATGACCGGGTCGCTCGTCCAGGCCCGTCGTAGTGCTTCACGCCGCAAATCCGCCGGCACCTCGCGGCGAAGAAAGCCGGTGTAGTCGCTGCCTGCGTCAAGGCTGTCCAGCGCAGGCAGGTCCGCCACCTCCTCGCCGGTCTCTCCAGGCGACGGTTCAGGCGACGGTTCAGGCGGCACGGCCTCGGGCAGCAGGGCTTCCTGCGGCGGTGCCGCCGGCTCCTCGACCTGAACCTCGCGCTTCAGCCGCGACCAGCGGCCGAGGAAGCCTTCCTCCCCGCGCTCAGCCATGCGGCGGCAATCCGGGCTTGCGGTGCCGCGCCAGGGCTTCCGGGTCGGCGCGGTCGCGCTTGCGCTTGTGGAAGGGGCGCTCGACGAAGTGGCGGGCGACGAAGCCGTCCATCCACAGCACCAGCGGGATCGGCAGCGGCAGCGCCTCGATCACGTCGTCGCCGGCTTCGGCGTGGGCATCGATCTCGCCGGGGTCGGCGGTGACCGCCAGCAACTGCATCCCCGGTGCCGAACCGCCCGGCCGCAGGATGACGTAGGCGCTGGGGGTGCCGCCGTCGAGGTTGTGCTTGTAGTTCTCCGCCTCGGTCGGGAACAGGGCGATCTCGGCGGTGCCGGCATAATGGCGTGTCCAATCCGGCCCTTCGGCCAGCACGCTCCAGTCGGGCAGGGTGGGGTCGGCCGGGACCAGCATCACCGGCTGCCAGCGCGCCTCGATCCACGGATTGTCGACGCGCCGCCGCTCCACCACCACGCCGACGCTGCGCCGTTCGGCGCGGTCCTGGAGCGAGGCGGGAGCGGTGACGTTGGCGGAAGCGGCGGCAGTGGAGGAAGGGGCGGCGGAGGACGGGAACTCGCTGGGCATTGTCGGTGTTCCTGATGGGCTGGGACCGGACGGCCTGAAAGCCGGACTCTGTCCCCGGTACAACGCGCGGCCGGCCATTTGGTGCCGTTGCGCATTGGACTCCAACGGCTTTCCCCGAAAGGCCCGCCGGCCTATTCTCCAATAGAAGGATGCGCCATGCGCAAGTTCGCCGCCGCCCTGCTGCTGTCGGGGCTCCTGTCCGGCCTGCCGCTGGTCGGTGCCGCCGCACAGCAGGCGGATCAGCCGCAGAGCCAGCAGCCGGCCGCCGCTCCGGTCGACTCCGGATCGAAGGAGTCCGCTGGCGACGCGCTCGCCCGCGACGGCAAGGTGCAGCAGAGCCAGGATCCGCATCCCAGCGCGCAGGGCACCAAGCCGCCGAACCCGTCCAGCTCCGCCGCCACGGGCAGCCAGGAGTTGCAGCAGGCGCTCGCCGACGTGCGCCGGGCGCCGCCCGATCTGAACGGCAACCCGGTGCCGCGCCCGAACCAGTGGGCGAGCGAACCGGATCAGCCGAACGAGCCGACCCGGTCGCAGAACCCCTCCGACCTGACCAGCCAGGAAGTGAAGTAAAGGACGCTCAGCCGGAGACCCGGCGGCTGCGGACGCGGATCAGTCCGCTGCCCTCGGGGTCGGCGCGGTCGGGCTTCAGCATCGCCTCCAGCAGGCGGGCGTCGCTGGTCCAGTAGGGGACGTACCAGGCGCGGTCCGGGTCCATCACCAGCGCGCGCTTGTTCGCCGCGTCATAGGCGCCGAGCGGTGCGATGTGGCCAAGGCCGATGTCGCCGGTCAGGGTGCCCTGGTCGAAGGCCAGCAGGATGATGTCGTCGGCGCTGCGCTCATTGTCCGACAGGATGCGGCGCAGCTCCGCCAGCGTGGCGGGCGAGGTGTCGCGCGGGCGCCAGACCTCCACCTCGGCGTCGATGCCGTAGGCGCTCAGGCTGCGGCGGACATAGGTGATCAGCTCGCCGAAGGAGATGCCCTCGCCATCGTCGGCGGTGGCGTCGCGCCAATGATCGTCGTCCAGCCGGTCGAGCAGCTGCTTGGCGGTGACCAGCCGTTCCGACGCCAGCCCGGGCAACCCGCGCAGCGCGTTCAGCATCATGGTCACGCTCGCCACCGAGCAGGAGGCGCCGGTCGTCTGTGGCACGTAATAGGGGCTGAGCGCCCAGTAATCCGGTGCGGGCGTGGTGCGGACGAAATCGACCGAGCGGGTGATCGGCACGGCGTCCGGGCCGAATTTGGGCTTCTTGTCGTCCTGTTGGGCCGAGGCCGGCCCTGCCGCACAGGCGGCCCACAGCAGCAGGCCGGCCCTCAGGGTCATCGCCACGGCTCCTGCGGTCCGTCCTGCCGTCCACGTCGCTTGCGTCATCGGAAACTGTCTCGGTCCGTCCGGTCTGGAATGGGAATGCACCCCGATCGGTACAGCTTGGGCCTGTCCGCAGCGGAGCGCGGTCTGGATATGGTGCGCTGCGGCACGAACGCCAAGCCGCGGGCAAGGCTGCGCCGATTGCGCTTGTGCCGGGCGCCTGTGGTCTTTTCTGAAGGGATTTCCGAAACGCATGTGGGCGAAGCCTCCGTCGCTCGACCTCGAGCAAAACAGGCTCCGCCCACCGCCGGGGCCGGCACGTCGAGGGCGTACCCCCGATGCGCCGACCCCCTATAAGCCGGCTTCCAGGATAGGCGCTCAGACACCGTCCCAGAAATGCTCCAGACCGACCGCCGCGACGCCGTCGACGCCCATCTTGGCCCAGGCGAGGTCGTGGATGCCCATCGCGAAGGCGGGTGAGGTCGGCAGCAGCGAATAGTCGCCCCAATAGGCGTTGGCGAACATCGGCTTGCCGATCACGTCGTGATCGCCGTACTTCGGCACGTTGAAGACAAGGTTGTTGTCGATGACGAAGTCGTTGGCGCTCAGCAGCTCGATGTAGTCGTCCAGCGGCAGGGTCCCCATCACCACGTTCTTGGTGATCGTGTTGTTGTGCGGGTCGCCGGCCGTGCCGTGCACCGGCTGCCATTCGATGCGGATGAAGTCTTCCTTGTTGCTGGCGATGACCGAGAAGTTGTTGGTCACCACGTTGTTGTCGCCGCCATGGATCTGCACCGAGGCCCAGTCGGCGTCCCGGATGAAGTTGTCCTTGACGGTGATGCCGCCGGCCATGTCGTCAAGATAGATGCCGAAGCCCTTCTGACCGTAAAGCCACGTGTCCTGGTTGCTGGTGGCGAGGCCATTGGCGTGCTCGATCCGGTTGCCCTGGATGATCATGCCGGTGTCGGCGCTGGACCGGCCAAGGATCTCGATGGCGCCGCCGTCGGCGGTCTCCAGCCCGGTGTAGGAGATGTTGTTGTACTGGATGATGTTGTTGTGGTTCACCGTGTTGGTGGTGCCGCCGTAATCCTTGAACGAGATGCCGTAGCGGGCGCTGTGGTCGATGTCGTTGTTGGAGATCAGGTTGTTGTCCACGCCGGTGCCGATGATGCCGGACACCGCCTTGCGCACTTCGCCGATGTTGCTGATGCTGTTGCCGTAGATGCTGTTGCCGTTGCTGCGGCCATCCATCTCGATGCCGTTTTCGGCCAGATGGTTCAGCGTGTTGTGGGCGATGTCGTTGTTGGACGAGGCGGCGGTCAGCTTGATCGCGGTGCCGACGTTCAGGAAGCTGTTGTCGCTGATGTGGTTGCCGCTCGACTTCGTCAGCAGCAGGGCGTCGCCGCCGGTGGTGGTGTTCTTGAAGGTCAGCCCGTCGATGGTGACGTTGCTGGCGCCGTTCAGCTTGATCAGCGTGTCCAGCCGCGGCACCTCGACGCCGCTGGAGACGAAGCCGGAGCTGGCGGCCTTGTAGAGCAGCTTGCCGTCCGACGTCCGCCAGGCGAACTCGCCGGCCTGATCGACATAGGCGGCATTGTTCAGCAGCTTGTAGGTGGTGCCTTCCGCGAAGGGCAGGGAGGCGCCGTTCTTCAGCGTGATGGTGCGGGTGGAGGCGTTGAAGCTGGCGATGGTGCCCAGCGTGTCGCCCAGCCGCTCGGCATCCATGATCTGGATGAGCGTGCCCGGCTGGATGTCGGCGGCGGTCACGTCGGTGCCGTGCGAGCGGATCGACCAGCCGCTGGGCCCGCCCGAGGCGGCGTCGGCGAAGTGCCAGCCGCTGGTGACGTCGGCGGCGTCGTAGGCGAACTTCTCGGCCAGATGCTGGCGGACGTCGCCGACGATCAGGTCGAGGTTGCTGGCGGTGCCGAGCTTGGCCGAATAGAGGCCGTTGCCCTCGCTGGTGAAGCTCTTCACCACCTCGCCGCCGCTCAGCACCGGCTTCTCGCCGGGATAGTTCTGGAAGCTGTGGCCGTTGTCGAGCGAGGTCAGCTCCAGCGTCTTGGTCAGGTGATAGGTGCCCTCGCGGACATAGGTGGTGTCGATGGCCGGGTTGGCCCGCATGGCGGCTTGCGCCTTCTCCAGGCTGGCGAAGGGACCGTCGGTGCCGTCGGCGTTGGGGGCGGACAGCTTGCCGGACCAGGTGTCCTTGCCGTTGGCGGCGACGTAGAAGGCGGGTTTGGTCGGGGCGGTCGGCACCGGCGTCTGGGTGGCGGGGGTGTTGCTGAACAGGTCGGCCCCGGCCTTGACGTTCAGGGCGCCGCCCCAGTAGAGGCCTTCCTGGCCCTTGACCACGTCCTTGCCGTCGACGGCACCCTTGTCATAGGTGACGATGCTGTCGGTGGCGGCGACGGTGTTGCCGTTGATGACGACCGACTTGACGAACAGGTTGCGGTCGACGCCGTTCACGGTCGCATCGTTGTCGTACCAGACCTGGACCGTGTGGGCCTTGGTCGGGTCGACGTTGGCGGTGAACTTGTAGCCGGTGGTGGTCGCCGCGGCCTTGGCGTCGCCGATCACCTGCCCGTCGACCAGCAGCTTGAAATGCGCGGCCTGCCCGCCGGCCGAGGTGCCGTAGGCGTTGACGACGATGTCCACCGCCTTGCTCGGCGGCGGCGGGGGCGGCGGGACATAGGCGCCGCCGAAATACTCCTCCGGCACGCCGAAGGTGAGGGCGCCGCCCCAATAGAGGCCTTCCTGGCCGGCGACGACGAACTTGCCGTCGACCGCCCCCTTGTCGTAGGAGGCCATGTCGGAGGTCGAGGCGATGGTCTTGCCGTCGATGTTGATCGACTTGACGAACAGGTTGCGGTCGACGCCGTTCACCGTGGCGTCGTTGTCGTACCAGATCTGGATCTTGTGGGCTTCGTTCGGGTCCACCTTGGCGGTGAAGGTGTAGTCGGTGGGCGAGGTGGCGCTGACCCAGGCATCGCCGACCACCTGATCGTCGACCAGCAGCTTGAAATGCGGGGCCTGACCGGCGGCGCTGGCGCCATAGGCGCTGACCTTGATCGTCGTGGTCATGGTGGCGGCCGTTTCGGCGTCCGGCACGGCGGCGGACGGGAACAGGGTGGCGGGCAGCGGCACGTTCAGCGCGCCCGGCCAATACATCTCGGTCTGGCCGGCGATGACGTTCAGCCCGTCGATCTTGCCGGTGTCGTACTTGACCGAGGGATCGATCGACAGGATGGTCTTGCCGTTCACCTCGAACGACTTGACGAACAGGTTGCGGTCCTCGCCGTTAACCGTGTCGTCGTTGTCGTAGATCAGCTGCAGCGCATGCGCCTTGTCGGCCGGCACGGTCGCGGTGAAGACGTAGCGGGATTGGGTGGCGGAGGAAACGGTGGCCTCACCGATGCTCTTGCCATCCAGAAGCAGTTGAAAATGCGGCCATTTTCCGCCGGCTGCCGCGCCCCAGGCATTGACCGCAAAGGTGACCTGGATCGTGCCGTCGGTGTTGGTGGTAGCCATTTTGGAACTCCGCTTTATGGGTATCGCTTCGTTCCAGAGGCTCGTCTGTTAGCCTTAATCGGGTACTAACACTTATGGTTAGGAAATTATGAATGAGGGCGTTTCCCGTGGTATGAATGAGACAAAAAGCGGACGATTGTTTTTTATGAGAATCAGAGAAAAATGAAACTCAGGCTACCTTGGCTGTCTGGCAGAAATTGATCGGCAATTTTTGCCCGGTTACCTGGGACTCGACCGCCTCTATTTGATGGAAGCCTTATCAATGAATGCGGTTTATCGTTTTTGAGCGCTCCGACTTGCGAACCCCGGTTGCATGCGTTGTCAGGATATCGCGCTGAAAGAATGGAACCGGACACCCTGTTTCCGCGTCTAGCTTGAGCCACCATGTGGCGCATCGGCAGGGGGGCGGACGGCATGGACGGTGGACTGGGCGGCAATGGGGAGGGCAGGGCCGCCGATGGTGGACGCATCGACCGCGTCAAGCTGGCGCTCTGGCTGCTAGGCATCATTGCCGGGGCGGCGTCGCTGTGGGTGTTGCAGGCAGCATCCTCCATCCTGCTCCCGCTGGTGTCGGCGTTTTTCGTCGCCGTTGCGGTGGCCCCGGTCGCCCGCTGGGTGCGCGACCGCGTGCCGCGCCGACTGTCCTGGCTGGGGCTGGCCGCATCGATGCTGCTGATCCTGGCCATCCTCGCCGCTTTCTTCGGTTCGATGGCCCTGGTGGCGCAGCGGGTGGCCGAGGATTTCCCGCACTATGCCGACGCGCTGGGAAAGCTGTGGGCCAAGGTGAACGGCTGGCTCCAGGGCGCCAAGGCCGACCTGACGGCCCAGGCAGGACAAGGGGCGGCGCAAGGGACCGGGCAGGGCGGTGAGGTGCCGGTCGATCCGATCACCGGCTTCGCCAAGGCCGCCCTGTCCTCTGCCGGACAGACGGTGTCGATCCTGGTGATGACCGTCTTCCTGTCTCTGCTGATGCAGTTGGAGGCACCGGTCTGGCGCGAGAAGATCGTCATGACGCTCGGCCGTGAGCGCTGCCGCATGGCGGTGGAGGCTGTAACCGCCATCGCCCAGCAGTTCCGCCGCTATCTGGTGGTCAGCAGCGTGCTGGGGCTGATCACCGGCGCGCTCTATATCGGCTGGCTGTCGCTGTTCGGGGTGGATCTGGTTCTGCTTTGGGGCTTTCTCGCCTTTCTGCTGAACTATGTGCCGGTGGTGGGATCGGTGGTGGCCGGCGCCTTGCCCGTGCTTCTGGTACTGGCGACACAGGATGCCGGCACGGCGATGGCGGTCGCCGGCGGTCTGCTGGTGATTGAACAGGTGATGGGCAACTTCGTGGCTCCCCATATGCAGGGCAAGCAGCTGGCCATCTCGCCCCTGGTGGTGATGATCGCGCTTCTGCTGTGGAGCTGGCTGTGGGGAGCGGCCGGCGCGCTGCTGGCCGCCCCGATGGCGGTGCTGATCGCCATCACCCTGAACCACGCCGACGCCCTGCGTCCCTTCGCCATCTTCATGAGCGACAAGAGCGACCGCGAGCGCTTCGACGCCCATACCCATCCAGAGTGAGGGAGGGGCAACCTTTCGTGAGGACAGAAAAACACATAAGCGGAATTATGGAAATATTTGTCTCGAACCCGCTGTTCCAGACGCATGAACGCCGCCCGGCCTTGCGACCGGGCAGCGTTCGGAACCCTGCCTGTGGAATCGGCTGAGGATCAGGCCGCGTTCTCGCTCAGCACGCCGCGGCGGATCTGGTCGAGTTCGATGGATTCGAACAGCGCCTTGAAATTGCCCTCGCCGAAGCCCTCGTTGCCGATGCGCTGGATGATCTCGAAGAAGATCGGGCCGATGACGGTCTGGGTGAAGATCTGCAACAGCAGGCCCTGGCCCTCGGTCGGGGCGCCGTCGACCAGGATGCGGTTGGCCTGGAGGCGCTTCAGATCCTGGTTGTGGCCCGGCACACGGGTATCGATGCGCTCGTAATAGGTGTCGGGCGTGTCCTGGAACGGGGTGCCCATGCCGCGCATCGTCTCCACGGTGCGGACGATGTCGTTGGTGCCGAGCGCCACATGCTGGATGCCTTCACCCTTGTAGTCGCGCAGATACTCGACGATCTGCGACTTGGTGTCGGCGGACTCGTTGATCGGGATGCGGATCTTGCCGCAGGGGCTGGTCATCGCCTTCGACCGCAGGCCGGTCAGCTTGCCCTCGATGTCGAAATAGCGGACCTCGCGGAAGCCGAACAGGCGGGTGTAGAACTCGGCCCATTCCTCCATCCGCCCGGTGTGGACGTTGTGGGTCAGATGGTCGATGTAGGTCAGGCCGGCGCCCTGGGGATGCTGGTCCACCCCCGGCAGCGGGACGAAATCGACCTCATAGATGCTGCCGCGGTCGGCATAGCGGTCGACGAGATAGATCAGCGAATCGCCGATGCCCTTGATGGCGGGGATGTTCAGTTCCATCGCACCGACGCGGGTTTCGACACCCCAGGCGCCAAGCTCCAGCGCGCGGCGGTAGGCGAAGGCAGCGTCGCCGACGCGGAAGGCGATGGCGCAGATCGACGGGCCGTGCTGGGCGGCGAAATTGCGCGGGAAGCCCGACGGCTCGGCATTGACGATGAAGTTCACGTCGCCCTGGCGGTAGAGCGTGACGTCCTTCGACCGGTGGCGGGCGACTGCCGTGAAGCCCAGCTGCTCGAACAGGCGGCCCAGCGCCACGGTGTCCGGCGCCGTGAATTCGATGAACTCGAATCCGTCGGTCTTCATCGGGTTTTCCCACATGTCGGCCATGATCGCCCCTCCCTTGGATTGTCCTGCGATCAGTATGCCGGACCATCCGTGGAAAGAGCTTTCAAAGTGAGGCGGGCATACCTATGATTTTGGCAGGACTTTCCGGCATACTGCCCGACATCGGAGATTCTTGCCGTTGCCCGCTGCGCTATCGGAAATCGACATCAAAATCCTGATCGCCTTGCAGGAGGATTCGCGCCTGACCGTGCAGGAGCTTGCCGACCGGGTCGGCACCTCGCCCTCGTCCTGCTGGCGCCGCCTGAAGTCGCTGGAGGAAACCGGGGTGATCCGCCGCTACACGGCGCTGGTCGATCCGAAGGCGGCGTCGGTCGGCGAATGCGTCTTCGCCCATGTGACGTTGGACCGCCATTCCGCCGAGACCGCCGCCATCTTCATCGACGCGGTGCGCAAGCGGCCGGAGGTTCTGGAATGTTATGCGGTGTCGGGCGACGCCGACTATCTGCTGCGGGTTGCGGTGCGGGCCATCGCCGACTACAACCGCTTTCTGGAGGAGTTCGTCTTCCAGTTGCCCTTCCAGGTCCGCATCCGCTCCAACTTCGCTCTGAAGGAAATCAAGTTCGAGACGGCGCTGCCGCTGGGAGGCGGGGCGTAAAGCCGCCCCTGGCTTCTCCCCTACCCCGCCACGCGGCGCTTGGCCGGCACGGCTGCGGCTGCGGCGGCCGGGTGCGGGCCGGCGATGCGGTCGAGCAGCAGGTCCAGGCCGCTGCGGCTGGTCTCGAAGGCGACGCGCGCACGGGTCAGCGTCTGTGCCGAGGCGGAGGCAAGCGCCTCGCGGTCGTCGGCCCAGGCCGACAGGATCGGGACGGCCGCCTTCACGAAGTCGGCGTTCTGCGGCACCAGCCCATCGGCCGGAATGTCGGAGCCGATGCAGCCGCGCTCATAGGCCAGCACCGGCACGCCGGCGGCCATCGCCTCGAACAGCACCAGCGGCTGCGCCTCGTTGCGGTAGCGGGTCGGGAAGACGAAGACGTCGATGTCGCGGTAGAAGGCCTCCTTGGCCTCGCCATGGACCGGGCCGTGATACTCCACCGACCCGTCGAAGGCCATCACCCCGGCGGCGATCATCGCATTGTCCTTCGGCTTCAGCCCCGGACCGGCCAGCACAAGCCTGGCGTCCACCCCTTCGAGCTGGAGGGCGCGCAGCAGGGCGAACAGCGTGTCCAGCCCCTTCTCGCTGCACAGGTTCGACAGATGGCCGATGCGCAGGGGACCGTCGCGCCGCGGACGCGGAATGGCGCCGGGAACCGAGAAGATGGCGTTCGACATGGTCATGCAGGTGCGCGCCGCCGGATAGATCGACTGGAAGCGCATCTGCATCGCCGGGCACAGCAGCACATGGGTGCAATCGGTGCCGGCGACGCGGGTCAGCAGCCGCATCCGCCAGGTCGGCTTGGAGATGGTGGCGAAGGAGTGATGATGCAGCACCCGCTCGTAACCGAACAGCCGGGCGGTCCCGGCGAGCGCCGCGGTGTAGAGCGCGCCCCAGCCGGAATCCACCGGCATGTAGAAACGGCGGTCGGGCTTCCGCAGCCCGGCGGCGAGCCGGCCCATGGTGCCGAACACCCGCGTCATCTTGCGCAGATGGTAGACGGCGCCGCCGCCGTTCCAGCCGGGCGACAGGTCGGCGACCTCCACGCGGCCGCGCCCCCGCATGCGGTCCTGCAGACGCTCCAGCACCAGGGCCGTCACCCGGCTCATCCCATCCACCGGCGGCGGCAGGCGCCCGGAGACGACCACATGGGTGCGCGCGTTCCGTTCCATCGTCAACTCCCGGTCAGTGCCGCTCCGGTCGACCGGCCATGCTGGCCACCCTCCGGGTCGGCGGAATAGTCGGACACATAGTCCGTGTCCGCGCTGCGCTCCGCCTTCGGGCCGCCCAGCGCCACCACGGCCTTCTCCACCGACAGGGCGAAGAAGCTGGCGTCGGCCAACGCCTGGAAGGGCCGCCCGTTCAGGCTCAGGCGGCGCCACTCGTCCTCGTCGGCCGCGACCGACAGCATGTAGCGCGCCAGCCCCTCGGGGTTGTCCGGCTCCACGATGTGGCCGTTCAACCCGC
The DNA here is from genome assembly GCF_003116035.1 of Azospirillum sp. TSH64. Lineage (GTDB taxonomy): Bacteria > Pseudomonadota > Alphaproteobacteria > Azospirillales > Azospirillaceae > Azospirillum. The sequence goes on from NZ_LGQW01000015.1 coordinate 3,853,426, forward strand.
TGCGGATCAGCACGTCGCGCGCCCCGCACTGGTCGGACAGGATGGTCGGAACGCCCATGGCGAGGGCCTCGTTCACCACCAGACCGAACTGCTCCTCCAGCGACGGCAGAAGCAGGCAGAGCGTGGACCCCAGCGTCTCGGCGATCCCCTTCTCCTGAAGGAAGCCGCGGAAGACGATCGACCCGTCCAGCCCGCGCCGCGTGACCTCTGCCCGCAGCTCCGCCTCCAGCGGACCGGAGCCGCAAAGGTGGAGCGGCCGGGCGGCGGGACCGGCGAGCCGCCGGTAAATGTCATAGGCTTCGACCGCCCGGAACAAGTTCTTCTTCGGGACGAAGCGCGCGATGATGGTGAAGTGGCGGTCGGCGAAGGGTACTCCCCCAGGGGCCGGTTCCATCCCGGACAGGCGGCGGATGCGGTCCAGCGACAGCGTGTCGTACCCGATGTAGAGCCGGTCCTTCGGGAGTCCCAGCAGACGGAAGTAATCCACCGTGCGGTGACTGCCGCCGATCCCCGCCTGATAGGGGGAGTAGAAGACGCTCTTGACCATTTCGCGCCACAGGATGCGCGGCTTGTCGTCGTATTTGGACGCGTTCATGTTGATGACCTTGCGGCCCATCAGCCGCATGGTCAGGGCGAGCGCGAAGACGTCCGGATCCTCGTAATGGCAGAGGAAGACATAGCGCGCGTCGGCGTTGCGGCATTCGCGCAGCAGGGCGCGGTAGACCGCCGCCTTCGACAGATCGGCCTTCGACTGGCCGGGGAACAGGGTGATCTTGCGGAAATTCTGCCCGGTCCCGGTCGAATCCCAGGCATAGGTGTGCGACTTCGACCCGACCTCCAGCCCGATCACGTCATAGACGTGACCCAGCCGGCGGCCGACCGCTTCCAGCCGGTCCATGTGGTAGGGGCCGAACATCTCCCAACTGAAGACCAGCGCGGGCTTCTTCATGCTGCCTCTCCCAACAGAAGGCGGGCGTAGCGGTCGAGCGCCACGGCGCGCGTGGCGTTCGCCTCCACCCAGGCGCGGCCGCGGCGGCCCATGGCGGTGGCGCGGGCGGGGTCCGACAGCAGGGCGGCCACCGCCTCGGCCATCGCGCGCGGCTCCTCCGGCGGGGTGCACAGGAAGGCGCCGACCTGGGCCTCCAGCGTGGCGAGCGCCGATCCCGGCAGGCAGGTGCTGACGAAGGGCCGCCCGGCGGCGAGGATGGTCACCGCCTTGCCGGGCATGGCGAAGGCCGCACCCTCGGGCCGTTGCGGCACCAGATGGACGTCGCCCTCCGCCATCGCCTCGTTCAGCTGGTCCTTCGGCGCCAGCGGCTGGAAGATCACGTTGCCGAGCCCCATGGCGCGGGCGCGGCCCTTCAGCTCCTCCTCCAGCCCGCCCTGGCCGCGCATCTTGATGCGGGCCTGCGGCATCAGCTCGGCCAGATGGCCCGCCATGTCCAGCACCTGCTCCAGCCCCTGCTTGCGGGCGAAGGCGCCGCTGTAGAGCGCCGTCGGCGGCTGGTCGGGGCGCGGCAGCGGGTGGACCGCGTCGGCATCGACATGGGGCGGAATCACATGGATCGGCCGGGTGACGCCCAACTCCTCCAGAACGCCGCGCATCGGCTCCGACAGGACGACGATGGCGTCGGCGCGGTTCAGCGCCGCGCGCTCCATGGCGCGGATCGCCTTGACCGCCGCCTTGCCGCCCATGCCCAGCGCCCCGGCAAGGCCGGACTGGATGTCGTGGACGATGGCGACGTGGCGGCCGCCCGGCGCCTTGAAGCGGTTGGCGATGGCCACCGACAGGATCGACGGGCAGAGCGACAGCACGGCGGCGTGGCGTCCGACCCGGCCGCGGGCGCGGGCGGCGGCGAAGCCGGCATGCAGCACGCCCTCGTGGATCAGTCGGGCCTTCATGCCGCCGCCGGCCGGCGGGATGGTGTGCAGGCGCTCGATCAGCACCCCGTCCACCGTCCTGCTGTCCTGCGCCCCGTCGGCGTAGCCGTCATAGACCTTGTTGCCGGGATAGTTGGGACGCGCGGTCAGCACCGTTGTCTCGGCCCCGGCCGCCGCGAAGGCGGTGGCGAGGTCGGTCATCATCGGCGCGCTGCCGGCCGGTTCCGGCCAATAGCTCTGCGCCACGAGCAGCAGTTCTTCCGGCACGGGCACCTCCGTCAGGGAAGGCGTGCCCGCTGAAGCCTTGGAAGCCGGCCGGTCGAAGACCGGCGGCCGCAGATGGATGGAATCGTCCGGCATCGGGCTTTACTCCGCTGCCTGCTTGGGGGCTTGGCGACGGTCCGGAGCGGCATTCTCCAGGAACCAGCCGTAGGTGCGGCGCAGCCCCTCCTCCAGCGACACCTTCGGGCGCCAGCCGGTGGCGAACAGGCGCGACACGTCCATCAGCTTGCGCGGGTGGCCGTCGGGCTTGCTCAGGTCGTGGGTCAGCGCGCCGGTGTAGCCGACGGTGTCACGGATCGACGCGGCAAGCTCGGCGATGGCGATGTCCTCACCGGGGCCGACATTGATGATCTCCCCGCTGTCGTAATGGTCCATCAGATGGATGCAGGCATCCGCCATGTCGTCGACATAGAGGAACTCGCGCCGCGGCGTGCCGGTGCCCCACAGGGTGACCGTCGGGTCGCCCGCCACCTTGGCGTCGTGGAAGCGCCGGATCATGCCCGGCAGCGCATGCGAGGTCTCGGGCTCGAAATGGTCGCCGGGGCCGTACAGGTTGGACGGCATCGCGCAGATGGCGTTGAAGCCGTACTGGCGCCGGTAGGCCTGGCACATGGTGATGCCGGCGATCTTGGCGACGGCGTAGGGCTTGTTGCTCGGCTCCATCTCGCCGGTCAGCAGCGCCTCTTCCTTGATCGGCTGCTCGGCATGCTTGGGATAGAGGCAGGAAGACCCGAGGAACAGCAGCTTTTTCACGCCGGCGCGCCAGGCGGCGTCGATGACGTTATTCTGGATCAGCAGGTTGTCGCGGATGAAGTCGCCGCCGAAGCGGTCGTTGGCAAGGATGCCGCCCACCTTCGCCGCGGCCAGGATCACCTGTTCGATGCCCTCGCGGTCGAAGAAGGCGCGCACCGCCGCCTGATCGGTCAGGTCGAGCTGCGAGCGGTCGCGGATCACGAGGTCGGTGTGTCCGGCTTCGGTCAGCCGCCGCAGAATGGCGGATCCGACGAGTCCCCGGTGCCCGGCGACGAAGATGCGGCTGTTGCGGTCCATGCGGGCCGTCTCCTTAAGATCTTGTGCGAACGAATGCCTCATCGGCCGTCCTCCCCGCGAAGGTGGAACTCCGCGTTCGCAGGGACGACGGGTGGGAGCGCGACCGCCGGTCACGCTCCCCGATGACGCCCTACTCCGCCGCCTGCCCCATGCGCCCCAGGTCCGCACGCGCCCGCTCGGCATACCACTCGACCACGCCGGGCAGGCCGGCGGAGAGCGGGATGCGCGGGGTGAAGCCCAGCGCGGTCAGCTTGGCGATGTCGGGGCTGCGGCGGTCGGTGCCGCCGGGGGCGGCCGGACCGGGCATCACCTGGGCCTCGCGGCCGAGGCAGGCGACCGTCTGGCGGGCGAGGTCGGCGATGGTGACCTCCTCCGGGTTGCCGACATGGTAGATGCCGAGATGCTCGCCCTTGTCGACCACCGTCACGATGCCGTCGATGGCGTCGTCGATGTGGACGAAGGCGCGGGTCTGGCGGCCGTCGCCCTGGATCTTGAAGGGCACCGTGCCGTTCGGATGGCCGGCGATGGCCTCCACCGCGCGGCGGGAAAATTCCGGCACCACATGCTCCCAGCCCATGTCGGCGCCGTAGACGTTGTGCGGACGGAAGATCGCCACGCGGTCGAAGCCGCTGCGGCCCCAGTTGACGGCCAGCAGCTCCGAGATCAGCTTGGAGCCGCCGTAGCTGTAGCGGGCGTTCAGCACGTCCGGCACCACCAGCGGCACGTCCTCCGGCGTCGGCACCATCGGCGGGGTCTGGTAGGCCTCCGAGGAGGAGGCGACGACCAGATCGCCCACGCCGTCGGCGCGGCAGGCGTCGAGCACGTTCAGCATGCCGCGCACGCCGACATCCAGCACCACTTCGGGCTTCTCGTAGAAATGCTTGGTCCCGTTGACGGCGGCCAGATGCAGCACGCCGTCGACACCCCGCACCGCACCGCGCACGGCGTCGGCGTCGCGGATGTCGCCCTGGACGAACTCCACGTCGTCGAGCACGCCGGCCAGCCGTCCGGTATGCCCGCGCGAATTGTCGTCCAGAACGCGGACGCGGTGGCCATCACGGACCAGACGGTGGACCAGGGCGGCGCCGATGAAGCCGCTGCCGCCGGTGACGAGATAGTGTTTCATGTCAGTCAAATTCCTTCTGCGGCCAGCCCGTGGCAGGCCCGGATAGCGTCAGGCCACATGTGCGTAGCGGGCGGCGCCATGGCTGCCGAGAGCCACGTAGGCGGTGCCGTCCGGCAGGTCGACATCGCGGCTGTTGAAGTTGTTCCAGAAATCGTAGATCACGCCCGGACGGTCCATCCGATGCGCCAGATCCGGCAGCGGCATGGAGGTGAAGACCGGGTGGTTGTTGAGGATCACCGCCAGATTGGCGCCGGACACCGCCTCGGCCATGTTGGCCGCCGGCTCCAGCCCGAAGGAGCGGATGTCGTCGGGGCGCACCACGGCGTCGAAGCCGCGCAGGCGGGCGGTCGGGAAGCGCTGGCGCAGCTCCTCCAGCACCGGCTTGGCCATCGTGCCGCGCAGATCGTCGGTCGCCGGACGGCCCTTGAAGGCGAGGCCCATCAGGCTGATGGTCGGCACCTCCGGGAAGCCCTGCATCGAGTTGGCGAGCTTGCCGAGGAAGTCGGCGACCTCGACCGGCTGGCTTTCGTTGACCAGACGGCCGGCGGCGGTGATCGCCATCTCCACGCCGACCTCGCGCGCCGCCTCGATCAGGATATGGGGATCCTTCTCCAGGCAGGGACCGCCGACCGGGCCGGGCAGCGGCAGGTTGGTGCGCGGATAGCCCAGCTTGCCGGCGCGCGCCACCTCGACCGCCGAGATCTCCATGGCGTTGCACAGCTTGGCGATCTCGTTGGAGAAGGCGAAGGTGACGTCGCGGTAGGTGTTGTCGACCAGCTTGATCAGCTCCGCCGTCTCCAGGGTGGAGACCTTGACGGTGGTCGGCGTCAGGAAGCCGAAGATCTGCGCCGCACGGGTGGCGACGTCCAGGCTCTCCGCCCCGATGATCTGCGGCAGCTGGTTCAGCTCCAGCAGCGCCTGGCCCTCCAGGGTGCGCTCCGGGCAGAAGGCGATGTCGAACTTCTTGCCGGTGGCACGCAGGATCGGCGCCACGACGTTGCGGGTGGTGCCCAGCTTCACGGTGGAGCGCAGGATGACCAGGTCGCCGTCATGCAGGCTGCCGGCGACCTGACGGGTCGCCGCCTCGATCATGTCGGTGCGGACCCGGCCGTCCTTGCTGAGCGGCGTGCCGACCGTGATGATGAAGACGCTGGCCTTGCTGCAATCCTCCTGGCTGCGGCTGAAGGTCAGCCGGCCGCGTGCGATGACGTGGCGCAGCTTCTCCGTCAGGCCCGGCTCATGGAAGTGCGGGTTGCCCTGGCCGAGCTTGTCGAGCACGTCCTGCCGCACCTCGACCCCGTGCACCTGGAAGCCGGCGTCCGCCATCGCGACCGCCAGCGTCAGGCCGACATAGCCGAGCCCGAGGACGCAGACGTTACGATCGGAAAAAGTCTTGGGAAGCATCGTCGCTCCTGCCGTTTGCTGAGGCCCCGCCACCGGCGGCGGGTTGCCGAGAGTTTGGAGACGCCCCGCGTGCCATGCCCTGTTGCCAAGCATGCAGACGGAGAAACCTCGAAATTCGAAATTGTTTTCTTGTTGTGACTTCGCCGTGACGATGAAGTACCTCGTTACCGGCGTTGTGCAGCGCGAAGTGTTTCAGAAATCACCGTCCGATGAAAAGACCATGATTGCAGATCTCCGCCGTATTAATGGTACTAACCCCCGTCGCGGCCAAATGAATGCTTGGAGGCACCAACAGAGACGTTCGAAAGTGGTGCAATAGGCGCATTCCGTTCCTGCTGCCGGTATCCTTCGACCCGGCCTTGCAGAATTGAGGGTTGAACCATCCATCCAGCCACGGCCCGCCCCTCTCAGGCCGTGGCGCTGGTCAGCCGCCGCAACCGTTTCAGGTGGACCAGTCCGGTCAGCACGGCCATCGCCGCATAGACCGCGACCATCGCCACGCTGCCGGCGACGAAATGCACCAGCGCCGGCATCCGGTCGAACAGCGGGGCGGCGAAACTGTCGAGCGCGAGCGCCGCGGCGATGGACGCACCGGCGCACAGGAGAGCCCGCGCGGCGATCCCGCCATACAGCTCCCCGACCGTCTGCCGGTGGATCCAGGCGATGGCGACGGTGGCGGCCAGTTCCGCGGTGAAGGTCGCCATCGCGGCGCCCTCGATGCCGTAGCGGGGGATCCACCAGATGTTCAGCAGGGCGTTCAGTGCACCGCCCGACAGCATCGCGACCATGTAGCCGGTCTGCCGGTGCCAGACGAGCAGCGGGTTGCCCAGGATCATGTTGGCGTAGACCACCGCCGAGGCCAGCATCAGCAGGCGCAGCGCCAGCGTCGCCGGGGCGTAGGCATCGCCGAACAGCGTGCCGAGGATGGACGGCGCCAGGGCGAAGCCCCCGGCGATGACCAGCCCGCCGACCGCCAGCATGACGCCGGCATAGGCCCGCATCCGGTCGCGCATCGGCCCGAGCTCGCCATAGGCGGCGGCCAGCTGCGGCAGGAAGGCGTTCATCACGATGTTGCCGACCAGATTGGCCAGGGTCTGGATCTTCACCGCCGCGCTGTACCAGCCGACCTCCATATGCGGGGCCAGGAAGCCCAGCATCACGACGTCCAGATGGGTGAAGATCGCCCAGGCGAAGACGCCGACCGCCATCGGCGTCGCCGCCGTCAGGATCTCGCGCCACACCTTCAGGTCGACCCGCGGGCGCAGGTGGCCGAAGTCGCGGCGGAAGCGGCCGATCATCACCAGCGCGTTGACGGTGATGGAACCGCCGGTGATGGCGGCTGCGGTGATGGCGTCCTCAGGCCCACGCACCAGCAGGAAGACGAGAAGCATCGAGCCGATGGAGGTGCCGATCTCGCGCGTGGCGATCACACCCATCTTCTCGGTCGCCTGGTAAACAAAGTCGAGGACCAGAGCGTTCCCCAGCAACTGCACCGCCTGCACCAGAAGAACCGCCTTCACCTCCATCGGTTTGTCCAGCGAGAGGACGAAGGCCGCATAGAGGACGCCGACCACCAGGGCCAGCACGGTGCGCAGGGTCAGCACATGTTCGGACAGTTCGGCCGCCCGCTCGCGGTGGTCGTCCTGCTCGCGGTTTCTCGCGATCTCACGGATGGCGTAGGTGGACAGGCCCATGTTCACGAACAGCGCCGCATAGGCCATCAGCGAGGTGCCGAAGCCCAGCACGCCGAAACTGTCCGGTCCCAGAACCCGCGCAGTCCAGGCCGCGGTGACCAGCCCGCTCGCCATTGTCGCCGCTTTCGCGGCGGCAAGGGCGCGGATGTTCCGGAAGATGCGGTGTCCAGCGGACATTCATGGGCTCTTCGGTGGTTGAAGACATCGTGACGGACTGCGCAAAAGATCCTCGGCCGGCTTTCGGCCGGCCGAGGAGCCTTGTCGTCAGTTCGCGTAGTAGCGGCGGTAGCCGTGGTAGCGCCCGCTGTCGGGGAACTCGTACTGGGCATGGCGCCGGGTATCGACCTGACTGAACAGGACGCCGACCACCTCGCCGCCGGCCTCGATCACCTCCTTGAGCCCGGCCATCGCGGTGCCGCGCTTGGTCATGCCCCAGCGGACGATGAAGACGGTCTGGTCGGCAAGCGCCGCCAGCAGCTTGCCCTCCGACACCGCCAGCACCGGCGGCGAATCCAGCACGATGCGGTCGTAGTTGACCGACAGGCGCGACAGCAGCTGATGCATGCCGGACGAGCCCAGCGTGTCCTGCGGCAGCGTGCGGCCATGACCGGCGGGGATGACGTGCAGGCCGGTGCGCGGGTCGACCTGGATCACCTCCTCCAGCGTCGCGGTGCCGGCCAGCACCTCGGCCAGACCGCGGTCGTTGGACATGCCCAGCATCTCGTGCAGGCTCTTCCGCCGCAGGTCGCAGTCGACCAGGATCGTCCGCTGGCCGGCATTGGCGCAGGTGCGGGCGAAGGCGGCGGCGACGGAGCTCTTGCCCTCGCCGGGGACGGAGGAGCTGAACAGGATCACCCGGTGCCGCCCGTCCGGATTGGCGAGCAGCAGCGAGGTGCGCAGGTTCTGCATCGATTCCGCGAAGGCGGAGATCGGCTTGTCCACCACATAGGCGGCCGGCGAGCCGCCGAAACGCGGGATGCGCGGCACGATGCCGAGGCTGCGGACACCGGTCGCCGTCTCGAACTGGTGCGGGCTGCGGAATCCGCTCTCGGCCCGTTCGCGCAGCATGGCCAGCAGCACGCCCAGCGTGCCCGACGCCACCAGCGCCAGCAGCAGGATCAGCTTGCGGTTCGGCTGCGACGGGTCGAGCGGGATCGAGGCCTCCGACACGATGCGGGCGTCGGGCTGGCGCATGTCGTTCTGTGTCGCGATCTGCTGCGAGCGGGTCAGCAGCGCCTCGTACATCGACTGGGCGGTGGTGGCGTCGCGCTCCAGCGTGCGCAGGCCGACGGTCGCCTGCTGCTGCTCGTTCTGCTTGGCCTCGGCCTGGTCCAGGCTGGCCTTCAGCCCCTGCTCGCGGCCCTTCGCCAACTCCACCTCGTTGCTGAGGTTGGAGACGATCTTGCCGACATCGGACTTGATCTGGCCTTGCAGGTCGCGCAGCTGGCTCTGCAGCGCCTGCAGCATCGGGTGCTTGCTACCATAGCGGTTGGTGGCGTCGGCGATCTGGCGCTGCAGATCGACCTCGCGCTCGCGCAGGGCTTGGATCAGCGGCGAGCCCATGACATCGCCGACCGCCGAGGCGCCGCGCGGCGAATTCGCCATGGCGGTGACGTCGCGCAGCTTGGTCTCCGCCTCCTGCCGCTTGGTGCGGGCCAGGATATAGTCGGCGTTCAGCTGGCTCAGCTGCTGGCCGACCACCGTGCTCTCGTTGTTGGACGAGGTGGTCAGGCCATGCTGGGTCCGGTACTTCTCCACCGCGTCGCCGCTGGTCTGCGCTTCCCGGCGCAGGTCGGTCAGCCGTTCCTCCAGCCATTGGGTGGCGCGCTTGGACGCCTTGAACTTCTCGTCGAGCTGGTCGACCAGATAGAGGTCGGCCATGGTGTTGGCGATCAGCGAAGATTTGCGCGGATCCTCGCTGTCGAAGCTGACGGCGATGACATAGGAGCGCCCCTGCGGACGCACCGACGTGTTGTCGAGCACGGCGTTGACCACGGAGGTCAGGTGGTTGCGCTCGATCTCCTCCGGCGACAGCGGCACGCCGCTGGACGCCTTCCAGCTGTCGGGGATCCAGTTGCGCGGGTTCAGAGCCGATACCCATCCGGGGGGCGGCGGACGCAGCGAGGCATTGAACTCCGGATCGTTCATCAGCTTGAGCTTCGCCACCACCTTTTCGGCGAAGGCCGGCGACTTCAGGATCGCGACCTCGCTCTGCAGCGCGCTGATGTCGGGGGTCATGTCGGACACCACCCCCTCGAAGTTGAGGACGGTGTTCTTGCGGTGCTCCACCATGATGAGCGTTTCGGCGGTGTAGAGCGGCGTCATCCGGAAGGCGACCAGGGCCGCCAACCCGGTGCCGACCACGATCACCGTACCGATCAGCAGCTTGTGCCGGCGCAACAACCCCGTGGTCCGGCGCACCGCGCTGGCGGCGCTGGCCGACAGATCGTACGAAATGCCGGGCGACATGGACCCGGGGCCCCGCCGAGACTCAGGGGTGTTGCGTCGGGGATGTTCCTGAAGTTCCTGGGTGGCCAAAGGGTCCTCCTCGCGTAACGACCAGAAAGCGCGGCCATAGGACCATCCGTTTGCCCGATCCTTCCTTCCGGGCAGCGGATGCTGTCCGGTGGGCAGGCTCGGCGGTTCGTCCGATTGGCTGAAACGCAGTGTTAGTCCAGCCGTTGCATCGGCCATCCAGTGCATGCGGCGAGCAATGGGCGCGCAGTGGGTAGCCTTCCTGACCCTGTTGCAGTGCAGTATGAACCGTCGATGCAGGTCGGGTGATAATGGGGGTTACCCGGAAGGACAGGTTGCCAGACGTTCGATCGCACCGGCTAGGCCGCGGGCAAACCCGTGATTTTTCCTGGTGCCGACGAAGCTGTGACCGGTTACGAGGACCCATCCCGGCAACGCCGGACACACGGCGACGTTCCGCGCCGGAACGGTTCCGCGCCGTTCCGGCTGCCGTTGTCACACTTTCCCGACGATTTTAGAGGGTGCGGCCCACCGGTGAATGATGCCGGGAACCGGGTGCCGGACCATGATTCCCCGCGTCGGATCGTGGGCGCCGGACAGACCGAATTCCCGATCCCGACTTGCGGCAGATTGTTCTGTACACGTATTTTTATGCTATAACGGATACTGAGAAAGGTATAGAGTAGTTATGTCTTTTGGACGGAGATTGCGTCATGCCATACCGTCAGGAATCCGCCACCGTCAGCGCGATCAGGTTGATCCGCGACCATAGCCGTACGTGTCACAATCTTTCCGCCCGGGAGGTTCTGCTCCGGGTCGAACGGCGGATGATCGAATTTCTTGAAGATTGCCCTGCCCTGCCGACGCGCAATTGACGCCCGGCTGAGCGACAGGACGACCCATCGCGTCCCGATGACCGACAGGGGGCGAGCCGGACGCTATGTCCGGCTTTGCCAGCGTGACGGATCACGGCTGGTATGGGCACAGGCAATCATGAAGACGGCAGCCGCTTCCACGCGGAAATAAAGCGCATAGGGGAAACGGCGGACCAAGGCCCGGCGGGAGTTGGTATGAACCAACGGGAACTGAAGCGGGCTCTCCCCGATCCGCATCACTGTGCCGTCGACTGCGGCAAAGAAGCGGTCGCCCAGACCGAAGGCGCGGCTGTCGTACCAAGCCTGGGCGTCACGCAGGTCCGTCTCCGCTTCGGGCAGAAAGAAAACCGGGAGGCTCACGCGTCGCGCTGCCTCACTCGGGCGCGCACCGTCTCCCATGGAACCGCATGTGCGCTGGTCTCGGAGAAGCTGGAGTTGCGCCGGTCGAGTTCGGCCCTCATGCCTGCCGTCAGCGGAATGTCGGCGTCTTTGAGGCTATCCAGCAAATCCTCCGCCAGTTCCAGGCGCTCCTGCGGTGAAAGATGACTGAAGTCGATCCTGGGCATGGCCTCGTCTCTCCTGTGCAATTTGAAGATGGCACTGCCGAACGAGCCTGTCGAGGAATGCCAAAGCGATCTCTCCCCATGCCTCCAACACGAACGGCAAGAACGGCAAGCACCGCTACCCGACATGCGAACGGCCCGCTCCCGATCCGGGGCGGGCCGTTCGCATGTTCGACCTGAACCGTGCCGGCTCAGGCGCGGGGCGCGTGCTTGTTCAAGATTCTCTGGAGCGTGCGGCGGTGCATCTTCAGGCGGCGCGCCGTTTCCGACACGTTGCGGTCGCACTGTTCGAAGACGCGCTGGATGTGTTCCCAACGGACGCGGTCGGCCGACATCGGGTTTTCCGGCGGCTGGGGCAGCGGGCGGCCGTCGGCCAGCAATGCTGATTCCACCGCGTCGGCGTCGGCCGGCTTCGGCAGGTAATCGACGGCGCCGGCCTTCACCGCGGCGACGGCGGTGGCGATGTTGCCGTAGCCGGTCAGCATGACGACACGGGCGTCGGGACGGGCATCGCGCAGGGCGGATACCACGTCCAGCCCGTTGCCGTCGCCCAGACGCAGGTCGACCACCGCGAAGGCGGGGGCCGATTCCTGCGCCACCTCGATGCCGAGCTGGACGCTGTCGACCGCGACGACGTTGAAGCCGCGCTTCTCCATGGCGCGGGCCAGCCGCGTGCGGAAGGGGGCGTCGTCGTCGACGATCAGGAGGCTGCGGGTGACGTCGCCAGTGAATGTCAGTTTGACGGCATCGCCCGACAGCAGGTCATCGGATGTTTTGAGGGTGTCCACCGTGAAACCTCATTTCTTGGCGTTGATGGTCTTCCAGCGCACGGAAATCCGCGCGCCGGTTCCGCCCTGATTGGAGTGCCCGCCGGCGGCCTGATCAGCGGGCGGCGTGCCGTCCGGCGGATTGTTGGTGTAGCGCACGGTCGCGCCGGTCTTCTCCAGCAGCGTCTGCGCGATGAAAATGCCGAGCCCCATATGCCCGCCGCCCGTCTGCCCCTTGGGGCCGGAGCGCTCGCCGCGCACCGACAGGTACGGCTCGCCGATGCGGCCCAGCAGATGGGACGGGAAGCCCGGGCCGTCGTCCATCACCGTGATGGTGACGGAGCAGCCGTCCCAGGCGGCGGCGACCGTCACCTTGTGACGGGCGAACTGGTGGGCGTTCTGGATGAAGTTGCCGATGCCGTGGATGATCTCCGGGCTGCGGCGCAGGAAGGGCTCCTCCGCCTCGCCGACCGGGTGCGGTTCCACGGCGAAGTCGATGTGGCCGAGACGGTGCGGGGCGGCGGCGGCCTCGATCAGCGCGGTCAGCGGCAGCCGTTCGAACGGGTCGCCGCCATCGGCCTCCGGCTTGCGCGCCAGGTCGGCCAGGATCTCGCGGCAGCGCATCACCTGGCTTTGCAGAAGCTCGACATCCTCGCCATAGGGGCTGTCCGGCGGCAGGTCGCGCGCCAGCTCCTTCGCCACCACGGCGATGGTGCCGAGCGGCGAGCCCAGCTCGTGCGCGGCGGCGGCGGCGAGCGCGCCGAGCGCGCCCAGCCGCTGTTCGCGGGCAAGCGCCACCTGCGAGGCGGCGAGCGCGTCGGCGAAGCGCCGCGCCTCCGCGGCGACGCGGAAGACGTAGCCGGCGATGAAGACCGACGACACCGTCAGCGACAGCCAGACGCCAAAGGCATAGAGCGGCGCCATCGAGCGCACCGGCTCCTCCCACGGCAGCGGGAAGTGCCAGAGGGCGAGCGCCGTCAGGCAGATAAGGTTCAGCCCGGTCAGCAGCACCGTGCTGTAGCGCGACAGGATGGCCGCACCCACGGTCATCGGCGCCAGCAGCAGGATGGCGAAGGGGTTGCTCAACCCGCCGGTGAGATAGAGCAGCAGCGTCAGCTGCAGCATGTCGTAGCTGAGATACAGCGCCGCGTCGCGGTCAGCCAGCCGCAGCCGGCCGCCGCGCTGGGTCATCGCCACCACGTTCAGCAGGGCCGACGCACTGATGGCGGCCAGCACCGGCCCCAGCGGCAGCGGGAAACCCAGCCCGAGATTGACGAAGGTCACCGCGGCCAACTGCCCGAGCACCGCGACCCAGCGGATCAGGATCAGCGTGCGCAGGGTGATGCGGCCGTCGGGCTGCGCCCAGTGCGGCGGCGCCGGGGAGGCCGGGACCGGTGCGGTCAGCGCGCTGGCGAGCGTCACCATGATCCTTGTCCCGATGCTTGTCGCAATCCCTGTCCCTGGGCCGCATGCCCCTGGCGGTTGCGGCGCGTGCCGCCATATTCTGTGCCCATGACCGAACGACCCATCCCACAGCAGCAGCCGGCCACCCCCGCCATTGCCCAGGCCATTGCCCCCGCCATCCGGGCGGAGGGGCTGACCAAGCGCTTCCCCACCCCGGACGGGCGGGACGTCACGGCGGTCGACGCCATCGGCTTCACCGTGCCGCGCGGCAGCGTCACCGGCCTTCTCGGCGGCAACGGCGCGGGCAAGACGACGACCATCTCGATGCTGCTGGGGCTGTTGCTGCCGACGGCCGGGACAGTGGAGATCCTGGGCGTCGACATGGCGCGCCATCGGCATGCCGTGCTTCCGCGCATGAACTTCTCCTCCCCCTACGTCGAGCTGCCCCATCGGCTGACGGTGCGGGAGAACCTTACCGTCTATGCCCACCTCTACGGTTTGACATGCGTCAAAAAGCGCGTCCAAGAATTGGCCGAGCATCTTGACCTGTCGCGTTTTCTGGATCGGCCGTCGGGCGGACTGTCGGCAGGGCAGAAAACCCGCGTGGCGCTGGCCAAGGCTTTGCTGAACGACCCGGAGCTTCTGCTGCTGGACGAACCGACGGCGTCGCTCGATCCCGACACCGCCGACTGGATCCGCACATATCTCGAACGCTACCGGCTGCGCACCGGCGCCGCCATCCTGCTGGCCTCCCACAACATGCTGGAGGTGGAACGGCTGTGCGACAGCGTGCTGATGATGCGGCAGGGGCGGATCGTCGACCGCGGCGCGCCGTCGGCGCTGCTCGCCCGCTATGGCCGCCAGACGCTGGAGGAGGTTTTCCTCGACATCGCCCGCGCCTCCGACGACCGCATCCCGACCGGGGAGACCGCCGATGCCGCCGAATGACTTGGTGATTCCGCGCGCCGACTTCTCGCTGCGCCGGGTCGGCGCCATGGTGCTGCGCTACTGGTACCTGCTGCGCGGGTCCTGGCCGCGCATCCTGGAACTGGCCTACTGGCCGACCATGCAGATGATCCTGTGGGGCTACATCAACCAGTTCATGGCCTCATCCAGCGGCGGCGGCAGCGGCTGGGTGGCGCAGGGCGCCGGCGTGCTGGTCAGCGCGGTTCTGCTGTGGGACGTGCTGTTCCGCGGCCAGCTCGGCGTCTCCATCTCCTTCCTTGAGGAAATGTGGTCGCGCAACCTCGGCCATCTGTTCGTCAGCCCGCTCCGCCCCGGCGAGTGGGTGACGGCGCTGATGACCATGAGCCTCCTGCGCACCCTGATCGGCGTGCTGCCGGCGGCGGGGCTGGCGATCCCCTTCTTCGGCTATTCGGTCTTCGCGCTCGGCTTACCGCTCGCCGCCTTCTTCGCCAACCTGATCGTGCTGGGTTGGTCGCTGGGGCTGCTGATCGTGGCGCTGATCCTGCGCTATGGCATGGGGGCGGAAGGGCTGGCCTGGATCGTCGTCTTCATGCTGGCCCCGGTCAGCGCGGTCTATTACCCGGTGTCTGTCCTGCCGGCCTGGCTCCAGCCGGTGGCACTCGCCCTGCCGTCCGCCCACGTGTTCGAGGGCATGCGGGCGCTGGTGTTCGACGGCACGCTGCGCTGGGACCATCTGGCCTGGGCGGTCGGGCTGAACGCGGTCTACATGGCGGGCGGCATCGCCGTGTTCCTCTACGCCTTCCATCGGGCGCGGGTGCGCGGTGCCTTGCTGCAAACGGGAGAATAGCGGCTAAAGTGTCGGCCCCACGTCGTCAGCCGCACCGGAGACCGCCGCCATGACCCCGCCCACCGCCGCCGGCCCTGCCACCCCCGACCTGTTCGACCGGCTCGTCGCCGGGGCGCAGCCGGACTGGACGGCCTACGTCGACCATGCCTTCGTGCGCGGGATGGGCGACGGCACGCTGCCGCAGGAGTGCTTCCGCCATTATCTGGTGCAGGACTACCTGTTCCTGATCCATTTCGCCCGCGCCTATGCGCTCGCCATCTACAAGGGCCGCGACCTGCGCGAGATGCGGGCCTCGCTGAACGGGCTGAAGGCGATCCTCGACATGGAGATGGACCTGCATGTCGGCCTGTGCGCCGGCTGGGGCCTGCCGGCCGCCGAGCTGGAGCAGGCGGCGGAGTCCAAGGCGACGATGGCTTACACCCGCTATGTGCTGGAAACCGGCTTGCGCGGCGACCTGCTGGACCTGCATGTGGCACTCAGCCCCTGCATCATCGGCTATGCCGAGATCGGCCGCCGGCTGGCGGCATTGCCGGGTGCGCTGATTGAGACCAACCCCTACCGCGTCTGGATCGCCGAATATGCCGGCGAGGCCTATCAGGAGGTGGCGCGGGCGGCGCGGGAGAATTTGGACCGGCTGGCCGCCGACGGCATGACCGAGGCGCGCTTTCCCCGGCTGCTGACCATCTTCCGGCAGGCGTCCCGGCTGGAAGCGGATTTCTGGGAAATGGGCATGACGCTGGCGGGATAGCCGGCTCAGGACTCATCCGCCACGACATCGCCGCCGGGCTCGTCAGGTTGCACCCCCGTGTAGATGGCGCGGGGGCGGATCAGATGGTCCGTGGCCCGCTGCTCCATCGCCTGGGCGATCCAGCCGGCGGCGCGGCCGAGGGCGAACAGCGTGAAGGCCGCTCCCTCAGGCAACCCGAGATGCCGCCGCAGGACCACCAGGGCGATGTCGATCGACGGCGCCTGACCGGTCAGCCCTTCGGCGGCGCCCAGCAGCTCCGCCGCCACCGGGAAGTCCGGGAGAAGCCGGGCCAGCAGCGCCTTGGCGCGGACATCGCCGCTGGGATAGAGCGGATGTCCAAAACCCGGAACCTTCTCTCCCGCAGCCAGCCGCCGTTCGATCTGGGTTGCCACGGTCTCCCGTTCCGTCAGCCCCGCCCAGAAATGCTCGATCCGCGTGGTGGTCGAACCATGCCGGTGGCCGGATAAGGCGCAGAGTCCGCCAACGACCGCCGCCCGCAGACTTGCCCCGGTCGAGGCGATGCAGCGCGCCGTGAAACTGGAGGCGTTCAGCTCATGATCGGCACACAGCACCAGCGCCATGCGGAGGAGATCGGCCCCCGCCTCGTCGAGCCCCCATGCGGTGGCCAACTGGCAGTGCAGCGGTGCAGCACTCGGCCGGCCGCGCAGGGCTGCCGCGAAGAGCAGGCGCAGCAGGTTGCCGCAATTTTCGAAGAACCGCCCATCGGTCGGCCGCCAGGACGCCGTCGCCTCGTCGGCCGATGCCGCCAGCAGCAGGGCGGGCAAGGCCTCCGCCGGCGAACTCGCCGCGCAATGCGGCAGCAGGGCGTCATAGCCGGGAAGGGCGACCGGCGGTTCCGGCGGGAAGGCGGTTTCCACCGCGCAGGCCCAGAACAGCGCCGCCGTCTCCTCCAGCGTCGCCGTGGCGGCCAGACGCACCGCGTCCTGTCCGCGGTAATAGAGCCGGCCGCGCCGGATCAGCGTGATCGCCGATTCCAGGACCGGCGCTCCCCAATCCAGTGTTGACTTGGCGACCTCCTTCGGCCGCCGGCCGCGCTTGCGGTCCACCCCCAGCCGTTCGACCTCATCGGCCAGATAACGGCTTTGCCGCGGGTCCGCCGCGGGATGGGCCTGCAACAGGCCGCGGCTGACATAGGCGTAGAGGGTCTGGCGGGACACTCCCAACCGTTTCGCCGCCTCTTCGGCGGACAGATAGACCGTCAGCGCGCCCGTCATGGTGCCCACCCGTCACATTGATCGAAACAATCAAGATTGACGATATAGCCGGCCCGCGATGGAGTGAAGCCGGAGCGGCCTGGAACCCGCTCTTCCGATGGAGAAAATCATGGCGCTGATGAACGGGGACTCCGGTTCCCCGCAACGCACGGCTCTTGCCGAAATCTGGCGGGTCGCCGGCGGCGACGACCGGCTGCTTGGCTCGGTCGTGCTTCGTGGCGAAGGGACTCTTCCCTCCGTCTTCGCGGTCAGTGCGCTGGCCACCGCCGCAACGGCCGCGGCCGGTCTGGCCGTCGCCGAATTCAAGGAAGCAGCCTTCGGCCACAACCCGTCCGTAACGGTCGACCAGCGTCTGGCCTCCCTGTGGTTCGGCACCTCCGTAAAGCCGTTGGGCTGGAGCCTGCCACCCGCCTGGGACCCGATCGCCGGCGACTACGAGGCCAGGGATGGCTGGATCCGCCTTCACACCAACGCCGTGCACCACCGCAATGCAGCCCTTCGCTGTCTCGGCGTACCGCCCGACCGCGATGCGGTGGCCGCCGCCGTCCGCCGCTGGGACGCCGACGGGTTGGAAAGCGCAGTCGTCGGCGAAGGCGGGTGCGCCGCGACGATGCGCGATCTCACATCCTGGCGAAGCCATCCGCAAGGACAGGCGGTCGCCCGGGAACCGCTGCTGTGGGTCGAGGCACAGGAGCCGGCCGACGCCGTCCATACTCCTGCCCGGCCCCCTGCCCGGCCGGAGCGTCCCCTGGCAGGCGTGAAGGTTCTGGACCTGACCCGCGTCCTCGCCGGACCGGCCGCCACGCGGTTCCTTGCCGGTTTCGGCGCCGAGGTGCTGCGGATCGACCCGCCTTGGTGGGACGAACCTGCCCTTCTGCCCGAGATGACGCTCGGCAAGCGCCGCGCCCGCTTCGACCTGCGCGACCCCGGCCAGCGGGCACGGTTCGCGGAATTGCTGTGCCAGGCCGACCTGCTGGTGCACGGCTATCGTGCCGATGCCCTCGACCGGCTGGGGCTCGACCTTCAAACCCGGCAGCGCATCCGCCCCGGCCTGATCGATGTGTCGCTGGATGCCTATGGCTGGACCGGCCCCTGGAGGAGCCGCCGGGGCTTCGACAGTCTGGTGCAGATGAGCGGCGGGATCGCCGCCGAAGGGATGCGCCGCGAGGGCGGCAACCGGCCCAGGCCCTTGCCGGTCCAGGCGCTCGACCATGCCGCCGGCTATCTTCTCGCCACCGCTGCGGTGCGCGGCCTGACCCGCCGGCTCGCGGACGGGCGGGGATCGAGCTGGCGCACATCCCTGGCCAGGGTCGGGACGCTGCTCACCGAACTGCCGTCCTCTGACGGCGGCCCGACCATGCCGCCCCTCGGCATGGAGGATTTCACGAACGATCCGGAAAATACGGCCTGGGGACCGGCCCTGCGCCTGAAGCCCGCCGTGACGGTCGAAGGATCGCCGGTCCGCTGGGAACGGCCGGCCGGACCGCTCGGCACGGACGAGGCGCGCTGGTAGGCCGGCAAGGCGGCGGGAGTTTCGGCATTTTCGGTGCCTCTCCCGCCGTTCGGTGCAGCGCTTACCCCATCGTGTGCTCGAGCAGGATCTTCGCGCCCAGCCCGATCAGCACCACGCCGCCGGCCATTTCCGCCCAGCGCCCCAGATGGTTGCCGGCGGCCTTGCCGATCAGCACGCCGCCGAAGGCGACGGCGAAGGTCACCACGCCGATCAGCGCCGAGGTCGTCACCATGTCGACATCGACCAGCGCCAAGCCCGCCCCCACGGCGGCGGCGTCGATGCTGGTGGCGACGGCGGTGGTCAGCAGGGCCAGCCATTCGGCGCGCACGCTGCGCACCGGGCCGCAATCCTCCTCGCCCTCATCCTCGCCGTCCATGATGGCGTTGCGCAGCATCGCACCGCCGACCGCCAGCAGCAGGCCGAAGGCGATCCAGTGATCAACCGACTCCACCAGGCTGGCGAAAGCGATGCCGATGCCCCAGCCGACCAGCGGCATGGCGAACTGGCAGACGCCGAAGGCGGCTCCCACCCGCACCGCTTCCGGCAAACCGGCACGGCGCGAACAGGCCCCGCGGCCGAGAGCGGCGGCGAAGCTGTCCATCGAAAGGCTGAAGGCGAGCGCTAGGGACGTGGCGATCATGGCTATTCCCGGGCCAGACAACACAGTGGAATCGGACGGACTCCGGCTGGCCGCGGAGATGTCCGATCCACTGGTCTCGCCGGGTCGACCCTTTGGTCGCCGTGCGCGCCATGGCGGTAACGGCCGGAGGCCGGAACCATCCAAGTCTGTTGACGCGAACCCCACCGGATCGCTGCCGGCGGGTGGCTACTCCCCAATGACGGCGGAAGTCCTACAGGGACTAGGGGCTTGGGTCAAGCGCCGGTTTGCCGCAGGTGCGAATTGCGGCCGCGCAGGTAGGTGGCGGCCACCGAGCGGTCGTCGCCCAGCGTCACCTGGATAAACAGCTCCTCCTCCAGATCGCAGTCCACCGCCTTCATGCGATGTCGCATAGCCGGCGTCGCGGCGGGATCGAGCACGACGAGGTCGGCCCAGCGGCCGGGCTCCAGGCTGCCGATCTCGCCGGCCATGCCCAAGGCTTCGGCATTGCCGCGGGTCATCCAGTGCAAGGCGGCGAGCGCCGGCAGGTTCTGGCGCCGCAATTGCAGCACCTTGTAGGCCTCCGCCGCGGTGCGCAGCATGGAATAGCTGGTGCCGCCGCCGACATCGGTGGCGATGGCGGTGCGCACCGGCCGCTCCGGCTTCGACAGGGCGTCGAGGTCGAACAGGCCGCTGCCGATGAACAGGTTGCTGGTCGGGCAGAAGACGGCGACCGAGCCGCTCTCCGACAGCCGGGCCATCTCCGCTTCCGACAGATGGATGCAGTGGCCGAACAGCGAGGTCGGTCCCAGCAGCCCGAAACGGTCGTAGACGTCGGTGTAGTCGCGCGCACCGGGAAACAGGCGGCCGACCTCGGCGATCTCGTCGGTGTTCTCCGACAAATGGGTCTGCATGTGGACGCCGGGATGCTCGCGCAGCAGCGCGCCGGCGGCCTCCAGCTGCGCCTCGGTCGAGGTGATGGCGAAGCGCGGCGTCACGGCGTAGCGCTGCCGCCCGGTCCCGTGCCAGCGGCCGATCAGATCCTTGCCGTCGCGATAGCTGCTCTCGGCCGTATCGGTCAGGGCGGCGGGCGCATGGCGGTCCATCATCACCTTGCCGGCGATCAGCCCGGCGCCGCGCGCCTCGGCCTCGGCGAACAGGGCGTCGACCGACTGCGGGTGGACCGAGCCGTAGACCACAGCCGTGGTCGTGCCGTTGCGCAGAAGCTCGTCCATGAAGAAGGCGGCGTTGGCGGCGGCATGGACCGGGTCGGCGAAGCGCTGCTCCTCGATGAAGGTGTATTTTTCCAGCCAGTCGAGCAGCTGGGCGCCGTAGGAGGCGATGACCTGGGTCTGCGGGAAATGGATGTGGGTGTCGATGAAGCCCGGCAGCACCAGCTTGCCGCTGTGGTCGTCGACCGCCACCCCGTCCGGAACCCGGCCACGCAGGTCGGCCCAGTCGCCGGCCTTCAGAATCCGCCCGTCCGCCCCGACCAGCAGCAGCCCGTCCTCACGATAGGTCAGGCAATCGAGATCGCCGGGCCCGGCGGGCGCGCGGTTGAAGCTGAGTAGGCGCCCGCGGATGGCGGCGGAAACGGGGGCAGCAATGGACTGGTCGGGCATTGGGGTCCGGTTCGATGGAGTGCTGTGAGGGAGGGTTACTTAATGTCCCCGGACCACGCCGCCAACACCGCCCGCTCCTGCGGGGTGATTCCGGTGATGTTGGCGGGGGGCATGGCGCTGCTGTAGCCGGCTTGCAGGCGGATCTGCTCGGCATGGCGGCGGATGCCGTCACCCTCCAGCACGACGCCGCGCGGCGGGGTGGCGATGCCCTCCCACACCGGCTGGGCGGCATGGCACATGCTGCAGCGGGTGGCGACGATCTCCTCCACCTGATTGAAGCCGACCTTCACCGGCGCCGCAGCCGCCGTATCGGCGGTCGCC
>NZ_LGQW01000015.1:3874767-3959407 GCF_003116035.1 Azospirillum sp. TSH64
CCGACAACGGCCCCGAGGTCATCGCCTATCCGGAGCGTCTGAAGCAGTCCTGGGTCTGGCCGGAGCTGTACGCCGTCCGCAACATCCGCCCGGGCTTCCAGAAGGGCCTGTGGGCCGGTCTGGCGAATGCCGCCTACGAGACGGGGCTGAAGGGCAAGTCGCCCTGGACGCTGAAGCACCACGCCGACCACACCACCCTGGTGAAGGCCAGCGAGGCGCCGAAGATCGCCTACCCCAAGCCGGACGGCAAGGTCAGCTTCGACCGGCTGTCCTCGGTCTACCTCTCCAACACCAACCATGAGGAAGACCAGCCGCCGCACCTGACGTTGAAGGACAAGTCGGTCCCGATCAGCGTCAATCTGGCGCTCTACGATGCGCCGGAGCAGCGCTACTGCCCGGCCGGCGTGTACGAGATCGTCCGCAACGACGACGGTAGCGATCCGCGTCTCCAGATCAACGCGCAGAACTGCGTCCACTGCAAGACCTGCGACATCAAGGACCCCACCCAGAACATCAACTGGGTCGTGCCGGAAGGCGGCGGGGGGCCGAACTATCCGGGCGGCATGTAAGAGGCTTTCGCCCTCCTCCCTCCCACGGCTTCGCCGCAGGTCGGAGGGGGCAGGTGCATGCGCCGAAGCCACATGCAGATGGATGACCGGCACCACCCCGCGGGTGCCGGTTGCGCCGCGCGCCACTCCTATCTATAAGGCAAGTGGTAACCTCTCTGCGACGGCGCGATGATCGTTTCCTGTCCGACCTGTTCGACGCGCTACACCCTGTCCGACGAATCGATCGGGCAGGATGGCCGGAAGGTTCGTTGTGCCCGCTGCGGCCACACTTGGTGGCAGATGCCCGACCGGGCGGAGCTTGAGCCGGTCATTCCCGATGCCCTGACAGAACTCCGGCCCGCAAAGCCTGCAAAAGCGGCCAATGCCGCTGGAAAAGCCAAGATCAAGTCACCCAAGGCCCCGCGTGCCAAGCCGTCCCGCAGCACCGTGGTTGGTTTCGCGGTGTTGGGACTGCTGGTCGCCGGTTCCGCCGCCGGCGCCTACTTCGCCCGCGATGCCATCGTCCGCAGCTGGCCGCCCGCAGCATTGCTCTATGACGCCATCGGCATGCCGGCCGAACAGCCGGGTTTCGGGCTGGAACTGCGCAACATCCGCTCGGAACAGAAGCTCGAAGGCGGGAAGACCGTCCTGCTTTTGGAGGGGGAGGTCGCCAACACGACCGACACCGAGCGCGCGCTGCCGCCGCTGCGCGTCAACACCTTCGGTCCGGAGCACAAGCTGCTGCAAAGCTGGGCCATCGAGCAGTCGGCCGAAACGCTCGGCCCCGGCGCCGCGGCTGGATTTCGCCACACCCAGCCCGATCCCGGCCCGGTGACCGAAGTGACGATCACCTTCGGCGGTCCGCCTCCCGGTCTGGAGCCGCCCGCTGCCGAGAAACCTGCCGAGAAAGCCCCGGAAAAACCGGCTGTTGCGAAGCCGGCTCCCGAAAAGCACGCCCCCGAAAAGCATGCGGCCCCGGCCAAGGGCCACTGAACCGGATCGGGGCGGCACTCTTCACCGCTCCGGAATGCCGTATTTCCGCAGCTTGTTGGCGATCATGGTGTGCGAGGTGTTCAGCCGCGCCGCCAGCTTACGGCTGGATGGGAAGCGGGGGTAGAGCCGCCGCAGCAGCGTCCGCTCGAACCCGTCCACCGCATCCTCCCAACTGCCGGCATCCTCTGCCGGCAGTTCGGCCGCTTGCATGCCGGCGCCGGCCAGTTCCAGATCGGCGGCATCCAGCGTGCCGCCGTCGCTCATCGTCACGGCACGGAAGATGACGTTCTCCAACTGCCGAACATTGCCGGGCCAGCGGTTGGCGAGCAGCGCCGCCGCCGCCGCCGGGGTCAGCCGGCCGGGCGGGCGTCGGGCCTGCGCCGCGGCGCGCGCAATGAAATGGCGGGCCAGCAGCAGGATGTCCTGTCCGCGGTCGCGCAGGGGCGGGACGTCCAGCGTCAGCACGTTGAGGCGGTAGAACAGATCCTCGCGGAAACTGTGGTCGGCGACCATTGCCTCCAGCGAGCGGTGGGTGGCGCTGATGACGCGGACATCCACCTTCTGCTCGCGCTCGCCGCCCACCCGGCGGAAGCTGCCGTCATTGAGGAAGCGCAGCAGCTTGGCCTGAAGATAGGCCGACATCTCGCCGATCTCGTCGAGGAAGACGGTGCCGCCATGGGCCAGTTCCAGCAGGCCGGGCTTGCCGCCGCGCTGCGCCCCGGTGAAGGAGCCGGGGGCGTAGCCGAACAGCTCGCTCTCCGCCAGATTCTCCGGCACGGCGGCACAGTTCAGTGCCAGGAAGGGCTTGTCCCGGCGCGGGCTGGCGCGGTGGCAGGCGTGGGCGATCAGCTCCTTGCCGGTGCCGGTCTCGCCCAGGATCAGCAGCGGCGCCTCCATCGCGGCGACGCGTGCGGCGCGTGCCTTCAGCGCCCTGACCGGCGGCGATTCACCGAGGATGCGGTCGAAGCCGCCCTCGTCGAAATTCTGGATGGCGTCCAACCGCTCGCCGAGGCGCGACGGGGTGAACAGGGTGATGACGGCGCCTGCCGCCTCGACATCGACGATGGGCGTCACCTCCAGCAGGAAGGGCTGGCCGTTCAACGTGACCTCGCGCCCCGACATGCGGAAGCCGCCTGCGGTCAGTTCGTCCGTCAGCCCCGGTTCGCCAAACAGTTCGCCGAGATCGAGGCCGGCGAGGCGCGACTCCGGCAGTCCGGCGACCTGGGCGGCGGCGGCACTCGCCACCACGACACGGGCCGCACGGTCGACCGCCAGCACCGGGTCGGGCAGGGCGGCGAGCAGCGCATCCAGATGCAGCCGCCGCCGCGTGCCCGGCAGCATGTCGATGGCCGCCACCGACCGTACCCCTGCAATGCCCTGCAGCGCGTCGGACAGGGCGGGCAGGGCCGCCGGATCGAGGCCGGGGGCGTCGATGTGGATCAGCGGCGGGTCGACCTCGACCCCGACCACATTGAGCCGGCGCAACGCCAGCACGGCGAGGATCTCATGGGCGATGCCGACGCGGTCGGTGAAGGTGACTTCGATGCGCATGGGCTTGCCGGTGGCAATGGGGACGACCGGCACTCACTGTACACATATCGTTACGCCGTATCAAAATCTTTACACCGCTTCAAACCGTTGATCTTCAACATCTCAGACCGGATAGACCGCCTCCCTGTAAACATATCCATACACCCCATCACCCGCTGGTCCGGCTGCATTGCAGCAAATCCGCCATTTCCAGGATTGGCATGGTGTTTGCGATCCATTCATCCAAGCGAAGTCATCCATCCCTAGGGGGAGCCAGTCTCATGCGCGTGATCGTTCTGGGCAGCGGCGTCATCGGTGTCACCACCGCCTATTATCTGGCGCGCGCCGGGCATGAGGTGACCGTGATCGACCGTCAGGCCGGTCCGGCGCTGGAGACCAGCTACGCCAACGCGGGCGAGGTGTCGCCGGGCTATTCCGCTCCCTGGGCGTCGCCGGGGTTGATGCTGAAGGCCGCCAAGTGGATGATGATGAAGCACTCGCCGCTGGTGATCCGGCCGAAGCTGGATCCGGCGATGTGGTCCTGGTGCCTGAAGCTGCTGGCCAACGCCAACGAGGCGAGCTACCAGCTGAACAAGAGCCGCATGGTCCGCGTCGCCGAATACAGCCGCGACTGCCTGAAGGCGCTCCGCGCCGAGACCGGCATCACTTATGACGAGCGCACACAGGGCACGCTGCAGGTCTTCCGCACCCAGAAGCAGATGGACGCCGCCGGCTACGACATGGCGGTGCTGGAGCGCTACGGCGTTCCCTACAGCCTGTTCGACCGCGACGGCCTGACCTCGGTCGAGCCGGCTCTGGCCCATGTGAAGGACAAGCTGGTCGGCGCGCTGCACCTGCCGGGCGACGAGACCGGCGATTGCTTCCAGTTCACCAACAAGCTGGCCGCCTATGCCGCCAAGCGCGGGGTGGAGTTCCGCTACGGCGTCTCCATCCGCGGGTTGGAGAGCGACGGCCGCAAGATCACCGGGGTGCTGACCGACCAGGGCACTCTGACCGCCGACAGCTACATCGTCGCCATGGGCAGCTATTCGCCCAAGCTGGTGAAGCCGCTGGGCATCGACCTGCCGGTCTATCCGGTGAAGGGCTATTCGCTGACCCTGCCGATCACCGACGCCGCCCATGCCCCGGAATCGACGGTGATGGACGAGACGCACAAGATCGCCGTTACCCGGCTGGGCGACCGCATCCGCGTCGGTGGCACGGCGGAACTGTCGGGCTTCGACCTCAGCCTGCGCGCGAGCCGCCGCGGTCCGCTGGACCATGTGGTCAGCGACCTGTTCCCGAAGGGCGGCGACCTGTCGAAGGCGGAGTTCTGGACCGGCCTGCGCCCGAACACCCCGGACGGCACGCCGATCCTGGGGACGACCAATGTCCGCAACCTCTACCTCAACACCGGTCACGGCACGCTGGGCTGGACGATGTCCGCCGGTTCCGCCCGCGTGCTGGCCGACGTGGTCAGTGGCCGCCAGACCGAGATCGACATGGAAGGCCTCGGCGTCGACCGCTATGGCCGCAAGCCGTCGGTGGCGGTGTCGCGCCCGGCGGCGGTGCGTCCGGCCTGACCTGGGCTGGCCTGACCCTGGCCTGCCTGATTTGAATATGTGACCCGCGCCGCACGGCGGACGCGGGTCATCGCCAGCTCGAGAAGGGCGGCGTCGGTGATCTCGGCCCCATCCAGCCGATGTCGCCCACGCCGCCCTTCGCATTTCTCCACCCGGTGGCCGAGGCGCCTGAGATGCAGGATCGCCTCGTAGAGGCGGGTTGGCGGTTCCGCTGTGGGACGGGCCGTCACGGATGGACCACCAGGACGACCAGCCTCTTCGGCCCGTGGACGCCATAGGCCAGGGTCTGCTCGATGTCGGCGGTCTTGCTGGGACCGGACACCAGCAGCACGTTGGTCGGCATCGCCTGCGCCCATCCCTGCTCGCGCATGGCTTGCAGGAAGGTGTCGTAGAGGGCATCCGCACGCAGCAGCGCGATGTGGATGTGCGGCACCAGCGACAGGGTGCGCGGTTCCTCGACCGTCGGCCACAGGATCAGGCTGCCCGTCTCGGCGATGGCGCCGCGGGTGGTGGTCAGGCCGGCTTCGATTGTGTCGAACAACTGGGGTTTGAGGTCATCCAGCGGGCGGTCGTAGGGGATCAGGGCGGTGGAACCCGTGCCCCACCCCTCGACCAGCCGCGTCCCCGCCTCCGTCGCCGGCGCATAGACCAGCGACCCCACCCCTTCGCGCGCCAGGAACTCGCGCAGCACCGCCGGCCAATCGGCCTCGGTCGCGTCGAGAAACTCGGTATGCACCGCCTCCATCAGGCGGCGGATGCGGGGCAGCCGCTCCTCCTCCGCCCAGCGCTTCGCCTCGATCGGCGCGAAGTCCGATACGGGCGGGGTCAGCGGGTGGGAGTCGCGCGTCCTGCGCAGCTTCGTCAGGATCGAATTGCGGGCGTCAGACATCGGGAACCCCCTTGGCGCGGGTAAGGTCGTGCAGGGTGCGACCGGCAAAGCGCGGCTTTGTGCGGACATTCGTCCACTCCCTCAGCATGGGCAGCGACGACGGCGCCGCATTGCCGAGCTTGCTCATCGCCAGCGTGGCGACGCGGTAGGCGGTGGGGGAGGCGTTCATCGCCGCCCAGCCGCTCCACACCATCGCTTCCGTCCGGCTGGCCTTGGCGCCGCCGTCCTTCACCGCACCGCTGGGCTTCACCGCCTCGACCCGCAGCCGTCCCATGATCTCGACGATGGGAATCTTCACCGGGCAGATCTCGACACAGGCGTTGCACATGGTGCAGGCGTGGGGCATGGCGCCGCGCTTCTCCAGCCCCTCGATCTGCGGCACCAGGATCTTGCCGATGGGGCCGGGATAGGGGGCCTCATAGGCGTGGCCGCCGACCTTGGTGTAGACCGGGCAATGGTTCATACAGGCGCCGCAGCGGATGCAGCGCAGCGTGTCGCGCAGTTCCGGGTCGGCGTAGATGCTGGAGCGGCCATTGTCGAGGATGACCAGATGCACCTCGCGCGGGCCGTCCTTCTCGCCTGGCCGGCGCGGACCGGAGATCATGTTGACGTAGGTGGTGATCGGCTGGCCGGTGGCGGAGCGCGGAAGCAGGCTGATGACCGGCGGTACGTCCTCCAGCTTTTCCACCACCTTCTCCAGCCCCATGAAGGCGATGTGGACCGGCGGCACCGTGGTGCACATGCGGCCGTTGCCTTCATTCTCGATCAGGCAGAGGGTGCCGGTTTCCGCCACCGCGGCGTTGACGCCGGACATGCCGACATCGGCGGCCTGGAACTTGGCGCGCAGAACCCGGCGGGCAAGGTCGGTCAGGTAGGCTGCGTCCTCGCGGCTCTCAGCGTCCTTGATCTTGCGCTTGAACAGATGGGCGATCTGCTTGGTGTTCAGGTGGATCGCCGGCATGATGATGTGCGACGGCATGGTGCCGTCAAGCTGCACGATGTATTCGCCGAGGTCGCTTTCCAGCACCTCGATACCGTCCTTTTCGAGAACGGCGTTCAGGTGCATCTCCTCCGTAACCATCGACTTGCCCTTGACCACCAGCTTGGCGTCGACCCGGTGCAGGATGTCGAGGGCGATGGCGTTGGCCTCCGCAGTCGTGGCCGCCCAATGGACGGTGATGCCGTTGCGGGTGCAGTTTTCCTCCAGCGTCTCCAGCAGTTCCGGCAGCTTCGACAGGGCGCGCAGCCGGACCGAGGCGGCCAGCGCCCGCACACCGGTCCATTCGCCGGCATCGGCGAACTGCGCGGCGCGCTTGCTCATCAAGCCATCCATCGCGCGGCGGAAATTGCCGCGCAGCTGCGGGTCGGCCAGCGCCGTGCGCGAGGCGGCGGCGAAATCCGGTGCGTTACCGTCCATGGATGCGCTCCTTCAGGAACTGGGCGATGTGCTGGCCGCGTGCGGCCTTGGCGCCGGCCTCCAGCGCGCCGGTGATGTTCAGCAGGCAGCCGCAGTCACCCGACACCACCCGGGCGGCGCCGGTGCCCTCGATGTCCGCCACCTTGTCGCCGACCATCGCGGCCGAGATCTCCGGATGGCGCACGGCGAAGGTGCCGCCGAAGCCGCAGCATTCCTTCTCCCGCTTCAGCTCGACCAGCTCGACATTGGCGAGCTGGCGCAGCAGCGTCTTCGGCTCCTCGACCACGCCCATCTCGCGCTGGGCATGGCAGGAGGCGTGCCAGGTGACGCGCACCGGCTCCCCCTTGTCTGCCAGCCGGACATCCAGCACATGGACCAGGAACTGGGTCAGTTCCCAGACGCGGGCCGCCACCTGCACCGCCTTGGCCTCGTCCGGCTCGCCGTGGAACAGGTCGGGCCAATGCTTCTTCATCATGCCGGCGCAGGAGCCCGACGGGACGACGATGGGATCGTCGCCGGGGAACAGGTCCAACTGGGCGCGGGCGACCTTCAGCGCGTCGGCGCGGTAGCCGGAATTGTAAGCGGGCTGGCCGCAGCAGCTCTGCCCCTGCGGGAAGACGACGGTCAGGCCCTGCGACTGCAACAGCTCGATCCCCGCCATCCCGGCATCGGGAAAGAACAGGTCGACGAGACAGGTGCCGAAGTAATAGACGCGGGCGGGCTTGGGGATCGCGGACATCGGGCGCTTCCTCAGGAATAATCTTGTCGGCGGGCGTCGTTCAGAAGGCCGGTTCGGCTACCCTCGCCTTCTCCTCCACCTTCGCCGTCGCGCAGGCGTCGACCAGATAGACGATGGAGCGGTAGGGCACGCCCGCCTTGTCGGACAGGCCGATCTCGCAAGTGCGGCTGGTGGAGTAGCCGGACGCGCAACCCTCCGGCACCGTGGCCGGCAGGTGGCGGAGCGCATGGGCGTTCAGTTCCGGCGTGGTGAAGCCCTTGTCGCCGGCGAAGCCGCAGCAGCCGACATCGGGCGGCACCATCACCGTCTCGGCGCAGGCCTTCGCCACCGCGGTCAAGGCGCCGTCCAGGCCCATCCGGCGGGTGGAGCAGGTCAGGTGCAGCATCACCGGCTCGGCCGTCTTCGCGATGTCCAGGCGGGGCAGGGCGAACTCGCCGAGGAACTCCGCCACGTCGAGGATGCGCAGCCCCGCGTCGGTCAGCCGCTTCTTCAGCCGCAGGGCGCAGGGGCTGGTGTCCATCACCACCGGGTAGAGGCCGCCCCGGCTCGCCTTCGACAGCGCCGCCAGCATGGCGTCGGCCTTGGCGTCGGCGGCCTCGATCAGCCCCTTGCTTTCCAGCGGCATGCCGCAGCACTGGCCGTCAGCCGCTTCCGGATAGAGGATGCGGAAGCCGGCCTTGCGCATCACCGATTCGACGACCTCGGGCAGCGGGCGCTGCTGCGGATCGCCGACGGCCGGGCCCATGGTCCGGCTGACGCAGCTGGGAGCATAGACCACCGTCGGCACGTCATCGTCGGTGATCGCCTCCGCCTTTGGCGAGAAGGTCGCGGCGGTCGGCAGGCTGCGCGGCAGCGAGGGCAGTCCCCCGCCGGTCAGCACGCGGGCCGCGGCTTCGGCCACGCCATGCCCGAGCGTGCGGCGGGCAAGATCGGCCAGACGCAGGCCGGTGCGGGCGAGGCCCAGCGTCCCTTCCATATGGTCGGCGACCAGCGCGCCCGCCTTGCGGGCCACGGCGCCACGGCGCTCGCCGCGCATGGACTTGATCAGAAGCCCGGTCTCGATCCCCACCGGGCAGGCGGTGGCGCACAGGCCGCAGGCGGCGCAGGTGTCGATGCCCTGGTAATCGTAGGCGGCGCCGATTTCGGCCAGACGCCCGGCATCGTCACCGGCGGCCTCCAGCCGCGCCATCTCGCGCCGGCCGACGATGCGCTGGCGCGGCGACAGGGTGAGGCGGTGGGACGGGCAGGTCGGTTCGCAGAACCCGCACTCGATGCAGGTGTCGACCAGCGGGTCGGCCGGCGGCAGCGGCTTGAGGTTTTTCAGGTGGGCCTGCGGGTCGCCGTTCAGGATGACGCCCGGATTCAGCAGCCCGTCGGGGTCGAAGAGATCCTTGATCTCCTTCATCAGCCCATAGGCCTGCGGACCCCATTCCATCTCGACGAAGGGAGCCATGTTGCGGCCGGTGCCGTGCTCCGCCTTCAGCGAGCCGTCGTAACGGGTCACCACCAGTTCCGCGACATCGTCCATGAAGCGGCGGTAGCGGTCGATCTCCGCCTGGGTGTCGAAGGCCTGGGTGAAGACGAAGTGCAGGTTTCCTTCCAGCGCGTGGCCGAAGATGATCGCCTCGCGGTAGCCGTGGCGCTCGAACAGCGCCTGCAGCTCGCGCGTCGCCTCGGCCAGCCGGGGCAGGGGGAAGGCGACGTCCTCGATGATGACGGTGGTGCCGGTCTGGCGGATGGCGCCGACCGCCGGGAACAGGCCCTTGCGGATCTTCCAGAAGCCTTCGCAGGCCTTGGCGTCGGTGGTGAAGCTCGTATCGCCGATGATGACGCAGCCGGCCAGCACCGCGGCGATCTCCGCCACGTTGGAGTCCAGCGCCGCGGCGCTCTCGGCGCGGGTCTCCACCAGCACGGCCGCCACCTCGGGGCCGAAGCCGCGGATCTGCGGCGGCATGCCCGGCTTGTCCTGGATGGAGCGGAGCGAGGCGCGGTCCATCAGCTCGGCGGCGTCGACCGGGGCGGCCTTCAGCAGGGCCACCGCGCGGCAGGCCTCGGCGATGTCGGGGAAGAACAGCAGCGCGCTGGCCTTGTGCGGATGCTCCGGCACGGTGCGCAGCGTGATGGTGGAGATGAAGCCCAGCGTGCCTTCCGACCCGATCATCAGGTGCTGGAGGATGTCGACCGGGTCCTCGTAGTCCACCAGGGCGTTCAGGCTGTAGCCGGTTGTGTTCTTGATGCGGAACTTGTCGCGGATGCGGGTCGCCAGCGCCTCGTCGGCGCGGGTGCGGGATCCCAGCGCCGCCAGCCGGTCGAGCAACCCGCCATTGCTTCGCTGGAAGTCACGGCGGCTGGCCGCATCCGCGGTGTCCAGCACCGTGCCGTCGGCCAGCACCAGCCGCATCGACTCCAACGTGCGGTAGCTGTTCTGCGCGGTGCCGCAGCACATGCCGCTGGCGTTGTTGGCGGCGATGCCGCCGATCTTCGCCGTGGCGATGGAAGCCGGATCGGGGCCGATCTTGCGGCCCAGCGGGGCGAGGCGGCGGTTCGCCTCCGCCCCGATCACGCCGGGTTGCAGGGTGACGGTGGCTGCGGCCGGGCCGATGGTGCAGCCCCGCCAGCCATCCCCCAGCACCACCAGCACGCTGTCGCTGACCGCTTGGCCCGACAGGCTGGTGCCGGCGGCGCGGAAGGTCACCGGCACGCCGTGCCCGCGGGTGATGCGCAGCAGCCGCACCACCTCCTCCTCAGTTTCCACCAGCGCCACGATCTTCGGGATCAGCCGGTAGAAGCTGGCGTCGGTGCCGTAGGCCAGCGTGCGCAGCGGATCGGTGACCAGCCTTGCCTGCGGGATGATGGGCTGAAGCTCGGCCAGTACACGGTCGTAAGGGGCGGGCAGCATTGGCGGCGGCTCCTGCTTGGGGGAGGAGGACGTGGAAGTGGAGGGATCGGCCGCTGAGCGGCCGATCACCACAGGCCGCTTAGCGGCCGATGACCATGGCGGTGAAGGGCCAGAGATAGGCCTGCGCCATCACCAGCAGGCCGACCAGCGCGGTCAGCGCCAGCGAGTGCCAGATGACGAAGCGCAGGATCTTGCCCTCATGTCCATGCCACTTGGTGGCGACGGCGGCGACGACGATGCTCTGGGCATCGATCATCTTGCCCATCACGCCGCCGGAGCTGTTGGCGGCGGCCATCAGCGTCGGCGGCAGGCCGAGCTGTTCCGACGACACCTTCTGCAGGCTGCCGAACAGAACGTTGGATGCCGTGTCCGACCCGGTCAGCGCCACGCCGAGCCAGCCCAGGAAGGTGCCGAAGAACGGGTAGAGGAAGCCGGAGTTGGCGAAGGCGAGGCCCAGCGTGGTGTCGAGGCCCGAGTAGCGGGTGGTGTAGCCGAGCGCCAGCATCGCCGAGATGGTCAGCAGCGAGTTGCGGATGGCGTAGAGGGTGCGGCCATAGGTCTTCACCATCTCGACCGGCGAATAGCCCATCAGGAAGCCGGAGATGACGGCGGCGATGAAGATGCCGGTGCCGGTGGCCGACAGCCAGTTCAGCGTGAAGACGGCGGCCTCCGGATGGGCCTTGGCCACCACCGGGGGGACGCGCATCACCATGTTGTGCAGGCCGTCGATCGGGAACTTGAAGATCGACACGCCGTCGAGGAACGCCTTGACCTCCGGGATGCCCCACAGGAAGACCAGCACGCTGAGGATCGCCCAGGGCATCCAGGCGCGGCGGACTTCGGCGGCGCTGTAGCCGTGGCTGCGGCGCGCCTCGCCCTGGACCACGGCGGCGCCGACACCCTGCGTGAGCGCGGACGCCCCGCCGGCGGTGTGCCAGATCGCCTTCGGGTGCCAGACCTTCAGGAACAGGGTGACCGAGACCAGAGAGACGATGGCGGCGGCGACGTCCACCAGCCAGGGGCCGTGGTAGTTCGACACCAGATATTGCGGCACGGCGAAGGACACGCCGGCGACCAGGATGGCGGGCCAGATCTGGATCATGCCGCGCCAGCCGGCGAAGGCGACGATCAGCCAGAAGGGCACCAGGACCGAGAAGAAGGGCAGCTGCCGACCGATCATCGCCGACAGGTCCAGCAGCGGCAGGCCGGTGACCGCCGCCAGCGCCAGCACCGGCGTGCCGAGCGCGCCGTAGGCGACCGGGGCGGTGTTGGCGATCAGCGACAGGCCCGAGGCTGCCAGCGGGGTGAAGCCCAGACCGATCAGCATGGCGCCGGTCACGGCGACCGGGGTGCCGAAGCCGGCGGCACCCTCGAAGAAGGCGCCGAAGCAGAAGGCGATCAGCAGGAGCTGGAGCCGGCGGTCGTTGGTGATGCCGGTGATGCTTTCCTGCAGGATCTTGAACTGACCGCGCTGCTCGGTCAGGTGATAGAGGAAGATGATGTTGACGACGATCCAGCCGATCGGCAGCAGACCGTAAGCCGCACCCAGCAGCGCGGTCTTTCCCGCCATCGCCACCGGCATGCCGAACACGGCGACGGCCACCGCCAGCGCGGTCGCCAAGCCAGCCAAGGCCGCGCGGTGCGCCTTCATGTGGAAGATGCCGAGGCCGCCCAGCATCACCAGGACCGGCAGCGACGCGAACAGCGTCGACAGCCAGATGTTGTTCATCGGGTCGTAGACTTGCGACCAGCTCATCGTCAGGGGTCTCCTTCTCGGGGAGTGATGTCGGTCCGAACGGTGTCCCGAGAGAGGGTTGGCCTTGTTTTGGCCGCACTCGACCCTGCCCGCGCCTGGAGGACGGCGCGGGAGGAAGGCCAGATGTTCGGCAAAGCTGAGGCGTTCACCGCCGCCGGGGTCTTGCGGCCCCGATGCTCGCGGTGCGGATGCGCCCTTGCGGGTGCTGGTCCGTCCTGTCCCGGTACGTTGTGGATGCACTTTCCGCCCCGGCCGGTTTGGGGAAAACCCCTTGCCATTCCGGCGGCGATGGACATCTCTTATCCATACGGTGCGTGTTGGATAAAATATTTTACCAGACTGTGCAATGGCTGAATCGTTTGTCAGCCGACCAACTTTGGTAGGGGGGTGCGACCCTGCCGTTCGCCGCCGCTCTGGACGCCTGTTCCGTCCATCGCTATTGAAGAGGGTCGGGACG
Organism: Azospirillum sp. TSH64; assembly: GCF_003116035.1. Taxonomy (GTDB): domain Bacteria; phylum Pseudomonadota; class Alphaproteobacteria; order Azospirillales; family Azospirillaceae; genus Azospirillum. The sequence goes on from NZ_LGQW01000015.1 coordinate 3,887,579, forward strand.
TACAGGGAGAGGCCGCTCACCCAATGCAGGGGACGATCAAACCGGCCAAGCTGGCCGACGCCATTGCCGAGCATCTGGAACGGCTGATCCTGGAAGGCGCACTGCGTCCGGGGGAGAAGCTGCTTGCCGAACGCGAACTGGCGGTGAAGCTGGACGTGTCGCGCCCGTCGCTGCGCGACGCCATCGCCAAGCTGGAGGAACGTGGTCTGCTGGTCAGCGGGCGCGGCGGCACCCATGTCGCCAGCTTCCTGTCGCAGATCGCCGATCCGCTGATGACGCTGATGCGCAACAAGCCGGACGCGTCCTTCGACTATCTGGAGTTCCGCCGTTCCATCGAGGCGGCGGCGGCCGGCTTGGCGGCCCAGCGGGCGACCGACCTCGACCGCGACGGCATCCGCGAGATCGTCGCCCGCATGCAGGCCGCCCATGGCAAGGACGACAGCTCCGAAGAGGCGGATTCGGACGCCGACCTGCATCTGGCGATCTACGAGGCGGCGCACAACGTCGTCATGTTGCACATCATGCGGACGCTGTCGGACCTGCTGCGCAACGACGTGTTCTACAACCGCACCGACCTCTATTCCCGGCCGGGCGTGCGCGAGTTGCTGCTGCAACAGCATCTGGCCATCGCCAATGCGGTGCTGGACGGCGACGCGGCGGCGGCGAGCGCGGCGGCGGAGGCCCATGTGGAATTCACCTTGCAGACCCTGCGCGAGATCCGCGAGCACAATGCCCGCGTCCAGGTCTCGCTGCGGCGGATCGGGCGGACCGACCTGATCGACAGCGGGGTGTAGAGGAGCCGGACCGCTCCGGATCTCTGCCCGGCGGGGCGTCATGGCGAAGGTACTGTGTCTGTGGGATTGCCCTGACTGGCGGCAAGCCCTTGGCCGGGTTACACTGTGGCTTCGCTCAGTGTCGCCGCCTGCCCGACTGGACTTGCCTTATCCACTCTGCCCGAGTGCCGCCCTTGTCTTCCTTGTCCACTTCCTCGTCCTCTTCCAAGAAGCGCCGGATCCTGCTGATCGAGGATACGGTCCCGCTCGCCAAGCTCTACATCGAGTTCCTGCGCGCCGATGCGCACGAGGTCGTGCATTGCACCCGCGGGGGCGAAGCGCTGGACGCGGCGGCGGCCTCCCCGCCCGATGCGGTGATCCTCGACCTGAAGCTGCCGGACATGGACGGGCTGGAGGTGTTGCAGGCGCTGCATGCCCGCGACGCAAGCGTGTCGGTGGTCATCATCACCGCCCATGGCTCCATCGATCTGGCGGTGGAGGCGATGAAGCTCGGCGCCTTCGATTTCATCGTGAAGCCCTTCAACGCCGACCGGCTGAACCTGACCCTGCGCAACGCGCTGGAGCGCCGGACCCTGGCCCGCATGGTGGAAGGATACCGCAAGGATCTGGACCGCGGGCGCTTCCATGGCTTCATCGGCAGCTCGCCCGAGATGCAGGCGGTCTACCGCACGATCGAGAGCGTGGCCGCCAGCCGGGCCAACGTCTTCATCACCGGCGAAAGCGGAACCGGCAAGGAGGTGGCGGCCCAGGCCATCCACCGCGCCAGCCCCAGGCGCGACGGCGCCTTTGTCGCGCTGAACTGTGCCGCGATTCCCAAGGACCTGTTGGAATCGGAGATCTTCGGCCATGTGAAGGGCGCCTTCACCGGTGCGTCCGGCGACCGGCCGGGTGCGGCGCTGCTGGCCGACGGCGGCACGCTGTTCCTGGACGAGATCTGCGAGATGCCATTCGACTTGCAGAGCAAGCTTTTGCGCTTCGTCCAGACCGGCACGGTCAACCCCGTCGGCAGCGGCCGGGAGGAGCGGGTGGACGTGCGCTTCGTCGCCGCCACCAACCGCGATCCGCTGGCGGAGGTGCAGGCCGCCCGTTTCCGGGAGGATCTCTACTACCGCCTGCACGTCATCCCGCTGGCCCTGCCGCCGCTGCGCGACCGCGGCGACGACGTGATCGAGATCGCCCGCTCCTTCCTGTCCGACTATGCGCGGGAGGAGGGGAAGGCGCTGGCGGCCTTCACGCCGGAGGTGGAGGCGAGGCTGCGCGCCCATGACTGGCCAGGCAATGTGCGGCAATTGCAGAACGTCATCCGCAACGTCGTGGTCCTGAACGACGGGCCGCAGGTCACCCTGGACATGCTGCCGCCGATGGCCGGCCCGGATGGCTCCGCGGCCGCCTGCGCCGCCTGCGGTTCGCCGTCCGCCGACCTGCCGGATGGGGACGATGCCGTGCAGCCGTTGTGGCAGGTCGAGAAGGAGATGATCCGGAAGGCACTGCGGCTGACCGGCGACGATGTGCCGCGCGCCGCGCTGATACTGGAGATCAGCCCCTCCACCATCTACCGCAAGCTCCAGCAGTGGCGTATCGCCGACGGCCGCAGCGCCGGGGAGACGGCTGCGTGAGTGCGGATCCGGTCGAGGGGCCGGTGCCGGCGGCCCTGCCGCCCGATGAGGGCGGCCGGCTGGCGGTTCTGCACTCCTACTGCATCCTCAATACGCCGCCCGAGCCGGGGTTCGACAACATCACCCGGCTGGCCCAACATTTCTTCCGGACCCGCATCGCGCTGGTGTCGCTGATCGACCGCGACCGCCAGTGGTTCAAGAGCCGCGCCGGGCTGGAGGCGACGGAAACCCACCGCGACTTCGCCTTCTGCGCCCATGCCATTCTGGACGACGGCGTGCTGGTGGTGCCCGACGCGACCAAGGACCGGCGGTTCGCTGGAAATCCGCTGGTCACCGGCGACCCCCACATCCGCTTCTATGCCGGTGCGCCATTGGTGGCGGACGGGCGGAAGCTGGGGACGCTGTGCGTCATCGACGACAGGCCCCGTGACAGCTTCGATGCCCGCGAGGCGGAGACGCTGGCCCAACTCGCCCGGCTGGTGGTGGACGAGATGACGCTGCGCCGCGAGGTTGCTCGGCGCGAGCGGGCGGAAGCGGAGCTGCGCGACCGGTCGCGCCTGCTGAATCTCGCCGAGGAGATCGGCCAGTTCGGCCACTGGTACATCGACTTCGTCACCGATGCCCGCCGCTGGTCCGACGAGGTCTATCGCATCCTGGGCCTGCCGCCGCAGCAGCAACAGCCGACCGTCGAGCTGTCGCGCGCCTGCCACCACCCCGACGACCGCAAGCCTCTGGCCGATCTGGTCGAGCGCGCACGGAAGACCGGCGAGGGGTTTTCGATTGAGGCGCGCGTCATCCGGCCCGACGGTTCGCTGCGCCATGTCTTCGTCCGCGGCATGGCCGAATGCGGCGACGATGGCCGGCCGGTCGGCCTGCTCGGTGTCGTCCAGGACATCACCGAGGCCAAGCGGGAGGAGGCGGAACTGCGGTCGAACCGCGAGCTTCTCGACCTCACCGTCCAGGCGACGCGGGACGGCATCTGGGATTGGAATCTGGAAAGCGGCGGGATCTGGTTCTCCCCCACCTGGAAGGAACAGCTCGGCTACCGCGACTGCGAACTGGCAAACAGCCTGGACATGTGGGCCGGCCTGATCTTCGAGGAGGACCGGATCGCCGCGCTGGAGATGGTCCGCGCCTACAATGCCGGGCAGATCCCGAAATTCGAGGCGGTGCAGCGCTTCCGCCACAAGCAGGGCCACACCGTCTACATCCTCAGCCGCGCCATCCACATCCGCGACGCCGAGGGGCGCGTCGTGCGCATGGTCGGCGCCCATACTGACATCTCGCGCGACAAGCTGACGGAAGAGGAGCTGAGGCTCGCCAAGCAGACGCTGGACGATGCGATCGAAGCGGTGCCGGAGGGGCTGGCCTATTTCGATGCCGACGACCGGCTGATCCTGTGCAACGAGCGCTATCGCGAAGCCCATCCGCTGACGGCGCCGCTGATGGTTCCCGGCCGCCCGTTCGAAGATATTCTGCGCGCCGCCGTGGCGAACGGCGAGTTCGCCGGCAATCCGGACGGGCCGAACGATGAAACCTGGATTCAGGCCGAACTGGCCCAGCACCGCAACCCCAGTGCGCCGTTCGAGCGGGAACTGCCCGACGGCCGCTGGATCGTGGTGGCGGAGAACCGGACCAGCAACGGCTCGCTGGTCTGCACCCGCACCGACATCACCGAGCGCAAGCGCTTTGAGGCGGAGTTGCAGCGCCAGGCCGCCGACATGTGCGCGCTGGCCGAAGGGCTCGACGCCGCCCGCGAGGAGGCCGACGCCCTGCGCGCCCGTGCCGAGGCGGCGACACAGGCGAAGTCGGAATTCCTGGCGGCGATGAGCCACGAGATCCGCACGCCGATGAACGGCATCCAGGGCATGACGGAGCTGCTGTTCGACACCCCGTTGACCGACGAGCAGCGCCAGTTCGCCCAGGCCATCCGCAGCTCGTCCAATGCGCTGCTGACCATCATCAACGACATCCTCGACATCTCCAAGCTGGAGGCCGGCCGCGTCACCATCGAAACGCTGCCCTTCGACGCCGCCGATCTGGTGGAAGGGGTGGTGGAACTGCTGACGCCTCGCGCGCACGAGAAGGGGATCGAGATCGGCTTCTACATCGATCCGCTGCTGCGCCGTACCCTGCTGGGCGATCCGACCCGCATCCGGCAAATTCTGGTCAATCTGGTCGGCAATGCGGTGAAATTCACCGATCAAGGCTCCGTCGCGGTGGAATTGGAAGTGCTGGACGTCACCGACGCCCATCTGGTGATGCGCATCACCGTGACGGATACCGGCATCGGCATCCCCGCCGAGGCGATGCCGACCCTGTTCAACAAGTTCCAGCAGGTGGACGGCTCGATCACCCGCAAGTTCGGCGGCACCGGCCTTGGGCTGGCAATCTGCCGCCAGTTGTCGGAACTGATGGGCGGCAGCATCGCGGTGGAAAGCAGCCTTGGCATCGGCAGCCGTTTCCTTGTCGACCTGCCGCTGGCCCTGTCGGAAGAGGCGTTGCCGCCGGCCGAACAGCTGCTGGCCGGTCGCAGCGTGCTGGTGGTGGACGATCTGGCGGTGAACCGCAGGGTGCTGGCGTCGATGCTCGACAGCCTGGGCGCCCGGCCGACCTGTGTGGAAAACGGGGCCGACGCGCTGGAGGCGGTGCGGCGCCGGGCGGCCGGCGGCCATCCCTTCGACGTGGTGCTGGCCGACCAGACCATGCCCGGCATGGGCGGCGACGTGCTGCTGGCGACGGTTGCCGGCGACCCGGCACTGATCGGGACGCGGCGCGTGCTGATCGTCACGCTGGGGCCGGCGGTGCGCGGCGAAAGCGGGCCGGCGCCCGGTCTGGCCCATGCGACCCTGAACCGTCCGCTGCGCCAGAGTTCGCTGGCCGCCTGCCTGACCGGGCTGTTGGCCGCCGCGTCTCCCGCCGCATCTGCCGCTCCTTCGGCCGAAGCGAAGGTGGAGGCCCCCCCCCGCCGCGGCCGTATCCTGCTGGCGGAGGACAACCGCACCAACCAGCTGTTCGCCACCACCCTGCTGCGCCGGCTGGGCTACACGGTGGAGGTGGCGGAGGACGGCGGGCAGGCGGTGGCGGCGGCCTGCCGCGGCGGCATCGATCTGGTGCTGATGGATGTGCAGATGCCGGGAATGGACGGGCTGGAAGCCGCCCAGGCGATCCGCGCACGCGGCGGCGCGCTGGCCGGCCTGCCCATCATCGCCCTGACCGCCGATGCCATGCCCGGAACGCGCGAACTGTGTCTGCGTGCAGGCATGAGCGACTATCTGACCAAGCCGATCAGCCGCGCCGGCCTGCTGTCCGCGCTGGATCGCTGGATCGGCACGGCGGAGCCGCCGGCCGTTGCGGTGGAGGCGGGCACGAAGAGCGATCGGGGCAGCGCCGCCGGGAATGATGATGGCAGCGGCGGGGATGGCAGCGGCCAGGATGGCGAGGCGCTGGATGGGGAGGTGCTGGACGATCTGGTGGAAACGGTGGGCGCCGACAGTCTGGCGCTGATCGTCGACAGCTTCCTTGAGGATGTCTCGCACCGGCTGGAGCGGCTGTCGGCGATGGATGATGCCATGTCGGCCGGCACCGTCGATCTGCGCGCGCTGGCCCAGGAGGCGCACGACCTGTCCAGTCTCGCCGGCAGCTTCGGCGGCATGGCGGTCATGCACATCGCCTGGCGCATGGAGGTTCTCTGCCGCAACGACGACAGGGATCAGGCGGCCCGGCTTCTGCCGGTCCTGTTGCGCGAGGCCGCCCGGTTGGAGCGGAGCTTGCGCGAGCGCACCGGCGTGCCGCGGCCAGTGGCGTGAGGCCGCCGGGCTGAAGCCGGTGCGCCGGGACCGTCCGTGGCCGGCGTCAGCCGGTGCCGGGCTGGGTCGAGCCGTCGGTGTCCTCCGCCCGCTCCCGCAGTTCCTTCGACGACAATCCGGCCGGGGTGGCGTCCTGCAGCGTGCCGTCGCCCGGCGTCTTCGTCATGTCCTCGCGCGGGGAGCGCTCGCCGGCCGGGGTCTGGTCATGGGTGTCCGCGCCGGATTTCGCATCGGATTTCTTCGGCTGGGGCATTCCTTCGGAGGGGGTGCGCGTTTGAGGCGTGTCGGTCATGATGTCCTCTGCTATCTTCTGCCTCTACAATCTTCCGGAGGAGTCAACGACCAGGACGGGTGCGTGTTCCGCGTCCGGCCTATCCTTCGGAGGGTTGAAGGAAGACGTCCCCGTCCAAGGGGACCGGGAGAAGACGGCGTGGCACCCCGCAGGGTGTCGAAGCGCGCAGTCCCAATGCGTGCCAAAGTCGGGCCAACCACCAAGGTCCGGCAGCGGAGGCCGCGAGCCGCCGCCCAGCCGGCCAGCAAGGAGTGTGAAAAGGTCATGGAAGCGAGCAAGCACACGCCGCATGGCGATGTGACCCAGGTCGGCACCGTCACGCTGACCGACGACGCCACCGGCAAGACTCTGAAGCTGCCGCTGCTCGGCGGGTCCACCGGTCCCAACGTGATCGACATTCGCAAGCTCTACGCCGAAACCGGCTATTTCACGTACGATCCCGGCTTCACCTCCACTGCCGCCTGCGATTCGGCCATCACCTACATCGACGGCGACGAGGGCATCCTGCTGCACCGCGGCTATGCCATCGCCGACCTTGCCGAGAATTGCGATTTTCTTGAGGTCTGCCACCTGCTGCTGAACGGCGAACTGCCCGACCCGCAGCAGAAGGCCGATTTCGAGCGCACCATCACCTACCACACGATGGTGCACGAGCAGTTGGCCAAGTTCTACAGCGGCTTCCGCCGCGACGCCCACCCGATGGCGATCATGTGCGGCGTCGTCGGCGCCCTGTCGGCCTTCTATCACGACTCCACCGACATCTTCGATCCGGTGCAGCGCAAGATCGCCGCGCACCGCCTGATCGCCAAGATGCCGACCATGGCCGCGATGGCGCACAAATACACGGTCGGCGAGCCGTTCATGTATCCGCGCAACGACCTGTCCTACGCGGAGAACTTCCTCTACATGACGTTCGGCACGCCGTGCGAGGAATGGAAGGTCGATCCGGTCCTGTCGGAAGCGATGGACAAGATCTTCATCCTGCATGCCGACCACGAGCAGAACGCTTCGACCTCCACTGTCCGCCTGGCCGGCTCGTCGCACGCCAACCCGTTCGCCTGCATCGCGTCGGGCATCGCGGCCCTGTGGGGTCCGGCCCATGGCGGCGCCAACGAGGCCGTGCTGAAGATGCTGGAGCAGATCGGCTCGGTGGAGAACATCCCCGAGTTCGTCCGCCGCGCCAAGGACAAGAACGACAGCTTCCGCCTGATGGGCTTCGGTCACCGCGTCTACAAGAACTACGATCCGCGCGCCAAGATCATGCGCGAGACCTGCTATCAGGTTCTTGACCGGCTGGGCATCAAGGACGAGCCGCATCTGGCCATCGCGATGGAGCTGGAGAGGATCGCCCTGTCGGACGAATACTTCATCGAGAAGAAGCTCTATCCGAACGTCGATTTCTACTCGGGCATCATCCTGAAGGCGATGGGCTTCCCGACCAGCATGTTCACCGTGCTGTTCGCGCTGGCCCGCACCGTCGGCTGGATCAGCCAGTGGAAGGAGATGATCGAGGACCCGGTGCAGAAGATCGGCCGTCCGCGTCAGCTCTACACCGGCGACGTGAAGCGGCCCTTCGTGCCGCTGGCCGAGCGTGGCTAACCGGCCCACAGCCCATATCGGAATGGGCGGCTCCAACGGAGCCGCCCAGGACCCGACTGCGTACATCGTTCCGGCCCGGCGGGTGCGTCTGCGCCCGCCGGCCAACGACAATCGGGCGCCGCTTGGCTGGCGCGTCCGCCGGTTGATCGTCTATCTGCTGATCCTGGCGCTGATCGCCGGGATCGTCTTCGTCTGAGGCAGTCCCTCAGCCGTCGCTTTCCAACGCGAAGCCTTCGTCGATCCAGCCGGTCACGCCGCCGATCATCAGTTTGACCGGCCGCCCGATCCGTGCCAGACGCAATGCCGCACGATCCGCCCCGTTGCAATGGGGGCCGGCGCAATACACCACGAACAGCGTCCCATCAGGCCACTCGGCCATCCGCCGCTCCGTGATCTTGCCATGTGGCAGGTTCAAGGCACCCGGCACATGGCCACGCGCGTAAGCTGCCGGCCCGCGGACATCGAGCAGGACGAAATCCGGCGCCCCGGACTTCGATGAGTCGTGAACATCCCAGCAATCGGTTTCCAGCGACAGGCGCCCGGAAAAGTGGGCCTCCGCCCGTTGGGAAGGAGCCGCAGGAATTTCGGTGACGAGACTGGCCATGCTGTCCTCTTCGCAATCGCCCGATGAATGATGAGGATCCAATCTTCCCTGGGGCGGCATCGGCTGGAAAGTGGCGCGGTTGCCAGCTATCGTGCAGTTCATGCCAAAAGCCATTTCCCCGCTGGCGGTCGCACTCGCCTATGACGGTCTGTGCACCTTCGAGTTCGGTGTCGCCGTCGAGGTGTTCGGCCTTCCCCGTCCGGAGTTGGGACCGGATTGGTATCGCTTCGCCGTTGCGGCACTCGACGACGGCCCGTTGCGTGCGATGGGAGGCATCCGCGTCGAGGCGGATGGCGGTCTCGACCTGCTCGACCAAGCCGACATCATCGTCATTCCCGGATGGCGCGGCGCACTGGAGCCGGTTCCCGTTGCATTGACTGCCGCCCTTCGGCAGGCCGACGCCAGGGGCGCCCGCATCCTGTCGATCTGCTCCGGGGCTTTCGTTCTCGCCGCATCCGGTCTGCTCAACGGCCGCCGGGCGACCACTCACTGGCGATATGCCGCAACGCTTGCGGACCTCTATCCCGACATCCGGGTGGTGCCCGATGTGCTGTATGTGGACGAAGGCAACATTCTGACCTCGGCCGGCAGCGCGGCCGGCATCGACCTCTGCCTGCATCTTGTTCGTCGCGATTTCGGCCCGGAGGCTGCGAACAGCGTCGCCCGCCGCTTGGTGGTGCAGCCCCACCGCGAAGGCGGTCAGGCGCAGTTCATCGATACGCCCGTGCCGATTGCCCGCGAGGGTGCGCGCCTGGCCCCCCTGCTCGACCATCTGCGGGAAACGCTGGCAGAAGACCATAGCCTGTCCAGCATGGCATCGCGGGCGGGCATGAGCCTGCGGACCTTTCTGCGCCGCTTTCAGGCGATGACCGGCACCACCCCCGGCGACTGGCTGCTGACCGAACGTCTCGCCCGCGCCCGCGAGGTGCTGGAATGCAGCAGCCTGCCGGTGGAGGAGGTCGCGACCGTGACCGGCTTCGGTTCCGCCGCCACCCTGCGCCATCATTTCCGGCAAAGGCTGGGCCTCAGCCCGGCAAGTTACCGGACGCGCTTCCGCCGGCTTCCTGTCGATGAGCCGACCGCATCGAAAAAGGGCGCGGCCGTCACCGACCACGCCCTTTCCCGAAAGCGGTAATGTCGCGAACGGTCACTTCCGCTCGATCAGCTCGACCTTATAGCCGTCCGGATCCTCGATGAAGGCGATCACCGTGGTTCCGTGCTTCATCGGGCCGGGCGGACGCGGGATTTTCACGCCTTCGGCCGCCAGCTTCTCGCAGGTGCCGTAGATGTCCGGCACGCCCAGCGCGATGTGGCCATAGGCGGTGCCGATCTCGTACGGCTCCTTCTGATCCCAGTTGTGGGTCAGTTCCAGGACGGCGGTGTCGGACTCTTCGCCATAGCCGACGAAGGCGAGGGTGAAACGGCCGCCCTCAAAGTCGTTTCGGCGCAGCAATTTCATACCCAGCAGCCGGGTGTAGAAGTCCAGCGACTTCTCCAGATCCAACACACGCAGCATCGTATGCAACAGACGGAATTCGCTCATGGTCTCTGTTCTCCCGTTCGGGTTTTGCCCTCTAGGGGCCTGATCGAGCGGTGCTCTGCGACAACGTCCAGAATGGCGCGCGCGGCCCGTTCGCTCGGCGGGATATCTCCCTGCCCCAGCCAGCGGGCAACCTCGGCGACGCCGTCGACCTGCACTTGGCGCGCCTTCGGATCGTCCAGCAGGCGCCCCACTTCGGCCGCCAGCTTATCGGGGCGGCAGTCCTGTTGCAGCAGTTCCGGAACCAGCATGCGGTCGAGCATCAGGTTGACGAGGTTCACATACTTGACCCGGATCAGCCGCCGATAGAGCGCGACCGTCACCGGGTTGAGGCGATAGGCGATGACCGTCGGCAGCCGGGCAAGCGCCAACTCCAACGCCACCGTCCCGGAAGCGGCAAGCGCCACCTCCGCCGCGGCGAAGGCGTCGTATTTCTCCGTGTCCCCCTCGACAAGAAGGGTTCGGACCGGCCAGTCAGCAATGGCGGCAGCAACACGGTCGCGCACCGTCGCCACAGTCGGCACCACCGCCACCAGATCGGGATGGGACGGGCGCAGCAGCTCCAACGTCGCTCGGAAATCCGGCAGCAGGCGCGACACCTCGCCCTTGCGGCTGCCTGGAAGCACGGCCACGACACGGTCGGTCGCGGCAATCCCATGGCGTTGCCGGAATCCCGGACCGTCTCCCCTGCCCGCCCGACCCTCGACAACCGAATGGCCAACGAAGGTGCAGGCAAGCCCCTCCTTCTCGAAATAGGGCGGCTCGAACGGAAGCACCGCAAGAAGGTGATCGTAGATGGCCGCATACTTCGCCGCGCGTTTGGGCTTCCATGCCCAGACCGTCGGAGCCACGTAATGGACCAACGGAATTGCCGGATCGGCCGCACGGACCTTCTTCGCAACGCGCACCGTGAATCCGGGCGAGTCGATACCGACCACCGCGTCGGGACGCATGCGCAGGATTTCAGCCACCGTCTGGTCGATGCGACGGATCAGGTTCGGCAAATGGGGCAGCAGTTCGAAAATGCCGAACAGCGTCAGCTCCGCCATCGGAAAGAGGCTGACCAGCCCTTCCGCCGTCATCCGCTCGCCGCCGATGCCGACGAAGCGCACCTTGCCGCCGGTCAGCCGCTTCGCCGCCGCCATCAGCCGGGCGCCAAGCGCATCCCCGGACGGCTCGCCCGCAATCAGGAACAGCGTCGGTGCATCGCCAACAACATCGTCATCCATGTCACGGGCAGTCATTGCGGAATCTCGATCCCGACGACGAACAGGCCAAGACGGTCTGCCGCCTCGGCCACCGCGGCACGGTCGACCAGCAGGCTGCCGCCGGCTTCGACCGCGATGCCACGCAGCCCCGAGGCCGCAGCACGCTCCACGGTGGTGACCCCCATGGTGGGCAGGTCGATGCGGCGGTCCTGCCGGGGCTTCTTCACCTTGACCAACACCCCGCCAAGGCCCGGCCGGATCACTCCGGCGCAGCGGCCAAGCATCGCATCGGTCCCCTCAATCGCCTCGACCGCGAGGACGATGCCTTGCTGAACCACCGCTCCCTGCCCCACGTCGAGCGCGCCAAGGGCACGGGCAACCTCGATCCCGCGGGCAATGTCGCGTTCCGCGTCGGCATCGGGCATCAGCCGGCCGACCGGTCCCGCAACGGTCAGCAGATCCTTCAGCAGTTCGTGCAAACCGACCACACGGAACCCGTCCTCTTCGACCTCGCGCACGACGGCGCGCAGCAGGCCGTCGTCGCCCAAAGCGCGTGTCCCGACGCGGGCGAGAAAGCGCGCGGTGCGCCAATCCGGCATCAGTTCGGTAAAGGACGGTCGCCTGACGGGACCGGCGAGCACGACCTCGCCGACACCTTCCTCGTGAAGGCGGCGCAGGATCGTGCCGGCAGCGCCGAAACGGCTCCAGAGATGCGGAAGCCCCGCGACCGTCTGCGGATCGGTATGACCGTCGAAGGCGATGATGAAGACTTCACGGCCCTGCCCACGCACCGCTTCGGCGATGCGGGCGGGCAGCGTGCCGCCGCCGGCGAGGATCGCCAGCTTGGGTCCAGCCGCCGGCGATCCTGTGCTTTGCGCGGTATCGGCCATCGGCCGGCTGCCTCAGCTCTCGCGCGGCTGGCAAAGAGACCGGGCTTCCTTGGCCCGGATGAAAGACAGAACATCCGAAATCAGCGCCCGCTCGCCAAAATCGCGCCCGACCCCGTCGACCCGCTCGGCGAAGGTGCCTTCCGGACCGAACAGCATGCGATAGGCTGCACGCAGGGCGTGGATGTCGTCCTTCTTGAAGCCGCGACGCTCCAGCCCCACAAGGTTCAGGCCGGCAAGCCGCGCCCGGTCGCCCATCACGAGACCGAAGGGAATCACGTCGTTCTCAACGCCCGACATGCCGCCGATCATGGCGTGGGAGCCGATGCGCACGAACTGGCGCACCGCCGACAACCCGCCGATGATGACATAGTCGCCCAGCGTCACATGGCCGCCCAGGGTGGCGTTGTTGGCCATGATGACATGATCGCCGACGACGCAGTCATGGGCCACATGCGAGCCCATCATGAACAGCCCGTCGTCCCCGACGCGGGTGATCATGCCGCCGCCCTCGGTGCCCGGGTTCATCGTCACATGCTCGCGAATCTGGTTGCGGGCACCGATGACAAGCTCCGACGGCTCGCCATGGAACTTCAGATCCTGCGGGCGATGGCCGATGGACGCAAAGGGGTAGATGACGGTGTCCGCACCGATGCTGGTGCGCCCATCGACCGCCACATGCGAAACCAGCCGAACGCCATCGCCCAGCGTGACGTCGGGACCAACGACGCAGAAGGGGCCGACGCTGACCCCTTCCCCCAGCTTGGCCGCGGGATCGACGATGGCGGACGGATGGATGGTAACGGTCATTTTTCGTCCAGAATCATGGCGGAATAGACGGCTTCGGCGACGAGGACGCCGTTGACCTTGGCCTCGCCCTTGAACTTCCACACGTTGGCGCGCTGGCGCTGCTTGGTGACGTGGATGTGGATGGTGTCGCCGGGGGTGACGGGACGGCGGAAACGCGCCTCGTCGACGGTCATGAAATAGACCAGCTTGCCTTCGGCATCCGGACCCAGCGTGGCAACCACCAGAACGGCGGAGGTCTGGGCCATCGCCTCGATGATCAGCACGCCCGGCATCACGGGACGCGACGGGAAATGCCCCTGGAAGAAGGGTTCGTTGATCGTGACGTTTTTCACGCCGGTGGCGCCTTCGCCCAGCGTGACATCGATCACCCGGTCGATCATCAGGATCGGGTAGCGATGCGGAATCATCTTCATGATCCGCAGGATGTCGATGTCGTCGATCTTGTTGCTTTGTGCGCTGTTGTCCGCCGTCACGTCCATTGCCCGGCCGCCCGCCTTTCCACCAACCGATAGAGTTCAGTTTTCCCCGTTTCAGGGAATGGGCACCGCCGCCCCGATGGGGGCCACCGGCACCTTCTTGTTTGCTCCGCCTTCTTGCCCCATTTCCGCGGCGACCGCAACGCCGAACCCGGAAGAGCACCGAGACCGGAAACAGAACGGGGCCGCCGCCGTCCCACACGGGATGGCAGCGGCCCCGGTCAGAGTTGCATTACTGCTTCGGAACGTTCAGTGCAACCTGCGGCAGCTTCTTGTTCACCCGCTCCATCACCATGTCGGTAACGTCGAGTTGAGTGTCGACCAGAACGAACTGCTGGCGGGCCAGGACGAGATTGGCACCCCGCTCACGGGAAATGTCCGCGACCACTTCGACCATCGTCTTGTGAACGACGGCCATCGCCTCGTTCAGGCTGGTTTCCAGGGCGCGCTTGCGGGTCTGCACCGTCTTCTGGACGTCGGCGACCTGCTTTTCAAAGTCGCGGCGCTTGGTAGCGAGCGCTTCCGGCGAAAGAACGGTCTGCTGCTTGCGCAGTTCGTCCTCGTTCTTGCGGAGCTTGTCCTCCAGCGCGGAGATTTCCTTCTGGTAGGAGTCGCGCAGCGATTCGAAGGACTTGGTGATGCCCTTCGACGCGTTCGATTCCTGCATGATCTTCTGCACGTCGATCACGGCAATGACCGGAGCCTTCAGCTCCGCACCCGGCGCCGGCACATCGGTCTTGGGAGCTTCCGCCTTGGGAGCCTCGGCCTTGGGCGCCGACTGGGCCTGAGCAGCACCTGCGGTAAGAACGAGACCGGCAGCCGTGACGGCCGACAGAAGGGCGACGCGAAGCCGCGTCTTGGACAGCGTGGATTGCATCTTAGAACCTGGTTCCGAAGCTGAAGCGGACGAGCTCTTTCTTGTCGTAGCCTTCCTTGCGGATCGGCAGCGCAACGTCGAGCCGGATGGGGCCGAACGGCGACTTCCACGACACACCGGTGCCGATGGAAACGCGGATGCTCTCGTCATCCTTCACGTTCGGATCTTTGATGTCGACCTTGCCGAGGGTGCCGACGTCGGTGAAGGCATGCCCGAGCAGGCCGAATTCCTCCGGCAGGCCGAACGGGAAGCTCATCTCCACCGACGCACGGGCATAGCGCGTACCACCCAGCGCGTCGCCGGTCGAAACGTCGCGGGGGCCGATGCCCGCGGTGTTGAAGCCGCGCAGGGTATCGCCGCCGATGAAGAAGCGGTCGCCGAGATCCACCTTCTTGCCGAGACCGTGGATGTAGCCGATCTCACCGGTCGTGCTGAGCACCCACTGGTCATCGCCGAGCGGCAGATAGTATCCACCGGCCAGCTTGTTCCGCAGGAAGCGCACCGAGCCGCCGAGGCCGGCAATGTCGTTGGTCAGGCGGATGAAATAACCTTCCGTCGGCGTCAGCTTGCTGTTGCGGACATCGTAGGTCAGCTCCTGGCCGATCAGCGAGGTCAGCCGTTCGCCGCGCTGCTCCTGGATGTACTTCGACGCGGTCGTCGGCACTTCCTCGATCAGCGTGTCCTGCAACTGGTAGTAGACGCGCTGGCGCAGGCGCTCGGTCAGCGGATAGCCGAGGCGCAGGGCGAAGCCGGTGTTCTTCTCGTTGAACGAGCTTTCGTCCTGGTAGTTGTAGCGGGTCCGGAACACGTCGACGCCGGCCGACAGGTCGCGGTCCATGAAGTACGGCTCCGTGAAGGAGATATCGTACAGCTGGCGCCGGCCCGACAGGGTCGCACCCAGACGCAGATCCTGACCGCGGCCGAGCAGGTTGCGCTCGCGGATCGAGAAGTCACCCAGCGGACCGTCGGAGGTCGAGAAGCCGGCACCGATGGAGATTTCACCGGTGGACTGCTCTGCGACATCGACATTGACCACGGTGCGGTCGGGCGCGCTGCTCTCTGCGGTCGTGATGTTCACGCGCTCGAAGAATCCAAGATCCTTGATGCGCTGTTCCGAGCGCTTCAACTTCGAAGAGTTGAAGGGGTCGCCTTCGGACAGCAGCATCTCGCGACGGATCACCTTGTCGAGCGTCCTGACGTTGCCCGAGATGTCGATGCGGTCGACGAAGGTGCGCGGCCCTTCGTTGATCTCGTAGGTGATGTCGATCGTGTGGGTTTCGCGGTTGCGCGTGATCCGCGGCCGGACATCGACGAAAGCGTATTGCAGATCGCCGACGGCGTTCGTCAGCTTCGTGATGGTGTCTTCCACCTTCTGGGCGTTGTACCAATCGCCCTCGGTGGTGAGCACGCTGTTCTGCAGAACGGCCGGATCGAGCTGCTTCAGCGAGGTGTTGATGTCGACCTTGCCGAATTTGTAACGCTCACCTTCCTCGATGGTGAAGGTGATGAAAAAGTCCGACTTGTCCGGCGTCAGCTCGGCGACCGCAGACACCACGCGGAAGTCGGCATAGCCTTCCTTCAGATAGAATCGGCGCAGCAGGTCGCGGTCATAGCTCAACCGGTCGGGATCGTAATTGTCATCCGACGTCAGGAAGCGCCACCAGGCCGATTCCTTCGTCTGGACGTTCTCGCGCAGGGTGCCGTCCGAGAAATGTTCGTTGCCGATGAAGGTGATGCCGCGCACACCGGTGCGCACGCCCTCGTTGATCTCGAACACCAGATCGACGCGGTTCTGGTCGAGCTGGATGATCTTCGGCTCGACCGTCGCGCCGAAGCGGCCCTGGCGGCGATAGATGTCCTGGATGCGCTGGACGTCGGACTGGACACGGGTGCGCGTGTAGACGACGCGGGGACGCAGCTGGATTTCCTTATCCAGCGTCTCCTTGTCGATGCGCCGGTTCCCCTCGAACGCGATGCGATTGATGATCGGGTTTTCGGCGACCGTCACGACCAGTGCATCGCCCTCGCGCTTCAGTACGACGTCGGCGAACAGGCCGGTGTTGAACAGCGACTTCAACGACTGATCGATCCGGTCGGGATCGAACGGGTCGCCCGGCTGGATCGTCAGATAGGAGCGGACCGTGGAGGGCTCGATTCGCTGGGTGCCTTCGACCCGGATGTCGCGCACCGTACCGCCACTGAACACCTGGGCGACCATGGACCCCGAGGCACCCGTCGCCCGTCCGGGCGAGGATGCGGTTTGGGCGTGGGCGACAGACACCGTCGTCATGGCGCAGCCGGCCAGCAGGCCCGCCACCAGAACTTTGCTCGACACCGGCAAATCACGCTCCCTGGCAAGGGGCTGGCTTTAGGAAACCAGTCCCCGGAAGAAATCGACCACGCGCAGCTGAACCAGGTCGTTCCACGTGGCGAAGACCATGAGCGTTAATACCAAGGCCAATCCAATTCGGAAACCGTATTCTTGCGCTCGCGCTCCCAACGGCCGGCCGAGCAGCTTTTCGATCCCGTAAAAAAGCAGGTGTCCGCCATCGAGCATCGGGACCGGGAACAGGTTGATCAGCCCCAGATTGACCGACAGGAAGGTCATGAACCAAACCAGCGGGTACCAGCCGGACTGGGCCACCTCGCCCGACATCTGGGCGATGCGGAGCGGCCCGCCCAGTTCCTCCGTCCCGCGCGATCCCTGGACCATCTGGCCCAGCGCGGTGAAGGTGCCGGTGATCATGCCTGCGACTTCTCGTCCCGCCTGCCAGACGGCGGTCAGGGGATCGTGGCGCATCATACCGACGCTGCCGCGGCTGATCCCGAGCAGCCCGATCTGATGGGCGTTGCCGAGTCGGTCGGTGACGGTCTGCGAATCCGGCGTCGCGGTCAGGGTCATCACCCGGCCATCGCGCTTCAACTCGACCGCCAGCGGCTGGCCGGGACGGATCGAAACGATCTGGCGGATTTCCTCGAAACGCTGGACGCCGGTGCCGTCGACCGACAGGATCAGGTCGCCCGGCTGGATGCCGGCCCGCTCCGCGGCACTGCCTGGCTGGATGCCGCCGACGTCAGGCGGGGTGAAGGACTGGCCGGCCGTCATGAACAGCAGGGCCAGCACGACGATGGAAAAGACGAAATTGGCAATCGGACCGGCAGCGACGATGGCCGCGCGCTGCCCCACCCGCTTGTGGTGGAAGGAGACCGCACGCTCCTCCGCTGACATCGCCGTCAGATGCGCGCCCGGCGTGCTGGCCGGATCGGCGTCGCCGAACATCTTGACGTAGCCGCCGAGCGGCAGAGCGCTGAACTTCCAGCGCGTGCCGGCACGGTCGGTAAAGCCGAAGATCTCCGGCCCGAAGCCGATGGAGAAGGTCTCGATCCGCACGCCATTGCGCCGCGCGACCAGATAGTGACCAAGCTCGTGCACGAACACGAGCACGGTGAGGACCAGAAGGAAGGCCAACACCGAGGTCCAGAAACCGCCGATAACGTCCATTTCAACCCTTGCGCCTTCCAGCGCCTCGAACACGGATCATCGGCTGCCAACCGCCGTCGCACCGATGGCCGCAACACGGCCGGCGGCATCCCGCCTCGCATCCGCGTCGGCCTCCCGCACGGCGGCGAGATCGCGCAGCGGGCGGTGGGGCAACGCCGTCAACGTCTCCTCGACGATCCGTTCGATGTCGAGAAAGCCGATCCGGCGGTCGAGAAACGCCTGGACGGCCACCTCGTTGGCGGCACTGAGTATAGTAGGAGCGCCCCCACCGCTTTGCAAGGCAGCCCGGGCCAGCCGAAGTGCCGGGAATCGCACGGGATCCGGCGCCTCGAAGGTCAGCGTCGCGGCCTTGACCAGATCCAGCCGCTCCGCCGGGGTGGCGATGCGGGCGGGCCAGCCGAGGGCATAGGCGATGGGCGTGCGCATGTCGGGCGTGCCGAGCTGCGCCAGCACCGAGCCGTCGACATACTCCACCAGGGAATGGATGACCGACTGCGGGTGGACCAGCACATCGATGCGCTCTTCGGGAATGCCGAACAGGAAATGGGCCTCGATCAGCTCCAGCCCCTTGTTCATCATCGTGGCGCTGTCGACCGAGATCTTGGCGCCCATGTCCCAGGTGGGATGGGCCACCGCCTGCTCGCGCGTCGCCGCCGCCATGAAGGCGCGGTCCTTGGCGCGGAAGGGACCGCCGGATGCGGTCAGGATCAGGCGGGAAACACTTTCGGTGCGCTCGAAATCGAAGACCTGGTAGATCGCCGAGTGCTCGCTGTCGACCGGCAGAAGCGTGGCGCCGTGCGCCTTGACCTCCTCCATCATCAGGGCGCCGGCGCAGACCAGCACCTCCTTGTTGGCGAAGGCGACGATGGCGCCGCGCCGGATGGCGGCGAGCGTCGGCTCCAGTCCGGCGGCGCCGACGATGGCGGCCATCACCCAGTCGGCCGGCCGTTCCGCCGCGGCGGCGACCGCTTCGGAGCCGGCGGCGACCTCGATACCGGTACCGGACAGAAGCCGCTTCAACTCGGCATAGGCGGCCGGGTCGGCGACCACGGCCATGCGGACATTCAACTGCCGCGCCTGCTGCGCCAGAAGGGTGACGTTGCGGTTGGCGGTCAGCGCCTCCACCGGAAAGCGCTCCGGGTCGCGGGAGACGAGGTCGACGGTCTGCGTGCCGACCGAGCCGGTCGACCCGAGAATCGTCACGCTGCGCGGCGCGTCCGCTTTCACCACCATGACAGAACCGATCCAACGGCCGCGTGGAACAAGGCCAGCACCGGGGCAGCGGCCAGAAGCCCGTCGATGCGGTCGAGGATGCCGCCATGCCCGGGAATGAGCTGGCCGCTGTCCTTCACATTGTAGCGCCGCTTGACCGCCGATTCGAACAGGTCGCCGGCCTGCCCGACCACGGCAGTGGCGGCGCCGACCGCCAGAGCGATGTCCGGACGTGCCGCCCCGAAGGCGAGCGCCACCAGCCAGCCGAACAGGGCGGACGCAGCCATGCCGCCGATCAGGCCGGCCCAGGTCTTCTTGGGGCTGATGCGCGGCGCCAGCTTCGGGCCGCCGATGCTGCGCCCGGCGGCGTAGGCGCCGATATCGGTTGCCCAGATGGCAATGAGGACGAAGAGGAACAGGGAGAGCCCGCTGTCGGGCAGATCGCGCAGCCACATCAGGCCGGCCATCCCGACTGCGACATACAGCACACCGAAGCCGAGCAGGCCGCGGTCGGAGCCGCCGCCGACGATGGCGGTCAAAACCGCGAAGGCAGCCGCCGCTCCCACCCCGGCAGCCGGACCGGCGACGATCTGCACCATCAGCGCAACCAGGATTCCGATGCTCGCCATCAGGCGTGCGGGAAGCCGGCGGGAACTGGGAACGATGCTGGTCCATTCGGAAACGGCAATCACCGATCCGAAGGCGATCAGGGCATGGAATACCCAGCCGCCGGCCCAGACGGCGCCAAGAACGACCGGCGCCATGACCAGCGCCGACAGGACACGGACCTTGAGGTCGCCTGTCTTGGATGGCTTGACCGGAGCCGCGGCGGCGGGCGCCGCGCTGTCAGCGGGACCCGGCGGTGGTGGCGCCGAAGCGGCGTTCCCGTCGGTGGAACTCTTCAATCGCCGCCTCCAGATCGCGCTTGGTGAAATCGGGCCAGAGCGTATCGACGAAGACCAACTCGGCATAGGCCGCCTGCCAGAGCAGGAAATTGCTGATCCGTTTCTCGCCGCTGGTGCGGATGATCAGGTCGGGGTCGGGAATGTCGGACGTGTAGAGCCGGGCCGACAGCGCGTCCTCGTCGATGGACTCCGGCGAGAGGCGGCCGGCAGCGACCTCTTCCGCAAGCCGGCGCGCCGCATGGACGATCTCCAGGCGCGAGCCATAGCTGAGAGCCACGACGAGGGTCATGGTCCGGTTGTCGCGGGTCAATGCCTCGGCATTGTCGATCAGCCGGTTGATGTCCTCGGACAGGCGGGTCCGGTCGCCGATCACCCGCAGGCGGACACCGCCGCGGTGCAGTTCGGCAACCTCGCTGCGCAGATAGAAGCGCAGCAGGCCCATCAGGTCGCTGATCTCCTCTTCCGGCCTGCGCCAGTTCTCCGAGGAGAAGCTGAAGATGGTCAGAGTGCCGATGCCAAGTTCGCGCGCCGCTTCCACGGTGCGGCGGACGGCGTCCACGCCCTTCTTGTGCCCGGCGGTGCGCGGCAAGCCGCGCGCCTTGGCCCAGCGCCCATTGCCATCCATGATGATGGCGACGTGCCCAGGAGCCGTGTTGGACCGGTTGTCGTCCGCGTCGCGCATTCCGGATCAGACCTGCATGATTTCCTTTTCTTTTTGCGCAAGCGAATCGTCGACCAGCTTGATGTGCTGGTCGGTCAGAACCTGCACCTTGTCCGATTGGACCTTGTGCTCGTCCTGGGTGATTTCGCTCGCCTTCTCCGCCTTCTTCAAGCCGTCCATGCCGTCGCGACGGATGTTGCGGATGGCGACCCGGCACTGCTCGGCATACTTGTGGGCGACCTTCGCCAGTTCGGCGCGGCGCTCCTGCGTCAGGTCGGGCAGCGGCACGCGGATGACCTGGCCTTCGGCCTGCGGGTTCAGGCCCAGTCCACTGTCGCGGATGGCCTTCTCGACCGCCTTGGTCATGCCGCGGTCCCAGACCTGGACCGAGATCAGGCGAGGCTCCGGAACGGAGACCGTCGCGACCTCGCGCAGGTGCATGCGGCTGCCATAGGCCTCCACCATCACCGGTTCCAGCAGGTTGGAAGAGGCGCGGCCGGTACGGAGGCCGCCCAGTTCCTTGCGAAACGAGTCAAGCGCGCCTTCCATGCGGCGCTTCAGATCCGATAGGTCGGGCGCAGCCACGGGCCTACTCCCTTTCTTCCGTTATGATGGTGTGCTTGCCACGGCCCTGCATCACTTCGGCGAAGGCGCCGGGCGTGTGGATCGAGAAGACCAGAATGGGAATGTGGTTCTCGCGCGACAGCGCGATCGCCGAAGCGTCCATCACCTGGAGTTCCTTGGTCAGGACATCCATGTAGGTGAGGCGTTCGTAATGCTCGGCCGTCGGATCCTTCTTCGGATCGGCGGTATAGACGCCATCGACCTGCGTCCCCTTCAGCAGACCATCACAGCCCATTTCCGAGGCGCGCAGCGCCGCGGCGGTGTCGGTGGTGAAGAAGGGATTGCCGGTGCCGGCGGCGAAGATCACCACCCGGCCTTTTTCCATGTGGCGGACGGCGCGGCGCCGGATGTAGGGCTCGCAGACCGTCGACATGGGGATGGCCGACTGCACCCGCGTGCTGACGCCCATCCGCTCGAGCGCGCTCTGCATCGAGAGCGCGTTCATCACGGTGGCGAGCATGCCGATATAGTCGGCCGAGGCACGCTCCATGCCGCTCGCCGCACCCTTCACACCCCGGAAGATGTTCCCCCCGCCGATGACCAGACAGACCTGGACGCCGAGCCCGATCACCGCCTTCACCTCGTTGGCGATGCGGTTGACCATCTCCGGGTCCAGGCCATAGTCGCGCTGACCCATCAGCGCTTCGCCCGACACCTTGAGGAGAACGCGCTTGTAGCGGGCGCTCCCGGCCGGCGTGGTGGTCCCGGTGGTATCGACCATGGGGGGAACGCTCCCTTGCTGTTTCAGAATACGGCTTGCGGATCTAAGCGTTCGACCTTGCCGGTCTCAGCCCTGACCGCCGGCGGCGGCGGCAACTTCGGCGGCGAAGTCCGACTGGGCCTTCTCGATGCCTTCGCCCAGCGCGAAGCGGGTGAAGCCGGTGACCTTGACCGGGGCGCCGATGTCCTTGGCGGCGTTCTCAACCACCTTGCGGAGCTTGGTCTCGCCGTCGATCACATAGGTCTGCTCCAGCAGGCAGACTTCCTCGTAGTACTTGCGGACGCGGCCTTCCACCATCTTCTCGATGATGGCTTCCGGCTTGCCCGAAGCACGGGCCTGCTCGGCCAGCACGCTGCGCTCACGCTCCAGCGACGAGCTGTCGACGTCGGCGATGTCCAGCGCGTCCGGACGGGCGGCGGCGATGTGCATGGCGATCTGCTTGCCGAGGTCGGCCAGCTTGCCGGCATCGCCGGTCGACTCCAGGGCGACCAGAACGCCGATCTTGCCCAGGCCCGGCGCGATGGCCGAGTGGACGTAGCTGACGACGACACCGGCCGAAACCGACAGCGTGACGGCGCGGCGCAGGTTCATGTTCTCGCCGACCGTGGCGATCAGGCTGGTCAGCTCGTCCTGGGCGGTGTGCGAGGTGCCCGGATAGGCGGCGGCCTTCAGGGCCTCGACATCGCCACCGGTGGCCAGGGCCAGCTCGGCGGACTTGGCGGCGAAAGCCTGGAACTTGTCGTTGCGGGCGACGAAGTCGGTCTCGGCGTTCACCTCGACGACGGCACCCTTGGTGCCGGCGGTGGCGACGGCGACCAGACCTTCGGCGGCGACGCGGCCCGACTTCTTGGCGGCGGCGGCGAGGCCCTTCTTGCGCAGCCAGTCGACGGCGCCCTCGAGGTCGCCCTGCGTCTCGTTCAGCGCCTTCTTGCAGTCCATCATGCCCGCGCCGGTCTTCTCGCGCAGTTCCTTGACGAGCGAGGCGGTAATCTCGGCCATGTTGCGCCCTCTTCCTTCCAAGCGATCCGGCAGGCGGATCGGATTGAGTCACAAAGTCAAAACGGGTGGCAACCCATCAAAAAGGCAGCCCATAAAAAAGGCAGCCGGGCCATAGGTCATAAGGCCCGGCTGCCCTTCAACCGTCAGGGTCAGGCCTGGGCGGCAGTCTCGGCGGTCTCTTCTTCCGGCAGCTGCTCGGCCGGGGCGTCCTCGGCGGCGCCGACGTCGATGCCGGCGGCGCTCATCTCGGCCTGCAGGCCGTCAAGCACGGCGCCGACCGTCAGGTCGCAGTACATCTCGATGGCGCGCAGCGCGTCGTCGTTGCCCGGGATCGGGAAGGCCACGCCGTCCGGATCGGAGTTGCTGTCGAGGACCGCGATGACCGGGATGCCGAGCTTGTTGGCTTCCTTGACCGCAATCGACTCCTTGTTGGTGTCGATGATGAAGATGACGTCCGGCAGGCCGCCCATCTCCTTGATGCCGCCCAGCGCACGCTCCAGCTTGTCGCGCTCGCGGGTCAGCTCCAGGATCTCGCGCTTGGTCAGGCCCGAGGTGTCGCCGCCCAGACGCTCTTCCATCTCGCGCAGGCGCTTGATCGACTGGGAGATCGTCTTCCAGTTGGTCAGCATGCCGCCGAGCCAGCGGTGGTTGACGTAGTACTGGCCGCACTTGGCGGCGGCCTCGGCGATGCGCTCCTGGGCTTGGCGCTTGGTGCCGACGAACAGGACGCGGCCGCCGCCGGCGACGACGTCACGCACGGCCTGCAGGGCGCGGTGCAGCATCGGGACGGTCTGCTCGAGATCGATGATGTGCACGCCATTGCGCACGCCGAAGATGTACTGGTTCATCTTCGGGTTCCAGCGGCGGGTGTGGTGGCCGAAGTGGACACCGGCTTCCAGCAGCTGGCGCATGGTGAAGGTGGGCATGGTCATGTGGAAAAAATCCCTTTTTCCGGTTGCTCCGCCGCGGGCATTGTCGACAGCGCATGGAAACCATGGCTGAAGACACCGGATCGGGCCATCGGGGTAAAACCGAGGGTCCGCCAGCCCGCGTGAGGTTTTGACGACGGCGCTTACATAGCTCTCTTGCATCACTTTGGCAACAGCCACGCAGGTACGGAGAGTCTTTTTGTCGTTGTGATCCTCTCTCCGCATTCTCATCGTTATAGGGGCGCCAGATGCTCAGCCTCGGCCGCTCCCGTCAGACCGGCGGCGCAGCGTATCGCGGTCTATTTCAGTGGATGAACCAGATGACTTTGGACTCGAAAGCCTTGTCCGCGGTGGAGGGCGCCGCAGAGCAATATATGGCGGCGCAGGGCATCCTGATGTCCGCGGTTGCCAAGCTGGGCAGCACCGTCGACGGCACGTTGAACCTGCTGCCCGAGGGCATTCGCAGTTCCCTGCACGATACGCTTCGATCGGCGCTCGACCAGGCGTTCAAGGTCGCGATCCTGAACATGGATGGCGAGACGGGCAAGGAGGCGTCGAAAGGCCTCTACAAGTTGCTGGGTGCCGCGACCGGTGCGGCGGGTGGCTTTTTCGGGGCGCCGGGGATTCTGGCGGAATTGCCCGTGACCACCACAGCGATCCTTCGGTCCATCGCCGACGTGGCCCGCTCCATGGGTGCGGATTTGAAGGACCCGGCGGTACAGCTCGCCTGTCTCCAGGTCTTCGCGCTTGGCGGTCCCCTGGACGATGACGACGAGGCGGACGCCCTCTTCGTTGCCTCGCGAGTCGGAGCGAACATTGCCGCGCCGAAGCTGGCTGAAATGATCACGAAGATCGCCAGCCGCTTCGCGATAACGCTGTCGCCGAAAATCGTGGCGCAATCGGTACCGATCGCCGGGGCCGTGGCCGGCGCCGGGCTGAACCTGACCTACATGTCCTTCTACCAATCGATGGCGGCCGTCATGTTCACTCTGAAGCCCATCGAGGCCGAATTCGGTCAGGAAGCAACGCGGCAGAGCTTTATCGATGCCATCGATAGCATCAAAGCCAGGAAAATCGCCGGAAAGTCGAGGATGTTTCCGTAACTGAAAAAGGCCGCGCCTCAATGGCGCGGCCTCTCCAATTCTCGGGAATACTCGTCCTTTACGCCTGAGGCGCCGTCGGAGCGGCCACCTTCGGCTTCGGCAGGTCGAGCTTGAGGTGAAGCTCGCGCAGACGCGCAGTGTCGACCGGAGCCGGGGCCTGCATCAGCAGATCTTCGGCCCGCTGGTTCAGCGGGAAGGCGATGACCTCGCGGATGTTCGGCTCGTCGGCCAGCAGCATGACGATGCGGTCGATGCCCGGGGCCGAACCGCCGTGCGGCGGGGCGCCCAGCTTGAAGGCGCTCAGCATGCCGCCGAATCGGGCTTCCAGTTCCTCCGGCGGGTAGCCGGCGATGTCGAAGGCCTTGTACATCACTTCGGGCAGATGGTTGCGGATCGCGCCCGAGGACAGTTCCACGCCGTTGCAGACGATGTCGTACTGGTAGGCGTTGATCTCCAGCGGGTTCTTCTCCTGCAACGCCTTCAGGCCGCCCTGGGGCATGGAGAACGGGTTGTGGCTGAAGATGACCTTGTTGGTCTCCTCGTCCAGCTCGTACATCGGGAAGTCGACGATCCAGCAGAAGCGGAAGGCGTTCTTCTCGATCAGGTCCAGCTCCTCGCCGATGCGGGTGCGGGCGAAGCCGGCCAGCTTGGCCGCCGGGCCGGGCTGGTCGCAGACGAAGAAGATCGCGTCGCCGTCCTCGAGGCCGGCCAGCTCGCGCAGGGCGGCCTGGGCGGCTTCCGGCACGAACTTGGCGATCGGACCCTTGCCGCCGCCGGCCTCCATGACGATGTAGCCGAGGCCGGGAGCACCGAGCCCGCGGGCCCAGTCGTTCAGCTTGTCGAAGAAGCTGCGCGGACGGTCGGAGACCTTCGGCGCGCGGATGGCGCGGACGACGCCGCCTTTCTCCAGCGTCTGCTTGAAGGCGCGGAATTCCACGTCGTCGCGCTTGAACACCTCGGTCACGTCGGTGATGACCAGCGGGTTGCGCAGGTCCGGCTTGTCGTTGCCGTACTTCAGCATCGATTCAGCGTAGGAGATGCGGCGGAACGGCAGGCCGTCGATGGTCGGCTTCGAGTCGCGGCGGAAGCTGCCGAACTCGTCGAAGATGCCGTGCAGAACCGGCTCGATGGCGGCGAAGACGTCTTCCTGGGTGACGAAGGACATCTCGAAATCGAGCTGGTAGAACTCGCCCGGGCTGCGGTCGGCGCGGGCGTCCTCGTCGCGGAAGCAGGGGGCGATCTGGAAGTAGCGGTCGAAGCCGGCGACCATCAGCAGCTGCTTGAACTGCTGCGGCGCCTGCGGCAGTGCGTAGAACTTGCCGGGATGGTTGCGGCTGGGCACCAGATAGTCACGCGCGCCTTCCGGAGAGGAGGCGGTGAGGATCGGCGTCTGGAATTCGGTGAAGCCCTGGTCGATCATGCGGCGGCGCGCCGAGGCGATCACGCGCGAGCGCAGCATGATGTTCTCATGGATGCGCTCGCGGCGCAGGTCGAGGAAGCGGTAGCGCAGGCGGACGTCCTCGCCGGCATCGGTGTCCTGGTTGACCTGCAGCGGGATCTGCTCCGCCTCGCCTTCCACGGTCAGCTCGGCGATCTGCAGCTCGATGCGGCCGGTGGGCAGCTTGTCGTTGATCGTCTCGGCCGTGCGCTTCACCACCTTGCCGGTGACGGTGATGACCGATTCCAGCTTCAGCCGGTTCGCGACCTCGAAGGCCGGGTTGGAGGTATCGACCACGCACTGCGTCAGGCCGTAATGGTCGCGCAGGTCGATGAACAGCAGCTGTCCATGGTCGCGCTTCCGGTTCATCCAGCCCGACAGGCGGACGGTTTCACCGGCATTCTCTTCACGAAGCTGGCCGCAGGTGTGCGTGCGGTAGGGGTGCATGGGTCGAAACACCTTGAAAAGGGCGGATTCCGGCGGAAAAAGCGGTCCGACACACCACACCGGACGCGGGCGAAAGTCAAGCCGCGATAGGACGGAGCCTGCAGCCGGCAGGGCCCGAACGCGACATTTGGAACGCTGTGAAACACTCTGCGCGCCCCTGTTCACCTGTTCCATCCGCCGGAGCTCGGGCCGTCGACCGCCAGTTTAACACCCTGGCGGCTGCGGGGTAAGCGGACCGGGAAAATCCGGCCGGAGCCATCCGCCCCCTGCCCGCCCGGCCGGCCGTCCCGGAAAAGGCATCGCCTTCGCGCTTCGCCGGACTTTCATGCACCCGTTCGGTCGTGTATGAAGCAACCATGACGCTCATCACGACAACCGACGCCCTCCAGGCCTTCTGTCAGTCGCTGGCAGGGACCGAATACATCACGGTCGATACCGAGTTCCTGCGGGAAAAGACCTATTGGCCGCAACTGTGTCTCGTCCAGGTCGGCGGGCCCGACGGCGCGGTCGCCATCGACCCGCTGGCCGAGGGCATCGACCTGGCGCCGCTGTTCGCGCTGATGAGCGACCCGTCGGTCCTGAAGGTGTTCCACGCCGCCCGGCAGGATGTGGAGATCTTCTGGCATCTGTCCGGCCAGATCCCGCATCCGCTGTTCGATACCCAGGTCGCGGCGATGGTCTGCGGCTTCGGCGAGAGCGTGGGCTACGAAACGCTGGTGACCAAGCTGGCCGGCGCACGCATCGACAAGTCCAGCCGCTTCACCGACTGGTCGCACCGCCCGCTGACCGAGCGGCAGCTGACCTACGCCCTGTCCGACGTCATCCATCTGCGCCCGGCCTATGAGAAGCTGAAGCGCCGCCTCGCCCGCTCCGGCCGGTCGCACTGGCTGGAGGAGGAGATGGCGATCCTCACCGATCCGGCCACATATCAGGTCGATCCGGAAAGCTCCTACCTGCGGCTGAAGGTGCGCACCAACAAGCCGCGCTTCATGGCGATCCTGAAGGAGCTGGCGGCATGGCGCGAACGCGAGGCCCAGCGCCGCGACCAGCCGCGGTCCCGCATTCTGCGCGACGAGGCCCTGCTGGAAATCGCCGCCCATGCGCCGACCACCGTCGATGACCTCGCCCGCACCCGCGGGCTGGGACGGGGCTTCGCCGAGGGGCGCCAGGGCGCCGACGTGCTGGCCGCGGTGAAGGGCGGGCTGGACCTGCCGGACAGCGCCCTGCCCCGCGTCGAACCGCGCGAGGAGCCGCCGCCCGGCCTGCAACCGATCGTCGAGCTTCTGCGCGTCCTGCTGAAGATGAAGTGCGACGAGAACAATGTCGCGGCGAAGCTGGTGGCGTCGTCCGCCGATCTGGAGGCCCTGGCGGCCGACGATGGCGCAGACATTGCGGCGATGCAGGGATGGCGGCGCGAACTCTTCGGCAATGATGCACTTGCCTTGAAGCATGGAAAGATCGGACTTGCGGTCATAGATCGTCGCGTCCGCATCGTTCCTGCTGGCGAACCACGCCCGTCGGCGGTTCCGCCGGAACCGGAAACTTGACCTTTTCGGATGGCGTCGCTTCGATGACTGTGACGCCTTTTGCTGCGGTCCGGGTACCTCCTGCGCCCGGACTTCAGCCTTAAGGGCTTTTTAAAGAAAGTTACCGTTAAGATCGGTTCGGCTTCGCAGCATCGAGCGGACCGGGGTATGCCGACCGGGGCATGCCCGGCCTGGCGGCCTGCCGACAACGCCACCCGGGCAGATGGGCCCGGATGGAAAGCAAAAGGCCGCCGAACAACGAGCGGCCGTAGATACGGGTGGTTGGCAGGCGTGACGCTTGTTGTGGGAGTGAGCAAGGTATGAGCAAGTTTGGCGGCAGACCACCCATTGGACGGGACCGTGTCCGGCTTTCCACCACGGAGAAGCAGGCCGCCGTCGCAGCCGCCAAGGATCAGAAGCCGGACTTCGACAACGACAAACTGCTGAATCTGCTGCGGTCGGCGAAGAACGAGCTGCAGGGCATGCGTCTGATCCACATGCACCTGTCGCTTTTGAAGGACCGCGACCCCAGCAGCCAGATGATGGTGCGCTCCATCATCCAGGAGCTGGCGAGCAAGGCGTCCTACCTGCAGTCCTTCAACATTTCCAACGGCGACGTCATCATCCTCTACAAGGGGCTGAAGCTCACCGGCGTGACCGACGTCTGCCAGACGGTCGAACAGGTCTTCCTGTCGAAGACGACGCTGACCGGCCCCAACCCCTACAAGGAATATTCGCTCTATTCGATCATGGAACTGGCGTTGAATTTCATCAACGTCATCCGTTTCATCGAAGAATTGCAGGCGAACGAAACCGGCAGCCACGTCACCGAGACCAAGCCGCCGATCACGCTGGAAGAACTCGGCAAGCTCGAACGCTCGATGCAGATGTTCGACCTGTCGCCCTTCCTGTTCAACCAGGGCATCGCCAACATCGGCAGCGGCGAAGCCGAGATGGAGTATTTCGAGCTCTACATCTCGATCAAGCTTCTTCAGGAACGGCTCTGCCCGGATTACGACATCACCGCCAACAAGTGGCTGTTCAACTATTTCACCGCCAATCTCGACCAGTCGGTGCTGCGGGCCCTGAACCATGGGCTCAGCTTCATGCGGGGGCGGCGGATCGGCATCAACATCAACCTGTCCACCGTCATTTCGACCGGATTCGTGAAGTTCGACGAGCGGCTGCCGATCGACTTCCGCGGGCAGGTGGTGCTTGAGGTGTCGAAGGGCGACCTGATCGAAAACCTGTCGCTGTTCAACGAGGTGGTGGAGTTCGCCCAGGACCGCCGCTACCAGATCGCGGTCGACGGGCTGAACCCGTTCTGGGTGACGAATTTCGACCTGGAATATCTGAACGCCGACTACGCCAAGATCTTCTGGTCGAACGACATGCTGGAGATGGACCCGTCGTTCGAGAAGTATTTCCGCGACCGCATCGCCGAACAGGACCGCTGCAAATTCATCCTGGCCCGCTGCGACAGCGTCACCAGCCTGGTCTATGCCCACAAGATGGGGATCAACCTGGTCCAGGGCCGTGCGGTCGACAACATCATGCGCAAGGGCGTCAGCGTCCGCGAAGCCATCGCCCACGCCAAGGTGGACTGAGCGCGCGTTCAGGTCTTGCGCGGGGCCTGCCGCAGCGGACCGTCGGTCCAGGCTGGGGGAAGAAGGGC
Organism: Azospirillum sp. TSH64; assembly: GCF_003116035.1. Lineage (GTDB taxonomy): Bacteria > Pseudomonadota > Alphaproteobacteria > Azospirillales > Azospirillaceae > Azospirillum. Next base: position 3,917,833 of record NZ_LGQW01000015.1, read on the forward strand.
AAGCAGCCAGACCACGGCCATCATCGGCCAGGGGAAGGCGATTCGCGCCCGGTTGCGCTCCAGCCCGCGGCGGATGACCCTGGCCGCGGCATCGGTCTCCATCAGGAACGGCATGGGGAAGCGGTTCACTGCCGTCATCCGGCTTTTGACGAAGCCCGGGCAGATGACCGAGACACCGATCCCCTCCCCGGCCAGATCGCCGCGCAGCGCCTCGCCATAGACCCGGACCATCGCCTTGCTGGCGCAATAGGCGGGCGCACCGGGAAGACCGCGGAAGCCGGCCAGCGAGGCCATGATGGCGATCTGTCCGCTCCGCCGCTCCCGCATCGCCGGAAGCAGCGGGTGGATGCTGTTCAGAACGCCGTCGATGTTCACCGCCAGGATGCGCCGCGCCTGCTCCTCCGTCTCACCGCCATCGCCGGTGCCAGCCGACATGCCGGCATTGGCGATCAGCAGGTCGACCGGGGTGTCCGCATCGACCCGCGCCAACCAGTCGGCCATCGCCTTGCGGTCGGACACATCGATCACCGTCGTCTCGACCAGGGCACCGGCGGCGCGGCAGCGTTGCGCCACACCCTCCAGCCTTGCGGAGTCGCGGCCGCTCAGGGCAAGTCGGACCCCGGGGGCGGCGTAGAGGACAGCCAGGGCTTCGCCGATGCCACTGGAGGCTCCGGTGATGACGATGGACCACGGCTGCTTCATGGGATTTCCGCCCTGACCGTCGGCTGCCCTATGGCGCCGACGCTTGTTGTGGGGTGATGTCGCGTTTATAAGCACGACATCATTCGACACCGCTTTTCAAGTGAGGCCGCCGTTGCCAGCCCATCGCCCCGTCATTGCCAGCATGACCGGTTTCGCACGCGTCGACGGGCACGGCGACGGCTATTCCTGGACCTTCGAGGCCAAGAGCGTCAATGGCCGCAGCCTGGATCTGCGGTGCCGCCTGCCGTCCGGCTTCGACAGCGTCGAGGCGGCGGCCCGAGCCGATGTGCCGAAGCGGCTGGCCCGCGGCAACGTCAACCTGACGCTGACCGTCAACCGCGCCCAGGCGGTGTCGCAGCTGCGCATCAACCGCGAGCTTCTGGCCCAGGTTCTGGAGATCGCGCGGGAGATCGAGGGTGCCGGGGCCGCCGCGCCGCGGCTGGATTCGCTGCTGGCCGTCCGCGGCATCATCGAGCCGGTCGAAGAGGATGAAACCGAGGCGCGCGAGCGCGTCGAGTCGGCGTTGAAGGGCGACCTGTCCAGGCTGATCGACCAGTTGTCGGTCAACCGCCTCGCCGAGGGTGCCCGCATCGCCGAGGTGCTGAACGGCCATCTCGACGAGATCGCCCGGCTGGTCGACGCGGCGTCGGCCTGCGCCTCGACCCAGCCGGACGCGCTGCGCGAGAAGCTGCGCACCCAGGTCGCGGCGATCCTCGGCTCCTTCCCCGCCCTGTCGGAGGAGCGGCTGGCCCAGGAGGCTGCGATCCTGATCGGCAAGGCCGACGTGCGCGAGGAGCTGGACCGCCTGCGCGCCCACATCCAGGCCGCGCGCGACATGATGGCGGAAGGCGGCGCCATCGGCCGCCGGTTCGACTTCCTGTGCCAGGAGTTCAACCGCGAGGCCAACACGCTCTGCTCCAAATCGGCGGACGTCGAACTGACCCGCATCGGCCTGTCGCTGAAAGCCTCCATCGAGCAGCTTCGCGAGCAGGTGCAGAACATCGAATGACCATCGTTCCCGAATGACTGGCAACTGCGAGTGACCGCCATGGCTGCGTCCAACACATCCCCGATCCACCGCCGCGGCCTGATGCTGGTGCTGTCCTCCCCGTCGGGGGCCGGCAAGACCACCATCGCCCGCGGGCTGCTGGACCGCGATGCCGGCATCACCATGTCGGTGTCGGTGACCACCCGCGCGATGCGTCCGGGCGAGGTCGAAGGGCTGGATTACTACTTCATCGATCAGCCGCGCTTCGACCGCATGGCGGAGACCGGCGACCTGCTGGAACATGCCCGCGTCTTCGGCAACTGCTATGGCACGCCGCGCGTGGCGGTGGAGGACGCGCTGGGCGCCGGCCGCGACGTGCTGTTCGCCATCGACTGGCAGGGCGCGCAGCAGTTGGCGCAGAACGCCCGCGACGATCTGGTCAGCGTCTTCGTCCTGCCGCCGTCGGTCAGCGAACTGGAACGCCGCCTGCGCGGCCGCGGCCAGGATTCCGAGGAGGTCATCGCCAACCGGATGGCGAAGGCGTCCAACGAGATCAGCCACTGGCCGGAATACGACTATGTCATCGTCAACAGCGACGTGACCGAGAGCATCGCCGCGGTTGAGTCCATCCTGCATGCCGAACGGCTGCGCCGCCGCCGTCAGGTCGGCCTGCCGGAGTTCGTGCGCAGCATTCAGGACACGCTGTAACTGTTTGTTTGATATCTATTTGTTTGGAAACGGCTTCGCCCGCACCTTGATTTCATGGTCGGGCGGGCCGTCGCTTCCGTCCGGTTTCCTGCCGCGGTAATAGCCCTTCTGCCAGCGTTCCTGCGCGGCGGTGCTGCCCGGCGTCTGCAGGTCGCTGTTGAACTGGCTGCGCGAGGTCGCCCAGGCACGGTACTGAGCCGCGGTCTCCGGATCGCTGTCCAGGTCGCGAACCTCCGGCGTCAGGCTTTCCACCAGACCGCGCTGGATCGGCATGAGATGGGCGAAGGGCTCGCCCTTTTCCCAGGTCACCGGAACGCCGGCAGCGGTGAACTTCCAGTTCATGGTGAAGGGATAGGGCGACCAGTCGGTCTCGATGATTCCCGACAGACCCAGGATCCCGTGTTTCGGATGGTTCAGCGGGCCGGTGACCATCAGGTTGATGCCCGGCGGCGTGCGGAACAGCGCCGCGACATGGAAGGTCAGGACGCCGCTGCCGAAATGGCTGGCCGGCAGCAGGGGATGCTGCTCGTCGGCGGTGACGGTGATGGCATCCAGCCCCGTTCCGCCGTTCCACACGGCGGTGGCCCGCACAGGGCAGCAAACCTCCCATCCATGCATGCTGGCGATGTTCAGCGGCAGGCAGCGGTAGCCATACTGTTCCGGCAGGGCGTCGATCCAGTCGCGGGTCGGGCGGGCCGGGCGGATGTCGGGCATCGCGCCCGAGAGGGGATAAGCGATCAGCGTCATGGCGTCGCATCCTGACAGACTTCTTTATCCGGTGTAACCCTGATGCTCCAATGATCACAACCGGTGTCACGACCATCCGGATTACCCCTGGCTCGACGTCGGGCATTGCGTCAACGGACAGTACTCCAGTATGACCGACCCGTTGTATTAGAGTTCTTTTGATTAGCGGACCGCACCGTCACGCGCCATCGGGCGGCGGATGCGGCACTGCGCGCATGGGGTGGAACAGGGCGATGATCGGCAAACTTCACAGCATCAAGGCAAAGCTCCTGATCCTCCAGGGGCTGTTCCTCGTCGCCATTCTGGTGGGCGGCATCTGGTCGGCGACCTCGAAGCGCGAAACCATGGTGGAGGGCTACCGCAACTCCATCCAGGCGGTGGTGCAGACCTCGCTGTCGATCATGAAGTCCTATGACGCCCGTGCCGCCAAGGGCGAGTTCAGCCGGGAGGAGGCACAGACCCTTGCCAAGGGTGCGCTGCGGGCCCTGCGCTTCTTCGGCAACGAATACATGTTCGGGTACGAATTCGACGGCACCAACGTGTTCCACGGCGTCCGCGCCGACCTGGAAAGCACCCGCAAGCTCGCCGACTTCAAGGACAGCAACGGCGTGCTGGTGATCCGCGGCCTGATCGATGCGGCCCGCAGCGGCGACGGCACCCTGATCTACAATTTCCCCAAGGCCGGCGGGACCGAGCCGATGCCGAAGCTGGCCTACGCCGCGATCTACGAGCCGTGGGGCTGGATGATCGGCACCGGCGTCTACATCGACGATGTCGACGCCGCCTTCCGTGCCACGCTGATCAAGACGCTGCTGGTGACGCTGGCGGCGGCCCTGCTGCTCGGGCTGTTCGGTTTCCGTCTGGTGTCGCGCATCGGCAAGGGGCTGGACGGCATCGCCCACGCCACCGACCGCATCGCCAAGGGCGATCTGGCCGCCGAGGTTGCCGGCGCCGACCGGGCCGACGAGGTTGGGGCCCTGGCCCGCTCGGTCGAGACCCTGCGGCTCAGCGCCATCGAAGCCGAGGATTTGCGCCGCCGCCATGCCGCGCTGGAACGGGAAGCCGAGGAAGGCCGCCGCGCCACCATGCGGCGGCTGGCCGACGAGTTCGAGAGCACGGTCGGTGCGCTGGTCCATTCCGTCGCCGAGTCGGCCGGGCAGCTGACCCACACCTCGGGCGCGATGAGCAGCGGGGCGGAGCAGACCACCCGGTTGATGGACGGCGCCGCCCGCGCCGCCGGGACCACCTCCGGCAACGTCCAGGCGGTGGCGGGCGCCACCGAGGAGCTGGCCGCCTCCATCCGCGAGATCGCGCAGCAGATCGCCGAGTCGACGACCGGCTCCGCCCGCGCCGTCGAGGACGTACGCCGCACCTATGCCCTGATCGAACAGCTGGACGGTGTCGCCCGCCGCACGGTGGAGGTGGTGGACCTGATCCGCTCCATCGCCGAGCAGACCAACCTGCTGGCGCTGAATGCGACAATCGAGGCGGCCCGTGCCGGAGAGGCCGGCAAGGGCTTCGCGGTGGTCGCCAGCGAGGTGAAGAATCTCGCCAACCAGACCGCCAAGGCGACCGACGACGTGCAGGCGCAGATCGCCGCGATGACAGACGCCACGTCGTCCGTTGTCGAGGCGATGCGCGGCGTCGGCGGCGCCATCGAGACGGTGAACAACGTCGCCTCCAGCATCTCCGCCGCCATCGAGGAGCAGGGAGCGGCGACCCGCGACATCAGCCAGAACGTCAACGAGGCCGCCCAGGGCGTCAGCTCGGTGTCCGACAGCCTGAACCTGGTGTGCAGCCACGCGACCGCCACCGGCCAGGCCTCCGCCGAAGTGGCCGCCGCGGCCCGCGCGGTGGGCGAGCGTGCCGACCGCATGCTGGGCGAGGTGTCGGCCTTCGTTGCCCGCATCCGGCAGGGCTGACTTTCCACCCTGGCGGGGAGGGTTATTCTACCGGATGCATTCGGTAAAATTCCGCGCTATGGATGGGGCAGCCAATCGCCGGATATGACGCCATGACCATCCCCTCCCCCGCCGCAGCCGCTCCCACCGTCGCCCGCCGGGGCTGGCTCGACGAGGCTCTGCGCCGGATCGAGGCGGACGTGAACCGCTCCGCCGACACCCACCTGCTGCGGATGCCGATCCCGGCGGCGCAGGGGATCACGCTGTATCTGAAGGACGAGTCGACCCATCCCACCGGCAGTCTGAAGCACCGGCTGGCGCGGTCGTTGTTTCTCTATGCGATCTGCAATGGATGGGTGCGCGCCGGCACGACGGTGATCGAGGCCTCGTCCGGCTCCACCGCGGTGTCGGAAGCCTATTTCGCCCAGCTGCTGGAACTGCCCTTCGTCGCCGTGGTGCCGCGCAACACCTCGCCGGCCAAGATCGCGCAGATCGAGTTCTATGGCGGCCGCTGCCATATGGTGGAGCGTGCGTCCGAGGTCTGTGCCGAGGCGCAGCGGTTGGCCCGCGACTGCGACGGCCATTTCATGGACCAGTTCACCTATGCAGAGCGGGCCACCGACTGGCGCGGCAACAACAACATCGCCCAGTCGATCTTCGAACAGCTGGCACAGGAGCCGCATCCGGTGCCGGACTGGATCGTCTGCGGCGCCGGCACCGGCGGCACCTCGGCCACCTTCGGGCGCTATGTGCGCTATCGCCGGCTGCCGACGCGGGTCTGCGTCGCCGATCCAGAGCATTCCGCCTTCTTCGCCGGCTTCCGTGACAACGATCCGAAGGCCGGCGTCGGCCGTGGCTCCGGCATCGAGGGCATCGGGCGCCCGACGGTGGAGCCGTCCTTTCAGCCGACGGTGATCGACCGGATGATCCGCGTGCCCGATGCCGCCAGCATCGCCGCCGTCTGGGTGCTGCGCGACCGGCTGGGCCGCGCCTGCGGCGGTTCCACCGGCACCAATCTGGTGGGCGCCATCGAGCTGATCGCCGGAATGATGCGCGAGGGCCGGCAGGGCAGCGTCGCCACGCTGATCTGCGACCCGGGCGACCGCTATATGGGGACCTACTTCAACCGCGACTGGCTGGAGGCCGCCGGGCTGGACATCGATCCCTGGTGCGAGCGGATCGACGCCTTCTTCCGCACCGGCGCCTGGAGCGGCGACGGTCTGGACTCGGCCGAGCGTTGAGGGGGAAGCCGACAGCCATGACCCGCATGAGAATCCGCATCGATTTCGAGAGCGGCGGCTCGATCGGGCCGGGCAAGATCGCGCTGCTGGAGCAGATTCGCGACACCGGCTCCATCTCCGCCGCCGGACGGGCGCTGGGCATGTCCTACCGGCGGGCGTGGCTGCTGGTGGACGACCTGAACCGCATCTTCAGCGAACCGGTGGTGAGCGCCGCGGTCGGCGGCAAGCATGGCGGCGGCACGGTGCTGACCGCCTTCGGCGAACAGGTGATCGACCATTACCGTGCGGTCGAACGCGAAGCGCATGTGGCGACCGCCCACCGGCTGGCGGCGCTGGCGGCAGGGACCAATCCCGATTATGGGACGGACAGCCGGGTCGATGACGGCAGCTTCGCGAACGATCCCGCCGTCGGGCCTGGATGTGGTCCGGACAAATGACCGGGCTTCACGACAACGAAAAAGGCCGGGCAACCGCCCGGCCTTGTCATATCCGCACACAGGAACAGGCTGTGCGAAAGCGTCTATGCGAACGCCTTGTACGCAATCAGCGTGAAGGTGTCCCGCACGCCGGGCAGTGTCTGCACATGCTCCGTCACGAAGCGGCCGATATCGTCGTCCTGCTTCAGGTAGCACTTCATCAGCAGATCGTACTGGCCGGAGATGGAATGCACCTCCGACACCTGTTCGATCAGCTGCACAGTCTGATCGGCGACCTCATAGGCGCGTCCGAGATCGCATTTGACCATGACGAAGATGGTCTGCACGGGCTCAGCCCTCCTGCGACGGATCGGTCGAGGTCTCGCTGGATGGACGCGGACGGGCCGAACGCAACATGAAGGCCGGCATATGGTCGCCGAAACCGATCACCGGCACGTCGTCTTCGTCGTCGTCACGGCGACGGCGGCGATCACGGTCACGGTCGCGATCACGGCGCGGGTCGTTGCTGCGGCGGGATTCGGCGGCAGCCAGCGATTCGCGGGGCTGACGCTCCTCACGAACCGGACGCTCTTCACGCATCGGGCGCTCCTCACGGACGGGACGCTCCTCACGGGCGGCGCGCTCTTCGCGGGGAGCGGCTTCCTCGCGCGGGGCGCGCTCTTCACGGGCACCACGGGGCGGACGGGCTTCCGAACGGGAGTCGGTCTTGGCTCCACGACCGCCACGGCCACGGCCACGGCCACGGGAGCTGCTGTCTTCCTCGCCGAACTCGGCCGTTTCCAGGCCGTCGATGGCGATCATGGGGATCTCCCGCTTGATGAGGCGCGTGATCGCGCCGACCAGTTTCGTGTCGTCGGGCGTCGCCAGCATGAAGGCGCGGCCCTGCTTGCCGGCGCGGCCGGTGCGGCCGATCCGGTGGACATAGTCGTCGGGGGTCAGCGGCACGTCGAAATTGAAGACATGGCTCAGACCCTGGACGTCGATGCCGCGGGCGGCGACGTCGGAACAGACCAGCAGCGTGATCTCGCCCTGCTTGAAGCGTTCCAGCGTCTCGGTCCGCTTGGACTGCACCATGTCGCCATGCAGCGCGCCGACATTGAAGCCGTGGCGCTCCAGCGACTTCTGCAGCACGGCAATGTCGCGCTTGCGGTTGCAGAAGATGAAGGCGTTCTTGACGTCCTCGGTCTGCAGCAGATGGCGCAGCGCCTTGCGCTTGTCCATCTCATGCACGAGGGTCAGTGCCTGGGTCACCGTTTCCGCCGGAGAGGCGGGCGGAGCAACGGAGATCTCAAGCGGCTGGGTCAGGAAGGCATCGGCCAGACGGCGGATTTCCGGCGGCATGGTCGCCGAGAAGAACAGGGTCTGGCGGTTCTTCGGCAGCTTGCTGACGATGCGCTCGATGTCCGGGATGAACCCCATGTCGAGCATGCGGTCGGCCTCGTCGATGACGAAGACCTTGATGTCGTTCAGCATGATGTTGCCGCGCTCGAACAGGTCGATGAGACGACCCGGAGTCGCGATCAGAACATCCACGCCACGGTCGAGCTTCTTCACCTGTTCGGTGAAGGTCTCGCCGCCGATCAGCAGCGCCATGCTGAGCTTGTGGTACTTGCCGTAGGTCTCGAAGCTTTCCGACACCTGGGCGGCCAACTCGCGCGTCGGCTCCAGGATCAGCGACCGCGGCATCCGCGCGCGGGCACGGCCCGACGCCAAGATGTCGATCATGGGCAAGGTGAAGCTCGCCGTCTTGCCAGTGCCCGTCTGCGCGCAGCCCAGCACGTCGCGGCGTTGCAGGACACAGGGAATTGCCTGTTCCTGAATGGGCGTCGGTTGGGTGTAACCCTTGTCCTCGATGGCGCGCAGGACGTCAGGGCCAAGCCCAAGTTCCGAAAAAAGCATCCAACCTGTTTCTGTTCTGGAGTGCGCAAATCGAGCGTTCGACGCCCGATGCCTGGATGAGGCCGAAGAATAGGAAGTCAAAGCTACATGTCAATAGATCCGATGTTCGGAGGCCGAAAATTGACGCGAAAATACGCCGCGTTGGCGAAATCGCTCCCCTGCGCTAGGTTGTCGTCCGGCAATCCCGCGAGTCGCGGCGCTTGCCGGCACCCTGAACCGGGGTGGCCCGCTTCAAATGGAACGGTCGAGAGCATTTGATGATTCTTCGTGCCCAGGACTCGGTGCTGGTGGTGGTGGATGTGCAGGAACGGCTGTTGCCGGCCATCCACGACGCCGTCCGCGTCGTCCGCAATACCGGAATGCTGCTGAAGGGCGCTGCCGCCCTGTCGGTGCCGGTGCTGGTGACCGAGCAATATTCCCGCGGCCTGGGGCCGACGGTGGAAGCGGTGCGCGCCGACCTGCCGCCCGGAACCCCGGTGATCGAGAAGATCACCTTCGGCTCCACCGGCGAGCCGGCCTTCAACGCCGCGCTGGCGGAATTGAAGCGCCCGCAGATCGTGCTGTGCGGGACGGAAGCCCATGTGTGCGTGATGCAGACGGCGCTCGGACTGCGCCAGCAGGGCCATGCGGTCTATCTGGTGGCCGACGCCGTATCGTCGCGCACGCCCGACAACCGCGCCATGGCGCTGGAACGGATGCGCACCGCCGGCGTGACCATCGTCACCACCGAAATGGTGCTGTTCGAGTGGATGGAGCGCGCCGGCACCCCCGTCTTCAAGCTCGTCAGCGCGCTGGTGAAGTGAGCGCAGGAGAAATCCCATGTCCCCGACCTCCACTTCTGCGAACTCCGGCCGTCGCCCCGCGCTGATGCTGTTGCCCGGCATGCCGCTGGACGCCGCATTGTGGGAGCATCAAGTCCGGCATCTCGGCGAGCTGGCGGATCCACAGGTGGTCGAGCTGGCCGACTGCGACGGCATCGCGGCGATGGCCGGCAAGGTGCTGGCCCAGGCGCCGGACCGCTTCGCCGTCGCCGGCCTGTCGATGGGCGGCTATGTGGCGCTGGAGATCCTGCGCCGGGCGCCGGAGCGGGTGGAGCGGCTCGCCCTGCTCGACACCAACGCCCGCCCCGACACGGCGGAGGCGACGGCCACGCGGCGGGAGGCGGTGGCGCTCGCCCGCCAGGGCCGCTACGGGCAGGTCATCCGCGCCGCCCTGCCCCGCCTGATCCATCCCGAACGGCTTGCCGACGAGCGCTTCGTCCGCTCCGTCCTGGCGCAGATGGAACGGGTGGGCGTCGACGGCTATGCGCGGGAACAGGAGGCGATCATCAACCGGGCGGACAGCCGGCCGGGCTTGGCCGCCATCCGCTGCCCGACGCTGGTCGTCTGCGGCCGCCAGGACATCCTGACGCCGCCGGCCCTGCACGAGGAGATGGCGGCGGCCATTCCCGGCGCGCGGCTGGTGGTGATCGAGGACTGCGGCCACCTGTCGGCGATGGAGCAGCCGCAAGCGGTCACCGCCCTGATGCGCGACTGGCTGCTGCGCGATTGACCCGCCTGAAAAGCGGAACCCGGCAGTCCGGGATCAGCAGTCCGGCCTGCCGCAGAGCAGATCCGAGCGCTGGCTCGGGAACAGAGAGAAGGTCATGTCGCTGATCAGGCTGCGGAAATCCGGATCGTCCGGGCCCTGCGGCCGGTCGAGCCAGCCGGTGGCGGAGGTCAGCGCGCCACCCGACCGGCAGAACGCCCCCTGGACGATAATCGGTCCGCCCGGCGGTGCGGTCGGGATCGGCCCTTCGGTGCAGAGGGCCGAGTTCAGCATGTTTTCCGATACGTTGAAGGCCAGCACCACCTTGTACTCGCGCCGCGCCGTGTCGTTGGGCGTGGTGGTGAGGTTGGTCCTCACGCCGAACACCCGGTCCTGCATGTGGGGCAGAACCTTCTCGGCAAAGCGGTCGGGCGTCAGGCCGAAGGGGTTGCCGTGCAGGACCACCCGAAGATCGCGGTCGCTCGCCGCATAAGCCACCTCGCTGCGCGTATAGGCCGGCGTCGGCTCGCTCGCCACCACCCGCTCGTTGGTACAGGCGGCGAGGGCGGAGACGCCCAGCAGAAGGGCGGCGAGCGGCGGGAGCGTGCGCATGATCGGGGTGTCCGTTGATGTGGCTGGCATCGGTATCGTTTGGCCGGATATGGGGTGCAGTTGCCACAAGGGCGAGTGCTCCCCTGCTCCGCCGACAGGCGCCGTCACACGTCTCTCAACCACTTTTCGGCGGCGCGGGCGATCAGGCCCGGATAGTCGGGACGTTCCGGACCTACAAGGGAAAGATCGAACTCCGCAACGATGCGCGCCACCGTCACGTCCGTCAATTCCAGCCCCAGCACGCGGGCGCGGCGGGCGATGGCGAGTTCCTGCCCCCAAACATAGACCTGGCGCGCGTCGGTGTTGCGCGCCATCACCCGGGATTGCTCCATCCGCTCGTCGCCGTTGATTGGCAGCCAGATGTCGGTCATCAGCATGTCGGCCGGGGTGCCGGAGCGATATTCCATCGCGTCGGCATTGACCACGTCGATCTTCGCCACGATGTCGGCCGAAAGCTGGTCGAACAGACCGATGAGCCGGTTCATCTCGATGACGTCGGGGTCCAGTTCGACAACGGTGACCCTCGTCACCTCCGGCTTCAGCGCCGCGTTCACCGCCGCCCAGCCCATGCCCATCCCCATCACCACCGTGTGGCCGGTGGCGGCGCGCACACCGATCTCCTGGCTTTCGATTTCCATCGGCGTCATCGACATCCAGGTTCGATAGTCCTGACCGACCTCGCGCCGGCTGAGAATCGCGGTATTCCTGGTCAGCCGGGCCGGATTCCAGTAGCCGGGACTCAGCAGGAGAGGAACCACCTGAAGCCGCCAGCGTCCAACCTCGCAGGATTGGTAATGCGGTATGAACAAGTCGGTGACGAAGGGAGTCAGCGGAGCCAGCGCATCCGCCAGAATTTCGGGAGGGATGGCGTCAACCGGAATATGTGTTCCGTCAGTTTCCGAGGGATACATGCGCCTCCTGGAGGAATTGGCTAAGTGACGAGAGAAAGTCTCGGGAATAGCCATTTCCAGAAAGATATATCGGTGGCACCTCGCTGAAACCGGGAATTTTTCACCGAATTTACCACCGGAAACCCGTGCCGCGATTCGGGTTGGAACGCTTGAAAGACGGCTTTTGGGCGGAGGGAGTTAACCCTTCCCCCGTCACACGTCGATGTCGTCAGCCTTCACGAACTTGGCGTTGTCCTGGATGAACTTGAAGCGCAGCTCCGGACGCTTGCCCATCAGATCCTCGACCAGCGACCGCGTGCGCTCGCATTCCGGCTTTTCCTCCGGGTCGGCGGCGTTGGGCACGACCACGCGCAGCAGCGAACGCTTGGACGGGTCCATCGTCGTGTCGCGCAGCTGGGCCGGCATCATCTCGCCCAGGCCCTTGAACCGGCTGATGTCGGGCTTCTTGCCCTTGAACATCTTCGACAGCAGCTCGTCCTTGTGGGCGTCGTCGCGGGCATAGACCTGCTTGTTGCCGTGGCTGAGACGGTAGAGCGGCGGCAGGGCAAGGTAGAGGTGGCCCTCCTGGATCAGCCCCGGCATCTCGCGGTAGAAGAAGGTCATCAGCAGCGAGGCGATGTGGGCGCCGTCGACGTCGGCGTCCGTCATGATGATGACCCGCTCGTAGCGCAGCTTGTCGGTCGAAAAATCCTTGCCGATGCCGCAGCCGAGCGCCTGGGTCAGGTCGTTCAGCTCCTGGTTGGCCTTCATCTTGTCGACCGACGCGCTGGCGACGTTCAGGATCTTGCCGCGGAGCGGCAGGATCGCCTGGGTCTCGCGCTGGCGGGCCTGCTTGGCGGAACCGCCGGCCGAATCGCCCTCCACCAGGAACAGCTCGGTGCCCTCGGGCGAGTTGCGCGAGCAGTCGGCCAGCTTGCCGGGCAGGCGCAGGCGGCGGGTCGCCGACTTGCGCGTCATCTCCTTGGACTGCTTGCGCCGCGCCCGCTCCTCGGCCTTTTCGATCAGCCGTTCCAGCAGGCCGTTGGCGCTCTGCGGGTCGCCGGACAGCCAATGGTCGAAATGGTCCTTCACCGCGGTCTCGACGAGGCGCTGCGCCTCCGCCGTCACCAGCTTTTCCTTGGTCTGGCCCTGGAAATGCGGCTCGCGGATGAAGACGGACAGCAGGACGCAGGCGTCGCCCATCACGTCGTCGGCGGTGACCTGTCCGGCCCGCTTGTTATTGGTCAGCTCGCCATAGGCCTTCAGGCCGCGGGTCAGCGCGGTGCGCAGGCCGGCCTCGTGCGTGCCGCCCTGCGGGGTCGGCACGGTGTTGCAGTAGGTGTGCGAGAAGCCTTCGTCATCGTCGGGCCACGCCACCGCCCATTCCACCCGGCCCTGGCCGTTGGGGAAGTCGAGCGCTCCGGAGAAGGGCAAGCGCGTCAGCGTCTTGCGGTCCTTCAGCGCGGCGGTCAGGTAATCCTGAAGGCCGCCGGGGAAATGCAGCGTTTCCGAGGCCGGGGTGGTGGCGTCGACCGACAGCAGGGCCGGATCGCAGCTCCACCGGATCTCCACGCCGCGGTAGAGATAGGCCTTGGAGCGCGCCAGCCGGTACAGCCGGTGCGGTTCGAAATGAGCGGTCTCGCCGAAGATTTCCGGGTCGGCGTGGAAGCGGATGGTGGTGCCGCGCCGGTTGACGTTGCCGCGATGGGCCAGCGGCCCCTGCGGCAGGCCGCGGCTGTATTCCTGCACGTAGAGCTGCTTTTCGCGGGCGATCTCGACGGTCAGCCGGTCCGACAGAGCGTTGACCACCGACAGGCCGACGCCATGCAGGCCGCCTGAGGTCTGGTAGACCTTATTGGAGAATTTGCCGCCGGAGTGCAGCGTGGTCATGATGACCTCCAGCGCCGACTTGCCCGGATATTTCGGGTGGTCGTCGATGGGGATGCCACGCCCGTTGTCGCGCACCATCACCGTATAGTCGGCGGTCAGCTCCAGGTCGATTCGGCTGGCATGTCCGGCCACCGCCTCGTCCATGGCGTTGTCCAGGACCTCGGCCACCAGATGGTGCAGCGCGCGGTCGTCGGTGCCGCCGATATACATGCCCGGCCGGCGCCGGACAGGCTCCAGCCCCTCCAGAACCTCGATGTCCTGGGCGGAATAGCTGTCGGCCTTGGGGGCCGTGTTCTCGAAAAGATCGCTCATGATGGGATGATAGGAATTTCGTCAGGGGTGCGCAAGCGCATCCTGGGCCGCTTATACTGCGTCGCCACATGGTTTTGTGGGCGAAATTTTTTTGACGCCGGAGGAAGCATGAGCGCAGCGGACGGATATGACTTCGACAACGGCCCTGCCCTGCGGGCCATCGCGATGCCGGCGGACACCAATCCGAACGGCGACATCTTCGGCGGATGGCTGCTGGCGCAGATGGATCTGGCCGGCGGGACGGTGGCGGTGCGGCGCAGCCATGGCCGCGTCGCCACCGTCGGGATCGAGGCGATGACCTTCCACAAGCCGGTCTTCGTCGGTGACGAGGTCAGCTGCTTCGCCCGGATCGAAAAGGTCGGCCGCACCTCGATCCGCATCCGCGTCGAAACCTGGGTGCGGCGCGAACGGTCCGGCTCCGACCCGATCAAGGTGACGGAGGGCATGTTCACCTATGTCGCCATCGGCGAGGACCGCAAGCCGCGCGAAGTGCCGCCGGAGTAAGCAGCCTCAGGCTGCCGGCGCCTTGACGAAATGCTGGTGGCCGTGGTCGCACTGGCCGCGGGCATGCTTGTCGTCGCAGCTTTCGGCGGAGGTCAGGCCGATCCAGGCGTGGAGAGTGGTCGGGTCGAAACCGGCCTCGCGGCGGTCGCCGACCTGGATCAGCGGACGGCGGATCAGGTCGCGGTCGGCCAGCATCGCCGCCAGCGCGGCGGGCTCGTCGAGGGCACCTGTCGTCACGGCGCCGGACTTCACCGCGGCGGCGCGGCGGTTGAACCAGGCATCGACCTCCTTGTCGCCGAAGAAGGCGCGCAGCTCGGCGGCGGTCAGGTCGGCGGTGGCGAGGTCGCGGTCCACCAGCGTGTGGCCGGCGGCGGCCAACTGCTGTTTCTGCCTGGCGTTCGCCGGGCAACCGGCCAGTCCGTAGAAAATCACTTCGGCCATGGGACACTCCGCTGCTGGATGGGCGGTCCTGATCCGGGGAGCAATCAGGACCGATTTCGTCCAGTCTAACGGCGGCGCAGCATGAAAAAGGGCGCGACAGAATGCCGCGCCCACATTTTTTCTATGGGTATTCCGGAGCGAGCCTGGCGACTCACTTCTGGAGGCGCTTCAGTGCATCCTCCACATACTGGTTGGTGTAGGTCTTGGACAGGTCGATGCTGGCGGACGCAACCGCCGGGTCGAAGGCCTTCAGCACCTTCAGGGCCGCGTCGGCACCCTCCTGGGTGAAGCGGCCGTCCGGCGAATAGGTCGGCTTGGAATGCTCGAAGGCCTGTGCGTAGAGCGACTTGTTGCCCAGGAAATATTCCTCCGGCAGCACCTTCAGCACGTCGTCGGTGCTGGCCTTGTTCAGCCACAGCATGGTGCGAACGAAGACGTCGGCCAGCGCCTGGGTGGTCTTCGGGTTCTCCTTGATGAAGTCCGGCTTCATGTAGAGCACGGCGGCGGGATAGGGGCCGCCATAGACGTCCATCGTGCCCTTCTCGGTCCGGGTGTCGGCCAGGATGGTGATGTCGCCGTCAGCCTGGGCCTGGCTGATCACCGGGTCGAGATTGACGATGGCGTCGATCTCGCCGCGCTTGATCGCCGCGATGGCGCTGGGGCCGCCGCCGACGCCGATGACAGAGGCATCCTCAGGCTTCAAGCCGAGCGAAGTCAGCACATGGTTCAGCATGAAGTTGGTCGAGGAGCCGGGGGCGGTGACGCCGACCTTCTTGCCCTTCAGGTCCTGCACCGACTTGACGGTGCCGGACTTGTTGACCGACGCCAGGACGATGCCGGGATAGCGGCCGAGCTGCGTCACCGCGACGATGGGCTGGCCCTTGGCCTGCATCTGGATGGTGTGGTCGTAGGCGCCGGTCACGACATCGGCGGAGCCGCCGACGAGGGCCTGGAGGCTCTTGGCCCCGCCGCCGAAGTCGCTGACCTCAACGTTAAGCCCGGCGTCCTTGAAATATCCCAGCCGCTCGGCCAGCGTCAGCGGGAGGTAATAAAGCAGCGGCTTGCCGCCGACGGCGATCTTGATGTCGGTCTTTTCGAGTTTCTGCTGGGCTGCGGCCAGCCCGGCCGTCCCAAGAGTGAGAGCGACCGCGGCGGCCGCGATCAGCGATTTGAGTTTCATGGGTTTCCTCCCTTTTGAATTTCAATGCTGCCCGGCGCCGGTGTCCTGCGGGCGCCAGTGCAAAAGCCGCTTCTCGATCATGGTGACGGCGGCATCGATCAGGACGACGAAGATCGTCAGCACCAGCATGCCGGAGAAGACGCCGACCGTGTCGAACACGCCTTCCGCCTGATGGATGCGGTAGCCGAGTCCGGCGGCGGAGCCCAGATACTCGCCCACCACCGCGCCGACCATGGCGAAGCCGACGGCGGTGTGCAGCGAGGAGAAGACCCAGGACAGGGCCGAGGGCAGATAGACGTGGCGGAACAGGTCGCGGGAGCTGGCGCCCAGCATGCGGGCATTGGCCAGCACCACCGGGCTGACCTCCTTCACGCCCTGGTAGACGTTGAAGAAGACGATGAAGAAGACCAGCGTCACCCCCAGCGCCACCTTCGACCAGATGCCTAGCCCGAGCCACAGCGCGAAGATCGGCGCCAGCACCACGCGGGGCAGCGCGTTGACCGCCTTGATGTAGGGGTCGAAGACGACGGAGACCAACGGCGCGCGGGCGAACCAGAAGCCGAAGGCGATGCCGGCCACCGTGCCGATGACGAAGGCCAGCGCGGTCTCCAGCAGCGTGATGCCGAGATGGTACCAGATGACGCCCGACGCGAAGTCGGCCCAGGTGCGGGCCAGCACCGCCCCCGGCGTGCCGAAGAAGAAGGGGCTGAGGATCTTGGTGTCTGTCAGGACATGCCAGATCAGGAAGAAAGCGATCAGGACAGCCAGCTGCAGCAACAGGATGACCGGACGGCTGGGCAGGCGTTTGGCGTGGGATCTCATGATGTCGTCACCGCAGCTTGGTCTGGGCGTAGCCCTTCAGCACCTCGTCGCGCAGTTGCGCCCAGATCTCCTGGTGCAGAGCGAGGAACTGCGGGGTCATGCGGATTTCCGCCACGTCGCGCGGCCGGTCGAGGCCGATGCGGTATTCGCCGATCAGCCGCGATCCCGGCCCGGCAGACAGCACCAGCACCCGGTCGGACATGGCAATGGCCTCCTCCAGGTCGTGGGTGATGAAGACCACCGACTTGCGGTCGGCCGCCCAAAGGTCGAGCAGCTCGTTCTCCATCATCTGGCGGGTCTGGACGTCGAGCGCCGAGAAGGGCTCGTCCATCAGGATGATCTTCGGATCGACGATCAGCGTCTGGGCCAGCGCCACGCGCTTGCGCATGCCGCCGGAAAGCTGGTGCGGAAAGCGGTTGCCGAACCCTTCCAGCCCGACGCGCGACAGCCAGGGCAGCGCGCGCTCCCGCGCCTCCGCCTTCGACACGCCGCGGAACTCCAGCCCGGCGGCGACATTGTCGAGCGCCGACTTCCAGGGCATCAGCGCCTCGGCCTGGAACATGTAGCCGGCCTTGGGATTGATGCCGGTCACCGGCTGCCCGAAGGAGAGCGCGCGGCCCTCGCTGGGCTTCAGCAGGCCGGCGGCGACGTTGAGCATCGTCGATTTGCCGCTGCCGGTCGGGCCGACGATCGACACGAACTCCCCGTCGGCGACGGTGAAGCTGGCGCCCTGGACGGCGGTGTAGGAACGTCCCCGGCCGTCGGGTGAGGGAAAGGTGCAGGTCACGCCTTCCAGCTGGAGGGCGGGCGCCGCGGCGGCGGCCTCGGCCATGTCGGTGTGGTCCTTATCGTTCGGGCGGTATGCTTTGGTTGGAGGACCATACTGTCCGAAGAGAAGCCTATCGGCAACCGCTTGAGATCTCCGTAGAATCCGAAAGGAGCCATTCCGGAAATGCACCGCTTACGGTGTCAAAGAAGAGACGCGGGGCCTTATCGGTTGCCGCCATGCCCTGCCCTCCAGCATCAATGGCATAGATCGAAAGCCAGTCCTTTTCCCTTTGCGGAGCCGACATGCCCACGCTGCCGAAACGCCCGTTGATCGCACTTGCTGTCCTGGCCGCCCTGCTTGCCGTGTGGCTCGGCTTCGCCGCCTGGTACGATCACCACCAGCGGGCGGATGAACGGCCGGCCACCTACAGCGCGCTGATCGAACAGGCCGGGCGCGGCGAACTCGGCTCGATCACCTTCGCCAACGGCACCGGCCATGCGGTCGGTACGGACGGCAGCCGCTACCGTGTCGTCATGCCGGTGACCGACGATCTGCTGAAGGAGATGCGGGCCCACAAGGTCGCCATCGCCTTCGACGAGGGTCCCGGCGGGCTGATGGCGCAGACGGTGGGCGTGCTGGACCGTGCCGCTCCCTTCGTGGTGGTGGCGCTGCTGATCGGCGGGCTGCTGATGAGCGGCGGGCAGTTCTTCGGCATGGGCCGCGCCACCCGCGTGCGGCCGGAGGACACCAAGACCGTCTTCGCCGACGTGGCCGGCGTGGACGAGGCCAAGGAGGAGCTGCGCGAGACGGTACAGTTCCTGAAGGACCCGCGCCGCTTCGCCATGGCCGGTGCGCGCGTGCCGAAGGGCATCCTGCTGGTCGGCCCGCCCGGTACCGGCAAGACCATGCTGGCCAAGGCGGCGGCTGGCGAGGCCGGCGTCCCCTTCTTCGCCGCGTCGGGATCGGATTTCGTCGAGATGTTCGTCGGGCTGGGTGCCGCCCGCGTGCGCAGCCTGTTCAAGACCGCCCGTGCCAACGCCCCCTGCATCCTGTTCATCGACGAGATCGACGCGCTGGCCGGCAAGCGCGGCGAATCGACCAGCCATTCCGAGCGCGAGCAGACGCTGAACCAGCTGCTGGTCGAGATGGACGGCATCGTCGAGGGTGGCGAGGTGGTGGTGATCGCCGCCACCAACCGGTCGGAGATGCTGGACCCCGCCGTGCTGCGCCCCGGCCGCTTCGACCGCCACATCCATGTCAGCCTGCCCGACGTCGCCGGTCGCGAGGCCATCCTCGGCGTTCATGCCGGGCGCCTGACGCTGGCCCCCGACGTCTGCGCCCGCACGGTGGCGCGCGGCACGCCGGGCTTCTCCGGTGCGGAGTTGGCCAACCTGACCAACGAGGCGGCGCTGTCGGCGGCGCGCCAGGGCCGCGTCATCGTCACCATGGCCGATTACGAGGCCGCCAAGGACCGCGTGCTGATGGGCACCGAGCGCCGCAGCCTCGCCCTGACGGCGCACGAGCGGCGGCTGATCGCGGTGCATGAGGCCGGCCACGCGCTGGTGTCGCTGCGCTGCCCGCAGGCCGACCCGATCCACAAGGCCACCATCATCCCGCGCGGCGGCGCGCTGGGCATGGTGGTGCGTCTGCCGGAGGGCGACCGCGTCTCGGTCTCGCGCGCCAAGCTGATGGCCGACATCGCCGTCGCCATGGCCGGCCGCGCGGCGGAAGAGATCGCTTTCGGCGCCGATCAGGTCACCACCGGGGCCGAGGCCGACTTCCGTGCCGCCACCGACCTGGCGCGGCGGATGGTCACCGCCTGGGGAATGAGCGAGGAGATCGGCTTCGTCGCCCATGCGGCGGCGGAGCCCGGAGCCCGGTCCGAACGGACGGCATGGCGCATCGATGAGGAGGTCCGGCGCATCACCGACGAAGGCATGGACCATGCCCGCCGCCTGCTACGCACCGACCGCTCCGCCCTGGACGGCATCGCCCAGGCCCTGCTGGAGCGCGAGACCCTGACCGGCGGCGAGATCGCCGCGCTGGCCGACGCCCAGACGGAAAGGGCCACCGAGGCGGCTTAAGACCCCGAGAGAAAGTTACCGAGCCGGAACGAATATCTGCCCGGACTTGATAAGGAAATGTCCCGCATTGCGGGGTGAGTGCATACCGGGGTAGACTAGCCCTGTTCTGTTCGAGGTAGCACGAGAGGGGCGCAATGTCGGGGCCGATATCCCGCCGGACGGTTCTTGGAACCGCCTTGCCCTTTCTCTGCAGCTTTCCGCTCCTCGGGTTTCGGCCGGCCCCGGCACACGCGGCGGCCACGGTCGTCCAGGTCGGCGCCTATGAGTTCCCGCCCTATGTCGACGAAACCGGCGGCGGCATCACCCGCGACTTTCTGGAACTGCTGAACGGCGCGCAGGGTGAATTCCGGTTCGAGACGGTCAGGACCGCCCCGCAGCGCCGTTACGAGGATCTGGAACAGGGGCGGTTCGACATGATCGCCTTCGAGTGCCGCAATTGGGGCTGGCAGGACCGTCCGGTCGACGCCACCCGCCCCTTTCTGCGCGACGCGGAGGTGTTCATCGCCAGGGCGGCGCCGGGGATCGACCAGCATTATTTCGACGATCTGAACGGGAAGACGATTCTCGGACGGCTCGGCTATCACTATGCCTTCGCCGACTTCGATGCCGACCCCAAGCGGCTGGAGCAGCGCTATCGCACCCGCGTCACGGTGACGCATGAGGGCAATGTCCGCAGCGTCGTCGCCGGGCGGGCCGACCTGGCCATCGTCACCCGATCCTTCCTGACCCGTTTCCTGCAGCGCGAACCGGATCTGGCCCGGCAGATCCTGGTCTCCGACCGCACCGATCAGATTTACGAGCACACCATCCTGATCCGGCACGGCGCGGCGCTCACCACCGGCTGGCTCAATGGGCTGCTCGACCGTCTGGAGGCGGACGGGCGCCTGGAAACCCTCTGGCGGCGCAGCGGAATCCTGTCTTGAACCGGCGATCCTCCCTGCTTGCGCGGGTGGCCGGGGCCATCCTGCTGACGACGGCAAGCATCGGCACCATCGCGATGCTGCTGTCGGCGCAGATCGTCGAAGGACAGCGCCATCAGGATCTGCTGCGGCGGGCCGAGCTGGTCGCCGCCACCCAGGCCGACGCGCTCAGCGGCTTCGTCTGGGAAATGGACAACCGCAGCGCCCAGCGCATGATCGAGGCGCTGACCGCCCGCGATCCGGCGATCCTCTCCATTTCCGTCTTCGAGACGGACCGGGAGCAACCGCTGGCACGGACCGTGGTCGGAAAAACCACAGGAAAGACCGAGGATACCGACGGCATCGTCACCGTCGAACGCCCCATCCTTCTGCACGGGCGTGAAGGGCGGGTGCAGACGGTCGGGCATCTCAGCATCGCCTATTCGACGGCCGAGGTGCGGCAAGCCACGCTGGATGCGCTGATCCCGGTCGCCGGGCTGCTTCTGCTGTCGCTGCTGGGGGCGATGGCGGCGCTGGGGCTGACGCTGAACCGGATGGTTCTGCGTCCGCTGCGCCGCCTGACGCAGTTGGCCGGCGCCATGGCGCGCGGAGAGTACGGCGCCCGCATGGATGCCGGGCGGAGCGAC
Organism: Azospirillum sp. TSH64; assembly: GCF_003116035.1. Classification (GTDB taxonomy): domain Bacteria; phylum Pseudomonadota; class Alphaproteobacteria; order Azospirillales; family Azospirillaceae; genus Azospirillum. The sequence continues at coordinate 3,939,033 of NZ_LGQW01000015.1, forward strand.
GAGATCGGTGTGCTTGCCGATGGCTTCAACCGGATGGCGGCGACGGTGCAGGATCACACCAGCACCCTGGAAAGCCGGGTCCGCGATCGGACGGAGGCGCTGGCCGCCACCAACCGCGCCATCATGGACAGCATCAACTACGCCCAGTTGATCCAGTCGGCCATCCTGCCGTCAGCCGGCACGCTGTCGGCCGGCTTGACCGAACATTTCGTTCTGTGGCGCCCGCGCGACGTGGTCAGCGGCGACTTCTATCTCTGCCGCGAGGTCGAGGACGGATTCGTGGTCGCGGTGGCCGACTGCACCGGCCATGGCGTCCCCGGCGCCTTCATGACCATGACCGCCAGCGCGATCCTCAACAATGTGCTGGACCAGGTTGGCGCAGCGGACCCGGCCGCGGTGCTTGCCGCCGTCGACCGCAAGGTCCGCGCCGCCCTGCACCAGGAGGAGGAAGCGCGCGGCGGAGCCGACTGCTTCGACAACGGCCTCGACCTGGGGCTGTGCCACATCCGGCCGGCCGCGGGCAAACTGGTCTTTGCCGGCGCCCGTATCCCGCTGCTGGTCGTTGCCGAGGGCGGCGTGGACGGCAGGGTGGACGGCGGGGTGGACTGCGGCGTGACGGAACTGCGAGGCAACCGCCGCAGCCTGGGCTATCGTCCGAGCGCATTTCACGCGACCGGCAGAAAGCCGGTCGGCGGTGGCGCCGAGTCGCCCTTTACCAACCACAGCGTTGCCCTGCGGCCCGGCCAGACCTTCCTGATGAGCACCGACGGGCTGGTCGACCAGAATGGCGGGGAACGAGGACGCAGCTTCGGCCGAATCAGGCTGCACGAGCTGTTGAGCCAAGGCGCCCACACGCCACTCGACCGTCTGAAGACCGATGTGGAAAGCTCGCTCGACCGGTTCCAGTGCGGCCGCGAACAGCGTGACGACATCACCCTGTTCGGTTTCCGCGTGCGGCTGACGGACGCAGTCGCCGTCTCCAGCACAGGGTCCGGCCGCCGGGCGGCGTAAAAGTCCTGGACCGATTGTGCGTATCTGTTACAGACATGTCATATATTGTGACGGGTTGTGACGCACACGCAGCGGGAGCAGCGGGAGCAGCGGCTACCTCTCAAGTTTGTTTTAAAATTTAGGCATTCCGGGGTATGTTGCACCCGCTGGAGTGGTGATAGGGAGAACACGGCATGGCCGGTCCGACGATCGTCGTGGTCGAAGATGAGAATTCTTTGCGGTCCGACATGGTGGAGTATCTGTCGAGCTGCGGATTCGATGCCATCGGCGCACGGGACGGGACGGAACTGGACCGGCTGTTGCAGACCCGCACCGCCGCCATCGTCATCCTGGATGTCAATCTGCCCGACGAGGACGGGTTCAAGATCGCCGCCCGGCTGCGCGACCATCATGGCGCCGGCATCATCATGGTCACCGCCCGCAGTTCGACGGTCGACCGCATCGTCGGGCTGGAGATCGGCGCCGACGCCTATCTGGTGAAGCCGGTCGAGCTTCGCGAACTGGAAGCGCAGGTGAAGTCGCTGCTGCGGCGGCTGAGCGAGCGCGCCGCGGAGTCGGCCGCCCAGTCCGCCAACGGCGTGGCGTCCGGCGAGGCCGCCGGCGACGGGGCGGACGAGGCGCGCTGGTCGCTGGACCCGACGGAATGGAGCCTGACCAACCCCGCCGGCATCCGCATCAGCCTGACCAGCATGGAGATGAAGCTGACCAGCCTGCTCGCCGCCCAGGCACGCAAGCCGGCGACCCGCGACCAGATCTCGCAGGCCTTGTACAATCGCCGCTGGAACCCGGAAGACCGCTCCATCGACACCGTTGTCGGCCGCCTGCGCCACAAGGTGGAGGGCGCCATCGGCGGTCCTGCGCCGCTGAAGTCGGTGCATGGCGTCGGTTACGTGTTCTCCGCCCCGATCCGGGTGGTCGGGACGGGCCAGGGCTGAGTCCCGGTTCTACATCGTCAGAGCCTCGACCGGCAGGTCGCGGTCGGGTGTCCGGCGTGGGAACTGCAGGGTGAAACTGGTGCCCAGGTCGGGCGCGCTTAACACCGTGATCGAGCCCATCAGAACACCGACCACCAGATTGTGGACGATGTGGAGCCCAAGCCCGCTGCCGCCGCGACCGCGCCTGGTGGTGAAGAAGGGCTCGAACACCCGGGCGCTGTGCTCCTCGCTCATGCCGCGGCCATTGTCGGCGAAGCACATGCGGACGGTGTCGGCGTCCGGACAATCCACCGTGATCGCCATCCCCCCTGCCTGCCCGTCGACGAAGGCATGGGTCAGCGCATTCATCACCAGATTCGACAAAATCTGCGACAGCACGCCGGGATAGCTGTCCAGTTCCAGGTCGGCGGGGCAATAGACCGCCACCGCATGGCCCGATGGCCGGAACTTGGGCTGAAGGCTGACCAGCGTGTCTTGGATATAGGCGGCGAGATTGACGGTTCGCCGGACCGCGCTGGCGCGGTCCACCGCCACCTGCTTGAAGCCGGCGATCAACTGAGACGCCCTTTCGCAATTGCCGAGGATCAGATCGGTGGTGTCGACCGCCGTCGCGAGGTAGCGGGCGAACTCCGCCTTGCCCAAGGTCCCGTCGTCTGCGCGCCGGCGCATCGCCTGGGTGGCGTCGGCCAGATGCGAGGCGCAGGACACGGCGATGCCGACCGGCGTGTTGATCTCATGGGCGACGCCGGCGACCAGCGCGCCGAGCGACGCCAGCTTCTCCGACTGGACCATCGCCTCCTGCGCCTCGCGCAGGTGATCGAGTGCCGCCTCCGCCTCGCTGCGCTGGCGATCCAACTCGTGGATGGCGTCGCTCAATTGCGCCTGCAACCGGTCGCTGACCCGCACAAGCCGCTGCTGCTCCCGCGTGCTGAGTTCAAAGGCGGCGATCAGGTCGCGGAATTCGGGCAGGCAGTCCGGCGCCAGCGTGCCCAGCCTCGTTTCCAGAGCGCGGGCCTTGGCGAGGGCCTCCTCCTCCGCGGCGAAGAGATTGAAGCTCATGGCGGGCCGCCGGCGGGCATCTCCCGCATCTGGAAGACGACGTGCCGCAAATCCTCCGCGAAATCCTCGCCCAGTTCGCGCATGGACTCGTCACTCTCCTCGACGCACCATGTCAGCGTCACCGGCCGCCCGCCCTTGGCCACCGTCTCGAGCATCTGGAAAATGTTCATCAGCGCCTTGGCACTGGAGCTGTTGAAGTAAAGAAGCTCCATGTCGAAGCGGATGGGACCGCCATCTGGATCGCCGAGAAAGCCGCGCAGCGCCTCGAACACCGGGCCGAAGAACGCCGCGACATCGTCGGGATAGGACTCGCCGGTCATCCGCAGATGGCCGCTGACGAAATCGAACGACACGCCCGGCGTCCGTCCGGTGGCGGGAATGGTCAGGCAGTCCATCGCGTGGTGCTCGGCCCGGACGTTCATACGCTGACCTTGAGGCAGAAGAAGCTGCGGTCAGCGTCCATCGCGTTGAAATCGTAATCGATGGGATCGCTGGCCCGCCGGGCGATCTCGATCAATCCCAGCGTGGCGCCGCGGCTGCCGTCGTCCGGCTCCTCGCGAAGCTGCTCGCGGTAGTAGGTCTTGATGCCGTCGCGATCCAGGCTCTTCAGATGGTCGAGCCGTTCCTTCAGACGGGGCACTTCGCTGTTGCGCACGGTGTTGCCGCAGACGATGAAGACCTTGCCGCGCTCCATGCCGATGGTGACCATTCCGGCGCTGAGTTCCACCGCGCGGCCGGCGGTGCCGGACACCTTCTCCGCCGAGTAGCGGATGATGTTCTGCATCTGCTCGACGAAGACGGAGAAGACACGGCGGATGGTGGGTCCGTCGGCCGCTTCCAAGGCCATCTTCTCGCGCAGAGCCTCACCCAGGGAATAAAGTATCCCCTCCGACAAATAACCGCTGAAAGAGAACACGATCCCCTTGTCGTCGAGATCGCGCTTAATCGACGCATATTGCTGGGCAAGCATGGCTGTGGCCTGAGGTTCCACGGATACCGGGGTTCCGCCCGACTATGTCACCTCCTATGACAAAGGGCCACAGACTTTCGGAGAGGCGACATGGAAGCAGGCGCGCCAACGCGTTGCATCACACCGGCACCACGATCCGGAAGGTCGAGCCCTTCCCCGGCACACTGTCGACGGCGACCGCGCCGCCATGCAGCAGGGCGATCTGCTGGACGGTGTGCAGCCCGATGCCGGTGCCCGGCACTCCGGAGGCGCCGGTCCCGCGGAAGAAGCGGTCGAACAGGCGCGGAAGCTCCACCTCTGGAATGCCGCGGCCATGGTCCGTCACCTCGATCACCGCCATGGCGCCGTCGGTGTCGCCGCTGAGGAGGATCGGCCCACCCGGTCCGGAATATTTGAGGGCGTTGTTGACCAGATTGCTGATCACCAGACCGATCAGGTTGGCGTCGATCTCCGCCCGCGGCGGCAAGCGGTCCAAGGTCAGCCGGAACTCGCGGTCGGGGTAGGCGACGCGGAAAGGCTGGACGACGGTGCGGATCAGGTCCGGCAGATCGATTTCGGCCCGCTCCACGACAAGGGCGTTGCTCTGCAGCCGCTCGTCGGTCAGATGGGAGTCGATCAGGCCGGTCAGGCGCTGCACGCTGCCGCGGATCACCGCCAGCCGTTCCAGCATCTCCGGCTCCACCTGCCCGGCCCGCATCGCCAGCAGTTGGGCGGCGCTGTCGATGATGGCGAGCGGCGTGCGGAATTCGTGGCTGACCATGCCCAGGAACTGGCGCTGCTGGTCGCGCGCCAGCAGTTCGCGCTCCAGCGCCCGTTCCACCCGCTCCTTCGCCAGGATCAGCGCCTTCTGGTTGGCGGCCAGTTCCAGCGTGCGATCCTCCACCCGCTGTTCCAGCGAGCGGTTCAGCGCCATCAGCTCCTCATACAGGCAGACATTGTCGAACCCGATGGCGACGCGGTTGCAGAACAGCTCCAGCAGGCGGTGCTCGTCGGCGACATAGGGCTCCGTCCGTTCCAGCCGGAAGACAGTCACGCCATGCTCGCGCGTGCGGAAAACCAGGACGCAATGGTCGTCACTGTAGAGGTTGGACTGGGTGGCGAGCGCAGTTGCCACCTCCGCGGCGGCGGTGGCAGTCAGGACGTCGCCCACCGGCATGCCGATGCTGCCGGCGAACGGACCCAGCCCGGCGACGATTTCGTCGGTCAGGCCGCCGTCGGCACGCGCAACCGGCCGGCAGGCCAGCACCGCCGGCGCGGCGCCGTGATCGACGACGCGGGCGATCTGCTCCGCCAGCCGTTGGACGAAGCTGCGCATCGGCCGCATCTCGAACAGCGGGGCCGATGCGCTGAGGATCCGTTCCAGCCCCTGCCTGTTGCGCTCGATCGTCACGATGTCGCGCCAGGCGCGCAACGCGCTGACCAGGGTGGTGAAAAGACGCTGGGCGGTCAGTTCGCTCTTGGCTTTGTAATCGTTGATGTCATAGCCGACGATGACGTCGCGTTCCGGCGCCTGTCCCGGCTGGCCTGTGCGCAGGATGATGCGCATGCGGTGGTTGCCCAGTTCCTCCCGGATGTGGCGGACCAGTTTCAGGCCGGCATCCTCCGTCTCCATCACCACGTCGAGCAGGGCAATGGGCAGGTCCGGCCGCCGGGCGAGGACCGCCTTCGCCTCCTCCGCCGACAGCGCGCTCACCACCTCGAACGGGCGCCCGTCGAAATCGAAGTCGCGCAGCAGAACCGCGGTCATGGCATGGACCTGGGGATCGTCGTCCACCACCAGAACGGGCCAGGGCAGCCCGGAGGGCCGCTGGGGCGTCGCCACCGTTACGGCGCTGTCTTCCGGGCCGAACAGCAGCTCGTCGTCCAGCCCACCGACCATCCCCATCATCCGCCGCCCCCACACCACTGCGCATGACCGCCCTCACCGCAGCACAATGGAACCACCGTCCGGTGCCTGTTCCAAGTCAGATCGGATGAATCGACAACATTCGTTTCAATTTGTCGCATATGAGCGAACAGCGCTGTGTCAGTTCGTCAATGTTTTGCAAGAGTTCATTACCCAGACACACAACGGAAGCTGTGCAAAAGACGGAGCGGGTGCGACACTGATCACGGGATGGTTGCCCACTAGGAGAGAGGATGGAGGATTCCTTTGTCCATGCTGCGGGGATGCTCCGCCGGCAGAAGCCCCAGGGCGTGAATGCCGGACGGCTACCCGATCTGGCGGAAGGCTGGACGAGGCCCACCATTCGGGGAAATAGTATCCACTCTTAACCCGACATGGTTGTTGGATGACGGAATGCAACGGTTGAGCTATTCTCGCGCCCAGCCCATCTCCTCTAAGGCCATCTCCTGTAAGGCCATCCCCTTTTGTGGAAGGACCACCTCGCCCCGATGACCCCTGCCGGCCTCGAACAGGACTCACATGCCGCGGGAAGCCGGGTTGCGGAACGGGGCGGGCGCAAGGCGGCGTCCCTGGCTGTGGGCGCATTGCTGGCGGTGTCGCTCCTCCTCACCGGCGCCCTTCTGGTGTTTTCGGCCTACCAGTATCGCAACCAGGTGATCTCCGAGGCGGAGAACCGCAGCATCGCCATCGCCCGCGTTCTTGAGGAACATGCGGCCAGGACGCTGGGCATCCATGCCTCCACCCTGTCGCACATGGAATGGATGGTGGACGATCTGGGCTGGGACCGGATCGACGGCACTCCCCTGCTGTTCGAGCGGCTGAAGGCGATGGCCGCGCAATCGCCGGAGGTCCAGTCCTATTGGATCACCGACGAGACCGGGCGGGTGCGCGCCAGCAGCTACGAATGGCCGATGCGCCCGCTGAACGCGGGAGACCGCGAATATTTCCGCGCCCATCTGAATCCCGGCACGATGCTTCACATCGGCCCGCGGCTGAACGGCAAGATCGTGCCGGAGGTCGTCTTCACCCTGAGCCGGCGGATGGAGCTGCCCGGCCACCGGTTCCAGGGTGTGGCGCAGATCTCGCTGCTTCCCAGCTATTTCACCGACTTCTACCGTTCGGTCCTGCATGGGTCCCGCGATGTGATCCTGCTGATGCGCGAGGATGGCGAGGTGCTGGTCCGCAATCCGATGATCGCGCCGGAGGACAGCGCCGCCATCGGACGCTTCCCGGAGCTGATCTCCACCCCCGACAGGAACGGCATCTTCCGCGCGGTCACCCCCTCCGACGGGGTGGAGCGGTTGTTGGCCCGCCGCAAGGTGCCCGACCTGCCCGTCTACGTGGTCTATGGCACCGATGTCGCCTCCATCGAGGCCGCCTGGCTCGACCGGGTGCTGCCCTATGTCCTGACGGCTTTCCCGGCGCTCGGCCTGCTGGGCCTGCTGGGCGGCATCGCGTTGCACCGGTCGCGGCAGGCCGCCAATGCGCAGGTGGCGCTGCGCCGCGCCAACGAGGCGCTGGAGGGCCGCATCGCCGAGCGCACCCGCCATCTCGATCAGGCGCTTGCCGACAAGGAAGTGCTGCTGCGCGACATTCATCACCGGGTGAAGAACAACCTGCAGGTCATTCTCAGCCTGCTGGAGTTGCAGGCGCAACGGTCGCCCGAACTGGAAGCGCCATTCAGCGAAGCCCTGACGCGCATCAACACGATGGGTCTGATCCACGAGCAGATCTACCGCTCCACCGGCGTGTCGGCGGTCCGGCTCGACAATTTCGTCGAGGCGCTGGCCGGGCACCTCAACAGCTTCCACAGCCGCCCCGGCCGGACCATCGTCATCAGGCACCGGGTCGAGCCCGTCAGCCTCGACCTGAACCGCGTGGTGCCCTTCGCCCTGATCCTGAACGAGGTGGTGTCGAACGCCTACAAGCATGCCTTCACGGGCCGCTGCTCCGGCACCATCGACATCGCGGTGACGGCGGAAGACGGATCGCTGCACCTGACCATCGAGGATGACGGCACCGGCGCGCCGGAACCGGAGGATGCCGCCCCGCCCGGACGGCGGTCGATGGGCATGGATCTGATCCGGGCCTTCAGCCGGCAAATCCGCGGCGAATACCATTTCGCCAGGGGAGTGGGCACGCGGTTCGATCTGGTCTTCCCGCGGGAGGCGGACCCCGCCTAACGCTTGCAGCGTTTGGCCTGATTGGACTTGTCGGAATTGGACTTGTCCGAACTGGATTTGTCCGTATTGGATTTGGGGGAAAGCGGCCTGTCATGGCCGGCGGCGACACCATTGATGGGGTCGTCCGATTTCGGCAGCTTCTCGGCTATGCCGTAGGCCAGCTCGCGCCGCCGCAGTTCCGCCAGGATCTCGTCGGGGGCGACATCGAGGTCGGCCAGCAGGACCACCAGATTGTACAGCAGGTCCGCCGCCTCCATCACCAGCGCGCCGCGGTCGCCGCGCATCGCCTCGATCGCCACCTCGATCGCTTCCTCTCCCACCTTGCGCGCCATGCGGGCGCGGCCTTGGGCCAGCAGCTTTCCGGTGCGGGAAGTCTCGGGAATGGCAGACGGTTCGCGCCGCATCGTCTGGACGGCGTCGTAGAGACTGCGGAGCGGATCGGGGCCGATGTACTGAACCATCCCCCTGAAGTCGTTTTTTCCGGCAGCACTGTCAAGATGTTGGTTGGTCGGCCGAACATCCTAGGGATGCGGGCGAACAGTCCGGAAGGCGTCGCCGTGGGTTGATAGTTCGTAATGCTGATTGGTTTGTATAATGACGATTTGCCAAAGGAAACCTCTGTATAGCTGTAATTTTTGCAGCATCCAGCAATGCAAAGGCCGCGTATTTGGCATTGGGTATACCAGTATATAGTCTCCTCAACAGCCCGATGGAGACAACGATGACCACCACCACTTTCCAGCCCGGCACCGAACACCACGCTTCGACCGATGCCCTGCATGCCGTCGCCGAATTCCCGGTGGCCTGGTTTGAAGCCACCCCGGCCTATCTGGTCCTGCGTCCGGTCGGCGCCTTCCTGCAGGAATGGGTTGCCGCCACCCCGGCCGGCTACCTGCTCGGCCTGCTGAAGCGCTGACACCCCGCCACCCCTTCCGACATTTTCAGCCGACGGAGACGATCATGAGCATCCTCAGCCTTCATCATGGCGATCATGGCATCCATGGCGACGCCCAGTCCCAGCATTCGGTCCGCGATTTCGCCGCCGACTGGTTCGAGGCCACGCCCGCGGCGATCCTCCTGCGTCCGGTTGCCGCGTTCCTGACCGAATGGGCCCTGGCCACCCCGGTGGCGATCTTGGTCCGGTCTCTGCACCGCTGATCGCGGTACAAAAAAGCAAAAAAGTCTTGAGGGTTTGAAAGGCGACCGCGGCACGGCCCGACCATACGGGCTGCCGCGGCCTTTTCTTTTTCAGGGTCCGTTCTCAGAGTCCGTTTCCCTGCCCGCGCTCTCAGGCGCCGCCGCGGACATCCTCGACCAGCATTTCCAGCCGTGACAGGTCGCGCACAACCAGCGCGTCGGGACGGCGTTCCAGCAGCCCGTCGCGGGTCAGGTCGCTCAGAACGCGGGCGACGGTTTCACGCGTGGTGCTGACGCGGGCGGCGATGTCGGAATGGACGGGAATCGGCGCGATGATCGCCGAGGCACCCTGGCGTGAGCCACGCTTGGCAAGGCGCAGCAGTTCGGCATGGACGCGGTTGTTGGCGCCGAGCGTCGACAGTTCCATGATGCGGTCGGTGGCGCCGCGCAGCTTGTCGCACAGCCGCAGCATCGTCGCCATCGCCAGTTCCGGATGGGCGGTCACCAAAGCCTGGAAAGGCTTGGTCGGCAGGAAGGCGACCAAGGCGCCTTCCCCCAGCGCCACCACCGACGCCGACCGCGGACGGCCGTCCAGCGCCGACATCTCCCCCACCAGTTCCCCCGCCTCGATGTCGTTGAAGCTGATTTCGCGCCCACCGGCCGAATGGCTAAGCACCCGCACCCGCCCTTCGACCAGGAAGGCGACGTCGCGGGTCTCGGCCCAATGGTCGATCAGCTGCTCGTCGGGAGCGAAGCGGCGCCAGCGGCATTGGCGCGCCACCGCGGCGCGCTGGTCGGCGGACAGCGGTCGAAGCAGCGCGATGCGGTCCAGGCCGGCGGCGGATGCCTCGGCCAGCCCATCGGCCGGGCTGTCGGGCTTGGTCATTCTGGTTTCGTCATGTCGGTCTTTGGCGCGGAAGATTCCGGCTTCGCCCCGGACTGTATGTTGCCCCGAAGGATAGCGTGACCTGCGCAAAGGTGGAAGGCGCTGTGACTATTGGCCGGTGTCAACCCTCCGTTAACGCCAAGCGCGCAGAAGGGGGTGACGCCTCGCCGAATTTTCCATTTACCGAACCCATCGTTGCCCGGAGCGCCGACCATGCCGACCCTGTTCCCCGTGCCCACCGCCCGCCGCATCGACCGCCAACGGCTGCTGTCGGTCGCCCTGATCCCCTTCGCGGCGGCCATCGCCATGGCGAGCACGGTCGCCGCCACCGGCTTCACCGCCAGCCCGCTGGGCGAGGCGAGCAGCACGCTGGGCTTCCTGCTGGATTTCGTGAAGTTCTGCTATCTCGCCGTCGCCATGGCGCATCTGTCGGGCGCCATCGCCGACCACACCTGCGGCAGCCTCGCCGCCGGCCTGTCGATGGACGAATACGACGCACCGGAACCGGTCTCGAAGGACGAGTTCTGGCGCGCCTTCCCCAACCATGTCGACGGCGCCGCCATCGCCGGGGCCGTCACGCTGCTGTCCGTGATCGCGAGCTCGCTGGTCGGCTGACGCTTTTCCCAATTCCCGCGTTCCCTTACGCGGCAGTTGAGAGCGGACGGCGCTTGCCCCACTATGGCGCGGATGGACGATGGGCGGATGGGCAGGCGTGAGCGGAGATCAGACTGAACCGAAGGCCGAGGTGAAGGCCGACCCGAAGTCCCAGGGCAAGCCCCCGGCGAAAGGCCAGATGGGGGAGCCGGCGCGGCACCGCCGCGAGGGCATCGGGTTGATGGGACGGCTGCGGGCCTATTTCCTGGCCGGCATCCTGGTGACGGCCCCCATCGCCATCACCGTCTATATCGCATGGTGGTTCGTGTCGCTGATCGACGGCTATATCCGACCGTTGATCCCCAGCGTCTACAATCCGGAAAACTACCTGCCCTTCTCGATCCCCGGCATCGGCGTTCTGGTGGTGATCATCGCCGTCACCCTGATCGGCGCCTTCGCCGCCGGCTATGTCGGCCGGCTGGTGCTCGGTGTCGGCGAGGGGGTGGTCGGACGCATGCCGGTCGTCCGCTCCGTCTATGGCGGGGTGAAGCAGATCTTCGAGACGGTGCTGGCCAAGAAGTCGAACGCCTTCCGCGAGGTGGTGGCGATCCAGTATCCGCGCCCCGGCGTGTGGTCGCTGGGCTTCATCACCGGCAGCGCCCACCCCGAGGTGCAGGTGAAGCTGGCCGGCGAAGCCGACGACATCGTCAACGTCTTCATCCCCTGCGCGCCGCCCACCGCCGGCTATCTGGCGATGGTGCCGCGGCGCGAGGTGACCGTGCTGAACATGACCGTCGAGGATGGGCTGAAGCTGGTGATGTCTGGCGGCATCGTCGTCCCGCCCGACCGCCGCCCCACCCTGGTGGAAATACCGGCCGATCCCGACGATGAGGATCTGGACGGCGATCAGCCCGACCGCAAGGTCTTGGCCGCCGCATCGCGTTCGAAGAGGTAGAGCAGGGTCCGCAGCGCCTGCCCGCGCGGGCTGGCGAGGTCGGGGTCGCGCTCCACCACCAGCCGGGCATCGTCGCGCGCCACCGCCAGCAGGTCGCCATGCACCGCGAGGTCGGCCATCCGGAAGCCCGGCAGGCCCGATTGGCGGGTGCCCAGAACCTCGCCGGCACCACGCAGGCGCAAGTCCTCCTCGGCGATGACGAAGCCGTCCTCGGTGTCGCGCAGGGTCTTCAGCCGCGCCCGCGCTGTTTCCGTCAGGTTCGACTCGAACATCAGCAGGCAGCTCGACGGCTTCTCGCCACGGCCGACCCGGCCACGCAGCTGGTGAAGCTGGGCGAGGCCGAAGCGTTCGGCATGCTCGATCACCATCACCGTCGCTTCCGGCACATTCACGCCCACCTCGATCACCGTGGTGGCGACCAGAACGTCCAGGCTGCCTTCGGCGAAGGCGGCCATCACCGCGTCCTTGTCGGGCCCCCGCATCTTGCCATGGACGAGCCCGACACGGTCGCCGAAGGTAGCGCGCAGGAAGGCATGGCGCTCGGTCGCGGCGGCGAGGTCGCTCTGCTCCGATTCGTCGACCAGCGGGCAAACCCAATAGACCCGCGCCCCCTCCGCCACCTTGCGCTGGATGCCGTGGACGACCTCCTCCAGCCGGTCCAGCGCGATGGTGACGGTCTGCACCGGCTTGCGGCCCGCCGGCTTCTCGGTCAGGCGCGACACGTCCATGTCGCCATAGGCGGTCAGGGTCAGAGTGCGCGGGATCGGGGTGGCGGTCATCACCAGCACATCGACCGCCCGCCCCTTGGCCGACAGCTGAAGGCGCTGATGGACGCCGAATCGGTGCTGCTCGTCGATCACCGCCAGCGCCAGATCCTTGAAGGCGACATCCTCCTGGAACAGGGCATGGGTGCCGACCAGCAGCGGCAGTTCGCCGGAGGCCAGCCGGTCGAGCACAGCCTGGCGTGCCTTGCCCTTGTCGCGCCCGGTCAGCAGCCCGATCTCGACGCCGGCCGCCCTGCACAGCGGCGCCAGGCTCTCGGCATGCTGACGGGCGAGGATTTCCGTGGGCGCCATCAGCGCGGCCTGGGCGCCGGTCTCCACCGCGTTCAGCATCGCCATCAGCGCGACTACGGTCTTGCCGCTGCCGACATCGCCCTGGAGAAGCCGCAGCATCCGCCGCTCGGCGGCCATGTCGGCATAGATCTCCTCCAGCGACCCGGCCTGCGAACCGGTCAGGGAGAAGGGCAGCGCCGCGAGCGCGGCGCGGCGCAGGCTGCCGTCGCCCTGGGTCGCCCGCCCGGCCAGCCGGCGCTGGCTGGCGCGCACCAGCATCAGGGCGAGCTGGTTCGCCAGCAGTTCGTCATAGGCGAGGCGACAGCGGATGGGGGCCGTGGCGGCGAGGTCGCCCTCATCCTCCGGCGTGTGGGCGCGCTTCAGCGCCTCGGCCCAGCTCGGCCACTGGCGGCGGGCCAGCCATGCCGGATCCTGCCATTCGTCGAGCGGCGGGACATCGTTCAGCGCCGCGCGCACCGCCTTGCGCAAGGTCTTGGCCGGCAGGCCGGCGGTCATCGGATAGACCGGCTCGACCAGTTCCAGATCTTCCTTGGCGTCGACCGGGACGACGGCGTCGGGGTGGGTGATCTGGGCGGTGTCGTTGAACCACTCCACCTTGCCGGATACCACCATGGTGGTGCCGGCGGGGATCTGCTTCGACAGCCAGTCGCCGCGGATATGGAAGTAGACCAGCTCCAGCACGCCGGTCTCGTCGGTGCAGCGGATCTTGTAGGGATGGCGCGGGTTCACCGGCGGCGCGTGCGAATCGATGCGCACGGTCAGGGTGGCGATGCGCCCATGCGGCGCCTGCGCGATCGTCGGCGAGAAGCGGCGGTCGACCACGCCGCAGGGCAGATGCCACAGCAGGTCGACCACATGGGCGCCGGCCAGCTTCTCCACCAGCTTGCCCAGCCGGGGGCCGAGGCCGGGAAGTGCCGTGACCGGTTTGAACAGCGGAAACAGGATGGCGGGACGCACGGGCGGGTCGCTACCGGAAAAGCCTTCGACGGCCACCAGAAAGCCGGGTGGGCCTTCCTGCGTCAAGGCTGCTGAACGGCATTGGGGAAAAGGCGGGGAAAAGAAGGGACGGCGGAGCGCACCCAAGGCCAGGGGGCCTATGGTGGGGGGCAACGTCGGCCAGGAAATTGGCTTGGACGCGCTCCGCCGATAGGTACCGTCCGGAGGCAAACGGGAGAACCGGACGGTCGGGTCCGATGGCAGGGAACCATCGGGAAGAGACACCAGATAAGAAGACGCTCAATTGTGACGGGCCGGTGTTTCAGGGGGGCTGGCCCGACCGCGTCACAAGAAGGACATTAGCCCGTCCGCCCTGTCCCCAACCTGACTCAACCATGAATTTCCCTTCATGAACCGGCCAAGCCGAACGGGTGCATCAGGCCGGCGCATCGGCCTCCCGCCGCTGGGCCAGCGCGGCGAGGCGATAGAGTTCGTCGCCGTCCAGGATAATGACGATGCGGCCGTCGTTCAGCAGGGAGACGCCGCCGACACCGGGCACCTCGGCGAGGCCGGGATGGCTTTCGCGGACGAACAGGTCGCCGCGGCGCAGGAGCCTGTCGATCTCCAGCCCGATGCGGCGGCCGCCCTGGCGCAGAACGACGACGAGGCGCTGGCCGGGGCCGCAGAGCGGCCACTCCCCCTCGGCGGGAAAGCCCAGCGCATCGGCGAGGCGGACCACCGGCAGTACCCGCTTGCGGCGCATGACGGTCCAGCAGCCGGAGACGCGGTGGAAATCGTCGGCGGTGAAGCCGCAGACCTCCTCGACGAAGCGGTCGGGGATCGCCAGCACCTGATCGTCGACCTGGACCAGCAGGGTGCGCAGGATCGCCGCCGACAGCGGCAGGTCGATGGCGAAGGCGGTGCCCGCCCCGTCCCGCGTGCGGATGGCGATGCTGCCGCCCAGCCGGGTGATGGCATTGCGCACCACATCCATGCCGACACCACGGCCGGATGTCTCGGTCACCGTGTCGGCGGTGGAGAAACCGGGGGCGAAGATGAATTCCCGCACCGCATCGGGCGACAGGTGCAGGCTGTCCTCCTCGCCGATCAGGCCCTGGCGCACCGCCTTGGCACGCACCGCCTCCGTCGCGATGCCGCGGCCATCGTCGACGACCTCGACCACGACGCGGCTGTTGCGCTGGATGGCGCGCAGCGACAGCGTGGCCTGTGCCGGCTTGCCCAACGCCTCGCGGTCGGCGGCAGGCTCGATGCCGTGGTCGATGGCGTTGCGCACCATGTGCATAAGCGGGTCGTAGAGCATCTCGACCATGCTCTTGTCGATGCGGACCTCGCCGCCCTCGGTGGCGAGGCGGACCGACTTGCCCTGTCCCCGCGCCAGTTCGCGCACGACGCGGGGAAACTGGTTGAACAGGGTCTCGATGGGAACGACGCGCAGGTCCAGCGCCGCCTCGCGCAGCCGGTCGACGGAGCGGCTGAGCTGGGCGTCGAGGTCCAGCAGGTCGCGGCGGTGATGCTCGACAGCCTCACGCAGGAGACGCAGGTCGGGATCGCCGGCACCCAGCCGCTCGGTCAAGGCGGCGAGCGCCGACTCCAGCCGCAGGTCGTTGGCCGTGGCGTTGAGGTCGCCGGACAGCAGGACCATGCCGTCGATGCGGGCCATGAAGCGGTCGATCACCTCGCCGGGCACGCGCAGCACGCCACCAGCGGCGGGGGCCGCCGGGCGGGCGGATAGGGCGGCAGGCTGCGGGGCAGCGGTCGTCACCGGTGCACCGGCGGACTGCACCGCAGGCAGGGTCCGCGCATCGGCAGGGACCGGCAGGTCAGGTGTGACCGGCTCCCCGCCATCCCCGGCCGGATCGGACGGCGCGCAGGCGCGGATGCGCAGAAAGCCGCCGCCGGGGTCGATGCCGGCCAGGGCGTCCGCCAGGGCGGGAAGCTCCTGCGGGGAGGCGATCAGCACACGCAGCCAGGTCTTGCCGTCGATGAACTCCGGCCAGTTGGTGATGGCGCGCACCTTGCTGCCCATCCACTGGACGAAGCCGGACGCGACCTCCGGCGAGGTTTCCAGAAAGGCGGTGACCTCGTAAAGCCGCATCTCCGGATCGGCGATGGCGGCGCGCAGGTCGGCGGTGCTGTCGGGCGACAGGAAGCGCAGCAGGCCGGGATCGAGCCCAAGGGCCGAAAGATCGTCGGCGTTCAGCGGACGGCGCGCCTCGCCCGCCTCCCGCTCGGCCGAGACGGCATCGACGAAGGTGCGCAGGCGGCCTTCCAGCGCAGCCACCCCGTCCGCGTCCAAATCCCCGGCCGGATCGCACGCTGCCCGCGCCGCCAGATCGGCGATCATGGTGCGGGCGTCGGCCATCAGGATCGGCCGGTCGGCATGGTCGGCGGCGGGTGTACGGCGCATCACATCGGCCAGCACCCGCAGCAGGGCGGAGCCGCGCGGCAGCCGGACGATGTCCAGCGTCGCCGCCATACGGTCGAGCAGCCCGGCAAGTTCGGCGGCAACGGACGCATCGGCCAGCACCGACGGATCGGCCAGCAGCGCATCGGCACGGGCGCCGCCCTGGGCAAGGATCTGGGCGTTGTGGTCGGCCAGCAGGGTCGCCAGGATCGCCGCACCGGCATCTTTGCCGGTCAGTCGCCCGATGCGGGCGCTGGCGGTGGCGACGGCCTGAAGCTCGCGCAGGATGGCGTCGGCATCACGGGCGGCCAGCGCCTCGCGGAACCGGCGCAGCGTGTCGGCGAAGGGCAGGAAGTTCAGCCGCTCGCAGGCCAGCTCCAGCCGGTCGGCTGTGTCGTCGACACTGCGGAGTCCCTCCTCGTCCAGGCTGTCTAGGTCGAGCGCGCGGGTCAGCGTCGCCATCCCGTCATGCAGCAGCCCGACGAACAGGCCGAGCATCCGCTCGTTCTCGTGCAGACGCACCGGCGGGGGCGGCGGCGGGGCGGGAACGGGCTTGGCGGCGGGCCCCTCCCCGCCCAGCGCGTCGAGCCGCGCCAGCAGGTCGGCCGGCGCCTGCCCGTCGCGGCGGTCGCGCATGCCGGCCTCGGCAAGCCCGCGCAGCGCGTCCAGAGCCTCCAGCAGCGGGGCGGCGACCTCCTCCGTCAGCGCCAGCGCACCGCCGCGCACACGGCCGAGGATGGTTTCCGCCCGGTGCGCCACTGCCTCCATCGCGAAGAGGTCCATGGCGCGGGCGGCCCCCTTCAGCGAATGGAAGGAGCGGAACAGGGCAGCGATCCGTTCCGCCTCCGGCCCGTCGCCGGGGCCGGCGGACAGCAGCTTTTCCAGCAGGTCGAAATGTTCGCCGGCCTCGACGCCGAACTGTCGCCACAGGGTCTCGATCAGTTCGCTGGTCATGGGTCACCGCTCACAAAAGAAGGCGCCGAACCGGAGACTCAGGGCTTCACGGGCGGGGGCAAGCCGGCGGCGCGGCGGATGGCGGCGACGATGTCGTGGCCCTTCTTGTGGGCAAGGTCGAGGCTCATGGTGCCGGACGGCTTGGCGATGATCTCCACCGCACCCAGGGCGCGGGCCTCGTTCGCTTCGGGCGAGCCGACCTGCGCGACGGAGGAGATGATGATCACCTTGGCGCGCGACATCAGCGACAGATGCTCCATCACCTCCAGACCCGACATCTCCGGCATTTCGATGTCGAGCAGGACGATGTCGGGCTTCAGGCTCTTGACCATCTCCAGAGCCACCTTGCCGTTTTCGGCCGCACCGACGAGGGACAGCTCGTCGTCAGCGCGCACGATGTCGCCGATGATGGTGCGCATCAGCACCGAGTCATCGACCAGCAGGATCGTCGGCTTCGCCATGAGTAAAAACTTCCTATGTTTGCAGCGCCTGTCGGCTTCCGGGGTCTTCCCGATTGTCAGGAGAGTGTGAAGAGAGCGTTCAGCTTGCGGGCGATTGACGTAACCGGCAACACCTCCGTGGCGATACCGGCACGGATTGCCGCCCTTGGCATGCCGTCGACCGCGCAGGTCGCCGGATCCTGGACCAGAACGGGAAAGCGGCGTTCCGCGAAGGCCGTCGCACCGTTGCTGCCGTCGTCGCCCATGCCGGTCAGGACGACGGCGACCGGCGACTCCGCCGCTTCCGCGGCGCTGCGGAAGAGCCGGTCGGCCGAGGGGTGGTAGATGGCGCCGGCCGGGTCGGCGGCATGCAGGGTGAAGCGGCCGGAGGTGCTGCGGCGCACGGTCCAGTCGCCGCCGCCGCGCAGGATGGTGACGGCCGCGGGGTCGAGCGTCTCACCGTCGGCCCCCTCCCCCACCGGCCGGCCGAGCGACCGGGCGAGCGACGCGGCGAAACCGGCGGTGAAGCTGGCCGGCATGTGCTGCGCCACCACCAGCGGACAGGGCAGCGGTCCGAGCGCGCCCAGCAACTCCGCCAGCGCCACCGGCCCGCCGGTGGACACGCCGACGACGACGAGGTCGGGGCGGTGCCCGCGGACGGACGGACGCGGAGACGGAGGCGGTTCGGGTGCGGGCTCGGCCACGGAAGCCGGAGCGGAATCGGCGGCCCGCTCCCCCGTCAGCGCCATGCGCCAGCGGCCCCAGTGGCGCACCTTCTCGGTCAGCTGGCGTTCGATGGACGCCATGTCGAAGGTGATGAAGGAGCTGTTCTTGCAGATGAAATCCACCGCCCCGGTTTCCAGCGCCCGGATGGTGGCGGCCGCCCCCTCCGACGTTTCGTTGGAAACCATGATGCAGGGCGGGCCCTTCTCCGCGGCGATGGCCTGAACCGATTCGATTCCGTCCATGACCGGCATGTTCAGGTCCATGGCCACCACATGCGGCTTCAGCTTCCGCGACAGGCGCAAGGCCTCGGCACCGTTGCGCGCCTCGCCGACGATCTCGATGTCGGGCGCCGGCTCCAGCATCTTGCGCAGCGCGATGCGGACGAAATTGCTGTCGTCCACCACCAGCAGGCGGATGCGCGGGTCGGTCATGGCGCGGCAACCTCGCTCCGGGCGTCTCCGATGGGCAG
This sequence comes from Azospirillum sp. TSH64, assembly GCF_003116035.1. GTDB lineage: Bacteria > Pseudomonadota > Alphaproteobacteria > Azospirillales > Azospirillaceae > Azospirillum. The sequence goes on from NZ_LGQW01000015.1 coordinate 3,957,695, forward strand.
CACCCTGGTGCCGGCAGCCGCGGCGGCGGTCAACCCCTCGGGCCGCAGAACCGGGATCAGGGCATTGTCCAGGCGGATCACCGCGGCGGTCAGGCGGTCGGACAGCGGGTCGACATCCTCGCTGTCGATCTTGCGGATGCGTTGGATCTCGTCGGCGATCACCGCCACGGTCCCGCCGTCGATCTCCACCAGAACGGCGATGCCGGGCGTGGCAGGAGGCGCGCCGACCGGCGCCCGCGCCAGCAGCCGGCGGAGATCGAGAACCGGGAGGATGCGGCCGTCAACATCGGTCAGCCCGTCGAAGCTTTCGGCGCCCTGCGGCAAACGCAGCCGGTCGGACACCTCCACCACGCGGCGGACCTTCTCGAACTCCAGCGCATAGATGCGGGCCTCCACCACCAGGGTGAGGAAGCGGCGGTAGAAGCGGCGCGGCAGGCGGCTTTCCGCCAGATCGTCGTCGGGATCGCTACCCTCGGGTACGAAGCGGCCGATGTCGTCGAGTTGATCGCCCAGCATGCGCGCCACGCTCCTCACGTCGAGCCAGAGTCCATCGTAATCCAAGATCCGGGCCGCCGCCCCGGCCTCGCCCGCGCGCAGGCGGTCCAGCGGCACGCGCACCACGCCCCGCACCCCGTCCACCCGGACGCCCACCGGCCCCCGCCGCGTCCGCAGGACGACGGCGTAGCCGCCGGGCCGATCCCCGATACCGGCGCCGGCACCGGCACCGAACGGATCGGTGACCAGGATCGACCGCTTCTGCACCCGTGCCACCCCCCGGACCAACGCCGGCGCATGGGGCAGCGGATGCAGGTCGCCGACGGGGAAGACCAGCAGCAGATCGGCCATCTCCAGAGCATGGGGTTGGCCGGCGACCTCCACCATCAGCAGGCGGATGCTGGCGCGCTCGCGCGACGGGTCGGGCGGCTCCGCTGCACCGCCCGACAGCGCATCGGCCTCCGCCAGCCCGGAAATGGCGAGCGCCCCGCCGCGCCCCAGCCGCATCAGATCGGGATCGAGCAACCGCAGGGACCGGTCGCCATGGCGCAGCCGGCCGGCCACCGGTGTTCCGCAATCCTCCGGCTCCGCCGCGCACAGCTCCACCCGCGCCGCCGTCAGCGTGCCGCCGATGCGGCCGGCGCGGAGTGCCAGCACGCCGGTTCCGGCGCGCAGCACGATCAGCAGTCCGCCGCGCCGTCCGCCGCCCCAGGCCAGCCGCAGCGACGGGTAGCCGGTGACGTCCAGCACCGGCAGGATGCGGCCGGCGACATTCGCCAGCCCCTCCACCTGCGGCGGGGCGAAGGGCAGCCGGGTGATGCCGGTCGGCTCCGCCACCTCCTCCACCCGATCGGCGGCGACGGCGAAGGGCGTGCCGGCGATGTCGAAGGTGAGATAGCCGCAGGTCGTCATGCCGCCCCCCCTCCCCGCCGGTAAGCGAGCGCGCGGTCGCCGCGATGGCGTTCGAAGCCGTGGCCCCGGCCGCAGTCGTCCGGCAGCCGGTCGGTGGTGCCGAGAACCAGCCAGCCGCCCGGCGCCACTGCCGCGGTCAGCAGGGAGAGCGCCCGTTCGCGGCTGTCGTCGTCGAAATAGATCATGACGTTGCGGCAGGACACGAGATCGAAGCCACCGGCCGGCACCCCATCCGGCAAGTCGGCGTCCATCAGATTGTGGCGGGCGAAGCGCACCACCCGGCGGGCATCGCCATGCACCCGCCGG